>NZ_CP027705.1:4800000-6796817 GCF_003850545.1 Pseudomonas sp. CMR5c | reverse complement strand
GGATATCCCCTGAGTTGAAAGCCGGTGAGGCAAAAACAAGCGGCCATTGTAACGGTCGGCCGTCCACTTATCCACATGTAGCGTGTCGCCAGGGCACTAAGAATCAATGCCTTAACCCGAATAAACACGACCAGCGGTATGTGCATAAGCTCTGTGGATAACCAGGCTTGAGATCTATGCACAACTCGGGGTGAAACCCAGTGGATAAATCGCCTGTGGATAACAAGCCTTTCCGCACACAGCTTTTCCGCCCTCGCAGCACAGGTAAAGCACGGTTTCTCAACCGTGTTGTCATTCTCTGTACAGTACGAAATAGAAGGGCTTAAGCTAGTTATCCACAGATAGAGCCTTGCTAAGCTTTTATAAGCTCTACAGAAAAGCTTTAATACTTTCCTTCTCTATTTTTATATCTGGCTGGACCTGGTCCACAAGCCCGAAATCCGGACATACATAGATAAAGGAAACCTTGGTTGGAAATTGACCTAGAGGCTTGCTTTCTCTAGAATCGCCGATCTCTTAAAACGGGGGCCATTCCGGCCCGTTGTGGACGAACCAGGTAACACGACATGAAACGTACTTTCCAACCAAGCACTATCAAACGCGCTCGTACCCACGGTTTCCGTGCTCGCATGGCCACCAAGAACGGTCGTGCCGTCCTGTCGCGTCGTCGCGCCAAAGGCCGTGCACGTCTGGCAGTTTGATAATCCGGCACTGGAGGTGAGTCAGGACTTCAGTCGGGAAAAGCGTCTGCTTACTCCTCGACACTTCAAGGCCGTCTTTGACTCCCCTACCGGCAAGGTTCCGGGGAAGAATCTCCTGCTCCTTGCTCGCGACAACGATCTTGATCATCCCCGCCTGGGGCTCGTGATCGGAAAGAAGAGCGTAAAGCTCTCCGTTGAACGCAATCGTCTCAAGCGTCTGATGCGCGAATCGTTTCGTCTTCACCAGGATTCACTGGTTGGATGGGACATCGTTATCGTCGCGCGCAAAGGTTTGGGCGACGTAGAAAACCCTGAATTGATCCAGCATTTCGGTAAACTCTGGAGACGCCTGGCCCGTAACAAGCCAGCATCCGCAGTCAAATCCGAAACTGTAGGGGTAGACAGTCCCGATGCGTAAACTGGCACTCGTTCCGATCCAGTTTTACCGCTATGCCATTAGTCCTCTGATGGCCGACCACTGTCGTTTTCACCCCAGTTGTTCTTGCTATGCGTTGGAAGCCATCGAAACCCATGGCCTTCTACGCGGTGGTTGGCTGACCTTTCGTCGTTTAGGTCGCTGTCATCCATGGAATCCCGGTGGTTATGACCCGGTTCCACCTATCCCCACCTCCCGTTCTTCTTCGATGGCCGAGTAATCATGGATATCAAACGCACGATCCTGATCGTCGCCCTGGCAATCGTGTCCTATGTCATGGTTCTGAAATGGAACCAGGATTATGGCCAGGCTGCCCTGCCGACTCAGAATGTTGCTTCCAGCACGACCACCCCGGGCTTGCCGGACACGCCAACCGGCACTCCAGCCGCCAATGACGACATTCCGCGTGCGGCCAGCGATACCGCTGCCCCTGCCGAAGTGCCAGTGGCTGCAAGCAAAGATCTCATCCAGATCAAAACGGATGTGCTCGACCTCGCCGTCGATCCACAAGGTGGGGATATCGCACAACTGCGCCTGCCTCTGTACCCACGTCGCCAGGACCATCCGGAAATTCCTTTCCAGTTGTTCGACAACGGCAACGAGCGGACCTACCTGGCCCAAAGCGGCCTGATCGGCAGCAACGGCCCGGACGCCAATCCGGCTGGCCGACCGATCTACTCCTCGGAGAAGAAAAGTTATCAACTGGCTGAAGGTCAGGACCAACTCGTGGTCGACCTGAAGTTCAGCAAGGACGGCGTCAACTACATCAAGCGTTTCACCCTCAAGCGCGGCCTGTACGACATCACCGTTTCCTACTTGATCGACAACGAAAGTGCACAACCCTGGACTGGTGCGATGTTCGCCCAGCTCAAGCGCGACGCCAGTTCCGATCCATCCTCCAGCACCGCCACCGGCACTGCGACTTACCTGGGCGCCGCCCTGTGGACAAGTTCCGAGCCGTATAAAAAAGTGTCCATGAAAGACATGGACAAGGTGAACGAGGACAAGAGCAAGGCCCCGATCACTGAAAGCGTGCAAGGTGGCTGGGTAGCCTGGCTGCAGCACTACTTCGTGACCGCCTGGATTCCGCCAAAGGGCGAGAACAACCAGGTACTGGCGCGCAAGGACAGCAAAGGCAACTACATCATTGGCTACACCGGTCCTTCGATCACCGTAGCTCCTGGTGCCAAGCTCGAGACCAGCGCCATCCTGTATGCCGGTCCGAAGAGCCAAGCCGTCTTGAAAGAGTTGTCCCCAGGTCTGGAACTGACCGTGGACTACGGTTTCCTGTGGTTCATTGCCCAGCCGATCTTCTGGCTGCTGCAACATATCCACAGCCTGGTGGGTAACTGGGGCTGGTCGATCATCTTCCTGACCATGCTGATCAAGGGCATCTTCTTCCCGCTGTCGGCTGCCAGCTACAAATCCATGGCCCGCATGCGTGCAGTAGCGCCGAAGTTGGCCGCGTTGAAAGAGAAGTTCGGTGACGATCGCCAGAAGATGTCCCAGGCGATGATGGAGCTGTACAAGAAAGAGAAGATCAATCCGCTGGGCGGCTGCTTGCCGATCCTGGTCCAGATGCCGGTCTTCCTGTCCCTGTACTGGGTACTCCTGGAAAGCGTGGAAATGCGCCAGGCGCCGTTCATGCTGTGGATTACCGACCTGTCGATCAAGGATCCGTTCTTCATCCTGCCGATCATCATGGGCGCCACCATGTTCATCCAGCAGCAGCTGAACCCGACTCCGCCGGATCCGATGCAGGCCAAGGTGATGAAAATGATGCCAATCATCTTCACCTTCTTCTTCCTGTGGTTCCCAGCTGGCCTGGTGCTGTACTGGGTAGTGAACAACTGCCTGTCGATCGCCCAACAGTGGTACATCACCCGTAGGATCGAAGCTGCTACCAAGAAAGCAGCGGCCTGACCTACTCTGTGGATAACCACACAAGACGCCCCCTAGTGGGGCGTTTTGCTATCTGTCACTTTTGTCTGGATGTCTGGTTATGAATGTCCCTCGTGAAACCATCGCCGCCATCGCCACTGCCCAGGGACGCGGTGGCGTGGGCATCGTGCGGATCTCCGGGCCGTTGGCGGCAACGGCTGCCGCGGCCATCAGCGGCCGTGAACTCAAGCCGCGGTTTGCCCATTACGGAGCCTTTCTCGGCGGGCAAGGTGAAGTCCTGGACGAGGGCATCGCCCTGTATTTCCCGGGCCCTAACTCCTTCACTGGTGAAGATGTACTGGAGTTGCAGGGCCATGGCGGCCCCATCGTCCTCGACATGCTCCTGCAACGTTGCCTGGAACTGGGTTGCCGGCTGGCCAGGCCCGGGGAGTTCAGCGAACGCGCCTTCCTCAACGACAAGCTCGACCTGGCCCAGGCCGAGGCGATCGCCGATCTGATCGAGGCCAGTTCTGCACAGGCGGCCCGCAATGCCCTGCGCTCGCTGCAGGGGGCTTTCTCCCAGCGCGTACATCACTTGACCGAACAACTGATCGCACTGCGCATCTATGTCGAAGCCGCCATCGATTTTCCCGAGGAGGAAATCGACTTCCTTGCCGATGGCCATGTACTCGGCATGCTCGATGCTGTACGCGAGGAGTTGTCCACAGTACTGCGCGAAGCCGGGCAGGGCGCCTTGCTGCGCGATGGCATGACCGTGGTGATTGCCGGTCGTCCGAATGCCGGCAAGTCGAGCCTGCTCAATGCCCTGGCCGGTCGCGAAGCGGCCATCGTCACCGACATCGCCGGTACTACCCGGGACATCCTGCGCGAACATATCCACATCGATGGCATGCCGCTGCATGTAGTGGATACCGCTGGCCTGCGGGATACCGAGGACCAGGTGGAAAAAATCGGTGTCGAACGAGCGCTCAAGGCCATTGGTGAAGCCGACCGAGTATTGCTGGTGGTCGACGCTACTGCCGCCGAGGCGGTCGATCCCTTCGCCTTGTGGCCCGAGTTCCTGCAGCAGCGCCCGGATCCGGCCAAGGTCACCCTGATTCGCAACAAGGCCGACCTGAGTGGCGAACCCATCGCCCTGGAAACCTGTGAAGACGGCCATGTCACCATCAGCCTCAGTGCAATGGCCGCAGGCCCGGGCCTGGAATTGTTGCGCGAGCACCTGAAGGCTTGCATGGGATATGAACAAACCTCCGAAAGCAGCTTCAGTGCACGCCGCCGGCATCTGGAAGCGCTGCGCTACGCCAATGCGGCGCTGGAGCATGGCCGGGCCCAGCTGACCCTGGCTGGTGCGGGCGAATTGTTGGCCGAAGACCTGCGTCAGGCCCAGCAATTCCTCGGAGAAATAACCGGGGCCTTCAGCTCCGATGACTTGCTGGGACGAATCTTCTCCAGCTTCTGTATCGGCAAGTAGTCCTGCCCCTTCCTACCCGGCCAACAGGCCGGGTAGCGCCTGTAGACCGGCACCAGCTGGCCCTGTCTACGGCGTTTCCTATCCCCGTGCGGTTATCCCGCTGCCTCTACTCATATGCCAAAGGCATCTGGGTTGCCCTGCAATTTTTCGATCCATACCTCTGGAAAGGCTTGCGCTCTGAGCTCTAGCGCATCGACGAGGCATTTTTCTGTGGATTAAGCCCTGTGAATAACTGCCCTTCAGCACAGTTGATAACCCAGCCTCAAAGCTGAGGAGAATCGGCTCTGTGGATAAGCAGCACATTAATCCACAGGCTTAAACCGGTTATCCAACGGCCTCAATGACACCTAACCACAGAGTTTAAAATCTCTGTACACCATGAAAATAAAGGCTTGTAGGAATCTATCCACAGATAGGCAAGGGTATAAGAATAAACATAAAAACAAGGTTTTAATAAATTTCTCTCTTTTTAATTTCTATTGTTCGCCAGTCATCCACAAGCTGGTTAAATTTTGTGCAAAGGGTTCTTTAGAAAGGGCGAAGTCCCTATACTTGCCCCCTTGGTCGAAAAACCAACCCAACAACCATTCCTAATTACTCCTACTTGAAGCAGGCACGAGGTGCGTGGTGGATTTCCCTTCCCGTTTTGAAGTGATCGTCATCGGCGGCGGTCATGCCGGTACCGAGGCAGCACTTGCATCAGCACGCATGGGGGCAAAGACCCTGTTGCTGACGCATAACGTGGAAACCCTCGGAGCCATGAGCTGCAATCCCGCGATCGGCGGGATCGGCAAGAGCCATCTGGTCAAGGAAATCGACGCCCTGGGCGGCGCGATGGCCATGGCTACAGATAAAGGCGGCATCCAGTTCCGTGTATTGAACAGCCGCAAAGGCCCGGCAGTACGTGCGACCCGCGCCCAGGCCGACCGCATCCTGTACAAGGCTGCGGTACGCGAGATTCTCGAGAACCAGCCGAACCTGTGGATATTTCAACAGGCGGCGGACGACCTGATCGTCGAGCAGGATCAGGTCCGTGGTGTAGTGACCCAGATGGGTCTGCGTTTCTTCGCCGATTCGGTGGTATTGACCACCGGGACCTTCCTCGGCGGACTTATCCACATCGGATTGCAGAACTACTCCGGCGGTCGTGCTGGTGACCCACCTTCGATTGCCCTGGCACAACGCCTGCGGGAACTGCCACTACGGGTCGGTCGCCTGAAAACCGGTACCCCACCGCGTATCGATGCCCGTTCCGTGGATTTTTCGGTGATGACCGAGCAGCCGGGCGATACGCCCATCCCGGTGATGTCGTTCCTGGGTTCCAAGGAACAGCATCCGCGGCAGATCAGCTGCTGGATTACCCACACCAATGCGCGCACCCACGAGATCATCGCGTCGAACCTCGATCGTTCGCCGATGTACTCCGGGGTCATCGAAGGTATTGGCCCGCGCTACTGCCCATCGATCGAAGACAAGATCCACCGCTTTGCCGACAAGGAAAGCCACCAGGTCTTCATCGAGCCCGAAGGCCTGACCACCCACGAGCTGTACCCGAACGGGATATCCACCTCTCTGCCGTTCGATGTGCAGTTGCAGATCGTGCAATCGATCCGGGGCATGGAAAATGCCCATATCGTGCGCCCGGGCTACGCCATCGAATACGACTATTTCGACCCGCGGGACTTGAAGTACAGCCTCGAGACCAAAGTCATCGGCGGTCTGTTCTTCGCTGGCCAGATCAATGGCACTACCGGTTACGAAGAAGCTGGCGCACAAGGCCTGCTGGCCGGGGCCAACGCGGCATTGCGTGCCCAGGGCAAGGACAGCTGGTGCCCGCGTCGCGACGAAGCCTACATCGGGGTGTTGGTCGATGACCTGATTACCCTGGGTACCCAGGAACCGTACCGCATGTTCACTTCGCGGGCGGAGTACCGCCTGATCCTGCGCGAAGACAACGCCGATTTGCGCCTGACCGAAAAAGGTCGCGAGCTGGGCTTGGTGGATGACGTGCGCTGGGCGGCGTTCTGCAAGAAACGCGAGGGCATAGCCCTGGAAGAACAGCGCTTGAAGTCCACCTGGGTTCGCCCCGGTACTGAGCAGGGCGATGCGATTGCACAAAAATTCGGCACACCGCTGACCCACGAGTACAACCTGTTGAACCTGCTGAGTCGTCCGGAGATCGACTACGCTGGGCTGGTTGAAGTGACCGGGCAGGGCGCGGAGGATCCACAGGTGGCGGAACAGGTCGAGATCAAGACCAAGTACGCCGGCTACATCGATCGCCAACAGGATGAAATCGCTCGCCTGCGGGCCAGCGAGGACACCAAGCTGCCTGTGGATATCGATTACGCCACCATCTCCGGCCTGTCCAAGGAGATCCAGGGCAAGCTGGGCGCGACCCGTCCGGAAACCCTGGGCCAGGCATCACGGATTCCCGGCGTGACTCCCGCGGCCATTTCCCTGTTGATGATTCACTTGAAAAAACGCGGCGCCGGCCGTCAGTTGGAGCAAAGCGCTTGAGTTCACTGGTCACCTCGCAACACGCGGATGAATTATCCACAGGCGCCCGCCAACTCGGTGTCGAACTGAGCCCGGCCCAGCATGAATCGCTGCTGGGCTACCTGGCGCTGCTGATCAAGTGGAACAAGGCCTATAACCTGACCGCCGTGCGCGATCCCGATGAAATGGTTTCGCGCCACTTGCTCGACAGCCTGAGCGTGATGTCGTTCATCGAGGACGGCCGCTGGCTGGATGTGGGCAGTGGCGGCGGGATGCCGGGTATTCCCCTGGCGATCCTGTTTCCCGGATCCCAGGTCACCTGCCTGGACAGCAACGGCAAGAAGACCCGCTTCCTGACCCAGGTCAAACTTGAGCTCAAGCTGGATAACCTGCAAGTTATCCACAGCCGGGTCGAGGCCTTCACTCCTGAACAGCCTTTCAACGGGATCATTTCCCGGGCGTTCAGCAGCATGGAGAACTTCACCAGCTGGACCCGCCACCTTGGGGACAGCGATACACGCTGGCTGGCAATGAAGGGCGTCCATCCCTCTGATGAGCTGTTAGCATTGCCGGCAGACTTCCACCTCGATAGCGAACACGCCCTGGCCGTACCCGGTTGCCAAGGCCAACGCCATCTGCTGATACTGCGCCGCACGGCATGATTGGGAACACAAGCAAGAATGGCTAAGGTATTCGCGATAGCGAACCAGAAAGGTGGTGTGGGCAAGACCACCACCTGCATCAACCTCGCGGCATCCCTGGTAGCGACCAAGCGCCGGGTGCTGCTGATCGACCTTGATCCACAGGGCAACGCCACCATGGGGAGCGGTGTGGATAAACATGGCCTGGAAAACTCGGTCTACGACTTGCTGATCGGCGAGTGCGACCTGACCCAGGCCATGCACTTCTCCGAACACGGCGGCTACCAGCTGTTGCCGGCCAACCGCGACCTGACCGCGGCGGAAGTGGTGCTGCTGGAAATGCAGATGAAGGAAAGCCGGCTGCGCAGTGCCCTGGCCCCGATCCGCGAGAACTATGACTACATCCTGATCGATTGCCCGCCGTCGCTGTCGATGCTGACCCTCAATGCCCTGGTGGCTGCCGATGGCGTCATCATCCCCATGCAGTGCGAGTACTACGCTCTGGAAGGCTTGAGCGACCTTGTGGATAACATCAAGCGCATCGGCGAACTGCTCAATCCCGAGCTGAAGATCGAAGGCTTGCTGCGTACCATGTTCGACCCGCGCCTGAGCCTGATGAACGATGTTTCCGCACAGCTCAAGGAACACTTCGGCGACCAGCTTTACGACACCGTGATCCCGCGCAACATCCGCCTGGCCGAAGCTCCGAGCTACGGCATGCCGGCATTGGCGTACGACAAACAATCCCGCGGCGCACTGGCCTACCTGGCCCTGGCCGGCGAGATGGTTCGCCGGCAACGTAAACAAGCGCGCATCGCAGCCGCCCAGCCAACTTAAGGAATCCCCATGGCCGTCAAGAAACGTGGTCTCGGACGTGGACTGGATGCACTGTTGAGTGGTCCGACTGTCAGCGCCCTGGAAGAACAAGCCGCGCAGATCGACCAGCGTGAACTGCAACACCTGCCGCTGGACCTGATCCAGCGTGGCAAGTACCAGCCTCGTCGGGACATGGACCCACAAGCCCTGGAGGAACTGGCGAATTCGATCAGGACCCAGGGTGTGATGCAGCCCATCGTGGTGCGTCCCATCGGCGCCGGTCGGTTTGAAATCATCGCCGGTGAACGCCGTTGGCGCGCCAGCCAGCAGGCTGGCCAGGAAACCATTCCGGCGATGGTCCGCGATGTGCCCGATGAAACCGCCATTGCCCTGGCGCTGATCGAGAACATCCAGCGCGAAGATCTCAATCCCATCGAGGAAGCACTGGCCCTGCAGCGCCTGCAGCAGGAGTTCCAGCTGACCCAGCAACAAGTTGCCGAAGCTGTGGGCAAGTCCCGCGTCAGCGTGGCCAACCTGCTGCGCCTGATCTCCCTGCCCGAGGTGATCAAGACCATGTTGTCCCATGGCGACCTGGAAATGGGACATGCCCGCGCATTGCTCGGATTGCCGGAAAATCAACAGGTTGAAGGGGCGCGACACGTTGTCGCACGAGGCCTGACGGTGCGTCAGACCGAGGCCTTGGTTCGCCAGTGGCTCAGCGGCAAGCAAGAGCCTGCTGAACCGGTCAAGCCCGATCCGGATATCGCTCGCCTGGAGCAGCGTTTGGCCGAGCGCCTAGGCTCTGCGGTGCAGATTCGCCACGGCAAGAAGGGCAAGGGGCAACTGGTGATCGGCTACAACTCCCTGGATGAACTGCAAGGCGTCCTCGCTCACATCCGTTGAAACATTTCCTTGTGTAGCGCGCAGTCGGAAATCACTACCCGGCAGTTGAATAGGGGCTGAACCGCCCCTATACTCTGCGCGCATTTTGTCGGCACAAATTATGCCAAGTTACAGAATTCTGGCAGCCGACCCTTGAGGAGCAAGAGTGATGGAAACCCGCACGCCAAACCGCCTGCCGTTCCATCGCTTGGCGGTTTTCCCGGTTCTACTGGCTCAGTTGGTCATTTTACTGATAGCCGCTCTGGCGCTTTGGCAATGGCGTGGAGTCGTAGCCGGATATTCA
The DNA here is from genome assembly GCF_003850545.1 of Pseudomonas sp. CMR5c. Lineage (NCBI taxonomy): Bacteria > Pseudomonadati > Pseudomonadota > Gammaproteobacteria > Pseudomonadales > Pseudomonadaceae > Pseudomonas > Pseudomonas sp. CMR5c. The sequence continues at coordinate 6,787,165 of NZ_CP027705.1, read as the reverse complement.
GGCCTTTGCGGAGGACTGATAGCCTTGCTACCCAATGTGTATTTCGCTCACAGGGCATTTCGGTTTTCCGGCGCCCGAGCGGCCCAAGCCATCGTCCGGTCTTTTTATGCCGGCGAGGCGGGCAAATTGATTTTGACGGCAGTGCTGTTCGCGCTGACGTTTGCAGGTGTGAAGCCTTTGGCGCCGTTGGCAGTATTCGGCGTCTTCGTGCTGACCCAGCTGGTCAGCTGGTTCGCTCCCCTGCTAATGAGAACAAGACTTTCGAGACCTTAGGGCGTTTGAGGCAACCATGTCAGCAGAAACAACCGCTTCGGGCTATATCCAGCACCACTTGCAGAACCTGACCTTCGGTCAGCTACCCAATGGGAGCTGGGGCTTTGCCCACTCCGCAGCAGAAGCCAAGGAAATGGGCTTCTGGGCATTCCACGTCGATACCCTCGGCTGGTCTGTCGCACTGGGTGTGATCTTCATTCTTCTGTTCCGCATGGCGGCCAAGAAGGCGACTTCCGGTGTGCCGGGCGCTTTGCAGAACTTCGTCGAAGTGATGGTCGGCTTCGTCGATGGCAGCGTGAAGGACAGCTTCCACGGTCGCAGCCCGGTCATCGCACCGCTGGCTCTGACCATCTTCGTCTGGGTGTTCCTGATGAACGCCATTGACCTGGTTCCTGTGGACTGGATCCCGCAACTGGCGATGCTGATTTCTGGCGACCCGCACATTCCATTCCGTGCCGTTTCCACCACTGACCCGAACGCTACCCTGGGCATGGCCCTGTCGGTATTCGCGTTGATCATCTTCTACAGCATCAAGGTCAAGGGCATCGGCGGCTTCATCGGCGAACTGACCCTGCATCCGTTCGGTAGCAAGAACATCCTGGTCCAGGCCCTGCTGATTCCAGTGAACTTCCTGCTGGAGTTCGTGACCCTGGTGGCCAAGCCAATCTCCCTGGCACTGCGTCTGTTCGGCAACATGTACGCCGGCGAGCTGGTGTTCATCCTGATTGCCGTGATGTTCGGCAGCGGCCTGCTGTGGCTCAGCGGCATGGGTGTGGTTCTGCAATGGGCGTGGGCTGTGTTCCACATCCTGATCATCACCCTGCAGGCGTTCATCTTCATGATGCTGACCATCGTCTACCTGTCGATGGCTCACGAAGAGAATCATTAAGACCAGTCTCGACTAGTCTGATGTCCCTCTCGTTGCGGCGGGAGGGGCCCATCTCGGGCACGATGAAACGATTTGTTTTACCGCTTTAATCTAAAAAACCTAAACCATACGACGTAAAAGTCGGGAGGAAAGATGGAAACTGTAGTTGGTCTAACCGCTATCGCTGTTGCACTGTTGATCGGCCTGGGCGCACTGGGTACCGCAATTGGTTTCGGCCTGCTGGGCGGCAAGTTCCTGGAAGGCGCTGCGCGTCAGCCAGAAATGGTTCCAATGCTGCAAGTTAAGATGTTCATCGTTGCCGGTCTGCTCGACGCCGTAACCATGATCGGTGTTGGTATCGCTCTGTTCTTCACCTTCGCGAACCCCTTCGTTGGTCAACTCGCTGGCTAATCACTCGAGTATTCGAGTTGATTGGTGTGACGGACAACGAACGAGCGAGGTGTTGGCGTGAACATTAATGCAACCCTGATTGGCCAGTCCGTTGCGTTCTTAATTTTTGTACTGTTCTGCATGAAGTTCATTTGGCCTCCGGTCATTGCAGCTCTGCACGAACGTCAAAAGAAGATCGCGGATGGATTGGACGCTGCCAGCCGAGCAGCTCGTGACCTGGAACTGGCCCAAGATAAAGTGGGTCAGCAACTGCGCGAAGCCAAAGCTCAGGCAGCTGAAATCATCGAGCAAGCCAAGAAGCGCGGTTCTCAGATCGTCGACGAAGCCCGTGAACAGGCCCGTGTCGAAGCTGAACGTGTGAAGGCTCAGGCTCAGGCCGAGATCGAACAGGAACTGAACAGCGTCAAAGACGCGCTGCGCGCCCAACTGGGTAGCCTGGCAGTCAATGGTGCAGAGAAGATCCTGGGCGCCACAATCGATCAAAACGCGCACGCAGACCTGGTTAACAAACTGGCTGCTGAAATTTAAGCGAGGGCGATCATGGCAGAACTGACCACGTTGGCCCGACCTTACGCTAAGGCGGCCTTCGAGCACGCTCAGGCCCACCAGCAGCTGGCCTCTTGGTCAGCCATGCTCGGCCTGGCTGCAGCGGTGTCACAAGATGACACCATGCAGCGCGTGCTTAAGGCCCCGCGACTGACGAGCGCAGAAAAGGCCAACACTTTTATCGAAGTGTGTGGCGACAAGTTTGATGCACAGGCACAGAATTTCATTCAAGTTGCCGCCGAGAACGACCGTCTCCTGCTGTTGCCGGAGATCTCCGCTCTGTTCGACCTGTACAAGGCCGAGCAAGAGAAGTCGGTGGACGTGGATGTGACCAGTGCTTTCGCATTGAACCAAGAACAGCAAGACAAACTCGCCAAGGTTCTCAGTGCACGGCTCGGCCGGGAAGTGCGCCTGCACGCTGCGGAGGATGCCAGCCTGATTGGTGGCGTCGTGATCCGCGCCGGCGACCTGGTTATCGATGGCTCGATTCGCGGCAAACTCGCGAACCTTGCCGAAGCATTGAAATCTTGAGTTTGAAGGGGCAGCAGAGCAATGCAGCAACTCAATCCTTCCGAAATAAGTGAAATTATCAAGGGCCGCATCGAAAAGCTCGATGTGACCTCCCAAGCCCGTAACGAAGGCACTGTCGTCAGCGTTTCTGACGGCATCGTGCGGATTCACGGTCTGGCCGACGTAATGTACGGCGAGATGATCGAGTTTCCGGGCGGCGTCTACGGTATGGCCCTCAACCTCGAGCAAGACTCTGTAGGTGCCGTAGTACTGGGCGCATACACCACTCTGGCTGAAGGCATGAGCGCCAAGTGCACCGGCCGCATCCTCGAAGTTCCAGTTGGTAAGGAACTGCTGGGTCGCGTAGTCGACGCACTGGGTAACCCAGTCGACGGTAAAGGTCCGCTGAACAACACCGAGACCGACGCGGTCGAGAAAGTTGCTCCAGGCGTGATCTGGCGTAAGTCGGTAGACCAGCCTGTACAGACTGGCTACAAGGCTGTCGATGCCATGATCCCAGTCGGCCGTGGCCAGCGTGAGCTGATCATCGGTGACCGTCAGATCGGTAAGACCGCTCTGGCGATCGACGCGATCATCAACCAGAAAGACAGCGGCATTTTCTGCGTCTACGTAGCGATCGGTCAGAAGCAATCGACCATCGCCAACGTGGTTCGCAAGCTGGAAGAAAACGGCGCCCTGGCCAACACCATCATCGTGGCCGCCAGTGCTTCGGAATCGGCTGCCCTGCAGTTCCTGGCTCCGTACTCCGGTTGCACCATGGGTGAATACTTCCGCGACCGCGGTGAAGACGCGCTGATCGTTTATGACGATCTGTCCAAGCAGGCCGTGGCTTATCGCCAGATCTCCCTGCTGCTGCGCCGTCCACCAGGCCGTGAAGCCTATCCAGGTGACGTGTTCTATCTCCACTCCCGTCTGCTGGAGCGCGCTTCCCGCGTTTCGGAAGAGTACGTAGAGAAGTTCACCAATGGCGCAGTGACTGGCAAGACCGGTTCCCTGACCGCCCTGCCGATCATCGAAACCCAGGCTGGCGACGTTTCCGCGTTCGTTCCGACCAACGTGATCTCCATCACCGACGGTCAGATCTTCCTGGAATCGGCCATGTTCAACTCGGGCATCCGTCCTGCAGTTAACGCCGGTGTTTCGGTATCCCGTGTAGGTGGTGCCGCTCAGACCAAGATCATCAAGAAGCTGTCCGGTGGTATCCGTACCGCCCTGGCTCAGTACCGTGAACTGGCGGCATTCGCCCAGTTCGCTTCTGACCTGGACGAGGCGACCCGTAAGCAACTTGAACACGGTCAGCGCGTTACCGAGCTGATGAAGCAGAAGCAATACGCGCCAATGTCCATCGCTGACATGTCGCTGTCGCTGTATGCCGCTGAGCGTGGGTTCCTGACTGACGTCGAAATCGCCAAGATCGGTAGCTTCGAACAAGCGCTGATTGCTTACTTCAACCGCGATCACGCCGACCTGATGGCGAAGATCAACGTGAAGGGTGACTTCAATGACGAAATCGACGCTGGCCTCAAAGCCGGTATCGAGAAGTTCAAGGCCACCCAAACCTGGTAAGCCGCAGCGGGAGCCGCAAGGCTCCCGCTTGCTAACCTGATAGGTGTTACATGGCAGGCGCAAAAGAGATTCGCAGTAAGATTGCGAGCATCAAAAGCACGCAAAAAATTACCAGCGCCATGGAAAAAGTGGCGGTCAGCAAAATGCGCAAGGCACAAATGCGCATGGCAGCTAGCCGTCCTTATGCGGAGCGCATCCGCCAGGTTATTGGTCATCTGGCCAACGCCAACCCGGAATATCGTCACCCGTTCATGATCGACCGCGCCATCAAGCGCGTCGGTTACATCGTGGTGAGCAGTGACCGTGGTCTGTGTGGTGGCTTGAACACCAACCTGTTCAAGGCCCTGGTCAAGGACATGGCGGTAAACCGCGAACAAGGCGTCGAGATCGATCTGTGCGTGGTCGGTAGCAAGGGTGCGGCCTTCTTCCGCAACTTCGGCGGTAACGTCGTTGCAGCTATCAGCCACCTGGGTGAAGAGCCGTCGATCAATGACCTGATCGGCAGTGTCAAGGTGATGCTGGATGCTTACCTGGAAGGCCGGATTGACCGCCTGTCCGTGGTATCCAACAAGTTCGTCAACACCATGACCCAGCAGCCGACCGTGGAGCAGTTGATTCCACTGGAGGCAACCCCGGATCAAGAACTCAAGCACCACTGGGACTATCTCTACGAACCGGATGCCAAGGAGCTGCTGGACGGCTTGATGGTCCGTTACGTGGAGTCGCAGGTCTACCAGGCGGTGGTCGAGAACAACGCAGCTGAACAAGCCGCGCGGATGATTGCAATGAAGAACGCCACCGACAACGCCGGTGATTTGATCAGCGATTTGCAGCTGATCTACAACAAGGCGCGTCAGGCTGCGATCACCCAAGAGATCTCGGAAATCGTCGGCGGCGCTGCCGCGGTTTAACGGTTCAAATATTCAGAGGATCCAGCTATGAGTAGCGGACGTATCGTTCAAATCATCGGCGCCGTTATCGACGTGGAATTTCCACGCGACAGCGTACCGAGCATCTACGACGCCTTGAAGGTTCAAGGCGCCGAAACCACTCTGGAAGTTCAGCAGCAGCTGGGCGACGGCGTGGTTCGTACCATTGCGATGGGCTCCACCGAAGGCTTGAAGCGCGGTCTGGACGTCAACAACACTGGCGCAGCCATCTCCGTACCGGTCGGTAAAGCGACCCTGGGCCGGATCATGGACGTACTGGGCAACCCAATCGACGAAGCCGGCCCGATCGGCGAAGAAGAGCGCTGGGGTATCCACCGCGCCGCTCCTTCCTTCGCAGAACAGGCAGGCGGCAACGACCTGCTGGAAACCGGGATCAAGGTAATCGACCTGGTTTGCCCGTTCGCCAAGGGCGGTAAAGTAGGTCTGTTCGGTGGTGCCGGTGTGGGCAAGACCGTAAACATGATGGAACTGATCCGTAACATCGCCATCGAGCACAGCGGTTATTCCGTGTTCGCCGGTGTGGGTGAGCGTACTCGTGAGGGTAACGACTTCTACCACGAGATGAAGGACTCCAACGTTCTGGACAAGGTTGCCCTGGTCTACGGTCAGATGAACGAGCCACCAGGAAACCGTCTGCGCGTAGCGCTGACCGGCCTGACCATGGCCGAGAAGTTCCGTGACGAAGGTAACGACGTTCTGCTGTTCGTCGACAACATCTATCGTTACACCCTGGCCGGTACCGAAGTATCCGCACTGCTGGGCCGTATGCCTTCGGCAGTAGGTTACCAGCCGACCCTGGCTGAAGAGATGGGCGTGCTGCAAGAGCGCATCACTTCGACCAAGCAAGGTTCGATCACCTCGATCCAAGCGGTATACGTACCTGCGGACGACCTGACCGACCCGTCGCCAGCGACCACCTTCGCCCACTTGGACGCCACCGTCGTTCTGTCCCGTGACATCGCTTCCCTGGGTATCTACCCAGCGGTAGACCCACTGGACTCGACTTCCCGCCAGCTGGACCCGAACGTGATCGGCAACGAGCACTACGAGACCGCTCGCGGCGTTCAGTACGTACTGCAGCGTTACAAAGAGCTGAAGGACATCATCGCGATCCTGGGTATGGACGAGCTGTCGGAAGCCGACAAGCAGTTGGTATCCCGCGCTCGTAAGATCCAGCGCTTCTTGTCGCAGCCGTTCTTCGTGGCTGAAGTCTTCACTGGTTCTCCAGGTAAATACGTTTCCCTGAAAGACACCATCGCTGGCTTCAAAGGCATCCTCAACGGTGACTACGACCACCTGCCAGAACAAGCGTTCTACATGGTCGGCGGCATCGACGAAGCGATCGAGAAAGCCAAGAAACTGTAATCCCGGCGCCCGGCAACGGGCGCTAATTTAGGTTGAGGCAAGCAGATGGCTATGACAGTCCATTGCGATATCGTCAGCGCGGAAGGGGAAATCTTCTCCGGTCTGGTGGAGATGGTGGTTGCGCACGGTGAACTGGGTGATCTTGGTATCGCTCTGGGTCACGCACCGCTGATCACCAACCTGAAGCCAGGTCCGATCCGCTTGATCAAGCAGGGCGGGGAAGCCGAGGTGTTCTACATCTCCGGTGGTTTCCTCGAGGTTCAGCCGAACATGGTCAAGGTTCTTGCCGACACCGTGCAACGCGCTGCCGACCTGGACGAAGCCTCCGCTCAGGAAGCCGTCAAGGCTGCTGAGAAGGCCCTGAATGAAAAAGGCGCAGATTTCGACTACGGATCTGCCGCCGCACGTCTGGCCGAGGCCGCAGCCCAGCTGCGTACCGTCCAGCAGATCCGCAAGAAGTTCGGCGGCTAAGCCGCAGGCTTTCTGTGTGATTGATTAAAAAGGGTAGCCTCGGCTACCCTTTTTATTTTCCGCATTCTCCCCTCTAGGTCACACTCGCGGACCACCCAGGATTGGTAGCCAGTCATGTCTCTCGAAATCGTTATCCTCGCAGCAGGCCAGGGCACTCGTATGCGCTCGGCACTGCCCAAGGTCCTTCATCCGGTCGCTGGCAACTCCATGCTCGGGCATGTTATCCACAGCGCTCGCCAGCTCGATCCACAGCGCATCCACGTGGTGATCGGCCACGGCGCGGATGCAGTGCGCGAGCGCCTGGCCGCCGACGACCTGAATTTCGTGTTGCAGGACAAGCAACTCGGCACCGGTCATGCAGTGGCCCAGGCCGTGCCTTTCATCCAGGCCGATACCGTGCTGATCCTCTACGGCGACGTGCCGCTGATCGAGGTCCAGACCCTGCAGCGCCTGCTCAAGCAGGCCGGCCCCGAGCAACTGGGCCTGCTCACCGTCGAGCTGGACGACCCTACCGGCTACGGGCGTATCGTGCGTGACGCCAATGGCAAGGTCGCCGCCATCGTCGAGCAGAAGGACGCCAACCAAGCCCAGCGCGCCATCACCGAAGGCAATACCGGCATTCTCGCCGTGCCGGGCAAGCGCCTCGGCGATTGGACCAGCCGTCTTTCGAACAACAACGCCCAGGGTGAGTACTACCTGACCGACGTGATCGCCATGGCGGTCAGCGATGGCCTGGAGGTTGCTACCGAGCAGCCCCTGGACGCCATGGAAGTGCAGGGCGCCAACGATCGCAAGCAACTCTCGGAACTGGAGCGCCACTACCAGCTGCGCGCCGCCCGCCGCCTGATGGCCGAGGGCGTGACCCTGCGCGATCCGGCGCGCTTCGATGTGCGTGGCGAGGTGACGGTCGGGCGCGACGTGCTGATCGATATCAACGTGATCCTCGAGGGCCGGGTGGTCATCGAAGACGACGTGGTGATCGGCCCCAACTGCGTGATCAAGGACAGCACCCTGCGCAAGGGCGTGGTGATCAAGGCCAACAGCCATATCGACGGCGCGGTGATGGGCGAGGGCAGCGATGCCGGCCCGTTCGCCCGCCTGCGGCCCGGCAGTGTGCTGGAGGCTCGCGCCCATGTGGGTAACTTCGTCGAGTTGAAGAACGCCCACCTGGGCCAGGAGGCCAAGGCCGGTCACCTGAGCTACCTGGGCGATGCGGTGATCGGTGCGCGCACCAACATCGGTGCCGGCACCATCACCTGCAACTACGATGGGGTGAACAAGCACAAGACGGTGATGGGCGAAGACGTGTTCATCGGCTCCAACAACTCCCTGGTGGCGCCTGTGGATATCTCTTCCGGGGCCACTACCGCCGCCGGTTCCACCATCACCCAGGATGTCTCGTCAGCGCAGTTGGCCGTGGGCCGTGCGCGGCAGAAGAACATCGATGGCTGGAAGCGACCGCAGAAAATCAACAAGGACTGAGGTTATCCACAAGCACGGATGACCCATGCAGTATCAACCGGCCCCTGCACTCGAACAGCAAGGGCCGGTTTTTTATGCTCTCGTGCTTGACGAAGTTTCGATCATGGGTTTTTATTGCCGACGTTATCTTTCGAATCGAAACTTAAATGCTCATCTCGAAACGCAACACTCCCCAGCGTCGTCACAACATCCTGGCCTTGCTCAATGAACAAGGCGAGGTGAGTGTGGATGAGTTGGCCAAGCGTTTCGAAACTTCTGAAGTTACGATTCGTAAGGACCTGGCGGCCCTGGAAAGCAATGGCCTGTTGCTGCGCCGTTATGGCGGGGCGATCACCATGCCCCAGGAACTGGTCAGCGACCTCGGCCAGCCAGTGTCCCGCCACAAGCAAGCCATTGCCAGGGCGGCGGTGCAGCGCATTCGTGAACATGCGCGGATCATCATCGACAGCGGCAGCACCACCGCGGCGATGATCCCGCAGTTGGGCCAGCAGCCAGGCCTCGTGGTCATGACCAACTCGTTGAACGTGGCCAATGCCCTGAACGAACTGGAACACGAGCCGGTGCTGTTGATGACCGGCGGCACCTGGGACCCGCACTCCGAGTCCTTCCAGGGCCAGGTGGCCGAGCAGGTTCTGCGCTCTTACGACTTTGACCAACTGTTCATCGGCGCCGATGGCATCGACCTGGCCCGTGGTACCACCACCTTCAACGAATTGCTGGGCCTGAGCCGAGTGATGGCCGAGGTGGCCCGCGAAGTCGTAGTGATGGTCGAATCCGACAAGATCGGCCGCAAGATTCCCAACCTGGAGCTGCCGTGGAGCAGCGTCCATACCCTCATTACCGATGATCGCCTGCCTCTCGAGGTCCGCGACCAGATCCAGGCCCGCGGCATAACTCTGATTTGCGCGGCTGTCAGCTAGGAGAAATACCATGTGTGGAATTGTTGGCGCCGTTGCTGAACGCAATATCACCGCCATTTTGCTGGAAGGCCTCAAGCGCCTCGAATACCGCGGCTACGACAGCGCCGGCGTGGCGGTTTTCACCAATACCGGCAAGCTCGAGCGCATGCGCCGTCCGGGCAAGGTCGCCGAGCTGGAACAAGCCCTGGCCGGCGAGCCGCTGGTGGGCCGCCTGGGCATCGCCCACACCCGTTGGGCCACCCACGGCGCGCCTTGCGAGCGCAATGCCCACCCGCATTTCTCCGGCGATCTGGCGGTAGTGCACAACGGCATCATCGAGAACCACGAAGCCCTGCGTGAACAACTCAAGGCCCAGGGCTACGAGTTCACCTCGGACACCGATACCGAAGTCATCGCCCACCTGCTGAACCACAAGCTCAAGGACCTGGGCGACCTGACCGTGGCCCTCAAGGCTACCGTCAAGGAACTGCACGGTGCCTACGGTCTTGCCGTGATCAGCGCCAGCCAGCCGGATCGCCTGGTGGCGGCCCGTAGCGGCAGCCCGCTGGTGATCGGCCTGGGCCTGGGGGAGAACTTCCTGGCATCCGACCAACTGGCCCTGCGCCAGGTCACCGACCGTTTCATGTACCTGGAAGAAGGCGATATCGCCGAGATCCGCCGGGACAGCGTGCAGATCTGGGACATCGATGGCAAGGCCGTGGAGCGCGAGGCGGTGCAGTACCGCGATGGTGCCGAAGCGGCGGACAAGGGCGAATACCGCCACTACATGCTCAAGGAAATCCACGAGCAGCCATCGGTGGTGCAACGCACCCTGGAAGGCCGCCTGAGCGCCAACCAGGTACTGGTCCAGGCCTTCGGTCCACAGGCCGCCGAGTTGTTCGCCAAGGTGCGCAATGTACAGATCGTCGCCTGTGGCACCAGCTACCACGCCGGCATGGTCGCCCGTTACTGGCTGGAAGAACTGGCCGGCATCCCCTGCCAGGTGGAAGTCGCCAGCGAGTTCCGCTACCGCAAGGTGGTGGTGCAGCCCGACACCCTGTTCGTTACCATTTCCCAGTCCGGCGAGACTGCCGATACCCTGGCCGCCCTGCGCAACGCCAAGGAGCTGGGATTCCTCGCCAGCCTGGCGATCTGCAACGTCGGCATCAGCTCCCTGGTGCGTGAATCGGACCTGACCCTGCTGACCCAGGCCGGTCGCGAAATCGGCGTGGCCTCCACCAAGGCCTTCACCACCCAACTGGTGAGCCTGCTGCTGCTGACCCTGTCCCTGGGCCAGGTACGTGGCACCCTGGCCGCCGGTGTCGAAGCCGAACTGGTGGAAGAGCTGCGGCGCTTGCCGGTCCGCCTCGGCGAAGCCCTGGCCATGGACAGCGTGGTGGAGAAGACCGCCGAGCTGTTCGCCGACAAGCACCACACCCTGTTCCTCGGTCGTGGCGCCCAGTACCCGGTAGCGATGGAAGGCTCTTTGAAGCTCAAGGAGATTTCCTATATCCACGCCGAAGCCTACCCGGCCGGTGAACTCAAGCACGGCCCACTGGCCCTTGTGGATAACGACATGCCGGTGGTCACCGTAGCGCCGAACAACGAACTGCTGGAGAAGCTCAAGTCCAACCTGCAGGAAGTCCGCGCCCGTGGTGGCGAGCTGATCGTGTTCGCCGACGAGAAGTCGGGCATGACCAATGGCGAAGGCACCCATGTTATCCACATGCCGCACATCCACGACATTCTCTCGCCAATCCTCTACACCATCCCATTGCAGCTGCTGTCCTACTACGTAGCCGTGCTCAAGGGCACCGACGTCGACCAGCCACGCAACCTGGCCAAATCGGTGACGGTGGAGTGAGTTATCCACAGTTGGGTATCACCCGGCTGTAGATAACGGCAACTGCTGCAACCAACAGGGAGCCTGTCCAGGCTCCCTTTTTTATTCATGCGCCTTTACCTCTTCCCAGGGCTTTTTCACTGAACCCCATGGATTCACGTCGCTACCTGGACTGTGGATAATCCTGGCCGAGCCCTGCCAAAAGACCTGCTTGAGTGGCGCAGGATCGGCTTGCGCCGGGTTTTCGAAAAACTAGGCAGCTTCACAGCTGTGGCGCCCTGGCCTGCTCCCAGGTCGATATCTTTATCCAGCGGATGGAAAACCAATGAAGCTTCGCCTGATTCATGGATGGATAATCGTGCTGATCCTGGTTGTCCTGGGGCTGGGGACGCTGACGCCGGTGTTGTCCAATGGCCTGTTGCTGCTGATGGATCGGGACAACTTCATTCCGGCGGAGTCCTCGATCTGGACCTTTGAACCGACCCTGATCAACCAGGGCTCTTCTTCCTATTGGTTGTACGGGGAGGATCGGCAGTACTACTTCTACTTTTCCTACGCTGAAGACCAGCCGTATAGGCTGATCGCCAAAAACAACCGGTGCCCGGGATTCCATCGGCACGATGTGCAGACCTGGTGCGCCCCCTGACGCCATGGCGGTGGATTATGCTGCTGGCTCGTGGCGCCTGTCGGCTGGGCGCCGTCATTCGAGATAGGCCATGGACAGATTTCAGGAAATGCAGGTGTTCGTCTGTGTCGCCCAGGAGCAGGGGTTCGCTGCCGCGGCGCGGCGTCTGAACCTGTCGGCGGCCAGCGTCACCCGGGCCGTGGCGGCCCTGGAGCAACGCATCGGCACCCAGTTGCTGGTGCGTACCACGCGCAACGTGCACCTGAGCGAAGCCGGGCAACGCTACCTGGAGGATTGCCGACGCATTCTCGCCGAGGTCCAGGATGCCGAGGCTTCGGCTGCCGGCATCCATGCCCAGCCCCGGGGCCAACTGAGCCTGACTGCGCCGGTGCTGTTCGGCGAACTCTTCGTCACCCCGCTGCTGGTGCGCTACCTGCAACGTTATCCACAGGTCAGCGTCAACGCCTTGTTGGTGGATCGGATGGCCAACATGGTGGACGAGGGCATCGACGTGGCAGTGCGCATCGGCGAGCTGCCGGACAGCGGCCAGCACAGCATCCGCGTCGGTGAGGTACGCCGGGTGATCTGCGCCTCTGCGGCATTCCTGGCCAACCATGGCCGACCGCAGCACCCCGAAGACTTGCGCCAGGCGCCGGTGATCGCTCCGTCTTCCATTGGCCAGGCGCGCAACTGGCAGTTCAACGTCGCCGGTCGCGCCTTGAGCATTCGCCCCGAGCCTCGCTTGCTGGTGAGCGCCAGCCAGGCCGCCATCACCGCCGCCAGCCTGGGGCTGGGCCTGACCCGGGTGCTGTCCTATCAAGTGGCCGACAAGGTCGCGGCAGGGCAGCTGGAAATCGTCCTCGAGGCCTTCGAGCAGCCTCCCTTGCCCATCCATGTGGTGTACCAGGGTGGGCGCAAGGCGCCGGCGCGGGTGCGCAGCTTCGTCGATTTCGCGGTACAGGCCCTGCGTGAGCATCCATCGCTCAATCCTTGAGCAAGATTGTTTCACCCGATGAAATGATGGTTTGTGATTTCTGGTGATTCTGTTGTTTTTGCCCTGGCAGGAAGATAGCCCCTCCAGCGCGGTGCTTCGACCGTGCACCTGCCTGTGGAGTCGTCCATGCCCCAGCCCGCCATCAAGTTCTACAACTTTCCCCGCTCCGGCCATGCCCACCGCGTCGAGCTGATGCTGTCCCTGTTGGAGTTGCCGGTCGAAACGATTTTCGTCGACCTGGCCAAGGGTGCCCACAAGCAGCCCGAGTTCCTGGCCCTCAACGCCTTTGGCCAGGTGCCGGTCATCGACGACCAGGGCGTGGTGATCGCCGATTCCAACGCAATCCTGGTGTACCTGGCGCAGCGCTATGGCGATGGCCGCTGGCTGCCCACCGATCCAGTGGGAGCGGCGCAGGTGCAGCGCTGGTTGTCGGTGGCCGCGGGGCCGATCGCCTTCGGGCCGGCGGCGGCACGCTTGATCACCGTATTCGGCGCAACCTTCAACCCCGAGGAAGTCATCGCCCGCGCCCATGTCCTGCTCAAGGTCATGGACCAGGAACTGGCCGGCAGGCCGTTCCTGGTCGGCCAGCAGGCGACCATCGCCGATGTCGCCGGCTACAGTTACATCGCCCACGCGCCGGAGGGCAACGTGTCGCTGGCCGACTACCCCCATGTGCGTGCCTGGCTGGAACGCATCGAAGCCCTGCCGGGTTTCGTCGCCATGCCATCCACGGCGGCGGGCCTGAAAAGCGCCTGAGGCGCCCCGAGGGAGGTTTGCATGAGCACCCAGTCGCCCTGGCACGCCGGTGAACGGCAGCTGCAGGCCCAGGCCGGGGTGGCCGAGCGCATGGAAGCCTTCGGGGCCAAGGTCATCCGCCAGGCCATGCCCGACCAGCATCGGCAGTTCTATCAACAGCTGCCATTCATCCTGGTGGGCGCGGTGGATGCCGATGGCAGCCCCTGGGCGAGCATTCTCGAAGGGCCGCCCGGTTTTGCCCGGGCCCCGCAGGATACCCGGCTGCGCCTGGACAGCCTGCCGGCCAGCGATGACCCGTTGCAGTTGCACGAGGGAGCAGCGCTGGGCCTGTTGGGGATCGAGTTGCATACCCGGCGGCGTAACCGCCTCAACGGGCAGATTGCCAACCTCGACGCCCAGGGGTTCGAGGTGAGGGTGCAGCAGTCCTTCGGCAACTGCCCGCAGTACATCCAGCTGCGCGAGCTGCAACAGGTGCCCTTGGACGACCCCGCCAGCCGCCCGGCCCAGCATCACCGGGGCCTGGACGATGCGGCGCGGGCATTGATCGCTGCCGCCGACACCTTCTTCGTCGCCAGCTACGTGGATTTGGAGGGCCAGCGTTCGGTGGATGTATCCCACCGTGGCGGCCAGGCCGGTTTCGTCCGGGTCGAGGGCGATTGCCTGACCATCCCGGATTTCGCCGGCAACCTGCATTTCAACACCCTGGGCAACCTGCTGCTCAACCCTCGGGCCGGCCTGTTGTTCATCGATTTCCACAGCGGCGAGCTGCTGCAACTCACCGGCTCCACCCAGATCATCCTCGACGGTCCACTGGTCAGTGCCTTCCAGGGGGCCGAGCGGCTGTGGCGGGTCCAGGTGGAGCGCATGGTGCGGCGCCCGGCGGCCTTGTCCCTGCGTGGGCCGTTGCGCGGGGTGTCCCCCAACAGCCTGCTGACCGGCTCCTGGCTCGAGGCCGAGGCGCGCCTGCGGGCCCAGGCCCTGGGCAAGCAATGGCGGCCGCTGCGGGTGGTGCGGATCGAGGATGAAAGCCACAGCATCTGTTCGTTCTACCTGGAACCGGCGGACGGCGCGGGCTTGCCGTCTTTCCTGCCCGGCCAGCACCTGCCGTTGCGGATCGGGCTCGACCCGCAGCCGCTGATCCGCACCTACAGCCTGTCCAGCGCCCCGTCCGATGGATTCCTGCGTATCAGCGTCAAGCGCGAGGGGCGGGTGTCCAGCTACCTGCACGATGAGGTCGAAGTGGGCGACCTGCTGCACGCCAGGGCGCCCCAGGGCCAGTTCAGCATCGACCCCCACGGGCTGCGACCACTGGTACTGCTGGCGGCCGGGGTGGGTATCACGCCCTTGCTGTCGATGCTACGCGAGGTGGTCTACCAAGGCCTGCGTACCCGGCGCATGCGCCCCACCTGGTTGTTCCTGGGCTCGCGTACTCTTGCCGAACAGCCCTTTGCCGGGGAGCTGCGAACCCTCGGTGAGCAAGCCGGGGAGGCGCTGCAGGTACTGCGCCTGCTTAGCCAGCCCGAGGCGACGGCACAGCCGGGCGTGACCTTCGATCGGCAGGGGCGGATCGACACCCGGCTGGTGCTGGAGCATCTGCAACTGGATGACTACGACGCTGTGGATTTCGTGCTGTGTGGTCCTGGCGCCTTCACCCAGGCGTTGTACGACCAGTTGCGGGACCTGGATATCGACGATCGGCAGATCCATGCCGAGACCTTCGGTCCCTCGACCCTGCGTCGGCGGCCCGATGCCCAGGCCGTGCCGTTGCAGCAGCCGGCGGCGGCCACGAGCACGGTGCCGGTGCGCTTTGAGCGTTCTGGCCTGGTACATCACTGGCAACCCGCTGGCGGCAGCCTGCTGCAACTGGCGGAGCGCGCCGGCCTGCACCCGGAATTCAGTTGCCGGGGTGGTTCTTGCGGCACCTGCCAGACCCGCCTGCTCAGTGGCCAGGTCAATTATCCACAGCCCCCGGCGCAGTTGCCGGAAGCCGGGCAGGTGCTGATCTGCTGCGCGGTTCCCGCTGCTGTGGATAACTCATCTTCCCCCCTGGTGCTGGATCTGTAGAGCGAAGAAAAAATCCTCCCCAACGATTGCCGCCAACCCGCCCCCTGCGTAGGCTGACGCGAATTTTCTCGCCGCTGCCGCAGGCTGCGGGTAGCGGTTGCCGGGCCTATCGACCCGGTGATGTTCCAGGGTTTTCAGCGTTAAAGGGAATCAACGATCCATGCTCCCCCGGGTTCTGCTCCGTCTCTGCGCCGTGCTCCTTTGCGGGCTGTCGCTCAGCGCCTGCCGCCAGGAGCAGGCGCCCGCGCTGGATCAACAGCTGTACATCTGGCAACGCCAGTGGACCCCGGCCCACGCTGCGGCCCTGGCAGGGTCCCGGGCAGACTTTTCCACAGTCCGGGTGCTGGCCTTGCAGGCTTTTCCACAGGCTGGCTGGAGTCGGGCGCGGATCGATGCCGATATGTTGCGCCAGGATGGCCGACGGCTGATCGCGGTGGTTCGCCTCGATGGGCAATTGCCAGCGCTGGACCAGGACGAAATCCTCGCCCAGGTGCAGCAACTGCTGGCCGATTGGCAAGGGCAGGGCCTGGTCCTGGCCGGCCTGGAGATCGATCACGATGCCGCCACCGCGCGGCTGCCGGGTTATGCCGCGTTGCTGGCGCGCTTGCGGGCCCGGTTACCGGCTTCCCTGGCCCTGAGCATCACCGCGCTTCCGGCCTGGCTTGGCAGCTCTGAATTGCCGAGGCTGCTGGCCCAGGTCGATGGCAGCGTGCTCCAGGTGCATGCGGTGAGCGACCCGCGCAAGGGCCTGTTCGACCCCGGGCAAGCCGAGCAATGGGCCCGACGCTGGGCGCAGGTCACCGACAAACCCTTCTACCTGGCTCTACCCGCCTATGGAGTGGCCCTGCTGGCAGGCGGCGAGGGCGCGCCGCTGGTGGAGAGCGAGGCGCCCATCGCCCAGCGCGGCGAACGTCGCGAACTGATGGCCGACCCCGAACAACTGAGCCTGCTGGCCAAGACCCTGCGCAACGATCCTCCGGCGCACCTGGCCGGCTTGATCTGGTTTCGCCTGCCGCTCAAGGGTGATGTCCGGGCCTGGAGCCTGGATACCCTGAAGGCGGTGGCCCGGGGCGAGGTATTGGCCAGCCGGCTGGACATCGGCCTGACTGAGCAGGATGGCTTGTTCGACATTCGCTTGAGCAACTCGGGCAACCTCGATCGTCTCCTGCCTGAACAACTGTCCCTGGCCGTTGCCCAATGCGACGGATTCGATGGCCTGGGTGGCTATACCGCCCAGTTGCACGACGGCCAGCTGCTACTGACCCGCCAGCAGACCGGCCGCCTGGCGGCAGGTGGCACCCGGGCCGTGGGTTGGGCCCGCTGTACGAAAATTGACCAAGGAGCTGTGCATGTTCGTCCCTAGATCTCGCCACCTGTTGTGCCTGAGTCTGTTCCTGCCCCTGGCTCCGGCCCTGGCGTGCGGGCCGACTTTCCCCATGCGCCTGCTTGCGGACCGTCCGCAAACCCTGGCGGAACTGCCCGAAGGCAGCTTCAAGTTCGAGATCAGCCGCCTGGGCCAGGCCGTTGCCGGGCTCAAGCCGGTGGCCAAGGACGCCTTCAACTCCGACTACAGCCTGCCCGAGAGCTACGAGGTGCAGCAGCGTAACTGGGCGGAACAACAGGGGTTGGACGAGGCGCAGCGGACCCTGGTCGGCCAGTTGCGCAAGCTCGACGACGGCCGCGCCGCCGAGCAGCAGGGCGCCAGCTTGCCGGCCGAGATCCGCCTCTATACCGCCGGTGCGGTGGCTTTCAATGCCGGGGACAGCCAACTGGCCGCGGAGTATTTCCGCAAGGTGCTGGAGCTGCCGACTCAACAGCGCGCATTGCGCAGTACCTGGGCCGCCTATTCCCTGGGCCGGGCCTTGAGGTCCATCCATGCAGAAGCCAACGAACTGGACGAGCAGGGCCGGCGCGAGACCTTGCAGGCGGCGCGCCAGGCATTCATCCAGGCGCGCCAGCTGAGCGTCGACGGCTTCAGCGACCCGCTGGAACTGGGCATCGCCAGCCTCGGAGAAGAGGCCCGGATCCTCAAGGACCAGGGTGACTGGAGCCAGGCCATCGACCTGTATGCCAGCCAGAGCCTGCAGGGCTCGGAGGTTGGCTACAGCTCCCTGAAACAAGTGGTGAACGAGCTGGGCAGCCTGCCGGACGAGCAGTTGCTGGAGCAACTCAAGAAGCCTGCGGTGGCGCGCCTGCTCACCGCTTCGCTGGTGTCCCACCAGGGCTGGTCCTTTGGCGAAAAGCCGGACTCCGAGCGCAACCTGATCAAGCTCTTGAGCCAGGGCACCGCCGGCAGTTTCGACAATGCCGACCGGCTGGCGGCGCTGAATTACCAGAATGGCGATTTCGCCACCACCAAGCTCTTGCTCGAGCACGCCGGCGATGGCGGCCTGGCCTGGTGGCTGAGGGCCAAGATGGCCGTGCGCGACGGCGACAAGGTGGCCGCCGCGGCCGCCTACGCCAAGGCCTCCGCGGCCTTTCCCCGGGACGAGAACTGGGGCTTTCGCGGCGACTACGATGGCAACTACGAAGACCTCAAGCCGGGCTGCCGGGTAGAAGGCGAAAGCGCCGTGCTGGCCCTGGAGCGTGGCGACTACGTACAGGCGTTCGAGCTGCTCTACCGCAGTGGCGAGATCTACTGGCACGACGCGGCGACCGTGGCGGAGCGGGTGTTGACCGTGGATGAACTCAAGCGTTTCGTCGACGCCCAGGTCCCGGCGCCGCCACCGACGCCCAAGAAGGCGGACGACTACTACGAGCACTTGCCGATCGCCGCGCAGCTACGCGAGCTGCTGGGACGGCGCCTGCTGCGCGAAGGCCGTTACCAGGAAGGCTGGGGCTATTTCGACAGTCCCGAGCGCCAGGCCATCGCCAAGGCCTACGGCGAGTATCGCGAGCGGGCCGAGTCGGCCTGGCTGCCTACCCGCCGTGCCGAGGCCTACTACCAGGCCGGTCAGTTGGCGCGGACCTCGGGCATGGAGATCCTTGGCTACGAGATGGGGCCGGATTACCACAGCCTCTGGGGCAGCTATAACCTGGAGATCCCACCGGTGCAGGCCGGGCCTTTCCTCAGCGCCGACGAAGTACAGCGCCAGCAGGCCAGTACCGCCGATCCTGATGTGCGCTATCACTATCGCTACGTGGCCGGGGAACTGGGCAACCGCGCGGCGGATTACCTGCCGCACACCAGCCAGGCCTTCGCTGCGGTGCTGTGCAAGGCTGCGCGCTGGACACGGGGCTCGGACCTGGAGATCGACTACTACAAGCGCTACGTAGAGCATGGGCCGTTCGTGGAGTGGGCCGGCAACTTCGGCATGAACTGCCAGGAGCCGGACTTCGGCAGCGCCAACAAGCGCTATGTGACCCAGTGGATCGACGCCACCCGCTCCAGCCTCGGGCAGCACAAGCTGGCCAGCGCCGGTGGCGCGGCGCTCCTGCTGCTGGGCGGCGCCTACCTGATCCGCCGCCGGAAGGCATAGCCGCCAGATCGGGTCGTACGGCTTGCCTGATGCCCTATGGCCAAATCAGGCTTGCTGGACGAAGGTCAGGCGCAGGGCGAAGCCGATCAGCAGGCTGCCGAACAGCCATTGCTGCAGGCGTTGCGCCGAAGGGCTGCGTTGCATCCAGCGACCCAGCCCGGCGCCGGCCAGGGCGTAGCAGCAGTCGAACAGCCCACCGACGCCCACCAGCAACACGCCCAGGGTAATGAACTGTGGCGCCACCGCCCCGGCCTGGGGATCGACGAACTGCGGCAACAGCACCGAGCAGAACAGCAGGGCCTTGGGGTTCAGCAGGTTGGTCAGCACTCCGCGCTGGATCGCCTGGCGCCAGCGCAAGGGCGTGGCCGCCGCGCCGCTGCCGTCCAGCGCGGGCAGCAGGTTGCTCCTCAGGCACTGGATCCCGATCCACAGCAGGTAGGCCGCACCGGCCAGGCGCACCACGTCGAAGGTCCAGGGCGCGGCCTTGAACAGCGCTGCCAACCCCAGGGCCGCCAGGGCCACATGGCAGCCCCGGGAGATGGCCAGGCCCAGGGCCGTGGCCAATGCCTGGGCCTTGCCCTGGCGGGCGCCGGTCTGCAACAGCAGGATCATGTCGGGCCCGGGCAGCAGGTAGACCACCGCCAGGGCCAGGAAAAACATCCACAGTTGCGCCACCTTGCACCCCCATTCGTTGTCGAGTCGGTGCCCACAGTTTAGGGCTGGAGGGCAGGGCAGGTGCTTGCGTAATCAGCCAGCAAAGAAGCAGAAGTTGGCATAATCTTCCAGGATTCAGCCAAAGGACCAGCCGGATATGCCAAACATTAAACTCGACGCCTACGACCGCAAGATCCTCGCCGCCCTGCAGCGCGACGGCCGCCTGAGCAATGTGCAACTGGCGGAGGAGATCGGCCTGTCGCCATCGCCCTGCCTGCGCCGGGTACGGATGCTGGAGGAGGCCGGGGTGATCCGCGGCTACCAGGCGGTCCTGGCCCGGGATGAAGTGGGGCTTGGGCTGACGGTGTTCGTCGGGGTCAAGGTCGAGCGGCACAACGATGCGGAAGCCGAAGCCTTCCGCCAGGCGGTGTTGCAGTTGCCGGAGGTGATCTCGGCATTCCTGGTATCCGGCGAGTCGGACTTCCTGCTGCAAGTGGTGGTGCCCGACCTGCGGGGTTACGACCGCTTTCTTACCGGCCATCTGCTGAAGATCCCGGGGGTCAGCGATATCCGCAGCAACTTCGCGATCCACACGGTGAAGACCCCAGGCCCCTTGCCGCTGGGCCATCTGCCGGGCTGACCTGGTTCGTGGCGAGGGTGCTTGCGCACGCTCGCCACAGGGCAAGCTGCTAGTGGCCGGTCAGGTCCACCAGTAGCGCACCAGGTGGAAGAAGATCGGCGCGGCGAAGCATACCGAGTCCAGGCGATCGAGCATGCCGCCGTGGCCTTCGATCATGTGCCCCCAGTCCTTGACCCCGCGATCGCGCTTGATCGCCGACATCACGATGCCGCCGGCAAAACCCAGCAGGTTGATCAGCAGGGCGATGAGGAACGACTGCCAGATGCTGAACGGGGTGATCCACCACAGCGCGCCGCCGATCAGCGAGGCCAGCAGGATGCCGCCGACAAAACCCTCGACGGTCTTGGACGGCGACAGGTTGGGGGCGATCTTGCGCTTGCCGAAGAGTTTTCCACAGACGTACTGCAACACGTCCGAAAGCTGCACCACTATCACCAGGTAGGCGATCAGCAGCAGGTTGCGGCCCTCGTAGCCGGCGATGTCCAGGGTCAGCAGGGCCGGGACGAAGGATACGCAGAACACCGCGATCATCAGGCCCCACTGGACCTTGGAGGCGCGCTCCAGGAAGTGCGTGCTGTCGCCGCCCAGGGAGGCGAGGATCGGCAGCAGCAGGAACACGTACACCGGGATGAAGATCGAGAACAGCCCGTACCAGTCCGAATAGATCAACAGGTACTGCAGGGGCAGGGCCAGGTAGAACGCCGCCACCAGCGCCGGGTAGTCGCTGCGCCGGGTCGGGGTCAGGGTCAGGAACTCGCGCAGGGCATAGAACGACACGGCATAGAACAGCAGGATCACCGCCGCGGTGCCGAGCCAGAAGGCGATGCCGATCACCAGCACCATCACCCACCAGGCGTTGATCCGCGCGTTGAGGTTGTCGATCACCGGGTTGGGGCTGCCCCGGGTACGCCACTTGAGGATCAATCCGATCAGCGAGGCCAGCACCAGGATGGCGCCAATGCCGCCGAACAACATCAGGGTCTGCTTATCCATTTCAGGCGTGCTCCGGAGCCAGGGCCAGCAGCGCGGCGCGGCTGCGTTCGAGAAAGTCTTCCTTGCTTTCGCCGTCTTCCACCGCCAGGGGCGCGCCGAAACTGGTGGTGCACAGCAGCGGCAAGGGCAGGAAGCGTCCCTTGGGCATGACCCGGTTGAGGTTGGCGATCCACACCGGGATCACCTCCACCTGTGGATAACGCTTGGCCAGGTGATACAGGCCGCTCTTGAACGGCAACAGGCCGTCTTCCGGATTGCGTGTGCCCTCGGGAAAGATGATCAGCGAATCGCCCTGCTCCAGGGCATCGAGCATCGGCTGCAGGGGATTGTTATCCACAGCCTCCTTGCGCTCGCGGTCGATCAACACGCCGTTGAACACCCGGTTGATGATGTAGCGCCGCACGCCGCTTTTCTGCCAGTAGTCGGCGCCGGCCACGGGACGGGTCAGGCGTCGCAGTGCCGGCGGCAGCGAGGCCCACAGCAGCACGAAGTCGCCGTGGCTGCTGTGGTTGGCGAAGTAGATGCGTTGCACCGCCTGTGGCGCCGAGCCCAGCCACAGGCTGCGGGCGCCGGTGATGCTGCGGGCGGCGGAGGTGATGAGATTGGCAACCAGGGGTTCGAACATGGGCATTCCTTATCCGGCAAAGGCCAGCCAGGGGCTGATCAGGATCACGCTCAACAGCACCAGCACTTGGGTCGCCAGCAGCAGCGCCTGGCGCCGCAGCAGGCCCAGGGCACCCTGGCTGCGTTCGTGCCAGGGCCGTCCGCCGTGCTCGACGGGCTGCAGGCCGAGGCTGCCCAGGGCCTGGTCCAGGGCGCGGGTGCTGTGCTCCAGGGAGGTCGGGGCGTCGGCCACCCGCTGGAACAGGTCGGCATCGAAGGCCACCCGCAGTGCCAGGTACTTTTCCACAACCCCCAGGGCCACCAGGGCGAGGCTCAGCAGCAGCCCGGCGAGGGTAACGCTGGCGAGCAGGTACTGGCCCAGGCCATACAAGCCGCCGAGCAGGGTCAGGCCTGTGGATAACTGGTCCAGGACCTGGCCTCGGCGCAGCAGGCTGGCGACGCTGTACAACTGCATGTCAGTGGTGAGCGTGGGCATGGGCTGGGCTCCTGGCGTTGGCCAGGCTTTCCAGGGCCTGGCGATGGGCGGCATGCAGGACGATTTGCGGCCGCGCCCTGCGCAACTGGACCAGGGCGCTGTCTACCGTGGCCGCGCGTCCGCTGTGCAACAGCCAGGCGGCAATCGCCGTGGCGCTGCGCGAATAACCCAGGGCGCAGCACACCAGTAGCGCGCCGTACTGGCGCTGGTGCTCGATGGCCTGGGCCGCGGCCAGGCATTGGGCCGGGCTCGGTGCGCACAGGTCGAGCAGCGGCAGGCTCTGGTAGGCCGCCAGCGAGCGGCCGTCCAGGGACAGCTCGGCGCACAGGTCGAGCACCGCGGCGAACGGGCTGGCGTCCAGTTCGGCCGGCGTCGGCAAGCGTCCCAGCCAGACGTTATCCACAACCTGGTCCGGTTGTGGATGATTTCTTGTCCACAACCGCGAGTTGATCCACGCCGCTGCCAGGTAAGGCGCCAGCAGCCAGCGGGCGGCGGGGCTCAGGCGGCCATCGGCGCGTTTCTGGAAGCCGGCGGCATCCAGCAAGGCATAGTTCACCGCCACCAGCAGCAGCGCCACCGCCGGCCACAGCAGCCACAGGCCGATGCCGTCCCAGGCCCAGGCCGCCAGGGTGAATGTCGCAGCTCCCAGGGCATAGCGCAGGGCCAGTCGGCGGCGCTGCGGGTCATGGCTGAAGCGGGCGCTGGCCAGCGGGCTGGGACGATCCAGCGGCCACAACCAGACGCACAGCCAGCCGGCCAGGGCGCCTGTGGGCACATCGATGAAGTGGTGTTGATAAGTGGTCAGTACCGAAATCCCGATCAGCGCGAACCAGCCATGCACCAGCCAGCGCCAGGCCCCGTGGATATGCCGCGCATAGCAGACCCACAGCACCACCAGCAGGGCGATGTGCAGGGACGGCGCCTGGTTGAAGGGCTTGTCGAAACCCGCCAGCACCGCGAACAACCAGCCGAACAGCCCGTCCAGTTCCGGCCGGGGGAAGGTGAACCGCAGCGGCCAGAGCAGGAAGCAACTGACGGCGATCACCTGGGCGCTGAGCAGGCGCAGGGCGTGGCGCTTGAGTTCGTCGCGGCTGCGCGGCAGCAGCAATGACAGGCCGTAGAGCAGGTCGATGGACCAGTAGGGGACGATGGTCCAGGCCCAGAACGGCATGTGTCGTTCCCAGTCGAAGACCAGGCTGGCGACGTCGTCGCGCTGCGCAGTGACCCAGGTGGCGAAGCCATAGGTGCCGAAGAACAACGGTGCCAGCAACAGCAGCCAGAGCACCGCGGGCTTGAGCAATCCGGGTTCGCGCGCCGGCAGGGCGCCTGTGGCCATCATTGCACCCGCTGCGCCAGGGATACGCTGAAGATGCCCCATTCATCCACGCGCATCGTCACCTTGCGAAAGCCTGCGGCCTCCACCAGTTGGTCCATCTCTGCCTGGGTCCGGCGGCGCATGACCCAGGCCTGGCCCTCGCGGTGGCTGGTCAGGGCCCGGGCGATCAGCTCCAGCTGCGGGTGCCAGGGCTGGCCGGTGTACACCAGGTAGCCGCCAGGCTCCACGGCGCTGGCCAGCCCGGCCAGGGAGTCGCCGACCATCTGGTTGTCGGCGAACAGCTCGTACAGGCCGGAAACCACCGCCAGGGTCGGCTTGGGGTCCAGGGCAGCGAGATCGTCACGATCGAAGGCGTTGCCTTTGACGAAGCGGGCGATGTCGCCCAGGCCTTTTTCCTGGATCAGGGCGCTGCCGTCGCGCACGTTGATATCGCTGTAGTCGCGCAACAGGATCGATTCCGGCAGCGGCGCGACGCCTTGCAGGGCCTCGAGGATGTAGCGGCCATGGCCGGCGGCGATATCCACGATGCGCACCTCGTTGCCTTGCCCACGCAGCTGTTCCATGGCCAGGCGCAGCAGTTCTTCCACATGCAGCTTGCGCTGGCGAATGCCGCGCCAGCCGATGGAGTTCAGGTAGTTCTGGTCGATCAAGCGCCCCACCGGGGTATGTCCGGTTGGGCGGTTGCGGTAGACGTAGTCCAAGGTGCTGCCGGAGTCGAAGCCGGTGTCGAACCCCAGCTTGACCCCCGCCGATAACTGGCTGCCCAGGCGCATGCTGGCGCGGGTAGCCCGCCAGTACAGGTCGCGCAGGGAGTTGCGTGGCAGCGGCGCGGCCAGGGCCTCGGATTCGGCGCAGGTGGCGCCCAGGCGGTCGGCGTCCAGCAGGGCAGGGCGCTGCAAAGGAAGGGTGAAGTTATGCAGGATGAAGCGCCGGATGCTGGCCATGGCCGGGGCGCGTTCCTTTTCGCCCAGGGTGTCGTGGAAGAAGCCCGGGAGGATGTGCTTTTCCTTGCGCAGGCTGCCCAGGCGCTCGAAGAACTGCTCCTGGGGCTTGCGATGCACCACGAAGTCGGACCCGGAGATCAGCAGCTGGGTCGGCACCTGGATCGCCTGGGCATCGGCCACCACCCGGTCTGCCGCTTCATACAGGCCCAGCAGGACGTTGACCGAAATCGCCTTGGTGATCAGCGGATCGCTGTCATAGCTCTCGACTCGTTGCGGGTCGTGGCTCAAGAAGCGCGCCTTGACGTAGCTGTTGACGAAGAAGTTGCCGCGAAAGCGCCGCATCAGGGCCAGGCCGGGACGGGCGAACGGTACGTAGAGCTTGACCTTGAAGGCCGGGGAGGCCAGCACCAGGGAGCGGATCCGCGGCGCGTAGTCGTGGACCCAGGTGGCGGCAATCACCGCGCCGACGCTCTGGGCCACCACGGCGATGTTTTCTTCGGCGATCTGGTGGGCGCTGCCCAGGTGGTCGCAGAAGGTCTGCACGTCGCGCACGCTGGTGGCGAAGCTCGGGCTGTCACCCCGGGCACCCGGCGACTGGCCGTGGCCACGGGCATCCCAGGCGAAGAAATCGATGTGCGGCAGGTCCAGCTCGTCCACCAGGTGGGCGATGCGCCAGGAGTGCTCGTGGCCGCGGTGGAACAGCATCACCGCCTGGCGCGGCTCGCCAGGAGCCACTTCGGTGGCTGGCCAGTGGCGGTAGAACAGTTCGACACCATCATGGGTCCGGAACGTCTGGTGTTGGGCTTCGCGCATAGCCATTTCCTTATGCAGAGGGAGCGTTGTGCTGAACTTCTTTGAGGCCCTGGCGGACCCGGTTGATCAGGGTGTAGACCAGCAAGGCGGCGACCAGCGCCAGCGCGGCGTTTATCCACAGGGCGCCGAGCCAGCCCAGGGCGATGCCGGTGGCCAGCACGCCGAGGACGAAGGCCCGGTCGCTCTTGCCCATTGGGCCGTCATAGCGTCGGGAGGCGCCGACCATCGGCCCCAGTACCCCGGCGTACTCGCTGAACAACGCCAGCAGGGTCACCGCCAGCACCAGCGCCAGGTTGACTCCGGGCAGCAGGGCGAAGGGCAGGATCAGGGCACTGTCGGCCACTACGTCGCAGAGTTCGTTGAGGTAGGCGCCCAGGCGCGACTGCTGGCCGAATTCCCGGGCCAGCATGCCGTCGATGGCGTTGAGCGCCATGCGCAGGATCATCCACAAGGGGATCAGGGCGAAGAGCCAGGCGTGGTTGGCGAACAAGGCCACCAGCGCGCCCACCAGCAGGGAAACCACCGCGGCCAGCACGGTGACCTGGTTGGCCGTGGTGCCGTTGGCGTAGAGGCGTTGCACCAATGGCCGCAGCAGGTTCTGAAAGCGTGGTTTGAGCTGGTAGATCGAAAGCATGATGGGACGTTTCCTTGTCGCACGCGGGAAGCAGGGCTGGATTATTGCCGTAAATGCCGGGGGCCGACATCACAAGTTGTGGCATTTGAGCAAACAGCGATCTTTCGGTTCTACGACGCATGCATTGGATGAAAAGACATGGCGGGCGACAAAAATTTCACCAGAATCGTTATACAGTAACGAGTTGTATCCAAAAATTTCGGCGGTGGGTCCCTCCACAGGGCCGGAGCAGAGCGGCGGGGTGGTATGCAGGTCGATCTTGAGACGCAAAGGGTGGATGTGGCCGGCTTGCCACGCTTCCAGCGCGCGGCGTTCCACGCCGGGCGTTTGCAGCGTTGGGGCGGTGGCCTGCTGGGGCTGGCGGTGTTGGGATTGGTGGCGGCGCTGTTCGTCGATTTGTTCGCCGCGCTGACCCTTTGGCCGGTAGTGCTGGTGAACCTGTCCTGTGCCTTGCTGGTGGTGGTGGCGGGCCTGCAGTCGGCGTGCTGGGTGAGCCGCTGGCGGGAGGACGTGCTGGTGCCACCGACGCCGGTGGAGACGTCCGAGACGGCGCCTGCCGGGTTCTTCGCTTCCATCCTGGGCGCCCGTGCCCGGCGCCTGTTGCAGCAGATCGGCGCCCCGACCCTGTGGCTCGCTGGCTGGTCGCTGCTGGCCCTGTACTGCCTGGCGCAGGTCTTCAATCTGGCGCTGCCCGCCACGGCCCTGGGCCTGAGCGCCAGTGTCGTCGCCGTGCTGCTGTTGTTGCTGGCCTTCGCCTTGCTGGTGTTGGAACGCCAGCTGGCCCAGGAGCACCCGAGTGAATGGCCGGAGGCCGGAGCCGTGGCGCAGCTGCTGCGGGTGGCCATCCTGTGCTTGCTGGTGGGCGCCTTGTGCTTGTTGTTCGGCAGCGACAGCGCCCTGTGGCCGGTGCGCCTGGCGGTATTGATGGGCCTGTTGCCAGCATTGGTGGCTGGTGAGTTGCTGCTACGGGCGCTGTTGTCGTTGTTCAGTCCCCAGCGTGAGGCCCTTGAGCCACGGCTGTTGGCCCATAGCTTCGTCGCCGACTTGTTGCGCTGGCCGCCGCAACCGCTGCTCAGCCTGCAAAACGAACTGCACAACAGGTTCGGTATCGATTTGCGCCAGGTCTGGGCCTTTGCCTACATGCGTCGGGCGTTTCTGCCGGTACTGGCGCTGATCCTTGCGGTAGGTTGGTTATTGACCGGGGTTCATGAGATTTCGCTGCACAATCGCGGTATTTACGAGCGTTTCGGCAAGCCGGTAACGGTTTTCGGCCCAGGCCTGCACCTGGGTTTGCCCTGGCCCCTGGGGCGGGTGCTGACGGTGGAAAACGGCGTGGTCCATGAGTTGGCCACCAGCGTGGGCGAAACCCCGCAACCGATCGAGCCGGCAGCGGCGGAAGGGCCGGCACCGGCGATTGCCAATCGTTTGTGGGACGCCAGCCACGTGAATGACAAATCCCAGGTGATCGCCAGTGGCGATGACCACCAGCAGAGCTTCCAGATCGTCAACATGGACGTGCGCTTCGTTTACCGCATCGGCCTGGATGACGCAGCAGCGCTGGCAGCGACCTACAACAGCAACGATGTGCCGTCGCTGATCCGCAGTACCGCCAGCCGGGTACTGGTGCACGATTTCGCCTCGCGCACCCTCGATGGCCTGCTGGGCGAAGACCGCACGCGCCTGGCCGAGGATATCGGCCACGCGGTGCAGGCCGATCTGTCCAGGCTCGACAGTGGCGTGGAGATTCTCGCCACCGTGGTCGAGGCCATTCACCCACCGGCTGGTGCAGCCAATGCCTACCACGGTGTACAGGCCGCGCAGATTGGCGCCCAGGCGCTGATTTCCCGGGAGCGTGGAGCCGCGGCTGAACAAACCAACCAGGCGCAATTGCAAGCCAGCGAAGTCAACGATAAGGCGCGGGCCACGGCGCGTGAGATCCAGGCCGAGGCCCAGACGGCCGACCTGCGGTTCGCCGCCGAGCAGAAGGCCTACGCCGGTGCGGGCCAGGCCTTCATCCTGGAACAGTACTTCGGCCAACTGATCCAGGGCCTGGGCAAGGCCCAGTTGTTGATCCTCGATCACCGTCTGGGTGGCGACAGTGCGCCAACCCTCGACTTGCGTACCTTCACCTTGCCCGCCGACCCGCTGGCGCCGCGTAAAGCCGCCCAGCCAGGAGCCGCCCATTGAGCCAGTCTTCCCACACCCATTCCCACTCCGAGCACGCCGGCCACGACCATGGGCACGGCCATCACCACCATCATGGGCATCACCACCATCACCATGGCGCGCCAGCGCAGGAAGGGCCCTTTCCCTGGCGGCGCATGGGCTGGGCGGCATCGCTGGTGGCGTTCGCCCTGGCGGCCGCGAGCCTGGTGCAGGTGCGTTCCGGCGAAGCCACGGTGATCACCCGTTTCGGCAACCCGGCCCGGGTCCTGCTGGAGCCGGGGCTGAACTGGCGCTGGCCGGCGCCCTTCGAAGCGGCGATCCCGGTGGACCTGCGCCTGCGTACCACCTCCAGCGGCTTGCAGGACGTAGGTACCCGTGATGGCCTGCGGATCATCGTCCAGGCCTATGTGGCCTGGCGGGTACAGGGCGACCCGGATAATGTGCAACGCTTCATGCGGGCGGTGCAGAACCAGCCGGACGAAGCGGCGCGGCAGATTCGCACCTTCGTTGGTTCGGCCCTGGAAACCACCGCCAGCAGCTTCGATCTGGCCGATCTGGTGAACACCGATGCCGGCAAGGTCCGCATTGGCGATTTCGAAAGCCGGCTGCGCCAGCAGATCGACCAGCAATTGCTGTCCACCTACGGCGTGCGAGTGGTGCAGGTGGGTATCGAGCGCTTGACCCTGCCGTCGGTGACCCTCACCGCTACGGTGGATCGCATGCGCGCCGAGCGTGAAACCATCGCCACCGAACGCACTGCCGTGGGCAAGCGCGAAGCGGCGCAGATCCGTTCCGCTGCCGAGCGCGATGCACGCATAGTGCAAGCCGACGCCACGGTGAAGGCGGCTGATATAGAAGCGCAATCCAGGGTCGAAGCGGCGCAGATCTACGGCCGTGCCTACGCCAGTTCGCCACAGCTGTATAACCTGCTGCGCTCCCTGGACACCTTGGGCACGGTGGTCAATCCGAGCACTCGCCTGATCCTGCGTACCGATGCCGCGCCGTTCCGGGTGTTGGTGGATGGGCCGCCGAGTTTGCCGAACAAAGCGTCTGGAACGCAGCCATGAACAGCGTTCCACGTGGAACAAATCAATTGGATAGCCCATGGATCCAGGCAGGGCGCCTGGCATTCATCGGCCTGTATGTGGTGACCATCCTCGCTGCATTGGCTTGGGCCTTGTCCAACGTTCGTCAGATCGATCCGCAAGACCGCGCCCTGGTCATGCATTTCGGTGCCCTGGCCCGGGTGCAGAATGCCGGGCTGCTGCTGGCCTGGCCCCGGCCTTTCGAGCAGGTGGTGTTGTTGCCGGCCGCCGACCGGGTACTGGAGCGGCGCATCGAGGGACTGTTGCGCTCCCAAGCCGCAGTGCAAGGAGACCGGGTGGCGACCCTGGCCACGCCGTTGAACGATACCCTGGCCGGTTCGGGCTACCTGCTAACCGGCGACGCCGGCGTGGTGCAGTTGGACGTCCGGGTGTTCTACAAGGTCAGCGATCCTTATGCCTATGTCTTGCAAGGCGAGCATGTGCTGCCGGCCCTGGACCGCCTGGCGACCCGCAGCGCCGTTAGCCTGGCTGCGGCCCGCGACCTGGACACCATCCTGGTGGCACGTCCGGAGTTGCTCGGCAGCGATCACCAGGCCGCCGAACGCCGTGAGCGGCTGCGTGGCGATCTGCTCCAGGGGATCAACCAGCGCTTGGCCGAGCTGGCCGCCACTGGCCAGGGCATAGGTATCGAAGCGACCCGGGTCGACGTGCAGTCGAGCCTGCCCGAGCCTGCGGTCAACGCTTTCAATGCCGTGCTGACGGCCAGCCAGCAGGCCGACAAGGCCGTGGCCAACGCGCGTACCGAAGCGGAAAAACTCACCCAGGGCGCCAACCAGCAAGCCGACCGCAGCCTGCAAGTGGCCCACGCCCAGGCGAGCGAGCGCCTGGCCCTGGCCCGGGCGCAGACCGCCACGGTCCAAAGCCTGGCCCAGGAGCAACGCAATGGCAGCGACCCGCAGATGCTGCTGCGCATCTATCGTGAGCGCCTGCCGCAGATTCTGCGCCAGTCGGGCTCGGTGACGACGGTCGACCCCAAAGACGATTCCCGCTTGATCATCCAGGGAGCTGAACGATGACCGCTTCTACCCATGCGGCGCCTGCCAGCATGTTGACCAGCGCTGAACAGCGCAGCGCCGCCCGTCAACTGACCCTGGCCATGCTCGCCCTCGGCTTGCTGGGCCTGGGCCTGGCATGGCGCTGGCTGGCGCCCGAGCAAGTCGGTGTCAGCCAGTTGTTGCTGGGCGTTGCTTCCTTGCTGGTGGCCGTACCTGTATTGCGTTCGGCCTGGTTCAGCCTGCGCTATCCGAGCCTGCACGGCATCACCGACCAACTGATCGCCCTGGCCATGCTCGGCGCCTGGGCCACGGGAGACCTGCTGACCGCCGCCTTGCTGCCGATCATCATGATCTTCGGCCATGTGCTGGAAGAGCGCAGCGTGATCGGTTCCCAGGAAGCCATCGATGCCCTGGGCCGCCTGACCCGCAGCCAGGCGCGGCAGGTACAGGCCGATGGCAGCGTGCAGGAAGTGGATAACGCCAGCCTCAGGACCGGCGACCTGGTGGAAGTGCGCGCCGGGGACCGGGTGCCTGCCGACGGCGTGGTGGTATCGGGCCAGGCGAGCCTGGACACCGCGCCTATCACCGGCGAATCGGTGCCACTGGAAGCGAGCGTGGGCATGCAGGTATTCGGGGGCGCGATCAACCTCGATGGCCTGCTGCGCCTGGAAGTGACTCGCACTGGCGAGGAGTCGACCCTGGGCAAGGTGATCGCCCTGATGCAGAACGCCGAACGCGCCAAGCCACCCATTACCCGCCTGCTGGAACGCTATGCCGGCAGCTATCTGGTGCTGGTGCTGCTGCTGGCGGCGGTGACCTGGTTCATTACCAACGATGCCCAGGCCATGCTCGCCGTACTGGTGGCGGCTTGCCCTTGTGCGTTGGTGCTTTCGGCGCCGGCCACCGCCATCGCCGGGATCGCCGTGGCGGCGCGGCACGGCATCCTGATTCGCAGCTCGGCGTTTCTCGAAGAGCTGGCGGATCTGACGTCCCTGGTGGTGGACAAGACCGGCACCCTGACCTTCGGCACCCTGCGCTTGCAAGCGGTGGACACCCCCCTGGAGGACCGTCGGGCACTGCTCAGCCTTGCCGCCAGCCTCGGCGCGGCCAGCAGTCACCCGGTCAGCCGGGCGCTGGCAGCACTGGTGCCGCCAGAGCAGCAGTGGGCCCTTGGGGATATTCATGAGCGCCAGGGCCTGGGGGTGGTCGCGCGCACCGACGAAGGCCAGGCGGCCCTGGGCCGGCCCGAACTGTTCATCCAGTTGGGGATCGACACCAGTCCGGTGCCGACCCATGACGGGCCGATCGCCGGGTTGGCGCTCAATGGTGAGTTCCTCGGTTGGCTGTTGTTGGCCGACAGCGTCAAGCCCGAAGCGGCCCAGGCCCTGCAAGAACTGCGGGAGTTGGGGTTGGGCCGCCAGTTGTTGCTCACCGGCGACCGGCAAAGCGTGGCGGACAGCCTGGCGCGGGAGGTGGGCATCAGCGATGTCGAGGCCCAGGCTCTGCCCCAGGGCAAGCTCGAGCGTGTGCTGGGAGAGATCGACAAGGGCTTCCGACCCATGGTGGTCGGCGACGGTATCAACGATTCCCTGGCTCTCAAGGCTGGGGTCGTGGGGGTGGCCATGGGGGCGGGCGGTGCCGATATCGCCCTGGCCTCGGCCGACGTGGTGCTGATCGGCAGCGACTTGCGACGCCTGGGCACCTGCGTGCGCTTGAGCCGTGAATGCCGGCGTACCTTGCAGGCCAATGTGGTCATCGGCCTGGGCTGGACCCTGGCCATCGTCGCCTTCGCCGCATTCGGCTGGCTGGGAGCCGCGGGGGCGATGATCGCCGCCGTGCTGCACAACCTCAGCACCTTGCTGGTGCTGGGCAATGCCGGGCGCTTGCTGCGTTTCCAGGAGCCCCTGGCCAAGTCCTGACCAGGCGGCATTTATTTTTATCCCGGCTGTAACGCCGGGAGCCTTCCTTTCTCTAGTGACATGACGGGGCTGCCCAGGCCGCCCCGGCACCACCCTTGCGATCGACTACTAGAGGAAACCCAAGATGAACATGAAGAAAACCGCTGCCGGCGCCGCCCTGGCTTTCGCTGCTGCTGGCTTGTTCGCCGGCGTCGCCACCCAGGCGATGGCTGCCGATGCCCAGGTGCACTGCTACGGTGTCAACGGTTGCAAAGGCCAGAACGACTGCAAGACCAAGGACCATGCCTGCAAGGGCATGGGCGCCTGCAAGGGCCAGGGCTTCAAGATCATGACCCAGGCGGCCTGTGACAAGGCCGGCGGCAAGGTCGGCGAGTAAACGGCGATCGAGTGCTGCCGCGGTGGGGACGCCCGCTGCGGCCACTCGGCGAGGAGTTGGCGATGTCCGATGTTCCTTCTTGCCTGGGTTATGGCCTGGGCCTGCGCAGTGCCTATTACCAGCAGATCCTCGATGAGCACCCAGCGGTGGACTGGTTCGAGGTGGTGTCCGAGAACTTCATGGTCCAGGGCGGCAAGGCCCTGTATTACCTGGATGCCATCGCCGAGCGCTACCCCATCGTGATGCACGGGGTGTCGTTGTCCATCGGCGGCCCCCACTCCCTGGACCACGATTACCTGGCGCAGCTCAAGACGCTGGCCGGGCGAGTACGTCCGGCCTGGATTTCCGACCATCTGTGCTGGAGCCGGGGCAATGCCCATCACCTGCACGACCTGTTGCCGTTGCCCTATACCGAGGAAAGCCTGCACTACGTGGCCGGCCGGGTGCGTGAGGTGCAGGAGGTGCTGGAGCGGCCGTTGGTGCTGGAGAACGTCTCCAGTTATGTGCGGGCCGCGAACGACGAATTCAGCGAGTGGCAATTCCTCTCGGCCTTGAGCCAGCTCAGTGGCTGCGAGCTGCTGCTGGACGTGAACAATGTCTATGTCAGCTCGCGCAACCATGGTTTCGATCCCTGGCAGTTCATCAAGGGGCTGCCGCCCAAGCGAATACGCCAACTGCACCTGGCCGGCCACCAGGACCATGGTGACTACGTGATCGATACCCACGACCAGCCAGTGTGCGATCCGGTCTGGGCGCTGTACCAGCGCACCCTCGAACACCTGGGGCCGGTGGCGACATTGTTGGAGCGTGACGATCAGTTGCCGCCACTTGAGCAGTTGCTCGCCGAACTGGGCAAGGCCCGGGAGTTGGGGCAGCAAGCCCTGGCCGGGAGGCAGCGATGCGCCTGAACGATTGGCAGCGGGCTTTCGAGCGCTATCTGCTGGGCGGGCAGCCAGTGGCCGAGCCAGGGTTGCAGCACAGCCTGGTGGGCGGGCCGAGCCTGGATGTCGCCAGCGGCCTGGCGATCTACCACCACGCCTATCGGGCCCGACTGCAGGAGGTAATGGATAGCGACTTCCCCAGCATCCGCCACTGGCTCGGCGACCAGCAGTTCAGCGCCCTGGTCGCTGCCTACCTGGAGCGCTCGCCGTCCCGGCATTTCAGCCTGCGCTGGCTGGGGCAGGGGTTCGCCGATTTTCTCCAGGAGCATCTGCCGGCCGAGCAGGACCTGCCCCTGGCCGAGCTGGCGCGCCTGGAATGGGCCTTCACCCTGGCGTTCGATGCCCCTGAGGCGGCGGTGCTGGATATAGCGGCCATGGCGGCCCTGGCGCCGGGGCAATGGCCCGGTTTGCAATTGCGCCTGGCGCCATGCGTGCAGTGGCTGGCACTGCGCTACAACAGCCTGGCGCAGTGGCGGGCGGTCAAGGACCGGGCGGATTTCCCCCTGCCTGCTTTACTTGAACAAGAGCAGGTCTGCCTGGTGTGGCGTGCGCAGCGGATTTGCCGGTATCGCAGCCTGGCAACTGACGAGGCCCGGGCACTGCGGGGCATGAGCGCAGGGCAGTGGAGTTTCGCGGAACTCTGTGCCGAGCTGGCCGTCACTTATGAAGAGGGAGCCCCATTGCAGGCGGCGTCCTGGCTGAAACAGTGGGTCGAGGATGGCTTGGTGCAGCACAGCTGATCATAGAAAACCGCTATCAGATCGATAGCCTGCTAATTTTCAGGGATGGTCTACCCTCATTCCAGACGTCTGAACAAGGGGGGATTTTCCATGCTCGCGCAACTTCCACCGGCCTTACAGAATCTGCAATTGCCCTTGCGGCTGCGACTTTGGGACGGCCATGAGTTCAATCTCGGGCCCGAGCCCAACGTCACCATCGTGGTCAAGGACCCACAGCTGGTCGCGCAGCTCACCCACCCAAGCCTGGATGCGCTGGGGGGCGCGTTCGTCGAGGGCAAGCTGGAGCTCGAGGGCTCCATCAGCGAAGTCATCCGGGTCTGCGACGAGCTGAGCCAGGCCCTGCTGGATGACGACGAAGGCGACCAGCCCGTGCGTTCGCTGCACGACAAGGCCACCGATGCCGCCGCCATTTCCTACCATTACGACCTGTCCAATGCCTTCTACCAGCTCTGGCTGGATAGCGACATGGCGTATTCCTGTGCCTACTTCGAGACCGGCAGCGAGACCCTGGAGCAAGCCCAGCAGGCCAAGTTCCGCCACCTGTGCCGCAAGCTGCGGCTGCAACCGGGCGACTACCTGCTGGACGTCGGCTGTGGCTGGGGCGGGCTGGCCCGCTATGCCGCCCGCGAGTTCGGCGCCAAGGTCTTCGGCATCACCCTGAGCAAGGAGCAACTGGCCCTGGGCCGTGAGCGGGTCAAGGCCGAGGGCCTGGAAGACCTGGTGGAACTGCAATTGCTGGACTACCGCGACCTGCCCCAGGATGGCCGCTTCGACAAGGTGGTCAGCGTCGGCATGTTCGAGCACGTGGGCCACGCCAACCTGCCGGAATACTGCCGGACCCTGTTCGGCGCCGTGCGTGAAGGCGGCCTGGTGATGAACCACGGAATCACCGCCAAGCACACCGACGGCCGCCCCGTTGGCCGGGGAGCAGGGGACTTCATCGAGCGTTATGTCTTCCCCAACGGCGAGCTGCCGCACCTGTCGATGATCTCCGCACAGATCAGCGAGGCCGGGTTGGAAATCGTCGATGTGGAAAGCCTGCGCATGCATTACGCGCGCACCCTGGATCACTGGAGCGAGCGCCTGGAGGACAACCTGGAAGCCGCGGCCAAGCAAGTGCCGGAGCAGGCGCTGCGGATCTGGCGGGTGTACCTGGCAGGTTGCGCCTACGCCTTCGCCAAGGGCTGGATCAACCTGCACCAGATTCTTGCGGTCAAAGCCCACGCCGATGGTAGCCATGAACTGCCATGGACCCGCGACGACCTCTACAACCCATAAGGGCCGTCTTCACAGGATCGGAGAAATCAGCCGCGCGACCCGCATGCCCAGTTGTTGCAGGCGGTGGGTCTGGCGGCTTTCTTCCTTGGCCACTTCCCGCGCCCTGGCGAAGTCGGCTTCCAGCATGTCCTGCACCTGAGTGGCGAAGCCTTCGTCCACGGTCAGCAGCATCACTTCGAAATTCAGCCGGAACGAACGGTTATCCAGGTTGGCGCTGCCGATGGCGCTGATCTCGTTGTCGATCAACACCACTTTCTGGTGCAGGAAGCCGGGCTGGTAGCGGAACACCCGCACTCCGGCGCGCACCGCCTCGAAGGCGTACAGGCTGGAAGCAGCATAGACGATGCGATGATCCGGGCGTGCCGGCAGCAGGATGCGCACATCCACATCGCGCAATACCGCCAGGCGTAGGGCGGCGAACACCGCTTCATCGGGAATGAAATACGGACTGGTGATCCACACCCGTTCGGTGGCGGCGTGGATCGCCTCGACGAAGAACAGCGAGCAGGTTTCGTAGGCGTCGGCCGGGCCACTGGCCAGCAGCTGGCAGAGCACGCCGCCATCGGGGTAGGTGTCCGGCAGGATCAGCGGCGGCAGCTCGCGGGTGGCCCAGAACCAGTCTTCGGCGAATGACTCCTGCAGGCAGGCCACCACCGGGCCGCCGACCTGCACATGGGTATCGCGCCAGGGCGCCAGGGGCGGCTTCAGGCCCAGGTATTCATCGCCCACGTTATGCCCACCGACGAAACCCAGCATGCCGTCCACCACCACGATCTTGCGATGGTTGCGGAAGTTGACCTGGAAGCGGTTGAGCCAGCCGCTGCGGGTGGCGAAGGCGTGTACCTGGACTCCAGCGTCGCGCAGGGTCTGCACATAGCTGGCCGGTAGCGAGTGACTGCCGATGCGGTCGAACAGCAGGTGGATTGTCACGCCTTCCCGGGCCTTCTCCAGCAACAGGCGCTGCAGGCGCCGGCCCAGTTCGTCGTCGTGGATGATGAAGAACTGGATCAGCACCGCCTTGTGGGCGCGGCGGATGGCATTGAAGATCGCCTCGAAGGTGGCATCGCCGTTGACCAGCAGCCGCACCTGGTTATTGGCCAGGCAGGGCATGCGCCCCAGCTTGGGCATGGCCCGCAGTGCGGCGTAGGCCTTGGACGCGCGGGCGGTGAGGGCTTCTTCGACCCAGGGACGCCAGTTCAGGTCGTTGATGGCCTTGTGCATTTCCACGTTGGCCTGGCGCCGGGCCTGGATGTAGGCATCGAAAGTACTGCGGCCGAATACCAGGTAGGGAATCAGCGTCAGGTAGGGCATGAACAGCAGCGACAGGGCCCAGGCGATGGCGCCTTGGGCGGTGCGGACCGTGAGCACTGCATGGATTGCGGCGATCAGCCCGAGAAAATGCAGCAGTGCGATGAGATAACCGAAAGGGTGTGGGCCAAAATAATCCATGGGGCAGCCATGCTCCTGAAGATTCGATGCCGGGGTATCCGTTAACAGACCACGATCCTGGGCGAATGTCGCTATTTTCTTGCCCATGCAACGCCGGGCCCTGGCCGAAGTCTAACGGCCACTATTGTCTAGGAGTCATTCGATGAAACTTCGTTTACTGGGTTGGGCCTTGGCTGCGGGGTTGGCGCTGCCGGTGGTGGCGCAGGCGCAGGTGTTGCAGCCGGGCTTGTGGGAGCTGACCAGCAGCAACATGAAGATCGATGACCAGAACCTGCCGGACCTGTCGCTGATCCTCGGCCAGCTGCAGCAACAGATGACCCCGCAGCAGCGGGCCATGCTGGAAAAGCAGGGCGTGACCATGGGCGGCAAGGGTATTCGCGTTTGCCTGACCCCGGAGCAGGTGAAGTCCGACACCATCCCGCTGCAGGACCCGCAATCGGGTTGCCAGCAGCAAGTCACCGAGCGCAACGGCAACCAGTGGAAGTTTCGCTTCAGCTGTCCCAAGGCCCAGGGCAGTGGCGTAGCGAAGTTCATCAGCGACCGTGAATTCACCACCAACGTGATCGGCACCTTCAACGCCACCGGCATGCAGCAGAAAGGCAGCATGGATACCCGTGCAGTGTGGCTCGGCCAGGATTGCGGCACGGTCAAGCCGCGCGCTTCCTGAGCCCAGGGCAGGGCGGCTAGCGGGTGAAGCGCAGGGGCAAGCCCTGGCAATCCTCGTTCAAGCGGCCCTGGTGCCAGGCCAGCTGCCCGGAGACCAGGGTGGTGCTCACGCTATGCCGCCAGTGCTGGCCACTGAAGGGCGTCCAGCCGCAGCGGGCCAGGATCGGTTGCTCGTCCACCGCCTGGCCTGACGGTTCCGGGCGAACCAGCACCAGGTCGGCCCAGTAGCCTTCTCGCAAGTAGCCACGGTCGGGAATGGCGAACAGGTCGGCCACCCGGTGGCTGGTCTTTTCCACCAGGGTGGTCAGCGGCAGCACGCCGTCGGCCACCAGTTCCAGCAGCGCCGGCAGCGCGTGTTGCACCAGCGGCAGCCCGGCAGGGGCCCGGGTGTAGGGCAGTTGCTTCTGCGCCCAGGTGTGGGGCGCATGGTCGGTGCCGATGACATCCAGGCGCTGGCTGTTCAGGGCCTGGCGCAGTGCGTCGCGGTCAGCCTGGGACTTGATCGCCGGGTTGCATTTGATCAGGTGCCCCAGGCGTGAGTAATCCCGGTCATCGAACAATAAGTGATGCACGCAGACTTCGGCGGTGATGCGCTTTTGTGCCAGGGGCCGGTCCTCGAACAGCGCCAGTTCCCGGGCGCTGGTCAGGTGCAGCACATGCAGGCGGGTGCCGTGGCGCCTGGCCAGGGCCACGGCCATGGATGAGGAGCGATAGCAGGCGTCGGCGTCGCGGATGCGTGGATGGGCGGCGGCGGGAATCTGTTCACCATACAACTGCTGCCAGCGTTGCTGGCGGACCTGGATGCTCGGCGTGTGTTCGCAGTGGGCCAGGAGAATGGTCGGCACCTGGCGAAACAAGCGATCCAGCACCTGGGGGTCGTCCACCAGCATGTTGCCGGTGGAAGCGCCCATGAACACCTTGACCCCGGCTACGGTAGTGGGATCGAGGGCGGCGATGATGTCGAGGTTGTCGTTGCTGACCCCGAAGTGAAAACCGTAGTTGGCCACCGAGTGTTTGGCCGCGCGGCGTTGCTTGTCTTCCAGCGCCTCGAGGGTCAGGGTCGCGGGCGAGGTGTTGGGCATGTCCATGAAGCTGGTGATGCCGCCGGCCACCGCCGCCCGTGACTCGCTGTGCAAGCTGCCCTTGTCCGGCGCGCCGGGTTCGCGAAAGTGCACCTGGTCATCGATCATGCCCGGCAGCAGCCACTGGCCCTGGGCGTCGATCTCCAGCTCGGCGCTCAGGTGGTCGAGGCTGCCGATGGTTTCGATGCGACCGTTGTGTACCAGCAGGTCGGCCTCGAACTGTCGGCCCTCGTTCACCAGGCGGGCGTTGCGGATGAGGATTCGGCCCATGTTCAAAACTCGTTCTGCAGGGCCTTGTAGCCACGCACCAGGTCGACGTTGGTACGCGCCACGTCCTCGGAAAACTCCGAGGCGCTGACGCTCACCGGAGGAAACTGCCCGAGGTCGGTCTTGGGCCCGATACGGGTGGTGGAGGGTACGTAGAAACCCTGGGGCAGGTCGCGTCCGTCCACCACCGAGTTGTGGCGCACTACGCTGCCGTCGCCGACCACGCAGTTGAACAGCACGCTGTTGAAACCGATGAACACCCGATCACCGACCACGCACGGACCGTGGACGATGGAGCGGTGGGCGATGGAGCTGTACTGGCCGATGGTCACCGCCGCGCCGGATTTGGAATGGATCACCACGCCGTCCTGGATGTTCGAATTGGCGCCGATGGTGATGGCTTCCATCTGGCCGTCGGCATCCACCTCGTCGGCGCGGATCACGGCATAGGGGCCGACGAAGACGTTCTCGCCGATCACCACCTTGCCGCAGATGATGGCGGTCTTGTCCACGTAGGCGGATTCGGCGATCACCGGCAGGTCGCCGGATGGGTTCTTACGGATCATGGCGCGGGTCCTTCAAGGGAGAACTGATGACTTCCACCGCGCCATCGCGAATGGCGTTGTAGAAACAGTTGGGGCGCCCGGTGTGGCAGGCCGGTCCGCTCTGTTGCACCCGCAACAGCACGGCATCGCCGTCGCAATCCAGGCGAGCCTCCACCAGGCGCTGGCGATGCCCGGAACTCTCGCCCTTGCGCCACAGGCAGCGGCGTGAACGCGACCAGTAGCAGACCTGGCCGCTGGCCAGGGTCTCGGCCAGGGCTTGACGATTCATCCAGGCCAGCATCAGCACGGCGCCGCTGTCGTGGCATTGGGCGATGGCGGCGATCAGGCCGTCGGCGTTCCAGGGCAGGGCATCGAGCACCTCGGCCAATGGCCAGCGGCTGCCCCGGGGTGCAGCTTCCAGGTCCAGCAGCGATAGCGGTGGAGTCGGGTTCATGGCTGGCTCAGGGCCTGGTACAGGGTGTCGAGATTGGCCTGGAACAGGCCGGTGAAGGTGCTCGCCGGGCCACTGGCGGCCAGCGCATCGGAATACAAGGTGCCGCCGATGCGCGCGCCGCTTTCTGCGGCGATCTGCTTGAGCAGGCGCGCGTCCTTGATGTTCTCCATGAACACCGCCTTGACCTTGGCTGCGCGGATCTGGGTGATCAGCGCGGCGACTTCCGCCGCCGAGGGCTCACGCTCGGTGGACAGGCCCTGGGGTGCGAGGAACTCGATACCGTAGGCCTGGCCCAGGTAACCGAAGGCATCGTGGGAGGTGACGATCCGCCGATTGCCCGGCGGCAGGGCGCCGAGCTTGGCCTTGGCTTCGGCCAGCAGCTGGTAGATGCGCTTGAGGTAGGCCTGGCTGTTGCGTTCGTAGTCGCTGCGATGGGCCGGGTCGGCGGCGATCAGCGCCTTGGTGATGTTGTTAACATAAAGTTCGCTGTTGGCCAGGTTGTGCCAGGCGTGAGGGTCGGGGATTTTCTCGCCGTCTTCTTCCAGGCTGCGCGGGATCACGCCACGGCTGGCGGTAATCACGGTGGCCGGGGTAGCGGTACTGGCGACCAGGCGGTCGAGCCAGGGTTCGAAGCCCAGGCCGTTCTTGATGATGAGCCGAGCACCGAGCAGCGCCTTGGCATCGTCCGGCGTGGGTTCATAGGTGTGGGCGTCTTCGTCGGCACCCACCAGGTTGCTGATCCGTACGTGCTCGCCACCGACCTCGCGGGTCATGTCGGCGAGAATGCTGAAACTGGTGACCACGGCAATTTTGTCCGCCGCCTGGGCACTGGATAAGCACAGGGACAGCAGCAGGCTGGACAGCACGAGTAGGGCGCGCATCGGCAAGAACCTCACAGGGATGAAGGCAGGGGCGGGCGGTGCAGCAGGCCGTGGACCGGACCGAACACCACCGACAGCAAGTACAAGCCGCCGGCTATCAGCACGATGGCCGGGCCGCTGGGCAGCGAGTAGTGGAACGACAGCAACAGGCCGAGCCACACCGACAGGCAGCCCAGGGCTGCGCTGATACCGACCAGTGCTGGCAGGCGCCGGCTCCAGAAACGCGCAGCGGCGGCTGGCAGCATCATCAGGCCCGCCACCATCAAGGCCCCGATGGCCTGGAAGCCGATCACCAGGTTGAGCACCACCAGGGTCAGGAACAGTCCATGGGCCAGGGGGCCGAGTCGGCTGACGCTGCGCAGGAACAGCGGATCGAGGGTATCCAGCAGCAGTGGCCTGTAGATCAGGGCCATGGCCAGCAGGCTGAC
This sequence comes from Pseudomonas sp. CMR5c, assembly GCF_003850545.1. Taxonomy (NCBI): domain Bacteria; kingdom Pseudomonadati; phylum Pseudomonadota; class Gammaproteobacteria; order Pseudomonadales; family Pseudomonadaceae; genus Pseudomonas; species Pseudomonas sp. CMR5c. The sequence goes on along the minus strand of NZ_CP027705.1, from coordinate 6,745,636 downwards.
GACCGAGACGATCAACATGCCGTCCAGGGTCGGCCCATCCACTGCCAGGGCTGAGCCGAACAACAGGTGCAGCAGATCCAGGCGCTTTCCGGCCAGCCCCAGAATCAACACGCCGGCGGCCAGGGAGATCGGGTAGATGGCCGCAATGCTGGCGTCTTCCCGTAGCCCGGTGCGCCGGGTGATCCAGGCCGCCAACCCGGCCATGCCCAGTCCCGCGCCAAGCCCCCCGAGGGTCAGTGCCGACAGGCTCAGGCCAGAGAACCAGAAGCCCAGGGCCGCCCCGGGGAGAATGCCGTGGGCCACCGCATCGCCGATCAGGCTCATGCGCCGCAAGATCAGGAACACACCCAGGGGAGCGGTGCTACAGGCCAGGAGCAGGCCGCCTAGCAAAGCTCGGCGCATGAACATGAACTCGTTGAAGGGGTGCCAGAGGTGGCTGATGAGGTGCATCAAGCCACCTGCCCGGGCGGGCTGTGGGTGATCAGCTCATGGCTGGGGGCGAACACACAGCCGCTGTGCTTGAGCAGCAGGGCCTGGGGAATATGCTGGCGCACCGCGGGCAGGTCATGGCAGACCACCACCAGGGTGCGGCCCTGGGCGTGCCAACGATGCAGGTGCTGCCAAAGCAGGGCCTGCCCGGACTCGTCGAGGGCGGCATGGGGTTCGTCCAGCAACAGCAAGGGCGCTTCGGTGAGGGTCAACCGGGCCAGCAGAGCGCGTTGCAGCTCTCCGCCGGACAGGGCCATCAACGGACGTTTCTCCAGGCCTTGCAGTTGCCAGTCGATGAGCACCTCTTCAAGTTTGTACGCCCGGCGCGCAGCGCTCTCGCGCTTGCCCCACAGGCCGGCGAGCACCAGTTCCGCCAGGCTGATGGGGAACTGCCGGTCCAGGTGCTGTTGCTGGGGCAGGAAAGCCAGGCCGCCACGGCCGGGCTCGCTGCGCTCCACCTTTCCCGAGAGCGGCTTTTGCAGGCCGGCGAAGACTTTCAGCAAGCTGCTTTTACCCGAGCCGTTGGCGCCAATGATCGCGCTCAGGCTGCCGCTCGCCAGATGCAGATCCAGCGGTGGAGTCAGGGGCTGGCCTGGCGGCCCCCAGCGCAAGGCGTGGCAGCGCAGCATCAGGCCTCCCAGTTCCAGCGGCTTTCCGCCACGGCGTCATGGGCGTGCAGGCTTTCTGCATGTACCACTCGCAGGACGAAGGCGTTGATTCCGGGAGAGCGGCGCAGGGCCAGGTTGAGGCGGCGAGCGGCGTCTTCGCAGAACATCAGGTTCTGTCCGTTGGCCAGGGCAAAGGCCTGCTCGTCGGCCCGTTTTACGGCGGTTTGCACGGCGGTGCCCAGGGCGTTCTCGGCGTCGTCGATCACCGCGATCAGCGGTAATTCGTCGACGAAGTTGTCCAGTTGCAGGCGCAGTTCAGCGTGGCTGCGCTGGCTGTGGGGCGTGGCGACGATGCCTTGGGACGACCCCAACCAGGCCAGGACTTCGGCATGTTGCAAGGTCTTGTTGGCGAAGTCGTCGACGAATTGCTGCTGGATAAGCTGCCGAGCAAGCGCTGCAGAGCAGGGGCACGTTGAGGAATAGGACACGTCGATTTTTAGTTCCACGTGGAACATCGCATTTTTCAAACGCGCTTCGATGCTCAGCGGATAGCGCTTCCAGCCAGCCAATGGGCTGACCAAGGCTGGACGCTTGAGCAGCAGGTCCAGGTGAAGGCGCAGGTAGGCGTGTTGCGCCAGGCCTTCATGGCTGTCGAGGAAGCGTTGCAGCACCCGACGCAGCAAGGCCGGATTCAGGTTCTGCTGCTCCAGCATCTCCAGGGCCAGGTACAGGCGAGACATGTGGATGCCCCGGGCCTCGCCATCGTCGAGGCTGACCCCGGCGTCGGCCAGGGCGGCGGTTCGCTGGCCATCTATCACTACAGGTAAGGCGATGCCACACATGCCGACCCAGTCCAGTGGCAAGGCTTGGCGTGAGGCCTGCGCGGCGATATCCGGCAGAGTCAGCGCGTTCATGAGCAGGTCCGTCGTTGGAAAAGATTCGACATGTTATATTATAACAATACAGTCGATGGAAAGTTTTTCCTCAACGGTCATTCACCCTGCCTTGTGAGTACGGACGCTCCTTTATCTGCGGTAGTCGCCATGCATAGACGTCAATTGCTCAACCTGTTGTTGGCCGGTACGGCCCTGGTGTTCCCCTGGAGTGTCGGGGCTACGCAGATCCTAAGTGCGCGGCTGTGGAACTCCGCCGACAAGCTGCGCCTGGTGCTGGATCTGAGTGGTCCGGTGCACTACAAGACCTTCACCCTGAGCGCTCCCGAGCGGCTGATCGTCGACCTGAGCGGCGCGCGCCTGAATGGTGACTTCAGCCAGTTGGCCCTGGCCAACACGGTGATCCGCTCGATCCGGTCCGGACACTTCGGCCAGGGCGACACGCGAATCGTCCTCGACTTGAACCAGCCCGTGCAGCTCAACAGCTTCCTGTTGCCGCCCCAGGATGGCCAGGGTCATCGCCTGGTGCTGGATTTGGCCAGCAGTACCCGGGTCGCTCCCGGCATCGCCGCAGCCGCGGTCCCTGCTGCCAAACCCCAGGCCCCGGCGGACCGGGCCCATCCCAAGCGCGACATCATCGTGGTGGTGGACCCTGGGCATGGCGGCAAGGACCCGGGAGCCGTGGGCGCCAGGGGCGAGCGCGAGAAGGACGTAGTGCTGTCCATCGCCCAACTGCTGGCCAAGCGGCTCAAGCGCGAGAAGGGTTTCGACGTGAAGCTGGTGCGCAATGACGACTTCTTCGTGCCCCTGCGCAAGCGGGTGGAGATCGCCCGCAAGCACAAGGCCGACATGTTCATTTCGGTACATGCCGATGCCGCGCCGCGCCTGACCGCTTCCGGGGCCTCGGTGTTCGCCCTGTCCGAAGGCGGGGCGACATCGGCCACTGCGCGTTTCATGGCCCAGCGGGAAAACGGTGTCGACCTGCTGGGGGCCAGCAGCTTGCTCAATCTCAAGGACAAGGACCCGATGCTGGCGGGGGTGATCCTGGATATGTCGATGAACGCCACCATCGCCGCCAGCCTGCAGTTGGGCGGCACGGTGCTCGATAGCTTGTCGGGGATCACCAGCCTGCACCAGAAGCGCGTGGAGCAGGCCGGGTTCGCGGTGCTCAAGTCCCCGGACGTGCCATCGATCCTGGTAGAGACCGGCTTCATTTCCAACAGTCGTGACAGTCAGCGCCTGGTGACCGCGCGGCACCAGCAGGCGATCGCCGATGGCCTGTTCCAGGGCTTGCAGCGTTATTTCGAGAAGAACCCGCCGGTCAACAGCTACATGGCCTGGCTCCAGGAAACCAGGAACCATCAGGCCTAGGCCGCCCTCAGCAACCAGTGATGCGGCTGCAGGTGAACTGCCCACGGCTGCCGCCGGAACTGGAGAACCGGTTGCGGGTGGTCCAGCCCACCCGTTGGCTGTAGCCGACCCAGGCCTCGCCGTCGGAGGCCAGGCCGGTGAAGAAGGTCAGCTGGCCGTAGCGGCTGCTGGTCTGGGCCCAGTAGCGCTTGCCGATCACTTCGAAGCCCCGCAGGTAGAGGGTGTTGCCGGCGGTGGCGACGCTATAGGCGTTGCCCAGCGGATCGACGCAGGCCAGCAGGTTGGCGCTGCGGGTGCAGTTGGCCAGGCTGTCGGGGGCGGCGGCTGCGGCGTGGCCGGTGAGCAGCAAGCCGCAAAGCAGGGCAGGCAGGAATGGACGCATGGCGATTCTCAAGGCGGCAGGAGCGCAGCATCGCGCCCTTCGTCATGTCGGGCAAGAGAAGGTTGGCGAAACTGCATTGTTATAATATAACATTAAAACAAGCCCGATCCGTGACCCGCCATGACTGAACAAGACCTGCTCGCCCAGCCCGATACGCACTACATGAACGAAGCCCAGCAAGGCTTCTTCCGCGAACTGCTGCTGGCACAGCGCAATGAATTGCAGGAACGCATCTGCGGCGAATTCGACCTGCTGCGCGAGCAGGAGGTCCACAGCGACCCGGCGGATATCGGCAGCGCCGAGGAACAGCATCAATGGCAACTGCGCCTGCTGGAACGGGAAAAGAAGCTGCTGGACAAGATCGATGAAGCCCTGGAGCGCCTGGCCCGTGGCGAATACGGCTGGTGCCGCGATACCGGCGAGCCCATCGGCCTGCGGCGCTTGCTGCTACGGCCCACCGCCACCTTGTGTATCGAAGCCAAAGAACGCCAAGAGCTGCGCGAACGCCATCAACGGGCGCTTTGAGCCAGCCGCGAACCTGATGAGGAACCACCCATGACCGAACGTCTTCCCGTTACCGTGCTGTCCGGCTTTCTCGGCGCCGGCAAAAGTACCTTGCTCAATCATGTGCTGCGCAACCGCGACAACCTGCGGGTGGCGGTGATCGTCAACGACATGAGTGAAATCAACATCGACGGCAGCGAAGTGCAGCGTGATGTCAGCCTCAATCGCGCCGAAGAAAAACTGGTGGAGATGAGCAACGGTTGCATCTGCTGCACCCTGCGCGAAGACCTGCTGGAGGAGGTGGGCAAGCTGGCCCGGGACGGCCGCTTCGACTACCTGCTGATCGAGTCCACCGGTATTTCCGAACCGTTGCCGGTGGCGGAAACCTTCACCTTCCGAGATGAGTCCGGCCAGAGCCTGGCGGACATCGCGCGGCTCGACACCATGGTCACCGTGGTCGACGGCATGAACTTCCTGGTGGATTACCAGGCCGCGCACAGCCTGGCCTCGCGGGGGGAAACCCTGGGCGAGGAAGACGAGCGCTCGATCACCGACCTGCTGATCGAGCAGGTGGAGTTCGCCGATGTGATCCTGGTGAGCAAGATCGACCTGATCAGCAGCCAAGAGCGCCAGGAACTGCTGGCGATCCTGGCGCGGCTCAATGCCCAGGCAGAGATCATCCCCATGGTCATGGGCCAAGTACCGCTGGCGAAGATCCTCAATACTGGCCGCTTCGACTTCGAGCGAGCGGCCCAGGCGCCGGGCTGGTTGCAGGAACTGCGGGGCGAACACGTGCCGGAAACCGAGGAATACGGTATCGCCTCCAGTGCCTATCGGGCCCGGCGACCGTTTCATCCACAGCGCTTCTTCGATTTCATCAACCGGCCCTGGAGCAACGGCAAGTTGCTGCGCTCCAAGGGCTTCTTCTGGCTCGCCAGCAAGTACCAGGAGGCGGGCAGCTGGTCCCAGGCCGGTGGCCTGATGCGCCATGGCTTCGCCGGCCGCTGGTGGCGCTTCGTGCCCAAGCAGCACTGGCCCCAGGATGAGGAAGGCACGGCGGCGATCATGCACAACTGGGCTCCCGCCACCGGCGACTGCCGCCAGGAGCTGGTGTTCATCGGCCAGGACATCGACTTTGCCCAACTCACCGCCGAGCTGGACCAATGCCTGCTCGATGACGGGGAAATGGCCCTGGGCGTCGAGGCCTGGAGCTTGCTGGCCGATCCGTTTGGCCCCTGGCATGACGAGGAGGCCGCCTGATGCTGGCCTTGGGCGTGCCATTGACGCCGTTGGCCAGGCGTCCAGCGGCCTGGCCCCTGCTGGCCGGACGAGCGAGGGCGGCCCGGCGACCGGCGATCGGCTCGACCCCGGCGGTGCTGGCCGAAGTGCTCGCCGATGAGGTCAACCTCGGCCTCTGGCAGCGCCGGTTGCCGGCGCATATCGCAGATTTCGGCGAGCTGCTGCTGTCGTTGAACGAGCCGCTGGCGGAGTCCCTGAGCCTGGAATTGGCCGACGAGGACGCGGTGCCGAATTTGCGCGGGTTGGCGTCAGGATTCAGCGATTTGCAGGGATATGACGGCTTTATCGCCGATGTTTCCTGGTTGGTCAGTGCTTTTTCCTGCCTGCTGGGCGCCCGCCGCGTAGGTTTGCGCTTGCGGGTGCTGGACAAGGCCATGTGTCCGCGTTTCCACGTCGATCATGTACCGATGCGCCTGATCACCACCTATGCCGGTATTGGTAGCCAATGGCTGCGCGAAGGCGCAATGGATCGCCGGCAACTGGGCCAACCCGAGGCTGAGCCCCGGGATCCGGTGCTGATCCAGCAGATCGCCAGCGGCGCGGTCGCGCTGTTCAAGGGAGAGAAGTGGCATGGCAACGAAGGCTTCGGCCTGATTCATCGCTCCCCGCAGCCAGCGCCCGGCGAGCGCCGGTTGATCCTGACCCTGGACTGGCTGGGCTGACAGGCCGCTGCCGCAGGTTGCGCAAGCTTCGGCGCCGGGGCTATCCCGGGCCCCAGGTAGCGCTTGTGCGCAGAAGGCTACAGGCGAGCGGATTTTCGCCAGGGCCGGGAAGGGCGTAGCATCGCTTCACGGCTTTTTCGGATTTCTCCCCCATGCTGCAGAACATCCCCACCCACGTGATTGCCGGGCCCCTGGGCGCCGGCAAGACCAGCCTGATTCGCCATCTGCTGGAGCAGCGGCCGGCCAACGAACGCTGGGCGATATTGATCAACGAGTTCGGCCAGATCGGCCTGGATGCAGCCTTGCTCAGCCGTGATGACGACGGTATCGCCTTTGGTGAGGTGGCCGGTGGCTGCCTGTGCTGCGTCAGCGGTGCGCCGTTCCAGGTCGGATTGGGGCGTCTGCTGCGCAAGGCCCAGCCCGATCGGCTGTTCATCGAACCCTCCGGCCTCGGTCATCCGGTGCAACTGCTCAAGCAGCTGGCGCAGGCGCCCTGGCAAGGCGTGCTGGCTTTGCAGCCATGCGTGCTGGTGCTCGACGCCCAGGCCCTGGCTGCGGGCCAGCCGTTGCCGGCGGCGCAGTCGCAAGCGCTGCCCGAAGCGGGCCTGCTGGTATTGAACAAGGATGAACTGCTCAGCGCCGACGATCGGCTGCGGGTGCTGGAGTTGCTGCCGGGGCGGCCGCTGTTCTGGACACGCCACGCGGCGTTGCCGCTGGCCGAGCTGCCGGGGTTGAGCGTCACTGCCCAGGCTGCCCTGGAGCCGCCCGAGCTGCCCCATGGCCTGGCGCAACTACCAGCGGTGTGGAGTGATCCGACGCAGCCGATCTGCCTCAGCCAGGCCCAGGAGGATGGCTGGAGCATCGGTTGGCGCTGGCATCCGGGCCAGCAGTTCGACCTGGCGCGGATCGATCACTGGCTACAGAACCTCGATTGGCGTCGGGCCAAGCTGGTGATCCATAGCACCGAGGGTTGGCGTTCGGGCAATGGCCTGGATAATTCGCCATTCAATTGGCTGCCCAGCGAGTGGCGGCGGGATTCGCGCCTGGAGCTGATCTTCGCAGAGCCTCAGGATGTGACCGCGCTGCAAGCCAGCCTGGCGCAGTGCCGCCTGTAGCGGCGCGAACGAGGGCTGTTCAAGAAGTGATCAGTTACGCTTGCGGTGCTCTTCGCGCCACTGGCTCAGTTCGATGATCTCGGCGCTGGGCAGTGGCTCCTTGACCTCAAAGGGATAGGGCGCCAGCTCGATATGCGCGCTATGGGCGCCGAACTGGGTGATGGTCCCCGAATGGCGGGTCTCGCCGGTCACCGTGAACTCGAAATTGTAGATCCGCGCCAGGCGCCGGCGGCCCTTGGCATCCTTGACGAAGCCGATGCGCTTGAGGGCCACGTTGCCGTCCAGCAGTTCGATATCGAGCCGGGCGCAATGCTGCTTGACCCGCTCCAGTGCCCGCTCGCGCAGGCCGTGGTTGTGCCACAACCAGGCAGCGCCAGTTGCCAGCAACATCAAGACAAAGATGTTTTCAAGGGTCAGCATGAAGGTGTGCTCCAACGAAGTGACATCAGCTTAACTGCGTCTCCGGTCTGTCGTACAGGCTGCGTTTAGTCGCATACTGCGCGGCTTGAATTCTCCCGGTTCTATGGAAAATCCTGCATGAAACGTACGCCCCACCTGCTTGCGATCCAGTCCCATGTGGTTTTCGGCCACGCCGGTAACAGCGCTGCGGTATTTCCCATGCAGCGGGTGGGGGTGAATGTCTGGCCCTTGAACACGGTGCAGTTTTCCAACCACACGCAGTATGGCCAATGGGCCGGGGAAGTGCTGGCGCCCAGGCAGATTCCCGAGTTGGTTGAGGGCATCGCCGCCATCGGCGAGCTGGGCAACTGCGACGCGATCCTCTCCGGCTACCTGGGCAGCGCGGCCCAGGGCCGGGCGATCCTCAGCGGCGTGGCGCGGATCAAGGCGGTCAATCCCAAGGCCTTGTACCTGTGCGACCCGGTGATGGGCCACCCGGAGAAGGGCTGCATCGTGCCGGAGGAAGTCAGCGACTTCCTGCTCGACGAGGCGGCGGCCATGGCAGATTTCCTTTGCCCCAACCAGCTGGAACTGGACAGCTTCTGCGGGCGCAAGCCGCAATCGTTGTTCGATTGCCTGGCCATGGCTCGCTCGCTGCTGGAAAGGGGGCCCAAGGCCGTGCTGGTCAAGCATCTGGACTATCCCGGCAAGCTGGCCGACGGCTTCGAGATGCTGCTGGTGACCGCCGACGGCAGCTGGCACCTGCGGCGTCCGCTGCTGGCCTTCCCGCGTCAGCCGGTGGGGGTGGGCGACTTTACTTCGGGCCTGTTCCTGGCCCGGGTGCTGCTGGGCGACAGCCTGGTGGCGGCGTTCGAGTTCACCGCCGCGGCTGTGCACGAGGTGCTGCTGGAAACCCAGGCCTGCGCCAGCTACGAGCTAGAACTGGTGCGCGCCCAGGACCGTATCGCCCATCCCCGGGTACGTTTCGAGGCCGTGCCGATCGGCATTTGATCGGCCCCTGCCTCAGGCTTGCTCGGAGAATTGCACCGTTGGCGCCGGTTGCCGAAAGCCCCGGGTATGTACGGCCAGGTAACCCAGGCCCAGGGCGAACCAGGCCAGGCCGATGCCCAGGGTCAGGGCCGAGAGGCTGGTCCAGAGCCAGACGATCAGGCCAAAGCCGATCAACGGCAGCAAGCCATAGCGCAGCAGGTACTCGGCGCTGCGTGGCTGGCCCTGGCCCAGGTGGCTCTTGATCACTGCCAGGTTGACCACGGAGAACGCCACCAGCGCGCCGAAGCTGATCATCGACGCCAGTGTGGTCAGGTCGATCACCACTGCCAGCAGCGATACCAGCGAAATCAGCATGATCGCCGTCACCGGCGTCTTGTAGCGCTCCGAGAGGGTGCCGAACACCCGTGGCGGCAGGATGCCGTCGCGGCCCATGCTGAACAGGATGCGCGAGACCGAAGCCTGGGACGCCAGCGCCGAGCCCGCTGCGCCAGCCACGTAGGTGGCGGTGAAGAACATTTCCAGGAAGCGTCCGCCGGTGCGCAGCATGACTTCGCTGGCGGCCGAGTCGGCGTTGTCGAAACGGCTGCCGGAGAATGCCAGCTGGCTGGCCATGGCCAGCAGGATGAACAGCAGGCCGGCGCCCAGGGTGGTGATGAGGATGGCCCGGGGGATGTCCCGACGCGGGTCGCGGGTTTCCTCGGCCAGGGTCGACACCGCGTCGAAGCCCAGGAACGACAGGCACAGCATCGCCGCTCCCGCCATCAATGGCAACAGCCCGGGCTGGCTGCCATCGCCGCTCCACGGAGCGCCGAGGTCCAGCTCCGGGGCGCCGGCCAACTGGCGCACCACCAGGGCCAGGAACACCACGACGAATACCAGCTGGGCGCAGACGATCAGGTTGCTCATGCTCGATACCGAGCCGATGCCCCGGATGTTCAGCAGGGTCATCAGGACGATGGTCGCCACCACGAACACCCAGGCGGGCACGGCGGGGAAGGCCAGGTTGAGAAACAAACCGATCACCAGGTAATTGATCATCGGCAGGAACAGGTAGTCGAGCAGCAGCGACCAGCCGGCAAGAAAGCCGATTCCCGGGCCGAAGCTCAAGCTGGCATAGGAGTAGGCCGAACCGGCAATTGGATATTTCTTGACCATCACGCTGTAGGAGCGGGCGGTGAAGAGCATCGCCAGGAGAGTGATCACGTAGGCGGCTGCGGTACGCCCGCCGGTCATCTGGGTGACCACGCCGTAGGTGGTGAAGACGGTGAGCGGCACCATGTACACCAGGCCGAAGAACACCAGGGCCGGCAAGCCGAGGATGCGCCGTAGCGCGGTGCCTTGGGCACTGTGGGTGAAGTCGCCGAGGTTGTTGGCAGACGACAAGGACGGACTGCTGGGCAGGGGATTGGCGCTGGGCATTGTTATTGTTCTCACGCGTTCGTTGGCTCGAAGGCTCCCGGGGCAGGGAGTGCGTTTGTGCCTTGCACGATGATTCTGGCAGCGCTATCGGGCCGGTATAACCCTCTAAGTGGTCAAAAAGGGATCGATATGGCCATTCGGGATGACCGTATATACGGCCTTGGGGAAATGGGGGCTGGAGCGAGGGGGGAGAGCGCTGGCTGTTCGGGGGCAGGGGGACCGTCCGTGGTCCGGCGGGATCAGCGGTTGGCGATCATGGCCCGTCGGCCTTGATCTCCTGGTAGCGCTTTTCCAGTTCCTGGCGGATCTGCCGGCGCTGCTGGGCCTGGATGTAGCGGCGCTTGCCGTCGGCGGTCTGTGGTTGCAGCGGTGGAACCGGGGCCGGTTTGCGCTGATCGTCCATCGCCACCATGGTGAAGAAACAACTGTTGGTATGGCGCACCGAGCGCTCCTGGATATTCTCGGTCACCACCTTGATGCCCACCTCCATGGAGGTGTTGCCGGTGTAGTTGACCGAGGCCAGGAAGGTCACCAGCTCGCCGACATGCACCGGCTCGCGGAAGATCACCTGGTCCACCGAGAGGGTCACCACGTAGCGGCCGGCATAGCGACTGGCGCAGGCGTAGGCGACTTCGTCGAGGTACTTGAGCAGGGTGCCGCCGTGGACATTGCCAGAGAAGTTGGCCATGTCGGGGGTCATCAATACTGTCATCGACAGTTGGGCGTTTCCGGGTTCCATAGCACGCTCACGGGTCAGGGCAGGGGTTGCTGGAGCACCTCTCTCGGGCGCTTGCTCCAAAGGGATTTCAAGCCATCGATAACGGGACGCCGGTCTGTGCCGCGCCGTCACGCTCCGGTGGATCTGTTTCCATATATTGCACCGCCTTCCGCCTGGAAGTCGCAGTGTTACCCTGCAAAACACCCGTTCCAGGGGTTTTTCATCGCTCTTGCAGAGCACTTTCTTTCGACAGATCGGACCTTTCTTTTTCAGGGATCACTGACAAGGCAGCGACTGACGCCAGCGCAGGCGGCTTTTCAAACGCTCTCCCCGAGGATGGCCCCCGTCCAACATTCAAGGAGAACCTAGGTCATGCATGCCATCAGTTTCATTCAGGACCTGGCCGTGATCATGCTGGTCGCGGGTGTGGTGACCGTTCTCTTTCATCGATTCAAGCAGCCGGTGGTGCTGGGCTATATCGCCGCGGGCTTCATCATCGGGCCCCATACCCCGCCTTTCGGGCTGATCCACGACGAGCAGACCATCAAGACCCTGGCCGAGCTCGGGGTGATCTTCCTGATGTTCTGCCTGGGGCTGGAATTCAGCCTGCGCAAGCTGTTCAAGGTGGGCGCCACGGCGTTCATCGCGGCGTTCCTGGAAATCGTCCTGATGATCTGGATCGGCTACGAGATCGGCCGCTGGTTCGACTGGAGCACCATGGATTCGCTGTTCCTCGGGGCGATCCTGGCCATCTCTTCCACCACCATCATCGTCAAGGCGCTCAACGACCTGAAGATGAAGAACGAACGCTTCGCCCAGCTGATCTTCGGCGTGCTGATCGTCGAGGACATCCTGGGGATCGGCATCATCGCCCTGCTGTCGAGTATCGCGGTCAGCGGCACGGTGAGTTCCGGCGAGGTGTTCTCCACGGTGGGCAAGCTGTCGCTGTTCATGGTGGTGGCGCTGGTGATCGGCATCCTGCTGGTGCCGCGCCTGCTGGCCTACGTGGCGAAGTTCGACAGCAACGAGATGCTGCTGATCACCGTGCTGGGCTTGTGCTTCGGATTCTGCCTGCTGGTGGTACGCCTGGAATACAGCATGGTGCTGGGGGCGTTCCTGATCGGCGCGATCATGGCCGAGTCCCGTCAGTTGCTGAAGATCGAACGCTTGATCGAACCGGTTCGCGACCTGTTCAGCGCGATTTTCTTCGTGGCCATCGGCCTGATGATCGATCCGCAGATTCTTCTCCAGTACGCCTGGCCAATCGCGGTGATCACCGTGGCGGTGGTATTGGGCAAGATGCTGTCCTGCGGCATGGGCGCCTTCATCGCGGGTAACGATGGGCGTACTTCGTTGCGAGTAGGGATGGGGCTGTCACAGATTGGCGAGTTTTCATTCATCATCGCCGCCCTTGGCATGACCCTGCAGGTCACCAGCGACTTCCTCTATCCCGTGGCGGTGGCGGTTTCGGCCATTACCACCCTGCTCACCCCCTACCTGATCAAGGCCGCCGACCCGCTGTCGTTGAAGCTGTCGGCGGTGCTGCCCAAGCGACTGAGCCGGGTGCTGGGAATGTACGGCGAGTGGTTGCGCAGTATCCAGCCCCAGGGCGAGGGCGCGCTGTTGGCGTCGATGATTCGCAAGATCCTGCTGCAGGTAGGGGTCAACCTTGCGCTGGTGGTGGCAATCTTCTTTTCGGGCAGTTACTTCTCCAGGCGCATCGGCACTTACCTGCAGGACTGGATCAGTGATCCGGGCTGGCAGAAGGCGCTGATCTGGGGTGGTGCGCTGCTGCTGTCGCTGCCGTTCCTGATCGCCGCCTATCGCAAGCTCAAGGCGCTATCGATGCTGCTGGCGGAGATGGGGGTGAAGGCGGAAATGGCCGGGCGGCATACCCAGCGGGTGCGGCGGGTGATCGCCGAGGTGATCCCGGTCTTGTCGTTGCTGGTGATCTTCCTGCTGCTGTCGGCGTTGTCGGCGAGCATCCTGCCGACCCTGGAGCTGCTGGTACTGGTGGCGATCGTGGCGGCGGCGGTGGTGGCGCTGCTGTGGCGCTGGTTCATCCGCGTGCATACACGGATGCAGGTGGCGTTGATCGAGACCTTCGACCAGAGCAAGGATGGTGGCGGGCATTGACCCTGCCTCTCGCCAGCAGGGCACTGGCGAGGGATCCGGAGCCGCGACCGAGCTGGTCACGGCGTCATGGTTTCAGCTTTCCAGCCAGACGTCCCGCACCCAGTGCCACACCGATTCCCAGGAATCCTCGGTGATCAGCTCTTCCTCGCCGGACCACAGCACCACGGTGCCGTCTTCTTCTACGCAGTAGTAATCATCGCCGTCCTGGCAGATCGGGATCAGGTCCCGCGGCACGCCCATGTCCCAGGCGTTCGCCGCCACGTCGGGCAGGTAGGTGTGCGATTGCGGATCGGTGACGGTGACCGGCTCCAGGCTGCCGTAGACCACATCGCTGACCGTCAACAGGAACTCTTTGAAGACGAACGGGATATTGATGAACAGCTGTTCCTCGATTTCCACCAGCAGGTCTTCGTCCGGCAGCTCCAGGGGCACGGGTACCGGTTCGTTGGCTTCTCGGAGTTGTTCGATGACTTCTTCCACGGCCTGGGTCCTCTTAGCTCTATGGCGCGGTTGGTTGACGGCGGTTTATACAGTAGCTCGCTATAAGTGCAATCGGGAAATGCAAAACCCCGACCTGAGTCGGGGTTTTGCATTACAGCTGTGACAGCAGGATGAATCAGCCGTTCTGGCGGATACCTGCCACCAGCCAAGGCTGGTTGTCGCCCTGGGCGCGTTCCATGTTCCAGCTTTCGCTGAACGCTTCGCCCTGGTCGAAGCGCGAAGTCTTCGATACACCGCTGAAGGTCAGGGTGGCGATGGTCTTGTCGGCACGGTCGTCCACGCCCTCGAGCTGCACTTGCAGGTTGTCGATGTAGGTCGACTGGAAGCCGTCGCCCAGGTCGGCACGTTCCTGCTTGAGGAATTGCAGCATCTGCGGGGTCACGAACTCGGCGATCTTGTCCATTTCATTGGCGTCCCAGTGTTGCTGCAGGGACTGGAAGTGGTTGCGCGCGGCTTCGACGAAGCGCTCTTCGTTGAACCAGGCCGGAGCGTTGATCACCGGGCGTGCGGCCGGAGCCGCCGAGCCGCCGAAGATCGAGCCGCCGGCAGGCGCCTGGGGCTGGAAGGCTTCGCGCTGCATCGGCGCGTGGCCAGCCGGGGCGAACTGCTCCTGCTGCTTGCGACGACGGGCGGCGATGAAGCGGAAGATCACGAACGCGATGACCGCCATGATCAGGATGTCGAAGATCTGCATGCCCTGGAAGCCGCCGCCCATGAACATGGAGGCCAGCAGGCCGCCGGCGGCGATGCCGGCCAGGGGGCCGAGCCAGCGCGAAGCACCGCCAGCCTTGGCTGCGGCGCCCGCGGCACCGGCTGCGCCAGCGGTGGCTGCAGCGGCAGGAGCGCCCGGTGCGCTGGGGGCCGCCTGGCGAGTCTGGTGGGTCGGGGCAGCGCCGGCGCTTTTGCCGCCGCCGAAGCGCTTGGCGTTGGCGTCGAGGCTCATCGTCAGGCCGATGCACAACGCCATGGCGATGCTAAGAAAACGTTTCATAAAGGGGATTCCCATTTGTGGATGTCACGCGCGCCATATTGCACAGGTGACGTGTCAGTAGCGAGCGGCATAATGTTTCGGGCTTTTGCCTGGCCAGCCTGCTCCGGCCCGGCCTGGAATCATGCTCGCCGATATGGATTTGTCCGTCCGAGGGCGGTCCGGTTCCATCCCGCAGCCGTTCAGCGACGGACCGCCAGCAGCACCACGCCGGCGGTGATCAGGCCGATGGCGCTCCACTGCCGCAGATCGAGCTTCTCTCCCAGCAGGGCCACGCCGATAACCGCGACGATCACCACGCTGAGCTTGTCCACCGGCGCCACCAGCGAGGCGGGGCCCAGTTTCAGGGCGCGGTAATAGCACAGCCAGGAAGCTCCGGTGGCCAGCCCGGACAGCAGCAGGAACAGGTAGCTCTTGGCAGAAATCGATTCCAGGGACTGATATTGGCCCGTTGCGTACAAAATCAAGGCCAGGCTCACCAGCACCACCCCGGTGCGCAGCAGGGTAGCGAAGTCGGAATTGACGTTCTCGATGCCGATTTTGCCGAAGATCGCCGTCAATGCAGCGAAAACGGCCGATAGCAAGGCCCAGAATGTCCACGATGAAAAAAAGCCTGAACCCATGCTCGTGCTTCCTTTATTGCGGTATGGGCCCGGCTTGTCGATGAAGGGGCAGAGTGCGCCTTCACCGGCATGCCGGCTCTTGTCGGGAGATTAGCAGGCCCTTGAAAAACGTAGGCGAGGCAGCCAGCGCAAGGCAAAAACAGGCGAAAAAGCGCAGTTTACGAGTGGTAAATGAGCATTTTGACCGGGCTGGCGCACCAGCCTGTTTTTAACGCAGCGATGGCAACGCAGGTAGTTTCTCAACGGCCTGTTAGATGGCTTCCAGCTTGGCGTAGCCCAGCATCAGCCACTTGCTGCCTTCGCTGAAGTTCACCTGGACCCGGGCCTGGGCCCCGGAGCCTTCGAAGTTGAGGATCACCCCGTCGCCGAACACCGCGTGGCGTACCGCCTGGCCCAGGCTCAGGCCGGTTTCCGGGATCGCGCTGCCGCTGAACAGGCTGCTGGTGCTCTGGGACTGACCGCCGCCGAAAGGCCGGCTGACGCTGTTGGACAGGCGCACTTCCTGGATCAGGCCCTTGGGTACTTCGCGTACGAAACGCGAGACCTTGTTGTAGGTCTCGCTGCCGTACAAGCGCCGGGTCTCGGCATAGGTCATGACCAGGTTCTGCATGGCCCGGGTGATGCCGACGTAGGCCAGGCGGCGTTCTTCCTCGAGACGGCCAGGCTCTTCCAGGCTCATCTTGTGGGGGAACAGGCCTTCTTCCATGCCCACCAGGAACACATAGGGGAATTCCAGGCCCTTGGCGCTGTGCAGGGTCATCAGCTGGATGCTGTCTTCGTGCTCGTCCGCCTGGGCGTCGCCGGCTTCCAGGGAGGCATGGCCGAGGAAGGCCGCCAGGGGCGTCAGGTCCTCGTCTTCCTCGGTGTTCTCGAAGTTGCGCGCGGCGCTGACCAGTTCCTCGAGGTTTTCTACCCGGGCCTGGCCTTTCTCGCCCTTTTCCGCTTCGTGGTAGGCGATCAGCCCCGACTGCTCGATCACCGTCTGGGTCATCAGGTGCAGCGGCATGTCCAGGGTCTTGGCCGCCAGGTTCTCGATCAGCTCCATGAAGGCCCCCAGGGCGCCGGCGGCGCGACCGGTCAGGCCTTTGTTGGCCACCAGTTGGCGCATGGCTTCCCACATCGATACATCGCTGTGGCGGGCATGCTCGCGGATCGCCTCGACGGTCTTCTCGCCGATGCCCCGGGCCGGTACGTTGATCACCCGCTCCAGGGCGGCGTCGTTGCCCCGGCCTTCCAGCAAGCGCAGGTAGGCCATGGCGTTCTTGATCTCGGCGCGCTCGAAGAAGCGCTGGCCGCCATAGATGCGGTATGGGATGCGTTCGCGCAGCAGGGCTTCCTCCAGCACCCGGGACTGGGCGTTGGAGCGGTAGAGAATGGCGATGTCGCTGCGGGCCAGGCCGGTCTTGAGCGCGCTCTCGATGGTTTCCACCACGTAGCGGGCTTCATCGTGTTCGTTGAAGGCGGCGTACAGGTTGATGGCCTCGCCATCGCCGCCATCGGTCCACAATTCCTTGCCCAGACGCCCGGTGTTGTTGGCGATCAGGGCGTTGGCGGCCTTGAGGATGCCGGCGGTGGAGCGATAGTTCTGCTCCAGGCGGATCACCTCGGTGTCCGGGAAGTCGTCGGAGTACTGGTGGATGTTCTCGATCTTTGCGCCACGCCAGCCGTAGATCGACTGGTCGTCGTCGCCCACCACCATCAGGCTCTCGCCGCCCTGGGCCAGCAGGCGCAACCAGGCGTACTGCACGGCGTTGGTGTCCTGGAATTCGTCCACCAGCACATGGCGGAAGCGCTTCTGGTAGTGCGCCAGCAGGCCCGGGTGGTCGCGCCACAGGTCCAGGGCGCGCAGCAGCAGTTCGGAGAAGTCGATGACCCCCGCGCGCTGGCAGGCGGCCTCGTAGGCTTCGTAGATGCTGCGCATGGTGGCCAGGAACAGGTCGCCGCTGGCCTGGATATGCTGCGGGCGCAGGCCCTCGTCCTTCTGGCCGTTGATGAACCACTGGGCCTGGCGGGCCGGCCAGCGCTGTTCATCCAGGCCCAGGTCGCGGATCACCCGCTTGACCAGGCGTTGCTGGTCGTCACTGTCGAGGATCTGGAAGGTCTGGCTCAGCCCGGCTTCCTGCCAGTGGGCACGCAGCAGGCGGTGGGCCAAGCCGTGGAAGGTGCCGACCCACATGCCCGCGGGGTTGATGCCCAGCAATTGCTCGATACGGTGGCGCATCTCGGCCGCCGCCTTGTTGGTGAAGGTCACCGACAGGATCGAGTGGGGCGAGGCGTTCTCGACCTGGATCAGCCAGGCGATACGGTGCACCAGCACACGGGTTTTGCCGGAACCAGCGCCGGCCAGGACCAACTGACGACCCAAGGAGGCCGCTACGGCCTGGCGTTGGGCATCGTTGAGGGAATTCAACAAGAGGGAGAGATCATCGCGCATCGGCGCATTCTAGGGGCGCGCGCCACCCCGGGCAAACCCGGCTTCGCATTAGCCGATAAAACAGCCGTTGGGGGACGACCGGCCAGTCACGGGCCACAGCCTCTGGCGCTTCTCGGTGCGAACCCTCGCGGGGCATTTACGGCACCGCCGGTTTTATCGATTTTATGACTTGGGGCAGTTTGGCTCGCGGCTTTGCTTGTGTATGCTCCGGCGACGTTTCAGGCTCACCATTATAAGAACACTGCCTATGACACCTATTCCCGACCTGTCGGGGCCTTTCATGGAGCCCCGGGTCATCCGCCAGCACTATGCCGTGGAGATGGCAGTGGAGCGCACGCGCTTGCTGTACCAGGGCTCGTTGCTGCCAACCCTGTTCATGCTGCTCAACGGCCTGGTCTGCACCTGGTTGCTGTGGAGCCCCGCACGCTACCTGCTGCTGAGTGTATGGATGGTCTGGCTGCTGGCCCTGGTGGCCTTGCGGGTGATCCAGGTGGCGGCCTTCGATTCGGCGATACCCAGCCGCCAGGCGCAACCGGTGTGGCAACGCATGTTCCTGCTGGGCTCCACGGTCAGCGGCCTGACCCTGGCCTGCGCCGGCATCGCCCTGGTGCCCACCGACAGCTTCTTGCAGCAGGCCTGGGTCTTCGGCCTGATCGGCGCCGCGATCCTTTCCGCCAGCGTGGCCTATGCGGTCAGCCTGCAGGCCTTCCTGTCGTTCACCCTGCCGTGCCTGTTGCCGGCCATCGCCTACCTGTTCTGGGGCGGTGACGAGCAGCAGCGCGGCTGGGGCTGGCTGGGCCTGATCCTGCTGGCGTCCTTGAGCGTGGTGGCCTGGCAGGTCAATCGGCTGATCCAGCGCGGCCTGTTGCGGCGCTTTCAGAACCAGGCGCTGATCGAGCACCTGCAGGATGCGCAGAACCGCAGCGGCCAGCTCAATCGCGAGCTGGCCCGGGAGGTCGAGCAGCGCCGCAACGTGGAGGAGCGGTTGCGCCAGGCCCAGGCCGGGCTGGAGCAGCGGGTGGCCCAGCGCAGCCTGGAGCTGGACGCCGCCAACCAGGCCCTGGGCAAGAGCGAGGCGCGCCTGGCCCTGGCCCTGGAGGCCAGCGAACTGGGGCTGTGGGACTGGAACCTGCAGACCGACGAGGTCCACCACACGCAGCTCAAGGAGTTGTTCGGCCTGGAGCCGGGTGAAGTCACGGCGATGCTCAGCCACCTCAAGCCGCGCCTGCATCCCGAGGACCTGCCGGTGCTCAAGCGGGCCCTGGTGGAACACCTCAAGGGCCGCAGCGAGGATTACCTGGTGGAATACCGGGTGCTGCATGGCGCAGGCCACTGGGTCTGGGTCGAGGACCGTGGCCGGGCGGTGGAGCGCAGCCCCGAGGGCCGGGTCCTGCGCATGGTGGGCACGCGCCGCGATATCAGTGCCGACAAGGAGCAGGAAGTCCAGCGCAACCTGGCGGCCACGGTGTTCGAGGCCGCCAGCGAAGGCATCGTCATCCTCGACCCGGACTATGCGCTGATCGCCGCCAACCAGGCCTTCAGCCAGGTCACGGGCTTCCAGATCGAGGACATGCTCGGGCGCAACGTGGTGGAGCTGTCCTGCAGTCGCGATGCCCGGCGCCATTACCCGCTGATCCACCAGGCCCTGGAGCAGCATGGCAGCTGGCAGGGCGAACTGGTGGAGACCCGCAAGAACGGCGAGCTGTACCCGCAATGGCTGCAACTGAACGTGGTGCGCGACAAGCGGGGAAAAGTCCGACATATCGTGGGCTTCTTCGCCGATCTCTCGGCCCGCCGGGAATCCGAGGAGCGCATGCGCTACCTCACCCACTATGACGAGCTCACCGGCTTGGCCAACCGCTCGCTGTTTCGCGAGCGCCTGCGCGAGGCCCACCAGCGGGTGCGCCAGGGCGGACGCAGCCTGGCGCTGCTGCATATCAACCTGGATCGCTTCAAGCTGCTCAACGATAGCCTGGGTCATGAAGTGGCCGACCAGCTGCTGCAGAAAATGGCCCGGCGGCTGGTCAATGCCCTGCCGGAAGCCGACACCATCGCTCGTTTGTCCGGGGACGAATTCGCCGTGCTGTTCGATGCCTACGGCAGCCTGTCGAGCCTGACCCGGGTCGCGACCCGGCTGCTGAGCAAGCTGCGCCTGCCGATCACCATCGAAGGCCATGAGTTGGTGGTCAGCGCATCCATGGGCATCAGCATGCTGCCGGACAGCGCCAGGGAAATCGCCGCGCTGGTGAGCCAGGCGAACATGGCCATGGCCCATGCCAAGCACCTGGGCGGCAATAACTTCCAGTTCTATACCGAAAGCCTGCAAGCCAGCACCCTGGAACGCCTGCAACTGGAAAACCAGCTGCGCAAGGCCATCGAGGATGACCAGTTGATGGTCTTCTACCAACCCAAGCTGTGCCTGGCCACAGGTCGGCTCAACGCCGCCGAGGCCCTGGTGCGCTGGGAACATCCGGTTCTGGGGCGGGTGCCGCCGGGGGACTTCATCGGCCTGGCCGAGGAAACCGGGCTGATCGGCCCGATTGGCGAGTTCGTGCTGCGCCAGGCTTGCCGCCAGGCCTGCCAATGGCGGCAGCAGGGCCTGGAGCCGATCCGGGTCTCAGTGAACCTTTCGGTGTACCAGCTGCGCCAGGGCAAGCTGGTGAGCCTGGTGCGCCAGGTCCTGGAGGAAACCGGGCTGGAGCCGCACCTTCTCGAGCTGGAGCTGACCGAAAGCCAGCTGCTGGACAGTGTCGAGCACATCATCGCGACCTTCCAGCAACTGCGCGACCTGGGGGTCAAGCTGGCCATCGATGACTTCGGCACCGGGTACTCGTCCCTGAGCTACCTCAAGCGCATCCCGGTGGACTACGTGAAGATCGACCAAGCGTTCATCCGTGGCCTGGCCGAAGGTGGCGAGGATGCGGCCATCACCCGGGCGATCATCGCCATGGCCCACGGGCTGTCCCTGAAGGTAGTGGCCGAGGGCGTCGAGGACCAGGCCCAGTTGACCTTTCTGCGGGCCGAACAATGCGACGAAGTACAGGGTTACCTGATCAGCCGCCCGGTGGACGCCCAGGGCCTTGCGCTGCTGTTGCAGGCCCAGTCCTGCTAGCGGCCGGGGCCACGCGCAAAAACGGCTACATAAGGCGTAGCCGGCTGAATATGGGGGGTAGGCAGGTAATTTCCTGATGCATTGAGCAGGCAAAAAGGCGTTTCCTGTAGTATAACTACAAGCTCGCTACATCTCCCGGCACCTGCCGATAACCATGAGTCCCAGCCCTTGAACCTGTTGCAGCACATCGCCCAGTCTCGTCATCTGTTACGCAAATCGGAGCTCAAGGTCGCCGATCACGTGCTCCTCGATCCTGCGGCCGTGATGCACAGCTCCATGGCGGACCTGGCGCATAGCGTGGGTATCAGCGAGCCGACCATCGTGCGTTTCTGCCGGGCCATCGGTTGCTCGGGATTCCAGGACCTGAAGCTCAAGCTGGCGCAGAGCCTCGCGGCCGGGGCCAGCTTCGGCCAGTTCGCGATCCACGAGGACGACTCGGTCGCCGACTACAGCCTGAAGATCTTCGACACCACCCTGCATACCCTGATGGAGGTTCGCGAGAAGCTCGATCCGGTGGAGCTGCAACGGGCCGTGAGCCTGATGTCCCAGGCCCAGCGGGTGGAGTTCTACGGCTTCGGCGCTTCCGGCGCGGTAGCGGCGGATGCCCAGCACAAGTTCTTCCGCCTGCTGCTGACCGCAGCGGCCTATTCCGACCCGCACATGCAGGCGATGTCGGCGGTGACCTTGAAGCCCACCGACGTGGCGATCTGCATTTCCCAGTCCGGGCGTTCCAAGGACCTGCTGATCACCGCCAACCTGGTGCGCGAGAGCGGGGCCAACCTGATCACCCTGTGCCCGAGCCAGACGCCGCTGGCCGAGCTGTCGACGGTCAACCTGGCCATCGACGTGCACGAGGACACTGAGATCTACACCCCGTTGACCTCGCGCATCGCCCACCTGGTGGTGATCGACGTCCTGGCCATGGGCGTGGCCATGGCCCGCGGGCCGAGCCTGGTCAACCACCTCAAGAGCGTGAAACGCAGCTTGCGCAGCCTGCGCCTGTCGCCCAAGGCGGTCAAAGCCCTGGACGACTGAGCCGGCAGCATCCCGCCTAGGGCAACGAGGTATCGTCCTGGTCGTCGAGGTCGTCCGGTTTCACTTCCGCCAGGGTCCCCGCCGCATTTTCGCTGAGGCTGCGGGCCTGGCCCAGGGCCGCATTGTCCGGCTGGAAGTCCAGCAGCTGTTGCGCCGCCAGCAACTGCTCGTTGGCCTCCTCCAGCCGTACCAGCTCCTCGCCATAACCTTCGTAGTCAGTGTCGTCGTCCGACAGGTCGTCGATGCGCCGCTGCTTGGCGCTCAGGTTGGTATGGATTCTTTCCAGCAGATCCTGTTGCTCGACGATTTCTTCGATGACTTCGTCGACGTCATCAGGGTCGGCCGCAGCGTCGGGCGCCGGCTCCTGGCTCCGACCGGCGGCGAGGGCGGCCAGGGCGTCGTCTTTGTCCAGGCTGAAGATCGTGGATTGCCCGGCAGATGCTGCGTTGGGGGCTTCTTCGTGTTCGGGTGTGGCCATGGTGGTGCTCTCCAAAAGGAAACAGGGATGGGTTTGTCCAGCTCAGTGCTGCGAGGGTGATAATAAAGAGCGCGGTTTTTCCGGTTTACCGGAAATACGCGGAGGCGATGTCCACTTTTCAGGGAGCGGTGGTAGATGGTCAGGATTCCGACGTATGCACAGGTCTTCGAAACGCTATGCCGTGGGGCGGGGCTGGTGACTGCCACTGCCAATGGCCTTTCCGAGCTTCGCTCCTATGAAGGCCGGCAGCACCTGTACTACCGGGAATCGAATGGCGTGAAGCAGGGTTTGCTACCGGATTTGCTCAGGTACCTGGTGCATGATGACCAGGCGCTGACCGCCAGGCTCCAGCACTATCTGAGCCAATACGAGCATATCTTCTCGATACTGAAATCACGTCCGATCATCACTTACCAGGACTACCCAACGGGGATCGCTCGGTTCCTGGATACGTGGGTGCTACCGCAACTGGCGATACTTCTGCATCGGTTGAACGGCAAGCTTTCCCCGCGCACGACGCTCCACCATTTCCACACACTGCTGGTCAGCCACGGGGCTGGCGACCTGCAGGCTTCCTCCCTGAAGGCCTACGTAAAAAGCCTGGTTCCAGCCACGGTGGAAGCTGCGGATTTTTTCTATGCCCTGGATAAGACCAGCGATAAATCCCATAAGAAACTCTCCACGATCAACGCCGAGATCGAGAGCCTCGGGGCGGAAATTTCATCCAGCAAACTGACTGCGGCGCAGCAGCGGGAACTGCTGGACACCATTGGCGGCGCGTACCGGGCGGCGACTGCGCTCAACCGTTTTTCCGAGATGTACAGCGCTGCCCAGGTCGATTCGAAGAGCACTTTGATAGAGCGTTTTCGTCATCACTACGAGGGTGTCTGCGGAATCCGGGAACCCGATCGGCTTTACATGGCGCATAGCCGGTTGTTCGATGGCTTCATTGCTACCGGGTTACCGGATGCCAGTGATAACTCCCATCTTGATTGCATATTCATCATCTTTTCCCGGCAAGTCGCCGCAAGATCAGTGGAGGGGTTCGGGCCTCTCTACCAACTCATGCTGGCCTCGGAGGAAGACCTCAGAGACCCCGTGGTGATCGAACAGGCGTTCGCGAGGCTGGAGCGGCACTCGGACTACCCACTGTTTGCGGCGTTTGGGGTGCAGGCACGGGCCGCCCTGACCCTGGAGCAGGGCGAGACAGCACAGGCCCTGGAGCTTTATCGGAGCGTCTTGCCGTACGCGGAAAAACAGCAGTTGGGGCATCTGGGGTTCTATGCCGCGTCCTATGCCATCGCGCTGGAAGTGATGCAGGAAACGCCCATGGTGCCCGGGTACCAGAACCCCCTGATCAGCTACAGGATCGAGTCGGAGCCGCAGATCGCTGAATTGCATGTGGCCTGGCCGACGGTTTTCACCCCATTCAATGAGCAGCCTGAATGGCCCGCCCCGGTGCGAGCGGTGTTTTCCTCGATCAGAGAGTTCAATCGGGACATGTTGGAACTGGCGCGGATGTCCCGGGAGATTTACTGCAATCCGTTGAAAAAGCTCGACGGATTCATGGAAGCGTTCTTCCAGTTGCTTGGAGAGGGGGGCGATGAGGCTCGGTTCGGCAAGCTGATCTGCAAGGCGATCAAGAGCAAGGACAGGGTGCGCTCGGTATTGAGCATGCACACCGCCACGCCCTATGAAGTGCTGCGCGATGAACGCCTGTACGCGCAAACGCTGTTCGGTGGTCCCAAGCTGTACTTCCAGCTGAACCCCTACTTGCATGCGTACTACCGGCTACCGGACGCCCACAAGAAACTCATCCTGCAGGCCCTGAATCCGGAACGTTACCGGCAAGACTCGCAACAGGCCGTTTGAGCCTGGGCGGCGCCGCTCGTCGGGCGCTGCAAGCTTCATCGTTCTGTTACCCCAGTGACGTACAACTGTCATCGGCCTGGCGCATCGTGAAGCCTCCGTACTCGCATTGGGAGACTCGAAATGGCCCGGCCTTACGAAGAGAGCAACAGCGCAGTCAAGACCCGTCGTCAGCAGGAAGACCAACGCCGCATGGAATTTCGTCGTGCGATCGAGCACCGCTTCGAACTGCGGCGCCTGCAACAGGAAATCAACGACTATCCCGAGCAGGATGCCGTCAACTACTGGCAGGCCGCTCCGGCAGCTTCCCGTCAAACCGCTCAACCAGCCCGCTGATCTGCACTCGTTCGCTGCGGATGAATCCCAGGAACGCATGCGCTACCGGTGACAGGCGCTTGGCCTTGGCCTGTACCAGGCACCAGCTGCGCAGCAATGGCAGCTCTTCGACCGGCAGCTCGATCAAGCCGCCGGTCGCCAACTCAAGGTTCAGGGCGTGGCGCGTCAGCAACGCCACGCCCAGACCCGCCCGAACGCATTCGCGCTGTGCTTCGGCCGATGACACTTCGAGGATCTGGGTGAAGTGCACGCGCTTCTCCTTGAAGTATTCCTCGCAGGCCAGGCGGGTGCCGGAACCCTGCTCGCGCAGCACCAGGGTGTAGGGCTCCAGGTCTTGCAGGCGCAGGGCTCCCATGTGGCTCAGGGGATGGTCCGGGGGCGCCACGGCAACGATCGGGTTGTTCAGGAATGGCAGGAATTCCAGTTCCATGTCCTGGGGCACCATGGACATGATCACCAGGTCGTCGCGGTTGTCGGAAAGGCGCCGGATCACCTGGGCGCGGTTGACCACGGTCAGCTGCAGGTGGACTTCCGGGTGCTGGCGCTTGAAGGCGGCGAACAGGTGCGGCACGAAATACTTGGCGCTGGACTCTACCGCCAGCTTGAGCTGGCCTTGCAGCGAGCCCTGCATGTCGGAGAGCTGCATATCGAGGTTCTCCAGGCGCCCGAAGATGTCCCGGCTGGCCCGTTGCAGGGCTTCGGCCGCTTCGGTCATGTAGAGCTTCTTGCCGACATAGTCGAACAGCGGCTGGCCGATCAGCTCCTCGAGTTGGCGGATCTGCAGGCTGACCGCCGGCTGGGTCAGGGACATTTCCTCGGCGGCCCGGCTGTAGGAGCGTAGATCGCAGACTTCGTTGAAGATCTGCAGCTGGCGCAATGTCAGGCGCATCAGGGATTTACGCATGCTTCAAGGGCTCGCGCCGGGGCTGGAGGCAAAACTATAAGTCTTTACTTATGGTTATCCCAATAATTATTGATTTTTGTTAATCCCTTAGCGGAGCTAGTGTGTCGCTGCGACTGACTTGAAACATTTGGTCACGCGCCGACTCGGTCTAGCGGGTCGTTTGTTTCAACGGCTCAAGGGAAACTCCAAGTGATAAAAAAGATCCTGATTGCCAACCGTGGTGAGATCGCCGTACGAATCGTGCGTGCCTGCGCCGAGATGGGCATCCGTTCGGTAGCGATCTTCTCCGACGCCGACCGCCATGCGCTGCACGTCAAGCGCGCGGATGAAGCCCACAGCATCGGTGCCGAGCCCCTGGCGGGCTACCTCAACCCGCGCAAACTGGTGAACCTGGCGGTGGAAACCGGCTGCGATGCCTTGCATCCCGGCTATGGCTTTCTTTCGGAGAACGCCGAACTGGCGGACATCTGCGCCGAACGTGGAATCAAGTTCATAGGCCCGGCCGCGGATGTGATCCGTCGCATGGGCGACAAGACCGAAGCCCGCCGCAGCATGATCAAGGCCGGCGTACCGGTGACCCCGGGCACCGAAGGCAACGTCGCCGATATCCACGAAGCCCTGCGTGAAGGCGACCGCATCGGTTATCCGGTGATGCTCAAGGCCACCTCCGGTGGCGGCGGGCGTGGTATCCGTCGCTGCAACAGCCGCGAGGAGCTGGAACAGAACTTCCCCCGGGTGATCTCCGAGGCCACCAAGGCCTTCGGTTCGGCGGAAGTGTTCCTGGAAAAATGCATCGTCAATCCCAAGCACATCGAGGCGCAGATCCTCGGTGACAGCTTCGGCAACGTGGTCCACCTGTTCGAGCGCGACTGCTCGATCCAGCGCCGCAACCAGAAACTCATCGAGATCGCCCCGAGCCCGCAGCTGACTCCCGAGCAGCGTGCCTACATCGGCGACCTGGCGGTGCGCGCGGCCAAGGCGGTGAACTACGAGAACGCCGGCACCGTGGAGTTCCTGCTCGCCGATGGCGAGGTGTACTTCATGGAGATGAACACCCGGGTGCAGGTGGAACACACCATCACCGAGGAAATCACCGGCATCGACATTGTCCGCGAGCAGATCCGCATCGCCTCGGGCCTGCCGCTTTCGGTCAAGCAGGAAGACATCCACCACCGTGGCTACGCGTTGCAGTTCCGGATCAACGCCGAAGACCCGAAGAACAACTTCCTGCCCAGCTTCGGCAAGATCACTCGCTACTACGCCCCCGGCGGCCCGGGCGTGCGCACCGACACGGCGATCTACACCGGCTACACCATTCCACCGTTCTACGACTCCATGTGCCTGAAACTGGTGGTCTGGGCGCTGACCTGGGAAGAAGCCATGGACCGCGGCCTGCGGGCCCTGGACGACATGCGCCTGCAGGGGGTCAAGACCACCGCGGCGTACTACCAGGAAATCCTGCGCAATCCGGAATTCCGTAGCGGGCAGTTCAATACCAGCTTCGTCGAAAGCCACCCGGAACTGACCAACTACTCGATCAAGCGCAAACCCGAAGAGCTGGCCCTGGCCATCGCCGCCGCCATCGCCGCCCACGCAGGCCTATGAATAAGCAGCGGCAAGCGTTTAGCGACAAGCGTCAAGCTAGAGCCGATCGGCTTTGTCTTGCAGCTTGCAGCCTGAAGCTTGTCGCTAAGAGGAGATAAGAATGTCCAAGAAGATCTTTGTTACCGACACCATCCTGCGTGACGCCCACCAGTCCTTGCTGGCTACCCGCATGCGCACCGAAGACATGCTGCCGATCTGCGACAAGCTCGACAAAGTCGGCTATTGGTCGCTGGAAGTCTGGGGCGGCGCGACTTTCGACGCCTGCGTGCGCTTCCTCAAGGAAGACCCGTGGGAGCGCCTGCGCCAGTTGCGCGCAGCGTTGCCCAACACTCGCCTGCAAATGCTCTTGCGCGGCCAGAACCTGCTGGGCTACCGCCACTACAGCGACGACGTGGTCAAGGCCTTCGTGGCCAAGGCGGCGGTCAACGGCATCGACGTGTTCCGCATCTTCGACGCCATGAACGACGTGCGTAACCTGCGCGTGGCCATCGAAGCGGTGAAGGCCGCCGGCAAGCACGCCCAGGGCACCATCGCCTACACCACCAGCCCGGTGCACACCATCGAGGCCTTCGTGGCCCAGGCCAAGCAGATGGAAGCCATGGGTTGCGACTCGGTGGCGATCAAGGACATGGCTGGCCTGCTGACGCCGTTTGCCACTGGCGAGCTGGTCAAGGCGCTGAAGGCCGAGCAGTCGCTGCCGGTGTTCATCCATTCCCACGACACCGCCGGCCTGGCCGCCATGTGCCAGCTCAAGGCGGTGGAAAACGGCGCCGACCATATCGACACCGCCATCTCCAGCTTCGCCTGGGGCACCAGCCACCCGGGCACCGAGTCCATGGTCGCGGCCCTAAAAGGCAGTGAGTTCGACACCGGCCTGGACCTGGAACTGCTGCAGGAGATCGGCCTGTACTTCTATGCCGTGCGCAAGAAGTACCACCAGTTCGAGAGCGAGTTCACCGCAGTGGACACCCGGGTACAGGTCAACCAGGTGCCGGGCGGGATGATTTCCAACCTGGCCAACCAGCTCAAGGAGCAGGGCGCCCTCAACCGCATGAACGAAGTGCTGGCGGAAATCCCGCGGGTGCGCCACGACCTGGGCTACCCGCCGCTGGTGACCCCGACTTCGCAGATCGTCGGCACCCAGGCGTTCTTCAACGTGCTGGCCGGCGAGCGCTACAAGACCATCACCAACGAGGTGAAGCTGTACCTGCAGGGCGGCTACGGCAAGGCTCCGGGCGAGGTCGACGAGAAGCTGCGGCGCCAGGCCATCGGCAGCGAAGAAGTCATCGACGTGCGCCCGGCCGACCTGCTGAAGCCGGAAATGACCAAACTGCGCGGCGAGATCGGCGCATTGGCCAAGTCCGAAGAGGATGTGCTGACCTACGCGATGTTCCCGGACATCGGGCGCAAGTTCCTCGAGGAACGTGAAGCCGGGACCCTGGTGCCGGAAGTCCTGCTGCCGATCCCCGAGGCCGGCGGTGTCAGCAAGCCGGGCGGCGAGGGTGTGCCGACCGAGTTCGTCATCGACGTCCACGGCGAGACCTACCGCGTCGACATCACCGGTGTCGGCGTCAAGGCCGAAGGCAAGCGCCACTTCTATCTGTCCATCGACGGCATGCCGGAAGAAGTGGTGTTCGAGCCGCTCAACGAGTTCGTCGGCGGCGGCAGCAGCAAGCGCAAGCAAGCCAGCGCGCCAGGCCACGTCAGTACCACCATGCCGGGCAACATCGTCGATGTACTGGTCAAGGAAGGCGACGTGGTCAAGGCCGGCCAGGCCGTGCTGATCACCGAAGCCATGAAGATGGAGACCGAAGTCCAGGCGGCCATCGCCGGCAAGGTCGTGGCCATCCATGTGGCCAAGGGCGACCGGGTCAACCCGGGCGAGATCCTCATCGAGATCGAAGGCTGATCCACGGCCTTCATCTGCAACGTTTTACCTCGGGGAGGCTACGGCCTCCCTTTTTTTGCCTGTCATTCGGGGCTACGACTCTCGGTCTGGTCGTGGGCCGCCATGGACTCCGCTGTGCTTGCGGGCGCTTTCGGCGAATTCAGCAAGTGCATTTAGATGCAGATCTATTCTCGATTATTGTTGTATATCTGCATTAAAATGCGTATTTACACCAATCAGCATGATAGAAGTGCATTAAATTGCAGGTAATAAGATGTATCGGCTGACGCTGCAACTCTACCGTTCGGGGGCATGGACCGACGCCATGACCCTCTGCTTCGACAAGCCCGAGGAGGGCTTCAACAGCCCGTGCAGCTTCGGTTATGTGCGGCAGTATCTGGTGGATAACCTGGAGTCGGTCGCCAGTCCGTTGGCCTGCTCGGTCAGTGGGTCGCTGCCCCTGGGCTGGGAGCCGATACGCGAATCCCGGGCTCCGGCATTTCTCTATGACATTGCCCCGGCCGGCGATGCCCGGCGTTTCTTGCTCGGCCAGATCGGTCGCGAGTGCCCTGCGGGCGTCGCTGCCGAGCTGTTCCTGTTGGCTCGGGCGACCGCCGCGCCCATCGGTCATCTGCGCATCAAGGAATCCCTGGTCGGTTTGGCCGGGCGGCCCTTGCAAGGGTTTTCCCGGGAGGCGGTGGTGGCCGGCGACCAACGTTTCGTCGAGTACATGCATGAGCAGGGCGCAGCCAGGGGCGCCGGTGGCGAGGCTCCCAAGCTGTTGCTGACACAGAACCGGGCCGGCTTGCTGTATCCCGATGCACTGCTGGAGGATGCCGCTGCAGCCCAGCATTGGCTGGTCAAGTTCCCTCGTAACCGGGCCGCCCAGAACGACTGCGACATCCTCAGGAGCGAGTTTCACTACTACCGCGCCTTGCAGCAGCTGGACATCGAGACCGTTCCTGCGGCCGGCCTGGCCCTGGAGGAGGGACACGTGCCCAGCTTGTGGCTGCCGCGTTTCGACCGTTGTGTCGGCCCGGCTGGCGTCGAGCGCCTGGCGCTGGAGTCGATCTATTCGCTGGCAGGGCTGGTGGGCTACGACCAGGGCATGCGCCATACCGAAGTGCTGGGGACCCTTGCCGAGCTGTGGCGAGCGGCGGGGCAGGAGGCCTCGATCCCCGAGCTGGTGGCCGACTACCTGCGCCGGGAGCTGATCAACAAGATCCTCGGCAATCCCCATAACCATGGGCGCAATATCGCGGTGATCCGCGGTGAAGACGGCGTGCGCCTGGCCCCGATCCATGACCTGGCCCCCATGGTGATGGATACCGCGGGAATTGCCCGCGCCACCAAGTGGCCCGGACGCATGGAGGTGGCCGGCGAGGTGGACTGGCGCCTGGTCTGTGCCAGCCTGCGGCCGTTGCTCGATCCTGAGTTGGCCCTGGCGCGCCTGCGCGTGGATGCCGAGCGCCTGCGCGCCCTGCCGGACCTGCTCGATGCCGGAGGCCTGCCGGCGGCCACCATGAACCATCCAGGTGTCCACCTGCGTCACCTGGACCGACGCCTGCAAGAGTGGGGATTGCGATGAGTACGGCCCTGGACGAACGCGCTGGATTGATCGACGACATCCAGCAGGAGCTGGCCACCGGCCGCTTGCCGCTCGGCGATGCGGTACGACGCTTGCGCACCGAGGTCACCGGGCTGCATCAGAGCCAGTTCGCCAAGATGTGCCGGATTTCCTTGCGGACCCTGGTGCACATCGAGCATGGCGACGGCAATCCGACCCTCAAGTCGCTGAACGCGGTGTTCAAGCCCTTCGGCATGCAGATGGGAGTGGTGAAGGTGCAGCGCGCCAGCCGCGCCCGAGCCTTGCCAGGCGATTGAGGAGACCCGCTGCGCATGGGGCGCGGCGGGTACCGTTCATTGCCCCGGGATCTGCTCCCGGCACTGCGCCAGGCTCCTGAGTTGCCCGTGCGGGCCCTGGTTGGCATCGCCCAGCCACTGCTCGAAACCCTTGGCGATGGCCGGCCATTCCGAGTCCAGGATCGAGAACCAGGCGGTGTCGCGATTCTGCCCCTTGGCCACCATGTGCTGGCGGAACACCCCCTCGAAGCTGAAGCCCAGGCGCTCGGCCGCATAGCGCGAGCGGGCATTGGCGTTGTTGCACTTCCATTCCACACGCCGGTAACCCATGGCGAAGGCCTCCCGGGCCAGCAGGTACACCGCCTCGGTGCTCTTGGGCGAGCGCTGCATCGGTGCGCCGAAGGTCACGTGGCCGATCTCGATGCGACCGTGGGCCGGGACGATGGACATCAGGCTGAGCACACCCTGGGCCTGGCCTGTGGCGAGATCGATCACGGTGAAGAAGTACGGGTCGCTGCTGCGTTCATGGCCTGCCAGCCAGGCGTCGAAGGCCGGGCGCTCGGGGTAGGGGCCGTAGGGCAGGAAGTCCCAGAGCACAGGGTCGGCGTCCGGGCCTTGCAAGGCCTGGAACAGCTCATCGCCATGGCGCGCCGGATCGAGTTTCTCCAGGCGGATGAAGCGCCCTTGCAAGAGGGTGGCCGAAGGGGCGGGGACGCCTTGCCAATCGGTGAGGGAAGTCGACATTCAATGGCTCCTGGGCAGGTTCACAGAGGTTTGCGGAACTGGATGAAGCCCGGGCGCTCGGCGATGCGCTCGTAGAGCTGGATGGCCGTGGTGTTGGTTTCGTGGGTCAACCAGTGGACCTTGGCGCAACCGTCCTGCTTGGCCTGGGCGTAGACGAACTCGATCAGCTTGCGACCGACCCCGGTACCGCGCTGTTGCGGGGTCACCAGCAAGTCTTGCAGGTAGCAGGCGTTCTCGATGCTCCAGTTGGAGCGATGGTAGATGAAATGCACCAGGCCCACGGCACGTTCGCCATCCCAGGCCAGGGCGGCATGGGTCGGCTCGCTGGCATCCAGCAAGCGCTGCCAGGTGCTCTGGGTCACGGCATCCGCCAGTTCGGTCTCGTAGAACCGCAGGTAGGCCTGCCACAGGGGCAGCCAGGCGGCGTGGTCGGCGGCGGTGACGGTGCGGATCTGGATCTGGCTCATGAAGGCTCCTTGATTGTTGAAGTATTAGCGCATCAGGTGGGATAGCTGCTGGTCGCGCAGGTCGGTGCTGGCCGCCAGGCCCTCGCGGACCCCGGCCATGTCCCGGGCGTCACGGTTCTGGCTGAGCTTGCGCTTGCCCTCCAGGCGCTGGATCGGCAGGGCGAAACCGACGATGGCCTTGAGCATGCCGTCGATGTAGTCGGCGGGGGCGTCCTCGACCTTCCAGGGGTGCTGGCGGCCAGCTTCGTGGCGCTCGGTGAGGGCCCCGACCAGCTTGAGCAGGCGCTGCGGGTCGTGGAACACCTCGGCCTGGCCGTAGGCATGCACCGCCACGTAGTTCCAGGTCGGGACCACCTTGCCGTGTTCGGCCTTGCTCGGATAGAACGACGGGCTGACGTAGGCATCGCCGCCTTCGAAGATCACCAGCGCCTCGGCACCGGCAGCCAGCTCCGCGCATTGCGGATTGGCCTTGGCCAGGTGGCCGTAGAGGGTGCCATCGGCCCCTTGGCCGGCCTCCAGCAGCAGCGGCAGGTGGCTGGCCTGCAGGCCCAGGGCGCCGTAGGTCACCAGGGTTGCCAGGCGGCAGTCATGGATCACCTGGTGCAGGCGGGAGAGGTCTTGGTCAGCGAAAGCGCGAGGTAGGTACATGTGGAAAATCCTTGGCGATTGGCTGCATCCTAGGCAGGCTAATGGTTCATGGTAAGAGCCATTTCCGTTCTATTTCATAGGTCCAATTCCCTGGGTGTGCGCCAATGAACAGTGCCTTGCCTCCGCTGTCCTTCAACCCTGCCGGCATCGTGCTGGACCGCCGCCAGGGCCTCAGCCGCCAGCTCTACCAGGCCCTGAGCCAGCGGGTGCTGGACGGGCGCCTGGCTGGCGGTACGCGCTTGCCGGCCAGCCGTGAACTGGCCAGCGCCCTGGGCCTCTCGCGCAACAGCGTGGTCCGGGCCTACGACCAGCTGTATGCCGAGGGCTTCATCGAAGCACGGGTCGGCGACGGCACCTACGTGGCCCAGTTGCCGCAAACCCGATTGCCGGCCAAGAAATTATCCACAAAAATATCCACAGGCTTTTCAACAGGCTTGCCCACAGACTTATCCACAAAATCCGTCGATTTACCTGTGGTTACATCCAGTGGATTGGTCTCAAACAGCACTTTGCAGCGCCTGCAAAAACATCATCTGAGCACCCATCCCAGCGGTCCGCCCCGAGCATTCCGGGTCGGCGTGCCGGCCTTCGACCTGTTCCCGTTCGAGGTCTGGGCCAAGCTGAATGCGGCTTTCTGGCGCAAGCCAGAGTTGCGCCACCTGTGCTATGGCGATTCGGCTGGCGAGGCGCGCCTGCGCAGCATGATCGCCGCCTACCTGCGCAGTACCCGGGGTCTGCAATGTACGGCTGAACAAATTGTGATCACCAGTGGCGCGCAACAGGGCATCAGCCTTTGTGCACAACTGCTGGTGGAGCCCGGCGACCCCGTGGCTGTGGAAAACCCGGGCTACCGCGCCGCCGGCCATGCCTTCGCCATGGCCGGTGCGCAACTGCACGGCGTAGCGGTGGACCAGGAGGGCATCGATTGCCGCCAGCTGGAACGACTGCAGAATTGCCGTGTGGCCTATGTCACGCCGGCCCACCAGTACCCCACCGGGGTGGTCATGAGCCTGGCCCGGCGCCTGGAGTTGCTGGCTTGGGCCGAGCGGACCCAGGGTTGGGTGGTCGAGGACGACTACGACGGCGAATACCGCTACAGCGGTGCACCCCTGGCGCCCCTGGCGGCCCTGGATCGTCAGGGGCGGGTGATCTATGTCGGCACCTTCGGCAAGGTGGCCTTTCCGGCGCTGCGCCTGGGTTACCTGGTGTTGCCGCCGCACCTGGTACAGGCTTGTGTGCGGCTGCGGGCAGTGGAAATGCGCCACTCGGAAGTCAGTACCCAAGCGGTGATGGCCGAGTTCATGGCCGCCGGGCATTTCCAGCGGCATATCCGGCGCATGCGGCGCGCGGCCCTGAGCCGGCGCAATACCCTGCTCGAAGCCTGGCCCGAGGTCATCGACGGGGTCGGGCCGCTGCCCGGGGTGACCGCAGGGCTGCACCTGACGGTGCGCGTCGACAGTCTGGCCCGGGAGCAGGAACTGCAGGCCCAGGCCGCCAGCGTCGATGTCGAGGTCAGTGCCCTGAGCCGTTACTGGTTGCCGGACAGCGTGACGCCCGAGGACCAGCGGGCCGGCCTGGTGCTGGGGTTCGCGGCGGTGCCGGAGGCCGAGATCCGCGCCGCCGTGGCGCGCCTGCGCCGGGCCTGGCGGGTTTGACGGGTATACTGGGCGGCATTTCCCTGTCCGAGACGCCCTATGAGCCAGTCCCTTTCCCTGGCGCCTGAACGCAAGTTCGGCGCGCCGTTGTTCGCCTTGCTGCTCCTGGTGGCCGGCGCCCTGTTCCTGCAAGTGGAGGTGGGCGCGCGCCAGGTATTGCTGTTGCTCCTGGGGGCGGCCCTGGGCCTGACCCTCTACCACGCGGCGTTCGGCTTCACCTCGGCCTGGCGGGTGTTCATCCGTGATCGGCGTGGCGCGGGCCTACGGGCGCAAATGGTCATGCTGGCGCTGGCGGTGCTGCTGTTCTTCCCGGCCCTGGGGGCCGGCACGCTGTTCGGCCAGCCGGTGACCGGCCTGGTGGCGCCTGCCGGGGTATCGGTGATCTTCGGGGCCTTCATCTTCGGCATCGGCATGCAGCTGGGCGGCGGTTGCGCGTCCGGCACCCTGTTTACCGTTGGTGGTGGCAACGCGCGGATGCTGGTGACCCTGGCGTTCTTCATCTGCGGCTCGCTGATCGCCACCCATCATGTGGACTGGTGGTTCGCCCTGCCTTCGCTGCCGCCGATCTCCATCGTCCAGAGCTTCGGCGTGGGGCCGGCCCTGGGCTTGAGCCTGTGCCTGTTCGCCCTGATCGCGATGCTGACCCAGGTCCTGGAAAAACGCCGCCATGGCAACCTCGAAGCCCCCGTGGGCATTACGCACCAGGGCTGGCGGCGCTTGCTGCGCGGTCCTTGGCCGCTGGTCTGGGGCGCGGTGGCCCTGGCTCTGCTGAACTTCGCCACCCTGGCCCTGGCGGGGCGGCCATGGGGCATCACGTCGGCATTCGCCCTGTGGGGAGCCAAGCTCGCTGGCGGGCTGGGCCTGGATGTCAGCCAGTGGGTGTTCTGGCAAGGCGCGGCGAATGCCAAGGCCCTGGCGGCCCCGGTATGGCAAGACATCACCAGCGTCATGGACATCGGCATCGTCCTGGGGGCCTTGCTGGCCGCCGGCCTGGCGGGACGCTTCGCCCCGAGCCTGAAGATTCCCACCCGGTCCCTGGTGGCGGCGGTGATCGGCGGCTTGCTGCTGGGCTACGGTTCGCGCCTGGCCTATGGCTGCAACATCGGCGCCTATTTCAGTGGCATCGCCTCCGGCAGCCTGCACGGCTGGTTGTGGCTGGTGGCGGCCTTCATCGGCAATGGCGTGGGGGTACGGTTGCGGCCCTGGTTCTTCACCGAGGAACGGGCGCCCCAGGGCCTGACCGGCTGCTGATGGCTGGTGGCGGCGAGGGAGCTTGCTCCCGCGCGGTCGTGTAGCGCTCGTGAATCGGTTCTTGCGGGATGTCAGGTACAGGCGGGTAGCCGGCCTTGGCTTGCTGCGCAATCCGCTGCGAGCAAGCCACAGGGGGTAATGATCAGGTGCCCGACTTGATCTTGGTCCAGGCCCGGGTCCGCGCCCGCTCGGCATCACGTGGTAGCGGCTGCAGCGTATACAGGGTGCTCATGGCCGCGGCCGTCGGATACAGGTTGGGGTTGTTGCGGATCGAAGGGGCCACCAGCTCGGTGGCGTCCTTGTTCGGGTTCGGGTATCCGACAAAGTCGCTGACCGGGGCAATCACCTGGGGTTGCAGCAGATAGTTGATGAAGGTGTAGGCGTCTTCCGGGTTCTTCGCGCCCTTGGGGATCGCCAGCATGTCGAACCAGATCGGCGCGCCTTCCTTGGGCAGGCGCATGTCCACGGTCACGCCGTTCTTGGCTTCCCGGGCACGGTTGGCGGCCTGTGAGAAGCTCCCCGAGTAGCCCACCGCCACGCAGATGTCGCCATTGGCGATGTCGGCCATGTACTTGGACGAGTGGAAGTAGGTGATGTAGGGGCGGATCTTCATCAGCAGCGCCTCGGCCTTTTCGTAGTCCGCCGGCTTCTGGCTGTTGGGATCCAGGCCCAGGTGCTGCAGGGCCAGGGGCAGGATCTCCGACGGCGAATCCAGCAGCGCCACGCCGCACTGCTTGAGCTTGCTGATGTTCTCCTCCTTGAAGATCAGGTCCCAGCTGTCCACCGGCGCCTGCTCGCCCAGGGCCGCCTTGACCTTGTCCGGGTTGAAGCCGATCAGGATGGTGCCGTACATGTAGGGCACGGCGAAGCGGTTACCCGGGTCGTTGGCCTCGATCAGCTGCATCAGCTTGGGGTCCAGGTGGTTCCAGTTGGGCAGCTTGCTGCGGTCCAGGGGCTGGAACACCCCGGCCTCGATCTGCTTGGCCAGGAACACGTTGGACGGCACCACCACGTCATACCCGGAGTTGCCGGTGAGCAGCTTGGCCTCCAGGGCTTCGTTGGTATCGAAGATGTCGTACACCAGCTTGACCTGGCTGTTCTGCGCCTTGAAGTCTTCCAGGGCCTTGGGGGTGATGTAGTCGAACCAGTTGTACACCCGCAGGGTGCGCTCCTCGGCGTGGGCGGCGGTGCCCAGCAGGCAGGCGCACAGGGCGGGAGCGATGAGGCGTTGGAGTCTTGGCATGTTGCGGGTTCCTTACTGGGCGCTCTGGAAGCCTTCGAGTACGTTGACGGCGTTGATGCCGATTTCCGCGACTGCATAACCGCCTTCCATGACGAACAGCGTCGGTTTGCCGAGAGCAGCGATGCGCTTGCCCATGGCCAGGTAGTCCGGGCTGTCGAGCTTGAACTGCGAGATCGGGTCTTCCTTGAAGGTGTCGACCCCCAGGGACACCACGATGACATCGGCGCCGTAGCGTTCGATTTCCCCACAGGCCTGCTCCAGGGCCGCACTCCAGGCCTCCCAGCCGCTGCCGGCGGCCAGCGGGTAGTTGAAGTTGTAGCCTTCACCGGCTCCTTCGCCGCACTCGTCGGCATACCCCAGGAAGAACGGGAATTCGGCTTCAGGGTGGCCGTGGATCGAGGTGAAGAGCACGTCGCTGCGCTCGTAGAAGATCGACTGGGTGCCGTTGCCATGGTGGTAGTCGACATCGAGGATCGCCACCTTGCGCTGGCCCTGGTCGAGGAAGGCCTGGGCGGCGATGGCGGCGTTGTTCAGGTAGCAGTAGCCGCCCATCAGGTCGCTGGCGGCGTGATGTCCCGGTGGCCGGCACAGGGCGAAGGCGCTACGGGCGCCGCGCTGGATCAGCGCCTGGGCGGTCAGGGCGACCTGGGCCGCGCTGTAGGCTGCCTGCCAGGTGCCGGCAGTGATCGGCGCGCCGCCGTCGAAACTGTAGTAGCCGAGCTGGCCGTGCAGGCTGCTGGGGATCACGCTGCGCAGGGTGCGTGCCGGCCAGGTGTAGGGCAGCAGGTCGCCGTCGATGCCCTTGGCTGCCCAGCGCTCCCAGGCGCCCTTGAAGAATTCCAGGTACTCGCGGCTGTGGACGCGCTGGATCGGCTCCAGGCCGAAGTCCTTGGGCGCCTCCACCGGCCCCAGGTTGCGGTACTTCACTCGGTCCAGCACGTGGTCGGCCCGGGAGGGCATTTCGAAGCAAGGCATCAGTTGCCCGTCTATCAGTTCGCAACGGCCATGGTGCAGGTGGTGATCGTCCGAGTAGATCGTCAGCATTTTCTTGTTCTCCGCAGGCTGATTCGGTGGATCACAGTCTTGCGGGGCGCGGGGTTTTGGAGAACGGCGGGAACGGCCAAAAGGGGATCGATATGGCCAGATTGCGTGACCGAAATTCGCCCCTGGAAGGGGCATGGCGCCCCATTGCGGGGCGCCACGTGTTTCAGCCTGCGGGCGCTGTCGGCACGAAGCGTTGCAGGACCTGGAGCATGTCCTCGCGTTTTTTCCGGGCGATGGCCTCTAGCAGCAGGGCGTAGCCTTTTTTCTCGCAGCGCTGGCCGACATTCGGGTCGGCGCCTTTTTCCAGCAACAGGGTGAAGACCTCCAGGGTGTCTTGCTGGCTGACGACGCGTGACGTGTCGTCGGCGGAGATCTTGTCGGCCAGTAAAGTCAGCAGGCTCTGCCCCATGGGCTGGTTGTAGCAGGTGCCCCCGCCATAGCTCAGGTTGAGGTTGGCACCGGCGTTGATCAACAGCTTCATGGCCGGATAGTTGTTGCCCCAGAAGGCCCGGTACAGAGCGGTTTCCTGGTCTTTTGCGGTGCGCAGGTCCAGGTTCTGCGGGTGTTGCAGCAGCCAGGTGAAGCCCTCGAGGTTGCGCTCCTGCTCCGCCAGTTGCATCAGCGGAGTGCGGCCTTGGTAATCCTGTTCGTCAATGGCGACCCCGGCTTGCAGCAGGAACTTCAAGCGCCCGCCCTGCTCGAGGTCGGGGCCATCCTTGAGGTCGCGGCGCATGGCCAGCATGGCCAGGGTGCTCCACCGATACTGGCCGCTGGTATGGGCGCCGTTGGCCAGCAACAGCCGGGCGATCTCCAGGTGCGGGGCATCCAGGGCATGCAGCAGGGCGCTGCGGCCATCCTCGGCCATGACTTCGCCGCTGACGCCACCGGCCAGCAGGCGCTTTACCTCGGCTTCGTCACCGGCGTCCGCAGCGGCCACCAACGGCCAGAAACCCTGGCACGCCTGTGGGTTGGCAGATTGCAGGCCCAGGCGCTGCAGTACCCGGGGCGGGATGCTCATCTGGCGTTGCAGGCGCATGCCGCAATACAGCCGATAACCTTCGATGGCCCGGCCCTGGGGAATGTTGTCCAGGGGCCGCTGTTCGAACAGCGCCCAGTCCAGGTCGGCCAGGTTGAGGTAGGTCGGCATGCGCGACATGTCTCGGCGCAGCACCTCCACCAGCCAGCCGCGAGCGACCTTCAGCTGGCCGGCCTCACTGGCCCAGTAGGCGATGTCGTTGAGCAGGCCGGGGTATTCGCTGTGGTCGGTGGCAATGCTGCGGTAGTCATGAACCGCGAAGAAGTCCTCCGCCTGGCGGATGCCCGGCCCTTTGTCCTTGGCCTTGCGCAGTTGCGCGTGGAGTTGGCGGAACTGCTTCCAGACAGCGTCCGCGTCCGCTGGCGGGACATAGGCCTTGAGGGTGATCGGGCCGCCGCCGCTGTCGAAAGGCCGGAACCACGGTGGAAACTTCTGCAGGGCTTGCAGCCATTGCTGTCCGGTTTCGTCGCTGATGGGCTGCAACGGCGTGAAGTCCATCTGCGTCAGGTCCTGGCGATGACTGATGGCCAGCAGCGTGCGCTGGGGATCGCGCTGGTCGATCAGCAGGTAGCGTTGGCTGAGGTTCCATTGCGGCGGCACCGAACAGTCGAAGTCCAGGGGCGTCAGGGTGATGCCGGTATCCAGGGTATTGCTGGGTGGCCAGTTGTCCGTGACCTGGATGTCATTGTCCGGCGACACGCAGTTGCGCAGATCTTCCGGGCTGAACAGCGCTATGGGCGGCGACTTGTAGATGCGCTGCCGGTAATCCAGGTCCTGGTAGGCGTTGAGGTAGAACAGCCCGCGATACTGGCTCAGCACGATCCGCGCCGGCAGCTTGGCCAGGCCCGGCAGCGCGAAGGGCTTGATCTGCAGGGTGGCGGTTTCCGGCTCGTCGAGGGCGAAGTGGCTGGACATCTCCCACCACTTGAATTTCGCCAGGTCGAATGCCTGGGCGACGGGGGCTGCGGCGAGCATCAGCAGCGCCAGGCCGATTCGACGAAGGCCGATATGCCTGGCGGTGCTGCCTGTGGATAGATTCAACGTTGCCGTCCCTTGCCGGTATGAAAGGCCGGCAATGTAATGCAATTGGCGCCTTCATGCCGGGGTTTGTGTCAGGGCCGGAACTGGCTCGGCGCCACGCCGCTCCAGCGGATGAAGGCATGGCGAAAGCTTGCGGTCTCGCTGAAGCCCAGGGCTTCGGCGATGCGGTAGATCGGCAACTGGTCTTCGCAGAGCATCTGCTTGGCTCGCTCGAAGCGCAGTTCGTCCAGCAGTTCCTGGTAGCTGCAGCCCAGGTCCTTGAGATGCCGGCGCAGGGTCCGGGCCGAGCAGTTCATCTGTTCTGCCAATCCGTCCAGGCCGGGAGCGGCATCCAGCTGCGCCGCCAGCAACTGGCGGATGCGCCCGAGCCAGGCCTGGCGCCCGGTGAACTCGGTGTTCTGCTTGCGACAACGCTCGGCCATGGCCTGGTGGGTGATGGCATCTGCCAGGGGCAGCGGTTGGTCGAGCCAGCGCCGGTCGAAGGCGAAGGCATTGCTGGCGGCATCGAACTCTAGGGGGCAGTCGAAGCGTTCGCGATAACGAGCCTGGTAGTCCGGTGCCCGGTAGTCGAAGCGCGCGCCGATCAGCGGCAGCGGATGCCCCAGCAGGTCGTCGCAGATGACCTTCATCGAGACCAGGCAGAACTCGGTGTTGAACGCCGCCAGGGCCGGGCATTCGCGATAGTCGGCGGCCGTCAGCCAGATACGCGGTCCGTCGGTTTCCAGGGTCAGCTCGAAAAGTGTTCCCATCAGCGCCGGATAGCGCAGCGCCAGGCGCAAAGCGTCACCTAAGGTGGCACTGGTGAGCAGCGCGTAGCCGAGCATGCCGTAGGACGACACATGCATGCGCCGGCCCAGTTCCAGGCCGATATCGCGTTGCAAGGCCACGGCATTGGCGCACACCAGCATCTCCTGGCTGGTGGTGATGCGGGTGTCGGCGCGGCTCAGGTCGGTGGGGTTTATACCGCTGCCGGCCAACAACGCGCCGCCGTCCTGACCCTGGTCCTTGAAGGTGTTGAGGATCAGGGAAACCGCATTGAGGGTGGTGAGGTGCGAGTGCAGCATGCGCAGATTCCGACCTGGGAAAGACCCTTGACCGGAGCAAGTTGCATGCCGCCTTCGACAGGACCTGCGGTTTTCCAGCCAGCGGCATGGGGCATTTCGGGCGTTGCGTGGTTAGTGACTTGGCGCTTTGATTGGTGCAACCTGCCTGTCATTCACCGCCGGAGGTGGCGGTGCAGCAACCTCGATAAAGGATTATGTATGACCCTCACTCCTGCGCGTTCCCTGCTCCTGGTGTCCGGCTTGCTCCTGAGTTCGCTGTGCCTGGCCGAGACTGGGCCAGGTAGCGAAAGCACCCTCAAGGACTCTGCCAAGTCAGCCGTCTCGTCAGCCATTTCGGCAGGCAAGAACCTCTTGGGTGGCGTCAGCGAAGGCGTGCTCGATGGTCGCCAATCGGCGCAAGGCGTCGACGGCGCCTCGATCATTTCCTCCAGCGAGCAAATGAAGGGCCGCGTCGACGTCCAGGTATTGAAGACCGAAGCCGTCGGCGACAGCTTCAACGTCACCCTGGGCTTCAAGAACAGCAGCGACAGCCAGTTGCGGCTGATCAACCTCAAGCAGACCGGTGCCCTGCTGGCGATCGACCAGGACGGTTATGCCAACAACCTGACTGTCAGCCTCGACAACCCGGATGAAGTCACCATCCCGGCCAAGGCGGCAGTGCGGCAGAAGTTCGTGTTCGAAGGGCCGATCGAGAGTTCGAGCTCGGTGCGGGTCTGGGGCCAGGATTACTCGGTCAAGAAGTAACCTGGCCGTTACCCTCTGTTCGTCATCGAGCCGGCAGCCAGCGCAGTAGCTACCGGCTCCCGAGCCTGAGCTTCAGCTCAGCTCGCCACACAGGTCCAGTTCGACCAGACGCCGTACCTCGGCGGCCGGCAACCCGGCGCCCAGCAGGGCATCGAGCTTGCCGAAGGCGGCTTCGCGGGTCATGCCGCCGCCGGACAGCACGCCCACGCCGCGCAGGCGGCTGCCGGCCTCGTAGATATCCAGCTCGACCCCGCCTTCATGGCACTGGGTTACCGCCACTACGACGATGCCCTGGTCCTGGGCGCGCTTGAGGCTGGCCAGGAACGCCGGGTTGTCGCTGGGGCCGGTGCCGCTGCCGAAGCACTCCAGCACCAGGCCCTGGATGCCGCTGGCGAGCACGCCATCGAGTACTTCGGCGCCGATCCCGGGGAACAGCGGCAGCACGCCGACCTTGGCCGGCTGCCGGGCCTGGCGGTAGTCCAGGCTTGGCGGGATGGCCTCGACCTGGGTGCCGCCACCCTTGCGCCGCAAGGCGGCGAACGGGTGCCGGCCGAAGCTGCGGATCTTCGCGCAGCGGGTCGGTGCCAGCAGCTCGCCATGGAAGTACAACTGCACGCCGGGCGCCAGGCCACGGCCGAGGGCCAGCAGGGCGCCGCTGAGGTTTTCCCAGGCATCGCTGTCGGGCACGCCGGCCGGCAGCATCGAACCGGTGAACAGCACCCGTGCCGGCAGGCCCAGCAACTGGAAGCTCATGGCCGCGGCGCTGTAGGCCAGGGTGTCGGTGCCATGCAGGATCAGCACGCTGTCGCAGCCCTCGCTCTCGACGGCCTCGACCACCGCTTCGCGCAGGCGCTGCCAGTACTCGGGGGTCATGTTGGCGCTGTCGATCAGCGGCGCCATTTCACGAAAGCGCCAGGCCGGTACCGGCAGGTCGGGACGGGTGTCGAGGTAGTCGCGCATCCGGGCTTCGAAGCCGGACGCCGGGGCCAGCCCGTCGGCACTGGCCTGCATGCCGATGGTGCCACCGGTGTAGAGCACCATGACGTGCTGGGCGGCAGGGTAGGTCGAAGGGTTCATGGGATTCTCCGAAACGGTGAGTTCTTGTGGGAGCGGGCAAGCCCGCTCGCACATTTATCGAACTGTAACCGACGGGTGCAGAGGATGCGCCCGTCGTTCACCCGTCAGCGTTGCGCTGTGGGCGCGCCTTGCGGCTCGGCCTGGGCGGCGGCCGCAGGTTCGGCGGGCCAGGCCTTCAGGTCCAGGTCCAGGTCGGCGAATTTGCGCGAGTCGAACACAGGCTGATCGACGCCGGCGCGGCGCTGCTCGTCGTAATCGCGCATCACGCGCATGCCGACCTTGAACAGCATGGCCAGGGCCACCAGGTTGACGAAGGCCAGGCAGGTCATGGTGATGTCGGCGAAGGCGAACACGGTCGACAGGTCCTGCATCGAACCCCATACCACCAGCGCCAGCACCAGGCCGCGGAACAGCATCAGCACGGTGCGGTTGCGGGTGAGGAACTGCAGGCTGTTCTCGCCCAGGTAGTAGTTGTAGAGGATGCAGGTGAAGACGAACAGCGACAGCGCGACGCTGACGAACAGGCGACCCCAGTCACCGACCACGGCAGCCAGCGAGTTCTGGGTCAGGACGATGCCGTCGCCTTCGAAGCCCGGGGTGTAGAAGCCCGACAGCAGGATCAGCAGTGCGGTGCAGGTGCAGATCACGAAGGTGTCGAGGAACACGCTGAAGGCCTGGACCACGCCCTGGGCGCCCGGGTGCTTCACGGCGGCCACGGCGGCGACGTTCGGCGCACTGCCCAGGCCCGCTTCGTTGGCGAACACGCCACGCTTCACGCCCATGACGATGGCGCTGCCGAGCAGGCCGCCGAAGGCCGGGTCGAGGCCGAAGGCGCTCTTGATGATGGTCTCCAGCATGGCCGGCACTTGTTCGATCTGGGTGCCGATCACGTACAGGGTCACGGCGATGTAGGCCAGGGTCTTGATCGGGACCAGCAGGTCGGACACCGCGGCGATGCGCTTGATGCCGCCGATGAAGGTGATGGCCAGCAGCAGCGCCAGGACGATGCCGGTGTGGCTAGGGTCGAAGGCAAAGGCGTCCTGCAGCGAGTGGGTCACGGTGTAGGACTGCAGGCCGATGAAGGCGAAGCCGTAGGTGACCAGCAGCAGGATGGAGAACACCAC
The DNA here is from genome assembly GCF_003850545.1 of Pseudomonas sp. CMR5c. NCBI lineage: Bacteria > Pseudomonadati > Pseudomonadota > Gammaproteobacteria > Pseudomonadales > Pseudomonadaceae > Pseudomonas > Pseudomonas sp. CMR5c. Next base: position 6,701,856 of record NZ_CP027705.1, on the reverse strand, counting down.
CGCCATGCCTTTGAGCTTCAGGCCGTGCTGGATGTAGTAGGCCGGGCCGCCGCGGTACAGGCCGTCGCCGTCGGCGCGCTTGTAGACCTGGGCCAGGGTGCATTCGAAGAAGCTGCTGGACATGCCCACCAGTGCGGTCACCCACATCCAGAACACGGCGCCCGGACCGCCCAGGGTCACGGCGATGCCGACGCCCGCGATGTTGCCTGCGCCCACCCGGCCGGCGAGGCTGAGCATCAGCGCCTGGAACGAGCTGAGCTGGCCGCCGCTGCTTTTCAGGCTGTCGCGGAACACCGCGAACATATGGAGGAAGTGGCGCAATTGAACGAAACGCGAGCGGATCGTGAAGTAGCCGCCGAGCCCGACAATGAGCACGATCAGCACTTTCCCTGAGAGGAAGTCGTTGATGACTTCGAGCATGGAGTATTCCTCGCTGTTTTTTGTGTAGGCAAAAGCAGAGCGGACAGAAACACCTTGTTACACCGCTGATTGCACGCACGGCAAAGCGGTGGGGCGAGCGTTCGTCCCGGTTCTCTATTCGCGGGTTGTTATTAGTTCGGGTTTCCCGTGGGTTGGAGCCTCGTTACCGACGGCTGTCCACGCGAAGAGGGGGCGCACTATACCGGTGCGAGGGCTTGCCGTCTGCATATAGCGCGTCGAACCGAGGAACGGCAGGAGGGCGGGAGGCTGAATCGGTTCTTGTAGCGGCGGGCTTGGCCTGGCCTGCAGAAGCCCGGGGCAGGGCCCTCTGGCGGCTGACGGAGCGATCACGGTCGTCGGTCGCGTGAGCTTTGAAAAGGCGACAGAAGGGCGATTTTTGTGCTGTTTTCGCGATTGTTTACCGATTTTGTTCCGGTGCTTGCCAAGGCGTCGGTTACTTGTCGAGCCAGGTTGGGGGCGGGATACGGCTGATCAATAGTTCCATGTTCATGGTCGCAGCTTCAGGCCGGGAATTGTTCGAGGTGCTCTTGCACCCACTGCACCAGGCGTTCGTCCAGCTGGGGCAGGTGTTGGCGATAGGCGTCCTGGCAGGCGCAGAACCCTGGGTCCTGGTTGATCAGGTTCGTCAATTCGATTGGGGCTGTTGCGGGCATGTGTACAGCGCGTAGGTGGTCTTGGCGCTGGCTGGCCTGCTCCAGGCTATCGGCGAGGGCATGTTGTTGGAGCTGGCGAAATTGGGCGAGGGCTTCGGGCAGGTGGAAGTGCAGGGCACTGTCGAAGCCTTCCCAGCTTTCGTAGGCCAGCCACTCGTGGAGCACCATGAAGCAGCGCAGTGCTGGAGGCAGTTGCGCCAGCTGGTCGAAGTCCAGCCAGTACTGGCGGGGCAATGCCTGGGCGGTTTCGATGGCTTGGGCGATCAGGTCCACGGCCTGGCCCGGGTCCCGATGATGCTTGCGCAGGATGCGCTGGGTCAGGGTGAAGCGCGCTTCTTCTATAGCGTGCAGGGCGCGGTTGAGGTCGTACTCGGCGTCATGCAGGTACTCCCGGGCTTGTTCGGCGGGCAGGCCGGACTTGTCCACCAGCACCTGCAACAGCTCGGACTTGTAGAGCTCGGCGGCTTGCCGGGGGTTGCCTGCGCAGCGTGCGAGCAAGGCTTGGGCGTGGCGCAGGCCGATGGGAATCAGGGCGCGTAGCTGTTGCAGGGCCTGGGTGGAGGTCGGGTCCATCGACTGTGCTGCCTCGGGGGTGGAGCGGCGGATTATCCACCGTGTTGGCCGATTGTGCTTGGTCAAAACCTGGATCGGTGGCCGTCGCCGCATGCGCGCAGCGTTCTTGCCGAGGGAATCGCGGTACCTGGTTTGCGGCCACTGCGGTGCCGTTCGCAGACTCGCGCTTGGCAGCGGCTACAGGATCGAGGCGCGGTTGGGGTGGGCGAGTGCCGTGGCAGGGAAAATCCCAGGCAAAAAAAAGGGCCTGGAGACGAATCTCCAGGCCCTCAAAAGGTGAGAGGTGTCTAGTCCCTCAACCTGGTGAGCGGTGTTGCATGTTTCGGTGTCGCAGCGGTTACGCCTTCAGCGGAACCAGGCGCGGGGCAATCATGTTTTCCGGACGCAGGATGTCGTCGAGCATGGCGTCGTCCAGCAGGCCTTCTTCGCGAACCAGTTCCAGCACGCCGCGGCCGCTTTCCAGGGCGATACGGGCGATACGGGTGGCGTTCTCGTAGCCGATGTACGGGTTCAGCGCGGTGACCAGGCCGATGGAGTGCTCAACCAGCTCGCGGCAACGGGTTTCGTTGGCGGTGATGCCGGTGATGCAGTGCTCGCGCAGCATGTCCATGGCGCGTTGCAGCAGGCGGATCGAGTCGAAGATCTTGAAGGCGATCAGCGGCTCCATCACGTTCAGTTGCAGCTGGCCGCCTTCGGCCGCGATGGTCAGGGCCAGGTCGTTGCCGATGATCTGGAACGCCACCTGGTTGACCGCTTCCGGGATAACCGGGTTGACCTTGCCGGGCATGATCGAGCTGCCGGGCTGGCGCGCTGGCAGGTTGATCTCGTTGATGCCGGTACGCGGGCCGCTGGACAGCAGGCGCAGGTCGTTGCAGATCTTCGACAGCTTGACCGCGGTGCGCTTGAGCATGCCGGAGAACAGCACGAAGGCGCCCATGTCGGAGGTGGCTTCGATCAGGTCGGCCGCCGGGACCAGCGGTTGGCCGCTGATGGTGGCCAGGCGTTGCACGGCCAGGTTCTGGTAGCGCGGGTCGGCGTTGATGCCGGTGCCGATGGCGGTACCGCCCAGGTTGACTTCGGTCAGCACTTCCGGCGCCAGGGTCTTCAGGCGGGCCAGGTCTTCACCCAGGGTGGTGGCGAAGGCGTGGAACTCCTGGCCGAGGGTCATCGGCACGGCATCTTGCAGTTGGGTACGGCCCATCTTCAGGACGTGGCTGAACTCTTCACCCTTGGTGGCGAACGACTGGATCAGGCTGTCGAGGCTGGCCAGCAGTGCGTCGTGACCCAGCAGCAGACCCAGGCGGATCGCGGTCGGGTAGGCGTCGTTGGTCGACTGCGCCATGTTCACGTCGTTGTTCGGGTGCAGGTACTGGTATTCGCCCTTGCTGTGGCCCATGGCCTCCAGCGCGATGTTGGCGATGACTTCGTTGGCATTCATGTTGGTCGAAGTGCCAGCGCCGCCCTGGATCATGTCCACCACGAACTCTTCGTGGAAGTCGCCGCGGATCAGGCGGGCGCAAGCCTCGCTGATGGCCGCATGCTTGGCCTCGCTCAGGTGACCCAGTTCGCGGTTGGCGTCAGCAGCTGCCTGCTTGACCATCGCCAGGGCCACGACCAGTTTTGGGTAATGCGAGATCGGAACGCCCGAGAGGCGGAAGTTGTTTACCGCTCGCAGGGTCTGGATGCCGTAATACGCTTGAGCCGGTACTTCGAGTACGCCAAGCAGATCTTTTTCTGTGCGGAAAGATGCAGCGGAGGACATGACGGAAATCATCTCGGTAGGGACCCGGTCAGTGCCGGGAGCGCTGCGAATCCTAGGGCTAAGGGAAATTTTGGGCCAATGCTGTTAAACACTGGCCTATGCATATTCGGCATAATGCCCGTGTGACGCCGCGTTGCCGGCAAGCGTGTGACCTAAAATGGTGCGTGTCCGGGAGGACGTGATGAATCTGGAAAGCAAATGGCTCGAGGACTTCAGTGCCCTGGCCGCCACCCGTAGCTTCTCGCAGGCCGCCGAGCGCCGCTTCGTGACCCAGCCGGCGTTCAGCCGGCGCATCCGCAGCCTGGAGGCCGCCCTGGGCCTGACCTTGGTCAATCGCTCGCGCACGCCGGTGGAGCTTACGGCCGCCGGCCAACTGTTCCTGGTGACGGCGCGCACGGTGGTCGAGCAGCTCGGCGAGGTAGTGCGCCATTTGCACCACCTGGAAGGCGGGCAGGGCGAGGTGATGCAGGTGGCGGCGGCCCACTCCCTGGCCTTGGGCTTCTTCCCGCGCTGGATCGCGCAACTGCGCAACGAGGGCCTGAACATTGCCACCCGGTTGGTGGCGACCAACGTCGGCGATGCGGTGCATGCCCTGCGTGAAGGCGGCTGCGACCTGATGCTGGCCTTCTATGACCCGGACGCAGCCTTGCAGATGGATTCGGAAATCTTCCCTTCGCTGCACCTGGGGCACACCGAGATGCTTCCGGTCTGCGCCGCCGATGCCCAGGGCAAGCCGCTGTTCGACCTGGAGGGCGAGTCCAGCGTGCCGCTGCTGGCCTACAGTGCCGGAGCCTTCCTTGGGCGTTCGGTCAATCTGCTGCTGCGCCAGCGCAACCTGCGTTTCACTACCGTTTATGAGACCGCCATGGCCGATAGCCTCAAGAGCATGGCCCTGGAAGGCCTGGGCATCGCCTGGGTCCCCCAGTTGAGCGTGCGCGCCGAGCTGGCCCGGGGCGAGCTGGTGGTGTGCGGTGGTGCGCAATGGCACGTGCCGCTGGAGATCCGCCTGTACCGCTGCGCCCTGGTGCGCAAGGCCAACGTGCGCCTGCTGTGGCGCAAGCTCGAGAGCGCCGCGGGGCAGGGCACGAGCAACCCATGACCTTGTAGCCGCTGCTGAGCCAGCGAGGCTGCGACAAGGCCCGCAGGGCCTTCAGGCAGGTGGCCGGCTGGACCTTTTCTGCGGTCGCTGCGCGCCCGTACGCAGCCTGCGGCAGCCGCTACGAGAAACCGCCAAGGCCGCAGGGATTTCCAATGCGGGGCGGCTGACTTCAAAGTCAATAAAACCGGGGCTTTGGGCAAAAAAGGCCAGGGTGTCGCAGGTGGTCGGTGAGCGTGCGTTGCGAACATTATTTTGGGTATACTGCGCGGCCTCCAGCCGGTTCGCCTGGCTAGAATTCGTACAACAAGCCACGCCATTCGCGTGGCTTGTTGTTTTTTGACGCGCCTGCGGGCGCCCAGAGAGAAAGAGGCACGACGATGAGTGCACTGGTTGGCGTGATCATGGGCTCCAAGTCCGATTGGTCCACCCTTAGCCACACCGCGGATATGCTGGACAAGCTCGGCATTCCCTACGAGGTGAAGGTGGTTTCTGCACACCGCACCCCGGACCTGCTGTTCCAGTACGCCGAAGAGGCCGAATCGCGTGGCATCGAGGTGATCATCGCCGGCGCCGGTGGCGCGGCCCACCTGCCAGGCATGTGTGCGGCCAAGACCCACCTGCCGGTGCTGGGCGTGCCGGTGCAGTCCTCGATGCTCTCGGGCGTGGATTCGCTGCTGTCGATCGTGCAGATGCCTGCTGGCATCCCGGTGGCGACCCTGGCCATCGGCAAGGCCGGTGCGATCAACGCCGCCCTGCTCTCGGCGAGCATCCTGGGCGCCAAGCACCCGCAGTTCCATGCGGTGCTGAAAAAATTCCGTGCTGAACAGACAGACAGCGTCCTGGACAATCCAGACCCGCGCGTCGCCTGAGGTCGTTGACGATGAAGATCGGTGTAATCGGTGGCGGCCAGCTGGGCCGCATGTTGGCCCTGGCGGGAACCCCGCTGGGAATGAACTTCGCTTTCCTCGACCCGGCGCCGGATGCCTGTGCAGCCGCCCTGGGCGAACACCTGCGGGCCGATTACGGCGACCAGGACCACCTGCGCCAGCTGGCCGACGAGGTGGACCTGGTGACCTTCGAATTCGAGAGCGTGCCGGCCGAGACCGTGGCCTTCCTGTCGCAATTCGTGCCGGTCTACCCGAGCGCCGAGGCGCTGCGCATCGCCCGTGACCGCTGGTTCGAGAAGAGCATGTTCAAGGACCTGGGGATTCCCACCCCCGAGTTCGCCGACATCCAGTCCCAGGCCGACCTGGACGCCGCAGTGGCGCGCATCGGCCTGCCGGCGGTGCTCAAGACCCGGACCCTGGGCTACGACGGCAAGGGCCAGAAGGTCTTGCGCAGCGCTGCCGATGTCGAGGGCACCTTCGCCGAGCTGGGCAGCGTGCCGTGCCTGCTGGAAGGCTTCGTGCCGTTCACTGGCGAAGTCTCGCTGATCGCCGTGCGTGCCCGTGATGGCGAGACCCGTTTCTACCCACTGGTGCACAACACCCACGACAGCGGCATCCTGCGCCTGTCGGTGGCCAGCAGCGATCACCCGTTGCAGGCGCTGGCCGAGGATTACTCCAGCCGCGTGCTCAAGCAACTGGACTACGTGGGTGTGATGGCGTTCGAGTTCTTCGAGGTGGACGGCGGCCTGAAGGCCAACGAAATCGCCCCGCGGGTGCACAACTCCGGGCACTGGACCACCGAAGGCAGCCAGTGCAGCCAGTTCGAGAACCACCTGCGGGCGGTTGCCGGCCTGCCGCTGGGTTCCACCGCCAAGGTGGGCGAAAGCGCGATGATCAACTTCATCGGCGAAGTACCGCCGGTGGACCAGGTGATCAGCATCGACGACTGCCATCTGCATCACTACGGCAAGGCCTTCAAGGCCGGGCGCAAGGTCGGCCATGCCAACCTGCGCTGCGCCGACCAGGCGACCCTGCAGGCGCAGATCCTCAAGGTCCAGGCGCTGGTCGCCAAGTAACAAATCCACCGGCTGGCGGGAACCTTCGTTTCCCGCCGTTCTCTGATAGCAGGATGCCAAGGCGCTGACTAGGCTTTGGTTTACCCACTCCTACAGAGGAACAGCCATGGGCATTATCGGAACCATTTTCATCGGCTTGATCGTTGGTCTGCTGGCGCGTTTCCTCAAGCCGGGAGACGACAGCATGGGCTGGATCATGACCATCCTGCTGGGTATCGGCGGTTCGCTGGCGGCCACCTACGGCGGCCAGGCGCTGGGTATCTACCAGGCTGGCCAAGGTGCCGGTTTCTTCGGTGCGCTGGTGGGCGCGATCGTGCTCCTGGTGATCTACGGCTTCATCAAGAAGAACTGAGCCGGTGCGTCGGTCCCCCTTCGCCGCTCGTGCGGAGGGGGTGATTTTCTTCATCTGAAACTTCAACGCAGCCCATGGTTTGGGCACTAGAATGCCCGCCTTCTTCCGTCCTTTCTCTTGACCGAGCCCCACCCTCATGCGTCGTCTCTTGTTGACCCTCGTTCTGCTGGGCTGCGGCCTGGCCCAGGCTGCCGAACTGCCGGAAACCGACTGGCTGGAACTGATGCCCAAATCGGACCAGAAAGCCCTGGAGCAGATGCCGGAAATCGATCACAACTCGCCTGAAGCCAACGGCACCTTCACCCAGAAAGGTGGCTTGAAGCAGAGCAAGGGCCTACCGGCAGTGATGTATTCGACCAAGACCGTGGCGGCCATGAACGGCAAGCAGATCCGCATCGGTGGCTATCCGGTGCCATTGGAGGCCGATGCCAAGGGTCACAGCACGCTGTTCTTCCTGGTGCCTTACCCGGGGGCCTGCATCCACGTGCCGCCACCGCCGCCCAACCAGCTGGTGCTGGTGCGTTTTCCCAAGGGCGTGAAGCTCGATGATATCTACACCCCGCTGTGGGTGACCGGCACCCTGAAGGTCGAGAAGGTCAGCAACGACCTGGCGGACGCCGCTTACGCCCTGGACGCGGCGAAGGTGCGGGTAGTGCAGGATTCGGATCTGTAGCCGATAGGAACCGTAGCGAGGGAGCAAGCTCCCTCGCTACGCCCTGCCTGAACACCGGGCTCATCAGCGCAATCGTGGGTCAGAGCGCGACGCTGTCGATGCTCACGCTCAAGGTATGGCTGGCGCCGGGAGCCAGGGTCACGATGTCATCCATCACGTTGGCGGTCTCGATGCACAGCATGCGCTGCCAGCCATCGTCGGCCATGTCGCTGAACTGCGCGGCGCGACCGATCCATGGGTTCCAGATCACTGCGGTACGCGAGCCATGGCTGGCCAGGCGGATGCGCCGCTGCCACTGCGGGTCGACGATCGCCAGCTGCGCCGGCGCATCCAGGTAGATGCGGTCGGTCTCCCCGGCAAAATGCAGGTCGCCGTCCTGGCGCTTGGTCGTCCAGTCTTCCAGGGTCTCGATGTAGTCCAGCCCGTCCACGCCCTCGACATGCACCTGGCGCACGTCGCTGACCGCGAAGTAGCTGTGCAGCGCCTGGCTGATGCTGACGCTTTGATTGCCCAGGTTGTGGCTGCTCAGGCTGATGTGCAGTTGCTGGTCGAGGCGGATGAGCAAGCTGGGTTCCACCTGGTGCGGCCAGCCGGGAAAACCTCCGGCGGGGCAGGGCAGGCGCAAGCGCACCAGCAGGCTGTCGCCTTCGCTCTCGATGCCTTGCAGTTCCCAGTCGGCGGCGCGTACCAGGCCGTGGGCCGGTGCCGCGTCGTCGCCCTGGCGCATGGCCTGCACGCTTTGCGGATTGCGCGCGAAGTTGCCGAACCACGGCCAGCACACCGGGACGCCAGCGCGGATGCTCTTGCCGGTCTTGAACTGCGCTTCTTCGTTCAGCCAGATCAGCGGCGGTTGCCCGGCCACCTGGTAGCTGAGGATGTGCGCGCCCTGCTGGGCCACCAGCAGTTCGGCATCGCCGTGGCGGATGCGCCAGCAGTTCAGTTGGTCCAGTTGTACTGTTTCAACGTGGGGCGTAGGCATGGTGGTTCTCGTTCAGAAGGCTTGGGCTGCCATGGACTTCCAGGCAGCCTGCGGGTTCAACGTGCCCTGGGCGGGACCGAGCGGGTACGACCGCTGCCGTCGATGGCGACGAACACGAATACCGCCTCGGTGACCTTGCGCCACTCGCTGGACAGCGGGTCGTCGCTCCACACTTCCACCATCATCTGGATCGAGCTGCGGCCGATCTCCAGGGTCTGGGTGTAGAAGGACAATTGCGCGCCGACGGCCACCGGTACCAGGAACGCCATGCGATCGATGGCCACGGTGGCTACCCGGCCACCGGCGACGCGACTGGCCATGGCGGTGCCCGCCAGGTCCATCTGGGCCACCAGCCAGCCACCGAAAATATCGCCGAAACCGTTGGTTTCACGTGGCAGGGCGGTGATTTGCAGGGCCAGGTCGCCTTGCGGGATTGGATCTTCTTGTTCGAGCTCTATCATGCCGAGGGGCCTCTGACCCGTGACGCTTCATGGGTACTTCAGGTGAATAGCCGTCTTCAGGAAAAACGATTCAGCCCGAACATACTACGTTCGTCACGTTCTTTCGAAGGCGTGCTAGCGGGAAACTCTGCGAAACCGGCTGCTCATGCACAGGAAGAAGCATTGCGCGCCGGGCACCTGGAGTGGGGCATGCACTGGTGTTCCTGTCTGGTCTTGCTGGCACCGGGCGGTTGCCGGCGGTCATGAGTACAACGACGTTTTCGCACAACAACCCTTGCCGGGAGCGGCTTTGCGCGCCGGGCCCTGCGAGTATATCGGTCGATAGACTCCGCGACGACCCGTCTGGTTCGCAATTTTGTGCGTCATTTGTGCGTCGCTGTGTAGGCATTCGAACAATTTGCTATCGTGCCGAACCTGCCAGGCCCCAACCAGAGCTGTTGCGGCTTCCAGAACCAACTAATAAGAGAAGCCCCTTGCCATGACCACTGTGCCCTCCAGCGCCGCGCAAGCAGCGCCTCCCGCTCGTCCCTTGACCCGTAGTGACTACAAGACTCTTTCGCTGTCCGCCCTGGGCGGCGCGCTGGAGTTCTATGACTTCATCATCTTCGTGTTCTTCGCCACCGTGGTGGGCAAGCTGTTCTTCCCGGCGGACATGCCCGAATGGTTGCGCCTGATGCAGACCTTCGGCATCTTCGCCGCGGGCTACCTGGCCCGACCCCTGGGCGGGATCGTCATGGCCCACTTCGGCGACCTGCTGGGGCGCAAGAAGATGTTCACCCTGAGCATCTTCATGATGGCGGTGCCGACCCTGATCATGGGCCTGCTGCCCACCTACGAGCAGATCGGCCTGTGGGCACCGGTGCTGCTGTTGCTGATGCGGGTGATCCAGGGTGCGGCTATCGGTGGCGAAGTGCCCGGGGCCTGGGTGTTCGTTTCCGAGCACGTACCGGCGCGGCACATCGGCTATGCCTGCGGCACCCTGACCTCGGGGCTGACTGCCGGCATCCTCCTGGGTTCGCTGGTGGCCACGGCCATCAACAGCATCTATACCCCGGAAGAAGTGGCGGCCTATGCCTGGCGCGTGCCGTTCCTGCTGGGCGGGGTGTTCGGCCTGTTCTCGGTGTACCTGCGCCGCCTGCTCCACGAGACCCCGGTATTCGCCGAGCTGCAATTGCGCAAGGCCCTGGCCGAGGAGCTGCCGCTGCGGGCGGTGCTGCGTGACCACCGCGGCGCGATCCTTATCTCGATGCTGCTGACCTGGCTGCTGTCGGCCGGGATCATCGTGGTGATCCTGATGACCCCCACCGTGCTGCAGACGGTCTACAAGTTCTCGGCCATCACCGCCCTCGAGGCCAACAGCCTGGCCATCGTGTTCCTGAGCCTGGGCTGCGTGCTGTTCGGCAGCCTGGCCGACCGTTTCGGCGCCGGGCGGGTATTCGTCTTCGGCAGCCTGCTGTTGCTGGCCTCGTCCTGGGTCTTCTACCACGTGCTGCAGGACAACCCGCACCTGCTGTTCCCGCTCTACGCCCTGACCGGCCTGTGCGTCGGCCTCGTCGGCGCGGTGCCCTACGTGATGGTCCGGGCCTTCCCGGCGGCGGTGCGCTTCAGCGGCCTGTCGTTCTCCTACAACCTGGCCTACGCGATCTTCGGCGGGCTGACGCCGATGGTGGTGACCTGGATGCTCAAGAGCAGCCCCATGGCGCCGGCCTACTACGTGGCGATCATCTGCGGCATCGGCCTGCTCTCGGGGTTGTATCTGTGGAAAAAGGGTCGCTGAAACCTGCAGCCGTACCTGCATGAACGGCGCGCTGCGGCGCTTGTGAAAAAAAGGCCGGCTCGCGGGTATCGCGATGCTGGCCTTTCATCTAATTGTCATATTCCGGACATAGAGTGTTCACACGGCCTACAGATACTTGGCCCCGACTTAACACACCCTATCTGCTAGGAGTAAGGCATGAAACTGAAGCGTTTGATGGCGGCAATGACCTTCGTCGCCGCTGGCGTTGCGACTGCCCACGCGGTTGCCGCTGTCGACCCTGCTATCCCGAGCTACACCAAGACCACTGGTGTGTCGGGCAACCTGTCCAGCGTCGGTTCCGATACCCTGGCCAACCTGATGACCCTGTGGGCCGAGCACTACAAGAAAGAATATCCGAACGTAAACATCCAGATTCAGGCCGCTGGCTCCGCCACCGCGCCACCCGCGCTGACCGAGGGCACCTCCAACCTGGGCCCTATGAGCCGCAAGATGAAGGACACCGAGCTGGCCGCCTTCGAACAGAAGTACGGCTACAAGCCAACCGCCATCCCGGTTGCCGTGGACGCCCTGGCCGTATTCGTGCACAAGGACAACCCGATCCAGCACCTGACCATGGAACAGGTCGACGCGATCTTCTCCTCGACCCGCCTGTGCGGTGCCAAGGAAGAAGTGAAGACCTGGGGCGACCTGGGCGTGAAGGGCGACCTGGCCAACAAGCCAGTGCAGCTGTTCGGTCGCAACTCGGTATCCGGCACCTACGGCTACTTCAAGGAAGAAGCCCTGTGCAAAGGCGACTACAAGCCTAACGTCAACGAGCAGCCAGGTTCGGCTTCGGTCGTGCAGTCCATCAGCTCCTCGCTGAACGGCATCGGCTACTCGGGCATCGGCTACAAGACCGCCAGCGTGAAGACCGTGGCCCTGGCCAAGAAAGGCAGCAGCGACTTCATCGAAGACACCGAAGAAAACGCCCTGAACGGCAAGTACCCGCTGTCGCGCTTCCTGTACGTCTACGTCAACAAGGCCCCGAACAAGCCTCTGGCCCCGCTGGAAGCCGAGTTCGTGAAGCTGGTCCTGTCCAAGCAGGGTCAGGAAGTGGTCGTGAAGGACGGTTACATCCCACTGCCAGCCAAAGTCGCCGCCAAGGCCCTGGCTGACCTGGGTCTGAAAGAGGGCGCATAAGCCGCCGCCGAAGGTCCGGCCTGGCCGGACCTTCTTGCAGCAGCCGGCCACTGGGTCAACCGCCCCGGCCGGCTCCTGCCACCTCCATTTTCTGTCCGCTGCCGGCCCAGCCATGCGGCGGATTTGTTGCGTCACTGCATTGTCATCTTTCTGTCATACAGGATCGCTAGGGTGTGCGCATGAATGATCTGGCCAATTCCACCATGACTACGACTTCTCCCCCCAAGCGCATTGACTTCAATACGCCTGAATTGCAACGCAAGCGCCGCATCCGCGCGCTCAAGGATCGCCTGACCCGTTGGTACGTCCTCGTCGGCGGCCTGGCCGTCCTGGCGGCGATCACCCTGATCTTCTTCTTCCTGGCCTACGTCGTCGCCCCGCTGTTCCAGGGCGCCGAGCTGACCTCCAAGGACCCCCTGACGCCTGCCTGGATGCAAGACGCCGGCAAGCCCCTGATGTTCTCCCTGGAAGAGCAGAACCAGGTCGGCATGCGCGTGTCCGACAAGGGTCAGGCGCTGTTCTTCGATATCGATAACGGCGCCGAGCTGCGCAAGGTCGACCTGCCGATCCCGGCGGGCACCAGCGTCACCTCCATCGGCAAGGACCAGCCCGGTATTCCCATGGTGGTGGTCGGCTTGTCCAACGGCCAGGCCCTGGTGTTCCGCCACACCTACAAAGTCAGCTACCCGGATGGCAAGAAGACCATCTCCCCGGCGATCGAATACCCCTACGGCGAAGCCCCGATCACCCTCAACGCAGAAGGCGGCGCGCTGGAGCACGTCAACCTCAACGCCAGCGATACCACGCTGGTGCTGGCCGGTTCCACCGGCTCGCAGCTGCATGTGCTGAAGCTCTCGCGCGAAGAAAACATGATGACCGGCGAGGTCACCAGCGAGCAGAGCGCCATCGACCTGCCGCAGATGACCGAACCGGTCAAGGCCATGTACATCGACCCACGCCAGCAGTGGCTGTACGTGATCAACGGTCGCGCCCAGGCCGACGTCTTCAGCCTGCGCGACAAGAGCCTCAACGGTCGCTACAAGCTGCTGGAAGACGCCAACACCGAAGTCACCGCCAGTGCCCAATTGGTGGGCGGTATCTCGTTGATCATCGGTACTTCCAAAGGTGGCCTGGCCCAGTGGTTCATGGCCCGCGACCCGGACGGCGAGCTGCGCCTGAAGCAGATCCGCACCTTCCAGATGGGTACCACGCCCATCGTCGAAATCACCGCCGAAGAGCGCCGCAAGGGTTTCGTCGCCCTGGACGCCGCTGGCAAGCTCGGGGTCTTCCACAGCACCGCCCACCGCACCCTGCTGGTGGACCAGGTGGTGGATGGCCAGGGCCTGTTCGGCCTGTCGCCTCGCGCCAACCGGGTGATCGTCGAGGCCGGTGGCAAGCTGCAACCCCTGGTGCTGGACAACCCGCACCCGGAAGTATCCTGGAGCGCGCTGTGGAGCAAGGTCTGGTACGAGAACTACGACGAACCCAAGTACGTCTGGCAGTCCACGGCGGCCAACACTGACTTCGAGCCCAAGCTGAGCCTGTCGCCGCTGACCTTCGGCACCTTGAAGGCCGCCTTCTACGCCATGCTGCTGGCGGCCCCGCTGGCCGTGGCCGCGGCGATCTACACCGCCTACTTCATGGCCCCCGGCATGCGCCGCAAGGTCAAGCCGGTGATCGAGCTGATGGAGGCGATGCCGACGGTGATCCTCGGCTTCTTCGCCGGCCTGTTCCTGGCGCCCTATGTCGAAGGCCACCTGCCGGGCATCTTCAGCCTGCTGGTGCTGCTGCCGATCGGTATCCTGGTGGCCGGCTTCACCTGGAGCCGCCTGCCCGAGTCCCTGCGCCTGAAGGTGCCGGACGGCTGGGAGAGCGCGATCCTGATCCCGGTGATCATCCTGGTCGGTTTCCTCTCGCTGTACCTGAGCCCGTTCATGGAGAACTGGTTCTTCGGCGGCGACATGCGCATGTGGATCTCCCACGACTTGGGCATCACCTACGACCAGCGCAACGCCCTGGTGGTGGGCCTGGCCATGGGCTTCGCGGTGATCCCGAACATCTACTCCATCGCCGAAGACGCCGTGTTCAGTGTGCCCCGTGGCCTGACCCTGGGCTCCCTGGCCCTGGGCGCCACCCCATGGCAGACCATGACCCGCGTGGTGATCCTCACCGCCAGCCCGGGCATCTTCTCGGCCCTGATGATCGGCATGGGCCGCGCCGTGGGCGAGACCATGATCGTGCTGATGGCCACCGGCAACACCCCGGTCATGGAGATGAACCTGTTCGAAGGCCTGCGCACCCTGGCGGCCAACGTCGCGGTGGAAATGCCGGAGTCGGAAGTCGGTGGCAGCCACTACCGCGTGCTGTTCCTCTCGGCGCTGGTGCTGCTGTTGTTCACCTTCATCATGAACACCCTCGCCGAGCTGATCCGTCAGCGTCTGCGCAAGAAATACTCGTCGCTTTAAGAAAGGTAGAAGTCTGTGAAACAGAACTCCCTCAAAGACTGGTTCAAGAGCGGCGCCCCCGGCGTCTGGATCAGCGGTGGCGCAGTGTCCATCGCGGTCATCATGACCATCGGCCTGCTGGCAGTGATCGCCGTGCGCGGCCTGGGCCACTTCTGGCCGGCGGACCTGGTGCATGCCAGCTACGACGTGCCTGGCCAGGCCAATCACCTGGTCGTCGGTGAAGTGGTGCAGAAGGAAGAAGTGCCCCGGGCGCGCCTGAAGAGTGCCGGCTTGCCGGTGCCCGACCAGGGCCCCGAGTTCATGACCCGCGAGTTGCTCAAGGTGGGCAACCGCGACCTGAACGGCAGCGACTTCACCTGGATCGTCGGCGAGTGGCTGACCAACCAGAGCTACCCCAAGGAACTGATGGCCATCGAGCGCCGTGAGTGGGGCAACTTCTACGGCTACCTGGTCAACGTCAAGGAAAACGGCAAGGTGGTCGCCGAGGGCGAAGCCGCCTGGCCCGAGCTGCAGGCGCGGATCGACCGGGTGAACAAGCTGGCGACCCAGCTCAAGACCCTGGAGAAGTCCGACATCGGTGCGATCAACGCCGGCCTGGAGCGCATCCGCCTGCACGGTCGCAAGCTGGAGCTGGCTGGCAAGCTGGACGCCGCCGCCCAGGCCGACATGGATGCCGAGCGCGCCGAACTCAACGCCCGCTATCAGGACATCGAGGCCCGCCTGAGCGAGCTGCATACCCAGTTCAACCGCGACAGCCTGACCGCCCGCGATGCCAACGGCAAGGAAGTGGAGATCGGCCTGGGCAAGGTGGTGCATGCCTACCAGCCGAACGCCATGGGCACCTTCACCAAGGTTGGCTTCTACTTCAGCAAGGTCTGGGAATTCCTCAGCGACGATCCACGGGAAGCCAACACCGAGGGCGGGATCTTCCCGGCCATCTTCGGCACCGTGATGATGACCCTGATCATGGCCATGATCGTCACGCCGTTCGGCGTGCTGGCGGCGGTCTACCTGCGTGAATACGCCAAGCAGAACGCCCTGACCCGGGTGATCCGCATCGCCGTGAACAACCTGGCGGGCGTACCGGCCATCGTCTACGGCGTGTTCGGCCTGGGCTTCTTCGTCTACGTGCTGGGCGGTTCCCTGGACCGCCTGTTCTTCCCTGAGGCACTGCCGGCGCCGACCTTCGGTACCCCGGGCCTGCTCTGGGCATCCCTGACCCTGGCGCTGCTGGCGGTACCGGTGGTGATCGTGGCCACCGAGGAAGGCCTGGCGCGGATCCCGCGGACCGTGCGCGAAGGCTCCCTGGCCCTGGGCGCGACCAAGGCCGAGACCCTGTGGAAGATCGTCCTGCCCATGGCCAGCCCGGCGATGATGACCGGCATGATCCTCGCCGTGGCCCGTGCCGCCGGCGAAGTGGCGCCGCTGATGCTGGTGGGTGTGGTGAAGCTGGCGCCGTCGCTGCCGGTGGATGGCAACTACCCGTACCTGCACCTGGACCAGAAGATCATGCACCTGGGCTTCCATATCTACGACGTCGGCTTCCAGAGCCCCAACGTCGAGGCCGCGCGGCCGCTGGTGTACGCCACCGCGTTGCTGCTGGTGCTGGTGATCGCCGTGCTCAACCTGTCGGCGGTATGGATCCGTAACCACCTGCGCGAGAAGTACAAGGCGCTGGACAGCTAAAGCCATTAGCCACAAGCGGCAAGCTACAAGCCGCTTTTGCTCAAAACTTGCGGCTTGCAGCTAGAAGCTTGCAGCTACGAACGGAGTGAGACCCATGCAACACGAAACCCATACCCACGGCATCAACATGTCCGCCCTGGGTCGCGACAAGCAGAGCCTGAGCCTGGAGCAGGAAACCGTGGCGATCGAAGTGCCCGGCCTGAGCCTGTTCTACGGCGATAAGCAAGCGCTGTTCGACGTCAGCATGAACATTCCCAAGCAGCGCGTGACCGCCTTCATCGGCCCGTCCGGCTGCGGCAAGTCGACCCTGCTGCGCACCTTCAACCGCATGAACGACCTGGTGGACGGTTGCCGCGTGGAAGGCGCCATCAACCTGTACGGCAACAACATCTACCGCAAGGGCGAGGATGTGGCCGAGCTGCGTCGTCGGGTGGGCATGGTGTTCCAGAAGCCCAACCCGTTCCCCAAGACCATCTACGAGAACGTGGTCTATGGCCTGCGCATCCAGGGCATCAACAAGAAGCGCGTGCTCGACGAAGCCGTGGAGTGGGCGCTCAAGGGCGCGGCCCTGTGGGATGAGGTCAAGGACCGCCTGCACGACTCGGCCCTGGGCCTGTCCGGTGGTCAGCAACAGCGCCTGGTGATCGCCCGCACCATCGCCGTGGAACCGGAAGTGCTGCTGCTGGACGAACCCTGCTCGGCCCTGGACCCGATCTCGACCCTGAAGGTCGAGGAACTGATCTACGAGCTCAAGTCCAAGTTCACCATCGTCATCGTGACCCACAACATGCAGCAGGCGGCGCGGGTCTCGGACTACACCGCGTTCATGTACATGGGCAAACTGGTGGAATTCGGCGACACCGACACCCTGTTCACCAACCCGGCCAAGAAACAGACCGAAGACTACATCACCGGACGCTATGGCTAGGAGCAGCTACAAGCCGCAAGCTTCAAGCGGCAAGACAGAAGCGGTAGGCGATATCCGGATCAATATTTAACTGCTTGAAGCTTGCGGCTTGAAGCTTGCAACTTTCGCGGAGCGAACCATGATTTCGAAGGAAGGCTTAACCCATCACATCTCTCAGCAGTTCAATGCCGAGCTGGAAGAGGTGCGCAGCCACCTGCTGGCCATGGGCGGGCTGGTGGAGAAACAAGTCAATGACGCTGTCACCGCGTTGATCGAGGCCGACTCCGGGCTGGCCCAGCAAGTGCGCGAGATCGACGAGCAGATCAACCAGATGGAGCGCAACATCGACGAGGAGTGCCTGCGCATCCTCGCCCGGCGCCAGCCTGCGGCTTCCGACCTGCGCCTGATCATCAGCATCTCCAAGTCGGTGATCGACCTGGAGCGCATCGGCGACGAAGCCACCAAGATCGCCCGTCGGGCCATCCAGCTGTGCGAGGAGGGCGAGGCCCCGCGTGGCTACGTCGAAGTGCGGCATATCGGCGACCAGGTGCGCAACATGGTGCGTGACGCGCTGGACGCCTTCGCCCGGTTCGACGCCGAACTGGCCCTGTCGGTGGCCCAGTACGACAAGATCATCGACCGCGAGTACAAGACCGCGCTGCGCGAGCTGGCCACCTACATGATGGAAGACCCGCGCTCTATCTCGCGGGTTTTGAGCATCATCTGGGTATTGCGCTCGCTGGAGCGGATTGGCGATCACGCGCGCAACATCTCCGCGCTGGTGATCTACCTGGTGCGTGGCACCGATGTGCGCCACCTGGGCCTCAAGCGCATGAAGGAAGAAGTTGAAGGACCGGCTGGCGATTCGGCTAATGTTCCGGGTGAAGCTGACGATAATTAAGATTGCCCGAGAAGAGCGCCCGGCCTTTTGGCCGGGCGTTTTTGTTTGCGGTCCTTGAATTCGAAAAGCAGCACCCGCGAACGAAAAGTCCCGGCGTGACTGAAGAGTTTTGGCAAAGTGCCATCAGCCAGCGTTATGCTTGCCGGGATTTTTAGAGGGGTGGTCGATGAGTAAGGTAAGTGTGTTGGTGGTGGACGACGCGTCGTTCATTCGTGACCTGGTGAAGAAGTGCCTGCGCAACTACTTCCCCGGCATCAAGATCGAAGACGCGGTCAACGGCAAGAAGGCCCAGGCGATGCTCGCCCGCGAAGCCTTCGACCTGGTCCTGTGCGATTGGGAAATGCCGGAAATGTCCGGCCTGGAACTGCTGACCTGGTGCCGTGGCCAGGAAGCGCTCAAGGCCATGCCGTTCGTCATGGTGACCAGCCGGGGCGACAAGGAAAACGTGGTGCAGGCGATCCAGGCCGGGGTTTCCGGCTATGTCAGCAAGCCCTTCACCAACGAACAGCTGCTGACCAAGGTCAAGCAGGCGCTGAACAAGGTCGGCAAGCTCGACACCCTGATGAACAGCGCTCCGACCAAGATGAACTCCGCCTTTGGCAACGATTCCCTGAGCGCCCTGACCGGCGGCAAGGCCGAGGTGGTCGCCCCGGCTGCCCGGCCAGCCGCTCCGGCAGCCGCTGCACCAGCCCCGGCTGCGGCGCCATCCCGTGGTCTGCTCAACAGCCCACCGGTCAAGGCACCTGCCGCCGCCGCTGCCACCAGTGGCGGCCGTGGCCAGGGCCAACTACGCCTGCCTGGCGGCACCCAGCCTTGCGTGATCAAGGCCCTGAGCATCAAGGAAGCGCTGTTGGTGGTGAAGCGCACCGATAACCTGCCGCAGGTGCTGGACAGCGCAGTACTGGACCTGGAGCAGGGCGACAACGCCGAAGTGGCGCGGCTCAATGGCTACCTGCATGCGGTAGTGGCGCACGAACCGAAGCCCGACAGCGATTGGCTGCAGCTGACTTTCCGCTTCGTCGACCAGGATGCGCAGAAGCTGGACTACATCTCGCGCCTGATCGCCCGCGGCACCGCGCAGAAGCACTTCGTTCCAGGCGCGGGCTGATCCTCGCCGGCCGCTTCGCTGTAGGAACTGCCAAGCCCGCTCCTACAGCGAAGCGCAAATCTGCTGAAAACACTTTTCCACGCCGATTTTCTGCCAGCCACCCAGGCCAGCGGCTGCGTTATCCCCATCCCGCCAACAATCCGCGCCTTCGGCTGCAACCCCAGGCCACAGGGGCTTGGCCATTCCTCCCGCCACCCTCCGCCGTACGTCTGATTAACTGTCCTGCACTTGATTTATATCTATTTGGATATAAATTGCCGGAAGCGCTCTACCTGATTCACCCTTTGCAGCCATGCGTTGAAACAACCCCGTGCGGCCAGCCCTGGCAGTCTTGATTAGCCTTGTTCCTGGTCACTGACAGGAGAAGTTCGATGCCCAGGCACAAGGATGTGGTGTTTGTCGGGAGCGCGCTGCGGGATCTCAGGGCATTCCCTGAAGATGCCCGTCGGGCTGCCGGGTTTCAGCTGGATCTGCTGCAGCAGGGCGAACAGCCCTACGATTGCAGGCCGGTGAAAACCATCGGCCCGAGTGTCTTCGAAATCAGGATTCATGAAGATTCAGGGGCGTTTCGGGTGTTTTATGTGGTCAGGCGGCCTGCAGCCATTTATGTGCTGCACGCGGTGCGCAAGACTACCCGCAAGACCCAAGCGCGGGATATCGAGCTGGCTCGTGCCAGATTTCAGCAAGCAGGTTCATGCCATGACTGACCAACAGATCAACCCGCGCTTTGCCAGCGTCTGGGATGCCCTTGAAGCCACCCCCCAGGAGGCCGCCAACATGCGTCTGCGGGCCAAGCTGATGCTGGAGCTGGGCAAGACCGTGCAGGCCTGGGGGCTGTCGCAGAAGGAGGCGGCCAAGCGTCTCAACATCACCCAGCCCAGGCTCAACGATGTGCTTAGCGGCAGGATCAACAAGTTCTCCCTCGATGCGCTGATCAACCTCTGCGAGGCCGCGCAACTGGGGGTGGAGATCCGCTTCGACGTGGGCGGCATTGGGCCCCTGGCACCCGCCTGATTCATACAAGCTCCATGTCAGGCTGCTAGCATGGTTTTTCCCCTGCCAAGAAACTGCTCAATGTTCGTACGCCTGCTGTTCCTCTGCGGCTTGTCCATGGTCGCCAGCTCGCTGGCGGCGATGACGGTCTACAAGTCCGTCGACGCCGACGGCGTGGTGTCCTACAGCGACCGGCCTTCGCCGGGAGCGCAGGCGTTCGTGTTCCGCGATCGCATGGAGGAACACCTGGAGCGCCAGGTGCGGCTGGATATCCAGAAGTACAGGGGCGTGGATGCGCTGTACGTGCGCAACGACCTGCATGGGCCGGTGGAGGTGGAGCTGGGGTTCGCCAGCCTGAGCAA
This sequence comes from Pseudomonas sp. CMR5c, assembly GCF_003850545.1. NCBI lineage: Bacteria > Pseudomonadati > Pseudomonadota > Gammaproteobacteria > Pseudomonadales > Pseudomonadaceae > Pseudomonas > Pseudomonas sp. CMR5c. The sequence continues at coordinate 6,681,540 of NZ_CP027705.1, read as the reverse complement.
CGTCAGCGGCGCGCCGGCGCAGCCGATCCGCCGGGTGCTGCCAGCCCGCAGCAGGCAGCGCCTGGCGCTCTTGACGGCGACCCGGGCCGACCAGCCCTTGAGCTATGTCCCAAGGTTTCGTTACTCCCTGGGCGACCCGGGAGGAGCCGTGCAGGCCTACCGCTACCCCTTGCCCTGGCGGGGCGGGCCGTTTCGCCTGACCCAGGGCGCCAACGGCCAGTACAGCCATTCCAGCCCCAAGAGCCGTTATGCGATGGACATCGCCATGCCGGTGGGTACGCCGATCATCGCGGCCCGAGGTGGGATGGTGGTCAAGACCGAGAACGCCCAGAGCGGTCGAGGCGACAACCCGGCCGGCAATTTCGTCCGGGTGCTGCACGACGACGGCACCATGGGCGTGTACCTGCATCTCAAGCAAGGTTCGGTGAGCGTGCGCGAGGGCCAGCGGGTGGCGGTGGGCAGCCCCCTGGGGCTGTCGGGCAATACCGGCAACAGCAGCGGACCGCACCTGCACTTCGTGGTGCAGCGCAATACCGGGTTGGGGCTGGTGTCGATTCCCTATCAGTTCGACCAGCCCCTGGGGGACTTGCCGAACTTCGCCCTGGGCAATAAATAGGGCGGGAGTGGCCGGCCGGCTCGCACAGGAGCCGACCGGTGCGGGCTCGATCAGTCGAGCATCAGGACCTTGGCCAGGATGATCTTCGGTCCCTTCATCTTCTTGATGATGATGCGCAGGCCTTCGACTTCCAGCACTTCTTCCTCTTCAGGCACCCGTTTCAGGGTCTCGTACACCAGGCCCGCGAGGGTTTCGGCCTCGATATGGTCCAGGTCGATGCCCAGCAGGCGCTCGACCTTGAACAGCGGGGTGTCGCCGCGTACCAGCAGCTTGCCCGGCTGGTAGGCGAGGATGCCGCGCTCGGTCTTGCGGTGTTCGTCCTGGATGTCGCCCACCAGCACTTCCAGCACGTCTTCCATGGTCAGATAGCCGATCACCTTGCCGTCGGCTTCCTCCACCAGGGCGAAGTGCGAGCCGCCCTTGCGGAACTGCTCCAGCAGCTGGGACAACGGCATGTGCCGCGATACCCGCTCCAGCGGGCGGGTCAGCTCGGCCAGGTTGAACGACGCCGGGATATGGTCCAGCGCCGCCAGCTCCAGCAGCAGGTCCTTGATGTGCAGCAGGCCGACGAACTCGTTGCGCTCGCTGTCGTAGACCGGGTAGCGGCTGAACTTGTGGCGGCGGAACAGCGCCAGGACTTCCTTGAGGGGCGCCGTGGACTCGACGCTGATCAAGTCTTCCCGGGAGTTGGCCCAGTCCACCACTTCCAGCTCGCCCATCTCCACCGCCGAGGCCAGTACCCGCATGCCTTGGTCGCTGGGGTCCTGGCCACGGCTGGAGTGCAGGATCAGCTTGAGCTCTTCACGGCTGTAGTGGTGCTCGTGGTGCGGGCCGGGCTCGCCCTGGCCGGCGATGCGCAGAATGGTGTTGGCGCTGGCGTTGAGCAGGTAGATGGCCGGGTACATCAGCCAGTAGAACAGGTACAGCGGTACCGCCGTCCATAGCGACAGCAGCTCTGGCTTGCGGATCGCCCAGGACTTGGGCGCCAGCTCGCCGACCACGATGTGCAGGTAGGAAATGATGAAGAACGCGGTGAAGAACGATACGCCGCGGATCACTTCCGCAGAGTTGACGCCCACGGCGCCCAGCAGCGGTTCCAGCAGGTGGGCGAAGGCCGGCTCGCCGACCCAGCCCAGGCCCAGGGAGGCCAGGGTGATGCCCAGCTGGCAGGCCGACAGGTAGGCGTCCAGCTGGCTGTGTACGGTGCGCAGGATCTGCCCGCGCCAGCCGTTCTTGTGGGCGATGGCCTCGACCCGGGTCGAGCGCAGCTTGACCATGGCGAACTCAGCGGCCACGAAGAAGCCGTTGAGCAGGACCAGAAGCAGAGCGAAGACAATCATGCCGAAGTCGGCGAACAGAGACGCGAGGGTAAAACCAGGGGAAGGGTCCATGATGGGGTTTTGCGGATTCCATGTATTCGAAAAGAGGGTGACACGGTGCCTGGAGGGCAGGCACAAGCTACGCAATGTAGCGGCTGACAGGGCGGTTGCCTAGGGGGCAGGCCGCTGTCAGCGCTGGTCGGTCAGGCTGGCGATGCGGTTTTTCTTCATCTGGGCCGGGGCGAAATGGCAGGTGAAGGTGCTGCCATGGCCCAGCACGCTGCTGATCTCCAGGCGGGCGCGGTGGCGCAGCAGCACATGCTTGACGATGGCCAGGCCCAGGCCGGTGCCACCGGTATTGGAGTTGCGGCTGGAGTCGACCCGGTAGAAGCGTTCGGTCAGGCGCGGCAGGTGCTTGCTGTCGATGCCGATCCCGGAATCCTGCACGCTCAGGTGCGCACCCTGTTCGTCGCCCCACCAGCGGATGCGGATATTGCCTTCGGCCGGGGTGTACTTCACCGCGTTGAACACCAGATTGGAGAAAGCGCTGCGCAGTTCGGCCTCGCTGCCCTTGAGCAGTACCGAGGCATCGGCTTCCAGGGTGATGTGCTGGTTGCGTTCGCCGGACAACGCCTGGGCATCGCTCTTGATCGATTGCAGCAGCGTGTCGATGGGCACCGGATGGTTGTCCGAGGGGTAGTCGGTGGCCTCCAGCTTGGCCAGCAGCAGCAGGTCGTTGAGCAGGGTCTGCATGCGCCCGCCTTGCTGCTGCATCTGCTGCAGGGCGCGGCTCCAACGCGGGTTCACCTCGTCGACGTTGTCCAGCAGGGTCTCCAGGTAGCCGCAGATCACCGTCAGCGGCGTGCGCAGCTCGTGGGACACGTTGGCGATGAAGTCCTTGCGCATCTGCTCCAGCTGGTGGATGCGGGTGACGTCGCGCACCAGCATCAGGTGCTCGTTGTTGCCGTAGCGGGTGATGTACAGCTGGATGCGCACGCGGTCGTTGGCCGGGGAGGGGATCTCCAGCGGCTCGGCGTAGTTGTCCTGCTCGAAGTATTCCTTGAAGCGTGGATGACGCACCAGGTTGGTCACCGGCTGGCCGCTGTCCTGGGGCGTCTTGAGGCCCAGCAGGGTTTCGGCGGCGCGGTTCCACCATTCCAGGTTGCCGTCGCTGTCGAGCATGATCACCGCATCCTTGAGCGCCGCGGTGGACTCCTGGACGCGGTCGATCACCGCTTGCAGACGCCCACGGACCCGCTGGTCGCGGCGTTGCAGGTGGTAGATGCTGTCGAACACCTCGCCCCACAGGCCATAGCCGTCGGGTGGCGCTTCGTCGGGCTGGTGCAGGCGCAGCCATTCGTGCAGGCGCAACAGCTGCTTGAGGGTCCAGGCCAGGTAGATCCCCAGGCCGGCGGCCAGGCTCCAGCCGTAGTAGCCGCTGACCAGCCCCACCAGCAGGCAGCCGGTGAGCAACAGCAACATGTGGCGAATCAGGGTGCCATGCCAGTTTTGATTCACAATCGGTCCTTCGGACGGTGAAAAGTTTCAAGCTGCAAGCTGCAAGTCAAAGCAGACGGCTTCCTACTTGCCGCTTGTAGCTGGCAGCTTGCAACTGCTTTCAACCTTTGGTTGAAAACCGATACCCGGTGCCGCGCACGGTTTGTACCAGATTTTCGTAGGCATCCCCCAGTGCCTTGCGCAGCCGGCGGATATGCACGTCCACGGTGCGTTCCTCGACGTACACATTGCCGCCCCAGACCTGGTCCAGCAGCTGGCCGCGGGTGTAGGCGCGCTCCTGGTGGGTCATGAAGAACTGCAGCAGGCGGTATTCGGTGGGGCCCATTTCCGCCGGCTTGCCGTCGATGGTCACCCGGTGGCTGATGGGGTCCAGCAGCAAGCCGCCGACTTCGATGGGAGCCTCGCCGTCGGACGGGCCGGCGCGGCGCAGCACGGCCTTGAGCCGGGCCACCAGCTCGCGGGGGGAGAACGGCTTGGTGATGTAGTCGTCGGCGCCGACCTCCAGGCCCTGGATCTTGTTGTCCTCTTCGCCCTTGGCGGTGAGCATGATGATCGGGATGTCGCCGGTCAGCTCGTCACGCTTGAGGCGGCGCGCCAGCTCGATGCCCGAGGTTCCCGGGAGCATCCAGTCCAGCAGGATCAGGTCCGGCTTGCGGTCGACGATGATGGCATGCGCCTGCTGGGAGTTCTCTGCCTCCATGCAGTCATAGCCGGCCATTTCCAACGCAACGGCGATCATCTCGCGAATGGGCGCTTCGTCGTCAACGATCAGAATGCTTCTGCCAACCATGCTTGAACCTCTTGTCATTCAACTGTCTTGCGCCGCATTAGATAACGGAATTATTGCAGTCGTGTGACAGTATTTCAGGTCGCGGGGCGTGGCGCAGCTTCCTCGACTAAGCTTGGGGTCCGATTCCTGACAACCACAAAAGAAGGTTTCCATGACTCTGTTCAAGCAATCCCTGAAAGTCCTGCTGGTGGGCGCCGCCCTGGCCCTGCCGACCCTGGCCCTGGCCGCCGAGCCGGCGATGAGCAAGGACGGCATGCTGGTGGATCACAAGGGCATGACCCTCTACACCTTCGCCAAGGATGCCGATGGCAAGTCCATGTGCAACGACAAGTGCGCCGCCAACTGGCCGCCGCTGATGGCCGAGACCGGCGACAAGGCCGAAGGCAAGTGGACGGTGATCAAGCGCGACGACGGCAAGATGCAGTGGGCCTATGACGGCAAGCCGCTGTATGGCTTCGTGATGGACAAGAAGGCCGGCGACATGACCGGCGAAGGCAAGATGGACGGCGCCTGGAAGGTCGCCAAGCAGTAACCCCACCTGTGGCGGCTACAGGTCCTGTAGCCGCTGCTGGACCCGCCAAGCTACGCAAAAGGCCCGTGGGGCCTTGCTTGGCGGTCCTGTCGAACCTCTGGCGGCCTCTCAAGTGCGCTGTATCTCCGATCGCGGCCCGAGCCTTCGGCAGCGGCTATACGGCCCTAGCGCAGAGCGTAGTCCAGGACCACGCCGATGAAGATCGCCATGCCCGCCCAGTGGTTGTGCAGGAAGGCCTTGAAGCATTTCATCCGGTCGCGATCCCGGGTGTACCAGAATTCCCAGGCGAAGCATGCCGCCGCCACTACCAGGCCCAGGTGGAACCAGCCCCCCAGGTCGAACCGCGCGCCCGCCAGCAGCAGGCAGGCCAGGGACAGGCCCTGCAGGGTAAGGATGATCACCCGGTCGGCCTCGGCGAACAGGATCGCCGTGGATTTCACGCCGATCTTGAGGTCGTCGTCGCGGTCGGTCATGGCGTAGTAGGTGTCGTAGCCCACCGTCCACAGCAGGTTGGCGATGTACAGCAGCCACGCCGTCGCCGGCAGTTGGCCGTCCTGGGCGGTGAACGTCATCAGGATGCCCCAGGAATAAGCCGCCCCCAGCACCACCTGCGGGTAATAGGTGTAGCGCTTCATGAAGGGGTAGCAGGCGGCCAGGGCCAGGGCGCCGAACGACAACCAGACGGTGGTGGCGTTGGTGCACAGCACCAGCAGGAAGGCCGTACCCATGAGCACCGCGAACAACACCAGGGCCTCCTTGGCGCTGACCTTGCCGGTGGCCAGCGGACGCTGGTCGGTGCGCTTGACCTGGCCGTCGACCTTGCGGTCGGCGAAGTCGTTGATCGCGCAACCGCCGGCCCGGGTCAGGACCACGCCGAGGCCGAAGATCAGCACATGGCCCAGGGATGGCGCGCCCTTGGCCGCGATCCACAGGGCGCTGAGGGTCGGCCACAGCAGCAGGTAGATGCCGATGGGCTTGTCCATGCGGGTCAGTTGCAGGAAATCCCAGGTCCGCGGGTGCAGGCGGTTCAGGGACTGGAGCAGGCGCAAGTACATCAGCAAGCCTCCGATTGGGTCTCTATGGCGTGCCACAGCCCGGGCAGGAAGACCTCGGCCACCAACAGGCTAAGAGGCCCGCGATCGAAGCGCGAGCGCCGGCCCCACAGGTCGCTGGCAGCGACCTGGGCGGGCAGCCACGGCTGGGGATAGCGGCAGACTTCGATGGGCTGGCGGGTGAAGGCTTCGTCGCAGAACAGCAACTCGCCCAGGGACCGGCTGCCCAGTTCGTCGATGTTCAGCCCGCCGTCTTCGAGGGCACTGCGGGCGGCCACGCTGCGGGCGAATACCCAGGCCTCGCCATGCCCGCGCAAGTACACCTCGCGGACCCAGCCCTGGCTGTGCTCGGGCAGGCCCAGGGCCGCGCACTCGTCGCTGCGCAGGGTTTGCCATTGTTCCACCAGCGGCGTGACGCTGAAGCCATTGTTGGACAGGCGGGTCAGGCGTCGGGTCAGCGATCCTTCGTCGAACAGCCAGTTGGCGACCAGTGCGCCGGGAACAGGGGACAGACGGCTTTGCACCAGCCAGGTCGGGGCCGGCGCGGGGGGCATTGAGTGCGGCACGGTGGTTCGTTATTGGCAGCAAATGAGGCGGCGAGCTTAGCACGGCCACCGGTGGTTTTGATTGACCGGGGACGCCAGGCGGCACGAACGTGCTTGCATCTGCCGGTAGCGACCAGTAAAAAACCCCAGTGCCGGAAGCTGATCAGCGTGGGGACCTTCCAGAGTCGACCCATCGACCGCCCCGCCGGCAAAGCCTGAATGCTCGAGGATATGCATCGATGAAGAAGTGGCAGTGTGTGGTCTGTGGCTTGATCTACAACGAAGCGGAAGGTTGGCCGGACGACGGTATCGCACCGGGCACCCGTTGGGAGGACGTGCCTGAAGACTGGCTCTGCCCGGATTGTGGCGTGAGCAAGACCGACTTCGAAATGATCGAGATCGCTTGATCGACTTTTGCAGACAATGACCAATAACAAGGAGCAGGGAATGAGCGCACCGGTAGTGATCGTAGGGACGGGCCTGGCGGGGTACAACCTGGCCCGGGAATTTCGCAAGCTCGACGGCGACACGCCGCTGCTGCTGATCACCGCCGATGACGGTCGTTCCTACTCCAAGCCGATGCTCTCCACCGGCTTCGGCAAGAACAAGGACGCCGATGGCCTGAGCATGGCCGAGCCCGGCGCCATGGCCGAGCAGCTCAAGGCCGAGGTGCGCACCCATACCCGGATCAGCGGCATCGACCCGGGCCACAAGCGCCTGTGGATCGGCGAGGAAGCGGTGGTCTATCGCGATCTGGTCCTGGCCTGGGGCGCCGAGACCGTGCGGGTGCCGGTGCAGGGCGATGCCGGCGAGCTGATCTTCCCGATCAACGACCTGGAAGACTATGCGCGCTTTCGGGCCGCCGCAGCCGGCAAGCGCCGGGTGCTGCTGCTGGGAGCCGGCCTGATCGGCTGCGAGTTCGCCAACGACCTGATCCTCGGTGGCTACGAGGTGGACCTGGTGGCGCCTTGCGAGCAGATCATGCCGACCCTGTTGCCTGCGGCGGCAGCGGCGGCGGTCCAGGCCGGCCTGGAAAGCCTGGGCGCGCGCTTCCACCTGGGCCCGGTGCTCAACCGCCTGCAACGCAATGCCGACGGCCTGGAGGCCCATCTGTCCGATGGCCAGGTGATCATCTGCGACCTGGTGGTCTCGGCCATCGGCCTGCGTCCGCGCATCGACCTGGCCGCCGCTGCCGGGCTGATGGTCAATCGCGGCGTCGTGGTGGACCGCGAGCTCAAGACGTCCCACTCCAATATCTACGCCCTGGGCGACTGCGCCGAGGTCGATGGCCTGAACCTGCTGTATGTGCTGCCGCTGATGAGCTGCGCCCGGGCACTGGCGCAGACCCTGGCCGGCAACCCGACTGCGGTCAGCTATGGCCCGATGCCGATCACCGTCAAGACCCCGGTCTGCCCGCTGGTGGTGTCGCCGCCGCCACGGGGCATGGAAGGCGTCTGGACCGCCGAAGGGCAGGGCGCCGACGTTCGGGCCCTGTGCCGCGACGCCAGCGGCCAGTTGCTGGGCTATGCCCTGACCGGGGCCGCGGTGATGGAAAAACTGGCCCTGAACAAGGAGCTTCCGGCGCTGCTGGCCTGAATACCGGTCGTTCTGTCGGAATAACCGGGTTTTTGCCTTCACAAAGCTCGCTCGGAGACTGGCGCCACTCTCCAGCGCGTGCCATCCTCACTCCCGTCTGCCGCAGTGTAGAGCCTGCGGCGCCTTGGGCGCTGTTCCCGTGAACAGCACGGACATAACAACAAAAAACCGTCAAAGAGGCTTCACACTATGCGTAAACCAGAACTCGCCGCAGCCATTGCTGAAAAAGCAGACCTGACCAAAGAGCAAGCCAACCGCGTGCTCAACGCCATCCTCGAGGAAATCACCGGGGCCCTGCATCGCAAAGACAGCGTCACCCTGGTCGGTTTTGGCACCTTCCTGCAACGTCATCGTGGCGCCCGTACCGGCAAGAACCCGCAGACCGGCGAGCCGGTGAAGATCAAGGCCAGCAACACCGTGGCATTCAAGCCTGGCAAATCGCTGAAAGACAGCGTCAATCCATAAGCATTGAGTGCTCTCCCGCCAGCGGGGGCGCACAGGGGAAAATAGGCACGCCGAGCGCATCGGGTGCCTATTTTTTTGCCTGCCACAAATCGCAGGCTTGGCTTGCGAAGGCCTGTGGGCGTGGCTAGGATGCCCGCCTGTTTGCGTCGCGACCCAAGGCCAAGGATGACCCGTTCGATCAACAATTCCCCGCTATCGACCGACCTGCTGCGCCGTCTGTTCGTCCCGGCCTGCGTCGCCGGTTTCCTGGCCCTGGGCCTGCCGTCGGCTCTGGCCGGCAGCCAGCCGCGCCTGGAACAGATTGGCTATCGCGAGGCCCTCAGCTGGTTCCACAGCCAGAAGTACGACGACACCGGCTCCTGGATCTGCGGTTACTCCCTGGCTCGCGAAGACTACAGCGTGGCGCCCAAGGCCCCGCGCTTGTTGGTGGAGGTGGCGCAGCGTTTTCTCTACCTCAAGACCGGCGGCCAGTTGCTGGAGCTCACGGGCGCGGTGCAAAGCCCGGAGCGTAGCGAGTACCAGAATCTGGGCGCGGGTATCCGGATCACCCTGGACATTCTCAAGCGCAACAATTTCAGCGAGTACCAGGAGTCCCACGATCGCCAGGTGCTGGCACGCATCGAAATCAACGATCAGGTCCAGACCCTGACCCTGAAGGGGCAATCATGCGGCACCTGAACCTGGCCGGCCTTGGCCTGCTGATCGCTTGCAGCGTTTTTTCCGTCCAGGCCGATGAGTCGGCTCCGGGCCAGGGCTGCTACGGCTACCTCACCAAGATGGTGCGTAGCAGTGATTATCCCTACCGTGACTTCACCACCCCGGACAAGCTCAAGCTTCTGGTCGATCGGGATGATGGCCAGCAGTTGAGCCTGCAGCTGTTCTATGAAACCTCCGGTAGCGGGATCATCGGCTGGGTCCGTTATGACGTGGCGCGACAAGCCTTGTGGAACGTCACCATCGATCCCGAGGAACCTCAAGCCCTGACGTTCGATCGGCGCTTGGCCAAGGCCTATGCATCCTGCCTGGATGCGCGCTGAGCCCTGGCCGTGCATCAGCACGGACGATGCTGTGTTAGTTCAAAGTTGCCGACGGGTTCCTTGATTGTTACCGGGCATTGCTTGAAGATTTGCCGCAGAACGACCCTCCCTTTTCAGCATGGAACGCCAGCCCTTGTCCTCTTACCGTCTCCAAGAAGCCGATCTCGACATTCCTGACTCCTGGCAGGACCAGAGCATCAACATCTTCAAGCTGCCCGCGGTCGGCGGTGCCCAGGAAGCCAGTTTCGTCATCAGCCGCGACCCGAGCCAGGGCGACGCCTCCTTCAGCGACTACGTAGCCCGGCAACTGAGCAGCGCCGAGCAGCAACTGCCAGGCTTCAGCCTGATCAAGCGCTGGGACTTCGACATGCACGGCCACGCCGCCGTGTTGCTGGACTACAGCTGGAAGCGCGAAGGCCGCGAGCTGATGTTGCGCCAGGTGTTCGTCGAACGTAAGCCGGCGGTACTGATCACCACCCTGACCACCACGGTCAACGACCTGCCCCATCACGAGCCAGCCTGGAAGCAGGCCATGCAGAGCCTCAAGCCGCAGCCGTCGGTGGCCTGACTGCAAAGGTTGCGGAGTACGCGCTGAATAGCCTGGCAGCCACGCTCCCGCGGAGAGAGTCGGCCAGGCTCCAGTGAGTGGGCAGCGAGGCCTTGACCGGCGCCAGAGCTCTTGAGTTCGACTTGAATGGGACGATCTTCAGCTTCCAGGGAGCAATATGAAGTTCAGCGCTCTGTTCGTCAGTCGTGAGGAGCTGTTCTCGATGGGCGTCGAAGAAATTTCCGGTCAGTACTACCTCTCCTTCCCGGTCAGCAGCGGCGTGGTCGATTACGAGGAGTACTACACCATCGACCGGGCGACTTTCGAGTTGTTCGAGAGGGATATGCAGGCCGCGCTGGAGTTCGTCACCCGCGCCCGGAAGCAGGAGCTGGACCAGTTGCTGATCATCAAACCGGGCAAGAGGCGCGGTACGGCGATCTGACCCGGCCAGCCTTGTCCTCTGTCAGCTGCCGCGCTGCCAATGCAGGTGCTCACCGATCGTGACCGTCGACAGGGTCTGATCCGGGTCATAGCCGAGGTCATAGTCGAGCTGTTTGAACCAACTGGTGGCAAAGGTCGATGCTCTGGCGACGCGTCCAGCTTGCAACTGGTCGACGCGGACGTACCAGTTGTTGGGCGGCGTGACGGACAGGTAGTAACTCAGGTCATCGGCGCTAAAGGTCCAGCACAATGACATCAGACGCGACTCCTCTGGTCGTGCCTCGTGAATGTGCGCATTGACGATCAGCGACTTGCCATCGAACAGATGGCGATAGCGAACGTTTTCACCATAGGTGGGCACGTCCTTGTCAAAGCGGCTGATGCTCAGGATCAGTTGCCCGTCGGCATCGAAGCCATAGGTCTGCAGATTCTTCGATTCACGATTGGCCTTGCTCAGCGATGCCAGGGGTTTTCCCTCCTTGATGACGCTGGGGATCAAGCGTTCAAAGGGGATAAGCTCCAGGGTCGGGCCAAGGGAATACTCCCAGCGGACCACGGTTTGCCTGATCGCCAGATATTGCTGGTGAACTTCCGGCCCATAACGCTTGAACAGCTCGCCGAGGGTGTTGCGCCGGCTTTCAAGCTCCGGGTTGTTCATGACATTCATTGGGTTATTTCCCCCCGCAGGCGTTGAAGGATTTCTTCCACGAGCCGTTTTCCATTCTTCCCGTGATGTTGGCAAGCACGTTTCTCATGTTCAGATTCTTGCGCTTGGCGGATTTGAGGATCTTGTACAGCAACTTGTCGTTTTCCTTGCCGTGAATATGGGTTCCACCGTGATAGTTGCCTGCTGCCTTCGCCGCGTCCTTGCCTGGGTGCCCAGGCTGGGCCAGTTGGTTGGGGTGGGTGCCCCAAAGCCTTGCGCCGTTCTCTGGGATATCCGGGTGCAGTTTGGCGTCCTCGAGTATCTTGCGTGAGTTCTTGGCGTAGATATTGGTCGCATTCTCCTTGACCGCATGGTGCGGGGTCTGTCCCGGTGCCAGCGGTCGCCCGGCATTGGCCATGTTCTTTCCGAGTTCCTCGGCAGTCAGACCCAGGGGATCGATCCAGGTGGCCGTGTTTGGTCCATAGAGGTAAAGGTTGAAGCCACCTTCCAGGCCAATCGGATCAGGTGTGGTAAAGCGGCCTATATCCGGGTCATAGAAACGCAAGGTGTTGTAGTGCAACCCGGTTTCCCGGTCCAGGTACTGTCCCTGGAATCTCAGGTTCTGCTCTTCGAGGAAATGAGCTTCGCGCTGCTCTTCGAGACAGTTACCCCAGACCCGATAGCGAGCCTGCCAAAGTACATGCCCGTCGGCCTCCGTCAACTGTTCGGGCAAGCCGTTGAGATCATTGTGGTAATAGCGGACCTTTTGTTGTGCGCCGATACCGTCGACTCGCGCCAGCACTTCATGGCCCTCGTCGGCATACAGATAGAGGCTGCTCAGGCCGTTTTTCCGTTCCTGCAACAGGCGTAAGCCATTCCAGGTGAAGTGGGTTTCGTTCAGTACCTGACCCTGAGAGTCGAGTTCGATCTTTTCGGTCCGCCGCCCCAATGGGTCATAGCCCATGCGCACCAGGGTTTCCCGGGCGCCATCCTGGGTGCGTACTTCTACCAGCCGATGTTCCGCGTCATAGCGCAGGTGCTGGACGCGCCGGCTGCCGCTGCGTTTTTCCACTACCCGGCCAAAGGCATCGTAGCGATAGCGTTTGTCCTGGTAGGTCAGCAGCTTGTTGTGGACCACCAGACCGGCCCCGGCTTGCGGGCTGTCCAGCAGGTTGGCCGCAGCATCGTAGGCGAAGGTTTCGCTGGTGCCTTGTGGGCTGTCCTGGGTGGCAATGATCCGGCCAGTGGCATCGTAGTGCAGCAACTGCCGGTGCTCGCCCTGGGGGAGGCGATCGATGCGCCCCACCAGCTGATTGGCGGGGTCGTAGGCGAACTGCCTTTCCCGGGAGGCCGACAACAGTTGCTGCTGGCCCGTGGGGCGCCGCATGCGCGAGCGCAAGCGGCCGGTGCGGTCGTATTCGCTGTGGGTGCTGATCCGCCCCTGGGTGCGCAGGACCTCGCGGTGCAGACGATCACGCTCGAAGTCGCTGATGAGCTGGCCGTCGAGGTTGATCTGATGCAGATGACCGCTGCCGTAATACAGCCGGTTGATCCAGCGCCCATCGGCCAGTTGGGTCTGGGTTAAGTTGCCCAGTTCGTCGTAGTGGTGGCGCAACTGACCCGCCGCGCTTTGCTCCTTCAGAAGCTGGCCCAGGGCGTCGTAGGTAAAGCCCAATGAGCGGCTCTGGCCATGCCCGTCGGTAAAGGTGACGCCGAGTAGTTGATTAAGCGGGTCGTACAGGTACTCGCTGCGACCATCGTCGGTGACTTTGGCGAGCATGCGTCCCACCGCGTCGCGTTCGAACAGGTGGACGATAGGAGTACTGGGAGGCGAGGCTGGATCGTCGTCCTGAGGCGCCGGGGCGAACTCCATCCTGACGGCGTTATCCATCGGGTCGTAGGCAAAACGCCTGGCACTGCCGTCGAGGTCGCGCTGCTCCAGCAGTCGATCGGCGGCGTCCCAGGTGAAGCGGTAGCTCTCGGCGTTCTCGTTGGTCAGCGTCTGCAGGCGCCCGTAATTGTCGTAGTTGAAGTGGACACGTCGGCCATGGGCATCGATGCGCAGTTGGAGCTTGCCGCGCCGATCGTATTCGTAGCGGCTGCTATGTCCCGCCGGATCGGTGTAGCAAAGCAATTGACCTGCGGTGTTGCGCTGGTACCGCTCGATGCGGCCGTCGGCCAGTTGAATGCTCAGCAGACGCCCCTGAGGGTCGTGCTCGAAGGCCTGGCGTTCACCGAGGGCATCGGTCGCCACCTGAAGATAGCCGTGGCGGTCATAACTGAAACGGGTGGGGTAGCCCGAGCAGTCGACGTATTTGAGCAACTGGCCCAGGTCATTCCAGGTCAACTGCTTTCGCTTGCCACCGGCATCAATGATTTCCACCACCCGACCGTGATTGTCGTAGCGATAGCGGGTTGTATTGCCCAGCGGGTCGGTTTCGCCAATGCAATTACCAGACTTGTCGTACTGGTAGTTCCAGCTGTTCCCGGCGGCATCGGTTTCTGTCAGCGGCAGCGACCAATGCTCAAGCCATAGGGTCGATTCGTTGCGGCCCAGGGGATCGACATGGCTACACAGGTTGCCAGTCTCGTCGTAGCTGTATTGGTACTGGCCGCCCTGCGGGTCCGTGGCGCCGAGTAACTGGCGCTCTTCGTTCCACTGGAACCGCCAGACGTGGCCAAGCTTGTCCTGGTATTCGGTGATCTGGTGCTGAGTGTTCCACTTGCGCAAGCTCTGACGCTGCAGGCCATCGGTGATACGGGTGATGCCGGCTTGCAGGTCATAGTCGAAATGGTACTCGTCACCAGCGTCGGTCCAATGCCGCACCACACGCCATTCGCGCTCGTCGACCCGGTCCCAGGCGTAAAAACAACGCAAGCCAGTGGGCAACTGGTGCTCCACCATGCGCTGCTGCGGGTCGTAGGCAAAGTGACGGCTGATTTGGCCGCTGGCATCGCGCACCTGCGCGAGATTGCCCTGGGTGTCGTAGTCATAACTGGCCAGGACCTCGCGCTGCTGGTCGGCATGCAACCGCTCGATCCGCGCCAGCCGTCCTGGCCATTGATTGCTGGGAATCAGCTCCACCTGGAGCAGGTCGAAACTGTCCCGCAGGCGGGTGATGCGTCCACTCGGGTCGTAGTCGAGATGGATTCTGTTGTCGTTGCGATCCCCCAGCAGGCCCAGGCGCAGTCGCAGCGGGTTGCCAGGGCTGGGCTCGAACAGCCGATACACGCCATCGCTGCTTTCGATCAGCAAGCGGCCATCGGTATTGCGCCTCACGCTCAGTCCGGTTCCGGGGCTGAACATGGCGCCACCCGGAGCAATCGAGCCCATGTCGATCTGGCGTCCCTGCTCATCGGTGTAAAGCAGCCGTTCGCCTCCCTCGGGATGCGTCTCGATCTGCACGTTGACTTCAAAGGGCACGCTCCAGCCGGTCCCGAACAGGCCGTCCTGGCGTTCATCGCGACTGTTATAGAAGCGCTGCCAGGCGATCGGCAGCATGCCAGGGAGGACGAAGTCCAGGTCATCCTCACCACCCAGCACCTTGGCCCCGGTCGCGGCATGCACCGGATTGGGCGAGCCGGCGACAGCCTGGGTCAGCGCATTGGTGGCTTGGCTGACGACAAACGAATTGACCCCGGCCATCAGCATGCACGGCAGGTTGGCCTTGAACTTGCCCTTGCCGCCCTTGAGCATCATCAGCACGGTCACCGCCAGGCCCACCCCCGGGGTCTTGCCGCTGCGGATCTCGCGTACGACCACCGAACCGCCGCCGATGGTCACGTCGGGGGAGATCGGCCCGGCTGACACCACCTTGGCGTCGCAGGTGCTGCGGTCACCGCTGCGCACTGCCGGCTGGCCATCGATACTGACCTTCTCCGAGCCTTCGGCCAGGTACTGCAAAGGCATCGGCGGGTGCTTGGTGCAGGTCACCTGGTCCAGGTCCTTGGGCTGGGAGCCGGGTGCCGGGGAGGCCACGGTGGGACGCCACATCTGCGAGAAAAATTCCGTGGCCATGTCGAGAAAGCCCGGGCCTTCCTCCGGGGTGGCCGAAGGCGTGTCGGTGGCTTCGCCTTCTTCGGCGCCGTCGCCGTTGATCTGCGACGGCGGGGCGATACCGGCCGCGCGGGCCGCCGGCTTGTTGTTGGTGAGGACTTTTTTCGAGCCGCTGGCGATGGTGGCCTGGATCGAGGGCGGGAACAGTGCGTTGCCTATGTCCTCGCATAAACTGCTCAAGCCCTTATCGGCGCCGGTCTTGCTCATGACCACGCCGACCACCACACCCACCACCAGCCCTAGCACGCAGGCACCGAGGCCGCCAGTGGCCACGGTGATGCCCGCTGCCGCGGCCACTGCCATGGTTGCCAGGGTGCCGATGGCGACGTTGGCCGCGACCTCCAGTACGCCGCCGAGGATGTCGGCCATCATCGAGGTGTGTTCCAGCCCGTCGCCCAGGCGGGCGGCCCAGAGTGCATCAGACATGCGCGAACCTCAGCCCAGGACCAGGGTGTTCTTGATCTGCTGCCAATGCGCGGCTTCGGCGTCGCCGAGTTTCTGGGCCTTGACGTAGCTCATGGCGAGCATTTGTCGGGTGCCGGGTAGCACCAGCGCCAGCTGGTACTGGAATACGCGTTCCTTGCCCTTGGTGAACTGGCTGCGCAGCTCCATGGCTTGGATGTCCTTGGCTGGTCCCACCAGCACCGGCTTGGGTTCTTGCGCGCGCAGCTCCTGCACCTGCTGCTCCAGGCGTTGCAACTGGCTGGCCAGGCTGTTCTCCAGGGTTTCGCCGTCGCCCAGCAGGCTGCGGCTGACGATCAGCGAAGTGCCCAGGGCCGGGAATTTGAGGATGTTGATCGAGGCGTCCTGCAGTTCGCCGGCTGGCGGCTGGAACTGCAGTTCGTTGAGGCGATAGGTCATGACCCATGTGTCCTTTGATTAACCCTTGGGGGCGGGAAAGACCGCGTTGACCTTGGCAGTGATGGCGCCTTGTACGCCCTGGCCCTCGGTGGTGGTTCCCGGGCCGCCGCCATTGTTCAGGTGCAGCACGCCACCGGTATTGATTTCGGCATCGCCCGAGGCATGCACGCTGATATTGACCCCACACAGGTTGATCTGGCCGCTGGCGTTGAGCTCCAGGATGCTGGCGCCGCAGACCAGGCGCAGGCGCTCGCCGACCTCGATCACGTAGCTCTGGCCGATGCTGTCGAGTTTCTTCTCGCCCACCGCCAGTTCATCCACGTGCCGGACGATGCGCACCCGCTTGTTGCCGATGGTCACGAACTCGTCGTGGCCGATGCTCTTGTTGCGGTTGTTGCCCACCGAGTGGCTCTCGTTGACCTCGACCACGATGTCCTGGTTGCGCTCGGCATGGATGTACAGCTGCTCGGCGCCCTTCTTGTCCTCCATGCGGATTTCGTTGAAGTTGGCCGGCGAGCCGCCCTTGCTCGAGCGGCTCTTCATGCCGCTCTGGGTGGCGTTGGCCGGCAGGTCGTAGGGCACGCTCTGCTCGGCGTTGTATACGCGGCCGGTGATGATCGGCCGGTCGGGGTCACCCTCGAGGAAACTGACGATGACTTCCTGGCCGATGCGCGGGATCTGCATCGAGCCCCAGTTCTTGCCGGCCCAGGCCTGGGACACGCGGATCCAGCAGGAGCTGTTTTCGTTGGACTGGTCATGGCGATCCCAGTGGAAGTGCACCTTGACCCGGCCGTACTGGTCGGTCCAGATCTCCTCGCCGGAAGGGCCCACCACCCGTGCGGTCTGCGGGCCCTGAACCAGCGGTTTGTGGGTGCTGGAAAGGGGCCGGAAGCTCTGCTGGGAGTCGATGCAGGTCAGGTGGCTTTCGAACTGCGCGCCACCGCCGCCGCCACCGCTTTCCAGGCTTTCCTGGACCACGTAGTAGCGGATGCCGACGATCAGGTACTCGCGGTTCTGGTCCTGGCGGCTGAAGCCGGTGAGGCTGAACAGGTTGCCCACTCCCAGGCCACGGGCGTTGCCGCTGAGCTCGATGCGCTCGTGCAGGCTTTGCAGGGCCTCGATGCGGGTCTGCGCATAGTGCTCGCCGTCGCTGCTCTGCACGTAGGTGCCGGGATAGTCGTACAGCGGGTAGTCGCCGGCGGTGTGCGGACGCGGCATGGCCGAGCGTACGTCGATTCGCGCGCTGGGCCGCTGGAAGTCGTAGTCGTTGAGCTCCAGGGAGCCGGGCTGGACTTCCTGGGCCAGGTGCCAGTCGAAGATGTGGTCGCGCTCGCGCTGCTGTTCATCACGCGGGTAGTAGGGCACCGAGGCGTAGCCGGGCACGCTGCCGTGGGCGCCGTAGGCGTCGGCGAGCACCAGCACATGGCGGTCCTTCTCGTGGCGGAAGAAGTAGTAGATGCCTTCCTGCTCCATCAACCGGCTGACGAAATCGAAGCTGGTCTCGCGGTACTGCACGCAGTATTCCCACTCGCGGTAGGGACGGCTCAGGGCGTCTTCGAAATCCGAGAAACCCAGGTCGCGGAACACCTGCTTGATGATCTGCGGAATGCTCAGGTTCTGGAAAATCCGGCAGTCGGAGGTGCGGCTGAGCAACCACAGCCAGGGTCGCAGCGTCACCTGGTAGCTGGCGAACTGGCCGGTGTCGACGTTCTGGCTGCAACGCGCCACGATGCCGTGGAAATGCCGCTGGCCGCCGCCGTCCAGTTGCACGCTCAAGCCCATGGGCTTGCCCAGCAGCTGGTTGAGGTCGATGGCCGCGTCGCTGGAAGTCAGCTGCAGCTGGTAGTCGAACAGGCGCCCCAGCTCCTCGCCGCCGCCCATGCTCTTGAGCAGCAGGACATCCGGGCCCAGGGGGCAGTTGACCTGCGCCAGTCGTGTGGATTGCTGAAATAGCATCGTCAGTCTCGTTGAGGGGGAAAGCAGCGGCAAGCTGCAAGTTGCTGGCTACAAGCCTGCCGCTGATGCTTAGTTTGGCTCGCTGAAGTCGTAGTGCAGTTCGTTGTCCCGCTGGCTGATGCGCACTCCGGCCAGGGCCTTGCCTTCGAGCATGCGCGTGAGGAACTCGCGGCTCATGTCCGGCAGCAGGCTGTTGGTCAGGATGGCGTCGATCATGCGGCCACCGCTTTCGGTCTCGGTGCAGCGCGAGACAATCAGATCGATGACGGCATCGTCGAAGTCGAAGCCCACCTTGTGGGTGCTCTCCACGCGCTTCTTGATCCGCCCCAGTTGCAGGCGGGTGATGGCCTTGAGCATCTCGTCGCTCAGCGGGTAATAGGGGATGGTCACCAGGCGGCCCAGCAGCGCCGGCGGGAAGATCTCCAGCAGCGGCTGGCGCAGGGCCTTGGCGATCTCTTCCGGCTCCGGCACGTCCTGCGGGTTCTTGCAGACATCGGCGATCAGCTCGGTACCCGCGTTGGTGGTGAGCAGGATCAGGGTGTTCTTGAAGTCGATCATGCGGCCTTCGCCGTCCTCCATGACGCCTTTGTCGAATACCTGGAAGAACATCTCGTGCACGTCCGGGTGGGCTTTTTCCACTTCATCCAGCAGCACCACGCTGTAGGGCTTGCGCCGCACCGCTTCGGTCAGCACGCCGCCTTCGCCGTAGCCGACGTAGCCGGGCGGGGCACCCTTGAGGGTGGACACGGTGTGGGCTTCCTGGAACTCGCTCATGTTGATGGTGATGACGTTTTGCTCGCCGCCGTACATGGCCTCGGCCAGGGCCAGGGCGGTCTCGGTCTTGCCCACCCCGGAGGTGCCGGCGAGCATGAACACGCCGATCGGCTTGTTGGGGTTGTCCAGGCCTGCGCGGGACGTCTGGATACGCTTGGCGATCATCTGCAGGGCGTGGTCCTGGCCGATGATGCGCTTCTTCAGGTGCTGGTCGAGGTTGAGCACGGTCTCGATTTCGTTGCGGGCCATGCGACCCACAGGAATCCCGGTCCAGTCGGCCACCACCGAGGCCACCGCCTGGTAGTCCACGGTCGGCAGGATCAGTGGGTTCTCGCCCTGCAGGGCGCTGAGGCGTTGTTGCAGGTCCACCAGCTTCTCGCGCAGGCCATGGCCTTCATCGCCCGCATCGCTGTCCACCAGGCCGACGTTCTCGCGCAGTTGGGCACGGGTGGCCAGCAACTCGTCCACCAGGGTCTTTTCTTCGCTCCAGCGGCTTTCCAGCTCGGCCAGGCGCTCACGCTCGGCGGCCAGCAGGTTCTCGCTGTTGACCTGGCGCTGGCCGATGGCGACGCCGATCGCCTGTTCCCGGGCGATGATCTGCAGCTCGGTTTCCAGGGCCTCGATGCGCCGGCGGCTGTCGTCCACTTCGGCCGGCACCGCATGCAGGCTGATGGCGACCCGGGCGCAGGCGGTGTCCAGCAGGCTCACCGACTTGTCCGGCAACTGGCGCGCCGGGATGTAGCGATGGGACAGCTTGACCGCCGCCTCCAGGGCTTCGTCGAGGATCTGCACCTGGTGGTGCTGTTCCATGGTCGAGGCCACGCCGCGCATCATCAACAGCGCCTTGTCTTCCGACGGCTCGGCCACTTGCACCACCTGGAAGCGCCGGGTCAGGGCCGGGTCCTTCTCGATGTGCTTCTTGTACTCGGCCCAGGTGGTGGCGGCCACGGTGCGCAGGGTGCCGCGGGCCAGGGCCGGCTTGAGCAGGTTGGCCGCGTCACCGGTGCCGGCGGCGCCACCGGCACCGACCAGGGTGTGGGCTTCGTCGATGAACAGGATGATCGGCTTGGGCGAAGCCTGGACGTCCTCGATGACCTGGCGCAGGCGCTGTTCGAACTCGCCCTTCATGCTGGCGCCAGCCTGCAGCAGGCCGACATCGAGGCTACGCAGTTCGACGTCCTTGAGCGCCGGTGGCACGTCGCCGGCGACGATGCGCAGGGCGAAACCCTCGACCACGGCGGTCTTGCCCACCCCGGCCTCGCCGGTGAGGATCGGGTTGTTCTGCCGGCGGCGCATGAGGATGTCCACCAGCTGGCGGATCTCTTCGTCACGGCCGACGATGGGGTCGAGCTTGCCGCTGCGGGCCTGTTCGGTCAGGTCCACGGTGAAGCGCTTGAGGGCTTCCTGCTTGCCCAGGGCGCTGGGGGCCATGGCGCCGCTGGCTTCGCCGGGCACCGCGCCGGCATTGAAGCCGTCGCTGGCGGCCAGGGCGTTTTCCGGCGAGTCGCCGATGTATTCGTCGAAGCGTTCGGCCAGGGTCTCGACCTTGATCTTGTCGAACTCCTTGGACAGCCCCAGCAACGCATGGCGCAGGCTTGGGGTCTTGAGGATGCCGATCACCAGGTAGCCGGTGCGCACCTGGCTTTCGCCGAACATCAGGCTGCCGTAGACCCAACCGCGCTCCACCGCTTCCTCGACGTGGGACGAGAGGTCGGTGATCGAGGTCGAGCCTCGGGGCAGGCGGTCCAGGGCCTCGGTCAGGTCCTTGGCCAGGCGCGCCGGCTCCAGGTTGAACTGGCGGATGATGCGGTGCAGGTCCGAGTCCTGCAGCTGCAGCAACTGGTGGAACCAGTGGGCCAGCTCCACATAGGGGTTGCCCCGCAACTTGCAGAAGACCGTGGCGGCTTCGATGGCTTTGTAGGCAACGCTGTTGAGTTTGCCGAACAGCGCCGCGCGACTGATTTCACCCATGCTCTGTGCTCCTTGGTGTTTGTGAGGAAGTGGCCTGATCGGCGTAGTGCCGGGCCAGAATGAGGTCTTCGGCATCGCTGCCGGGGCGCCCGAGCCAGGTGTTGAAACCCAGGCGCTGGCGGCCGTCGAGTTGCAGTTTGGGGACCTCGTCCTTGCGCAGGACCAGGTTCAGGTCCCAGTCCAGTTCGTGGCCCAGGTATTCGGCGACCCAGGCCACCAGTTCCTTGAACTGCTGGCCGTCGGGGAGCATCCCCAGGTAGTCGTCCAGCTTCAGCGGGCCGAGGCGGATGCGGAATTTGTGCTGGCGATCCCAGACATGGCTGCCCAGGCAGAAGTCCACTCCCAACTGGTGGGCCTGGACCCCGACCCGGCTGCGCTCGGGCAACTCCAGCCACTGGCCGACGTATTCCTCGATCGCCACCGGCAGGCCGAAATACTCGCCGATGATCGCCCGCAGGCCATCGGGGTAGCGGGTCTGGGCCGAGAGGTGGCCGCTGTAGTGCAGCTTGGCGGTGTCGGCGATCAGCCCCTGCTTGAGCAGGCTTTGCATGCCACGGCCACTCAAGGCCGCCAGGCGCGCCGACCAGTAGTCGTCGTCCGGGCGGTCGTGGCTGACCGTTGGCCGGGCTTCGGCCCAGGCGCGATAGAACAGGCTCAACAGGCGATGGTGGAACACGTCCAGGAAGCGCTTGCTGGTGCTGTCGGCGTTGTTGCGCTGGCGCTCGCGCACGTATTCGGTGAAGTGCAGCGGCATCGGCCCGTTGGGCCCGCCCAGGCCGAAGAAGAACTGCTCCAGGCGGGTGCTGGCGCCATCGTTGCCGGGGGTGACCGAAGCCAGGGTCGCCGGGGCGAAGGTGCAATCGGCCTGCTGGCCCAGGCGCAGCGGATCGTCCGCCAGGCGCAGGGAGTGACCGAAGCGCGGCAGTTGCGGCGACAGGCATTCGATACGCCGCAGGGCCTGGAAGAAGTCGTACTCCCAGGGCTCGGCGTGCATCGCCGCCAGCGTATTCAAAGAGTCGGACGACGTCCGGGCTTGGCTTTCCATCGCATGATCTCGCCGCGTTCGGTGGTACGGATCACCGTTTCGGTAAAACTGTTGATCGACACGTAGCGTGCCAGGAAGCGTTCGAACACTGCCCCGAGCAGGAACACTCCGGTGCCGCGAAACGCGTTTTCATCGAATTCCAGGGTGATCTCCAGGCCCCGTCCGAAGACGATCGGCCCGGGCATCGGCAGGCGCCGGGTCACCGCCTTGCTGCTGACTTCGCGCAGGCCTTCGATCTGCAGTTGCAGGGCCGCGTCGTTGCTGTCGCCATACAAGCGCAGCAATTCGCGCAGGGCCGCCGCGCCCTGGCCCTGCTCGCTCAGCGACAGGTAGTTCAGCGACAACTGGCTGATCAGGCGCCAGGCCTTGCCGTCATGGGCGTGGCTGGGACGTGGCCGGCTCGGTCCGGCCAGGCAGCGGATGGCCTGCACCGGGGCGCTGTCGGCCAGGGTGAAGTCGGTCTTGCCGCTGCCCACGTTCATGAACAGCGGCAGGTCGCGGTTGGTGCACAGGGCGCTGACCCCGAGCTGGCGCAGGTCATGGCGATAGGGTGCCTGCTGGCTGTCCACCAGGCTGACGAAGGATTCGCTGCCGATGTAGGTCGAGCGCGGGCCGTTGCGGCGTTGGTCGCTGGACAGCACCCGGGGCTCGCGCCGCAGGATGTAGTAGGCCTGGTCGCGGCCGTAGCGTGACGGGTCGCGCACCGCATAGAACGGCAGGAACGGCTGCTCCGGGCCGGTGCCGTGGCCGCTGAGGGTGCTCAGCGAGTGCACTTCATAGTCCATCGGCCGGGTACGGTCGGCGATCACATGGTGCTCGTTGACCCGGTCGGACAAGTGGATACGGTCCAGGCGCTTGGGAAACAGGTTGATCGCCGGGGTGCAGAAGGGCACGAACTGGTTGCTGCCGACGCTGCCTTCCAGGCTCTGTTCGAAGCGCTCGAACAGCACGATCAGCTCCAGCTCCTGGCCGGTGCAACGCTGTACCGCGCGGCCCAGCTGGGCGAACTCGACGAACAGGAAGCGGTTGGGCAGGGCGAAGTATTCCTGCAGCAGGCGATAGCCCTGGAACGCCTGGGGCACCACCGGCAGCGCCGCGTCGCGGTCGTCGAAACCCCGCGAGCGCAGGGCGTCCTGGGGCAGGCGTTCGACCCAGTCGCCACCCGGAGCCCGGGCGAAGATCGCGCAAGCGTTGCCCAGCAGTTGTTCGTAGAGACGGAACGGCAGCTCGTCGTTGCCGTTCAGGTACAGCGGCAGCTCGTCCAGGGCCAGGCTGCAAAATGGCAGCTCGGCGCCGGTGCGCAGGGTCAGGCGCAGCCCGGCCTTGGCCTTGGGTTCGCTGGCGGCCAGGCGCCCGAGCACCGCCGAGGGGTTGCCGAAGTATTCGGCCTGGCTCACCTGCAGCGGCCACAGGGTCACCGGGTGGGCGGTGCGGTATTCGCAGCAGGTCTGGGTGTCGCGACCCAGGGCCGCGCGCAGGCTGGTGCCACGCTCCAGGGTAAAGCCGCTGCCCAGGCTGCCTTCATCGGGATCGGCCTGCAGTTGCACCACGGTCATCGACGGGGTCGGCGCCAGGTAGTGCGGGTAGGCGATCTCCAGCAGGTTATGGGTGAAGGTCGGGTATTCGGCATCGAGCTTGAGTTGCACCCGTGCCGCCAGGTAGGCGAAGCCTTCCAGCAGGCGCTCGACATACGGGTCGGCGCAGTCCATGCCTGACAGGGTCAGGCGGCTGGCGATCTTCGGGTATTCCTTGGCGAACTCCGCGGCGCTCTCGCGCACGTGGTGCAGTTCCTGGTTGTACAGGTCCAGCAGGCGCGGGTTCATGAGCGCCTCCGGGAGTCGCCCTGGACCACCCGGACATGTCCGGATTCCAGGTCCATGTCGGTTTGCAGCAACAGGCGCAGGGGCATCGGCTGCGCCCACAGGTCGCCTTCGATCTCGAAACTCAGGGCATTGTGGTTCATCTCGCCAGGCGCGGTGCGCGCACGGACCCGCAAGGTGTTGCGCAGGATCCGCGGTTCGAAGGTGGCGATGGCCTGGTGGATCAGGTTCTCCAGGGCCGGTATATCGATGCTCGACGCGCTGTACCCGGCCAGGGCCGGCAGGCCGTAGTTGACCACCGAGGTGCCGGCGGGGGTGTGCAGGGTGGCGTCGGCTTCGAGCAATGAGGTGGTGTTGAGCAGCCAGGCGAGATCGCGCAGGACCGAGGCCTTGAGCTGGCTCAGGGACAGGACGCGCTTGTCCGGGCTTTCTTTCAGGTTGCCGGGTTCGTCGTCGGTCAGACGATCCAGCAGGGAAGGTTGCAAGCGATCGCGGGCGGCGATGTCGGTTACCACGGGGTTCGCTCCAGGATCGGATTGCGCAGGCAGGACGTCAGGAAAATGAATGCAGCCTCAAAACGCGCCAACCTGTAGCCGCTGTCGCAGGCCACGAGACCCGGGACGTTGCCCGGGCCGGTTGCCTGCGATGCGGCCGCAGTGGATCAGCGCTTGGTGTTCGAGCGGATGTTCCAGCCGTACTTGATCGGGCCGCCGTCCTTGGTGCCGTCGGCTTTCTGCGGCTGGTACTCGACCGCCACCTGGGCGAAGTTCAGGGTGATGTTTTCGGTCAGGCGATCATCGCTGCCCGAACCGCCGGTGCTCAGGGAAGTGATCAGCACTTCTTCCAGGTCGATGATCATGTACTCGACCTGGCTTTCACCGCCGGCCTTGCGCACGGTCAGGCGCACCTTGTCGATGTGCTTGCCGCTGGAGCAATGCATCATCAGGTTCGGCGAAGCCTTGTCGACGTACTTGGTCAGCGACAGGTCCTGGATGTTGACCTTGCCCGCGCCGCCGCCACCGCCTACGTGCATGTTGCCGGACTGGGACATGCCCCAGCTCCAGTTCAGCACGTCGATTTCGTCCTTGTGGGCTTTGTCCATGGACTCGCCCTTGATGTCACCGATCTTGATGAAAATATCAACAGCCATGTTTTCTCCCTGTGTGGCCCTTGCCACGATGTTTGTTCAGCTTGGCGGCCGCTGCCGGCGTTCGGGCAGTGGCCGCTAGTTGGGGTGTCAGGCGCCTTTTGCCGATGGCAGCTTGGAAACCAGGCGCAGCGAAACGGTCAGTCCTTCGAGCTGGTAGTGCGGGCGCAGGAAGAACTTGGAGTTGTAGTAGCCCGGGTTGCCTTCGACTTCCTCGACCACCACTTCCGCCGCGGCCAGCGGGTGCTGGGCCTTGGTGGTCTCGGTGGAGTGCGCCGGGTCGCCATCGACGTAGTTGAGGATCCAGTCCTGCAACCAGCGCTGCATCTCGTCCTTCTCTTTGAAGGAGCCGATCTTGTCGCGCACGATGCACTTGAGGTAGTGGGCGAAGCGGCAGGTGGCGAACAGGTACGGCAGGCGCGCGGCCAGGTTGGCGTTGGCGGTGGCGTCCGGATCGTCGTACTCGGCCGGTTTCTGCAGCGACTGGGCGCCGATGAAGGCCGCAAAGTCGGTGTTCTTCTTGTGCAGCAGCGGCATGAAGCCGTTCTTGGCCAGTTCCGCCTCGCGCCGGTCGGAGATGGCGATCTCGGTCGGGCACTTCATGTCCACGCCACCGTCGTCGGTGGGGAAGGTGTGCGCCGGCAGGTTCTCTACCTCGCCGCCGGACTCCACGCCGCGGATCCGCGAGCACCAGCCGAAATGCTTGAACGAACGGTTGATGTTCACCGCCATGGCGTAGGCCGCGTTGGCCCAGGTGTACTTGGAGCTGTCGGCGCCGTCGGTGTTTTCTTCGAAGGCGAAGGCTTCCACCGGGTCGGTCTTGGCGCCGTAAGGCAGGCGTGCCAGGAAGCGCGGCATGGTCAGGCCGATGTAGCGCGAGTCTTCCGATTCACGCAGGGAGCGCCAGCCGGCGTATTCCGGGGTGGTGAAGATCTTGGTCAGGTCCCGTGGGTTGGACAGTTCCTGCCACGAGCCCATGCCCATCACGGTCGGCGAAGCCGCGGAGATGAACGGCGCGTGCATGGCCGCGCAGACCTTGGACAGCTCGCCCAGCAGCTCGACATCCGGTGGCGACTGGTCGAAGTAGTAGTCGCCCACCAGGCAGCCGTAGGGCTCGCCGCCGAACTGGCCGTATTCCTCTTCGTACATCTTCTTGAACATCGGGCTCTGGTCCCAGGCCGTGCCCTTGAATTTCTTCAGGGTCTTGTGCAGCTCCGGCTTGGAGATGTTGAGCACGCGGATCTTCAGTTGCTCGTCGGTCTCGGTGTTGTTGACCAGGTAGTGCAGGCCGCGCCAGGCGCTTTCCAGCTGCTGGAATTCCGGGTGATGGATCACCTGGTTGACCTGGGCGGTGAGCTTGGCGTCGATGGCCGCGATGATCGACTCGATCGACTTGATCGCGTCGTTGGACACCAGGTCGGTCTGCGCCAGGGCCTGTTCGGCCAGGGTGCGGACCGCGGTTTCCACGGCTTCGCGAGCGCGTTCGGTCTTGGGCTTGAACTCTTGCAGCAGCAGCGAGGCGAATTCGCTGGCCTGTTCGGTGGCGCCGGGTTGGGCCTGATTGTCACGCATCAATTCGGTCATGATCGTTGGTCCTGATTAAGCGTTAGGCTCGGAGTCCACAGGCTTTGGCGCACTCGCCAGGGCCTGGAGCAACGCCGGATCCTTGATGGCTTTCATGATGATTTCTTCGGCGCCGGTCTTGCCGTCCATGTAGGTCAGCAGGTTGGCCAGCTGGGTACGGGCTTCCAGCAGCTGGTTCAGCGAGTCGACCTTGCGCGCCACCGCCGCAGGGCTGAAGTCGTCCATGCTCTCGAAGGTGATGTCCAGGCTCAGGTTGCCTTCGCCGGTCAGCTCGTTGGGCACGTGGAACGCCACCCGTGGCTTCATCGCCTTGAGGCGCGAGTCGAAGTTGTCGACGTCGATTTCCAGGAACTTGCGGTCGGCCACGGCGGCCAGGGGCTCGGCCGGCTTGCCCGCCAGATCGGCCATGACACCCATGACGAAGGGCAGCTGGACCTTTTTCTCGGCGCCGTAGAGTTCGACGTCGTATTCGATCTGTACCCGGGGCGCGCGGTTGCGCGCGATGAACTTCTGAGAACTTTGCTTCGCCACGTTGTGCTCCTGGTCGCTGCTGCGACGGTGTTGGCGTCGGTCGGTGATTGCCGTTGACGTTACTGTTCGGTCCGTCCGCGATTAGTCGGATTCGGGACCGCGCAGGTTTTCAAATTGGGACATGCCGTCGGGGATCAGATTGCGCACGATGGCCGCGAAGTCGGCGTTGACCAGGTTCTTGGCCCGGTTGAGCAACACCGGCAACGGGCTCGAAGGCTCGTGGCGGCTGTAGTAGGCCAGCAGCCGGTCGAGGCTGCGCAGCACGTCGTCGCGGCTGTTGATCTCCCCCGAAACCCGGGGCTGGGCCGGCGCCGTGGGGGCGCTGGGCTCTTGGCCGGGTGCTGGCTCGACCTCGGCTTCGGCGGGGCTGTCGGCCGCCTGCGGAGCGTGCTGGCCCAGCACCTGCAACGCCAGGCGCAGCGGTTGCTTGAGGGCGCTGAGGTCCACGCCACTGGCGGAGCCGACCTGTTCGCTGACCTGCTTTTCGATGGACTCGACCGCCGAGCGAGCGCTGCTCAAGGCGTGGCGAATGGCATCCAGGTGCTCCGGGTCGCTGTCTTGCAGCGCGCCGGCCAGATGGTCGGAGCCCAGGCTCTCACCGGAAAAGTGCTGCAAGCCGGCCGCATTCAGGGCGGCCCGCACGCTGACCGGGCCGAAGGTCCGGGAACGGGTGAGGATGGCGTCGCGCAGCAGGCCGATGGTGGTATCGGAAGCCAGGCCGGCGAGGGCGTTGATACGGACGGTAGGGTCGTTGTCGTCGTCGGCGTCCAGGCGTGGATGCAGTTGCTCCCAGTAGTCGCGCAACAGGCCGTCGATCAGCTCGAGGCTGGTGGCCAGGCCCGGCAGGCCTTCGAGGGCCAGGGTGCTCTGGAGTAGGAAATGGGTGATGCGCAGGTCCTTGCTGCGAGACAGCAAGTCCAGGCTCTGCTGCTGGATGCCGCGCCACTCCGGCGGTTCGGCCGGAAGGATCGAGTCGCCCATGCTGCGCTCGGGCTGGCCCTGGGCGGACCGCTCCAGATGCAAGAAATCCGCGTCGTATTCCAGGTCTTCGCCACAAGGCGAAGTTGCTGAAATCGCAGCGAGCAACATCGGTACATCCACCTGGTTCGATCTCCCTATCAGCCTGCAGGACAGTCAGGCAGTTAATGCGCTAGTTAATTGTGAACTCGCGCACATTTCTTGGTTTATATAGACTCGTTGATACTAGTGAGCCATCATCCGTGTTCAAGAAGTTGTGCATTTTTGGTGTAGTAGTTGTGCCTTGTCAAGGTAAGCTATTCGGCCTGCATGACAGTGTTATGTCGCCTTTATTGACCCCTTGACCGGTGGGTCAGACTTTGGCGGGAAGAAAGGCTTTTGTCATCTGTGTCGGTTAAGTTGAGCGGACGTGCTGTGAACTGCGCGATTTAAGGGATTTTTGCGGGTTTTTCATCTTTTTACGGAACTTTTTACCCAACGCCGGTTCGCACGCGGAAGTACAGCAAGGAGGCGCGATGTCGCTGTGTTTGACTATCACTAGTTATCATAAGATTACCCCCGGTCAATGCCCTGAGAAACTAATGGACCAGGGAGTGATGGCAATTGGCCGTAGTTCTGATAACGACTGGGTACTTCCCGATCCCGAGCGCTTAGTCTCTGCGCGACATTGCGTCATCCAATACAAGGATGGTCGCTATTATTTGACCGATAACAGTACTAATGGTGTGGAGTTAGTCCGCGCCGGTATCCGCATGCGTCGAGGCGCCAGCGAGCTACTGGAAGATGGCGAAGTCATTCGGATCGGCGATTACGAGATCAGCGCGCGAATCGATTTCAGCATGAGCCGGTCCCAGGCCGAGGCTTTCGCCGGGAACAACGCCAACAGCTTCGAGGCGCTGATGGGCCGCCAGGCGGCGCCGCCGACGCCGATCGAGCCGATCTCCATGGCGCCGGTGGCGCACTTCCAGGGCGCTTCGGCCCAGGACACCTTTCCCGATCTGTTCGACTTCCTGGCCCCGGGCGCGACCCCGCCGGCGACCCAGCCCGACCATGTCCCTGCCGAGCAGCACGACTTCCGGCCGCCGACGCCTACCGCCATTCCCCAGCCGCTGCCCCAGGTGCCGCCGGTGGCGCCAGCGCCCCAAGGGGTGGGGATGATCCCGGAAGACTGGGACCTGTTCGCCGAGACGCCGTCCAGGCCGGTGCCGGTACCGCTGCCCGAGGCCGTCCTGCCAGTGCCGCCGGCGGCGACGCCGTTCCCTGATATCGGCGAGTTCGCCACGCCATTCGAGGAGCCGCAACCGCAACCGCAACCCGTGGCCGTTGCGCCAGTCGCACCTGTTGCACCTGTTGCACCTGTTGCACCTGTTGCCGCCCCGGTCGCTTCGCCGGCCATCGCGCCAGCCAGCGAGCCGGTGCCGCAAACCGACCTGCTGCAAGCGTTCCTGCGTGGCGCTGGCCTGGAGCATTTGCGTATCGATCCGCAACAGGCCGCGGCGCAGATGGAAAGCCTGGGCCGCAGTTATCGGCTGATGGTCGAGGGGCTGATCGACGTGTTGCGTGCCCGCAGTAGCCTCAAGGGCGAATTTCGCATGCAGCAGACGATGATCCGCCCAGTGGAGAACAACCCGCTGAAATTCGCGCCGAATGTCGATGAGGCGATGCTTTTGCTGCTGCGTCACAGCAGCCAGGCGTTCATGGCCCCGGACCAGGCGGTGCAGGACAGCTTCGACGATTTGCGCGCCCACCAGCTGGCGGTCATGGCCGGCGTGGAAGCGGCCATCAAGCACCTGCTCGGGCGTTTCGAGCCCAGCGAACTGGAAGCCCGCATGAGCAAGCCCGGCGGCCTGGGCAACCTCTTCGGCGGTTCGCGCCAGGCGCAGAACTGGCAGCAGTTCACCGCGCTCTACAAGCAGATTTCCCAGGAGGCCCAGGATGATTTCCAGGACCTCTTCGGTCGCGAGTTCAGTCGCGCCTACGAAGAACACACCCACCGGTTGCGCCGCTCCTGAGCGCCCCTGGAAACCCCCAGACACGGATACACGGACAGCTGACACGTCATTGAGGACGCAGGATGATTCAACGATTACTGACATTGGTCGCCATGCTGGTACTGGCGGCTTGTGCCAAGGACACCCCGCCACCAGCGGCCGATCCGGCCAAGGACGGTCCCGGCGCCACTTCGGTGGAGCTGCATTTCCAGGCCACGCCCGGGCTCAATCCCAGCCCTGACGGCAGCAGCACGCCGGTGCGGGTACGGATCTTCGAACTGAAGAACCCGGCGGCCTTCATGCGTGCCGATTACTTCGCCCTGGCGGAACGCGCCCCGGCAACCCTCGGCCCCGACCTGATCGACCAGGATGAAGTGCTGGTGCAGCCGGGCGATCAGTTCACCCTCAAGCGCACCCTGGACCCGGCCACCCGCCAGGTCGGCTTGCTGGTGGGCTTTCGCGAGATCGACCGGGCCCAGTGGCGGGTCAGCGTCAATACCGCGGCACACCTGAACAACGCATATCAGATCAGCCTCGACCTGCGCGCGGTCAGCGCCGAACTCGCGGCGTCCCCATCCAGCCCCGCCCAATAGGCAATCGGAGCAACCATGTCCTGGAACAATCGAGTGGTCTGGTCGGAAGGCATGTTCATTGGAACCCAGCACTTCCAGCAGCACGACCGTTACCTGGAGAACCTCATCGACGCTCGCAGCCGTCCGCTGGCGACCGGCGCCTGGGGGTTTTCCGAGCTGCGTATCGACCAGGGCCTGCTGGCCCAGGGCAAGCTGGCGATCATCAGCGCCCGTGGCCTGTTGCCCGACGGCACGCCGTTCAACATTCCTCATGACGACCTGGCGCCGAGCCCGCTGAGCATCGACGACAACCTGCGCGATGGCCTGGTGTACCTGGCCCTGCCGCTCAAGCGCGCGGGCGCCCGGGACACCGTGGACGAAGGCGAGGAGCTGGGCGGGGCGCGCTACCTGAGCCAGGTGCGCGAGGTGCGTGACGATAACGCCGCCTTCGAAAACCGCGCGCCGGTGGCCGTGGGGTCACGGGCCCTGCGCCTGCTCACGGCCCAGGACGGCTTGAGCGACTACGCCGCCGTCGGCGTGGTGCGGATCAAGGAAAAGCGTGCCGACCGCGCCCTGGTGCTGGACGACAGCTACATCCCGCCGTTGCTGGATGTGGCGGCTTCCAAGCCGTTGAGCGCCTTTCGCAGCGAACTGCTGGGGCTGCTGCACCAGCGTGGCGAGGCCCTGGCCGGACGCGTGGTGGCCTCGGGGGCCGGTGGCGCTTCGGAAATCGCCGACTTCATGCTGCTGCAACTGGTCAACCGCGCACAGCCGTTGATCAGCCACCTGAACCAGATCAGCCCGCTGCATCCGGAGCGCTTTTATAGCGAACTGGTGGGCCTGGCCGGCGAGTTCTCGACCTTTTCCAGCAGCAGCCGACGCCCCTTGGATTTCCCGCAGTACCAGCATGACGAGCTGGCGCTGAGCTACGCCCCGGTCATGCAGGCGCTGCGCGAGGCCCTGTCGATGCTGATCGACAGCAAGGCCACGCCGATCCCGATCGTCGAGAAGGCCTACGGCGTGCACGTGGCGATGCTGGCCGACCGGACCTTGCTGGACAACGCCAGCTTCATCCTGGTGGTGCGCGCCGACGTGCCCGGCGAGACCCTGCGCGGGCGTTTCGCCCAGCAGAGCAAGGTCGGTTCGGTGGAGCACATCCGCGACCTGGTCAACCTGCAACTGCCGGGCATCGGCCTGCTGCCGCTGCCGGTGGCGCCACGCCAGTTGCCGTATCACGCGGGTTCGACCTACTACGAACTCGATCGCGGCAGCGAGCACTGGAAGCAGCTGGCCCATTCCGGTGGTTTCGCCTTCCACGTCGCTGGGGAATTCCCGGGGTTGAACCTGGCCTTCTGGGCCATTCGAGGATAAGTCGCGATGCATCCGTTCGACGATTCGGCAGGGCAGCCGTCCCCGGCCAACGACCGCACCCAATTCATGCCGCGCCCCGGTGGTCGCGCGCCCGAGCCCGGACGCCCGGCAGCCGCTCCGGCGCCCTCGCTGGCGATGCCGGCGGCGCCGCTGGCTTCCGGCCAGGCCCAGGGCCTGAACCCCCTGGAGAGCGCTGCTGGCCCGTTGCTGGCATTGCTCACCCGCCTGCGCAGCACCCTGGCGCATCCGGCGCCGGCCAGCCTGAGGGCGCAACTGCTGGCCTACCTGCGCCAGTTCGAGGAGCGCGCCGAGGCCGCTGGCGTACCGCGCAACGATGTGTTGCTGGCCCGCTATGCGCTGTGTACCGCCCTGGACGAGGCGGTGCTGAGCACGCCTTGGGGCAGCACCAGCGACTGGGGCAAGCAGAGCCTGTTGATCACCGTGCACAACGAGGCCTGGGGCGGCGAGAAGGTGTTCCAGCTGTTGGAGCACTGCCTGCAGAGCCCGCGCGAGCGTTTGTACCTGCTGGAGCTTTTGTACCTGTGCATGTGCCTGGGTTTCGAAGGCCGCTATCGGGTGATGATCGACGGTCGCAGCCAGCTCGAGGCCCTGCGCGAGCGTACTGCGGCGACCATTCGCAGCGCCCGTGGCGAACATGAGCGCGAGCTGTCGCCCCACTGGCGCGGAGTGACCGTGGCCCGGGACCGCCTGGCCCAGTTCATGCCGCCCTGGGTCGGCATCGCCATCGGTGTGGCGTTGCTGCTGGCCTTGCTGTTCGGCCTGCGCCTGAAGCTGGCGGCGGATGCCGAGCCGGTGTTCAAGAATATCCATGCCCTGGGCGAGATCCCGGTGCAGACCCTGGACCGTCCGGTGATCCAGCCCAAGGTGGTGGAGCGTCCGCGCCTTTCCGGGTTCCTGGCCGACGATATCCGTGCCGGGCGCGTGGCGGTGGAAGACACCGCCGACCGCTCGGTGGTGACCATCCGTGGCGACGAGCTGTTCGCTTCCGCCAGCGCCAGCATCCGCGACGAGTACCAGCCGTTGATGCTGCGCATCGCCGATGCCGTGCGCAAGGTCAAGGGCCAGGTACGGATCACCGGCCATAGCGACAATCGGCCGATCGCCACCCTGCGCTTCCCCTCCAACTGGAAGCTGTCCCAGGCCCGCGCCGAATCGGTGCAGGAGATCCTCGTGGCGAAGACCGGGCAACCGGCACGCTTCAGCGCCGAAGGCCGCAGCGATACCGAACCGCTGGCCACCAATGCCACTGCCGAAGGGCGGGCGCGTAATCGTCGGGTAGAAATCAGCGTATTGGCGGAGGGGGTCGAGTGAAGGCGTTTTTCAGTTTTGTGATTCGCTGGGTGATCCCGCTGCTGGGCCTGATCGCCCTGAGCCTGATCATCTGGTTCATCGGCCCGCTGCTGGAGTTCCTGGTGCCGGAAGGCCGGCGCTGGGCGCTGATCATCTTCATTTTCGCGGTGTGGATCGCCTACCGGGTGTTTCGCATCATCCAGGCCCGCCGGCATGCGGCCAAGGTCTTGCAGAGCCTGGCGGCCGACACGCCACCGGACCCGGACAGCCTGGCCACCGCCGAGGAGCTGGCGGCCCTGCGCCAGCGCATGGACGAGGCCCTGGTGCTGCTGAAGAAGGCCAAGCTCGGCGGTGACGAGAGGCGCAACCTCTACGAACTGCCGTGGTACGTGATCATCGGTCCGCCCGGCTCGGGCAAGACCACCGCGCTGGTCAACTCCGGCCTGCATTTCCCCCTGGCGGCACAATTGGGTGCCGGCGCCGTGCGTGGTGTCGGCGGGACGCGCAATTGCGATTGGTGGTTCACCGACCAGGCCGTGCTGCTGGACACCGCCGGCCGCTACACCACCCAGGACAGCCATGCCAACGTCGACAAGGCGGCCTGGCTGGGCTTTCTCGACCTGCTCAAGACCCAGCGTTCGCGGCGGCCGATCGATGGCGCCTTCGTGGCCATCAGCCTGTCCGACCTGCTGCTGGGCAGTGAAGCCGAGCGAGCGGCCCATGCGGCGGCGATCCGCCTGCGGATCCAGGAGCTGTACACCCAGCTGGGCGTGCGCTTCCCGATCTACCTGATGCTGACCAAGCTCGACCTGGTGCCGGGCTTCATGGAGTTCTTCGACTCCCTGAGCAAGGAAGAGCGAGCCCAGGTCTGGGGCATGACCTTCGCCCTGGACGATGGCAAGGGCAGCGACAGCCCCCTGGCGCACCTGCCGGCGGAGCTGGCGGCCCTGGAGCAGCGCCTCAACGAACGCCTGGTGGAGCGCCTGCAACAGGAGCGCGACCCGGCGCGGCGCGACCTGATCTACGGCTTCCCGCAGCAGTTCGCGGCGCTCAAGGAGTCCTTGCAGGGCTTCCTCGAAGGCGTGTTCAAGCCCAATGCCTTCGAAGAGCGGGTGCTGCTGCGCGGGGTGTACTTCACCAGTGGCACCCAAGAAGGCAGCCCCATCGACCGCCTGATCGGCGCCATGGCCCAGAGCATGAACCTGGACCGCCAGCACCTGGCGCGCCAGACCGGCACCGGCCGCAGCTACTTCATCGAGAAGCTGTTCAGTGCCGTGGCTTTCGCCGAGCGCGGGCTGGTGGGGGTCAACCCCAAGGTCGAGCGTCGGCGCAAATGGATCGCCCGTGGCGCCCTGGCCGCCAGCGTGGCCCTGGTGCTGGTGGTCGGCACCCTGTGGATCGTCAGTTACCGGGCCAACCAGAGCTATATCGCCCAGGTCGACCAGCGCGTGGCGCCGGTGCGCCAGGGCGTGCAGAACCTCAGCCCGGCCCAGCGCGATGTGCTGGCGGTGCTGCCGCTGCTCAACGCGACCCGCAACCTGGCCGGCGATGCCCCGGGCTGGGCCGAGGGTCTTGGCCTGTACCAGGGCGATATGCTCGAGGCCGAGTCCGCCAGCGTCTATCGCAAGCTGTTGGTGGCGGTGTTCGCCCCACGGTTGATGACCCGCATCGAAGAACAACTGCACAGCGGCGGCAACTCGGACTTCCTCTACGAGGGGCTCAAGGCCTACCTGATGCTGGCTGACAACGAGCATTACGATGCCGACTTCATCAAGGCCTGGATCACCCTGGACTGGGACCAGACCCTGTCCCGCGAGCTGCCGCCCGACCAGCGCCAGGCCCTGACCGGGCACTTGCAGGCGTTGTTCGAGAAGCATCCGCCCAATGCCCGCCTGGACCAGCGCCTGATCGACGACCTGCGTCGCCAGCTGCAGCAGTTGCCGGTGGCCCAGCGGGTCTACGACCGGGTCAAGCGCGCCAAGCTGCCGGCCGGCGTGCCGGACTTTCGCCTGAGCGAAGCCGGTGGCCGCGATGCGGCGCTGGTGTTCACGCGCAAGAGCGGCAAGCCATTGAGCGAACCCCTGAGCGGGCTGTTCACCGCCAAGGGTTATCGCGAGGGCTTCCTGCTGGCCAGCGTCAACCAGGCCGGCACCCTGGCCGAGGAGCAGTGGGTGCTGGGCCGCGACCAGGCCGAGCAGCAGAACGTCGCCAGCCTGGCCGCCGATGTGCGCCGCCTGTATTTCCAGGACTACCTGCGCCAGTGGGACGCGCTGCTGGCCGACATCGACTTCGTGCCGATCACCAGCGTGGCCCAGGCCGCCGACGTGCTGCGGATCATCTCCGGTCCCACCTCGCCGTTGAAAAAACTGCTGGTGGCGGTATCCAGGGAAACCGACCTGCAACAGGAAGAACGCCTGCTGGCGGCCCAGGGCCAGAAGGTCGAGGGCGGGGTCGACCAGCTCAAGCAGCGCCTGGGTTCGCTCCTGGGCCAGGAGCAGGCAGCGGGTCCGGCGGCCGTGGCCAGCGAAGACCCGGTGAGCCTGCACTTCGCCGACCTGATCAGCCTGGTGAGCAAGGGCGAGGGTGAGCCGGCGGCCATCGATGGCCTGCTGGCGGACATGAACGCCCTGTACGTGCAGGTCAGCGCCATGGTCGGCGCCAGCGGCGATGCGCTGCTGGGCGAAGCCAAGAACCAGGCCAGCGCCGCCGCGGCCCGGGTCAGCCTGACCGCCGCGCGCCAGCCGCCAGTGGTCCAGGGATTGGTCAAGTCGGTGGTCGGTTCCACCACCAACACCATGATGGGCGGGGTGCGCAACCAGTTGAACGCGGCCTGGGTCAGCGAGGTGGTGAATGTCTACCGCCAGTCCCTGAGCGGGCGCTACCCGATGTCGCCGGGCAGTTCGCGGGATGCGACCCTGGAGGACTTCGGCCAGTTCTTCGGTGCGGGCGGGGTGATGGACAGCTACTTCCGCAAGTACCTGCAGCCCTACGTCAACACCTCCACTGCCACCTGGAGCTGGCAGCCGGGAGCGGCGCAGAAGTTGGGGATTTCCCCCGGGGTGTTGCAGACGTTCCAGCGTGCTTCGAACATCCGCGATGCGTTCTTCCGCTCCAGCGGCGGCACCCAGCCGGCCGTGCGCTTCGAGCTCAAGCCGGTGGAGATGGACGCCAATATCAGCCAGTTCCTGCTCGACCTGGATGGCCAGCAACTGAGCTACGACCACGGCCCGAGCCGGCCGGTGGCCATGCAGTGGCCGAACCCGGGAAGCATCGGCGTGGTGCGCCTGTCGATCATGCCGCCGTCGGCCAGCGGGCGTTCGGGGATCACCCTGGACGGCCCTTGGGCCTGGTTCCGCCTGCTGGAGCAATCGGACCTTTCCGCCACCAACTCGCCGGACCGCTTCAACCTGCGGTTGCGGGTCGATGGCGCGAGCATTTCCTATGAGCTGCGTGCCAGCAGCGCCTTCAACCCGTTCAAGAGCCGGGTGCTCAGCGGCTTCAGCCTGCCGGAGCGGCTATGACGGCGCCCGGCCTGTACGGCAAGCTGGCCAGCCGTGGCGACTTCGTCAGCCGTGGCCTGCCGCAGAGCTTCATCGGCCCCTGGGACAGCTGGCTGGCGGCGGGTTTGCTGGCCAGCCAGAACGCCATGGGCGAGCACTGGCTCAACGCCTACCTGGTCAGCCCGTTGTGGCGTTTCGCCCTGGCCCCGGGCCTGTGCGGGCCCCAGGCGGCGGTCGGGGTGGTGATGCCGAGCATCGACCGGGTCGGGCGCTATTTCCCCCTGACGGTCGCCGCGCTGCTGGAGCCCGGCGAAGACCTGGCCTCGCTGGTGAGCGGCCCGGACCAGTGGTTCGAACAGGTGGAGGAGCTGTTGCTGGCAACCCTCGACGAGGGCGCCAGTTTCGAGGCTCTGGAAGAAGGCTTGCAGGGCCTGGGGGCGCCGCTGGCGTCAGCGCGTGCCGAGGGCAGCCATTACGCCGGCCTGCAACGGTTCTATGTCAATGATCCGCAGGCCCGGGGGACGGTACTGGCCGCCCTGGCCCTGGACGGGTCGAGTGTCTGGTGGGGACGTGGCTCGCAGTACATCAGTCCGATGCTGCTGCGTTGCCAGGGGCTGCCGCCAGCCAGTGATTTTGGGCAATTTCTGCTCGGGCAAGAGGGTGCCGTCTAAATGCGTTCAGCGCCACAACTGTCCTATCAGTCCGCCAGCTACAGCCATGTCGGCATGGTGCGGAAAATCAATGAAGACGCCTGGCTCGAAGCCCCGGAAACCGGCCTCTGGCTGGTGGCCGACGGCATGGGCGGGCACGCCGCCGGCGACTACGTCAGCAGCCTGATCGTCGATAGCCTGCGCGCGGTGCCGGGCGGCGACAGCCTGGAACACTACGTCGCGGCGTTGCGCAATGCCCTGGCGGCGGTGAATGCCGCGGTGCGCGAGGAAACCGCCAACCGTGGCGTGACCATGATGGGCAGCACCGTGGTGCTGCTGGCGGTACGCGGCGACCAGGCGGTGTGCCTGTGGGCTGGCGACAGCCGCCTGTACCGGCTGCGTGACGAGCAACTGGAGGGCATCTCCCGGGATCACAGCTACGTCCAGGACCTGCAGGACAGCGGCCTGCTCAGCGAGGCCGAGGCGCGGGTTCATCCGCGGGCCAACATCGTCACCCGTGCCATTGGTGTCGAGGCCCAGCTGGAGTTGTCCCAGGTCGACCTGCAAGTGCAGGCCGGCGATACCTTCCTGCTGTGCAGCGATGGCCTGAACAAGACCGCCGAGGACTTCGAGCTGCGCGACGTGCTCAGTCACAACGAGCCCAATGATGTGGTGCGCAGCCTGATCCACCTGGGCCTGACCCGGGGTGCGCCGGACAACATCACCGCGATCGTGATCAAGGCCGCAGGACACTGACCATGGACATTCTGATTCCCGGCTTCGATATCCAGGGCGAGATTGGCGAAGGCGCCATGGCCAGCGTGTACCTGGCGACCCAGCGCTCCCTGGAGCGCAAGGTGGCGCTCAAGGTCATGGCTGCCTCGCTGGCCGCCGACCCGAGCTTCTGTGAGCGCTTCCTGCGCGAGGGCAAGACCCTGGCGCGGCTGTCCCACCCGCACACCGTGACCATCCACGACATCGGCAATGTCGGCGAGCTGTACTACATGGCCATGGAGTACCTGCCCAACGGCACGCTCAAGGAGCGCATCGCCGCCGGGCTGACCCCGGAGCAGGGCCTGACCTACATCCGTCAGATCGCTTCGGCCCTGGGTTATGCTCACGCCCAGGGGTTGGTGCACCGTGACGTCAAGCCGGCCAACATCCTGTTCCGCGCTGATGGCACGGCGGTACTCTCGGACTTCGGCATCGCCAAGTCCCTGGATGATCGCACCCAGTTCACCCAGGCCGGCTTCGCCGTCGGCACTCCGAGCTACATGAGCCCCGAGCAGGCCCGTGGCCAGGACATCGACGGCCGCGCCGACCTCTATGCCCTGGGCGTAGTGCTGTACGAAATCCTCGTCGGCAAGCTGCCGTACAACGGCACCGATGCCTTGTCCACGGCCCTGGCCCACCTCACCGAACCGTTGCCCGAGCTACCGGTGCACCACGGCCGCTACCAGCACATCCTGGGCAAGCTGCTGGCCAAGGACCCGGCGGAGCGCTACCCGGATGCCGCAGCCTTGCTGGCGGCCCTGGACAACCTGCCGGCGGCGGCCCCGGAGGTCGAGGCGACGCTGATCCAGCCGTTGCCCTTGCCACCCCTGGAGGTGCCCGCGGGCAACGACCTGGCCGGGCTGACCCCGGTCTCCATCGAAATTCCCCGGCAGGCCCCGCAACCGGCCCCGCGCCAGGAGCCGCGTCCGGAACCTGTGGCGCAGCCGCAGCGCGTCTCCAGCCTGCCGCCCCAGGGCGCCGAGCCGACCGGGCAGCGGCGTGGCCCGGTGCTGGCCCTGGCCGGCGTGGCCGTGGCGGTAGCCCTGGCCGTGGCTGGTGGTGGCTATTGGTGGTTGTCCGGGGACAGCCCGCAGCCAGCGTCCAAGACCGTGGCCGGCACCCCGGCCTCCGGTAGCGGCAGCACGCCCAGCGTGGCGCCGCCGGTGAACCAGCCGGTGGCGAGCGATGCCGATGGCGGCCAGCGGCCGTTGCTGATGGCGGGCAAGAAGACCCTGTTCCAGCGAGTGCTGAGCAAGCCTGGGGCGAGTTTCTCCAGCGAGCCCGGAGCTGCCCCGGGCGCGGCGGTGCCGGCGTTCTCGGTGCTGTACGTGTACCAGCGCAAGAGCCTCGACGGCCGCACCTGGTTGCGCCTGGGCGCGGCCAGCGATGGTCGCAGCGCCGGTTGGCTGCCTGAGGACCAGGTCAGCGACTGGAAGCAGAGCCTGGTGCTCAAGTTCACCGAGCGCTCCGGGCGTGCGCCGGTGATGTTCGTGCGCCAGGCCAGCCAGTTGGAACGCCTGCTGGCCGATCCTGCGGCGGCCAAGAACCTGCTGCTCAATGCGCAGAAGAATCCCCAGGACGACCAGCAGGTGCTGGCCCTGGAGCCCAATGCCAGCGCGGTGCCCCAGGACCAGTTCTACCTGCTGCCGATCTTCGACGCCAAGGAGAGCTTCGACGAGAACGGCCAGCCGGTGCAGTTGCTCAATGTCGCTTCCATCGACCCGGGCAACAGCCCACAGAGCATCAGCGACAGCGCCGGCAAGCGCCTGCCGGTGAATACCGCGCCAGCCGCCGGTGACGCGTTCCGCACCGCCGTGGTGCTGGTGGTGGATACCTCGGTGTCGATGCAGCCCTACATCGACCGGGTCCGCGATGTGGTGCATGAGCTGCAAGGCAAGCTGGCCGCGCGCGGCGAGCTGGACAGCGTCAGCTTCGGCCTGGTGGGCTTTCGCAACAACATCAAGAAGACCCCGGGCCTTGAGTATGTCGCCAAGACCCTGGTGCCCCTGGACCAGGGCCGCGATCCCCAGCGGTTCCAGGAGCTGGTGAGCCAGGTCAAGGCCACCAGCGTGTCCAGCCACTCGTTCAACGAAGATGCCTTCGCCGGGATCATGCAGGCAGTGGAGGGCATGGACTGGAAGGGCTACGGTGGCCGCCTGATCCTGCTGGTCAGCGATGCCGGCGCCCTGCGCAAGAACGATCCCTACAGCCGGACCCAGATGAACGAGGCCGAAGTGCGCCAGGCGGCCCTGGGCAAGCAGATCAAGATCTATGCCCTGCACCTGCGCTCCGATGCCGGCAAGAAGAACCACGCCCAGGCCGAGACCCAATACCGGGTGCTGACCGCCGACGCCAACCCGAAGATCGGCGACCTGTACATCCCGGTACCCGGTGGCGACGTGGGCAAGTTCGGCGAGCGGGTCGACGAGATCGGCACGGTGTTCGCCGACCTGGTGCATCAGGTGCGCAGCAACCAGGAGCAGGCCGTCCCGCTGCTGGCGGCGAGCCCGAGCATCGCCGAGAAGTCGGCGGCCATCGGCTACGCCATGCACATGGATTTCCTCGGGCACAAATCCGCCAGCCAGGCGCCGCAACTGGTCAGCGCCTGGACCGCCGACCGCGACCTGACCAACCCGGCGCTGCCGGCGTTCCAGGTCTGCGTGATGCTCACCAAGCTGCAGCTCAACGACTTGCAGCAGTCGCTGAAATTGATCGTCGACGCGGCGCGCAAGACCCAGACCTCGCCCAAGGATTTCTTCCAGGAAATCGCCAGCGCCAGTGCCTACATGAGCCGCGACCCGGCAGCCCTGCGCAAGGGCGGCAATCTCGCCGATGGCGGCGTGCTGGGGGAATACCTGGAAGGCCTGCCGTATCGCAGCAAGTCGCTGAACATGACCCAGGACCTGTGGTTGTCGTTGAGCGTGGCCGAACAGGAAGACTTCATCGACGAACTGGATTCGAAGATCCGTCTCTACGAGACCTTCCACAACGACCTGGCCAACTGGGTGCGCTTCGGCGATGCCGAGCCGGGTGATGCCCTGTACCGCGTTCCTTTGTCGACCCTGCCCTGATGCTGAACCTTCTGGATGTGCGCAAGAGCCGCGGCGAGGGACGCCAACGCTACAGCCTGGTGATCCCCAGGCTGCAATTGCGCGCGGGCGACCAGTTGGCGGTGGTGGGCCCCAGCGGCTGCGGCAAGAGCACCTTGCTCGACCTGCTGGCGCTGGTGCTGGCCCCGGATTCGAGCCGGCGCTTCGATTTCGCCCCGGACCGGGAAACCCTCGATATCGCCGGGATCTGGAAGCAGGCCGGGCACAGCGCCCTGGCCGAGCTGCGTAGCCGACACCTGGGTTATGTGCTGCAGACCGGCGGCTTGCTGGGGTTTCTCGATGTGCGGGGCAACATCAGCCTGCCGCGCAAGATGCTGGGCCTGGCCGACGAAGGCATTCCCCGGCGCCTGGCCGAGCGCCTGGAGATCGTCGACCAGCTCCACAAGAAACCCGCCGACCTCTCGGTGGGCCAGCGCCAGCGGGTCAGTTGCGCCCGGGCCCTGGCCCATGGTCCGCAGGTGCTGCTGGCGGACGAACCGACCGCGGCCCTGGACCCGTTGAATGCCCAGCGGGTGATGCAACTGCTGGTGCAACAGGCGCGGGACCAGCAGCTGTGCTGCGTGGTCGCCACCCACGATGAACCGCTGGCGCGGGCCAATGGCTTGCAGATCCGGCGTATCGCCTGCCAGCGCGATGTCGATGGCGGCGTGACCGCGACCCTCGGGGAGGCGTGCTGATGCGTGCAGCCCTGATCGCGGCGCTGGCCTGGCAGGACTACCGGGCCGATACCTGGCTTTCGGCCTGCTCGGTGCTGGCCCTGGTGGCGGTGATCGCGCCGTTGCTGGTGCTGTTCGGACTCAAGTTCGGCCTGGTCAGCAGCCTGACCGAGCGCCTGGAGAAGGACCCGGCGGTGCGCGAGGTCATCCCCTTGGGTGGTGGTCGCTTCAATGCCGCGTTCATTGCCGAACTGCGCCAGCGCCCGGACGTGGCGTTCGCCTTGCCCAGGACCCGGCAGATCGCCGCCACGGCGGAGTTGGCGCGAGGCGAGGAGGATGTTGGCCTGACCGTGGAAATGCTGCCTACCGCGCCTACCGACCCCTTGCTGGGGTCGTTGCCGGCATTGCAAGGCATGAACGGGGTGGTGCTCAGCCGTACCGCCGCCGAGAAACTCGGGGCCCGGCCTGGGGATTGGCTGCAGGCCAGTTTCGGCCGCCAGGTGGCCGGGCGCAGCGAGGTGCAGCGGACCCGGGTCCAGGTCGAGGGCGTGTTGCCCCTGGAGGCTTTTGCCCGCGATGCCTTGCTGGCGCCGCTGGAGTTGCTGGAGGCCGCCGAGGACTATCGCGACGGCCGTGCGGTGCTGGCCATGGGCTGGGCCGGTGGCGCCCCGACCCAGGCCGGGCAGCGGGTGTACCCGGCGTTTCGCCTGTATGCACGCAGCCTCGACGATGTCGAGCCGCTGCGCCGCTATTTCGCCGAGCGCGGCCTGCTGGTGTCGACCCAGGCCCAGACCATCGCCCAGGTGCAGTCGTTGAGCCGCAACTTGTCGATCGTGTTCTGGATCATCGCCGGGCTGGCCCTGGCCGGGGCTTTCGCGGCGATCTTCGCGGGCGCCCTGGCGGCGGTGGAGCGCAAGCGCCGGGAGCTGTCGGTGCTGCGCCTGCTGGGTTTTTCCACCGGGGCGCTGTTGCTGTTCGTGGTGGCCCAGGCGCTGTACAGCGCCGCTTTCGCCGCCGTGCTGAGTGGCGTGTTGTATGCCTTGGCCCAGGCCGGGCTGAATCATTTGTTCATGCAGGTGCCGGGCGAGTACGCCAGCCATCTGCTGCCGGGCCACTTCGGCCTGGCCCTGTTGGCGACGCTGGGCGTCAGCACCCTGGCCGCCGCGCTGGGCGGCTGGCGGGTGGCGCGCATTGAAGCCTGTGAAGGAATTCGCGATGTATAAGTTGATCAGCGCCGTGCTGGCCATGACCCTGGCCGGGGGCGCGTGGGCCGATGAACCCGGCAACAAGATGGATAACCCCAAGCCCCTGGCCGGCGATGTCAGCCTGCCGTTGCCATGCGATGGCGAGATGGTGTTCCGCTACGTCTACGTGCTGGCCCAGGGCACCCTGGATGACCGCGAGATCAACCTCGGCTATCCCTTCGCCGAGGGCGAGAGCGGCTACCAGCAGTCGTTCATTTCCGGCTACCGGCGGGACTACATCAACGGCCAGTTCACCCTCAAGGACTTGCCGGGCCCCTGGGCCAAGACCATCGGCCCGCTGCTGCCCAAGGCCGGCACCGGGGTGCCGCTCAAG
This sequence comes from Pseudomonas sp. CMR5c, assembly GCF_003850545.1. Taxonomy (NCBI): domain Bacteria; kingdom Pseudomonadati; phylum Pseudomonadota; class Gammaproteobacteria; order Pseudomonadales; family Pseudomonadaceae; genus Pseudomonas; species Pseudomonas sp. CMR5c. The sequence continues at coordinate 6,638,199 of NZ_CP027705.1, read as the reverse complement.
CCGATGATGTACTTCATCGGCAAGTACGAGGTCACGGCTCGCCAGTACGCCCAGGTGATGGCCCAGGCCCAGTCCCTGGCCAGTGGCGAGCCGGCTCCGGCCTGCGAGGCGCCGGAGGGCATGCAGGGGCGCCTGCCCAAGGTCAAGCTGTCGCGCTTCGAGGCCGAGCGCTTCGCCGCTGTGTACAGCGCCTGGCTGATGAAGAACCATCGCGATCTGCTGCCGGTCAGCGGGCGTGGCGGCTCCGCCGAGGACGGCGGCCTGGGCTTCGTGCGCCTGCCCACCGAAGTGGAGTGGGAATACGCTGCCCGTGGCGGCCAGGCGGTGAGCCGCCAGGAGCTGGAAGGCCGGCTGTTCCCACGGCGCGTGGAGGGCAGCGAGAGTGATGGCCCGCTGGGCGATTGGGCGGTGTTCAACCAGGTGGCTGGCGGTACCGGCCAGGCGGCACGACTGATGCCCATCGGCACCAAGCTGCCCAACCCCATCGGCCTGTTCGACGTGATCGGCAACGCCGCGGAGATGGTCCAGGAGTCCTTCCAGCTGGTGCACGCCGGCCGGCGCCAGGGCACCTATGGTGGTTTCGTGGTCAAGGGCGGCAACTACCTGGAGGGCGAGGGCACGTTGTTCACCGGCATGCGTCGCGAATATCCGTTGTTCGCCGCCGACGGCACCGAGCAGAGCAACGAGACCACCGGCTTCCGGGTGGCCATCGGGGCGCTGTCGGCGCCGCGCTCGCGCTACAAGGAACTGTTCGCCCAATGGCAGAAGGAAGGGCGCCTGGCGTCCCTGACCGACGCCATCGACGACGCCCAGGACCCGACCAAGCGCCTGGACAGCATCATCGCCGCCAGCGTCGACCCACGGCTACAGGCCGAGCTGGGGCTGGTCAACGAAGAGCTCAAGCGCAACGTTTCGCTGATCGCCCAACAGCGCGAGGAAGCGGCGGGCAACCTGATCCAGTCCTCGGCGCTGGTGGCCGAGACGATCAACAACTACAACATTCGCCTGACCAACCTGAAAAAGAGCCAGCAGCAAGCCCTCGATGCCAAGGACGAGCCCAGCGCCAAGCTGTTCGCCGAAGCCATCGACAACGGCCGCAGCGCCCTGGACGGGGCGGTGGCGATCTATATCGACAACCTGGCCACGGGCACCCGTTACACCGACGCGGTGATCCAGGCGCAATTTCAACGGATCAAGGAAGAGCTCAATCGCAAGCCGGTGCTCGGCAAGAGCCTGGTGACGCGCGCTACGTTATTCGTTCGCCATGTCGGGGACTACCGCCAGAAACAGCGGGCCGACCCGGCGACGATTTTGAAGGAACTGCTCGCATCGACCGGTCAGAAGTCGTGACCGGCCGCTGTCTGTCGAGCCTGGAGGATCTCGGACGACCTTGAGTCGCGCCGAGTTGGTCAAACTTAATCGAGATCACGAACATGCTTTTTTCCCGCAACCCATTTGCTTCAACGTCCAAGCGTCACCTGCTGTTGGTTGCCGCCGGGTTCAGCACCGTATTGACCGGTTGCGCGACCTCTCCGGTGTCCAAGGTGGCCTCCACCACCAAGGTCGAGTACTACCCGAGCTGCTACGAGCCGGTGCAGCACCTGCGTACCACTGATTCGGACATGACCAAGTCGGTCGTCACCGGCGCTGCCCTGGGCGCTGCTGGCGGTGCCTTGCTCGGGGTTCTTGCCGGTGGTGAGAATCGCGGTCGCAACGCGGCCATCGGCGCCGCCGGTGGTGCCCTGGCTGGCGGTGCTGCCGGCTATTACACCGAGCGCCAGAAGCAGATTGCCGATGACAACCAGCGCATCGCGTCCTACGCCACTGACGTCAACAAGAGCGTGGCCGACATCGACCGCAGCACCGCTTATGCCCGTGCTTCGCAGACGTGCTACCAGCGCGCCTTCGACAGCCTGATCAGCGCGCGCAAGGCCAACAGCATCAATGACGTGGAAGGGCGCAAGCGCCTGGCGGAAATCGTCAGCGGGCTGAAGGAGTCCAACGACCTGATCACCGCGGTGAACGGTCGTGCCAGCGAGGACCTGAGCAAGTACAACCAGGCCTATGAGCAAGACCTGCAGCAGGTGGGCGTGCAGCGCACCGACGTGGTCAAGGTCGCCACCGCCGACACCACTCCAGTGACCAGCACCGGCAAAGGCAAGGGCAAAGGCAAGACCCCTCCGAAGGCGAAGCTGCCAGTGGTGCCCAAGGAAGCGGTGAGCACCGAGAAGTCGATGCAGCAGGCCAAGACCAAGCAGGCCGAGAGCAATAAGGTGGCCACCACCGGCCAGACCCAGGTCAACAGCATGTGCAAGAACCCGGACCTGGGCGACTGGGCACCGGTACCTTGCCCGAACGTCTGAGTCAGTGATTGTCTGACAAGATGTAGCGATAAGCGCTGAACGCCAGGCGATCTTCGAGTAATCGAACGGATCGGCTGGCGCTCGGCGAGTTACAGGTTACACTGCGCCGGCCATCCAATAATTCCACTGAGGCGCCGCGCATGAAATTTCGTTTTCTCCTCTGGGTGCTTGGCCTGTTGATGGGCAAAGCCAGTCGCAACAATCCCGCTTTCCAGCAACAGTTGGGCGACAAGGAGCTGGTTTTCCAGTTGCAGACGCTCGATGGCAAGGTTGCTCGGCATTTCTTCGTCAAGGACCAGCGTGTCACCAGTCGTTCGGGGTTCTATCCCGAGCCGGCGTTCGCCATCGCCTTCAAGGACGCGGCGTACGGCTTTGCCACCATGCAGGCGAAGAACAAGCAACTGGCATTCATGACCGGGATCCAGGACAAGTCGATCCAGATCAAGGGCAATCCGGCGCTGGTGATCTGGTTCCAGGGGCTGACCAAGTACCTGAAGCCCAAGAAGTCCAAGCCCAAGGCTTGAGGCGTTCGACGCGACAGTCGGCGGCAGGGCCGCGACCGGTCGCAGGAGATGATCCGGAAGGGATTCTGCAGGCCGTAAGGGCCTGCAGAAAGACTCAGGCCTGGCTGAATTGCGAGGCCAGTTCGCGCAGCAATACCTCGGCTTCAAGCACCTTGCTCACCACATCCTCGGCTTTGTCGCGACTGAGCCCCAGGCGTTCGAACAGGGCCTCGGGAATCTCTTCGCGGGGGCCGGAGCCGATGCCTCGGCTACGCAGCAGGCGCACTGCCAGGCAGACCAGGTTCGGGTACTCGGCATAGGCGCCGTCGTAGCTCGGGTCGTGCTGGAAGCGCAGGGCGGTGCACAACTCGTCCGGCATGTCCCAGTAGCGCATCAGCCAGGAGCCGATCTGCTCGCGACTGATGCCCAGCAGGTGCTGCTCGATGTAGCTGTGGCACAGGTGCGGGTTGACCTCCAGGTGCCGGCAGATCAGCGAGAAGTGCGGCGGGAACACATGGGCCAGCAGCAGGTAGCCGAAGTTGTGCAGCAGGCCGGCGAGGTAGGTCAGGCCGGCTTCGGGGCGCTGGGCCCGGGGCATGGCGCGGGTCAGGCCCTCGATCACCGCGGCGGTGTAGATCGACTGCTGCCAGTACGGCGTGGCGTGCTGCGGCTGGTCCTTGGGCAGGCTCAGGGTCTTGCCCAGGGCCAGGCCCAGGGCGAGGTTGATCACCAGGTCGAAACCGAGCACGCGGACGATGGCGTCTTCCACCGAGCGGATCTTGCCCGGCGAGGCGTAGTAGGGCGATGCCGCCCAGCTCACCACCTGCGCGGCCAGTGCCGGGTCGGTTTCCACTACCCCGGTGATGTCGTCGATGGTGGCGTTGGGGTCGACCCGCAGCTTGATGATCTTCTGTGCGGTTTCCGCCAGGGGCGGGATCTCGATGGTGGCTTCCAGGCGCTGCTGGATGCGCCGGGCGGTGAAGGCCTGCATCGCCTGGGAGATTTCCTCGCGGTCATCGTCCGGGCGGTCGAGGTTGGGCCGGATGCTGCTCAGGGACTCGCCGAAGGTACCGGCGCTGGCCTTGCTGAGCATGCCCTTGAAGTCTTCGCGAGTGATTTCCAGCAGCACGCCCGGCTCGCCCGAATGGATCAGCAGGCTGGGCTCGTGCAGCAGGCTTTCTTCGTACAGGCAGGGCGAGCTGGTCAGGGCCGGCAGGCCAGGCAGCAGGCTCAGGCTGTGCTTGCCGAGCATGCGCTCCAGGCGTTCGGTGGAGACCGAGCGCAAGCGTCGGCCGGTGAGCTCGGCGAGGCGGTTCAGGTCCAGCAACTGGCTCTGTGGGAACAGCACCATCAGGGCGCCGACGGCGTCATCGAGCAACACCGCCTGGACTTTGCGCGAGGCGGGCAGTTCGGGGCGGTCGATGACTTCGTTATAGCCGATGGCCAGCTTGCCGAGCAGCAACCGGATGACAGATGGCGCGTGCGGGGTTGCAGTGGCGAGGGCAACTTCTGTCATGGCGTGGTATCCGTTTTTCTACAATGTGACCAGTATAACCAGCTTGGTCATTCCAATGGTTCACTAACTGAGGCTTGGTTCACACTTGACCGTATTGCTGGCCGTGGCGCAACCAGCGCTCCAGCAGTGGGCTGACGTGGGTCGGCCAGCGCTCCAGCAGTGCCTGGGCGGCGTCGCGCACGGCGGGCAGCAAGTCGGCATCGCGCATCAGGTCGGCGACCTTGAACTGCAGCAGGCCGGTCTGCCGGGTGCCGAGCATTTCCCCCGGGCCGCGCAATTCCAGATCCTTTTCGGCGATGACGAAGCCGTCGTTGGTTTCACGCATGATGCCCAGGCGTTGACGACCGATTTGTGAAAGCGGTGGATGGTAGAGCAGTACGCAGTGGCTGGCGGCGCTGCCACGGCCGACCCGGCCGCGCAACTGGTGCAGTTGCGCCAGGCCCAGGCGTTCCGGGTTCTCGATGATCATCAGGCTGGCATTGGGCACGTCGACCCCGACCTCGATCACCGTGGTGGCCACCAGCAGTTGCAGGTTGCCGGCCTTGAATTCGGCCATGACCGCGGCTTTTTCCGGCGCCTTCATGCGGCCGTGGATCAGCCCCACCCGCAGTTCGCCGAGGGCGCTGGAGAGGTCCTCGTAGGTGGTCTCGGCGGCCTGGCAGGTGAGTTCCTCGGACTCCTCGATCAGGGTGCAGACCCAATAGGCCTGGCGTCCCTCGGCACAGGCGGCGCGCACTCGCTCGATCACCTCGATGCGCCGGCTGTCGGTCACCAGCACGGTGTTCACCGGAGTACGCCCCGGCGGCAATTCGTCGAGGATCGAGGTGTCCAGGTCGGCATAGGCGCTCATGGCCAGGGTCCGGGGAATGGGCGTGGCGGTCATGATCAACTGGTGCGGGCAAAGCCGGCCGCCCACGCCTTTCTGGCGCAAGGCCAGGCGCTGCTGGACGCCGAAGCGGTGTTGCTCGTCGATGATCACCAGGGCCAGGTTCTTGAATTGCACTTCGTCCTGGAACAGTGCGTGGGTACCCACCACCATGGGCGCGCCAGCGGCGATCTGTTCCAGGGCGGCGCTGCGGCTCTTGCCCTTGAGCTTGCCGGCCAGCCAGGCGACTTCCAGGCGCAGCGGCTCCAGCCAGCGCTTGAAGGTGATGAAGTGCTGTTCGGCGAGGATCTCGGTGGGCGCCATCAGCGCCACCTGGTAGCCGGCCTCCAGCGCTTGCAGGGCCGCCAGGGCGGCGACCACGGTCTTGCCGGCGCCGACGTCACCCTGGATCAGCCTCAGCATGGGTTCGGGCTGGCTCAGGTCGTAGGCGATCTCGTTGCCTACTCGCTGCTGGGCGCCGGTGGGAGCGAAGCCCAGGTTCTTCAGGTAGCGGGCCGGCAGCTTCTTGGCCACTGGCAGCACCGGCGCGCGTTGGGAGCGCTGGCTGTCGCGCAGGCGCTGCTGGGACAACTGGTGGGTCAGCAGCTCTTCGAAGGCCAGGCGGTGCTGGGCCCAGTGATGACCCAGGGCCAGCTCATCGACATCGGCGTCGGCCGGTGGGTGGTGCAGGTAGCGGATCGCGTCGTCCAGGGGCGCCAACTGATAGTCCCGGGCCAGCTCCTCGGGCAGCCAGTCCGGCAGGCTGCGGGGGCCGAGCATGGCCAGGCTCTGCTGGCAGAGCATGCGCAGGCGCTGTTGGGTCAGGCCTTCGGTGAGCGGGTAGATGGGGGTCAGGGTCTGGTCCACCGGCGGTGGTTCGTCGCCGCTGATGGCGCGGTATTCAGGGTGGTAGATCTCCAGCCCCGAGGCGCCCGGGCGGGCCTCGCCGTAGCAACGTACCCGGGTGCCACGCTTGAGGCCTTCCTTCTGGGCGTTGCTGAAGTGGTAGAAGCGCAGGCTCAGGCCGCCGGTACCGTCCTGCAGGCGCACCAGCAGGCTGCGGCGCTTGCCCATGACCACGTCGGCGCCGCTGACGGTACCCTCGACCACCGCATCCTGGCCCGGGCGCAGGGCGCCGATGGGGACCACGCGGGTACGGTCCTGATAGCGCAGGGGCAGGTGGAACAGCACGTCCTGGAGGTTTTCCAGGCCGACCTTGGCCAGCTTCTCGGCCATGGCTTCGCCGACGCCCTTGAGCGCCGTCACCGGCACCTTCGACAACTCGGTCATGGTGACGGCTTAACTGGCGACGGGCGGCTTGGCCACGGAGCACAGGCGGATCGAGTCGGCGAGGATCTCGATGGCCTTGGGCCGCGGGAAGCTCGCGCGCCAGGCGATGGCCACGGTGCGAAATGGTGCCGGCGGGGTCAGCGGACGGACCTCGATGACCCCGGGGGCGTAGTGGTGACTGTCCACCGCCGACAGCGGCAGGATCGAGACGCCCAGGCCCGAGGCGACCATGTGGCGGATGGTTTCCAGCGAGCTGGACTCCACGGTGGTGTGCTTGGCGCCGTCGTTGCCCTTGGTCAGGGTCGGGCAGGCTTCCAGGACCTGGTCGCGGAAGCAGTGGCCTTCACCCAGCAGCAACAGGCTCTTGTCGTTGAGCAGGCTGGCGTCGATGGTTTCCTTGCGGGTCCAGGAGTGGTCGCTGGGCATCAGCACATAGAAGGGTTCGTCGTACAGCGGCAGGGTCAGCACATCGGCTTCGTTGAACGGCAGGGCGATGATGATCGCGTCCAGCTCGCCGTTGCGCAGCTTGTCGCGCAGCACGTGGGTGAAGTTTTCCTCGATGTACAGCGGCATCTGCGGGGCGACCCGGTGCAGCTGTGGAATCAGGTGGGGGAACAGGTACGGGCCGACGGTATAGATGGCGCCGACCTTGAGGGGGGCGGTCAGCTGGTTCTTGCCGGCCTGGGCCAGTTCACGGATGCCCTGGGCCTGCTCCAGGACCTTCTGCGCCTGGGCGACGATGGTTTCGCCTACCGGTGTCAGGCGCACGGCGCTCTTGCTGCGCTCGAAGATCAGCACGCCGAGTTCGTCCTCGAGCTTCTTCACGCCGACCGAGAGGGTGGGCTGGCTGACGTGGCAACGCTCGGCGGCATGGCCGAAATGCTGCTCCTGGGCAAGGGTAACGATGTAGCGCAGTTCTGTAAGGGTCATAGCGGGCGTCCGTGAGGTTGCGGCCAAGCATAACGGCTGCAATCGATAGACGCACGTTATCAGACTGAGGGAGGAGTGCGACACCCGCCAATGCCTGTGTCTGACGGGTTGAATGCGAAGGGCACCCTGCGGTGCCCTTGCCTTGGATCAGCGGCGGCCGCGGCTGCGGTCGATCTCGTAGTTGTACGAGGCGGTGATTTCCACGCTGCCGTTGTTGAGCATGTCGGCGGGTGGCTTGGGCAGCGGTTGGGCGCGACGGATCATGTCCAGGGTGGCGCGATCCAGGTCGGCATTGCCTGAGCGCCCGACCAGCTCGTAGGACAGTACCTTGCCTTCGGCATCCACCACGAAGCGCAGGGAGTTGGTGCCTTCCTTGCCGCGTCGCTGGGCTTCGCTCGGGTAGCGCTTGTACTTGGCCAGGTGCGCCTGCAGCTCGCCCTGCCAGTTGGCCTTGGCGGCCGCCTGGGCTGGCGATGGACCTGGGGTCGCCGGTGCCGGGTTGCTCGACGTTGCCGGCGTCACCGGAGCGTCGCTGGGCTTTTCGTCGGAAGGTTTTTCCTTCGGCGGCTCAGGCTTGACTACGGGCTTGGGCGGCTGTGGCTTGGGCTTCTGCTTGGCCGGCTTGGGCACCGAGATGGTGGGCTTGGGCGCTTCGGCGAGTTTGGGCAGCGGCAGCTCTTCCACCGGCGCCGGTGGTTGTGGCGGGGTCACCACTTTCGGTGGTGCCGGAGGAGGCGGCACAGGGGCAGGCGCCAATTCGACCACCATGGCTTGGGGTGGAATGGGCATCGGCTGTGGCTTGGACCAGTTGAGGGCGAGTGCGATCGCCGCCGCGTGGACGCCCAGCACCACGGCCAGGCTACCGCTGTAACGCGTCAGTCTTTGGCGCGTCGTGATCATTTCTTGGCTGCCGTCTCGAGTCCGACCAGGCCGACCTTCAGGTAGCCGGCCGCACGCAGGTTGTCCATCACGCTCATCAGGTCGCCGTAGTCAACGCCCTTGTCGGCCTGGAAGAAGATCGTGGTGTCCTTCTTGCCCTGGGTCTTGGCGTCGAGGGCGGCGCCCAGGGTCTCGGCCTTGATCTCGTCGTCGCCGAGGAACAGACGCTGATCGGCCTTGACGCTGAGGAATACTGGTTTCTCTGGGCGCGGCGCCGGCTTGGCGCTGGTGGCGGGGAGGTCGACCTTGATGTCTACGGTGGCCAGGGGAGCGGCCACCATGAAGATGATCAGCAACACCAGCATCACGTCGATGAACGGCGTGACGTTGATCTCGTGGTTTTCGGCCAGGTCGTCGCCTGCCCCTTCCTTCAAATGCAAGCCCATGGCCGATTACCCCACTTTCACCATGTGCGGTTGTGCGGAACGCTCGCCTGGCTGGTGGTCCAGGTCGCGGCTGACCAGCAGCAGGACTTCAGCCGAAGCGTCGGTCACCTGGGCCTTGTAGCCGGTGATGGAGCGGGCGAAGACGTTGTAGATCACCACTGCCGGAATCGCGGCGACCAGACCCAGGGCGGTGGCCAGCAAGGCTTCGGCGATGCCCGGGGCAACCACGGCGAGGTTGGTGGTCTGGGTTTTGGCGATGCCGATGAAGCTGTTCATGATGCCCCACACGGTACCGAACAGGCCGACGAAGGGGGCGGTGGAGCCGATGGTGGCCAGCACGCCGGTGCCGCTGCTCATGTTGCGGCCGCAGGCGGCTACCAGACGCTCCAGACGGAAGCTTACGCGCTCCTTGATGCCTTCTTTCTCACGGCTATTGGCCGACAGGCGCATTTCTTCCAGGGCGTCGTGAACCAGCAGGTTGGTCAGCGTGCCTTGCTTGGTTGCGCTGGCACTGGCTTCCTTGAGGTTGGTGGCCTTCTTCAGGGCAGCGATTTCATGGCGCAGGCGGCGCTTGGCGCCCATCAGCTCGAAGCCTTTGGCGATCCAGATGGTCCAGGTGATGATCGAGGCGATGGCCAGGCCGATCATCACCAGTTTCACGATGATATCGGCGTTTTGGTACATGCCCCAGGGCGACAGGTCGTGGGCCATGCCCAGGGTGTTGTCGGCTTCCAGGACTTCGGGGAGGTCCTGGGCGGCTACTGGCTGGCCATCGACCGGAGCTTGTTCGTCGTTTGCCGCAGCTGCGGCGGGAGCCGTGGCAGGTGCTGCCGGATCGGTGGCTGGGTGCTCGGCGACCGGCGCAGAGGCGGCTGGAGCCGTGGCTGGTGCGTGCTGGTCGGCCCAGGCTGCGGTCGGGGCCAGCAGCAGGCTGCACAGCAGCGCGGCGGCTGCGCCCATGGTGCGCAGCGGGCTTGGGCGTGTGGTTGGCGAGACGGAGAATGGGTTGCTTGTCATGCTGGCCGGACCTGAGAGGAGAATAGGGTGAATGTCCTTCTAGGCCTCGCAGGGCCGAGAACAAAATGGGTGGTCATTATTGCAAGTAATTCTTGTTAACAGAAGTAATAGAGTATCTTTTTTTCTTCGATTGCTAGCCGTTCGTCCACTGCGAAAGCTAGGCTTGACCTTTGTGCAAGGAGTTTTCTGATGTCTGCCCCCTCTATTCTGATCGCCGGTTGCGGCGATGTCGGAAGTCGCCTGGCGACTCAACTGTTGGCCGAGCAATGGCGAGTCCATGGCTTGCGTCGTACGGTGTCGCATTTGCCCCAGGGGGTACTTGGCGTCGCCGGCGATTTGTTCAGCGAGCAGTGCCCGACGGACTGGCCCCGGGAACCCCTGGACTACCTGGTGTATTGCGCCGCGGCCACCGAGCATGATGAGGCTGGGTATCGCGCCGCCTACGTCGAGGGGTTGCAGCACGTGCTGGGCTGGCTCAATCAGCACGGCCAGCGCCCCAAGCGCCTGTTGTTCGTGTCCAGCAGCAGCGTCTACGAACAGAAGGATGGCGAGTGGATCGATGAAAGCTCTCCCGCCGAGGCCAATGCCTACTCCGGGCGCCTGATGCTGGAGGCGGAGCAAGTGGCCTTGGATAGTGGAATTCCCGCCAGCCGGGTGCGCCTGACCGGCATCTATGGGCCTGGGCGTGAGTGGCTGTTGACCCAGGTGCGTCGGGGCTATCGAGTAGCGGTGGAGCCGCCGTTGTATGGAAACCGTATCCACGCCGACGATGCCGCCGGCTTGCTGGCCTGCCTGCTCAAGGCCGATCACGCGGGGGTGGTGCTGGAGGATTGCTACATTGGCGTGGACGATGCGCCTGCGCCGCTGGCAGAGGTGGTCGGCTGGCTGCGCGAGTACCTGGGAGTGACGGAATGGGCGGCGGACTCCAGCGTCCGGCGCACCGGGAGCAAACGTTGCAGCAACGCCCGGGCGAAGGCCCTGGGTTGGGTGCCACGCTATCCCAGCTATCGCGAGGGGTATGCGGCGATTCTTGAAGGGCAGGACTGAGGTTTCTGGCTTGTCGCCTGTGCCAAGGCCGGGGCCGGCTCCCGAGGGGAGCCGCTACCGCTAAGGCGCAAGGCCTTGCGGGCCTTGTCACCGACTGCGGCAGCGTTCACCGGCGAATTACTGCTTCTCCAGCAGCCACTGCTGGTTGCCCGGGGTCAGCGATGGAACCTCGTCCGCCAGGGCGGTATTGACCGCCTGGAAGATCTCCAGTTGTTGATCCTTGCGCACGAAGATCCAGGAGTTGCCACGGCCATTGAGTTGCAGCCAGATGCTGTCGTTGCCGCCGCTCATCGAGGCGCAGTCGCCGGCCAGGCACAGGGCATAGCGGTCCACGCCCGGCAGGCCTTGTACTGCGCCGTCGGCCTGGAACTCCACGCCGTTGCCTAGGCCAGGTCCGTTGACGATCTTCCATTTGCCGCCCAGGTACGCCGAGTACAGGGCGCGCTCGAAGTTGGCGCCCAGGGGTGCGCCTTCGGGGGCTGGCTCCTTGGGGCGGTCGAAGACTTGCTCGGGTTCGTTGTCGTTGGCGACCTGGAGCAGGCGCTTGCCGTTGCGCTTGAGTTCGGTAGGGGTGCTGCCGTAGACCTCGATCTTGGCGGAGTCGGTGCTTTCGCTGGGCAGTTTGCCTTCGACGGTCTCGAAGCCATTGGTGTAGCGGGCCTGGCCAGCCTTGGTGTTGATCTCCCACTCCAGGGTCGGGCCATTGGCCTGGAGGGCTTCACGCAAAGGTCCGCCCTTGGAGGCGGCGTCGATCGCTACCTGATTGATCCAGATGCCGCCGACATCGTGTTTGGCGGGGTCGCTGGCACAGCCGCCGAGCATTGCGGCGAGCAGCGAAACAGCTAGCGCTTTGCGCATGATGAAATCCTTTCAGAACGAAAACGGCGCGGCCTGGACGGCCGCGCCGAGGGTGTCACTCGATGACCAGAATGGCATCCATTTCGACCTGCGCGCCCTTTGGCAGGGCGGCCACGCCGATGGCGGCGCGAGCTGGGTAGGGCTGTTCGAAGTACTTGCCCATGATCTCGTTGACCTTGGCGAAGTGGCTCAGGTCGGTGAGGAAGATGTTCAGCTTGACGATGTCCTTGAACGAGCCACCAGCAGCCTCGGCGACCGACTTGAGGTTCTCGAACACCTGGACGGTCTGGGCTTCGAAGCCTTCGACCAGTTCCATGGTCTTTGGATCCAGCGGGATCTGGCCCGACATGTAGACGGTGTTGCCAGCCTTGATCGCCTGGGAGTAGGTGCCGATGGCGGCCGGGGCCTTGTCGCTGGTAATAACGGTCTTGGTCATGAATGACTCCTTGTAATGGGCGGGCTTTGAGGCGGGTTAGGCACGCATGCGGGTGATGCGGATGACTCCGATCAGGGCGCGCAGTTTCTTGATCACGCGGGCCAGGTGCACGCGATCGTGCACGCTGACCACCAGTTGGACCACGCTGATGCGGCCATCGCGTTCGTCCATGCTGATTTTCTCGATGTTGCCGTCGGCGGCGTTGACGCTGCTGGCTAGCAGGGCGATCAGGCCACGCTGGTGCTCCAGCTCGACGCGCAGTTCGACGTTGAACTCGCCGGTGACATCCTTGGCCCAGGAAAGCTGGATGCATTTTTCCGGGTTGTGGCGGATTTCACTGATGTTGCGGCAGTTTTCCAGGTGCACCACCATGCCCTTGCCGGCCGACAGGTGGCCGACGATGGGGTCGCCCGGGATCGGTGTGCAGCATTTGGCATAGCTCAGCACCAGGCCTTCGGTGCCACGGATGGCCAGTGGGCCCTCTGGGCTCGGCAGCTGTTCGCCCTCGCCCAGCAGACGGCGGGCCACGACGTAGGCCATGCGGTTGCCCAGGCCGATGTCTTCCAGCAGGTCTTCGATCAGTTCCAGGCGGTATTCGTGGAGGATCGCCTGGATCCGCTCGGCCGGGATTTTCTCCAGGGCGCTGTCGAAGCCGTTGAGCACCTTGTTCAGCAGGCGCTCACCGAGGCTGATGGACTCGGAGCGACGTTGCAGCTTGAGGGCATGGCGGATGTGGGTGCGGGCCTTGCCGGTGACCACGAAGTTGAGCCAGGCGGGGTTCGGCCGGGCTCCCGGGGCGCTGACGATTTCCACGGTCGAGCCACTTTGCAGCGGTTCGGACAGTGGCGCCAGGCGGCGATTGATGCGGCAGGCGATGCAGCTGTTGCCCACGTCGGTGTGCACCGCGTAGGCGAAGTCGACCGCCGTGGAGCCCTTGGGCAGCTCCATGATCCGGCCCTTGGGCGTGAAGACGTAGACCTCGTCCGGGAACAGGTCGATCTTCACGCTTTCGATGAATTCCAGGGAGTTGCCGGCCCGTTGCTGCATCTCCAGGACGCCCTTGACCCATTGGCGGGCGCGGGCGTGGGTGCCCTTGGGCTGCTCGTCGCCGCTGGACTTGTACAGCCAGTGGGCGGCGATGCCGTTGTTGGCCATCTCTTCCATTTCGCGGGTGCGGATCTGGATCTCGATCGGAACCCCGTGCATGCCGAACAGCGTGGTATGCAGCGACTGGTAGCCGTTGGCCTTGGGAATCGCGATGTAGTCCTTGAAGCGCCCGGGCAGCGGCTTGTACAGGTTGTGCACGGCGCCGAGCACGCGATAGCAGGTATCGACCTTGTCGACGATGATCCGGAACGCGTAGACATCCATGATCTCGTTGAAGGCCCGGCGCTTGCCGCGCATCTTCTTGTAGATACCGTAGAGGTGCTTCTGGCGGCCGCTGACTTCGCCCTGGATGCCGTCGATGGCCAGGCAGTGGCCCAGGGACTCTTCGATCTTGTTGACGATTTCCTTGCGGTTGCCCCGGGCGCGCTTGACCGCCTGGTAGATCCGCGCGGAACGCATCGGGTGCATGGCCTTGAAGCCCAGGTCCTCGAACTCAATGCGCACGGTATGCATGCCCAGGCGGTTGGCAATGGGTGCGTAGATTTCCAGGGTTTCCTTGGCGATCCGCCGGCGTTTCTCGCCGGACAGCACTTCCAGGGTGCGCATGTTGTGCAGGCGGTCGGCCAGCTTGACCAGGATCACGCGGATATCGCGAGCCATGGCCATGGCCATCTTCTGGAAGTTCTCGGCCTGGGCTTCGGCCTTGGTCTCGAAGTTCATCTGGGTCAGTTTGCTGACCCCGTCGACCAATTCGGCCACGGTCTCGCCGAACTGGGCGCTGAGCGCTTCCTTGGCGATGCCGGTGTCTTCGATCACGTCATGCAGCATCGCGGCCATCAGGCTCTGATGGTCCATGTGCATGTCGGCAAGAATGTTCGCTACCGCCAGTGGGTGCGTGACGTACGCTTCGCCGCTGCGACGGCGTTGACCGTCATGGGCTTGTTCGGCGTAGAAATATGCTCGGCGGACCAGGTTCACCTGGTCCGTGCCGAGATAGGTCGATAAGCGATCGGCGAGGGCGTCTATGCTCGGCATGATGTCTCCTGCCGTAGGCTGTGATCCCGCGCCGTGCTACGTCGACCAGGCATAGGCTCAGACGGCCTCGTTGGACTCGTCCTCGAAAGCAGCGAAAAGCGGCTCGTCTTCGACGATCTCGGCTTCGGCGATGGCTGCATAGTCGATCAGGCCTTCAGCGATTTCGCGCAGGGCGACAACGGTAGGCTTGTCGTTTTCCCATGCTACTTTCGGCTCTTTGCCGCCGGTGGCCAACTGGCGGGCACGCTTGGTAGAGAGCATGACCAGCTCAAAGCGGTTATCCACGTGTTCTAGGCAGTCTTCAACGGTTACGCGGGCCATGGTCTTCCTCGTAGCAAATGCAATAAGCGCGGTGCCCGGATGGGCGAGCGGACTCAACAGTTTAAAAAATCACCAGCGTTTAGGGAAGCGCTGATTTTTTGACCAAGCCCTTCAACGCGCTGCAAGCACCAATGTAAAGCGCTTGCAGCGGTTTTGGGAAGTGCTGTTTTCAACCCAGCAATTCAGCCAGCAATTTGCCGAAACGCTGTTGCTGGCGCTTCTGCTGCAGCTGGTTGGTGCGGAAAATCGCTTTCAGGTCGTCCAGGGCATGGGCGAAGTCGTCGTTGATGATCAGGTAGTCGTAGTCGACGTAGTGGCTCATCTCGCTGACCGCTTCACGCATCCGGCCTTCGATGATCTCGTCGCTGTCCTGGCCGCGATTGGTCAGGCGCTGGCGCAAGGCTTGCTGGGATGGCGGCAGGATGAAGATCGAGCGGGCCTGGGGCATCAGCTTGCGCACCTGCTCGGCGCCTTGCCAGTCGATTTCCAGGATCAGGTCGTGGCCTTCGTCCAGGGTTTGCTGCAGATGGCTCTGGGAGGTCCCGTAGAGGTTACCGAAGACCTCGGCGCGCTCGAGGAAGTCGCCGTGCTCGATCATCCGCACGAACTCTTCGCGCTCGACGAAGTGGTAGTTCACCCCGTTGGTCTCGCCCGGGCGCATGGCGCGGGTAGTGTGGGAGATCGAGACGCGGATGCTGGCATCGGCGTCGATCAGGGCCTTGACCAGGCTGGTCTTGCCCGCGCCCGAGGGGGCGGAAATGATGTACAGGGTGCCGGTGCTGTGGGTCATGTCAGTTGCCTTACTCAATGTTCTGCACTTGTTCGCGCATCTGCTCGATCAACACCTTGAGGTTGACCGCAGCCTGGGTGCTGCGCGGGTCGAAGGCCTTGGAGCCCAGTGTGTTGGCTTCGCGATTGAGCTCCTGCATCAGGAAGTCCAGGCGCCGGCCGGCGGCGCCGCCGGACTTGAGTACACGGCGAACTTCGATGATGTGGGTGCTCAGGCGATCCAGTTCTTCGGCGACGTCGCTCTTCTGCGCCAGCAGGACCATCTCCTGCTCGAGACGGGTCGGGTCCAGCTCGGCTTGCATGTCGGCGAAGCGATCGAGGATCTTCTGCCGCTGCGTCGCGAGCATCTGTGGAACCAGTTCGCGCAGGGTCGCCACGTCTTCTTCTATAGAGAACAGGCGCTCGTTGATCAGTCGGGCCAGCTCGGCGCCTTCGCGCTCGCGGCCATTCTTCAATTCCTTCAGGCCTTGGTTGAACAGCGCCAGGGCGTCGTTGTTCAGGGCCTGCGGGTCGTTGGCATCCGCGACCAGGACCCCGGGCCAGGCCAGGACTTCCAGGGGGTTGAGCGCGGCCGGTTGCTTGATCAGGCCGGCAACGGACTCGGCGGCGGCCACCAGCTGCGCTGCGCGCTCGCGGTCGACCTGCAGCGGCTTGCCGGTGGTTTCCTCGGTGAAGCGCAGGGTGCATTCGACCTTGCCTCGCGACAAGCCCTGGCGCAGGGCCTCGCGGACCGCGCCTTCCAGGTCGCGAAAGGCTTCAGGCAGGCGCAGGTGCGGTTCCAGGTAGCGACTGTTGACCGAGCGCAATTCCCAGCTCAGGGTGCCTTGGGTGCCGGCCCGTTCTACCCGGGCGAAGGCGGTCATGCTGTGCACCATGGAGGTCCCTCCGATTCAGCGCCGGCGCCAACCATGAATGGATTGGGTGGGCTGATAGTGATGAATTAAAGCCGACAGGCTGCGAAGGCGCAGGATTGTAGCGCAGTGCGGTGGGAGCCCCCAAACCCTGGCGTGGGCTCATAGTGACAGGGCTTTGCCGGGGCAAATTGACCTTTGGCGGTTTTTGATCTGCCCTGGCGCGGTCGCGGGCCTTATAATGTTCGGCAGTTTTCCGTCCTCGTACAGGTGTTCCTCTATGAAACGTCCAAGTGGTCGCGCTGCCGATCAGCTTCGCTCGATCCGCATCACCCGCAACTACACCAAACACGCCGAGGGATCCGTACTGGTCGAGTTTGGCGATACCAAAGTGATCTGCACGGTCAGCGTCGAGAACGGCGTGCCGCGCTTCCTCAAGGGCCAGGGCCAGGGTTGGCTGACCGCCGAATATGGCATGCTGCCGCGCTCCACCGGTGAGCGTAACCAGCGCGAAGCCAGCCGTGGCAAGCAGGGCGGCCGGACCCTGGAGATCCAGCGCCTGATCGGCCGTTCGCTGCGTGCTGCGCTGGATATGTCCAAGCTTGGCGACATCACCTTGTATGTCGATTGCGATGTGATCCAGGCCGATGGCGGCACCCGTACCGCATCCATCACTGGCGCGATGGTGGCCCTGGTGGACGCCCTGAAAGTGATCAAGAAGCGTGGCGGCCTCAAGGGCGGTGACCCGCTCAAGCAGATGATCGCCGCGGTCTCGGTGGGCATGTACCAGGGCGAGCCGGTGCTGGACCTGGACTATCTTGAAGATTCTGCGGCTGAGACCGACCTCAACGTGGTGATGACCAGCACCGGTGGTTTCATCGAGGTCCAGGGCACTGCCGAAGGCGCGCCGTTCCAGCCGGCCGAACTGAATGCGATGCTGGCCTTGGCCCAGCAGGGCATGACCGAGATCTTCCAACTGCAACAGGCCGCCCTCGCCGATTGATCCAGGCGGCCATGGCAAGGAGAGCGTTATGAGTGATGAGCAACTTCCGCTGCCTACGCCGAGCCATGAGGTTCGGCAATGGGCGATGTTCTGTCACCTGTCTGCCTTGCTGGGACTGTGGATTCCGTTCGGTACGCTGATCGGGCCGCTGATCCTCTGGCAGATGAAGCGCGAGACCGATCCCTTCATCGACGCCCAGGGCAAGGAGGCGTTGAACTTCCAGTTGACGGTCGCCATTGCCTCGGCGGTGTGCTTCCTGCTGATGTTCGTGCTGGTCGGCTTCGTCCTGTTCGGCCTGCTGGCGTTGGGCGCCCTGGTGCTGACCATCATCGGCGGCGTCAAGGCCGGGGAGGGCGTGCCTTATCGGTATCCCTTCACCTGGCGGCTGGTCAAGTAGATCGAGCGAGCACAAAAAAGCCGACACTGATGTCGGCTTTTTTGTGGGGGTATGCAAGGACGCTTAGATGGTCAGCGTCCAGTCATAGTCCACGATCAGCGGTGCGTGCTGCGAGAAGCGTGGCTGGCGCGGCAGGCGCGCGCTCCGTACGAAGCGCCGCAGGCCGGGAGTCAGCAGCTGGTAGTCGAAGCGCCAGCCCAGGTTGAGCATCTCGGCCTGCTCGTTGTCCGGCCACCAGCTGTACTGGTCGCCTTCACGGCTGACTTCGCGCAGGGCGTCGACATAACCCATGTTGCCGATGATCTCGTCCATCCAGGCGCGTTCGGGCGCCAGGAAGCCCGGAGACTGCTGGCTGTCGCGCCAGTTCTTGATGTCCAGCTTCTGTTGCGCCACGTACAACGAACCACAGTAGATGTACTCGCGCCGCTTGCGCCGCTGCTTGTCCAGGTAGCGGGCGAAGTCGTCCATTAACTTGAACTTCTGGTTCAAGTCTTCATCGCCGTTCTGCCCTGATGGAAGCAGCAAGGTCGCGATGCTGACCTTGTCGAAATCGGCTTGCAGGTAGCGCCCGTAACGATCGGCTGTTTCAAAGCCGAGGCCGCTGATGACCGCCTTCGGCTGCAACCGCGAGTACAAAGCCACGCCACCTTGGGCGGGAACTTCGGCATCGCAGGCATAAAGGAAGTAGCCATCCAGTTGGAAGGCTGGGTCGTCCAGTTCAAAGGCGGAGGCGCGGGTGTCCTGCAGGCAGATGACGTCGGCATTCTGTGCCTGCAGCCAACTGAGCAAACCGCGCTCGACTGCAGCCTGAATACCATTGACGTTCACACTGATGATCCGCATAAATGGCCCCAAAAATCACGTGCGTGTATGATACCCGAGCTCTACCTAATTAGCTAAATCCGTGGTATCTGGGGTTTTTTCATGCAGGCGTATCAGCGCGATTTCATTCGTTTTGCCATCGATCGCGGGGTTTTGCGCTTCGGTGAGTTCACCCTGAAGTCCGGGCGTACCAGCCCCTACTTCTTCAATGCCGGCCTGTTCAACAGCGGCACGGCCCTGGCCCAGTTGGGGCGTTTCTATGCTGCGGCGATCGTCGACAGCGGCATTTCCTTCGATGTGCTGTTCGGGCCGGCCTACAAGGGCATTCCCCTGGCGGCGGCGACCGCAGTCGCCCTGGCCGAGCATCACCAGCGCGACCTGCCCTGGTGCTTCAACCGCAAGGAAGCCAAGGCCCATGGCGAGGGTGGTAGCCTGGTGGGCGCGCCGTTGACCGGCGATGTGCTGATTATCGATGACGTGATCACTGCCGGTACGGCCATTCGTGAAGTCATGCAGATCATCGGCTCCCAGGACGGCGCCAGGGCGGCCGGCGTACTGATCGCCCTGAACCGCCAGGAGCGCGGTAACGGCGAGCTGTCGGCGATCCAGGAAGTCGAGCGCGACTTTGGCATCCCGGTGGTAAGCATCGTCTCGCTGAACCAGGTCCTGGAGTTCCTGGCGGACGATCCGCAGCTCAAGCAGCACCTTCCGGCGGTGGAAGCCTACCGCGCGCAATTTGGCGTCTGAGTATTGCTGCGAGGCCTGCCCGTGATAGCGGCCTGCCTGGTGCGCCGATATCGCGGACAAGCTCGGCTCCTGCAGAAGACGCAAAAAAAGACCCCGCCAGGCCAAGCCCGGCGGGGTCTTTTTCATTGCTGCTTTAAGGGCGCTTGCGATTGCTGATCAGGGTGCCCACGCCGGTGTCGGTGAAGATCTCCAGCAGGATCGCGTTGGGCACGCGACCATCGATGATCAGCGAGCTGCCCACGCCGCCCTGTACCGCTTCCAGGGCGCAGCGGATCTTCGGCAGCATGCCGCCGTAGATAGTGCCGTCGGCGATCAGCTCGTCCACTTGCTGGGTGCTCAGGCCGGTCAAGACCTTGCCCGACTTGTCCATCAGGCCGGCGATGTTGGTCAGCAGCATCAGCTTCTCGGCTTTCAGGGCCTCGGCCACCTTGCCAGCCACCAGGTCGGCGTTGATGTTGTAGGACTCGCCATTGGCGCCCACGCCGATCGGTGCGATCACCGGGATGAAGTCACCCTTGACCAGCAGGTTCAGCAGGTCGGTATTGATCCCTTCCACTTCGCCCACATGGCCGATGTCGATGATTTCCGGAGTGGTCATGTCCGGCGTCTGGCGGGTCACGGTGAGCTTCTTGGCCCGGATCAGCTCGGCATCCTTGCCGGTCAGGCCGATGGCGCTGCCGCCATGGCGGTTGATCAGGTTGACGATGTCCTTGTTCACCTGGCCACCGAGGACCATCTCCACCACGTCCATGGTCTGCGCATCGGTCACGCGCATGCCATCGACGAAGTGGCTTTCGATCGACAGGCGCTTGAGCAGGTC
This sequence comes from Pseudomonas sp. CMR5c, assembly GCF_003850545.1. NCBI lineage: Bacteria > Pseudomonadati > Pseudomonadota > Gammaproteobacteria > Pseudomonadales > Pseudomonadaceae > Pseudomonas > Pseudomonas sp. CMR5c. The sequence goes on along the minus strand of NZ_CP027705.1, from coordinate 6,618,157 downwards.
GCCGATTTGCGGTCCACCGCCGTGTACTACCACCGGATTTATCCCTACAGCCTTCATCAACACGATGTCGCGGGCGAAGCCGGTTTTCAGCTCCTCGCTTTCCATCGCGTTGCCGCCGTACTTGATCACCAGGGTCTTGCCGACATAACGGCGGATATAAGGCAGCGCTTCGGATAGGACCTTGGCGGTATTGGCGGCGGCGTCGCGTTCGATGGTCATTCAGGGCTCCGGTGCTTCAAACAATCAAAACGGTAGTTGGAGATCAGGTGCAACACGTTTCAGTTGGACATGGAACACGTCCTTAATCCGCTGCAGTTCGGCTGCATTGTCAGCCTCGAAGCGCAGCACCAGCACTGGGGTGGTATTGGAGGCGCGAACCAGTCCCCAGCCCTTGGCATAGTCGACTCGCACCCCGTCAATGGTGGTCAGGTTGGCACCCTCGCCCCACTGTGCGTCGTGCAAGGCATCAATGATGCTGAATTTGCTCTCTTCGGTCACATGGATATTGATTTCCGGCGTGGAAATATCGTTCGGGAAGGTGGCGAACAACTCTTCCGAAGTGGTTTTTTCCTTGCTGAGGATCTCCAGCAGGCGTGCCGCGCTGTAGATGCCGTCATCGAAACCGAACCAGCGCTCCTTGAAGAACACATGGCCGCTCATCTCGCCAGCCAGCAGGGCGCCGGTCTGCTTCATTTTCTTCTTGATCAACGAGTGACCGGTTTTCCACATTAGCGGACGGCCGCCATATTCCTTGATCAGTGGAACCAGGCGCCGGGTGCATTTGACGTCGAAGATGATTTCCGCATCCGGGTTGCGCGCCACCACATCCTTGGCGAAGAGCATCAGCAGGCGATCGGGGAAGACGATGCTGCCGGTGTTGGTCACTACCCCGACCCGATCGCCATCGCCGTCGAAGGCCAGGCCCAGGTCGGCCCCGGTTTCCTTGACCTTGGCGATCAGGTCCTCGAGGTTCTCGGGTTTGCCCGGGTCCGGGTGGTGGTTGGGGAAGTTGCCATCCACCTCGCAGAACAGCGGGATGACTTCGCAGTTCAGGGCCTCGATCAGTTGCGGGGCAATGACTCCGGCGGCGCCGTTGCCGCAATCGACCACCACCTTCATGCGACGGGCCAGCTTCACGTCCCGGGTGATCTCCTCGAGATAGCGCGGCAGGATATCGACCTTGGTGACACTGCCCTGGGCGCTGCTCAGGTTGTTGCTCTTGAGGCGCTCGTGCAGGGCCTGGATCTGTTCGTTGGCCAGGGTGTCGCCAGCGATGACGATCTTGAAGCCGTTGTAGTTCGACGGGTTGTGGCTGCCGGTGAGCATCACCCCGGATTTGCCAGCCAGTACGTTGGCTGCGTAGTACAAGGCCGGGGTCGGAACCAGGCCGACATCGCTGACGTGGCAGCCGCTGTCATGCAGGCCCTGGATCAGCTGGGCCACCAATTCTGGCCCGGACAGGCGGCCGTCACGGCCCACGCAAACGTTGGGTTCGCCCTGGGCCAGGCTCTGGGAGCCGATGGCGCGGCCGATCCAGTAGGCGGTTTCGGCGTTCAGGGTTTCCGGTACAACGCCACGGATGTCGTAGGCGCGGAAGATGCTGTCGGGAAGTTTCGGGGCGACTTTGGCTGCGGTGCTCATCACTGAGGGTGCTCCATCTGAAGGGGGTGCGGTACGGCCGTGGAATGACAGGCCGGCAGGCTCAAACTGAAGGGTATGACGGCGTTTTCAGCATAGAGTTCGTACTGCGAAAGTGCCATCCGGGGGCTATGGCTGGTGTGCCATCAGCCTGAAGCCGGGGCGGTTGGGGCGGATTCGCCGGCGATGACCGACGATCGTTCATCCTGAAATTTCCCAGGTGAGGTGAACGGGCCGGGCAGGGCGCCCGGCCCGCAGCCAGCCTCAATGGCTGCCGGAGTGGCCGAAACCGCCAGCACCGCGCTGGCTCTCATCGAACGCCTCGACCACCTCGAAGTGGGCCTGGACCACAGGTACCAGCACCAGCTGGGCGATACGCTCGCCGACAGCGATGTTGAAGGCACTCTGGCCGCGGTTCCAGCAGGACACCATCAGTTCGCCCTGGTAGTCCGAGTCGATCAGGCCCACGAGGTTACCCAGCACGATGCCGTGTTTGTGGCCCAGGCCGGAGCGGGGCAGGATCAGGGCGGCCAGGCCCGGGTCGCCGATGTAGACCGACAGGCCAGTAGGGATCAGCAAGGTCTGGCCCGGTTCCAGCACGGTGTCTTCCTTGAGCATGGCGCGCAGGTCGAGGCCGGCGGAGCCTGGCGTGGCGTACTGCGGCAGGGGGAATTCGCTACCGATGCGTGGGTCGAGGATCTTGGCTTGTAAAGCGTGCATGCGAGTTAAACCTGGTTCAGCCGTTCGGCGATGAAGGAGATCAGCTGGCGGGCAATCTTGCCCTTGCTGGTCTGGGCGAAGAGGGTTGCGTGCAACTCTCGGTCAATCACGCTGCAGGCGTTTTCCTCGCTGTTGAAGCCAATGCTCGGGTTGGCCACGTCGTTGGCGACGATCAGGTCGAGGTTCTTGTCCTTCAGTTTGCGTGCAGCGTAGTCGAGCAGGTGTTCGGTCTCGGCGGCGAAGCCGACGCTGAATGGGCGGTCAGGACGGGTGGCGATGGTGGCCAGGATGTCCGGGTTGCGCACCATTTGCAGCAGCAGGCCGTCACCGTTCGTAGGGTCTTTCTTTAATTTCTGTGGGGCAACGACTTCCGGGCGGTAATCCGCGACCGCCGCAGAGGCGATGAAAATGTCGCATGGAATGGCCGCCTCGCAGGCCGCGAGCATGTCGCGAGCGCTGACGACGTCGATCCGCGTGACTCGGTCGGGGGTTGGCAGGTGCACCGGTCCGGTGATCAGGGTGACCCGGGCGCCGGCTTCGACGGCGGCCTCGGCCAGGGCGAAGCCCATTTTCCCTGAGCTATGGTTGGTGATGTAGCGCACCGGGTCGATGTTTTCCTGGGTCGGCCCGGCGGTGATCAGTACATGCTTGCCGGTCAGGGCCTGGTGCTGGAAGCAGTCGGCGGCGCACAGTGCCAGGTCGTTGGCTTCGAGCATGCGGCCCAGGCCGACATCGCCGCAGGCCTGGCTGCCGGAGGCCGGGCCGAATACTCGCAGGCCGCGGCTCTGCAGGAGCTGGGTGTTGGCTTGGGTGGCAGGATCGCGCCACATGGCCTGGTTCATGGCCGGGGCGATGGCCACGGTGGCGTCGGTGGCCAGGACCAGGGTGGTCAGCAGGTCATCGGCGATGCCTTGGGCCAGGCGGGCGATCAGGTCGGCCGTGGCCGGGGCGATCAGCACCAAGTCGGCCCACTTGGCCAGCTCGATATGGCCCATGGCGGCTTCGGCCGCCGGGTCCAGCAGGTCGAGGTGGACCGGATGCCCGGAGAGGGCCTGGAGGGTCAGCGGGGTTATGAATTCACAGCCGCCCCGGGTCATGACCACGCGCACTTCGGCGCCCTGGTCGAGGAGTCGGCGAACCAGCTCCGCGCTCTTGTAGGCGGCAATGCCGCCACCGACGCCGAGCACGATGCGTTTGCGATACAGCCGCTGCATAGGCCTGTCTTTCCGTTCAGAGATTACTGCGTGGAGTTCCCCTCCCCAGGTGAAATACCACGCAAAAAAGAGGGGGCTAAGATAGCACAGCGTCCGCCATGGAACAGCGGCGCCATGCACAGGGAGGTGTGATGAGCATTCGTGATTGGCCCGCGGCGGAGCGCCCGCGGGAACGGCTTCTGGAGCAGGGCGCGCTCAGCCTTTCCGATGCCGAGTTGCTGGCGATCTTCCTGCGTACCGGTATCGCCGGCAGGAGCGCGGTCGACCTGGCCCGGCTGCTGTTGCAGCGTTTTGGCAGCTTGCGCAGCCTGTTGGAGGCGGACCAGCTGACCTTTACCCGCCAGCCGGGGTTGGGACCGGCCAAATATGCGCAGTTGCAGGCCGTGCTGGAAATGGCCCGGCGCAACCTCGCGCAGGAGCTGCATCGGCACTCCGCGTTGGAAAACCCACTGGTGGTGCGCGATTACCTGAAGTCGATGCTGCGGCACGAACCCCATGAGGTGTTCGGCTGCCTGTTCCTGGACACCAAGCATCGGGTCCTGGCGTTCGAGATCCTGTTCCATGGCTCGATCGATAGCACCACGGTGCATCCGCGCCAGGTGATCAAGCGCACCCTGGCCCACAACGCCGCGGCGGTGATCCTCTGCCACAACCACCCGTCGGGCATTTCCGATCCCAGCCCTGCGGACCGGGTGGTCACCCGGCGCTTGCAGCAGGCATTGGAGCTGATCGATGTCAGGGTGCTGGATCACTTCATCATCGGCGAGGGCGATCCGCTGTCGATGGCCGAGTACGGCTGGCTCTGAACCCGAGGCAAGCCCGCTATCCCGGGGCTTGCCATGGTGAGTAGGGGGAGGCTAGCGGAGGCTGACCTTGGAGTAGTCCTGGCGGCCGAAGGGGCTTACCTGGTAGCCCTGGACCTGCTTGCGAGCCAGGGCGAAGGCGGTCGGGTGGGCCAGGGGCAGCCATAGCGCCTGCTGCTGGATCTGGGTCTGGGCCTGCTGGTACAGCTTGCTGCGCACGCCTTGCTCGCTGGTGGTCTTGCCCGCGGTGATCAGCTTGTCCAGGTTCTGGTCGCAATAGCGGGCGAAGTTGGTCCCGGACTTGACCGCCGCGCAGGTGAACTGTGGCGAGAGGAAGTTATCCGGGTCGCCGTTGTCGCCGGCCCAGCCCATGAACAGCAGGTCGTGCTCGCCAGCCTTGGCCCGGCGGATCAGTTCGCCCCATTCGATCACGCGGATCTCCGCCTGGATCCCCACCTGGGCCAGGTCCGACTGGAGCATTTGCGCGCCCAGGCTCGGGTTGGGGTTGAGCAGGCTGCCGGAAGGGCGGGTCCAGATGGTGGTCTGGAAGCCGCTCTTGAGCCCGGCCTTGGCCAGGAGCTGGCGGGCTTTTTCAGGATCGAAGGCGTAGCCCGGCAGTTCCTTGGCGTAGCTCCAGGTGTTGGGCGGGTAGGGGCCATTGGCCGCTTCGGCAGTGCCTTCGAAGACCGCCTTGAGGTAGTTGGCCTTGTCGAATGCCAGGTTGATCGCCTGGCGCACCTCGGGTTTATCCAGTGGCGGGTGCTGGCTGTTGATGGCGACGAAGGCGGTCATGAAGGCCGCGGTGTGCTCGACCTTCAGGGCTGGGTCGGTGCTGGCGGTCTGGACATCCAGGGGCTTGGGCGACAAGGCGATCTGGCATTCGTTGCGCCGCAGTTTCTGCAGGCGCACGTTGGCATCCGGAGTGATGGCGAAGATCAGCGTGTCCACCGCCGGCTTGCCGGCGAAGTAGTCGCGGTTGGCCTTGTAGCGGATCGCGGCGTCCTTCTGGAAGCGGCCGAAGATGAACGGCCCGCTGCCGATCGGTTGGCTGTTGAGCTTTTCCGGGGTGCCGGCCTTGAGCAGCTGGTCGGCGTATTCCGCTGAATAGATCGAGGCGAAACCCATGCTCAAGGTGGCGAGGAAGGTGGAGTCGGCATGGTCCAGGGTGAAGCGCACGGTCAGCGGGTCCAGGGCGTCGATCTTCCTGATCAGGCCGGGAAGCTGCAGGGACTGGGCGTGGGGGAAGCCGCTCTGGGCCACCTGGTGCCAGGGGTTGGCCGGGTCGAGCATGCGTTCGAAGCTGAACTTGACGTCCTCGGCGGTCATCTCGCGGCTGGGGCTGAAGTATTCGGTGCGGTGGAATTTCACCTTCGGATGCAGCTTGAACACATAGGTCAGCCCATCGGACGAAATCTCCCAGCTGTCGGCCAGGCTGGGGACCACCTTGCCGCTACTGGCATCGAACTCCACCAGGCGATTCATCAATACATCGGCGGAAGCGTTGGTGGTGGTCAGCGAGTTGTATTGCACCACGTCGAAGCCTTCCGGGCTGGCTTCGGTGCAGACGCTCAGCGCGGCGGCCTGGGCCAATGGGCTCAGGAGGGGGGCGAGCAGGAGCGGGAGGGCGGCAAGACGCATGGTCGGGTTCCTTGTGCAGATCGAAAGCCCATCTGCGAGTGCAGTCTGGAATTGCCTTACCCTAGTGACCTCGTGGGAAAATGACTATCCCTTTCGTACCGTCCAGCTGCCACCTGGAGGCTGCCTGTGGGCCTGCTGGAGGGTTGCCCTGCAGTGTTGGCGGCGTCTGGAAAGTATTCAGCGACGAGTGGTCATTTTCTGCGGTAGCCTTTGCCGCAGGCGTCCGGCGCAAGAAAATCAGCACTTTTCATCATCCCGAGCGCAGCGGCTGTTGTTGCTATGGGGTCTTTCTGGTATAAAGCAGCGCTCTTTTCTAGGGGCCCGGTTCCTTGCACCTGCAGGCGTAGCCGGTAAGACCCTAAAGAAACGCGGCGCCTGGCGCCAAATGACTGAGAGATTAAGCGGCCAACCCATGCCGGGTTGGGCATGTGGTTTTAGAGGGCTGAGGCATGTCTAGAGTCTGTCAAGTTACCGGTAAGGGTCCGGTGACTGGGAATAACATTTCCCACGCAAACAACAAAACCCGTCGTCGTTTCCTGCCGAACCTGCAGCATCACCGCTTCTGGGTTGAGTCCGAGAAACGTTTCGTGCGTCTGCGCGTATCTGCCAAAGGCATGCGTATCATCGACAAGCGCGGTATCGACGCCGTTCTGGTCGACATCCGTCGCGATGGCGGCAAGGTTTAAGGGAGCTAATCATGCGTGAATTGATTCGTTTGATCTCGAGCGCCGGTACTGGTCACTTCTACACTACCGACAAGAACAAGCGTACTACTCCGGACAAAATCGAGATCAAGAAATACGATCCGGTTGTTCGTAAGCACGTGATCTACAAAGAAGGCAAAATCAAGTAATTGATTTTTCTTCTGACAAAAAACCCGCCTTCAAGCGGGTTTTTTTGTGCCTGCGATTCAGGCTTTCTGTTCGAAGGCCACGTAGACCTTGCGGCAGGGTTCCAGCACTTCCCAGGTGCCCCTGAAGCCGGCCGGGATCACGAAACGGTCGCCCGCGCGCAGGGTCTTGGCGTTGCCGTCGTTGTCGCGCAGGACCGACACGCCCTGCAGGATCTCGCAGTATTCATGCTCGGTGAAGTTCACCGTCCACTGGCCTACGGCGCCTTCCCAGATCCCGGCATTGAGTTGGCCGCAGGGGCTGGCGTAGTGGTTGAGCACCGCTTGCTCGGGGTCGCCCTTGAGGATCTTTTCTGCGGCGGGCCGATAGCGTTCGACCTCGGTGGCGGCCTGGCTGAAGTCGACGACGTTGTGGATGCTCATTGCTGGATTCCCCCGTGATTACGGCGCGAGTGGCTATGAAGGGCAGAGTCTATGTTTATTAAAATGCACATAGCAATCCGGTTTGCCCGGGCTCTGTCAAATATATTGAAAGTACCGGTCCCGCTGGTTTAGGGTGGCGAGTGCCTCGGGCCGAATACAGGCTGGCCGGGCAGAATTCTTCAAGAGTGCCAGCGTCGTTCGCGTGGCGCTTGCATCCACAACAAGAGGAGGCTACTCGCATGACCACCCTGACTCGTGCCGACTGGGAACAACGCGCCCGGGAACTGAAGATCGAAGGCCGCGCCTATATCAACGGTGAATACACCGCTTCGGTTTCCAATCAAACCTTCGAATGCATCAGCCCGGTAGACGGTCGTGTGCTGGCCACCATCGCCAGCTGCGATGCGGCAGACGCCCAGCGCGCGGTGGAAAATGCCCGCGCCACCTTCAACTCCGGTGCCTGGTCGCGCCTGGCCCCGGCCAAGCGCAAGTCGGTGATGATCCGTTTCGCCGGCCTGCTCAAGCAGCACGCCCAGGAGCTGGCCCTCCTGGAAACCCTGGATATGGGCAAGCCCATCACCGACTCCCTGGAGATCGACGTTCCCGGCGCCGCGCAGGCCCTGAGTTGGAGCGGCGAGGCCATCGACAAGATCTACGACGAAGTCGCCGCCACTCCCCATGACCAGCTGGGCCTGGTCACCCGTGAGCCAGTGGGCGTGGTCGCGGCCATCGTGCCGTGGAACTTCCCGCTGATGATGGCCTGCTGGAAGCTGGGGCCTGCGTTGTCCACCGGCAACTCGATAATCCTCAAGCCGTCGGAGAAATCGCCACTGACCGCGATTCGTATCGCTGCCCTGGCGGTTGAAGCCGGCATTCCCGCCGGTGTGTTCAACGTGCTGCCAGGCTACGGCCATACCGTCGGCAAGGCTCTGGCCCTGCACATGGACGTGGACACCCTGGTGTTCACCGGTTCCACCAAGATCGCCAAGCAATTGCTGGTGTACTCCGGCGAGTCGAACATGAAGCGCGTCTGGCTCGAGGCCGGCGGCAAGAGTCCGAACATCGTGTTCGCCGATGCCCCCGACCTGCAGGCCGCCGCCGAATCCGCGGCCAGTGCCATCGCCTTCAACCAGGGCGAAGTCTGCACCGCCGGCTCCCGCCTGCTGGTGGAGCGCTCCATCAAGGACAAGTTCCTGCCCATGGTGCTGGAGGCCCTCAAGGCCTGGAAACCGGGCAACCCGCTGGACCCGGCCATCAATGTCGGAGCCCTGGTGGATAGCCAGCAGATGAACACCGTGCTGTCCTACATCGAGGCTGGTCACGCCGACGGCGCCAAGCTGCTGGTCGGCGGCAAGCGCATCCTTGAGGAAACCGGCGGCACCTACGTCGAGCCGACGATCTTCGACGGCGTCAGCAACGCCATGAAGATCGCCCAGGAAGAGATCTTCGGCCCGGTGCTGTCGGTCATCACCTTCGACACTGCGGAAGAAGCGATCCAGATCGCCAACGATACCCCTTACGGGCTGGCGGCAGCGGTGTGGACCGCGAACATCTCCAAGGCCCACCAGGCTGCCCGGGCCTTGCGCGCCGGCAGTGTTTGGGTCAACCAGTACGACGGTGGCGACATGACCGCGCCGTTCGGTGGCTTCAAGCAATCGGGCAACGGCCGTGACAAGTCGTTGCACGCATTCGACAAGTACACCGAGCTGAAGGCGACCTGGATCAAGCTCTGAGTCCCTTGTGTCCAGCCCGTCCCTGAAGGGGCGGGCGATCGTAGCGCAGCCGGGCTTTCCGCATGGGAAGTCCGGCTGTGTTGTCTGTGCCTTGCAGAACAATGATCCACAGGAGCGTGGAAATGCGTTGGGCGACCTATTTCGCCGTTTTGTCCGCTGTCCTGAGCGTGGGCCTGGCCCTGGGCATGACCATGCCGCTGGTGTCCTTCCGCCTCGAAGGCTGGGGCTACGGGCCCTTTGCCATCGGCGTGGTCGCGGCGATGCCGGCTATCGGTGTATTGCTTGGGGCGAAGATTTCCAATCGGCTGGCGGCCCGCCTTGGCACCGCCAGCCTGATGCGCCTGTGCCTGTGGGCGGGGGCGGTGTCCATCGGCTTGCTGGCGCTGTTGCCCAGCTACCCGGTGTGGCTGGTGCTGCGGCTGATCCTGGGCATGGTGCTGACCATCATCTTCGTGCTCGGGGAAAGCTGGATCAACCAGCTGGTTGTGGAGCAGTGGCGCGGGCGCCTGGTGGCGCTGTATGGCAGCGGCTACGCCCTGAGCCAGCTGGCCGGACCCTTGCTGCTGGGAGTGTTGGGCACCGAGCATGACTACGGCTTCTGGGTGTCGGTCGGCCTGTTGGTGGTGGCGCCCTTGTTCCTGCTGGGCCGCAGCGGCGCCCCGGCCACCGAGTCGTGCAGCGTGACCCTGGGGGGCCTCTGGCGCTTCTGCAAGGCATTGCCGGCGATTGGCTGGGCGGTGGCGCTGTTCGCCACCTTCGAGGCGCTGATCCTCACCCTGTTGCCGGTGTATTGCCTGAGCCAGGGTTTCAGCGAGGACATCGCCCTGGCAATGGTCAGTACCGTGGTGGTGGGCGATGCCCTGCTGCAACTGCCGATCGGCGCCCTGGCCGACCGGATATCGCGCCGTGGGTTGTTCACCGGCTGCGCGGTGATCCTGCTGTGTTCCAGCCTGGCCATTCCGCTGCTGCTGGATAATCGCTGGCTGATCTGGCCGCTGTGGGTGCTGTTCGGCGCCAGCGCCGGTGGCTTGTTCACCCTGTCGCTGATCCTGATCGGCGAGCGCTATCGCGACGATGCACTGGTGCGGGCCAATGCCCATGTGGCGCAGCTCTGGGGGATCGGCTGCCTGGTCGGTCCCCTGGTGGCGGGAGCGGGCAGCCAGTGGGTCAGCGGCCATGCCATGTTGCTGCTGGTGGCGGCCGGTGCCTTCGGGTTGCTGCTCCTGCTGCTGCGCCCAGGCGCCTTCGGTAGCCCCCAGGCCCAGCCCTCGTAGTGGCTAGAGCATGCGTTCCAGGCCGATGCGGGTGCTCAGCCAGGCGTTGATCCGGCGCCACCAGCTGCCAGGCTCGTGATCCAGGCTGTGCAGCCGGCCCTGGTCCTCGGTGACCCAGGTCAGCTTGCCGTCCTCCAGCCTGACCTCGTAGCTCAGGGCCGGGGCCATCCCCTGCCGGGCCAGCTCGCGTACGTGCCAGGCCAGCTCCGGACTGTCCACCAGCACCCCGACCTCGGTGTTCCACAGCACCGAGCGCGGGTCGAAATTGAACGAGCCGATGAAGCTCTTGCGCTGGTCGAAGATCATCGCCTTGCTGTGCAGGCTGGAGTCCGAGCCATGGATGGAGCCACCGTGAAACAGCCTGGGCCCGCTGCCGCCGCGCTCTCCAGGCTGGCGTCGCAGCTCGTAGAGCTTGACCCCGTGCTCCAGCAGTGCCTTGCGATAGGGTGCGTAGCCGCCATGCACCACCGGGACATCGGTGGCTTCCAGGGAGTTGGTCAGCAAGCTCACCGCGACCCCGGCATCGGCGCGGCCCGTCAGGTACACCAGGCCGGACTGGCCGGGGACGAAGTAGGCCGAGACCATGATCAGCTCCTGGCTCACGCGCCGTAGTTCCGGTGCCAGCTGGGTGGTCAGCAACAGTTGCGGATCGGGGTCGCCCTTGGCCAGGACCTTGGCCGGCGCGTCCCACAGGGCCTGGTTCCAGGCCCAGATCAATTCCCTGCGCCAGAGCTCCATGCGCGGCTGGGTCTGGTAGGCCATCAGCTGTCGATACAGCGCCTGGTTCTGCCGGCGACTGTCCTGCAGCGATTGCTCCAGGCGTAGCCGGGTGTTGTCCAGGTCGTTGGCCGACGGGGCCCGGGACAGGAACTCATCCACCGGCTTGCTCAGGGCGCTGTTCCAGTATTGGTCGAAGCTGTGGCCCAACTGCTCGGCCACCGGGCCGACGCTGAGCATGTCGATGTCGGTGAAGTTCAGGTTGGGCTCGGCATCGAAGTACTCATCCCCCAGGTTGCGCCCACCGACGATGGCCACGCTGTTGTCGGCCAGCCACAGCTTGTTGTGCATCCGCCGATGTTGCTGCGAAAGGTTGAACAGGCGGCCCATGGAGCGGGTGAGGACGGTGCTGCGCCCCAGGTGCAGGGGGTTGAACAGGCGGATCTGGATCTGCGGGTGGGCCGCCAGGGTGGCGATGATCTGGTCCAGGCCGTCGCTGGTGGTGTCGTCCAGCAAGATGCGCACCCGCACGCCGCGATCGGCGGCCTTGAGCAGTTCGTCCACCAGCATTCGTGTGCTGATGCCGTCGTGGACGATGTAGTACTGCAGGTCGAGGCTGCTTTGCGCCCGGCGAATCAATTCGGCGCGGGCCATGAATGCCTCGGTGCTGTTGGGCAGCAGGCGGAAGCCCGAGCGCCCTTGGTAGGGAGCGGCCTGCGCCCTGATCGATTGGGCGAACGCCGAGTCAGTGGCGGCCAGGGCCTGGCTGGGCCGGGGTGGCGTTTGAGGAGTGGCGCAGCCGCCGAGCCCGAGGCCCAGCAACAGAAGCAAGGAGAACGCCTGTTTACGGCTCAAGTCGGGTCATCTCGTATCACTGCACGGGGTACATGCCTGGCTTGGGACGAAAGGGGCAGGCGTCAGTCCTGGATGTCGCTGAGTAGCTGGCTGGCCGCGGCGCCGACCTTGCGTACCGCGTCCTCGATCTGCGGGGTTGGCTTGGCAGCGTAGTTCATCCGCAGGCAATTGCGGTATTTGCCCGAGGCGGAAAAGATGCTGCCCACGGCGATCTGCACCCCCTGGTCCAGCAGGATGCGGTTGAGCTTCAGAGAGTCGAAGCGCTCGGGAAGTTCGATCCACAGCAGGAAGCTGCCTTGCGGGCGGCTGGCGCGGGTGCCGGCGGGAAAGTAGCGGCTGACCCAGTCCAGCATCAGGTCGCGGTTGCGCTGGTACTGGTTGCGCATCTTGCGCAGGTGGGGCTCGAAATGGCCGCCCTTGAGGAACTCGGCGATGGCCACCTGGGGTTGCGGAGCCGTGGAGCCGGTGCTGATGTACTTCATGTGCAGCACTCGTTCCAGGTAGCGCCCGGGGGCTACCCAGCCGATGCGCAGGCCCGGCGCCAGGGTTTTCGAGAACGAACTGCACAGCAGCACGCGGCCATCATCGTCGAAGGACTTGATGGTCCGTGGGCGCGGGTAGGTGTAGGCCAGTTCGCCATACACATCGTCCTCGATGATCGCCACGTCGAAGCGCTGGGCCAGGGTCAGCAAGGCGCGCTTGCGCTGCTCGGGCATGATGTAGCCCAGGGGGTTGTTGCAGTTCGGGGTCAACTGTATGGCCTTGATCGGCCACTGCTCCAGGGCCAGCTCCAGGGCTTCCAGGCTGATGCCGCTGACCGGGTCGGTGGGGATCTCCAGGGCCTTCATGCCCAGGCCCTTGAGGGTCTGCATGGCGCCGTGGAAGCTTGGCGAGTCCACGGCGACGATATCCCCGGGCTGGCAGATGGCGCGGATGCTGGTGGACAGCGCTTCATGGCAACCGGTGGTGATCACCAGGTCGTTGGCTCCCACCTGGCAGCCTGAATCCAGCATCAACCGCGCGACCTGCTCGCGCAGCTCCAGCACGCCGTAGATGTTGTCGTAATGCAGGCCGGGCATGTCCTGGCGGCGGCTGAGCCGGGCCAGGGCCCGCAGCAGCGGCTTCATGGTCGGCGTGGTGATATCCGGCATGCCGCGTCCCAGCTGTACCACATCTTTGCGCGGCACCGCGCGAACCAGCTCCAGTACCTGGTCCCACTGGGAAATCTCCACCGGCCGCTGGGCCGGGCGGCCCACTGCGGGCAGGGCCGGCAGCTCGCGGCTGGGCGGCACGAAATACCCCGACTTGGGCTTGGGCATCGCCAGGCCGTTGTCCTCGAGCAGGCGATAGGCCTGCTGCACCGTGCTCAGGCTGACTCCATGCTCGAGGCTCAAGGCACGCACCGACGGCAGCCGGTCGCCGGGTCGGTAGAACCCCTGTTCGATGCGGGTGCCCAGGAGTTCGGCGAGATTCACATAGAGGGTCATGCTGTTGCCTCGTAGTGGTGGGCGTGAGGACCGGTACAGATCGGCAAAAAATCCAGGATTCAGCAGGATTCTGGCTAAATCTGTATGGAGTTAATACAGATGCTTTGGCTCTGTATCGGTTTTTGCTTGCCACTCATCATGTCGGCTCATGGCAACTTGAGCAACAGGAGCGATGCAGATGAGCGGCTTGAGCGATGTGCGGCTGTCGTTACACAGTCAGGAACTGGTGGCGGAGCAGGAACAGGCAGTGGAGCGAGCATCGTCCCGTTCCGCGCCTTCCGGCCTTGGCCGCTGGGGCTTGTACTGGCATCGGCTGAGCACGCGCAGGGCCCTGCTGGAGATGCCGGCCGAGCAGTTGCGGGATATCGGCCTGAGCCCTGACGAAGCCCGGGAAGAAGGGCTCAAGCCCTTCTGGCGGCGGTAGCGGCGCTTGCCTGCCAGGGGCCCTTGGCCCTGGCAGCGGGGAAGGTTCCTGGTGTTCAGGCCAGTTCTTTCAGGCGATGCCAGAGCATGCCCAGGGCCAGCAGTGGCGAACGCAGGTGCTTGCCGCCGGGAAAGGTGATGTGCGGCACCTTGTCGAACAGGTCGAACCCCCCACCGTGCTGGCCGCTGATGGCTTCGCCCAACAGCTTGCCCGCCAGGTGCGTGGCATTCACTCCATGGCCCGAGTAGGCCTGGGCGTAATACACATTGGGCTGGTCCTTGAGCCGGCCGATCTGCGGCAGGCGGTTGGCGCCGATGCCGATCATCCCGCCCCACTGGTAGTCGATCTTCACGGCGGACAGCTGCGGGAACACGTCCAGCATCTTCGGTCGCATGTAGGCGGCGATATCCTTGGGGTCGCGCCCGGAGTAGTGGCAGGCGCCACCGAACAGCAGGCGCCGGTCGGCCGAGAGCCGGTAGTAGTCCAGGGCCACTCGCTGGTCGCAGACGGCCATGTTCTGTGGCAACAGCTCTTGGGCCTGGTCCGGGCTCAGGGGCTCGGTGGCGATGATGTAGCTGCCGGCCGGCAGGACCTTGCCACCCAGTTGCGGATTGAGGTCGTTGAGATAGGCGTTGCAGCCCAGCACCAGGGTCTTGGCGCGTACCGTGCCGCGGGCCGCATGCACCTTGACCTCGGCCCCGTAGTCGATGCGGGTCACGCACGAATGTTCGAACAGGCGCACCCCCAGCCGTTGGGCGGCCTGGGCCTCGCCCAGGGCCAGGTTCAGCGGGTGCAGGTGGCCGGAGCCCATGTCGACCAGGCCTCCGACGTAGCGCTTGGAGCCCACCACGCTGTGCATTTCGCTGGCCTGCAGCAGACGGGTCTCGTGGCGATAGCCAAGGCTGCGCAGTTCCTCGGCTTCTTCGGCAAAGCCTTTGAGCTCGGCGGGTTTGTTGGCTAGGTCGCAGTAACCCCAGGTCAGGTCGCAAGGGATCTGGAAACGCTCGATGCGCTGGCGGACGATCTCCACCGCCTCCAGGCCCATGAGTTTCATCTGCCGCACGCCTTCGCTGCCGATCACCTTGGTGAACTGCTCCAGGCCGTGGCCGACGCCGCGAATCAATTGCCCGCCATTGCGCCCACTGGCGCCCCAGCCGATTCGCCGGGCTTCCAGCAGAACCACGCTGAGGCCGCGCTCGGCCAGTTCCAGCGCGGTGTTGAGCCCCGAGAAGCCGCCGCCGACCACGCATACGTCCGCGACCTGCTCGCCGGCCAGGGCCGGATAGTCCGGTTGTGGCAGGCTGCTGGCGGCGTAATAGGAAGCGGGGTGCCGGTCGCTGGCGGCGTGCTGGAGGCTGGCGGGCATGAAGGGCGTCGTCCTGATCGGGTCTGGAAAATGCACGGAGGATAATCCGCGCCTTTCCGGCGGGGCAACCGCAGGGCGGTCGGCGCTGACCTGGCGGGTGGATTTGAGGCAGAATCCACGGCCGTCCACGTGCCTGTAGGCCTTTTAATGAGCTGTAACCGCCAGATCGTCCGTAGCCTGCGCCAGCAGATTCCCTCCTTCGAGTGCGTGCCTGGCTGCCACGACTGCTGCGGCCCGGTCACCACGTCGCCGGAGGAGATGTCCCGCCTGCCACGCAAGACCGCCGCCGAGCAGGACGCGGCCATGGCGGCGCTGGACTGTGTGCACCTGGGCCCCGAGGGATGCACGGTGTATGACGAGCGACCGCTGATCTGCCGCCTCTTCGGCACCACGTCGAGCCTGCCGTGCCCCAATGGCCGGCGCCCGGTGGAGCTGATCCATCCGCAGGTCGAGAAGCAGATCCACGACTACATGGCCAGCCAGCGCCAGGTGCTGGTCTAGCAGGCCGTTGAAAATCTACCTGCGTTGCCATCGCTGCGTTGAAAACAGGCTGGTGCGCCAGCCCGGTCAAAATGCTCACTTACCACTCGTAAACCGCGCTTTTTTGCCTTGCGCTAGCTGTCTCGCCTACGTTTTTCAACGGCCTGCTAGCCTTCAGTCGGGAATCGGCAGGCTCAGGCTTTCCTTCACTTCCTCCATCACGATGTAGCTCTTGGATTCGCGCACGTGGGGCAGCTTGAGCAGGATGTCGCCCAGCAGCTTGCGATACGAGGCCATCTCCGAGATCCGTGCCTTGACCAGGTAGTCGAAGTCGCCGGAGACCAGGTGGCACTCCAGCACGTGGGGCAGCTTGAGCACCGCCCGGCGGAACTCTTCGAAGGTGTCGCCGGACTTGTAGTCCAGGCTGATCTCGACGAAGACCAGCAGGCTGCCCTTCAGATGCTGCGGGTTGAGGCGGGCGTTGTAGCCCATGATGATCCCTTCGCGTTCCAGGCGCCGTACCCGCTCGGTGCAGGGGGTGGTGGAGAGGCCGACCCGTTCCCCCAGCTCGGTGAAGGAAATGCGTCCGTCGGCCTGCAGGATGCGCAAGATGTTGCGGTCGATCTTGTCCAGGGCGCGGCGGGTCTGGTGGTTGGTTCTCATAGGGGATGCCCCTCCGTGAAAAGCGATATTGCCGAGAATTCTCGCCAAATATAGGCGGTTATATAGTGAAAATCACTGCCTGATGTTTCTTACACTGCGCGCATCTTTGCTTCGAATAACAACCGGCGGCGGTCAGCCGCGATGAGGATATGAAAATGCGCGTTCTGGTCTTGGGCAGTGGCGTTATCGGAACCACCAGTGCCTATTATCTGGCTCAAGCCGGATTCGAAGTGACCGTGGTGGACCGTCAGCCTGCCGTTGCCATGGAAACCAGCTTCGCCAACGCCGGCCAGGTATCGCCTGGCTATGCCTCGCCATGGGCCGCCCCGGGCGTTCCGCTCAAGGCCATCAAGTGGCTGCTGCAACGCCACGCCCCGCTGGCGATCAAGGCCACCGCCAACGTCGATCAATACCTGTGGATGGCGCAGATGCTGCGTAACTGCACCGCCAGCCGCTATGCCGTGAACAAAGAGCGCATGGTGCGCCTGTCCGAATACAGCCGCGACTGCCTCGACGAACTGCGGGCGGAAACCGGCATCGCCTACGAAGGTCGCAGCCTGGGCACCACCCAGCTGTTCCGTACCCAGGCGCAACTGGACGGTGCGGCCAAGGACATCGCCGTGCTCAAGGAGTCCGGCGTGCCTTTCGAACTGCTGGACCGCGACGGCATCGCCCGGGTCGAGCCGGCCCTGGCCAGCGTCACCAACATCCTCGCCGGTGCCCTGCGCCTGCCCAACGACCAGACCGGCGACTGCCAGATGTTCACCACCCGCCTGGCGGAAATGGCCGTCAAGCTGGGCGTCGAGTTCCGCTTCGGCCAGGACATCCAGCGCCTGGACTTCGCCGGCGACCGGCTCAACGGCGTGTGGATCGACGGCAAGCTGGAAACCGCCGATCGCTACGTGCTGGCCCTGGGCAGCTACTCGCCGCAATTGCTCAAGCCGCTGGGCATCAAGGCGCCGGTGTATCCGCTCAAGGGCTACTCCCTGACCGTGCCGATCACCAACTCGGCGATGGCCCCGACATCCACCATCCTGGACGAAACCTACAAGGTCGCGATCACCCGTTTCGACAACCGTATCCGGGTCGGCGGCATGGCCGAGATCGCCGGTTTCGACTTGTCGTTGAACCCGCGCCGGCGTGAAACGCTGGAGATGATCGTCAACGACCTCTATCCTCAGGGCGGCGACCTGTCCCAGGCCAGCTTCTGGACCGGGCTGCGTCCCACCACCCCGGATGGCACGCCGATTGTCGGCGCCACGCCGTATCGCAACCTGTTCTTGAACACCGGCCACGGTACGCTCGGCTGGACCATGGCCTGCGGTTCGGGCCGCCTGCTGGCGGACCTGATGGCCAAGAAGAAGCCGCAGATCAGTGCCGAAGGCCTCGACATTTCCCGTTATGGCAACCCTCAGGAGTCAGCTAAACATGTCAATCCAGCGCCAGCTCACCAATGAGCGCATGAGCCAGATCGTTGTTCACGGCGGTACCGTCTACCTGGCCGGACAGGTCGGGGACAACCTGCAGGCCGGGATTGAGCAACAGACCCGGGAAACCCTGGCCAGCATCGAGCGCTTGCTGGACCTGGCCGGCACCGACAAGACCCGGCTGCTGTCGGTGACCATCTACCTGAAGGACATCGATGCCCATTTCGAAGGCATGAACAGTGTCTGGGACCAGTGGCTGCCCAAGGGCGTGGCACCGGCCCGGGCCACCGTCGAGGCCAAGCTCTGCGAGCCGGAAATCCTCGTCGAGCTGTCGGTAGTGGCCGCCCTGCCTTAAACGAAAAGATCCCTCTCCCGGTGCCGGTGGCGGTTCTGCGCCATCCAGCACCGGTTTTTATTCCCATGACCGCCTAGAAGTCTGCCGCCATGCGTCCTGCCCGTGCCCTGATCGATCTCCAAGCCCTGCGTCACAACTATCAACTGGCCCGCGAAGTCTCGGGTGCCCGTGCCCTCGCGGTGATCAAGGCCGATGCCTATGGCCATGGCGCGGTGCGCTGCGCCCAGGCCCTGGAGGATTGCGCCGACGGTTTTGCCGTGGCCTGCATCGAGGAAGCCCTGGAGCTGCGCGCCGCGGGCATTGGCGCGCCGGTGTTGTTGCTGGAGGGGTTCTTCGAGGCGTCGGAGCTGGCGCTGATCATCGAGCATGATTTCTGGTGCGTGGTGCACTCGCTGTGGCAGCTGGAGGCCATCGAGCAAGCGAGCCTGGCCAAGCCGCTGACGGTCTGGCTCAAGCTGGACTCGGGCATGCACCGGGTCGGCCTGCACCCCAAGGACTATCAGGACGCCTACCAGCGACTGCAGGCCAGCGGCAAGGTCGAGAAGATCGTGCTGATGAGCCACTTCGCCCGTGCCGACGAATTGCATTGCACCAGCAGCACCGAGCAGATCGCGGTATTCGAAGCGGCCCGCCAGGGCCTTGGGGCCGAGGTCAGCCTGCGCAACTCGCCGGCGCTGATGGGTTGGCCGAGTGCGCCCAGCGACTGGGTGCGCCCGGGCATCATGCTCTACGGGGCGACGCCGTTCGAGGAAGCCAACTCGCTGGCCGAGCGCCTGCAACCGGTGATGACCCTGGAGTCCAAGGTCATCTGCGTGCGTGAGCTGCCTGCCGGCGAGCCCATCGGCTACGGCGCCAAGTTCATCACCGACAAGCCGATGCGGATCGGCGTGGTCGCCATGGGTTACGCCGACGGCTATCCGCGCCATGCGCCCACCGGTACCCCGGTACTGGTGGCCGGCCAGCGCAGCCGCCTGCTGGGCAGGGTTTCCATGGACATGCTGTGTGTCGATTTGACGGACGTGCCCGAGGCCGGCCTGGGCTCGACCGTGGAACTGTGGGGCAAGAACATCCTGGCCAGCGAGGTCGCCCTGGCGGCCGATACCATCCCCTACCAGTTCTTCTGCAACCTGCGGCGGGTGCCGCTGGTGTACAGCGAGGGCTGAGTTTCCGGGGCCTGCACCGAAAGTCGCCTATCCTGGGGGAATCCGGGGCAAGTGTTGTAAATACTGAACGCTGTCGCCATGATAACGCTCGATTACAACAACGCCTGATTCCCGCCTAGGAGACTGCCGTATTGGACGTCGGTGAACGACTGCAATCCATCCGTAAACTGAAGGGTTTGTCCCAGCGTGAACTCGCCAAGCGCGCGGGCGTCACCAACAGCACCATTTCAATGATCGAGAAGAACAGCGTCAGTCCTTCGATCAGCTCGTTGCGCAAGGTGCTGGGCGGCATCCCCATGTCCATGGTGGAGTTCTTTTCCGAGGAAGTTCTCCAGGAGACTCCTTCGCAGATCGTCTATAAAGCCCACGAACTGATCGACATCTCCGATGGCGCCGTGACCATGAAGCTGGTGGGGCGCGCACGCCCGAGCCGCGCCATTGCCTTTCTCAACGAGATCTACCCGCCGGGCGCCGACACCGGTGAGGAGATGCTCACCCATGACGGCGAAGAAACCGGGATCCTGCTCGAAGGTCGCCTGGAACTGGTGGTAGGACTGGAAACCTTCATCCTCGAGGCCGGTGACAGCTACTATTTCGAAAGCACCAAGCCCCATCGTTTCCGTAATCCGTTCGATGCGCCGGCGCGACTAATCAGCGCAGCCACACCAGCGAATTTCTAGACCAAGAGGCGTCCTGCAAGGCTTGCAGCGAGGCCCCAGCGACATTTCGCCGCGATCAAGACCCCTTCGACTTTGGGGTTGTTTCAGTGTGGCGGGCTAACCGTTATACTTTCGCCCGCCTGCGAAACCGTGGCCGCAGGCGTGACTAGCCACCATTGAGGGTGTACGCGTGAACCTAATTATGAAAATGCTGGCCGCACCAGCAACCGTATTGGCCCTTTGGGCAGTCAGCGCTCAAGCTGCGACCAATGACGATATCGCCAAGCGCCTCGAGCCCGTTGGCCAGGTCTGTGTCCAGGGTCAGGAATGCAAGGGGATGGAAGTCGCTGCCTCCGCAGGCGGTGGCGGTGGCGCCAAGTCGCCGGACGACGTGATCGCCAAGCACTGCAACGCTTGCCACGGCAGCGGCCTGCTGGGCGCACCGAAGATCGGCGATACCGCTGCCTGGAAAGAGCGTGCCGATCACCAGGGCGGCCTCGATGGCATCCTGGCCAAGGCGATTACCGGCATCAATGCCATGCCTCCTAAAGGCACCTGCGCCGACTGCTCCGATGAGGAGCTCAAGGGCGCGATCCAGAAGATGTCCGGCCTGAAATAAGCGGTCATCTGCAGCGAAAAAGCCGCTTGCGAGCGGCTTTTTTGTGGGCGCGATTTGACCTGCGCCCTGTTCAATGCAGCAAACTCCCGGCAAGCTCGGTCCAACCCCAATTCACGGACGGTTCCTGGAGGGTCAGATGCTGCAATCCTGTTCCATCGAGCAGGCGGTGGATGAAGTACTCGCCCGCTTGCCGCAACACATCCACATGGGCATGCCCCTGGGGCTGGGCAAACCCAATCGGTTCGCCAATGCCCTGTACCGGCGCATCGCCCAGTTGCCCGAGCGCCAACTGACCATCTACACCGCCCTGAGCCTGGGGCGTCCGGCCCTGGGTGACGGCTTGCAGCGGCGGTTTCTCGAACCCTTCGTCGAGCGGGTGTTCGGCGACTATCCCGAGCTGGACTTCCTCGCCGACCTGCACCGCGACAGCCTGCCGGCCAACATCCGCGTCGAGCAGTTCTTCATGCAGCCCGGCAGCCTGCTGCACAGCGCGGCGGCGCAACAGGACTACGTCAGCAGCAACTACAGCCATGCGGCCCGGGACATCAATGCCGCAGGCCTGAACCTGGTGGCCCAACTGGTGGCCCGCGATCCGCAGCGGCCTGGCCAGCTGAGCCTGAGCTGCAACCCGGACATCACCCTGGACATGCTGCCGCTGATCGCCAAGCGCCGCGCCGCCGGGGAGACCATCCTGATCCTCGGCCAGGTCCATGCGGACCTGCCCTACATGCCGGGCGACGCTGAAGTCCAGGCGAGGGACTTCGACCTGCTGATCGACGAAGAAGAGCGCAGCACGCTGTTTTCCACGCCGAACATGCCGGTGGGCGTGCAAGACCATTGCATCGGCCTGCACGCCAGTACCCTGGTGCGCGATGGCGGTACCCTGCAGATCGGCATCGGCTCCATGGGCGATGCGCTGACCGCCGCCTTGCTGGCACGCCAGGCGGACAACCAGGGCTACCGTGCCTTGCTGGCGGACTTGCAGGTGGCTCATTGGCAGCCGCTGATCGATCGCGAGGGCGGCGTCGAGCCGTTTGCCCAGGGGCTCTATGGTTGCAGCGAGATGTTCGTCAACGGCTTGCTGGCCCTGACCGATGCCGGGATCGTGCGGCGCAAGGTCTACCCGAGCCAGGAGCTGCAGGAACAGGCCAATGCCGGAGCCCTGGACCCGTCCACGCCGGGCGGGGTTGCGATCCATGGCGGCTTCTTCCTCGGGCCGCGCAGCTTCTACCAGCGCCTGCGCGAGCTGCCCAAGGAGCGGCTCGCGGAGTTCAACATGAGCGCCATCAGCTACATCAACGAGCTGTATGGCCACGAGGAGCTCAAGCGCCTGCAACGTCGCGATGCGCGCTTCATCAACAGCGCGTTCACCATGACCCTGCTGGGCGCCGCGGTGTCCGACCAGTTACAGGGCGGGCGGGTGTTGAGCGGCGTGGGCGGGCAGTACAACTTCGTGGTCCAGGGCCATGCCCTGGCGGATGCCCGTTCGGTGCTGATCCTGCGCAGTTGGCGGGAGTCGGCAGGGGAGGTCAGTTCCAACATCGTCTGGGAGTACGGCCATTGCACCATCCCGCGGCACCTGCGGGACATCGTCATCACCGAGTACGGGATCGCCGATCTGCGGGGCAAGTCCGATGCGAAGGTAATCGAGGCGTTGCTCAACATCAGCGATTCACGTTTCCAGCCCGGGCTGATGGAACAGGCACAGAAGGCCGGCAAGCTGCCCAGGGACTTCCGCCTGGATCCGCGCTTTGCCGATAACAGTCCGCAGCGCTTGCTGGACATACAGGCGCGCCACCGCCACCTGTTTCCAGAGTATCCGCTGGGCAGTGATTTCACCGCCCAGGAGCGCGACTTGCTGCGGGCGCTGAACTGGCTCAAGAGCAAGTTCAAGCTCAGCGAGATCCTCGAGCTGGGCAAGGCAGCCTTCGACGCGCCGGAGCCCGAGGCATTTCCCGAGCACCTGGAGCGCATGGGGCTGGAGCAGCCGGAGGGCCTGCGTGAAGACCTGTACCAGCGCTTGTTGCTGGCCGGCCTGCAGGCCACTCGTCAGCCGTGAGCCTGGCGCCGGGTCACTCGATGAAAGTGACCACGCCGCCGGCCAGGGATTTGACCCGCGCCAGGGATTCCACGCGGTAGCCCTGGGAGTCCAGTTCGGCGCGGCCGCCCTGGAAGGATTTCTCGATCACGATGCCCAGGCCGGCCACGGTGGCGCCGGCCTGCTTGATGATCGAGATCAGGGCCTGGGAGGCCTTGCCGTTGGCCAGGAAGTCGTCGATGACCAGCACGCGGTCGCTGCTGGTCAGGTGCCGTGGCGAGATGGCCACGGTGCTTTCCACTTGCTTGGTGAAGGAGTAGACGGTGGCCGAGAGCAGGTTCTCGGTCAGGGTCAGGGACTGGTGCTTGCGGGCGAAGATCACCGGTACACCCAGGTTCAGGCCGGTCATGACCGCAGGAGCGATGCCGGAGGCCTCGATGGTCACGATCTTGGTGATGCCCGAGTCCTTGAACAGCCTGGCGAATTCGTCGCCGATCAATTTCATCAACTGCGGATCGATCTGATGGTTCAGAAAGGCGTCGACTTTCAGTACTTGATCGGAAAGCACGATGCCTTCTTCGCGAATTTTCTGGTGCAGTGCTTCCACGGAGCTTCCTCTGATGGCCGCTTTGGGGCCAAGGGTCTGTTGAAAAATAGTCGATTTTACCGCTTTAGCATCGCGCGTATATCGGCCAAAGCGTTGTTGCCGCGAACGGCCTTGACCTCGGTCGGCGTGTCGTCGTTGCCTTCCCAGGCCAGGTCGTCCGGAGGCAGTTCGTCGAGAAAGCGGCTTGGCGCGCAGTCGATGATTTCGCCGTACTGCTTGCGCTTGGCCGCGAAGGTGAAGGCCAGGGTCTGGCGCGCGCGGGTGATGCCCACGTAGGCCAGGCGTCGCTCCTCCTCGATGGTATCGGCTTCGATACTGGAGCGATGGGGGAGGATTTCCTCTTCCATGCCCATGATGAACACGTAGGGAAACTCCAGGCCCTTGGAGGCGTGCAGGGTCATCATCTGTACTCCTTCGGCGCCGTCTTCCTCTTCCTGCTGGCGTTCCAGCATGTCTCGCAGGACCAGCTTGCCGATGGCGTCCTCGACGGTCATCTCGCCGTCTTCGTCTTTTTCCAGGGTGTTCTTCAGGGCCTCGACAAGGAACCAGACGTTGCCCATCCGGTAGTCGGCGGCCTTGTCGCTGGAGCTGTTGGTGCGCAGCCAGTTCTCATAGTCGATGTCCATGATCATGCTGCGCAGGGCGCCGATCGGATCCTCGCCGGCGCATTGTTCGCGGACCCGGTCCATGAAGCGCTTGAAGCGTGCCAGGCGGTCGGTGAAGCGGCTGTCCAGGTGCTCGCCCAGGCCGATTTCCTCGGTGGCGGCGTACATGGAGATACCGCGTCCGGTGGCGTAGTTGCCGAGTTTCTCCAGGGTCGTGGAGCCGATTTCCCGGCGCGGCACGTTGATCACCCGCAGGAAGGCGTTGTCGTCATCGGGGTTCACGATCAGGCGGAAGTAGGCCATCAGGTCCTTCACTTCCTGGCGGCCGAAGAAGCTGTTGCCGCCGGACAGGCGATAAGGCACCTGGTGGTGCTGCAGCTTCAGCTCGATCAGCTTGGCCTGGTAGTTGCCCCGGTAGAGGATCGCGAAATCGCTGTAGGGACGGTTGGTGCGCAAGTGCAGGGTGAGGATTTCCATGGCCACCCGCTCGGCCTCGGCGTCCTCGTTCTTGCAGCGAATCACGCGGATCTCGTCGCCGTGGCCCATCTCGCTCCACAGCTGCTTTTCGAATTCGTGGGGGTTGTTGGAGATCAGCACGTTGGCGCAGCGCAGGATGCGGCTGGTGGAGCGGTAGTTCTGCTCCAGCATCACCACTTTCAAAGACGGGTAGTCGTCCTTGAGCAGCATCAGGTTTTCCGGGCGCGCGCCGCGCCAGGCATAGATCGACTGGTCGTCGTCGCCTACCACGGTGAACTGGTTGCGCGTGCCGATGAGCATCTTCACCAGCAGGTACTGGCTGGCGTTGGTGTCCTGGTATTCGTCCACCAGCAGGTAGCGCACCTTGTTCTGCCACTTCTCGAGGATGTCGGCGTGCTCCTCGAACAGCTTCACCGGCAGCAGGATCAGGTCGTCGAAGTCCACTGCGTTGAACGCCTTGAGCGTGCGCTGGTAGTGGGTGTAGACGATGGCCGCGGTCTGTTCCTTGGGGTTGCGCGCGTTTTCCAGGGCCTGGGCGGGCAGGATCAGGTCGTTCTTCCAGGCGCCGATCATGTTCTTGATCTCGTCGACGCCGTCGTCCCCGGAATACTCCTTCTGCATGATGTCGGTCATCAGGGCCTTGACGTCGGTCTCGTCGAAGATCGAGAAGCCCGGCTTGTAGCCCAGCCGCACATGCTCCTTGCGGATGATGTTCAGGCCCAGGTTGTGGAAGGTCGACACGGTCAGGCCGCGACCCTCACCGCTACGCAGCAGGGTGCCGACCCGCTCCTTCATTTCCCGTGCCGCCTTGTTGGTGAAGGTCATGGCGACGATGTACTGGGCGCGGATCCCGCAGTTCTGGATCAGGTGGGCGATCTTGCGGGTGATCACGCTGGTCTTGCCGGAGCCTGCACCGGCGAGCACCAAAAGAGGGCCGCCGACGTAGTTCACGGCTTCTTGCTGCCGGGGATTGAGTCGGGACATGACGGTAAAAAGGGATCGGTTGCGAAAAGGGCGGGCATTTTAACAGGATGAACGGATTCTGCTGCGTCTCTCCGACTTGTGACGCATAACGCTATCTAAATTTGCCGGTTTTGATACTTTCCCGCAGGATGCGCGCTAAATATGCGTCTAATGTTCGAATTAGAGCGGTACAAGAAATTGCGTATGATAATCAATATCAATTGATATTGTCCTTTTGCGCGCCATAATGCCCGCCGCCAACTTTTTTGCAGAGTCTAGGGAGCTAGCTTGTCCAAGCCTGTCGAACCCTTGCGTGTGCTGCTACTGGCCCTCGAGCCGGTATGGACAGCGTTGTTGCGCGAGTGTGTCGCTCCGTTGGGAGACTCGGTGGTATTGATCAACGCTCCCAGTTGGGAGTCGGTCAGCCGACTGTTCGAAGATGATCGCAACGCGGTCCTGTTGACCATTCCACAACTGCAGCCCGGACCCGGGCGTTGCAGCCTGCCCACGATCCTGTTGCTGGACCAGGAGCCCACGGTGACGCCGGTGGGGGCCAGCGACTGGCTGGTGGGTTCGAGCCTGAGCA
Organism: Pseudomonas sp. CMR5c; assembly: GCF_003850545.1. Taxonomy (NCBI): domain Bacteria; kingdom Pseudomonadati; phylum Pseudomonadota; class Gammaproteobacteria; order Pseudomonadales; family Pseudomonadaceae; genus Pseudomonas; species Pseudomonas sp. CMR5c. Next base: position 6,592,373 of record NZ_CP027705.1, on the reverse strand, counting down.
CCGACGCCTTGCGTCGTTGCCTGCGCCATGTGCGCGAGCGCGGAGTGCTGGAGAACACCTTGCAGCGCCTGGCCGAGCAGGACCCCTTGACCGGCATCGCCAACCGCCAGGGTTTCCAGACGCTGCTGGCGGCGCGCCTGGCGGAAAACGACGGGCGCGGCCTGGCCCTGGGTCACCTGGACCTGGACAACTTTCGCCACGCCAACGATGCCCTGGGCCATCAGGCCGGTGACCGGCTGATCCTGCAGGTGGTCTCGCGGCTCAAGAGCCAGCTGGAGGCCGGTGACCAGCTGGCGCGCCTGGGCAGCGATGAGTTCGCCTTGCTGATCGATACCCGCCGCGCTCCACAGCGCGCCGAATGGATGGCCGAACGCATCACCGAAGCCATGGCCGAACCCTATTGGATCGATGGTGAAAGCCTGTTGATCGGCTGCAGCCTGGGGATCGCCCACGCTCGCGCCAACGCCGGTGCCGACCCGCTGATGTGGCATGCGCACATCGCCATGCAGCAGGCCAAGAGCACCCAGGGCTGCACCTTTCATATCTTCAACGAGCGGATCAACCGCAACGCGCGTAGCCTGGCCGACCTGGAAAGCGAGCTGCGCCGGGCCCTGCGCCGTGATGAGCTGGAGCTGCACTACCAGCCGCGGCTGAACCTGCATGATGGCAAGATCGTCGGCCTCGAGGCCCTGGTGCGCTGGCGCCATGGCGAACGCGGCCTGTTACCGCCCAGCGAGTTCGTGCCCCTGGCCGAGCAGAGCGGACTGATCGTGCCCCTGGGCTACTGGGTCATTTCTCGCGCCCTGCGGGATATGCAAGCCCTGCGCGAGCGCGGGCTGGAGCCGCTGCACATGGCGGTCAACTTGTCGTTTCGCCAGTTCCAGGACAGCCAGCTGCTGTCGACGCTGGGGCGCTTGATCGCCGAGCATGGGGTGCAAGCGCAGTGGCTGGAGTTCGAGCTGACCGAAACCGCCGTGATGCGCCGCAGCGACCTGGTGAAGCAGACCATGGACGCCCTGGGGCGGCTGGGCGTGCGCTTTTCCCTGGACGACTTCGGTACCGGTTTCTCTTCGTTCGTGCACCTCAATAGCCTGCCGATCGCCCTGCTCAAGGTGGACAAGAGCTTCGTCGGCGGCATGGAGCAGCGCGAGGAAAACCGCAAGCTGGTCCACGCCATGATCAACCTGGCGCACAACCTCAACCTGGAGGTGGTGGCCGAAGGCGTGGAGACCGCCGAGCAACTGGCGCTGTTGCGCGACTTCGGCTGCGACCAGGCCCAGGGCTACCTGATCAGCAAGCCGCTGCCGCTGGCCGAGTTGGTGGAGTACCTGACCTTCGGCAACAGCCAGCGCGCGCTCCACGAAGAAGTGGTCTGAGCCAGGGGCTCACTCGGGCTGCAGGTCCATGGCCGGCGTCGCCCCCTCGCGCTTGATCATGCGCCGCATCCGCCACTCGAACGCCAGGGTCAGGCTGATGGCGGCGCAAGCCAGGCCCAGGGCCAGGCCCCACCAGACGCCGGTCGGCCCCCAGCCCAGGGTGAAGGCCATCAGCCAGGCCGAAGGCGCGCCAATCAGCCAGTAGCAGCCCAGGCCCACCAGGAAGGTGGTCTTGGCATCCTTGAGGCCGCGGATCGCTCCCATGGCGATGGTCTGGGTGCCATCGAACAGCTCGAACCAGGCCGCCACCGCCAGCAGGCTCACCGCCAGATGGATCACCGGGGCGAAGGCCGGGTCGTTGTGATCCAGGAACAATCCGATCAACTGGTTCGGCAGCAGCCAGAACACCGCTGCGAATCCCAGCATCACCACTGCGCCGAAAGCGATGCCGACCCTGCCTGCCAGGCGCGCGTCCAGCAATTGCCCGGCCCCGTAGTGCTGGCCGATGCGCATGGTGATGGCGTACGAGACTCCCGCCGGGACCATGAACGCCACCGAGACGATCTGCAGGGCGATCTGGTGGGCCGCCAGCTGGGTGCTCCCCATGGTGCCCATGCACAGCGCGGCGAAGGCGAACAACCCGACTTCCACGGCATAGGTGCCACCGATGGGCAGGCCCAGGCGCCATAGCTCCTGCAGGTAGCGGGTGTTGATTCGCGACAGCCCCTGGCGTAGCGGGTAGGCGGCATAGGCCGGGTGACGCTTGATGTGCCAGGCCAGGGCCACGGCCATGCAGTTGGCGACGATGGCGGTGACCAGGCCGATGCCCACCAGCCCGAGCTTGGGCAGGCCGAACATGCCGGTGATCAGCGCGTAGTTGAGCAGGAAGTTGGCCACCGTGCCGCACAGGCTGATGACCATCACTGGCGTGGCCCGGCCGATGGCGCTGGTGAAGCCGCGCAAGGCCATGAAGCTCAGGTAGCCGGGCAGGGCGAAGGGCAGGATCAGCAGGAACTGGCCGGCGGCCTGGACGTTACTTTCGGTCTGGCCGAACAGCAACAGCACTGGCTTGAGGTTCCACAGCAGCAGGCCGGCCACCAGGGCCATCAGCCAGGCCAGCCACACGCCGGCCTGGGTCAGGCGCGTGGCGCCCTCGATGTCGCCAGCGCCATGCCGGATCGCCACCAGGGTACCCACCGCGGCGATCACCCCGATGCAGAAGATCGAGACGAAGGAATAGCTGGCCGCCCCCAGGCTGCCGCCGGCCAGGGCCTCGGGGCTCAGGCGAGCCATCATCAGGGTGTCGGTGAGGACCATCAGCATGTGCGCCAGCTGCGAGGCGATCAACGGCCCCGCCAGCCGCAGGATGGCCCAGAGTTCGGTACGTGCAGGATGCTGCATGGTCATCAGGCTCGATCAGGTGGATATCGGTAGAGGCGCTGATTCTCGGCGCTCTTGGCCCGTTGCACAAAGCGATAAATATACTTGCTCGCATGATAAAAACTCATGCGAAGCGCTTTCTGGTAGCGTGGCGTCATTGCGCTGCCGGAGCCCGAGCATGTCCCGCCGTCTACCCCCTCTCTACGCCTTGCGGGCCTTCGAGACCGCCGCCCGGCACAGTTCGTTCACCCGGGCCGCCGAAGAGCTGTCGATCACCCAGAGCGCCGTCAGCCGGCACATCCGTACCCTGGAAGAACACTTCGCCTGCCGATTGTTCCAGCGTAGCGGACGCAACCTGCTGTTGACCGAAGCGGCCCGCCTGCTGTTGCCGGGCGTGCGTGAAGGGTTCGCAGCCCTGGAGCGGGCGTGCAGCATCCTGCACGGCGAAGACGGCATCCTGCGCATGAAGGCGCCGTCGACCCTGACCATGCGCTGGCTGCTGGCGCGGCTCAGTCGTTTCCGCCACTTGCAGCCGGGCAACGAAGTGCAGCTCACCAGTGCCTGGATGGATGTGGACTCGGTGGATTTCAACCAGGAGCCTTTCGACTGCGCGGTACTGCTGAGCAACGGCCACTTTCCCGCCGACTGGGAGTCCAGCTGCCTGTTCCCGGAACTACTGATCCCGGTGGGCGCGCCGAACCTGCTCAACGACCAGCCCTGGGATGCGGCGCGCCTGGCGAGCGCGGAGTTGCTGCACCCGACCCCGGACCGTCGCGACTGGCGCAGTTGGCTCGAACAGATGGGGCTGGCCGACCGGGTTTCGCTCAAGGGCGGACAGGTGTTCGACACCCTGGAGCTTGGGATGATCGCTGCGGCACGGGGCTACGGTGTGTCCATGGGCGATCTGCTGATGGTGGCCGAGGACGTGGCCCAGGGGCGCTTGAGCCTGCCCTGGCCGACGGCGGTGGCCAGTGGCCTGGACTACTATCTGGTATGGCCCAGGACCCGGCCCGGCGGCGAGCGCCTGCGGCGCCTGAGCGACTTCCTGCAAGGGGAGGTCGCGGCCATGCAGCTGCCCCAGGTGGAGCGCCTGGGCTGAAACGTTGAAGCACCCGGTTGGCGGGGCTGGAGATATATCCTTGCAAGCCGCTCAAGTATTGCCGGGCGCCGCCGAATCCTGGGATATGGAACCAGCGTTCAGGAAGGTCCTAACTCACTAGAAAAACTTGGAATTATTGCTGCCGAGCGTGCCACTTGATCAGGATGATCCGCCTTCTCGGCCAGGAGCCATCATGTCCCAACCCCGTGCCCGGATAGCCTCCCAGCTAGGGCTAGCCCTTGCCCTGGTACTCGCCCTGGTGATCAGCGGCAGCACCCTGTTTGCCTTGCGTTCGCTGGATTCGGCGAACCTCGATACCCGCGAAGAACACCTGGCCAGCGAAGCACGCCTGCTGGCCGACCAACTCAACACCTTCCATGGCAGCCTGCGCGAGAGCACCCAGCGCCTGAGCGGCTTGTTCGAGAACCGCTTTCGCAGTGGCCTGAGCGTGCATCCCGACGAGCCGGTGAGCGTCGCCGGGGTGCAGACTCCTGGCTTGCACCTGGGCAATGTGGTGCTGAACAACAACTTCGATGAAGTGGATGGGTTCAAGCAGATGACCGCCGGGGTCGCGACCCTGTTCGTGCGCAGCGGCGACGATTTCATCCGTGTCAGCACCTCCCTGAGCAAGCAGGATGGCAGCCGCGCCATCGGCACCCTGCTCGACCACGCCCATCCGGCCTACCAGAAGCTCATGGCCGGGCAGGGCTATGTTGGCCGGGCGCTGCTGTTCGAGCGCTTCTACATGACCCAGTACACCCCGGTGACGGACCGCAGTGGCCGAGTGATCGCTGTGTTGTTCGTGGGTTTCGACTACACCGACGCGCAGAACGCGCAGTTCGCCAATCTCAAGCGCTTCCGCATTGGCCAGAGCGGCTCCCTGGCCCTGCTCGACGAACAGCACAAGTGGCTGGTGCCGCCGGCCGGCGTGCAGGCCCTGGACCAGGCAGCGCAGGTCCTGGTAGACGCGGCGAAGGAGCCGGGCAAGGGGCGTTTCTGGAGCGATGGTGGCGAGGACTTCTACAGCCTGGCGATGCCTTTCGCCGATGGCCCCTGGTCGGTGGTGGCGAGCATGCCCAAGTCCGAGATCCGCCAGGTGACCTGGAGCGTGGGGCTGCGCCTGGTGATCGGCAGCCTTTTGGCGATGCTGCTGGCGGTGGGCGCCACGGTGTGGTTGCTGCGTAGCAAGCTGGCGCCCCTGGGCGGTGGTGACCTGAGCGCGCGGCTGAATGTTTCCAGCCACGATGAGATCGGCCAACTGGCCCGCAGCTTCAACCAGATGGGCGAGGCCTTGTCGACCATGGTCGAGCACATCCGCCGCTCCGCCACCGAGGTCAGTGGCCGGGCCCAGGCGCTGTCCGGGCTGTCCAGCGGTGCCTACGAAGGCATGGAGCAGCAGTCCGGGGAAATCACCAGCATGGCCGGGGCCGTGGAGCAGTTCAGCGCCACGTCGCTGAACATCGCCGACAACATGGGCAGCACCCAGCGCCTGGCCGAGGAGAACGCCGAGCAGACCCATATCGGCCGCGAGTCCATGGAGCAGGCTTCGTCGTCCCTGGAACAGATCGCCGGGGCCCTGGGCAGCACCGCGGCGGTGATCGACACCCTGGGCCAGCGCTCCGAGGAAATCGGCGGGATCGTCGGGGTCATCACCGCCATCGCCGACCAGACCAACCTGCTGGCCCTCAACGCAGCCATCGAGGCGGCCCGTGCCGGGGAGCAGGGGCGGGGCTTCGCGGTGGTGGCCGACGAGGTACGCAACCTGGCTTCGCGTACCCGCGAGGCCACCGCGCAAATCTCGCAGATGATCAGCAGCATCCAGCAGGAAACCGGCAATGCCATCCAGACCATGGAGCAGGGCAACCGCCTGATGCAGGAAGGTTTGTCACGCAACGCCGGAGTGGCCGCTGCGCTGGCCTTGATCGACGAGCAGAGCCAGAGTGCCGGCGAGCAATTCGCCGCCATCACCACCGCGACCCAGGAGCAGAGCAGCACGGCCACGGTCCTGAGCCGCAACCTGCAGAGCATCGCCCAGGCCAACAGCGAACAGCGTGAGGTGGTGTCCAACCTGGCGGTTACCGCACGCGAGCTGGAGGCCCTGGCCGCCGACCTGCGCCACGAGGTCGATCGCTTCCGTTGACGGCACCTGCCCTCCGGCCTGGCGTTGGAGGGCGCTGGTTGCAATGACGCATGATTGGACTAAAACAGATGAGCGGTTGATTGCCCTTCAAGGACTTACCTTTCAGCAGGAGCAAGCATGACTCGTCTATCCCGTTTCGTTCCCCCTCTATTGGCTGTGTCGACGCTTTTGCTCGGCCACGCAGCCTTCGGCCAGGAAAGCCCGGCGTTCATCGCTCCGGCAGCCTGGAACACGCCGTTCAACCGCATTGCCCAGGTGGCCTGCCACAACTGCTATGAAAAGCAGTACGCAGGCACCTTCAGCAGTGTGCTCGACAGTGTACGTACCCTGGAGCTGGACTTCTGGGACCAGCGCGACGCGGCCACCGGAGGCTCGCCACGGCATTGGTTCGTGCGGCATAACCCGGGCACCCTGTTCCAGTCCGGCAACGACAATAACTGCACGGGCGATGGCACCGGCAAGAACGACCTGGAAGCCTGCCTGAACGACATCAAGAACTGGAGCGACGGCCATCCGGGGCATTTCCCCATCACCGTGATCCTGGACAAGAAGCAGGGCTGGTCAAAAGCCAGTTCCGGGCGCACGCCGCAGGATTTCGACGATCTGGTGAGCCGGATCTTCCAGGGCAAGCTCTATACCCCTCAGGACCTGGCGAGCTCCATCGGCAGCAGTGCCGGGGCCTTGCAGAAGAACCTCAAGGGCAAGGACTGGCCCACCGCTAGCCAGTTGCAGGGCAAGGTTTTGCTGGTGCTCAACCACTCCGAGAACCAGAAGCTCTCGCAGTACGCCGAGGCCCGGACCTCCAGTGCCAAGGTGTTCATCTCCCCGGTCACCAATGGCCAGAACGATGTCAGCGGCAAGGTCAGTGGCATGTCCGACCAGTCATCGGGCTACGTGGCCATGAACAACATGGGCAAGGGCGACAAGAAGTGGGCGGCCCAGGCCTTTGCCTACAGCCATATCGGTCGGGTCTGGGGTGACGACGGGGTGTCCTTCGCCCAGCACATCGCCGAGCAGGTCAACCTGTCGGCGTACTACAAGTTCGCCGACCAGGGGGACGGTGGAGTGCGCATCCGGCCGTTCTGAGCCTTATTGGGGTTCGGTGGAGTCGCCGAGCCCCGGATCCACGCGCTTGCCGATATCCCGCAGGCGCGCCAACTGGTCGACCATGCTCGGCGCTTCGTCGATGCTGCTGACGAAGGTCCACAGGTAGGTCATGACTGCGTACACATGGCCGGCCTTGACCTCGGGTGATAGCGACAGCTGGGTGATGGCGATCACGAACAGCACTGCCGCCACCACGCCGAGGAACAGGTAGGCCGTGGCTTCCCGGTCCGAGAGCCAGATCCGCAGCCGCGACAGCAGGCGGTAGTGGCGCTGCAGGGATTGGGCACCGACCCTGGCCACCAGGCCGATTTCCTTTTCCAGGCGGTTGTTCAGGCGCTCGTGCAACTGCTGGTTGCGCCGGGCGAAACGCGGCAGCAACACCACGCACAGCACCAGCGCCACCAGGCAGGCCAGGCCGATCCAGGGTTCGATGGCCAGTAGCATCACCGCCGCACCGATGATCGAGACCAGGGCGGTGGCGATGATCGGCACGTGCTTCTCGAAGAAGTCGACGAACTCCCGGGCCAGCACCACCCGCGCCGCCGCGGTCGAGGTGTTCTGCTGTTGCTGGCGCTGGTTGAGGATCACCGGTACGGCCAGGTCCGCATAGATGCGGGTGAAGGTCCGGGTATCCACGGCCCGCCGCGCCGCGCCGACGATCCAGAAACCCAACACCACCATGGCGTAGACCAGGGCGTGGGTGGTATCGCCACGCAGGATCGAGTCCACCGCGAACCCGGCGAACAGCGGGTAGGCCAGCAGCAGGGCGTTCTCCAGGGCCACCAGCGACAAGGTGACGAACAGCTTGCCTGGATAGGCGCGAGCGATGGCCTTGAGGGTCTGGCCGGCGGACTGCTGGCCGAGTTTCTGGGTGGGATCCGCGATGGCGGGGCGAGTGACGACAGACATGACTGCACCACGAATGAGATAACGGTTAATATTGAGCGAGTGCTCAATTATCCTTGAGCGATCGCTCAAAATGCAAGTGCCGGTCATCCCGGCAGCAAGAGGTTCGATTACCGATGTCCCGTAACGACCGAAAGGACCAGATCATCGGCGCAGCCCTGGAACTGTTTCACAGCAAGGGTTTCGCCGAGGTTTCCACCCGTGACCTGGCCGAGCATGCCGGCCTGTCCCGTAGCCACATCTACCACTACTTCAGCGACTTCAAGGAACTGCGCCGCGAGGCCTTCGTGCGTTTCGCCGATGGCCAGTTGGCGGCGGTGGAGGGCCTGGTGCGCGATGCGCAACCGGCCGAGGCCCTGCGAATATTTCTCCTCGATTGCCTGACGGACTCCAACTCCGTCGGTTGGGGGCTGTGGCTCGATGCCTGGGATGAAGCCATGCACGACGCCGAGCTGGCCGAGGTCTACCTGCGAATCAATGGCCAGTGGCAGGCGTTGCTGGCATCGATCATCGCCGCTGGCGTCCAGGCCCGGGTGTTTCGCTGCGCGGATGCCGGGCGGGCGGCGCGGCAGATCTTCGCCCTGGCCATGGGCTACACCGACGATCTGCTGCTGCAGGCTTCAGCTGCGGCGCAACAGGCCGCGTTGGCGGAGGTCATGGAGGTTGCCGGGTTGCTGCTGGGTTTGGATGACTGAACCTTCAACCGCTGCCGTGGCGATAGTGCAGTGCCTCCGCCAGGTGCTCGCGGCCGATGGCGGTGGCCTGTTCCAGGTCGGCCAGGGTCCGGGCCACCTTGAGCAGGCGGTGGGCCGCGCGCAGCGACAGGCCGAGGTTCTCGCAGGCTGCTTCCAGCCAGCGCTCGTCGGTTGTGGATAACCTGCAATGGCGCGCCAGGCCGGGCAGGTCGAGCAGGGCGTTGGTGCAGCCCTGGCGCCGCAGTTGCAGGTCGCGCGCACAGGCCACCAGGTCGGCGGCGCTGGCACTGTCGTTACCCGGTTGCGGCGCGGGGTTCAGGGCCGTGGCCTCGCGGGCGACGGTCAGGTGCAGGTCGATGCGATCCAGCAGCGGGCCGGAGAGCTTGTTGCGATAGCGCTGGATCTGCTCCGGCGTGCAACGGCAGCGGCCACTGGGTTCGCCCAGGTATCCACAGGGGCAGGGGTTCATCGCCGCCACCAACTGGAAGCGTGCCGGAAACTGCACCCGCTCGCGGGCCCGGGCGATAACGATCTGCCCGGATTCCATGGGCTCGCGTAGAACCTCCAGGACCTTGCGGTCGAACTCCGGTAGCTCGTCGAGAAACAGCACGCCATGGTGGGCCAGGGTGATTTCCCCGGGCTGCGGTTTCGAGCCACCGCCCACCAGAGCCGCGCTCGACGCCGAGTGATGGGGTTGGCGGAACGGACGCTGTGGCCAGTGGTCCAGCGGGGCGGGGCTGCTCACCGACTGGATGGCTGCTACCTCAAGGGCCTCGTGTTCTTGCAGCGGTGGCAGCAGGCCGGGCAGGCGGCTGGCCAACAGGGTCTTGCCGGTGCCGGGCGGGCCGCAGAACAGCAGGTTGTGGGCCCCGGCCGCAGCCACCAGCAGGGCCCGCTTGGCGGCCAGCTGGCCCTGGACGTCGCGCAGGTCGGGGTAGGGCGCGCGGTCATGGGGCAGGCCCTGGCTGACGCAGGCCGGGATCGGCGCCTGCCCGTTGAGATGGGCCGCCGCCTCCAGCAAATGGTCGACCGCGATCACGCTCAGGCCCGAGGCCAGGCAGGCTTCCTCGGCATTGGCCCGGGGCACCAGCAAGGCATGGCCGGCATCCCGTGCTGCCAGGGCCGCCGGCAGCACGCCGCGCACCGGGCGCACGGCCCCGGACAACGCCAACTCGCCCAGGCACTCGACGCGGTCCAGCGCCGTGGCCGGTAGTTGCTGGCTGGCCGCGAGGATGCCCAGGGCGATCGCCAGGTCGAAGCGTCCACCGTCCTTGGGCAGGTCGGCGGGAGCCAGGTTGAGGGTGATGCGCCGGGCGGGGAAGTCGAAGCCGGCGTTGAGGATCGCGCTGCGGACCCGGTCCTTGCTTTCCTTGACCGCGGTTTCGGGCAGCCCCACCAGGGTCAGGCTCGGCAGGCCGTTGGCCAGGTGCACTTCGACACTGACGGCCGGAGCCTGTACGCCCATCTGGGCGCGGCTGTGGATGATGGCCAGGGACATGCGACGTTCTTCCTTGCAGCGGCGGGAACCGCATCCTGCGGTGTTGCAAGGATAGGCGAGGGGGGCAGCGCGAGCGCTGGGCAATGCAGACAGGATGTGTCGCCGGCCTGTCCTTCAGCCTTGATGAAGGCGCGCGGCCGGCGAGGAGGGTGTCAGCTCATTGATCCTTCGGCTCAAGCCTGGCTTCCAGCTCGGCGACCTTGGCTTCCAGGCTTTCCAGGCGGGCCCGGGTGCGCGCCAGGACCACCATCTGGCTGTCGAATTCTTCCCGGCTGACCAGGTCCAGCTTGCTGAAGCCGCTTTGCAGCAGGGCCTTGAACTGGCTTTCGATTTCGTTGCGCGGCAGGGGAGTTTCGCCGCTGAACAAGCGCGAGGCATGACCGCTCAGGGCGTCGAGGAGATCTTTGGGGGCGAGCATGGGAATGTCCTGAATAGCTGATGGGCCGCAGTGTATCACGCACGAACCGAGGGCTTGGCGCCGCCCGGCCTGCACGTTTTTTGCGCATCGGGCCGCAACCGCGCGCACCGTTATCGTGCGTATCGGTGGCGGGTTTTCCCGCCCCTGGCCGCGGGCCGCGGGCAACTTCATGAAATCGCTGGTGTTTCCCGACCTGGCAAGCTTTCTGCTTAGACCCTGGTGACCCATGCACTGATGCAGTCGCTGTGACGAATGCAGTGCGACCGACGAAACGGGGAGTGTTTCGTCAGGGCGGCTAGCGTCGGTCCGGCTGAGGAGGGCCGACGATGCGTTACAAAGCCAGGCACTGCGCTTAGACTTGAGTCGGGTTTGTTTTCCTGGGGCAAGTCCACCAATTCGGGAGAGAGTTTCATGAAGCTAGTCACCGCCATCATCAAGCCGTTCAAGTTGGACGACGTGCGCGAGTCGCTGTCCGAAATCGGCGTGCAGGGCATTACCGTCACCGAGGTCAAGGGCTTCGGTCGGCAGAAGGGCCATACCGAGCTGTACCGCGGCGCGGAATACGTGGTCGATTTCCTGCCCAAGGTGAAGATCGATGTCGCCATCGACGACAAGGATCTGGACCGGGTCATCGAGGCCATCACCAAGGCTGCCAACACCGGCAAGATCGGTGACGGCAAGATCTTCGTGGTCAATCTGGAACAGGCTATTCGCATCCGTACCGGCGAAACCGATACCGACGCAATCTAAGCCGCCCCAAACCCAACGCCCCAGGAGAAAACAACATGACTCTGCGTAAATTCGCAGGGCTAGGAGCCCTTTTGCCCCTCGTAATGCCTGGCTTGGCCATGGCGGCAGACGAAGCGGCTGCTCCAGTCCTCAATTCCGGCGACACCGCCTGGATGCTCACCTCCACCGCCCTGGTACTGTTCATGACCATCCCCGGGCTGGCGCTGTTCTACGGCGGCATGGTGCGGTCCAAGAACATTCTTTCGGTGATGATGCAGTGCTTCGCCATCACTGGCCTGGTGACTGTCCTGTGGTTCATCTATGGCTACAGCATCGCGTTCGACACCAGCGGGATGGAAGCTGGCGTGGTCAACCTCAATTCCTTCGTCGGCGGCCTGTCCAAGGCCTTCCTCGCCGGTATCACCCCGGCCAGCGTGACCGGTCCGGCAGCGCTGTTCCCCGAAGCGGTGTTCGTCACCTTCCAGATGACCTTCGCCATCATCACTCCGGCGCTGATCGTCGGTGCCTTCGCCGAGCGGATGAAGTTCTCGGCGATGCTGATCTTCATGGGCATCTGGTTCACCGTGGTCTATGCGCCCATTGCGCACATGGTCTGGAGCGGTCCGGGTTCGCTGATGGGCGACTGGGGCGTGCTGGATTTCGCCGGCGGCACCGTAGTCCATATCAACGCCGGTATCGCCGGCCTGGTCTGCTGCCTGGTGCTGGGCAAGCGCAAGGGCTTCCCGACCACGCCGATGGCCCCGCACAACCTCGGCTACACCCTGATGGGCGCGGCGATGCTGTGGATCGGCTGGTTCGGTTTCAACGCCGGTTCCGCTGCAGCGGCCAATGGCACTGCCGGCATGGCCATGCTGGTGACCCAGATCGCTACCGCTGCCGCGGCCCTGGGCTGGATGTTTGCCGAGTGGCTCACCCACGGTAAACCCAGCGCCCTGGGGATCGCCTCGGGCGTGGTGGCAGGCCTGGTGGCGATCACTCCGGCGGCCGGTACCGTCGGCCCGATGGGGGCCCTGGTCATCGGCCTGGCGGCGGGTGTGGTGTGCTTCTTCTGCGCGACCAGCCTCAAGCGCAAGCTGGGGTATGACGACTCCCTGGATGCCTTCGGCGTGCATGGCATTGGCGGCATTCTCGGAGCGATCCTGACCGGGGTCTTCGCCGCCCCGGCCCTGGGTGGCTTCGGCACCGTGACCGACGTTGCCGCGCAGGTCTGGGTCCAGGCCAAGGGCGTGGGCCTGACCGTGATCTACACCGCCGTGGCGACCTTCATCATCCTCAAGGTGCTGGATGCGATCATCGGCCTGCGGGTGACCGAGGAAGAAGAGGCTGTTGGCCTCGACCTGGCCCAGCACAATGAGCGCGGTTACAACCTGTAAGCACCCTGCTCGAAAAAGCCCGGCTTCGGCCGGGCATTTTTTTGCCTGGTGCTTGTCATTGAGGAAGGCTGAAAGGTTTTTATGATGAGCCTTGGCAGGTTTGCCAGACGATTTTTAGTAGGGCAAATGCTTACACTAAAGCAGGATTATTCGGCGCTTTGTTTTTTTCCTGAGCGCGCTAGAATGCGCGCCGAAGCGTGGAGATAGGTATGTGGCAACAGACCCTGATTACCCTGCGGGCCAGGCCCCGGGGCTTTCACCTGGTAACGGACGAGTTGCTCGCCGGCTTGCCTGAGTTGAAGGCATATCGAGTCGGACTGCTGCACTTGTTGCTGCAACATACCTCGGCCTCGTTGACCGTCAACGAGAATGCCGACCCGGCGGTCCGGCGCGACTTCGAACGTTTCTTCAATACCCTGGTGCCCCAAGGCATGAGCGGGTACGAACACAACGACGAAGGCGCGGACGACCTCCCGGCCCACTTCAAGGCCAGTTTGCTAGGCTGTCAGCTGACTTTGCCGATCTCGGCGGGCCGGCTGGCGTTGGGCACCTGGCAAGGTGTTTACCTGGGCGAGCACCGTGATCACGGCGGTGCTCGTAAAGTCCTTGTCACCTTGCAGGGTGATAAGGCATAAGCCGCTGAGTATCAGTGGATGTTGATTTTTTCCGGCAGCCTTCGACAGATGGCCGAGCTGGGCTATAACTAATCTGCTTTTCGCAAGTCATGAGGTAGAACATGAGCGACGATGATCTGGAAAACGACGACCTCGAAGTAGGTGACGAAGACGATACCGAAGAAGGTCTTGAAGCGGCCGCCGAAGATGTGGCGGAAGACGATGGCGGTGATGCTCCCGCTCCGACCGCCAAAGGCAAGTCCAAGGCCGCTGTCTCGGTAGACGAGCTGCCGAGTGTCGAAGCCAAGAACAAGGAGCGCGATGCACTGGCGCGTGCCATGGAAGAATTCCTGGCCCGTGGCGGTAAAGTGCAGGAAGTCGAGGCCAACGTGGTCGCCGACCCGCCCAAGAAGCCTGATAACAAGTACGGCAGCCGGCCTATCTGAGCCTTGCTACTTGCTTGCTGAAAAAACCCGCCGTCGCTGCGGGTTTTTTCATGCCGGTGTAAAAAGCGGGCGAGCGTCTAGAGGGATTTCCAGCGTCCCAGCAGCGCGGGTAGTTCGGTCAGGCTGCGGATCTGCGCATCGGGTGCGCGTTCGGCTTCCCAGGCCTTGCCGCCCGGGTTGAACCAGATGGCGCGCAAGCCGGCCTGCTGGGCGCCGGCAATGTCGTCGCCCGGGTGGTCACCGATATGCACCGCGGTGTCGGCACTGGCGCCGCCGCGTTGCAAGGCCTCCTGGAACAGCCGGGCATCGGGTTTGGCGATGCCGATGTCCTCGGCGCACAGGGCGAACTGGAAATAGTCCGCCAGGCCCAGGCGACGCACGTCGGCATTGCCGTTGGTGACCACTCCCAGGGCGAAGTGATTGGCCAGGGCCTCCAGGGTCGGTTGCACCTCGGGGAAGATGTCCAGCTGGTGCCGGGCGTGCAGGAACACTTCGAAGCCCTCTGCGGCCAGCCGGCTGGCCTCAGCCTGTTCATACCCCGCTTCCTCCAGTGCATGGAACAGCACGCGCCGACGCAAGGCGCTGATCCGGTGCTTGAGCTCGGGCTCGCGCTCCAGCACTTGCGCACGGATAGCCCACAAGTGCTCCACCGGCACGCCGCCCAGGTCCGGGGCATGTTCGGCCAGCCACTGGCGCAGGGTGGCCTCGGCGCTGACGATCACCGGAGCGGTGTCCCACAAGGTGTCGTCGAGGTCGAAGGTGATCAGCTTGATGGTCATTGTTCACCGCCTTTGTTGCGTTTGGCCCGTGGATGGGCACTGTCGTAGACCGCGGCCAGGTGCTGGAAGTCCAGGTGGGTATAGATCTGCGTGGTCTTGATGTCCGAATGGCCCAGCAACTCCTGCACGGCACGCAAGTCCTGGGAGGACTCCAGCAGGTGGCTGGCAAAGGAGTGGCGCAACATATGCGGGTGCAGGTTCTGCCCCAGTTCGCGCTCGCCCGCGGCCTTGACCCGCAGCTGGATGGCCCGGGGGCCGAGACGCCGGCCTTTCTGGCTGACGAACAGGGCGCCGTCCGGCGGGTTGCTCAAGGCCCGCAGTGGCAGCCATAGCGCCAAGGCCTCGCGGGCTTTGCGGCCCACCGGCAGGACCCGGGTCTTGCTGCCCTTGCCGTGGACCTGCACCAGGCCGTCGGCCAGGTCCAACTGCGCAAGATCCAGGCTGGTCAGCTCGGACAGGCGCAATCCGCAGGAATAGAACAGCTCCAGGATCGCCTGGTCGCGGTGGGCCAGGAAGTCGTCTTCCACCGCGCCATCGAGCAGTTGCAGGGCCCGGTCGGTATCCAGGGTCTTGGGCAGCCGCCGCTCGCCCTTGGGCGGCGCCAGGCCGTTGGCCGGGTCGTGCTCGCACAACCCTTCGCGATTCAGGTAGTGATACAGCCCGCGTACCGCGGACAACAGCCGGGCCAGGCTGCGGGAGGACTGCCCCTGCTGGTGCAGGCGTACGATCAGGCTGCGCAGGCCCTGGATATCCAGGTCGACCCAGCTGCGTATCTGCTGCTTCTCGCAGAACCCCAGCACCTTGCCAAGATCACGGCGGTAGGCCTCCAGGGTGTAGGGCGACACCTGGCGCTCACTGCGCAGGTGCGCGCAGTAGGCGTCCAGTTGTCCTTGCATGCTCAGCGGACCGAGCGCAAGGAGTGGGTGAAGCGCGGCAGCACGCGACCGGTGACTTCGGCGATGTAGTTGAGGAACAGGGTGCCCACCGAACTCTTGTAGTGCTGTGGATCGCGGCTGGCGATGGCCAGTACGCCGTGCATGCCCTGGTGCGCCAGGGCCACCACTGCAGTGGAGCCGATCTGCTTGCGCTGTTCTTCGCCGAACAGGAAGTCCAGCTCATGCTCGCGCAGGCTGCCGCTGACGCTCTTGCCTTCGGACAACAAGCCGCCGATGGCGCCCTGGGCCTCGGCTGCCGATACCCAGCGGCCCACCGGCATGGGGTTGTCGCTGAACAGGATCAGGCTGACGAAAGGCACCTGGAACTCCTGGCGCAGGCTGTCCTCGACGCTCATCACCACTTCTTCGAGGCTGGTGGCGTCCAGGAGCGCGAGGATCAGGCGCCGGGTCTTGTCGAATAGCCGGTCGTTGTCCCGGGCCACGTCCATCAGTTGCGACAGGCGATGGCGCATCTCGATGTTGCGCTCGCGGAGAATCTTCATCTGCCGCTCCACCAGCGAGACGGTATCGCCGCGCTGGTGGGGAATGCGCAAGGCCGGAAGCAGTTCTTCGTGGGCGACGAAGAAGTCCGGGTGCGCCTCCAGGTAGGCGGCGACGGCCGCCGCTTCCAGGTTCTGCGCGGGGGATTCGTCGGGCGTTGTGCTGGGAACCTGCGGCTGGTCGGTCATGGATTTCGCTCACTCATAGACGCACCTGTCCTTCGTATACGCGTACTGCCGGGCCGGTCATCAGCACCGGTTGGCCAGGGCCTGCCCATTCGATGGACAGGCGTCCGCCCGGCAGGTCGATCAATAGCGGCGAATCCATCCACCCCTGGCTGATCGCGGCCACTGCGGCTGCGCAGGCGCCGGTCCCGCAGGCCTGGGTTTCCCCGGCGCCACGTTCCCACACCCGCAATTGCGCGCGCTGGCGATCCAGGACCTGGAGAAAACCGACATTGACCCGGGCCGGGAAGCGCGGGTGGTGCTCGATCTTCGGGCCCAGCTCGTGGACCGGTGCGCTGTTGATGTCATCGACCCGCAGCACCGCATGGGGGTTGCCCATGGAGACGGCGGCCAGCTCGACCTGGCGTCCGTCGACCTCCAGGGCATAGCTGGTGGCCTGGGCTGGCGCCTGGAACGGGATATCGGCCGGCACCAGGCGTGGCGGGCCCATGTCGACGCTGATCTGGCCGTCGTTGCGCACGTCGAGCTCGATCACGCCGCTCTTGGTCTCCACGCGGATCCGGCGCTTGGTGGTCAGGCGCTTGTCCAGTACGAACCGGGCGAAGCAGCGCGCACCGTTGCCGCATTGCTCCACCTCGGAACCATCGGAATTGAAGATCCGATAGCGGAAATCCACATCCGGGTTGGTCGGGGCCTCGACGATCAACAACTGGTCGAAACCGATCCCGGTATTGCGATCCCCCCATTGCTTGGCGTGCTTGGGTTGGATGTGCGCGTGCTGGCTGACCAGGTCGAGAACCATGAAGTCATTGCCCAGGCCGTGCATCTTGGTAAAACGCAGCAGCATGGTCTTACTCCGGCAGCAGGCTTTCGCCAGCGAATAACTCGGCCACCGTTTCGCGGCGACGCACTTGCACAGCCTGGTCGCCATCGACCAGTACTTCGGCGGCACGGCCGCGGGTGTTGTAGTTAGAGCTCATGACGAAACCATAGGCGCCGGCGGAATGCACGGCCAGCAGGTCACCTTCGGCCAGGGCCAGCGAACGTTCCTTGGCGAGGAAATCGCCGGTTTCGCAGATCGGGCCGACGATGTCGTAGGTACGGGGTTCGGCATCCCGGGGCCGGACGGCGCTGACATCCATCCAGGCCTGGTACAGCGCCGGGCGGATCAGGTCGTTCATGGCGCCGTCGACGATGGCGAAGTCCTTATGTTCGGTGTGCTTGAGGTATTCCACGCGGGTCAGCAGCACGCCGGCGTTGGCGACGATGAAGCGGCCCGGCTCGAACACCAGGGCCAGGTCGCGCCCGGCCAGGCGCTCGCGTACCGCCTTGACGTAATCGGCGGCCAACGGCGGCTCTTCGTCGCGATAACGCACGCCCAGGCCGCCACCGAGGTCGATGTGGCGCAGGTAGATACCGCATTCGGCGAGGCGATCCACCAGGTCCAGCAGGCGGTCCAGGGCATCGATGAAGGGCGCCAGGGTGGTCAGTTGCGAACCGATGTGGCAGTCGACCCCGACGATCTCCAGGTTGGGCAGCTGTGCCGCGCGGATGTACACATCCTCGGCGGCGGCGATGGCGATGCCGAACTTGTTTTCCTTGAGGCCGGTGGAAATGTACGGATGGGTGCCGGCATCGACATCGGGGTTGACCCGCAGCGACACCGGGGCGCGCACGCCCAGCTCGGCGGCCACCTGTTGCAGGCGCTCCAGTTCCTCGGCGGATTCGACGTTGAAGCAGTGGACGCCCACTTCCAGGGCGCGGCGCATGTCATCACGGGTCTTGCCGACGCCGGAAAAGACGACCTTGTCGGCCTGGCCGCCGGCAGCCAGCACTCGTTCCAGTTCGCCACCGGAGACGATGTCGAAGCCGGCGCCCAGGCGCGCCAGGACATTGAGCACACCCAGGTTGGAGTTGGCTTTCACTGCGAAGCAGACCAGGTGCGGCATGCCGGCAAGAGCGTCGGCATAGGCCTGGTACTGGGCTTCGATATGCGCCCGGGAATAGACGTAGGTGGGCGTACCGAAACGCTCGGCAATGGCGGACAGGGCTACGCCTTCCGCGAACAGCTCGCCGTCGCGGTAGTTGAAAGCGTCCATGGCGGGCCCTTAGTAGGTGTCGTAGGTGTCGTGCTTGTGCGCCTTGGACTGCTCTTCAGGGGATTTGCTGTCGTCAGGCAGGTACAGCGGGCCTTTCTGGCCGCAGGCGGTTACAAGGCAGGCAACCGCGACGAGCGCAGCAAGGGCGGAGATCAGGCGCTTCATGGCGAAATCCTTGAGAATGCGTAAATTGCGCCCGAGTATACCGGCCACCCGGCAGCTTGCCTATGCAAGGCAAATCTCGCCGGGGGAGCCTTCGTCAACGGCTGCGGGGCCTGCCGGAGGATTGGTCGCCCCGGGTGGCTGCAGGTTCTGTATCCTTTGCATTCACCGGGAGGCGCCCGTATCTTGCGGCGCTTGAGCGTGACTAGACACTTTTCGAGGTTCCCGCAATGAGTTTGACCGAAGCCCGTTTCCACGACCTGGTGGACGCCACCCAGCAGGCGCTGGAGGATATTTTCGATGAGAGCGACCTGGACATCGACCTGGAAAGCTCGGCCGGCGTGCTCACCGTCAAGTTCGACAACGCCAGCCAGGTGATCTTCAGTCGCCAGGAGCCCCTGCGCCAGTTATGGCTGGCCGCGCGCTCCGGTGGTTTCCACTTCGACTACGACGAAGAAAGCGAACGCTGGGTGTGCGACAAGAGTGCCGAGCAACTGGGCGAGATGCTCGAGCGCATCGTCTTCGAGCAGGCCGACATCAAGCTCGAGTTCGACGGGCTCTGAGTCGTGAGCCAGAGCCCCGCGGTTCGTCCGCCCAAGCCGCTCTACAGCAACGTCAGCCCCGCCGTGGGTTCGCCGTGCATCAGCCTGTGCCGCCTCGATGAGGAAAAGGTCTGTCGCGGCTGTTTCCGGCATGTGGAGGACATCCGCGAATGGCGCTCGGCCGACGACGAGCGTCGCCGGGTGATCTGCGCCCAGGCACTGCAGCGCAAACAGGCCGCTGCACCGGGGGACCTGTAGCGTATATCCGCACGGTTTGTTTATTGCGAATGCTGTGATAGTGTCCGACTTCGCCTCGCTACCTCGAGGCCGGTGAGAACCCCGTCTTATTTGGCGGGGTTTTGCTTTTTTGTGCAGAAAAAACAGGAGTCAGCCAGGATCATGAGTACTGCACCATCCATCATCCTTACCCGCCTTGACGTACAGCGTCTGGAGCGCCTGATCGATAGTCTGGACGACTCGCTGCCAGGCGTCATTGCCTTGCAAGCCGAGCTGGATCGCGCCGAAACGCTGGTGGGTCACGATGAGGTTCCGGCCGGTGTCGTCACCATGAACTCGCGAGTGCACTGCCGTGAAGAAAGCAGTGGCAAGGACTATCACCTGACCCTGGTCTATCCACAGGATGCCAATGCCGACGAAGGCAAGATCTCCATCCTGGCGCCGGTGGGCAGTGCGCTGCTGGGCTTGCAGGTTGGTCAATACATCGACTGGCCGGCCCCGGGCGGCAAGACCCTGAAGCTGACCTTGCTGGAGGTCGAATACCAGCCGGAAGCCGCAGGCGACTTCCACCTCTGATACCCGCCTAGACCTGCTCCAGCGCCTCGTTCAGGGCCCGCTCCAGGCTGGCCTTGTAACGCAGGTAGAGAATGCTCGAGCTTTGCCCATCACCGAGCAGGCCGGACAGGTCCAGGTCGGTGATGTAGCAACGGTAGCGTTCCGGTTCGCGACGTTGCTCGACGATTTCCTGGACCACCGCACTGAACAGCTGGTCGCCATATTCCAGTTCGGAAAACTCCCGTTGATTGCAGTACAGCGAGACTTGCACCTGCCCCGGTGCGGCCTTGCCGATGATCGCCTGTACGTCGTAGAACCCCTTGTCAATCGGGGTCAGCGGGGCGGGGCGAGCCTCTACCCGGCGCGCCCGGCCAGTGCCTGACGGCAGTATCTGGAAATAGAGTGTATCCAGAGGTTTCTCGCCGGGGCTGTTGTCCATGGGCAACAGGGCCTCGCGGCGGTAGAGGATCGATTGCAAGAAGCGCTGCAGTGGCACCAGCAAGCTCTGTTCGTCGTGGTAAGGCAGGGTCTGTTGCCATAGGGCGTTGTGCTCATCCAGGACATACAGCTCGGCCTGGTTCTCGACGATCCGGTAGAACACCTGGATGCAGTCCGGCTGGCCCATGGGCAGGACCAGCGCCAGGTCGTGCTCCTCCAGGGCCATGGGGTCCAGGTGCAGCGGGCTGTAGCGGGTTTGCTCCTGCCCCAGGTACTCCAGCAGCGCCGCGGGGGTGGCCATGGCCCGGTGCCGGACTTGCCCAGGCAGCAGTTCGAGGACGTGATAGTGCTGCTGCACCTGGATCAGGTAGCGGTAGTTGAGCTGGCTGAGCAGCAGGTCTTGCGCGGTCTCGAACAATTCCTCCACCCGGCGTGCGATGAACTGCGCGCGGTTGTGGCAGAAACAGCGGACCCGCAACCGTGGCTGAGGCCCCGACGGCAGGTTGTTGAGGTAGTCGCGCAGGCACTCGAGCAGCGCATGTTCGCCATCGTGGCGGCCCACCATGACCTCGTTCCAGCTGTTGAGTGTGACCTGGTCCAGGGTCAGCACCAGGTTCTCGCGCACCCCGGCATAGCTCAGTGAGTCGGTGCGCTCGGTGGTCATGTGGATGTTCAGCTCGCGATGGTGCTTGAGCGGGTCCACTGCGACGTTCACCAGCACCAGCACCTCGCTGGGGATGCTGGCATGCAGCAACTGGTCCTCGCTAACAGTGTTCAGCGGCAGGGCCACGGTCTGTTGCAGGCTGCCCAGCAGGTTGAACAGCTCGAACTCGCTGAGGTCGCTGCTGCCGGGGTGCAGGGCCAGGCGGGTGCTGCTGTCGATGACGCCGTTGCGATGGCACCAGGTGAGCAACTCCACCAGCTCGCGACTGCGCTTGATCGGCGCGAAGTGCTCCCACTCCAGGGCCGTCAGGTTGCCGTTGTACAGGCCCCAGTGGGTTTGGCCGGGCTCCTTGCGGTTCGGCGACTGCACCAGGGTCAGGGTGTCTTCGGCCAGGTCCGGGGCGATGCCCGGGTTGATGAATTCGATTTTTCCGGCCTTGCGTTCGAAGGCCGCGTACAGGCGCCGTCCCAGCACGTTCAGGTCGCGCTTATTGATCAGGCTGGCGGCCTGTTCGGTACGGGCGAACTGGGTCAGGAAGCGATAGCTGTAGTTCAGTTCGTTGACCAGGGAGCGCCGCTCGGCACCGACCTGGCGCACCTTCCACTGGCTGCGGCTGTCGAGCAGGGCCAGCTGGCGCTGGTCCCATCCCCATTCCTCGGCCAGGCGCTCCAGCAGTGCCCGCTGCCAGCTCGTATTGCGGGCGCCGTTGCCGGTAGTCAGCTTGCGGTTGACCTTGAGATACAGGCTGCGGCGCACCAGCTCCAGGCGCTCGGGTTCGCCGCGGGCCTTGAGGTATTCCTCGATACGCCGGTAGACCACGATGTAGGGGTCCAGCTCATCCAGGTCCAGGCGGTTGGCGAACACCGCCTGCTTGAAGCGCAGGCTCAGGCACTGGACCCGAGGGTGCTCGCTGGCGTAGACCTCGATCAGCAGCAGCTTGAGCACCGACTTGTAGGGCGACTCGATGCCCTTGAACAGCTGCCAGAGCCCCGCGCCGATGAATTCCCCCGGGGGAATGCGCGCCATGTGCCCCAGGTCGAGGTTTTCCTCGGCGGGCACGAAGCGCTTGGACAACAGCGTATGGATGTACTGCTCGTAGCGCGATTCCTCGTACACCGGCACCAGCCACCAGAGCGGCGTACGTCCGGCGAGCCAGATTGCGGTGCGATAGAACTCGTCCAGCAGCAGGTAGTGCTGGGTGGTGCCGCAGTCGTCAGAGCTCAGCTGGGTGTCGCGTTCGCCGCGGACGAAGCGGCTCGGATCGATGAGGAAGAAATGCGCTTCGGCGCCCTGGCCTTCGGCCCAGGCCTCCAGCAGTTGGCACTTCTTCTGTAGTTCGGCCAGTTCGTTCTCGTCCAGGTCCGGGGCATGGCAGACCCAGACGTCCATGTCGCTCTGGTCGGCCTGGGCCAGGGTGCCCAGGCTGCCCATCAGGAACAGTCCATGGATCGGTCGCGGCGGGTTGCCGTGGCGGGCCTTGTAGGAAAAGGAGCGAGTCAGGCGCTGGGCTTCGGCCAGTACCTGGGGATCGGGTTCGTAGTTGGACAAGCCCGCTGGCGTCGCCCCGGAGACGTAGCCGGGCAGCAGCGGGTGATTGACGTGGAAGAACAGCGGCAGCAGGTTGAGGACCAGTTGCTGGCGCGCCGACAGCCCCTCCATCGCCCGGGCCATGCGTCCTTCGTTGAGGGTCAGAAAGCGCGCGCGAAGTTGGCTGAGAACCTTGCGGTCGATTCCTTCATCCAGGTCGGGACGGATTTCATGGGTATGGGGCATTTCAAGCGGGGCTCGAACGTGGCGAGGTTCAGGGTCGGGGGCAGTTTACCGGCAGACGGGGCTGAGCCTTAAGCTGATTTTATTTTTTGACGCCGGATTTCTAACGCATTGGCGCGAGACGGCCTACGGAATCCCGACAGACGGGAGTCCCGCAGGCCCGGGAAGACTTCAGGCGGTTTCAGCGACGGTGAGGATGGTCAGCAGGCCCTGGGCATGCTCGGCGGCGTCGCGGCCAAGGCTGGTGAGGTAGCCGCCATCGGGCTGGGTGATCAGCTCCTTGGTGTACAGGCGCTGGGCGGCAGCGATGGCGGAAGGGGCGGCGGTCTGATGGATCTTCAGGCCTTCCTGGGAGCTGTCCAGGTTGAACAGTGCGAGGATTTCCAGTTCGGCAACCAACTCAGGGGTATACGACATAAGGACTCCAGACTTTCTAGGAATGAAAGGTCAGCGTTCTTAAGGTGACCGCACGGCGGCGGTGTGTCCAGCGTTCGCTGAGTTCTTTTGCGGCCCGGGACAGCGGTGTTTGGCCGCAGGGTGGTTGCAGTGTAGCTAGCGGCTGGAAGGTTGGTGGGGCACCGCATGAGGTGGCGCCCCGGCAAGCGAGGGTCACTGCTTCTCGGGAGGCAGCTGCGGCAGGGCCCGCAGGGCGGTTTCGTACCACTGGGTGTCGAAGGGGCGGTCTTCTTCGAGGATTGCATCGATCTCGATCGCCAGGACATGAGCCATCAGGTTGAGGATTTCTTCCCGCTCGTAGCCCACCAGGGTCAGCTTGTTGAACGTGGCCTTGGCCGCTGGCGGGTTGTCGCTGGCGATCTGGTTCTCGATCGCCTCGATCAGGGTGTTTTCGGCGAACTCTTCTTCGTCGTTGTCGATATCGGTTGGCTCGCTCATAGCAGGCTCCTCAAGGAAAGGCGCCAGTCTACCCGGATTCCGGGGCCGGGTGCTTGGCGGCCGGAGGGTTAAGCTTCTATGAAACAGCCGACCCCGCGCGGCCTGGAGGCAATGGAATGTTCAAGCTTTATGGGTTCGCCATCAGCAACTACTACAACATGGTCAAGTTGGCGCTGCTGGAAAAGGGCCTGCCCTTCGAAGAGGTGCTGTTCTACGCCGGACAGAGTCCCGAGGCCCTGGCCATCAGCCCCCGGGGCAAGGTGCCGGTGCTGGAGGTGGAGCAGGGTTTCATCAGCGAGACCAGCGTGATCCTCGATTATCTGGAGCAGGTCAGGCCCGAACCTGCGCTGGTGCCGAAGGAGCCTTTCGAGCGGGCCAGGGTGCTTTCGCTGGCCCGGGAAATCGAGCTGTACATCGAATTGCCGGCCCGCGCCTGTTTTCCCGAAGCGTTCTTTGGCGTGAGCGTGCCCGAGGCGATCAAGGAGAAGGCCGGGATCGAGCTGCTGCAGGGGTTCGCCGCGTTACAGCGCCATGCCCGGTTCGATCCTTACGTGGCGGGCAGCGACTTGAGCATCGCCGATCTGTATTTCCAGTACAGCGTGAGCCTTGCCCTGGTGGTTGGGGACAAGCTGTTCGGGATCGATTTCCTGGCCCGGATGCCCGAGGCCAGGGCGCTGTTGCAGCGCCTTGAGCAACGCCCCCACGCTCGGCGCATCGCCGCCGACAAGGCTGCGCTGATGACCGCGCGAAGAGGCTGAAGGCGTGCCCGCCCGGGCGCTGGCCAGGGCGGCACGGGTGGGGCTTAGCGGCTGCCCAGCAGGGCCTGGCCGCGAGCCACGGCGGCGCGGACCTGGGCCGGTGCGGTGCCGCCGATGTGGTTGCGGGCGTTGACCGAGCCTTCCAGGGTCAGCACGGCGAACACGTCCTGGTCGATCTGGTCGCTGAACTGGCGCAGTTCCTCCAGGCTCATCTCGGCCAGGTCCTTGCCGGTGTCCACGCCGTATTTCACCGCATGGCCGACGATTTCGTGGCAGTCACGGAACGGCAGGCCACGACGCACCAGGTAGTCGGCGAGGTCGGTGGCGGTGGAGAAACCACGCAGCGCCGCTTCGCGCATGATGGCGTGCTTGGGCTTGATGGCCGGGATCATGTCGGCGAAGGCCCGCAGCGAGTCGCGCAGGGTGTCGGCGGCGTCGAACAGCGGTTCCTTGTCTTCCTGGTTGTCCTTGTTGTAGGCCAGGGGCTGGCCCTTCATCAGGGTCAGCAGGCCCATCAGCGCGCCGAACACCCGGCCGCTCTTGCCGCGCACCAGTTCCGGCACGTCGGGGTTCTTCTTCTGCGGCATGATCGAGCTGCCGGTGCAGAAGCGATCGGGCAGGTCGATGAACTGGAACTGGGCGCTGGTCCACAACACCAGCTCCTCGGAGAAGCGCGACAGGTGCATCATTGCCACGCTGGCGGCGGCGCAGAATTCGATGGCGAAGTCACGGTCCGACACGCTGTCCAGGGAGTTGCCGCCCACGGCCTCGAAGCCCAGCAACTGGCAGGTCAGCTCGCGATCGATCGGGTAGGTGGTGCCAGCCAGCGCGGCGCTGCCCAGGGGCATGCGGTTGGTGCGCTTGCGGCAGTCCACCAGGCGCTCGTAGTCACGGCTGAGCATTTCGAACCAGGCCAGCATGTGGTGGCCGAAGGTCACCGGCTGGGCGGTCTGCAGGTGGGTGAAGCCGGGCATGATGCTGTCGGCTTCGCGCTCGGCCAGCTCCAGCAGGCCTTTCTGCAGGCGGGTGATCTCGCCCAGGATCAGGTCGATCTCGTCGCGCAGCCACAGGCGGATATCGGTGGCCACCTGGTCGTTGCGGCTACGGCCGGTGTGCAGCTTCTTGCCGGTGATGCCGATGCGGTCGGTCAGGCGCGCCTCGATGTTCATGTGCACGTCTTCCAGGTCCACGCGCCAGTCGAAGCTGCCGGCCTCGATCTCGCCCTGGATGGTCTTCAGCCCGTCGATGATGCTGTCGCGCTCGGCGTCGGTGAGCACGCCGACCTTGGCCAGCATCGTGGCGTGGGCGATCGAGCCCATGATGTCGTGGCGATACAGGCGCTGGTCGAAATTGACAGAGGCGGTGAAGCGGGCGACGAAGGCGTCGACGGGTTCACTGAAGCGGCCGCCCCAGGACTGATTGGTCTTGTCAGTGCTCATGAATTCGCTCGTGATCTGCTGAAGGAAGATGGCATAAAAAACAGGCGCCGATGATAGCAGGGTTGCCCGGGCTGTCGCTGGCACTGGTCGGCAGCTTTTTACCTGCGACCCCGGGACCGCTTGCCGCCGGCCCGGGCGGTGCGGAGACTGGAACCGGCGCGCCTGGACGAGGTCGGTTGCCTGAGTGCCGAAGGTGATATCGATCAAACGATATTTATCGATTGAGCAATATCGTCTTGGCAACCGTCTACAGTTGGACAAGAGGCACGGCGCAATCGTCTGGCATCCCTGTGGGGCGCCGCGGTGGCCGGCCATCGAGTTCATAACCGCGCAGGGCCATGCAACCCGTCCACGAAACGAGACGAGTGCGGCCAGGTTGGGCGCCGGCCATAAACGAGGGGGGCTTAGTGTTGAGTTCCAGCATTCCCTGCGACCTTGTCGCGCATCCAGCGGCCCGACGCGGCATCGGGCAGGTACGGGTAAATATTGGTGCCCGACTTGCGGCACTTTTTGGCCTTCGCACTAGTCTTAGCGTGGATCGCCGTGACGGACGTCACTCCACCTGTCTACGCTATCCTTGTGCGAGACTCACGCAGGAATCCAGCGCAATATGAATGTCCTGATCGTTGATGACGAACCCCAAGCCCGCGAGCGCCTGAGCCGTATGGTCGGCGAGCTCGAGGGATACAGTGTCCTGGAGCCCAGCGCCACCAATGGCGAAGAGGCATTGAGCCTGATCGACAGCCTGAAGCCGGATATCGTCCTGCTCGATGTGCGGATGCCAGGCCTGGACGGCCTGCAGGTCGCCGGCAAGTTGTGCGAGCGCGAAACGCCTCCGGCGCTGGTGTTCTGCGCGGCTCCGGATGAATTCGCCCTCGAGGCTTTCAATGACAGCAGCGTGGTCCACCTGGTCAAGCCGGTGCGCCCCGAGCTGTTGCTGGAAGCCTTGAAGAAGGCCGAGAAACCCACCCGCGTGCAGCTGGCTGCCCTGACCCGGCCTGCAGCGGAAACCGGCAGCGGCCCGCGAAGCCATATCAGCGCCCGTACCCGCAAGGGCATCGAGCTGATTCCCCTGGGCCAGGTGGTGTATTTCATTGCTGACCACAAGTACGTGACCTTGCGCCACGAGAGCGGCGAAGTGTTGCTGGATGAACCGCTCAAGGCCCTTGAAGACGAGTTCGGCGAGCGCTTCGTGCGTATCCACCGCAATGCCCTGGTGGCCCGCGAGCGTATCGAACGCTTGCAACGAACGCCCTTGGGGCACTTCCAGCTGTACCTCAAGGGGCTCAATGGTGATGCGCTGATCGTCAGCCGGCGTCATGTGGCTGGCGTGCGCAAGATGATGCAACAGCTCTAGGGCGGTGGACGGAGCCTGCCAGCAAGGAAGCTTGGCAGCGAGAGGGCACCAGGTTCCTGATACAAGTCAAAGCTGCTTTGGCTGAGCTGTTATCATCTGCCGTATTTATTCAGTACGGATTGATCCATGTCCTCTCGCGAAATCCGCATCGCTACCCGCAAAAGTGCCTTGGCCTTGTGGCAGGCCGAATACGTCAAAGCCCGCCTGCAGGAGACCCATCCAGGTCTTGTCGTGACCCTGGTGCCCATGGTCAGCCGTGGCGACAAGCTGCTGGACTCGCCACTGTCGAAAATCGGCGGCAAGGGCCTGTTCGTCAAGGAGCTGGAGACCGCCCTGCTGGAGAACCAGGCCGATATCGCCGTGCACTCGATGAAAGACGTGCCCATGGACTTTCCCGAAGGCCTGGGCCTGTTCTGCATCTGCGAACGTGAAGACCCGCGCGATGCATTCGTCTCCAATACCTACGCCAGCCTCGAGCAGTTGCCGGCCGGCAGCGTGGTCGGTACTTCCAGCCTGCGCCGCCAGGCCCAGTTGCTGGCCCGTCGCCCTGACCTGCAGATCCGCTTCCTGCGGGGCAACGTCAATACCCGTCTGGCCAAGCTGGATGCCGGCGAGTACGACGCGATCATCCTGGCCGCTGCGGGCCTGATCCGCCTGGGCTTCGAAGACCGTATCCGTTCCTCCATCAGCGTCGAAGACAGCCTGCCCGCCGGTGGCCAGGGCGCGGTCGGTATCGAGTGCCGTAGCGCCGACAGCGAGATCCATGCGCTGCTGGCGCCCCTGCACCATGCCGACACCGCCAGCCGGGTGACCGCCGAGCGGGCGTTGAATAAGCACTTGAATGGTGGCTGCCAGGTGCCGATCGCCTGCTACGCCGTGCTCGAAGGCGACCAGCTCTGGCTGCGTGGCCTGGTGGGCGAGCCCAGCGGTGGTGTGTTGCTCAGCGCCGAGGCCCGGGCTCCGCGAGCCAGTGCGGCCGAGTTGGGTGTGCAAGTGGCTGACGACCTGCTGGCCCAGGGCGCTGGCGATATCCTGCGCGCGGTCTATGGCGAGGCGGGCCAGGAGTGACCGGTTGGCGCCTGCTGCTGACCCGGCCGGCCGAGGATTGCGCTGCACTGGCGGCGATCTTGGCCGAGGCCGGAGTGGCCAGCGCCAGCCTGCCGTTGCTGGAGATCCAGCCCTTGCCCGTGACCCAGGCACAGCGTTCGATCCTGCTCGAGCTGGATCGTTACTGCGCGGTGATCGTGGTCAGCAAGCCGGCAGCCAACCTCGGTCTTGAGCTGCTGCGCCAGTATTGGCCGCAGCCTCCGGCCCAGGGCTGGTTCTGCGTGGGGGCCGGCACCGGCCAGATCCTCGCGGATGCCGGGCTGCCGGTGTTCTATCCCCAGGCCGGTGACGACAGCGAGGCCTTGCTTGAACTTCCCCAGTTGCGCGAGGCTATCGGCCAGCCAGAATCCAGGGTGTTGATCGTGCGGGGCGAGGGTGGTCGCGAACTGCTCTCCGAGCGCTTGCGCAGTCAAGGTGCTAGTGTCGATTATCTGGAACTCTACCGCCGTTGCCTGCCGCACTATGCCGAGGATGTGCTGCTGCGGCGGATCCAGGGGGAACGCTTGAACGGGCTGGTGGTCAGCAGTGGACAGGGTTTCAGTCACCTGCAGCAGTTGGCTGGCCAGGCCTGGCCGCAGTTGGCGAAGATGCCGTTGTTTGTTCCAAGCCCTCGGGTCGCCGAGATGGCGCGCGCCGCCGGGGCGGAAATAGTTGTGGATTGCCGCGGCGCCAGTGCCGCGGCTTTGCTAACGGCGTTACGGGAGCATCCCGTGCCCGTTCTCTAAACGCAAAGGATGGATACGTGAGCGAAACAGCCTTGCCTAAAGATGAACTCCAGCCGGTGCCCGAGACGCCGGCGCAACCCACGACCCCAACCGTTGAGCGTCGTGGCAACGGGTTGGCGATACTGGCCCTGCTGCTGGGGGCGGCAGGGGTCGCTGTTGGTGGCTGGGGAGTCTGGCAGGTGCGCAACCTGCAGACCAACAACCAACAACAGTTGAGCCAATTGCAGGCACTGGGCGACCAGGCCCAGAGCTTCAAGCTCAGTGAGCAGCGCCTGAGCTCGCGACTGGAACAACTGCCCGCGGCCGATGAGCTGGAAGACCGCCGTCGCCTGGTAACGCAATTGCAAGGCGACCAGCAGCGCCTGAGCCAGCGCCTGGAGACAGTGCTCGGCGCCAGTCGCAAGGACTGGCGCCTGGCCGAGGCCGAGCACCTGTTGCGCCTGGCCAGCCTGCGCTTGTCGGCCCTGCAGGACATCAGCAGTGCCCAGGCCCTGGTCCAGGGTGCCGACGATATCCTGCGCGAGCAGAACGACCCGGGCGCCTTCGCCGCTCGCGAGCAACTGGCCAAGAGCCTGGCAGCCTTGCGCAGCACCGAGCAGCCGGATCGTACGGGCCTGTTCCTGCAATTGGGCGCCCTGCGTGACCAGGTACTGGAACTCAGCGCCGTGGCGCCGGAATACAAGGACCGGGGCGATTCGCTGTTGGGACTCACCGCCGACGGCGACGGCGCCAGCCGTTGGGCGCAGTGGTGGGACCAGGTTTCCCGCTACTTCCGCATCGATTTCAATGCCGACAAGAACATCCGTCCGCTGCTGGCCGGCCAGGGCCTGACCCAGGTACGCCTGGCCCTCAGCCTCGCGCTGGAGCAGGCGCAATGGGCGGCGCTCAACGGCCAGGCGGCGGTCTACACCCAGGCCCTGACCGAAGCTCGTGACGTGCTGACCGGCAACTTCAACCAGGACAATCCGCAGAGCAAGATCATGCTCGAGCGCCTGGCCGAACTGGGCAAACAGCCGGTGACCGTGGTCACCCCGGACCTGGCCAAGACCCTGAGCACGGTCCAGGCCTACCTGGAACGGCGTAGCCTCAGCGTCGAGGAGTCGGTCAAGCCCCTGGCCAAGCCTGCGGCGAACACCGCCCGGGAGACCAGCCCATGAAGCGCGCCTATGTGATCGTCCTGCTGCTGATCGCCGCGATCGGCCTGCTGGGATTGGCCATTGCCGAACACCCGGGCTACGTGCTGATCGCCTACAGCAACTTCCGCTATGAATCGAGCTTGTGGGCGACCCTGGCCCTGGTGGCGTTGGTGTGGCTGGTGATCTGGGGCATCAAGCTGCTGGTTGAGCTGGTGATGGTTTCCGGCGGTGTGGTCAACCCCTGGTCGCGCCGCAATCGCAGCCGCCGGGTGCAGATCGCCATCGAGCAAGGCCAGATGGACCTTGCCGAAGGACGCTGGGCCAGCGCCCAGAAGCACCTGCACCGTGCCGCAGAGGCCGAGCGCCAACCGCTGTTGTATTACCTCGGCGCGGCCCGGGCGGCCAACGAGCAAGGCCACTACGAAGAGTGCGATAGCCTGCTGGAGCGGGCGCTCACCCGCCAGCCCCAGGCTGAATTGGCCGTTGCCCTGAGCCACGCCCAATTGCAGACCGACCGGGGCGACACCGAAGGTGCGCTGACCACCCTGCAAGCCATGCATGAGCGCCATCCCCATAGCGTCCAGGTCTTGCGTCAACTGCAGCGCCTGCACCAACAGCGTGGCGACTGGCCGGCGCTGATCCGCCTGTTGCCGGAGCTGCGCAAAGGCAAGGCCTTGCCGGCCAGCGAGTTGCAGGAGCTGGAGCGCCGCGCCTGGGGCGAGAACCTGGGACTGGCCGCGCGCCGTGAAGAAGACCAGGCCACGTCCTTGCAGTCGCTCAACCGCTCCTGGCAGCAATTGACCGCCGCCCAACGTCAGGAGCCACAACTGGTGTTGGCCTATGCCGAACAGTTGCGCCAGCTGGGTGCCGGGGCCGAAGCCGAGGAGACGCTGCGCACGGCGATCAAGCGCAAGTATGAAAGCCACCTGGCGCGGCTGTATGGCCTGGTGCGTGGCAGCGATCCTGCGCGTCAGTTGCAAACGGCCGAGCACTGGCTCAAGGAACATGCGGATGATCCGGGGCTGCTGCTGACCCTGGGCCGCCTGAGCTTGCAGAACAGCCTCTGGGGCAAGGCCCGCGACTACCTGGAGAGCAGCCTGCGCCTGGAGCGCAATCCCGAAGCCTGCGCCGAACTCGCCCGCCTGCTGGCACAGCTGGGAGATACCGAGCGCAGCAACCAGCTGTTCCAGGAGGGCCTGGGATTACTGGACGAGCGCCTGTTGGCCGCTCCCTTGCCGGTCCCGGCACGGGCCTGATGCAACTTGGGCCGGTTGCCTGTCGCGGGCAACCGGCCTTTTTACACCCCGCTTGCCCAGCCACAGCCGATCGGTCTTCGAGCGGACATGGCTTGGCGCTCCTTGAAAGGAGCGAGCGCTTTCTCTACCGTGGCTGCCTGTTTCTTCCGTTGCGGATATCCCATGTCGCTGGCCGGCTCTCGCTCGCTGTTCTCCCTGGTGTTTCTGGTGGGGGCTTTTGCCTCGTGGGCGGCCTTCAACCTGCAAGCCGGAGGTGGCCTGGAGTCGTGCCCGCTGTGGGGCGTGCAGCGCGGGCTGATGCTGCTGCTCGCTGGCACCAACCTGCTGGCTGCGCTGCAGGGGCCCATGCGTTGGGGGCGCCCTTTGTACTGGGGGCTGAACCTGCTGCTGGGAGTGTTGGGGGTGATCACCGCAGGGCGCCATGTACTGCTGCAGAATATTCCTTCCGAGCAATTGCTGGCGTGTCTGCCGGATATGCCATTCATGCTGCGCCACCTATCTTGGTGGCAAGCGCTGCAATTGGTCTTCATGGGGACCGCGGACTGCGCAGAGGTTTCCTGGACCCTGCTCGACATGAGCCTGCCGGAGTGGAGCCTGCTGTTTTTCCTGCTGGTCCTGACCTTGAGCGGTTATCGCCTGCAACGCTCGCTACGGGCCGCGCGCCAGGCTGCGGCGTTGCCCTGAGTCAGTGTTTGGCGGGGGACAGCGGATTAAACGCTTGTATGAACTTTATCTCCTGCGTACCTTGAAGCTGTTGTCGTGCGGGCATAATCTGGCCCGCACCTGTCACTCTAATTCGCTTGCTCGATGCTGTTGCGCCTGACCTGATCCAGGGTCTCCATGGGGGACGGCGGTCAATGGCATGACCCTTGAGGGAAGAGAGATCACCATGCTCGAAAGTTGTCAGAATGCTCAGGAACGTTGGGGTGGAGTTCATCTGCTGATCGACCGCTGGTTGCAGGCGCGTCATGAACTGGTTCGAGCCTATGATGTGCTGGGCGCCGAACCCGAGGCGCTGAGCAAGAGCAAGAAACCCCTGCAAGAGTTCTGCGGAATCCTGGTGGATTATGTCTCCGCCGGACATTTTGAAATCTACGAACAGCTGACCAGCGAAGCCAAGGCCTTTGGTGATAAGCGCGGTCTGGAGCTGGCCGACACCCTCTACCCGCGCATCGACGTGATCACCGAGAAGCTCCTGGCCTTCAACGACCTGTGCGACGCCGGACAGTGCGTGGCGCAAAAATTCAAGGAGCTGGGTGGCCTGCTGCACGAGCGCTTCGAGCTTGAAGATTGCCTGATCGAAGTACTGCACAACGCTCACAAGCAGGAGACGGTGGCCCAGGCCTGAGAGCCGGTCCGCCGGTACATGAAGCGGCACGCCAAGGCGTGCCGTTTTCGTTTCCGGGTTTCAGCCGGCGACAGCCAGCAACTCGATCTCGAACACCAGTGGCGTGTAGGGCGCGATCAGGTCGCCGGCGCCTTCGGTGCCATAGGCCTGGCTGGATGGAATCACCAGGCGCCAGCGGGCGCCGGTAGGCATCTGCGCCAGGGCGCTGCGCCAGCCGGCGATCACGCTGTCCAGGCGGAACCACTGCGGCTGCCGGGCTTCGTCGAACACGGTGCCATCGGGCAGGCGGCCGGTGTAGCGCACCTGGACCGAGCCGTTGGGGTTGGGTTTTGTACCATTGCCGGGAGCCAGCTCAGTAAGCAGGATGCCGTCCGCCAGCTGGCGAACCCCGGGCCTGGCCTTTTCCCCGTCGAGAAAACGTCGTTCGTTTTCCAGTGCGGCTTCGATCTGCGACTTGGCCGATTGCTCGCTGATCTGCGCGTCGTGCTGGGCGAGGATCTGCTCGATGCGCTCGTTCTTGAGCGCCAGCGGCTTGCCGCGATACGCGGCTTTCAAACCCTCCACCAGGGCCTGGATCTGCAGGTCCGGAACTTCGTCGCGCAGCCGTTCGCCGAGGCTCGCACCGAGGCTGTAGGCAAGATCGTGGGCGTCGTCGGGCGGCGGTTCGGCGGTGGCGTGGGCCAACGGCAAGAACAGGCTCAAGGACAAAAACAGGTAACGCGACATGGGCACTCTCCGGCCTGAGTAGCGGTGGATTATGCCAGCGACGAAGCGCTCGTTGGTGGGCAACTTCCAGGGCGGCGAAGAACATTTTCGATCGGCTGCAACGCGCGGCTTTCGATACTGTCAACATGGCCTAGCGGCGGTAACAGCAGAGGTCTAGTATGAGCCGCAACTCACGTCAGCCAGGAGGTAAACCATGTCGGCCAATAAGAAGCCTGTAAATACTCCGTTGCACTTGCTCCAACAGCTGTCGGGCAGCTTGCTCGAACACTTGGAAAACGCTTGTTCCCAAGCCCTGGCCGATGCTGAAAAACTGCTCGCCAAGCTGGAGAAACAACGAGGCAAGGCCCAGGAAAAACTGCACAAGTCGCGCACCAAACTGCAAGACGCCGCTGCAGCTGGCAAAGCCAAGGCACAAGCCAAGGCCAAGGCCGCAGCGCAAGAACTCGAAGAGTTGCTGGACGCACTGAAAGAGCGTCAGGCACAAACCCGCAGCTACATCCTGCAACTCAAGCGCGATGCCCAGGAAAGCCTGAAGCTGGCCCAGGGCGTTGGCAAGGTGAAGGAAGCCGCCGCCAAGGCGCTGACCACTCGTGATGCCAAGCCAGTTGTGGTCGCCGCGAAAAAGCCTGCCGCCAAGCCAGCGGCTAAACCTGCCGCCAAGGCCGCCGCGAAACCAGCAGCCACACCGGCTGCCAAGGCTGCTGCGAAAACTGCCGCCAAGCCGGCAGCAAAACCCGCTGCCAAACCAGCATCGGCCAAGACTGCCGCAGCCAAACCTGCTGCGAAGCCAGCAGCCAAGCCTGTCGCCGCCAAGCCTGCTGCAGCCAAGCCAGCGGCTAAACCAGCTGCCAAGGCCGCCGCGAAACCAGCCGTCAAGCCCGCTGCCAAACCGGCAGCCAAGCCCGCACCGGCCAGGACTGCCGCTGCCAAGCCAGCTGCAGCCAAGCCCGCTACCAAACCTGCTGCGGCCAAGGCGCCAGTGAAGGCTGCGGCCAAACCGGCAGCCAAGCCAACTGCTGCGGCCAAGCCTGCTGCATCTTCGGCAGCCAAGCCTGCTGCCGCCAAACCTGCGGCCAAGCCCGCAGCGAAGAAGCCAGCCGCCAAACCTGCGGCCGCCAAGCCAGCTACCAAGCCAGCCGCCGCCAAACCCGCTGCACCAGCCGCCAAGCCTGCCGCGGCAGCTCCAACCCCAGCGGCTTCGCCGGCTCCCGCCGCGCCAAGCGCTCCGGCTGCTGCTCCAGCGACCCCGGCCGCCAGCACCCCCTCCAGCGCTTCCTAAGCGCTAGCCACCGCGGCGCTCAGCACCTGCAGTGCGCCGCGGTCGGTGGCTCCGGCCGCCAGTCCTTCCAGCCAGTCGTCCAGGCTCCCGGCCTGGTCTGCGGGCCAGTCCCGTACCTGCTCCTGCAAGCGCAACAGCAACCGGCGCTCGGCTTCCAGTTCCAGTGACTTGAGCTGTTCGCGCAGTGTGCCCAGGTCGGTATCGGTGGTTGCCGCCGTGCGCCAATCAATGCGCAACGCCCGCAGTGGTCGGATCACGTCTCGCTGCCATGGCCCGGCCAGCGCCATGAGCCGCGCCAGGCGCTGGCCATCGCACTTCACGCCGCGCCAGCCAAGCCAGGCGCCGCAGAGCAGCAGGCAGACATCGGCGCCGTCGTCCTGCAAGCGCAGGCAGGCTTCCTGCACGCCGGGCAGGGCATAGGTCTTGAGGGAAAAACTCCACAGGTCCGAGGACATAGTGCTACTCGCGCCAGTTGCGAGCGAAGCTGGTAGACTCCGCCGCCATTATGATTCGACTTCAGAACCTGACTTTACAGCGTGGTCCGCAACGTCTGCTAGAAGACGCCGAGCTGACCCTGCACGCCGGCCAGAAAGCCGGCCTGATCGGTGCCAATGGTGCCGGCAAATCCAGCCTGTTCGCCTTGCTGCGCGGTGAGCTGCATCCGGATTCGGGTGACTGCTTCCTGCCCGCCGATTGGCGCATCGCCCACATGCGCCAGGAGGTCGATACCCTCGAGCGCCTGGCCGTGGACTATGTGCTCGATGGCGACCTGCGCCTGCGAGAGGTGCAGCGCGACCTGGCCGCCGCCGAAGCGGCCCAGGACGGTGCCGCCCAGGCCCGCCTGCACGCCGAACTCGACAGCGCCGATGGCTATACCGCCGATGCCCGGGCGCGCAAGCTGCTGGCCGGGCTGGGGTTCACCAACGAGCAGATGGATCGCCAGGTCGGCGATTTCTCCGGGGGCTGGCGGATGCGCCTGAACCTGGCCCAGGCCCTGATGTGCCCATCGGATCTGTTGCTGCTCGACGAGCCCACCAACCACCTGGACCTGGACGCGATCCTCTGGCTGGAAGACTGGCTCAAGGGGTATCCCGGTACCTTGCTGCTGATTTCCCACGACCGCGATTTCCTCGATGCCGTGGTCGACCATGTGGCCCATGTCGAGCAGCGCAAGCTCACCCTCTATCGCGGTGGCTACAGTGCCTTCGAGCGTGCCCGGGCCGAGCGCCTGGCCCAGCAGCAGCAAGCCTACGAGAAGCAGCAGGCGCAGCGTGCGCACATGGAGAAGTACATCGCCCGCTTCAAGGCCCAGGCCACCAAGGCCCGCCAGGCCCAGAGCCGGATCAAGGCCCTGGAACGCATGGAGGAGCTGTCGGCGGCCCACGTCGATTCGCCTTTCGACTTCGTGTTCCGTGAGTCGCAGAAGATCTCCAGCCCACTGCTCGACCTGTCCGATGCTCGTCTGGGCTATGGCGACAAGACGGTGTTGGAGAAGGTCAAGCTGCAGCTCACTCCGGGAGCGCGGATCGGCCTGCTGGGCCCCAATGGTGCTGGCAAGTCGACCCTGATCAAGAACCTCTCCGGCGAGCTGGCGCCGTTGGCCGGGCGCCTGACCCGGGGCGAGAACACCGTGGTCGGCTATTTCGCCCAGCACCAGCTGGACTCCCTGGATTCTAAGGCCAGCCCGCTGCTGCACCTGCAGCGCCTGGCACCCACCGAGCGTGAGCAGACCCTGCGCGACTTCCTCGGCGGGTTCGACTTCCGGGGGGCACGTATCGACGAGCCGGTGCTGAATTTCTCCGGTGGCGAAAAGGCCCGGCTGGCCCTGGCGCTGATCGCCTGGGATCGCCCCAACCTGCTGCTGCTCGACGAACCGACCAACCACCTGGACCTGGAGATGCGCCTGGCCCTGACCATGGCCCTGCAAGAGTTCAGCGGTGCGGTACTGGTGGTCTCCCACGATCGCCACCTGCTCAAGAGCACCACCGACAATTTCCTGCTGGTGGCCGACGGCAAGGTCGAGGAGTTCGACGGCGACCTGGATGACTACGCCCGCTGGCTGGTGGACTACCGCCTGCGCAGCGCGCCAGTCAGCAGTGCTCCGGTGAACGCCGACAAGACCGACAAGAAGGCCCAGCGCCAGGCCGCAGCGGCCCTGCGCCAGCAACTGGCACCGCACAAGCGCGAGGCCGAGAAGCTCGAGGCCGAGCTGGGCAAGGTCCATGCTCGCCTGGCGCAGATCGAGGCCAGCCTTGGCGACAGCGAGCTGTATGAGGCGGCCCGCAAGGATGAGCTGCGCGACCTGCTGGCCGAGCAGGCCAAGCTCAAGATCCGCGAATCCGAGCTGGAAGAAGCCTGGATGGAAGCCCTGGAACTGCTGGAGAGCATGCAGGCGGAGCTGGAGGCGTTGTCCTGATGGAAACCCTGCAACTGCCGTTGCCGGCGCAGTGGATCGGCCCGTTGTGGCTTGGCGTGCAGATCCTGCTGATCCTCCTGGCGGGCTACCTGGCCCAACGTTTCGTGGCCCGTGGCCTGACCCGCCTGGGCCAGCGCTATCCATTCCCGCCGCAGTTGCTGATGCCCCTGCGTGGAGGGCTGCGCTGGCTGATCATGGGCAGCGCGGTGATCTTCGTGCTGGAGCGTCTGGGCGTATC
Organism: Pseudomonas sp. CMR5c; assembly: GCF_003850545.1. Taxonomy (NCBI): domain Bacteria; kingdom Pseudomonadati; phylum Pseudomonadota; class Gammaproteobacteria; order Pseudomonadales; family Pseudomonadaceae; genus Pseudomonas; species Pseudomonas sp. CMR5c. Next base: position 6,555,025 of record NZ_CP027705.1, on the reverse strand, counting down.
GGCCACGGTATTGTGGACCGCCCTGTCCGGTTTCGTCGCGGTGGCGGCCGTGGCGTTCTTCGCCATGTGGAGCGTGCTCTCCAACCTGCTGTGCGCGATTTTGATCTTCACCGTCGGCCCGTTTCGCCTGGGCGATGTGGTGGAGCTGGTGGATACCCTCGACAAGCCGGGAATCAAGGGCCGGGTGGTGGCCATCAACCTGCTCTACACCACCCTGATCGAGCCCGAGGAGGCCGGTACCGGCAGCGCCATGGTGCAGGTGCCCAACAGCCTGTTCTTCCAGCGCTCGGTGCGCCGTTGGCGTGGCACTGATGTGCTGCCTGTGGGGCTCGACGAGACGTAGCCGGCCATAGCCCGTTCGCTGTGGCCGTTGCCGAAGTCCGCGAGCAGCAGCGGCCCTTGGCCAGGCCCGCATCACTTCCCGATAAAAAAACATGGTCAGCCACGGATCGGAGGATTAGCTTAGGCAGTCACGTCCAATTCGATCCGAGGTGTGCGATGGTGCTTGAGACATGGCTGGCGTTCTTCGCCGCCAGTTGGGTAATCAGTCTTTCTCCGGGAGCCGGCGCGATCGCGTCGATGTCCTGCGGCCTGCAATACGGCTTCTGGCGTGGTTACTGGAACGCCCTGGGACTGCAACTGGGCCTGGCCATGCAGATCGCCATCGTCGCCGCGGGTGTTGGCGCGATCCTGGCGGCTTCCGCCACGGCCTTCTATGCCATCAAGTGGTTCGGCGTGGCCTACCTGGTGTACCTGGCGGTCAAGCAATGGCGCTCCGTACCCAGCGATCTTAGCGACGACGCGGCCATCCGGCCGATCGGCAAGCCCCTGGCCCTGGTGTTCCGCGGGTTCCTGGTGAACATCAGCAACCCCAAGGCGCTGGTGTTCATGCTGGCGGTACTGCCGCAGTTCATCGACCCCCACGCCCCCTTGCTCAAGCAGTACCTGATCCTCGGCGCCACCATGATCGTCGTCGACCTGATCGTCATGGCCGGCTATACCGGGCTGGCTTCCAAGGTCCTGCGCCTGTTGCGCACCCCGGTCCAGCAGCGGCGCATGAACCGTACCTTCGCCGGCCTGTTCCTGGGCGCGGCGGGCTTGTTGGCGACTATCCGCAAGGCTGCGGTCTAGCTGCCCCGGCCATAAAAAAGGCGACCTGCGGGTCGCCTTTTTCATTGCCTGCTTGCTCAGCGCAGGATCACCGGAGCGGTGTCTGCCGGCAGGTTGTTGCGGGTCGGCGCCTGGCCCTGGGGCGCGTAGCCGCCGCGGCCCAGTTGCTCGGCCATCTGCCGGGTGACGTCCTCGCCCAGGGCCTTGGAGACTTCGCGCACCACCCGTGGACGGTTCAGCGAGACACGAATGTCGCGGCTGTTCACCAGCTTGGTGTCCTGGCCTTCGCCCATGGCGGTGAACGCCGAGGTGATCTCGAAGGTACGGGTGTTGATCAGGCTGAAATCCGCCACCAGGGTCAGACCCAGGATCGCCGAGTAGCTGTTGGTTTCAGCGATCTCGTTGATGTCCTGGGTGAAGTCGATATCCGACACTGTGCCGAACAGCACGTAGTCGGCGCCCTTGAAGTTACCGGCCTTGATGCGCTTGATCACGTCGTAGACGTTGGCCTTGGACGCCTCGGTGTGGGGCGAGCCCTGCACCAGCTGGAACATCCCGGACTTGAGGATCCCGCCCTTGATGTCACCGGTGAACTTGCGCAGCTCGCCTTCCTCGATGTAGCTGGTGCTGGCTTCCAGCTCGTTGTAGCTGGATGAGCCACTGGCGCTGTAGTAGCCCTCGCGGTAGTTCTGCTGGGCCGAGACCACGTGGATGTATTCCTGCACACGTTCCTGGTAGGCCAGGTCCATGACTGCGACTTTGGGGGCCGCCTGCGCACCGAATGCGCAGGCCAGGGCCAGGATGCCGATCCATGCACGCATTGCTTAGCGCTCCGTGGTCTTGCGGATCTCTTTTTCGTCCATCCATTCAGCCAGACCGCTTTCGACGTCGATCAGTTGCAGGCTGAATTTGTAGAAGACGTCCTTGTAGTCGCTGCTGCGCTTGACGATGGAACTGATGGAGCCCTCGAGGCGGTACTTGGCGGCGATCATGTTGCCGGTCTTGGCCACACTGGACTTCTTGTACAGGCCGCTCTGGTTCTGCAGCTTGAGCTGGTCGACCTGGCTCTGCATGGCGTTGTTGTCGCTGGCGAAGCGGGCAGTGCCGGACTTCATCAGCTGGGTCTTGATCGACGTGGTGATCTCGCGGGTGTCGATGTACTCGCTGGTCTTGTTCTTCACGTCGTAGACCTGCACCACTGGGCGACCCTGGAGGATGCCGGACTGGGCCAGGGAGCGGGTCATGGATTCGGCGATCATCTGCAGGTCGGTGGAGCCGAACTCGTTGGTCACCAGTTCCACGGCCTTGCTGTCGCCGTAGCTGATGTTCTTGCCGCCCAGGACCGGGGAGTTGTTGGCGCAGCCGCTGGCCAGCAGGGCGGCCACGGCGAGGAAGGAAAAGCGTGCAAACATGGAAGTGCTCTCTTGATCGGGTTCAGGGACGACTTATTGGGTTTTGACTTCCAGGCGGAAGTCGGTGGCCTTGGGTACCGGGGCGATGGCCGGCAGGAAGCTGGCCTGGGAGCCGTACAGGTTGAAGACTTTCCAGCTTTCTTCATCGGCGACCGGGAAGCCGTCGTCGCCCAGCCAGGCAAAGCGGTAGTACATGGCCTTGTTGCTGCGGCTGGTGTTGTTCAGCGCCACCTTGACCGTCAGGAAGCCGTTCTCACGGGCGACCCGCATCGCACCGACGGTGATGTCGTCGAACTTGCCCATCACCACCACCTTGCTGGCGGCGCTGCCGGGGGCGGGAGGTGGTGGGGTGGCGCAGCCGGCCAGGAGGGCCAGGGCAGCGACGGCGAGAAGTTTCAAGCGCATGGGATGCTCCGCTCAGGGACGTTGGTTGCTGGCCATGTTCTGGCCGACGTTGTTCGGGATGACGTGGGCGGCCAGGCCGCTGCTGAACACCTGGTTGCCGACCACGCGCAGGGCGATCACCTGGTAGCGCTGGTCGACCTTGACCTGCACCTGGGTACCGCCCAGGGCGCTGGGCAGGCTGAGCCTGTGCTCGCCCTGCTTGAGGCGCAGGCGTGTCACCTGGGTGGCGTCCGGCAGGGTGCGCCAGGTGCGGGTGTCGGCACCTTCGGTGATGGCCGAGGCCAGGCCCACGGCGAGGCCGGCCAGGGGGTTGGCCTCGTTCAGGTTCTTTTGCGCGACGCCACGGGTCACGGCGCGCACGGTGGTGCGCAGGATGATGCCCGGCATGTCGTCACGCAGGGCGCGGCGGGACATGGCAGTGGTGCTGTTGAGCAGGGTCAGGTCCTGCTGCCGGCCGTCGATGCCGATCTGGGCGAAGGCCTGGGTCGAGGTGTCGGCCTTGATCACCGGGAACGACAGCGGGGTGATCACCAGTTTGTCGTGGATCGGGATGGGCAGGGGGATGCGCACCGAGTCGCGGGCCGGGGCCAGGCCGCTCTGCACCACGATCAGCACTTCGCTTTCATCCTCTGCCAGGGCCGCTGGCGCCGGTGGGCGGACCGGGGTCTTGGCCGCGACCTTGCGTTTGTTCTTGCCCGAAGCCTTGGCTGGAGCCTCGACCTGTACCGGCTCCACCGGGGCGTCCAGGTTCAGCAGGGCCTGTTCCAGCAGCGGTGTGTTGGGGCGCAACTCGGCGGCCTTGCGGTAACCGGGGGCCGCCAGGTCCTTCTCGCCCAGGGCCTCGTAGACGAAGCCCGCCAGGTAGTGGCTGAAGGCGCTCTGGTAGCTGTTCTTCAGGTTGGTCACTTCCGGGGCGTCGAGGGCGGCCACCGGGTAGCCCTGGAGGTCCTTGTACTGGGTCTTGATTCCTTGCTTCTCGGCTTCGTCCTCGCGCTTGAGGTATTCCTTGTCCCGCAGTTCGGCGATCACCGCCTCGCGTTCGTGGGTCTTCTTGATCGCCATGCGGGCGCCGTCGAAGTCGTTGCTGGCCAGCAGGTTCATGGCCATCTGGGTGGTCAGCATGACTTTTTCGTAGTCGTAGCCTTCGTAGCGGCGGACCTTGTCGTTGATCAGGAAACTACCGAACTGGGCCAGGTATTTCTCGCTGTCGAACTTGACCGAGTCTTCCCAGTTGCCCACCACTTGGTCGGCGTGGCCCCAGGCTGCCTGGCTGCCGGCCAGGTCGCCCTTGGCGCGCAGCAGTTCACCCTTTTCGAAGTAGTAGAGCAGGTCCTTGTCTTCACCCTGGTTGTTCTTTTCCAGCAGGGTCAGGGCGGCATCGAGGTTGCCGGCGCGCAGCTGCTGGTTGGTTTCCTGGAGTTCGCTGTCGTAGCTGCGAAAGACCGAACAGCCGGCAAGCAAAGTGATTGCGCCGAGCGCAACCGTGGTGAGGGCGCGGGATGCCATGGGTACTTCTTCTTCCCTGAATGAAACAGCCTGGCTGCGGGTCGGGCTGGACGAACCCTCTGGCAGGAAAGCTGGACACCTGCCAATTCCTCATTAAAAGAGGAGCTTAAATAGCGACTCGCGATAACGAGGGCGCGGCATTATAGACATCGGACCTGGCGCTGTAATGGCTTTTTAACGTTGTCTTGATTGGTGATTGCCAGTATTGGGCAACGACTTGCGGAGATCTTCGACGCGCAGTTGCGGGCTGTTGCGGCAGGCAGTGCAAAGGAAGCGTGAGCTTGTCGATGCTGAAACGCTTGATCGGCAATAGATGCCGACAATTTGCGTTAACCCGCTGAGTACCTGTGCCGGTGCCGTCGGCCTGGCCGCGAGGCTGCGCAAGCAACAGCGGAGGAGGAACCGCAGGGCTAGTGCTTGCGGGCTGAAGATGTTTCAGAAGGCCGATAAACCTTGAGTGAAACCGATTGGAAGGGAACAATATGTTACTTCGTATTTCCCTTTGAGAATCATTCATGACTGCCCCTTCCCGTTTACTGGCGCTGCTGGTACTGCCGGTACTGGTGTTCTGCAGCTCCAACCTCCTGGCCGATACCGTCGATGGCGCGCCCAAGGCCTTGCATTTGCTGGACTACATCGGCGCGGACTACCCGGCCACGGTGGCGGACGGCAAGGTCATCGATGAGTCCGAGTACCGTGAGCAGGTGGAGTTTCTCGGGGTCTTGCAGGGGTTGATCGCCGACTTGCCGGCCAAGCCGGAGAAGGCCGAGTTGGAGCAGGGCATCACCAGCTTGCGCAAGGCGGTCGCCGACCGTGTGGAAGGCGGCCAGGTCGCGCATCAGGCGCGGCAGATGGGCGCTCGGCTGGCGGTGGCCTACGAGGTCAGCCAGGCCCCGGTCATCACCCCGGATCCTTCCCGTGGAGCGCCGTTGTACGCCCAGCACTGTTCGGTATGCCATGGCCAGCAAGGGGTCGGTGACGGCCCGGCGGGCCTGGGCATGACGCCGCCGCCGGCCAACCTGCGGGATACCGAGCGCCTGGATCGCCTGAGCCTGTACGCCATCTACAACACCTTGGGACTGGGAGTGGAGGGCACCGACATGCCGTCCTTCGCCGATCAGCTGGATGACCGCCAGCGTTGGGACCTGGCGACCTACATTGCCGGCTTCAGCGCCGATCCGGCAGCGGCCAAGGGCGAGCAGGACTTCAATCTGGCGGACCTGGCCCGGCAGACCCCGGGCGAGGTCCTGGCCGCCCAGGGGGCACGGGCCGCGGCGACATTCCGGGCCCAGCGGGCCCAGCCACCGCAGGTCAAGCGCGGTCCGGGGCAATTGCTGGACTACACCGCGTCGACCCTGGACAAGAGCCTCGCGGCCTATCGCAACGGCGATCGTGAGCAGGCCTACGATCTTTCGGTGGCAGCGTATCTGGAAGGGTTCGAGCTGGTGGAAAGCTCCCTGGACAACGTCGACGCCGCCGTGCGCAAGGACACCGAGAAAGCCCTGATGGCCTACCGTCAGTCGCTGCAGGATGGGCTGGCGGTGGAACAGGCCGAGCAGCGCCTGGACGCAGCCAAGGCCAAGCTCAAGGAGTCCGCGGAACTGCTGGGCGGCGACAGCCTGAGCTGGTCCCTGAGCTTCATCTCCGGCTTGCTGATCCTGCTGCGCGAGGGTCTGGAAGCCATCCTGGTGCTGGCGGCGATCCTCGCCTTCCTGCGCAACACCGGCCAGCAGTCGGCGGTACGCAGCGTCAACGTCGGCTGGGGCCTGGCCCTGTTGGCCGGCCTGGGAACCTGGGCCCTGGCGGCCTATGTGATCGATGTCAGCGGTTCCCAGCGCGAGTTGCTGGAAGGCGCCACCGCGCTGTTCGCCAGCGTGATGGTGTTGTGGCTCGGGGTGTGGATGCACGACCGCCGGCACGCTGCGGCCTGGCAGGACTACATCAAGAGCAGCCTGGTGGGCGGCGGCGGTCGCTTCGGGTTCGCCGTGCTGGCGTTCTTCTCGGTCTACCGCGAGCTGTTCGAAGTGATCCTGTTCTACGAAACCCTGTGGCTGCAGGCCGGTCCAGCCGGGCACAACGCGGTGCTGGCCGGTGGCGGCACCGCCCTGGTGCTGCTGGTGGGCCTGGCCTGGGTGATCCTGCGGGGTTCGGCCAAGCTGCCCCTGGCGCTGTTCTTCAGCATCAACGCCGCATTGCTGTGCGCCTTGTCGGTGGTCTTCGCCGGTCATGGCGTCAAGGCGCTGCAGGAAGCAGGGATCTTCGGTACCCGGCCGGTGCCGTTCTTCGACTTCGACTGGCTGGGCATCCATGCCGACGCCTACTCGCTGGGGGCCCAGGCCGTGGCGATCGTGGCGATCGCGGTACTCTACAGCCGCAGCCGGATGAGCGAGAAGCGCCGCCTGCAGGCCTCCTGAACCGAGGCCTGACCCTCGCGGGCAAGTCGCTCCTACAGCGGCTTGCCCGTTTTGCATTGTGTAAGGAGAAGATTCGATGCGTGTCTGGATCGATGCCGACGCTTGTCCCAAGGCGGCCAAGGAGCAAGTGGTGCGCTTTGCCCTCAAGCGCCAGTTCGAGGTGCTGCTGGTGGCGGGGCAGCCGCAGATCAAGCCGCCGTTCGCCTGCGTCAAGCTCATCGTGGTGCCCAGTGGTCCGGATGCCGCGGACGACTACCTGGTGGAGCACGCGGTGCCCGGCGAGCTGGTGATCTGCAGCGACGTGCCCTTGGCCGACCGGCTGGTGAAAAAGGGCGTGGCGGCCCTCGACCCACGAGGCAAGGAGTTCGATGCGCAGAACATGGGCGAGCGCCTGGCGGTACGCAACCTGTTCACCGACTTGCGGGAGCAGGGCCAGGTCAGCGGTGGGCAAGCGCCCTATGGGGATCGGGAGAAGCAGGCGTTCGCCAATGCCCTGGACCGGATCCTGACCAGGCTGGCGCGCCAGGGCTGATGCGGCGGGGGAGCATGCGCTCCCCGGCCGTTGGCGTAGTTGTTACTGCTGGCCTTCGTGGGTCAGTTCCAGTACCCGGTCCACCAGCTTGTTGATGCCGGCGGCGGCCTGGCTGATGGACTGCGCCAGCATGTAGGCCGGAGTGGTCACCAGCTTGCGGGCCTTGTCCTCGATGATCTCGTCCACCGCGCACTCGGCATGGTTGGCGCCCATCTTGCCCAGGGCGGCGGCGGTGTCGACATCGTTGCCGATGGTGCACGTCACGCCGGGGCCATAGATCTTCGCGGCCATGGCCGGGGCGATGCACATCAGGCCCACCGGCTTGCCGGCTTCGGCGAAGGCTTCGGCCAGGGCCAGGACATCGGCCTGGACCGAGCAGGCCGCGCCTTCGGTGGCGAAGCTGGAGAGGTTCTTGGCGGCACCGAAGCCCCCGGGAACGATCAGCGCGTCGAAGTCCTCGACCTTGGCCTCGCGCAGGTCCTTGACCTCGCCGCGGGCGATGCGCGCCGACTCCACCAGGACGTTGCGGGTCTCGGGCATGGTGTCCCCGGTCAGGTGGTTGAGTACGTGCATCTGCGGGATGTCCGGGGCGAAGCACTGCACCTGGGCACCACGCTGGTCGAGGCGCAGCAGGGTGATCACGCTTTCATGGATCTCGGCGCCGTCGAAGACTCCGCAACCGGAAAGGATCACTGCAACTTTTTTGCTCATGGGTTTTCTCCAGGTTCATCGCGCTAAATGTCCGGCAGTTTGTCACCAGTCGCCGCAGAGGGGTATCACGATCGGGCCGGGATTTTTCCGGGCGCGTCGAGCAGCGGCCATACCGTCTTGGAAAACCGTTGGGTGCGCGAGTTCAGGAGTTCGAGGAGTAGGGCGGTTCGAGGAATCGAGAGTCGCGGCGCCCATGTCCAGGCGCCGCGTAGGGGCCGCTTACTCGGCCGGCTTGTTGTGCTGCTCGGCTTGTTCGGCTTCGTAGATCTGCTTGGCCAGGCGGGCATTCTTGAAACGCCGCCGCAGCCACAGGCAGAAGCCCAGGACCAGCAGGGCGCCCAGGACCCACAGCTCGTACTTCTTGATGCTGCCGAGCATGCCTTCCATGACGGCGCCGAAGTGGAAGGCTGCCTGCGCCAGGGCCACCGCCCAGATCGCCGCGCCAATGCCGTTGAGCAGCAGGTAGCGTCCCGGCGGATAGCCGGACAGGCCAATGGCCACCGGCATCACGGTACGCAGGCCGTAGACGAAGCGGAAGCTCAACACCCAGATGTCCGGGTGCTTGCGAATATGCTCCAGTGCCCGGTCGCCCATCATCTGCCAGCGCGGCCTGCGCGCCAGCAACTTGCGGCCATGCTTGCGCCCCAGGAAGTACCACAGCTGGTCACCGGCATAGCTGCCGAAGAAGGCAACCACCATCACCAGGTTGATATCCATGTATCCACGGAACGCGAGAAACCCGGCTAGAACCAGAATGGTCTCGCCTTCGAAGAACGTGCCGAGAAAGAGGGCGAAGTAGCCGAAATCCTGAAGAAATTGTTGGAGCATTGTCTGGATGCTGGCGAAATGAACGCGCAGCCTACCCCTTCGACGGCGTTGGGGAAAGTATCGAAATGTGTCTCGACGTGAACATTTCCCCTCAATGACAATGTGTGTTGCTGTCGGTCAACAGCTTGAGCATAACTGTCATCTGTTCGTCATAATGCCCGCTTATAACTGTCACGCTCGCCCGCCAGCGCGGGCCATGGAGTCCGTCGTGAGCTTTACTCCCGCCAATCGTCTGTTTCCGGCCACTCGTCTGCGGCGTAACCGTCGCGATGACTTTTCCCGACGTCTGGTGCGCGAGAATCGCTTGAGCGTGGACGACCTGATCCTGCCGGTGTTCGTGCTCGACGGCGAGAATCGCCGTGAGGCGGTGGCCTCGATGCCGGGTGTCGAGCGCCTCAGCGTCGACCTGCTGCTGGAAGAGGCGGCGCACTGGGTCGAGCTGGGGATTCCCGCCCTGGCCCTGTTCCCGGTGACGCCCGGGGAACTCAAGTCCCTGGACGCTGCCGAAGCCTGGAACTCGGATGGCATCGCCCAGCGTGCCACCCGTGCCTTGCGCGAACGCTTCCCGCACCTCGGGGTGATCACCGACGTCGCCCTGGACCCGTTCACCACCCACGGCCAGGACGGCATTCTCGACGCACAGGGCTACGTGCAGAACGACGTCACGGTAGATGCCCTGGTGCGCCAGGCCTTGTCCCACGCCGAAGCTGGCGCCCAGGTGGTGGCACCCTCGGACATGATGGATGGTCGTGTCCAGGCGATCCGCGAAGCGCTGGAGCTGGCGGGTCATGTCAACGTGCGGATCATGGCCTATTCGGCCAAGTACGCCAGCGCCTACTACGGGCCTTTCCGCGATGCAGTGGGGTCGGCGCTGAACCTGGGCAAGGCCGACAAGGCCTCGTACCAGATGGACCCGGCCAATGCCGAGGAAGCCCTGCATGAAGTGGCGGCGGACCTGGCCGAAGGCGCGGACATGGTCATGGTCAAGCCGGGAATGCTTTATCTGGACATCCTCTGGCGGGTCAAGGACGCCTTCAAGGTGCCGACCTTCGTCTACCAGGTCAGCGGCGAGTACGCCATGCACATGGCGGCGATCCAGAATGGATGGTTGGCCGAGGGGGTCGTTCTCGAGTCCCTGACTGCTTTTAAACGTGCAGGTGCCGATGGCATCCTGACTTACTTTGCCGTTCGTGCTGCTCAATTGTTACGAGAGCAAAAATAGCCCTCCCAGGAACACGCGATGAATACCGAAGGACTCACAGAAGTTGCCGTAAAAGAAGCCCAGCCAGTGGTCGAACAAGTAGCCGAGACCCCGCCGGAGCTGGAGCCCGTTCCCGCGGCCCCGGCCACCGAGGCGCAACCGGTGCCGGCCATCGTCATCCCCAACCTGGACGACAGCAGCCTGTACATCCACCGCGAGCTGTCGCAACTGCAGTTCAACATCCGCGTGCTGGAGCAGGCGCTGGACGAGTCCTATCCACTGCTGGAGCGCCTGAAGTTCCTGCTGATCTTCTCCAGCAACCTGGACGAGTTCTTCGAGATCCGGGTCGCCGGCCTGAAGAAGCAGATCACCTTCGCCCGTGAACAGGCTGGCGCCGACGGCCTGCAACCGCACCAGGCGCTGGCACGCATCAGCGACCTGGTGCACGGTCATGTGGATCGTCAGTACGCGATCCTCAACGACATCCTGTTGCCGGAGCTGGAGAAGCACCAGATCCGCTTCATCCGTCGTCGCTACTGGACCGCCAAGCTCAAGACCTGGGTCCGTCGCTACTTTCGCGACGAGATCGCGCCGATCATCACCCCCATCGGCCTGGACCCGACGCACCCCTTCCCGCTGCTGGTGAACAAGAGCCTGAACTTCATCGTCGAGCTGGAAGGCATCGACGCCTTCGGCCGCGACTCGGGCCTTGCGATCATCCCGGCCCCGCGCCTGTTGCCGCGGATCATCCGGGTGCCGGAAGAGGTGGGCGGCCCTGGCGACAACTATGTGTTCCTGTCGTCGATGATCCATGCCCATGCCGATGACCTGTTCCAGGGCATGAAGGTAAAAGGCTGCTATCAGTTCCGCCTGACTCGAAACGCCGACCTGGCACTGGATTCCGAGGATGTCGAGGACCTGGCCCGTGCCCTGCGCGGCGAGCTGTTCTCCCGCCGCTACGGCGACGCGGTGCGCCTGGAAGTGGCCGATACCTGCCCCAAGCACCTGTCGGACTACCTGCTCAAGCAGTTCAACCTGCACGAGACCGAGCTCTACCAGGTCAATGGCCCGGTGAACCTCACGCGCCTGTTCAGCATCACTGGCCTGGACAGCCATCCGGAGCTGCAGCACCCGCCGTTCACCCCGCAGATTCCCAAGCTGCTGCAGAACAGCGAGAACATCTTCAGCGTCATTAGCAAGCAGGACATCCTGCTGCTGCATCCCTTCGAGTCCTTCACCCCGGTGATCGACCTGCTGCGCCAGGCCGCCAAGGATCCCCACGTGCTGGCGGTGCGCCAGACCCTGTACCGCTCCGGGGCCAACTCGGAGATCGTCGACGCCCTGGTGGATGCGGCGCGCAACGGCAAGGAGGTCACCGCGGTGATCGAACTGCGCGCGCGCTTCGACGAGGAGTCCAACCTGCAGATGGCCAGCCGCCTGCAAGCGGCCGGCGCGGTGGTGATCTACGGCGTGGTGGGCTTCAAGACCCACGCCAAGATGATGCTGATCCTGCGGCGCGAGCAGGGCGAGATCGTGCGTTATGCGCACCTGGGCACGGGTAACTACCACGCGGCCAATGCCCGCCTTTACACCGACTACAGCCTGCTCACCTCTGACGACGCCTTGTGCGAGGACGTCGGCAAGCTGTTCAGCCAGCTGATCGGCATGGGCAAGACCCTGCGCATGAAGAAGCTCTTGCATGCGCCGTTCACCCTGAAGAAGGGCATGCTCGACATGATCGCCCGGGAGACCCAGTTCGCCCTGGACGGCAAGCCGGCGCACATCATCGCCAAGTTCAACTCGCTGACCGATCCGAAGATCATCCGCGCGCTGTACAAGGCCAGCCAGTCCGGCGTGCGCATCGACCTGGTGGTGCGTGGCATGTGCTGCCTGCGCCCGGGGATCGCCGGGGTGTCGCACAACATCCACGTGCGCTCGATCATCGGGCGCTTCCTGGAGCACACCCGGGTGTTCTACTTCCTCAACGGCGGCGAAGAGCAGATGTTCCTGTCCAGTGCCGACTGGATGGAGCGCAACCTCGACAAGCGGGTCGAGACCTGCTTCCCGGTGGAGGGCAAGAAGCTGATCCTGCGGGTCAAGAAGGAGCTGGAGAGTTATCTCACCGATAACACCCACAGCTGGAGCCTGCAGTCCGACGGGCGCTATGTGCGCAACACGCCGACCGGCAACCAGAACCCGCGCAGTGCCCAGGCTACCTTGCTGGAGCGCCTTGGCAGCCCGGTCTTGCCGGTGCGCTAGGTTCAGCCGGCGCCAATGAAAAAGGCCAGCCCGAGTGATCGGGCTGGCCTTTTTGTTTGCCCGGTGCCGGGCTCAGCTGACGTTGAGTACGATGCCGACCCGGGTCAGCCATTCGGCCTCGAGGGCGAAGTCCGCCTGGGTCAGCTGGTTTTCATCCAGCCAGTTGGCCGGGAACTTCACGTCCAGCTGGTCGCCGTTGGCGCTGAGCTGCACCTGGGGCATCTGCTGGGTACCGCGGATGTGGTGGAACAGGATGGCGAAGCGCAGCAGCACGCAGAGACGGATCAGCTTGATGCCGTCGTCGCCGAACTCGGCGAACTTCTCCTTGGGAATATTGCGGCGGTGACCGCGTACCAGCAGGGCCAGCATTTGCTGGTCCTCACGGGAGAAGCCAGCCAGGTCCGAGTGTTCGATCAGGTAGGCGCCGTGCTTGTGGTAGTGATAGTGGGCGATATCCAGGCCCACTTCATGCACCTTGGCGGCCCAGCCCAGCAGTTCGCGCCAGATGCCGTCTTCCAGGTCCCAGTCGGCCGCCACCTGGTCGAAGGAGCGCAGGGCCTTGCCTTCGACCCGCGAAGCCTGTTCCAGGTCCACGTGGTAGCGCTCCATCAGCGAGCCCAAGGTGCGCTCGCGGACGTCTTCATGGTGATGACGGCCCAGCAGGTCGTAGAGCACGCCTTCGCGCAGGGCGCCTTCGCAGTGATCCATGCGCTGCAATTCCAGGGCATCGAAGATCGCCTCGAGGATCGCCAGGCCAGCAGGGAAGATGGCCCGGCGGTCGGGCTTGATACCTTCGAAGTCGATCTTGTCGACGTCGCCGAGCTTGAACAGCTTGCGCTTGAGCCAGGCCAGGCCTTCGACGTTGATCTCGCCGCTGCCCTGGCCGCCGGCCTTGAGGGCCAGGCCGATGGCGCGAATGGTGCCGGAGGAGCCGATGGCTTCATCCCAGGTCAGGCGATGCAGCGCATGTTCGATGCTCATGATTTCCAGGCGTGCGGCGGTATAGGCCTGGGCGTAGCGGGCCGGGGTGATCTTGCCGTCGCGGAAATAGCGTTGGGTGAAGCTCACGCAGCCCATCTGCAGGCTTTCGCGCAGCAGGGGCTCGAAGCGCTGGCCAATGATGAACTCGGTGCTGCCGCCGCCGATGTCGGCCACCAGGCGCTTGCCGGGGGTGTCAGCGAGGGTATGGGAAACCCCGAGGTAGATCAGGCGCGCTTCTTCACGTCCGGAGATGACTTCCACCGGGTGGCCGAGGATCTCTTCGGCCCGGCGGATGAATTCGCCGCGGTTGCGGGCTTCGCGCAGGGCGTTGGTGCCGACGATGCGCACGGTGCCCTGGGGCATGCCGTTGATCAGCTGGGCGAAACGCTTGAGGCAGTCGAGCCCGCGTTGCATGGATTCTTCGTTGAGCTGGCGCTCTTCATTGATGCCGGCAGCCAGCTGAACCTTTTCACCCAACCGCTCGAGAATGCGGATTTCACCGTTCCGGGCCTTGGCCACGACCATGTGAAAGCTGTTGGAGCCCAGATCGATCGCGGCGATCAGGGACAGATTCTTGGCTTGGGATTGGGGCATGGCTGGGGGTCTCGGTCGATAACCTCGCCATCCTGCCACGATCAACGGCTCGCGCCAACGCGCAGTGGCCAATGCGTTGATTCATCGCATCAAACCTTGCGCCAGCCGGCATTCCCAGATGTGCCATGAGGGACTTGAGAGCGCTGGTGCTACCGCTCATCCGGTCGATTTCCGTGCGCAGGATTGCCCGAAGGGCGCCTGGGCCGCGTGCAAAGGCACATGTAGCGGCCTCGACGACATTAATAGGAGATGCCGCACGAAGTTGTCCCGGCTTTTATAGGCATCGGTGGAATTCTCGCTTTGCGCCGGGCTGAGCTATACCCAAACTCAAGGGGCACCATAGTGAGAGTCAATCACCTGCGGCTTCCTGAACGCAGGAAGGGCAGATATGATGGGCCACGTTTTTTTGCTTACAACCTGGAGAATTCCATGAGCAGCGATCTCATCAAACACGTCAGCGACGCCAGCTTCGAGGCCGATGTACTCAAGGCCGAAGGCGCTGTACTGGTCGACTACTGGGCTGAGTGGTGCGGCCCATGCAAAATGATCGCTCCGGTTCTGGACGAAATTGCCGAGACTTACAAGGGCAAGCTCACCGTTGCCAAACTGAACATCGACGAGAACCAGGAAACCCCGGCCAAGCATGGCGTACGTGGTATCCCGACCCTGATGCTGTTCAAGAACGGTAACGTTGAAGCCACCAAGGTCGGTGCGCTGTCGAAGTCGCAACTGGCGGCTTTCCTCGACGCCAACATCTGAACCTCGGTTTCAGCATGTTAGAAAAGGCCCCGCAAAATGCGGGGCTTTTTCGTAATTGAGGGCTAGACGCTCCGAAACTCAGGTGTTACATTCGGCCCCGCACTGGTTTCTCCAGTGCCCCCTGCAAGCCGTCGCCGACGCTCTCCTTTTCAAATAAGTACGCGATCCTGTCGCCTTCTCCGCGGCGCGGCCTCATTAAGCCAAAAGCTTAATTTCCCCCTCTATAAATGATTACGTCATTCCTATATGAATCTGACTGAACTCAAGCAAAAGCCGATTACCGAACTGCTCGAATTGGCCGAACAGATGGGCATAGAAAATATGGCCCGTTCGCGCAAGCAGGACGTGATTTTCTCCCTGCTGAAAAAGCACGCGAAAAGCGGTGAGGAAATCTCCGGTGATGGCGTGCTGGAGATCCTCCAGGACGGCTTCGGCTTCCTTCGCTCCTCCGATGCCTCCTACCTGGCCGGGCCGGACGATATCTACGTGTCGCCAAGCCAGATCCGTCGCTTCAACTTGCGCACCGGTGACACCATCGTTGGCAAGATCCGCCCTCCGAAGGAAGGCGAGCGTTACTTCGCGCTGCTCAAGGTCGATACCATCAACTACGACCGTCCCGAGAACGCCAAGAACAAGATCCTGTTCGAGAACTTGACCCCGCTGTTCCCCAACGATCGCCTGAAGATGGAAGCCGGCAACGGTTCCACCGAAGACCTCACCGGCCGTGTCATCGACCTGTGCGCCCCGATCGGCAAGGGCCAGCGTGGCCTGATCGTCGCTCCGCCGAAAGCGGGTAAAACGATCATGCTGCAGAACATTGCGGCCAACATCACCCGCAACAACCCCGAGTGCCACCTGATCGTCCTGCTGATCGACGAACGTCCGGAAGAAGTGACCGAGATGCAGCGCACCGTGCGTGGCGAAGTGGTCGCCTCCACCTTCGACGAGCCGCCAACCCGCCACGTGCAAGTGGCCGAGATGGTGATCGAGAAGGCCAAGCGCCTGGTCGAGCACAAGAAGGACGTGGTGATCCTGCTGGACTCCATCACCCGCCTGGCCCGTGCCTACAACACCGTGATCCCGAGCTCCGGCAAGGTCCTGACCGGTGGTGTCGATGCCCACGCCCTGGAGAAACCCAAGCGTTTCTTCGGCGCCGCGCGGAACATCGAGGAAGGCGGCTCGCTGACCATCATCGCTACCGCGCTGGTCGAGACCGGCTCGAAGATGGACGAAGTGATCTACGAAGAGTTCAAGGGTACCGGCAACATGGAACTGCCCCTGGACCGTCGTATCGCCGAGAAGCGCGTATTCCCGGCCATCAACATCAACAAGTCCGGTACCCGCCGCGAAGAGCTGCTGACGGCCGACGACGAGCTGCAGCGCATGTGGATCCTGCGCAAGCTGCTGCATCCGATGGATGAAGTCGCCGCCATCGAGTTCCTGGTCGACAAGCTGAAGCAGACCAAGACCAACGATGAATTCTTCCTGTCGATGAAGCGCAAGTAACATCAGCGGGTCGAGCGAAAGCCGGGGCAACCCGGCTTTTTGCTGTCTGCACTTTGGCCATTGCGGCCTGAACGGCGCTACACTCTGCACCCCGACCGATACGGCCAACACGAGGCTCTTGCATGCAGTATCGCGATTTGCGCGACTTCATTCGTGGCCTGGAACAGCGCGGTGAACTCAAGCGCATCCAGGTTCCCATCTCTCCTGTCCTGGAAATGACCGAAGTCTGCGACCGCACCCTGCGCGCCAAGGGCCCGGCGCTGCTGTTCGAAAAACCCACGGGTTTCGACATCCCGGTGCTGGGCAACCTGTTCGGCACCCCCGAGCGGGTGGCCATGGGCATGGGCGCCGAGTCCACCGACGAATTGCGCGAGATCGGCAAGCTGCTGGCCTTCCTCAAGGAGCCCGAGCCGCCCAAGGGCCTGAAGGATGCCTGGTCCAAGCTGCCGATCTTCAAGAAGGTCGTGTCGATGGCGCCGAAGGTGGTCAAGGACGCGGTGTGCCAGGAAGTGGTGGTCGAGGGCGACGATGTCGACCTTTCGCAGTTGCCGATCCAGCATTGCTGGCCGGGCGACGTGGCGCCGCTGATCACTTGGGGCCTGACGGTGACCCGCGGACCGAACAAGGACCGACAAAACCTGGGCATCTATCGGCAACAGGTGATTGGGCGCAACAAGGTGATCATGCGCTGGTTGAGCCACCGTGGCGGCGCGCTGGATTACCGCGAGTGGTGCGAAAAGCACCCGGGCCAGCCATTCCCGGTTTCCGTGGCCCTGGGGGCCGACCCGGCCACCATCCTCGGTGCCGTGACCCCGGTGCCGGACACCCTGTCCGAATATGCCTTCGCCGGCCTGCTGCGAGGTAACCGCACCGAACTGGTGAAGTGCCGGGGCAATGACCTGCAGGTCCCAGCTACCGCCGAGATCATCCTCGAGGGCGTGATCCATCCGGGCGAAATGGCCCCGGAAGGCCCCTATGGCGACCACACCGGCTACTACAACGAAGTGGACAGCTTCCCGGTGTTCACCGTGGAACGCATCACCCATCGCACCAAGCCGATCTACCACAGCACCTACACCGGGCGTCCGCCGGATGAGCCGGCGATCCTCGGCGTGGCGCTCAACGAAGTGTTCGTGCCGATCCTGCAGAAGCAATTCCCGGAGATCACCGACTTTTATCTACCGCCCGAGGGCTGCTCGTACCGCATGGCGGTGGTGACCATGAAGAAGCAGTACCCGGGCCACGCCAAGCGCGTAATGCTCGGCGTGTGGTCGTTCCTGCGACAGTTCATGTACACCAAGTTCGTTATCGTCACCGACGACGATATCAACGCCAGGGACTGGAACGACGTGATCTGGGCCATTACCACGCGCATGGACCCCAAGCGCGACACGGTGATGATCGACAACACCCCGATCGACTACCTCGACTTCGCCTCGCCGGTATCCGGCCTGGGTTCGAAGATGGGGTTGGACGCCACTCACAAGTGGCCCGGAGAAACCACCAGAGAGTGGGGACGGGTCATCGTCAAGGATGAGGCGGTCACCCGCCGGATCGATGCCATCTGGAATCAATTAGGAATAGATTGATGCGTGTAACCTTGCAGCCCTCCGGAGCGGTGCTAGAGACACTGCCCGGCGAGCGTATTCTCGATGCGGCGAGGCGCCTGGGCTATGACTGCCCCCAGAGCTGCCGCAATGGCAACTGTCACGTCTGTGCTGCCCTGTTGGTGGAAGGCAGCGTGCGGCAGGCCGGCGATGTGCGTGACCACGGCGAGTTCTACACTTGTATCGCGGAGCCGCTGCAAGACTGCATCGTGTTGTGGGACGGCGTCCTTGCGCTGGGAGAGTTGCCGGTGCGCAGCCTGTCGTGTCAGCTCGTTGAATGCCTGGAAGTCGGCGGTGATGTCTGGCGGGTCCGGCTGCGGGCGCCGGCGGGCAAGCCGCCGCGCTACCACGCCGGCCAATATTTGCTGCTGGAGCGGGACAACGGCGAGAAGTCGGCGTTTTCCCTGGCCTCGGCGCCTCACTGCGGGCGTGACCTGGAGCTGCATGTGCTGGCCCGGGAAAACAGCGCGCAAAGCCTGATGGAACAACTGCAGCGCAACGGCATGGCCCGGGTCGAGTTGCCGTTTGGCGACACCCACCTGGCCGAGCTGCCCGATGGTCCGCTGGTGTTGATCGCCGCTGGCACCGGCATGGCGCAGATGCACAGCTTGATCGAGCATTGCCGGGCCAAGGGTTTCAAGCACCCGGTGCACCTGTATTGGGGTGTACGCCGGCCCGAGGACTTCTACCAACTGGAGCACTGGGACCAGTGGCAGCAACTGCCCAATCTCTACCTGCACAAGGTGGTCAGCGACCTGTGTGGCTGGGAAGGGCGCTGCGGCATGCTGCATGAGGCCGTGAGCGAGGACATCGACGACCTGTCGTCGGTGCATGTCTATGCCAGCGGTTCGCCGGCGATGATCTACGCCACCCTCGACGCCCTGGTGAGCGCCGGCATGGACGCCCACCAGATGCGTGCGGACGTGTTCGCCTACGCTCCGCGGTCCTGATCCTGCCGACCCTGTACCGCGCGTTATAACTTGCTATATAGCCCATCGATATTTATCTAATTTGATAAATATCGGTAGGTTATATACCTGTCCTTCAAGTTAAGTAGCCTTGGTTATTTTTACTTAACTTGCCTTGTAACTTATGTGTCTTGTAGTTACTGCCGGGCGTTCTATTAAGTAACTTCTTTCTCGCGGGGAGCTGAACGCTATTCGCCATGACCGCCCTTGAATCCAGCTACCTGAACCTGGCTTACCCTCCGCGTCTCGATCTCGGGCCGCAGCTGACCCACGAACAACTTCGCAGCTCCATGCAAGCCACCATGGCCCGCCATCAGGGCGGGCCGGTCTGGTTGTTCGCCTACGGTTCGCTGATCTGGCGTCCGGAGTGCTCGGCGGTCGAACGGGTACGCGGGCGGGTACATGGTTATCACCGGGGCCTGTATTTGTGGTCCCACGAGCACCGGGGGACGCCCGAGCTGCCGGGCCTGGTCTTCGGCCTGGACCGTGGCGGCTCCTGCAGCGGTTTCGCCTACCGATTGTCGGAAGAGTGCCTGGAAGATTCGTTGTATGCGCTGTGGCAGCGGGAAATGCCTTATCCCTCCTACCGCCCGCACTGGCTCAACTGCCGCCTCGAAGACGGCAACCAGGTCCAGGCGCTGGGGTTCGTGCTGGAGCGGCACCTGCCCAGCTACGCCGGCAACCTGCCGGACCACGTGCTGAACCAGGTGTTCGAGAGCGCCTGCGGGCGCTACGGCACCACCCGCGACTATGTCGAGCAGACGGTCCATGCCCTGCGCAGCCACGCCATGCCGGATCGCAATCTGGAGGCGCGGCTCAAGCGTTGCAAGGCCTGCTGAGGGCGTAGCTCCTGTCGGCTCAGCGCACCTGCACCACCACCTTGCCCACGGCCTTGCGCTGGCCGAGGTCGTCGATGGCCCGGGCCGCCTCGGCCAGGGGATAGACTTGCGACACCAAGGGCTTGAGCTTGCCTTCGGCGTGCCAGGCGAACAGTTGCTGGAAGTTCGCCGCGTTGTCTTGGGGCTGGCGCTGGGCGAAGGAGCCCCAGAACACGCCTACCACCGCAGCACCCTTGAGCAGGGCCAGGTTCACCGGCAGATCGGGGATGCGCCCGCTGGCGAATCCCACCACCAGCAGCCGGCCGTTCCAGGCGATGGAACGGATGGCCTGGTCGAACAGGTCGCCGCCCACCGGGTCGTAGATCACATCGGCGCCATTGCCGCCTGTCAGGCGCTTGATCTCGTCCTTGAGGCTGGCCTCGTTGTAGTTGATCAATTCGTCGGCACCGGCGGCCTTGGCCACGGCGAGTTTCTCGGCGCTGCTGGCGGCGGCGATCACCCGGGCCCCCATGGCCTTGCCGATCTCCACCGCTGCCAGGCCCACGCCACCTGAAGCGCCGAGCACCAGCAGGGTTTCGCCGGGCTGCAGGTTGCCCCGTTGCTTGAGGGCATGCATCGAGGTGCCGTAGGTCATGCTGAAGGCCGCGGCGGTGTTGAAGTCCATGGCCAGGGGAATCGGCAGCACGTTATAGCCGGGCACCGCCACCTGTTCGGCGAAGCTGCCCCAGCCGGTCAGGGCCATGACCCGGTCACCGGCCTTGAGATGGCTGACCTTCTCGCCCACTGCACTGACCACGCCGGCCGCCTCACCACCCGGAGAGAAGGGGAACGGTGGCTTGAACTGGTACTTGCCCTCGATGATCAGGGTGTCCGGGAAGTTGACCCCGGCGGCATGCACGTCCAGCAGGATCTCGTTCTTCTTCGGCACAGGGCTTGCGACCTCTTCCAGCACCAGCGTTTCGGCAGGGCCGAAGACTTTGCACAGCACGGCTTTCATCAGGGCTATTCCTTTGGGAGTGGTGGCCGATAAGTGTAGGAGTGTGAACCAGGTGGTCAACGAGCATGCCCGGCCCTGATAACCAGCCATAAGCTTGTGCTTGGGCTCAGGCTGGCGGGCCTTTATGCTAGGCCGCAAACCGGATTAAGGAGCGAATTGTGAAAGCGTGGATCATGTTGCTGCTGGCCCTCTCCCTGCCTGTGGCAGCGATGGCCGAAGAGGCTAAAGAAGGCGAAGCGCCGAAAGTCAGCTACATCAGCCTGACCCCGCCCTTCGTGGGCAACTACGGCCTGGATGGCGGCCCCAAGCTCAAGGTCTACAAGGCCGACGTGGCCCTGCGGGTGACCGGCGACCCGGCGGCCCAGGCGGTCAAGGCCAATGAGCCGCTGATCCGCAACCAGCTGGTGGCGCTGTTCGCCCAGCAGACCGCCGAGACCATGAACAATGTCGAGGCCAAGGAAAAACTGCGCCAGGAAGCCCTCAAGCAGGTGCAACAGGTGATGAACGACGAGACCGGCAAGCCGGTGGTCGAGGACCTGCTGTTCAACAACCTGATCATCCAGTAATGCTGGACCCGTAGGCGCGAGGCTTGCCCGCGATAGCGATATCGCGACCCCCGCCAGATTCCAGCCTTAAGGCTGATCGCGAGCAAGCTTCGCTCCTGCATGTCGGCGTCCCGAGGCAACCTCAGGACGCCAGGCTCTTGCGAAACCGCGCCAGGGCGATGGTGAAGAACGCCAGGCCAATCGCACCCAGGGCCAGCAGGTCGGGCCAGACCACGCTGACGCCGGCGTCGCGGAACAGGATCGCCGCGCTCAAGCTGACGAAATGCGTCGATGGCGAACCCTGCATCACCCATTGCAACCACTGCGGCATGCTGTCCAGCGGTGTACTGCCGCCGGATAACAACAGCATCGGAATGATCACCGGGATCGCCAGCAGGCCGAACTGCGGAGTCGAGCGGGCCAAAGTGGCGAGGAAGATGCCCAGGGCCGTGCTGGCGAACAGATAGAGCGCGGTGACCATCAGGAACAAGCCCAGGGAGCCGGCCAGCGGCACGCCCAGCAACCCTTTGACGACCACTTCCAGCGATATCCAGGTGCACAGCACCACCACCAGCATGTTGCTCCAGATTTTCGCCAGCATGATCTCCAGGGCTGTGAGCGGCAGCACCAGCAAGTGATCGAGAGTACCGTGCTCGCGTTCGCGCAGCAGCGCGGTGCCGGTGAGCACGATGGCCAGGATGGTGATGTTGTTGACGATCTGGATCACCGCCAGGAACCAGCCGCCCTGCAGGTTGGTGTTGAACAGCGCGCGGGTGGTCAGCAGGGCCGGGGCCTTGGCGGGTGTGTCTCCCTGGCCGGCGTAGTCGAGCAGCTCGCGCTGGAAGATCCGGCCGATGTAGCCCGCCCCCATGAAGGCCTGGCTCATGGCGGTGGCGTCGACGTTGACCTGTACCGCCGGCTGGCGCCCGGCCAGCAGGTCGTTCTGGAAGTTGGCCGGGACGTTGATCACGAAGGTGTACTGGCCGCTGTCCAGCACTGCGTCCAGCCGGTCGTAGGGCAGGGTTGCCGGGGCCTGGAATTCCGGCGGTTGCAGGGACTCCCCCAGCAGGCGCGACAGTGCGCTGTGGTCCTCGTCCACCAGGGCCACGCTGGCGTTGTGCACGCCTATCACCGAGCCGGCGGCTGGCAGGTAGATGGCCACGGTGAAGGCGTACATCAGGAACAGCAACAGCACGCTGTCATGGCGCAGGCTGGTGAGTTCCTTGAGGCCCAGGCGCAGGATATGGGCAAGCCGGTTCATCAGACCTCCTGCTTTTTCAACATGACCAGGCTCAGCCCGGTGAAGCCGAGGAAGAACCCCACCAGCGCCAGGCACTGGGGCCAGAGTTCACGCACGTCCAGGGCCTTGGTGAAGGTACCGACCGCGATGTCGAGGAAGTAGCCCGCGGGGAACAGCTGGCCCATGATCGCCGCCGAACCGTCCAGGGACGAGCGCGGCACGATCAGCCCGGAGAACTGGATGGTCGGCAGGCTGGTGATGATCATGGTGCCCAGGATCGCCGCGATCTGGGTGCGGGTGAAGGCCGAGATCAGCAGGCCCATGCTGGTGGTGGCCAGCACGTACAGCACCCCGCCCAGGGCCAGGGTCAGGCCGCTGCCCTTGAACGGTACACCGAACAGCCAGCGGTTCATGGCCACCAGCAGCCCCAGGTTGATCAGGCTGACGGCCAGGTATGGCGCCTGCTTGCCCAGGAGGAACTCCAGGCGCGTCAGTGGTGTGGCGTAGAAGTTGGTGATCGAACCCAGCTCCTTCTCGCGGACGATGCCCAAGGCGGTGAGCATGGCCGGGATGAACGCCAGGATCAGCGCCATGACGCCGGGGCCGATGGCGTTCACGCTGACCACGTCCTGGTTGTAGCGGAAGCGGGTTTCCAGCTTGGCCGCAGGTCGTGAGTTGCGCGGCAGGCTGCTGTGCTCCGCCAGCAGTTCCAGGTTGCCCTGGTGCACGGCCTCGACATAGTTGCGGCTGGTCTCCGCGCGAAATGGCATGCCACCGTCGAGCCAGGCGGCGACCACGGGCTGGCGCCCGGCATAGAGGTCGCGGCCGAAGCCGGGAGGAATTTCCAGGGCCAGCTTGATCTCCGAGCGTTGCAAGCGCCGGTGCAGCTCGGCGGAGTTGCGGATCGTCGGTTTTTCCTCGAAGTAGCGTGAGCTGCGGAAGGCTTCCAGGTAGGCGCGGCTTTGCGGGGTCTGGTCCTGGTCGTAGACGGCGAAGGCGAGCTTCTCCACATCCAGGGAAATACCGTAGCCGAAGATCACCATCATGAAGATCGCTCCGAGCAGGGCGAACCCCAGGCGCACCCGGTCGCGCAGCAGTTCCTTGCCTTCGCGGGTGGCCACCGCCAGCAACCGCGCCAGGCTCAGGCCCGAGTGCACGGGGGCGCTGGCCGCAGCCGGGGCTGCTGGTTCCGGCTGGGAGGGAGGTGGAATGTCCGGGGCGCCCTGGGCGTCTTCCAGGCAGCGCACGAAGGCCGCTTCCAGGGTCTCACCGGCGTACTGGCGCTGCAGCGCCTCTGGGGTATCGCAGGCCAGTACCTTGCCGGCGTGCATCAGGGAAATGCGGTCGCAGCGCTGGGCTTCGTTCATGAAGTGGGTGGACAGGAAGATGGTCACGCCCTGTTCCCGGGACAGCTCCACCAGCAGGCGCCAGAAATCGTCGCGGGCCGCCGGGTCGACCCCGGACGTGGGTTCGTCGAGGATCAGCACTTCCGGCCGGTGCAGCACCGCCACCGCCAGCGACAGGCGCTGGCGCAAACCCAGGGGCAGGGCGCCGGACTGCTGCTCGGCGATTGCGCCCAGGTCGAAGCGCTGGATCAGTTCCTCGATGCGCGGGCCGCTCTGGTCCTTGGGCAAGTCGAACAGGCGGGCGTGCAGCTCCAGGTTCTGGCGCACGCTGAGCTCGCCGTACAGCGAGAAGCTCTGGGACATGAAGCCGACCCGCTTGCGGGTGGCCAGGTCCTTGGCATTCACCGGGTTACCCAGCAGCTTGGCGCTGCCCTCGGTGGCCGGCATCAGCCCGGTGAGAACCTTCATGGTGGTGGTCTTGCCGCAGCCGTTGGAGCCCAGGAAGCCGAAGATCTCCCCGCGGCCGATGGCGAAGCTGACCTTGTTCACGGCGGTGAAGTCGCCGAAGCGCAGGGTCAGTTCATGGGCCTCGATGGCGATGTCCTGGTTGGCGCTGGAGCGGGGCGGGATCACCAGCGGCGGATTGTCCTGGCCGCCGTCGCCCTGGAAGTGGGTGAAGGCGTCGTCCAGCTTGCCGCTAGCGGTGACCTTGGCCAGCTCCTGGCTCAGGCCCTGGGCGATCAGCCGGCCGCGATCGAGCATCAGGCAATGCTCGAACTGCTCGGCTTCCTCCATGTAGGCGGTGGCCACCAGCAGCGTCAGTTGTGGTCGTTGCTGGCGCACGTCCTCCACTAGTTCCCAGAAGCGTCGGCGCGAGAGCGGGTCGACGCCGGTGGTCGGTTCGTCGAGGATCAAAAGGTCCGGCTCGTGGATCAGTGCGCAACACAGGCCGAGCTTCTGTTTCATCCCGCCTGACAGCTTGCCGGCCGGGCGCTCGGCGAAGCGCAGCAGGTCGGTGGCCAGCAGCAGGCTGTGCATGCGCTGCGCGCATTCCTTGGCGGGCAAGCCGAACAGGGTGGCGAAGAAGCGGATGTTCTCGCTGATGGACAGCTCGGGGTACAGGTTGCCGCCCAGGCCCTGGGGCATGAAGGCGATGCGCGGATAGAGGCTGCTGCGGTGGCGCCGCTGGGTGATGTCGCCCCCAAGTACCTGGAGCTGGCCCTGCTGGAGTTTCTTGACCCCGGCGATCAGCCCCAGCAGGCTCGACTTGCCGGCGCCGTCCGGGCCGATCAGGCCGCAACGGGTACCTGCCGGCAGGCTGAAGGCGATATCGACCAGGGCCTGTTGCGGACCATAGCGATGAGCGATGCCGGTCGCTTGCAGCGCCAGGCCGCTCATTGCAGGTTAGCCGGCCAGTCCACGGGGGCGGTGCGCACGTAACCGGCACCGGGCATGCCCGGCTTGGCTTGTGGCACGGCGGCGGGTTGGGTCAGGCGCACCTTGACCCGGAACACCAGTTTCTGGCGTTCGTCGCGGGTCTCCACTTCCTTGGGGGTGAACTGGGACTTGGCCGCGACGAAGTTGATCTTCGCCGGTAGTGGCTGGTTGGGCAGGCCGTCGAGCAGCAGGCGTGCTTCATCGCCCACGGTCAGGCGCCCGGCGACGGAGGCGGGCAGGTAGAGGTTCATGTACTGGTCGTTGGGATCGATCAGCAGCAGCACCCGGCCACCCGCGCCCAGGACCTCGCCGGGTTCGGCCAGGCGCAGTTGGATGATGCCGTCGATGGGCGCGCGCAGGCTGCTGTCGTCGATTTCGCTGATGAGCTGGGCCACCTGGGCCTGGGCGGCGCCGATGGCGGCCTTGACCGAGGCGACCTGGGCCTGGGCCGCCAACACTGCCGCGTTGCCGGTGCTCAGGCGGGCTTGCTGCTGGTCGATGATCTGCTGGCTGGCGAAGCCGCGACGGAACAGTTCCTGGGAGCGCTTGAGTTCCTGGTTGGCCAGTAGCAGTTCGCTCTGGCGCAGTTGCACATTGGCTTCGGCGGCAGAGAGGTTTTCCCGGGCCCTGGCCACTTCGGCCTCGGCCTGGGCGCGCTGGGCTTCCAGGGTCCGGGTATCCATGCGTGCCAGCAGTTGGCCCTGGAGCACCTTGTCGCCCTCATGGACTCGCACTTCGGCCAGGCGCCCCGGGATCTTGCTGGCGATCTGCACCTCGGTGGCCTCCAGGCGGCCGTTGCCCATGCTCAAGCCTTCGGGCAGGCGGTCCTGGAGGGACTTCCAGTAGCCGAAACCACCGGCAGCGAGCAATAGGATCAAGAGGGAAACAGCGAAAACACGGGAGGAACGGCGGTTCTTCGACATGGGGTCTGCGTCCTGCGGCTATAGCGTCCTAGTCTGACGAACCTCAAGCCTGGGCCGCTTGATGCTCGTCAAATGTAAAGGGCGCTAGCCTAACCTCAATGTTTGCAGGCTGCATGATGGACGTGACAAAAAACCGGCAACGCTGCCATGGCTTGCATGGCCATGGCGTGCGCGGGGATCAGCGCAGCGCGAGCACCGCCGCCCACTGCTCGGCGGTTACGGGCATCACCGAGAGGCGGCTGCCTTTGTGCACCAGGGGCATCTCGGCAAGGGCTGCCTGCTGCTTGAGGTAGTCCAGGCGCAGGACCTTGCCGAAGGTCTGCACATGGGCCACGTCGATGGCGCTCCAGGCGTTCTTCTCGGCGCTGGACTTGGGATCGAAATAGACGCTGTCCGGCTCCAGGGCGGTGGAGTCCGGGTAGGCAGCCTTGACGATCCGGCCAATCCCGGCGATGCCCGGCTCGGGGCAGCTGGAATGGTAGAAGAAGAACTCGTCGCCCTCGGCCATGGCCCGCAGGAAGTTGCGTGCCTGGTAGTTGCGCACGCCATCCCAGCGCGCCTGGCCGAGTGCCTGCAGGCCTTCGATGGAGAGCTCGTCTGGCTCGGATTTCATCAGCCAATAGGCCATATGCTTGCCCTCCGACAAGGTGGGTGAACGGGTGATCTGGCAATTTTATGACAAACCGACGGTCGGTTGACGCCAGCATTTGCGTGTCGGTTCACGTTATCGCAAAATGCCGGGATTTTAAGCTTGACGCTGCCGCATGGCTTGTTATGGATGCCGTGCCGCCAGCGTGTGTGATTTGCCTGAGGGGGGGCAATCGATGAAACGCCAACCGGATTTGCTATGGATTTTGGTTATTTTGTTCGGTTTGGGCGTTGTGACCACCGGTTATGCACAGAGCCTATGGGCCAGCAAGACCGATGCTCCGGTCGAGATCGCACAACAGCAGCAACCTCTCAAGCGCTGAGTCAGCGTCGATAGAATGCGGCGCCTAGCGGGCGCCGTACCATCCCCGATCGGTCACCGTGCCCTGCAGCGGCACATCCCAGCTGGCCTGATCCAGTTTTCCGACTTTCTGGCATTCATGGGCCAGCCCCAGCAGCTTCGGCTTGCGCCATGTTTTCCGGCGCGCCAGATAGGCCAGGCTGCGGTCGTAGAATCCACCGCCCATCCCCAGGCGTCCGCCCTCTTCATCGAACCCCACCAACGGCAACAGCACCAGGTCCAGGGCCCAGACCTTGCGCTGGCGGGCGACATTGATTTTGGGTTCGAGAATGCGAAAGCGATTGGGCCGCAGCTGCTCGCCCGGACGAAGGCGCTGGAAGACCATCTTGGTACGTGGCCAGGCGCTGAGGACCGGCAGGTAGGTGGCCTTGCCCCGGCGCTGGGCGGCGCGCAACAGCAGGCGCGGGTCGATTTCACCGTCGGTGGGCAGGTACAGCGATAGATGTCGCGCGCGGCGAAATACCGGATCCTGCGCCAGCTGTCGATACAAGCCACGGGCGGCCTGGCGCTGCTGGGCGGGTGTCAGGGCGCGACGGGCTTTGCGCAGCATGCGGCGAAGTTGCGGGCGGGAAGGCGGCGCAGGTGCGGTCATGGAGGAGGCTTTGCAAGTCGGGATGGCAGGACAGCCTACCCGGAAAAACCAATGCCAGCATGGATAACTGGCATTGATCGATGATTCAGGCTCCCCAGGCGAACCGCTGTCGACTTAGCCCTTGAACCCGAGAGTTCAAGGCGGGAGATGCAGCAGGCTTTAAGGCTTTCCGTCTAGCGGACATGCACACCAGCCCAACGTGCAACTTCCAGGGTAGTGCAAATCGGCTCAGGGACATCGCCAACTGGCAAGCACCCCAGGGAGTGGCGGGAGTATAACGCAACCGCTGTCAGGAATCAGCCTTGCTTGCGTCCGATTCTGTCGCCAGGACCAGGTCGACCCGCTCCAGCAGGTCGCGTACCTGTTCGCGGGTGGTCGTGCTGGTCTGCACGTCCGGGCGTTCCTGGCGATGCAGCAGGTCGTGGGTAATGTTCAGGGCGGCCATGACTGCAATCCGGTCGGCGCCGATAACCTTGCCGCTGCTGCGGATCTCGCGCATCTTGCCGTCCAGGTAGCGGGCGGCGCTCACCAGATTGCTGCGTTCTTCCTGGGGGCAGATGATCGAATATTCTTTGTCGAGGATCTGCACGGTAACGCTATTGCTTGAACTCATGAGTCTTGCTCCAGGGCCTTGAGGCGCGAAATCATCGATTCGACCTTACGCCGGGCGATTTCGTTTTTTTCAATGAGGTGCGCGCGTTCCTCGCGCCAGGTCTTTTCCTGAGCTAGTAAGAGTGCGTTTTGACTCTTTAGTTGCTCGACCCGGGTAATCAGCAGTTCGAGTCTGGCCATCAGTGCGTGCAGGTCGGTGTCTTCCATTGTGTCCCACTGAATTTGATCTGATGAGTGGCAACTGGCAGGACAGCAGCCGGCGCATCCGGTGCTGTCCGCTCGGCGAACTGTCCGTCGCCCAAGGCCCCGCGCACCGTTGTGACAGGGCGCAAGGCACAACGCGACGCTAGCAATGAGTGATGACACGCCCTACGATACAAGGCCTTCATTCTAGACATTGCGCCGCTTGGCGCCTAGCTGCCCATGCCCATTCAGAACTCCCCTTACGATGCCTTCGCCACCCTGCTCAGCAGCAGCGGTCATTCTGTTTCTCCCGCCGAACTGCACGGCCTGTTGCTGGGGCGCAGTTGCGCCGGCGCCGGCTTTGAAGTCGACGGCTGGCTGGTGGACGCTGCCGAGCTGCTCGAAGGCGAACCTCAGGAAAACGTACGCAACGCCTTGATCGGCCTGCAGGAAATGGTCAAGGGCGAGCTCACCAGCGACGACATGACCGTGGTCCTGCTGCTGCCCAGCGACGATGCTCCGCTGGCCCAGCGCGCCACCGCCCTTGGCCAGTGGTGCCAGGGTTTCCTCTCCGGTTTCGGCCTCAACTTCCGCGACAGCAGCGCCCTGAGCACCGAAGGTACGGAAGTGTTGCAGGACCTTGCAGCCATCGCCCAGGTCCAGGACGCGCTGGAAGAATCCGACGACGGTGAGAACGACTACATGGAAGTGATGGAGTACCTGCGGGTCGCGCCACTTCTGCTGTTCACCGAAACCAACAAGGCCGGCGCACCGGCTGCCAAGCCTTCTCTGCATTGACCTGACAGGGACCCGGGCCTGCCCATGATCCATATCCCGAAAGCTGAATACAGCCGGCGCCGCAAGGCGCTCATGGCGCAGATGGAGCCCAACAGCATCGCGATCCTGCCGGCGGCGGCCGTGGCCATTCGCAATCGCGACGTGGAGCACGTCTACCGCCAGGACAGCGACTTCCAGTACCTCAGCGGCTTTCCCGAGCCACAGGCGGTGATCGTGCTGATGCCCGGTCGCGAGCATGGCGAGTACGTGCTGTTCTGCCGCGAGCGCAATGCCGAGCGCGAGCTCTGGGATGGCCTGAGGGCCGGCCAGGAGGGGGCGATCCGCGACTATGGCGCGGACGATGCCTTTCCCATCACCGATATCGACGACATCCTCCCGGGGCTGATCGAGGGGCGCGACCGGGTCTATTCGGCCATGGGCAGCAACCCCGAGTTCGACCGGCACCTGATGGAGTGGATCAACGTGATCCGTTCCAAGGCCCACCTGGGTGCCCAGCCACCGAACGAATTCGTTGCCCTGGATCATCTGCTGCACGACATGCGCCTGTATAAATCGGCGGCGGAAGTGAAGGTGATGCGCGAGGCCGCGCGGATCTCCGCCCAGGCGCATATCCGTGCGATGCAGGCCAGCCGTGCCGGCCTGCACGAATACAGCCTGGAGGCCGAGCTGGACTACGAGTTCCGCAAGGGCGGGGCGAAGATGCCGGCCTACGGGTCCATCGTCGCGGCTGGACGCAACGGTTGCATCCTGCACTACCAGCAGAATGATGCCGTGCTCAAGGACGGCGACCTGGTGCTGATCGACGCCGGCTGTGAAATCGACTGCTATGCCAGCGACATCACCCGCACCTGGCCGGTCAATGGCCGGTTCTCGCCGGAGCAGAAGGCGATCTACGAGCTGGTGCTGGCCGCCCAGGAGGCTGCCTTCGTCGAGATCGCCCCGGACAAGCACTGGAACCAGGCCCACGAAGCAACGGTCCGGGTGATCACCGCTGGCCTGGTGGAGTTGGGCCTGCTGGAGGGCGCTGTCGACGACTTGATCGCCAGCGAAGCCTACAAGGCGTTCTACATGCACCGCGCCGGGCACTGGCTGGGCATGGATGTACACGATGTCGGCGAATACAAGGTCGGCGGCGAGTGGCGGGTGCTGGAGGTCGGCATGGCGCTGACCGTAGAGCCGGGGATCTATATTTCCCCGGACAACCAGCAAGTGGCGAAGAAGTGGCGCGGCATTGGCGTGCGCATCGAGGACGACGTGGTAGTGACCAAGCAGGGCTGTGAAATTCTGACAGGCGGCGTGCCCAAGAGCGTCGCCGAGATCGAGGCGCTGATGGCCGCGGCCCGGGGCCAGGCGTCATGAGTCGGGTCAATCTCGCCATCATCGGTGGCGGCCTGGTCGGCGCCAGCCTGGCCCTGGCCCTGCAAGCGGGCGCCAAGGCCCGGGGCTGGAAGATCGTGCTGATCGAACCCTTCGCTCCTGGCGACAGTTTCCAGCCCAGCTATGACGCACGCTCCTCGGCGCTGTCCTTCGGCGCGCGGCAGATCTACCAGCGCCTGGACCTGTGGCAGGCAATTTCCCGGCGCGCCGAGCCGATCAAGCAGATCCATGTGTCCGACCGTGGCCGTTTCTCCACTGCGCGGCTGTCGGCCATGGAAGAGGGCGTCCCGGCCCTGGGTTACGTAGTGGAGAACGCCTGGCTCGGCCAGTGCCTGTGGCAGGGGCTGGACCAGGACGTGATCAGCTGGCGCTGCCCGGCGGAAGTCACCCGCCTGGAGCCCCTGGAAGGCGGCTACCGCCTGACCCTGGATGACGAGACCACCCTGGAGTGCGACCTTGCGGTGCTGGCCGATGGCGGTCGTTCCAGCCTGCGCGAGCAGCTGGGCATCGGGGTTCGCAAGCGCCCTTACAACCAGAGTGCGCTGATCGCCAACATCACCCCCAGCGAAGCCCATGGCGGCATGGCCTTCGAGCGCTTCACCGACGACGGGCCCATGGCCTTGTTGCCGCTGCCGGAAAACCGCTGCGCGCTGGTCTGGACCCGCCAGGGCATGGATGCGCAGCGCCTGGCCGAGCTGGACGAACGCAGCTTCCTCAGCGAATTGCAGGGAGTGTTCGGTTATCGCCTGGGCACTCTCAAGCAAGTGGGCGCCCGGCACCTGTACCCGCTCTCCCTGGTGGAGGCCGAGGAGCAAGTGCGCCCGCACCTGGTGGTGCTGGGCAACGCCGCCCACAGCCTGCACCCGATCGCCGGCCAGGGATTCAACCTGTCCCTGCGCGACGCCCAGGCCCTGGCCGATGCCCTGCTCGGCAGCGAACGCACGCCGGGTGATTTCTCGGTGCTGCAGGCCTATCGCGAGCGCCAGCGCCTGGACCAGGACCTGACCGTGGGCTTTTCCGACCAGGTCACGCGGCTGTTCGGCAGCAAGCTGCCGCTACTGTCGGTAGGGCGCAACCTCGGCTTGCTGGGCCTGGATCTGCTACCGCCGGCCAAGCGCTGGTTCGCCCGCCAGGCCATGGGCCTGGGTGTTCGCCCGGATGCGTGACTGGTTGGCCCGGCGTGTCGGCAAGGCACGCCTGTTGCGTTGGGTGTTGAATCTGTACCCACCCTACTTCGGCGCAGGAGTACGGATTCGCCACATCGCCGCGGACTTTCGCGAGGCTCGGGTGTCCATGGGCCTGGGCTGGTACAACCGCAACTATGTCGGCACCCAGTTCGGCGGCAGCCTGTATTCGATGGTGGACCCGTTCTTCATGTTGATGCTGATGGAAAACCTGGGACGCGACTACATCGTCTGGGACAAGGCCGCGGCCATCGACTTCATCGCACCGGGCAAGGGCCCGGTGTTCGCCCGGTTCAGCATCGACCAGGCCCTGATCGACCAGATCCGCCAGCACACCGCTGCCGGAGAAAAGTACCTGCCGCAGTTGCAGGTCGAGATTCACGATGGCTCCGGCACCCTGGTGGCGCGGGTCGACAAAACCCTTTATGTGCGGCTCAAGCCGCAAGCGAGACAGGCCTAAAGCATGGAAATGCGCGCAGATGTGCTGATTGTCGGAGCCGGCATGGTCGGCAGTGCCCTGGCCCTGGCGTTGCAGGGCAGCGGCCTGGAAGTGCTGCTGCTCGACGGTGGTTCCCTGAGTGTCAAACCTTTCGACCAGCAGGCGCCGTTCGAGCCCCGGGTCAGTGCGCTGTCGGCGGCCAGCCAGCGGATCCTGCAGCGCCTCGGCGCCTGGGACGGCATTGCCCGGCGCCGTAGCAGTCCCTACCGCGACATGCAGGTCTGGGATGGCAGCGGCACCGGCCAGATCCACTTCTCGGCGGCCAGCGTGCATGCCGAGGTATTGGGGCATATCGTCGAGAACCGAGTGGTCCAGGATGCCTTGCTCGAACGCCTGCATGAGTGCGATATCGGTTTGCTGGCCGATGCCCGGCTGGAACAGATGCGCCGTTCCGGCGACGACTGGCTGCTGACCCTGGCCGACGGCCGGAGCCTGCGGGCGCCGCTGGTGGTGGCCGCCGACGGTGCCAACTCGGCGGTGCGCCGCCTCACCGGTTGCGCTACGCGGGAGTGGGATTACCTGCACCACGCCATCGTCACCAGCGTGCGCAGCAGCCAGCCCCACCAGCTGACGGCCTGGCAACGCTTCACCGACACCGGCCCGCTGGCCTTTTTACCCCTGGTGCGGGATGGGCAGCACGACTGGTGCTCCATCGTCTGGTCCACCACGCCCACCGAGGCCGAACGCCTGATGGCCCTGGACGACGCAAGCTTCTGCGCCGAGCTGGAACGGGCTTTCGAGGGGCGCCTGGGCCAGGTGCTTGGCGCCGATCCACGGCTTTGCGTGCCGCTGCGCCAGCGCCATGCCAAGCGCTACGTGGCCGAGGGCTTGGCGCTGATCGGCGATGCGGCCCACACCATCCATCCGCTGGCGGGGCAGGGGGTCAACCTGGGGTTCCTCGATGCGGCGGTACTGGCCCAGGTGTTGCTGGAGGCCGCCGGACGTGGCGAGCGCCTGGCCGAGGTCAAGGTGCTGAGCCGTTTCGAGCGCAAGCGCATGCCCCACAACCTGGCGCTGATGGCCGCCATGGAGGGCTTCGAGCGGTTGTTCCAGGCCGATCCGTTGCCGCTGCGCTGGCTGCGCAACACCGGGCTGAAGGTGGTCGACCAGATGCCCGAGGCCAAGGCCCTGTTCGTGCGCCAGGCACTGGGCTTGAGTGGCGACTTGCCGGAGTTGGCCCGGGCCGAGTGATCTGGGGCCAGGGAGGTGCCTGCCGATGACGAGCAGGCGCCGCCGCACAGGGCAAGGCTTTCCGCGCAACATCTGGTTACTCCTCGGCTCCGGGTTCGGTTGAGCCAGCAAATGGGAGTCCTTATCATTTCGCCTCACTTTGCATACGAGAGACTGCTCCCATGTTGGCACCGAAGCGTCTACTGACCGCCCTGGCACTCACCCTCATCGCCGGCACCGCCCAGGCCGCCGACGAAGTGGTGGTCTACTCCTCCCGTATCGACGAGCTGATCAAGCCGGTGTTCGATGCCTACACCCAGAAGACCGGGGTGAAGATCAAGTTCATCACCGACAAGGAAGCGCCGCTGATGCAGCGCATCAAGGCCGAGGGCGAGAACGCCACCGCCGACCTGCTGCTGACCGTGGACGCCGGCAACCTCTGGCAGGCCGAGCAGATGGGCATCCTGCAGCCCTTCACCTCCAAGGTCATCGACAGCAACATTCCCCTGCAATACCGCTCTTCCAGCCACGCCTGGACCGGCCTGAGCCTGCGGGCGCGGACCCTGGCCTACTCCACCGAGCGGGTCAAACCGGGCGAGCTGACCACCTACGAGGCCCTGGCCGGCAAGCAGTGGGAAGGCCGCCTGTGCCTGCGCACCGCGAAGAAGGTCTACAACCAGTCGCTGACTGCCACGCTGATCGAGACCCACGGCGCGGACAAGACCGAGGAAATCCTCAAGGGCTGGGTCAACAACCTGTCCACCGATGTGTTCTCCGACGACATCGCCGTGCTGGAAGCGATCAATGCCGGCCAGTGCGACGTGGGTATCGTCAACACCTACTACTACGGCCGCCTGCACAAGCAGAAACCGAACCTGGCGGTGAAGCTGTTCTGGCCGAACCAGGGCGATCGCGGAGTGCACGTCAACCTGTCGGGAATCGGCCTGACCAAGCATGCACCGCATCCGGAGGCCGCCAAGGCGCTGGTGGAATGGATGACCACTCCTGAAGCGCAGAAGATCTTCGCCGACGTCAACCAGGAGTTCCCGGCCAACCCGGCGGTGGCGCCGTCTGCCGAAGTCGCCAGCTGGGGCAAGTTCGTGGCCGATACCCTGCCGGTGGAAATCGCCGGCAAGCGCCAGGCCGAGGCCATCCGCCTGATGGACCGCGCGGGCTGGAACTGAGCCTGCCGTTATACTGCGCCCCGCTTTTGCGGGGCGTTTTCTTTAGCGGCTGGGCTTTTTGTGGCGAGGGAGCTTGCTTGCGCTTCAGTGCGCAGCGCCGGCAAAGCCTGATTTCGTGATTCAACTGTCGGAACGGGTTTGCAGCCCTTGGGGCGGCCAAGTCGCCAGCGGGAGCAAGCTCCCTCGCCATGCGTGTCTTGCACAAGTATTTTTGTCTGCTCAATCTGCCTGAGAGTTTTTTGTGGCCCATCCCGCCCAACGTCGTTGGTATCCCCTGGTCTTTGCCGTCGCGGCCCTGGTCCTGCTGCCGCTGAGCGTACTGCTGTTTTCCTGGCAGGCGGTCGACCAACAGATCTGGTCCCACCTGTGGGAGACCCAGATGCCGCGCCTGCTCGGCAATACCCTGACCCTAGTGCTCGGGGTCGGCGTCGGAGTCACGTTGCTGGGGGTGAGCCTGGCCTGGCTCACCAGCCTCTGCGAGTTCCCGGGGCGGCGCTGGCTGGACTGGGCGCTGATGCTGCCGTTCGCGATCCCGGCCTATGTGCTGGCCTTCGTCTTCGTCGGCCTGCTGGACTTTTCCGGGCCGGTGCAAAGCCTGTTGCGGGAGTGGTTCGGCAGTGGCCTGAGGCTGCCCAGGGTGCGCTCCACCGGCGGGGTCATCCTGGTGCTGGTGCTGGTGTTCTACCCCTACGTCTACCTGCTGGCGCGCAGTGCCTTCCTGGCCCAGGGCAAGGGCTTGATGGAGGCCGCGCGGGTGCTCGGGCAATCGCCCTGGCAGGCCTTCTGGCGCGTGGCCCTGCCCATGGCCCGACCGGCCATCGGCGCCGGCGTGGCCCTGGCGTTGATGGAGACCCTGGCGGACTTCGGCGCGGTGGCGGTGTTCAACTTCGATACCTTCACCACTGCCATCTACAAGACCTGGTACGGCTTCTTCAGCCTGTCCAGCGCCGCGCAGCTGGCCAGCCTGTTGCTGCTGGCGGTGATGCTGGTGCTGTACGGCGAGCGGCGTGCCCGGGGCGCCAGCCGTACCAGCAACGAGCGTCCTCGGGGCAAGGCCCTGTATCAGCTGCGGGGATTCAAGGCGCTGGCGGCCAGCGGCTGGTGCCTGCTGGTGTTCGCTTGCGCCTTCGTGATTCCGCTGCTGCAACTGCTGGCCTGGTTCTGGCAGCGCGGGCGCTTCGACCTGGACGAGCGCTACGCCGGCCTGATCGTCCACACCTTGTACCTGGGAGGCATGGCGGCGCTGATCACGGTCAGCGTGGCCTTGCTGCTGGCCTTCGCCCGGCGCCTGGCGCCGACCCGGGGCATCCAGGCGGGTGTCAGCCTGGCCAACCTGGGCTACGCCTTGCCGGGGTCGGTGCTGGCGGTGTCGATCATGTTGGCCTTCAGCTACCTGGACCGCGAACTGGTGATCCCGCTGTCCGGCTGGCTGGGCGGAGCGGGCAAGCCCTTGTTGCTGGGCAGCCTCTGCGCCTTGTTGCTGGCCTACCTGGTGCGTTTCATCGCCGTGGCCTACGGCCCCCTGGAAACCAGCCTGGAGCGCATCCGTCCGTCACTGCCGGAAGCCGCCCGCAGCCTGGGAGTCGGTGGCCCGCGACTGTTTTTCAAAGTGTATCTGCCGCTGCTGCTACCCGGGACCTTGAGCGCCGCCCTGCTGGTGTTCGTCGATGTGCTCAAGGAAATGCCCGCCACCTTGCTGATGCGCCCGTTCGGCTGGGACACCCTGGCGGTGCGGATCTTCGAAATGACCAGTGAGGGAGAGTGGGCGCGGGCCTCGTTGCCGGCCCTGACCCTGGTGCTGGTGGGACTGTTGCCGGTGATCGGCCTGATCCGTCGCTCGGCCCATCGAATGGGTTAGGTGTCAGCCCGCCACCTTGCGGCTACAATGCGCGGCATTCGGTGCGGTCTGTTGTTTGGCCGGGACGCTGGAACCGGCTGGGAGCCATGTATTCCAAGGCTTTCACCTTTGCAGCGCCAGGCCGCACCCTCGCCACGCCCGGAAGGAGAAACCCATGGGACAGCGTACGCCTCTGTATGACCTGCATCTCGCCCTCGGCGCGAAAATGGTCGATTTTGGCGGTTGGGATATGCCCTTGCATTACGGCTCGCAAGTCGAGGAACACCATCAGGTGCGCCGGGATTGTGGAGTGTTCGATGTATCCCACATGACCGTGATCGATGTCGACGGCGACCAGGCCAAGGCCTGGCTCCAGCACTTGCTGGCCAATGACGTCGAACGCCTGCAAAGCCCCGGCCAGGCCTTGTACAGCGCCATGCTCAACGAGCAGGGCGGCATCGTCGACGACATGATCGTCTACCGTCTCCAAGACAGTTATCGCCTGGTGGTCAACGCCGCGACCCGCCAGCAAGACCTGGCCTGGATGCAGTCCCGACTGGGAGACTTCCAGGTCCGGCTGCGCGAGCGGGCGGAACTGGCCATGCTGGCGATCCAGGGACCCCAGGCGCGCCAGCGCATCGCCGAACTGGTGAGCCAGCCCCGGGCCACCCTGATCCAGCAACTCAAGCCTTTCGAGGGCCGTGTCGACGGTGACTGGTTCATCGCCCGCACCGGCTACACCGGCGAAGATGGCCTGGAGATCGTCCTGCCCGCCGAACAGTCGCCGGCCTTTTTCAACGACCTGGTGGGCGCGGGCATCTCGCCCATCGGCCTTGGCGCCCGTGACACCCTGCGCCTGGAGGCCGGCATGAACCTCTATGGCCAGGATATCCACCAGCAGGTTTCACCCCTGGCGGCGAACATGGCCTGGAGCATCGCCTGGGAGCCGGCAACGCGCCAGTTCATCGGGCGTGCCGCCCTGGAAGCCGAGCGGGCGGGCGGAATACAGCACAAGCTGGTGGGCCTGGTGCTCGAGGAACGTGGCGTCTTGCGGGCGCACCAGGTGGTACGCATCGCCGATGTTGGCGAAGGTGAGATCACCAGTGGTAGTTTCTCCCCTACGCTGAGCAAGTCGATTGCCCTGGCGCGAGTGCCGATGGCCACCGGCGATCGGGCCGAAGTGGAAATCCGTGGCAAGTGGTACCCGGTGCGGGTAGTCAAACCGACCTTCGTGCGCCATGGCAAAACCTTGATCTAACATTTTTGCAGCCGGCATTGCGCCGCTGTTCATTTCTTCTTGAGGACACAGAACATGAGCGATATCCCTGCCCACCTGCGTTTTGCCGAAAGCCACGAGTGGGCCCGCCTGGAAGCCGACGGCAGCGTGACCGTGGGTATTAGCGACCACGCCCAGCAAGCCCTGGGCGATGTGGTATTCGTCGAGCTGACCGAAGTTGGCCAGGTGTTCGGCGCAGGGGACCAGGCCGGCGTGGTGGAGTCGG
Source organism: Pseudomonas sp. CMR5c (assembly GCF_003850545.1). Taxonomy (NCBI): domain Bacteria; kingdom Pseudomonadati; phylum Pseudomonadota; class Gammaproteobacteria; order Pseudomonadales; family Pseudomonadaceae; genus Pseudomonas; species Pseudomonas sp. CMR5c. The sequence goes on along the minus strand of NZ_CP027705.1, from coordinate 6,516,958 downwards.
TCAAGGCCGCTTCGGACATCTACGCCCCGGTGGCCGGTGAAGTGATCGAAGTCAACGAGGAGCTGAGTGCCAGCCCCGAGTTGCTCAACAGCGAGCCCTACGACGCCTGGATCTTCAAGCTCAAGCCGGCCAACCCGGCGGACCTGGAAAAACTGCTGGACGCCGCAGGCTACAAGGCCTCCATCGGCGAATAAGGCATACGCGGCCGGTCCCCGAGCGGGCCGGCCGCGAGCCCCTTACCTCTGCAACACCTCTTTGACCGCGGCTACCGCGCGCTCCACATCGCTCTTGTCCATCGCCGTGAACATCGGCAACGACACGATCAGGCGTCCCACCCGTTCCGCTACCGGGAACATTCCTTCCTTGAAGCCGCGCTCGCGGTACAGGCTCAACAGGTGAATCGGCGGATAGTGATAGCCGATGCCGATACCCCGTTGCTGCATCTGCTCCATGAACGTGGCGCGGGCCGGCTGGCCATCCTGGCGCTCGGGCAAGACCAGCTGGAACAGGTGCCAGTTGCTGTTGCTGAAGTCCGCCGGTGGCAGCTGGGCGCCGTAGCGCTCCTGGAAATCGCTGCCAAAGCATTCGAAATAGTGCCGGGCCAGCTCGCGACGGTGGGTGGTGATCGCCTCGATATGGGCGAACTGCCCGAGGCCGATGGCCGCGGCGACGTCGGTCATGTTGAACTTGCCGCCCAGCACATCCACGTCCAGGCCGTCGTGGCCGCTGCGGGTCACCCCTTGCAGGCGGTACTTCTCGGCCAGGCGCACTTCTTCCGGGGTATTGAGCACCAGGCAGCCACCTTCGGAGCAGGTGACGTTCTTGTTGGCCTGGAAGCTGAACGACACGAAGTCGCCGCCGGCGCCGATGCGCTGGCCGTTCCAGCTGGAGCCCAGGGCCTGGGCGGCGTCCTCCACCACCCGCAGGCCATGCTTGTTGGCCAGGGCGTAGAGGCGGTCCATGTCCAGCGGCAGGCCGGCCAGGTACACCGGGATGATGGCCTTGGTGCGCGGGGTGATGGCGGCCTCGACCTGGTCCAGGTCGAGGTTGCGGGTCACCGGGTCGATGTCGGCGAACACCGGCGTGGCGCCCACTTCGAGAATCACGTTGGCGGTGGCGACCCAGGAGATCGGCGTGGTGATCACTTCGTCGCCCGGGCCGATGCCGGCGATGCGCAGGGCGATCTCCATGGTGCAGGTGCCGGAGTTGAAGGTCCGCACGGTGCGGCCGCCGAAGAACTGCGAAAGCTGCGTCTCGAAGGCCTGGACCTTGGGACCGCTGGTGATCCAGCCCGAGCGCAGCACCTCGCCGACGGCGGCGATGGTGGGTTCATCGATGGTGGGTTTGGAGAACGGCAGGAAGGGCAGTTGGCTCATGACGATGGGACACCCGATAAGCGGACGCTGGGAACATGGATTGAGGCGCGCCGGGGCGCGCGCTGACGCCCAGCATGATGGTCCCGAATGCCTCGGGGCGCCAGAGCGCCGAGGGGCAAAATCGGCTGCTATGCTGCTTGGCACCCTGTCGCATCGACGCTGAGCGCCGTTCATCGGAGAGAGACTGCCATGCCATCCCTGACCCAGCTACGTGAGCCCAATGCATTTCTCGACCGGCACCTGGGACCCGATTCCCAGGAGCAGCAAGCCATGCTTGCCAGCCTCGGGCTCGGCAGCCGGGTCGAGCTGATCGAGCAGACGGTACCGCCAGCCATTCGCTTCAATCGTGCCCTGGACCTGCCGCCGGCCCTCGACGAGACGGCGGCCCTGGCGCGGCTCAAGGGCTATGCGGCGCAGAACCAGGTCTGGACCAGCCTGATCGGCATGGGTTACCACGGCACCCGCACGCCCAACGTGATCCTGCGCAACGTGCTGGAAAACCCCGGCTGGTATACCGCCTATACCCCTTACCAGCCGGAGATCGCCCAGGGTCGGCTCGAGGCGCTGCTGAATTTCCAGCAGATGACCATCGACCTCACCGGCCTCGACCTGGCCAATGCCTCGCTGCTGGACGAAGCCACTGCCGCGGCCGAGGCCATGACCATGGCCAGTCGTGTGGCCAAGTCCGGGAGCAAGCGGTTCTTCGTCGACGAACATTGCCATCCGCAGACCATCTCGGTGGTGCGGACCCGGGCCGAGGGCTTCGGCTTCGAGCTGGTGGTCGATAGTCTCGACAAGCTTTCCGAGCACGAGGTCTTCGGCGCCTTGTTGCAGTACCCGGATACTCACGGCGAGATCCGCGACCTGCGGCCGCTGATCGATCAATTGCATGCCCGCCAAGCCCTGGTTTGCGTCGCCACCGACCTGCTCAGCTTGTTGCTGCTGGCCCCGCCTGGCGAGCTGGGCGCGGACGTGGTGCTGGGCTCGTCCCAGCGCTTTGGCGTGCCCATGGGCTACGGTGGCCCCCACGCGGCGTTCTTCGCCTGCCGCGACGAGTACAAGCGGGCCATGCCCGGGCGCATCATCGGCGTGTCCCGCGATGCCCGGGGCCAGGTGGCCCTGCGCATGGCGTTGCAGACCCGCGAGCAGCACATCCGCCGCGAGAAGGCCAACTCCAACATCTGTACCGCCCAGGTATTGCTGGCCAACATCGCTGCTTTCTATGCGGTGTACCACGGCCCCAAGGGGCTCAAGCGCATCGCCCAGCGGGTGCATCGGCTGACCTGCATTCTCGCTGCGGGGCTGGAGCGCCATGGCATCGTCCGGGTCAACCGGCACTTCTTCGATACCCTGACCCTGGAGGTGGGCGGCAGCCAGACCGCGATCATCGAGAGCGCCAGGGCCCAGCGGATCAACTTGCGGATCCTCGGCCGTGGCCGGCTGGGCCTGAGCCTCGACGAGACCTGCGACGAAACCACCGTCGCCCGGCTATGGGATGTGTTCCTGGGCGCCGACCATGGCCTGGACGTAGCCGTGCTGGATGCCGAGGAGCTGGAGTCCGGCGTGCCCGATGAGCTGCTGCGCCGCAGCCCGGTGCTGGGGCATCCGGTGTTCAGTGCCCATCACAGCGAGACGCGGATGCTGCGTTACCTCAAGCAGCTGGAAAACAAGGACCTGGCGCTCAACCAGTCGATGATTCCCCTGGGCTCCTGCACCATGAAGCTCAACGCCAGCAGCGAGATGATCCCCATCACCTGGCCGGAGTTCGCCGACCTGCATCCCTTCGCGCCCCGGGAGCAGGCCGCCGGCTACAGCTTGATGATCGACGAACTGGAGCGCTGGCTGTGCGCGATCACCGGTTTCGATGCCATCTGCATGCAGCCCAACTCCGGGGCCCAGGGCGAATATGCCGGGCTTTTGGCCATCCGCCGCTATCACGAGAGCCGGCACCAGGGACAACGGCACATCTGCCTGATCCCGGCCTCGGCCCACGGCACCAACCCGGCCTCGGCGCAGATGGCGGGGATGCAGGTGGTGATCGTCGAGTGCGACGAGGCCGGCAACGTCGATCTGGCGGACCTGGCGGCCAAGGCTGCGCAAGCCGGCGAGCGCTTGTCCTGCCTGATGGCGACCTATCCCTCGACCCATGGGGTCTATGAAGAAGGCATCCGCCAGATCTGCGAAGTCGTCCACAGCCATGGCGGCCAGGTATACATGGACGGCGCCAACCTCAATGCCCAGGTGGGCCTGGCCCGGCCCGCGGATATCGGCGCCGACGTCTCGCACATGAACCTGCACAAGACCTTCTGCATTCCCCACGGCGGCGGTGGCCCGGGCATGGGGCCGATTGGCGTGCGCGCGCACCTGGCGCCCTTCGTCGCCAACCACCCGGTGGTGCCGATCGATGGCCCGTTGCCCCAGAACGACGCGGTCAGCGCCGCGCCCTGGGGCAGCGCGAGCATCCTGCCCATCAGCTGGATGTACATCGCCATGATGGGACCGCAGCTGGCCGATGCCAGCGAGGTGGCGATCCTCGCCGCCAACTACCTGGCCACCCAGCTCAGCGGCGCCTTCCCGGTGCTCTACAGCGGGCGCAACGGGCGGGTGGCCCATGAGTGCATCCTCGACCTGCGGCCCTTGAAGGCGTTGACCGGGATTACCGAGGAGGACGTGGCCAAGCGCCTGATGGATTACGGCTTCCATGCGCCGACCATGTCGTTCCCGGTGCCGGGCACGCTGATGGTCGAGCCCACGGAGAGTGAGTCCAAGGTCGAGCTGGACCGGTTTGTCGAAGCCATGCTGAGCATTCGCGCCGAGATCGCCCAGGTCCAGGAGGGCCAGTGGCCGGCCGAGGACAATCCGCTCAAGGGCGCGCCCCATACCCTGGCCGATATCACTGGCGCCTGGACGCGGGCCTACGGCATCGAGCAGGCGGTCTTGCCCAGCGCCCATGTGCGGGCCCACAAGTACTGGCCGGCGGTGAACCGGGTGGACAATGTCTACGGCGACCGCAATCTCTTCTGCGCCTGCGTACCGGTGGACGCCTACCGCTGAGCCGGTTGCCAGGCCGACCGGGCAGCCTGGGCGCGGGTCCGACGCGGCTGGGCGTCGAGAGGGTACAGGTGCAGCAGTTCTTCCTCGACGACCTGGTTGCTCAGGCCCAGCTCCAGTTCCGGGCAATCCAGGTCCAGCCAGTCGCCATGTTGCAGTTGCAGTTCGCTCTCGCGTCGGCTGGCGCTGTGGAACACATAGTGGACCATGCCCGGCTGCAGGAACTGTTCGTGCTGTTCGAGGAAGGTCTGGGAGTACTTGCGAATCGCCCCCCAGGCCTGCTGGTCGAGGCGGTAGCTGAGGTAGGACAGCTGCGCGCCCTGGCGCTCGACCCGGACGTTGAGCGACAGGCTGCCCTGCAGCTCGCCGAGGATCAGCGCCGGGGTGATCGCGCAGTGGCGCAGGCGCGACTGCGCACAGGAGCTGGCATCCTGGCGGCTCAGCAGCGGGTCGCGGATGTCATGGCCGAGGCTGAAGCCTACGAACCGCAGCTGGCCGAAATGATCCACCAGGTACACGCAGACCACCCCGGGTTGGCTGGCGATGCTCAGGGCGTGATAGGGAACCGCCAGTGGCTCGCCGTCGGTCTTGAGCAGGCTGCCGTTGCCCTTGTAGAACCAGCCCTGGTGGGTGTGCTGGGTATTGAGGGTGACTTCGCTGACCTGGGCCAGCAGGCTGTCGCTGGGCTTGAGGGGCGGGCGCAACGGGCCTTCCTGGCGCCCGTCGGCGGCGAGTTGAGGATGGGCCGGCAGGCTGCGCAGGTGCTCGCTCCAGCCCAGGTGCCGCCGGGCGCAGAACTGCAGGGTCTCGTACAGCCCGCCATGTTCGGAGAGCGCCCGCACACTGCGGCCATTGTGCAAATCGAACAGCCCGATGGCGCGCTGGTCCTTGTGGCAGACATCCAGCAACAGCAGGTAATCATCCATGATTCTCTAGTCCTCAATCGGCAAGGGGGCGGGAAGGCAAGGGGCGTGGCTCGAGGCTTGGCGTGCGGCCGGGCTCGAGGGCGCTTTCCTTGAGCAGCAACGACAGCAGCAGGCCGGCCAGGCTACCGCTCAGGGCGACATACAGGATCGACGGCAGGCCGAAATGGGTGGCGGCGAACCCGGCCACCGCCGGCGACAGCCCGCCACCGAGAATCTCGCCGAAGCCCACGACTATCCCGGTCGCGGTGGGCAGCAGGGCAGCGGGCACCGACTCGCTGGTCAGCGGGCCGACGGTCATGCAGATCAGGCTGAAGTTGAAGAACGACAGCAGGAACAGCAGCAGGAACAGCAACCAGGGAATGGCCGGGCTGACGATCAGCAGGCCGACCAGGGTGCTGCTGGTCATGAAGCACACCGAGACCACCGGCTTGCGCCCCAGGCGATCGGACATCCCGGGGATGATCAGCTGGCCGATGAAACCGCCCAGGCCGATGGCCGAGATGATGAAGGCCATGGACAGGGTTTCCAGGTGCAGGTAGTCGGTCAGGTAGCTGGGCAGCATGGCGCAGAGCACGAACTGGCAGGTGAGGATGCAGAACATGATCAGGATGTTCAGGCTCACGTTGCCGCTCTTGAAGGCTGCCAGCCAGCGCGTCCCGGCATGGCCGCAGGCTTGTTCGGCGGTGGGTGCCGGCTGTGGCCGGTAGACCTTCCACAGGTAGGCGGCCAGCACCAGGCCCGGCAGCGAGATGATGGCGAATACGGCGCGCCAGGAACCGGTCATCTGCAGCAGGCTGGCGGCGATCAGCGGGCCCAGGCACAGGCCGAGAATCGGAAACAGCGCTTGCTGGATCCCCAGGTTCAGCCCGCGTCGACCGGGACGCGATACTTCGTTGGTGACGATGATGCTGGTGGGCGTGAAGGCACCTTCGCAGATGCCCATCAGCCCACGCAGGATCACCAGCCCCAGCACGCCGGTGGCCAGCGCGGAAAAACCGGACAGCAAGGACAGGACGGTGATGGACACCACCAGCACGCGGCGGGTGCCCAGGCGCTCGATCACGCTGCCCATGCCCAGGGCCGACAGGCCCCAGGTGAAGGCCAGCGCGGCGGACAGGTAGCCCAGGTCCTGATAGTCAAGGTGCAGGTCATGCATGATCACCGGGAACAGCGGCAGGATGATGAAGCGATCCAGCCCCACCAGCCCGAAGCTCAATGACAGCAATAGCACCATGGATCTTTCGTAGCGGCTGTTGGCCGCCGTGATTGGCATTCCAGTGTTCATCGCTCAGCTTCCTTGGCAAACCATGAACTCGGCGCGAGGCGCCGTGGAGGGTACGGCCTGGCGCTGCCTTGTAGCCCGGCAGCGTCAGGTCGCACAGACGCGGGGTGTCACATCAGGCGGTCCACTGGCCGACCGCCATCTCCGCGGTGAAGCCTGGGCCGAAGGCCGCCAGCAGGCCGATATCGCCCTTGTTCAGGTTGGAATCGAACTGGCGCTTGAGGACGTCGAACACCACCACGCTGGCAATGTTGCCGGCCTCGGACAGGCTGCTGCGCGATTGCGAGACGCGGTTCGACGCCAGGTCCAGGTGCATCACCAGTTCGTCGAGGATCTTGCGGCCGCCGGTGTGGAAGATGAAGAAGTCGTTGTGCGCGCAGTTCTGCTCGAAGCTCTCGTAGTTGAGGCGCTCCATGACCGGTGCCACGTCCTTGATGGAGTTCATCACCGCCTTGTCGAGGGTGAAGTGGAAGCCGGTGTCCTTCACGTCGTACTTGATGTAGTGCTCGCTCTTGGGCAGGAAGTACGACTCGGTCTTCTTGATCTTGAAGCCGCCGGCCTGGTCGTCGGCGCGCAGCACGCAGGCCGATACCGCATCGCCGAACAGCGCCGCCGAGATGAAGGCGTGCAGCTTGGTGTCGTCCGGCTGGTAGCACAGCGAGGAGAACTCCAGGGACACGATCAGCACGTGGTTGCGCGCATCGAGGCTGGCGAAATCGTTGGCCCGGTTGATCGCCGCGGCACCGGCCACGCAGCCCAGCTGGGCGATCGGCAGTTGCACGGTGGAGGTGGGCAGGCCCAGGTCGTTGATCAGGTGCGCGGTCAGCGACGGCATCATGAAGCCGGTGCAGGAAGTGACGATCACCATGCGGATGTCGCTGATCTGCAGCCCGGCATTCTCGATGGCCTGGCGCGCGGCGGCCGACGACATCTGCCGTGCTTCACGCTCGTAGACGATGCTGCGGTGGGTGAAGCCGGTGTGCACCGCCAGTTCGTCGATCGGCAGCACCAGGTGGCGCTCGTTGACCTCGGTGTTGGCGATCATGCGCTTGGCCAGGGCCATGCGTGGGTGGTCGGCGTGCAGGCCTTCCAGGTGATCGACCATCTGCTGCTGGGTGATCTTGTGTTTCGGAAACATTACGTGTGGGAGGCAAAGAGTAGACATGACCAATCCTTGGCTGTATTCAGGCCAATAAGTAAGTGTTGGGGAGTGTCCCCGTTAATAGGCAATAGAATTCATAGAGCCCAAGAAAACCGGGGCCCAAGGGCAACTTCCAGAACTGAAGTTGCCGCTGATGTAACTTTTAAGTTGGATTTTATTTTTATGGCTTACTTCAAGGTGCCTTTTGGCAAGGCACCTTGAACAACAAGTTATTTATCCAGAACGAACTTGTAGGCGTACTGCCAGGCCAGGTTGCTTTCGCGCACGTGCTTACGCACCACCATGCGCACTGGCGCGCCGACCTTCAGTTGCTGGGCATCGCAGACATCGACGATTTCCGAGGCGATCACCAGGCCGTCGTCCAGGCGGACCATGGCCATGCAGCGCGGTACGGTCTCGCCGTAACCCATGGCCGCCAGGATCGGGTTGTCGGCGTGGGCCATGACCTCGATCTTGCCGGTGCGGGCGCAACGATAGGGTTTCACGCTCATGGAGTTGCAAGCGCCGCAGACCGTGCGCCGGGGGAAGAAGATCTCGTTGCACTCTTCGCACTGGCTGCCTTCGAGGCGGTACTTGCCACCATGCTCGCGCCATTCGCGGAGCATGCTGGCGGTGGTCATTCTATGGATCTGTTCTGGGTACATGGACATGGTCCGGGCTCCTTAGTCGTTCGAGAGGACAATCACCGAGTTGTGCGCCGCATAACCGCCAAGGTTCTGCGACACGCCGATGCGCGCGCCCTTGACCTGGTTGTCGGCTTCACCCCTCAGCTGCCGGAACAGCTCGGTGATGTGCAGGATGCCGTCGCAGCCGGACGCATGGCCGCGGCCGATGTTGCCGCCGTCGGTGTTCAGTGGCAGCTGGCCGTCCAGGGCGATGCCGCCTTCGAGAACGAAGTCGCCAGCCTGGCCCTTGCCGCAGACGCCCATGGATTCCATCTGGATCAGGCCGGCGCCGAGCAGGTCGTAGACCTGGGCGACGTCGATGTCCTTGGGAGTGATCCCGGCTTTCTTATAGGCAATCTCCGCGCAAGCGATGGAGTTGGCCGAGACGGCCATGCCCACGTCCTTGGGCAGGCCCGGGTGGTGCAGGGTCGGGTTGTGGAAGCGGGTACCGAAGTAGTGGGAAACCCCGGTATAGGCGCAACCCCGCACGAACACCGGTTTGTCGGTGTACTTGTGGGCCAGGTGTTCGGCGACCAGGATCGCGCAGCCACTGGCTTCGCCCCAGGCCAGCATCGAGCCGCAGGCTTCGCTGTTCTTCAGCGCTTCGAGGGTCGGGATCGCCTGGCCATAGCGGGTGGCGGTAGGGGTGTTGTGCGCATAGATGCGCATCTGCCGGCCAAAGGTGGCCAGGACGTCGGCTTCGCGGCCGGCATAGCCGAACTTCTGGAAGTACTCGGCGGTCGCCAGGGCGAAAGCGTCGGTGTGGGAGATGCCGAGGAAGTAGTCGTACTCGCACTCGGTACTGGAACCGATGTATTCGGCATAGTTGAAGTGGTCGGTCATCTTCTCGAAACCGCCGCACAGGACGATGTCGTACTCCCCGGAAGCCACCATCTGATGGCCCATCTGGAAGGATACCGAGCTGCTGGTGCAGTTGGCGGTGCTCATGAAGGTCGGCGCCGGGCTGATCCCCAGGGCGTCGGAAATGGTCGGGCCCAGGCCGCCATATTCGGAGATGCCTTCACCGTGATAACCATAGGCAACGCCCTGGATTTCGCGGGGATGCATCTTGGCATCCTTGATGGCCTTGTAGGCGGACTCGACGATCATTTCCTTGAACGTCTGCCGAACTCGTGAACTACCGGGCTTCGGCGTATAGGCAGCCGAAACTATTGCAACACGACGTGCGCACATGTACATGCTCCTTGCGTAGACAGGCGTAATCAGAGATAGGCGGTCAGGGCGTAGTCAGCCCGCAGGTACTTGAACTCGTACTTGATGGACGTGCCGTAATCGACATAGGTCTTGTCCTCGAGCAGTTGGCGCAGCGGCTTGTTGCGCTTCTGGTACTGCCCGATGGCGTCGGTGACGGTCAGGGCGATGGCGTCGCTGCCGGCGCCGAAACCGTAGGACACCATGAGGATCTTCTGCCCCGGACGGGCCTGGTCCAGGACGTTGATCAGGCCCAGCAGCGGGCTGGCTGCCCCGGTGTCACCGACGCTGCCGGCGTAGATGCCCGGTTCGATCTGCTTGGCGTTGAAGCCCAGGTGCTTGCCCAGGGAGTAGGGCGTGGACACCAGGTTCTGCTGGAACACCACGTAGTCGTAGTCGGCGGCGCTGGTGTGCAGCTTGGCCATCAGCCCTTCGGCGGCGCGGCGGGTCTGGTCTTCCAGGCCGATGCTGTTCTTGTCCGAACCCAGGCCCATCCCGGAACGAATGTAGCGATCACCCTGGGGGCGGATGTTGTCGGCGATGTCGGCGGCGCAAGAGAAGCTGCCATCGAATTCGGCGATGACATTCTCGGTGCCGACCAGCAGCGCGGCGGCGCCGGCGCCGGCATAGGATTCGGTCAGGTCGCCGGGAGCGGTGTTGCGGTTGATGGTGTCGGCGCCAATGGCCAGGGCGCTGCCGGTCATGCCCGAGGCCACCAGGGCCTGGCAGATCTGCAGGGCGGAGGTACCGGATTTGCCAGCGAACTGGATGTCGGCGCAATAGGCGTCGTAGCCGCTGCCAAGCATTTCCAGGATGATCGAGGCCGAGGCCCGCGAGTCATAGGGGTTGGTGCAGGTTCCCAGGTACAGGGCCTGGAGTTCATGGCCGGGGACTTTGTCCAGGGCCCGCTGCGCTGCCAGTACGCCGAGGGTGATGACATCTTCATCCGGCTGCAGCACGGCTCTTTCGGTGACGCCCAGGTTCTCCTCGACCAGCTTCAGGTCGGTGTTCTTCCAGACGTTGATGACTTCCTGCACTTTGAGGCGGCAGACCGGAATGCCCGCGCCATAGCTGACTATGCCTACTTTTTTCACGTTCATTTTCCTCTTGATTCCATTCTCTTCAGAAAACTGGGGCGTGCCTGCTTCAGGAGCAGTCTTGAAACATACGGAAAACTGTTTTGCTGCCTTCAGCTGGCCGGCGTCATGCAAACCCGCGAAGTAGAGCGGTTCCTCTATAGAAGAAAGCCATACGAAAGCAGTTTTTTTTTCACCTCGTTATGTTATAATACGGAACGTTTCGTTTAATAAGAATCTAGGACGGTCTCGGCTCTTGAAAGCAAAAGATCGAAGCCTTGAATTCGAAGCTGTATTTGCCTAAAGCCCCGTATTAATTGGCTATTAGGCAATAATTAAAAAATCTAGATGGATCGGTACAAGAAATTCGTAGATCTCTTTAGAATGAAACGAAACGGACCGTTTCATTTCGATTCGGGGGAATCCTATACCCTGCGTTGCGTTTGTCAAGCGCCCTGCCTGGAGATTTTTTTATCGTGGCTCGTACACCATCTCGCAGCTCCATCGGCTCTTTGCGAAGTCCTCATACTCATAAAGCCATCCTCACTTCCACCATCGAAATCCTCAAGGAATGCGGCTATTCCGGGCTCAGTATCGAGTCTGTGGCTCGTCGAGCCGGTGCCAGCAAACCGACGATTTACCGCTGGTGGACGAACAAGGCGGCGTTGATCGCAGAAGTCTACGAAAACGAGAGCGAACAAGTCAGAAAGACTCCTGATCTCGGCTCGTTCAAGAAAGATCTCGATTTTTTGCTGCACAATCTCTGGAAAGTCTGGAGAGAAACCATTTGCGGGGAGGCTTTCCGTTGCGTGATAGCTGAAGCGCAACTGGATCCAGCAACATTGATCCAGCTCAAGGATCAGTTCATGGAGCGCAGGAGGGAGTTGCCAAGAAAGCTGGTGGAAAATGCCATCAGCAATGGTGAGTTGCCCAAGGACACCAATCGTGAATTGTTGCTCGATATGATCTTCGGTTTTTGCTGGTATCGACTGCTGACCGAGCAGTTGACGATGGAGCAGGACATCGAGGAGTTCACTTCCATGTTGATCAACGGTGTTTGCCCTGGTGTACAACGTTGATTCATTCCAACCAATGAGCCCGCGAATATCGCGGGCTCATTGGTTTAGTGCTTCAAGCTGAAGGTTTCGCGAACTCCCGATACAGGTCCGGAAGAAAGCTGGCCAGGTGGTTGAACTCGCACATGTCGTGTACGGCGAATTCATAGGCCAGGGTTTCCAGCTCGGTGGCACCCAGGCCGTTTTCCTCCAGGATGGCCGCCGCCTTGTCTGCCCCGGGAAAACGGGCCATCGAAGGATGCGCACCGATCCAGTAGCGACTGGTCAGGTACATGCCGCCCGGCACTTCCTTGAACAAGTGCACCATCAATGACACCGGAACCTGTGGATGATCGGCCAGGCTCATCAGGGCGCTGACGCTGCCGTCGATCTTCGCTTCGCGATAAAGATCGGGGTCCAGGCCCAGCTTGCCTGGCTCCTGGAAGTCGATATGCAGGTGCATCAGGCGGTCGCCGACATACTCGGAAGCGCAGAAGGTGTTGCCATATAGCCGCTCTTCGAAGCTCAACGATTCGTCGCACAGGCGCTGATGGTTCACGCAGGGGTTGCTTACATGGGCGTAGGGGAACCACAGGGTGTAGCGCTCCGACTCCAACGGGTGCCACATGAACCACCACTTGAACATGTCGGCTGTGCAGTTGGGAAAGAACTTGCGGCTTTGCACATAGGCCATCGGCCCCGGCAGCAGGGCATAGCCGGACTCCTCGCTGACGAAGTCCGGATCGAGCAGGCGGTTGATGTCCTCGATGCTCGGGGTGAGGGTGTCCTTCAGGGGCATGGGGCCTTGCTGGATCTTGCGCACCGCGGACAGCGGCACCTGCATGTCCCCGCGAAAGTACTTGGCATAGGGCTTGTTCCTGACCTCCGCCTGGTTGTGCAGGAACAGCTTCTGCATGGGCAGGGAGAAGTAGGTGAAGGGGGTCATGACGCGTGCTTCCATGCTGATATCCTTTGGCTGAATAGACGAGTAGCCGCCACTTCACAGCAACCTTGGATCCTGGTTGAACGAGAAACTGGCGCTTTGTAGCTAAGCAGTCCATAAACAAAAGTCAAATTTGAATTTAACTTAGTGAGGAGCTCATGGTCGTTCCCGTTTCCCCGCAGGCAGCTGTAGTTCGTGCACCGCGCCAGGATGGCCAGGCGACTCGCCAGCAGATTCTGGAGATGGCCGGCCAACTGTTTGCCGAACTGGGGTATGCCAATACCACCAGCAAGCAGATCTGCGAGAGTTCCAGGGCCAACAATGCGTCGGTCAATTATCACTTCGAGAACAAGGACGGCCTGTATCGGGCGGTGTTGCGCGAAGCCCATGACCGCCTGGTTGGAATAGAAACCATGATCAGCCTGAGCGAGAGCCAGCAAAGCCCTGAAGACAAGCTGCGGGCGATCATCACCATGCTGATCGAGGGCCTTGGGAGCGCGCGCCAGGGCTGGGCCTTGAAGGTGCTGACCCGCGAGCTGCTGTCGCCCTCTTCGGTCCTGCCCGAGGTGCTCGAGGAGCAGGCCTTCCCGAAGGCGCTGATCGTGCGCACTATCCTTGGTCAGATCATGCAGCGCTCGCCGGACGATCCAGCCACCTTGCGCTGTGCGGTCAACGTATTCGCGCCCTGCCTGTTCTTGCTGATCGCCCATGGCCAGTTACAGCGCAATGTGCTGCCCGGCTTGCAGCTCGATCCGCCCGAGTTGATCGAACACATGATGAGCTACGCGCTGGCCGGTTTGCAGGCGGTGTCCCGGACTGCCAAGACCGGCTAGGAATTGGCCTGGCAAAAAAACGCCGACCCTGTGGTCGGCGTTTGCTGTCGGCCATCCCTGGGACGATCCTTACTCCTGGGCGACGGCGTTCTTCGCCAGGATGGCGTTGGCCAATTCCATGTCGCTGGCCTGCAGGCCAGGGTTCTCGGCGCGGACCTTCTGGATCGCGGCCTCCAGGTACGGGCCGCGAATGCTGCCCTGGCTGGCGACGAAGCTGCCAGCGTCGTCCTGGGCGGCGACGATCAGCTTGTGGTCCTTGAAGGTCAGGTAGGTGGAGCCTGTGGTCGCACCGGAGGAAATGACGTTACGCCAGAAGGTGTCGGCCATTGCCGAACCTACGGGGAGCGACAGCAGGGCAATTGTGACGACAGCTGTTTTCAGACGCATGATGGGTGACTCCGACTAGGGGGAACTACAGGGTTTGATTCTAGTTTCCCTGGTCGAGTTCCGTGACTGTTCAGTCGAGATTTTCGACCAGCAGGATCGCCCCTTCCTGGCCCACCACCAGGACCCGCGCGCCTTCCGGGGCGTCGGCACCCTTGGCGATCCAGACGCCATCGGCAACCTTGATCCGGCCCCGGCCGTTGACGATTGCCTGATGCACCACGAAGGTCTTGCCGATCAGCTCGCGGCCCCGCAGGTTGAGGTTCGGCTGGTCGCTGGCGCGGATCACGCTGCGCTGGCGTCGCCACCAGTACAGGGCCGTCAGCAGCGATAGCAGGCCGAATAGCAGCAATTGAACTTCCCACGCCAGGCTCGGGACCAAGAACGCCAGGACCCCCACGCAAATCGCCGCGAGGCCGATCCATAGCAGGTAGCCGCCGGCGCCGAACACCTCGAAGATCAACAGGACGGTGCCCAGGGCCAGCCAGTCCCAGAACGACAGTGCTTGCAGGAATGCCGACATGACGCTTGCCTCAGGTCTTCTTGCCGTCGAAGGTGGCCTTGACGATCTCGCTGATGCCGCCCACGGCGCCGATTACCTGGCTGGCCTCCAGCGGCATCAGGATCACCTTGCTGTTGTTGGCCGAGGCCAGCTTGCCCAGGGTATCGACGTATTTCTGCGCCACGAAGTAGTTGATCGCCTGGACGTTGCCGCTGGCGATGGCTGCGGACACCACCTGGGTCGCCCGGGCCTCGGCCTCGGCCTGGCGCTCCCGGGCTTCGGACTCGAGGAAAGCCGCCTGGCGCTCGCCCTCTGCCTCCAGGATCTGCGCCTGCTTCTTGCCCTCGGCGGTAAGGATGGCCGCCGCCCGCAGGCCCTCGGCCTCGAGGATTTGCGCACGCTTGACTCGTTCGGCCTTCATCTGCCCGGACATGGCGGCCATCAGGTCGGCCGGCGGGCTGATGTCCTTGATCTCGATACGGGTGATCTTGATCCCCCAGGGCGCGGTGGCTTCGTCCACGGTCTTCAGCAGTTTCTCGTTGATCGCGTCACGTTGGCTGAGCATCGCGTCCAGCTCCATGGAGCCCAGCACGGTGCGGATGTTGGTCTGCAACAGGTTGCGCACGGCATGCTCGAGGTTGTTGACCTCATAGGCGGCCTGGGCGGTGTTGACCACCTGGAAGAAGCACACCGCGTCGATCTGCACCGTGGCGTTGTCGGATGTGATGACCTCCTGGGGCGGGATGTCCAGGACATTCTCCATGACGTTGAGCTTGCGCCCGATACGGTCCATCACCGGGATGATGATGTTCAGCCCTGGCTTGAGGGTGGTGGTGTAGCGGCCGAAACGCTCCACGGTCCACTGGTAGCCCTGGGGCACCACCTTGAAGCCCATGAACACCAAGGCCACGGCCAGGCCCACGAAAAGTAGCAGCACGCTTGTGATCTGCATCAGTCTCACCTGTTCAACTGTTGGTTCATGGGGTTGGCCTCGGCATCACAACTGGAAACGCGTGACCGAGGTCTGCAGGGTGGCCACCGAACTCTCCATCTGTTCCACGGTGAGGCTCAGGTCACGCATGGCCTGGCTGTTGCGCCGGGCCACTTCACTGATCATTTCCACCCGCTGGGCGACTTCGCTGCTGGCCTTGGATTGTTCGCCAATGGTGTGGGAGATCTCCTGGACCATCAACGCCGAGCGCTGGGCGCCCTGGCGAATCTCGTTGATCGAGGTGCCGGCCTGCTGGGCCATGTTCACCCCGTCGTTCACCCGGCTGACTCCGGTCTGCATGCTGCTGACCGCTTGCTCGGTGGTTTCCCGGATGCGCTGGATCATGCCGGTGATCTCCTGGGTCGATTGCGCGGTACGTGCCGCCAGGTTACGGACCTCGTCGGCGACCACGGCGAAGCCGCGTCCGGCCTCGCCGGCCCTGGCGGCCTCGATGGCGGCGTTGAGCGCCAACAGGTTGGTTTGTTCGGCGATGCTGTTGATCACCTGGATGATCGAGTGGATTTCTTCGGAGGACTGGCCCAGGGCGGTGATGCTTTCAGAGGACTGGTTGACCGCCTCGGCAATCTGGCTCATGCCGTCCACCACCCCGAGTATCACTTGGCCGCCGCTGCCGGCCAGGGATTCGGACTGGGCCGAGATGCTCTGGGCATTACGCGCATGTTCGGCGACCTGGGCGATGTTGCTGATCATCTGCTCCATGGCCGCCGCCATGTTGGTGGCGCCATCGGCCTGCTCGCTGGCGCCGTCGGCGATGTTCGACGAGGTACCGCTGAGGCTGTGGGAGCGGCCACGCAGTTCCTCGCTTTCATGGCGGATGGTGGTGATCATCCGCCGCAGGTTGTCCTGCATTTCGCCCAGGGCCTGTTGCAGCTGGCCGGCTTCGTCGTGGCTGTCGACGCTGATGCTGCGGGTCAGGTCGCCCTGGGCAATGGCCCGGGCCGTGGCCACTGACTTCTCCAGGGGCTTGAGCACGCGGTTGAGCAGTTGCCGGGTCAGCAGGCACAGGGCCAGGGCGGCGCACAGGCTGCCACCGATCAGCCAGCCGGCGGCCTGGCGCACGGCCGTTTCGCTACGGTCGCGGGTTTGCGCGCTGCTGGCTTCGATCTTGCTGCTCAGTGCCTCGTTGCGGGTTTCCACTTCCGTGAAGCGCTGGGAGAACTCCGCCATCTGCAGGCGTGCGGCCTGGGGATCCTTGAGGGCCAGCCCGGCAATGTCCTGGGCGGCCCGGATGTAGTTCTCCAGCACCGGCTGCAGTTCGGCGATGGCCTGGCGGATATCCGGCGCCAGGGGCAGCCGGGCATTCTCGGCCAGGGACTTGCGGAACCAGTCGCCGTGCTCGCGCAGGCTGTCGCGCACCTCGTTGCCCGCCGCCTCGTCACCAGGCTGGCTGCTCAGCGCTTGCAGCACATCGGCCCGCAGGGCGTCATGCATCATGTCGGCTTCCAGGTGGTTGCGCAGGGCGCTGGCATTGAGTTCGTTGTCATGCAGGGCGCTGGCCAGGCGTGACTGGCCCCAGAGGCCGATACCGGCCACCAGGGCGATAGCCAGTAGGCTGATGGCCCCTGAAGTGATCATGTTGTGGCGGATGTTCATGCCCGGCTCCCTGCACGTTTCGGCTGTGCCTAAAGCGTAGTCCAGCCCTTGGGGCGCGCCCTCGTGGCACTATCAGGACTCGTTACAGGGCGTGACCCGCAGGGCTTCCTCCAGGCTGGTCAGCCCTTGCGTCACCTTCTGTGCGGCTGCCAGGCGCAGGCTGCGCATGCCGTCGGCAGCGGCTAGGCGGCGCAGCCCGGCCAGGTCGAGGTCCGGCTGGATCAGGGGCCTCAAGACATCGTTCAAGCGCATGATTTCGTAGATCCCGACCCGTCCGCGGTAGCCGGTGCCCCGGCACTCGGCGCAGCCAATGGCGCGGTGGGCGTGCAGGGACGCCGGCAGTCGTTCGGCCGGAGCCAGGCTGCGCCATTGATCCGCGTCGAGAACCACCGGTTGCTTGCAGTGCCGGCACAGGGTGCGCACCAGGCGCTGGGCCATGACCCCGAGTAGCGTGGCCTTGATCAAGTAGTGCGGCACGCCCAGTTCCAGCAGGCGGCTGATGGCGCCCGGGGCATCGTTGGTATGCAGGGTGGACAGCACCAGGTGCCCGGTGAGGGCGGCCTGGATGGCCATCTCGGCGGTTTCCAGGTCGCGGATCTCGCCGATCATGATGATGTCCGGATCCTGGCGCAGCAGCGCACGCACACCGCTGGAGAAGCCCAGGTCGATGTTGTGCTGGACCTGCATCTGGTTGAAGGACGGCTCGATCATCTCGATCGGGTCCTCGATGGTGCACAGGTTGACCTGGGGCGTGGCCAGCTTCTTCAGGGTGGCGTAGAGGGTGCTGGTCTTGCCCGAGCCGGTGGGGCCGGTGACCAGGATGATGCCGTGGGCCTGGGCGGTCATGGCCTGCCAGCACGCCAGGTCCTCGGCGGCGAAACCCAGCTGGTCGAAGTCCCTGAGCAGGACCTGGGGATCGAAGATGCGCATCACCAGTTTCTCGCCGAAAGCGGTGGGCAGGGTCGAGAGCCGCAGCTCGACGGCGTTGCCCTCGGGAGTGAGGGTCTTGATCCGGCCATCCTGGGGCTTGCGACGTTCCGCGACGTTCATCCGGCCCAGGCTCTTGAGGCGGCTGACGATGGCCTGGGTCACGTGGGGTTCGAAGGCGTAGACCTCGTGCAGCAGGCCGTCGATGCGCAAGCGCAGGTTGCCCTGTTCACGCCGAGGTTCGATATGGATATCGCTGGCTCGCTGTGCGAAGGCGTATTGCAGCAGCCAGTCGACGATATTGACGATGTGGGCGTCGTCGGCATCCGGCGCCTGGCCGCTGTTGCCTGGTTTGAGCAATTGCTCGAAGTTGCCGGGGCCGCGGCCCCGATGTTCGTTGCTGGCGCCGCTGACCGACCTGGCAAGGCGATAGAACTCCAGGGTCAGGTGACGGATCTGCGCCGGGCTGGCCAGCACCCGCCGCACGGAGCGCTTCAGGGCATGGGCCAGGTCGGCTTCCCAGGCGCTGACATAGGGCTGGGCGCTGGCCACGGTCACGCTCAGGGTATCCACGGCGATGGCGAGGATCCCGTGTCGCTGGGCGAACGCCCGGGACATCAGCGGGGTGATGGCGGCTGCATCGATCTGCAGTGGGTCGAGGCGTAGATAGGGCTGGCCGGCCTCCTGGGCGAGCCAGGCGGTGAGGCTGTCCAGGTCCAGCTGGCGGCCCGGCTGATGCAGGTCTGGCAACTGCTGTTCGGCGATGTTTTCCAGCGGGTGCCGGGGTTCTCCGATGTCATGTTGCCTTGCCGCCATGACCTGCCCGGCGGCTTCCTGGCTGATCCGCCCCTGCGCCTGCAAGTCGCGCAGCAGCTTGCCCAGCTCCAGCTTGCGATCCCGGGGCAGATGGTTGGCACCCATGGGGTTCTCCCTGCTCGTGGTCGAGAGCCGACCGGAACAGCCAAGGGTAGCCTTCGGGTAGCGCCGGGGCGGCCAACCAAGGGTTGCAGGACTTTGCCGGCTTCAGCCAGCGGCTTGCAGGCGCATGGGTTCCAGTTGCTGCAGCTCGACCGAGCAGACGCACACCAGGTTGCGCAGTTTTTCGGCGATCACTCCGGCGCGATGCCAGCTCAAGCCTGCAAGCTCCACTTCCATGTGCAGCATATCGTCCTGCTGTTGCATCGAGATCCGTTGTGGCACCAGGAACTGCAAGGCGAAATGGTTGAGGACCCGGCACAGCACATCGGCATCGGCGTCGGCTGCCAACTGGTACTGCACGCGGCAATGGGCCTGGCTAGGGCTCCAGGCATCAGGACGGGGCGAGGGGCCAAAGGTGGTGTCGAGCGAGGGCATGGTGGTCTCCAATTCAATGGAGAAATTTTTACATTCGGTTTCGGGTATTTCTTATCTAAGATTGATCATTATTCAAATTTATTGAATTGAAATATTCGCTATTTAACTGATTTGGAGATTATTCATGCATAGCGAGCTGGACGCCTATGACCGCCGGATTCTCGCCCTCTTGCAGGAAGATGCCTCGCTATCCAGCGCGCAGATCGCCGAGCAGGTGGGATTGTCGCAGTCACCATGCTGGCGGCGGATCCAGCGTTTGAAGGAGGAAGGGGTGATTCGCGGCCAGGTGACCTTGCTGGATCGCAAGAAGATCGGGCTGAACACGCAGATCTTCGCCGAGATCAAGCTCAATGCCCACGGTCGCTCCAACTTCACCGAGTTCACCGAGGCGATCCGTGGTTTCCCGGAAGTGCTGGAGTGCTACGTGCTGATGGGAGCAGTGGACTTCTTGCTGCGGGTGGTGGCGGCAGATATCGAGGCCTACGAGCGCTTCTTCTTCGAGAAGCTGTCCATGGTGCCGGGTATCCAGGAGGTGAACTCGATCGTTGCCCTGTCGGAGATCAAGTCCACCACCAGCCTGCCGCTGCAGCGCTGATCACATGCGCAGCAGGGTCTTCCAGGCACGGTTCTGAAAGACCGCGATGGCTTGCTGCTTGCGTGCCGCCAGGGCTTCGTCGCTGATAGGTTCGTTGGCCAGCTGCGCCAGCTTGTTCAGCTCACCATAGAGGCGGTCCAGCTCGGGGATCTCCAGCACGCCGCGGGCGTGGTGCAGCCAGGCCTGGATGCGCTCGATGCGCGGCAGTTGCTCGGCCAGGTCCTCGGGTTGCTGCTGGTAGCGCGGCAATTGCAGGGAAGTGGCTTCTTCGGCCAGCAGGCGTGGCAGCCAGCTGTCCAGGCGCGCGGCACCCTGGCGATTGCCCCGGGTGTTGCGCTCGGCGGTCCAGGCCCGGGCCAGCAGCCAGCGCGAGGTATTCAGCGAGAACAGGCCCCAGCGCACGTCTTGCAGTTCTTCGATGAACTGTTCCGGAGCGGCCTTGCGCACGTCTTCGTCATCGAGGCCGGCTTGTACCAGCGGACGCCAGTCTTCGAGCAGCGCGTCCAGGGCGCTGCGCAGTTCGGCGGTGGACTGGCGTGGCGCCGCCTGGCCCAGGCTGCTGGCCAGGGCGCGCAACTCGGCGAGGTTTTCCACCCAATCCTGCAGCAGGCGCCAGTGGCCGTTGAAGCGGTACTGTTCGGCCAGGCGCTGGCTGCTGCCCAGCAGGTGCCAGGCCAGGGCAGCGAAGGCTTCGTCCAGCGATGTTTCGGCAGTCAGTTGCGGAGCCGGCAGGCTCAGGGTGTAGCTGCCGGCATCGAACAGGCGGTAGCCGCGCTCGGCCTTGCTGATATCGCAGGGCATCAGCGGCAGGGTCATGGCCAGTTCCGAGGCCAGTTCCAGCAGGGCGGCCGGTTCGCCTTCGCGCAGTTCCAGCTCCAGCTCGCAGATCTCTTCCTTGTGCTTGCCGGCGACCACCTGGCCCAGGTCCAGGGCCGCTTCGATCACCACCTTGGCCTTGCCGCGACCCCAGGCGATTTCCGCGCGCTCGCGGACGAAATCGGTGGTGAACATCGGCTTGAGGGTCTTCTTGTCCAGCTCGGCCAGGGCTTCGGGCCAACATTGATCGTCGAGCTTCTTCAGGTCGAGCTTGGCCTTGGGTAGCTGCCAGTCGTACTCGTTGCGTACGGACAGGCCGGCGATGCTCTGGCCACGAGTCTTGAGGGTCTGGATCACCACGTCGCCATCGCGGCGCAGGCGCAGGGCCACCTTGGCCTGGGCCAGGTCGCGGTCCGGGCTGTCGAAGTACTGGTTCATCAGTTCACGGCGTTCCCAGCCACTTTTGTTGCGTTTCTTCAGCAGCGGGTGCTCGCGCAGGGCGGCGAGGGTCTCGCGGCTGGCGCGGAGTTTGATTTCGGTTTCTTTCTGCATGGCCGGACAATCCAGGATCGGGAGCGCAGCCGGGGAAGAGTTGGCTGCCAAGGTCGTGCAGTGTACAGGACAAGGCGTCGACAGGTGCCGCCGCGGTTCCTTCGGCGGGGCAACAGCCCCTATGATGGGTCTCGTCTTGGACATTCCGGAGCCCGCCCATGCCATTGCCATCGATGAAGGATCAATTCGCCGCGTTGATCGCCGCCCCTTCGGTGAGCTGCACCCAGGCGGCTCTGGACCAGTCCAATCGGCCAGTCATCGACCTGCTCGCCGCTTGGCTCGGCGACCTGGGTTTTGCCTGCGACATCCAGCAGGTCAGCCCCGGCAAGTTCAACCTGCTGGCCAGCTTCGGCAGTGGTCCTGGCGGCCTGGTGCTGTCCGGACACAGCGACACCGTGCCGTTCGACGCCGCGCTGTGGCAGACCGACCCACTGAAGCTGACCGAGGTCGACGGGCGCTGGGTCGGTCTTGGCAGCTGCGACATGAAGGGCTTCTTCGCCCTGGCCATCGAGGCGGTGCGGCCGTTGCTCGAACAACCGTTCAAGCAGCCGTTGCTGATCCTGGCCACCTGCGATGAGGAAAGCTCCATGGCCGGAGCCCGGGCCCTGGCGGATGCCGGACGGCCCCTGGGGCGCGCGGCGGTGATCGGCGAGCCCACCGGGCTCAAGCCGATCCGCCTGCACAAGGGGGTGATGATGGAGCGTATCGACATCCTCGGGCGCAGCGGCCATTCGTCGGATCCGAGCCTGGGGCGCAGTGCCCTGGAGGCCATGCACGATGCCATCGGCGAACTGCGTGGCCTGCGCCTGCAGTGGCAGCGTGAGTTTCGCAATCCGCAATTTGGCGTGCCACAGCCGACCCTGAACTTCGGCTGCATCCACGGTGGCGACAACCCCAACCGTATCTGTGGCCAGTGTTCGCTGGAGTTCGACCTGCGGCCCCTGCCGGGCATGGACCCGCAAGCCCTGCGTGAGGCGATCCGGCAGAAGCTCAGGCCTGTGGCCGAACGGCACGAAGTGCAGATCGACTATGCGCCGCTGTTTCCTGCCGTTCCACCGTTCGAGCAGCCCGAGGACGCCGAGCTGGTGCGAGTGGCGGAGCGCTTGACCGGGCATCGTGCCGAAGCAGTGGCGTTCGGCACCGAAGCGCCTTATCTTCAGCGCCTTGGTTGCCAGACCCTGGTCCTTGGCCCGGGGGATATCGCCTGTGCCCACCAGCCGGGGGAGTACCTGGAAATGTCACGCTTGCAGCCTACCGTGCATCTATTACGGGAATTGATTGAACATTACTGCCTGAAGCCGGCCCAATTTCAGTAAATTGCCGTCGTCCCTGTCCGTACCCATGAGGAGAGTAAGCGTGTCGCCAAGCCTGTTCCGACGATAACCATCAGCCCGCTGTGCGTTTTCCGTTTCGTCCTTCCATAGGCTGCTTTTTATTTACAGGCTCAGGTTCATGCCCGAATACGTCAATTGGCTCCGCCACGCGTCTCCCTACATCAATGCCCACCGCGACTGCACCTTCGTGGTCATGCTGCCCGGCGACGGTGTTGAACATCCCAACTTCGGCAATATCGTCCACGACCTGGTGCTGCTGCACAGCCTGGGAGTGCGCCTGGTGCTGGTGCATGGTTCCCGTCCGCAGATCGAATCACGCCTTGCCGCCCGCGGCCTGACTCCGCATTACCACCACGGGATGCGGATCACCGATGCCGCCACCCTGGAGTGCGTGATCGACGCCGTGGGCCAGCTGCGCATCGCCATCGAAGCGCGCCTGTCCATGGACATGGCCTCCTCGCCGATGCAGGGCTCGCGGCTGCGGGTCGCCAGCGGCAACCTGGTGACCGCGCGGCCGATCGGCGTGCTCGAAGGCGTCGACTACCACCACACCGGCGAGGTGCGCCGGGTCGATCGCAAGGGTATCAACCGCCTGCTGGACGAGCGTTCCATCGTCCTGTTGTCGCCCCTGGGCTATTCGCCCACCGGGGAAACCTTCAACCTGGCCTGTGAAGATGTCGCCACTCGCGCGGCCATCGACCTGGGCGCCGACAAACTGTTGTTGTTCGGGGCGGATCCGGGCCTGCTGGACGAGAGCGGCAAGCTGGTGCGTGAGCTGCGTCCGCAGCAGGTTCCGGCTCATTTGCAGCGCCTGGGCGCGAACTACCAGGCCGAGCTGCTGGATGCGGCGGCCGAGGCTTGCCGGGGTGGGGTAGGGCGCAGCCATATCGTCAGCTATGCCGAAGATGGCGCCTTGCTGACCGAACTGTTCACCCGCGATGGCGGTGGCACCCTGGTAGCCCAGGAGCAGTTCGAGCGTGTGCGCGAAGCGGCGATCGAGGATGTCGGCGGCCTGCTGGACCTGATCAGCCCGCTGGAAGAGCAGGGCATCCTGGTGCGCCGTTCCCGCGAGGTGCTGGAGCGGGAGATCGAGCAGTTCAGCGTGGTTGAGCGCGAGGGCATGATCATCGCCTGCGCCGCGTTGTACCAGATCGCCGATTCCGACGCTGGCGAGCTGGCCTGCCTGGCGGTGAGCCCGGAGTATCGGCACGGCAAGCGTGGTGATGAACTGTTGGAAAGGATCGAGGCCCGGGCCCGGGCCCAGGGACTCAAGACCCTGTTCGTGCTCACCACGCGCACGGCCCACTGGTTCCGTGAGCGGGGCTTCGCGCCCAGCAGTGTGGAGCGCCTGCCATCGGCGCGGGCCTCGCTGTACAACTACCAGCGCAATTCGAAGATCTTCGAAAAAGCCCTCTGAAATCCTTCCTTCTGCTACACCAGCGCCGCGGTTCGATCATGGGATCGGATCGCGGCGCTGTGTATTTCAGAATAATTTCATTTCGATACTAAAACTGTAACAAATTGACGGGAGGATAGGCTCTTAGCCATGATTGCGTCGCTTTTTTGATCCCTTATGACGTTATTCATTGATCTGGCCGAGGGCCTGGAAGAAATAGCGGCGGGAAAATATTTTTCAGGAATGGGCTCGCAGGCGTCTACGCTGGAGCTTTTGGCTGACGGATGGCGAGCTTTATTCCTGAAGGGTATGAGAAAGAATGGAATAATTCTTTTTGGGTTTATGAGTTATTCATTAACCTGCATGGACCAAATAACTGCGATTAGACATTGGTCGAAGACACAGATCGTTACGATTGACTTATCAGTCACGGTCTGGCGCTAATCGCGCATCTGTGGCACCCGGGCGTATCGATCTGGGGCCAGGAACCACAAGAATTAGAAAACGAGAGGAGCGATACATGAACAAGTCCACCTTGGCCCTGGCTGTGGCCGTAGGGGTTTTGGCGCAGCAGGCAGGCGCCGCTGGTTTCATCGAGGACAGCAAGGCCACCCTGGGGCTGCGTAACTTCTACATCAACACCGATAACCGTGACGGTACTGGCCCGAACAAGAACGAAGAGTGGGGCCAAGGCTTCGATCTGCGTTTCACCTCGGGTTACACCCAGGGCACTGTCCAGTTCGGCGTCGATGCCATTGCGCTGTATGGCCTGCGCCTGGATTCCTCGCCGGCCACGAGCGGTAACTCTTCTGGTACCGCTTCTGGCGGCACCATCTTCCCGAGCGATGGCAACAAGGCTGTTCATGACTTCGCCAGCCTGGGCCTGACCGGTAAGGTCAAGGTTTCCCAGACAGAGCTGAAGGTCGGTACCCTGCTGCCGAACAACCCGGTGATCAAGTACAACGACGGTCGCCTGCTGCCACAAACCTTCCAGGGCGGCCAGATCACCTCCAACGAAATCAAGGACCTGACCCTGACCGCAGGCCAGGTCGAGCGCGCCAAGGGTCGTAACTCGAGCAACAACGAAGGCCTGTCCATCGCGGGCGCCAACGCTGGCTCGAACTACCCGAAAGGCGAGTTCAGCAACAAGTTCTACTACGCCGGTGCCGACTACAAGATCACCAAGGATCTGACCGCTTCGTACTACTACGGCGAACTGAAGAACTTCTACAACCAGAACTTCCTCGGCCTGGTGCATAACTGGGCAATCGGCCCGGGCGTCCTGAAGAGCGACCTGCGCTACTACCGCAGCCGCGACGATGGCCGCAATGGCGATACCTCCAGTTACTACACCACTGGTTACTACGGCAACAAGGTCACCAAGGGCAAGGTCGACAACGACCTGTATAGCTACCTGGCCCTGTACTCGATCGAAGGCCATACCTTCGGTGCCGGCTACCAGTACACCAAGGGCGACAGCGACTTCCCTTGGCTGAACCAGGGCGATGGCTCGTCCAACAGCACCATCACCGACATGCAGATCCAGAAGTTCGCCCGCGCTGGCGAGCGTACCTGGCAAGTTCGCTACGGTTATGACTTCGCCAAGGTCGGCCTGCCAGGCCTGACCGCCAACGCGGTCTACCTGCGTGGCAACAACATCGATACCGCCTTGGGCAGCAAGACCGAGTGGGAGCGCGACCTGACCGTTGCCTATGTCATTCCGGAAGGCCCGCTGAAGAACCTGGGCTTTGCCTGGAAAAACGCCATGTGGCGTACCGACCTGGCCAATACTCGTTCCCAGGACGAAAACCGCCTGATCGTCAGCTACTCGATCCCGCTGCTGTAATCGGCAATAAAAAACCTCGCCCGGCGCAATGCCGGGCGAGGCTTCGTTCCAAGTCAGGCCCACCCCCGTGAGCCCTTCCTGAATTCCCCTCTTTCTTGCAGCTACTCAAGGCCTTCTCGAACCTTGTGGCCAAGAGTGTGCCCGGCCTGTTCGCGAGTCCAGTGAAGAGATTTTTAATATTCATTTTCGATCTTAATAAATCGATATTTATTCTTTTTAAATAAACTGCGCCCCAGGCAGAGTAGCGTCATCACGCACTCACAGGAGCAGCACCCATGAGCCTCAGACTGGGCGACATCGCCCCCGACTTCGAACAGGATTCCAGTGCCGGCAAGATTCGTTTCCACGAGTGGCTGGGCGATCGCTGGGGCGTGCTGTTTTCCCATCCGGCGGACTTCACCCCGGTTTGCACCACCGAGCTGGGTTTTACCGCCAAGCTCAAGGACGAATTCGCCCAGCGCGGGGTCAAGGCGATTGCCCTGTCGGTGGACCCGGTGGATTCCCATCACCGCTGGATCGAGGACATCAACGAGACCCAGGACACCCGGGTCAACTTCCCGATCCTGGCCGACGCCGACCGCAAGGTCTCGGACCTCTACGACCTGATCCATCCCAATGCCAGCGACACCCTGACCGTGCGCTCGCTGTTCATCATCGACCCGAACAAGAAAATCCGCCTGACCATCACCTACCCGGCCAGCACCGGACGCAATTTCCACGAGATCCTGCGGGTGATCGACTCGCTGCAACTCACCGACAACTACAAGGTGGCCACCCCGGCCAACTGGCAGGACGGTGACGAAGTGGTGATCGTGCCGTCCCTCAAGGACGAAGAGGAAATCAAGCGGCGTTTTCCCAAAGGCTATCGCGCGGTGAAGCCCTACCTGCGGCTGACTCCACAACCCAACCGTTGAGGCGCATGACAGATCCACAAAGCAGGGGTTTTCAGGCCGTTTCGACGGCCTTTTTTTTTGGCCTGCGAAACGGCGTTCCTTATATTCATATAAGGAATAAACAAATGAAAAAATAAGATTTATGGATATAAAAATAGACTGTTAAGGTCTGTTCAGTCCGGTGAGATCGCATCCCGCGAATCGCCCCAATCGCTCAAGGAATCCCTGCATGCTGGTGGTCTCTCTCGGTGGCAGTCCCAGCCAACGCTCCCGTTCCGGGGTGCTGCTGGAGTTGGCCAGGCGCTGGTTGCAGCAGCAGGGCGTGGAGGTGGTCAGCTACCAGGTGCGGGATTTCCCCGCCGAAGACCTGCTCCATGCCCGCTTCGACAGCCCCAGGATCATCGACCTGCTGCAGCAGATCGAACAGGCCGATGGTTTGTTGATCGCTACCCCGGTGTACAAGGCGTCTTTCTCCGGAGCGCTCAAGACCCTGCTCGACCTGCTGCCCGAGCGCGCCTTGCACCACAAGGTGGTGCTGCCCATGGCCACCGGCGGCAGCATCGCCCATATGCTGGCGGTGGATTACGCCTTGAAACCGGTGCTGTCGGCGCTCAAGGCCCAGGAAATGCTGCAGGGCATCTTTGCCGAGGACAGTCAGATCGCCTATGGCGAAGGCAGCGCCCAGCCACAATTGGCCGAGGCCCTGGAGCAGCGCCTGCGCGAAGCCCTGGAGCAGTTCCACAGCGCCCTGGCGCGCCGACCCAGGCCGCTGGACCCGGGCCTGCTGAACGAACGCCTGCTCAGTGCTCGCTGGAGTATCTGAGCCACACCCCTGATTTGCATCACTGGCCTTACTCGCCCGCCAACGGGCAAGCAGGTGCAGCCATAACCCAAGAGCCAAAAGGAGAGCGCCATGCGCCCTGTCATTTTGCGCCGTGGTCTGGTCGCTCTGTTTGCTGCGGCTGTGTCCTTCGGTGCCATTGTCCAAGCCCAGGCCGAGACCCTGCGTATCGGTTATCAGAAGTACGGCACCCTGGTCCTGCTCAAGGCCAAGGGCTCCCTGGAGAAGCGCCTGGCCCAGCAAGGTGTCGACGTGCAATGGACCGAGTTTCCCGGTGGTCCGCAACTGCTGGAGGGGCTGAACGTCGGCTCCATCGACTTCGGCGTGACCGGCGAGACCCCGCCAGTGTTCGCCCAGGCTGCTGGCGCCGACCTGCTCTACGTGGCCTATGAGCCGCCGGCGCCCCTGAGCGAAGCGATCCTGGTGCCCAAGGACTCGCCGATCCGCTCGGTGCAGGAGCTCAAGGGCAAGAAAGTGGTGCTGAACAAAGGCTCCAACGTCCATTACTTGCTGGTCCGCGCCCTGGAAGATGCCGGCCTGAAGTACAGCGACATCCAGACTGTGTTCTTGCCTCCGGCCGATGCCCGCGCCGCTTTCGAGCGTGGCAGCGTCGATGCCTGGGTGATCTGGGACCCATACCAGGCCGCCGCCGAACAGCAGCTGCAAGCGCGAACCCTGCGTGATGGCAGCGGCATCGTCGACAACCACCAGTTCTACCTGGCCACCAAGCCCTATGCGCAACAGCACCCTGAGGTGATCAAGACCCTGGTAGAGGAAGTGCGGGCGGTGGGCGAATGGTCCAGGGCCAACCCGCAGGAGGTCACCCAACAGGTGGCGCCGCTGCTGGGCCTGTCCCCCGAGATCACCCTGACCTCGGTCAAGCGCCAGGGCTACGGCGCAGGCTTCCTGACCCCGGAAGTGATCGCCGCACAACAGAAAATCGCCGACAGCTTCTACCAGCTCAAGCTGATTCCCAAGCCCCTGAACATCAAAGACGTGATCTGGACGCCCGGCGCCGCCGTGGCCAAAGCGCCGTAACCCGACCCCTTAGGAGACCACTCCATGAGCCTCAATATCTTCTGGTTCCTGCCCACCCACGGCGATGGCCATTACCTTGGCACCGCCGAAGGCGCCCGCGCCGTCGATCATGGTTACCTGCAGCAGATCGCCCAGGCCGCCGACCGCCTGGGTTTCGGTGGGGTGCTGATCCCTACCGGGCGCTCCTGCGAGGATTCCTGGCTGGTGGCGGCCTCGCTGATTCCAGTGACCCAGCGCCTGAAGTTCCTGGTGGCCCTGCGCCCCGGGATCATTTCCCCGACGGTGGCGGCGCGCCAGGCAGCGACCCTGGACCGACTGTCCGGCGGACGGGCGCTGTTCAACCTGGTGACGGGTGGCGACCCCGACGAGCTGGCCGGCGATGGCTTGTTCCTCGACCATGAAGAGCGCTACCAGGCTTCGGTGGAGTTCACCCGGATCTGGCGTCGGGTACTGGAAGGCGAGACCGTCGACTACGACGGCCAGCACATCAGTGTGAAGGGCGCCAAGCTGCTCTATCCACCCTTGCAGCAACCGCGTCCGCCGCTGTATTTCGGTGGATCTTCGGAGGCGGCCCAGGACCTGGCCGCCGAACAGGTGGACATGGTGCTGACCTGGGGCGAGCCGCCCGCCGCCGTGGCCGAGAAGATCCGCCAAGTACGGGAAAAGGCCGCTCGGCAAGGGCGCAGCGTACGCTTCGGCATTCGCCTGCACGTGATCGTGCGGGAAACCAACGAAGAAGCCTGGAAAGCCGCGGAAAAACTCATCTCCCACCTGGATGACGAGACCATCGCCCGGGCCCAGGCGTCCCTGGCGCGCTTCGATTCCGTGGGGCAGCAGCGCATGGCGGCCCTGCACGGCGGTCGTCGCGACAAGCTGGAAGTCAGCCCCAACCTCTGGGCCGGAGTCGGCCTGGTGCGCGGTGGCGCTGGCACCGCCCTGGTAGGCGATGGGCCTACGGTGGCGGCGCGGATGCAGGAGTACGCGGACCTGGGGATCGATACCTTCATCTTCTCCGGTTATCCGCATCTGGAAGAGTCCTATCGGGTGGCCGAACTGCTGTTCCCGCACCTGGACATCGAGCGGCCCAAGCTGCCGGAGGCTGCCGGTTATGTCAGCCCGTTCGGCGAGATGGTGGCCAACGACATCATCCCCAAAGCCGCGTCCCAGAGCTGAGGTGCGGCCATGAGCAGAGAACGCATAGTGCAACGGTTGGCGCCTTGGGTGCTGCCGCTGCTGTTGCTCGCGGTGTGGCAGCTGGCGGTTTCGGCCGGCTGGCTGTCGACGCGCATCCTGCCGGCACCCAGCGCGGTGATCGAGGCCGGGGCCAACCTGATCCGCAGCGGCGATATCTGGACCCACCTGGCCATCAGCGGCTGGCGCGCCGGGCTGGGCTTCCTGATCGGTGGCGGCATCGGCCTGGCGCTGGGCTTCATCACCGGCCTGTCGAAATGGGGCGAGCGCCTGCTGGACAGCTCGGTGCAGATGATCCGCAACGTGCCGCACCTGGCGCTGATCCCGTTGGTGATCCTGTGGTTCGGCATCGATGAGTCGGCAAAGATCTTCCTGGTCGCCCTGGGGACCTTGTTCCCGATCTACCTCAACACTTACCACGGCATCCGCAACGTCGATCCGGCACTGGTGGAAATGTCCCGCAGCTATGGGCTGTCGGGCTTCGCCCTGTTTCGCCAGGTGATCCTGCCCGGTGCCTTGCCTTCGATCCTGGTGGGGGTGCGCTTCGCCCTGGGTTTCATGTGGCTGACCTTGATCGTCGCCGAGACCATTTCCGCCAGTTCCGGTATCGGCTACCTGGCGATGAATGCCCGGGAGTTCCTGCAGACCGACGTGGTGGTGCTGGCCATCGTCATGTACGCCGTGCTGGGCAAACTCGCTGACCTTGCCGCGCGTGGCCTGGAGCGGGTCTGGCTGCGTTGGCACCCGGCCTACCAGGTCGCCAGGGGAGGTGCGCAATGACTGCCCAGCAACCGCCGCGGCTGCTGCGGGGCATCCCGTTGGCGGTGCGCAAGCTGCAGAAGACCTTCGGCTCGCGGCAGGTGCTGCGGGAAATCGACTTGCACATTCCCGCTGGCCAGTTCGTCGCGGTGGTGGGGCGCAGCGGCTGTGGCAAGAGCACCTTGCTGCGCTTGCTGGCCGGCCTCGACCAGCCCAGCGCTGGCCAGTTGCTGGCTGGCGCCGCGCCGCTGGCCGAGGCTCGCGAGGACACCCGGTTGATGTTCCAGGACGCGCGCCTGCTGCCCTGGAAGAAGGTGATCGACAACGTCGGGCTCGGACTCAAGGGCAACTGGCGGCCCCAGGCCCTGGAGGCCCTGGAGGCGGTGGGCCTGGCGGATCGGGCCAATGAATGGCCGGCGGCCTTGTCCGGTGGCCAGAAGCAGCGCGTCGCCCTGGCCCGGGCGCTGATCCATCAACCACGGCTGTTGCTGCTGGATGAGCCGCTGGGGGCCCTGGATGCCCTGACCCGGATCGAGATGCAGCAGTTGATCGAGCGCTTGTGGCAGCAGCATGGCTTCACCGTGCTGCTGGTGACCCACGATGTCAGCGAAGCGGTGGCGATCGCCGATCGGGTGATCCTGATCGAAGACGGCGAGGTCGGCCTGGACCTGCACGTCGAGCTGCCGCGCCCGCGAGTGCGAGGTTCCCATCGCCTGGCGGCGCTGGAGACCGAAGTGCTCAATCGCGTGTTGTCATTGCCCGGGTCGCCGCCCGAGCCGGAACCCGTTTCACCTTTGCCCACGCAGTTGCGTTGGGCGCTCTAGAGCAGCGGCAAGCAAGAGTGTCGTGCTTGGGCTTGCAGCTGACCGCTTGAAACTTGCAGTTCTGTTTTTCGACCCCAGGAGAAATACCATGACCATCAAAGCCATCAACGTTCGCAACCAGTTCAAGGGCACCATCAAGGAGATCGTCGAGGGTGATGTACTGTCGGAAATCGACGTGCAGACCGCTTCCGGCATTGTCACTTCGGTGATCACCACGCGCTCGGTCAAGGAGTTGGAACTGTCCATCGGCAGTGAAGTGATCGCCTTCGTGAAGTCCACCGAGGTCTCGATCGCCAAGTTGTGAATGCCGCCGTAGACAGCCCCGGAGGGTACGAGCCCTGCGGGGCTTTTTTCATGGACGCTGTAAATACCGGTCAGATTTGATACTTTCCCTGCTTTCGCACGGCCTGAACAGTACAGACATGACAACAAAGCAGGGTCCAAACGCAGGGTACCTGGAGTTCGATCGCGACCGTTGGGCCGCTCTCCGGGCCGGGGAACCCATGAGCCTGGCACCGTCCGAGATGGAGACGCTGACCAGCCCGACCCAGCCCATGGCGCCCGAGGAGGTGAGGCAGATCCTGCTTCCTTTGTCGCGCCTGCTGCATTTGCACGCAACCCGGGTGCAAGCATTGAAGGCGCCGCAGGCCGGGGCCAGGGTGCCCTATGTGATCGGCGTGTCCGGTAGTGTCGCGGTGGGCAAGAGCAGCTTTGCCCGGGTCCTGGCAGCATTGCTGGCCTACTGGCCAGGCAAGCCCAATGTGCACTTGGTGACCACCGATTCGTTCCTTTTTCCCCTGGCCACCCTGCAGGAAAAGAACATCCTGCACCGCAAGGGGTTTCCCGAGTCCTACGACGAACCGCTGTTCCTGGAGTTCCTGCAGGCGGTGTGCCGGCGCGGCGAGACTGCGCAGATTCCCATCTACTCCCATGTCCGCTACGACATCCTGGCCGATGAAACGCAGTCGGTGGAGGCGCCGGACATCGTCATCCTCGAAGGCCTGAATGTCCTGCAGGGCGCGCAAGGGCAGGGCCTGCATGCCCTGGACTTCATCGACTTCTCGATCTATGTCGACGCCGCGCCGCAAGCCATCAAGACCTGGTACCTGGAGCGCTTCGTGTACCTGAAGAACACCGCGTTCCAGTCGGCGGATTCCTACTTCAACAAGTTCAAGGGGCTCTCCGACCCCGAGGCCCTGGCCATGGCGTCCGATACCTGGGACCGGGTGAACCTGAAGAACCTCGTCGAGAACATCCTGCCCACCCGGGAGCGGGCCAACCTGATCATCCACAAGACCGTGGACCACCACATCGACAAGCTGCTGCTGCGCCAGGTCTGAAGTTCAGGTCCGGCTTCAGGGCTGCGTAGAGCGCTTGGGCAGGTAGGGCGGCAGGTACAGGCCCAGGTAGGCGTCGAACACCCGCATGCCTTCCTCGGCCATGCGGGCAGTGATTTGCCCGTGCTGCTGCACCGAGCGTGCGTAGACCCGATCGCCCAGCTCCATGGCCAGGGCGAACACGTCCACATCCCGGGGCAGTGCAGGTAGTTCGAAGTGCCGGTCGAACAGCTGGAGCATCAGCTCACCCAGCTCCAGGTCATGCTGGCGGTCGGCCTGGGTCACCTCGGTGAGGCCGTGTTGCGCCAGGATCAACTGGCGGGCCGCGGCGTCTTCGTCGTAGATGGCCAGCATGCGCTGCTCCACCAGGCGTGACAGATCCCGCCAGCTGGTGAGCTGGCCGTGGTCGATGGGGGCCTGGAGGCAGGCGCGGAACGCAGCGTGGACATCGGCGGTGAGGGCTTCCAGCAGGGCCGGGACGCTGGCGAAGAAGTGATAGACCGATGAGGGTGGAATCTGCGCCCTTTCGGCCACGCTGTAGATCGACAGGCTGGCCACGCCCTCGGCGGCCAGCAGGGTGCGGGCGGCGTCGAGTATCGAGTCGATCCGGGCCTGGCTGCGAGCCTGGGGCTTGCGAAGGGGGGCGGTGCGGGTCATCGGGGTCTCCTGTTGGACAGCCGGCATTGTACGCCAGGGCTCTGTTTCCTGTAGCGGCAGGCATGAGCCACGATCACGTATCACGGGCATAAAAAAACGCCGCGAGCCTTGGGCTACGCGGCGTTCTTGGCTGCCGACCGTTCAGACGGTGTGCAGGTACCAGTTGTACTCGAGGTCGGAGATGGAGTGTTCGAACTCTTCCAGCTCGCTTTCCTTGCACGCGACGAAGATGTCGATGTACTTCGGATCGATGTACTTGTTGAGGATCTCGCTGTCGTCCAGCTCGCGCAGGGCATCGCGCAGGTTGTTCGGCAGGCTCTGCTCAACCTGTTCGTAGGCGTTACCCTCGATTGGCGTGCTTGGCTCGACCTTGTTGGTCAGGCCGTGGTGCACGCCCGCCAGGACGGCAGCCATCAGCAGGTAGGGGTTGGCATCGGCACCGGCTACCCGGTGCTCGATACGTACCGCGTCTGGTGCACCAGTCGGTACGCGCAGCGCTACGGTACGGTTGTCCAGGCCCCAGCTCGGCGCGTTCGGCACGTAGAACTGGGCGCCGAAACGCCGGTACGAGTTGACGTTCGGGCACAGGAACGCCATCGACGCTGGCAGGGTCTCGAGCACACCGCCGATCGCGTGACGCAGCGCGGCGTTCTGCTCGGGATCCTCGCTGGTGAAGATGTTCTTGCCATCCTTGTCCAGCACCGAGATATGGACGTGCAGACCATTGCCCGCCTGGCCTGGATAAGGCTTGGCCATGAATGTGGTGTCCATTTCATGGTCGTAGGCGATGTTCTTGATCAGGCGCTTGAGCAGTACTGCGTAATCGCAGGCCTTGAGCGGGTCGGCGACGTGGTGCAGGTTGACTTCGAACTGCGCCGGGGCGCTTTCCTTGACGATGGCGTCGGCCGGGATGCCTTGTTCCTTGGCGCCTTCGAGGATGTCCTGCAGGCAATCGACATATTCGTCGAGGTCGTCGATCAGGTAGACCTGGGTCGATTGCGGGCGCTTGCCGGAGATCGGCGAGCGTGGAGGCTGTGGACGGCCGTTCACGTTCTCCTGGTCGATCAGGTAGAACTCCAGTTCGAACGCGGCGCAGATGGTCAGGCCCAGTTCGTCGAACTTGCTCACTACCTGGCGCAGCACTTCACGGGGGTCGGCGAAGAACGGCTCGCCTTCCAGCTCGTGCATGGTCATCAGCAGCTGTGCGGTGGGGCGCTTCTGCCAGGGTTCGTTGGAGAGCGTGTCGGGGATCGGATAGCAGATCCGGTCGGCGTCACCGATATCCAGGCCCAGGCCGGTGCTTTCCACCGTGGAGCCGTTGATATCCAGAGCAAAGAGGGAAGCCGGGAGGTTGATGCCTTTTTCGTAAACCTTGTGGAGGCTGGTGCGTTCGATGCGCTTGCCGCGCACCACACCATTCATATCCGCAATCAGAAGGTCGACGTACAGAACCTCAGGATGTTCCTTAAGGAACGCGTTCGCTTCGTTAAGCTGAACGGCACGCGGGGGTACCGACATGATGCAACACCTTTGTTGTTAAAAATATCAATCATTGATCTTTTCTGGTTTCAGTCAACCCGAACGGCATGCCGAAGTCAAGCGAGGCCTTTTTTGCCCTAATAAAGGGCTGGCGGGGCATTTTTGCAGTAAAACAGGGCGCTTTTATGGGCTCTGGCACCCTGCCTGCCCCAGGCTTGAGTGAGCTGTGTTGTATCTTTTACAGGGGTGTTGTGTAAAAAAATGAACAAGGCTAAGCTCGGCTCAAACCCATAACATCAATAATACCGGGGTGTTTCATGTCTCGCCGGCCGTTAATCGGCGTCACCGCCTGCTCCAGGCAGATCGGTCTGCACGCTTACCACATCAGTGGCGACGAGTATGTCCAGGCAGTGGCCACCGCGGCCCAGGGCCTGCCGGTGATCCTCCCATCCCTGGCTCCATTGTTGGCACCGTCCGATATTCTGGACGGACTGGACGGTATCCTCTTTACCGGCTCCCCTTCCAATATCGAACCTTTCCATTATCAGGGCCAGGCCAGCGCGCCGGGCACTGCTCATGATTCTGCACGGGACGCCGCCACCTTGCCGCTGCTCCAGGCCGCCGTCGAGGCCGGGGTCCCGGTGCTGGGCATCTGCCGCGGATTCCAGGAAATGAACGTCGCCCTGGGCGGCAGCCTGCACCAGAACGTGCACCAGGTGCCGCCGTTCATGGACCACCGCCATGGGGATGAACCCGGCCAGCCCCTGGATGACTGGTACGCCCCGGCCCATGAACTGCATGTCGAGGCTGGTGGCGTGTTGGCCGACCTGGGCCTGCCGCAAACCCTGCAGGTCAATTCCATCCATGCCCAGGGCGTGGAGCGTCTGGCTCCGGGCTTGCGGGTCGAGGCGCGTGCTCCGGACGGGCTGGTCGAGGCGATTTCCGTCGATAGGAGCAAGGCTTTTGCTTTGGGGGTGCAATGGCACCCCGAATGGCAGGTAAGCTGCAATCCTCACTACCTGGCCATCTTCCAGGCTTTTGGTGATGCCTGCCGCGAGCGGGCAAAACAGCGCGACGCCGAAGCGTCACACAACGCCTGACTTAATAGAGAGTCAGGAAACTCAGCCTAGAGGCATTTATGAGTACCAACCTCGACCAGCTCACCGATTGGTTGAAAGACCACAAGATCACAGAAGTCGAATGCTTGATCGGCGACTTGACCGGCATCACCCGGGGCAAGATCTCGCCGACCAACAAGTTCATCGCCGAAAAAGGCATGCGCCTGCCCGAGAGCGTGCTGCTGCAGACCGTGACCGGCGACTATGTCGAAGACGACATCTATTACGAACTGCTGGACCCGGCGGACATCGACATGATCTGCCGCCCGGACCATAACGCGGTGTACCTGGTGCCCTGGGCCATCGAGCCCACCGCCCAGGTGATCCACGACACCTACGACAAGCAAGGCAACCCCATCGAGCTGTCGCCACGCAACGTGCTCAAGAAGGTCCTCAAACTCTATGCCGACCATGGCTGGCAGCCGATCGTGGCGCCGGAAATGGAGTTCTACCTGACCAAGCGCAGCGACGACCCCGACTACCCGCTGCAGCCGCCGGTGGGCCGCTCCGGGCGTCCGGAAACCGGGCGCCAGTCGTTCTCCATCGAGGCCGCCAACGAATTCGACCCGCTGTTCGAGGACGTCTACGACTGGTGCGAGTTGCAGGAGCTGGATCTCGACACCCTGATCCACGAGGACGGCACGGCGCAGATGGAGATCAACTTCCGTCACGGCGACGCGCTGTCCCTGGCCGACCAGATCCTGGTGTTCAAGCGCACCATGCGCGAAGCGGCGCTCAAGCATGATGTGGCCGCCACCTTCATGGCCAAGCCCATGACCGGCGAGCCGGGCAGCGCCATGCACCTGCACCAGAGCATCGTCGACATCAGCACCGGCAAGAACGTCTTCTCCAACGACGACGGGACCATGAGCCAGTTGTTCCTCAACCATATCGGCGGCTTGCAGAAGTTCATCCCCGAGTTGCTGCCGCTGTTCGCCCCCAACGTCAACTCGTTCCGCCGCTTCCTGCCCGATACCTCGGCGCCGGTGAACGTCGAGTGGGGCGAGGAAAACCGCACCGTGGGCCTGCGGGTGCCAGATGCCGGGCCGCAGAACCGCCGGGTGGAAAACCGCCTGCCGGGTGCCGATGCCAACCCCTACCTGGCCATTGCCGCCAGCCTGTTGTGCGGCTTCATCGGCATGGTCGAAGGGCACAATCCGAGCGCGCCAGTGGTGGGCCGTGGTTACGAGCGCCGCAACTTGCGCCTGCCGCTGACCATCGAGGACGCCCTGGAACGCATGGAAAACAGCAAGACCATCGAGAAGTACCTGGGCCACAAGTTCATCACCGGCTACGTCGCGGTCAAGCGAGCCGAGCATGAAAACTTCAAGCGCGTGATCAGTTCCTGGGAGAGGGAGTTCCTGTTGTTCGCCGTCTGACACGCCAGGCGCCGCTGCCCGTCGGTGGCGCCTTCACTGATACCAAGGAGACATTGATGACTCATAAAAACCCGCAAACCCGCGAGTGGCAAACCCTCAGCAGTGATCACCACCTGGCACCCTTCAGCGACTTCAACCAGTTGAAGGAGAAGGGGCCGCGGATCATCACCCATGCCAAGGGTGTGTACCTGTGGGACAGTGAAGGCAACCAGATCCTCGACGGCATGGCCGGCCTGTGGTGCGTGGCCGTAGGTTACGGCCGTGATGAACTGGCCGAAGTGGCCAGCAAGCAGATGCGCGAACTGCCGTACTACAACCTGTTCTTCCAGACCGCCCACCCGCCGGCGCTGGAGCTGGCCAAGGCGATCATCGACGTCGCGCCCAAAGGCATGAGCCACGTGTTCTTCACCGGCTCCGGCTCCGAGGGCAACGACACCGTGCTGCGCATGGTCCGTCACTACTGGGCGCTCAAGGGCAAGCCGAAGAAGCAGACCATCATCGGCCGTATCAACGGCTACCACGGCTCCACGGTGGCCGGCGCCAGCCTGGGCGGCATGAGCGGCATGCACGAGCAGGGCGGCTTGCCGATCCCGGGTATCGTGCATATCCCGCAGCCATACTGGTTTGGCGAAGGCGGCGACATGACGCCGGATGAGTTCGGTGTGTGGGCTGCCGAGCAACTGGAGAAGAAAATCCTCGAAGTCGGCGAAGACAACGTCGCGGCCTTCATCGCCGAGCCGATCCAGGGCGCGGGCGGTGTGATCATCCCGCCGGAAACCTACTGGCCGAAGATCAAGGAAATCCTCGCCAAGTACGAAATCCTCTTCGTCGCCGACGAAGTGATCTGTGGTTTCGGCCGTACCGGCCAGTGGTTCGGCTCCGACTACTACGACCTTGCACCTGACCTCATGACCATCGCCAAGGGCCTGACCTCCGGTTACATCCCCATGGGCGGTGTGGTCGTGCGTGACACCGTGGCCAAGGTGCTCAGCGAGGGCGGTGATTTCAACCACGGCTTCACCTATTCCGGCCACCCGGTGGCAGCGGCGGTGGGCCTGGAAAACATCCGCATCCTGCGCGAAGAGAAAATCGTCGAGAAGGTGCATGAGCAGACGGCACCGTATTTGCAGAAGCGTTTGCGCGAGCTCAGCGACCACCCGCTGGTGGGCGAAGTTCGCGGCCTGGGGATGCTGGGGGCTATCGAGCTGGTCAAGGACAAGGCTACCCGGGCGCGTTACGAAGGTCGGGGCGTGGGCATGATCTGCCGGCAGTTCTGCTTCGACAACGGCCTGATCATGCGTGCCGTGGGCGACACCATGATCATCGCCCCGTCGCTGGTGATCAGCGAGGCGGAAATCGACGAGCTGGTGGCCAAGGCGCGCAAGTGCCTGGACCTGACCTTGAGTGCGCTGCAGGGCTGAGTGCTAGGCTTTGAGCGCAGTGCTTGCGGGCACTGCGCGCGAAGCGGATATAAAGGCCGGAACGTGCCTTGAAAGCCGGCCTTGGATCTTGCCAGACTAGCCGCCGTTTTCAGTGGTCCCGGACAGTGGCACCCGGCAGCGGGTCACCGAGAATGTGCTTAAAAAGAACAATTGGAGCATTACGCATGAAGGCATTAGGTATGAAGTTAGCTGGCAAGACCCTCCTCGCCATGTCCCTGATGGGCGTGATGGCGACGGCGGCACAAGCGGACGATAAAGTGCTGCACGTCTACAACTGGTCCGACTACATCGCGCCAGACACCATCAAGAAGTTTGAAGCCGAATCCGGCATCAAAGTGGTCTATGACGTGTTCGACAGCAACGAAACCCTGGAAGCCAAGTTGCTGGCCGGCAAGTCCGGCTACGACGTGGTAGTGCCTTCCAACAACTTCCTGGCCAAGCAGATCAAGGCTGGTGTGTACCAGGAACTGGATAAATCCAAGTTGCCGAACTGGAAGAACCTCAACGAATCGCTGCTCAAGGCGGTATCGGTGAGCGACCCGGGCAACAAGCATGCCTTCCCTTACATGTGGGGCTCGATCGGCATCGGCTTCAACGCCGAGAAGGTCAAGGCCGCACTGGGTGCCGACGCTCCGACCAACTCCTGGGACCTGCTGTTCAAGCCGGAAAACGCCGAGAAGCTGAAGTCTTGCGGCATCAGCTTCCTCGATTCGCCGACCGAGATGATCCCGGTGGCGCTGCATTACCTGGGCTATCCGACTGACAGCCAGGACAAGAAGCAACTGGACGAGGCCGAGAAGCTGTTCCTCAAGATCCGTCCTTCGATCGGCTATTTCCACTCTTCCAAGTACATCTCG
Source organism: Pseudomonas sp. CMR5c (assembly GCF_003850545.1). Taxonomy (NCBI): domain Bacteria; kingdom Pseudomonadati; phylum Pseudomonadota; class Gammaproteobacteria; order Pseudomonadales; family Pseudomonadaceae; genus Pseudomonas; species Pseudomonas sp. CMR5c. The sequence goes on along the minus strand of NZ_CP027705.1, from coordinate 6,477,252 downwards.
GACCTGGCCAACGGCAACATCTGCGTGGCCGTCGGCTACTCGGGTGACATCTACCAGGCCAAGGCCCGCGCCGCCGAGGCCGGTGACAAGGTCAAGGTCAGCTACAACATTCCCAAGGAAGGTGCTGGCAGCTTCTACGACATGGTCGCCATTCCCAAGGATGCGGAAAACGTCGAGGGTGCCTACAAGTTCATGACCTTCCTGCAGAAGCCGGAAATCATGGCCGAGATCACCAACGCCGTGCGTTTCCCCAACGGTAACGCGGCCGCGACCCCTCTGGTCGATAAAGACATCACCAGCGACCCGGGCGTCTACCCACCTGCCGATGTCCAGGCCAAGCTGTACGCGATCGCCGACCTGCCGGCCGCGACCCAGCGCATCCTGACCCGCAGCTGGACCAAGATCAAATCCGGTAAATAAGCCGATTTGCAGCGATACCTGTTGCCGTCGTCATGGCGAGGGCGGTAACAGGAAACAATTAAATGACAGAAAGTTTTGCTGGATTGGTTTATCGAGGGTAAGTTGCGCGCCGGTTTTGTTGCTGGGCAGCTTGGGGGCTGTCAGGTAGCGCGGGGCAACTTTGGCCCAACTATTCAAGAGGACCTCCACTTGCCTACTACTTTATTTCGCAAAGCCATGCTGGCCGCCGCCAGCCTGACGCTGGTGGCAAGCGCCCAGGCGGCATCGACCGTGCATATTTATAACTGGTCCGACTACATCGGTCAGAACACCCTGTCTGAGTTTGAAAAGACCACGGGTATCAAGCCGCTGTATGACGTATTCGATTCCAATGAAACCCTGGAAGGCAAGTTGCTGGCCGGTCGCACCGGCTACGACGTGGTAGTGCCGTCCAACCACTTCCTGGGCAAGCAGATCAAGGCCGGGGCGTTCCAGAAGCTCGACAAGAGCCTGTTGCCCAATTACGCCAACCTCGACCCGAAGTTGCTCAAGCGCCTCGAGGTCAACGATCCGGGCAACCAGTACGCAGTGCCCTACCTGTGGGGCACCAACGGCATCGGCTACAACGTCGATAAAGTGAAGGCCGCCCTGGGGGTGGAGAAGATCGACTCCTGGAGCGTTCTGTTCGAGCCGGAGAACATCAAGAAACTCAGCAGCTGCGGCGTGGCCTTCCTCGATTCCGCCGACGAAATGATGCTCACGGTGCTCAACTACATGGGCCTGGACCCCAACAGCACCAACCCCCAGGACTACAAGAAGGCCGAGGCCAAGCTCCTGGCGGTACGTCCCTACGTGACCTACTTCCACTCGTCCAAGTACATCTCGGACCTGGCCAACGGCAATATCTGCGTGGCCGTCGGCTTTTCCGGCGACGTGTTCCAGGCCCGGGCCCGGGCAGCCGATGCCGGCAAGGGCGTGAACATCGCCTACACCATTCCCAAGGAAGGCGGCGCCCTGTGGTTCGACATGCTGGCCATCCCCAAGGACTCGAGCAACGTCAAGGAGGCTCACGCCTTCATCAACTATTTGCTGCAACCTGAGGTGATCGCCCAGGTCAGTGACTATGTCGGTTATGCCAACCCCAACCCCGGGTCGGACAAGTTGATGGACCAGTCCATCCGCACCGATGAAGCGGTTTATCCACCGCAGGCCGTGCTCGACAAGACTTACGTGTCCATAGAGTTGCCAGCCAGTATCCAACGCTTGATGAACCGCAGCTGGACCAAGGTCAAGACGGGTAAATAGTTCTACAGGCTCAAACTATCCGGGACCCGTCCACCAGGGGCGGGCTGAAAATTTTGTTGGGAGTTTCGCAAATGGCAGTTGCCTCCGGCGCCTATAAGAAAGCCCTCGAGGGCGACCAGACACCCAAGCAGGTGCTGGTCAAGATCGACCGGGTCACGAAGAAGTTCGACGAGACGGTGGCCGTGGACGATGTGTCCCTGGAGATCAAGAAAGGCGAGATCTTCGCCCTGCTGGGCGGCTCCGGTTCGGGCAAGTCCACCTTGTTGCGCATGCTGGCCGGCTTCGAGCGGCCTACCGAGGGCCGGATCTTCCTCGATGGCGTGGACATCACCGACATGCCGCCCTACGAGCGGCCGATCAACATGATGTTCCAGTCCTATGCGCTGTTCCCGCACATGACCGTGGCCCAGAACATCGCCTTCGGCCTCAAGCAGGACAAGATCCCTTCGGCGGAGATCGACGCCCGGGTGGCGGAGATGCTCAAACTGGTGCAAATGAGCCAGTACGCCAAGCGCAAGCCGCACCAATTGTCCGGTGGCCAGCGCCAGCGCGTGGCCCTGGCCCGCTCCCTGGCCAAGCGACCCAAGCTGCTGCTGCTCGACGAGCCCATGGGCGCCCTGGACAAGAAGCTGCGCTCGCAGATGCAACTGGAGCTGGTGGAGATCATCGAGCGCGTGGGCGTGACCTGCGTGATGGTGACCCACGACCAGGAAGAGGCCATGACCATGGCCGAGCGCATCGCCATCATGCACCTGGGCTGGATCGCCCAGATCGGCAGCCCGATCGATATCTACGAGACCCCGGTCAGCCGCCTGGTCTGCGAGTTCATCGGCAACGTCAACATCTTCGAGGGCGAAGTGGTGGACGATGCCGAAGGCCATGCCTTGATCACTTGCAAGGACGTGGACCGCAACATCTACGTCGGCCACGGCATCAGCACCTCGGTCCAGGACAAGTCGGTGACTTACGCCATCCGCCCGGAAAAACTCCTGGTGACCGCCGAGATGCCGACCTGCGAGTACAACTGGTCCAGTGGCAAGGTCCACGACATCGCCTACCTGGGCGGCCACTCGGTGTTCTACGTCGAGCTGCCGAGCGGCAAGCTGGTGCAATCCTTCGTCGCCAACGCCGAGCGCCGCGGGGCGCGGCCGACCTGGGGTGACCAGGTCTACGTGTGGTGGGAAGACGACAGCGGCGTGGTACTGCGCTCATGAACATGCGAAAGCTCAAGCGCCGACTCGACCGAATAATTCCCGGAGGCCGCCAGCTGGTCATCGGGATCCCGTTCATCTGGCTGTTCCTGTTCTTCATGCTGCCGTTCTTCATCGTCCTGAAGATCAGCTTCGCCGAAGCGGACGTGGCCATCCCGCCGTACACCGAGATCTACAGCTACGTCGACCAGAAGCTGCAGATCCTGCTGAACCTGGGCAACTACGCGATGCTCGGGGACGACGAGCTGTACATCGCCGCCTACCTCGGCTCGCTGAAGATGGCATTCATCAGCACCATCCTTTGCCTGCTGATCGGCTACCCGATGGCCTATGCCATCGCCAGTGCCCGTAAGGAAATGCAGACCGTACTGGTGCTGCTGATCATGATGCCGACCTGGACCGCGATCCTGATCCGCGTCTATGCCTGGATGGGCATCCTCAGCAACAACGGCCTGCTCAACGGTTTCCTGATGTCCATGGGCTGGATCAGCGAGCCGCTGCAGATCCTCAACACCAACACCGCGGTGTACATCGGCGTGGTCTATTCCTACCTGCCGTTCATGGTGCTGCCGCTGTACGCCAACCTGGTCAAGCACGACCCGAGCCTGCTGGAAGCCGCCGCCGACCTGGGGTCGGGGACTTTCAACAGTTTCTGGAGGATCACCGTACCGCTGTCCAAGAACGGCATCATCGCCGGCTGCATGCTGGTGTTCATCCCGGTGGTGGGCGAGTTCGTGATTCCTGAGTTGCTCGGCGGTCCGGAGACCCTGATGATCGGCAAGGTGCTGTGGCAGGAGTTCTTCAACAACCGCGACTGGCCGGTGGCCTCGGCCCTGGCGGTGGTGATGCTGGCGATCCTGATCGTGCCGATCATCCTGTTCAACCGTAGCCAGGCCAAAGAAATGGAGGCCAAGGAATGAAGCGCTTCAGTTTCTCCAACTTGATGCTGGTCCTGGGCCTGCTGTTCATCTACCTGCCGATGCTGATCCTGGTGATCTACTCGTTCAACGCCTCGCGGCTGGTGACGGTGTGGGGTGGCTGGTCGGTCAGCTGGTATGTCGGCCTGCTGGACAACACCCAGCTGATGGGCTCGGTGCTGCGCTCCCTGGAAATCGCCTGCTACACCGCCGTGGCGGCAGTGGCCCTGGGCACCCTGGCGGCGTTCGTCATGACCCGGATCAGCCGCTTCAAGGGGCGTACCCTGTTCGGCGGCCTGGTCACCGCGCCACTGGTGATGCCCGAGGTGATCACCGGCCTGTCGCTGTTGCTGCTGTTCGTGGCCATGGCCCAGGCCATCGGCTGGCCCCAGGAACGTGGCATCGCCACCATCTGGATCGCCCATACCACCTTCTGTGCCGCCTACGTGGCGGTGGTGGTGTCGGCGCGCCTGCGCGAGCTGGACCTGTCCATCGAGGAAGCGGCCATGGACCTGGGCGCGCGGCCGTTCAAGGTGTTCTTCCTGATCACCATCCCGATGATCGCGCCGTCCCTGGCGGCGGGCGGCATGATGTCCTTCGCCCTGTCGCTGGACGACCTGGTGCTGGCCAGCTTCGTGTCCGGACCGGGCTCCACCACCTTGCCGATGGAAGTCTTCTCGGCGGTGCGCCTGGGGGTCAAGCCGGAGATCAACGCGGTGGCCAGCCTGATCCTGCTGGCGGTATCGCTGGTGACCTTCCTGGTCTGGTTCTTCAGTCGGCGCGCCGAGGAGGCCCGCAAGCGGGCGATCCAGCAAGCCATCGAAGAGAGCGCCGCCGATTCCTGGAAACAGCCGGACGTGCGCCGGCCCAAGGCGCCGCAAGCCGCTTGAGCCTGTTGCAATAGCACAACGCCCCTTTCCAGGGGCGTTGTGGTTTCTGGCCTCGTGTCCTGGCTCAGGAAACCCAGGGCGAGCGGCGAATCACTTCGACGAAGTTCGTCGGCTGGAACCCAGGCTGCTGGTCGGCCAGGACATCGGTCTTGACGTTGCCGAAGGTGGTCTGCGGCCGATGGCGCAGGCCGTCGGCGAATGCGCAGATGATGCACTCCTTGAAACCTTCGCCCCGGGGATGGGCATGCACCACCGCCTCGCGCTGGGCGCTGGGGAAGGCCGTGTAGTCGATGCCCAGGACGTCCATCTCGACCCCGGCTGTGACCAGGGCCACGGTGGGGCGCAGGTACTGGGGGATGCCGGGAGTGGTATGCAGGGCGATGGACAGCCAGACTTGCTCGATATCGTCGTCGCTCAGCCCGTAGGGCTTGAGGAAGTCCCGGGCGGCATTGGCACCGTCGACTTCGAAGCGCTGGTCGTCGCTGCGGTGGCCGGGCACCAGGCCCAGGTCGTGGAACATCGCGCCGACGTACAGCAGCTGTGGGTCGTATTGCAGCTGGCGGCGTTCGCCGCTCAGGGCGCCGAACAGGAATACCCGGCGCGAGTGGTGGTAGAGCAAATCGGATTCGATATCGCGAATGTAGTCGGTGGTGGCCCGGGCCAGGGCGCTGTCGGGAATCTTGATCCCGGCGATGGTGGAGCTCATGGGGCGGTCCTCGTGGCGGGCGCCGTGCTGGCGCTGGAGCCCAGAGTCTGTGCCTGGCCAGGCATGGGGACAATCGATCCGGGGCTGCGATCCGGGCCAACCTGGGGGCATTTACGGCCATGGGCTGTCGCCTCGGGGGCCTGGTTGCGACAATCCAGCGTCGGGCCCGCCTGCCCGGCCCATAGAAGAAGGTGCGTGCCATGGCCAGATCCGTTGCCATCCTGGTGTTTCCCGGTGTCCAGGCCCTCGATGTGACGGGCCCCATGGACGTATTTTGCGAGGCCAATCGGTTCTTGCCGGTCGAAGACCATTACCGCCTGGAGGTGATCGGGCTCCAGGCCGGCGCGCAGGTTTGCTCCAACGGCCTGGTGCTGCAGGCCCGGCGCTCCTTCGAAGAGGCTGTGGAAGCCTTCGACCTGTTGCTGGTGGCGGGTGGGCCGCAAGTCCCCGGCAGCGACTTCGGCCCGGTCTTCGACGCCTGGCTGCGCGGGGCTTGTGCCCGGGCCGCGGGCTTCGGTTCGATCTGCAACGGCGCGTTCATCCTGGCTCGGGCGGGCCTGCTGGAGGGACGCACGGTGACCACCCACTGGAGCGATGCGCTGGCGCTCGCGACCTTGTATCCCTCGACCCGGGTCGAGGTCGACCGCCTGTATGTCGAGGACGACAGGTTGTTCACCTCGGCGGGGGTCACCGCCGGCATCGACCTGTCGTTGTATCTGCTGGCCAAGGATCGGGGCGCCGAGGTGGCCTTGAACGTGGCCAAGCGCCTGGTGGTGTTCACCCAGCGCGCCGGAGGCCAGTCGCAGTTCAGCCCGTTCCTGCTGCCCCAGGCTACAGCCACTTCCGTCGTGGCCCAGGTCCAGCAACATGTGCTGGATCACCTGCAGGACAACCTGAGCATCGGCGAGCTGGCGCGTGCGACGCACATGAGCCCACGCAACTTTTCCCGGGTCTTTGTCCGTGAAGCTGGAATAACCCCTGCAGAGTTTGTCGAGCGGGCGCGGGTCGATGCCGCTCGGGCGCTGCTGGAGCGCTCGTCGGCGCCGCTCAAGACCCTGGCCTATCGCTGCGGGTTTCGCGATGCCCAGCACCTGCTCCGTGTGTTCAAGCGCCGCCTGGGGCTGACCCCGCAGCAGTTCCGGGCGAACTTCGCCCCGCCGTCCTGGTAGCCAGCGGCGGCTACCAGGGCGCCTGGTTCAGGGGCGGCGGGCCGGTAGCAGTTTCAGGGTGCTGCGGGTGTTGGCGGTGACTTCCTCTTCGCTGAAGTGCGCCTGCTGGTAAACCCCTTCGATATAGGCTTCGGCCTGATCGTCATAGTGCTTGTCGAACAGCACACCGCTCTGGCCGACCGGATTGATGGTCAGGCTATGGGCCGGGTCGGCGAAGTCGATGATGCGCCGGGTCGAAGGACCGTAGACCACCGCCCAGGGTGCCGGGCCGATCTTGCTGGTGAGGTTGTTCGGTACCTCATGGCTGCCGGGAGCCTCCAGCGGCCCGACGTTGAACACGCGGTCCAGGGGCTTCTGCATGCCCAGAGGGTGGCCATGGGTCAGGGTGTGGGCACTGCCCCAGCGCCATTGCGCCGGGTTTGGCCCGAGGGTGCGCTTGAGGTGGTCGATGCTCGCGCGCCAGGCTTGCTTCACCGTATCGGCACGGCTTTCCCGCTGCGCTGTGGTGCGGTCGTCCCACCAGGGCGAGTCGGGGTCTGCCGCCAGGCGCGGCAGGGCGGCGTCCACCACCCGGGCCTGGATCAGGGCGTCGAAATAGGCATCGCCGAGCTTCTCATGGAAAGTCGCCCGGGCCAGTTCGAACAGGAACTGGTTGAACAGGGTGGCGCTGGTGGATTCCAGCGGATAGTCACCCTGCCATTGCGCCAGTTGCTCCACCAGCTTGAGTTCCTCGGGGGCTACGACCACTTCGCGCAGCACTGGCAGCAAAGGCGCCAACAAGCGCGGACCGTAGGCGGTGGTGGTGCCCAGTTGCAGCTTCTGGGTGTTCTCCAGATCCCATTTCAGCGTCTTGTCGCTGAGCTGGCGATCCAGCTGCTGGCCCCGGTCGGGCAGGTTGTAGTAGCCGGGAATCTCCATGCCGGTGGGGGAGGTCGGCTGGAAGTTGGCCGAGACGATGTAGCCCCGGGCCGGGTTTTCTTCCTGGGGGTTGGCGCTGAAGGGGTAGAAGCCGTCCTTGTCCGCCAGGGCGGTGCTGCCATCGAGGATGAAGGTCGGCTTGGCTCCGGCCGGGCGCTTGGGCAGCAGGGCGGCGGCCCACCAGCCGATATCGCCCTTGGCATTGGCCCAGACGATGTTCAGTCCCGGCGCATGGACCTTGGCCGCGGCCGCCCGGACCTTGGGCAGGGTGTCGGCGCGATTGAGCTGGTAGAAGCCGTCGAGGATCGGGTTGGGCGTCTCCAGGAATCCCCACCACATGGCGATCGGGGCCTTGCCCACGGTGCTGCCGAGCATGTCGTTGATGATCGGGCCATGGGGCGACTGGCGCAGGGTCAGGGTCACCGGCGCCTGGCCCTTGACGGCGATCTGCTGCTCGCTGCTGATCAGGTCCACCCATTGGTCATGGAACCAGACCTGGTTGGGGTTCTCCGGGTTGACCTTCTCGGCGATCAGGTCGAGATCGTCGTTCTGGAACATGGTCAGGCTCCAGCCGAAGTCCAGGTTGTGGCCCAGGAAGGCAAACGGCACCAGCGCCTGGTAGTGGCCGTAGAGCTCGAAGCCCGGGGCCCAGAGCTGGGCTTCGTACCACACCGATGGCAGCGAGTAGCGGATATGCGGGTCGCCGGCCAGCAGCGGGCGGCCGCTCTTGGTCCGGCTGCCGGACACGGCCCAGGCGTTGCTGCCTTCGAATTGCGGCAGGCCGGCGTCGGCCAGGGCCTGCTGGCTCAGGTGGCCGATTTTCGCCAGGTCCTGCCAGTCGATGGCGGCCAGGTGCGGCGTGGCTGGGGTCTTGCCATTGGCCAGGACGCCCTTGGGCTGCCACTCCAGGTCGAACACCTTCAGGTAGTCGTTGCCCAGCTGGTCACGGATATAGGTCATCAGCGGTTCGGTACGAAACGCCATGGCGAAGCTGTAGGCCATGAAACCGGCGACGCTGACGGTGTCTTCGGCGGTGAAGGGCCGCTTCTGGATGCCCAGGATGTCGAACTCCATGGGCCTTGGGTGGCTGTCCTGATACTGGTTGATACCGTCCAGGTAGGCTTGCAGGGCTTGCCAGGCGGGAGACTGGCGGTCGAGCCCGGCCACGTAGCTGTCGGCTCGCTCGCGGATGCGCAGGCTGCGAAACAGCTTGTCGGTGTCCAGCAGCTTGGGCCCGAGAACCTCGGCCAGCTCGCCACGGGACAGGCGGCGCAGCACTTCCATCTGGAACAGCCGGTCCTGGGCATGCACGTAGCCCAGGGTGCGGTAGAGGTCGGTTTCGTTCTCCGCGCGGATATGCGGTACGCCGCGCTCGTCGTAGCGCACCGTGGCCGAGCCCTGCAGGCCGCTGAGCTCCACCTGGCCCTGACGCACCGGCTGCTTGCTGTACAGGTAGCCGCCGAGGCCCAGCAACAGGGCGAGGATCAACACGGCGACGACGGTGAGGCTGCGTTTCATGCGGGCTCCTTGCTGCGTTGTTATGTTCGGTGCCGCCCTGGTCGGGCAGCAGACATGTAACACATCTGGCCTGCGGTGCGCAGGAGGCAGTCCTCGATTAGTCGCGAATGCCTTGCTCGGCGCCGTTGGCCCATGGGCAATAGCAGCCGACCGCCAGGGTATGGGTGGCGCTGACCGTGCGCTCTTCTTGCAAGGCCTGGAGGATGGGCTCGATGAAGCTGTTGCTGGAGTTGCAGGTCAAGCCTTCGCTGTAGGGGCCGAAGTAGGCCAGTTTGCCGTTGCGGTCCCAGATCGCCACGGCGGGGCTGGCGGGGACCTGCTCGGCGCCGGGCAGGTGCTCCAGGGACTTGAGGCGCTCCAGGGTGACCGGCAACTGGCCGTGGCTGCCGGACTTGCGCACCGAATAGAACTCCACGCCCCGTGGGCCGTAGGTTTCGATCAGTTCGGCCAGGTGCTGCTGGTTGCCGACGTTGCAAGGGCAGGCCGGGTCCCAGAAGTGCACCAGGCGGATCGCCCCCGGTCCGGCGAGTTCGGCAGGCAGTTGCAATGGATCGCCGGAGAACATCGCCGTGTGCTCGCTGAAGGCCCGCAGGTAGCGACCCTGGAACCAGTCGTAGGCACTCCACAGCACCACGGCGCAGATCAGGGCGAGCAGGCTGGCGAGCAGGGATGTGCGGTAGGGCTGGCGCATGGAGATAGGTCCTCGAAGGTCGCGTAGCTTGCCATGCTTGCCGCGACAGATGAATATCGCAGGCCCATAAAGCCCGTTTTGCCCTGGTGTCCCTGTTTTGCAAACCTCCATGCCTACGACCTTCGACCCCGACCTCCTGCGTGCCAGCCTGCAACCCCTGGCGGCTGGCCAGCCGCTGTCGGCCCAGGGCCAGGCCTACCAGCGCTTCTACGGGCTGGATTTCGCCGGCCGCGCCCGGGTGCCGCGCAGTCGCCTGGGGCGCTTCCAGGTGGATGGCTATGAGGTGGTCGCCCAGGCCTGGTGGCCGGAGCGACCTCGGGCGACGCTGTTCCTGTTCCATGGCTTCTACGATCACATGGGCTTGTACCGGCATGTGATCGAGTGGGCACTGCAGCGCGACTTCGTGGTGATTTCCTGCGACCTGCCGGGGCATGGACTGTCCAGCGGCGAGCGCGCCAGCATCGACGATTTCGCGGTGTACCAGCGGGTATTGCAGGGCCTGTTCGAGCAGGCGCGGACCCTGGAATTGCCCCAGCCCTGGCACCTGTTCGGGCAGAGCACCGGCGGGGCGATCGTCATCGACCACCTGCTGCACCAGGGCGCCCAGAGCCCGGCCCAGGGCCAGGTGATCTTGCTTTCGCCGCTGGTGCGGCCACGGGCCTGGGGCTGGTCGCTGCTCAGCTACTACCTGTTGCGGCCCTTCGTCAGCGGCATTGCCCGGCGTTTCAGCGAGAACTCCAACGACCACGACTTCCTCGCCTTCCTCCAGGCCGACCCCTTGCAGCCCCAGCGCCTGCCGACGGCCTGGGTCGGTGCGCTGGCGCGCTGGATCAAGCGGCTGGAGGCGGCCCCGCGCAGCGACCGGCAGCCGGTGATCGTGCAGGGGCAGGCGGACATGACTGTGGATTGGCAGCACAACCTGCAAGTGATCCGCAGCAAGTTCAGCGCACCCGAGGTGCTGATGCTGCCGGAAGCGCGGCACCACCTGGCCAACGAGGTGCCGCTGTACCGCGACCAGTATTTCGCCTTCCTGACCCGGCATGTTTGAGTCCCGGGAGTGAACCTGCCTTGGAGTGGCGCAGGCGCGGGCATAGGCTGCGAACGCCCCGAAGGGCCGCAGGGTTCTCAAGATCGCTGGAGGTTTGGCGGATGATTGCCTGGCAAGGTCCTGCGGCTCTTTGCGCAGCCCGGCAGGCTTGGTAGCGGCTACAGGTGGGTGGCCGGGTCAGGGAGCCAGGCTGGAGGTGCTCTGGCCCACCGCCAGGCCGGCGCGGATCGCGGCCAGGGCCGCCTGGTAATAGGCCTTGCCTTCGGCTGATTCGGCAAAAGTGGCGAACTCTTCCAGTTCCGTATCGGACAGGTCCCGGTAGACGTACAGCAGGGTGTTGTTCAGGTCATTGCCGATCTGCTGCATCAGGCGCTGGCGCTGGCCATTGAGCATGCCCTGGGCCTGGCCGTTGCCCAGCAAGCCGGGAATCATCTGGCTCAGGCTGTCGGCGGCGACTCCGGCAATGGCCAGGCTGACTTCCGCACCGGCTTCGCGGGCGGGCAGGGCCTGGGCCAGGTGGCCGATGATCAATTGGCGATTGTCGCTGGCCTGCATCTTCGGCAAGCCCTGGGCGTTCTTGGCCAACTGGTCGCGACGGGTGGCCAGCAGCTCGGCGGCGACGATCTTGCGGCCCAGGGGCGACTGGAAAAAGGCCAGGGCCGGAGCGGGGTCGGCCAGGTTCTGGCGCAATTGCTCCTCGGCGCGGCGATCCACCGACTGGGGCGCGAAGCGCTGGTTGCTGTTATCCACCAGGGCCTGGTAGACCGCTGGCGGCAGGCTGTTCTGGTAGCGCTGCTGGGCGGCGTTGAGGGCATCGCTGAAATGCGCGCGCTGCTCTGCCCAACCGGCGACCTTGTACAACTGGTCGTGGCTGTCTGCCCAGGCAGGCAAGGTGCAGAACATCAACAGTGAGAAAAGCAAACGACGCATAAGGACTCCTGTCAGCAGGCGACTATTCTCCGGGCCAAGGCGGTAGTTGTCGAGAATTCGTATCAGATGAAGTCATGGTTCCAGGCACCTTGGAAAAAAAGCTGAATCCGCCGCCCTGCGGCTCTGTCAGATTTATCTGCGGCTGGATACTATGCGCGCCATGCACATACCCTCTGATCATCCGCTGTTGTTGAGCATCGTCGACGACCTGGCCGCCCGTGGCTGGTCGCAGCAGGATATTTTCCTGCCTGAGGCTCTGACCCTCGACCTGGCTGCCGAGTGCCGTAAACGCGCCGCCGAAGGCGAACTGGCTCCAGCGGCGGTCGGGCGCGGGGTTGCCCAGGAAATCCGCGAGGGTATCCGCGGCGACCATATCCAATGGCTCGAGCCCGGCCAGGCCGAGGCCAGCGACGCCTACCTGGCGCTCATGGATAGCCTGCGCGAAGCCTTGAACCGTGGCCTGTTTCTTGGCCTGGAGGATTTCGAGTGCCATTTCGCGATGTATCCGCCGGGTGCTTTCTACAAGCGCCATGTGGACCGCTTTCGCGACGACGACCGGCGCATGGTGTCGGCGGTGATCTACCTCAACTCGCAATGGCTGCCCGAGCATGGCGGGCAATTGCGCATGTACCTGCAGGACCATGAGCAGCACGATGTCGACCCGCTCGGCGGCCGGCTGGTGGTGTTCCTCTCCGGCGAATTGCCCCATGAAGTCCTGCCCGCGACCCGGGAGCGCCTGTCCCTGACCGGCTGGTTCCGGCGCCGTGGCAACGAGCCGTTCTGAGGATGCACAAGATCCTGGTCAGCCGCTGCCTTTTGGGCCACCGCGTACGCTACGACGGCGGCGCCAGTGGCCCTTTCGATCAATTGGCGGCCTGGCAGCAGGAGGGGCGGGTGGTGGCCCTGTGCCCGGAAGTGGCTGGCGGCTTGCCGACACCACGGGCCGCGGCGGAGATCCCGGGTGGCCAGGGCATCGATGTGCTGGAGGGACGGGCGCCGGTGATGACCACGGCTGGTGACGACGTCAGCGCCGAGTTCCTCTCCGGGGCCCGGCAGGCTTTGGCCCTGGTGGAAAAACACGGTATCCGTATTGCCGTGCTCAAGGCCAACAGCCCGTCCTGCGGCAACCTCTGGACCTATGACGGCACGTTCAGCGGGGCCAAGGTCCCGGGTGAGGGGGTCACCGCCGCCTTGCTCAAGCAGCACGGGGTGCAGGTCTTCAGCGAACTGCAACTGCTCGAGGCCGCCAGCGCCCTCGCTGCATTGTCCTCGTAGCCGCTGTCGAGCTTTAGCGAGGCGATGGCGGTGACTACAGGTGAGGTCTATTGCTCGGCGTCGCCCTTGGGCGGCTTGCTGGCGTCCATGCCGAACCATTTCTCCGACAGGGCCATCAGCCGCCCATCCGCCTTGATCCGCTGCAAGGCGCTATCCAGGCTGGCGCGGAACGCCGGATTGCCTTTCTGGAAAGGAATCGCCAGGCTCAGGGTCGGTCCCACCTTGGCGCCCTCCTTCACCGGCAGGCGACTGTCGCGAATCGCATAGGGGATCAGCAGGCGGTCGCTGATGGCGGCGTCGATCTGCTTGTCCGCCACATCCTTGATCGGCTGTTGGGCATCGGCATAGCTACGCAGGTTGATGCCTTCGACGGTCCGTGCCTGGTCGACGAACTGGCTGCCCTGGGCCACGCCCAGGGCCCGGCCGCGCAGGGATTGCAGGGAGAACAGCGGGCGTTGCTCCTCCTTGCGTACGATCAGTTGGGCGCTGGAGTAGCTATAGGGCTCGCTGAAGTCGAAACGATCCTTGAGCTCCGGTGTCACTGCTATGTGGTTGATGGCCACGTCGAACCTGCCGCTTTCGACGCCGGGCAGCAACTCGTCGGTGTCGGTCACCACGAAGTCCGCGCGCACGTCCAGTTCGCTGGCCAGCAACTGCCCCAGTTCGACTTCGAAGCCGCTGAGCTTGCCGTCATCCTTGAAATTGAAGGGCGGGGTATCGGCTTCAAGGGCAATACGCAGTTCCCCGCGGTCATTGATGTCATCCATCAACTCGGCGTGGACGCAGGTGCTCGCCAGGGGCAGCAAAAGTATCAGGCCAGGCATGAAACGCATGGTCACTCCTTGAATTCATGTGAGCGATGCGCTGTTCAGGCTCGCTTTGCTAAGGTGTTGAGTGCCTTCGACAACGAACAGCCACAAAGTTGTCATAACCGTAAAAGAATTGCGGAAAAACTGGAGAAGATAATGAAAAAGTATATGTCTTGCGCGGCCCTGGCGGGTTTGTTGCTGGGAGCCTCGATGCTCGCCGGCGCAGCTGAAATTCCTCGTACGCAGGCACCTGCCGGTGCCAAGGTGTCCATTGTTTCCCCGGCTGACGGAGCAACCGTGGACAAGACCTTCAAGGTCAAGTTCGGGGTCGAGGGCATCGCACTGGCGCCAGCAGGCGATCAGACCGCCAACACAGGCCATCACCACCTGCTGATCGACGTCGACCAGCTGCCGGCCGAGAACATGCCGATTCCGATGGATGCCAACCACCTGCACTTCGGCAAGGCCCAGACCGAGACCGAAGTGACCCTGGCCCCGGGCAAGCACACCCTGCAACTGGAGCTGGGGGACAAGAACCACGTGCCGTTCGACCCGGTGATCGTTTCGAAGAAGATCACAGTGACCGTGAAATAAGCGTAAACGCCGCACAAAAAAAGGGAGCCCATCAAGGCTCCCTTTTTTGTACGGCTAACTACAAGGCTGCAGCTACAAACCAGGGCGGGCCCTTGCTTGCCGCTTGAGACTTGCCGCTTGCAGCTGCTGTCAGAACAGCACGCGGCAGCGGATGGTGCCGTTGATGTGTTGCAGCTTCTCTTGCGCCAGGTCCGAGTACTCGGCGTCGACGTCGATCACCACGTAGCCGACCTTTTCGTTGGTCTGCAGGAACTGGCCGGAGATGTTGATGCCATTTTCCGCGAAGACCTTGTTGATCTCGCTCATCACGCCCGGGATGTTCTCGTGGATGTGCAACAGGCGGTGCTTGCCAGGGTGGGCAGGCAGGGCCACTTCCGGGAAGTTGACCGAGGACACCGAGGTGCCGTTGTCGCTGTACTTGACCAGCTTCTCGGCCACTTCCAGGCCGATGTTGGCCTGGGCCTCGGCGGTGGAACCACCGATGTGCGGGGTCAGGATCACGTTGTCCAGGCCACGCAGCGGGCTTTCGAACTCTTCGTCGTTGGAACGTGGCTCGACCGGGAATACGTCGATGGCCGCGCCGATCAGGTGCTTGTCCTTGATCGCGTCCGCCAGGGCGTCCAGCTCGACCACGGTGCCGCGTGCAGCGTTGATCAGGATGCCGCCCTTCTTGATGGCGCGGATTTCCTTCTCGCCGATCATCCACTGGGTCGCCGCGGTTTCCGGCACGTGCAGGGTGACGATATCGGACATGCCCAGCAGCTCGTGCAGGTTGCCGACCTGGGTCGCGTTACCCAGTGGCAGCTTGGTCACGGTGTCATAGAAGAACACCTGCATGCCCAGGCCCTCGGCCAGGACCGACAGTTGGGTACCAATGGAGCCATAACCGACGATGCCCAGCTTCTTGCCGCGGATCTCGAAGGAGTTGGCTGCGCTCTTGATCCAGCCGCCGCGGTGGCAGGAGGCGTTTTTCTCGGGGATACCGCGCAACAGCAGGATGGCCTCGGCCAGTACCAGCTCGGCGACCGAGCGGGTGTTGGAGTAAGGCGCGTTGAACACCGCGATGCCGCGCTCGCGGGCCGCGGACAGGTCAACCTGGTTGGTGCCGATGCAGAAGCAGCCCACCGCGACCAGTTTCTTCGCGTGGTCGAAGATCTCTTCGGTCAGTTGGGTGCGGGAGCGAATACCGATGAAGTGCGCATCGGCGATCTTTTCCTTGAGCTGGGCTTCCGGCAGAGAACTGGTGAGGTACTCGATGCTGGTGTAGCCGGCGGCCTTGAGCACGTCGACAGCGGATTGGTGGACGCCTTCGAGGAGAAGGAACTTGATCTTGCTCTTATCGAGAGAAGTCTTGCTCATCTGCGTAAACCTGTGTCCCGGAGAAAAATGGCAGGGAAGTGGACAGCTTGAGCTGACCTGGGCGGCGCGCGGCCGACACCGCAGAAGGCCCTTGGGCACTCTTCTGCGGGGGCGGTATGCTAGCATACGCGCCCCGCTAAACACTCATTCCTGCGACGTGAAGCGTTCTCAGGATGACCATGAATTGTTCGAGAGTTCTGTCGATGACCAATCCTGCCCTGATTGATGAGCTGAAGACCCTGGTTGAGCCCGGCAAGGTGCTGACCGACGCTGACTCGCTGAATGCCTACGGCAAGGATTGGACCAAGCACTTCGCCCCCGCCCCGACCGCCATCGTGTTCCCCAAGACCATCGAACAGGTCCAGGCCATCGTCCGCTGGGCCAATCAGCACAAGGTGGCGCTGGTGCCTTCGGGTGGTCGTACCGGGCTTTCGGCGGCAGCGGTAGCCGCCAACGGCGAAGTGGTGGTGTCCTTCGACTACATGAACCAGATTCTCGACCTGAACCTGACCGACCGCACCGCGGTATGCCAGCCAGGCGTGGTCACCGAGCAACTGCAGAACCTGGCGCAAGACAACGGCCTGTACTATCCGGTGGACTTCGCATCGGCAGGATCCAGCCAAATTGGCGGCAACATCGGCACCAATGCCGGCGGAATCAAGGTCATTCGCTACGGCATGACCCGTAACTGGGTGGCTGGCATGAAGGTGGTCACCGGCAAGGGCGACCTGCTGGAACTGAACCGCGACCTGATCAAGAACGCCACCGGCTATGACCTGCGCCAGCTGTTCATCGGCGCCGAGGGCACCCTGGGTTTCGTGGTCGAGGCCACCATGCGCCTGGACCGGGCGCCGAAGAACCTCACTGCCATGGTCCTGGGCACGCCTGACTTCGACTCGATCATGCCAGTGCTGCATGCATTCCAGGGCAAGGTCGACCTGACGGCTTTCGAATTCTTCTCCGACAAGGCGCTGGCCAAGGTCCTGGCCCGCGGCGACGTCCCGGCGCCATTCGAATCGCAATGCCCGTTCTATGCGCTGCTGGAGTTCGAGGCCACCACCGAGGAAGTGGCCAACCAGGCCCTGGAGACCTTCGAGCATTGCGTCGAGCAGGGCTGGGTCCTGGATGGCGTGATGAGCCAGAGCGAAACCCAGCTGCAGAACCTGTGGAAGCTGCGCGAGTACATCTCCGAGACCATCTCCCACTGGACCCCGTACAAGAACGACATCTCGGTCACTGTGTCCAAGGTGCCGGCATTCCTCCAGGAAATCGACGCCATCGTCGGCAAGCACTATCCGGACTTCGAGATCGTCTGGTTCGGCCACATCGGCGACGGCAACCTGCACCTGAACATCCTCAAGCCGGAAAACCTGAGCAAGGACGAGTTCTTCGCCAAGTGCGCCACGGTCAACAAGTGGGTGTTCGAAACCGTCGAGAAGCACAATGGTTCGATTTCCGCCGAGCACGGCGTGGGCATGACCAAGCGCGACTACCTGACCTACAGCCGCTCGCCGGTGGAAATCGAGTACATGAAGGCCGTCAAGGCGGTCTTCGACCCGAACGGCATCATGAACCCGGGCAAGATCTTCGCTGCTTGAGTCCGGGCAGCCCTGAACACGCGTACGAACAGGAGTCGGTAATGAGCTATCAGCACCAGTATGTCGACGGTACCCGGATTCATTTTCCCCTGGGCAAGGTGGTATGCATCGGTCGCAACTACGCCGAGCACGCCAAGGAACTGGACAACCCGGTTCCCACCGAGCCGCTGCTGTTCATCAAGCCGGGCAGCTGCGTCGTGCCCCTGGAGGGTGGTTTCGCCATTCCCACCGAGCGTGGCTCGGTGCATTACGAAGCCGAGATCGCGGTATTGATCGGCAAGCCGCTGTCCCCCAAGCCCAGCCGTGAAGAGGTGCTGGATGCCATTTCCGGCTTCGCCCCGGCCCTGGACCTGACCCTGCGCGACAAGCAGGCCGAGCTTAAGTCCAAGGGCCTGCCCTGGGAAATCGCCAAGTCGTTCGACGGCGCGGCGGTGATCGCGCCTTTCGTGGTGGGCAGCACATTCGCCGACCTGACCGACATCGGCATTCGCCTGACCATCAATGGCGAGGTACGCCAGGATGGCAACAGCAGCATCATGCTCAACCCCATAGTGCCGATGATCCAGTACATGGCCGGCTGCTTTTCCCTGCAGGCCGGCGACGTGATCCTCACAGGTACTCCGGTGGGTGTCGGCCCGCTGAATGTCGGTGACGAACTGATCCTGGAACTGCCGGGCGCCAGCCGTTTCACCAGCACCGTCCGTTGATCGGAAATTTTCTGCGAGAGCACCAAAAAACCGGACATCTCGCAGAAAGCCCTCCGCGCTTTTACCGTTTTTTCACATTTGCCCCGGATAATTCTCGGGTTCATGGTTCGCAGCGCTCAAATTTGCGTGCTATCACCTGTGGCCGAGCTTCTTGGAATCTGTGAAATGGATGCCCAACCTCTGACCAAAATCCACACTCCCCGGCGTTTGCGACTGCGCATGCGCTGGTATTCCTGGCTGCTGCTGGCCGGGGTGATCAGCTATGGCCTGGCCAGCATCATGCACTGGGACGACCGCGGCGTGCTCTGGCTGCAGGAAGGCTTCGTCACTCCTGCAGAGCGCAGCGCCAGTATCTGGCTACCGGCCTATCGGGCGGTGATCGACGCCAAATTGATGCCTGGCCTGGAGCGCGACGAAGCTTCCGACCTGTCCTACAACCCCGGGACCAAGACGCTGTTCTCGGTAATGGGCAAGCACCCGTTCCTGGTGGAACTGAGCCTGCAGGGCGACGTGCTGCGCAAGATTCCGCTGGTGGGCTGGAGCAATCCGGAAGGGGTGACGGTCATGGAGGATGGCTTGATGGCCATCGTCGATGAGCGCGACCACTCGCTGGTGATCGTCAAGGTCGATGGCTCCACCAGCCAGTTGAACATCGCCGATTTCCCCAAATACGACCTGGGCCCTTCGGAAGACCAGAACAAGGCTTTCGAAGCCGTGGCCTGGGATCCACGCAAGCAGCAGCTATTGCTGGGCGAGGAGCGGCCGCCGGCGCTGTTCACCTGGAGCAGCGACGGTCGTGTGCTCAAGGGCGACAAGCAAAGGCTGCCTAGCGACGAGCTCGACCTGCGCAACTTGTCGGCCCTGGGTATCGATCCGCGTACCGGTCACACCCTGGTGCTGTCGGCCGAGTCGCATTTGCTGCTGGAGCTGGACGAGCAGGGCGAGCAAGTCAGCTTCATGACCCTGCTTGGTGGTTTCAACGGCCTGAAGAACACCATCCCCCGCGCCGAAGGCGTGGCCATGGACGAGGCGGGCAACCTGTACATGGTCAGCGAGTCCAACCTGTTCTACCGCTTCGAGAAGCGCTGAACACTGGGCCCGGACCTTGTCCGGGTCGTGCCGATTAAGCTTGAGTTCAGGCGTCGGTGATATTCATGGGGCCGTCCTGTATTCGAGCTTGCCTGCCATGTATCGCCTGAGTCGTGTCCATCCCCTCTATCTTTTCCTTGGTCTTGTAGTCGTGTTGCTGGCGGCATTCGCCCACAACCATCGGCTGTGGCAGCGCGCCTGGTTCGACTGGCAGGCCTATTGGCAAGTGACTGATCCGCATTCACTGGGGCTGGGCGACTACCGGGTGGTGCGCGAGGCCCAGCCCATCGAGGGCCTGGACGATGTTTCGGCGCTGACCTACGACCCGCTGCGCAACAGCCTGTTCACCGTGACCAACAAGCAACCCGAGCTGATCGAGCTGTCCCTGGATGGGCAGGTGCTGCGACGCATCGCCCTGGTGGGGTTCGCCGATCCTGAGGCGGTGGAGTACATCAGTGCCGGTACCTATGTGATCAGCGACGAGCGCCAGCAGCGGTTGATCAAGATCCATCTGCAGGACGACACCCAGGTAGTGGATGCGGCACAGTCCGAGCAGGTGACCCTCGGTGTGCACCTGAGCAGCAACAAGGGATTCGAGGGTTTGGCCTACGACTCCCGGGGCAAGCGCCTGTTCGTCGCCAAGGAGCGTGATCCGATGCTGATCTACGAAGTGCAGGGGTTTCCCGACAGCGAGCCGGATACGCCCTATGGCATGCACGTGATGAACAATCCCAAGCGGGATGCCGCGCTGTTCGTGCGTGATCTTTCCAGCCTGCAATACGATGAGCGCAGCGGCCATCTGCTGGCGTTGTCGGATGAGTCGCGCCTGGTGCTGGAGCTGGACGCCCAGGGGCGCCCCCTGAGCACCCTGGCGCTGGGCAAGGGCCGCCAGGGCCTGGACCGGGCGGTGCCCCAGGCCGAGGGTATCGCCATGGACGATGAAGGCACGTTGTACCTGGTCAGCGAACCGAACCTGTTCTACGTCTTCAAGAAACCCGCGCGCTAGTTCGGGCGTTGCCGGGATTGGCTCGCCACAGCGGCCAATCCGACAGGGGGGAGCGTGATCAGGCCTTGAGGGTCTGCACGCCTTCGGCGGTGCCCAGCAGCAGCACGTCGGCGGGCCGGGCGGCGAACAGGCCGTTGGTGACCACGCCGACGATGGCGTTGATCTGGCTTTCCAGCTCCACCGGGTTGCTGATCTGCATGTTGTGCACGTCGAGGATGATGTTGCCGTTGTCGGTGATCACGCCTTCGCGGTACACCGGATCGCCGCCCAGCTTCACCAGTTCGCGAGCCACGTGGCTGCGGGCCATCGGGATCACTTCCACCGGCAGCGGGAAGGCGCCCAGCACCGAGACCAGCTTGCTGGCATCGGCGATGCAGATGAAGGTCTTGGCCACGGCCGCGACGATCTTCTCGCGGGTCAGGGCCGCGCCGCCGCCCTTGATCAGGTTCAGGTGCGCATCGCTTTCGTCGGCGCCGTCGATGTAGAACTCCAGCTCGCTGACGGTGTTGAGTTCATACACCGGGATGCCGTGGCCCTTGAGGCGCGCGGCGGTGGCTTCGGAACTGGCCACGGCGCCATCGAAGGCGCCCTTGTGCCGGGCCAGGGCGTCGATGAAGCAGTTGGCGGTGGAGCCGGTGCCGACCCCGACGATGCTCTTGTCGTCGAGTTTCGGCAGGATGAGGTCGACGGCGGCCTGGGCGACGGCCTGTTTGAGTTGATCCTGGGTCATGCGGTCTCCGAAGCGGGCAGGGGGGCACAAAGCCCGGCATTATAGGCGTCGGCGCCGGCCAGGTCATTGCCCGTCTGGCCACTCGCCCGGCGGCGTTGCCCACAGGGCCCGCAGGCAGGCTAAAACCTCTGGATTCGTGTGGTCGCCCGGGCAAACGCTGGGTTAGACTCCTTGGCCCTGCCCAACCCGCTCAGTGATGCTTTCCGATGCTCGAACAGTACGTAAAGAAGATCCTCACCTCGCGCGTTTATGACGTTGCCGTGGAAACCCCATTGCAGACCGCCCGCCAGCTCTCCGAGCGGCTGGGCAACCAGGTCTGGCTCAAGCGCGAAGACTTGCAGCCGGTGTTCTCGTTCAAGATCCGTGGCGCCTACAACAAGCTCACCCAGCTCACCGACGCCGAGCGCGCCCGTGGCGTGGTCACCGCATCGGCGGGCAACCATGCCCAGGGCCTGGCCCTGGCTGCCAAGGTGCTGGGGGTCAAGGCCACCATCGTGATGCCCAAGACCACTCCCGAGATCAAGGTCGAAGGCGTGCGTTCCCGTGGCGGCAAGGTAGTGCTGCATGGCGATACCTTCCCCGAGGCGCTGGCCTATTCGCTGAAGCTGGTGGACGAGAAGGGCTACGTCTACATCCATCCTTATGACGATCCCCACACCATTGCCGGGCAGGGCACGGTGGCGATGGAGATCCTGCGCCAGCATCCCGGCCCGCTGGATGCGATCTTCGTACCGGTCGGTGGCGGCGGCTTGATCGCCGGCATCGCCGCGTACGTGAAGTACCTGCGCCCGGAGATCCGGGTCATCGGTGTCGAGCCGGACGATTCCAACTGCCTGCAAATGGCCATGGCCGCCGGCGAGCGGGTGGTGTTGCCGACCGTGGGCATCTTCGCCGATGGCGTGGCCGTGGCGCAGATCGGCCAGCACACCTTCGATATCTGCAAGGATCACGTCGACGAGGTGATCACCGTCAGCACCGACGAGATCTGTGCGGCAATCAAGGATATCTACGACGATACCCGCTCGATCACCGAGCCTGCCGGTGCACTCGGCGTGGCGGGGATCAAGAAGTACGTCGAGCAGCGCGGCATCACCGGGCAGACCCTGGTGGCCATCGATTCCGGCGCCAACGTCAACTTCGACCGTCTGCGCCACGTGGCCGAGCGCGCCGAGCTGGGTGAGGGGCGCGAAGCCATCATCGCCGTGACCATTCCCGAGCAGCCCGGCAGCTTCAAGGCGTTCTGCGAGGCGGTGGGCAAGCGCCAGATCACCGAATTCAACTACCGCTACAACACCGGCAGCGAGGCGCATATCTTCGTTGGCGTGCAGACCCACCCGGAAAGCGATCCGCGCAGTGCCCTGATCGCCAACCTGAGCGAGCAGGGCTTCCCGGTGATCGACCTGACCGACAACGAGCTGGCCAAGCTGCATATCCGCTACATGGTCGGCGGCCGGGCGGAGAAGGTCAGCGATGAGCTGGTGCTGCGCTTCGAGTTCCCGGAGCGTCCGGGTGCCTTGTTCAACTTCCTCAACAAACTGGGCGGGCGCTGGAACATTTCCATGTTCCACTACCGCAACCACGGCGCGGCAGATGGGCGCGTGGTCGCCGGCCTGCAGGTGCCGGCCGAGGAGCGCCACCTGGTGCCGGCGGCCCTGGAGCAGATCGGTTATCCGTACTGGGACGAAAGCGACAACCCCGCCTACCAGCTGTTCCTCGGCTGAGCGGCTACGCTGAGGATCGAGGCCTTAAGGACGCGAGAATATGGAAACGCTGACCACGCTCAAGACACTTCATGTACTGGCCACGGTGCTGCTGCTGGGCAGTGCGCTGGGCCTGGCGATCTGGGTCTGGCGCCTGCGTCGCCAGGGTGACGCGACCGTCTATAGCCGGGTGCTGCACCGTCCGGGCCTGTTCGGCTGGCTGCTGCTGGCCCTGGGCCTGGTGACCCTGCCGTTCACCGGTTGGTGGCTGGTGCACCTGGTGGGCTGGCCGCTGGGGCAGACCTGGGTCCTGGGCTCCAGTGTGCTCTACACCCTCGGGGCGCTGGCCTGGCTATGGCTGATGGTGCGCCTCAATCGCCTGCGCGTGGCCAAGGCCGCCAGTGGCCTGGCCTTTACCCTGGTCCTGGCGGTCTTCAGCGCCTTGTGCTTCGTCACCATTGCCGGCCTCATGGGGGCCAAGCCGGTCTGACCCGGCTTTAAGGATCGCCATGAAGGTCGTTCTGGTGGGGGCCACGGGGTTCGTCGGCCGTCATCTGCTGGCAGCGTTGCACGCCGCCGGTCATCAATTGATCGCTACCAGTCGCCAGCCACAACCTCGGGGTTTGCCCGGGGTGCAGTGGCTGCAACTGGATCTGGATCGCCTCGGTCGTGAGCCCGGTTCGTTCGAGCTGCCGGCTGATACCGACCTGCTGATCAATGCCGCCGGGTTGCTGAGCAATGATCCCCAGGCCCTGAGCCTGACCCAGGACCTGGGCACGCGGGCGCTGTTCGACCTGGCTGCGGCCCGCGGCGCCCGGGTGCTACAGATTTCCGCGTTGGGCGCCGGCACCCAGCCCAGGGTGCCGTTCCTGGCGAGCAAGGCCATGGCGGACGATTATCTGCTGGGCCTTAATATTCCGGCAGTAGTGCTGCGCCCGTCATTGGTGCTCGGTGCCGGGGGCGCCAGCAGTGGCTGGCTGGCGCGCTTGTCGCCCTGGCCGCTGATTCCGCTGCTGTCCTCCCAGGCGCGGATGCAACCCCTGCATGTGGATGACTTGAGCGCCGCGGTGCTGGCGCTGCTGCGGCACTGGCCGCAAGAGTCCATGGTCTTGCCGCTGGTCGGCCCGGAGCGGATGACCATGGGGCAATTGCTCGATCGCCTGCGGGCAGCCCAGGGCTGGGCGCCAGCCCGTTACCTGCAACTGCCGGGAGCGCTCCTGAGCGTGGCCGCGCTGCTGGGCGAGCGCCTGGGTTGGCGGGCCTTGAGTCGGCAAAGCTTGAGCATGGCGCGGCAGGACAACCTGGCGGACCCCGAGGTGCTGGCATCGGTCTGTGGTTATCACGCCGCGCCGTTGGCGACGCGCTTGCAGGATTGGCCCCAGGCCGGACAGACCACCCAGTGGGTGCTGCGGCCGTTGTTGTTGGCGGTGATGGTGTTGATCTGGCTGGGCACGGCGGTGGTGTGCATCGGCCCCGGCTACGACTGGGGCCTGCGGATCATGGCCGAGGCCGGGGTGCAGGGCGCCTGGGCGGTGCTGGCGGTGATCGGCGGTTCGCTCTGCGACGCGGTGCTGGGCGTCGGCCTGCTGCTGCGCCGCTGGCGCCGACGGGCCATGCAGGCGCAGTTGCTGCTGATGCTCGGCTACACGCTGATCATCAGCCTGATCCTGCCGCATTTCTGGTTTGACCCTTATGCCGCCGTCGCCAAGAACCTGGTGCTGATGGTGGCGACCCTTTGGCTGTTGTGGACCGAACCTCGTCGATGAGCGCTTACCTGCTGCTGAAAACCCTGCATATCCTGTCTTCCACCGTGCTCTTCGGCCTAGGTGCCGGGTCGGCCTACTACGCCTTGCGGGCCTGGCGCAGTGGCCAGGTGCAGGTGATCGCCGTGACCTTCAAGCACCTGGTGTTCGCCGACTGGGCCTTCACCGCGACCACCGCGGTGTTCCAGCCGCTGAGCGGGCTGGGTTTGATCCACTTGGCGGGGTGGTCGATCCAGCAGTCCTGGCTGATGTGGAGCCTGGGGCTCTATGTACTGGCGGGGGTGTGCTGGCTGCCGGTGGTCTGGCTGCAGATCCGGGTACACAAGATGGCTGAACAAGCCTTGCGCGATGGGACGCCGATGCCGATGCGCGCCACCCTCTATATGCGCTGGTGGTTCGCCCTGGGCTGGCCGGCTTTCCTGGCCTTCATGGCGATCTTCTACCTGATGGTGGCCAAGCCGGCCTGAACCCCATGAGAGGCCCCGGACCGCAGTGCGGCCCGGGGCGCCGCTTCAGTCGCGCAGGCTGATCACCTGCCAGCCGCGTTGCTGGGCTTCGGCGCGCAGGTTGGGGTCAGGGTCGACGGCCACCGGGGTGGTCACCTGTTCCAGCAGCGGCAGGTCGTTCATCGAGTCGCTGTAGAAATAGCTGTCTTGCAGGTCGTGACCGGTTTCCTCCAGCCAGCGCTGCAGGCGGGTCACCTTGCCCTCGCGAAAGCACGGGACGTCGGTGCTGCGGCCGGTGTAGCGACCGTCCTGCATCTCGCACTCGGTGGCGATCAGGGTTTCCACGCCCAGGCGCTCGGCGATCGGGGCGGTGACGAAGCGGTTGGTGGCGGTGATGATCACCAGCTTGTCGCCGGCCTCGCGGTGCCGGGCCAGCAGGGCCAGGGCCTTGGGCAGCAGGATCGGCTCGATGCAGTCGCGCATGTAGTCGCGATGCCATTGGGCGAGCACGTCCATTTCGGTGCGGCCGAGGATTTCCAGGCAGAAGTTCAGGTAGGCGGCGTTGTCGAGCTTGCCGGCCAGGTAGTCCTGGTAGAACTCGTCGTTGCGGGTCTTGTAGGCCACCGGATCGAGGTGGCCCTTTTCGCACAGATAGTCGCCCCAGGCGTGATCGCTGTCGCCGCCCAGGAGGGTGTTGTCCAAGTCGAATAAAGCCAGACGCATTGCGGTTACTCACTGAAAAGTCTTGGAAAAGGTCCCCAGAATACGGTCTTTTCACAAGAGTGCACATAAGCTTGGCAGCCTCGTTGCTGCATTCCCAAGCTTTATGGAACAATGCGGCGACATGCGTTTGCGAGGTTGTAGCCGTGATCGACCCCGATGGTTTTCGCCCCAATGTCGGGATCATTCTGACGAATGATGCCGGCCAGGTGCTATGGGCTCGCCGTATCAATCAAGATGCCTGGCAGTTTCCCCAAGGCGGCATCAACCCCGACGAGACGCCGGAAGACGCTCTTTATCGCGAGTTGAACGAAGAAGTGGGCCTGGAGCGCGAAGATGTGCAAATTCTCGCCTGCACCCGTGGCTGGTTGCGCTATCGTTTGCCGCAGCGCCTGGTAAGGACCCACAGCCAACCGCTGTGCATCGGCCAAAAGCAGAAGTGGTTTCTCTTGCGCCTGATCTCCAACGAGCAGCGGGTGCGGATGGATTTGACCGGTAAACCGGAATTCGATGGCTGGCGTTGGGTCAGTTATTGGTACCCGTTGGGCCAGGTGGTGACATTCAAGCGCGAAGTGTATCGCCGCGCTCTCAAAGAGCTTGCCCCGCGCCTTCTAGTGCGCGACTGACGACGGAGTTCGACCCCGAGCCATGCTCAATACGCTGCGCAAGATCGTCCAGGAAGTTAACTCCGCCAAGGATCTCAAGACGGCGTTGGGGATCATTGTCTTGCGCGTCAAAGAGGCCATGGGCAGCCAGGTCTGCTCGGTCTACCTGCTGGACCCGGAAACCAACCGTTTCGTGCTGATGGCCACCGAAGGCCTGAACAAGCGTTCCATCGGCAAGGTCAGCATGGCTCCCAACGAAGGCCTGGTGGGCCTGGTAGGCACCCGGGAAGAACCCCTCAACCTGGAAAACGCCGCCGATCACCCCCGCTATCGCTACTTCGCCGAGACTGGCGAGGAGCGCTACGCTTCCTTCCTCGGGGCGCCGATCATCCACCACCGGCGGGTGGTCGGGGTCCTGGTCATCCAACAGAAGGAGCGCCGCCAGTTCGACGAGGGCGAAGAAGCCTTCCTGGTGACCATGAGCGCCCAGCTGGCCGGGGTTATCGCCCATGCCGAGGCCACCGGCTCGATCCGTGGCCTGGGACGCCAGGGCAAGGGCATTCAGGAGGCCAAGTTCGTCGGTGTGCCGGGTTCCCCCGGGGCCGCGGTGGGCAGTGCGGTGGTGATGTTGCCGCCGGCCGACCTGGACGTGGTGCCGGACAAGCACATCACCGATATCGACGCCGAGCTGACGCTGTTCAAGAGCGCCCTGGAAGGGGTGCGCGCCGACATGCGGGCGCTGTCGGAAAAACTCGCTACCCAGCTGCGCCCCGAAGAGCGGGCGCTGTTCGACGTCTACCTGATGATGCTCGACGACGCTTCGCTGGGCAGCGAGGTCAAGGCGGTGATCCGCACCGGGCAATGGGCCCAGGGCGCGCTGCGCCAGGTGGTCAGCGATCACGTCAACCGCTTCGAACTGATGGACGACGCCTACCTGCGTGAGCGCGCATCGGACGTCAAGGACCTGGGCCGGCGGCTCCTGGCCTACCTCCAGGAGGAGCGCCAGCAGACCCTGGTCTACCCCGACAACACCATCCTGGTCAGCGAAGAGCTGACCCCGGCCATGCTCGGCGAAGTACCCGAGGGCAAGCTGGTGGGCCTGGTCTCGGTGCTGGGGTCGGGCAACTCCCACGTGGCGATCCTGGCCCGGGCCATGGGCATCCCGACGGTGATGGGCCTGGTCGACCTGCCTTATTCCAAGGTCGACGGCATCCAGATGATCGTCGACGGCTACCATGGCGAGGTCTACACCAACCCCAGCGATGTGCTGCGCAAGCAGTTCGCCGATGTGGTGGAAGAGGAGCGGCAGCTGGCCCAGGGCCTGGATGCGCTGCGCGACCAGCCATGCGTGACCCCTGATGGCCACCGCATGCCGTTGTGGGTCAACACCGGCCTGCTGGCCGACGTGGCCCGGGCGCAGAAGCGTGGCGCCGAGGGCGTGGGTCTGTACCGCACCGAAGTGCCGTTCATGATCAACCAGCGCTTCCCCAGCGAAAAGGAACAGCTGGCGATCTATCGCGAGCAGCTGGCGTCCTTCCATCCGCAACCGGTGACCATGCGTAGCCTGGACATCGGCGGCGATAAATCGCTGTCCTATTTCCCGATCAAGGAAGACAACCCGTTCCTGGGTTGGCGCGGCATCCGCGTGACCCTCGACCATCCGGAGATCTTCCTGGTGCAGGCCCGGGCCATGCTCAAGGCCAGCGAGGGCCTGAACAACCTGCGCATCCTGCTGCCGATGATCTCCGGCATCCACGAGCTGGAAGAAGCCTTGCACCTGATCCACCGGGCCTGGGGCGAGGTGCGCGACGAAGGTACTGACGTGCCGATGCCGCCGGTGGGAGTGATGATCGAAATTCCCGCGGCGGTCTACCAGACCAAGGAGCTGGCGCGCCAGGTGGACTTCCTGTCGGTGGGCTCCAACGACCTGACCCAGTACCTGCTGGCGGTGGACCGCAACAACCCGCGGGTGGCCGACCTCTACGACTACCTGCACCCGGCGGTATTGCAGGCGTTGCAGACCGTGGTCCGCGATGCCCACGCCGAAGGCAAGCCGGTGAGCATCTGTGGCGAAATGGCCGGCGACCCGGCCGCTGCGGTGCTGCTGATGGCCATGGGTTTCGACAGCCTGTCGATGAACGCCACCAACCTGCCGAAGGTGAAGTGGATGCTGCGCCAGATCAGCATGACCAAGGCCAGGGAACTGCTGGATGAGATGATGACCATCGACAACCCGCAAGTTATCCACAGTTCGCTGCAGCTGGCGCTGAAGAAGCTCGGCCTGGCGCGCATGATCAACCCCGCGTCGAACAAGACCCTCTAGTGGGCGCGCCGGTCCCTCGGGACCGGTCGCCGGCCGCGCCTCAAATCTTCAGTTCTATCTCTCCCAGGTGCCCGCCATAGGGGCCGAAACTGCGCTCGACCAGATGCCGGGAACCGTCGGCGTGGACGATCAGCGCGGTGCTGGCGCGGGTACCGTAGCTGGGGCTGGCAATGAAGACGCTCGACAGCAGGCTCTCGGTGGCCAGGCCCACGCCGGTGTCCGGCAAGTCAGCGAAAGGCGCGGTCTGCGGATCGCCCAGTAACGCCAGCAGCGCTTGGGGCTGCGGGTCGTGCAGGACTTCCCGGAGCGCCGCCTTGGCCTTGAGCAGCTTGGGCCAGGGGGTGTCGAGGCCAGCGTTGGACAGGCCATAGACACCGGCCTCCAACTGGCGCGGCTCCGCATCCTGGGCGTTGTAGTGCCAGAGCTGCTCTGCGGTGCCCAGCAACAGGTTGAAACCAGCGTACTCCAGGGAGCGGCCCACTACGTCGCGCAGGTATTCGTCCAGGTCGATGGTGCCGGCCAGGAAGCGCGCCACCAGTTCCCCGCGGGAGCGACGTGCTGGAGGCTGGTGCGGGTTGCGGATATTGGTCAGGGCGGCGAAGCGCCCGTCGGCGCCGACCCCGAGCCAGGTGCCGCCGGCTTCAAGATCGCGCCCGGCGTGGATCTGCGGTAATTCCGGCCATTGCGCCAGGGGCAGGCTGGGCCGGGCATAGAACTCGTCGCGGTTGGCCGCGACGATCAGTGGCTGGGCATGACCCGGCCGCCAGGCAAAGACAATCAAGCACATGAAGGTGGCCCCCTGTGTGTTTCTGCCCACTTTACGCACAGAACCGGCGGGTATCCATCGTCAGCTGGTGGAGTCCCGGGCCGTGCATCCGTTACCATGCCGGACTCATTTTTGGATGCTCCCATGGAATTTCTGCTCTATCTGCTCTTGGGCGCCTGTGCGGGCGTGCTGGCCGGGCTGTTCGGCGTCGGCGGCGGAATCATCATCGTTCCGGTGCTGGTGTTCAGCTTCACCCTGCAAGGTTTCGATGCCTCGGTGCTGACCCACCTGGCGGTGGGCACCTCCCTGGCCAGCATCATCTTCACCTCCATCAACTCGGTCCGCGAACACCATCGCCGGGGCGCTGTGCGCTGGCCGATATTCGCCTGGATGACCCTGGGCATCCTCATGGGCGCCGGTTTCGGGGCGCTGACGGCGGAAGCGATTTCCGGCCCGCACCTGCAGAAGATCATCGGTGTGTTCGCCCTGGTGATCGCCATGCAAATGGCCCTGGAGCTCAAGCCCAAGGCCAGTCGCGAGGTTCCCGGCAAGTTCGGCCTGACCGCCGCCGGTGGCGTGATCGGCTGGGCCTCGGCGATCTTCGGCATCGGTGGCGGCTCGCTGACGGTGCCGTTTCTCACTTGGCGCAGCGTGCCGATGCAGCAGGCGGTGGCCACGTCCTCGGCCTGCGGTTTGCCCATCGCCCTGGCCAGTGCATTAAGTTTCATGATTCTGGGCTGGCATGATCCCCTGTTGCCGGCTCATAGTCTGGGTTTCGTCTACCTGCCTGCGTTGCTGGGCATCGCCCTGACCAGCATGGTGTTCGCCCGTATCGGCGCGCGCCTGGCCCACAAATTGTCACCGCGACTGTTGAAGCGGATGTTCGCCGCGCTGCTGTTTTGCGTCGGGGTCAGCTTCCTGTTCTGAGTCGTGACGCAATCCTGGCTTAATCCTGGCGTGACAGTTTCGCCCGGGAACCGAAGTCCCAACCCTTACGAGGAGTCGTAATGCTGCCTTACCCGCAGATTGATCCGGTGGCCGTGGCCATCGGTCCGCTGAAAATCCACTGGTACGGCCTGATGTACCTGATCGGCATCGGCGGTGCCTGGTTGCTGGCATCGCGCCGGCTGAACCGCTTCGATCCGACCTGGACCAAGGAAAAGCTCTCGGACCTGGTGTTCTGGCTGTCCATGGGCGTGATCGTCGGCGGGCGCCTGGGCTACGTGCTGTTCTACGACCTGAGTGCCTACTTGGCCAACCCGACCCTGATCTTCGAAGTATGGAAGGGCGGCATGTCGTTCCACGGCGGTTTCATCGGGGTGATGCTGGCGGCCTGGTGGTTCGGCAAGCGCAACAACAAGACCTTCTTCGAACTGATGGACTTCGTCGCACCCATGGTGCCGATCGGCCTGGGCGCTGGGCGCATCGGCAACTTCATCAACGCCGAGCTGTGGGGCAAGGCCACCGACCTGCCCTGGGCCATGGTGTTCCCGCCCTTCAGCGACCCGGCCCAGTTGCCGCGCCATCCGTCGCAGCTGTACCAGTTCGCCCTGGAAGGCGTGGCGCTGTTCCTGATCCTCTGGTTGTTCTCGCGCAAGCCGCGCCCGACCATGGCGGTCTCCGGGATGTTCGCGCTGTTCTATGGGATCTTCCGGTTCATCGTCGAATTCGTGCGGGTGCCGGATGCCCAGCTGGGCTACCTGGCATGGAACTGGCTGACCATGGGTCAGATTCTGTGCGTGCCGATGATCCTCGGTGGCCTCGGACTGATCTGGCTGGCTTATCATCGCGCTCCGGCCAAGAGCGCCGCGCAATAAATTCGAATCCCGGGACGCAGGTCCCGGGTTCAAGGATGCAGGTAACTCATGAAGCAATATCTTGATCTGGTGGCCCACGTCATCAACAACGGCACCAAGCAGGCCAACCGCACGGGTGTGAACACCATCAGCTTCCCCGGGGCGATGCTGCGTTACGACCTCAAGGAAGGCTTCCCGGCCATCACCACGCGCAAGATGGCGTTCAAGTCGGCCATCGGCGAAATGGTCGGCTTCCTGCGCGGTGTGAACAACGCCGCCGAGTTCCGTGCCCTGGGCTGCAAGGTCTGGGACCAGAACGCCAACGAAAACGCCCAGTGGCTGGCCAACCCGTTCCGCCAGGGCGAGGACGACCTCGGCGAGATCTACGGCGTGCAGTGGCGCAAATGGCCGGCCTACAAGCAGATCAAGGTCGCCAACCAGGCTGCCATCGAGTTGGCGTTGAGCCAGGGCTACCGGCAGATCGCCGCGGGAGAGGAAGAGGGCGAGGCCTACGTGGTGCTGTACAAGGCCATCGACCAGGTGCGCCAGTGCGTCGACACCATCATCAACGACCCGGGCAGCCGGCGGATCTTGTTCCATGGCTGGAACTGCGCGCAACTGGATGAAATGGCCCTGCCGCCATGCCACCTGCTGTACCAGTTCCATCCGAATGTCGAGACCCGGGAAATTTCCCTGACCCTCTACATCCGCTCCAACGACCTGGGCCTGGGTACGCCGTTCAACCTCACCGAGGGCGCGGCGCTGCTGAGCCTGATCGGCCGCCTGACCGGCTACACCCCACGTTGGTTCACCTATTTCATCGGTGATGCCCACGTCTACGAGAACCACCTGGACATGCTCAACGAACAGCTCAAGCGCGAGCCGTTCCCGATGCCCAAGCTGGTGATCTCCGACCGGGTACCGGAGTTCGCCAAGACTGGCGTGTACCAGCCGGAGTGGCTGGAACTGATCGAGCCGAGCGACTTCTCCCTGGAAGGCTATGAGCACCATGCGCCGATGACCGCGCCCATGGCGGTCTGATCGTCCCCCGCGTCACCTGGGGCCGTGGGCTGGATATCGCCCGGCCCTGTCGCTTTTCCCTGTTGTCTTCATCGAGCCTGCCCGGAATTTGCTCCGGGCATCGCCGTGCCTGGTGGGCGACTATGCTCCTGGAACCGGCGCTCTCTTTGCCTTCTGAACGCGAGCCACCGAATGGAAGAACTCAACCGCAGCCTGTTCCTGGTCATCAATGCCAGTGCCGAAGCATCGCTGCCCATGCGCGACCTGGCGCTGTTCATGGCGCAATGGCTGGTCCTGGCCGTGCCATTGCTGCTGTTGCTGTTCTGGGTTTTCGGCGACCGGCGCCAACGGATGATCGTCCTGCTGGCGACCCTGAGCATTGTTCTGGCCTTGGCCAGCAACCTGGTGATCCGCGGCCTGTGGTTCCACCCGCGGCCGTTCATGCTGGAGCTGGGGCAGAACTTCCTGGCCCATGCCCCCGGCGCGTCCTTCCCCAGCGATCACGCCAGCGGCATGTTCGCCATGGGCTTCGCGCTGCTGCTGGCGTCCCTGCGCAAGACCGGCCTGGTGATGCTGGCCCTGGCGGTGCTGGTGGGCTGGGCGAGGATCTACCTCGGAGTGCACTTCCCGCTGGATATCCTCGGTGGTTGCCTGGTGGGGCTGGGGAGTGCCTGGCTGGTGCGCCGGTACAGCGTGTGGCGGCATTTGGACCAGCGCCTGCTGGCGCTGCTGGAAGGGATCTACCTGCGCTTGTTGCCGCGGCGCCACGGCTCCTGAGAGCCGCGCGCCTGGCGGGCAGGCTCAATGACCGTGGCTGCGGCCAACGTGGGATGGCTCGGTTTCGCTGGGAACCACCGAGCCACTGACCTCCAGGCGCTGGAGGATGCCGCAAGGCTCAAGGTCCGGCTCCTCGCCGCAGCGCTGGCGCAGGTCCACCAGTTGTTCCTGCAGGGCCAGCAGGCCATCGATCCGCGCCTTGACGTGGTGGATGTGCTCATCGATCAGGGCGTTGACGCTGGCGCACTGGTCCTGGGGGCTGTCCCGCAGGTTCAGCAGGCTGCGGATCTCCTCGAGGGTCATGTCCAGGCTGCGGCAGTTGCGGATGAAGGTCAGCCGCTCGCCATGGGCCTGGGTGTAGAGGCGGTAGTTGCCCTCACTGCGGGCCGGTTCCGGTAGCAGGCCCTCGCGCTCGTAGTAACGGATGGTCTCGACCTGGCAGTCGGTGAGTTTCGCCAATTCGCCAATCTTCATCGCCGTCGTCTCCCATTGGGTGCTTGACCCTATAGTGGCTACAGGGTGTTCACTTGGCAACAAGCACCTTTTCATATGGAAGCGACCCGATGAGCGATTCTCTCCATAACCCACGCAAGCCCGAAGCCCAGCAAGCCCATGCTGGCCACGATCACGATCACGATCACGATCACGATCACGATCACGATCACGATCACAGCCATGCCCCTGCCGCCGTGGGCAAGCTGCAACCGCTCAAGCCCCACGAGCATGCCAGCCATGGCGGTTCCTGCTGTGGTTCTGCGGCTGTCGCACCATCCCGGGTGGTCCTGGGCGAGGCGTCGGGCGCCGGTGCGCGTTCGAGCAGCTTTCGCATCGAGGCCATGGATTGCCCCACCGAACAGACCCTGATCCAGAACAAGCTGGGCAAGCTGGCCGGGATCCAGGCTTTGGAGTTCAACCTGATCAACCGGGTACTGGGCGTGACCCACGACCTGCCGAACACTGCGCCGATCGTCGAGGCCATCAAGTCCCTCGGCATGCATGCCGAACCCCTTGAGGCAGGGAGCGATAGCCAGCCTGCCAGTGCGCAGCCGGTGAAGAAACCCTGGTGGCCCCTGGCGCTGTCCGGCGTCGGGGCGCTGGCCGCCGAAGTCATTCACTTCACCAGCACCGGGCCGGATTGGCTGGTGGCGCTGGTGGCCCTGGTCTCGATCCTCAGCGGCGGGTTGGGCACCTACAAGAAGGGCTGGATCGCCCTGAAGAACCGCAACCTCAATATCAATGCGCTGATGAGCATCGCCGTGACCGGCGCGGTGCTGATCGGCCAGTGGCCAGAGGCGGCCATGGTGATGTTCCTGTTCACCGTGGCCGAGTTGATCGAGGCTCGTTCCCTGGACCGCGCGCGCAATGCCATCAGTGGCCTGATGCAGATGACTCCGGAGCAGGTCACGGTGCAACAAGCCGACGGTAGCTGGAGCGAACAGGAGGCGAAAAGCGTCGAGCTTGGCGCGTTGGTGCGGGTGCGCCCGGGTGAGCGCATCGGCCTGGACGGCGAGGTGACCAGTGGCAGCTCCACTATCGACCAGGCACCGATCACCGGTGAAAGCCTGCCGGTGGAAAAGACCGTGGGCGACAAGGTGTTCGCCGGCACCATCAACCAGGCCGGCGCCCTGGAATACCGGGTCACCGCTGCGGCCAACAACTCGACCCTGGCGCGGATCATCCACGCCGTGGAACAGGCCCAGGGAGCACGGGCGCCGACCCAGCGCTTCGTTGACAGCTTCTCGAAGATCTATACCCCGGCGGTGTTCGCCTTCGCCCTGGCGGTGGCGCTGATTCCCCCGCTGTTCATGGGCGGCCTGTGGTTCGATTGGATCTACCGCGCCCTGGTGCTGCTGGTGGTGGCCTGCCCGTGCGCCCTGGTGATCTCGACCCCGGTGAGCATCGTCAGCGGCCTGGCCGCCGCGGCGCGCAAGGGCATCCTGGTCAAGGGCGGGGTCTATCTGGAAGGTGGCTACAAGCTGGATTACCTGGCCCTGGACAAGACCGGCACCATTACCCATGGCAAGCCGGTGCAGACCGACTTCCTGCCCCTGGACCCGCTGGCCAACGACAGCGCCCCGGCCCTGGCCGCCAGCCTGGCTGGCCGTTCCGATCACCCGGTGTCCCTGGCCATCGCCCAGGCGGCTGTGGATAAACAGCTGGCCATGCACCCTGTGGATAACTTCGCGGCCCTGGCCGGCCGTGGCGTACGCGGTGAAATCGACGGCCAGTTGTACCACCTGGGCAACCACCGCCTGGTGGAGGAGCTGGGCCTGTGCTCGCCAGCCTTGGAAGAAAAGCTCTTCGCCCTGGAGAAGCAAGGCAAGACCGTGGTCCTGCTGCTGGACAACAAAGGGCCGCTGGCGCTGTTCGCGGTGGCCGATACGGTCAAGGAGTCCAGTCGCGAGGCGATTCAGCAGTTGCACGAGCTGGGCATCAAGACCCTGATGCTCACCGGCGACAACCCCCACACCGCCAAGGCCATCGCCGCGCAGGTGGGTATCGACCAGGCCCGGGGCGACCTGTTGCCCACCGACAAGCTGCAAGCCATCGAGGACCTGTATGCCCAGGGGCACCGGGTGGGCATGGTGGGCGACGGCATCAACGATGCCCCGGCCCTGGCCCGGGCGGAGATCGGCTTCGCCATGGCGGCCGCCGGCACGGATACCGCCATCGAGACTGCGGATGTCGCGCTGATGGACGACGATCTGCGCAAGATCCCGGCTTTCATCCGCCTGTCGCGCCAGACCTCGGCAGTGCTCAAGCAAAATATCGCCCTGGCCCTGGTCATCAAGGCGATCTTTCTTGGGGTAACCTTTGCCGGGTTGGCCACCATGTGGATGGCCGTGTTCGCCGACATGGGGGTCAGCCTGTTGGTGGTGTTCAACGGTTTGCGCCTGTTGCGCAAATAGGACACCGTAGCTGCAAGCAACTGAGGGGGAATCAGAGTGATGAACTCACGCGCACCGGCTTCAGCTTGCGGCTTGCCGCTGAAAGCTTGCAGCTGCGGTAAGCCGTCATGCTGAGTGCCGAGCTGAAGGCCTTCTACATGGTCGCCCGCCTGGGCAGCATCACCCAGGCGGCGAAGAAGCTCGGCCTCAGCCAGCCCACGGTGACCACCCAGATCCGCAACCTGGAAAGCCAGTACTCGGTGGAGCTGTTCTACCGTGGTGGCCGGCGCCTGAGCCTGAGCGACGAGGGCGCGCGCCTGCTGCCGATGGTCAAGGAGCTGTTGCAGAAGGAGGCCGATATCGAGTTCTTCCTGCGTAACAGCGGGCAGGTCCAGGGTACGTTGCGCATTGCCGCCACGGCGCCGTACTACATCCTCGACCTGGTGAAGACCTTCCGCCAGCACCTGCCCCAAGTGGAGGTGGCGGTGGAAATCGGCAACTCCCAGCAGGTGCTGGAGGCCCTGGAGGAATACCGGGTCGATGTGGCGGCCTCTTCCCAATTGCTGGAGGACTCGCGCCTGGTGCGCCGGGTGCTGGGCAGCGACCCGCTGGTGCTGGCGGTGCATCGCAATCACCCCCTGGCGGCCCTGGAACATGTGCCGCTCAGCGCCCTGGCCGGCCATACCCTGCTGATGCGCGAGCCGGGTTCCACCACCCGCAGCCTCACTGAAGAGCTGCTCAAGAGCGCCAACGTCGGGTTTGGCCCGCTGCTGGAGATCGGCAGTCGTGAATCGATCCGCGAGGCGGTGCTGCGCAATATCGGTATCAGCATCATCGCCCGCCAGGAAGTGCCCCACGACCCGCAGCTCAAGGTGCTGACCATCGAGCATGCGCCGCAGATCGCCGAATACCTGTACTGCCTCAAGGAGCGCAAGAATGCCCGCCTGCCGGCAGCCTTCCTCGGCCTGGCCCAGGAAATGGCCCCGGTTTTGCCCTGAACTCCAGGGTATATCCAAAGTTCATTCATCCTATTGCAGTTAGTTGCATCAGCAGTCCGCAGTTTTATTTGTCCAGAACATCGGCTTACATGTTTTTAATTAGTCGTTATGGACTGTAAAGCTCGGCTAATAGTGAATTCTCATAATTCTCGAATACTAATCGCGTTTTATATCTGGCCGTCCGTCCGCTTGGGCCAGATGTATAAGAACCATGCACTAACGTTGCGCGTGGGGGTCACTGAACGCAACGAGGATGGAATCATGAAGAAGGACGAAACAGGTACGGCAAAAAAACCAGGGCGGTTGTCGGAGTCGCTCAAGAAGCTGGCGGACGACGGGCATACGGTGAAAATCGTCGGCTCGATCAAGAACGGCAAGCTGGAGATCGATCCTGAATCCCTGGCCGAACTGAACAGGACGCACCCACAGGCCAACTTGTCTTTCGTGGCGGTAAACGCCCCGTTCAGAACGCACTAGCCGATATGTCCGAAGCATGACTATTGAAACTCTGTACGCTGGAGTGACTGGGGTATGTCGGAGATATTCGCTGCCCCAGTTCTTTCGGTTGTTCATCGCACAGACTTCGGTAGTTGCTGCTGGTTGATCTTTCCAGGTCCGGGTTGCCTGTAACAACGCCGTGCAACTCCTGGCTCTTGCTTCACTTCCACGCAGGAGAGTGCGTCATGAGCGACATTGCCCATTCAACCCTTCAGGCATTGCGCCAACAGAATGTGCCGCAGCTGTTTCATTACGACGACCTGCTCTGTAATGCCTGCCAGAAAAGTCCGCCATTGTTCGGTGAGACCACTTATGCCGATATCTACCATGAGGCCGCGTGCGATCCGCAATGGCTGGCGATCTCCCTGATCACCAATGCCGAGCGTGAAGGGGATGGCGCCACTCGTTTGTGGAGCCTTGCGGCCAGTACGCCCGACGCCGGGCTGGCCGCGCAGATACGCCAGCACGCCATCGATGAGTCCCACCATGCACGGGCCTATGTACAGATGCTGGACATCGCTTTTCCCGGGGCGGTGGACCGCAAGCTCCACGCCCAGTTGCTGACGCTGTCTCCCGGCTATTCCCGGCAACAAGCGCCGGTGGCGGTGCCCGGCTCGGCCTTTGCCCACCCCATTACCCTGGACGACCTGATCCAGATGAACATCGCCGAGATCCGCACTCGCGTGCATCACTTGATGCAGCGGCCGATCCTGCTGCAGTTCTGCCCGGTGGATAGCAGGCCTCGGTTGGCGCGGATCCTCGATCGCCTGCTGCTCGATGAAACCCGACATGTGGCCTACACCGCACGGCTCATCGAAGGATTCTGCACCCAGGGCGAGGCGGCACAGGCCAAGGCGCTGATGCTCGAGCGCATGGATGACTTCGATGCCATTACCCGCCATGAACTTGAGCTGCGGGTCTTCGAATGAGCGGTTCAACCTCAGGATGAAGGACATGCGCCCTCCAGCGACGGTATCCCTGGCGACGGTCAGGCACTGGTGCCTGTGCAATGGCCTGGACAGGCAGGGCCTGCGCGCGATCTACCGGGA
Source organism: Pseudomonas sp. CMR5c (assembly GCF_003850545.1). Classification (NCBI taxonomy): domain Bacteria; kingdom Pseudomonadati; phylum Pseudomonadota; class Gammaproteobacteria; order Pseudomonadales; family Pseudomonadaceae; genus Pseudomonas; species Pseudomonas sp. CMR5c. The sequence continues at coordinate 6,439,034 of NZ_CP027705.1, read as the reverse complement.
AGCCCACCTCATCTGCATGGCGCGCCTGTTGCACTACGTGTTTCTCGAGCATCTATGCGATGAGCGGATAACCCACGCGGCAGGCGAGGGCGGCCTGCGCTTGTACCTGGGGCTGGGGCCAAGGTTGCGGATGCAGTTGGTGGGCGATGCTCCACAGGTGTATTTCGAGTTGTTCACCAACCCCATGCTGGACGACGCAGGCCAGTGCCGCGAGCTGGCCTGGTCCGGGCCCTTCTTGCGTGCCCTGGGCCAGGTGCTTGCAGGAACGCCCTATGGCAAGCACTTGCCGGCGTTGGCGCACGACTACCGCAACAGCTTCTGCAATCTGATCCTCAACCTGGCGCTGGGTCGGCGTGCCGGGCAACCCGGGTGTGCCATCGAACCGGTGTGCCGGGGCCATGGCTATTACCCGTTTCCGGCGCTGCGGATCGGCCCCTGCATCCAGGACGTGGTAGATGCCTCGAACCTGTCGCCAGAGCCGGTCTTGCTGTTCCTGGTGAATGCCGCCGGTTTCAGGTTCCACTCCAGCGACTATGCGGACCCGCAGTCTTGCGCGCAGCATTGGGGCGGACCGGATATGGCCGGCCAGGAGGGCCTGTTGCCTGTCCATCCCTGGCAATTGCGACTGTCTCCGGTCGTCCGCGAGCTGCTGCGCAGGGACCTGATCTCCCTCGCGCCGACCCAACTGCAGGTGGTGCCCCTGGCTTCCCAGCGCACTTGCCGGGTGCTGGCGACAGGGTACGACGTCAAGCTGGCGCTGGATGCCACCCTGACCGGGGAACGTCGCTTGTTGTACCGCCTCAATAGCTACAACGCGCCCTTCGTTTCCAGCATCGTCCGTGAGGTCCATCGGCGCAGCGAGATCGCCAGCATCGGCTTCCAATACGACGTCGCCTCCCTGTGCTGGGACGATGCCTTGGTCAGCGAACATCTGAGCGCCATCGTCAGGGGGCCTTGCCTGGCAGGAGCTGGCGAGGTGGTGGTGCCGGCCCTGAACCTCTGGAACCCGACCGGACAGGCCGCGCCCCTGCTGAAGCTGGACAGCCACCGCGACCGCCTCGATAGCTTTTGGCGCTACGCCGAGGTGCTGATGACCGGCCCGTTGCAGCTTTGCGTGCAATGGGGCATCTGCCTCGAACCGCATATGCAGAACAGCTACATCGTCCTGCGCGATGGCAAGCCGGTGCGGCTGTTACTGCGTGACCTGGACAACACGATCATGGACCCGGCCCGGGTGCGCCCCATCTGTCAGGAGCTGCGTGTACCGCTGGCGCCCGATACCTGGGCCCACATGCCGGATACCCCGATTGGCCAGGGACGGCTGGTCCACGCGATGCTGCATGGACACCTGTATCTGGTCATGCATTGGCTGATCAAGCACCGGGGCATGGCGCTGGCCGAGCTGGAGCCGTGCCTGGAACAGCACTGGCAAGGACTGGCTGCCCGATTGCGCAGTACCTCGGGCCAGGGCGAGCTGCAGCGGCTACGAGCCATGGTGGGGTCCACCAAGCACTCCCTGAGCATGCGCCTGGAGCAATCCTCGAACATGAGGTTCTGAGTCGGGGCCGAGCACCAACCCAAATCTGCCAATACCTCTATCGGCAACTTTTACCTGATTGCCATAAGACCTACGCATTCGTTCCCTAGGATGGCCTGCATCTGCCAGATGAGGTCCGTCCATGAACAACTCCCCCGCAACCGCCCTGAGCAACCCTGGCGCGCCGATGAAGGTGCGCGGCATCCAGAAGCGCTTCGGTGCCTTCACTGCCCTGGACAACGTATCCCTGGACGTGGCCGCTGGTGAGCTGGTGTGCCTGCTGGGGCCGTCGGGCTGCGGCAAGACCACCTTGTTGCGCTGCATCGCCGGCCTGGAGCGCCAGGATGCGGGCGAGTTGTACCTGGGCCAGCGTGACGTCTCGAACCTGGCGCCGCAGGCTCGGGACTACGGCATCCTGTTCCAGTCCTATGCGCTGTTCCCCAACCTCACGGTGGAGGCCAACATCGCCTATGGCCTGGCCGGCAATGGCCGTGACGAAGCCCGCAAGCGCGTGGCGCAGATGCTCGAACTGGTGGGCCTGACCGGCAGCGAGAAGAAATACCCCGGCCAGTTGTCCGGCGGCCAGCAGCAGCGCGTGGCCCTGGCTCGGGCCCTGGCCCCTTCGCCGTCGCTGTTGTTGCTGGACGAGCCGATGTCGGCCCTCGACGCCCGCGTGCGCGAGCACCTGTGCACCGAACTGCGCCAGCTGCAGCGGCGCTTGGGCATCACCACCCTGATGGTGACCCACAACCAGGACGAGGCCATGTTGATGGCCGACCGCATCGCCGTGATGAACAACGGCAAGGTCGAGCAGTACGCCACGCCCCAGGAAATCTACGACCGTCCGGCCACGCCGTTTGTCGCCGAGTTCGTCGGCCAGGGCAACTGGCTGCCCTTCAGTCGCAGCAGCGACAGCCATGCCCAGGTGGGCGGGATGAACCTGCGCCTGGCCGACGACTCGGCCAAGGCCGCCTCGGGGCGCCTGTTCTGCCGTCCGGAGGCCATCAGCGTGAACCCGCCGGTGCATGAGGAAAACCTGTTCCCGGCCAAGGTCCGCGAGATCACCTTCCTCGGCAACCGCTGCCGCATGAGTTTCGAACTCAACCAGTTGCCGGGGCATCCGTTGCTGGCGGAGCTGGCACCGGAGGCCATGCCGCGCCTGGGAGCCCAGGACATCTGGGTGGCCCTGCCACCGCGCAGCCTGCAGGTGTTTGCCTGAGATGGCCGTCGAAATGTCCCTGCCGCTACCCGCCAAACGGGCGCGCCAGGTTTCCCGTGCCGAGATCGGCGATCGAGTGTTCGTCATCGGCGGCAAGGTTTTGCTGCTGGTGTTGCTGGGGGTAGCGGTGCTGCTGCCGCTGCTGGCGATCTTCTGGCGCGGTTTCAGTGCCGAGGCCGGGCAGGGCGGTGGCTGGCTGGCCGCCCGCGAACTGGTCACCAGCGCCAACTTCCACTGGCTGCTGGGCAACAGCCTGAAAGTCTCCCTGAGCGTGGCCGCCATCGTCGTGCCTCTGGCCTACCTGTTCGCCTACGCCCTGCAACGTACCTTGATCCCCGGCAAGGGCATCTGGCGCGGCCTGTCGCTGCTGCCCTTGATGGCGCCGTCGATGCTGCCGGGCATCGCCCTGGTCTACCTGTTCGGCAACCAGGGCCTGCTGCGCGGGTTGTTCGCCGACAACATCTACGGCTTCTGGGGCATCGTCCTGGGCGAGGTGATCTACACCTTTCCCCATGCCCTGATGATCCTGCTGTCGGCGCTGTCCCTGGCCGATGCGCGGCTGTTCGATGCCGCCTCGAGCATGGGCGCGAGCCCGGCCAAGGCGTTTCGCAGCATCACCTGGCCGGCCACCCGGCAAGCGGTATTCGCCGCGTTCTGCCTGGTGTTCACCCTGACCATCACCGATTTCGGGGTGCCGGTAGTAGTGGGCGGCGACTACCAGGTGCTGGCCCTGGAGGCCTACAAGGCCGTGGTGGGGCAGCAACAGTTCGGCCGTGGTGCCCTGATCGGCATGGTGCTGCTGGTACCGGCCCTGTTGAGTTTCGGCGTCGATGCCTGGTTGCGCCGGCGCCATGGCGACTCCATGAGCGGCCGGGCCCAGGTGTTCAAGCCGGCGCCCTCGCGGCTGCGTGATGGCTGCTACCTGGCCATCGTGCTGCTGATCTGCGCGGCGCTGCTGCTGGTGTTCGGCATGGCGGTGTACTCATCGCTGGTGAAGTTCTGGCCCTATAACCTGTCGCTGTCGCTGAACCACTACCAGTTCGACGAAACCGCCGGCGGCGGCTGGCTGGCCTATCGCAACAGCCTGACCATGGCCCTGTGCACGGCACTGATCGGCAGCGTGGTGATCTTCACCGGCGCCTACCTGATGGAGAAGACCAGCGGCCAGCGCAGCTTGAACCTGGCCCTGCGCATGCTCAGCTTCGTGCCCATGGCAGTGCCCGGGCTGGTGCTGGGCCTGGGCTACGTCTTCTTCTTCAATCTCAACGGCAACCCGCTGCATGTGTTCTACGGCAGCATGGCGCTGCTGGTGGTGTGCACCATCGCCCACTACCTGACCACCGCGCAGATGACCGCCACCACCGCCCTGCGCCAGCTGGATGCGGAGTTCGAGGCGGCGGCGCTGTCGCTCAAGGCGCCGCTGTACCGCCATTACCTGCGGGTCACGGTGCCGATCTGCCTGCCGGCGCTGCTGGACATCGTGCGCTATCTGTTCGTTTCGGCCATGACCACGGTTTCGGCGGCGATCTTCCTCTACAGCCCCGACACCATCCTGGCCGCCGTGGCCGTGCTGAACATGGACGACGCCGGCAACGTCGGCGGCGCCGCGGCGATGTCGACCCTGATCCTGTTCACCTCGATCGGCGTGTCGCTGCTCCTGGCCGCTGCTTCGCGCGGCCTGCTGCGTCGCTCCCAGGCCTGGCGCCAGACCGCGCCCGGCCACTGAATTCACCCAACCACCCACGATCCGTACTCACCAAGGAACCGCACCATGTTCAAGCCTCTGGCTCTTGCCGCTTCTGTCCTCTGCGCTGTCAGCCTGAACGCCTTTGCTGCGAAGACCGAGCTGACGGTCTACACCGCCCTCGAAGCCGAGCAACTGAAGTCCTACAAGCAGGCCTTCGAGCAGGCCAACCCGGATATCGAGATCAAGTGGGTACGTGATTCCACCGGGATCATCACCGCCAAGCTGCTGGCCGAGAAGGATCGCCCGCAGGCCGATGCGGTCTGGGGCCTGGCGGCTTCCAGCCTGGCGATCCTCGACCAGCAAGGCATGCTGCAGAACTATGCGCCCAAGGACCTGGGCAAGATCGGCGGCAACTACCGCGACGCCGCCAACCCGCCGGCCTGGGTCGGCATGGACGTGTGGGCCGCCACCATCTGCTTCAACACCGTGGAAGCCCAGAAGCAGGGGCTGAGCAAGCCGGTGAGCTGGCAAGACCTGACCAAGCCCGAGTACAAGGGCAAGATCGTCATGCCTAACCCGGCCTCCTCGGGCACCGGTTTCCTCGATGTCAGCGCCTGGCTGCAGACCTTCGGCGAGAAGCAGGGCTGGAAGTACATGGACGACTTGCACCAGAACATCGGTCAGTACGTCCATTCCGGCTCCAAGCCGTGCAAGCTGGCCGCCGCCGGCGAGTTCCCCATCGGCATTTCCTTCGAATACCCGGCCGTGCAGCTCAAGCGCAAGGGCGCGCCGCTGGACATCGTGTTGCCCAAGGAAGGTCTGGGCTGGGAAATCGAGGCAACTGCGGTGATCAAGGGCACCGCCCATGAGGACGCGGCCAAGAAGCTCGCCGACTTCTCCGCCAGCCCGGCAGCCATGGAACTGTACAAGGAAAACTTTGCCGTGCTGGCCCAGCCGGGGATCGCCAAGCCACAGACCGAGCTGCCAGCGGACTACGAGCAACGCCTGATCAAGAACGACTTCGCCTGGGCTTCGAAGAACCGCGACGAGATCCTCGCCGAGTGGCGCAAGCGCTACGACGGCAAGTCGGAGAAGGTCGCCGCGCAATAACGCCAGGTACTTGCCATGGCGGGGGAGCCTGCTCCCTCGCCATAACCAACGAGACATGAACATGACCAACCACAGCGATCTGCTGATCGTCGGCGCCGGCATCCTGGGCCTGTCCCACGCCTATGCGGCGGCCAAGCGCGGTTTGCGGGTGCGAGTATTCGAGCGCAGCGCGACCCCCCAAGGGGCGTCGGTGCGCAACTTCGGCCAGGCCCTGGTGACCGGCCAGCCGCCGGGCACCATGCTCGAGCTGGCCAGGGCCAGCCGGGAGATCTGGGCCGACTGGCAGCAACTGGCCGGGCTGCAGCTCAAGCGCAATGGTTCTTACCTGTTCGCCCGCACGGAGGCCGAGGAGCAACTGCTGGAGGCCTTCTGCGCCGGGCGTGCGCGGGAGCATGGCTATCGGGTCGAACTGTTGCAGGGGGCGGCGCTCAACGACCTGTACGGCGGCCAGTTCCGTCATCACCGCGCGGCCCTGCATGGCCTGGACGACCAGCAGCTGTATTCGCGCGAAGCGCTGCCGATGCTGATCGACTACCTGCGCCGGGACCTGGGCGTGCAGTTCCACTTTTCGACCCTGGTGCGCGATATCGAGCCAGGCCTGCTGCGCAGCACCGCCGGGACCTTCCAGGCACCGCGCATCCTGCTGTGCTCGGGACACGACTACCAGACCCTGCTGGCCGAGCAGATCGCCGCCCTGCAGCCGCAGATCTGCCGTCTGCAAATGTTGCGCGCCCGGCCCCAGCTCAACCTGAACCTGCAGCATGCCCTGCTCACCGGCCTGAGTTGCGTGCACTACGGCGCCTTCGCCGACCTGCCCGAGGCGAAGGCGGTACAGGCGCAGATCCTGCGCGAGGCTGCGCATCTGCATGAGCACGGTATCCACCTGCTGATCAGCCCGACGCCTTATGGCGAGCTGATCATCGGCGATTCCCACGATTACGGCAGCGATCCGTCGCCTTTCAACAGCGAGCAGGTGGACAGCTGGCTGCTGGAGCTGGCCGAGCAGACCCTGGGCTGCAAGGTCCAGGTGGTGGAGCGTTGGCAGGGTGTCTATGGCGCCCGTGGGCCGGGGCCGTTTTCATTCCTGCAAGCGATGCCCGGGGTGCATGCGGCGTTGATGCACACCGGCGTCGGCATGAGCGTCGGCCCGGCGCTGGCCGAGCGCAACATCGCCCAGTTGCTGGAGGAAGCCTGATGGACCGCGAGCGGGCGATCGCCGAGGTTTTCGGCCTGTACGAGCGTTTTGGCGACCATGACTACATCGGCGAGCCGATCTCGCAGATCGAGCATATGTCCCAGGCCGCGCAGCTGGCTCTGGCCGAAGGGCATGACGATGAAGTGGTGCTGGCGGCGTTCTTCCACGATATCGGGCATATCTGCCAGCAGGATGCCGAGAACATGGGTGGTTTTGGCGTGGTCAGCCATGAGCGGTTGGGGGCCGACTACCTGCGCCGGGCCGGTTTCGGCGAGCGTATGGCGAAGCTGGTGGAGTACCACGTGCAGGCCAAGCGCTACCTGACCTTCAAGGAGCCGGGGTATTTCCAGCGCCTGAGCGAGGCCAGTCGCCGCACCCTGGAGTACCAGGGCGGGGTGATGACGGCCGAGGAAGCCGCGGCATTCGAGCAGGACCCGCTGTGTGCGCTGAGCTTGCGCCTGCGCCAGTGGGACGAGCAGGCCAAGCAGGAGTGGGTGCCGGTGATGGACCTGCAGATCCTCAAGGACAAGGCCGTAGCCCTGCTCCAGCCCTTGTAGCCGCTGCCGAGCGTGCGAGGCTGCGACAAGGCCGCCAGGCCTGCAGCGATCTTGCGGCTACCGGGGCCCTGCGGCTCATGCGCAGACTGCGGCAGCGGTTACACGGAGGATTACAGGTCCTGGGCCAGGATTTCGATCTGCTCCTGGCGTTCGGCCTGCTCCTGGCGTTTGCCGGGGTTGAGGGATGACCACTGCGGGTGGGCCCGGGCCTTGCCCAGGGCTTGCGGCAGCTTGCCCTCGCGCCAGCTTTTATCCTCGGGGGTGGCCAGCTGGATGCTCTCCAGCGCTGCGTGCCCGCGCAGGTCCAGGGCCTGCACCAGCTGCTTCTGACGCAGGGCCAGCAGGCGCAGCACGCTGTCGTCCAGGGTCAGCTCGCGCTGGCCCTTGAGCTTGCCCAACAGGCGGTTGCCATAGCTGCGGGCGGTCTGCAGGGCGCCACCGGCGATGGCCCCGGCGATGGCCGCCGCGCCCAGGGTCAGGCCACCCACCAGCAGGTCCACCCCGGCCCCGGCCGCCGCGCCAGCGGCGATCCCACTCCCGACCCGGACTCCGAGCTGCTTGAGGGTTTCAGGGTTGAACAGATCATCGCCCCAACGCCCGTCCAGCAATGGCAGGTCGCTGGCGCAGGCGTCCTGGGGCCGGAAGGCGTACAGCTTGAGCAAGGCCTCGACGCAGCGTTGCTCACGCTGGCGTACGTCCTGGCGCAGGCTGGCGACGGCCTGGCGCTCCTGCTCGGCGTCGCTGGCCACGCCGCGCCGGCAAGCCGCGCAATCCACCAGCAACTCGGCGATCAGTCGGGCCGCGCTGTGGCGGCGTGCCAGGCGCTGGGCCTGCTGGTCGTCGGTCAAGCGCTGCAGCGCCGGGCGGGCCTGTTCGAGCAACAGCCCGAGGCTTTCGTACAGGCGCCGTTCGCCGTCCTCCGGCGGGGCCACGCTGTCGAACCGCACCAAGGCGTGCAGCCCCAGGCGGGCCAGGGCTTCGCGCCAGTCGCCCTCGCGCTGGGTGGCGCTGCTGACGAAGTTCAGCACCGGCAACAGCGGTTTGCCGCAGCCGGCCAGCACTTCCAGTTCGTCGCGGTACTTGGCCAGGACCGGTTCCCGGGCATCGATCACGTACAGCCCGGCGTCCGAGGCCAGCAGCTGGCGCAGGACCTTGGCTTCCTGCTCGAAGCGCTGGCGCGCCTCGCTGCCATCGAGAAAGCGAGCCAGGCGCGCCGGGCCATCCAGGCGCTCGCCGGGACGCTCCAGGCGTTCCAGGTAGTCCAGCAGGGCGATGGCGTCTTCCAGGCCCGGGGTGTCATAGAGTTCCAGCAGCGGCTGGCCATCCACCGACAGCCGCGCGCCTTCCACGTGGCGGGTGGTGCTGGGGCGATGGGATACCTCGCCAAACTCCACATCCCGGGTCAGGGTGCGCAGCAGCGAGGTCTTGCCGACGTTGGTGTGGCCGACCACCGCCAGCGTCAGCGGCCGGGTGCGGGTATCAGTCATGGCCGGTCTCCAGCCAGTTGAAGGGCGCGCAGTCGGCGAACGGCAGTTGCAGTCGCTCCAGGGCAGCATGCCAGTCGCCCAGGCGCTCGGCGTCCAGGGCCTGGCCGGCGGGGGCCTGCAGCAACCAGATGCGGGTGGCGCCGGCATTGCGGGCCAGTTCGGCGATCAACCCCAGGCTACCGCGGTCGGGCGAGCGCCGAGGGTCGCAGGCGATCAGCAGGCGGGCCGGGGGGAAGCGGCTCATCTGCTCCAGCAGGCGGTGGCGCGATTCGCGGTTGTCGAGGATCCCGGCGTCCTGGACCGCTTCGGGCAACTGCGGCGGCCAGGTGCGTTGGTCGTCCAGCTCGATGGCCACCAGCAAGGCGCCGCTGCTGTCCAGGCTGCTGCTGCCGCCTGCGATCTGATGCAGGTGTTCTGGCGCCAGGTCGTTGACCCCCAGGCGCTCGCTGCTGGGCATCAGGCGCTCGCGCAGCTGGGCGTAGCCGGGCAGCTTGAGGTCCAGTTGCAGGCGGGCCCGGCCGTGGACCCAGCGCCAGCGGCAAAGCAGCATCAGCACCAAGCGCGGCAGCACGCCGTAGATCACCAGCGATGCCACCAGCCACACCGCCCAGGATTGGCGCACCAGCTCGGTGTTGTAGACGTCCCGGGTACTGGCCTGGATCATTTCCACGGTCGGCACGCCGAAGCCCAGGGCCCGCGGGCCGGCACTCAGGAAGTTGGTGATCGAGACGAAGGCGTCGGCCCCCAGCAGGGTGCTCTCCCAGACGAAGTCGTAGCGATGGGTGATCAGTTGCGCCAGCAGCATGCTCATGGCGCTGAGCAGGGCCAGCAGCCACAGGCCGTGGACCAGGGTGCCCAGGGCCCAGCGGTTGAGCTTGTGGCGTTGCAGCAGGAGCAGCAGCGCCGGCGGCAACTGGGCGGCCTTGGCATCGCGCGAGCACTTTTCACTGAGCCACAGCCACAGGCGGCCCAGCCCGGAATCGTGGCCGCCGAACAGCAGCAACCCGGCTAGCCAGCCCAACAGCAGGAGCAGGTTGATCCCCAGCAGGCTGCCCAGGGCCCAGAACACATTCACCGGCTCGTGGGTGTCGCCCAGGGCGCTGAAAGCCAGGCCGGCACCACTGAGGACCGCCAGCACCGCCAGGACCAGGAAGGCCAGGCGTGCCCCTTGCCACCAGTGCAGCAGCGCGCTGTCCAAGCCGTCGCGCCGGGCCAGCCACAGGGCCCGGGCCTGGATCCGGCTGGCCAGGTCGCCACCGTGTTGCCGGGCCACGCGGTTGGCTTCCTGGTCATCCAGGGGGCCGGCGTGTTCCTCGCGCAGGCGCACGGTTTCGGTCAGCCACAGTCGTTGCAGGGGAGTCATTGCAGTCACGCGTCATTCCATCGCTCAAGAGTGCGCTGAGCATAACTGCTGCAGCGTTGGTCGGGTTGGATAGCGGGGATTCGCCGTGGGGCGGGAACAGATCCCCGGGCCTCTGGTATGCTCGCCGGCATGAAAAAATCACTCCCTCTGAGCCTGATCGCGGCACTCGCTGAAAACCGCGTGATCGGCATCGACAACAGCATGCCCTGGCACCTGCCGGGGGATTTCAAGTACTTCAAGGCCACGACCCTGGGCAAGCCGATCATCATGGGGCGCAAGACCTGGGACTCTCTTGGCCGGCCGTTGCCCGGGCGGTTGAACATCGTGGTCAGTCGTCAGACCGATCTGGCGCTCGAAGGTGCCGAGGTGTACCCGTCGCTGGAAGCCGCAGTGGTGCGCGCCGAGCAATGGGCCCTGGAGCAGGGTGCGAGCGAGCTGATGCTGATTGGTGGCGCGCAGCTCTATACCCAGGGCCTGGAACAGGCGGATCGGCTGTACTTGACGCGGGTGGCCTTGAGCCCGGAAGGGGATGCGTGGTTCCCAGAGTTCGATGAACAGCGCTGGAAGCTGGTGTCCGACCAGCCCAACCCGGCGCAAGGCGACAAGCCGGCCTACAGCTTCGAAGTCTGGGAAAGAGCCTGAGGTGTAGCCGCTGCCGAGCCTGCGAGGCTGCGTAAAGGTCCGCAGGACCTTCGGCGATTCCGATGCCCTGCGGCCCTGCGGCCCTGCGGCCCTGCGGCCCATGCGGGCCATGCGGGCCATGCGCAGCCTGCGGCAGCGGCTACCCTGAACCCTGGCTCAGGCGTGGGCCAGGTCTTCGTGCTCGTCGGCGTCCAGCAGGGCCTTGTCGGTCTGTCCCATCGCCTGGCTGGTGATGGCGCCGGCGGTCATCGAACCGCTGACGTTCAGCGCGGTGCGTCCCATGTCGATCAGTGGCTCCACCGAGATCAGCAGGGCCACCAGGGACACCGGCAGGCCCATGGCCGGCAGCACGATCAGCGCGGCGAAGGTAGCGCCGCCGCCGACGCCGGCGACACCGGCCGAACTCAAGGTCACGATGGCCACCAGGGTGGCGATCCACAGCGGGTCCAGCGGGTTGATGCCTACGGTCGGGGCGACCATCACCGCCAGCATGGCCGGGTACAGGCCGGCGCAGCCGTTCTGGCCGATGGTGGCGCCGAACGAGGCGGCGAAGCTGGCGATGGACTGCGGGATGCCCAGGCGCCGGGTCTGCGCCTCGATGCTCAGGGGAATGCTCGCGGCGCTGGAGCGGCTGGTGAAGGCGAAGGTCAGCACTGGCCAGACCTTGCGGAAGAAGCGCAGCGGGTTGATCCCGGCCAGGGCGACCAGCAGGCCGTGGACCACGAACATCAGGCCCAGGCCGATATAGGACACCACCACGAAGCTGCCCAGCTTGATGATGTCCTGCAGGTTGGAGCCCGCCACTACCTTGGTCATCAAGGCCAGCACGCCGTAGGGCGTGAGCTTCATCACCAGGCGCACCAGGCGCATCACCCAGGCTTGCAGGGTGTCGATGGCATTGAGCACCTTCTGGCCTTTATCGGCGTCGTCCTTGAACAGTTGCAATGCTGCAACGCCCAGGAACGCGGCGAAGATCACCACGCTGATGATCGAGGTCGGCTTGGCTCGGGCCAGGTCGGCGAAGGGGTTCTGCGGGATGAACGACAGCAGCAACTGCGGCACGTTGAGGTCGGCGACCTTGCCGGCGTAGTCGCTCTGGATCACTTGCAGGCGAGCCAGTTCCTGGGTACCGGCCACCAGCCCTTCGGCACTCAGGCCGAACAGATTGGTCAGGCCGATGCCGATCAGGGCCGCGATGGCCGTGGTGAACAGCAAGGTGCCGATGGTCAGGAAGCTGATCTTGCCCAGGGACGAGGCGTTGTGCAGGCGGGCCACGGCGCTGAGGATCGAGGCGAACACCAGCGGGATCACGATCATTTGCAGCAGTTGCACATAACCGTTGCCCACCAGGTCGAACCAGCCGATGGAGGCCTTGAGGACCGGGTTGCCGGCACCGTAGATGCTGTGCAGGGCGATACCGAACACCACGCCCAGCACCAGTGCCAGCAGGACCTTCTTGGCCAGGCTCCAGGTGGTGTGGCGGGTTTGTGCCAGGCCCAGCAGCAGGGCCAGGAACACCAGCAGGTTGAGGATCAGCGGCAGATTCATTGGGGCTCCGGTAAACGTGTGCCAATCGCGGCTCGGGGCGATTGCGAACCGGTAAGCCTAACAGCTTGAAATCTATTGAATTAATAACGATATCGCATGGCGACCGTCGTTTTTGGAATAAGCCGGTGGCGCTATAGCGCATGTGGTTGGCGCTGATGGGACGCGAAAAGTCGCGTACAGACGAGAACTGTCACAAGGATTTGTTAGCGTCGATGACTTTCACCCAGGGAGAAATCGCCGATGAAATTCGCACCCAAACTGCTCGCCGCCGCCCTTTGCCTGGGCCTCGCCAGCCAGGTTTTCGCCACCGAGTTGAAGCACTGGCCGCAAGAACAGGCCAAGCAGCTGGAGGCGATGATCGCGGCCAACGCCAACAAGGGTAACTACGCGGTGTTCGACATGGACAACACCAGCTACCGCTACGACCTGGAAGAAGCCCTGCTGCCTTACCTGGAGAACAAGGGCCTGATTACCCGCGACAAGCTCGACCCATCGCTGAAGCTGATCCCGTTCAAGGACACCGCCGAGCACAAGGAGAGCCTGTTCAGCTACTACTACCGGCTCTGCGAGATCGACGACATGGTCTGCTACCCCTGGGTCGCCCAGGTGTTCGCGGGCTTCACCCTCAAGGAGCTCAAGGGCCATGTGGACGAGCTGATGGCTTCCGGCAAGCCGGTATCGAGCACCTACTACGACGGCGATGCGGTGAAGACCATCGAGGTCAACCCGCCCAAGGTCTTCACCGGCCAGGCCGAGCTGTACAACAAGCTGATGGAGAACGGCATCGAGGTCTACGTGATGACCGCCGCCTCCGAGGAGCTGGTGCGCATGGTCGCCGCGGACCCCAAGTACGGCTACAACGTCAAGCCGCAGAACGTCATTGGCGTCACCACCCTGCTCAAGGACCGCAAGACCGGGGCCCTGACCACCGCCCGCAAGCAGATCGCCGAAGGCAAGTATGACCAGCAGGCCAACCTTGGCCTGGAGCTGACGCCCTACCTGTGGACTCCGGCCACCTGGATGGCTGGCAAGCACGCGGCGATCCTGACCTATATCGATGAGTGGAAGAAGCCGGTGCTGGTGGGTGGCGACACTCCCACCAGCGATGGCTACATGCTGTTCCACGATGTGGACGTGGCCAAGGGCGGCATCCACCTGTGGATCAACCGCAAGGACAAGTACATGAACCAGCTCAACGGCATGATCGCCAAGCACGCCGCGGCCCAGGCCAAGGAAGGGCTGGCGGTGACCGCCGACAAGAACTGGGTGATCGTCAAGCCCGAAGACATCCAGTAAGCCAGCCTGCGCCCAGTGGCACGGCCCCGCCCGGGGTGTTTGTGCCACTGGGGGCAAGGACGCCTGCCAGGGCCCCGCAGGCCTTGGCCGGGGGAATGTTTCAACTTGTGACAGTCAAAGCCCCTCTGCCATAATCGCGCCCGTTTCCACTCCTCCCGCCTGCTCTCCCTGTGCCGGGCCATGCCCCGTCTGCACGTAATGGACTACGTTGTGAGCTATCTCTCGATCGAATTCGGCTTCTGCTTCATCCTGTTCTTCGTCCTGTATTGGGGCCTGGGCTTCAGCCTGCGCTTGCAGAACGTCCTGCTACTGGCCGCCAGCTACGCCATCCTGGCCAGCTTCAGCCTGAACTTCCTCTATATCCTGCTGGGCTATACCACCCTGGTGTACTTGCTGGGCCTGCTCAGCCAGCGGTATCCCGGACGTGGCTGGGTCAACGGGCTGATGCTGTTGCTGGTGCTGGGGGCGTTCTACCTGTTCAAGTACCAGGACTTCTTCACCAGCAGCGTACAGAACGCCTTTGCCCAGTTCGGCGTGGAAGTGTCGCTGCCGCTGCTGGAAGTGCTGCTGCCGGTGGGGCTGTCGTTCTATGCGTTCCATTCGGTCAGCTACCTGGTGTCGATCCACCGGCGCGAGCTGACGGCCGGCTCGCCGTTCGACCTGGCGCTGTACCTGGCGTTCTTCCCCAGCCTGATCGCCGGACCGGTGAACCGGGCGGTGCCGATGCTCGGGCAGATCAACCCGCCGCAACTGCGCCAGGTGCTGGAGCCGCAACGGGCGCTGGGGCTGATCGCGGTGGCGGTGGTCAAGCTGTTCTTCCTCAGCTCGTGGCTGGCCAACGAGTGGGTCGACCCGGTCTTCGACAGCCCGGTGGCCTATTCCGCCGAGCAGATCTTGCGGGCGGTCTACGGTTATTCGTTCCTGATCTATTTCAACTTCAGCGGCTACACCGACCTGGTGACCGGCATTGCCCTGCTGCTGGGTTTCCGCCTGCCGGAGAACTTCAACTACCCCTATGCGGCGCGCAACCTCAAGGAGTTCTGGGGCCGTTGGCACATCAGCCTGTCGACCTTCATCCGCGACTACGTGTACATCCCCCTGGGAGGCAACCGGGGGCCGGTCTGGCGCGGCAACCTGAACATGCTGCTGGCGATGCTGATCTCCGGCCTGTGGCACGGCGCCAGTGCCAACTTCATCATCTGGGGCGCGCTGCACGGCGTCGGCCTGGCGCTGTACAAGCTGTGCAGCCCGCTGCTGGCCCGCGGACCGCGCTGGATCGGCTCCGACCTGGTGGCGCGTTTGCTGACCTTCCACTACGTGGCGCTGGCCTGGATCTTCTTCCGCTGCGCGACCCTGTCCGATGCCCTGGACATGCTCGGCGGCCTGGGCGGGCTGTCCCTGGCCGGGTTGGCCGGCAGTGCCCTGTCGCTGCTGGGCTGCCTGTTGTTCGTGGCGTTCTACCCACGGATCGTGGCGTTGCTGCGCCGCTTGTTCGAGGCTGCCACCGGCTTGCCGTGGCTGCTGTATCCAGTGCCGCTGGGCCTGTTCATCTGCGTGGTCATCTTTGCCTCTCCATCGGGCGTGCCGGGGTTCATCTATGCCAGTTTCTAAGCCTTCACCCTTGTCGATCAGCCTGGGCAGCGCGGCCAAGGTGTTCTATGCGTTGCTGGTGACCAGCCTGTTGCTGGTGTGGTTCAACCAGCAGTCGATCCGCCTGTATTGCCAGCAGAAGTACCACGAGAGCTGCGAGATCCCCGGCCTGGCGCAGAACCCGCAGTGGCGTTTCGGCGCGCAGCTCAACCAGGCCCTGGAAAACGCCCGGGTGGCCTTCGTCGACAGCTTCGTTGGCCAGGCCGAGCTGAACCTGGTGGCCGAGGTCCAGGCGGCGCCTGAGCCGGAACCTGCCGCACCAGCGCCGCAGGCCAAGCAGCCGGCAGCGGCGCACCAGGCTCCGGCAGCCAACGCCCATCCGGTCGCGCATCAGGCGCCGGTCGCTGCGCCGCCAGCGGTGGCCGTGGCGCCTGTGGCCAGTCAGCCGCCCAAGGTCGCGCAGGGAAGCATCGCGCCGCTGATGGTCAGCCTGGGCACTGGCGACGAGGTGTTTTTCGTCGGTGACTCGTTGATGCAGGGCGTGGCGCCACACATGGCCAACACCTTGCGCAAGCGCTACAACGTCAAGAGCCTGAACCTGAGCAAGCAGAGTACCGGCCTTGCCTACCCGAGCTTCTTCAACTGGCCCAAGACCGTCGAAAGCACCCTGGCCAGCAACCCCAACATCCGCCTGATGGTGATCTTCCTCGGCCCCAACGACCCTTGGGACATGCCCGAGGTCAAGGGCAAGCCGTTCCTGCGCTTCAAGACCCCGGACTGGGAGGAGGCCTATCGCCGGCGTGTCGATTCGATCCTCGACACCGCCCAGGCGCACAATGTGCAAGTGATCTGGGTCGGGCCGCCGAACATGGAGAAGGCCAAGCTGTCTACGGCCATGGCCTACCTGAGCGAGCTGTACAAGGGCCAGATCGAGCAGTATCACCAGCACTTCGTGTCGGCCAACGAGATTCTCGGCTACCGCCACGACGAGTTTTCCTACTACCGCATCAATGGCGACGGGCAGAAGATCAAGACCCGGGTCGATGACGGTATCCACTTCACCACTACTGGGCAGAAGCTCATCGCCGAGCGCGTGATCTCGATGATCAACTTCCCCAGCCAACAATTGACGGAGCATTGAGATGGGGCGTTTGCAAGGTATTGCGCTGTTGCTGGGCATCACCTTGCTGAGCAGTTGCAGCCCGACCACCGAGGTCCAGGCCACTCCTGCCTCGGCACTGGCCAGGCCTGGTGCGGGCCAGAAGAAGTTGGTCACCCCCGGCAGCGATCCGAACCTGGCGCTGCTGGCACGCAAGTTCAGTACTTCCAACCGTACGCCGATCAACATCGTGCAACTGGGCGACTCGCATACCGCGGCCGACCTGTTCAGCGGCGAACTGCGCCGCCTGCTGCAGGCGCAGTACGGTGATGGTGGCATCGGCTTCGTGGCGGCGACCCCGGTGCCCGGCACGCGCTACGAGCGAGTGATCCTCAGTTCGGCCAAGCGCCAGTGGTCGCTGGTGTCGGCGCGCAACCAGCAGAGCACGCAGTTTCCCCTGGGTGGCTACCTGTCGCTGCCGCAGACCCCGGGAGCCCGGGTGCACATCGCCGAGCGCCAGCCGAGCAACCAGCAATACCGCATCTCGGCCTTGTACCAGGCGTCCAGCAACAGCACCCTGACCGCGCGGGACAACCTCAACAAGGGCAGCCGCATGCTGGCCGCCACTGGCGGGCAATGGCGCCTGAGCCCGCCGTTCAACAACCTGACCCTGCCTTTGGACTTGAGCGTGGCCAACAGCCAGGGCCTGGCCCTGGGCGGTTGGAACATCCTCGGGCAGAAGAGCGCCGGGGTGATCTATTCCGCCCTGGGCATCAACGGCGCGCGCCTGGATGTGCTGGACAAGTGGCAGCCCGGCTGGCTGGAGGCCCTCAAGGCCTTGCGTCCGGACATGGTGGTGCTGGCCTACGGCACCAACGAGGCTTTCGACGACGATATCGATCTGCAGTTGTATCGCAGCCAGTTGCAGGAGAAGGTCGTGCTGCTGCGCAAGAACCTGCCCAAGACGGTGATCCTGCTGGTGGGGCCGCCGGATTCGATCAAGCGGCGCAATGCCGGCAGTTGCGCTGCCTCGCAGCCGCAGCCGCTGCGCCAGATCATCCAGATCCAGAAGGACGTGGCCAAGACCAGCCGCACGCTGTTCTGGGACTGGCAGGCGTTCATGGGCGGCGATTGCTCCATCAGCCAGTGGCAGGCCAGCGACCTGGCGCGCAACGACCTGATCCACCTGACCGCCGATGGCTATCGCAAGAGTGCCGACGGCTTGTACCGCTTCCTGCGTGGGCAGTTGGGCGAACGCATGCCCTGAGCCTGCACTGGCGCAAGGCAAAAAAATGCCCCGCACATGGCGGGGCATTTTCATTTGCCGGTGGCGATCACAGGCTGTCGAGCAGGGCCTTGTTGCGGACCGCGCCCTTGTCGGCGCTGGTGGCCAGCAGGGCATAGGCCTTCAGGGCGGTGGTCACCTTGCGTGGACGCACCTCCGCCGGCTTCCAGCCCTTCTTGTCCTGCTCGATTCGGCGGGCCGCCAGTTCCTCGTCGCTGACCAGCAGGTTGATCGAGCGGTTGGGGATGTCGATCAGCACCTTGTCGCCATCCTTGACCAGGCCGATGGCACCGCCGGCGGCGGCTTCCGGTGAAGCATGTCCGATGGACAGGCCCGAGGTGCCGCCGGAGAAGCGGCCGTCGGTGAGCAGGGCGCAGGCCTTGCCCAGGCCCTTGGACTTCAGGTACGAGGTCGGGTACAGCATTTCCTGCATGCCCGGGCCGCCCTTGGGGCCTTCGTAGCGGATGATCACGATGTCGCCTTCCTTCACCTCGTCGGCGAGGATGCCGCGTACCGCGCTGTCCTGGCTTTCGAAGATCTTGGCGTTGCCTTCGAACACGTGGATCGACTCGTCGACACCGGCGGTCTTCACCACGCAGCCGTCCAGGGCGATGTTGCCGTACAGCACGGCCAGGCCGCCTTCTTGGGAATAGGCGTGCTCGACGCTGCGGATGCAACCGTTCTCGCGGTCGTCGTCCAGGGTTTCCCAGCGGGTCGACTGGCTGAAGGCGGTCTGGGTCGGGATCCCGGCCGGGCCGGCCTTGAAGAAGGTGTGCACGGCCTCGTCATCGGTCTGGGTGATGTCCCACTTGGCGATGGCTTCCTCCATGCTGGCGCTGTGCACGGTCGGCAGGTCGGTGTGCAGCAGGCCGCCACGGGCCAGCGAACCGAGGATGCTGAAGATGCCGCCGGCGCGGTGCACGTCTTCCATGTGGTACTTCTGGATGTTCGGCGCCACCTTGCACAGCTGCGGCACCTTGCGCGACAGGCGATCGATGTCGCGCAGGTCGAACTCGACTTCGCCCTCCTGGGCGGCGGCCAGCAGGTGCAGGATGGTGTTGGTCGAGCCGCCCATGGCGATGTCCAGCATCATCGCGTTCTCGAACGCCTTGAAGTTGGCGATGCTGCGCGGCAGCACGGACTCGTCGTTCTCGCCGTAGTAGCGCTGGCACAGCTCGACGATGGTGCGGCCGGCCTGCAGGAACAGCTGTTCGCGGTCGGCGTGGGTGGCCAGGGTCGAACCGTTGCCCGGCAGGGCGAGGCCCAGGGCTTCGGTCAGGCAGTTCATGGAGTTGGCGGTGAACATGCCGGAGCACGAACCGCAGGTCGGGCAGGCGCTGCGCTCGTACTCCGCGACCTTCTCGTCAGAAGCGCTGGAGTCGGCGGCGATGACCATGGCGTCCACCAGGTCCAGGCCGTGGGAGGCGAGCTTGGTCTTGCCGGCTTCCATCGGCCCGCCGGAGACGAAGATCACCGGGATGTTCAGGCGCAGGGCGGCCATCAGCATGCCGGGGGTGATCTTGTCGCAGTTGGAGATGCAGACGATGGCGTCGGCGCAGTGGGCGTTGACCATGTATTCCACGGAGTCGGCGATGATCTCGCGGCTGGGCAGCGAATACAGCATGCCGTCGTGGCCCATGGCGATGCCGTCGTCCACGGCGATGGTGTTGAATTCCTTGGCCACGCCGCCGGCGCGTTCGATTTCGCGGGCGACCAGCTGGCCCAGGTCCTTCAGGTGCACATGGCCCGGGACGAACTGGGTGAAGGAGTTGGCAACGGCGATGATCGGCTTCTTGAAGTCGGCATCTTTCATCCCCGTGGCGCGCCACAGGGCGCGGGCACCGGCCATGTTGCGGCCGTGGGTGGACGTTTTCGAACGGTAATCAGGCATGAAGCACTCCAGGCGGCTAATCAGGTGACAAATGGGGAGTGAGCTTCTACTGACCTCGGGAACACTCAGAAATGGCCGTGTGTCCGAAGCTGCCGATGACCTCGCGGGATCGCCGCGAGACTCAGCCTGAGCTCATAAACCCGCCGGGGATGACTGGCGATGAATACGCCCGATTCTACACCGCTGGCGCCAGGAAGGAATGCCGTGGCCGCTCTGGGTTTCGATCGTTCTGCACGCGACCGCAGCCCGGCCCTTGCTTTAGACTCGCGGCCTTTGGATCAAATGCCAATGGAACTGGAATGCTCGCTTCTTTTCGCTCCTTGAGGTTGTACCTGGTGGTTGGCGCGGTGCAGGGCATCGTGCTGATGTGGTTGCTGCTCCATAGCGGCTGGAACTCCGGTGCCATGGCAGTGCTGGCTGCTGCCGTGCTGGCGGGCGGCACCACCTTGCAATTGCAGGGCGAGCAGTGGCGGCGGTTGCGCAGTTGGGTCGCCGTGCTGCTCGTTGGGCTGTTCTCGGCAACGCTGGCGCTGGCATGCCAGGTGCTGCCCGGGACCCTGCTGGTGGTGGGTGGCATCGCTGCTGCGCTGTTGGTGATCGCGTTAGTGGGCGCCACCTTGGCCCAGGATGGCCCCCGGTTGGGGCGACGCCTGCTGGAAAACGGCCTGTGGCTGCTGCTGGCGTTGCCGTGGCCCTGGCTGGCGCAGAAGCTGTTCAAGCTCTGGCTTGCCTATCGGCACCTGGACCCCTTCAAGAGCGAGGTGCTGGCGCTGGCCTTCTTTGCCGGCCCGCCCCTGGCGTTCTCGGTTGCACTGTTTCTCGGCCAGTCATGGCGCGCCAGGGGGCTCAGGCGCAAGCCCGTTGATTGTGCCGGTTGACCAGGCTGTTCAGGCCCAGGGCGCTGGTGCCGAGCACCAGGAAGCACAGGCCCAGGGCCATGGCCAGGTTATCGCTGGCCAGGTTGATGAAGCCGCTTATCAGGCCGCCACAGGTGAAGATGATCATGTTGCCGGCCGAGGCCGAGGTCCCTGCGTTCTGCGGAAACAGGCCCATGGCCCGGGACGTGGCGACCGGCCGAGTGATAGTCGTGCCTGCGGTGCAGACGATCATCGGTAGCAGTACGCCGCTGGCGCTCGGTTCGAAGCGCTGGAGAAACAGCATCAGCAGCCCGGACAGGGCGATCAGCAACAAGCCGGCGATGATCTGGGTGCTGGCCCGCAGGTGCCGGTTCATCGCTCCGGCGGCGAACCCGCCCAGGATATAGGCCGCGCCGTATAGCAGGAGCACTAGGGAATACTGGTAGGGCGAGAGCTGCAACTGCTCCATGAAGATGATCGGCGAGGTGACGATGAACGAGAAATGGCAGGCAAAGGCCAGCGCCGAGATCAGCCAGTAGCCCACGAAGCGCGGCTCCGCGCAGACCAGCCGGTAGGCGGCGAAGATATTGCGCTGGCGGCCCTTGGCCGTGCCCGGGGTATTTTCCAGCAGCAGCCAGGCCATGAGGATCACTAGCAGGCCGATGGCCGCGAACACCTCGAAGCTGCCCTGCCAGCCGAGTCGTTCCTGCAGCCAGGTGCCGAACAGCGGGGACAGGGAAATGAAGATCCCGCTGGCGGTGACCATGGCGATGCGCAGGCGTTCCTGTTCCTTGCCTTCGAACAGGTCCTGGACCAGGGCCTGGGATAGAACGAAGCAACCGCAACCCATGGCCTGGACCACGCGGAAGAACAGGAACCACGAGTATTGGCTGGCGACGACGCAGCCGACCGCGCCGACCAGGGCCACGCTCATGCCCCCCAGCAACAGCTTCTTGCGGCCCAGGGAGTCCGATAGCGGGCCAACCAGCATCAGGGAAAAGGACAGGCCGATGGCGAACAGGCTGACGGACAGCGCGATGTCGGCGCTCGACGTCTGGAAGCGTTCGGCCAGGGCAGGGAAGGAGGGCAGGATGACATCCAGCGGAAAGACTCCCAGCAGGGTCATGGTCATCAACAGGATGATGGCCGAGGTCTTCTGCGTGGCGTTGGATGCTTGGTCCATGATGCGGGGGGCTCGGTCCTTGAGGTGGTCCCGAGGATCGAGTCGTGGCCCGGCAAAGTCAATGGATGGCGCTGGCCATTCCCGTCGTCGACGGCAATGGCCAGCCGGCCGGCCTCAGCTGTTGGGCAGCAGGCGGCAGGTAATGCTCTTGATGTAGCGGGTTTCCGGGATGGCCGGGTGCACCGGGTGATCCGGGCCCTGGCCGCCGCGCTCGAGCAGTTGGATGTTGCGATCCAGGTGGCGGGCGCTGGTCAGCAGGATGTTCTGCAGGTCGTCCTCGGGCAGGTGCATCGAGCACGAGGCGCTGACCAGGATGCCGTCCTTGGTCAGCAGGCGCATGGCCTGCTCGTTGAGGCGGCGGTAGGCGCCTTCGCCGTTCTTCAGGTCCTTCTTGCGCTTGATGAAGGCGGGCGGGTCGGCAACGATCACGTCGAAGCGCTCTTCGGCGGCCTTGAGTTCCTTGAGGGCCTCGAATACATCGCCTTCGATGCAGGTGAGTTTGTCGGCGATGCCGTTCAGCGCGGCGTTGCGCTCCACGCCATCGAGGGCGAAGCCCGAAGCGTCGACGCAGAACACTTCGCTGGCGCCGAACGCACCGGCCTGCACGCCCCAACCACCGATATAGCTGAACAGGTCCAGCACGCGCTTGCCCTTGACGTAGGGCGCCAGGCGCGCGCGGTTCATGCGGTGGTCGTAGAACCAGCCGGTCTTCTGGCCTTCCATCACCGGGGCTTCGAACTTCACGCCGTTCTCTTCCAGGGCGACCCACTCCGGCACCACGCCGAACACCGTGTCGACGTAGCGCTCCAGGCCTTCGGCGTCACGGGCGGCGGAGTCGTTCTTGAACAGGATGCCGCTGGGCTTGAGCACCTGGACCAGGGCGGCGATCACGTCGTCCTTGTGGCGTTCCATGGTGGCCGAGGCCAGCTGCACCACCAGGATGTCGCCGAAACGATCCACCACCAGGCCTGGCAGCAGGTCGGAGTCGCCGTACACCAGGCGGTAGAAGGGCTTGTCGAACAGCCGCTCGCGCAGGGATAGGGCCACGTTCAGGCGGTGCACCAGCAGCGACTTGTCCAGGGCCAGCTTGGCATCGCGCGACAGCAGGCGAGCGCAGATCAGGTTGTTGGGGCTCATGGCGACGATGCCCAGGGGCTTGCCGCCGGCAGCTTCCAGCAGCGCCTGGTCGCCTGCCTTGAAGCCGTGCAGGGGTGTGGCGGCTACATCGATCTCGTTGCTGTAGACCCACAGGTGGCCGGCGCGCAGGCGGCGGTCGGCGTTGGCTTTGAGGCGCAGGCTTGGCAGGGACATGACGTCGCTCCGGAAAAAAGGGCGCGATTATACCCCTTCGTAGGCGTTCGGTGATGGCCATTGGACCTGCGGCTAAATGCGCAAGGTAAAGTTCCTGTCGGTTTGCCCAACATTGCCGAGATAGGGGGTAGAATCGCCGCCTGACCCAGAGTGTGTACTTATGTCCCAAGAGCTATCCGCCGAACAGATTCAACAGGCCCTGCAAGGCATCAGTGTTCCGCCCCAGCCGCAGATCATGGTGGATCTGCAGATGGAGCAGTACATGCCCGATCCCGACCTCGAGGTGATCGCCAAGCTGATCTCCCAGGATCCTGGCCTGTCTGGCGCGCTGCTGAAGATCGTCAACTCGCCCTATTACGGGCTGAGCAACAAGATCGCTTCGATCCAACGTGCGGTGAACCTCCTGGGCAGCCGCTCGATCATCAACCTGATCAACGCACAGTCGATCAAGGGCGAGATGAGCGACGAGACCATCGTCACTCTCAACCGCTTCTGGGACACCGCCCAGGACGTGGCCATGACCTGCCTGACCCTGGCCAAGCGCACCGGCGCCCAGGCCGTGGACGAGGCCTATGCGCTGGGCCTGTTCCATGACTGCGGCGTGCCGCTGATGCTCAAGCGCTTTCCTGACTACATGACCGTGCTGGAAGAAGCCTATGGCAGTGCCGGGCCCGAACAGCGGGTAGTGGATACCGAGAACCGGGTCTTCAACACCAACCATGCGGTGGTCGGCTACTACACGGCCAAGTCCTGGCGCCTGCCGGAGCACGTGACCATCGCCATCGCCAACCATCACAACGCCCTGGCGATCTTCAGCGACGAGTCCTCGCGTAACAGCCAGCTGAAGAACCTGCTGGCGATCCTGAAGATGGCCGAGCACATCTGCTCCTCGTACCGGGTACTGGGCAACCAGGTCGTAGACCATGAATGGAACAGCATCGGCCACCTGGTCCTCGATTATGTCGGCCTGTCGGACTACGACTTCGAGAACCTCAAGGAAACCGTGCGCGAACTGGGCGCCCACTGATGCCTGAACTCCCCGAGGTCGAAACCACTCGGCGCGGGATAGCGCCGCACCTGGAAGGCCAGAAGGTCAGCCGGGTGATCGTCCGTGACCGGCGCCTGCGCTGGCCGATCCCCGAGGACCTGGACATACGCCTGTCCGGGCAGCGGATCGTCCAGGTCGACCGCCGGGCCAAGTACCTGCTGATCAATGCCGAAGTCGGCACCCTGATCAGCCACTTGGGCATGTCGGGCAACCTGCGGTTGGTGGAAGTCGGCCTGCCGGCGGCCAAGCATGAGCATGTGGATATCGAACTGGAGTCGGGGCTGGCCCTGCGCTACACCGATCCACGGCGCTTTGGCGCCATGCTCTGGAGCCTTGACCCGTTGAACCATGAGTTGCTTTCGCGGCTGGGTCCTGAGCCACTGACCGATTTGTTCGACGGCGAGCGCCTGTTCCAGATGTCCCGCGGGCGTTCCATGGCGGTCAAGCCGTTCATCATGGACAACGCGGTGGTGGTGGGGGTGGGCAACATCTACGCCACAGAAGCCTTGTTCGCCGCGGGCATCGACCCACGTCGCGAGGCCAAGGGCATTTCCCGGGCGCGCTATTTGAGGCTGGCGATCGAGATCAAGCGGATTCTGGCGGCGGCCATCTTGCAGGGTGGCACCACCTTGCGCGACTTCATCGGCGGCGATGGCCAGCCCGGCTACTTCCAGCAGGAACTGTTCGTCTACGGGCGAGGCGGGGAGCACTGCAAGGTCTGCGGCACGGGATTGCGCGAAATCAAGCTGGGCCAACGCGCCAGCGTCTACTGCCCACGCTGCCAGAGCTGATCCCGGCGTTACTGGCGGCGCGGCCAGCATCCATCCTGTCGCGCCCTGGCAAGCGCCGGGGCCGCCAGGGCTTCTGGCGGATCAGGCCTTGCCGGTGATCTTGCGATACTTGGCCATCAGCTCTTCTTCGGTTTCCGGACGGTTCTCGTCCAGGGGAATGCAATCCACCGGGCACACCTGCTGGCACTGCGGCTCGTCGTAGTGGCCGACGCACTGGGTGCACAGGTTCGGATCGATGACGTAGATCTCTTCGCCTTGGGAAATGGCCGCGTTGGGGCACTCGGGTTCGCAGACGTCGCAGTTGATGCAATCGTCGGTGATGATCAGGGACATGGGGTACTCCGGCCTGGGCGGCGGGCCCGGGCATGTAGAAACGAATGCGCGCAATTGTGCCGTATTGACGCCCGCAGTGCACGCGGGCGCGATGGCTGACACCGGGCGCTGGCCCCCTTGGCGGGGGCCAGATGGCTTATTTCTTGAAGCGCAGGGTCAAGGCCTCGGCGACCGCCGGATGGACGAACTTGGTGATATCGCCCCCCAGGGCCGCGATTTCCCGGACCAGCGTCGAGGAAATGAACGAATAGCGCTCGGACGGGGTGAGGAACAGGCTTTCCACGTCCGGAGCCAGTTGGCGGTTCATGTTGGCCAGTTGGAATTCGTATTCGAAATCCGAAACGGCCCGCAGACCGCGCAGGAAGACATTGG
Source organism: Pseudomonas sp. CMR5c (assembly GCF_003850545.1). Taxonomy (NCBI): domain Bacteria; kingdom Pseudomonadati; phylum Pseudomonadota; class Gammaproteobacteria; order Pseudomonadales; family Pseudomonadaceae; genus Pseudomonas; species Pseudomonas sp. CMR5c. Next base: position 6,413,633 of record NZ_CP027705.1, on the reverse strand, counting down.
CGTTCTGCTCCTTGGCGAAATGCGCCAATAGCGTCGAAAAGCCCACGACTTCAACGTTGGGCAGGTGCTTGGTCACCTCTCGCGCCAGCTCCACGCGCTGTTCCAGGGGGAAGAGCGGGTTTTTCTTGGGGCTGGCGGCGACGGCGATGATCACGTGGTCGAACAGCCGCGAGGCGCGTTCGACCAGATCGCCGTGGCCCTTGGTAATCGGGTCGAAGGTTCCTGGGTACAGCACTCGGTTCATCGCGTCGTCCTGGCGGGAATCCGTTGGGGAATCGGATGGTATCGCAGCCTTTCCGGTCGGCCAAGTCGCCTTTTGGAGTACAAGTCCCTGCGGACATCATCGATACCGAGCCTCATCACGCGGTTTTCAAGCGCTCGGCCAGGGCCGTGGCCAGCTGTGCGGTCAAGCCGTACACCGACAGCTGCGGGTTGGCGCCGATGCTGGTGGGGAACAGCGAGCCGTCATGGATCGACAGGTTACGCAACTGGTGGTGGCGGCCAAGGCTGTCGGCTACGGCGACCTTCGGGTCCTGGCCCATGGCGCAGCCGCCCATCACGTGGGCGCTGCCCAGGCGGGTACGGTACAGGGCCAGTTCCAGGCCGTCGATCTGGCTGCGGACCTCGGCCAGGGTCTTGGCGAACCGTGCATCGCTGTGCAGCGGCTTGACCGCCTTGGCGCCGCCGGCGAACTGGATCTCGGCCATGCTGTGGAAGGCCCGGCGCAGGCCGTCCCAGGCATAGGGCGAGACCTGGTAGTCGAGCACCGGGCTGCCGTCGCCGCGCAGTTCGACGTTGCCGCCGGTGCTATCGGGATGAAAGCCGTCCCGCAGCAGGGCCAGCATGGCGTGGGTATGGGGCAGTTGCTCCATGGTCAGGCCGCTCTGGGGGCCGAAACCGCCCAGCAGGGTGCTGGCCAGGGCGGGTTGCAGCGGCGGTACCTCGAGTTTGTAGGCCATCTTGCCGGTGGTGCCGTCCTGCCATTGGAAATGGTCGGAATAGATCGATTGCGGAGCGCCGTAGAAAGGGTTGATCACCTCGTCGAACTGTCCGGCGGAGAAGTTCACCAGGTGCAGGAACGTACGCTTGCCCAGGCGCGAATGCGGGTCCGGGGCATCGGAGCGCAGCAGCAGGGCCGGGCTGTTGATGCCGCCGCCGGACAGTACGTAGTGCTTGGCCTTGACCATGATCTTGCGGCCGGTGGGTGCCACGCAGCGAGCGTCCATGGCCAGGCATTGCAGGCCGGTGACCCGGTCGCCATCGAGTTGCAGGCGGTCGGCCTGGGCCAGGTACAGCAGTTCGCCGCCTTTCTCCAGGGTCGCCGGGATAGTGGTCACCAGCATCGACTGCTTAGCGTTGGTCGGGCAGCCCAGGCCGCAGTAGCCCAGGTTCCAGCAGCCACGCACGTTGCGCGGGATCACGTGCCAGCTGTAGCCCAGGGCTTCGCAGCCCTTGCGGATCACGTCGTTGTTGGCGTTGGGTGGCATGACCCAGGGCGCGACTCCCAGGCGCTGCTCCATCTTCTCGAACCAGGGGGCCATTTCGGCCGAGCTGTGACCCACCACGCCATGCTCTCGGGCCCAGTGCTCGAGGGTCGGGTCGGGGGTGCGGAAGCTCGAGGTCCAGTTGATCAGGGTGGTGCCGCCCACGGCGCGCCCCTGGAGGATGGTGATGGCGCCGTCCTTGCTCATGCGCCCGATACCTTCCTGGTACAGGCTGGTGTAGGCCTGGTCCTCGAGCATCTTGAAATCGTCGCTGGTCTTGAGCGGGCCTTCTTCGATCAGCAGCACCTTGTAGCCCGCGGCACTGAGGATCTCGGCCGTGGTACCGCCCCCGGCACCACTGCCGACGATGGCGACATCGGCCTCCAGGGTCAGGTCCTGCTCCAGTTGCGAGCCGTTGTAGGTTTTCCAGCCACGAGTCAGGCCTTCGCGAAACAGATCAGGTACAGGCATATCGGGTGCTCTCTTATTATCGATGTCGTGGCGCAACGGCACGGTAGCCGCGTCTCTCCCGGGCGCGGTCAGTGCCAACGGCTGGCTGGGTCAGACCTTGGGTGGCCCGGGGTAGCCGCAGTGGGCCCAGGACTCTGGGCGGGTATACCAGGCCATCATCACCAGTTGCAGCAGCGAGGCGTGGCCCATGCGCAGCAGCGACAGGTAGCTGTTTTCCCAGCGACTGAGGAAGTTGCGGATGTCCTCGGCGCTGGCGTTCTCCCAACTGCCCCAGATTCCCGTCAGTGGTCCACGGGTCACGGCCATGCCCAGTACGTCGAACAGTTGCTGGGTCAGCTTGAGCATCTCCGGAGATAAATGGTTGAGGGCGTTGTCCAGGTTTACCAGGGCGCCGTCGACGGCAGCGGACATCCTGTCCACTGCCACGGCACCTTCGAGCATCACTGGGATCAACGCCCTCAGAAACGGCAATTCATTGCTGCGCAAAATGGCATAGCCGTTGGCCGGTGTGCTGGCGGAGCAACCGCTAAGGCTGGCGCCAAGGCCGGCGGTGGCCAGGAAGGCACTGGCGCAGAGGCCGATTTTCAGCAGGCCGCGCCGCGACAGCGCGGGTGTTTCAGACAGGCTAGGGGTCATTGTTGTTATTACCCTGCGATCGACTGGTTGAAAAATCTCGAGCAGCGACTGCGCTGGCAATCGCTGCGGTTTCAAGGCTCCTAGCGGATGAACAGCTTCTGGATCAGTTTCTGGATCGACTTGCCGTAGGGTGGGTAGATCAGGCGGGCGGCGTTGAAGCGCTGTTTGATGAACACCCCCTTGGCCTTGCTGAAGGTCAGGAAGCCCTCGTGGCCGTGATAGTGACCCATGCCGGAAGGGCCGATGCCACCGAAAGGCAGGTCATCCTGGGTCACGTGCAGCAACGTGTCGTTCATGCAGGCGCCGCCGGAGTGGGTCTCGGTGAGGACTCGCTGCTGTTCGGCCTTGTCGTAGCCGAAGTAGTACAGCGCCAGGGGCCGTGGCCGCTCGGTGACATAGGCCAGGGCCTGGTCCAGGGTCTTGTAGGGCACGATGGGCAGGATCGGACCGAAGATCTCGTCCTGCATCACCGTCATGTCGTCGTTGACATTGAGCAGCAGGCTATGGGGCAGGCGGCGTTCCTGCCCCTGGTCGAACAGCGGCACCAACTGCGCGCCTTTGCTGGTGGCGTCGCTCAGGTAGCCGTTGAGCCGCGAGAGCTGGCGCTGGTTGATGATCGCGGTGTAGTCGGGGTTGTCCACCAGGGTCGGGAAGAACCCACGCACCACCTGGCGATAAGTGTCGACGAAGGCCTCCACACGGTCCTCCGGTACCAGCACGTAGTCCGGGGCGACGCAGGTCTGGCCGGCGTTCATGGTCTTGCCGAAGGCAATGCGCTCGGCGGCGTCCTTGAGTGGCACGGTATGGGAGACGATGGCCGGGGACTTGCCGCCCAGCTCCAGGGTCACCGGGGTCAGGTTCTCCGCCGCGGCGCGCATCACATGCTTGCCGATGCTGGTGGCGCCGGTGAACAACAGGTGATCGAAGCGCAGCTTGGAGAAGGCCATGCCCACTTCCGCCTCGCCCAGGACCACGCAGACCAGGTCTTCGGGGAAGATCCGCGCCAGCAGTTGCTTGAGCAGCAGGCCGGTGGCGGGGGTCGACTCGCTGAGCTTGAGCATGACCCGGTTGCCGGCGGCCAGGGCGCCGGTCAGCGGTCCCATGCACAGGAACAGCGGGTAGTTCCAGGGCACGATGATGCCCACAACGCCCAGGGGCTGGTAGATCACCTTGGCCGAGGCTGGCTGGAAGGCCATGCCGACGGCGCGGCGGGAGGGTTTCATCCAGCGCTTGAGGTGCTTGCGGGCATAGTGGATGCCATGCAGGCTGGGCATGATTTCCGCCAGCAGGGTTTCATCGGCGCTGCGGTTGCTGAAGTCCTGGCTGATGGCGTCGATCAGCGCCTGGCGTTCGGTGTTGAGCAAGTCCTGCAAGGCCTTGAGCCATTGGTCGCGCTGGGCGGCTGGCGGCATCGGATGGGCGGCATAGGCCCGGCGCTGAGCTTCGAACAGCTCGAGCAGCCCGTCCTGTTGCTGGAGGGAATCCTGAAGGTAGGCGATCTCGGCGGACATGATCGGGCTCCGAATTTTGTGAGGTGGCTAGTTTTTTAGAGCTTATACTCTAGATTGTCAATTGCTCCTCCCGTGCCGGTGTCGATTTATCCCCAGGGGGATAGGTCGTAAAATGTCCCCAGTCTTCCGAATAAAGCCCGTATCCATGGCCCCACGTATAAAAACCCGCGAGCGCATCGTCCAGTTCAGCCTCGAGCTCTTCAACCAGCAGGGCGAACGCAACGTCAGCACCAACCATATTGCGGCGCATATGGAGATCTCCCCGGGCAACCTGTACTACCACTTCCCCAACAAGCAGGCGATCATCGCCGTGCTCTTCGCCGAATACGAAAGCCTGGTGGACAGCTTCCTGCGTCCACCGCCCGGGCGTGCCGCCACCGTGGAGGACAAGCGCTACTACCTGCAGGCCCTGCTGGCGGCCATGTGGCGCTACCGCTTCCTGCACCGCGACCTGGAGCACCTGCTGGACAGCGATCCCGACCTGGCGGCGCGTTACCGGCGCTTCTCCCAGCGCTGCCTGATCCAGGGCATGGCCATCTACGGGCGTTTCGTCGACGCCGGGATCATCGCCATGGACAGGGTGCAGATCGAATCCCTGACCCTCAATGCCTGGATCATCCTCACCTCCTGGGTGCGGTTCCTGTGCACCACCCGCGAGAACTCCACCCACCTGAGTGAAGAAGCGATCAAGCGTGGTGTCTACCAGGTGCTGGTCCTGGAGGCCGGTTTCGTCACCGAGCAGGCGCGGGGCGAGGTCAACAAACTGTTCGAAGAGTTTTACGTGCCCCTGGCCCAAGCCTTGGAAGAAGTGCAGTAGGATCAAGCCTTCGACACTTATTCACAGGAGCCCGCTATGCCCCTCGCGCAATTGATCAGCCCGCTAGCCCTGGACCAGAAGAGACAGCAGCCCGGCCTGGTGATCCTGGATTGTCGCTTTGCCCTGGAAGACCCGGACTACGGGCAACGCAGCTATGCCGAGGGGCACCTGGCCGGGGCGCATTTCGCCGACTTGAACCGGGACCTGAGCGGACCTGTGGTCAAGGGCGCGACCGGCCGGCACCCGCTGCCGGACCCGGCCCGGCTGGTGGAGCGCCTGCAAGCCTGGGGGATCGATAACGACAGCGAGATCGTGCTGTATGACGATGGCCCCGGCGCTTATGCCGCCCGCGCCTGGTGGCTGCTGGCCTGGCTGGGCAAGCGTGATGGGGTGTTCATCCTCGATGGCGGCCTCAAGGCCTGGCACGCCGCGGGTCTGCCCCTGAGCCTGGATCCGCCGCCTGCCGTCCAAGGTCACTTCAGCGGCCAGCCGGACTCGCACCTGCTGCTGGACGCGGCGCACTTGCAACAGCGCCTGGGCCAATCGGACCTGACCCTGCTGGACGCCCGGGCCCTGCCGCGTTTTCGTGGCGACGTGGAGCCTATCGATCCGGTGGCCGGGCACATTCCCGGCGCGCAGTGCGCGGCGTTCACCGACAACCTGGGCAGTGATGGGCGTTTCCTGCCGGTGGAGCAGCTCAAGCAGCGCTTTGCCGAAAAACTCGCCGGGCGTTCGCCGGAGCAACTGGTGGCCTATTGCGGTTCGGGGGTGACGGCCTGCCACAACCTGTTCGCCCTGTGCCTGGCCGGGTACCCGCTGGCCCGCTTGTATGCCGGCTCCTGGAGCGAGTGGATCACCGACTCCCGGCGGCCTGTGGCCAAGGGCGACTGAGCCCGTCGTTGCGGGCCTGGCAGCCCCGGGCCGCGCGTCACTTCAACCGGGCCCAAGCCGGGTTCAGGGTGCCTGCAAGGCGCTGCGGTAGGCCGCCGGGGCGACGCCATAGACCTGCTTGAACTGCCGATTCAGATGGCTCTGGTCGGCAAACCCCAGTTGGGTCGCCACCTCCAGCGGCAGGCAGCCGTCGCGCAGCAGGGCCCGGGCCTTGGCGATGCGCTGCTGCATCAGCCAGGTGTGGGGCGGAATCCCGGTAGCGCGGCGGAATACCCGGGCAAAGTGAAATGGCGACAGGTTCACCGCCGCCGCCAGCTCTTCCAGCGATGGCGGTTCAGCCAGCTGGGTGCGCAGCAGTTCCTTGGCTTGCACTATGGCCCGATGTTCCTGCCCCGGTTCGCGGGGCGCCTTGACCCTGGCATGGCGTTGCAGCAGCAGGAGCAGCATTTCCCGCCACAGGGTCTGTTGCTGCAGGGCGGTGGCCGGGCTTTCCAGCAAGTGATGCAGGTGCACGAAGCCCTTGACCAGGTCCGGGTCGCGGTACAGCGTCGCGCCGAAGGCCGGCAAGGTGCCGCTGGGTAGCTCCAGTTCATCCAGCAGCCCCAGTACCTGCCGGTTGTCCGGGTAGAAGGCCCGGTACAACCAGCCGTCCTCGGTGCCCTTGGCCCCGGTGTGCAGTTCATCGGGGTTGATCAGCACCAGGGTGCCGCTGCCTGCCAGGTGTTCGGCGCCCCGATAGCGGTAGCGCTGGGCGCCGGCCATGATCATGCCGATCACGAAGCCGTCATGCACATGGGGTACGAAACGGTGCTCGATGTAGCGCGCGGACAGCAACTCGACCCCGGTCAGGGGCGCGGTCTGCCAGAAGCGGATCGACTCCCGGGACGACTTATCCATGGCGACCCAGGCCTGCCAGCCATTGGGGAATCCGGCGCTCCAGATAGTAGCCGGGCTGCTTGAGGGTGCCGTCGACGAAACCCACGTGGCCGCCCTTGGCCTGCAGCTCGAAGCGGGTGCTGGCCGACAGTTCGCTGGCTTCGGGCAGGCTGTGGGGGAACACGAATGGGTCGTCGGCGGCCTGGATGATCAGGGTCGGCGTGCGGATTTCCCCGAGGAAATAGCGGCTGGAGGCACGCCGGTAATAGTCCTGGGCATCGGCAAAGCCATGCAGCGGCGCGGTGACCCGGCCATCGAAGTCCCAGAAGGTGCGCATCCGCGTCAGCGGGCCCAACTGCGCCAGGGTCGCCAGGCCTTCATGGCGGCCGTCGTGCTGGAACTGGCGCTGCTTGTCCTTGATGTAGGCCAGCATCTCGCGCATGAAGTGCGCCTGGTAGATCCGCGAAAACCCCTGGCCGATGCGATCGGCACACTGGTCCAGGCGAAATGGCACCGACACTGCGGTGGCGCCTTGCAGGAAACTGGCGCTACCGGTTTCCCCCAGGTACTTGAGCAGCACGTTGCCACCCAGGGAGTAACCCACCGCATACAGCGGCGCCTGGGGGCGCTTGGCCCGCAGGTGGGCGATGGCTGCGGCCAGGTCTTCGCTGGCGCCGGAGTGATAGCTGCGTGGCAACAGGTTGGGCTCGCCGGAGCAGCCACGCCAGTTCAGTGCGGCACTGGCCCAGCCCTGGGCCGCCAGGGCTTGCTGCAGGCCGGCCACATAGTGCGAGCTGGAGGAGCCGGTCAGGCCATGCAACACCAGCACCAGCGGTGCCTCGGCGCTATGGGGGCCGTGCCAGTCCAGGTCGAGGAAGTCGCCATCGTCCAGCCACAGGCGCTCGCGCTGGTGCTGTAGCGCGGTGGCCGGACGCCACAGCGGGCCCCACAGGGTCTGCAGGTGCGGATTGCCTAGGCCGAAGGCGGGGATGAAGCGATCTGGCGAGTCGGGCACGGGGAGTATCTCGATGCAGCGGTGCGCGGCCCGGCCGGGCCGCGCACCTTGTTCCGGCCGGCGTTAGCCGGCGTTGTCTGCCATACGTTGCCACAAGGAGTAATACACCTGCCCGGATTTTTGTTCACGGTGCAGGCGCCAGCGCATCGGCAGGCTCAGGGAGGAAGGGGCGGCCTCGCTTTCGGTGTAGATCCAGGCGTCGTCCGCCAGCCAGCCGCGCTCTTCCAGCAGGGCGCAGGCGGCGGGCAGCAGGTCCTGGTGGAATGGCGGGTCGAGGAACGCCAGGTCGAAGGCGTTCGCCGGCTGGGTCTCCAGGTAGCGCAGGGCGTCGGCGGTCTGCACTTGAGCGACGGTGCAGCGCAGGGTGCCCAGGTGCTCGCGCAGGCTGGATACCGCGACGCTGCTGTTGTCCAGGGCCAGGCCACTGGCGGCGCCACGGGACAGGGCCTCGAGGAATACCGCGCCGCTGCCGGCGAACAGGTCGATCACCTTGGCTCCGGGCACGTAGGGCGCGAGCCAGTTGAACAGGGTCTCGCGCACCCGGTCCGGGGTCGGGCGCAATCCCGGCAGGTCGGGGAAGCTCAGCTTGCGGCTGCGCCACTCGCCGCCAATGATGCGCAGCTGGCCCACGCCGTTGTGTGGGTTGTGGGCGGGTTTCTTGGTGGGACGGGCTGGACGGGCCATCAGTGCTCCGGAACCCCGAGCGGCTGCTCGGCGGGTTTGTCAGTAGGGGGCGGCAACGGCTTCTGGGCGACGGTCGGACCGGCGCTGACGATCACCATCTTGTCGACGCTCAAGTGTTTGTTCATGGCGGCCTTGACCTGCTCCACGGTCAGCGCCTGGGATTGGCGCATGAAGTCTTCCAGGTAGCTCAACGGCAGATTGTAGAAGCCCATGGCGCCCAGCTGGCCGACGATATCGGCGTTGCTGGCGGTAGATAGCGGGAAGCTGCCGGCCAGTTCACGTTTGGCGTCGTCCAGTTCTTTCTGGGTCGGGCCGTTCTTCAGGTAGTCGGCGAATACGTCTTGCACCAGCTTGAGGGTGCCTTCGCTCATCTCGGCGCGGGTCTGCAGGTTGATCATGAACGGGCCACGAACCTGCATCGGGGTGAAGCCGGAGTAGACGCCGTAGGTCAGGCCGCGCTTCTCGCGGACTTCGCTCATCAGCCGGGTACCGAAACCACCGCCGCCAAGGATCTGGTTGCCCAGGGAGACCGCAGCGTAGTCCGGGTCGTCACGGTCGATCCCCAGTTGCGCCAGCAGCAGGTTGGTCTGGGTCGAAGGGAACTCGATATGGCCGATGCTGGCCTTGGGTTCGCTGGGTTGGGCGATCTTGGCCAGGGCCGGGCCCTTGGGCAGGGCGGCGGAGACCTGGGTGGCAATCGCCTCGGCATCGCTGCGCGAGAGGTCGCCGACCAGCGCGATCACCACGTTGCCGGCGGCGTAGGCCTTGGCATGGAAGGCCTTGAGCTGGGTCAGGCTGATGGCCGGAATGCTCTGGGCATTGCCGTCGCTGGCGTGGCCATAGGGGTGGGCCCCGTACAGGCGCTTCATCAGTTCCAGGCTGGCCAGCTTGCCGGGGTTCTGCTTCTGGTACTCGAAGCCGGCGAGCATCTGGTTCTTGATCCGTGCCAGGGAGTCGGCCGGGAAGGTCGGCTTGCCCACCACCTCGGCGAACAGCTTGAGGGCCGGTTCACGCTTGTCGGTGGCGCTCAGGCTGCGCAGCGAAGCCACGGCCATGTCCTTGTAGGCACCGTTGCCGAAGTCCGCGCCCAGGCCTTCGAAGCCACGGGCGATGGCGCCGACGTCCTTGCCGGCCACGCCTTCGTTGAGCATGGCGTTGGTCAGCAGGGCCAGACCCGGGGCGTCGCCGTCCTGGCTGCTGCCGGCGGAAAAGATCAGGCGCATGTCGAACATCGGCAATTCACGGGCTTCGACGAACAATACCTTGGCGCCTTCGGCGGTGTTCCAGGTCTGCACATTGAGATTGCGATGGCTGGGAGCCTTGCCGTCCAGTTCGGCCAGGGACTGCAGCTTCTGGCTGCTCTTGGCGTTGTCCAGGGCCTGGCTGGCGTTGCTTTCGCCGGAGCGCGACAGGTACAGGCCGCCGGCGGTGATCAGCGCCACCAGCGCGGCGCCCAGCAGGATCGGCGAAGCATTCTTGCGCTTAGTCATGAGCGGATTCCTCAGGCAGTACGTGGGCCACGCTCATACGTTCCCGGGTGAAATAGGTGCGTGCAGCCTTCTGGATATCTTCCGGGGTCACGCTTTGCAGCTCGGCAAGCTCGGTGTCCATCAGCTTCCACGACAGACCGACGGTTTCCAGCTGACCGATGGCGGTGGCCTGGCTGGTGATCGAGTCGCGTTCGTAGACCAGGCCGGCGATCACTTGGGCGCGCACGCGCTCCAGTTCCTCGGCGGAAGGCGGGGTGGTCTTCAACTGGTCCAGCAGACGCCACAACCCGGCTTCGGCCTGGGCGATGGTTTTCTTCTTCTGGCTGTTGGGGGTGGCCGACAGCATGAACAGACTGTCGCCGCGGGTGTAGGCGTCGTAATTGGAGGAACCGCCGGACAGCAGCTCTTCGCCGCGCTCCAGCTGAGTCGGGATGCGCGCGCTGTAGCCGCCGTCCAGCAAGGCTGAGGCCAGGCGCAGGGCGTTGACCGCGCGCTTGTCTTCGGCGGTGGCGATGCTTGGCACGTTGAAGGCCAGCATCAGGCTTGGCAGTTGGGTCTTCACGTGCAGGGTGATCAGGCGCTCGCCTGGCTCGGCCAGTTCCATGGGGATCTTCGCTGGCGGTACGTCACGCTTGGGAATCGCGCCGAAGTAGCGCTGGGCCAGGGCCTTGACCTCGTCCGGGGTGACGTCGCCGACCACTACCAGGGTGGCGTTGTTGGGCACATACCAGGACTGGTACCAGTGACGCAGTTCCTCGACCTTCATCCGGTTCAGGTCGGCCATCCAGCCGATGGTCGGTGTGTGGTAGCCGCTGGCAGGGTAGGCCATGGCCTTGAAGCGCTCGTAGGCCTTGGACATGGGCTTGTCGTCGGTGCGCAGGCGGCGCTCTTCCTTGATCACCTCGATCTCGCGGCTGAACTCGTCGGCCGGCAGGCGCAGGCTGGCCATGCGATCGGCCTCCAGCTCCAGGGCCACGCCCAGGCGGTCACGGGCCAGAACCTGGTAGTAGGCGGTGAAGTCGTCGCTGGTGAAGGCGTTCTCCTCGGCGCCCAGGTCCCGCAGGATCAACGAGGCTTCGCCGGGGCCGACCTTCTCGCTGCCCTTGAACATCATGTGTTCCAGGGCGTGGGACAGGCCGGTCTGGCCCGGGGTTTCGTAGCTGGAGCCGACCTTGTACCAGACCTGGGAGACCACCACCGGGGCGCGATGGTCTTCGCGGACCACGACCTTCAGGCCGTTGTCGAGGGTGAATTCGTGGGTGGGTTGCGGATCGGCAGCCAGGGCTGCAAGAGGCAGACAAACTGTGCTGAGCAGCAGGCCTGCGGCGCGGCGGGCTAGGGCATTCATTCGTTTTTAAACCTGTTGGGCTGCCCGCTGGGTATGGGCCTGCGGGCGAGAGGTTGGGGCGTGTCGCCATTCATTGCCAGGCCGGGCCTTGCGGGTGGCCACGCGGTACTGGTAATGAGGGGTGACACGCCCTAGGATACTGATCCGTTTTACTGGCGGCCACGCCTATCAGGTTCTCGCGGGTCAGCAATAACTTGATCGGGTTGTATGAGTTACCGGCAATAATCCTTGATTTATCAGCTAAAATTCGACGTTTCGCCGATTTTGCCGCTCCAGTCCTTTAGTAAAATCGATCCTTGAGATGCTTCCGGGCATTTCGACAACATGTTGCGCGTGAACAAGCTGGATGAAACATAGTCTGTTCTGCATCGAATATTTATTTACCGAGGCGCCTGCTGGCGCATCGCTACCTTGAGATAGCCGTCTCCATGTTTGGTTCCAACGACGACAAAAAGACTCCAGCCGCGGCTGGCGAGAAGAAAGGCCTGTTCGGGTGGCTGCGCAAGAAGCCGCAGGAACCCGTCGTCCAGCAGCCACCAGTGCCACCAGTGCCGGCCGAGCCGGTAGCGGCTCCAGTCATCGAGCCGGCGCCGAGTGTCGCCCCGGTCGAGCCTATGGCCGCGCCGCTCGCCGAACCGCTGGCGCAACCCCAGGCCCAGCCCCATTCGTCCGCGCCGGTCGCCCCCGATCTGCCCCTGACGCCGAACCCAGAGCACAAACCCTGGCTGACCTTGCCGGTGGCCGAGGAGCCCGTGGCGCTGGTGGAGGACGTCCAGGCCGAGCATGTGACGCCGGCGATTCCGGCCGTGGCTCCGGCACCTGAGCCAGTGGCCGAGGCCCCGGTAGTCGCTGCTGTGGCTGAAGAGGCGCCTGTTGCCCCGGTGTTCGTCGCCCCCGAGCCTGTTGCTCCTGCTCCTGCTCCTGCTCCTGCTCCTGCTCCTGCTCCTGCTCCTGCTCCTGCTCCTGCTCCTGCTCCTGCTCCTGCTCCTGCTCCTGCTCCTGCTCCTGTCGCGGAGCCGGTAGCGGCCGTCGAACCGGAGCCGGCGGTCGAGCCGGTTCGTTCCGGCGAGGAGAGCAAGGTCGGTTTCTTCGCCCGCCTCAAGCAAGGCCTGTCCAAGACCAGCGCCAGCATCGGCGAGGGCATGGCCAGCCTGTTCCTGGGCAAGAAAGCCATCGACGACGAACTGCTCGAGGACCTGGAGACCCGCCTGCTGACCGCCGACGTCGGGGTCGAGGCCACTTCGGTGATCATCCAGAACTTGACCCAGAAGGTGGCGCGCAAGCAGCTCACCGACTCCGACGCGCTGTACGCCTCGCTGCAAGCCGAGCTGGCCGGCATGCTCAAGCCGGTGGAGCAGCCGCTGAAAATCGTGGCGCAGAACAAGCCATTCGTGATCCTGGTGGTCGGCGTCAACGGCGCCGGCAAGACCACCACCATCGGCAAGCTGGCCAAGAAACTCCAACTGGAAGGCAAGAAGGTCATGCTGGCCGCTGGCGACACCTTCCGCGCCGCGGCGGTGGAGCAACTGCAGGTCTGGGGCGAGCGCAACAAGATCCCGGTGATCGCCCAGCACACCGGGGCCGACTCGGCCTCGGTGATCTTCGACGCCGTGCAGGCCGCCAAGGCCCGCGGCATCGACGTGCTGATCGCCGACACGGCGGGGCGCCTGCACACCAAGGACAACCTGATGGAAGAACTGAAGAAGGTTCGTCGGGTTATCGGCAAGCTGGATGCCGACGCGCCCCATGAGGTGCTGCTGGTGCTGGACGCCGGTACCGGCCAGAACGCCATCAACCAGGCCAAGCAGTTCAACCAGACCGTGGAGCTGACCGGCCTGGCTCTGACCAAGCTCGATGGCACCGCCAAGGGCGGCGTGATCTTCGCCCTGGCCAAGCAGTTCGGCCTGCCGATCCGTTACATCGGCGTCGGCGAAGGCATCGACGACTTGCGCACCTTTGAAGCAGAACCCTTTGTCCAGGCACTGTTTGCCGAGCGGGAGCGTTCATGATTCGTTTCGAACAGGTCGGTAAGCGCTATCCCAATGGTCACGTTGGCCTGCATGAGCTGAGCTTTCGCGTCCGGCGCGGCGAATTCCTGTTCGTCACCGGCCATTCCGGCGCCGGCAAAAGCACCCTGCTGCGCCTGTTGCTGGCCATGGAGCGCCCGACTTCGGGCAAGCTGCTGCTGGCCGGCCAGGACCTGGGGCAGATCAGCAATGCGCAGATCCCGTTCCTGCGCCGGCAGATCGGCGTGGTGTTCCAGAACCACCAGCTGCTGTTCGATCGCACGGTCTTCAACAACGTGGCCCTGCCGCTGCAGATCCTCGGCCTGTCCAAGGCCGAGATCGCCAAGCGCGTAGACTCGGCCCTGGAACGCGTGGCCCTGTCGGACAAGGCCGAGCTCTACCCCGGCGACCTGTCCACCGGCCAGCAGCAACGGGTCGGCATCGCTCGCGCCATCGTCCACCGTCCGGCCTTGCTGCTGGCGGATGAGCCCACCGGTAACCTCGACCCGCGTCTTGCGGCGGAAATCATGGGCGTATTCGAAGATATCAACCGTCTGGGCACCAGCGTGCTGATCGCCAGCCACGACCTGGCCCTGATTGCCCGCATGCGCCATCGCATGCTGACCCTGCAACGTGGCCGCCTGATCGGCGATGGGGAGGCCGGCGTATGAGTGCCACCCGTACCCCTAAAGTGGCGGAGCGCGTGGCGCCCAAGGCCTCCGAGGCACCGCCGCCGAAGAAAAAACGTGACGAAGACGATGGTCCCGACTTCGGTACCTTGCTGCACGCCTGGATCGAAAGCCATCGCGCCAGCCTGCTGGACAGCCTGCGGCGCCTGGGCAAGCAGCCGATCGGCAGCTTCTTCACCTGCCTGGTGATGGCCGTGGCCTTGAGCCTGCCCATGGGCCTGTCGCTGCTGCTCAACAACATCGAGCGCCTGGGCGGCTCCTGGCAGCGGGCAGCGCAGATCTCGCTGTACCTGGATCTGGGGGCATCGGCCAGCGAGGGCGAGAGCCTCAGCGAGCAGATCAAGGGCCTGCCGGGCGTGGCGGATGCCGAATTCATCAGCAAGGAAAAAGCCCTGGAAGAGTTCCAGCAGCAGTCCGGGCTGGGCGAAGCCTTGCGCGAGCTGCCGCATAACCCGCTGCCGGGCGTGGTCCTGGTCACGCCGCAGGAAGTGGACAAGACCACCCTGGAGGCCCTGCGCCAGCGCCTGGCGGAAATGCCCAAGGTGCAATTGGCCCAGCTGGACCTGGTCTGGGTCGAGCGATTGGCGGCGATCCTCAAGCTTGGCGATCGTTTTGTCTTCGGCCTGACGGTGCTGCTGGTTTCCGCATTACTTTTGGTGATAGGCAATACCATTCGTCTTCATATTGAAAACCGCCGCACGGAGATCGAAGTGATTAAACTCGTCGGCGGCACAGACAGCTATGTGCGACGTCCTTTCCTATACATGGGCGCGCTGTATGGCTTCGGTGCGGGGATCTTGTCCTGGGGTGTCCTGGCCTTCGGCCTGGACTGGTTGAACGATGCGGTAGTGGGCCTGGCAGGCCTCTACGGCAGCGATTTCGCCCTGGCGGGGGTACCTGTCGCCGACGGTCTGTCGCTCTTGCTAGGGGCGGTGCTGTTGGGTTATATCGGTGCGTGGATTGCGGTGGCCCGCCACCTGAGGGAGCTGGCACCGAAGTAGTGTCTTTTTGCTTGTATTGACCTTTCAGCGTTCATGGGAACTTGTTTAGCGGTTTCCGGTCAATTTTCGCAGTGCTGAACTGCACGAGTTATGTGAGTCGGAGGTTTTTTCGTATGACCACTTCTTTGCAACCTGCTTACGCATTGGTTCCAGGCGCAAACCTGGAGGCCTATGTGCACACGGTGAACAGCATTCCATTGCTGACGCCGGAGCAGGAGCGTGAACTGGCCGAGAGTCTCTACTATGAGCAGGATCTTGAGGCAGCTCGGCAGATGGTGCTTGCCCACCTGCGTTTTGTCGTACATATCGCCCGCAGCTATTCCGGCTACGGGCTGGCCCAGGCCGACCTGATCCAGGAAGGCAACGTTGGCCTGATGAAAGCCGTGAAGCGCTTCAATCCCGAGATGGGCGTGCGTCTGGTGTCCTTTGCCGTGCACTGGATCAAGGCGGAAATCCACGAGTTCATCCTGCGCAACTGGCGGATCGTCAAGGTCGCGACCACCAAGGCCCAGCGCAAGCTGTTCTTCAACCTGCGCAGCCAGAAGAAACGCCTGGCCTGGCTGAACAACGAGGAAGTCCATCGCGTGGCGGAAAGCCTTGGCGTGGAGCCGCGTGAAGTGCGGGAGATGGAAAGCCGCCTGACCGGCCAGGACATGGCCTTCGATCCGGCTGCCGAAGCCGATGACGACAGCGCTTTCCAGTCGCCGGCCAACTACCTGGAAGATCACCGCTACGATCCGGCGTTGCAGCTGGAAGACGCTGACTGGAGCGACAACTCCACCAGCAACCTGCATGAAGCGTTGCAAGTGCTGGACGAGCGTAGCCGCGACATCCTCTATCAGCGCTGGCTGGCTGAAGAGAAGGCAACGCTGCATGACCTGGCGCAGAAGTACAACGTTTCCGCCGAGCGGATCCGCCAGCTGGAAAAGAGCGCAATGAACAAGCTGAAGCTGTCCATTGCCGCCTAAGCGCCAGCCAGGCCACAAGCCAAACGCCCCGAGATGATCGGGGCGTTTTTGTTTGTGCCTTGATGTTTTACTCGGCCCAGGGCGCCCGGCGTGATTCGTCCAGGCGATTGAGGTAGTCGGCCCCGCCCAGTTGGCTCATCTGCCGCCGGATCCAACCGGCACGCTGGAGCACGTAGGTACTGGGGCGAGCTGCGCTCCAGACCCGGGGGTTGGGCAGGACCGCCGCCAGCAGGCTGGCTTGCTGGCGACTGAGATTGGCGGCGCTGACGCCGAAGTGATGGCGTGCGGCGGCTTCGGCGCCGAACACGCCTTCATCCCACTCCGCACTGTTGAGATAGATCTCGAGAATCCGCTGCTTCGGCCAGAGCACCTCGATCAGGGCGGTGAACCAGGCTTCCAGGCCCTTGCGCAAGTAACTGCGGCCGGACCACAAGAACAGATTCTTCGACACTTGCTGGCTCAAGGTGCTGGCGCCGCGGATCTTGCCGCCGCGTTCGTTGTAGGCCAGGGCTGCCTGGATGGCGTCGAAGTCGAAACCCCAGTGCTCGGGGAATTTCTGGTCTTCGCTGGCGATCACCGCGACTTTGAGGTTATCGGAGATCTCGTCCCAGGGTTTCCAGCTGCGCTGCAGGTCAATGGGGTCGCCGTCGACCCAGGATTCGATCTTGCGCTCCACCATCAAGGCCGTGCCTGGTGGCGGTATGAAACGCAACAGCAGCACCAGCGCGATACTGCCGACGACGAACCACTTCAAGGCTTTTACCAGACGACGAAACAGATAACGCAGCATAGAGATGGCTTGGCCGAACCGTTTGAGCGCGCCATTATACAGACCCTTTGCGCGGAATCTGACTGGAGTTCCCCATGTTGCGTGGCTTCCTGATGCTGGCTGCTTTCTTCGGTTTCACCGGGGTGGGCCTGGGTGCTTTCGCCGCCCACGGCCTGAAGAATCGCCTCAGCGCCGAGTACCTGGCCATTTTTCACACGGGAGTCACTTACCAGCTGGTGCACTGCCTGGCCTTGTTCGGTGTGGCGCTGCTGGCCACCCAGGTGCCGGGGCGCCTGGTGACGTGGGCGGGAGCGGCCTTCACCCTGGGCATCCTGTTGTTTTCCGGCAGCCTGTACCTGCTGACCCTGACCGGTATCGGCAAGCTGGGCATCATCACTCCGCTTGGCGGCGTAGCCTTCCTTGCCGGCTGGTTGCTGCTGGGGCTTGCCGCCTGGCGCCTGCAGGCGGCGGCCTGACGCTTGTAGCTGACCTTTAGGTCATGATCGGGCTAGAATGCTGGCCCCTAAAAAGTGATGGCGGCCTCGAGCATGCGCATTCAGTTGAACGGTGAATCCTTTGAATTGCCCGATGGCTCGACCGTCGCGGCCCTGCTGACGCGCCTGGACCTGACCGGGCGGCGGATCGCGGTAGAGCTCAACATGGATATCGTTCCGCGCAGCCAGCACGCTGAAACGTCCCTCAACGAGGGTGACCAGGTGGAAGTGGTCCACGCCATCGGCGGCGGCTAGCCAGCAACTGCCGCGCCAGGCGGCGCCGCGCTGAAGCCGCCCACAATGCCCAGCCAGTCGGCTGGCCTTGCATTGGCGCCTGTTCTGCCTTTCCTGCGCGCTACCTGCCCGTAGCGTTCGGTCTACCAAAGAATTCTGCAAGAACCTCACCCCAACAGAGGATTTCCGATGAGCAACGTTCGTAGTGACAAGCCTTTCGTCCTGGCCGGTCGGACGTACCAGTCGCGTTTGCTGGTAGGTACCGGCAAGTACCGCGACCTGGAAGAAACCCGCCTGGCCATCGAGGCCTCCGGAGCCGAGATCGTGACCGTCGCCGTGCGCCGGACCAACATCGGCCAGAATCCGGGCGAACCGAACCTGCTGGATGTCCTGCCGCCGGACCGCTACACCATCTTGCCCAACACCGCCGGTTGCTATGACGCGGTGGAGGCCGTGCGTACCTGCCGCCTGGCCCGCGAGCTGCTCGATGGCCACAACCTGGTGAAGCTGGAAGTCCTGGCCGACCAGAAGACCCTGTTCCCCAACGTACTGGAAACCCTCAAGGCCGCCGAAGTGCTGGTCAAGGAAGGTTTCGACGTGATGGTCTACACCAGCGACGACCCGATCATCGCTCGCCAGTTGGCGGAAATGGGCTGCATCGCGGTCATGCCCCTGGCTGGCCTGATCGGCACCGGGCTGGGAATCTGCAACCCCTACAACCTGCAGATCATCCTCGAAGAAGCCAAGGTTCCGGTACTGGTGGATGCCGGTGTCGGCACCGCTTCCGATGCCACCATCGCCATGGAGCTGGGTTGCGAGGCGGTGCTGATGAACTCGGCCATTGCCCATGCACAGCAGCCGGTACTGATGGCCGAAGCCATGAAACACGCGATTGTTGCGGGCCGCCTGGCGTACCTCGCCGGTCGCATGCCGAAGAAACTCTATGCCAGCGCATCCTCGCCGCTGGATGGTCTGATCAAGTAAGAGCCATTGATGACTGAATCAAACGACACGCCAATCCAGCCGGAAACTGGCGACGAACGCCAGCACCGCCGTATCAAGAGCTTCGTGATGCGCGCCGGACGCATGACCGAAGGCCAGCAACGCGGCCTGGATCAGGGCGCCCCGCTGTATGTGCTGCCCCTGGCCGATGCCCCGGTGGATTACGACCAGGTGTTCGGCCGTTCGGCGCCGCGCTCCCTGGAAATCGGCTTCGGCATGGGCCACTCGCTGCTGGAGATGGCCGCGGCAGCCCCGGAGCAGGATTTCATCGGCGTGGAGGTCCACCGTCCGGGCGTCGGCGCGCTGCTCAATGGCGTGCTGACCCAGGGGCTGACCAACCTGCGGGTCTACGACTGCGACGCCATCGAAGTGCTCAACCGCTGTGTGGCCGATAACAGCCTCGATCGCCTGATGCTGTTCTTCCCCGATCCCTGGCACAAGAGCCGGCACCACAAGCGTCGTATCGTCCAGGCGTCCTTCGCCGAGCTGGTGCGCAGCAAGCTCAAGGTCGGCGGTATCCTGCACATGGCCACCGACTGGGAGCCCTATGCCGAGTACATGCTGGAAGTGATGAACGTCGCCCCGGGCTACCGCAACCTGGCCGAGGACGGCAAGTGCGTGCCGCGTCCGGCCGAGCGTCCGATCACCAAGTTCGAGCGCCGCGGCGAACGCCTGGGCCATGGCGTCTGGGACCTGAAGTTCGAGAAGCTCGACTGACCTGCCGCCCCTCTTCCCGAGTGGCTCTTGCCGGGCCCTGCAATGGCCCGGTCGCTAAACCTCGGTGATGCAGCTGGCCGGCACCTGGTCGGTCAGCCACACGCCATTCTCCGCCTGGTAGAACTTGCAGCCCCGGGCCTGCATGGCCTGGGTATCGATCTGCAGCAGCACCACCTGGCCGTAGCGCTGGCCCACCGAACGGGCAGTATCAGGGTCCTGGGACAGGTGCACGTGATGGCGCGAGCCCGGAATCAGGCCCTTCCGGTTGATTGAATCCATGAAGCGCGTGGCAGTGCCGTGATAGAGCACCGCGGGCGGTTGGCGTTCTTCCAGTTGCAGCTGCACGGCCTTGCTGGAGTGGCCCTGGGCGGCGCGAATGCGCTGGCCGTCGGCCGACAGGGTGAAGCGTTTTTTGTCGTTGTCGCGGACTACCTGCTCGATCAGTTCCCGAGTCAGTGGCCGGCCCTCGCTGGCCGCGCCGGCGATCAGCGCGTCGATCTCGCCCCAGCCTTCACTGTCCAGCTCCAGGCCGATGGCCTGGGGCTCATGGCGCAGCACATAGCTGAGGAACTTGCTGGTGGTCTCCATGAGGCCCTTGCTCATATGCATCCTTGTTCAGTCGGGGATCCGCATCAGCGGCGATCGGCGACCACGCCGATCAGCACCAGCACCACCAGCAGCACGGGCGCCAGGCTGTAGTTGTTGAACTGGCTCAGGCCGCGGACGATCCACGGCGTGGCATAGATCAGCGCCAGGCCGCTGCCGATCATGCACAGCAGGGCCATCAATGGTACCCGCAGAGCGCCGGCGAGGCCGCCCAGGCGCGCCTCGACCCAACCCTTGATGTCGGCGCCGAACAGCACCAGCAGGCAGCCCACCAGCGCCAGGGAGATTTCCGAGAGGTTGCTGCGGCTCCAGCGGGACACGGTGGCAAGCAGGTCGAGTACCAGATCCATGTGATTTCCTTAGATCAGAAAGTATTGCAGCAGGTCGTTGAGGAACAGTTGCCCACGGGGCGTGGCCGCCAGGCGTGACGGTTCGACCTGCAACAAGCCGCTTTGTTCGGCCTGGCGCCGGCCTTCGGCGAGGCTGGCCAGCTCCAGGCCGGTGCGCTGGGCGAACAGCGCCGCATCCACGCCATCGGTGAGGCGCAGGGCGTTCATCAGGAACTCGAACGGCAGCTCATCGTTGTCCAGGCTCTTTTCGCCGGCCTTGAACGGCTTGGCCGGGTTCAGGTAGTCCTTGGGCAGGCGGGTTTTCCAGGTACGCAGGATGCGCCCGTCCGGGTGACTGAGCTTGCCGTGGGCCCCGGCGCCGATGCCGATGAAGTCGCCGAAGCTCCAGTAGT
Organism: Pseudomonas sp. CMR5c; assembly: GCF_003850545.1. Lineage (NCBI taxonomy): Bacteria > Pseudomonadati > Pseudomonadota > Gammaproteobacteria > Pseudomonadales > Pseudomonadaceae > Pseudomonas > Pseudomonas sp. CMR5c. Next base: position 6,393,182 of record NZ_CP027705.1, on the reverse strand, counting down.
TCAGGTTGTGTCGCGCCGCACGGCCGGGCTGGGCATAGGCCGAGACCTCGTACTGGGCGTAGCCATGCTCGGCCAGCAGTGCCTGGCCGGCTTCCTGGATGTCCCACAGGATGTCGTCTTCCGGCAGGGTCGGCGGCTGGCTCCAGAACACCGTGTTGGGCTCCAGGGTCAGCTGGTACCAGGACAGGTGGGTCGGCTTCATGGCGATGGCTTGGCGCAGGTCGCCCAGGGCATCTTCCAGGGACTGGTCCGGCAGACCGTGCATCAGGTCCAGGTTGAAGTTGTCGAACCCGGCCTGGCGCGCCATGTCGGCGGCACGCACGGCTTCGGCACCGCTGTGGATACGACCCAGGGCTTCGAGCTTCTGCTCCTGGAAGCTCTGGATGCCGATGGACAGGCGGTTGATCCCCAGGGCGCGGTAGGCGGTGAACTTCTCCTGCTCGAAGGTCCCGGGGTTGGCTTCCAGGGTGATCTCGATATCGCTGGCGAACGGGATGCGTTGCTGTACCCCGGCAAGCAGCCGGCCCAGGGCCTGGGCGCTGAACAGGCTCGGGGTGCCGCCGCCGAAGAAGATCGAGCTCAGTTCCCGGCCATGGGCGGCAGGCAGGTCCTGGTCGAGGTCGGCCAGCAGGGCGTCCACGTACTCCTCTTCCGGCAGCGTCGGGCTGGCGGCGTGGGAGTTGAAGTCGCAATAGGGGCATTTGCGTACACACCACGGGATGTGGATGTACAGCGCCAGGGGCGGCAATTGGGGCAGGGCCGGCCGGGGCGCTTGCGCGCCGCCAAGGATCAGCGGCGACGCGGCGGGATCACGGTTCATTGCAGGCCCAGGCGTTGCCGCAGGATGGCCATGGCGCGGGCGCGGTGGCTGAGCTGGTTTTTTTCCACCGGGTCCAGTTCGGCGCTGGAGCAATTGCGCTCCGGCACCCAGAACAGCGGGTCGTAGCCGAAGCCGTGTGCGCCGCTGGCGGCGGTGAGGATGCGCCCGTGCCACAGGCCTTCGCAGAGGATCGGCAGCGGGTCGTCGGCGTGGCGTACCAGGGCCAGGACGCAGACGAACTGCGCACCGCGCTGGTCCTCGGGTACGTCCTTGAGGGCTTCCAGCAGCTTGGCGTTGTTGGCCGCGTCGCCCTGGCCATCGGCGTAGCGCGCCGAATAGATGCCCGGGGCACCGCCGAGGAAGTCCACCGCCAGGCCGGAATCGTCCGCCAGGGCCGGCAGACCGGAGATGCGCGCGGCGTTGCGGGCCTTGAGGATGGCGTTCTCGACGAACGAGAGTCCGGTTTCCTCGGGCTCGATGCTGCTGAATTCGCCGATCGAGCGCAGTTGCACCGAGGCGCCGAGCATGGCCTGGAGTTCTTTGAGTTTGCCGGCGTTGTGGCTGGCCAGTACGAGTTGCGTGAGGTTCATCATTCGCCCGGGAATAGCTCTTGGTTGAAGCTGAAGCTGTTGGTATCGCCACCAGCTTGCACGCTGATGGTGAAGGTGCGGTTTTCCTGTTGTTCCACCGGGAACTGGGCGATGTAGTAGATCGCGCCCTGTTCGGTGATCTGGCGGAACTTCAGGGGAATGCTCTTGCTGGTCAGGTCCTTGACCGTGCCGCTGACCTGGCCGACCAATGGCTTGCCATCCTTGATCAGCGAAACGTTGATCACCCCCTGGTTTTTGCTGCGAACCAGCTCTGCGGCCCTGGCGATGTCAGGTTGCAAGTAGGTGGAGTTGAAGGTGTTGTAGTGCACGGTGATGTCGCCGAACACTTCCTGGCGCTCGCCCTTGATCGGGTCCGCCGCGAGGGCCGAGAGGCTCAGGCAGGCAGACAATAGAAAAGTGACCAGACGTCCCATGATCTTTCTCCTCGATGCGATGTGGGTCAAACCGCGACCTTGTGATCCTGCAGGCCGGGACTGCTGAGGCGGTAGATGCCGATCTCTCCCAACAGATTAGGCCATAGCTTACTGGCCCACCCATGGCGGTGTTGTTGATCGACCGCAAGGCGATTGATCACCCGGGCCTGGCGCTCGCGGCACAGTTCCTCGAAGTCCTCGAAGGTGCAGAAGTGGATGTTCGGCGTGTTGTACCAGGTGTACGGCATGAATTCCGACACAGGCATCCGGCCCTTGCTGGCCAGGTACCAGCGGCAGCGCCAGTGGCCGAAGTTGGGGAAGGTGATGATGCACTGGCGGCCGACCCGCAGCATCTCGTCCAGCAACTGGTCGGGGTAGTGCACGGCTTGCAGGGCCTGGGTCATGACCACGACGTCGAAGCTGTTGCTGGCGAAATTGCCCAGGCCCTTGTCCAGGTCCTGCTCGATGACATTGATGCCCTTGGCCACGCACTGGGCGATGTTGTCGGCATCGTTCTCCAGGCCGTAGCCGGTGACTTGCTTGTGTTGCTGCAACCAGCTCAGCAGTTCGCCATTACCACAGCCCAGGTCGAGGACGCGGCTGCCGGCGGGGATCCATTCCTGGATGATTTCCAGATCGGCTCTCATCGTGTCCTCACAGCGTGATGCGGTTCATGTAGTGACCGAATGCCTGCAGGTAGCGCGGGATCGGGATCAGGAAGGCGTCGTGGCCCTGGGGTGCGTCGATCTCCAGGTAGCAGACGTCCTTGCGCGCGGCCATCAGCGCGTCCACCAGTTCCCGCGAGCGGGCCGGGGAGAAGCGCCAGTCGGTGGTGAAGGACATCACGCAGAACTTGGCAGTGGCGTTGGCGAAGGTCCTGGCCAGGTCGTCGTCGCAGTTGGCTGCCGGGTCGAAGTAGTCCAGGGCCTTGGTCATCAGCAGGTAGGTGTTGGCGTCGAAACGCCCGGAGAACTCCTCGCCCTGGTAGCGCAGGTAGCTTTCCACCTGGAATTCCACGCTGTGGAAGTCGTAGTTGAGCTTCTCGCTCTTGAGCCCGCGGCCGAATTTCTCGCCCATGGAGTCGTCGGACAGGTAGGTGATGTGCCCCACCATCCGCGCCAGCATCAGCCCTCGCTTGGGGACTACCTGGTGTTCCTGGAAGGAGCCGCCGTGGAACTCCGGATCGGTGAGGATCGCCTGGCGCGCCACTTCGTTGAAGGCGATGTTCTGCGCCGACAGCTTGGGTGCCGAGGCGATGGCCAGGCAATGCCGGACCCGGTCCGGGTAGGTGATGGTCCATTGCAGCGCCTGCATGCCGCCGAGGCTGCCGCCGATCACCGCGGCCCACTGGGCGATGCCCAGGCGGTCGGCCAGGCGGGCCTGGCTGTGCACCCAGTCTTCCACGGTCAGTACCGGGAAATCGGCGCCGAACGGCCGGCCGGTCTCCGGGTTGATGCTGCTGGGGCCGGTGGAGCCGTTGCAACCACCGAGGTTGTTGAGGCTGACCACGAAGAACTTGTTGGTGTCGATCGGCTTGCCCGGGCCGATGCAGCTGTCCCACCAGCCGGGCTTGCGGTCTTCTGGGCTGTGGTAGCCGGCCGCATGGTGGTGGCCCGACAAGGCATGGCAGATCAGCACCGCGTTGCTGGCGCTGGCATTGAGCTGGCCGTAGGTTTCGTAGATCAGGTCGTAGGCCGGTAGCGAGCGGCCGCAGGCCAGGGCCAGGGGCTCGTTGAAGTGCGCAACCTGAGGTGTGACCAGACCAACGGAATCGGCGGGAAAGGCAGTTGGCATCGACCCTGCTCTCATTCAAATGAGGCGTAAGTCTAAAGACCGCTGTGTCCAGCGGCAAGCAAAGCCCGGGCCTGGATTTGGCTGCTGGAAAGGAAGGCCTGCGAATCAGGCCGGACGTGCCAGGCCCGGTAGCTCGGGGAGTTTCTTCGGCGCTAGCAGGCGCACCCGCTTCTGCCGGTTCAACTCACCGCTGACCAGGCTGACATGGCTCTTGGGGATGCCGAAGGCCTTGGCCAGGAACGCCATCAGGTGCGCGTTGGCCTTGCCTTCGACGGGCGGGGCGGTGAGGCGGATCTTCAGCCGATCGCCATGCAGGCCAGCGAACTCATCGCTGCTGGCCTTGGGCTGCAGGTGGCAATCGAGCAACAGGTCGTCGCCGTCCCAGCGGAAGTAGCTCATCAGATCAGCCCGAACAGCTCGCGGGGCATGAAGGCGTAGTACGCCAGGCGCGGGATCAGCCCCTGTTGCAGCAGCTGGATCACCAGGAACGCCAGGATCGGCGAGATGTCCAGGCCACCCAGGTTCGGCACGATGCGGCGGAACGGCGCCAGCAGCGGCTCGCTCAATTGGTAGGCCAGCTCGGCGCCGGGGCTCTGGCTGCCAGGCGCGACCCAGGACAGGATCACGCTGATGATCATGGCGAAGAACCAGATCTTGAGGAACAGCGCGAAGATGCCGATCGGCGCCCAGATCAGCAGCCCCAGCACGTTGAAGGGGATGCCGTAGAGGGTCAGGACGATGGCGAACAGCACCATCTGCACCACCAGGGCCAGCACCAGCGAGGACATGTCCAGGCCGAACATGCTGGGGATCACCCGGCGTAGCGGCTTGAGCAGCGGCTGGGTGGCCCGCACGATGAACTGGCTGATGGGGTTGTAGAAGTTGGCCCGCACCGCTTGCAGCATGAAGCGCAGCAGGACGACCAGCAGGTACAGGCTGCCCAGGGTCTGGATCACCAGGATGGCAGCGTCGTTGAGTCCGAACATATCGATTCCTTTGTAGGGGCGAATTAGCGGCCGAGTTGTTCGGCCATTTCCGCCGAACGGTGCGCGGCGGCACCCAATGCTTTTTCCACCAGGGCCTCGAACCCGTCGGCCTGGAACGACTTGATCGCCGCTTCCGTGGTGCCGGCCGGCGAGGTCACGCGACGGCGCAGCTCGGCGGCGTCGACGTCGCTGGAAACCGCCATGTGGGCAGCGCCCAGGGCGGTCTGCAAGGTCAGTTGGGCGGCGGTTTCCCGTGGCAGGCCGAGTTTCTCGCCGGCGGCGGTCATGGCCTCGATCAGCAGGAAGAAGTACGCGGGGCCGCTACCGGAGACCGCGGTTACCGCATCCAGTTGCTGCTCCTGTTCCAGCCACAGGGCGGTGCCCACGGCGGACAGCAGTTCTTCGGCCTGGCGGCGCTGCTCGGCGCTCACCCGGTCGGTGGCATACAGGCCGCTGACGCCCTGGCGCAGCAAGGCCGGGGTATTGGGCATGCAGCGCACGATCGGCTGCTCGCCCAGCCAGGCGCCCATGCTCGAGCAGGTGATGCCGGCGGCGATGGAGACCACCAGTTGCCCGGGTTGCAGGCTCGGACGCAGGGTCTCGCACACCGCCTTCATCGCCTGGGGCTTGACCGCCAGGACGATCACATCGACCCCGGCAATGGCTTCGGCGTTGTCGGCAAAAACCTGGATGCCGTGTTCGGCGGCCACCTTGGCCCGGGTTTCGGCGCCAGGGTCACTGGCGCGGATCTGCGAGGCGTCCAGGCCCTTGGCCCGCAGGCCGCCGATGAGACTGGCCGCCATGTTGCCGGCACCGATAAAAGCGATACGAGTCGTGTTCATGACAGGTCCTTATCAGGGGTCAGTGCCAGTCCCTCAGGACTGGCTGTAGTCGCGGGCGCCAAACAGCGCGGTACCGATCCGCACCCAGGTGGCGCCTTGGGCAATGGCCGCTTCGAGATCGTGGCTCATGCCCATGGATAGAGTGTCCACGGGCAGTTCGAGACTGTCCCGCAGGTGGTTGTTCAGGTTCTGTACCGCAGCAAACGCAGCGTGTTGGGCCGCAGGATCCTCGGTGGGTTCGGGAATCGCCATCAGCCCGCGCAGGCGCAGGCGTGGCAAGGCAGCGATGGCGCGGGCCAGCTCCGGCAACTCGGCGGGCGTGCAGCCGGACTTGCTGGCTTCGCCACTGACATTGACCTGGAGGCAGATGTTCAGTGGCGGCAGTTCGGCCGGGCGTTGCTCGGAGAGGCGTTGAGCGATTTTCAGGCGGTCCACGGAATGCACCCAGTCAAAGTGTTCGGCGATGGCGCGAGTCTTGTTCGACTGAATGGGGCCGATGAAGTGCCAACTCAAGGGCAGGTCGGCCAGTTCCTGTTGCTTGCCCAGGGCTTCTTGCAGGTAGTTCTCGCCGAAATCGCGCAAACCGGCGGCATGGGCCTCGCGCAACGCGGCGGCGGGCTTGGTCTTGCTCACGGCCAGCAACTGGACGCTGTCCGGGGCCCGCTGTGCGGCCTGGCAGGCGCTGCGGATGCGCTCGGCTACCTGGGCGATGTTGTCTGCTATCGTGGACATTCGATTCCGTCTCAAAAGTATCTGCGGTCGGGCGCCTGCGAACCGGGCCGCCACCTGCCGCGTGAATCCACCAGTCCCTGCCTGCCGATCGGCCCGAGCCACGCTCCTGGGCCGCGCCGGGCATTGTCCGGCACCAGGCAGCCGGGCTGCTGGCTGCGCACGGGTCTGAAGCTCGCGGCATTCTACTGGAATTGGGGGGCACTATGGACATCACCGAATTGCTGCTGTCGAGCGTCTCGCGCGGGGCTTCCGACCTGCATCTGTCCGCTGGGCTGGCGCCGTTGCTACGCATCGATGGCGATATCTGTCCTCTGGATGGGCCGGTACTGGATGCGTCCCAGGTGCTGGCGTTGATCCATGAACTGATGAGCGAGTCGCAGCGCAAGGCCTTCGCCAGCCAGCAGGACCTGGATTTCGCCCATGAGCTGCCCGGGGTGGCCAGGTTTCGCGTCAATGCGTTCCGGCATGCCCGTGGTGCGGGAGCGGTGCTGCGGTTGATTCCTGCGCGGGTGCAGAGCCTGGAAGAGCTCGGGCTGGGGTCGGTATTCCGGCAGGTCAGCGAGTTGCCCCGTGGGCTGGTGCTGGTGACCGGCCCCACCGGCAGCGGCAAGTCCACCACCCTGGCGGCGATGGTCGACCACCTGAACCGGACCCGCCGCCAGCACATCCTGACCATCGAGGACCCCATCGAATTCATCCACCCGCCGCAAGGCTGCCTGGTGCACCAGCGTGAAGTGGCCCGCGATACCCAGAGCTTCGCCACGGCCTTGCGCGCGGCCCTGCGCGAGGACCCGGATGTGATCCTGCTGGGCGAGCTGCGGGACCTGGAGACCATCCGCCTGGCGCTCACCGCTGCGGAAACCGGGCACCTGGTGCTCGCCACCCTGCACACCTCGTCGGCGGCCAAGACCATCGATCGCTTGGTGGATGTGTTTCCGGGAGAGGAGAAGGCCCTGGTGCGCTCGATGCTGGCCGAGTCATTGCAGGCGGTGATCGCCCAGGTACTGCTCAAGCGCATCGGGGGTGGAAGGGTGGCGGCCCACGAGATCATGCTGGGCACCGCGGCGATCCGTAACCTGATCCGCGAGGACAAGGTGGCGCAGATGTATTCGGCGATCCAGACTGGCGGGGCCCAGGGCATGCAGACCCTGGACATGAGCCTGAAGGCATTGCTGGCAAAGGGCTTGATCAGTCGCGAACAGGCGCGGGAAAAGGCACGAATGCCCCAGAGCCTGTGAGGGGAGGGCAAGCGCCGCCAGGCTGGCCTGGCGGCCAAGCGGGATCAGCGCTGGACGACCCGCAGGGTCTTCTGTTCCTTGGGCAGGACCCGCTTGGCAACCACGTAGTGATTGTCCCAGTAGGGTTTCTTCAAGGTGTCGATGGTGACCGACTTGCCGCGCCGCGGAGCGTGGATGAAACGATCGTTGCCCAGGTAGATGGCTACATGGTTGACCTTGCGGCTCTTGATGTTGAAGAACAGCAGGTCGCCCGGTTTGAGATCCTTGCGCTCGACCTTCTGCCCATGGCCGCTGGCCATGGCGTTGGAAGTGCGTGGCAGATCCACGGCGGCGACGTCATTGAAGGCGTATTTCACCAGGCCGCTGCAGTCGAAACCCTTGCTCGGGCTGCTGCCGCCCCAGCGATAAGGCGTGCCCAGGGCGTTGACGGCGCGGCTGAGGACGTTGCTGCTTTGCTTGGCGCCCATCTGGGGTACCAGCTTGCTGTCGACCTTGGCCAGTTGGGTGGAGTGCCGGCTCGTGGTCTTATGCTTGGCCGAGACCGTCGAAACATGGGATTTCGGGGTGTAGCCGTTGATGTTGGGAAGTCGTTGCTCACGGTTGGTGGCGTGGGCGGCCAGTGGCATTAATAGGCAAATGGTCAGCCATGTCTTGATAAATGGACGCATTAGGCAAGGCTCTTATTGATTAGCGCGCAACTTTATAACAGCTTTCAGGTCACTTCCGAGGCCGTTTGTCGACTAGACCTTGGGGTCAACTTCGGCAAAGAGGCGGCAACTTGACGCAGAAAACCGTCAGAAGTCAGGCAACACAAGGCTTTGGCGGAAGAGAAGGTAGCATCGACCACACGTCGAGCGCCTGTAAAAAAGTCACAAAGTTTTTGAGAAAATTTATCTATCACCCGCCAAGAGGCATTTGATGAACAGCTATCGTCAGGATTCCGCGACCCACGACACCCACAGCAAGGTGATCGGCTACCTGCTCTGGATATTCGGTTTTACCGGTGCCCACCGCTTCTATTACGGCAAGCCGGTGACCGGGACCCTCTGGTTCTTCACCTTCGGCCTGCTGGGTATTGGCTGGCTGATCGACCTGTTCCTGATTCCTTCCATGGATCGGGAGGCGGACCTGCGGTTTACCGCCGGTCCATTGGAATACAGCGTGGCCTGGATACTCCTGACCTTCCTCGGGGTGTTCGGCGTGCACCGCATGTACCAGGGCAAATGGCTGAGCGGGGTGCTCTACCTGTTCACCGGTGGCTTGTTCTTCATCGGGGTGCTGTATGACTTCTGGACCCTGAACGACCAGGTCTCCCTGGAGAACGCCAAGCGCCGTTGATCCCGTCATCGGCGCCGGCGGTGATGGCTGATGTAGCGCCTGGCGCAATGCGGGCGGTCCCTTCGGAGCCGTTCGCAGCCTGCGCCAGCGGCTACAGGATCAATCAGCCCTGGTGGCTGATATGGCCATCCACCAGGGTGTAGCGCACTGCGCCCGGCAGGCTGTGGCCAAGGAAGGGGCAGTTCTCGCCTCGGGACAGCCAGCGCTCGCCGGCCACGGTGGAGCTAGCCGGGTCGAACAGCACCAGGTCGGCCGGGCCACCCACCGTCAGTTTGCCGGCCGGCAGGCGCAGGGCGTCGGCCGGGCCGGCGCTCAGGCGGGCCATCAGGGTCGGCAGGTCCAGCAGGCCGTCCTGCACCAGGGTCAGGGCCAGCGGCAGCAGCAGCTCGACGCTGCTGATACCTGGCTCGGTAGCGCCGAACGGAGCCAGCTTGGCATCGCGCTCATGGGGCTGGTGATGGCTGGCGATGGCCTGCACCACACCGGATTTAACTGCGGCGCGCAGGGCCTCGCGGTCGGCGTGCGAACGCAGGGGCGGCTGGACGTGATACAGGCTGGAGAAGTCGATCAGCGCCTCATCGGTCAGGATCAGCTGATACAGGGCGACATCGGCGGTGACCGGCAGGCCGCGGGCCTGGGCCTGGGCGATCAGTTCCACGCCGCGGGCGCTGGTCAGCTGGCTGAAGTGCGCGCGCACCCCGCTTTGTTCCACCAGCAGCAGATCCCGGGCCAGGGCCACGGTCTCGGCGCTTTCGGGAATCCCCGGCAGGCCGAGGAAGCTGGCGGTGGCGCCTTCATGGGCCAGGCCGCCTTCGGCCAGGTCGCGGTCCTGGGAATGGAAGATCACCGTCAGGTCGAAGGTGGCGGCGTATTCCAGGGCGCGGCACAGGGTGCGGGTGCTGCGAAAACCCTCCAGGCCGTTGCCGAAGGCCACGCAACCGGCATCGCGCAGGGCGATCAGCTCGGCCAGTTGCTCGCCGTCCAGGCCCTTGCTCAGGGCGCCGATCGGGAACACCTTGCTGTTGCCGGCTTCGCGCGCGCGGTCGAGGATCAACTCGGCCACCGCCGAGGTGTCCAGCACCGGCTTGGTGCGTGGCGGGCAGCACAGGCTGGTGACGCCACCGGCAGCGGCGGCGCGGGTTTCGCTGGCGATGCTGCCCTTGCGGCTGTAGCCCGGCTCGCGCAGGGCGACGTTCAGGTCCACCAGGCCGGGGGTGGCCACCAGGCCCTTGCCGTCGATCACGGTGACGGCGTTGAAACCTTCCGGGGCGGCGCCGATGGCGGCGATCTTGCCGGCTTCCAGATGCAGATCGGTAACTTGATCCAGGCCGCTGCTTGGATCGATGACGCGGGCGCCGAGAATGCTGAGCTTCACTGGGCGTCCTCCTGCTCGAATTGTCGCTGGGCGGTCTGCCCGCTCATGGCCATGGACAGTACGGCCATGCGCACTGCGATGCCGTAGGTCACTTGGTTGAGGATCACCGAGTGGGGACCGTCGGCCACCGCCGACTCGATCTCCACGCCACGGTTGATCGGGCCCGGGTGCATGACGATGGCGTCGGGCTTGGCGCCGGCCAGGCGCGCGGTGGTCAGGCCGAACAGGCGGTAGAACTCGCCCTCGCTGGGCAGCAGGCCGCCCTGCATGCGCTCGCGCTGCAGGCGCAGCATGATCACCACATCGACGTCTTTCAGGCCTTCGGCCATGTCGGTGTAGACCTTCACCCCGTACTGCTCGATGCCGATGGGCAGCAAGGTCTTGGGCGCGATCACGCGGATATCCGGGCAGCCCAGGGTCTTGAGCGCCAGCATGTTCGAACGAGCGACCCGCGAGTGCAGGATGTCGCCGACGATGGCCACCGAGAGGTTCTCGAAGCCGCCCTTGTGCCGGCGGATGGTCAGCATGTCGAGCATGCCTTGGGTCGGGTGGGCGTGGCGGCCGTCGCCGCCGTTGATGATCGCCACCTGCGGGCACACGTGTTCGGCGATGAAGTGCGCGGCGCCGGAATCGCCGTGGCGCACCACGAACATGTCGGCGGCCATGGCCTCGAGATTGCGCAGGGTGTCGAGCAGGGTCTCGCCCTTGCTCGCCGAGGAGGTGGACACGTTCAGGGTGATCACGTCCGCCGACAGTCGCTGGGCAGCCAGTTCGAAGGTGGTGCGGGTGCGGGTGGAGTTCTCGAAGAACACGTTGCACACGGTCTTGCCGCGTAGCAGCGGGACTTTCTTCACCGCCCGGGCGCCGACTTCGAGGAAGGAGTCGGCGGTGTCGAGGATTTCCGTCAGCAGCTCGCGGTTCAGGCCGTCGAGGGAGAGGAAGTGGCGCAGCTGGCCCTGATCGTTGAGCTGCAGCGGGCGCTTGGCGTCTAGAGGCGTCATCGCAATGGACTCTTTAAAAGGGCAGGTTTAGAGGGCGAGGTCTTGGAGCTCGAGTTGAAGCGGCGCAGGACCGGACAATTTTACCCGCTCGTGGGTCGCCAGCGACAGGGTCGCACCCACCACATTCGGCCGGATCGGCAGTTCGGCGGCGTTCAGGTCCAGCAGGCAGACCAGGGTCACGCTGGCCGGGCGGCCGTAGTCGAACAGCTCGTTGAGGGCGGCGCGGATGGTCCGGCCGCTCATCAGTACGTCATCGATCAGCACCAGGTGCTGGCCTTCGATCTCGAACGGCAGCTCGGACGGGCGCACTTGAGGATGCAGGCCGTTCTGGCTGAAGTCATCGCGGTAGAAGGAAACGTCCAGGGTGCCCAGGGGCGCGTCGCTGCCCAGGGCTTCCAGCAGCGCCTGGGCGACCCAGACACCGCCGGTACGGATACCGATGAAGCGAGGCTCGTTGATGGCGCGCTGGGCCAGGTGGGCTTTGAGATCGATGGCCATCTGGCTGATCAGGGCGGCGGGATTGGGCAGGCTCATGGTGGCTCCTTCGTGGGCTCGCGCCTTGTTGTCCGATAGCGGGGCGCGGTGACTTGGAACCTGCCCGGGATCTGCTGCGCTTGGCTCATGGGGCGTTGCAAGTGGCTTCGAAATGCTCATTTAGGTGCCTAAACTCCGCTTTCTGCGCCATTCCTGACTCACCCGAGCATCGCTCGCTGGATCGTTGGCAGGTTCTTGTGGCTGGTGTCGGGCCAGGAGGCGCGCAGCCGCAGGCCGCGCATCCTCAGGATTCGGGGTTGCTAGGTATTCAGCAGCGTGGCGTTCTCGTCAAGCCAGCCCTGCAGCAGCAGGGCGGCGGCAATGGCGTCCACCGGGTTGTCGCGGTAGCTGCCTTTCTGGCCGCCCCGGGCCAGGCGTTCGCCCTTGGCCTCGAAGGTGGTCAGGCGTTCGTCGTGGGTATAGAAGGGCACGTTGAAGCGGCCGTTCAGGCGCCGGGCGAACTTCTCGGCGCGCTGGCACATCTCGCTCGGGGTGCCGTCCATGTTCAGGGGCAGGCCCACCACCACCGCATCGGGTTGCCATTCCTTGAACAGGGCCTCGACCTGGTTCCAGTCCGGCACGCCATTCTGGGCCTTCAAGGTGCACAGCTCGCGGGCCTGGCCAGTGATGGCCTGGCCCACGGCAACGCCGATTTGCCGGGTGCCGTAGTCGAAGCCCAGGATCAGTCGCAAGGCCATCAGGCGTGGCCCGCCTGGCTGGTGAGCAGGCTGAGGTTGACCCCCAGGTGACGGGCGGCCGCTTCCAGACGCAGTTCGCTGCTGGTGTTGAACAGGATGTCGGCGTCGAACGGGCAGGTCAGCCAGGCGTTATCGGCCAGCTCGGCTTCCAGTTGCCCGGCTTCCCAGCCGGCGTAGCCCAGGGCGATCAGGCTCTTGCTCGGACCCACGCCGTCGGCGATGGCGAACAAGACATCCTGGGAGGTCGACAGCGAGACGCCATCGAGCTCCACCGTGGCCTGGTAGATCGGGCCGCTGGGGTGCAGGACGAAGCCGCGATCGGTCTGCACCGGCCCACCGCTGAAGATCGGCACGTGCTGGCACAGCAGCGACGGGTCTTCGTCAGGGCGCAGTTGCTCCAGGATATCGGCCAGGCTCAGGTCCTGCGGGCGGTTGATCACCAGCCCCATGGCGCCATTGGCGTTGTGCTCGACGATGTAGGTCAAGGTCTGGGCAAAGTTCGGGTCGGCCATGTGCGGCATGGCGATCAGGAAATGATGCTTGAGGTAGCTGGGGCTGACGTTTTTCATGAGCGCTAGTGTGGCGGCGGCGGGCCCGGCTGACAAGCTGGCGATGCGCCCGCAAGCAGGGGCGTGGCGCTGGCCGGACGGTCAGTTGCTGGACAGCTTGTCGCCCCGGGCGAAGCGCCAGGTGCGGATGATTTCCAGGCGGTCGATATCCGACAGGTCGCCGGTGAAGGGGGCGAATGGCGCGGCCAGGCGCACGATGCGCTGGGCGGCCTGGTCCAGCAGTGGCTGGCCGGAAGACTCCAGTACCAGCACTTCATACAGCGAACCGTCGCGGTTGATCGACACCATCAACCGCAGGTTGCCGTAGATCTGTTTGCGCCGGGCTTCCTCGGGGTAGTTGAGGTTGCCGATGCGCTCGACCTTCTTGCGCCATTCGTCCTTGTACCAGGCGCCCTTGTCACGCATGGTCGAGGCCGCGCTCAGGCGGTGGATCCGTGGGCGCTTGGCATACAGCTGCTGTTCGTTGGCCAGTTCGGCCTCCAGGCTGGAGATCTCGCTGGACAGCTGCGAGCTGTCGAACGATGGCACGTCGGCCTTGGGCGTCGGTTCGCGCTTGACCTCTTCGCGTTGGGTCGCGGTCTTCTTCGGCTTGGGCGCGGTGGTGGCCACGGCCGCCTTGGTCGCGGCCTCCTTGACCTGCGGCTTGACCGACGGTGGCGGCACGACCTTTTTCACCGAGTTGTCCTGGAAGGGCGCTACTTCGGTGGTCTTGGGAATGGCCTTCTTGTCCAGGGTGCCGCTGCCCTGCTGGTGGTCCTGGGCCAGGAAGTCGGCCTTCTTGGGCTTGGTCTCGCTCTTGAAGGTGGCCAGGGTGATTTCCAGGGTCTTGCTGATCTGCTGGGGCTCGGCGAAGGAAAAGCTCAGGCCGAGGATCAGCACCAGGTGCAGGAGCGCCGCGAGGAACAGGGTGAATCCCAGGCGATCGGCCGCGCGGACGCCACCATGGGCCAGCTCGGGTGGCAGGTCGGACGTAAGGCTCATTGGCAGTTCGACATCACAGCAGGCATTGCACAACCAACATCACGGTTTCACAGGCGGCGCATGATAACGCAATGTTGGTTTCAAGCTGTAAGCCTCAAGCTTCAAGCGACAAGCTGCATGTGACGTACGTCAAGCTTGTGGCTTGTTGCTTGCGGCTTGCAGTTTCTGCTCGATGGCATCCATCAGCATCGCGCCGATGTTGGTGCCGAAGGCGTTGTCGATTTCGCGGATGCAGGTCGGGCTGGTGACGTTGATTTCCGTCAGGTGCTCGCCGATCACGTCGAGGCCGACGAACAGCAAGCCCTTGGCCCGCAGGGTCGGGCCGACCTGGGCGGCGATCCAGCGATCCTTGTCGCTCAGCGGGCGGGCTTCGCCACGACCGCCGGCGGCCAGGTTGCCCCGGGTTTCGCCGGCAGCCGGAATCCGCGCCAGGCAATAGGGTACCGGCTCGCCGTCGATCATCAGGATGCGCTTGTCGCCGTCCTTGATCGCTGGCAGGTAGGCCTGGGCCATGATTTGCTGGCTGCCCAGCACGGTCAGGGTCTCCAGGATCACCGACAGGTTCGGGTCGCCCGCGCGGTGGCGGAAGATCGAGGTGCCGCCCATGCCGTCCAGGGGCTTGAGGATCACGTCGCCATGCTGGGCGGCGAACTCGCGTAGGACGTCGGCGCGGCGGCTGACCACCGTGGGCGGGGTGCACTGCGGGAACAGCGTGGCGAACAGCTTTTCATTGCAGTCGCGCAGGCTCTGGGGCTTGTTGACCACCAGCACGCCGGCGCTCTCGGCCTGCTCCAGCAGGTAGGTGGAGTAGACGAACTCCATGTCGAAGGGCGGATCCTTGCGCATCAGGATCACGTCCAGATCGCTCAGCGGGCTGTCGATCTCGTCTTCCAGCGCGAACCATTTCTGTGGGTCGGCGAAGACCTGCAGTGGGCGCATGCGGGCCCGGGCCACGCCGGCGCCCTGGTAGAGATCGCGCTGCTCCATATAGAAGAGGCTCCAGCCGCGTTCCTGGGCGGCCAGCAACATGGCCAGCGAGCTGTCCTTTTTATAGGAGATGCTGGCGATAGGGTCCATGACAATCCCGACGCGAACGCTCATGGGGCGGATTCCTTCAATCAAATGGGTGGAAGCAGGCTGGGGTCGGTCGCTGTCCGGTGACGGGCCGGCGTTGCCGGGCAAACGGGAACAGCTCCTGAAAGTGGCGTCAGAGTGGCGCTGACAGAGACCTGGGTCAAGGAAAAACCACAGCCCTGCGTAGTCCATGGATTGCAGGGGGGAGAGTGTGCTAAAAAGGCTCGCATGCCGGGCCGGGGCCCTGAAGTTCAAGGGTTTGGGGCATTGGCCAGCGGTACCCGATCAAATCGATTCGCTGGGGCGACGGTAGAGCAGACATGGAACAGCAATCCAACGCCTTGAAGGTGATGGTGATCGACGACTCGAAGACGATTCGCCGCACGGCCGAGATGCTGCTGAAGAACGTCGGCTGCGAGGTCATCACCGCGGTGGATGGCTTCGAAGCCCTGGCCAAGATCGTCGACCACCACCCCGGGATCATCTTCGTCGACATCATGATGCCGCGCCTCGACGGTTATCAGACCTGTGCGCTGGTCAAGAACAACAGCGCGTTCAAGTCCACTCCCGTGATCATGCTGTCCTCCAAGGACGGGCTGTTCGACAAGGCCAAGGGCCGCATCGTCGGCTCCGACCAGTTTTTGACCAAACCCTTCAGCAAGGAAGAACTGCTCAGCGCGATCAGGGCCCATGTCCCGGACTTCGTCGCGCTTGCGCCACAGTAGACACGCACAGCGGCGCCCGGTCAGTGGACCGCGCGCCTATACCGTATGGGGAAGACCATGGCTCGTATCCTGATCGTCGATGACTCGCCGACCGAAATGTACAAACTCACCGGCATGCTGGAGAAGCACGGCCACGAAGTGCTCAAGGCCGAGAATGGCGCCGACGGCGTGGCCCTGGCCCGGCAAGAGAAGCCCGATGCAGTGCTGATGGACATCGTCATGCCTGGCCTCAACGGCTTCCAGGCCACCCGCCAGTTGACCAAGGATGCCGAGACCAGCCACATCCCGGTGATCATCATCACCACCAAGGATCAGGAAACCGACAAGGTCTGGGGCACCCGCCAGGGCGCCAGGGACTACCTGACCAAGCCGGTGGAAGAAGAGACCCTGATCAAGACCCTGAACAACGTCCTGGCCGGCTGATCGCCCGCGCCATGAGCGAATCCCGGACCGCCTTCGAGCTGCTGCTGGAGATCGACCAGCGCTGCCGCCTGCTGGCCGCCGACCTGCCATCCCAGGAAACCCGCCAGCACAGCTGGAGCGGCATCGGTTTTCGCCTGGGCAGCCGCTGGTACGTGGCGGCCATGGGCGAGGTCAGCGAAGTCCTGCACGAGCCGCGCCATACCCTGTTGCCGGGGGTCAAGCCCTGGGTCCGGGGCGTGGCCAACCTGCGCGGGCGGCTGCTGCCGATCATGGACCTGTGCGCATTCCTCGGCCACGAGCTGTCGCCCTTGCGCCTGCAGCGGCGGGTGCTGGTGGTGGAATACAAGGAACTGTTCGTCGGCCTTCTGGTGGATGAAGTGGCGGGTCTCAAGCATTTCGCCCAGGACACCCTGGAGCCTGGCGTCGGCGATTTTGCCGACACCGCGATCAATCCCTACCTGCAGGGGCAGTTTCGCCGCGAACAGATCTGGCAAGTGTTCAGCCCCTTCGCCCTGGCTCGCTCGCCGGGCTTCCTGGAGGTGGCGGCGTGAACGGCGCCCCGGCGCCTGCATTACCCGTTCGCAGTACCACGGCAGGCCCAGGCCTTCCTGGATCAATCCACGCCGCCTGGCTGTCCCGGGCGACCCAATGCGGGAACACCCGCTCGCCACAGGCCTGACCGATGACCAAAGCCAAACCCGGCAAGCCCCAGGAAGGCTCCCGCAGCCGCTCGCAGATCATCGTGCTGTTCATCGCGCTGATCGTGTTCATCATGTTGCTGTTCGCCAACTTCGCCTACCTCAATACCCAGGCCACCTACGACAAGCAGTACATCGGCCATGCCGGCGAGCTGCGGGTGCTGTCCCAGCGCATCGCCAAGAACGCCACCGAGGCCGCGGCCGGCAAGGCGGCCGCGTTCAAGCTGCTGGGCGATGCACGCAATGATTTTGCCCAGCGCTGGGGTTACCTGAAGAAGGGTGACCCGGCCACCGGCCTGCCGGGCGCTCCGGTGGCGCTGCGCCAGGAGATGCACGCGGTGCAGTTGGACTGGGAAAAACTGCTGAAGAACGCCGACGCGATCCTCGCCAGCGAGCAGACGGTGCTGTCGCTGCACCAGGTGGCCGCGACCCTGGCCGAGACCGTGCCGCAGTTGCAGGTGGAATACGAGAAGGTGGTGGAGATCCTCCTCCAGCGCGGCGCCCCGGCCAGCCAGGTGGCCATGGCCCAGCGCCAGTCGTTGCTGGCCGAGCGGATCCTCGGTGCGGTCAACACCGTGCTGGCCGGGGACGAGAATGCCGTGCAGGCCGCCGATGCCTTCGGCCGCGACGCCGCCCGCTTCGGCCAGGTGCTCAACGGCATGCTGCAAGGCAACCCGGGATTGAAGATCAGCCAGGTCGAGGACCCTGATGCCAGGGCGCGGCTGACGGAGATTTCCGAGCTGTTCGAGTTCGTCTCCGGCTCCGTGGACGAAATCCTCGAGACCTCCCCCGAGCTGTTCCAGGTGCGTGAGTCGGCGAGCAATATCTTCAGCCTGTCCCAGACCCTGCTGGACGAAGCCTCGCGCCTGGCCATCGGTTTCGAGAACCTGGCCGGCAGCCGCAAGCTGGACACTATCGGCGGTTATGTCCTGGGCCTGCTGGCCCTGGCCTCGGTCATCCTCATCGGCCTGGTGATGGTTCGCGAGACCAACCGCCAGCTGCGCGAGACCGCAGAGAAGAACGAGCGCAACCAGAACGCGATCATGCGCCTGCTGGACGAGATCGAGGACCTGGCCGATGGCGACCTGACGGTGACCGCCTCGGTGACCGAGGACTTCACCGGGACCATCGCCGACTCCATCAACTATTCCGTCGACCAGCTGCGCGACCTGGTGGCCACCATCAACCTCACCGCCGGCCAGGTGGCGGGCGCGGTGCAGGAAACCCAGACCACCGCCATGCAGTTGGCCGAAGCCTCCGAGCACCAGGCGCAGCAGATTTCCGAAGCCTCCACGGCGATCAACGAAATGGCCCAATCCATCGACCAGGTATCGGCCAACGCCGCCGAGTCCTCGGCGGTGGCCGAGCGTTCGGTGGAGATCGCCAACAAAGGCAACGAGGTGGTGCACAACACCATCCACGGCATGGACAACATCCGCGAGCAGATCCAGGACACCGCCAAGCGGATCAAGCGTCTTGGCGAGTCTTCCCAGGAGATCGGCGATATCGTCAGCCTGATCGACGATATTGCCGATCAGACCAACATCCTGGCCTTGAATGCTGCCATCCAGGCGTCCATGGCCGGTGATGCCGGTCGCGGTTTTGCCGTGGTGGCCGACGAGGTACAGCGGCTGGCGGAACGTTCCTCGGCGGCGACCCGGCAGATCGAGACCCTGGTCCGGGCGATCCAGACCGACACCAACGAAGCGGTGATCTCCATGGAGCAGACCACCACCGAAGTGGTGCGCGGGGCACGCCTGGCGCAGGATGCCGGAGTGGCGCTGGAGGAGATCGAAGGCGTATCCAAGACCCTGGCGGCGCTGATCCAGAGCATCTCCAACGCGGCCCAGCAGCAGACTTCTTCGGCCGGGCAGATTTCCCTGACCATGAACGTGATCCAGCAGATCACCTCGCAGACCTCGTCCGGCTCCACGGCGACCGCCGAAAGCATCGGCAACCTGGCGAAGATGGCCAGCCAGCTGCGCCGCTCGGTTTCCGGCTTCACCCTGCCGGCGACCCGGGCGCCTGCCTCCAATGACAACCGCTGACTGAAACAAGGCTTTGACTGGAGTGGTTATGGTTGATCGGCACGACTACGTGGCCCTGGAATGGGTCAAGGGCGCAATTGCCGAAACCCTGAAGCTGGCGTATCAGGCGCTGGAGCATCTGGCCGAGGATCCCCGGGCGCCAGATGCTCTCGAGCAATGCCTGGAAGGCATCCATCAGGTCCACGGCAGCTTGCAGATGGCGGAGTTCTACGGCGCGGCGCTGCTGGCCGAAGAGATGGAAAAGCTCGCCCTGGCACTGCAGCAGGAGCGCGTGGCCCAGCGCGACGAAGCCCTGCGCCTGTTGCGCCAGGCCATTGGCCAGTTGCCGCAGTACCTGGACCGGGTGCAGAGCGCGCGTCGCGACCTGCCACTGGTGGTGCTGCCATTGCTCAACGACCTGCGCAGTGCCCGTGGCGAGAGCTTGCTCTCGGAAACCAGCCTGTTCAGCCCGCAGTTGCCCAGCCTGCCGCCGCTGAGCGACAAGGCCCTGGCGGCGCTGGAGCCCCAGGAACTGGCGACCCAGTTGCGCAAGTTGCGGCATATGCTGCAAACCGCCCTGGTGGACCTGCTGCGCGAGCAGGATGACGAAATCAGCCTCGGGCACATGGCCAAGGTCTTCGAACGCCTGGAAGCCCTGTGCCAGGATGCGCCGCTGGCCCCCTTGTGGCATATCGCCTCGGCGCTGGTGGAAGGCATGCGCCAGGGCGTGGTTGCCAACAGCCCGGCGGTGCGCAGCCTGCTCAAGGATGCCGACAAGGAACTCAAGCGCCTGCAAGAGCAGGGCATGCCCGGGATCAACCGGGCCGCCCCCGAGGAGCTGCTCAAGAGCCTGCTGTTCTATATCGCCAAGGCGCGCCATCCCACCCCATTGATGCTGACCATGAAAGAACGTTACGGACTGGACGATGCATTGCCCGACAGCGCAGTGGTCGATGAAGAGCGGGCGCGCATGGCCGGCCCCGACCGCGATGCCCTGCGCTCGGTGCTGACCGCGGTGTGCGACGGCCTGGTGCGGGTCAAGGAACGCCTGGACCTGTTCGTGCGCAGCGACCGCCAGCATGCCGATGACCTGGATGGCCTGCTCGCGCCCCTGCGGCAGATCGCCGACACCCTGGCAGTGCTGGGTTTCGGCCAGCCGCGCAAGGTGATCATCGACCAGTTGGCGGTGATCCAGAGCCTGGCCCAGGGCCAGCGCGCCCCCGACGACGCGGTGCTGATGGACGTGGCCGGGGCGCTGCTGTACGTCGAGGCTACCCTGGCAGGCATGGCCGGCACCGTGGAGCCGGAGAGCCGCGAGGAAAGCCGCCTGCCCACCACCGACCTGACCCAGATCCACCAACTGGTGATCAAGGAGTCGCGGGCCTGCCTGCAACAGGCCAAGGAGCTGTTGCTCGAGTCCATCGAGGCCGATTGGGAGCATGAGCCGTTGTTGGCCCTGCCCGAGCTACTGACCCAGGTGCGCGGAGCCCTGGCGATGATCCCCTTGCCCCGGGCGGCAGGGCTGCTGCAGGCCTGCAATGCTTTTATCGGCGAGCGGCTGCTGACGGCCAGGGCCCTGCCGGACTGGCAGCAGTTGGATCACCTGGCGGACGTGATCGCCAGCCTGGACTACTACCTGGAACGCTTGAACGAAGACCCCGAGGCACCGGGAGAAAAGATCCTCGACATCGCCCAACAGGGGCTCTTGGCCCTGGGGTATGCGCCGCAGGTCCAGGCACCGCTGCCGGCGCACGAAGAGCAGGCGCTGACGCTGGCGGACGATCCCCAGGTCGCGCAGTCCCTGGCCGACGCCCTGGCCGCGCCGGTTTCGCTTCTCAATCCGCCGGCCCTGAGCACCCCGGGCAGCCTGCTGCCGCCGCCGGTGGGCGAGGCGCCGGTGGACGACGAGCTGCGCGAAGTCTTCCTCGAGGAAACCGAGGAAGTGCTGGAGATGCTCCGCGAGTACCTGCCGCGCTGGGAGGCCGATCCCCAGGGCCGGTCCGCCCTGAGCGAGTTGCGCCGGGCCTTCCATACCCTCAAGGGCAGCGGGCGGATGGTCCGGGCCCTGGTGCTGGGTGAGCTGGCCTGGGCGGTGGAGAATCTGCTCAACCGGGTGCTGGAGCACAGCGTGGAACCCAGTGTCCAGGTGCGCCAGCTGGTGGGCGATACCCTGGGCCTGCTGCCGGAGCTGATTACCGAGTACGCCGCCCATGCCCAACGCCAGCGTGACGATGTCGACCGCCTGGCGGCCCGGGCCCACGCCCTGGCCAGCGGCGCCACGCCCACGGCGCCGCGCGACGATGCCCTGGACCCGCAGTTGCTGGAGATCTTCCGTGCCGAGGCCCAGACCCACCTGGACAGCGTCAACCGTTTCCTCGACCAGGCCGCCGAACAATTGCCGTTGCAGGCCAGCGATGCCCTGCAGCGGGCCTTGCACACCCTCAAGGGCAGCGCCTCAATGGCCGGCGTGTGGCCGATCGCCGAGCTGGCCGGCCCTTTCGACCAGCTGGCGCGGGAGTATCGAGCCCACCTGATACCCCTGGACCTGGACGAGGTAGAGCTGCTGCTGGAGGCCGAGGGCTTGCTGCGCAAGGGCCTGCGCCAACTGGACAGCACGCCGCTGGCACCCATCGACGGCGCCCGGGCCCTGGCCGGACGGGCCCTGGCCCTGCTCGGCGAACGCCTGGAAGCCCTGCTCGATGCTCCGGACAGCGCGCTGCGGGCCAAGCGCGACCCGCAACTGATCAATGACTTCCTGGCCCAGGGCATGGACATCCTGCTGGATGCCGAAACCCTGTTGTTGCGCTGGCAGCAACATCCCGGCGAGCGCCAGGAACTCAATGACCTGCTGGATGAGCTGACCACCCTGGGCGAAGGCGCGCACTTGGCCGACCTGCAGCCGGTGGATGAGCTGTGCGAAGCCTTGCTCGACCTGTACGGCGCGGTGGAAGAAAGCAGCCTGGCGGTCAGCGAGCGCTTTTTCCACGAGGCCCAGGGCGCCCATGAGGCGCTGATCAACATGCTCGACGAACTGGCCGCGGGCCAGGAAATCAGCCCGCAGCCCGAGCGGCTCCGGGCCTTGCGTGCGCTGCTGGACGAAAGTCTGGATCCGTCCGCCACCGGCTTGGTCAAGAGCGATGGCAGCCGGGCCCTGAGCATCAGCGAGCTGGGCGCTGCTACCGCGGGCCTTGCGCAACAGGCGCCGCAGGAAGCCGATGACGAGCTGGTGGAAATCTTCCTCGAGGAAGCGGTGGACATCCTCGACAGCGCCGACCAGGCCCTGCAACGCTGGCTGTCCGATCCGGAAAACGGCGCGCCGCTGTCCTCCCTGCAACGGGACATGCACACCCTCAAGGGCGGTGCGCGGATGGCCGAGGTGGCGCCGGTGGCGGAACTGGCCCAGGAACTGGAGTCGCTGTATGAAGGCTTGGTGGATCGTCGCTACAGCCATGGCCAGCCCCTGGGCCTGCTGCTGCGTGGCAGCCATGAGCAACTGGCGGTACTGCTCCAGCAGTTGCAGGGCCAGCGACCGCTGGACGACTCCCGGGCCCAGGTCGAGGCGCTGCGCAGCTATCGGCAGCAGGCCAGTGGCCCTGGCGAGAGCGTGGCCGAGAGCGAGGAGGCGGATCACTCGGCCCAGGACCCGGAGCTGCTGGAAATCTTCCTCGAGGAAGGCTTCGACATCATCGACAGTTCCGCCGCCGCCCTGAGCCGCTGGCAGGCCGACCCCCAGTCCCGCCAGGAGGTGGAGACCCTGCTGCGCGACCTGCACACCCTCAAGGGCGGCGCGCGGATGGTGGAGATCAGCGCCATCGGCGACCTGGCCCACGAGCTGGAGTTTCTCTTCGAAGGCTTGTCTGCCGGTTTGCTGCAACCCAGCCCGGTACTCTTCACCCTGTTGCAGAAGAGCCACGACCGCTTGGCCCAGATGCTCGACGCCGCCCGGGCCGGGCAACCGATCGAGGCCGCTCGCAAGCTCATCGATGCCATCCACGACCTGAGCCATCCCCGGGTGCCGGCGACCTCGACCCCGGAGCTGGCCGCGCCGCCCGGCAAACCCGAGCCGGTCGCACCGCAGCCGGAGGTGGCGGCCGGGGCCGACATGGTCAAGGTCTCGGCGGAGCTGCTGGATGACCTGGTGAACCTGGCCGGGGAGACCTCGATCTTTCGCGGCCGCATCGAACAACAGGTCAACGACGCCCGGGTGGCGCTGACCGAGATGGAAACCACCATCGAGCGGATCCGCGATCAGTTGCGCCGCCTGGATACCGAGACCCAGGGCCGGATCCTCAGCCGCCAGCAGGTGGAGGCCGAGCGCCTGGGCTACGAAGAATTCGACCCGCTGGAGATGGACCGCCATTCCCAGCTGCAACAGCTATCCCGGGCCTTGTTCGAGTCGGCCTCGGACCTGCTGGACCTCAAGGACACCCTCGACCGGCGCAACCATGATGCTGCCGACCTGCTGCAACAACAGGGACGCATCAACACCGAGTTGCAAGAAGGCCTGATGCGTACCCGCATGGTGCCGTTCGAGCGCATGGTGCCGCGCTTGCGGCGTATCGTGCGCCAGGTGGCCGAAGAGCTGGGCAAGGATGTGGAGTTCGTGGTCGGCAACGCCGAAGGCGAAATGGATCGCAATGTCCTGGAGCGCATGGTCGCGCCCCTCGAGCACATGCTGCGCAACGCCGTCGACCACGGCCTGGAGTCCGCCCAGGCGCGGCGCGCGGCGGGCAAGCCGGAACAGGGGCGGATCACCCTGGACCTGTCCCGCGAGGGCGGCGATATCGTCTTCGACATGCGTGACGACGGCGCCGGCGTACCCCTGGAGGCCGTGCGCAAGAAGGCCATCAAGCGTGGCCTGCTGGACCCGCAGGCGCAGGTCAGCGACCGCGAGGTGCTGCAGTTCATCATGCAGCCGGGGTTTTCCACCGCCGAGAAGATCACCCAGATTTCCGGGCGTGGCGTGGGCATGGACGTGGTCCACGAGGAGGTGCGCCAGCTGGGCGGCAGCATGAGCATCGACTCGATAGCCGGCAAGGGCGTGCACTTTCGCATCCGCCTGCCGTTCACCGTTTCGGTCAACCGGGCGCTGATGGTCCAGTGCGGCGAGGAGCAATACGCGATCCCGCTCAACACCGTGGACGGCATCGTGCGGGTCATGCCGGGAGAACTGGACGCCTATTACCAGCTCGACCCGCCGCGCTACGAATACGCCGGCCAGTGCTACCAGCTGTGCTACCTGGGCGAACTGCTGCACACCGTGCCGCGGCCCAAGCTGCTGGGCCAGGTCCAGGCGCTGCCGGTGTTGCTGGTGCAATGCAACGAACAGCTGATCGCGGTGCAGGTGGATGCCACCTTCGGTACCCGGGAAATCGTGGTCAAGAGCCTGGGGCCGCAGTTCGCCGCGGTCCAGGGGCTGTCCGGGGCGACTATCCTCGGCGATGGCCGGGTGGTGCTGATCCTCGACCTGCTGGCCCATATCCGCGCCCGCCAGGACCAGCCGCCGCAGCCCCGGGTGTCTGGCGGTGACGGTGCCGGCGATGCGCAGCCGCCCCGGCCGATGCTGGTGCTGGTGGTGGACGACTCGGTGACCGTGCGCAAGGTCACCAGCCGCCTGCTGGAGCGCCATGGCATGAGCGTGCTGACCGCCAAGGACGGGGTCGACGCCATGGCCTTGCTGGCCGAGCACACCCCGGACCTGATGCTGCTGGATATCGAGATGCCGCGCATGGATGGCTTCGAAGTGGCGATCCAGGTGCGCAACGACCCGCGCCTGCAGCACTTGCCGATCATCATGATCACCTCGCGCACCGGCCAGAAACACCGCGACCGGGCCATGGCCATCGGCGTCAACGACTACCTCGGCAAACCCTATCAAGAGTCGGTGCTGCTGGAAAGCATCGCCCTGTGGAGCAAGAACCATGCTTGACCATCGCGCCAGCACCCTCACCGGGTTGTTGCTGCCCCTGGCCGACCGCACCCTGATCCTGCCCAACGTGGCGGTGGCCGAGCTGATCGACTACCAGCAGGGACGCTTCGACCTGGATTCGCCACCCTGGTACCTGGGGCGAGTGCTGTGGCGCGACCGGCAGATCGCGCTGGTCAGCTTCGAGGCGGCCTGTGGCAACCCCACGGTGATCGGCGAGCGAGCGCGAATCGTCGTGCTCAATGCCCTGGGCGGGCGCCCGGAGCTGAAGTTCATCGCCTTGCTGGTGCAGGGCATCCCGCGCTCCTGCAAGCTCGACAGCCAGCTGAGCTATGTCGACGTGCCCCTGGCCTCCCTGGAGAAAGCCGCGGTGCAGGTCGCCGAGCAGGTGGCCAGGGTGCCGGACCTGCCGGCCCTTGAGGAACTGCTGGTGGAGGCCGGGCTGGCGCCTTAGGCCTCGGCCGCCAGCAGGCGGTCGCGAACTTCCATCAGGGCATAACCCAGCAGGTTGAGCCCGCGCCACTGTTCCGGGCGCTCGGCCTTGGCGTCGTCGGCTGCCAAGCCGATGCCCCAGACCCGGTCCACCGGGCTGGCTTCCACCAGCACCTTGTGGCGGGTGCACCGCAGGAAGTGCCCCAGCTCGGGGTGCTGGCTGAACTTGGCCAGGTTGCCCTGGACCACGATGTCGAAGCGGGCGGCCTGCCAGCGGGCGTCGTCGAAATCGCGCACTTCACGGCCCAGGTGCTTGGCATAGGCGGGAGGGCCGGCCTGGAGGATGCGGGCATGGGTTTCGTGATCTTCGAACAGCAGCGCCTTGCCGGCCATCATGAAGTGTTCGGCGGTGGGGTAGTGGACGCCTTCGACCTCGAAGCCGGCGTCGAACCACTGGCTGAAGCAGCTCTGGGAAACCCGTCCGTCCCGGGGCGGCTGGTGGCCCCAGAACATCAGGTAGTCGGGCTTGAGGCCGCGTTGTAGTTGCTCCAGCAAGTCCTGGTTGGAGCGAATCGGTGTGTCCATGCTGACTCTCATCATGTGTTCCGGCCATTGAGCGGCCAATCCGACGGGCATTGTGTACCGGGTGCCGGGAGGGATGCCATCGCCGGGTGGTATGAAGATTGTTAAGTCGCGCCAGTAATGCGCCGGACCGGAACCGGCCGGCGAATCGTTACGCTTGGCGTAACTTTCCCACTCCGAGCTTGATTGATGCCCGCCGGGCTTCGCTCCTATGGTGGCTGCCACGACAGCGAACCTGTGGAGCGAGCATGACAACGACAATATCTCCCGACCCGCGCTGGTCGCGGCGGCGCAGCGAGAAGCAGCGCCGCCTCGAGCAGGTGCGGGCCATCGCCGATGGCGTGGTGTTGCCGACCGACAAGATCGTCGCGGCGCTGGAGGCGCTGATCCTGCCCGGCGACCGGGTGGTGCTGGAGGGCAACAACCAGAAGCAGGCGGACTTTCTTTCCCGGTCCCTGGCCAAGGTCGATCCGGCCAGGCTCCACGACCTGCACATGATCATGCCCAGCGTCGGCCGCGCCGAGCACCTGGACCTGTTCGAACGCGGTATCGCCCGCAAGCTCGACTTTTCCTTCGCCGGCACCCAGAGCCTGCGCATCAGTCAGTTGCTCGAAGACGGGCTGCTGGAGGTCGGCGCCATCCATACCTACATCGAACTCTATGCCCGGCTGGTGGTGGACCTGACGCCCAACGTGGTGCTGTGCGCCGGTTTCATGGCCGATCGCGCCGGCAACATCTACACCGGCCCGAGCACCGAGGACACCCCGGCGCTGGTGGAACCAGCGGCCTTCAGCGATGGCATCGTCATCGTCCAGGTCAACCAGCTGGTGGACGACGTCAGCGAGTTGCCCCGGGTGGATATCCCGGCCTCCTGGGTGGACTTCGTGGTGGTGGCCGACCAGCCGTTCTATATCGAGCCGCTGTTCACCCGCGATCCCCGGCACATCAAGCCGGTGCACGTGCTGATGGCGATGATGGCGATCCGTGGCATCTACGAGAAGCACAACGTGCAATCGCTGAACCACGGCATCGGCTTCAATACCGCGGCCATCGAGCTGATCCTGCCCACCTACGGCGAATCCCTGGGGCTCAAGGGCAAAATCTGCCGCAACTGGACCCTCAATCCCCATCCCACCCTGATCCCGGCCATCGAAAGCGGCTGGGTGGAAAGCGTGCACTGCTTCGGCACCGAACTGGGCATGGAAAACTACATCGCCGCCCGTCCCGATGTGTTCTTCACCGGCCGCGACGGCTCCCTGCGCTCCAACCGGATGTTCTGCCAGCTGGCCGGGCAATACGCGGTGGACCTGTTCATCGGCGCCACCTTGCAGGTGGATGGCGACGGCCATTCCTCCACCGTGACCCGTGGCCGCCTGGCCGGTTTCGGTGGGGCGCCGAACATGGGCCACGATCCTCGCGGCCGGCGCCATGGCACCCCGGCCTGGCTGGACATGCGCCTGGACCAGGGGGCGGCGCCGCAGGCCCTGCTGGAGCGGGGCAAGAAGCTGGTGGTGCAGATGGTCGAGACCTTCCAGGAGGGCGGCAAACCGACCTTCGTCGACACCCTGGACGCGGTGGACGTGGCGAAGAAAAGCGGCATGCCCCTGGCGCCGATCATGATCTATGGCGACGACGTCACCCACCTGCTCACCGAAGAAGGCATCGCCTACCTGTACAAGGCCCGCACCCTGGAAGAGCGCCGGGCGATGATCGCCGCTGTGGCCGGAGTCACCGCCATCGGCCTGCGGCATGACCCCAGGGATACCCAGCGCATGCGCCGCGAGGGCCTGGTTGCCTTGCCCGAGGACCTGGGCATTCGCCGCACCGACGCCAGCCGCGAGTTGCTGGCGGCCAAGAGCATCGCTGACCTGGTGCAGTGGTCCGGCGGCCTGTATCACCCACCTGCCAAGTTCAGGAGCTGGTAATGCACGCATTCGACCTGCAATCCCGGCCCCTGGGGCTGGCCGAGCGCCTGGCGGACCTGGCGGTGGACGCGCTGATCGACGAGGCCGACCTCTCGCCCAAGCCGGCCCTGGTGGACCGCCGTGGCAATGGCGCTCACAGTGACCTGCACCTGGGCCTGATGCACGCCTCGGCCTTGAGCCTGTGGCCGGCCTTCAAGGACATGGCCGAGGCCGCGCAACAACTCGCCCGTATCGACTTGCCGCTGCGCGAAGCCTTGGGGCGCAGCGGTCGCGAAGGCGAGCGGGCGATGCTGGCCACCACCGGCGGGGTCAACACCCATCGTGGGGCGATCTGGGCCCTGGGCCTGCTGGTGGCCGCCGCTGCCCTGGAACCCGACTCCAGGGCGGCCGGCAACGTCGCCTGGCGCGCCGCGCGCCTGGCGCTGCTGGAAGACCGGCATGCGCCACGGCCCTTGAGCCATGGCGCCCAGGTGGCGCAGCGCTACGGCGTAGGCGGCGCCCGGGAAGAGGCCCAGCAGGGCTTTCCTGCGGTGCTGCAATGGGGCCTGCCGCAGCTGCGGCGCAGTCGTGCCCGGGGCCATGGCGAACAGAACGCCCGGCTCGATGCACTGCTGGCGATCATGACCCGGCTGGCCGACACCTGCGTGCTCTACCGCGCGGGCGAAGCGGGCCTGCAGGCTATGCAGGACGGCGCCCGGGCGGTGCTGGAGGCCGGTGGCAGCGCCAGCCTCGCCGGACGCCGGCGCCTGCACCAGCTGGACCTGCAACTTCTGACCTTGAATGCCTCGCCCGGTGGCGCCGCCGACCTGTTGGCCGCCTGCTTGCTGCTCGACCGGATCGAGGCCGCCGCCGACCAGGGAGCGAACTGATGGAAACCTTGTCCTTTGAATTTCCCGCCGGCCCTTCCGGCTGCGGCCGTGCGCTGGTGGGCTGTGTCGGCTCCGGTGATCTGGAAGTACTGCTGGAACCGGCGCCGGCCGGCACCTTGAAGATCCAGGTCCAGACCTCGGTCAACGGCAGCGCCGCACGCTGGCAGCACCTGTTCCAACGCATGTTCGCCGGGCAGACGCCACCGGCGCTGCTGATCGACATCCATGACTTCGGCGCCACCCCGGGGGTGGTGCGCCTACGCCTTGAACAGGGCCTGGAGGAAATCGCCCATGACTGACAGCGCACGCTTGCTCGACCTGCACAGCTTCGTCGAACTGGGAGCCCGGCAGCGGGCGCGGGCGTTGCTGGACGCCGGCACCTTTCGCGAACTGCTCGATCCTTTCCAGCGCGTCATGTCGCCCTGGCTGCCGCGCCAGGGCGTGGTGCCCCAGGCCGATGATGGGGTGGTGATCGCCAAGGGCCGCATCGCCGGGTTGCCGGTGGTGATCGCCGCCATCGAAGGCGCATTCCAGGGCGGCAGCCTCGGCGAGGTGGGCGGGGCGAAGATCGCCGGCGCCCTTGAGCTGGCGGCCGAGGACAACCGCCAGGGCATCGCCACCCGCGCCGTGTTGCTGCTGGAAACCGGCGGTGTGCGGTTGCAGGAGGCCAACCTGGGGTTGGCGGCGATCGCCGATATCCATGCCGCGATCGTCGACCTGCGCCAATACCAACCGGTGATCGGCTTAGTGGCTGGCAGCGTTGGCTGCTTCGGTGGCATGTCGATCGCCGCCGGCCTGTGCAGCTACCTGCTGGTGACCCAAGAAGCGCGGCTGGGCCTGAACGGGCCGCAGGTGATCGAGCAGGAAGCCGGGATCGAGGAGTACGACGCCCGCGACCGGCCTTTCATCTGGAGCCTGACCGGTGGCGAGCAGCGTTTCGCCAGCGGCCTGGTGGATCGCTATGTGGCCGATGACGTGGCGCAGATCCAGGCCCAGGTTCGCGAATTGCTGGCCCTCGGCCTGCCCGAGCGGCAACGCAGCCACCAGGCCGAACACTATCTGCAATGCCTGGCCCGCCTGGACGCGACGGCGCAAATCGATGCGGCGACGGTTCGCGATCTGTATCAAGGAGACCGCTCATGAGTGCAAGTTCTTTGCGGGGCCAGAACTGGTTCAACGCCCTGGTTGGCGGCGCCGCTTCGGTGGCCGGCCTGCCGCCGTCGCTGCGGGTGGCCGATGGTGAACTGGCGGGGCAGTCGGCTCGTTTTATCGCTGTGGTGGCCGACCCGGAGAATCGTTTTCCCCGCGCCCGCCAGGGCGAGGTCGGCCTGCTGGAGGGCTGGGGCCTGGCCAAAGCGGTGGATGAAGTGATCGACGCCGACCGCGATCAGCCCCACAAGCGAGCACTGATTGCCATTGTCGATGTACCGAGCCAGGCCTATGGCCGGCGCGAAGAAGCCCTGGGCATCCACCAGGCCCTGGCTGGCGCTGCCGACAGCTACGCCCGGGCCCGCCTGGCGGGGCATCCGGTGATCGGCTTGCTGGTGGGCAAGGCCATGTCCGGGGCGTTCCTGGCCCACGGCTACCAGGCCAACCGGCTGATCGCCCTGCGCGACCCGGGCGTGATGGTGCACGCCATGGGCAAGGCCTCGGCGGCGCGGGTCACCCTGCGCAGCGTCGAGGAACTGGAAGCCCTGGCTGCCAGCGTGCCGCCCATGGCCTACGACATCGACAGCTATGCCGGCCTGGGCCTCTTGTGGAAAACCCTGCCGGTGGAGCGCATCGAACAACCGACCCCCCAGGACCTGGACCAGGTCAGCGGGTGCCTGCTACAAGCCATTGCCGATGTACGGGCCGCTGGCGTTGGGCTCGAGGGGCGCCTGGGGGCAGCGAACCGTGAGGCTTCGAGCCGGGTCCGCCAACTGCTGCGGGAGCAATGGTGAGCGCTTGCTCCCCCTGGCTGCCCCATGACCTGCTGTGGGGCATGGAGCCCGGGCAACTGGCGGCCGATGCGCCGGAGTGGGCGCGGCAGGTGCTGGAGCAGGGGCAGCCGGTGGTGGTGCGCCGGGCAGTGAGCGCTGCCGGTTCGATCGCCGTGGGGCTGCGTGGCCCGTCCCGGGAGCAGCGCTACCCGGCGTTGCTGGCGCTGGACGCGGTGCAGCGCGGAACCAGCCCGGAGGCGTTGCGTCACGTGCCGTGGAGCCGTGCCTGGCCGGCGCTCCAGGCCCTGGACCAGTTGCGTGGCCCGCTGGACGCCCTGGGGCTGGCCTGGGGCGTGGGCGGCAGCGCCGGCTTCGAGCTGGCCAGCGGAGTTGGTGCATTGCACCAAGGCAGCGACCTGGATTTGATCCTCCGGGCGCCTGAGCCGCTGTCCCGGGTCTGGGCCCGGGAGCTGCTGGCACTGCTCGATGGCGCCGTGTGCCGAGTCGACCTGCAATTGCAACTGCCGGCCGGGGGCCTGGCCTTGCGTGAGTGGGCCGGGAGCGCCTCGCGGGTACTGCTCAAGAGCGCCAGCGGAGCGCGGCTGGTACGCGATCCCTGGTGCCCAGGGGAGTTGGCGGCATGAGCAGCTTGCTGGTGTTCCCGGGCCAGGGGGCGCAGCAGCCGGGGATGCTCCAGCGACTGCCCGAGCGGCCGGAAGTCGTGGCCTGCCTGCGCGAGGCCAGCGATGTGCTGGGGCAGGACGTGCTGGGCCTGGACTCACCCCAGGCCCTGGCCGGGACCCGGGCGGTGCAGCTGTGCCTGCTGATTGCCGGGGTGGCCTGTGCCCGGACCCTGCTGCACGCGGATTGCCCGGTGGACTACGTAGCGGGCCTGTCCATCGGCGCCTATCCGGCGGCGGTGGTGGCCGGGGCCCTGGATTTCGCCGATGCCCTGCGCCTGGTGAGCTTGCGCGGGGAGCTGATGCAGCAGGCTTATCCACAGGGCTACGGCATGACCGCGCTGATGGGCCTGGACCTGGGCACGGTGGAGGCGTTGCTGGCCCGGGTCCACAGCCCGCAAAGGCCGGTGTACCTGGCCAATATCAATGCCGACACCCAGGTGGTGATCGCCGGCAGCGAGGCGGCGATGCAGGCCGTGGCCGAACTGGCCCGGGCATGTGGCGCCGGGGTGGCCAGGCGCCTGGCGGTCAGCGTGCCGTCCCATTGCCCATTGCTGGAGCAGCCGGCCCAACGGCTGGCCGAGGCATTCGCCAGGGTGCCGATGGAGCCGCCCCGGCTGGGGTACCTGAGCGGTAGCCGCGCGCGGCCATTGCGCACGGTGGAGCAATTGCGCGACGACCTGGCCTTCAACATGTGCCGGCTGGTGGATTGGCGCGGCACCGTGCAGGGCGCCTATGAGCGCGGCGTACGGTTGCAGATCGAATTGCCGCCCGGGGCGGTGCTCAGCGGCTTGGCGCGCCGGGTGTTCGAGCAGGGCTCGGTGATCGCCTTCGATGGCGCCCGCCCGGACACCTTGCAGGCGCTATTGCGCGAGGAGGGCCGCCGCGACCGATAGAACCGCGACCCAGGCTGGCGAAGCACAAGAACAACAACTTCGACGATGCACTGCGAGGACAACGACAATGATTATCTATGGTGTGGCATTGCTGGCGATCTGCACGCTGGCGGGAGTGATTATCGGCGACATGCTCGGCGTGTTGCTGGGGGTGAAGTCCAACGTCGGCGGGGTCGGCATCGCCATGATCCTGCTGATCTGCGCGCGCTTGTGGATGCAGCGCCATGGCGGCATGACCAAGGACTGTGAAATGGGCGTCGGCTTCTGGGGCGCCCTGTACATCCCGGTGGTGGTGGCCATGGCCGCCCAGCAGAACGTGGTCACCGCGCTGCATGGCGGACCGGTGGCGGTGCTGGCGGCCATCGGCTCGGTGCTGGTGTGCGGCTGCACCATCGCCCTGATCAGCCGGACCCACAAGGGCGATCCGCTACCGCAGGAGCCGGGCATCGAAGCCGCACCGGCGGGAGGGCGCTGAAATGTGGGACTTGATCGAGAAAGGCCTGGAGCACAACGGCCTGGTCACCGCCTTCGCCTTCGTTGGCGTGATCATGTGGGTCTCGGTGCTGCTGTCCCGGCACCTGACCTTCGGTCGCGTGCATGGATCGGCCATCGCCATCGTCATCGGCCTGGCCCTGGCCTGGGTCGGCGGCACCCTGACCGGCGGCCAGAAAGGCCTGGCGGACCTGGCGCTGTTTTCCGGCATCGGCCTGATGGGCGGCGCCATGCTGCGGGATTTCGCCATCGTCGCCACGGCTTTCGAAGTCCAGGCCACCGAGGCCCGCAAGGCCGGGTTGATCGGCGCCGTGGCGCTGCTGCTGGGCACGGTGCTGCCGTTCATCGTCGGGGCGAGCATCGCCTGGAGCTTTGGCTATCGCGATGCGGTGAGCATGACCACCATCGGTGCCGGCGCCGTGACCTACATCGTCGGCCCGGTGACCGGCGCGGCCATCGGCGCCAGCTCCGATGTGGTGGCGCTGTCGATCGCCACCGGCCTGATCAAGGCGATCCTGGTGATGGTGGGTACGCCCATGGCGGCCCGCTGGATGGGCCTGGACAACCCGCGTTCGGCCATGGTGTTCGGTGGCTTGGCCGGGACCGTCAGTGGGGTCACCGCCGGGCTTGCGGCCACCGATCGGCGCCTGGTGCCCTATGGGGCGCTGACGGCGACCTTCCACACCGGGTTGGGGTGCCTGCTGGGACCGTCGCTGCTGTTTTTCATCGTGCGCGGGCTGGTGGGCTGATCCGACCTGAGGTCATCGCGGGCAAGTTGGATCGCCGCGTGCCCGCGATTGCGTCTTATGACCCCCGCGAGTACATCCGGCACTCGGCCAGCAGCGCCAGCAGGTTCGGGTCGCGCTCCTTG
The DNA here is from genome assembly GCF_003850545.1 of Pseudomonas sp. CMR5c. Lineage (NCBI taxonomy): Bacteria > Pseudomonadati > Pseudomonadota > Gammaproteobacteria > Pseudomonadales > Pseudomonadaceae > Pseudomonas > Pseudomonas sp. CMR5c. The sequence continues at coordinate 6,359,708 of NZ_CP027705.1, read as the reverse complement.
GCCCTGAGGAACACCACGCCGATATGTTGTTGCAGGCGGTAGCGCGCCTGCAGCGGTATCAGCTTCACGCGGTTCTCGTAGACCGCGGCGATCCTGCCCGGCAGCAGCGCATAACCCACCCCTGAGCTGACCATGCTCAGCAGGGTGAAGATATCGTTGACCTGCATCGCCACCTTCGGCTCGAACCCCGCCTGCTTGAACACCCGCACGCCGTCCTGGTGGGTGGCGAAACCCTGGGTGAGGGTGATGAACGTAGCGTCGCGTACAGCCGCCAGATCCACTTCGCGCTCTTGGGCGAAGGGCGAGTCGGCCGGGGTGGCGAGGAAGATATCGTCGGAGAACAACGGCAGCTGTTCGCAGTCCGGATCGCTGACGCTGTCGTCCAGGGATACCAGGATCGCATCCACTTCCATGTTCTTGAGCTTGTACAACAGGTCGATGTTGGAGCCCAGGATCAGGTCGATATTCAGCTCGCTGCGCCGCAGCTTCAGGCCCATGATCAGTTGCGGCACGGTTTTCACGGTCAGGGAGTAAAGTGCGCCGAGCTTGAAACGTTCTGCCGAGAAACCAGCGGCTTCCCGGGTCAGGCGCACGCTCTCGACCACATCCTGCACCAGCTTCTGCGCTCGCTCTTCCAGCACATAGGCGCTTTCCAGCGGAGTCAGGTTGCGTCCCTCGTGCTTGAACAGCGGGCAGCGCAGGGCGTTTTCCAGGGAGTGGATGGCCCGGTGCACGCTGACATTGCTGGTTTGCAGTTCGCTGGCGGCGCGAGCCAGGTTGCCGGTGCGCATGAAGGCCAGAAACACTTCGAGTTTCTTGAGGGTCAACTCTTCGTCGATGAGCATGGTCCGGACTCTGGTGGCGAGGGTCCGATGATGCCCGATGAGTCGTCATGTGACCGCTGGTTTTTTCAGCGGCGCGCCCCAATGGACATATTGCGCTTGCACACTGCAGGCGCGGGCCCGTCGCTGGCCTTGCGGTCGAACGCAGCGGCCCGCAGAGGGTCTGCTGGGATGGTTGTGGATGTTTTCAGGGTGGCTGATCGATGTATCACGGAGAAAGACTCAACGCCTGGACCCACCTCTTGGGGGCGGTCGCGGCGTTTATCGGCGGTATCTGGCTGGTGGTGCTGGCCAGCCTCGACGGCAGCCCGTGGAAGATCGTCGGGGTGGCGATCTATGCCTTCACCTTACTGGTGCTCTATAGCGTGTCCACGGTCTACCACAGCGTGCGTGGACGGGCGAAGAACATCATGCAGAAGGTCGATCACTTCTCGATCTACCTGCTGATCGCCGGCAGCTATACACCGTTCTGCCTGGTGACCTTGCGCGGGCCCTGGGGCTGGACCCTGTTCGGCATCGTCTGGGGCCTGGCCTTGATCGGCATCCTGCAGGAGATCAAGCCGCGCTCCGAAGCGCGGGTCCTGTCCATCGTGATCTACGCGGTGATGGGCTGGATCGTGCTGGTGGCGGTCAAGCCGCTGCTGGCGGCCCTGGGACCGGCGGGTTTCACCTGGCTGGCGGCGGGCGGGGTGCTGTACACCGTGGGGATCATCTTCTTCGCCCTCGACAACCGCCTGCGCCACGCCCACGGCATCTGGCACCTGTTCGTCATCGCCGGCAGCCTGCTGCACTTCGTCGCCATCCTGTTCTATGTGTTGTGATCGGCACGCCTCATCGTTCCGCGCGGGTAGCCTTGTTCCTGCAGGTACGGTGATCCCTGTGTGGGAGCGCAGCTTGCTCGCGATGAGGTCCTGACCGGTCGCCTCAATCGGCGGCCATCAACCGATCCAGTTGCTCCTGGGCCTGCCCGCCAAAGATCTCCAGCAAGCTGCTCAAGGTATGGGGCGGCGGTTCGGCGGCCCGGCTCACGGCATACAGGGTGATGGGCAGCGACGGGCTCAGGGGGCGGATCGCGGTGCTGGCCGAGGAGGCGCCCAGGGCGGTGAAGGGATCGATCAGCGCCAGGCCGGCGCCGGACTCCACCATGGCCCGGGCCAGGGAATAGGTCTGCACCGCGATGCTCACCCGTGGCGGTGGTTCCACGGCCTTGAGATAACCATCGAGCCGGGCCGACAGCGGGTCGGCGCTGCTCAGGCCGATCAGCGGTGCGTCTGCCAGCTCTTGCAGCGCCAGGGGCTGGCCCAGGCTGCCATCGGGCCAATAGCCGCGTGGGGCCAGGGCCACCAGCACGCCCTGGGCCAGGGCCTGGCCGTTCAGGCCGGGGTGATCCGGCCGTTGCAGGGTCAGGGCCACATCGATTTCGCGCATCAGCAGGTTCTGCACCAGTTCGCGGCTGTGGGCGCTGGACAGCTCGCAGAGGCTGTCCGGGTAGCGCCGGGTCCATTCGCTGATGGCCGGCGGCAGCAAGGCCAGGGCCAGGGCCGGGGTGGCGCCGATGCGCAGGCTGTGGCCCGGCGCCCGGCGCAGGTTCTGGGCCAGGCGCCGCACGCCCTGCAGGCTCTCGCTGACCTTGTCCACTTCCCGTTCCAGCTCCAGGGCTTCCGGGGTCGGTTGCAGCTTGCCGCGTACCCGCAGGAACAGCGGGAAACCCAGCTGCAGCTCGGCGTGCTGCAATACCTTGGTCACCGCCGGCTGCGAGACGTGCAGCAGTTGCGCGGCACCGCTGATGGAGCCGGTCTGGCGGATGGCCTGGAAAATCTCGATATGGCGAAGGCGCATGGCAAGTCCATAACCTTTGTTTATGGGTGGTCCATCTTTATTCATTGTCCGGCGCCTGTCACCTGCCCCTAACCTTGGGCCATCGAACATCAGCTAAGAGGGCAGTCATGGGTCAGCGGGTTTGCATCATCGGTGGTGGCGTCATCGGCCTGGCCAGCGCCTATGCCCTGGTCCGCCAGGGCCTGGAGGTGACCCTGGTGGAAGCCCAGGACAGCCTGGGCAGCCAGACCAGCTTCGCCAACGGCGGCCAGCTCTCCTATCGCTACGTGGCGCCGCTGGCCGATGCCGGCGTGCCCTGGCAGGCCCTGGGCTGGATGCTCAAGGGCGATTCGCCGCTGCGCCTGCGGCCACGCCTGGACCCGGCGCAGTGGCGCTGGCTGGCGGGGTTCCTGGGGGCTTGCCGGCACTCGGTGAACCAGCGCAATGGCGCCCATTTGCTGCGCCTGGCACTGCTCAGCCAGGAGACCCTCAAGACCTGGCGCGAAGCCGACGGCCTGACGGACTTCGACTGGCGGCGCAACGGCAAGCTGGTGACCTTCCGTGACGCCGGCAGTTTCGAGCACGCCCGGCACAACCTGTCCGACCCGCGCCAGCAGCAGGTGCTGACGGGGGCCGAATGCGCCAGCCTGGAGCCGGCCCTGGGCGACGCGCCCTTCATCGGTGGCATCTATACCCCGGACGAAGAGGTGGCCGACTGTCATGCCTTCTGCCAGCAGCTGGCGGCGCGCCTGCAGGCGTCCGGACGCTGCGAGATCCTTCTCGGGCAGCGAGTGCGCGGCATCCGGCACCAGGGCGACCAGGTGCAGGCCATCGACCTGGGCGAGCGCCAGCTGGCGGTGGACCACCTGGTGCTGGCTGCCGGGCACCGCAGCCCCGAGTTGCAGCTGCCCGGGCTCAAGTTGCCGCTGTACCCGCTCAAGGGCTACAGCCTCAGCGCGCCCATCGGCCCGCAGCACCGAGCGCCGGAAATCAGCATCACCGACTACAACCGCAAGATCGTCTACGCGCGGATCGGCCAACAGCTACGGGTGGCGGCCATGGTCGATATCGTCGGCTTCGACCCGGCCCCGGACCCCGGGCGCCTGGGCCTGCTGCGGCGCCAGGCGGCGCAGACCTTCGCCCATGCCGGCGATTACCAGGCCGCCGTGGAATGGGCCGGCATGCGCCCGGCGACCCCCAGCGGCGTGCCGCTGGTGGGGGGCACCGCCTACCGCAACCTGTGGCTCAACCTCGGCCATGGCGCGCTGGGCTTCACCCTGGCCTGTGGCAGCGGCCAGTTGCTGGGCGAACTGATCGGCCAGCGTCCCACCAGTATCGACATGCAGGGCCTGGCGCCACGCGCCGCCTGAGTCATCACCAGGAGTGTTTCCAATGAGTATCCAGCGTCTGCATAGCAACAACCGCCTGAGTGGCGCCGTGACCTTCGCCGAACTGGTGTTCCTTTCCGGCCAGGTGCCGGGGGCCAGCCAGGACATCGCCGGGCAGACCCGCGAGGTCCTGGAGAAGATCGATGCACTGCTGGCCGAGGTCGGCAGCGACAAGGACCACGTGCTCAACGCCACCATCTACCTCAAGGACATCCAGGCGGATTTCGCCGGCATGAACGAGGTGTGGTCGGCCTGGCTGTCCCCCGGACAGGCACCGGCGCGCACCACTTTGCAGGCGGCCCTGGCGCGCCCGGAAATCCTCGTCGAAATCAGTATCATCGCCACCCGTCGCTGAAGCGCCTTCAACCCCAACGGAGAATAACAATGCACAAGATCACGTTGCTCGGCTGCACCCTGGGCCTGCTGTTCAGCGCCATGGCCCAGGCCAATGAGGCACCCCTGGAGGGAACCCTGGCCAAGATCGCCAACAGCGCCAGTATTACCTTGGGTTATCGCGATGCCTCGGTGCCGTTTTCCTACGTGGGGGACAACAGCGGCAAGCCCATGGGTTATTCCGTGGAGCTGGCGGGCAAGGTGGTGGAGCGCATCCAGCAGCAGCTGCAGCTGCCCAAGCTGACGGTGAAGTACAACCTGGTGACCTCCCAGACCCGCATCCCGCTGGTGCAGAACGGCACCGTGGACCTGGAGTGCGGCTCCACCGGGGTGACGGCCGAGCGCCAGAAGCAGGTGGCCTTCTCCTATGGCTTCATCTACGTCAAGGGCCAGTTGCTGACCGCCAAGGACAGCGGGATCAAGAGCTTCGCCGACCTGCGGGGCAAGAACGTGGTGACCACCGCCGGCACCACTAACGAGCGCTTTCTCAAGAGCTACAACGTCGAGCACAAGATCGACATGTTCGTGATCAGCGCCAAGGACCACGGCGAAGCCTTCCAGATGCTCCAGTCGGGGCGCGCGGCGGCGTTCTACATGGACGATGCGCTACTTTATGGCGAGCGGGCCAAGGCCCGTGATCCGCACAACTGGATCGTGGTGGGCGAGGAGCAGTCGCGGGAGATCTACAGCTGCATGGTGCGCAAGGACGACCCGCAGTTCCTGGCCCTGGTCAACACTGCCCTGGCGGACCTGTATCGCTCCGGCGAGATCAACGGGATCTACCAGCGCTGGTTCGAGCAGCCGATCCCGCCCAAGGGGCTGAACCTGGAATTCCCCATGACCAGCGAGCTGAAGGCGATCATCGCCAAGCCCACCAGCGATCCGGTGCAGTAAACGCCGCACCGGGATCGGGGTTGCTGCTGGTCGGCTTGTTGTAGGAGCCAGGCTTGCCGGCGATGGGCGTCGGTGTGTCAGGCAACGGCGGGAACGGGCTAGAAGTCGCCCCAGAGCTGCTGGGCCACGGCCAGGGCCACCACCGGCGCGGTTTCCGTACGCAGTACCCGTGGACCCAGGCGCGCCGGCAGGAAACCGGCGCCCTGGGCCTGTTCGACCTCGGCGTCGGACAGGCCGCCCTCGGGGCCGATCAGGAAGGCCAGGGTCTCCGGGCGGGCGTGGCTTTCCAGTGGCTGGGCCACCGGGTGCAGCACCAGCTTGAGGTCGGCAGCGGTCCGCTTGAGCCAGTCCGCCAGCAACAGCGGCGGGTGGATCACCGGGACCTTGGAGCGCCCGCACTGCTCGCAGGCGCTGATGGCCACCTGGCGCCAATGCAGCAGGCGCTTGTCGGCCCGTTCATCCTTGAGGCGCACCTCGCAGCGCTCGCTGAAGATCGGGGTGATCTGGTCGACACCCAGCTCGGTGGCTTTCTGGATCGCCCAATCCATGCGCTCGCCACGGGACAGGCCCTGGCCCAGGTGGATGCGCAGCGGCGACTCGGGCTGGCCGGCGAAGCTCTCGTCGAGGCTGATCCGCACGCGCTTCTTGCCCACCTCCACCAGGGTGCCGCGAAACTCCTGCCCCGAACCGTCGAACACCTGCAACGCATCGCCCTCGGCCATGCGCAGCACCCGTGCGATGTAGTGGGCCTGGGCTTCGGGCAGCTCGTGCTCGCCAAGGCTCAGGGGGGGTCGATAAAGAAGCGGGACAATCTCATCTGCGGTCTCTGTTGAAGTCGGATCGATGGGGTGTGCGGGTGCGTGGCCTGTGCGGCCACGCTCGGGCGGGCCTCAGCCCGGATCGCGAAAATCCGGGTGGAAGTCCTTGGGCACCGCCATGCTGACGCTGTCCCGGGTGGCGATGTCGATGCCTTCGCTGGCCACTTCGGCGAGGAAGTCGATCTGCTCCGGGGTGATCACATAGGGCGGCAGGAAATACACCACACTGCCCAGCGGACGCAGCAGGGCGCCACGGCTCAGGGCGTGCTCGAAGACCTTCAGGCCACGGCGTTCCTGCCAGGGGTAGGCGGCCTTGCTGGCCTTGTCCTGGACCATCTCGATGGCCAGCGCCATGCCGGTCTGGCGGATCTCGGCGACGTGGGCGTGGTCGGCCAGGTGCGCGGTGGCGCTGGCCATGCGCGCGGCCAGGGCCTGGTTGGCCTGGATCACGTTGTCCTGTTCGAAGATATCCAGGGTCGCCAGCGCCGCGGCACAGGCCAGCGGGTTGCCGGTGTAGCTATGGGAGTGGAGGAAGGCCCGCAGGGTCGGGTAGTCGTCGTAGAACGCCTGGTACACCTTGTCGGTGGTCAGGCAGGCGGCCAGGGGCAGGTAGCCGCCGGTCAGGGCCTTGGACAGGCACAGGAAGTCCGGGCGGATGCCGGCTTGCTCGCAGGCGAACATGGTGCCGGTGCGGCCGAAGCCCACGGCGATCTCGTCGTGGATCAGGTGCACGTCGTAGCGATCGCAAGCCTCGCGCAGCAGTTTGAGGTACACCGGGTGGTACATGCGCATGCCGCCAGCGCCCTGGATCAGCGGCTCGACGATCACCGCCGAGATCGTCTCGTGGTGTTCGGCCAGGGTCTGTTCCATGGCGGCGAACATGTTGCGCGAATGCTCTTCCCAGCCCATGCCTTCAGGGCGGTGGTAGCAGTCGGGGCTGGGCACCTTGATGGTGTCCAGCAGCAGCGCCTTGTAGGTCTCGGTGAACAGCGGCACGTCGCCCACCGACATGGCGGCGATGGTCTCGCCGTGGTAGCTGTTGGTCAGGGTGACGAAGCGCTTCTTCGCCGGTTTGCCGGTGTTCTGCCAGTAGTGGAAGCTCATCTTCAGCGCCACTTCGATGCACGACGAGCCGTTGTCGGCGTAGAACACCCGGTCCAGCCCGGCGGGGGTCATGGCCACCAGGCGTTCGGACAGCTCGATCGCCGGCTGGTGGCTGAAGCCGGCCAGGATCACATGCTCCAGCTGGTCGACCTGGTCCTTGATGCGCTGGTTGATGCGCGGGTTGGCGTGGCCGAACACGTTGACCCACCAGGAACTGACCGCATCCAGGTAGCGCTTGCCCTCGAAATCTTCCAGCCAGACACCTTCACCCCGCCGGATCGGGATCAACGGCAGTTGTTCGTGGTCTTTCATCTGGGTGCAGGGATGCCACAACACCGCGAGATCGCGTTGCATCCACTGGTTATTCAGGCCCATGTAAAGTCTCCTGGAGGTGCTCGCAAAAAGGCGCGGGCAAACGATCGGGCAAGCCTATGCAATGCATGGCCGTGGGACAACCTATTGTGCGAGGTGGCGCCGCAGGTGTGGCGCACCCTGGGCAAAGACGCCGGTGAAGGAGGTCAAGGCACTGGAACGGGGGACCGGCCCGCAGAGGAACTCGAGGGACTTAATCTTTACTTAACTCGCTCGGTACAGACTATCGATCGTATTTCTCGATATTTCAAAGCGAAAATTTCCGCTTTAATTCGATAGGTAAATCGATAGTCTTGGCCAGCGTTTCTTACAGGATGCAACACAATGCAGTTACGTAATTCTTCTTCGCGCTACGGCTGGGTAAGCATTGTTCTGCACTGGGGCGTGGCCCTGGCGGTATTCGGACTGTTTGCCCTGGGCCTGTGGATGGTCGGCCTGGACTACTACAGTACCTGGCGCAAAGACGCGCCGGACCTGCACAAGAGCATTGGCCTGACGCTGTTTGCGATCATGCTGCTGCGGGTGCTGTGGCGGTTCGTCAGCCCACCGCCGCCGGCCCCGGCCAATCATGGCCGCCTGACCCGACTGGGCGCCAAGCTGGGGCATGCGTTCCTCTACCTGGGCCTGTTCGCGGTGATGATCGCCGGTTACCTGATCTCCACCGCAGATGGCGTGGGTATCCCGGTATTCGGCTTGTTCGAAGTTCCTGCCCTGGTATCCGGACTGCCGGACCAGGCAGATGTGGCAGGTGTGGTGCATTTGTACCTGGCCTGGGTGCTGGTAGTCTTTGCCGGCATCCATGGACTGGCTGCATTGAAGCACCACTTTATCGATCGTGATGCGACCCTCACCCGTATGCTGGGCCGCAAAGCCTGATGTTCAACCTTGACTCGAAAGGAATAGAAAGCATGTTGAAAAAGACTCTCGCCGCTCTGGCAATCGGATCTGCTGTATTGGCGGCCGGTCAGGTAATGGCAGCGGACTACGTGATCGACAAGGAAGGCCAGCACGCCTTCGTCGACTTCAAGATCAGCCACCTGGGCTACAGCTTCATCACCGGTACCTTCAAGGATCTGGACGGCAAGTTCAGCTTCGATGCGGCCAAGCCGGAAGACGCCAAGATCGAAGTCAACGTGCGCACCGCCAGCGTGTTCACCAACCACGCCGAGCGTGACAAGCACATTACCAGCAAGGACTTCCTGGACGCTGGCAAGTTTGCCGACGCCAAGTTCGTCTCCACCAGCGTCAAGCCAACCGGCAAGAACGCCGATGGCAAGCTGACCGCTGACGTGGCCGGCGACCTGACCCTGCACGGCGTGACCAAGCCTGTAGTAGTCAAGGCCACCTTCCTGGGTGAAGGCAAGGATCCATGGGGCGGCTACCGCGCTGGCTTCGAAGGCACCACCAGCATCAATCGCCAGGACTTCGGCAAGATGATGGACCTGGGCCCGGCGTCCAACAACGTCGACCTGTACATCACCTTCGAAGGTGTGAAGGCCAAGTAATGCTTCGCCTGTAGCTGCCGCCGCCATGGGCGCGACCGCACCCATGGCACGCACAAGAAAACGCCCCTGGCCCAAGAACCAGGGGCGTTTTCTTATGGTTGGCCGCAGTTTCCCGGACACCAGCAAAAACGCCCCGGATCTCAGGATCCGGGGCGTTTTGCATTACAGCTCGCTTAGCGGTTGCGCGTCAGCAGGGCCGGTTTTTCGCCCCGTGGGCGGCTTGGCAACTGCTCCAGTTGCTCAGGCGTCGGGAAACGATCGACCTTGGACTCCTTGTGCATGATCTTCGGCTGGTTGCTCCGTGGATTCTGCACTGCGGGTTCCTGGCGGCCTTGATCGTCACGGCCCGGACGGCGATTGCGCGACTCGTCGCGACGACCCTGGCCATCACGGGAAGCACCACTGCGCTGGCCGTTGCGTTTGGCCGGCGTGCCACCGTTGCTGTTGCTGGCTCCGCCACCACTGCGCGGGTTGCCATTGCGACCCTGGCCGCCGTTGCGCTGCCCACTGCCAGCAGTGCCTTGGCCCTGGCCCGGGGTTCCGGGGCGGCGGCCGCGACCTTGCTGGTTGCCCTTGTTCTGGTATGGGCTGACGTAGTCGGCGCGGTTGCCGAAGTTGTCCACGTCGTCATCGAGGAACTCGTCCGGCGCCCGTTCTGGGCGTGGGGCAGGTTGACGCTGTTCACGCGGCGCGGCGTTCTCGCGAGGCTTCTGCTCGCGAGCCTGGCGTTCGCCACGGGCCGGCTTGTCCTTGCCGCCCTTGTCCTTGCCCTTGTCCTTGCGACCACCGCCGCCACCGCCGCCGTTGGGGTTGTCGCCACGGGGCGCGCGGGCGTTGCGCGAGTTGCGGGTGTCCGGACGCTCGCGCACTTCCGGTTTCTCGGCTTCCACCGCGCTGGCATCGAAGCCCATCAGGTCGCCGTCGGCGATCTTCTGCTTGGTCATGCGCTCGATGCTCTTGAGCAGCTTCTCTTCGTCGGGGGCCACCAGGGAGATGGCCTCGCCCGAACGACCGGCCCGGCCAGTACGGCCGATACGGTGCACGTAGTCTTCATCGACGTTGGGCAGTTCGAAGTTGACCACATGGGGCAGTTGGTCGATGTCCAGGCCACGGGCGGCGATGTCGGTCGCCACCAGGATCCGTACTTCGCCGGCCTTGAAGTCGGCCAGGGCCTTGGTACGGGCGTTCTGGCTCTTGTTGCCGTGGATCGCCATGGCGCTCAGGCCATGTTTGTCCAGGTATTCGGCCAGGCGGTTGGCACCGTGCTTGGTGCGGGTGAACACCAGGACCTGTTCCCAGGCGCCAGCGGTGATCAGGTGCGCCAGCAGCGCGCGCTTGTGGCTGGCCGGCAGGCGGAAGACCCGCTGCTCGATCCGCTCCACCGTGGTGTTCGGCGGGGTGACCTCGATACGCTCGGGGTCGTGCAGCAGCTTGCTGGCCAGGTCCGTGATGTCCTTGGAGAAGGTCGCGGAGAACAGCAGGTTCTGGCGCTTGGCCGGGAGGCGGGCGAGGACCTTCTTGACGTCATGGACGAAGCCCATGTCGAGCATGCGGTCGGCTTCGTCCAGGACCAGGATTTCCACGTGGGACAGGTCGATGCTGCCCTGGCCGGCCAGGTCCAGCAGGCGGCCGGGGCAGGCCACCAGCACGTCGACGCCACGGGCCATGGCCTGGACCTGCGGGTTCATGCCGACGCCGCCGAAGATGCAGGCGCTGACGAACTTCAGGTCGCGGGCGTACAGCTTGAAGCTGTCGTGCACCTGCGCGGCCAGTTCGCGAGTCGGGGTCAGGACCAGGACGCGAGGCTGGCGCGGGCCGTGACGCTGGGATTTGTCCGGATGACCATTGGGAAACAGCCGCTCCAGGATCGGGAGGGCGAAACCGCCGGTTTTACCAGTACCTGTCTGTGCCGCGACCATCAGATCGCGACCTTGCAACACGGCGGGAATGGCCCGCTGTTGCACCGGAGTAGGCTGGGTATAGCCGGCTGCTTCGATGGCGCCGACTAAAGCCTCGGAGAGACCGAGGGAAGCAAAGGACATGAGTAATCCTGTTTTAGTGAGGGCTTGGCCCAAAGGGATGATCTTGCCGGGCGCGAATGGCGTTCAAGAGGACGCAATCCCGTCCGGTCCTGCTGGCCTGGGAAAACATCCACCAAGGGCTCGCGCGGGCCGGTCGGCTGCGCCGTAGCGGGGTGGAGGTGCCTTGAACAGGGTCCAGCGTCCGGGCGTGAGCCTGGCGGGAGGCCGGAGTATAACAGAGCATTCAGTGTGCGCTGCTTTCCTGCTGCTCAACGGTTTTTTCTGATTCACGGGTCGAAGACGACCTGACAGGCGGCAGGGTGGGTTCCGCCCCATACCTGGCGCTCAGCGCGGCATAGGCCGGTTCGCGCTTGAAACGCTTGAGTTCGGCGGCGAAGCGCTGCACCAGCAGGTCCATGCCAGCCTGGCGGCGTACTGCCAGGTATTGCTGCTGGCGGCTGATGACCAGGGGGTTCTGGCTGATCTGGTCGCGGATGCCGAGGGTGTCCAGCAGATGCTGGCCGACCCGCTTGTCGGTGATCAGCAGGTCGATCCGGCCCAGCAGCAATTTGCCGAAGTTGGCCTCGTGGGTGGGGGCGGGTTCGCGGTTGAACAGCGTGGAGTTGCTGAAGTCTTCGCTGTACAGGTAGCCAGGGGAGGTGCCGATGGTCAGGCCCTTGAGCTCGTCCAGGTGCTTGAACGGATGGGGCCGGCGGTTGGCGTAGAACATCACGAACTCGACTTCCGATAGCGCCTCGCTGGGGTAAAGCAGGGTGCTGTCGCGCTCGTCGCTGTGGAAGATATCCAGGGCGCCGTCGGCCTGGCCGGTTTCCAGCATCGCCAGGCAGCGCTTCCAGGGCAGGAATTGCCACTGCACCTCGATGCCCAGGCGTTGGAAGACGATGGCGGTGGCCTCGTAGTCCAGCCCCAGAGACTTGCCGTTTTCCTCGTAGACATAGGGGGCCCAGGGTTCGGTGACGATGCGCAGCGTCTCGCCATGGGCGGCGAGGCTCAGGCAAGCGCAGAGAAGGGCTGTCAGCAACCGGGCAATGACGGACATTGCTGGAGAGTACGCCGAGAGATCATGCAAATGCTAGGGGCAGTTCCAGGCGCTCTAGATCAGGCCTGGCGCGGGTAGGAAGGCCCCGGTTGGCACCGGGGCCGGTGTTGCCTTGCCGGTCAGCGCGGCAGCTTCAGGTTGTTCCAGATCGCCAGGCTCGGCTCCGCCTGGTTCAGGGTGTAGAAGTGCAACCCTGGGGCGCCGCCTTGCAGCAGGCGTTCGCACATCTCGCTGATGACCTGTGTACCGAAGGCCTGGATGCTGGCGCTGTCGTCACCATAGGCTTCCAGTTGCTTGCGGATCCAGCGCGGGATCTCGGCGCCACAGGCGTCGGAGAAGCGTGCCAGCTTGCTGTAGTTGGTGATCGGCATGATGCCCGGCACGATCGGGATGTTCACGCCCAGTTTCTGCACGCGCTCGACGAAGTAGAAGTAGCTGTCGGCGTTGAAGAAGTATTGGGTGATCGCGCTGTCGGCACCGGCGTTGGCCTTGCGTACGAAGTTCTGCAGGTCGTCCTCGAAGTTGTGCGCTTGCGGGTGCATTTCCGGGTAGGCGGCGACTTCGATGTGGAAATGACTGCCGGTTTCTTCACGAATGAAGTTCACCAGGTCATTGGCGTGACGCAGTTCGCCGCTGGCCATGCCCATGCCCGAAGGCAGGTCGCCGCGCAGGGCGACGATACGCTTGATGCCGGCTGCCTGGTATTGCTGCAGCAGGCCGCGCAGGTCGTCCTTGCTGTCGCCAACGCAGGACAGGTGCGGTGCCGAAGGAACTTTCACTTCGCTCTCCAGCTGCAGCACGGTGTTGACCGTACGATCACGGGTCGAGCCGCCGGCGCCGTAGGTGCAGGAGAAGAAATCGGGATTGCAGCTGGCCAGCTGACGAGCAGTGGCGAGCAGTTTTTCATGCCCAGCATCGGTCTTGGTGGGGAAGAACTCGAAGCTGTAGCGACGGTCTTGGGACATGGAGGGGACCTCCAGCTACAAGCCGCAAGCTTGCAAGCTGCAAGAAAAGCGGAGGTGCGCTCGTCTCTTGTGCCTGGAGCCTGGAGCCTGACACTGTTTTGGCAAATTGGGGCGAAGCCGTGGGCTTCGTGCGGCAAGGTCGGCTTTTGGCCTTTACTTGCCGCTTGAAGCTCAAGGCTTGCAGTTGCTCTTAGTACCGGTAAGCGTCCGGCTTGAACGGGCCTTCGACGGTCACGCCGATGTAGTCGGCCTGTTGCTTGGTCAGTTGAGTGACCACGCCACCGAAGCCGCGGACCATTTCCAGGGCCACTTCTTCGTCGAGTTTCTTGGGCAGCACTTCAACGGTCAGGCGCTCGGCTTTCTGGGCTGGCGACAGGTCGGCGTACTTCTGGCCGAACAGGAAGATCTGGGCCAGGACCTGGTTGGCGAACGAACCGTCCATGATGCGGCTTGGGTGACCGGTGGCGTTACCCAGGTTCACCAGGCGGCCTTCGGCCAGCAGGATCAGGTAGTCGTCGTTCTGTGGGTCGAAATCGCCGTGGCCGGTACGGTGGATCTTGTGTACCTGGGGCTTCACTTCTTCCCATGCCCAGTTCTTACGCATGAAGGCGGTGTCGATTTCGTTGTCGAAGTGACCGATGTTGCAGACCACGGCGCGCTTTTTCAGGGCCTTGAGCATGTTGGCGTCGCAAACATTGACGTTGCCGGTGGTGGTCACGATCAGGTCGATCTTGCCCAGCAGGTCCTTGTTGATGCTCGCTTCGGTACCGTCGTTGATACCATCGATGAACGGCGAGACCAGCTCGAAACCGTCCATGCAGGCCTGCATGGCGCAGATCGGGTCGACTTCGGTGACCTTGACGATCATGCCTTCCTGGCGCAGCGACTGGGCCGAGCCCTTGCCCACGTCACCGTAGCCGATCACCAGGGCTTGCTTGCCGGACAGCAGGTGGTCGGTACCACGCTTGATAGCGTCGTTCAGGCTGTGACGGCAGCCGTACTTGTTGTCGTTCTTGCTCTTGGTCACCGAGTCGTTGACGTTGATCGCAGGAACCTTCAGCTCGCCCTTGGCCAGCATGTCCAGCAGGCGATGCACGCCAGTGGTGGTTTCTTCGGTCACGCCGTGGACGCGCTCCAGAACAGCCGGGTACTTCTTGTGCAGCAGTTCGGTCAGGTCGCCGCCGTCGTCGAGGATCATGTTGGCGTCCCAAGGCTTGCCGTCCTTGAGGATGGTTTGCTCCAGGCACCACTCGTATTCTTGCTCGGTCTCGCCTTTCCAGGCGAAGACCGGGATGCCGGCGGCGGCGATGGATGCAGCGGCCTGGTCCTGGGTGGAGAAGATGTTGCAGGACGACCAGCGAACCTCGGCGCCCAGGGCAACCAGGGTCTCGATCAGCACGGCGGTCTGGATGGTCATGTGGATGCAGCCGAGGATCTTCGCGCCCTTGAGCGGTTGTTCGGCCAGGTACTTGCGACGCAGACCCATCAGGGCTGGCATTTCCGATTCAGCGATGATGGTTTCGCGGCGGCCCCAGGCAGCCAGGGAAATGTCGGCGACTTTGTAATCGGTAAAATCTGCAGGCGTGTTGACAGCGCTCATGAAGAGCCTCCATTCGTAATGTGCGAATGGGCGCCGTTGTGCGTTTAGTGTCCGTATGGGAAGTCCCGTACCGACAACGCCCCATCCGAGCCTGACAGGCCGAGCCTGCTGCAGCGCCCCTCGGACAGGTGGCGGGAAAACGGTATCAAGGGTCGATGACCGTTTCGAAACGGTGGCGATTATAGCGACCTGAGCCAGACTTCCCAAAGTGTTTCTGTCGCTTGGATGAAGTTCCTCAATCGAGACCATAGTCGAGGTTATATAGAGCGAGGTGGCCTGGTCTGCGATCATGCCGGGCATCAAATGGCAGGACGGTCAGGAGTGAACATGAATTTCCACACCCGCAAGTGGGTAAAACCCGAAGACCTCAACCCCAATGGCACGCTGTTCGGCGGCAGCCTGCTGCGCTGGATCGACGAAGAAGCGGCGATCTACGCCATCGTCCAGTTGGGCAACCAGCGCGTGGTCACCAAGTACATTTCGGAAATCAACTTCGTCAGCGCCTCGCGCCAGGGCGACATCATCGAACTGGGCATCACCGCCACCGAGTTCGGGCGTACCTCCATTACCCTGACTTGCGAAGTGCGCAACAAGATCACCCGCAAGTCGATCCTCACGGTGGAGAAAATGGTCTTCGTCAACCTGGGAGAGGACGGCTTGCCGGCCCCCCACGGTCGCACCGAGATCAAGTACGTCAAGGATCAGTTCAAGGACGACGAGCCTGGCGCCTGAGCCGGCTCGGGCGTACGCGGCAGGCAGATTGGCCTGCCGCGTGCGACGGCCCGTGGATCAGTGGGCTTCGGCCTTGCCTGCCGGCACCTCGTTGGTGACGTGGCGCACCAGCTTGCCGATGGTCAGGCCCTGCAGCAGGATCGACGACAACACCACGATGTAGGTGATGCTCAGCACCAGGTCCCGCTCCGGCCCCAGGGGCAGGGCCAGGGCCAGCGCCACCGAGACACCGCCGCGCAGGCCGCCCCAGGTCAGCACGCGGATGGTGCCCCGGGGCACGCTGCGCCAGCGGCGCAACAGCAGGATCGCCGGGGCCACGGTAAGCAGGCGCGAGGCCACGATGGCCAACGCCAAAAGGCTGGCCGCCGCCAGGTGCAGCCAGTTGAATGGCAACAGCAACAGCTCCAGGCCGATCAGGGCGAACAGCAGCGCGTTGAGCATGTCGTCGAGCAATTCCCAGAAACCATCCAGGTAGCGCCGGGTCATGTCGTTCATCGCCAGGTTGCGTCCCAGGTTGCCGATGATCAGGCCCGCCACCACCATCGCGATGGGTGCCGAGACATGGATCTCGCTGGCCATGGCCGACCCACCGATCACCAGGGCCAGGGTCAGCATCACTTCGATCTGGTGCTGCTCGATGCTCTTGATCATCAGGTACACCAGGTAGCCGATCAGGCCGCCGAACAGCACGCCGCCAATGGCCTCATGCACGAACAGCCAGGCAGTGGCGCCTACGGTGGGGGTTTCGCCCAGTTGCGCGATGCCCAGCAGTACGGTGAACACCACGACCGCCGTGCCGTCGTTGAACAGCGATTCGCCGACGATGGTGGTCTTCAACGGCTTGGAGGCATTGGCGGTACGCAGCACGCCCAGCACCGCGATCGGATCGGTTGGCGAGATCAGCGCGCCGAACAGCAGGCAGTAGAGGAAGCTCACGTGCCAGCCGAACAGGCCGAAGATCCAGTAGGCCAGGCTGCCGATGACGAAGGTGGCGATCAGCACTCCGACCGTCGCCAGCAGGCCTATGGGCCAGCGATAGCTGCGCAGGTCGTTGAGGTTGACGTGCAGGGCGCCGGCGAACAGCAGGAACGACAGCATCCAGTTCATCAGCAGGTCGCCGAAGTCGATCTTGCCGATCAGTTCTTCGACATGCTCTTCCAGGCCGGGGTAGCCCAGGTAGGTCAGCCCCTGCAGCAGCAGGGAGAACAGCAGGGCGGTGACCATCACGCCAATGGTCGGTGGCAGGCCGATGAAACGGAAATTGACGTAGGTCAGCAGGGTCGTCAGGCAGATAAAGGCAGCGACAAGTTCAAGCATCCGGACTCCTTTGGATGATCGTGGAAAACAGCCTGAAGTCGTTCAGGCCAAGGGTTTGATGTCCCGGTGCCGTCCAGGGGCACAGTGGCCGACGAGGCAAGTTGCCATCAGGCATGGCGGTAATCGACACATTGACCACGTCGAAGCGGCGATGTTGCAGTCCCGGGGACAAACTCGGCCCCATGTCCATGCGGACGAACTCGCCGCCTACCCGGCCAAAAGTGCCGATGCTCCGTGCAACCGAGGCGGGCGGCATGCGAGGATCGCCGCTTCGCGATGATGTTCAGGCAGGGAGGCGAGGTGCTGGCGACAACTCTGGTTCTGATGGCGGCGCTGTTGCATGCGGCATGGAACACGCTGATCAAGTTCAGTGGCGAGCGGCTGCTGGTGGTGGCCTGCATGGACAGCGTGGCCTTGCTGTTCGTGGCCGGCATGCTGTTCTTCCTGCAATGGCCGCCCCAGGAACTCTGGCCCTGGATCTTCGCTTCCGCGGCTTTCGAACTCTTGTATCGCTACCTGTTGATCCAGGCTTACCGAGTGGGGGACCTGGGATTGGTCTACCCGCTGATGCGTGGCCTTTCGCCCCTGGTGGTGCTGGCATTGACCCTGGGGTTCGGTGGCGAAGCCCTGAGCAACCAGCAGATCCTCGGCATCTTGCTGATCCCCTTCGGCATGCTGTGCCTGCTTTGGCAGGGCGGAGGCGGGGCGCGCCTGCCCTGGAGCATGCTGCCGGTAGTGGCCCTGATCGGCCTGTGCATCGGTTGCTACACCTTCATCGACGGCCAGGCCCTGCGCCGCTGGGCACACCCGTTGGACTACCTGACCTGGGGCACGCTGCTCAGCGCCTGGCCTTTTCCCCTGGTGGCGGTGGTCTGGAAGCGCCCGGCCTTCGCTCTGTTCTGGCGTGAACAATGGCGCCTGGGGCTGAGCGTCGGCTTCTGCGTGCTGTTCAGCTACGCTCTGGTGCTTTGGGCCATGCAGTTGGGCTCTATCGCCGAAGCGGCGGCCTTGCGTGAAATCAGTGTGATTTTGGTGGTGCTGTTCGGCATGCGCTACCTGAAGGAACCCTTCGGCCGGCCAAGGCTGATGGCCTGTGGCCTGGTGCTGATCGGCATGTTGGTGATGAAGCTGTGAGCACTCCCTAAAACTCTAAAAAAGGATTTACGTTATGACTGTCGCGTTCTGGTGTGTATTGATCGCAATCGCCCTGCCATACCTGTGCACCGCCATCGCCAAGGGCGCTGGCAACTACGGGCTCCGGCACAACCATGATCCACGGGGCTTCCTGAGTACCCTGGAGGGTCTGCCAAAGCGTGCGCATTGCGCACAGCTCAATGGCTTCGAGGTGACTCCGGCCTTCGCCGCCGCAGTGATCATTGCCCATGTGGCGGGCAACGCCGAGCTGGTGACCATCAACGTGCTGGCGGTGCTGTTCATCACCAGCCGCCTGCTGTACATGATCTGCTACCTGGCGGATTGGGCGGTGCTGCGTTCTTTGGTGTGGTTCGTGGGCATGGGGCTGATCGCCAGCTTCTTCTTCGTCTCGATCTGAGGCTGGCCGGGCTTGTCGACGTCCTGGTCGACAAGCCGGTTCCGGCTGGAGGCGTTACGGGGTATTGGCGACTTGCGGCACCTGGGGCAGCGGCATGTCCTTGGGCCAGAGCATCCAGATCTGGCCTGGTTGCTTCATGTCGCCGGCCAGTTGCCCGGCTGCATCGCCAGTTCCCCAGAACAGGTCGGCGCGCACTTCCCCGGTGATCGCGCCGCCGGTGTCCTGGGCCGCAACCGGGCGTACCAGGCTGCTGCCGTCGGGGCGGGTGGTGGATAGCCACAGCAGGCTGCCCAGGGGAATCACCTTGCGGTCCACGGCGACGCTGTAGCCCGAGGTCAGGGGGACGTTCAGCGAGCCGCGCGGCCCTTCGTTGCTGTCCGGGTTGCGGTTGAAGAACACATAGCTCGGGTTGCTGCCCAGCAGCTCGGGAATCCGCGCCGGGTGGGCCTTGGCCCAGGCAGCGATGGTGCCCATGGTCACTTCTTCCTTCTTCAGTTCGCCTTGCTCCACCAGCCAGCGACCGATAGGCCGGTACGGGTGGCCGTTCTGGTCGGCATAACCGATACGCAGTTGGCGACCATCGTCCAGCTGGATCCTGCCCGAACCCTGGATCTGCAGGAATTGCAGGTCCATGGGGTCGGTCAGCCAGGCGATCACCGGCGCCTTGACGCTCTGGGCCTCGATGGTCGCGGCATCGTCGTAGGGCTTGAGCACCCGACCTTCGAGCCGTCCCCGCAGGCGCTTGCCCTTGAGTTCGGGGTAGAGGCTGTCCAGGGCGACCACGATCATGTCGTCCGGCACGCCATACACCGGTACGTTGGCCGCCTTGGTCTGGGCCAGGCTGCCGGGATACACCGGCTCGTAGTAGCCCGTGATCAGGCCCGTGGTGCTGCCGCTGCCCGAGCGCAGGCCGTAGACCTGCAGGCGTTCCTTGAGAAAACCACGGATCGCCTCGGGGCTCTGGGGCACGTTGGCCGCGGCGGCGCAGGTGGCGCCCCACACCGGATCGGCCTTGAGCCGGGTGCAGGCGCTGCGCCAGGAGCCGAAGCCAGCCAGCAGGTCATTGTCGGCTACTGCGGGCAGCGCCTCCCAGGGGGCGCTGTTGTAGGTGGCCAGGGCGTGGGTCTGTGGCTGAGAGGGGGGCTGTTCAGTGTCGCCGCCGTTGCAACCGGCGAGCAGCGCCAGGGCCGGGACGGTCCAGAACCAGTGGCGGCACCAGCGGGGAAAACTCGGGTTCATGCTGTGTTTCCTTGGGGGGACGTCCCGCATTCATGGCGGAGGACAACCCATATTATTAATAGGGCTATTGGTCTTTGTCCGGGAGGCGAGGATACTGGCCGCCGTTTTCCGTGACCTGACCTGAAGCCACCATGACGTTAAAAAGACTCTCTGTTGTATTGCTGGCCTGCCTGACGCTTTCCGCCTGCGGTGGGGTCGATCCCAATTCTCCCCTGGGCCAGCGCAAGGCGATCTTCAAACAGATGCTCAAGACCGGCGAAGACCTGGGAGGCATGCTCCGCGGACGCATCCCGTTCGACGGTGCGCGTTTCGCCGAGGGCGCAGTGAAGCTCGACAACCTGTCCCGCGAGCCCTGGAAGCACTTCCCTGCGGTCAAGGAAGAAGACCACACCAGCGCCACCGATGATGTCTGGCGCCGGCAGGCACGCTTCCAGGAGCTGGCCCGGGTCCTGGAGGCAGCCACCGGTGAACTGGTGGTCGCCAGCCAGGTCCAGCCCTACAAGGCCAGCAACCTTGGCCCGGCGGTGCAGAAGGTCGAGGACGCCTGTAGCGCCTGCCACAAAGAGTTTCGTAATCACTGATCCCGGCCGGGCAAAGCCCTGGCAGGGATGCCGGAGCTCCTCGTCATGTCGGGGGCAGTGCCCGGCTTACTTGTCCAGATCGTCCAGAGCTTGCTGCAGTTCCTTGCGGGATTCGGCGAGCTTGTCCTTGCGCTTGTTGATCTTCTCCGAGTCGCCCTTCTTCATGGCCTTTTCCAGGTCGGCCTGGCGGCGGCTGACTTCGTGCTTGGCGTCGAGCACCTTGTTTTCCCGCTCTTTCTTCAGCGAGGCGTCGGTGCAATGGGTGGTGACTTCATTCAGGGCGCGTTCCAGGCCGGCCTGCTGATCGCTGTTGCCGTGGGCCTTGGCTTGTTCGATCTGGGTCGTGATGGCCTGGCGCTTGGCGGCGCAGCCGGTCAGTTCGGGTGTTTGCTCGTTGGCCAACAGTGGCGCGCTCATCAAGCCGCATAGGGTCAGGGCTGCGAGCGAAGGAAAGATGTTCATTGACGGCTCCAGGTGAAAAAGATCAAAAAATAACCAATGAAGTAATGCTGGGGCGTGCCGGAATGGGCTGTTGGAGCCCATTTCGGACCAGGTGGTTCAATACCCGACCCAGGTGAGCGACTAAAAACCTTCGACGCCGGCGGCATTCAGGGTGGCACGCAAGGCCAGCACCTGCGGGTCGCGAAAGAACGCTGCCAGTCGCTCCGCGCGCTCCACCCCAACCTCGGCTTCTTGCTGCCAGTCCAGGCTGCTCTTGAGTGCCAGCGCCTGCCATGGGCCGCCCAGGTCGGCAGCGCCACTGGGCGGCAAGCCCAGGGCCTTCAGCCAAAGCGCGAAGGGTCGCCGCCTGGCGTTGTGCAGGCTTTCGAGCAGGCGTGCGCTGCTGCGTTCGCCGAAGCCGGCCATGTTAACAAGCTCTGCCTGGTCGAGGGTCAACCAATCCAGCAGGCTCTTGATTCGCCCCGCTTGGACCAGTCGTACCCAGGTCTGCTCGCCGACATGCTCCAGGTCCAGGGCCTGCTTGCCACTGAGCCAGGCCAGGCGTGCCAGGAACTGGCTCTCGCATCCGGGGGAGGGTTGCCAGCAGCTCTGCGCGTGGAAGTCGCTCTGCGCCGGAGCCTGGAGCGGTGGACGCTGTGGTGCCCTGAGGACCACGCCATCCAGGCGGGGAATGGTCAGACCGGCGAGACTGACGGCCACCTGGTCGCCGGGGAGGATGTCCAGCTCGCGCCAGCGGCGTAGCGAGCCGACGCTGACCCGGCGGATCTGCCGATCGTCGAACGTGACCGGTTCGATGTGCAGAAGTGGCGTGATGCGTCCGGTGCGACCGACGCGAAACTCTACCTCGCGGACATCGGCCAAGGCCTGGATGTAGGGGTACTTCCAGGCGGCGATCCAGTGCGGATTCCGGGCCTGCCATCGTTCGGCCGCGGGGCGTCGGCCCAGGCGCAGGATGATTCCGTCGCTGGCGAACGGCAGCGCCGAGCGGTACCAGTGTTCGCGCCAATGCTGGGCCGCGTCGAAGTTGGCGATCCTGCGGCTGTATTCGCGGCCTTCGGTAAAACCCAGCTTGGCCAACTGCTCCAGGCGTTCATCCATCGCTTGTGGCCCTTGTGGCCAATCCCAGACGAACAAGCCGATTTGTGCCGCGGCATCGGGCTCCAGGTGTTTGCGGGCCATCCAGCCCGCCACTCGGCTACGGGCATTGCGGCTGCCGGCCCGGGCCTGCACGTGGCCCTCCAGGCGCTGGTACAGCTCACCCTGGAGCAACAGGTCCACGGGCTGCGGTAATTGTTGGGGAATGGCCGGGATCTGCCGGGCCACGCTGCTCCAGTCGTGGCCCTGCTGACCATCGCCCCGACTCAGTGCCTGGTGCAAGCGGCCCTTGCGGTAGATCAGGCTCACGGCCACGCCGTCGATCTTGGGCTGCACCCAGACTTCCCGACGGTTGCGCAACCAGAGTCGCACGGCGTCGGCGCCCGGGAGCTTTTCCACTCCGGTATGGGCCACCGGGTGAGCGATATTGCCGCGGGCAGTGGCCAGCGGGCGGGATCTGGCCTGGGGCACGAGGGGGAAGCAGCCTTGCAGCGTATCCAGGCGCTGGCGGGCCTGATCGTAGAGTTCATCGGCAACCAGCGCCTGGCCGTCCCGGTGATAGCTGGTATCCCAGCGCTGGAGCTGTTGGTGCAGGGTGGCGATTTCCACGCCGGCCCGGGTTGTCGGCCAGTCCGGGCAATGGGCCTGGGTCGACAGCGGGATGAAGATCGTCAGCAGGAGCAGTCTTGGCAGCATGGCGAGCGTCCTTGCCCGGAAAGGTCATGCTCAAAGGTTAGGTGCGGTGATGCGGGGCGGGCGTGGCAGGTGTTTGCCGGTTGTGTCCCGGTCGGTCCGGCAGGTGGTCCGGACGGCGACTTTGGTTGTAAGGCAGAGAATATGGAGGCAGGAGGGAGAAATCCTTGGGTACAAAAAAGCCCCGCCGGCATAGCCGGGCGGGGCCTTGGTGACGCGGGAAGGCTTACAGGCCGGCGGCGGCGCGCAGGGCCTCGGCGCGGTCGGTTTTTTCCCAGGTGAAGGTGGAGAAGGTGTCTTCGCCCACAGTCTTGGTTTCCGGAGCGCGGCCGAAGTGGCCGTAGGCTGCGGTTTCCTGGTACATCGGGTGCAGCAGGTCGAGCATGGTGGTGATCGCGTAAGGACGCAGGTCAAAGTGCTCGCGTACCAGCTTGATGATCTTGTCATCGCTGATCTTGCCGGTGCCGAAGGTGTTCAGCGAGATCGAAGTCGGCTGGGCGACGCCGATGGCGTAGGACACCTGGATCTCGCAACGCTCGGCCAGGCCGGCGGCGACGATGTTCTTGGCCACATAGCGACCGGCGTAGGCTGCCGAACGGTCGACCTTGGATGGGTCCTTGCCGGAGAACGCGCCACCGCCGTGGCGAGCCATGCCGCCGTAGCTGTCGACGATGATCTTGCGGCCGGTCAGGCCGCAGTCGCCCACTGGGCCGCCGATGATGAACTGGCCGGTCGGGTTGATGTGGAACTGGGTGTCCTTGTGCAGCAGCTCGGCTGGCAGCACGTGCTTGACGATCAGTTCCATCACGCCTTCGCGCAGGTCGTTGTAGGAGACTTCCGGGTTGTGCTGGGTCGACAGCACCACCGCATCGATGCCGACCACGATGCCGTTTTCATAGCGGCAGGTGACCTGGGACTTGGCATCCGGGCGCAGCCATGGCAGCAGGCCCGATTTGCGGGCCTCGGCCTGGCGCTGCACCAGCTGGTGGGAGAACGCGATCGGGGCCGGCATCAGTGCCGAGGTTTCGTTGCTGGCGTAGCCGAACATCAGGCCCTGGTCGCCGGCGCCCTGGTCTTCAGGCTTGGCGCGGTCGACGCCCTGGTTGATGTCAGGGGACTGCTTGCCGATGATGTTCATCACGCCGCAGGTGGCGCCGTCGAAGCCGACGTCGGAGCTGGTGTAGCCGATTTCGCAGATGACGTCGCGGACGATCTGCTCCAGGTCGACCCAGGCGCTGGTGGTCACTTCGCCGGCAACGATGGCGACACCAGTCTTGACCAGGGTTTCAACCGCTACGCGGGCGTGCTTGTCTTGGGCGATGATAGCGTCCAGCACCGCATCGGAAATCTGGTCAGCGATTTTATCCGGATGCCCTTCGGACACGGACTCGGAGGTGAAAAGGGAGTATTCGCTCATCTCGACGGTTTCCTAAATTTACCGATGGTGAGTGTCGCCAGCCGGTCGCTGAAAATGGCGGACCTGGATCTGGAAACCATTACGTAAGCCTACATAGAGGCTTTCCCCGGGAGTCAGTCCCGCAGCGGTGGCCCAACGGGCCAGATCATCTTGTTCGAACCCTAGCCAGAGATCGCCACAGGCTTCCTTGGCCCAGCTCTGGTTATGGCTGCACAAGTCTGTCACCAGCAGGCTACCGCCTGCTTGCAGCAATTGCGCCATCTGCTTGAGTGCTTCGGCTGGCGCCGCGAAATGGTGCAGGACCATGTTCAGCACCACGCAGTCGGCCTTGAGTGGCATGCCTTTCAATGCATCGGCCAATTGCAGGCTGACGTTAGCCAGCGCTTCGCGCTCGCACAACTGGCGTGCCAGCTCCAGCATCGCCGGGCTGTTGTCCAGGGCGGTTACCTGGGCAAAGCGCCGGGCCAGCTCGGGGAGGAATCCGCCGTCGCCGGGACCGACCTCGATGGCTGTGGCTTCTGGCTTGAAGCTCAATTTGTCCAATAGCGCCAAGACGCTTTCGCGGTACTGCGTCAGTCCTGCGATCAGGTCCTGTTGGGCGCGGAATTTCTCCGCCACCCGGGAAAAGAAGTCTTCGCTGGCAGCGGCCCGTTGCCCGTGAACCAGGCCGATCCGCGACTGGACTTCGACCGGCAAGGGCAATTGGTCGACTTCATCCAGCAGCGCCGCATGCAACTTGCCACCCAGCAGTTCGGTGTGGGGCAAGGCGCGGCGGTAGAAGATCGCATTGCCTTCGCGGCGGGTGGCCACCAGCCCGGCCTGGGCCAGGACCTTCAGGTGATGGCTCATGCCCGACTGGCCGATGGCGAAGATCTGCGCCAACTCCAGCACGCCGAAGGAATCGTTGCTCAGGGCACGCAATACGTTCAGCCGTAACGGATCGCCGCCGGCCTTGCACAGGGCGGCCAGATCGTCGCAATCGTCATGGCGAATGTTGGATACATGCAGGTTCATGGGAGCGCAGTCTAGTGGCGCCCGAAACAGCCCGCAAGGCCAATATCAAAAAGTTTTGATATTGAGCTGTGCGAGGGCGATCCAGGGCTGTCGCCAGCCAGGATGGGGAACGGTGTCGGGGTTTGCCTGGTCGATTGAGTGGTTAGCCGTAGGAAAAACGTGCTTGAGTAACTATCTGTCATTGCCCCCGCCAGACGCCTGAGGGAAAATGCAGGCCTTTTTTCCGTTTTGTTTTGTCCAATCTTCAGGAGATCAGCGATGCCAAGCCGTCGTGAGCGTGCCAACGCCATTCGTGCCCTCAGCATGGATGCCGTGCAAAAAGCCAACAGCGGCCATCCGGGTGCCCCCATGGGTATGGCGGATATCGCCGAAGTACTTTGGCGTGACTACCTCAAGCACAACCCGAGCAATCCGTCCTTCGCCGACCGTGACCGCTTCGTGCTGTCCAACGGTCATGGCTCGATGCTGATCTACTCGCTGCTGCACCTGACCGGCTACGATCTTTCGATCGACGACCTGAAGAATTTCCGCCAACTGCACAGCCGTACCCCGGGCCACCCGGAATTCGGCTACACCCCGGGTGTGGAGACCACCACTGGCCCCCTGGGTCAGGGCCTGGCCAATGCCGTGGGCTTTGCCCTGGCGGAAAAAGTCCTGGCGGCGCAGTTCAACCGTCCCGGTCACAACATCGTGGATCACCACACCTATGTGTTCCTGGGTGATGGCTGCATGATGGAAGGCATTTCCCACGAAGTCGCGTCCCTGGCCGGCACCCTGGGCCTGGGCAAGCTGATCGCCTTCTACGATGACAACGGCATTTCCATCGACGGCGAGGTCGAAGGCTGGTTCACCGACGACACGCCCAAGCGCTTCGAAGCCTACAACTGGCAAGTGATCCGCAACGTCGACGGCCACGATCCGGAAGAGATCAAGACCGCCATCGAGACCGCGCGCAAGAGCCCGCTGCCAACCCTGATCTGCTGCAAGACCACCATCGGTTTCGGTTCGCCGAACAAGCAGGGCAAGGAAGACTGCCACGGCGCGCCACTGGGCGCCGAGGAAATCGCCCTGACCCGCGAAGCCCTGAAGTGGAACCACGGTCCGTTCGAAATCCCTGCCGACATCTATGCCGAGTGGGATGCCAAGGAAGCCGGTCGCGCTGTCGAAGCCGAGTGGGACCAGCGTTTCGCCGCTTACTCCGCAGCCTTCCCGACCGAGGCCAACGAACTGGTACGGCGCCTGGCCGGTGACCTGCCGGCGGACTTCGCCGCCAAGGCCGACGCCTACATCGCCGAAGTGGCGGCCAAGGGCGAGACCATCGCCAGCCGCAAGGCCAGCCAGAACACCCTGAACGCCTTCGGTCCATTGCTGCCTGAGTTCCTCGGCGGTTCGGCGGACCTGGCCGGCTCCAACCTGACCCTGTGGAAAGGCTGCAAGGGCGTCAGTGCCGAGGATGCCAGCGGCAACTACATGTACTACGGCGTACGCGAGTTCGGCATGACCGCCATCATGAACGGCGTTGCCCTGCACGGTGGCCTGGTGCCTTACGGCGCGACCTTCCTGATGTTCATGGAGTACGCCCGCAACGCGGTGCGCATGTCGGCACTGATGAAGCAGCGGGTGATCCACGTCTACACCCACGACTCCATCGGCCTGGGCGAAGACGGCCCGACCCACCAGCCTATCGAGCAACTGACCAGCCTGCGCAGCACGCCGAACCTCGACACCTGGCGTCCAGCCGACGCCGTGGAGTCGGCGGTGTCCTGGAAGCACGCGCTGGAGCGCAAGGACGGTCCTTCGGCTTTGATCTTCTCCCGCCAGAACCTGCAGCACCAAACCCGTGATGCCGGTCAGATCGCCGATATCAGCCGCGGTGGTTATGTGTTGAAGGACTGCGCAGGCGAGCCAGATCTGATCCTGATCGCCACCGGTTCGGAGGTGGGCCTTGCGGTGCAGGCTTTCGACAAGCTGACCGAGCAGGGCCGCAAGGTGCGTGTGGTATCCATGCCGTGCACCAGCGTGTTCGATGCCCAGGATGCAGGCTACAAGCAGTCGGTCCTGCCGCTGCAGGTCGGTGCGCGGATCGCCATCGAAGCCGCCCATGCCGACTTCTGGTACAAGTACGTGGGCCTGGAAGGCCGCGTGATCGGCATGACCACCTACGGTGAGTCGGCGCCTGCGCCTGCACTTTTCGAAGAGTTCGGCTTCACCCTGGACAACATCCTGGGCCAGGCCGAAGAGCTGCTGGAAGACTGAGAAAAGCACGTGGTGGCCTGTCCACCACAGTCGCAAGCGGGGGCTGGTTTACCGGCCCCCGCTTGCGAGTGCGTATAACAAGTTCGTCTGCCGTGCCTGATCGAGAACCCCATGTCCCAACCGCGTCCTTATAAAGTTGCACTCAACGGCTACGGCCGGATTGGTCGTTGCGTCTTGCGTGCTCTGTTCGAGCGAGGGGCTGCGGCCGGGTTCGAGATCGTGGCCATCAACGACCTGGCCGACATGGCCAGCGTCGAATACCTGACACGCTTCGACTCCACCCATGGCCGGTTTCCCGGCGAGGTGACCGTCGATGGCGATTGTCTGCATATCAATGGCAACTGCGTGAAGGTGTTACGCAGTGCCACTCCCGAAGGCATCGACTGGGCAGCCCTGGACATCGACCTGGTGCTGGAATGCTCCGGTGCCTACCACACCCGTGAGGACGGCCAGCGCTTCCTTGCTGCCGGCGCGCCGCGGGTGTTGTTCTCCCAGCCGATGGCCAGCGAGGCGGATGTCGACGCCACCATCGTCTACGGAGTGAACCAGGATTGCCTGAGCGGCGATGAGCTGCTGGTGTCCAACGCGTCTTGCACCACCAACTGCGGCGTGCCCTTGCTGCGCCTGCTGGACCAGGCCGTCGGCCTGGAGTACGTGTCCATCACCACTATCCACTCGGCGATGAACGATCAGCCGGTGATCGATGCCTATCACCACGAGGACCTGCGCCGCACCCGCTCGGCGTTCCAGTCGGTGATCCCGGTGTCCACTGGCCTGGCCCGGGGCATCGAGCGCCTGCTGCCGGAACTTGCCGGGCGAATCCAGGCCAAAGCGGTACGGGTACCGACGGTCAACGTGTCCTGCCTGGATATCACCATGCAGACGGTCAGCGACACCGATGCCGCCGAGGTCAACCGGATCCTGCGCGAGGCCGCCACCAGCGGTCCGCTCAAGGGCCTGCTGGCCTATACCGAATTGCCGCACGCCAGCTGCGATTTCAACCATGACCCCCATTCGGCGATCGTCGATGCCAGTCAGACCCGCGTTTCCGGCCCCCGGCTGGTGAACATCCTGGCCTGGTTCGACAACGAATGGGGTTTTGCCAACCGGATGCTGGACGTTGCGGGCCATTACCTGCAAACAGCCGCTCCACTCTCTGCTTCTAATATTCAGTAACCCAGGAATTGCGACCCATGACCGTGTTGAAGATGACCGACCTCGATCTGCAAGGTAAGCGCGTGCTGATCCGCGAAGACCTCAACGTCCCAGTCAAGGACGGTGTAGTCACCAGCGACGCGCGGATCCTGGCTTCGCTGCCGACCATCAAGCTGGCCCTGGAGAAAGGCGCGGCGGTGATGGTTTGCTCGCACCTGGGCCGTCCGACCGAAGGCGAGTTCTCGGCTGAGAACAGCCTCAAGCCGGTGGCCGACTACCTGAGCCGTGCCCTGGGCCGCGAAGTGCCGCTGGTGGCCGACTACCTGGGTGGTGTCGAGGTCAAGGCCGGCGACGTCGTGCTGTTCGAGAACGTACGTTTCAACAAGGGCGAGAAAAAGAACGCCGATGAGCTGGCCCAGCAATACGCCGCCCTGTGCGACGTGTTCGTGATGGATGCCTTCGGTACCGCCCACCGGGCCGAGGGTTCGACCCACGGCGTGGCCAAGTTCGCCAAGGTGGCGGCGGCAGGCCCGTTGCTGGCGGCCGAGCTGGATGCCCTGGGCAAGGCCCTGGATACCCCGGCCAAGCCGATGGCGGCGATCGTCGCCGGTTCCAAGGTGTCCACCAAGCTGGACGTGCTCAACAGCCTGAGCGAGGTCTGCGACCAGCTGATCGTCGGTGGCGGTATCGCCAATACCTTCCTGGCCGCTGCCGGCCATCCGGTGGGCAAGTCGCTGTACGAGCCGGACCTGCTGGACACCGCCCGTGCCATCGCCGCCAAGGTCAGCGTGCCACTGCCAGTGGACGTGGTGGTGGCCAAGGAGTTCGCCGAGAGCGCCGCGGCCACGGTCAAGGCGATCGCCGACGTGGCGGCCGACGACATGATCCTGGACATCGGCCCGCAAACCGCTGCGCAATTCGCGCAACTGCTCAAGTCGTCCAAGACCATCCTCTGGAACGGTCCGGTGGGTGTGTTCGAGTTCGACCAGTTCGGCAATGGCACCAAGGTCCTGGCCCAGGCGATCGCCGATAGCACGGCGTTCTCCATCGCTGGCGGTGGCGACACCCTGGCGGCCATCGACAAGTATGGCGTGGCCCAGCAGATCTCCTACATTTCTACCGGTGGTGGCGCCTTCCTCGAATTCGTCGAGGGCAAGGTGCTGCCGGCGGTCGAAGTCCTGGAAGCCCGGGCCAAGGCCTGAGACTGCCATTGGCCGGGCAAAGGAGTGTTCTGATGGTCAAGACATTGCCATTGCTGCTTGCCGCAGCCTGGCTCGCGGGGTGCTCCGGCACTTCGCCGGGCCAGCCCGCGGATGCGGCCCAGAGGCCAGGGCAAGGTTGCTACCAGGCCGACTGGCAGGCCGAGACGGCACCGGTGATCAACAAGCGCCTGGGGCCTGAAGGCTTGGAGAAATACGAGACTCCGACAAGGACCCGGGAACAGGGTTGCCCTTGACGGGTCAGATTGGATAACGCGACGCGCCGGGCCCCGGGGTCCGGCCGAGGAACATCGATGAAAGCTTTGTTCGCCGTGGCGATGCTGGGGCTGCTTGGCGGTTGCGCCGACTTGCACTTGCTCAAGTCGCCGAGCACCGACAACTGGACCACCTGGGTCTGCGACAGCCAGGCCCAGGTGCTCTGGCGCTACACCGACGACAGCCGCAAGGCCGTCGACGTGCGCCTGGGAGGCGACGACCAGGTACGCCGCTTGAAACTCGAGCCTAGCGGTTCGGGGTCGTTGTACAGCGACGACATGCTGGCGTTTCACGTCAAGGGTGAGGAAGGCCTGGTCTACTGGGTCGCCACCAACGACCTGATTGGTCGCGGCTGTAAAGCGCCGTAGGCCGGGAACCGATGCTGAACCTGTAGGAGCGAAGCTTGATCGCGGTGCTACCCGGACATTGATCATGGATGTCGCCAGGCCGACCGCCATCGCGGGCAAGCCTCGTTCCTGCGGGGACGCAGGGCTCTTGAAATTGATGAAGTAACGAATCCGCAGGCCGGGCTGACCCCCGATCTGCAATCACTTGAATAGCAGTCGCCGCTACGGCAGGCTTGCACGATTAACGACCCTCGACCGGGAGAGACACACACAATGGCACTCATCAGCATGCGCCAGATGCTGGACCACGCAGCCGAGTTCGGCTATGGCGTTCCAGCCTTCAACGTCAACAACCTTGAGCAGATGCGCGCCATCATGGAAGCCGCTGACAAGACTGACTCCCCGGTGATCGTCCAGGCTTCCGCCGGTGCCCGCAAATACGCCGGCGCCCCGTTCCTGCGCCACCTGATCCTGGCCGCCATCGAAGAGTTCCCGCACATTCCGGTGTGCATGCACCAGGACCACGGCACCAGCCCTGACGTCTGCCAGCGCTCGATCCAGCTGGGCTTCAGCTCGGTGATGATGGACGGTTCCCTGGGTGAAGACGGCAAGACCCCGACCGACTACGAGTACAACGTCCGCGTGACCCAGCAGACCGTGGCCATGGCCCACGCCTGTGGCGTGTCGGTAGAGGGCGAGCTGGGCTGCCTGGGTTCCCTGGAAACCGGCATGGCCGGTGAAGAAGACGGTATCGGCGCCGAAGGCGTGCTGGACCACAGCCAGATGCTGACCGATCCGGAAGAGGCCGCCGACTTCGTCAAGAAGACCCAGGTCGACGCCCTGGCCATCGCCATCGGTACCAGCCACGGTGCCTACAAGTTCACCAAGCCGCCTACCGGCGACGTGCTGGCCATCGACCGCATCAAGGAAATCCACAAGCGCATCCCCAACACCCACCTGGTGATGCACGGTTCGTCCTCGGTACCGCAAGAGTGGCTGGCGATCATCAACCAGTACGGTGGCGACATCAAGGAAACCTACGGCGTGCCGGTCGAGGAGATCGTCGAAGGCATCAAGCACGGCGTGCGCAAGGTCAACATCGACACCGACCTGCGCCTGGCATCCACCGGTGCCATGCGCCGCCTGATGGCCACCAACCCGAGCGAGTTCGACCCACGCAAGTTCTTCGGCGCCACCGTGACTGCCATGCGCGACGTGTGCATCGCTCGCTACGAAGCCTTCGGCACCGCCGGTAATGCCTCGAAGATCAAGCCGATCTCCCTGGAAGGCATGTTCCAGCGTTACCTCAAGGGTGAGCTGAACGCCAAGGTCAACTAAGCCTCGGTCGTCTACGAAAAAGCCCGCAGCGATGCGGGCTTTTTTGTGCCTGCGTGCCGGCTCAGCTCTTGTTGTGGTCGATGTCCAGCTTGGAGAAGGTCACCTTGCCACCTTCGCTGGTGTAGCCGCTGTTGTCCTGCACATAGACCCCGGCCTTGAAGTACAGCGGTTTGTCACGCCAGGCCGCGCCCAGCCGGGCGTCCCAGCGGTAGCCGGCGGCGCTGATGCCCAGAACACCGCCCGGGCTCAGATGGATCAGGTAGGAAAACCTCCGGTCCATGGGCACGTTCTTGGCGATGCCGATGACCCGGGACCGGGTGTCGTCCGGGCGCATGCGCACCTTGGCCACGATGTTGCCGCGCCCCTGACTGGCCTTGTACTGGTATTCCAGCTTCACCAGCGGCCGGGTGCTGTTGTACGCATGGATCTGGCCGATGACGATCTTGCCCGAGGAGGGCACCTGGTTCACTGCCAGGGTGGCCTGCAGCAGGTTGTCGGCCTCGGGGTAGGTCCAGTTGCGCAAGGTGCCGTTGGCATAGGTCTCGCGCAGCTCGGTGCGTGGATAGATGGCGTTCTCGGTCTTCGAGCCGGTGACTGGCGACCAGAAGAACAAGGTGCCGGAATCGGCATGGAAGTATTGGTTCTTGAAGCCTTTGACCAGGGTCGGGGTATCGATTGTGGCCGGCGGGCTGCCGACGGGAACGCTGAGGTTCCAGGTTGCCAGGTCGATCATGGGGAAGGTTCCGCAAAAGTGTACCGGGCGCAGCTGGGCGAAGGCTCCAGACCGCGCTTCTCGGGTGTTTTTTAGCCCTCGCAAGGATGTTCCAGCAAGGGCCGTACGGCGGAAAAATGACGCCAGTGAAGTGTCCAGGTGCCATATTCATGGATTGCAATGCGGCAGAACTGTGACCGTTAGTCGGGAGCAGGGGCCATTGGCGGAGTGATGGCTCCATGACAGCTTCTGCTTTTGAATATCCGGGGCTAGAGTGAAACCTCAGTTTTTGTCAGGTTTTCTCACCAGTTCAGTCTTATTACAGACAAGAGAAGCAGCATGGAATGCGTGCAACCGGAGACAGCCGAGGGCCACTCCACTCTTCTGATCGTCGATGACTACCCCGAGAACCTCCTGAGCATGCGCGCGCTGTTGCAGCGCCAGGATTGGCGGGTAATGACCGCCGCCTCGGGTGTCGAGGCCCTCAGTCTGTTGCTGGAGCATGAGGTGGACCTGGTCCTGCTCGACGTGCAGATGCCGGGCATGGATGGTTTTGAAGTGGCCCGCCTGATGCGCGGCAGCCAGCGCACGCGCCTGACCCCGATCATCTTCCTCACCGCCAACGAGCAATCCCAGGATGCCGTGATCAAGGGGTATGCCAACGGTGCGGTGGACTACCTGTTCAAGCCCTTCGATCCGCAGATCCTCAAGCCCAAGGTCCAGGCGTTGCTGGAACACCAGCGCAACCGCCGGGCCCTGCAGCACCTGAGTCATGACCTGGAGCAGGCCCGGGCCTTCAATGCCTCGGTGCTGGACAACGCCGCCGAGGGCATCCTGGTGGTGGACGAGGAGGGGCGGATACGCTTCGCCAACCCCGCGGTGTCGCGCTTGCTCAATGCCCAGGTGAAGGAGTTGGTGGGCTCGGCCTTCCTCGATTACCTGCAGAACCCCCATGTCCCGGACTGGCACGTGTCCGAGTTGTACGCCAGTTATCGCCGGGGCGAGACCTTCCGCCTGCATGACGCCCTGCTGCGCACCGTCCCCGGCCAGCAGATCAGCGTAGCGTTGTCCTGCGCCCCGCTGCCCAGCGAGCAGAAGGCCATGGTGGTGACCCTGCTGGACATGTCCGAGGTGCGGCACCTGCATCAGCAGCTGGAATACCAGGCGGTCACCGATCCCTTGACCGGGCTGCTCAATCGCCGGGGTTTCTACCAGACAGTGGAGAGCATCCTGTTGCGCAGTGACCGCTCGGGAAAGTCCCTGGTCCTGCTGTACCTGGATCTGGACGGCTTCAAGCGGGTCAACGACTCCCTCGGCCATGACGCCGGCGACCGGATACTGCGCTGGGTCTCGGAACAGCTGAAGGAGGGCCTGCACTCGTTCGACATCATCGGGCGCATGGGGGGCGACGAGTTCACCGCCTTGCTGGAGCTGGGATTTCCCGAGCAGGCGGCGAAAGTCGCCGAACGGTTGATCGAGCGCTTGTCCATCACCCAGCAGATCGATGGCATGGACGTGGTCCTGGGGGCCAGCATCGGTATCGCCATCTATCCCGACTGCGGTTCCAACCTGGATGGCCTGCTGCGGGCCGCGGACATTGCCATGTACGAGGCCAAGCGTGCCGGCCGCCAGCAGTATCGCTATTACGACCACGAGATGAACGGTCGCGCGCGGTCCCGGTTGATGCTCGAGGAAAGCGTGCGCAGTGCGGTGGAGCGCAAGGAATTCACCATGGTGTACCAGCCCCAGGTGGCCATCGCCGATGGTCGCCTGCGTGGTTTCGAAGCCCTGCTGCGCTGGCGCCATCCCAGTGTCGGCGATGTGCCGCCGGGGCTGTTCCTGCCGCTGCTGGAAGAGGCGCGGCTGATCAGTCTCCTGGGTAGCTGGATCTACCAGCAGGGCGCTGCGCAGCGCAAGGATTGGGAGCAGGTGTTCAGCCCCGAGCTGGTGCTGAGCGTCAGTCTCAGCGCGACCCAGTTCAGCATGCCCAACCTTTCGGCCGAACTGCGCCAGGTGCTGCTGCGCAACGGCCTGCAACCGCGTCAGCTGGAGGTCGAGGTCACCGAGGCGGCGCTGACCCAGAACCTGGGAGAGACCCGCAAGCAATTGCAGCAATTGCACCAGCTGGGCGTGCGCGTGGCCCTCGACGACTTCGGCTCGGGCAGTTGCTGCCTGGCCTTCTTGCGTGACCTGCAACTGGATACCCTCAAGCTCGACCGGCACCTGATCGCCCGGTTGCTGACTTCACCGCGGGACGCTGCGATCGCCCGCTGCGTGATCGACCTGTGCAAGCAATTCGGGCTGCTGGTGATCGCCGAAGGCGTGGAGACTCTCGAGCAATACCATTGGCTCAAGGACAACGGTTGCGAATACGTCCAGGGCTTCCTGGTGGCGCGACCCTTGACCTCCGGCAGCGCCAGCCAGTTCGTCCAGCCCTTCGACTGGAGCGCGCTACAGGCCTGAATTCGCTAAACTGGCGACCCTTGCCCCTGGCGTCGCTGTTGCCCATGACCGTATTGAAATACCTCCAGGCCTATCCAGTCGCCCTGCAAGAACAGGTGCGCCAGCTGATCGACGAAGACCGCCTGGGCGAGTACCTGGAGCGGCGTTATCCACACAAGCACGGTGTGCAGAGCGACAAGGCCCTGTACAGCTATGCCCTGGAGCTGAAGCAGGAATACCTGCGCAACGCGCCGGCCATCGACAAGGTGCTGTTCGACAACCGCCTGGACCTGACCCATCGCGCCCTGGGCCTGCACACCACGGTGTCGCGGGTGCAGGGAGGCAAGCTCAAGGCCAAGAAAGAGATTCGCATCGCCTCGCTGTTCAAGGAGGCGGCGCCCGAGTTCCTGCGCATGATCGTGGTCCACGAGTTGGCGCACTTCAAGGAATCGGACCACAACAAGGCGTTCTACAAGCTCTGCGAGCACATGCTGCCGGGCTATCACCAGCTGGAGTTCGACCTGCGGGTCTACCTCACCTGGCGCGACCTGCAAGCCAAGGCGGGCGCGCCGCACTAGCAAGGAGTGGGCGATGGATGTGAGCAAGACCAAGAGCAGTTTCTACCGCCGGCTGTACGTGGCGTACTTGATCGACAGTGGCCTGGCCAGCAGCGTGCCGGCCTTGACCGAACTCACGGGCATGCCCCGGCGCACCGCCCAGGACACCATCGCCGCCCTGGCCGACCTGGACATCGTCTGCCAGTTCGAACAGCAGGACGGCGCCCGCAACCACGCCGGGCATTACCGGATCCACAGCTGGGGGGCCATCGACAAGGCCTGGATCGAACCCAACCTGGGCCAGATCAAGGCCGTGCTGGATTATCCCTGAGCCTCAGCTACGGCGCATGCCGATGTGCGGGATATCGTCTTCCAGATACTCCTCGCCCACCACGCTGAACCCATAGCGGCCGTAGTAGGCCTGCAGGTGGGCCTGGGCCGAGAGATAGATCGGTGTCTCGGGCCAGTGCCGCTGCGCCTGTTTCAGGGCCTGCTCCATCAGCGTATGCCCCAGGCCCTGGCCTCGGGCCTGCTCGGCGATCACCACGCGGCCGATCACCACGTCGCCGCCCTGGGAGATCGGGTCCAGCAGGCGCAGGTAGGCCACCAGGCGGTCACCGTCCCAGGCCATCAGGTGGCAGGTGTCGCCTTCCAGGTCACGGCCGTCGACTTCCTGGTAGGGGCATTTCTGTTCCACGACGAAGACTTCGGTACGCAGTTGCAAGATGGCGTAGAGCTGTTCCTTGCCCAGATCGGTGTGGTGTTTGCAGACCCATTCGATGGTCATTTTCTTATCCTGTGAAAAGAGCTGCGCGAAATACTAAGCACATCGTCAACGGATGTCTTGTCGACAGGTGTATGGAGTTTGTTTCTGTGAGATGGGTCAAAATGCCATTACTCCGTTCACTGGTTTTTCCCTTCTTTGTGTAATCTGTTTTGCAAGTCCTGTGCATTGGCTGTGATGAGCTAATGTTAGGACCTGGGTGGTCGCTGCATGGGCCCTCGAGTGTAGGCTGGAACGCGCTGGGCCCTGTGCCCGCTAAGGATCTTCAAGCATGCTGCGATTGCATCGGGCTTTGGCTTTGATCGGATTGCTGTTGCTGGGCCAGGGCGCTTCTGCAGAGAAGTTGCGGCTGGTCGCTGATGCCTGGCCTCCGTTTACCGACTCGACCCTGGTCAATGGCGGGGTGGCCACCGATATCGTCAGTACCGCGTTGGCCCGCGCGGGTTATGCCAGCGAGTTCGAGCAGGTGCCCTGGGCCCGGGCGCTGCTGGGGATCGGCGAGGGCCGCTACGACGTCCTGGTCAATGCCTGGTACAACGACGAACGCACCCGCCTGGGGCAGTTCTCCGCAGAGTACCTGGTCAACCGCATCCGCTTCCTCAAGCGCAAGGACGCTC
The DNA here is from genome assembly GCF_003850545.1 of Pseudomonas sp. CMR5c. Taxonomy (NCBI): domain Bacteria; kingdom Pseudomonadati; phylum Pseudomonadota; class Gammaproteobacteria; order Pseudomonadales; family Pseudomonadaceae; genus Pseudomonas; species Pseudomonas sp. CMR5c. The sequence goes on along the minus strand of NZ_CP027705.1, from coordinate 6,323,143 downwards.
CCCTGGAGTACCTCAACCTCAAGCAGTTGCACGAGTACCCGATCGCCGTGGTGCGCGGCTACGCCTACTCCTCTGAATTCGACAACGATTCGGACTTGCAGAAAGTGCCGGTGCACAACTTCGCCATGGCCGTGCGCATGCTGGCGGCGGACCGGGTCAAGCTGACCCTGGAAGATGAATACGTCGCCCGTTACTACCTGGCCCGGGAATCGCCCCGGGTGCGCAATGCGGTGGAGTTCCTGCCCAAGCCCTTGAGCGAGAACAGCCTGCATATCCTGGTGAGCCTGAAGAACCCCGAGCATGCGCAGATCGTCGCCAAGTTCGATCGCGAGATCGCCGCCATGAAGGCCGACGGTAGCTACGCCCGGTTGCTTCGCCAGCACGGCATGTAGCAGGCCGGTTGCCATCGCTGCGTTGAAAACAAGCTGAAAATGCTCATTTACCACTCGTAAACTGCGCTTTTTCGCCTGTTTTTGCCTGGAGCTGACTGCCTCGCCTACGTTTTTCAACGGCCTGCTAAAAGCGCCGGCAAGCTTCCCGGGACCGCCGGAGCCGTTCCCTTGGCGCTCGCGGTTTCACGCCGGCGCTTGCTCTGTGCCTTTGATCAGGTGGGCCGCCAGGGTCCGCAGCGGGCCCAGCTGGCGGCAGATCAATCCCAGCTGGGTCTGTACCAGGCGCTGCTCTTCATCGATTTCATCCGGCATCTGTTCCAGCTCGTTGGCCAGGGCTTCCTCGGCGTCGCTCTGGATGGCGATTGGGGTCCTGCTGGCCAGGCCCTGGGCGATCTCGTCGATACTGGCCGCCAGGCTGCTGCCGGCACCGCCGATCAGGTGCTCGCGGACTTCCTCCGGCAGTTGGGTGCCACGGTGCGCGCCCAGGCCCGAGAGGTAGCTGAGCAGGGTGTGGGACAGCACCAGGAAGCGGAAGCCCACGTCTGCCTCTTTGCGAAAGTGCCCGGGCTCCATGAGCATGTTGGCCAGGGTGGTGGACAGCGCCGCATCGGCGTTGTGGGCGTTGCGTCGGGCCAGGCGGTAGGCCAGGTCGTCGCTCTTGCCGACGGCGTACTGCTGCATGATCTGGCGCAGGTAGATGCTGTTGCACGCCAGGGTGTTGGCCAGTACCTGGTTCAGGCGCCGACCCTGCCAGTCCGGCAGGAACAGGAACACCGCCAGCCCGGCGATCAGGCTGCCCAGCAGGGTATCGAACAGCCGTGGCAGGAACAGCCCATAACCGTCGCCCACCTGGTTGAAGCAGAACAGCACCATCAGGGTGATGGCGGCGGTGGCCAGGGTGTAGCGGGTGGTGCGGTTGGCGAAGAACACCACGCCGGCGGCAATGGCGAACAGCGACTGCACCAGCGGGTTGGGGAACAGGTCGAACAGCGCCCAGGCGATGGTCAGGCCGATGGCCGTGCCGATGATCCGCTGGCCCAGCTTGCGTCGGGTGGCGCCGTAGTTGGGTTGGCAGACGAACAGCGTGGTGAGGATGATCCAGTAGCCCTGGGACGGGTGGATCAGGTGCACCATGCCGTAGCCGATACTCAGCGCCAGGGGCAGGCGCAGGGCATGGCGGAACAGCAGCGAAGTGGGTGTCAGCTGGGTGCGCAGGCGGGTCCAGACGTCCTTGAGGTTGCGCGGCGAGCGATCCAGCAGGCTGCTGTCGGTGGCATCGGCCAGGGCATCGGGGTTGCTGGCATCGCTGAGCAGGCGGTCGAGGGTGCCGAGGTTGGCGGCCAGGGCCCGCAGCGAGCGTAGCAGCCCGCGCCAGGCCGGGTTGCTCTGGATGCGCAGGTGTTCCAGCGAGGCTTGCAGGTCGCTCAGGGCTTCGGCGAAGCCGGAGTCGTAGACGAACGGCTGGCGCATCTGGATCGATTCCGCCAGGGCCCGGCAGGCCTTGCCCTGCTGGCGCAGCAGGCGTTGGCAGCGGAACAGCACATCGCTGTGGAAGAAGGCGTCGGCCAGGGCGTTGTAGGGGTAGTGCGAGGAGCTGGCGCGTTCATGGATGTCCTGGGCCAGGAAGTACAGCTTCAGGTAGCGGCTGACCTTCGACCCCGGGCGGCCGTTGCCGACCCGGTGCAGGATGATTTCCTTGGCACTGTTGAGCGCGGCCACCACCTTGCCGTTCTGCCGCGCCAGCTCCAGGCGCCGGGCTTCCACGTCCAGCTGGCGAATCGGCTCGAACAGCGACGACTTGAGCTTGAGGTAGTAGCCCAGCTCGCGAAACAGCCGGGCCAGGCTCTGCTGTACCGGCTGGTTGGAAAACATCGCCTGCCACAGCACCGAGAGCAGGCCGTACCAGGCGGCGCCGGCCACCAGCAGCACCGGCTCGTGCCAGAAGTCGATCACCGCGCCGCCGCGCTGGTCGACGCCGATCATGGTGTAGACCGAGAGGATCAGGGTCGCCGAGGCGATGGCGCCATAGCGCTCGCCCAGCGCGCCGAGCATGGTCAGGCCGAAGCCGGCCAGGGCCAGGGCGATGGCGAAGATCCAGGGGTAGGGGAACAGCAATTCCACCGACAGCGCGGCGATGCTGAAGCACACCAGGGTCACCGCCAGGGCATTGAGGCGGCCTTGCCAGCTGTCGTCGGTTTCCGCCAGGGCGCTGGCGATGACGCCGAGGAACAGCGGGATCAGCAAGCTCATCTCGTCCTGGTACCAGCACAGCGCCATGCTGCCGGTCAGGGCGATGAATACCCGCACGCTGTAGCTGAATTTATCCAGCGCCCAGAGGCGGCGCAGGGATTGGCGAAAAGAAGTCGATGACATGGATTGGGAGGAGCCTTCCGGGCGATGCCGCTAAATTGAGCCAGTATTGACGACGGCGCAATGCCGCCGTCACATCCGCCAGCAAATTCTGTTCCCGGCGATGCTCCTCGGCCCCTGCCGGCGCCAAGGGCCGGCGCGGCTTCAGGCGTACTGCGCCGCCGCGTAGCCCGAGGCCCAGGCCCACTGGAAGTTGAAACCGCCCAGGTGGCCGCTGACATCCAGCACTTCGCCAATGAAATACAGCCCCGGGCTCTTCAGCGATTCCATGGTCTTGGACGAGACTTCGCGGGTGTCGACCCCGCCCAGGGTCACTTCGGCGGTGCGGTAGCCTTCGGTGCCCGCCGGTACCAGCTGCCAGTTGCCGAGCTTGTCGGCGACCTCCGCCAGCTCGGCGGGGGTGTACTGCTTCATCGGCTTGGAGGCGAACCAGTGATCGGCCAGCAGGCCGGCCATCTTCTTGGTGAAGATCTCCCCCAGCAGGGTCTTGAGTTCGCTGTTGGGGCGCTCGGCCTGCTGCTGTTGCAGCCAGCCCAGGGCATCGTGGTCCGGCAGCAGGTTGATCTCGATGCTGTCGCCAGGCTGCCAGTACGAGGAAATCTGCAGGATCGCCGGGCCGCTGAGGCCACGGTGGGTGAACAGGATGTTCTCGCGAAAGCTCTGGCCGTTGCAGCTCACCAGGCAGTCCACCGAGGTTCCGGACAGCTCGCCGCACAGCTCCTTGAGCTGGTCGGTGATGGTGAAGGGCACCAGCCCGGCACGGGTCGGCAGCAGCTCATGGCCGAACTGCCTGGCCACCTGGTAGCCGAAGCCGGTGGCCCCCAGGGTCGGGATCGACAGGCCGCCGGTGGCGATCACCAGGGACTGGCAGCGCACCTGGCCCAGGGTGGTCTGCAGCAGGTAGCCCGACTCCAGTTTCTCGATCTGCTGGATCGAGGTGTCCAGGCGCAGCTCGACCCCGGCCTGGTCGCATTCGGCCAGGAGCATGGCGAGGATGTCGCTGGACTTGTTGTCGCAAAACAGCTGGCCGAGCTTCTTCTCGTGGTAGGGCACGCCATGCTTGGCCACCAGGCCGATGAAATCCCACTGGGTGTAGCGGGCCAGGGCCGACTTGCAGAAGTGCGGGTTCTGCGACAGGAAGTTGGCCGGCTCGGTGTACATGTTGGTGAAGTTGCAGCGCCCGCCACCGGACATCAGGATCTTCTTCCCGGCCTTGTTGGCATGGTCCAGCAACAGCACCTGGCGCCCACGGCCAGCGGCGGTCAGGGCGCACATCAAACCGGCGGCGCCGGCGCCGATGATCACGACTTCGGTAGAGCGCAAAACGGTGTCCTCGAGAGTGCAGGCAAATGAACCTGTAGCCGCTGCCGAAGGCTGCGACAAGCCCCGCAGGGGCTCCACGGCCTCAACAGCGGCGCCTCCTTCGGAGACGTTCGCAGCCTGCGGCAGCGGCTACAGGTCGAGCGGGTGGGTTACAGGATGCGTACGCGCAGCGAACGGCCCTTGATCTTGCCGCTATTGAGGCGTTGCAGGGCCTGCTTGGCGATGCCGCGCTCCACGGCCACGTAGGCCTGGAAGTCGAAGATCGCGATCTTGCCGACCTGGGCGCCGGGGATGCCGGCCTCGCCGGTCAGCGCGCCGAGGATATCGCCCGGGCGTACCTTGTCCTTGCGCCCGGCGGCGATGCACAGGGTGCTCATGGCCGGCAGCAGCGGGCCGCCGCCCTGGCTCTTCAGGCCGTCGATCTGCTCCCAGTTCAGCGGCGCCTTCTGCAACTGTTCGATGGCCTGGGCACGGTGGGCCTCGGACGGCGACACCAGGCTGATGGCGATGCCTTTCTCGCCGGCGCGACCGGTACGGCCGACCCGGTGGATGTGGATTTCCGAATCCCGCGCCAGCTCGACGTTGATCACCATGTCCAGGGCGTCGATATCCAGGCCCCGGGCGGCGACATCGGTGGCTACCAGTACCGAGGTACTGCGGTTGGCGAACATCGCCAGCACCTGGTCGCGGTCGCGCTGTTCCAGGTCACCGTGCAGGCCCACTGCAGACATGCCCTTGGCGGTCAGGTGGTCGACGGTTTCCTGCACTTGCTGCTTGGTGAAGCAGAAGGCCACGCAAGACTGCGGGCGGAAGTGGTTGAGCACCTTGACCACCGCATCCATGCGATCTTCCGGGGAGATTTCGTAGAAGTGCTGTTCGATCTGGCTGTCGCTGTGCAGCGTCTCGACTTTTACCTGTTGCGGATCACGCATGAACTTCGACGCCAGCTGCTTGATGCCCACCGGGTAGGTGGCGGAGAACAGCAGGGTCTGCCGGCGTGCCGGGGTCTGGCCGATGATGGCTTCGATGGCATCGTAGAAGCCCATGTCCAGCATGCGGTCGGCTTCGTCGAGCACCAGGGTGTTGAGGCCGTCGAGTTTCAGCGTGCCCTTGTCCAGGTGCTGGGAAATGCGCCCCGGGGTGCCGACGATGATGTGGGCGCCATGCTCCAGTGAAGCGATCTGCGGGCCGAAGGGCACGCCGCCGCAGAGGGTCAGGACCTTGATGTTGTCCTCGGCGCGGGCCAGGCGGCGCAGCTCCTTGGCGACCTGGTCGGCCAGCTCGCGGGTCGGGCACATCACCAGGGCCTGGCAGCCGAAGTAGCGCGAGTTGATCGGGTTCAGCAGGCCGATGCCGAAGGCCGCGGTCTTGCCGCTGCCGGTCTTGGCCTGGGCGATCAGGTCCAGGCCCTTGAGGATCACCGGCAAGCTTTGCGCCTGGATCGGCGTCATCTGGGCATACCCGAGGGAGTCGAGGTTGGCCAGCATGGCGGCAGACAGGGGCAAGGTATTGAAAGCGGTGGTGATGGTGGTCACGGGACGGGCCTGCAAAACAAAATGTCGCGCAGTGTATCAGCCCCTCTCCCCCTTCCTGCAATTTCTGGACGAAAAGTAGCCAGGACTTTCCATGGCTCTTACGGGGAGATGGTCAATCAGTGCTCGATATGCTCCTGGACCTTGCGCGTCCTGCGGCCATCGTTGGGCGACAACTGGAGGAAGATCGCCGCCGCCAGCATGGCCATGAGGCCCACGGTGAGGAAGGTCAGCTGGAAGGCGCCGAGCACCGTGTCGCCGCCATCGCTGTCCATGGATGCGGTGAAGCCGCCCAGCAGCGCCCCGGCGCAGGCCACCCCCAGGCTCAGGGACAGTTGCGCCACCACCGACAGCAGGCTGTTGCCACTGCTGGCGGCGGCATCGTCGAGGTCGATCAGGGTCACGGTGTTCATCGCCGTGAACTGCAGCGAGTTGATCGCCCCCAGCACCGCCAGCATGCCCAGCAGCAGCGGGTAGGGTGTCTGCTCGCTGACCAGGCCCATGCTCGCCAGCATCAGGCCCAGGGCCAGGGTGTTGCCGGTGAGCACCAGGCGATAGCCCAGGCGCTCGATCAGCGGTCGGGCAATGGACTTGGCCAGCATCGCCGCGGCCGCCAGGGGCAGCATGCTCATGCCGGCCTGGGACGGTGAGTAGCCCAGGGCCACTTGCAGCAGCAAGGGCACCAGGAACGGCAGGGCGCCGCTGCCCAGGCGGGCGAACAGGTTGCCGAGGATGCCCACGGCGAAGGTCCGCACCTTGAACAGCGACGGGGCGAACAGCGGATCGGCGATATGCCCGGCACGCAACCAGTAGGCCGCCAGGCAAGCCAGGCCGGCGAACAGCAGCAACATCACCCGCAGGTGCGGCAGGTGCAGTTCGCCCAGGCCTTCCATGGCGATGGTGATCAGTACCATCGCCGCGCCGAACAGCAAGAAGCCCAGGCCGTCGAAGCGGGTGCGCTCGCTGCCGCGCAGGTCGGGGATGAAGCGCCACACCGCGTAGCAGCCGATGGCGCCCACCGGCAGGTTGATCAGGAAGATCCAGTGCCAGGTCAGGTACTGCACCATCCAGCCGCCCATGGTCGGGCCGATCAGCGGGCCCAGCAGCCCGGGAATGGTGATGAAACCCATGATCCGCACCAGTTCCGAACGCGGATAGGCGCGCAACACCACCAGCCGCCCCACCGGCAGCATCAGCGCGCCGCCCAGGCCCTGGATCACCCGGGCCGCCACCAGCATGCCCAGGGAACCGGAAAGGGCGCATAGCAACGAGCCGACGCTGAACAGCAAGATCGCGCCGAAGAAGATGTTGCGGGTGCCGAAGCGATCGGCGATCCAGCCCGAGGCCGGGATCAGCAGCGCCACGGTGAGCATGTAGGCGATGACCACGCCCTGCATGCGCAACGGGTCTTCGGCCAGGTCCCTGGCCATGGCCGGCAGCGCGGTATTGAGGATGGTGCCGTCCAGGGACTGCATGAAGAAGGCGATGGCCACTACCCACGGCAGCCAGCGGATAGTAGTGGCATCGAGTGGCGGACGTTCGGGCATGGGACCTCAACAACGACAGAGGTAGGTTGCAAGCTTCGAGTTGCAAGCTTGTGGCTTGCAACTCTAGGCCGATTTTACAAGGTTAGCGTCAGGCGGCTGACCAGTGCCCCGGGCAGATGCATCGACGCGGTCTGGCGCTGGCCATAGGTGCTGGCCGAGAGCAGCAGCTCGCGTTGCTCGGTGAGCGCCTCGAGCTGCGAGCCCAGCAGACTGTAGACGCTGTCGTCGAAACGCATGGTGCTCACTGGCGCCTGGATCTCGCCGTTCTCCACCCAGAAGGTGGCGAAGCGGGTCATGCCGGTCAGTCGCGCCGCAGGCAGGTCCGAGTAGTTCAGGTACCACAGGTTGCTGATGTACAGCCCGGTGCCCAATTGCCTGAGGATGTCCTGCTGGGCCAACTGGCCGGCGGCCATGTCCAGGGCGCTGGGGTATTCGCCGCTGCCGGCGCCGTTGGCGGTCAGGCCATATTCGGCGGCGCTGCGCGAGTTGATCAGGCGCGCCTCGGCGGCGCCACTGGCGATCAGCGCCAGGTCGCTGCGCGGGTAGCCCTCGTCGGAAAACGCCGGGCTCAGGGAGCCGCTGACCTGCTCGCGTACCGATACCAGCGGGCTCAGGTTCGCGTCACCGGCATAGAGTTTCTGCAGGGCGCTGTGTTTGCTGGCGATGGACTGGGCCGAGAAGCTGCCCCAGGCCAGCATGCCCATGATCTCCTCCAGGGCCGCCGGGGCCAGGTAGGCGCGGTATTGACCGGGGGCCAGGGTCCGCAGCGGCCGGCCGAGGAACTCCAGTTGCTGGCGGGCCTGGTCGAAGCGCTGGGCGAAGGCGTCGCTGTTCCAGGCGTGTCCGGCGTAGCTGGCCTTCACCGCCTCGCCATTGTCGTGGAACAGGCTGAAGTCGAAGTTGAAGCTGTTGGCCTGGTGCCAACCGAAGGCCCCGCTGGAGCTGGCGAAACCACGGCTGATGGGGCCGGCGGCATAGATGCCGACCAGATCCAGGCCCGCGGCGGCGCGACCGATTTCCTCCACCACCTGCTCGCTGCCTGGCAGCGGACGGCTTTGCTCATGCTGGGACTGCCAGTGGGTGTGGTTGAGCATCAGGTAAGGGTCGGCCGGCAGCAGCGGGAGGGTTTCACGCAGTTGTTGCAGGCCCTCGGCCAGGCGCTGGCGGTCCACCTCGGGATCGTTGGCCAGGGTGATGTCGAGGTCGGCGTGGCGGCCATCGTCGATCAGCTTGAAGGTCAGGCTGGCCTGCTGCACCTGCCCGGCCTGGCGTACCTTGGCATGGTTGAAGCGGATGAACTCCGAGGCTTCGGCAGCGTAGCTCAGGGTGAATTGTTCCGACCCGCGGATCTCGTCCTTGAGCCATTGCACCAGCGTCTTGAACTGCTGGGCCTGATTGGTCGCGCTGGTCATCAGGCATCTCCTCCGAATACGTCGATCTTGCTGAATACACAGGCTGGGGAGGCGTGGCCAACGCGGATCACCTGGTTGGGTTCGCCCTTGCCGCAGTTGGGCGTGCCCAGGACCTGGAAGGTGCCACGGTTGCCGACGGCGCTGAGGTTGCGCCAGAACTGCGCGGAAATGCCCCGGTAGTTGGGGTTCTTCACCACGCCCTTGAGTTCGCCATTCTCGATCAACTGGCCCCATTCGCAGCCGAACTGGAACTTGTTGCGCGCGTCGTCGATGGACCAGGAGCGGTTGGTGGACATCAGGATGCCGTGCTCGATCCCGCCGATCAGCTGTTCCAGGGACTGCTCGCCAGGCTCGATGTTGAGGTTGGCCATGCGGTCGATGGGCGCGCGGTTCCAGCTGCTGGCGCGGCTGTTGGCAACGCCGTCCAGGCCGCTGCGGTACTGCGACAGGGCGCCGCCCAGGGGGCGTACCAGCAACCCTTCGCGGATCAGGAACTGCTTGCTGGCGGCGGTGCCTTCGTCGTCATGGCCATAGCTGGCCAGCTCCTCGGGGATGTCCGGGTCGAAGGTCACGTTGAGCAGCCGCGAGCCGTATTGCAGGTGGCCGAAGTCCGCCTGCTTGACGAAGCTGGTGCCGGCGTAGTTGCGCTCATCGCCAAGGATGCGGTCCAGCTCCAGGGGATGGCCGATGGACTCGTGGATCTGCAGCATCATCTGGTCCGGCATCAGCAGCAGGTCCCGCGGGCCTTGGGGCGTGTTGGGAGCCAGCAGCAGTTGCAGGGCCTGCTCGGCGACCCGGGGCGCGGCGCCCAGCAGGCCGCAGCGGCTGATCACGTCGCCGGCGCCCTGCTGGCCGAAATTCTCCCGGCCCAGGCTGCGGGTCTGGCTGTCGTTGCCGTCGTAGGCGGTGACGTCCAGGCCCGGGTAGACGAAACGCTGGGCCTGGCGCAACTCGGCTCCGGCGCTGTTGAGGTAGATCTGCTCGACCTGGGTCACGCCGATCCCTACCTGCCAGTTCACCAGGCGCTCGTCCTTGGGAACCGAAGCCGATTCGTCGCCCAGCAGTTGGTAGCAATCGCTCAGGGACGGGAAGGGCTGCTCGAGATTGGGCGAGAAATAATCGGCGCGGTGGCTGGAGACCGGTTGTTCGCGCAGGTCCAGCAGGGCGTGGGCGGCGATCACCCGGGCTTGCCGTTCGGCGCGGTCCAGGGCCGCCTGCAAGCCGCCTGGCGACAGGTCGTTGGTGGCGGCATAGGCCTCTACCCCAGCGACTCGCACGGTCAGCATCGCGCCTTCGTCGCGGCCCAGCCTGGGCGGTTCGGCGACATTCTTGCGTACCGACAGGTACTGGTCTGATTCGCGCACGTAGCGCAGGGAAAAGAACTCGGCGCCCGTGCGCAAGGCAGCGAAGCGCTGCTTGAGCTGGGGGTGAAAGTCGAACATGGATGACCTCCTTGTGAAGAGCAGGGGCTTGCGGGTCTTATCGACGGCGGGCCGGCTCCTACAGGTATAGGTCGCGCAGGGCTCGGGATAAAGTCCGTGGAACGCAGGGGGTGCAGCGGATGGGCAGACTGTAGCGGTTGCCTGTGGCTGCGATCAAGGACGCAGGCCGTGCAATGAACAGAAGGGGAGAGGGCGGGAAATCCAAGGAAATGGCGCCGGCCATTGCGGCCGGCGCCAATCGTGCTTACTGCGCGTTCGCGGCTACGTCGCGTACAGGCTTGCCACGTACCGGGGCTTCGCCGGCCACGTAGTAGGCAGCCTTGCTGCGCGGCAGCGGCTGGCGGCCACGGATCTTGTCGGCGATTTTCTCGGCCATCATGATCGTCGGCGCGTTGAGGTTGCCGGTGGTGATGATCGGCATGATCGAGGCATCCACCACACGCAGGCCCTGCATGCCGTGCACGCGACCCTGGCCATCGACCACGGCCATGTCGTCAGTACCCATCTTGCACGAGCAGGATGGGTGGAACGCGGTCTCGGCGTGCTCGCGGATGAATGTGTCCAGCTGTTCATCGGTCTGCACTTCGATGCCGGGGCTGATCTCGCGGCCGCGGTAGGCGTCCAGTGCCGGCTGCTGCATGATTTCGCGGGTCAGGCGGATGCCGTCGCGGAATTCCTGCCAGTCCTGCTCGGTGGCCATGTAGTTGAACAGGATGCTCGGGTGCTGGCGCGGGTCTTTCGACTTGGCCTGCACGCGGCCACGGCTCGGCGAGCGCATGGAGCCCATGTGGGCCTGGAAGCCGTGTTCCTTCACGCCGTTGGAGCCGTTGTAGTTAATCGCTACCGGCAGGAAGTGGTACTGGATGTTCGGCCATTCGAACTCTTCGCGAGTACGGATGAAACCACCGGCTTCGAACTGGTTGCTGGCGCCGATGCCGGTGCCCTTGAACAGCCACTGCGCGCCGATGGCCGGTTGGTTCCACCACAGCAGCGATGGGTACAGCGATACCGGCTGGGTGCACGCGTATTGCAGGTACAGCTCCAGGTGGTCCTGCAGGTTCTCACCGACGCCTGGCAGGTCGTGGACCACCGGGATGTCCAGGCTTTCCAGCAGGGCACGCGGGCCGACGCCGGAGCGTTGCAGCAGCTGTGGCGAAGCGATGGCGCCGGAGCTGACGATGACTTCCTTGCGCGCACGGGCTTCCACGCGCTCTTCGGTGCTGCCTTGCAGGTAGCTCACGCCTACGGCGCGCTTGCCTTCGAACAGGACCTTGTCGGTCAGGGCGTGGGTGACGATGGTCAGGGTGGAGCGCTTCTTGGACACGTCCAGGTAACCGCGGGCGGTGCTGGAGCGACGGCCTTCAGGGGTCACGGTGCGGTCCATCGGACCGAAGCCTTCCTGCTGGTAGCCGTTGAGGTCTTCGGTACGCGGGTAACCGGCCTGTACGCCGGCCTCGACCATGGCGTGGAACAGCGGGTTGTTGCCAGCCTTGGGCGTGGTCACTCGCACCGGGCCTTCGCCACCGTGGTAGTCGTTAGGGCCGATGTCGCGGGTTTCGGCCTTGCGGAAGTACGGCAGGCAGTCCAGGTACGACCAGTCTTCCAGGCCTGGCAGCTTGGCCCAGCCGTCGTAATCCATGGCGTTGCCACGGATGTAGCACATGCCGTTGATCAGCGAGGAGCCGCCCAGGCCCTTGCCACGGCCACATTCCATGCGGCGGCCGTCCATGTGCGGCTCTGGATCGGTCTCATAGGCCCAGTTGTAGCGACGGCCTTGCAGGGGGAACGCCAGTGCCGCAGGCATCTGGGTACGGAAATCGAAACGATAGTCCGGGCCGCCGGCTTCCAGCAGCAGGACGGTGACGCCTTCGTCTTCGGTCAGACGGGTCGCCAGGGTGTTACCGGCAGAGCCGGCACCAACGATGATGTAGTCGTATTCTTGGGCCATTGGAGCCTCCGTGGAGAGCTGCAAGCCTCAAGCTTCAAGCTGCGAGAAAAGGCAGCGAAGCGGGCTTGGCATTGAATGAGGGGCAGGCGGCAAGCCGGGCTAATGCCTTGGCTTGCCGCTGATAGCTAGCTACTTGCCGCTGCTCAGAATACTGAGCTGTAGTCGCCCAGCTCGACCTGCACCGACTTGATGCGGGTGAAGTTGTTCAGCGAGCTGATGCCGTTCTCACGGCCCACACCCGACTGCTTGTAGCCGCCGACTGGCATCTTGGCGTCGGACTCGCCCCAGGCGTTGATCCAGCAGATACCGGCTTCGAGCTGGTGGATGATGCGGTGGGCGCGGTTCAGATCGCGGGTGACGATACCGGCGGCCAGGCCGAAGTCGGTGTCGTTGGCACGACGGATCACTTCTTCTTCGGTCTCGTAGGTGAGGATGCTCATCACTGGGCCGAAGATTTCTTCACGGACGATGGTCATGTCGTCGGTGCAGTCGGTGAACACGGTTGGTGCCACGAAGGCGCCCTTGGCGAATTCGCCATCGGTCAGGCGCTCGCCGCCGCACAGTACGCGGGCACCTTCTTCCTTGCCCTTGGCGATGTAGCCCAGCACGTTCTCCATGTGGGCGAAGCTCACCAGCGGACCGAAGTTGGTGTTCTCGTTCTCTGGGTTACCGACGCGGATGCGGGCAACGCGTTCGGCGATCTTGGCTTCGAAAGCAGCCTTCAGATGGCTCGGTACGAACACGCGAGTGCCGTTGGTGCAAACCTGGCCCGAGCTGTAGAAGTTGGCCATCATCGCGGTGTCGGCGGCGCGATCCAGGTCGGCGTCGTCGCAGATGATCAGCGGCGACTTGCCGCCCAGTTCCATGGTCACTTCCTTGAGCGAGGAGCTCGAAGCGCTGGCCATGACTTTCTTGCCGGTGTCGGTGCCGCCGGTGAAGGAGACTTTCTCGATGCGCGGGTGCTCGGTCAGCCAGGTGCCGACTTCACGGCCGCTGCCGGTCAGGACGTTGAACACGCCAGCCGGTACGCCAGCCTCGGTGTAGATCTCGGCCAGTTTCAGGGTGGTCAGCGAAGTCACTTCGCTGGGCTTGAAGATCATCGCGTTGCCAGCGGCCAGGGCCGGGGCGGATTTCCACAGGGCGATCTGGATCGGGTAGTTCCAGGCGCCGATACCGGCGACCACGCCCAGTGGCTCGCGGCGGGTGTAGACGAAGGAAGTGTCGCGCAGCGGGATCTGCTCGCCTTCGATGGCCGGTACCAGGCCTGCGTAGTATTCCAGCACGTCGGCGCCGGTGACGATGTCGACGTACTTGGTTTCGGAGTAGGCCTTGCCGGTATCCAGGGTTTCCAGGGCGGCCAGCTCGTCGTTGCGCTCACGCAGGATGTCCACGGCGCGACGCAGGATGCGCGAACGCTCCATGGCGGTCATGGCGGCCCAGATCTTCTGACCTTTTTCGGCGCTGACCACGGCGCGTTCCACGTCTTCCTTGGTCGCACGTTGCACTTGTGCGAGAACTTCACCGTTGGCCGGGTTGATGGCATCGAAGGTGGCGTCGCTGCCGGCATCGGTGTAGCCGCCGTCGATGTAGAGTTTTTGCAGTTCAAAACGGGCCATAGTGTCCTCGCAAGTGCATTGAGTTATGGGCTTGGCCACCGAGCGTGCCCTTGGATTCGGGCGCGCTGATCAGTGGCGTGCAGAGGCCGAGCGTCTTGGTTGTGCTCTAGCGCTCCTGCTTAGCCAGTTGTAGATCCATGTATTCGTAAGCAATCCGTATCGCCTGGTCGGTGTCGAATGCATCACCCGACAGGGCGCCACGCAGCCACAAGCCGTCGATCAAGGCCGCCAGGCCGCGGGCTGCCTTGCGCGCATGGTAGAGCGGCAGGACGCGGCGGAACTGGCAGCACAGGTTGGAATACAAGCGGTGGTCGTTGATCCGCTGCAACCTGTGCAAATCGGGCTGGTGCATGCTGGAAGCCCAGAAGGCCAACCAGGTTTTCATTGCCGGGCCGTTCACCTGGCTGGCATCGAAGTTGCCCTCGATGATCACCTTCAGATGAGCGCGCGGACTGTCGTCCGTCAGGGCCTGGCGGCGTGCTCTGACGCCTTCGTTGAGCATGCTCATGATGTAACCCATCGTCGCTGCGATCAGGCCGTTCTTGTCCCGAAAGTAGTGACTGATGATGCCGTTCGACACTCCGGCCAAACGGGCGATCAGCGCAATGCTGGCGTCCCCCATCCCGACCTGATCGACCGCTTGTAGCGTGGCTTCGATCAACTGCTGGCGGCGTATGGGTTGCATACCGACCTTGGGCATCTGCTACCTCTCCTTAGGCCCGCCGGCAGACGCATGACGGCTGTCGGCTTGCGGGCCAGTCTATTTTGTTTTGATTGAACGTTCAATCAACAAAGAATAAGATCTGCGACAAATCGTCGCTGCCTACGGATTCTTCCCGCATGTAGACGGCGGAAAACGACCTCCGAAAAAGACCGCACCCCAGGGATGGCATGGCGTGAACCGGTAAGGACGGACGTGTTGAATGGGCAAGACGCTTCAGGCCTGACGCCGAACCAGCGGTTCGAGTCGAGGCCGGGGACGCTGGTTCGCAACGCAGCCGCCGTGGGTCCGGGCTTTTTTCGGGGTGTCTTTATATCACCCGACGATCGGCTGCCAACTAACCGATTGGTCGGGTGCCGTGTTGCCTTGTGTCCTTCTCTCGCACTGCCTGGAGCATCTGTGCAATGAGTTCTGCCTCTCTTATAAAGACCCCGCCGGAAAAGGTGCGGGTCAACGGTTGGGTGTTCTACACCTCGACCGCGCTGATCCTGTTGTTGACTGCGATCCTGATCATCGCCCCGCAAGAGGCCGGCAAAATGCTGGACGTTGCCCAGGCATGGTTGTCCCGCAGTTTCGGCTGGTACTACATGCTGGTGATCGCCGCCTACCTGGTGTTCGTGGTGGGCCTGGCGTTCTCTTCCTACGGCAAGCTCAAGCTGGGGACCAAGCAAGACACCCCGGACTTCAGCTATGGCGCCTGGGCCGGGATGCTGTTCTCGTCCGGCATCGGCATCTCGCTGCTGTACTTCGGTGCGTCCGAGCCCCTGGACCACTACTTCAATCCGCCCGAAGGCGTGCCAGCCAGCAACCAGGCCGCGCGCCAGGCGCTGCAACTGACGTTCCTGCACTGGGGCCTGCACGGCTGGGCGATCTATGCCCTGGTGGGCCTGGCGGTGGCGTACTTCGCCTACCGGCATAACCAGCCACTGGCCCTGCGTTCGGCGCTGTACCCGCTGGTGGGCGAGCGCTGGGTCAAGGGCGCGGCCGGCCACGCGGTGGACGGTTTCGGCATGTTCGTGACCCTGCTGGGCCTGGTGACCAACCTGGGCATCGGCTCGATGCAGGTATCGTCCGGCCTGGAAAACCTGTTCGGCATGGAGCACAGCAACACCAACCTGCTGATCGTGATCATCGTCATGAGCACGGTGGCCACCATCGCCGCAGTGTCCGGGGTGGAGAACGGCATTCGCCGCCTGTCCAACCTGAACATCGTGCTGTTCAGCGGCTTGCTGATCTTCGTCCTGCTGTTCGGCCCGACCCTGCACCTGCTCAACGGCTTCGTGCAGAACATCGGCGACTACCTCAACGGCGTGGTGCTCAAGACGTTCGACCTCTATGTGTATGAAGGCGACAGCGCCAAGTCCGATCGCTGGCTGGGCCTGTGGACCCTGTTCTACTGGGCCTGGTGGATTTCCTGGGCACCTTTCGTGGGCATGTTCATCGCTCGTATTTCCCGTGGCCGCACCGTGCGCGAGCTGGTGGCTGGCGTACTGCTGATCCCGCTGGGCTTCACCCTGGCCTGGCTGTCGATCTTCGGCAACTCGGCCCTGGACCTGGTGCTCAACCAGGGCGCGGTGGAACTGGGCAAGACCGCCCTGGAACAGCCGTCCATGGCCATCTACCAGTTGCTCGAGCATTACCCGGCGTCGAAGATCGTCATCGGTGTGTCGATCTTCGTGGGCTTCGTGTTGTTCCTGACCCCGGCCGACTCCGGCGCGGTGATGATGGCCAACCTGTCCTGCAAGGGCGGCAACGTCGACGAAGACGCCCCGCACTGGCTGCGGATCTTCTGGTCGGTCGTGATCACCCTGGTGACCGTCGGCCTGCTGTTCGCCGGTAACTTCCAGGCCATGCAGACCATGGTGGTGCTGGCTGGCCTGCCGTTCTCGGTGGTGCTGGTGTGCTTCATGTTCGGCCTGTACAAGGCCATGGCCCAGGACACCCGGGTCGAGCAGGAACAAGCGGAACTGGCGGCCCGCGGCCGTCGCGGTTTCAGCGAGCGCCTGACCCAACTGGACCTGCAGCCGACCCAGGCAGTGGTCCAGCGCTTCATGGACAAGCACGTGACCCCGGCGCTGGAAGAGGCCGCGACCCAGTTGCGCAACCAGGGGCTGGATGTGCAGACCCTGCTGGGCAAGTCCAAGCGCTGCATGGGTGTACGGATCGAGATGGAAGAGGGCAACCCTTTCGTCTATGAGGTGAGCCTGGACGGTTACCTGGCGGCGCCGAGCGAATCGGCCGATGCGCCGGAAGAGCGTGCACGCTACTACCGTGCCGAGGTCTACCTGCACAACGGCAGCCAGGAGTACGACCTGATGGGTTTCACCCAGGAGCAGATCACCCGTGACGTGCTCGATCAGTTCGAAAGCCATCGGCAACTCCTGGGCCGGGTCTACAGCTAAGTCCTGAAGTAGACGCGGGCCCGGGCTCACCGGGTACCGCGTCGCCCGCGAAGCGATGTGTGGCGCACCGCTACATCCGCTCCTGCAACAGGTGCAAGCCACACCCTCTATTCCCGCTCAAACGACAACGCCGCGACCTGAGTCGCGGCGTTTTCGTTTGCGGCCATCAGCCCAGGTTCTTGCCGAGCAGCGCGTGGTAGAGCTCGCTGTCGCCGAGGATCCCCACCACCTTGTGGTTATCGTGGAGCACCAGCTTGTTGCCGGTCTGGTAGCGGATCTGCAGGGCCTCGCGCATGCCGATACTGGAATCCACCAGGGTCGGGCGCCGGCCCAGCTCTTCCACCGATTGCCCCGGCACCCAGTTCTGCAGGTCCAGTTGCGAGCCGTTGCGCCGGGCGCCCTTGATGGTGTTGCCCTCGGCCAGGTCCAGCCAGGAGTCGCCACCCGGGTCCAGGCACACCGAGCCGTTGACCCGCTTGCAGTTGTCCAGGCTGCGCATCAGGCTGCGCCCGCACAGTACGTTCAACGGGTTGGTATGGGCGACGAAGGTGCGCACGTAGTCATCTGCCGGGTTGAGCACGATCTCTTCGGGCTTGCTGTACTGGATGATCCGCCCGTCCTTCATGATGGCGATGCGGCTGCCCAGTTTCAGGGCTTCGTCCAGGTCGTGGCTGACGAACACGATGGTCTTGTTCAGCTTGCGCTGCAGCTCCAGCAACTCGTCCTGCAGGCCCTGGCGAATCAGCGGGTCGAGGGCCGAGAAGGGCTCGTCCATCAGCAGGATGTCGGCGTCCATGGCCAGGGCACGGGCCAGGCCCACGCGCTGCTGCATGCCACCGGACAGCTCGTCCGGCTTCTTGTTGCGCCACTGGGTCAGGCCCACCAGCTCCAGCTTCTCGTCCACCAGCTTGCGCCGCTCCTTCTCGGGGCGGCCCTGCATCTCCAGGCCGAAGCTGATGTTCTCGCGCACCGTCAGCCAGGGCATCAGGGCGAACTTCTGGAACACCATGGCGATGCGCTTGGTGCGCATCATCTTCAATTCCGCCGGAGTGCAGTGGGCGATATCGATGTGCTTGCCTTCGTGTTCGACGAACAATTTGCCGCGGCTCACGGTATTGAGGCCGTTGATGCAGCGCAGCAGGCTCGACTTGCCCGAGCCGGACAGGCCCATCAGCACGCAGATCTCGCCCTTGTTGATGTCCAGGTTGGCCTTTTCCACGCCGACCACCAGGCCGGTCTGCTTGAGGATCTGCTCGCGGGTCTGGCCCTTGTCCAGTAGTGCCAGGGCCTCGCGCGGCTTGTTGGAGAAGATGACGTCGACGTCTTCGAAACGAATGATGCTCATGCCTCACCCCTTGCCGGCAGTTCCGGCTGCTTGCAGATACGGTCGAGCATGATTGCCAGCAACACGATCGCCAGGCCCGCTTCGAAGCCCAGGGAGATATCGGCGGTGTTCAGTGCGTTGACCACGGGTTTGCCCAGGCCGTCGGCGCCCACCAGGGCCGCGATCACCACCATCGACAACGACAGCATGATGCACTGGGTCACGCCGGCGGCGATGCTCGGCATCGCGTGGGGCAGTTCGATCCGGGTCAGCAACTGGCGCCGCGAACAGCCAAAGGCCTTGCCGGCATCCAGCAGCTCTTGCGGCACGTCGCAGATGCCCAGGTAGGTGAGGCGGATCGGCGCGGCGATGGCGAACACCACGGTGGAAATCAGCCCCGGGACCACGCCCAGGCCGAACAGGGTCAGGGTCGGGATCAGGTAGACGAAGGTCGGCACGGTTTGCATCAGGTCCAGCACCGGGCGCATGGCGGTGTAGAACATCGGCTTGTGCGCGGCGAGGATGCCCAGCGGCACGCCGATGACCACGCAGACCAGGGTGGCGAAAGTCACCTGGGCCAGGGTCTCCATGGTTTCTTGCCAGTACCCCAGGTTGAGGATCAGCAGGAAGGACAGCACGACGAATACGGTCAGGCCCCATTTGCGCTGGATCATGTGCGCCAGCAGGGCAATCAGGCCGATCAGGGCCAGGGGGTTGAACCAGGTCAGCGCGAAGGTCACGCCGTGAATCATGGCCTCAAGGGTGGTGGCGATCGCATCGAAGATGCTGGCGCCGTGTTTCGTCAGCCACTCGACGAAGGCCGCGATGTACTGGCCCAGGGGGATTTTCTGATCAGTGAGCATGGTAATGAACGTCCGCATGCAATGGAAAAACAGCCCGGGCGGGCCAGCCCGCCCGGCGTCAGCGACTTACTGGGCAAGCTTGGCTTTGACGGCCTCCAGGCCTGGTTTGCCATCGATGGTGGTCACGCCGGCGAGCCAGGTGTCGAGTACCTCGGGGTTTTTCTTGAGCCAGGCCTTGGCGGCCGCGTCAGGCTTCATCTTGTCGTCCAGCACGTTGCCCATCAGGGTGCTTTCCATGTTCAGGGTGAACGACAGGTTCTTCAGCAGTTGCCCGACATTGCTGCACTCCTGGACATAGCCCTTGCGGGTGTTGGTGTAGATGGTCGCCTGGCCGAAGTTGGGACCGAAGAACTCATCGCCACCGGTCAGGTATTTCATCTTGAAGCGGGTGTTCATCGGGTGCGGTTCCCAGCCCAGGAACACCACCGCGGTATCGCGGCGCTGGGCGCGCTCGACCTGGCTCAGCATGCCCGCCTCGCTGGACTCGACCACCTTGAAGCCGGCGTCCTTCAGGCCGAAGGCGTTCTTGTCGATCATGCTCTGGATGGTGCGGTTGCCGTCGTTACCCGGCTCGATGCCGTAGATCTTGCCGTCCAGCTCGGTCTTGAACTTGGCGATGTCGGCGAAGTCCTTGAGGCCCTTGTCATACAGCGCCTGGGGCACCGCCAGGGTGTACTTGGCGTTCTCCAGGTTGGCGCGCACGGTCTCCACGGTGCCGGCATCGCGATACTGCTTGATGTCGTTTTCCATGGTCGGCATCCAGTTGCCGAGGAATACGTCCATGTTCTTGCCGTCGGCCAGGGACTTGTAGGTCACCGGCACGGAAATCATCGTGGTCTTGGTCTTGTAGCCCAGGGCGTTGAGCACGACGCTGGTGGTGGCGGTGGTCACGGTGATATCGGTCCAGCCGACATCGGAGAAGTTCACGGTACTGCATTGCGCCGGTTCTGCGGCCTGTGCCAGGAACGGCAGACTCAGCATGGCGGCCAGCAACAACGAGGGGGAACCTTTCATAGAGGGGGGACTCCTGGATGTTCTTCTTGGCGGCGTTCGGACCGCGCTTATTGAGTGTGGCGGTTGGTGTGTCGGGAACAGCTCTACCACCGTGCCTTGCAATCGAGTCGAGACTGATCATGTACCAGTGAAAATCTGTCGCCTACCGGGTGCGTCGTATCCAGTACAGGGAGGGTCGCATCCAGTGTCGGTGAGGTCGCATCCAGCGTTTTTGCGCAGTTTTTCCTGCGTCCGGGCGGCAAAAACGCCCGAATCCGACCCTGGCGCCTGGCGGCGTTGGTGGGCATGAGCGAGTCGGTGTCAGACGTCGGCAAACCCGGCAAAAGCCCGATGATGCGCCCTTCTCGGCGGATTGCAGCTTGAGCGTAGCAGCTCCGTCAGTGGGCGTTTTCGGCGCCCGGACTGTGCTCATCGAGGAGTTATCCAGGCATGGCTATCAGTGTGTTCGACCTGTTCAAAATCGGTATCGGCCCGTCCAGTTCCCATACCGTCGGCCCCATGCGCGCCGCCGCGCTGTTCGTCCAGGCCCTGGGCCAACGGCAGCAGCTGGAGCAGGTGCGGCGGATCGAGGTACGGCTGTACGGGTCGTTGTCGGCCACCGGCATCGGCCATGGCAGCGATAACGCGGTGATCATGGGCCTGATGGGCGAATGGCCGGACGCAATCGACCCGTCGCTGATCGGCACCCGCATCGACTTGCTGCGGGAAACGTCCACCTTGCTGCTGGACGGGCGCCTGCCGCTGCCGTTCGTCTGGTCCCGGGACATGCTCCTGCTGGAGCAGAACCTGCCGTTCCATCCCAATGCCATGACCCTGGTGGCCGAAGGCGAGGGCGGGGAACTGCATCGCGACACTTATTATTCGGTGGGCGGCGGTTTCGTCGTCGACCAGGCCCAGGCCGACAGCGGTGTGGCGGACCTGGACCGCAGCGAACTGCCCTATGATTTCTCCAGCGCGGTAGAGCTGCTCGAACTGTGCCGCAGGCACAACCTGCGGGTGGCCGAGCTGATGCTGGCCAACGAGAAGACCTGGCGCTCGGAGGAAGAAATCCGCAGCGGGTTGATGGCGCTCTGGCGGGCCATGCAGGACTGCGTGGAACAAGGCCTCAAGCACGAAGGCACGTTGCCGGGCGGACTCAATGTACGGCGCCGGGCGGCCAAGCTGCACCGCAGCCTGCAGGAGTTGAACAAGCCCAATGTGATCGGCTCGACCCTGAGCGCCATGGAGTGGGTCAACCTCTATGCCCTGGCGGTCAACGAAGAGAACGCCGCCGGCGGACGCATGGTCACTGCGCCCACCAATGGTGCGGCGGGGATCATCCCGGCGGTGCTGCACTACTTCATGAAGTTCAGCGAGGAGGTGACCGACGCCAACGTGGTGGACTTCTTCCTCGGTGCGGCGGCCATCGGCATCCTGTGCAAGAAGAACGCCTCCATCTCCGGTGCCGAGGTCGGTTGCCAGGGCGAGGTCGGCTCAGCCTGTGCCATGGCGGCGGCAGGCCTGGCGGAGATTCTCGGCGCCAGCCCCGAGCAGTTGTGCAACGCCGCCGAGATCGGCCTGGAGCACAACCTCGGCCTGACCTGCGACCCGGTGGGCGGGCTGGTGCAGGTGCCCTGCATCGAGCGCAACGCGATCGCCGCGGTGAAGGCGATCAATGCCGCGCAGATGGCCCTGCGGGGCGATGGCCAGCACTTCATTTCCCTGGACCGGGTGATCCGCACCATGCGCGATACCGGCGCCGACATGCACGACAAGTACAAGGAAACCTCCCGCGGCGGCCTGGCGGTCAGCGCCGTGGAGTGCTGAGCCGCCAGCCGCTGCGCGCAAACGGCCCATCGGCGCGGGAGGACGCCACCTTTTAGCGCGTCGTGATTAGACAAGTGGCCCATGGCGCCGGCGGACATTCCCGTTCGTCGGCCCGTTGCGCTTTGAGTGACACTCGGCTGTGGCCTGCACGCGCGACGGCTCTACGAGTGCTACCTAACTGCTCACCGTCCTCGGTCGGCATCCGCCGGCCTTCCCCCGCGCACTGCTTATCCGCACTTAGACAAGGGCTATATAGACGCGTCGCGACGTCGTTTTCAGGAGTTATTGAATGCCCATTCAACTTTAGGCATGGCAATTGCTCTGTGATGACCAAGCCGGTTTCCATCGAGGGACGGGCACCAATAAAAAGAGCCTCCGCCTGAGGCCATCACCCGCTTTGTGTGAGGAGATATCGCGATGACGTCGTTCAACTCCGGGGCCCAACCCCAGAACCGTGCGCCTCAATCCATCGGTTTCTTGCTGCTGGATAATTTCACGCTGATTTCCCTGGCCTCCGCAGTCGAACCACTGCGCATGGCCAACCAACTGTCCGGTCGCGAGCTGTATCGCTGGACCACCCTCAGCGTCGATGGCGGCCAGGTCTGGGCCAGTGATGGCCTGCAAATCACTCCCGACGCCTCCATGCACAAGGCTCCCAGCCTGGATACCGTGATCGTCTGCGGCGGCATCGGCATCCAGCGCACCGTCACTCGCGAACATGTGTCCTGGCTGCAGAGCCAGGCCCGCCAGTCCCGGCGCCTCGGCGCGGTGTGCACCGGCAGCTGGGCCCTGGCCTGCGCCGGCCTGCTGGACGGCTTCGATTGCAGCGTGCACTGGGAATGCCTGGCGGCGATGCAGGAAGCCTTCCCCCGGGTGGCCATGAGCACCCGCCTGTTCACCCTCGATCGCAACCGCTTCACCAGCTCCGGCGGCACCGCGCCGCTGGACATGATGCTGCACCTGATCAGCCGCGACCACGGCCGCGAGCTGTCGGCGGCGATCTCGGAGATGTTCGTCTACGAGCGCATCCGCAACGAGCAGGACCACCAGCGCGTGCCGCTCAAGCACATGCTCGGCACCAACCAGCCCAAGCTGCAGGAAATCGTCGCGCTGATGGAAGCCAACTTGGAGGAGCCGATCGACCTCGACGAACTGGCGGTGTACGTCGCGGTATCGCGCCGGCAACTGGAGCGCCTGTTCCAGAAGTACCTGCACTGCTCGCCATCGCGCTACTACCTCAAGCTGCGCTTGATCCGCGCCCGGCAACTGCTCAAGCAGACGCCGATGTCGATCATCGAAGTGGCCTCGGTCTGTGGTTTCGTCTCCACCCCGCACTTCTCCAAGTGCTACCGCGAGTATTTCGGCATTCCGCCACGGGACGAGCGCATCGGCTCCAACACCACCCAGCAGGTGGCGATGATGCCGCTGCCCCAGGCCATGGTCCTGGCGCCACTGTCCGGGCCACTGTCGGCCCTGAGCCAGGCGCGCAACGAGTCGACCTTCGCCAGCGTGCGTCTCTAGGCGCGGTCGCAGGCCGCCCCGGTCACAGCGCCTTCTTGAAATACACCACGCGCTCGGTTTCCTCGAAGCCGAGCGCGCGGTGCAGGGCGTGGCTGACCAGGTTGTCCAGGCTGGCGTCCGAGGCGATTTCCACGCAGCCCTGCTGCCGTCCCCATTGACTGACCTGTTCGATCAGGCGCTGGGCCGTGCCCTGGCGCCGATGCTCGGGAGCGACGTAGATACCTTCCAGAAACACCACCGGCGAGCTGTCGGTGCCATTGACGTAGTCGTGGCGCAACGACGCCTCGGCCAGGCCCAGCGTTTCACCGTCGGCGGCCTGGGCCAGCCAGCAGCCGTAGCGTGCGGGCTCGGCGAGCATCTGGCGGATTTCTTCCCGGTGTTCCTCGGGTGGGCAATGGGGCCACAGGCCCAGGCGCAATTGCAGCCAATGGCCGGGATCGGCGGCTTGGCCGGGCAGGATACGGATCATGGGCGGTTGCCTGTGCAGTACAAAGAGGTGCGTACTCTAGCAACCGGCCCACGGCCCCGGGGCGATTCAGGCGCGTTTTTGCTGTTGGTACTCGGCCAGGGCCGGCAGCAACTGGCGATCGATGGCCTGGCGCACGGCAGGAAGAATGGTCGCGTTGCCGGTGAGCATCTGCTCGACCATGCCCTTGAGGGCCTTGGCCCGGGCATCGCTCAGCCCCCGAACCGCACATTCGCAGGCCTGCTCGGCACTGGCGCCTGCGGGCATCTCGAAACCCAGGGCCCGGAGTTGCCCCAGCAGGTCGTCCTGGTCAATCAAATCCGCATGCATCATGGCGCTTGTCCTTGTTCAGGGAGTGGGGTCGCCAGCCGATTCTGGTAGGGCGTCCGGGTGGCGGCAAGGGTAGATTGTCGCGATGGCCCGTTTACCTATGAACAGGTCGTTTTCGGCTAAGTCGGCCCCGTGGACTTGCCTGAATGCCTCGCCGCCAGGTCGCAGAAACCGTCACTGCAAACGTCGACCACAGGTATCCTGCACCAGCGGCCGACGGGTGGCCGCCGATCCGCAAACCATGGAGCAGGAATCGATGAAAGTGCTGCTAGCAGGGGCCCTGGCATGGGGGTTTTCCAGTGGGGCCTGGGCGGGCCCAGAGTGTGCCGACTTTCTGCGGGCCGACGCCGATCCTCCTAAGGTCCTCGAGTTTGTCGGTTGTGAGTCCGTGCCCCAGGAGCAGGGCGCGCCGTTGATCGCCGCCTACCGAGTCGAAGGCCGGCATGCCCACGCAGTGGAGCGTTACCTGCAGCGCCTCACCGGGGACATGAGCGACTTGAAGTTCGTCTGCTGTGGCTGGGAGACCCAGGGCTCCAGCTCCTATCGGAGCCTGGCCAGCGGCCGCCGCTACGAGCTGGGCATGGGTTCCGAAGAAACGCCCTATAACCGCCGGGAAGACTGGGACAAGATCGGTTACTTCCATGTGAGGGTAGTGCTGTACACCGAGGGGCCTTGAAGCGTCCGCGATGGCCCTTTTACCTATGGGCAGGTCGCATTCGGCTAATCGGCGCCCGGGCAGAGTGGGCAGACTGGAGCCAGCTAACGGCAGAACGGTTTGGTCACCTTCTCACCGCAGCTCCTCAGCAGTAGTCCCTGCCTCGATCCTGTCACGGCTTGATCGGGGCTTTTTTATGCGCTTGGCGGTTATGCGATAGTGCGCCTGGTTCAACTTTCGCGAGATTGCCCATGGATGAGGAAGCGCCAGTGTCGGACAAGGTACTGAACAAACTGATCGAGACGATTTCCAACGGCTGCGGCCACCTGTACCGGCCCATCGGCCTGCGTCGTGATGCCGATGCCCAGGCCTATAGCGTGCTGAAGCTGGGCCAGGCCAGGACCGAAGCGGAAATCCAGCGTGAAGAGGCGTTGCTGGCGGCGGACCACCAGCGCCGTTCGGTGATGCTCCAGCATGAGGAAGAGCTGGCCCGGCGCAGCGCCAAGCGCAGGTTGCACCAGGAGCTGTTGAAGCAGGAAAACCTCGAGCGGATCTTTGCCCAGGCCCTGGAAAACCCTCCCGAGTCGGCGGACGAGCAAAGTGTCGACCAGGATTGGCTGACCGACTTCGTCGAGCGTGCGCAGAAGATCTCCTCGCAGCAGATGCAGGCGCTGTGGGCCAGGATCCTGTCCCTGGAAGTGGGCAATCCGGGCAGTTTTTCCGTGCGTGCGATGGACGTTCTCAAGAGCATGACCGCCGCCGAAGCGAACGCTTTTCGCAAGTTGTGCGCGATCGCCAGCAAGCTGGGCAAGGGCAGTGCCCCGGTGGTCCTGGTCAATGGCCGACGCAAGCTGCGCTGGTTCAATGCCCTGGCAGACATCGATTTTCAAGACCTGGAATTGCACCGCTGTGGCATTCCCCTTACA
The DNA here is from genome assembly GCF_003850545.1 of Pseudomonas sp. CMR5c. Classification (NCBI taxonomy): domain Bacteria; kingdom Pseudomonadati; phylum Pseudomonadota; class Gammaproteobacteria; order Pseudomonadales; family Pseudomonadaceae; genus Pseudomonas; species Pseudomonas sp. CMR5c. The sequence goes on along the minus strand of NZ_CP027705.1, from coordinate 6,297,533 downwards.
GACCGGCTCGCACTCCAGGCACTGGGCCTGATCCATGCCAAGGAACTGTGCATTTCCGATCTGCCAGCGGCCACCGTGCTGGATTTCGACCTCTACTCGAAGTCCCTGCGGGTTGAAGTGTTGAAGAACAAGTCGACCCTGGCCTTCATCAACTTCACCGGCGTGGGCGCCGAGCTTTACCAGCTCGTGGATGAGGAGGTGAACCCCAAGTACGTCGAGTTGCTCCAGGACAAGTTGCAGAAGGTCGCCAAGGTCGAACTGATCGACCGTCCCTGAGCGTTGGCCGCTCAGCGTTGCAGCACCAGGATCCTGGACAGCAGTTCGTCACGGTCGATGTAGCAGCCCTGGAAGTGCCGAGCGCCACTGGCCGGGTCGAAAGCATTGCGCGCATGCAGGGTGCGTCGATTGTCGAAGCACCACAGCTGCCCCGGTTCCAGGCGCCGCACCAGGCGAAAGCGCGCCTGGCGGGTCAGGGCGATCAGGCTTCGATAGGCGTGGTACAGGCGGGGCATCTGTTCTGGCGCTGCATCGAAGGGGCCGCGCAGGAAGTTGGCCATGCGGATCTCCGCCACCTGGCCCAGGGCGTCCAGGGCGATGATCGGCGCCAGGCAGCGATAGTCGCTGTGGCGATCCTTGTTGCGAAATTCCACGGGGATTTCGCACAGGGTGCGAAACGCCTCGGGGTCTTCCCGGCGCAGGGCATCGGCGATGGCGAAACCGTCGACGAAGATGCTCTCGCCGCCCGCCGCGTCGTTCACCAGGCAGTGCAGGAACTGCAAGCCCGGTTGCAGCTCACGAGTGGGCAGGTCGCTGTGCAGCGGCAGGTTGAAGGCGGTGTAGGCATTGCTGTCGGCATCGGCCTTGGATTGCACGTTGAACAGCACGCCGAAGTTGCTTTCACGGATGAACGAGATCCGCCGGGCGATCGCTGCCAGCGCCCCGGGTTCGGTCGGTGCTCCCCGGACCTGGGTCAGGCCGATATCGCGCACCGCCAACAGCCATTGCAACAACGCCTGGGGATCGTCCATCACCGCCTGGTATTCGAAGACCGGCAGTTGCAGGCTGTTGTCCCATAACCGGCTGTGGGCCCTGGCCACGCGGCGCTCCTCCCGCGACTGCGGGTCATAGGCGTGGGCCCGCAACCAGCCTGGGTCGAAACGGCTCTGGTGGCCGTCCTGCCAGATCACTTGCAGGCAACCCTGGTGGTCGATTTGCGCGCTGGAGCACGCCAGGTCCTCGGGCACATCGAGGATCTCCAGCACCTGCTCGCGGGTCACCGGATAGACGCATTGGGGGCAGGAGCAGTTGTCCCGCAGCCAGGGGTGGTGGAAGGGGCTCCAGCGACCGTCGGCCCACTGCACCAGGACCTGGTCCGGCAAGGCCTGGACGGTGGCCAGCGGGCTGATCAACGGATAGCTGCGGTAGTCGGCAAAGGCGGCGGTGTGCACGGCGATCTCCTTTTCGGGTTGGGGGTTACTTCTGCGCGGGCAGGCCGATCACCCGGCCGATCCAGGCCGGAGGTGGCAGGTCCGCCTGTGCGGCTTGCAGGGCCGCAAGCCGTTGCCGCACGGCGTCGGTGAACGGCGCCGAATGCGGCCCGGCGAGGTCGACGTGGAGCAGCATCTGTTCGTTGCCGGCCAGCTCCCGGGCATCACCGACCTGGTGCAGGCTGTGGTACAGGTGCAGGCGCTTGTGGTCGTGGCCGATGATCTGGGTGCGTACTTGCACCTCGGTGTCGAGCTTCACCTCGTGCAGGTAATTCAGGTGCAGCTCCAGGGTGAACAGCGAGTGACCGCTGGCTTCGCGGTTGTCGCTGTCCAGCCCCAGGCAGTCCATCAGGGCATCGGTGGCGTAGCTGAAAATCAGCAGGTAGAAGGCGTCGCGCAAGTGGCCGTTGTAGTCGACCCAGTCGGCGCTGATGCGGGTGTTGTAGGTAGTCAGTGCAGGCATGGCAGGGGCTCGGGCAGGGGCAGTGGAATCCCGGGGCCGCTGCCGAAGGCTCCAAGGCGCCCGGCAGTGGCTTGCAGGAGGCGTTATTCGCTGAAACTCATGCCGTGCCTGGTCTTGGTGTCCTTCACCGCCTCCAGCACCGCCAGCAGGCAGTCGTCGCGATAGCGCTCCAGGGCGGCGATGCTGTGCGTGCCCAACTGCTCGGCAGTGCCTTCGACCACGTCGTCGATCAGCTTGTCGGTCAGCTCCGGGGCCGGCAGGTAGGTCCAGGGCAGTTGCAGCGCCGGGCCGAACTGGGCCATGAAGTGGCGCATGCCGGCATCCCCGCCCGCCAGGGTGTAGGTGAGAAAGGTGCCCATGAATGACCAGCGCAGGCCGGCGCCGAAGCGGATCGCATCGTCGATCTCGCCGGTGCTTGCCACCCCGTCGTTGACCAGGTGCAGGGCTTCGCGCCACAGGGCCTCGAGCAGGCGGTCGGCGATGAACCCCGGGACCTCCTTGCGCACGTGCAACGGGCGCATGCCCAGGGATTGGTAGACCTGGATCGCCGCTTGCACGGCCTCTGGCGCGGTGCGCTTGCCGCCCACCACCTCCACCAGCGGCAGCAGGTACACCGGGTTGAATGGGTGGCCCACCACGCAGCGTTCCGGGTGGGTCGAGCCTTCGTAGAATTCGCTGGGCAGCAGCCCCGAGGTGCTGGAACCGATCAGCGCATCGGGCTTGGCCGCCGCACTGATCTTGCTGTGCAGCTCCAGCTTGAGTTCCAGGCGTTCCGGGGCGCTTTCCTGGATGAAGTCCGCGTCACGCACGCATTCCTCGATGCTCGCCACGAAACGCAGGCGGTCCTGGGAGGCACCGGGCGCCAAGCCGTTCTTCTGCAGTGCGCCCCAGGCATTGGCCACCCGCTGGCGCAACGCTGCCTCGGCGCCTGGAGCCGGGTCCCAGGCCACTACGTCCAGGCCATGGGCCAGGGCGCGGGCTACCCAGCCGCTGCCGATCACGCCACTGCCCAGGGCAGCGAAGGTCTTGATGTCGGTGATAAAACGCATGGCAATGTCCTGATGGTCAAAAAATGGAGGTATCTGTAGCCGCTGCCGAGCCTGCGAGGCTGCGTCCGGCGACGTAGCCGTCGTGAAGGCGGACGGCGCGGTGCGCCAGGTAACCCATGGTTGCTGTCGTGGCGGCTGCGTTGCCGCCGTGCGCAGCCTTGTACAAGGCCGGTGTGGTTATCCGCGCTTATTCAGGCCCATCTTCCGGCGGCCCTCGGCCGGAGTCAGGACCCGTGCTCCCAGACGGCTGAGGATCTCGCTGGCGCGCTCCACCAACTGGCCGTTGGTCGCCAGCACGCCCTTGTCCAGCCACAGGTTGTCTTCCAGGCCGACTCGCACGTTGCCGCCGAGCAACACAGCCTGGGCGGCCATCGGCATCTGCATGCGGCCGATGCCGAAGCCGGCCCAGACCACGTCCGGCGGCAGGTTGTCGACCATGGCCTTCATGGTGGTGGTATCGGCCGGGGCGCCCCAGGGAATGCCCAGGCACAGCTGGAACAGCGGGTCGTCCAGCAGGCCTTCCTTGATCATCTGCTTGGCGAACCACAGGTGGCCGGTATCGAAGATCTCCAGCTCGGCCTTCACCCCCAGTTCCTGGATGCGCCGGGCCCCGGCCCGCAGCTGGGCCGGGGTCGAGACGTAGATGGTGTCGCCGTCGCCGAAATTCAGGGTGCCGCAGTCCAGGGTGCAGATCTCCGGCAGCAGCGCCTCGACGTGGGCCAGGCGTGCCAACGGGCCGACCAGGTCGGTATTGGGGCCGAACTCGGTGGGGCGTTCCCCCGGGCCGATTTCCAGGTCGCCGCCCATGCCGGCGGTGAGGTTGACGATGATGTCGATGTCGGCCTCGCGGATGCGCTCCATGACTTCGCGGTACAGCGCCACATCGCGGCTGAACTTGCCGGTCTGCGGATCGCGGACGTGGCAGTGGACCACGGTGGCCCCGGCCTTGGCGGCTTCTACCGCGGCGGCGGCGATCTGCTTGGGGGTGATGGGTACATGGGGACTCTTGGCGGTGGTATCGCCGGCCCCGGTGAGTGCGCAAGTGATGATGACGTCGTGGTTCATGGTGCAATTCCTTACAGGCGTGTTTGCTGGGGGCGTGGCGCTGCCGTACGCGGCCCTGGCGGGCGGCGCGACGGCACAGGTCTTCAGGTCATTGGCGGGTCAGTTGCAGGTGCTCGATGGCCGGCTTGCCGTCGAAGGTGGTCACCCCGTCGAGCCAGCGCTGCTGGTCTTGCGGGTGATCCTTGAGCCACTGCCTGGCGGACTCCAGGGCGTCCTTGTGGTCCAGCAGCGGCTGCATCATGCGGCTCTCGTCCTCGGCGCTGAAGGTCAGGTTGGCCAGCAGCCGGCTGACATTGGGGCACTGCTGGGCGTAGCTGGGGGCCGTGACCGTCCAGACCGTGGCCCGGCCTTCATCGGGCCCCAGGGCGTTGTCGCTGCCGGAGAGGTAGGTCATCTGCACGTTGACGTTCATCGGGTGCGGCGCCCAACCGAAGAACACCACCGCCTCCTTGCGCCGTACCGCGCGGTCCACCGCGGCGAGCATGCCGGCCTCGCTGGACTCCACCAGCTGGAACTTGCCGAGGCCGAACTGGTTCTTGGCGATCATCGCCTTGATCTGGGTATTGGCACCGGAACCGGGCTCGATGCCGTAGATCTTGCCGCCCAGTTCCTTCTCGAAGCGGACGATGTCGGCGAAGCTCTTCAGGCCTTTGTCCGCCAGGTAAGTGGGGACGGCGAGGGTGGCGCGGGCGTCTTTCAGGCTGGGCTGGTCGAGGACCTTGACCTGGCCGGCCTCGACGAACGGGGTGATGGTCTGGGTCATCAGCGGGTTCCAGTAGCCCAGGAACAGGTCCAGGCGCTGGTCGCGGATGCCGGCGAAGATGATCTGCTGCGAGGCGCTGGTCTGCTTGGTCTTGTAGCCGAGGCCGTCGAGCAGGACCTGGGCCATGGCGCTGGTGGCGATCACGTCGGTCCAGTTGACCACGCCCAGGCGCACGTTCTGGCAACTGGCGGCATCGGCGGCCATGGTTCCGGAGCTGAACAGGAGGGTACCGCTAAGAGCCAGGACGCAACGGCTGATCAGTCGTTTCATGAGGGTTTCCTCGGCAGGTCGTTATTGTGGGCCCGGCGTCTTCGTGCGCCGGTGATGCCACGTTACGCAGCTGGCGGGTTGCGAAAACGCACAGCGGCGACCGGCTCTTGCACTGCAGCGACCTCGCGTCTTGAAGCCACCCGGGAAACGGCGTATCACAATGGCCACGCCGCCCGTCCTCCGAGTGCGTCCCATGTCCCAGGATTTCTACTTCTTGCTGTTGCCGGGGTTCTCGGCCATCGGCTTCATCTCGGCCATCGAGCCTTTGCGGGTGGCCAACCGCTTTCGCGGCGGGCTGTATCGCTGGCATGTGTTGAGTGTGGATGGCGGGGCGGTGCTGGCCAGCAACGGCATGTCGGTCAACGCCGATGCCGCGCTGGAGCCGTTGAAGAAGGGCGCTACCTTGCTGGTGGTGGCCGGGTTCGAGCCGCTGCGGTCCTTCGGCGCGGCCCTGGAGCACTGGCTGCGGCGCCTGGATGGGGAAGGGGTGACCCTGGGCGGGATCGACACCGGTAGCGTGGTGCTGGCCGAGGCCGGGCTGCTGGAAGGGCACCGGGTGGCCCTGCACTGGGAAGCGATCGACGCCTTCAAGGAGTCTTATCCACAGCTGAGCGTCACCCAGGAACTGTTCGAGATCGACCGCCGGCGCATCAGCTCGGCTGGCGGCACGGCGTCCATCGACATGATGCTCGACCTGATCGGCCAGGCCCACGGCCCGCAGCTGGCGATCCAGGTCAGCGAGCAGTTCGTGCTGGGGCGCATCCGTCCGCGCAAGGACCACCAGCGCATGGAGGTCGCCAGCCGCTACGGCATCAACAACAAGAAACTGGTGCAGGTGATCGGCGAGATGGAGCAGCACAGCGAGCCGCCCCTGAGCACCCTGGCCCTGGCCGAGTCGGTGAAAATCACCCGGCGCCAGTTGGAGCGCCTGTTCCGCCTGCACCTCAACGACACGCCGAGCAATTTCTACCTCGGGCTGCGCCTGGACAAGGCCCGCCAGTTATTGCGCCAGAGCGACCTGAGCGTGCTGGAAGTGAGCATCGCCTGCGGTTTCGAATCGCCGTCCTACTTCACCCGCAGCTACCGCGCGCGGTTCACTCGTTGCCCCCGGGAGGACCGACAACACAGCCAGAAGGCCTGAGAGCCTGTCCACGATCTGCTGCGCTTAGCCCATGGGGTGTTAAAAAAGGCTTTGAAATGCTCAATCAGGACCCTGAATTGCGCTTTCTCAGGCATTTTTGCCTGGCCTGAACGTCGCTCGCTAGACCGTGAGCAGGCTCTGAGCTGCCCTATTGGTGGGCGCGAAGCGGGCGCGTGATGCAGGCAACCCATAGGGTCAGGCCGTACGCCATCGCGGGCCAGTCGGATCGCCGCCCGCTCGCTCCTACAGATACGCGGACTACTTCTTCAGCAGCGCCGCGCAGGCCGCCTTGTAGGCCTCGTGCTGGTACTTGTTGAGGCTCGCCGGCAGCTCGTAGCCGTGCTTTTTGTGCTGGGCGGTGAGGGTCTGGGGCGACAGCAGGGTCACCTCGCAATTCTCCAGCAACTGGAACACGCCCTCGATCTTGAAGGTGGTGGGGCCACCGGCGAACTCGCCTTTCTTGCTGCGCTTCTTGATGGCGATCCGGGTGATGCCCTGCTCGCGGACAAAATCCCGCACCTGGGCGGCGAAGGTGCGCACGTTGGCCGCTTCATCGTCGTCTTCCAGGGCGATCTTCTTCACGGCGATGGCCTGGTGTTCAAGCGTGCCGCCTTGCAGGGAGGCGAGGGCGAAGATGGCTTCGCTGCCCTTGATCTCGATACCGCAAATGCTCATGGGGAATCCTTGTGAAAGTCGTTGGCTGGCGCGCAGCTTACAGCTCCAGCTGGTCGGCGCGAATGCCGAATGCCGAATGCCGAATGCCGAATGCCGAATGCCGCGGCGCGGCCGAGACTTGTATTTCCTCCACGACAGAAGCTTGTCCCTTTGTTGCCCCTCTCTCTAGCGGGCGGGTGGCGGTCCGCGACGGTCCACTTCGTACACCCGGCTGTGCAGCAGGCGCTCCTTGAGCCAGGTACCGGCCTGGCCCAGGGGGCTTTGGCGTGCCCAGAGCAGATCGACGCCTACCTGCCAGTCGCCATGGAGCGGGTCGGCCAGGTGCAGTTCCACCAGTTCGCCCCTGGCCAGCTCGCGCTGGACCAGTTGCCGGGGCAGGGCGGCCCAGCCGAGCCCGGCACGCAGCATGTCCAGCAGTGCGTGTTGGTCTTGTACCTGCCACAGCTGGAGGCAACGCAGGTACTCGCTGCTGGGGGGCTGCTGGCTGGGCAGGCTGGAGGCGCACAGGCGCCGGTGCTGCTGCAAGTCGTCGGCGCTCAGAGGGTTGCGCTGCGCCAGGGGATGATCCGGGCGGCAGGCATGCACCAGGTGCAAGCGGCCCACTTGCTGGAACTCCAGCGCCTGGGGATAACCAGGCGCTGAGGGGGCCAGGCCGAGTGCTGCCTCACCCCGGGCTACCAGTTCACTGGCACTGCTGGAGTGAGGCTGGCGCAGCAGCAGGTCAACCTGGGGGAAAGCCTGCTCGAACTCGCGCAGCAGCGGCAGCAGTGGGCCGCAAGGGGCCTGGATCGCCAGCGTCAGTTGCGGCTCCGGCTCCTGGGACAAGCCATCGGCGCTGGCTTGCAGGTCCTGGCAGCGTTCCAGCACCGCCTCGGCCTGCAGCAGGATTTTCCGACCAGTGGCGGTCAACGCCGGGCTGCGAGTGCTGCGGTCGAACAGCTCCACCCTCAGGTCGTCCTCCAGGTTGGCGATGGCCAGGCTGACGGTGGACTGGGTCTTGCCCAGCTGGCGCGCGGCGGCCGAGAACGAGCCGGTGCGGGCGGCCTGGACGAACATCCGCAGCTGATCCAGTGAAAAATCCATGGTGTCCCCCAATCCCTGGGCAAGAGCCCCTGGCCCTGCGTTGAACAGGCTGGCAGTCCAGGTTTTACAGGGTATTCAAGCACAGCCTTGCGGCTCGCGAAGGGGCGGGGACGCTGGCGCGTCCCCGGATCGGCGCCAGGGGATCACTCCTGGGCGATGGACTCGATGAACTCCGAACGCTCGTCGCTCATGCGCGCCAGGCAATCGTTGCTGGCGATGTTGTAGGCCTTGCTGCCGGGCTTGGCCGGGAAGGATTCCACGGCGCAGTCGGCGTCGCGCTGCTTCTGCCACAGCTGCTGGGCGTTCTTGACCTTGGCGGTGATGTCGCCCAACTGGGCCTTGTCGTTGCCATACAAAGTGCCCAGGCGTTCCAGCAGGCTCTGCACGTTGTCATTGAGCAGTTGCTCGGCGGTGGTCCTGTTATAGGTCGCGCACTCCAGGGTCTGCACGTCGTTTTCCACGCCGTCGCAGGGCGAGCCGTCGGCCTCTTCGGCAGCCTGGGCGCCGCTCGCCAGCAGTATCAGGGCCAGGAAGATCGGTTTCTTCATTGCAGCGCTGCCTCTAATCCGGTGAAGCCTTGGTTGAAGCGGCGAATTCTGGCCCAAGGTTCGAGCAAAGAACAGAGCCTGCCCCGGGCCGCGTGAAAACTCCCGCCCAGGCCCAGCAGGCAATGCCCATCCAGGCCCCTGGGCTGTGCTTTCGCGCCTGTTCGTGTCTGCTCTGGCGCGGTTTTCGCGGAGCCTGGCATGGCGCTTCGTCGGCGCTTGACGCTTTCGGCAAACCCCCTGTCGTTTTTGCACCGGGGCGCCCTGGTCCTCAGGCATATGCTGGCCCCAAAGCGCCGGCAGACGATTCGGCGCAGGAATCGCCAGATAAAAGGGGACAGCCTGATGAGCCCAGCCGAACTGCACGCCGACAGCATCGTTATCGACGGATTGATCATCGCCAAATGGAACCGCGAACTGTTCGAGGACATGCGCAAGGGCGGCCTGACCGCAGCCAACTGCACGGTGTCGGTCTGGGAGGGCTTCAAGGCCACCGTCGACCAGATCGCCGCCAGCCAGAAGCTGATCCGCGACAACAGCGACCTGGTGATGCCGGTGCGCACCACCGCCGACATCCGCAAGGCCAAGGAACTGGGCAAGACCGGCATCCTCTTCGGCTTCCAGAACGCCCACGCCTTCGAGGACCAGATCGCCTACGTGGACGTGTTCAAGCAGTTGGGCGTGGGCATCGTGCAGATGTGCTACAACACCCAGAACCTGGTGGGCACCGGCTGCTACGAGCGCGACGGCGGGCTGTCGGGTTTCGGCCGCGAGATCGTCGCCGAGATGAACCGCGTCGGCATCATGTGCGACCTGTCCCACGTCGGCTCCAAGACCAGCGAGGAAGTCATCCTCGAATCGAAGAAGCCGGTCTGCTACTCCCATTGCCTGCCTTCGGGCCTGAAAGAACACCCGCGCAACAAGTCCGATGCCGAACTGAAGTTCATCGCCGACCACGGCGGCTTCGTCGGCGTGACCATGTTCGCGCCATTCCTGGCCAAGGGCATCGACTCGACCATCGACGACTATGCCGAGGCCATCGAGTACACCATGAACATCGTCGGTGAAGACGCCATCGGCATCGGCACCGACTTCACCCAGGGCCACGGCCAGGACTTCTTCGAGTACCTGACCCACGACAAGGGCTACGCCCGGCGCCTGACCAACTTCGGCAAGATCATCAACCCGCTGGGCATCCGTACCGTGGGCGAATTCCCCAACCTCACCCAGACCCTGCTCAAGCGCGGCCACTCCGAGCGCGTGGTGCGCAAGATCATGGGCGAGAACTGGGTGAATGTACTCAAGGACGTCTGGGGCGAGTGATGAACACCCTCGGAGCTTGCTGCGCCCACCGATAGCAGCGTCGCGTCCTCGCGACAGGCTCGCCGTACATGCGTACTGCCCTCGCCTGTCGCTGCGGGACTCCTTGCTCTCGGTGTGCTCACGACGGCTCCAGCGGTATTCACGCGAATTTTTTCCATGCAAAGCCAAGGCTTTGCCAAGCCAAGAATGAATTTCTGGAGTCAAGTTTCCATGGCCAAGATCGCCCCGCAACTGCCCATCGAAGTCGACAGCGAGACCGGCGTCTGGACGTCCGATGCCCTGCCGATGCTGTACGTGCCGCGGCATTTCTTCGTCAACAACCACATGGGCATCGAGGAAGTGCTGGGTGCCGACGCCTATGCCGAGATCCTCTACAAGGCCGGCTACAAGTCCGCCTGGCACTGGTGCGAGAAAGAAGCCCAATGCCATGGCCTGGAAGGCGTGGCGGTGTTCGAGCACTACATGAAGCGTCTCTCCCAGCGCGGCTGGGGCCTGTTCAAGATCCAGGACATCGACCTCGACCAGGGTACCGCCAGCGTCAAGCTCGAGCACTCGGCCTTCGTCTACGTCTACGGCAAGTGCGGGCGCAAGGTGGACTACATGTTCACCGGCTGGTTCGCCGGCGCCATGGACCAGATCCTGGCGGCCCGTGGCAGCAAGATCCGCACCGTGGCAGAGCAAGTCTACGGTGGTTCCGAAGAAGGGCACGACGACGGCCTGTTCGTCGTCAAAGCGTTGTAAGCGGAGTTCAAGACAATGGCTTTCGAAGCGATGTTCCAGCCGATCCAGATCGGCAAACTGACCATCCGCAACCGCGTGCTCAGTACCGCCCACGCCGAGGTCTACGCCACCGACGGCGGCATGACCACCGAGCGCTACGTGAAGTACTACGAGGAAAAGGCCAAGGGCGGCATCGGCCTGGCGATCTGCGGTGGCTCCTCGGTGGTGGCCATCGACAGCCCCCAGGAATGGTGGAGCTCGGTGAACCTGTCCACCGACCGCATCATCCCGCACTTCCAGAACCTCTCCGACGCCATGCACAAGCACGGCGCCAAGATCATGATCCAGATTACCCACATGGGCCGGCGCTCGCGCTGGGACGGCTTCAACTGGCCGACCCTGATGTCGCCGTCCGGGGTCCGTGAGCCGGTGCACCGCGCCACCTGCAAGACCATCGAGGTGGAAGAAATCTGGCGGGTGATCGGCAACTACGCCCAAGCCGCCCGTCGCGCCAAGGAAGGTGGCCTGGACGGCGTGGAGCTGTCGGCGGTGCACCAGCACATGATCGACCAGTTCTGGAGCCCGCGGGTCAACAAGCGGACCGACGAATGGGGCGGCACCTTCGAGAAGCGCATGCGCTTCGGCCTGGAGGTGCTCAAGGCGGTGCGCGCCGAGGTCGGCGACGATTTCTGCGTCGGCATGCGCATCTGCGGCGACGAATTCCACCCCGACGGCCTGTCCCACGAGGACATGAAGCAGATCGCCAAGTACTACGACGACACCGGCATGCTCGACTTCCTCGGCGTGGTCGGTTCCGGTTGCGACACCCACAACACCCTGGCCAACGTCATCCCCAACATGAGCTTCCCGCCGGAGCCGTTCCTGCACCTGGCGGCGGGCATCAAGGAAGTGGTCAAGGTCCCGGTGCTGCACGCGCAGAACATCAAGGACCCGAACCAGGCCACGCGCATCCTCGAGGGCGGCTACGTCGACATGGTCGGCATGACCCGCGCACACATGGCCGACCCGCACCTGATCGCCAAGATCAAGATGGGCCAGATCGACCAGATCAAGCAGTGCGTGGGTGCCAACTACTGCATCGACCGCCAGTACCAGGGCCTGGACGTGCTGTGCATCCAGAACGCCGCCACTTCCCGTGAATACATGGGCGTGCCGCACATCATCGAGAAGACCACCGGCGCCAAGCGCAAGGTGGTGGTGGTCGGCGCCGGCCCTGCGGGCATGGAAGCGGCCCGGGTGGCGGCCGAGCGTGGCCACGACGTGACCCTGTTCGAGAAGAAAGAGGCGATCGGCGGACAGATCACCACCGCCTCCAAGGCTCCGCAGCGCGACCAGATCGCCGGCATCACCCGCTGGTACCAACTGGAGCTGGCGCGGCTGAAGGTCGACCTGCGCCTGGGCACCGCGGCGGACGCGGCGACCATCCTCGACCTGCGCCCCGACGTGGTGGTGCTGGCGGTGGGTGGCCATCCGTTCATCGAGCAGAACGAACACTGGGGCGCCGCCGCAGGGCTGGTGGTCAGCAGCTGGGACATCCTCGATGGCCGGGTCGCCCCGGGCAAGAACGTGCTGGTGTACGACACCATCTGCGAATTCACCGGGATGTCGGTCGCCGACTACCTGGCCGACAAGGGCTCGCAGGTGGAGATCGTCACCGATGACATCAAGCCCGGCATCGCCATCGGCGGCACCTCGTTCCCCACCTACTACCGCAGCCTGTACCCCAAGGAAGTGATCATGACCGGGGACCTGACCCTGGAGAAGGTCTACCGCGAGGGCGACAAGCTGGTGGCGGTACTGGAGAACGAATACACCGGCGCCCGCGAGGAGCGGGTGGTGGACCAGGTGGTGGTGGAGAACGGCGTGCGCCCCGACGAGGCGCTGTACTACGGGCTCAAGGACGGCTCGCGCAACAAGGGCCAGATCGACGTCGAGGCGCTGTTCGCGATCAAGCCGCAGCCTTGCCTGGGCGAAGCGGGCGACGGCTACCTGCTGTTCCGCATCGGCGATTGCGTGTCCCAGCGCAACACCCATGCCGCGATCTACGACGCCCTGCGCCTGTGCAAGGACTTTTGACGGCAGCGACAAGTTTCAAGCTGCAAGCGGCAAGTTGAAGCAGGTGTTCGGCAGTGCTTTTGCTTGTCGCTTGCCCCTGGCGTTCTGTAAGGACTTTTAGCCGCCGTTGCAGGTTTTGAGCGGCCAGCCAGAGCGAATGCTCAGCCTTGTGTTTTCTTGCCGCTTGAAGCTAGCCGCTTGCAGCTGACCTTAAGGTGACTGTGATGTTGAATACCCTTCTTCCCATCCTGCTGTTCGCTGCCCTGGGCCTGGCGGTCCTCGGCGCGTTGCGGCGCGCGGCCATGTGGCGCCGGGGGCGAGCCTCCAAGGTCGACCTGGTCGGCGGCCTGCTGGCCATGCCCCGGCGCTACATGGTGGACCTGCACCATGTGGTGGCCCGCGACAAGTACATCGCCAACACCCACGTGGCCACCGCCGGTGGCGCGGTGGCTTCCATCGTCCTGGCGCTGCTGGTGCACGGCTTCGGCCTGCACAACCGCGTGCTGGCCTATGCCTTGCTGCTGATGTCGGCGCTGATGTTCGTGGGGGCGATCTTCGTCTACCGGCGCCGGCGCAACCCGCCGTCGCGCTTGTCCAAGGGCCCGTGGATGCGCCTGCCCAAGAGCCTGCTGGCGTTTTCCGCGAGCTTCTTCCTGGTGACCCTGCCGGTGGCCGGGATCCTCCCGGAGCAGTTCGGTGGCTGGCTGCTGGCGGCGATCCTCGCGCTGGGCGTGCTTTGGGGCGTGTCGGAGCTGTTCCTCGGCATGACCTGGGGCGGGCCGATGAAACACGCCTTCGCCGGTGCCCTGCACCTGGCCTGGCACCGGCGTGCCGAACGCTTCGGCGGCGGTCGCTCCACCGGCCTCAAGCCGCTGGACCTGGAAGACCCCAGCGCGCCCCTGGGCGTGGAGAAACCCGTGGACTTCACCTGGAACCAGCTGCTGGGCTTCGATGCCTGCGTGCAGTGCGGCAAGTGCGAGGCGGCTTGCCCGGCCTTCGCCGCCGGCCAGCCGCTGAACCCCAAGAAGCTGATCCAGGACATGGTCGTCGGCCTGGCCGGTGGCAGCGATGCCCACTTCGCCGGCAGCCCCTATCCGTCCCTCGACGGTCGCGGCCAGCCGCTGGGCGAACACCACGGTGGCCCGCACCTGCCGATCGTCGCGCTGCAGGGCAAGGCCCTGGTGGATGCCGAGACTCTGTGGTCGTGCACCACCTGCCGGGCCTGCGTCGAGGAATGCCCGATGATGATCGAGCACGTCGATGCCATCGTCGACATGCGCCGCCACCTGACCCTGGAAAAAGGCGCCACGCCGAACAAGGGCGCCGAGGTGCTGGAGAACCTGATCGCCACCGACAACCCGGGCGGTTTCAACCCCGGGGGGCGGATGAACTGGGCGGCCGACCTCAACCTCAAGCTGCTGCCTGAAGTGAAGAGCACCGAGGTGCTGTTCTGGGTCGGCGACGGCGCCTTCGACATGCGCAACCAGCGTACCCTGCGGGCCTTCGTCAAGGTGCTGAAGGCCGCGGGCGTGGATTTCGCCGTGCTGGGCCTGGAAGAACGCGACAGTGGCGACGTGGCCCGGCGCCTGGGCGACGAGGCGACCTTCCAGCAACTGGCTCGGCGCAATATCCAGACCCTGGCCAAGTACCAGTTCCAGCGCATCGTCACCTGCGATCCCCACAGCTTCCATGTGCTGAAAAACGAATACGGCGCCCTGGGCGGTGACTACCAGGTACAGCACCACAGCACCTACATCGCCGAGCTGATCGCCGCCGGCCAACTCGATCTTGGCCGGCACAAGGGTGGCAGCGTGACCTATCACGACCCCTGCTACCTGGGCCGCTACAACGGTGAGTACGAAGCCCCGCGCCAGGTGCTGCGCGCCCTGGGGATCGAGGTCAAGGAAATGCAGCGCGCAGGTTTCCGCTCCCGCTGCTGTGGCGGTGGCGGTGGCGCGCCGATCACCGACATTCCCGGCAAGCAGCGGATTCCCGACATGCGCATGGAAGACATCCGCGAGACCGGCGCCGAGCTGGTGGCGGTGGGTTGTCCGCAATGCACGGCAATGCTCGAAGGGGTGGTGGAGCCCCGGCCGATGATCAAGGACATCGCCGAACTGGTGGCCGAGGCCCTGCTGGAAAGCGCGACCCCGAGCAAGGCGCCAGTGGTGAAAGCCGAACCTGCGGAGGTGCACTGATGAGCGAGATTATCCGCCGCGATCCCCGCGCCGAATGGATCGCCCGCAACCGCCTGCACCCGCTGCATGCGGCCATGCAACCGGCGCAGCACAGCTGGATGGGGCCCAATGGCCTGGTGCGCAAGAACCCCCACGACATGGGTTTTGTCGGCCCCAACGGGCTCAAGCGCATCGATCGCAGCGGCGCCCAGCAAGGTGGCAGCAGCCACAAGCGCACGGCGGCGGTCGAGGTGCAATTGCCGCTGCACCAGCTGGCGCAGCCAGCGTTCTACATCAACGTGGTGCCGGACATGGTCGGCGGCCGCCTGAGCAGCCACGACCGCGACTTGCTGGGCCTGGCCCGGCAACTGGCTGGCCAGGACGGCGCGGTGCTGGCGGTGGTGTTCGGCGAGCACAAGGAGTCGAATTTCGCCACGGCCGGGGTCGACCGCCTGCTGGTGCTGCCGGGTAGCGAGTTCGACGGTTATGCACCGGAGCAACGGGTCCAGGGCCTGCGCGCTGTGGATAACCAGTTCAACCCGCGCCATTGGCTGCTGCCCGACAGCCGCAGTGGCGGTGGCGAATTGGGCCGGCGTTTTGCCGCGGCCCTGGGCGAACGCCCGGCGACCCGGGTCTGGCAGGTCAAGGAAGGGCAATGCATCGGCCGCGCCGGTGCGGGCCTGGAGGATCTGGCACGACCTCTACCACGGCTGATACTGGCGGCGGCCGAATGTGCCGAGCCGGTCAGCGAAACCCGTCACGAAGCCTTGCCGGTGGAGTTATCCACAAGCGTGGCCCGCAGCCTGGCACGAATCGAGGATCTGGGCGCAGTGGCGGTGGACCCGGCGGCGATTCCCATGGCCGAGGCCGAATTCATCCTGTCCGGGGGCAACGGGGTCAAGGACTGGGCACTGTTCCATCGCGCGGCCCAGGCCCTGGGGGCCACCGAGGGCGCCTCGCGGGTGGCGGTGGACGACGGCTTCATGCCCCGCGACCGCCAGGTGGGGGCCACCGGTACCTGGGTGACCGCGCGGGTCTACGTGGCGGTGGGGATCTCCGGGGCGATCCAGCACCTGCAGGGCATCGGCGCTTGCGACAAGGTGGTGGCGATCAACATGGACCCGGGCTGCGACATGATCAAGCGCGCCGACCTGGCGGTGATCGGCGACAGCGCCGCGATCCTCGAGGCGCTGATCGCCGCCGTCGAAGCCTACCGCAGCGCCGCCAAGCGCGATGCGGCTTGAGGGAACCCTTATGAACAGCAACGTGATCAGCCTGGTCTCCATCGGCGCGCATCCGACCTCCGGTCGGCCACGGCGTGCCGAACAGGATGCCCGGGCCGTGGAACTGGGCCTGCAACTGGCCGGTGGACAACTGCAGGTGCTGCACGCCGGCGACGCCGCCGAGCCGGCCTTGCGCGCCTACCTGGGCATGGGCCTGGAGCAATTGCATGTATTGGAGCAGCCGGCCGGCGCCGATGCCTTGCCAGCCTTGGCCCAGTACCTGCGCCATGCCGGGGCCCAGGTGGTGTTGACCGGCAGCCAGGCGGAAACCGGTGAAGGCTCGGGCATGCTGCCGTTCCTGCTGGCCGAGAACCTGGGCTGGCCGCTGGTGGTGGGGCTGGCCGAGGTGGAATCCCTGGAAGATGGCGTGGCTCATGTACTGCAAGCCTTGCCCCGGGGCCAGCGGCGCCGGCTCAAGGTGCGCCTGCCGTTCCTCGCCACTGTGGATAACGCCGCGCCCAAGCCTCGCCAGAGTGCCTATGGCCCGGCACGGCGCGGGATGTTGCGCGCCGACCAGGTCATGGTGGTGGAGGACGAGTTGTTCACCGGCGCCAGCCTGCAGCCGGCCAGGCCAAGGCCCAAGCGCTTGAAGGTGATCAAGGCCAAGAGCGGCGCCGACCGCATGAAGGCCGCCACGGCCAAGGCCAGCGGCGGTACCGGCCAGGTACTCAAGGACGTCAGCGCGCAAGCCGGGGCCGAGGCCATCTTCAAGTTGTTGCTGGAGGAAGGGGTGCTCCGCTAGGGCTGCACCGGTTGTACTAGCGCTATTGCGAGCAATCGAGCGTCGACCGGCTGCTCCTGCGGGGGCCTGGCTTGCAGTCCAGTTTGCACGGTTACTCACAATCCCTGTGCGCGGCTCTGTGGATAAGATGTTCGCGCCTTGCTCCAGCCCATGCAGAACAAGCCCCGCAGCCATCTGTACGAAATTTGATCAGGCTAACTTGTGGTTTTTCCTGGCTTTTTTCCGCGGTGTCGGACTCATCAGGGGACAGTTGTGCACAGCAGTTGCCCCCAAAGTCTGTTGGCGCTTTTGTGGATAAGATGTTCGCTCAGGGCTGTAGCCCTTGCAGGACAAGGCTTGGCGCGAACTGATCAAAAAACACCCAAATCGTGATCCTGGCCCTGTCCTGGCGCTTGCAAGGCGGAATTTTCCTGGCCTGGAGGGCTTTTCCACAGAAATCGCGGGCAGCGGCTGTAGTTGCCCCCAAAGTCTGTTGGCCGATCTGTGGATAAGGTGTTCGCCTCGCGCTGTAGGCCATGTACAGCAAGGCTTACAGGGTTTTGTTCAAAAAATGATCAATAGCGTGTCAAACGCTTGTTTTTGCCTAACCCATGGATTTTCCTGGGAATCCCCAAGGAAATATCCCCATCCCCGGTGCACTTGCCCACAATTGCTGTGGGCCAAGGTGTGGATAAGTTGTTCGCCAACCGCTACGGGCCTTGTAATTCATAGCGTGTACGGCAATAGATCAAATTTCATACAGTTCTAATGCCCGCCTTGACAGTGGCAAGCGGCCTGACTTGACTGATGCCACTGGGACCGGTTCGTCACTTATCCACATCCGGTCCAGGGAGCGCAGGCAATGGATTGTCGTTCATCACAGGCTTCCTGCAGCGGGACCTTCCCCCGGCGCACCCGCCGCCGTGCCGCCAACCAGCGCGCACGTCTATAGCCCCAGCGGCTGTTCGATCCCGACCCTGATTTTCCACGGTTTGCGTTTCTGGCGCAGCGGCCGGTCCGTGCGGCTGCCTGCGTGATCGGTTTCACCTGAAGGAAGCGGCCATGAGAGTCGCCCCATCTGCCTGAGAGGAACCCCGCCATGACTCGGATCGCCACCCCCATCAGCGAGATCCAGGAACACTACGACGTCGTCGTCATCGGCTCCGGCTATGGCGGCGGCATCGCCGCTTCGCGATTGTCCCGGGCCGGGCGCCGGGTGTGCCTGCTGGAGCGTGGGCGGGAGATTCGCCCCGGGGAGTTTCCCAACACCCTGGTCAGCGCCACCGAGGAATTGCAGGTGCACGATCCCGATGGGCATATCGGTTCGCGCACCGGCTTGTTCGACCTGCATGTCAACGCCCAGCAGAACGTGGTGGTGGGTTGTGGCCTGGGCGGCACTTCGTTGATCAACGCCAACGTCGCCCTGGAACCCGAGCCCGGGGTATTCGACGACCCACGCTGGCCCCAGGCGGTGCGCGACCACCGCGATACCTTGCTCAAGCAAGGCTTCGCCCTGGCCCGGGAGATGCTCAAACCCAATCCCTATCCCGATTCGGCGCCGGCCCTGGACAAGCTCAAGGCGCACCGCAAGTCTGCGGACTACCTCAAGCAGGGCGCGCATTTCTACAAGCCGCCGATCAACGTGACCTTCAACAAGCTGCCCAACAACCTCAACCATGTCGGGGTCGAGCAACTGCCCTGCAACCAATGCGGCGACTGCGTCTCGGGCTGTAACAACAAGGCCAAGAACACCACCTTGATGAACTATCTGCCCGACGCCTGTAACCATGGCGCCGAGATTTTCTGCCAGGCCCAGGTGCGCCACCTGGAGCGCGACGGCGACGGATGGATCGTGCACTTCCAGTACCTGGACAGCGGTCGCGAGAAGTTCTCGGCGCCGACCCTGTTCGTCAAGGCCGATATCGTCGTGCTGTCCGCCGGCACCCTGGGCTCCACCGAGATCCTCCTGCGCTCGCGGGCCAAGGGCCTGGCCACTTCGGCCCAGTTGGGCGAACACATGA
Organism: Pseudomonas sp. CMR5c; assembly: GCF_003850545.1. Classification (NCBI taxonomy): domain Bacteria; kingdom Pseudomonadati; phylum Pseudomonadota; class Gammaproteobacteria; order Pseudomonadales; family Pseudomonadaceae; genus Pseudomonas; species Pseudomonas sp. CMR5c. Next base: position 6,278,671 of record NZ_CP027705.1, on the reverse strand, counting down.
GCGGCAACGGCGACATCCTCGGTTTCGGCCACAACTGCGAGCAACCGATCAACGGCATCGGCTTCGGCACTCACCCGGCCAGCGAGTTGAAACCCGTGGGCCCATGCATCACCTCGGTGATCGACATGCGCACCGAGGGCGACCGCACCAGCCGCATGGTCATCGAGGAGGGCTCGATCCCTGGCGCCCTCGGCCAGGCCATGGTGCCGAGCATGGCGCTGTTCGCCAGTACCCTGGGCCAGGCCACCGACAACAGCTTGAGCGGCAAGCTGGGCTACAAGGAGCGCGAGGCCGAAAGCTTTTTGCGCGGGCCCTACCATGGCGCCCTGCACAACATGCAGACCTACCTGATCATGAGCCACGACAACGGTCGCGGGCGCATGCTGCTGGACGCCCAGGACCAGTTGCGCATCGACTGGCCGGGGGTGGGCGAGCAACCCAACGTGGTGCTGGGCAACGAGCGCCTGCACCAGAGCACCCGGGCCCTGGGCGGGGTCTGGGTGGAGAACCCGATCTGGACCAAGCTGCTCAAGCACAGCATCGTCTCGGTCCACCCCCTGGGCGGCTGCGTGATGGGCGAGGACGCGGGCCAGGGCGTGGTCAACCACAAGGGGCAGGTGTTCAGCGGCACCCAGGGCACCGATGTCTATCCCGGGCTCTATGTGGCCGATGGCGCGGTGATCCCTACCTCCCTGGCGGTCAATCCACTGCTGACCATCTCGGCGGTGAGCGAGCGCACCATGCAACTGCTGGCCGAGGACCGCGGCTGGAAGATCGACTACCGCCTGCCCTCGGCCCCTGGCAAGCCGGCTGCGGCGCCGACCCTGGGCGTGCAGTTCACCGAGACCATGAAGGGTTTCTTCTCCACGGCCTTTACCCAGCCCCAGGGCACCGACCTGGCGCTCTATCAAGCAGCGGCCAAGCGCGGCGAAGAGCAGAACTCGCCCATCGAGTTCACCCTGACCATCACCGCCGCCGACCTCAACCGGATGATCAAGGAGCCCGAGCACGCCGCGACCCTGGTGGGCACCCTGGACGCGCCGATGCTGTCGCCTCAGCCCCTGGTGGCCAGCCATGGGGTGTTCAACCTGTTCGAGCAATACCAGCAGCAGGTGGGCGTGCGGCACATGAACTACGACATGCGCCTTTGTGCCGAGGATGGCAGCGACTATTACTTCAGCGCCTTTAAGACCGTGCCCGAGGACCACGGCGTGCTGAACATCTGGCCCGATACCAGCACCCTCTACGTGACCCTGTACCGGGGCCAGGACAAGAGCGGGCCGGTACTGGGCTCGGGAGTGATGCACATCCAGCCTGCGGATTTCGCCCGGCAGATGACCACCATGAAGGTGCTCAACGCCCGCAACGAGCGTGAGCGCATCGAGGCCCTGGCGCGTTTCGGCAAGTTCTTTGCCGGGATCCTCTGGGAAAGCTACGGCGGGGTGTTCGCCGGCGATATCTACTTCAATCCCGACGCTCCGCCACGGGTCAAGCGGCCGTTGGCCGCGCCGGCGCCGAGCGTGCAGTTCTTCGAGACCGAAGACCGCGTGCAACTGCGCCTGACCCGCTACCGGGCCGGAGGCAAGGGCCCGGTGATGCTGGTCCATGGCCTGGGCGTGGGTTCCAACATCTTCTCCACCGACACCATCCAGACCAACCTGCTGGAGTACCTGTGCAAGTACGGCTATGACGTCTGGCTCCTGGATTTCCGGGTCAGCATCCTGTTGCCGGCCAGCAAGCAGGAATGCAACGGCGACCAGATCGCCGCCTACGACTTCAAGGCCGCCATCGCCCAGGTCCGCGAGGCCACCGGCGCCCGGGACGTGCAATGCGTGGTGCACTGCTATGGCGCCACCACCTTCTTCATGTCGCTGCTGGCGGGCCTGGAGCATGTGCGTTCGGTGGTCTGCTCGCAGATCGCCGCCGACACCGTGGTGGCCACCGCCACCGGGATCAAGGCCGGGCTGCACTTGCCGGGCATGCTCGACGCCATCGGCATCAAGTCGCTGACGGCCTATGCCGACAGCAAGGAAAGCTGGTTCAACAAGCTCTACGACAAGGCGCTCAACGGTTATGCGCGGATCGAGGCCCAGGGCTATTGCACCAACCCGGTGTGCCATCGCATCACCTTCATGTACGCCTCGCTGTATCGCCACGACACCCTCAACCAGAACCTGCACGACAACCTGCACGAGCTGTTCGGCGAGTCCAACATCCAGACCTTCGAGCACCTGGCGCTGATCTGCCGCAAGGGCCACCTGGTGGACTTCAAGGGACATGACGTCTACATGCCGCATTTCGATCGGCTGAAGCTGCCGATCTGCTTCATCAGCGGCGCCGACAACCAGTGCTACCTGCCGCTGAGCACCCAGAAGACCTACGAGCGCCTGTGCCAGTTGCATGGCCCCGAGTTGTTCAGCCGGCATGTGGTGCCAGGCTACGGGCATATCGACTGCATCTTCGGCCAGAACGCGGTGGTGGATGTGTACCCGCTGATCCTCGCGCACCTGGAGAAGACCGCCCTGGGTTGAGCGTCCCGGTACGCTCGGCAACCGCGGCTTCAGGGATATCCAGGCGAGGGTGAAAGGGATGAACGCATATATCCGCTGGTTCCAACGCTTCATCTGGCTGGGCATCGCCATGAACATGGTGTTCGCCCTGCCGGCGTTGTTCGCCCCGGCCCTGCTGACCGCCGTGGTCGGCCTGCCGCCGGTGCTGTCCGATCCCTGGCTGGAGAACGCCGGCATGCTGCTGGTGGGCATCAGCCTGTTCTACATGCCCTCGGGCTTCAATGCGCCGCGCTACGTGGTGCATTCCTGGCTCTGCGTGCTGTCGCGGCTGGTGGCGGTGGTGTTCTGGATCTACCTGATCGACACCAGCAATCAGTCCCAGGTGTTCGTGCCCATGCTCATGGGCGACCTGGGCATGTTCCTGGTACTGGGCATCTTGCTGTACCTGGGCAGTGCCCCGGCCAATCGGCCCTGGGCCCTGCTCAAGGCCGGACTGCGCGCCGGGTGCCAGGGCTGGGAGAGTCGGTGGCGGCGGCAGGGCTTTCGCGTGGCGACCCTGCTGGTACTGCTGGTCCTGGGGCTGGTGGGTTATGCAACCTGGGTCAACATGCTGCGCGAGGTGCCGCAACCGCCGGAAGCCTCCGACGAGGATCACTTCAAGTACGCGGCCATCGGCCTGGGGATCGAGGCGCGGATTCCCTACTACTTGTTCGCCGTGCTGCCGCAGCTGTGCCCGGAGAAAATGCCCCGGGCCGGTGGCTACGAGGTCTTCGGCTTCCTCTATGAAAATGGCCGCGACCTGCCGGTGGGCATGGCCAAGCGGCAACTGGGCTACCCGACGGTGGAGCCCAACTGCGCCCTGTGCCATACCGGGGCCTACCGGGCCAGTGCCGGCGATGTGTCCCAGGTGGTGCCTACCGCCCCGGCCAACCTGATGCAGCTCCAGGCCTTCCAGTGGTTCGCCTACGATTGCGCCAGCGATCCGAAATTCACCATCGATGCGCTGATGAACGCGATCAACGCCAAGTTCCAGCTGGGCCTGGTCGAGCGCCTGTACAACCGCTACCTGATCATGCCCATGGCCAAGAGCGCGCTGCTCAAGCAGAAACAGGCCTATGCCTGGCAGAAACTGCGGCCGGCGCAGGGGCCGGGGCGCACCGACACCTTCAACCCGACCAAGATGGTGGTGTTCGGTTTCCCCGACGACTCCACCATCGGCACCGTCGATCTGCCGCAGATCTGGAACCAGAAGCCCCGGGAGTCGATGTACCTGCACTGGGATGGCAACAACAACCAGATCCGCGAGCGCAACTACGCCGCGGCGATGGCCGTGGGGGCGACGCCGGAGTCGGTGTTGCCGGCAAGCTTCAATCGGGTCACCAACTGGCTGCTGGGGCACAAGCCGCCGGCCTGGCCGTTCGCCATCGACCAGGCCAAGGTGGCCCAGGGCAAACCGCTGTGGGAGGCCAATTGCGCCGGTTGCCATGATTTCGGCAAGGCCGACACCGGCCAGGTGACCACCGATATCCAGGTATTGGGTACCGACCCGCATCGCCTGGATTCCTTCACCACCGGGTTGGTCCAGGCCTTCCACGGCTTCAAGAAACCGCCCTTCGACTTTGGCGCCTATCGCAAGACCCAGAGCTACAGCAACACGCCCACCGATGGCATCTGGCTGCGCGCGCCCTACCTGCACAACGGCTCGGTACCCAGCCTGTGGGACCTGCTGCAGGCGCCGGAGCAACGGCCCCAGGTGTTCTACACCGGCTCGGATATCTACGACCCGCAGAAGGTCGGGTTCATCACCAGCGGTCCGGCGCCGAAAGGGCCGGCCTACTTCAAGTACGACACCCGCCTGGAAGGCAACGGCAATGGCGGCCACCTGTACGGCACGCAGCTTTCCGAGCAGCAGAAATGGCAGTTGATCGAATACATGAAGACCCTGTGAGGCGAGCAACCCGTGCCGCCGCAGGACTATCAGGAGGGATACCGCTATGTCACTGGCAAGTAGTCTGGAACATGAATTCGACCGGGTGAAAGCCCAGGTCGATGGCCTGGTCGCTCGGTTCGACCTGGCCTGGAAAAAACTGCGCAACCAGCTCGAGCCCAAGGAGCTGCAAGCCATCCTCGACCTGGTACAGCGCGCCCACGACCAGGCGCAATACGCCATCGCCCACGGTGACTTGCCGCCGGGCCAGCCGCCGGTGCCCTGGGAGCTGGCCCATGGCATGTCGGTGTTGCACCTGGGGGCGGCCCAGCCCCTGCCGCAATCGGTGGACCAGTTGGCGACCCAGGTGCTCAAGGACGGCAGCCTGCTGGGCTGTCGCAAGTGGGAACTGCTGGACCTGAAGTGGAGCGAAGCCCTGGTGGCCTGGATCGAGAACCTGCGCGACCACGCCACCTTCGGCACCACCCCGGCGCTGCTGGAAATCCCCGATGAGGTCCTGCTGGACCTGGCCGGGGATTGGGGCACCGGCTACTTCGAGCCCCAGTCGGCGGCGCAGCGGGTGGCCGACCTGATCACAGCGGACCAGCCGCAGGTGACCATCCACCTGGGGGATGTGTACTACGCCGGCACCGACAGCGATGAAAAGAACAACCTGGCGTCCTGGCCCATGGGCAGCAAGGCCTCGTTCAGCCTCAACTCCAACCATGAGATGTACAGCGGTGCCCATGGTTACTTCGATGAGATCCAGACGCTGTTCCCGGACCAGCAGGACACCAGCTACTTCGCCCTGTTCAATACCCACTGGCTGGTCATCGGCCTGGACAGCGCCTACGCCTCCGATGAGATGCAGCTGTACATGGACGGCAACCTCAATGCCGTCCAGGAGCAATGGCTCAGCGATTTGATGGCCAGCCACGGCCAGGGCCGCAAGATCATCCTGCTCAGCCATCACCAGGGTCTGGACATCACCGGCAAGACCCCGACCGCGCTGTACGGCCAGGTGTGCAAGGCCCTGGGCAATCGCGCGCCGGACTATTGGTACTGGGGGCACCTGCACAACGGCATTTTCTACGCATCCAGGACCGATCCCCAGGGCATGGGGGTGATGAATGGGCGTTGCGTCGGCCACGGGGCGATTCCCTATGGCGATGCCAGCGAGCTGGATGGCGCGCCTGGGGTGTTGTGGTCGGAAACCCAGAAAGCCGGCGATGCCAACTACCCGCTGCGGGTGCTCAACGGTTATGCCCGGGTGAAACTGCAGGGAGCGCAGATCACCGAGCAGTTCGTCAGCGAGAAAGGCACGGTGCGCTGGCCCCTGGTCTGATACCACGGGTGTGGCGGCTACAGAGGTGAATCTGTAGCCGCTGCCGAGCTTGCCAGGCTGTCAGGGTCTGCGGGCGGGCGCAGTTCAGCCGGTGACCGGTACGCCCTTGAGGTAGGGCGCCGGTTCGGCGCCGAGGTTGTTGAGCAGGCGCTCGCTGTACCAGTCGATGAAGTTGACCACGCCGAACTCGTAGGTCTTGGAGTAGGGCCCGGGCTGGTAGGCGGTGGAGTTGATGCCGCGCTGGTTCTCCTCGGCCAGGCGCCGGTCCTGGTCGTTGGTGGCGTCCCACACCTGGCGCATGCGCTCCACGTCGTAGTCCACGCCTTCCACGGCGTCCTTGTGCACCAGCCACTTGGTGGTGACCATGGTTTCCTGGGCGCTGATCGGCCACACCGTGAACACGATGATGTGGTCGCCCATGCAGTGGTTCCACGAATGGGGCAGGTGCAGGATGCGCATCGAACCCAGGTCCGGGTTCTTGATCCGGCCCATGAGTTTCTTGCAGCCCTGCTTGCCGTCCAGGGTCATGGACACGGTGCCCTTGAGCAGCGGCATGCGCACGATACGGTTGCGCAGACCGAAGCTGGCGTGGGCGTAGGGGATCTTCTCGGCTTCCCAGGCAGCGGCGGAGGCGGCTACGTGGTCCTTGAAGGCCTGATCGGCCCGTGGGTCGGTGACGTCGTCCCATTCCAGCAGGGTTTTGAGCAGTTCCGGGTGCGAGGCATTGCAGTGGTAGCACTCGCGGTTGTTCTCCAGCACCAGTTTCCAGTTGGCCTTTTCCATCAAGGTGGTGGTGATCGCCACCTTGGTGTTCTCCATGTCGTAGGGCTCCATGTAGTGGGCCAGGGTCGCCAGGAAGTCATCGATGGCCGGCGGATTCTCGGCCAGCGAGATGAAGATGTAGCCGCCGGCGGTCTTCACCTGCACCGGCTTGAGGCTGTACTGCTTCATGTCGAAGTCGGCGCCCATCTCGGTGCCGGCGAACAGCAGGCGGCCGTCCACTTCGTAGGTCCACTGGTGGTAGGGGCAGACCAGCTTGGCCACCTTGCCCTTGTCGCTGGTGCACAAGCGCGAGCCACGGTGCCGGCAGACGTTGTGGAAGGCGTGGACCACGCCGTCGGCGCCGCGGATGACGATGATCGGGTTCTTGCCGATCTGCAGGGTGATGAAGTTGCCCTTGGTGGGAATCTCCGAGGTCATGCCGGCGATCAGCCATTCCTTGTGGAAGATCTCCTGCATGTCGATTTCGAACAGCCTTTGGTCGCAGTAGAAGGGTTGCGGCAGGGAGAAGGTCCGCTCGCGTTCCTGCAGCATCTGTGCGGTGGCCTTGCGTGCGGGTTCCAGTGGATCGCCCAGGCTCAGGGTGGTGACGTCCATCGTTCAGGTCCTCATGGCCGTTCGGTGCGGCCGGCGTATTAGGGAGTGGCTACGGTCGGTGCTACGCAAGTCACGAAAAAGCAGCTGTTGTCGTGGGGCCGAGTGTGGGTCCGCAGGCGCCGCGAACCTTATCCATGGGCGACATGGCCCAATCTGTTCCCGACGCCGTAGGCCCTGTAGCCGGGGCCTGGTCGCGATAAGCATGTGAATGTCGCGGATAGGTAAACAGGCCCTGGGCGCCTTACGCAGAATCGCTGGCAAGACGCCGACAGTCGGCCGTGGAGAACAGCATGTCCAACACCTTCCTCAACCCGGTAACCACCCAGACCTGGGCCAATGGTCGTCACATCGTCCGTTGCGTCAAAGTCATCCAGGAAACCTGGGACGTACGGACCTTCTGCTTCATGGCCGACCAGCCGATCATGTTCTTCTTCAAGCCGGGGCAGTTCGTCACCCTGGAGCTGGAGATCGAAGGCCAGCCGGTGATGCGCTCCTACACCATCTCCAGTTCGCCGTCGGTGCCCTACAGCTTCTCGGTGACTATCAAGCGCGTGCCCGGCGGCAAGGTCTCCAACCACCTGCACGACACCCTGCACGAGGGCCAGGAGCTGGCGGTACACGGGCCGGTGGGGTTGTTCAACGCCATCGACTTCCCCAACCCGAAGATCCTCTACCTCAGCGGCGGGGTCGGCATCACTCCGGTGATGTCCATGGCGCGCTGGTTCTACGACACCAACGCCAATGTCGACATGGTGTTCATCCACAGCGCCCGCTCGCCCAAGGACATCATCTACCACCGCGAGCTGGAGCACATGGCCTCGCGGATCGACAACTTCAGCCTGCACCTGATCTGCGAGCGCCATGGCCTGGGCGAGCCCTGGGCCGGTTATCGCGGCTATCTCAACCACAAGATGCTGGAGCTGATGGCGCCGGACTTCCTCGAGCGGGAGGTGTTCTGCTGCGGCCCCACGCCCTACATGCATGCGGTCAAGCGCCTGCTGGAGGCCGCCGGCTTCGACATGACCCGCTACCACGAGGAGTCGTTCGGCGCGACGCCGGCCGATGCCCGGGCCGATGCGGTGGAGCAGGCCGAGCAGGCCGCTGAGGCACCGGAGGTGGATGCCGCCGACCTGCACCAGGTGGAGTTCACCGCCTCGGGCAAGAGCATTCGCGTGGCCCCGGGGGAGACCGTGCATGCGGCGGCTGCCAAGCTTGGCCTGATGATCCCCAAGGCCTGCGGCATGGGCATCTGCGGCACTTGCAAGGTACTCAAGCTGGGGGGCGAGGTGGAGATGGAACACAACGGCGGGATCACCGAGGAAGACGAAGCCGAAGGCTACATCCTGTCGTGCTGCAGCGTGCCCAAGGGCGATGTGCGCGTGGAGTTCTGATCGGTTTCTGTGGCGAGGGAGCAAACTGCCTCGCCACAGGCGGCTCGCTCTCGCAACCGGGCCTTGGGCTCAATACAACGCCGGGCGGCGGTCCAGGTGCACATGGTTATGTTCACTGATGGACTTGTGCCAGGCCTGGCCCAGGTCCAGCTCCGCCAGCAGCAACTGTGCGCCGGCTTGGCGCTCGCGGCCGGCCAGCGGATAGCCATCGGCGTCGACGATGGTCGAGCCGCCGACCCAGTCCACTCCACGTTCCTCGCCGCAGCGGTCGCAGGCGGCGATGAACATCCGGTTGACCGCCGCATTGGCCTGCACCCGGACCATCTCCGCCGGGCGTTCGTCGGCCGGTCGCGGCCCATTGGGCCAGTTCACCGGCGCGCACAGCAGCGCCGCCCCGGCCAGGGCCGGCAGGCGCACCCACTCGGGAAACTCCAGGTCGTAGCAGATCATCACGGCGATCGGCCCAAAGCGCGTGGCCACCACCGGCGGTGGCTCGTTGCCGGGGGTGAAGATCAGGTTCTCGCCATCCCACAGGTGGGCCTTGCGGTACAGGGTCAGCGTTCCTTCCGGCTCGACCAGGGCCGCGCTGTTGGCCACCTGGCCTTGCTCCAGGCGCTCGCAGAAGCCACCGACGATGACCACCTGCAGCTCTGCGGCCAACGCCTTCCACAGGCTAAGGGTGGGGCCGTCCAGGGGCTCCGAGAGGGCCAGGGCCTCCTGCCGGTCATGGAACAGGTAGCCGCTCTGCACCAGCTCCGGCAGCACCACCACCTGGGCGCCCCGGGCGGCGGCTTGGCGGATCGCCGTGGCGCCGAGCTCGCGGTTGTAGTCCAGCTCGCCGATGCGTGGCGCCAGTTGCTGGCAGGCTACTTTCAAGGTGCTCGGGGTATTCATCGGGCCGCTCCTTCCAGGGTTCGTTCGCTGGCCTGGATGGCGCGTTCTTCAGCGGCCAGGTCCAGGTTGCGGGTCAGGGCCCAGTAGACCAGCCCGGCCACCGCCAGGCCGATCACGAAGGCGATGTCGGCGCCGCCCAGGGCCAGGGACAGTGGGCCCTGGTAGAAGCTCAGGGACATGAACGGCACCATCGCCAGCAGGCCGAGGAAGTACGCGGTGAGCCCGGCGGCGGACCAGCGGCCATAGATGCCGGCGGGGTTGAAGATGTCGCTGATGGCGTAGTGGCCTTTGCGTACCAGGTAGAAGTCCGCCAGGTTCACGGCGGTCCAGGGCACCAGGAAGTACAGCATCAGCAGCACGAAGGTGTTGAAGCTGCCCAGGTAGCTCTCGGGAATGTTCAGGGCGATCAGGAAGATCACCGCCGCCACCAGCAGGATCCCGGCGACCCGGCTCTTGAGGTCGGGCTTGATCGACTTGAAGCCGTCGATGGCGCTGATGCCGGTGAGCATGGCGCCGTAGCAGTTGACCGCCATGATGCCCACCAGCGCCGGCACCGCGATCAGCACGGTGAAGGTGCCGAAGCCCGGGATCAACCGGTTGCCGACGTCGCGCACGCTGGCGATGGCGTCCGGCGATGGCAGGGCCGAGGCCAGGAACGCGCCCAGGGACATCAGCCACAGGGCCGAGCCGGCGGCGCCCAGGTAGGTCCAGAAGATCACCTGGCGCGACGGCGTCTGGTGCGGCAGGTAGCGCGAGTAGTCGGAGACGTACACCGAATAGCTGATCTGGTAGCCGGCGGCGGCCGACAGCTGGATCAGGAACGCCGACCAGGAAAAGTGCGCATCGGCCACCGCCGAGTCGGCTTGCAGGGTCATCAGGGCGCTGACGGTGAGCACCGCGAACACGCTGATCATCACGTAGGTCAGCCAGCGCTGCACGCTGTGCAGCAGGTCGTGGCCGACCACCGCGATCAGCACCGCGATGGCGATCATCAGCGAGTACCAGGGCGCCCGGGCGCCGGGGATCACGGTGTTGATGGCGTCGGTGGCCAGGATCACGTTGAACACGTTGAAGCCGATGTAGACGAACACCACGGCGGTGAAGGGCACGATGGCGCCGCGCAGGCCGAACTGGGCGCGGGACTGGATCATCTGCGGCAGGCCCATGCGTGGCCCCTGGTTGGCATGGAAGGCCATGCAGAAGGTGCCCAGGCAGACGCCGATGACGATGGCCAGGATCGCGTATTGCAGGGCCAGGCCCAGGGCCGCGCCGGTGAAGCCGGTGACCATGGTGGTGAGCACGAAGTTGCCGGTGAACCAGAACGGGCCCTGGTGCCAGACCTTGCCGTGGCGCTCGTTGCGCGGCACATAGTCGATGGAGCGGGTTTCGATCTTGAGGGACGCAGGCGGGGCTTTCGCGGTAGCGCAGGAGGTGGTCGTCATGGGGCGGTGCCTTTGTTTTTATAGGACGACCCCGGAGTCTCTGATATAGGACGCGGATGTTGAATCAGTGAAGGCAAATAATCAGTTCAGGAATTTGTGAACTGATGACCGGCCCCGCGCAGGGGCCGGCTTTTGAGCGAGGCGCGTGGGTCAGGCGCTCATCACGGTGCGGATGTCCGCCGCCAGCTCGCGCACGCGCTCTTCCTCGGTGTCCCAGGAGCACATGAAGCGCGCGCCGCCCTTGCCGATGAAGGTGTAGAAGCGCCAGCCCCGGGCGGTCAGCGCCGCAATGGCCGGTTCCGAAAGTTGCAGGAACACGCCGTTGGCCTGCACCGGGAACATCAGTTCCACGCCGGGGATATCTTCCACCAGCTTGGCCAGCAGTTGCGCGCAGTGGTTGGCGTGGTGGCCGTACTTGAGCCAGGCATCGTTTTCCAGCAGGCCGACCCAGGGCGCCGAGAGGAAGCGCATCTTCGAGGCCAGCTGGCCAGCCTGCTTGCAGCGGTAGTCGAAGTCTTCGGCCAGCTTGTGGTTGAAGAACAGGATCGCCTCACCCACCGCCATGCCGTTCTTGGTGCCGCCGAAGCACAGCACGTCGACCCCGGCCTTCCAGGTCAGGTCCGCCGGCGAGCAGCCGAGGAAGGCGCAGGCGTTGGAGAACCGCGCGCCGTCCATGTGCAGGTTCAGGCCCAGTTCCTTGCAGGTGTCGCTGATGGCGCGCACTTCTTGCGGGGTGTAGACGCTGCCGACCTCGGTGGCCTGGGTCAGGGTCACGACCCGGGGCTTGGGGTAGTGGATGTCCTGGCGCTTGAGGGCCACTTCGCGGATCGAGGCCGGGGTGATCTTGCCGTTCTCGGTGCCGGCGATCAGCAGCTTGGAGCCGTTGGAGAAAAATTCCGGGGCGCCGCATTCGTCGGTCTCGACGTGGGCGGTTTCCGAGCAGATCACGCTGTGATAGCTCTGGCACAGCGACGACAGGGCCAGGGAGTTGGCGGCGGTGCCGTTGAAGGCGAAGAACACTTCGCAGTCGGTTTCGAACAGGCGGCGGAAATGATCCGCCGCGCGGGCGGTCCACTGGTCGTCGCCGTAGGCGCGGTCGTGGCCGTGGTTGGCCTGTTCCATGGCGGCCCAGGCCTCGGGGCAGATACCGGAGTAGTTGTCGCTGGCGAATTGTTGGCTCTTGTCGGTCATGGCCGGCTTCCGTATGAGAGGGTTCCGTGGTCGATTATGGTGCGCACTTTACCCAAGAATAACGGCCCCGCACACGCTCTGTTAGCGGGTAATAATGCATGGCACATGAGGATTTATGCGTGACGCGATGTTGACGCCCGCTCCCTTGCAGCGCGACGGTGCACTGGATGCGTTGAAGTGGCTGGCGCTGTTGAGCATGGTCCTGGACCACTTGCGCTATGTGGGCCTGGAACTGGACTGGCTGTATGTGCCCGGACGCCTGGCGTTTCCCTGGTTCTGCCTGGCGATGGCGGCCAATCTTTGGCGCGTCGGCGCTGCGCGGCGGCCCGGGCAGTGGAGCTACCTGGGTTGGCTGCTGGCCTTCAGCGGGCTCAGTGAAATTCCCTACCGGTTGTTCGTTCCCGAGCCCGACACCCTGAACGTGCTGCCGACCCTGGCCCTGGGGTTGCTGGTGGCGCGGGGCTGGCAGCGGCGTAGCGGTCTTGACCTGGTTTTGGGGGTGGTGGCCCTGGGGCTGGCGGTGGGGTTTTCGCGGTGGCTGATGTTCGGTGCGTTCGGGGTGCTGCTGCCATTGGCCTTGCTGTTGGTGCTGCGTCGGCCCTGGTATTTCGCAGTGCTGCCGGGGGTGTTGTGCCTGGCGGGCAATCAGTGGGAGGTGCTGTTTGCGGCGGTGCGTCTGGGTAATCCGCTGGCGGGTTGGGGGTTGGTCGCTTGCCTGCTGGCGCCGGGGCTGGGGATGTGGCTATTGCGGGGGATGCGTGGTGGAGGGTGGGTGCCGGCGATGCGGCGGTGGGCCTATTTGTTGTATCCGGGGCATTTTTTTTTGTTGTTGGGGGTGAGGCAGGTGTTGGAGGGCGTTGCGCCATGAGGATGCTCCGCACCCTGTCGGGGGCGGAGCGTATTCGGTTCAGGCCTGGAGCCGCCAGCCCATCACGCCTAGCAGGTCGCAACTGTCGCGCAGGAGGATAGCGGCGACGTGGGCGATGTGTTGCAGGTCGGTGTGGTCGGCGTGTTTCAGCTCGGTGCGCGAGAGGCTTTCGAACAGCTGGGTGATGGCCAGCAGGCGGGTGGTGCCGTTGGCGTGGAGGACGTCCAGTGGGGCGGTTTTGTCGATGAACAGGCAGGGGATGGTGCAGTCGATGCCGGTGATGGGGATGTATTGATGAGTCATGGCGAAGGCTCCGTCGTAGATAAGAGGAGCTGCCCAGTCGTCTTCAAACGAAAAGGTGGCAGCTGTACGCGGGTTGGCGAACCGACTCAGCTACGAGCAGTAGGATCGGCAGATCCGGAGATCTCCCGCGTACAGCCGCCATAACACATCGCCGCGACCATAGAGGCTCGACGGTAAGCGGTGCAAGCGTGTCTGCTCTTAGCTGAGTTCCAGGTCGCCAAACCCGGTCGCCGTTTGGGCGAATGGGGAGCATGGGGGGAGGGGGTGTGGGCGGCAAGCCAGACGGTTCTGCAAGTTTTGTAGGATCGGCCTTGGGGCTTGGCGGCCTGGTAGCCGGCCAGGTGCCCTGGGGATGGAGTACATATCCGTTGGCGGTGGGGTGGCTTGCTTATGGTTCCGCCCTTACGGCGGGTCACTTTTTTCAAACGCCAAAAAAGTAACCAAAAACGCTTGCCCCCACGTCCGGCCGCTCGCTGCGCTCGGGTTCCCTCGTTCCGGTACTTCTCAGGGGGCATCGCTTCCTGCGATGTCCTCGACTGCGTCGAGGGGCGCTGCGCGCCATTCCCCTGATAAGCACCTGCACTCGGCCTCCCCAGGGGGCGGGTGGGTCAAGATCACAAGCGTACGGCGCGCCCTACCGGGCGGCGCATCGCGGGGTGTGGTGCGCTTCGTGTAGCCGCTGCCAAAGGCTGCGTACGGGCGCGTAGCGGCCGTGGGGCGTGGGGGTGGGAGGCTGGGGCTAGAGCCTTTGTCCGGTGCATTTGTCTGTGGGCGCCGGGGTATGTCGTAAACGCATCTTTGCGTGGCGTCCATAGGCATCTGGGCTCTGCGTGGCGGTCATACCATCGCATCCAAAGGGCGCAGCTTCAGGGCTGGCCTCACCGAGACGAAAGGCGCAGCGCCGCCGCTGGGAGAGACGTGATGTTCAGCAAGCAAGACCAGATCCAGGGCTACGACGATGCACTGCTGGCGGCGATCAATGCCGAGGAGCAGCGCCAGGAAGACCACATCGAGCTGATTGCGTCGGAGAACTACACCAGCAAGCGAGTGATGCAGGCCCAGGGCAGCGGCTTGACCAACAAGTACGCCGAAGGGTACCCGGGCAAGCGCTACTACGGCGGTTGCGAGCATGTGGACAAGGTCGAGGCCCTGGCCATCGAGCGGGCCAAGCAGTTGTTCGGCGCCGACTACGCCAACGTCCAGCCGCATTCCGGTTCGTCGGCCAACAGCGCCGTGTACCTGGCCTTGCTGCAGGCTGGCGACACCATCCTCGGCATGAGCCTGGCCCACGGCGGGCACTTGACCCACGGGGCCAAGGTGTCGTCCTCGGGCAAGCTGTACAACGCGGTGCAATACGGGATCGACACCAACACCGGGCTGATCGACTACGACGAGGTCGAGCGCCTGGCCGTGGAGCACCAGCCGAAGATGATCGTCGCCGGCTTCTCGGCCTATTCCAAGACCCTGGATTTCCCGCGCTTCCGGCAGATCGCCGACAAGGTCGGGGCGCTGCTGTTCGTCGACATGGCCCACGTTGCCGGGCTGGTGGCGGCCGGCTTGTACCCCAACCCGATCCCGTTCGCCGACGTGGTCACCACCACCACCCACAAGACCCTGCGCGGTCCCCGTGGCGGGCTGATCCTGGCCAGGGCCAACGAGGAGATCGAGAAGAAGCTCAACGCCGCGGTGTTCCCCGGCGCCCAGGGCGGCCCGCTGATGCATGTGATCGCGGCCAAGGCGGTGTGCTTCAAGGAGGCCCTGGAGCCTGGCTTCAAGGCCTACCAGAAGCAGGTGATCGACAATGCCCAGGCCATGGCCGGCGTGTTCGTCAAACGTGGCTACGATGTAGTGTCCGGCGGCACCGATAACCATCTGTTCCTGGTCAGCCTGATCCGCCAGGGCCTGACCGGCAAGGATGCCGATGCCGCCCTGGGCCGCGCCCATATCACTGTGAACAAGAACGCCGTGCCCAACGACCCGCAGTCGCCGTTCGTCACCTCCGGCCTGCGCATCGGTACCCCGGCGGTCACCACCCGTGGCTTCAAGGTCGCCCAGTGCACCGAGCTGGCCGGCTGGATCTGCGACATCCTCGATCACCTCGGCGATGCCGATGTCGAGGCCAATGTCGCCCGCCAGGTGGCGACCCTGTGCGCCGATTTCCCGGTCTACCGCTGAGAGCCGCCATTGGAGCAATGACTATGCAACGCTACTCGGGCTTCGGCCTCTTCAAGCACTCTCTCAGCCACCATGAAAACTGGCAGCGCATGTGGCGCACGCCGACCCCGAAGAAGGTCTACGACGTGGTCATCGTCGGCGGTGGCGGTCATGGTCTGGCCACGGCCTATTACCTGGCCAAGGAACACGGCATCACCAACGTCGCGGTGGTGGAGAAGGGCTGGCTGGGCGGCGGCAACACCGCGCGCAATACCACCATCGTGCGTTCCAACTACCTGTGGGATGAGTCGGCGCAGCTCTACGAGCATGCGATGAAGCTCTGGGAAGGCCTGTCCCAGGACCTGAACTACAACGTGATGTTCTCCCAGCGCGGGGTCTACAACCTGTGCCACACCCTGCAGGACATCCGTGACTCCGAGCGCCGGGTCAGCGCCAACCGCCTCAACGGCATCGATGGCGAGCTGCTCAACACCCAGCAGGTGGCGGACGAGATTCCCTACCTGGACTGCTCGAAGAACACCCGTTATCCGATCCTCGGCGCTACCGTCCAGCGCCGTGGCGGCGTGGCCCGGCACGATGCCGTGGCCTGGGGTTTCGCCCGGGCCGCCGATGCCCTGGGCGTGGACCTGATCCAGCAGACCGAAGTGATCGGCTTTCGCAAGGAAAACGGCGCCTGCATCGGCGTCGAGACCACCAAGGGCTTCATCGGGGCCAAGCGCGTGGGCGTGGTCACCGCCGGTAACTCCGGGCACATGGCCAAGCTGGCGGGCTTTCGCCTGCCGATCGAGTCGCACCCGCTGCAAGCGCTGGTATCGGAGCCGATCAAGCCGATCATCGACAGCGTGATCATGTCCAACGCGGTGCACGGCTACATCAGTCAGTCCGACAAGGGCGACCTGGTGATCGGCGCCGGCATCGACGGCTGGGTCGGTTATGGCCAGCGCGGTTCCTATCCGGTGATCGAGCACACCATCCAGGCCATCGTCGAGATGTTCCCGATCCTTTCCCGGGTGCGCATGAACCGCCAGTGGGGCGGCATCGTCGATACCAGCCCGGACGCCTGCCCGATCATTTCCAAGACCCCGGTGCCGAACATGTTCTTCAACTGTGGCTGGGGTACCGGCGGCTTCAAGGCCACCCCGGGCTCGGGCAACGTGTTCGCCGCCAGCCTGGCCAAGGGCGAGATGCATCCGCTGGCCGCGCCGTTCTCCATCGACCGTTTCCACAACGGCGCCCTCATTGACGAACATGGCGCTGCGGCCGTCGCCCACTAACTAAAGGCCCCGTGAAAACTACTGCGCTCGGCAATACCGCGTTAAAAACAGGCTCGAAATGCTCACTTAGTAAACTAAGCTCCGCTTTCTCCCCTGTTTTTGCCTTGCCTTCGCTCGCTACGTTTTCACGGCGCTTTAGAGGAGAAACCCCATGTTGCACATCTTCTGTCCTCACTGCGGCGAGCTGCGCTCCGAAGAGGAATTCCATTCGTCCGGCCAGGCCCATATCCCTCGGCCGCTGGACCCCAATGCCTGCACCGACGAGCAGTGGGGCGACTACATGTTCTTCCGTGACAACCCCCGTGGCCTGCACCACGAGCTGTGGATCCATGCCGCCGGGTGCCGCCAGTACTTCAACGCCACCCGCGACACCGTGACCTACGAAATCCTCGAAACCTACAAGATCGGTACCAAGCCGCAATTCACCGCCAAGGCCGCGGGAGAGAAGGTATGAGCCAGACCAATCGCCTGTCCAACGGCGGACGCATCGACCGCAACAAGGTCCTGACCTTCACCTTCAACGGCCAGAGCTACAAGGGCTTCGAGGGCGACACCCTGGCCTCGGCGCTGCTGGCCAACGGGGTCGATATCATCGGCCGCAGCTTCAAGTACTCGCGGCCCCGGGGCATCTTCGCCGCCGGTTGCGAGGAGCCCAACGCGGTGCTGCAGATCGGCGCCACCGAAGCGACCCAGGTCCCCAACGTGCGGGCCACCCAGCAGGCGCTGTACCAGGGCCTGGTGGCCACCAGCACCAACGGCTGGCCCAGCGTCAACAACGACATGATGGGGATTCTCGGCAAGGTCGGCGGCAAGCTGATGCCGCCGGGCTTCTACTACAAGACCTTCATGTATCCGCAGTCGTTCTGGATGACCTACGAGAAGTACATCCGCAAGGCCGCAGGCCTGGGCCGCTCGCCCACCGAGAACGATCCGGACAGCTATGACAACATGAACCACCACTGCGACGTGCTGGTGGTCGGTGCCGGGCCTGCGGGCCTGGCCGCCGCCCTGGCCGCCGCTCGCAGCGGTGCGCGGGTGATCCTCGCCGATGAGCAGGAAGAGTTCGGCGGCAGCCTGCTGGACAGCCGCGAGAGCCTGGACGGCAAGCCTGCCGCCGAGTGGGTGGCCAGCGCCCTGGCCGAGCTCAAGGCCCTGCCGGAAGTGATCCTGCTGCCACGGGCCACGGTCAACGGCTATCACGACCACAACTTCCTGACCATTCACGAACGCCTCACCGACCACCTGGGAGACCGTGCGCCCATCGGCCAGGTGCGCCAGCGCATCCACCGGGTGCGGGCCAAGCGTGTGGTGCTGGCCACCGGCGCCCACGAGCGGCCGCTGGTGTACGGCAACAACGACGTGCCGGGCAACATGCTCGCGGGCGCGGTTTCCACCTACGTGCGTCGCTACGGCGTGGCCCCGGGCAAGAAGCTGGTGCTGTCCACCAACAACGACCATGCCTATCGCGTGGCCCTGGACTGGCTCGACGCCAGCCTGCAAGTGGTGGCCATCGCCGATGCCCGGCACAACCCCCGTGGCGCCCTGGTGGAGGAAGCGCGGGCCAAGGGCATTCGCATCCTGACGTCCAGCGCGGTGATCGAGGCGCGCGGCAGCAAGCACGTGACCGGCGCCCGGGTGGCGGCCATCGACGTCAAGGCGCACAAGGTCACCAGCCCCGGCGAGTGGCTCGACTGCGACCTGATCGCCAGCTCCGGCGGCTACAGCCCGGTGGTGCACCTGGCTTCGCACCTGGGCGGCAAGCCGGTATGGCGCGAAGACATCCTCGGTTTCGTGCCGGGCGAAGCGCCGCAGAAGCGCGTGTGCGTGGGCGGCATCAATGGTGTCTACAGCCTGGGCGACTCCCTGGCCGATGGTTTCGAAGGCGGCGTGCGTGCGGCCAGCGAGGCTGGGTTCCAGGTAGTCGAGGGTGTGTTGCCCAAGGCCCTGGCCCGGCATGAAGAACCCACCCTGGCGCTATTCCAGGTGCCCCATGAAAAAGGCACCGCACGGGCGCCCAAGCAGTTCGTCGACCTGCAGAACGACGTCACCGCCGCCGCCATCGAACTGGCGACCCGCGAGGGCTTCGAGTCGGTGGAGCACGTCAAGCGCTACACCGCCCTGGGCTTCGGCACCGACCAGGGCAAGCTGGGCAACGTCAACGGCCTGGCCATCGCCGCCCGTTCGCTGAACGTCAGCATCCCGCAGATGGGCACCACCATGTTCCGCCCGAACTACACGCCGATCACCTTCGGCGCCGTGGCCGGGCGTCATTGCGGGCATATCTTCGAGCCGGTGCGCTTTACCGCGCTGCATGCCTGGCATGTGCAGAATGGCGCCAAGTTCGAGGACGTCGGCCAGTGGAAGCGGCCCTGGTACTTCCCGAAGAACGGCGAAGACCTGCATGCCGCGGTCAAGCGCGAATGCCAGGCGGTGCGCGACAGCGTCGGCCTGCTGGACGCCTCGACCCTGGGCAAGATCGATATCCAGGGGCCGGATGCCCGTGAATTCCTCAACCGCATCTACACCAACGCCTGGACCAAGCTCGACGTGGGCAAGGCCCGCTACGGCCTGATGTGCAAGGAAGACGGCATGGTCTTCGACGACGGCGTCACCGCCTGCCTGGCCGACAACCACTTCCTGATGACCACCACCACCGGTGGCGCGGCCCGCGTGCTGCAATGGCTGGAGATCTACCAGCAGACCGAATGGCCGGACCTGAAGGTGTACTTCACCTCGGTCACCGACCACTGGGCCACCCTGACCCTGTCGGGCCCCAATAGCCGCAAGCTGCTCAGCGAAGTGACCGACATCGACCTGGACAAGGACGGCTTCCCGTTCATGACCTGGAAGGAAGGCCTGGTGGGCGGCGTGCCGGCCCGGGTGTTCCGGATTTCGTTCACCGGCGAGCTGTCCTATGAGGTCAACGTCCAGGCCAACTACGCCATGGGCGTGCTGGAGCAGATCGTCGAGGCGGGCAAGAAATACAACCTGACCCCTTACGGCACCGAGACCATGCACGTGCTGCGGGCCGAGAAGGGCTTCATCATCGTCGGCCAGGACACCGACGGCTCCATGACCCCTGACGACCTGAACATGGGCTGGTGCGTGGGCCGTACCAAACCGTTCTCGTGGATCGGCTGGCGCGGGATGAACCGCGAGGACTGCGTGCGCGAGGAACGCAAGCAACTGGTGGGCCTCAAGCCGCTGGACCCGACCCAGTGGCTGCCCGAGGGCGCGCAGCTGGTGTTCAACCCCAAGCAGGCGATCCCCATGAGCATGGTCGGTCACGTGACTTCCAGCTACGCCCACAACTCCCTGGGGTATTCCTTCGCCCTGGCGGTGGTCAAGGGTGGCCTCAAGCGCATGGGCGAGCGGGTCTTCGCGCCCCTGGCCGATGGCCGGGTGATCGAGGCGGAAATCGTTTCTTCGGTGTTCTTCGATCCCAAGGGCGATCGGCAGAACGTCTAACCAGATCCCGTAGGAGCGAGGCTTGCCCGCGAAAAGGTAAGCGCGGTGCCTCAGCCAGAGCGCGATGTGCTCATCGCCGGCAAGCTCCGCTCCTACGGGTGTGATGCAAGAATTTGCAGATAGGTGCTCTATGACCGCAGTCAACGTTTACCAACAGCGCCCGAACGACGAAGCCAAGGCCCAATCGCCATTGCACCACGCCGACCTGCCGGGTCTGGTGGGCAAGGGCCGCAAGAACGCCGGGGTGATCCTGCGCGAGAAGAAATTCCTCGGCCACCTGACCCTGCGTGGCGATGGCCATGACCCGGCCTTCGCCACGGGGGTGCACAAGGCCCTGGGCCTGGAACTGCCGGCCGCCTTGACCCTGGTGAGCAAGGGCGAGACCAGCCTGCAATGGCTGGGACCGGACGAGTGGCTGTTGATCGTGCCCGGTGGCGAGGAGTTCGCCGCCGAGCAGAAGCTGCGCGAGGCCCTGGGCGAGTTGCATATCCAGATCGTCAACGTCAGCGGTGGCCAGCAGATCCTCGAGCTGTCCGGCCCAGATGTGCGCCGGGTGCTGATGAAGTCCACCAGCTACGACGTGCACCCCAGCAACTTCCCGGTGGGCAAGGCGGTGGGCACGGTGTTCGCCAAGTCGCAGCTGGTGATCCGCCGCACCGGTGAGGACACCTGGGAACTGCTGGTGCGCCGTAGCTTCTCAGACTACTGGTGGCTGTGGTTGCAGGATGCCGCGGCCGAATACGGCCTCAGCGTTCAGGCCTGAACCCTTGTCGCCAGCACGCCTCGCGCCTGCGGCGGGATTGTAGGAGCGAGGCTGCCCGCGATTCGACCGCGTAGCGGTTGCCTATCAAGAACAGGAGTTGTCCAGCATGAGCCGCGCCCCCGACACATGGATCTTGACCGCCGACTGCCCCAGCGTGCTCGGCACGGTGGACGCGGTGACCCGCTTCCTGTTCGAGCAGGGCTGCTACGTCACCGAGCACCACTCCTTCGACGACCGGCTCTCGGGGCGGTTCTTCATTCGCGTGGAGTTCCGCCAGCCCGATGGCCTCGACGAGCAGGGCTTTCGCGAGGGCCTGGCCGAGCGCGCCAGGGCCTTTGAGATGAACTTCGAGCTGACGGCCCCGCATTACCGGCCAAAGGTGGTGATCATGGTCTCCAAGGCCGATCACTGCCTCAACGACCTGCTCTATCGCCAGCGCATCGGCCAGTTGCCCATGGACGTGGTGGCGGTGGTGTCCAACCACCCGGACCTCAAGCCCCTGGCCGACTGGCACCAGATTCCCTACCACCATTTCCCCCTCGACCCCAACGACAAGCCGGGCCAGGAGCGCCAGGTGTGGCAGGTGATCGAGGCGTCCGGCGCCGAATTGGTGATCCTCGCCCGCTACATGCAGGTGCTGTCGCCGGACCTGTGTCGCAAGCTCGACGGCAAGGCGATCAACATCCACCACTCGCTGTTGCCGGGGTTCAAGGGTGCCAAGCCCTATCACCAGGCCTACAACAAGGGCGTGAAGCTGGTGGGGGCCACCGCCCACTACATCAACAACGACCTGGACGAGGGCCCGATCATCGCCCAGGGCGTGGAAGTGGTGGACCACAGCTACTACCCCGAGGACCTGATCGCCAAGGGCCGCGATATCGAATGCCTGACCCTCGCCCGGGCGGTGGGTTACCACATCGAGCGCCGGGTGTTCCTCAACGGCAACCGCACGGTAGTGCTTTGAAGCAAGCGACAAGCCTCAAGCTGCAAGCGAGAGGCGATTAGCAAAAAAGCGACACGCTCCAAGCCGCAAGAACGCGGTGTGTACTCTTCTTGCGGCTCGAAGCTTGCCGCTTGAAGCTGGCTCCACTTTCGTCACAACAACAACTACAGAGGTGACAAGCATGTCTGGTAATCGTGGTGTGGTGTATCTGGGCAGCGGCAAGGTCGAGGTACAGAAGATCGACTATCCGAAAATGCAGGACCCACGCGGCAGGAAGATCGAGCACGGTGTCATCCTGCGCGTGGTTTCCACCAACATCTGCGGTTCGGACCAGCACATGGTCCGTGGCCGTACCACCGCCCAGGTCGGCCTGGTGCTGGGCCATGAGATCACCGGCGAGGTGATCGAGAAGGGCAGCGACGTCGAGAACCTGAAGATCGGCGACCTGGTCTCGGTGCCGTTCAACGTGGCTTGCGGGCGCTGCCGTTCCTGCAAGGAGCAGCACACCGGGGTCTGCCTGACCGTCAACCCGGCCCGCGCCGGCGGTGCCTATGGCTACGTCGACATGGGCGACTGGACCGGTGGCCAGGCCGAGTACGTACTGGTGCCCTACGCCGACTTCAACCTGCTGAAGCTGCCGGATCGCGACAAGGCCATGGAGAAGATCCGCGACCTGACCTGCCTGTCCGACATCCTGCCTACCGGCTACCACGGCGCGGTGACCGCCGGTGTCGGTCCCGGTAGCACTGTGTATGTGGCCGGTGCTGGCCCGGTTGGCCTGGCGGCGGCGGCTTCCGCGCGCCTGCTGGGGGCGGCGGTGGTGATCGTCGGTGACGTCAACCCGGTGCGCCTGGCCCATGCCAAGGCCCAGGGCTTCGAGATCGCCGACCTGTCCAAGGACACCCCGCTGCACGAGCAGATCGCCGCCTTGCTGGGCGAGCCGGAAGTGGATTGTGCGGTGGATGCGGTGGGCTTCGAAGCCCGTGGCCATGGTCATGCCGGTGCCCAGCACGAGGCTCCGGCCACCGTGCTCAACTCGCTGATGGGCGTGGTGCGGGTGGCGGGCAAGATCGGTATTCCCGGGCTGTACGTTACCGAAGATCCGGGCGCGGTGGATGCCGCCGCCAAGCTGGGCAGCCTGAGCATTCGCTTCGGCCTGGGCTGGGCCAAGTCCCATAGCTTCCATACCGGCCAGACCCCGGTGATGAAGTACAACCGCCAGTTGATGCAAGCCATCATGTGGGACCGGATCAACATCGCCGAAGTGGTGGGCGTGCAGGTCATCAGCCTCGACGACGCGCCACGTGGCTACGGCGAGTTCGATGCCGGCGTGCCGAAGAAATTCGTCATCGACCCGCACAAGCTGTTCAGCGCCGCCTGAACCCTGCGATAGCGACAAAGGGCGACCCACGGTCGCTCTTTGTCGTTGCCGAACCCTGTAGCCGCTGTCGAGCACCAGCGAGGCTGCGTACGGGGGCGCAGCGCCCGCCAACCGCCCACGCGTTGCATCAGTCACACCCTGGACTCCCGGCCTGGCGGCCCGTGCCGTGCGCGGCCTGCGGCAGCGGCTACACGAAGCGAGGTTGTCGCCAGTTCATTCCGGCCACAGGATCAATAGCCTTGGCCGGGATAGCTGAACCAGTGCTGTCCGTTGAGCACCTGGCTGACGAAAGCCGGGTCATACAAGCCCGGTGCATCGCGCTGGAAACGCGAACGCCATTGCGGCAGCCACCAATAGTCGAGCGCCGTACTCCTTGGGAACACCACCAGCTGCATGACGGCCTGGCCGATGGCGCCACGCTGGTACAGCCCGTGGGTGGCGTCCATCCAGCCCAGGTAGTGATCGATGGGCAGCGCGAGCATCAAGGCCGTGGCATGCACCTTTTGCGTCTCGCTGCGCTGCGGGTCGGCCAGCAGCGCCAGCGCTTCGCAGTAGTGGGCCTCGGGCCGTTGGACGATCGCCTGGGCCGCCGGGTCTTGAAGAATACCCAGGGGCCCGCCGTTGTCTCGCCAGTCGGCGCCCTGGCTGTCGTTGACATACTGGTCGATGAATTCGCTCAAGGGGCCGGAGGCCACGGGCGACCCCGGGCAGGAGGCGCTATCGACCGGGGTGCCGATGCGCCAGATGGCCACGCATGCCACCAGGGCCAGCACCGTGCAGCAGTAAAGAACAGGTTTCATGGGGGCTCGATCGATGTGTTGCGCCGAAGAATGCAGGTCTTTGCCAGCGCTGTCGACCTGGGGCGGCCCGCCCCATGGCGTCCTGCCGTCATTCATCGCCCCAGCCATTGGCGGCGCCGCTTATCGACTAGATTTCAAGCAACCGGGGATCTTGCGGTCCCTCGGAACATTCGTCTGCGCCATGAGTCCAACGACTGTTTTCCCGCCACTCGATTCCGGGTGGTTTCTCGCCCCATGAGGTTGTTTCGATGAATATTCCACGCGGTTTCGCCCTGGCTACCCTGATGACCCTGGCAGCCGGTTCGGCCCTGGCCGGCGGTTTCAGCCTGAACGATGCGGCCAATGCCATTTCCGGCATGCAGGGTGGCGACAAGGCTGCCGCTGCGGCACCGACCTCGCAGACCGCCGGCCTGCTCGGCGCCCTGGGTTCGCAGCTCAATGTCACCCCCCAACAAGCCATCGGCGGCACCGGCGCCATGCTCGGCCTGGCGAAGAACCAACTGAGCGGCTCGGACTACTCGCAACTGAGCAAGAGCGTGCCGGGCCTGGACAAGCTGTCGGGCAGCAATGCCCTGGGCAGCCTCGGTGCCTTGGGCGGCCTGCTCGGCCAGTCGTCGGGCCAGAACGCCGGGCTGGACAACGCCCTGGGTAATGTCAAGAACACCAGTGACCTGAACAATGCGTTCGGCGCCCTGGGCATGGACAGCGGCATGGTCGGGCAATTCGCCCCGGTGATCCTGCAGTACCTGGGCCAGCAAGGGGTGGGCGGCTCGCTGCTGCAAAGCCTGAGCAGCATCTGGGGCGTGGCCAAGTAAGGCGAGGGCCCCGGTGCCATGGCGCCGGGGCCAATCCTCCAGTGTTCGGCGAATCGGGCCTGTGATATATCTCGCGCCCCGTTTTCCAAGGAAGCCCGAACGCGATGTTCATGGATGCACTGAAGATGTCTCTGCCCGCCAATGCGGTGCTTGGTTTTACCCTCTACATGCTGGGCGCGGCCCTGGTTTTCGCCCTCTACGCTTTCATCTACACCCGCCTGACGCCCCATAACGAATTCGCCCTGATCCGCCAGGGCAACAGTGCGGCGGCCATCGCCCTGGCCGGTGCCTTGCTGGGCTTCGCGATCCCGGTGGCCAGTGCCATTTCCCACTCCATCTCGATCATCGACTTCCTGCTCTGGGCGGCGATTGCCGCCGTGGTGCAGTTGCTGGCGCTGTTGGCCGTGAGCCTGACGCTCAAGGGCTTGTCCCGGCGCATCGTCGACCAGGAGAACGCCGCGGCGATCCTGGTGGCTGCGGTTTCCGTCGGTGTCGGCCTGCTGAATGCGGCCTGCATGACTCCATCGACCTGAGGGCGCAGCGATGAAACGCAGTAGAAGCGTGCGCCTGGTACTGCTGGGCAGCGTGCCGTTCGCCCTGGCGGCCTGTGATGGCCAGCCCCAGGCGACCCGGGTCGTGCGCCAGGTCCAGCATTTCAGCACCCCAGAGGAGTGCGCCCAGGCGCAGGTTCCCATGGATATCTGCCTGGACGCCCGTCACGATGCCTGGGCATATGGCCAGGAGGAGGGGCCGCGTTATTGGGACCTGAAGCGTTGTGAGGCGGATTTCCTGCCGGGTGCTTGCACCATCTCCAGCGATGGCCGGGCCTATGTGCCGATGTTCTATGGGTTCGCCCTGACCACTGATCGCACGGTGCCGGTTACTCCAGAGGACGAGCAGCAGGCGGCGACCGATAGTGCCAGCAGCGGCAGTTCCAGTGGCACTGGCTCCAGTAGCGGCAGCAGCTCGGTCAGTGGTGGTGGTGGTGGTGGTGGTGGTGGTGGTGGTGGTGGTGGTCACAGTTCGAGCTCTTCGGGTTCGAGTTTCTGGCGCTGGATCGGCCTGGACTCGACGCCTGAGCCACGCTACTTCACCGAGGGGCTGTACAAGGAGCGTGATGCTCAGGGCGGTGAACGCTTGAGCACCCTCGGCCAGCAGGTCGAGGGCGGCAAGAGCTTCCCCGGCGCCAGCAGCGGCCGTTTCGCTATCTCCAGCCCCGAGCACTTCACCAGCACGGGCAGTTCCTTCTCCGGTGCCCATGAGGTGGTCAGTCGCGGCGGTTTCGGCTCCAGCTCCAGCTCGGGCCACAGCAGCTGGGGGTTCGGTTCTTGAAGCGGGTCCACAGCACGCCGCGCCCGGACTGGCAGGCCACGGCGCAGCGACTGGGGTTCGCCTTCCACACCTTCGATGGCGAGCCCTATTGGGACGAGTCGGCCTACTACCAGTTCAGCCTGCGGCAGATCGAGGAGCACCTGGAGGACCCGACCCAGGCGCTGCATGAGTTGTGCATGGAGCTGGTGGCCGAGGTGGTGGAGAGCGAGGAGCTGCTGCAGCGCCTGGCCATTCCCGAGGCGTTCCACGAGCTGGTCCGCAGCTCGTGGAAGCGCCGCGACCCACACCTCTATGGCCGCATGGACCTGTGCTACGACGGCCACGGCCCGGCCAAGCTGCTGGAGACCAACTACGACACCCCGACCTCGTTGTACGAGGCCAGCTTCTTCCAGTACGTCTGGCTCGAACAGCAGATGCAGCGTGGCCAGCTGCCGGCGGGGTGCGACCAGTTCAACAGCATCGAGGACAAGCTGCTGCAAGCCTTCGTGCAGGGCGGTTTCGGCTCGCCATTGTACTTCTCCTCGGTCCGTGGCTCGGTGGAAGACCGGGGCACCGTAGAATACCTGCGCGACATCGCCCGCCAGGCCGGCCTGCGCACGCGGATGATCGATATCGAGGACATCGGCCTCGATGCTGGCGGGCGTTTCGTCGACCTGCAGGGCACGCCCATCGACAATCTGTTCAAGCTCTATCCATGGGAGCAGATGTTCAACGAAGACTATGGCCGGGCCATCGCCGCTAGCCGCACCGGCTTCGTCGAGCCGCCATGGAAGGCGATCCTCTCCAACAAGGGCGCCATGGCCCTGCTCTGGGAGCGTCATCCGGGGCATCCGAACCTGCTGCCGGCGTTCATCGACGAGCAGCCGGCCGGCGACCTGCAACCGGGCTGGGTACGCAAGCCGTTCTTTTCCCGGGAGGGCGCCAATGTGCAGATCCGCACAAACGCTGGCGAACGGTTGAGCGAGGCGGGGCCCTACGGCGCTGGCCCGAGCATTCGCCAGCAGTTCCAGCCGTTGCCGAACTTCGCCGGCAACCACACTGTGATCGGTAGCTGGGTGATCGGCGACCGGCCAGCGGGGATCGGCATTCGCGAGGACAATTCGCCGATCACCAAGGACAGCAGCCGTTTCCTGCCCCATGTGATCCTCGACTGAACCCTGTCCGATACCGCCTCGCAGGGGGCGTGTCGTCGTTTACAAAAAAATCCCCGCTGAGCCTGGCGCTGCAAGTGCCGGGCTAGAGGGTTCTTTTTGGCATGGGCCGATCCTGCTGGCGCGCCGGGGGTTGCGCGGTGCTTGACAAGGTTTCTGGCGCGGCGCTTAGATAAGCCCCATCAGGAAAAGCGCATCAGCGTCGATGTCGCCGATCCACCCAGGTCGTACATGCCAAAGAGCAAATGAGCTCTCCCGGGGTTATCCCCGGGAGGGCTTTTTTTCGTCCGCAAAAAATAAAAAAAGAGGTATCAGATATGCGTCATGGCGATATTTCCAGTAGCAACGATACCGTTGGCGTCGCAGTGGTGAACTACAAGATGCCACGCCTGCACACCCGCGCCGAGGTCCTGGCCAACGCGCAGAAGATCGCCGACATGGTGGTCGGCATGAAGCAGGGGCTGCCGGGCATGGACCTGGTGATCTTCCCCGAGTACAGCCTCCAGGGGATCATGTACGACCCCGCGGAAATGATGGAAACAGCGGTTGCCATTCCTGGCGACGAGACTGAACTGCTGGCCCGCGCTTGTCGCAAGGCCAACGTCTGGGGCGTGTTCTCGTTGACCGGCGAGCGCCACGAAGAACACCCAAACAAGGCGCCGTACAACACCCTGGTGTTGATCGACAACAAGGGCGAGGTGGTCCAGAAGTACCGCAAGATCATCCCCTGGTGCCCGATCGAGGGCTGGTACCCCGGGGGCCAGACTTTCGTCAGCACAGGGCCCAAGGGCATGCAGATCAGCATGATCATCTGCGATGACGGCAACTATCCGGAGATCTGGCGCGATTGCGCGATGAAGGGCGCCGAACTGATCGTGCGCTGCCAGGGCTACATGTACCCGGCCAAGGAGCAGCAGGTGCTGATGGCCAAGGCCATGGCCTGGGCCAACAACACCTACGTGGCGGTGGCCAATGCCGCGGGCTTCGATGGCGTCTATTCCTACTTCGGCCACTCGGCGATCATCGGCTTCGATGGCCGTACCCTCGGTGAATGCGGCGAGGAGGAAATGGGCATCCAGTACGCCCAGCTGTCGATCTCGCAGATCCGCGATGCCCGGGCCAACGACCAGTCGCAGAACCACCTGTACAAGATTCTCCATCGCGGCTACACCGGCTTGAACAACTCCGGCGAGGGCGACCGTGGCCTGGCCGAGTGCCCCTTCGAGTTCTACAAGACCTGGGTGACCGACGCCGAGAAGGCCCGGGAAAACGTCGAGAAGATCACTCGCTCGACCTCGGGCGTTGCGCAGTGCCCGGTGGGGCGGCTGCCCTACGAGGGTATGGAGAAAGAGGCCTGACCTGCACTGCAGGTTGAACGGCGGGCTGCCGCAGCCAGGCGGCCCGCGTCCTTTTTCTTCCCTGCGCAAGATGGAGTCATTCCCATGCCCTTCCTGACCGACATGCTGGAGCAGTCGCAGCGTCGCCAGGCCCAGGACCAGGCCCTGGCCAGCGAGAACCGCGCCGATGCGCCGCTGGTCCAGGCCCACCTGGCCAGCCAGGCGGCGCTGCACAGCCGTTACCGTTTCGATATCGAGGCCATCATGGCCAGCCTGCGCGCCGAGATCCTCGGCCAGGACCAGGCCTTGCACAGTGTCCAGGACATGCTCCGGGTGGTGCGCGCGGACATCACCGATCCACGCCGCCCGCTCTACACCGCGTTGTTCCTGGGGCCCACCGGGGTGGGCAAGACCGAGATCGTGCGGGCCCTGGCCAGGGCCCTGCATGGCGATGCCGATGCTTTTTGCCGCATCGACATGAACACCCTGTCCCAGGAGCACTATGCCGCCGCGCTCACTGGCGCGCCGCCCGGCTACGTGGGGGCGAAGGAGGGTAATACCCTGTTCGACCAGGACAAGCTCGACGGCAGCCTCGGGCGCCCCGGCATCGTGCTCTTCGACGAGCTGGAAAAGGCCAGCCCTCAGGTGGTCCAGGCGCTGCTCAACGTGCTGGACAACGGCATGCTCACGGTGGCCTCGGGCGAGCGCAGCTACAGTTTTCGCAACAGCCTGATCTTCATGACCAGCAACCTCGCGGCCCGGGAGATCCAGGGCTACGACCAGCGGCGCAAGGGCTGGCTGGGCTGGTTGCTGCCCTCCACCGCGGCTTCACGGCATCGGGCGGTGGAGAAGCTGGTCAGGGCCCGCTTGCTCAAGGCCTTCGCCCCGGAGTTCGTCAACCGTATCGACAACATCATTACCTTCAACTGGATCGAGCGTGGCCTGGTGGAGCAGTTGGTGGCGCTTGAGGTGCAGCGGCTCAACCGGCGCCTGGAGAAGCATCGCTGCAGCCTGGTGGCCACGCCCCAGGTGCTGGCCCATGTGGCCCGTGCCGGTTTCGACCGGCAGTTCGGCGCCCGTGCGTTGCGCCGCAGCGTGCGCCAGCATCTGGAAGTGCCCCTGGCCGAATTCCTCCTGGAGTACCACGCTCCGGTCATGGGCGAGCCACCGGTGGTCTATGCGGCGCACGTGGCGCAGGGCAGGATCGGGTTCAGTCGCCAGTAGGCCGCGTCGAACAAGGAGCAGTCATTCATGGTTTCACATCCGGACCAGCCCCAGATCGGGCTGCTGTTTTCCGAGACCGGCGTCACCGCCGACATCGAGCGTTCGCAGCGCTACGGCGCCTTGCTGGCCATCGAGCAACTGAACCGCCAGGGCGGCGTGGCCGGCCTGCCGATCCAGGCACTGGCGCGGGACCCCGGCGGCGACCCGGATCGCTATCGGCTGTACGCCGATGAGTTCATCCGCAACCACGGGATACGCCTGCTGGTGGGCTGCTACATGTCCCACACGCGCAAGGCGGTGATGCCGGTGGTGGAGCGCACCGACGCGCTGCTCTGCTACCCGACGCCCTACGAGGGCTTCGAGTATTCGCCGAACATCATCTACGGCGGCCCGGCCCCGAACCAGAACAGCGCGCCGCTGGCGGCCTACCTGATCCGTCACTACGGGGAACGGGTGGTGTTCATCGGCTCGGACTACATCTACCCCCGGGAGAGCAACCATGTGATGCGCCACCTCTACCGCCAGCACGGCGGCACGGTGCTGGAGGAGATCTACATCCCGCTGTATCCCTCGGACGAGGACCTGGCGCGAGCCGTGGACCTGATCGTCAAGGCCCAGGCCGATGTGGTGTTCTCCACCGTGGTGGGCACCGGCACCGCCGAGCTGTACCGGGCCATTGCCCGGCGCTATGGCGACGCGCCCCGGCCCCGGATCGCCAGCCTGACCACCAGCGAGGCGGAGATCGCCAAGATGGGCAGCGAGGTGGCCGAGGGGCATGTGGTGGTCGCGCCGTATTTCTCCAGCATCGATACCCCGGCCAGCCGCGAGTTCGTCCGCGCCTGCAATGCCTTCTTTCCCGAGGACGTCAGCATCACCGCGTGGACCGAGGCGGCCTACTGCCAGACCCTGATGCTCGGCCGGGCCATGCAGGCGGCCCAGGGCTGGCGGGTGGAGCAGGTGCAGCCCGAGCTTTACCGCCAGCGCCTGGACGCCCCCCAGGGACCGATCTGGGTGGAACAGCAGAACAACCACAGCCACTTGACCTCGCGCATCGCCGAGATCGATTCGCGTGGCACGTTCCAGGTGCGCTGGCAATCCCCCGAGCCCATCCGGCCGGACCCCTACGTGGTGGTGCACAACCTGGACGACTGGTCCGCCAGCATGGGCGAGGGCTCGCACCGATGAGCGCCAACTCGATCCTCGGTTCCCTGCGCGAGCTGCAGGTGATGGTGCTGAACCCGCCCGGGGCCTTGAGCGATGCCCTGGTGTTGCAGCTGATCCGTATCGGTTGTTCGGTGCGCCAGATCTGGCCGCCACCCAAGCACTTCGATGTGCCGGTGGACGTGATCTTCACCGGCATCTTCCAGAACCATCATCACGAGCAGATCAGTGCGCTGGTCGGCAGCGGCTCGCCGCGCACCACCGTGGTGGCCCTGGTGGAGTACGAGAGCCCGGCGGTGCTGTCGCAGATCATCGAGCTGGAGTGCCACGGGGTGATCCTCCAGCTGTTGGACGCGCACAAGATCCTGCCGGCGCTGGTCGCCGCGCGCCGGGTCAGCGAAGAGCTGTTCAAGCTCAAGCAGAAGCACGCGCAGTTGCAGGAACGCCTGGCCAGCCAGGTGGATATCAACCGGGCCAAGGTGCTGTTGATGCAACTGCATGGCTGGGAGGAAGGCCAGGCCCATGGGTTCCTCTGCCAGGAGGCGATGAAGAGCCGGGAGCCGATTCTCAAGGTCGCCCAGGACTTGCTGCGCCAGCACCCGGACAAATGAGCCAAGAACAACAATAACGCGAGGGTATCGTCATGCTGCTTGGATTGATTCTGCTGTATGTGGGCGCCGTGCTGTTCGTCAACGGCATCTGGCTGATGGAGCGCATCAGTGGCAGGGAGGTCGCGGTGATCAATGCCCTGGTCGGCAGCCTGAGCCTGCTGGTGGCCCTGTACATGATCTTTCTCGCCGGCGAGGTGCGGGGCGGGGCGCTGACCCTGCTGTTCGCGTTCACCTACCTGTGGGTGGCGGCCAACCAGTGGCTGGGCAACGACGGTCGGGGGCTGGGCTGGTTCTGCCTGTTCGTCAGCCTCACCGCGGCCACGGTGGCGATCCAGGCGCTGGGCGATCTGGGCGGGGCTTTCGGGGTGTGGAACGCGCTCAACTGGCTGGCCTGGACCCTGCTGTGGTTCACCTTCTTCCTGCTGCTGGGGCTGTCGCGCAAGATCCAGCGCCAGGTGGCGTTGTTGACCCTGGCCTGCGCGATCGGTACCGGCTGGATTCCCGGGCTGCTGATCCTCGGGCAGGTGCTCAAGCCCTAGGGGCGGCGCCCCCAGGGTAGCGGGATGGGGCTCAGTCGGCCCCGGCCAGCAGCGCGTCGATACGCTGGTCCTTATCGGTCCACAGCTGGTTGACCCAGTCCTGGACCTGCTGGCGGAACGCCGGGTCGTTCTCGTAGTCGCCGTGCCACAGGGCCGGGTCCAGCTCGCGGGTGCGGATATCGATGATCACCTTGGGCACGTTGCCGCTGATCAAGTCCCAGAAGCCGGGAATGCGCTCCTGGGGGTAGACCACGGTGACGTCCAGCATGGCGTCCAGCTGTTCGCCCATGGCGGCCAGGACGAAGGCCACGCCGCCAGCCTTGGGCTTGAGCAGGTGGCGCAAGGGCGAGGCTTGCTGCTCGCGCTTGGCCTGGGTGAAGCGGGTGCCTTCCAGGTAGTTGACCACGGTCACCGGCTGGCGCTTGAACAGCTCGCAGGCGGCCTTGGTGATCTCCAGGTCCTTGCCTTGCAGTTCCGGGTGCTTGGCCAGGAAGGCCTTGCTGTAGCGCTTCATGAAGGGGTAGTCCAGCGCCCACCAGGCCAGGCCCAGGAACGGCACCCAGATCAGTTCCTTCTTGAGGAAGAACTTGAAGAACGGCGTGCGCCGGTTGAGGGTCTGGATCAGGGCCGGGATGTCGACCCAGGACTGGTGGTTGCTGACCACCAGGTACGAGGTGTCTTCACGCAGGCCTTCGCCACCGCGAATGTCCCAGCGGGTGGGGATGCAGGTGGCGAAGATCAGCTTGTCGATCTCGGCCCAGGTCTCGGCGATCCACATCACCGCGCCGGAGGCATAGTCCCGCAGGCGGCCCGGCAGGACCAACTTGAGCAGGGCGAACACCATCAGGGGCCCGAACAGCACCAGGGTGTTGAGCAGAAGCAGCAGGGTGACGAGACAGCCGGTGAGCAGTCGGCGCATAGGGCACTCTTCAGATTTTTCGGGGCGCGCAATGATAAGCAGCTTCGGCGAGCAGGCCAAATTCTAGTGTGCTGACGAATGTTTCACCTGCGCTGTGACAAGCTTTTTACAAGTGTCCTGCAGACTGGTTGCGACAGCGTCCGAACCAATCGCCCGGCGGCGGTCTAAAATCCCGCAGCCCCTTTCCTCGAGGAATCCATCGTCGTGAAATCCGTCCTTGCTCTGCTGTCTCTGGTGGCGTTGCCGGTCCTGGCCGCCGAACCGACCCTGTACGGTCGCTACGAAAACATCCGTTTGCCGGAGATCGGCGAAACCTTGCAGGCCAAGATGGATACCGGGGCCCTGACTGCGTCGCTGTCGGCCAGGGACATCCAGACCTTCACCCGCGATGGCGAGAACTGGGTGCGCTTCCGCCTGGCCACCAAGGATGCCGGCGACAAGGTCTACGAACACAAGGTGGCGCGGATCAGCAAGATCAAGAGCCGCTCCGACGAAGACGACGAGCGTGAGGAGCCCCAGGCGGCCAAGCGCCCGGTGGTGGAGTTGGAAATGTGCCTGGGCAACGTCAAGCGTACGGTGGAGGTCAACCTCACCGACCGCAGCAGCTTCAACTATCCGCTGCTGATCGGCGCCAAGGCCCTGCGCGAATTCGGCGCGGCAGTGAACCCGGCACGGCGCTACACCGCCGACAAGCCTGACTGCTGATTGGGCTGCCGCGCGGCGCAGGCGGTGGTGCAAGCTCCGATTGACTGTCCATAAGGCATCCGGCACCGTTCGCCCATTGAATTTACGTGCCTGGATGCCATGCCCCATATCCTGATTGTCGAAGACGAAGCGGCGATTGCCGACACCCTGGTTTTTGCCCTGCAGGGCGAAGGCTTCAGCACCACCTGGCTGAGCCTGGGACGCGCGGCCCTGGAGTACCAGCAGGCGACCCCGGCGGACCTGGTCATCCTCGATATCGGCCTGCCGGATATCAGCGGTTTCGAAACCTGCAAGCAACTGCGGCGCTTCAGCGAGGTGCCGGTGATGTTCCTCAGTGCCCGGGACGGCGAGATCGACCGGGTGGTGGGCCTGGAGATCGGCGCCGACGACTACGTGGTCAAGCCCTTCAGCCCGCGGGAGGTCGCGGCCCGGGTCAAGGCCATCCTCAAGCGCATGGTCCCGCGCCCGGCACCGGAGCCGGAAGCGGCGGCGTTGTTCACCATCGATCCCGAGCGGGTGCAGATCAGCTATCGCGGCCAGGCCCTGAGCCTGACCCGGCATGAGTTCCGCCTGTTGCAATGCCTGCTGGAGCAACCCGAGCGGGTGTTCAGTCGCGAGCAGTTGCTCGATGCCCTCGGGGTGATGGCGGACGTGGGTTACGAGCGCAACATCGACAGCCATGTGAAGAGCCTGCGGGCCAAGCTGCGCCTGGTGGCGGCCCAGGCCGAACCGATCCAAACCCATCGCGGCCTGGGCTACAGCTACAGCCCGAGTCACGCCTGATGACCCTGGGCCTGCGGATCTTCCTGGTCTACCTGCTGTTCATCAGCTTCACCGGTTATTTCGTGCTGAGCACGGTGATGAAGGAGATCCGCCCCGGGGTGCGCCAGTCCACCGAGGAAACCCTGGTGGACACCGCCAACCTGCTGGCGGAGATCCTGCGCGACGACTTCAAGGCCGGCACCCTCAGCGAGAACCGCTGGCCGCAATTGCTGCGGGCCTACGGCGAGCGCCAGCCGGCCGCGACCATCTGGGGCCTGCCGAAGAACCAGGTCAACCACCGGATCTACGTGACCGACGCCCGGGGCATCGTGGTCCTGGACTCCAGCGGGCTGGCGGTGGGCCAGGACTACTCGCGCTGGAACGACGTCTACCTGACCCTGCGCGGGCAGTACGGCGCGCGTTCGTCACGGGCGGTGGCCGATGACCCGAATTCTTCGGTGATGCACGTGGGCGCGCC
Source organism: Pseudomonas sp. CMR5c (assembly GCF_003850545.1). Lineage (NCBI taxonomy): Bacteria > Pseudomonadati > Pseudomonadota > Gammaproteobacteria > Pseudomonadales > Pseudomonadaceae > Pseudomonas > Pseudomonas sp. CMR5c. The sequence continues at coordinate 6,243,585 of NZ_CP027705.1, read as the reverse complement.
GATTCGCGACAACGGCCAGATCATCGGCGTGGTGACGGTGGCCAAGCCCAACAGTTCGTTGCAGCCCTATGTCGACCGCACCGAGCGGCGCTTGCTGTGGTACGGCGCCGGGCTGATCGCCATGGGCTTGTTGTTCGGCGCTTTGCTGTCGTGGTGGTTGAGTGCCGCGCTGCGGCGCATGACCGGTTATGCGCTGGCGGTGAGCGAAGGGCGGCGGGCCGAGTTGCCGCATTATCGCGGCGGCGAGATGGAGCAACTGGCCACGGCGGTGGAGCGTATGCGCACCCAGCTGGAGGGCAAGGCCTATGTCGAGCGCTACGTGCATACCCTGACCCATGAGCTGAAAAGCCCGCTGGCGGCGATCCGTGGCGCGGCGGAACTGCTCCAGGAAGACATGCCCCAGGCCCAGCGCCAGCGCTTCGTCGGCAATATCGACAGTGAAAGCGCACGCATGCAGCAGCTGATCGAGCGCCTGCTGAACCTGGCCCAGGTGGAACAACGCCAGGGCCTGGAGGAGCGGGTCAAGGTGCCGCTGGCGCCCCTGGTCCAGGACTTGCTCGACAGCCAGCACGGGCGTATCGAAGGCAAGCAGTTGCAGGTGGAGCAACAGGTGCCGGCGGACCTGGCCTGGTCCGGCGAGCCCTTCCTGCTGCGCCAGGCCCTGGGCAACCTGCTGGCCAATGCCCTGGACTTCAGCCCGTCCCAGGGCTCGCTGCGATTCTCTGCCCGGCAGACGGAAGGCGGCGTGGAGCTGGAGCTGTTCAATCGGGGCGAGCCGATTCCTGATTACGCCCTGCCACGCCTGTGCGAGCGCTTTTATTCCCTGCCGCGCCCGGACAGCGGGCGCAAGAGCACTGGCCTGGGGCTGAACTTCGTCGATGAGGTGGTGCAGTTGCATGGCGGCCAACTGCGGATCGACAACGTGCCCGGCGGCGTCCAGGTGACGTTGCGCCTGCCTTGACCTGCGGATGTGGCGAGGGAGCAAGCTCTCTTGCCACAAAGGCCTTGGGGATTCTCCACAGAGTCTCCACACGGGCTCCATAAAACCCCCATGGCGGCGCCCCAGACTCTCCTGCATTCACACAGGGAGAGCCCCATGAACCGAAATCTGTCCTTCAAGCTCGGGGCCATTGCCCTGTTGATCATCTTGTTGATGATCCCGCTGCTGCTGATCAGCGGCCTGATCGGCGAGCGCCAGCAACTGCGCGATGGCGTGCTCGAGGATATCGCCCGCAGTTCCAGCACCCAGCAGCAGCTTCGCGGCCCGGTGCTGGTGGTGGATTACCGCAAGACCGTGCGCACCTGGAAAACCGACCAAAAGACCAAGAAGCGCTATCAGGAGGTGGGCGAAGAGCAGGGGCGCATGTTCTTCCTGCCGGAGCAGTTCGAGCTGGACGGCAAGGTGCAGACCGAGCTGCGCGCCCGGGGTATCTACGAGGCGCGGCTGTTCCACGCCGACAACCACATCAGTGGCCAGTTCGTGGTGCCCGAGCAATACGGGATCAAGGAGGATTTTGCCGACTACAAGTTCGACCAGCCATTCCTGGCCGTGGGTATCAGTGATATCCGTGGGATCGAGAATGCCCTGCAACTGCAGCTCAACGGCCAGGTCCTGGATTTTGCCCCGGGCACTTTCGTCAGCTGGCTGGATGAAGGGGTGCATGTGACGTTGCCACCCCTGGACCTGAGAAAGGCCAGTCGCCTGGACTTCGCCTTCGACCTGCGCCTGCAGGGCACCGGCCAGTTGGCGGTGCTGCCGGTGGGCAAGACCAGCAAGGTCCTGCTGACGGCCAACTGGCCACACCCGAGCTTCATCGGCAACTACCTGCCGGTACGTCGGGAAGTCACCGAGAAAGGCTTCTCGGCCATCTGGCAGACCTCGTTCTTCTCCACCAACCTGGAACATGCCATGGAGCGTTGCGCATTCGGCAGCCAATGCCAGGGCTTCAACAGCCGCAGCTTCGGCGTGAGTTTCATCGATCCGGTGGACCAGTACCTCAAGAGCGACCGGGCGATCAAATACGCCTTGCTGTTCATCGGCCTCACCTTCGCCGGCTTCTTCCTCTTCGAAGTGCTCAAGAGCCTGGCGGTTCACCCGATACAGTACGGCCTGGTGGGCGTGGCGCTGGCGTTCTTCTACCTGTTGCTGCTGTCGTTGTCCGAGCACCTGGGCTTCGAGTTGGCCTATGGCGTGTCGGCCACGGCCTGTGTGGGGTTGATCGGTTTCTATGTCAGCCATGTGCTGCGCAGTTGGCGCAACGGCGCGATGTTCGCAGGCGCCCTGGCTGCCTTGTATGGCCTGCTCTACGGCCTGTTGAGCGCCGAGGACTACGCGCTGCTGATGGGCTCGTTGCTGCTGTTCGGCCTGTTGGGCGTGTTCATGGTGCTGACCCGCAAGCTGGACTGGTACGGCGTTGGCCAGCGCAAGGAGACGCAACCGCTTAACTTCGACCTGGGGGTGATCCGTGAGTAGGTCGTTGGGGTTGCGTGAGGATCAGCGCCAGCGAGAGAACCTGGCGCTGCGGATTGCCGGCTTGTTTCCAGCCGATGCCTGGTGGTTGCTGCGCCAGCCGGCCGGTCCCGGAAAACCGCTCGGGCCAAACACGGCGCGGCGCCCCGGGCCCGACCGGTTGACCGACTAGACCGGCGGCTGGGTCGCCAGCAACGAGGCGCGCTGGCTGGCCTCGGCATACCAGTCGGCGAGCCGGGGCTGGGCCTGGCGCCATTGCAGGTCCGGGTGGCGAAAATCCAGGTAGCCCAGGGCGCAGGCGACACTGATGGCGGCGATGTCGAAGTGGCTGGCCAGTTCGGCGATGGCTTCGGCTTCCAGTTCCGCCAGGGCACGGCGGATCTTGTCGCGCTGGCCTTCGAGCCACGCTTGCGATTGGGTTTCGGGGGTGCGCAGGGTCTGTTCGTAGCGCACCAGCACCGAGGCATCCATGATGCCGTCGGCCAGGGCCGCGAGGGTCAGGCGCCGCCAGCGGGCCGAGCCCTCGCGGGGGATCAGCGGGTTGCCGACGTGCTGCTGGTCGAGGTACTCGAGGATCACCCGGCTGTCGTACAGCACTTGGCCGTTGGCCAGGCGCAGGGCGGGGATCTTGCCCAGGGGGTTGTCCTGGTTCAGCGCGGCATCGGGCTTGATCGGGGTCAGCTGGCAGTCATGCAGGGCGACTCGATCCAGCTGCCCGGTTTCGTGCAGGAGCACCATGACTTTGCGCACATAAGGTGATGCCGGGTTGTGGAACAGCGTCATGCTGGGGATGGACATGAATATTCCTCGGATAAGGGGAGCGACAGCTCTCGCCCGAGAATCTTAGCGCAGCCGGTGGCACAGGCCACAGTTGCGCATGGATATGGACCAGGAGTAGTGGATGCGCAGTTCTTATCTTCGGCATGGGCTGATCAGCCTGGCCCTGACCTTGCTGGGGGCCCTGATGGTGTACCTGGCCTTGCAGTACGAGTTTCGCCGCAAGGGCGAGGGCGAGCCGGAGCTGATCATGGCGTTCGCCTACATGGCCTGGTACTGGGCCCTGCCGGCGCTGGCGCTGCCGGCCCTGGGCTGTGCCCTGCTGGGCCTGCGCGGTCCGGCCCGGGTGACCCGTCCCTGGCGCTGGGCGCTGGCCGCCAGCTACGTACCGCTGCTGGGGCTGGCGCTGTTCAGCGTGCTGGTGGCCATCGAGGCGCTGCTGGAAAACCGTGGGTTCATCCCGGTGATGCTGGTCGGCCTGGTGCTGTCCATGTACCTGTGGCGCGGTTTTCCTCCCGCCGGGGTCAAGCCGCGCCCTGGCGCTTGAACAGGCCGCGCAGGGCGATCAGCGCCGGCAGGCCCAGGCCGATCCAGCTGAGGCTGTCCCACAGGCCGTCGCCCAGCAATGCCGCGAACAGCCCGGCGGCGCTGAGCAGGCCGATGGCCAGGGGCGCGGCGAAGACCTTCCAGAAGCTCGCTTGACGGCGTTTCATGGGCGCACCTCCGCTGACGGCTTGGCGGCTCGACGGCGGACGACCCACAGGTACAGGCCGCTGCCCAGGACGATGATGGTCAGCACGTCCATCACGGCCCACAGCACCTTCATCGGCATGCCGCCGTAGTCACCGAAATGCAGCGGTTGCGACATGCCCATGGCATCCATGTACCAGGGGCGGCCGGCCACGGCGGTGACTTCCAGGGTGCTGGCGTCGATCAGCACCGGAGTCAGCAGGTGCGAGGTGAGGTGGCTGTCGCCCTTGAGGAACACCGCATAGTGATGCTCGCTGGAGAAGCGCGTGCCGGGGAAGGCGATGAAGTCCGGTTGCATGCCCGGAGCCGCCTCCCGGGCGATGTCCAGCAAGCGACTGGCCGGCGCCAGCGTTTGCAGCGGCGGCGCATCGCGGTAGGGCGCGACCATTGCCGCGAGGCTGTCGTTGCGCCAGGCGGCGATGATCAGGTCGGCGCAGGCGCTGATCACCCCCGTCACCCCCACCACCAGGGCCCAGGTCAGGGTCACCACGCCGATCAGGTTGTGCAGGTCGAGCCAGCGCAGGCGGCGGGACTTGTCCTGGCGCACGGTGGCGAACTTCAGGCGGCGCATGAACGGCAGGTAGAGCACGGTGCCGGAGATGATCGCCAGCACGAACAGCACGCCCATGAAGGCCAGCAGCAACTTGCCCGGCAACTCGGCGAGCATGTCCACGTGCAGGCGCAGGATGAACATCATCAGGCCGTCATTGGCCGAGGGCGTCTCCAGTGCCTCGCCGGTACGGGCGTCGAGCATGAAGGTATAGGAGAGGTTGGGATCGGTGCCGGCGGTCTTGGCCATGATGGTGGTCACGCCGTTGGGCTCGTCTTCGTCCCAGCCGAAGTACTGCAGGACCTCGCCCGGCCGATGGGCCTCGGCGGCCTTGACCAGTTGCTGCAAGTCCAGGCGCGGTGTATCGGCAGGCATCTCCCGCAACTCGGGGGCGTTGCCCAGCAGGTGGTCGATCTCGTGGTGGAAGATCAGCGGCAGCCCGGTGAGCGCCAGCATCAGCAGGAACACCGTACAGATCAGGCTGGTCCAGGTGTGGATGAAGGACCAGCGGCGGATGGTTGTGCTTTTCATTCATTAGCCTTCAGACACGCGAAGGCCGTCCTGGTGGACGGCCCGGTCGTTAACTCAGCGGGTTACCACTGGTAGGTGGCGCTAGCGACCACGCTGCGCTGATCGCCGAAGTAGCAGTACGACCCATCGCAAGTGGAGATGTAGTCCTTGTCGAACAGGTTGGTGGCGTTGAGTTTCAGCGAGGCCCCTTTCAGGCTCTTGTCCAGGCGGCCGAGATCATAGTGCACGGCGGCATCGAACACGGTGTAGGCGTTGGCCTTGCCCAGCCAGGTGTTTTCCTGGTCGCCGTAGGTATTGCCGGTATAGCGCGCGCCGGCACCGATGCCGAAGCCATCCAGCACGCCGTCATGCCAGGTGTAGTCGGCCCACAGCGAGGCTTGCTGGTTCGGCATCCGTTGCAGGCGGTTGCCCTTGTAGATGCCTTTTTGTATCTCGGACTTGGCCAGGCTATAGGCGGCAATGACCTTGAGGTTGTCGGTCACGTCGGAAACTGCTTCCAGCTCCAGGCCCTTGACCTTCACTTCGCCGGTCTGGCTGGTGATCGACTCGCCACCTGCCCCGATGCTGGTTACCTGGACGTTCTTCTGGGTCAGGTCATAGACCGCTGCGCTCAGCAGGGTGTTCGAGCCTGGCGGCTGATACTTGATGCCCAGCTCCCACTGCTTGCCTTCGGTAGGTTTGTACGACTCGAGCGGGTCGGCGCTGGCATTGCTCGCCGGCTGGAAGGATTCGGCATAGGACAGGTACGGCACGAAACCTGAATCGAATACATAACTGAGCGCCGCGTTGCCGCTGAAGTTCTTGCTGCGATCCGTGTTGGTCACGTCTTTCTTGTTGAAGTAGGTGGTGCCCTGGTGAACCCAGTCTTCACGCCCCCCGAGGCTCAGGCGCCAGTTGTCCAGGGCCATCTGGTCCTGCACGTAGAGGCCGGTCTGGACGGTTTTCTGGTTGTAGTCGTAATAGGCGCCGGAGCGCGCCGGGCGCACGATCGGCTGGCCGTAGATCGGGTTGAAGATGTTGGTTTTGCCGCCGTCGCCGTAGATCGACAGATAGGAGGTGTCGGAGCGCTGGTGGTCCAGCCCGAGCAGGACGGTGTGGCTGATATCACCGGTGGTGAAGTCGGCCTGGAAGTTGTTATCCACGGCGAACTGGCCGATGTCCTCGTTGACGTTGGTCGAGGTCCGGCTGATGTTGCCCGCCGCGTCGGCTGGCGAGTAGGCGTAGGAGCCCACGGTCAGTTGCTGGAAGGACAGCTCCGACTTGGTGTAGCGCAGGTTCTGGCGGAACTGCCAGACATCGTTGATGCGATGCTCGAAGGCGTAGCCCAAGGCGTAGTAGGTACGGTCGTAGAACTCGTAGTCCGGATCGCCCAGGTTCTTGTGGTGGGAGACCTTGCCCAGCGGTGACTTGATCTTGGTGCCCTGGATCGGCATGAACTGGCTGGTGGTGCCGGTATCGTCGCGGGTGAACTGTGACAGCAGGGTCAGCTTGGTGTCGGTGTCGATGTTCCAGGTCAGGCTGGGAGCGATGTTGTAGCGCTTGTTATCGATGTGGTCGACCTGGGTCCCGGCATCGCGGACTACACCGCTGAGTCCATATAGGAACCGGCCTTCGTCATCGATCTTGCCGGTGCTGGCGAAGTTGAGCTGGCGATAGTTGTCGCTGCCGTATTGCAACTGGATGGAGTGGCTGGCTTCGGCACTGGGGCGCCGACTGACCATGTCCAGCAAACCGCCCGGAGGCGTCTGGCCATAGACCGAGGATGCCGGGCCGCGCAGCAACGCCAGGCGGTCGAGGTTCCAGGTTTCGGCTTTCGGGTTGGCATATACGCCCCGTGGCAGTGGCAGGCCGTCGAGGAACTGGGTGGGCTCGAAGCCGCGCACCAGCATCCAGTCGTAACGGGTGTCACTGCCGTAGCTGGCGGAGACGATGCCGGGCATGTAGCGCACCGCGTCGTCGAGGTTCTGGACGTTGCGATCTTCCATCTGCTGGCGGGTGGCGACGGAAATCGAGCGCGGCGCCTCCACCAGCGAGGTATCGGTCTTGGTGCCAGCAGCGGTACGGGTGGCGACGTAGCCTTCCACCGGCCCCCACGCACTTTCATAGGCCTGCTGGCCACTGATATTGGTTTCCGGCAGGGCCACGACGCCGTCCGGTGCGGCCACCAGGCTGTAGGTGCCGGCGCTGCTGTGCTGCAGTTGCAGGCCAGTGCCGCGCAAGGCTTCGCGCAGGGCGCCGGCGGCGTCGAACTGGCCCTGGACCGGGGCCGAGGTCTTGCCGGCCGCCAGGGACGGATTCAGGCTCAGGGCCAGGCCGGCCTGGCTGGCGATCTGGTTCAGGGTGCTGGCCAGGGGCGCCGCCGGCAGGTTGTAGGCGCGCACGCTGGAGGACTGCTCGGCCGCCATCAGCAACGGGCTGGCCAGGGGGGCGCTCAGGGCAATGGCAATGGCCAGCAGGCTGGGGCGCAACAGGGTGTCTAGGGGGCGGGACATACGGCGGCTCCTGGATGGAAATGTTTCGCAATTGCCTATGAGCCGGACGAGATTCGAAAAGTGATAGGGCGAATTGAAAATAATTTAGATTTGCGAAAGAAGGGCAGTCACCCACCGGCTCCAAGGCAGGTTGGAGTCGGCGGGCAAAGGAGGTGTCAGGGCTTGAGATCGGCCTTGGCGACGACGTTGACCCACCAGTCGGTGCGCCGCTCGATCTGTACCGGCAGGGTCGGCAGCAGGGCGTCGAGCGCCAGGTCGGTGTTGTGCAGCGGGAAGCTGCCGGTGATGCGCAGGTCGGCCACTTCGGGGGCGACGCCCAGGTAGCCGTGGCGATAACGGCCCAGCTCCTGGATCAGGTCGCCCAGGCGGGCGTTGTCCACCACCAGCATGCCCCGGCTCCAGGCATCGGCGCCCAGGGCCAGGGCCTGTGGTGCTTGCAGGCCATCGCGCTGCATCAGTACCTGCTGGCCTTCCTTGAAGACTTTTTCGTCCTGGCCGTCCTGGGGCCGTGCGGCCACCGCCGATTGCAGCACGCCCAGGCGCGTGCCCTGGTCTTCGCGCTTGACCAGGAACCGGGTGCCCAGGGCCCGTAGCCGGCCGTCGCGGGTTTCGACGATGAACGGGCGACTGTCGCCGTGCCCGGTTTCGATCAGGACCTCGCCTTCCTGCAGGATGATGCGCCGCTGCTTGTCATCGAACCGCACGTCCAGCGCGCTGTGGGTATTGAGGTTGACCAGGGTGCCGTCGGACAGGCGCAGCATGAGCTGCTCGCCGGTCCCGGTGCGCTGGTCGGCCAGCCAGTAGTCCAGCGGCAGGTAGTGCTGCTCGAGGAACAGCGCCAGGCCTCCCACCAGCACCACGCTGGCGATCCCGCGGCCAAGCTTGCGCACGCGCCGGCGCAGGCCTTCGCGCGATTGCGCCAGGGCATTGCGCGCCGGGCCAGGAGCCAGGTTGAAGCGTTGATCGAGCATGCCCAGTTGGCGCCAGGCGCGGGCGTGTTCTTCATGGGCGCAGTGCCATTTGGCGAACTCTTCGTGCTCCAGGGCACTGCCGCCGCCGTCCAGCGACAGCTGCCAGGCGATGGCGGCGTCCAGCACTCGGGCGGACACCGGTTTGGAACTGATGGGGGTCATGTCGGCTCCCCGTAGAGGGCGATATAGCATTGGCGGATGCCCTGGGCCAGATACTGGCGGACCCGGGGCACCGAGACCCCGAGACGGGTGGCGATCTCGGCGTGGCCCAGGCCATCGAGGCGGTTGTAGAGAAAGGCCGCGCGGGCCTTGCTCGACAGTTTATCGAGCAGGCGGTCGATAGTCTTGAGGTCTTCGAGGATCATCTGCTGTTCTTCCGGCGAGGGCTGTTCGGGCTCGGGGATCAGCAACAGCTCGTTGAGATAGGCCTGCTCCAGGGCGGCGCGGCGGAAGTGATCGAACAACAGGCCCTTGGCCACCGCTACCAGGAAGGCCCGGGGCTCGCGGGGGGGCTTGAGTTCTTCGCGGCCCAGCAGGCGCACGAAGGTGTCCTGGCTCAGGTCCTCGGCGCGTTGGGCGCAGGCCACGTTGCGTCGCAGCCAGGCCAGCAGCCAACCACGATGGTCGCGGTATAGCGCACCAACCAACTCATTGCGGGGGCTTGGGACTGACGACAACGGGAATCACCCAGGGAGAAGTTTCAAATAACGAGAATTATTCGCGATTGTGGCAGAGGCGAAACAGTGGCGCAATTCACGCTGGTCGGCTGTCTTGTCGCTGCGGATAGCGGGTGCCCTAGGCAAGGTTCTTGTTGTGGCGAGGGCGCAAGCACGCCCAAGGCGTTGTGCCAGCTAGCCCCGGGACTCAGGTGCTACGACCGCTTCGCGACCGAGCGCGAGCACGCTCCCTCGCCACAGTAGGGTGGATCAGAACGAGGGGGCCTGCTGCCGGCGCTTCCACTGGCTGAGGCGCTGTTGCAGGTTCAAGGGGCTGTGGATCTGTTGCTGGCGTGCGCGGTGAAACAGGATCAGCGCCAGCTCGGCGGTGGCCAGGGCGTCGGCCGCGGCGTGGTGACGCTCCACCACCTGGAGCTTGAAGCCGTTGACCCAATCGTCCAGGCCGGCGTCGCGGGTATGGAACTCCGGACACAGCAGGGGCGCCATGTCCGCCACGTCGAGAAAGTCGTGCTGCAGGCGGTAGCCCAGGCTGTCCTTCAGTGCCCGAGCGAGCATGTGCTGGTCGAAGGGTGCATGGAACGCCAGTAGCGGGCTGTCGCCGACGAACTCCATGAAATCCAGCAGGGCCTCGATCGGATCGCTGCCGGCCGCGATGGCGCTGGGACCCAGGCCATGGATCAGCACGCTGGGGCTGAGCTTGTGGCCCTCGCGCTGCAAGGTGCGCTCGAATTGCTGGCGGAAGTCGATGGCGCCGTCCTCGATCGCCACCGCGCCAATGGACAGGACCTGGTCGCGATTGAGGTTCAGGCCGCTGGTCTCCACGTCCACCACCACCCAGCGCTGTTCGCGCAGGCTGCCTTCGCCCAGTGGGGCGAAGGCTGGCAGGCGCTCGCGGCGCAACTGCTGTTCGCCGTTCAAGACGCTGGCCGCCGGGCGGAACCAGTTGAACAGGCTCATAGCTGGTACCGCAGGGCCAGGCTGCTTTGCAGGCGCTGGGCCTGGCGCAGGGACTCACGGAGGATGCGCCGGTCCAGGTGGTTGAGGCTGTCCGGGTCGAGCCGGTTGGAGTAGGGCTGGTTGTCCCGGGTCTGGCGCTGGTGCTGCTGCATGCGGGTCTGCTGGATGAAGTGGTAGGCCTCTTCATAGGCGGCGCCATCGAGTGGCTCGATGACTTGCTTGGACACCAGCTGGCGCAGGCGTTCCAGGGTGTTGATGGCGCCGATGCCGTTGGCCAGGGCCAGCAGCCGGGCGCCGTCGACGAAGGGCGTGAGGCCCTGGACCTTGAGGTCGAGGGTGGCTTTCTCGCCGTTCTTCTTGGCCAGCACGAATTCGCGAAAGCGCCCCACCGGTGGCCGCTGGCGCAGGGCGTTCTCCGCCAGCATGCGCTGGAACAGGCGATTGTCGGCCACTTGGTCGAGGATCCCGCGGCGCAGTTGTTCGGCGCCTTGTTCGTCGCCCCAGACCACCCGCAGGTCGAAATAGATGCTCGAGCCCAGCAGGTTCTCCGGGGTCGCCTCGCGGATGAACGCCGCAAAGCGCCGGGCCCACTCGGCGCGGGACAGGCACAGCTCGGGGTTGCCGGCCATGATGTTGCCCTTGCACAGGGTGAAACCGCACTGGGCCAGGCTGTGGTTGATCTGCTGGGCGATGGGCAGCAGCTTGCCGCGGATCTCGGCCGCGTGGGCCGCATCCCGGGCCTCGAACAGGATGCCGTTGTCCTGGTCGGTGTGCAGGGTCTGTTCGCGCCGGCCTTCGCTGCCGAAGCACAGCCAGCTGAAGGGCACGCCCGGGTCGCCCTTGTCGGCCAGGGTCAGCTCGATCACCCGGCACACGGTGTGATCGTTGAGCAGGGTGATGATGTGGGTGATCTGGGTCGACGAGGCGCCGTGGGCCAGCATGCGTTCCACCAGTTGGCCGATCTCGCCGCGCAGGGCCACCAGGTGCTCCACCCGTGGCGCATTGCGGATGGTCCGCGCCAGGTGCACCAGATCGACCCGTTGCAGGGAGAACAGATCGCGCTCGGACACCACGCCGCACAGGCGCTGTTCCTTGACCAGGCAGACGTGGGCGATGTGGCGCTCGGTCATGGCGATGGCCGCGTCGAAGGCGCTGTGGTCCGGGCTGAGGAAGAACGGCGCCTGGGTCATGTGGCGGTCGATGGGCTGGTTGAGATCCTGGCTGCCGTCGGCCACCACCTGGCGCAGATCGCGCAGGGTGAAGATCCCCAGGGGCGCCTTGTGCTCGTCCACCACCACGATGCTGCCCACCTGCTGTTCATGCATCTGCGCCACGGCTTCGCGCAGTGGCGTGGCCGGCGAGCAGGTCACGGGATGGCGCATGGCCAATTCGCCGAGGCGGGTGTTCAGCGAGTATTGGGTGCCGAGGGTTTCCACCGCCTTGCGCTTGACCTGCTGGTTGACCTGGTCGAGCAGGCTGCTGACCCCACGCAGGGCGAAATCGCGGAACTCCGCCGACAGGGCGAACAGCTTGATGAAGGCGCCCTTGTTCAGTTGCAGGCAGAAGGTGTCTTCGGCGGCCCGGTGTTCGGTACGGGTGGCTCGCTCGCCCAGCAGCGCGGCCAGGGGAAAGCATTCGCCGGTGGTGATCTCGAAGGTGGTCTCAGTGCTGCCCTTGGCGGCGTGGGTACGTTCGCCCACCACCCGCCCCTGCTTGACGATATAGAAGTGCTCCACCGGGCCGTCGGCCGGCTTGATGATGCTGTCGCCGGGGCCGTAGAAGCGCAGCTGGCATTGTTCCACCAGGTAGGCCAGGTGCAGGTTTTCCATCTGGTTGAAGGGCGGGAAGCGTTGCAGGAACTGCACCGTGCCCTGGATGTTCTGTAGTACCGCGGTCTTCCCGGCCTGGGTGAAGGCGTCCGTTTTACTCATGACGATTACCGCAATCTTCTTGGATTTGTTGTGTTCGGATCCCGGTAATAGTCGGCCCAGGTGCCCGCCAGCGCCCATTGGACGTAAGTCTAGGTGCGACATGCCGCGCGGGCGTCTGGCGCGGGCTGTGTTGCAGGTGGTGGCGGTCAGCGTTCACGGGGGCCGGACATTTGGCTTTGAGCCGCTGGCGATCGATGCAAAAAAGCTCTGATCAAGACGCTTGGAAATTTTTCCGACGAAGTGCACATTGGAGGCCTGCCTGGCGATGTCTGACCACTGTGCTAGGTGATTCGATCCTGTAGAGAACTGTATGTCCGACCACGATATCTTGAGCGATGCCGAGCGCGAGGCGCTGAGTGCCGTCATGCTGGAACCCGACCTGCCGCCGCAGCGGGTGCTGATTGCCGATGACGACAAGGATGCCCGCGAGCTGCTTTCGGAAATACTCGGTCTCGATGGCATTCGCTGCATGACCGCGGCCAGTGGCAAGGCGGCGTTGGAGATGCTCGAGTCGAACAAATCCATCGGCTTGCTGATCACCGACCTGCGCATGGCGCCCTGTAGTGGCCTGGACCTGATTCGCCAGGTGCGCGAATCGGAACGGGCGGCCCTGCCGATCATCATCATTTCCGGCGACGCCGATGTGCGCGACGCCATCGCCGCCATGCACCTGAGCGTGGTGGACTTCCTGCTCAAGCCCATCGATACCAGCAAGCTGCTGGCGCTGGTCAAGCATGAGCTGGGCGTGGTGCTGTAGCGCCACCAGCACGACGAGCAGGCATGAAAAAGCCCCGGTCATGGACCGGGGCTTTGCTTTACCGCTGGCGCTGCGTTGTTACAGGCCGTTCTTGGCCTTGAACTCACGACGGCGACGATGCAGGACCGGCTCGGTGTAGCCGTTTGGCTGCTTGGTGCCTTCGATCACCAGTTCCAGGGCGGCCTGGAAGGCGATATTGCTGTCGAAGTTCGGGGCCAGTGGACGGTACAGCGGGTCGGCGGCGTTCTGCCGGTCGACCACCGGGGCCATGCGCTTGAGGCTTTCGATCACCTGTTCGCGGGTCACCACGCCGTGGCGCAGCCAGTTGGCGATGTGCTGGCTGGAGATGCGCAGGGTGGCGCGGTCTTCCATCAGGCCGACATCGTTGATGTCCGGCACCTTGGAGCAGCCCACGCCCTGGTCGATCCAGCGCACCACGTAACCAAGGATGCCCTGGGCGTTGTTGTCCAGTTCGTTCTTGATCTGTTCCGCGGTCCAGTTGGTGTCGGGAGCCAGGGGAATGCTCAGGATGTCGTCCACCGAAGCGCGGGCGCGCTTGGCCAGTTCGGCCTGGCGGGCGAACACGTCGACCTTGTGGTAGTGCAGCGCGTGCAGCGCGGCGGCGGTCGGCGATGGCACCCAGGCGGTGTTGGCGCCGGCCAGCGGGTGGGCGATCTTCTGTTCGAGCATGGCGGCCATCAGGTCGGGCATGGCCCACATGCCCTTGCCGATCTGCGCGCGGCCTTGCAGGCCGGTGGACAGGCCGATGTCGACGTTCCAGTTCTCGTAGGCGCCGATCCATTTCTCGGCCTTCATGTCGGCCTTGCGCACCATGGCGCCGGCTTCCATGGAGGTGTGGATCTCGTCGCCGGTACGGTCGAGGAAGCCGGTGTTGATGAACACCACGCGCTCGCTGGCAGCCTTGATGCAGGCCTTGAGGTTGACCGTGGTACGGCGCTCCTCGTCCATGATCCCGACCTTCAGGGTATTGCGCGGCAGGGCCAGGACGTCTTCGATGCGGCCGAACAGTTCATTGGTGAACGCGGCTTCTTCGGGGCCGTGCATCTTCGGCTTGACGATGTACACCGAGCCGGTACGGCTGTTCTTGCGCGAGGTATTGCCGTTGAGGTTGTGGATCGCCGCCAGGCTGGTGACCAGACCGTCGAGGATGCCTTCCGGCACTTCGTTGCCGTGCTGGTCGAGGACCGCGTCGATGGTCATCAGGTGGCCGACGTTACGCACGAACAGCAGCGAGCGACCATGCAGCTTCAACGACGAGCCGTCGACGCCGGTGTATTCGCGGTCGGCGTTCATGGTGCGGGTGAAGGTGTTGCCGCCCTTGGCCACTTCCTCGGCCAGGTCGCCTTTCATCAGGCCCAGCCAGTTGCGGTAGATCACTACCTTGTCGTCGGCATCGACCGCGGCGACCGAGTCTTCGCAGTCCATGATGGTGGTCAGGGCCGCTTCCATCAGCAGGTCCTTGACCCCGGCGGCGTCGGTCTGGCCGACGGGGCTTGCGGCGTCGATCTGGATCTCGAAGTGCAGGCCGTTGTGCTTGAGCAGGATCGCGGTCGGCGCCGCGGCATCGCCCTGGTAGCCGACCAGTTGGGCGTCGTCGCGCAGGCCGCTGCTGCTGCCGCCCTTGAGGGTCACCACCAGCTTGCCGCCGGCGATCTTGTAGTTCACCGAGTCGACGTGGGAGCCGGCGGCCAGGGGCGCGGATTCATCGAGGAAGGCGCGGGCGAAGGCGATGACCTTGTCACCGCGGACCTTGTTGTAGCCTTTGCCCTTTTGCGCGCCATCGGCTTCGCTGATGGCGTCGGTGCCGTACAGCGCGTCGTACAGCGAGCCCCAGCGAGCGTTGGAGGCGTTGAGGGCGAAGCGGGCGTTCATCACCGGCACCACCAGCTGCGGGCCGGCCATGCGGGCGATTTCTTCATCGACGTTCTGGGTAGTGGCCTGGAAGTCCGCCGCTTCCGGCAGCAGGTAGCCGATGTCTTGCAGGAAGGCTTTATAGGCTACGGCGTCATGGGCCTGGCCGGCACGGGACTGGTGCCAGGCATCGATCCGCGCCTGGAAATCATCGCGTTTGGCGAGTAGGGCTTTGTTCTTGGGCGCCAGGTCGTGGATGACCTTGTCGGCACCTGCCCAGAATGCGTCGGCGGTGAGGCCGGTACCGGGAATGGCTTCGTTGTTCACGAAGTCGAACAGGACTCTGGCGACCTGCAGGCCACCGACTTGAACGTGTTCAGTCATTGCTTGCCTCACTCTGCTCAGCTATTTCGCTTTTCAGCTCTTCAAATTAACAATGAAGCCGGCGGCCATTTAAAACACAACCTTGTTCACCAGTACATGCCATCGCTGGCGGCTGGGTGCTTCCAATCAACGGCGGAGCCTTGCTGACGGGGATCGCGGGGGTTGTGATCAAGCCTTGGCAGACATCGTTCCAACATTATGTAGTGCGCGCTGCGGCATACTACATGATGAATTGCGGTTGTGAAAATTAGACTAAATACGTCGTTTCGCGACTCGCCAGTGCAATGCGGTCACGCTGGGAAGCTTGGTGTTCGCAAAAAACCGAAGGATTGTTCCACATAAATACAAAAAGTTGTACACGATTTGCATTCCTGGTCTACCGGCCCCTTTTCCGGGCCTCGACCGGAGGCGCCGGGTGCGGCCTGCAAGCCTGCCTATAATTGCTCTTCCACCCCCAAAAAGAGGGCTGCGCCATGGACCATCTGGTTCTCACGGTATTCGCTGCGGACAAGGCCGGCCAGGTCGAACGCATTGCCCAGTGCATCGCCGCCCACGGTGGCAACTGGCTGGAAAGCCGCCTGTCGCGGATGGCCGGGCAATTCGCCGGAATCCTCCGGGTGGCGGTGCCGGCCGAAGCCTACGATGAGCTGGTGGATGCCTTGCAGGGGCTCTCGGCCCAAGGCATCCGCGTGCTGATCGCCGAAAGCGGCATCGAGCAATCATGCACCTGGAAACCCATCGCCATGGAGCTGGTGGGCAACGACCGCCCGGGGATTGTCCGGGATATCACCCGCCTGCTGGCGGAGCAGGGGGTCAACCTGGAGCGGTTGGTGACCGAGGTGCGGCCGGCGCCCATGAGCAGCGAGCCGCTGTTCCACGCCGAGGCCATCCTGGCAGTACCCTTGACCCTGTCGCTGGAAGTCTTGCAGGCGCGCCTGGAGAGCCTGGCCGACGACCTGATGGTGGAACTGGTGCTGCGCAGCGAAGGCTGAAGGCGGTTGGCTGGGTTATCCCGATAAAGCGTGCATGCGCCTGTGGATAACCTGTAGAGAGCGGGCGCTGGCCCAGTGGTATCGCGGCTTTGCATGAATTGATCAAAAAACCGGCAATTTCAAGGGCTTGTGCACAAATGGCGGGGACCAGGCTGTGGATAAGCTTGGGAAGAACCGCCGCAGGCCACAGGGGACGTGGCCTGCAGATGATTGATCGTTTATTGATCAGCTGCGTCCGCGCAGGCTCAGCCAGGCATCGACGCTGTACACCGCCAGGCCTGCCCAGATGAACATGAAGGCCACCAGGGTGCTGGAGGACAGTTGCTCGCCGAACAGCAGTACCGCCTGCAGCAGCACCAGGGTCGGGGCCAGGTACTGCAGGAAACCCAGGGTGGTGTAGGGCAGGTCCCGGGCCGCGGCGTTGAAGCACACCAGCGGGATCAGGGTCACCGGGCCGGCTGCCACCAGCCACCAGGCCTGGGAACTGGCCCAGAACGCGGCATGGGCGCTGCTGGCATCGGGGTGCAGCAGCAGCCAGGCCAACGCGATGGGCACCAGCATCCAGGTCTCCACCACCAGCCCGGGCAGGGCCTTGACCGGCGCCTGCTTGCGGATCAGGCCGTAGAAACCGAAGCTCAGCGCCAGCGCCAGCGACACCCAGGGCAGGCTGCCCAGTTGCCATACCTGCTGCGCCACCCCGACCGCCGCCAGCAGCACCGCCAGCCATTGCAGGCGGCGTAGGCGCTCACCGAGGATCAACATGCCCAGCAGCACGTTGATCAAGGGGTTGATGTAGTAGCCGAGGCTGGCCTCGACCATGCGCCCGTTGTTCACCGACCAGACGTAGGTCAGCCAGTTGGCGGCGATCAGGGTGCCGCTCAGGGCCAGGATCGCCAGGCGCCGGGGGTTGTCCCGTAGTTCGCGCCACCAGCCGGGATGCTTCCAGACCATCAGCAAAAGGCCGCCGAACAGCGCTGACCAGAGCACCCGGTGGACGATGATTTCCACGGCGGGCACGCTGGCGATGGCTTTGAAATAGAGCGGAAACAGGCCCCAGATGATGTAGGCGGTCAGGCCCAGTATGTACCCGCGGCGCAGGTTGGCGGCTTGCATGGAGAATCCTTGCTTAGGCAACTAACAAAGGCGCGATTGTAAGGACAAATGTCTAGACCTGTCCTGACTTTTCCCGCGCCCGTGCCGTGGCCATCGCGCCCTTCAGAACAGCCGCAGCGGTTCCTCGTCGAGCGCCGCCAGTTGCTCGCGCAAGGCCAGTACCTGGTCGCCCCAGTAACGTTCGCTGCCGAACCAGGGGAAGCTGCGAGGGAACGCCGGGTCGTCCCAGCGCCGCGCCAGCCAGGCGCTGTAGTGCATCAGGCGCAGGGCCCGCAGCGGTTCGACCAGGGCCAGTTCCCGTGGGTTGAAATCGTGGAATTCGCTGTAGCCGTCCATCAGTTCGGACAGCTGGCCGAGGCGCTCCTGGCGATCGCCGGCGAGCATCATCCACAGGTCCTGCACCGCAGGGCCCATGCGACAGTCGTCGAGGTCGACGATATGGAACACCTCGTCGCGGCACATCAGGTTGCCCGGGTGGCAATCGCCATGCAGGCGGATGTTCTGGTGCGGGGTGGCCTGGTAGAGGGTTTCCACACGCTTGAGCAAGTCACGGGCGACGGACTCATAGGCCGGCAACAGGCTCTTGGGTATGAAACCGCCTTGCAGCAAGGCCGCCAGGGAGTCGTGGCCGAAGTTCTGCACCCCCAGGGCCTCGCGGTGGCTGAACGGCCGGTTGGCGCCGACGGCGTGCAGGCGACCCAGAAGTTGCCCGAGGCGGTAGAGCTGGTCGAGGTTGCCCGGCTCCGGGGCGCGGCCGCCACGCCGCGGGAACAGGGCGAAACGAAACCCCGCATGCTCGAACAGGCTGCGGCCCTCGTGGACGATCGGCGCCACCACCGGCACTTCGCATTCGGCCAGTTCGAAGGTGAAGCTGTGTTCTTCGAGGATCGCCTCGTCGCTCCAGCGTTGGGGCCGGTAGAACTTGGCCACCAGCGGCTCGCCCTGGTCGATGCCGACCTGGTAGACGCGGTTCTCGTAGCTGTTGAGGGCCAGGACCCGGGCGTCGCTGAGAAAGCCGATGCTTTCCACGGCGTCCAGGACCAGGTCGGGGGTGAGGGTATCAAACGGGTGCGACATGCTTACTCCTGCGCGCAGCAGGCTGCCGCGTCCGGCCCAGCATGGTAACGCAGACGGGCAGGCCGGTGGAGGGCGCTGTGGCGCCTGCCTTGGCCAGGGGCAGGCGCGGGTTCGGCACGGGGTTGGATCAGGCGCCGATGATGCCGCCGTCTTCCCGGGTAATGGCCATCACCGAAGAGCGCGGCTTGCCGTTGGGCAAGTGCTCGGGGAAGGTCGAGCCGCCATTTTCCCCGGGGTGCTGGATGCCCACGAACAGCGTCTTGTAGTCCGGGGCGAAGGCGATTCCGGTGACTTCGCAGCCCACCGGCCCGACCATGAAACGGCGGATCTCGCCGCTGTCGGGATCGGCGCAGAGCATCTGGTTGTTGCCCATGCCGGCGAAGTCGCCGCTGTTGCTGTAGTCGCCGTCGGTGAGGATCCACAGGCGCCCGGCCTTGTCGAAACCCAGGCCATCGGGGCTGTTGAACATGTTCTGCGGGGTGATGTTGGCGGAACCGCCCTTGGGCTTGTCGGCGTGCACGCTAGGGTTGCCGGCGACCACGAACAGGTCCCAGGAAAAGTTCAGCGAGCCATGGTCGTCGCCACCGGTGCGCCAGCGCAGGATCTGCCCATAGACGTTTTTCTCCCGCGGGTTGGGGCCGCCCACCGGCATGCCATCCTCACCACGCTTGGAGTTGTTGGTCAGGGTGCAATAGACCTGGCCATCCTTGGGGCTGACCACGATCCATTCCGGGCGGTCCATGCGCGTGGCCTGGACCACGCTGGCGGCGAGGCGGGCCTGGATCAGCACCTGGGCCTGGTCGGCGAAGCCGCTGCTGGCGTCGATGCCGTTCTTGCCGTGGGTCAGCTCGATCCACTGGCCCTGGCCCTTGGGCCGGTCCGGGTTGCCGTCGCCGGCGTCGAAGCGCGCCACATACAGCGTGCCGTGGTCCAGCAGCTCACGGTTGGCCTTGGGGTTACGGTGGTTGATGCGATCGCGGCTGATGAACTTGTAGATGAACTCGCCGCGTTCATCGTCGCCCATGTAGACCACTGCGCGGCCATCGCGGGTTTGCGCCAGGGCGGCGTTCTCATGCTTGAAGCGGCCCAGGGCGGTGCGCTTGGTCGGGGTCGATTGCGGATCGAAAGGGTCGATCTCCACCACCCAGCCGTGGCGGTTGAGTTCGTTGGGGTTCTTGGCCAGGTCGAAGCGCGGGTCGTGCTGGTGCCAGTTGATGTCGCGGCTGGCCACCGAGGCGCCGTAGCGCTTCTGGGCCGCGTCGAACTTGTGCTCGGCGTTGCTGCTGCCGAAGCAGTCGGTGAAGTTTTCTTCGCAGGTCAGGTAGGTGCCCCATGGGGTCTTGCCGTTGGCGCAGTTCTGGAACGTGCCCAGGACTTTCTTGCCCTTGGGGTCGGCGCTGGTCTTGAGCAACGGGTGGCCGGCGGCCGGGCCGCTGAGGCGGATCGGCGTGTTGCCGTGGATGCGCCGGTTGTAGCGCGAGCCCTGGACGAACTGCCACTGGCCATTCTTGCGTTGCACCTCGATCACCGACACGCCTTCGCTGGCCTGGGCCTTGTGCACGTCTTCGGCCGACTGCGGCAGGCCGCCATGGGGATAGAGGTAGCGGTAGTTGGTGTACTCGTTGTTGATCGCCATCAGCGCCCGATGCCGGTCATCCGGGAAGGCGAACAGGCTCATGCCGTCGTTGTTGTCGCCGAACTGCACTTCCTGGGCCAGGGCGGTGCCGTTGCCGCTGGGGTCGAAGGCCGGGCCGTTCTTGTGCAGTGGCTGGCCCCAGCTGATCAGCGCCGAGGACTTGTAGCCCGGTGGCAGGGTGATGGTGTCGCTGGTGGCGCTGGGGATGCTGGCAAAGCCCAGCAGCTGGCCGTTGCCGGCGCTGACTCCAGCGGCCAGGGCGCTGCGGCTCAGCAGGTTGCCGCCCAGGAACAGGGCCGCGCCGCACAGGGCGCCGGCACCGATGAAGCCGCGGCGGCTGAGGCCGACGATCTGTTCCAGGTCGGTGGGTTGGTCTTCTTCTAATAACAGGCTCATATCAGGCTCCCTGCGGGTTTTTGCAGCCACCTTAATGAGCACCGATGACGAATTTGTTGCAGTGCCGAGCCCCAGGATCAGGGCGTACGGGAGCTGGGGGCCAGGGTCAGAGCGGGGTGCCCAGCAGCACATGGGACGGCGAGAACTGCACCTGGACCGGCCGCTCCTGCGCCAGGTCCAGGGTTTTCAGCAGCAGCGGTTCGGCCAGGGCGCAGAGGACCTGGCCATTGGGCAGGGCGATGCGGACTTCGCAGGGGCCATCCTCGGCATCGAGGATCCGCTCGATGATACCGGTCAGGTAATTGTGTCCAGTTGTTACTGGGTCGCCGACGGCTTGCACATCCAACCAGCCGGCCTTGATCAGCGCCACCACCTGGGTGCCGGGCGCCAGCTCCAGGCGCTGGGTGCTGTCGTGGGTGATCCGGGCCTTGAGCCGCACCCCCTCGGGCAGTTCCAGGCTGACCAGGTCGTTGCAGCCATGGGGTTCGATCCCGTGGACCTTGCCGTGCAGCTGGTTGCGTGCGCTGGTGCGCAGCATCAGGCGTCCCAGCAAGTCGAGATCGCTGGCGTCTTCAGCGGCCTCCAGTACCTGGGCCTGCAGCACCTGCAGGCGCTGGTAGAGACGCAAGATCCGCTCGCCCTCGGCGGACAGCCTGGCGCCACCGCCGCCCTTGCCGCCGACGCTGCGTTCCACCAGTGGGTTCTGGGCCAGGTTGTTCAGCTCGTCGATGGCGTCCCAGGCCGCCTTGTAGCTCAGCCCGGCGCTTTTCGCCGCACGGGTGATGGAACCCTGCTCGGCGATGTGTTGCAGCAGCGCGATGCGTTGCGGGCGGCGGACGATGTGCTGGGTCAACAAACTGGGCAGGGACATGGCAAGAGCGCTTCGGGCACGGAAGATGGACAGGAAGTTTGCGGCTTGAGCCGCGAGAGTCAAGTCAGGCCTCGGGCCTGGGAGTGCGGGCCAGGCAGTAGACGTCCACCCGCCTGGCTCCGGCAGCGACCAGCAACCGGGCCAGGGCCTGGGCGGTGGCGCCCGTGGTCAGCACGTCGTCCACCAGCGCCAGGTGGCGGCCGGCGATCCGGGCATCGGGGGCCAGGCTGAAGGCGCCGCGCAGGTTGCGCTGGCGGGCCCGGGCATCCAGTCCTTGTTGCGCGGGAGTGTCCAGGGTGCGCAGCAGCAACCGCGCTTCCACCGGCAGCTTCAGGTGTTGTCCAAGCCAGTGGGCGAGCATCCCGGCCTGGTTGAACCCCCGCTGGCGCAAGCGCCGACGGGATAAAGGCACTGGCACCAGGGCATCCGGGCTGGGCAGGTCTTCATCGAAGCGATAAAGCAGGAACTGCACGAAAAGTTCGGCCATCAGTCGGCCAAAAGGCCATTTCTCATGGTGCTTGAAGCGGCTGATCAGGCTGTCCACCGGGAACTCGTAGCGCCAGGGCGCTATGACCCGTTCGAATGCCGGTGGCCGTTGCAGGCATTGACCGCAAGCCGGGCCGGGAGCCGGCAGTGGCAGGGCGCAAATGGGGCATTGGCTGCCGAGCCAGGGCAGTTCGTCCAGGCAAGGTGCGCAGAGCGCCTGGGGCGAATCGCTGGGTTCGTCACAGAGCAAACAGGTTTGTTTGTTTTTTAGCCAGATGTAAACCTGAGGTTTTCTTTCTGGTTGACAGCTCATGGCGGCTTCCTTAAATATGCCGAACATCCGTGTTGCGGCTGTGGACTTTCCCTGTCCCGCACCGCCTGCCAAGCATAATCAAGGAACCGCCCATGAGCGCCAGCACCACCGCCACCCTGCGTCATGACTGGACTTTGGCTGAAGTCAAAGCCCTGTTCACCCAGCCGTTCAACGACCTGCTGTTCCAGGCGCAGACGGTGCACCGCGCGCATTTCGACGCCAACCGGGTCCAGGTTTCCACCTTGCTGTCGATCAAGACCGGCGCCTGCCCGGAAGATTGCAAATATTGTCCGCAGTCCGGTCACTACAACACCGGCCTGGAAAAGGAAAAGCTTCTGGAAGTGCAGAAGGTCCTGGAAGAGGCCGCCCGGGCCAAGGCCATCGGCTCCACGCGTTTCTGCATGGGCGCGGCCTGGAAGCATCCGTCCGCCAAGGACATGCCCTACGTGCTGGAGATGGTCAAAGGGGTCAAGGCCATGGGCCTGGAGACCTGCATGACCCTGGGCCGCCTCGACCAGGAGCAGACCGAGGCCCTGGCCCTGGCCGGCCTGGACTACTACAACCACAACCTCGATACCTCGCCGGAGTTCTACGGCAACATCATCACCACCCGCACCTACAGCGAGCGCCTGCAGACCCTGGCCTATGTACGCGATGCCGGGATGAAGATCTGCTCCGGCGGCATCCTGGGCATGGGCGAGTCCCTGGACGATCGTGCCGGCCTGCTGATCCAGCTGGCCAACCTGCCGGAGCATCCGGAGTCGGTGCCGATCAACATGCTGGTGAAGGTGGCCGGTACGCCGCTGGAGAATGCCGAAGAGGTGGATCCGTTCGACTTCATTCGCATGCTGGCCGTGGCGCGGATCCTCATGCCCCAGTCCCATGTGCGGCTGTCCGCCGGTCGTGAGGCGATGAACGAGCAGATGCAGGCCCTGGCGTTCTTCGCCGGCGCCAACTCGATCTTCTACGGCGAAAAACTGCTGACCACCGCCAACCCGCAGGCCGACAAGGACATGCAGCTGTTCGCCCGCCTGGGGATCCAGCCCGAAGCGCGTGAAGAGCACGCCGACGAAGTGCACCAGGCGGCCATCGAGCAGGCCCTGGTGGAGCACAAGAGCAGCGAGCAGTTCTACAACGCCGCCGTCTGACCCCAGGCTGACGTCATCCCCGCCGCCGCGGGCGACTCCAGGGCCGCTGAGGATCCCGCAGGGACTTCGGCGCCCGGTCGCCTGCGATGTTGGATTTCTTCCCGATCATCGAGGCCAGCATGTCTTTTGATCTTTCCGCGCGCCTCGCGGCCCGCCGTGCCGAGCATCTGTATCGCCAGCGCCCCTTGCTCGACAGCCCCCAGGGGCCGCAAGTGGTGGTCGACGGTCAGCCGCTGCTGGCGTTCTGCAACAACGACTACCTGGGCCTGGCCAATCATCCACAGGTGATCGAAGCCTGGCGGGCCGGTGCCAGCCGCTGGGGCGTGGGCGGTGGCGCCTCGCACCTGGTGGTGGGCCATAGCGGTCCGCACCATGCTCTGGAGGAGGCCCTGGCCGAACTCACTGGAAGGCCTCGGGCCTTGTTGTTCAGCACCGGCTACATGGCCAACCTCGGGGCGGTCACGGCTCTGGTGGGGCAGGGCGATACGGTGCTGGAAGACCGTCTCAACCATGCTTCGCTGCTGGATGCCGGCCTGCTCAGTGGCGCGCGCTTCAACCGCTATCTGCACAACGATGCGGCCAGCCTGGCCAAGCGCCTGGAGAAGGCTACCGGCAATACCCTGGTGGTCACCGACGGCGTATTCAGCATGGATGGCGATGTGGCCGACCTGCCGGCCCTGGCCCATGAAACCAAGGCCCGAGGCGCCTGGTTGATGGTCGACGACGCCCACGGCTTCGGCCCCTTGGGTGCCAATGGCGCAGGGTTGGTGGAGCATTTCGGCCTGGGCCTGGATGAAGTACCGGTGCTGGTGGGTACCCTGGGCAAGGCTTTCGGTACGGCTGGCGCCTTCGTCGCTGGCAGCGAGGAGTTGATCGAGAGCCTGATCCAGTTCGCAAGGCCCTATATCTACACCACCAGCCAGCCACCGGCGTTGGCCTGTGCCACCTTGAAAAGCCTGGAGCTGCTGCGCAGCGAGCACTGGCGGCGCGAGCACCTGGCGAGCCTGGTCCGCCAGTTCCGCCGGGGCGCCGAGCAGATCGGCCTGGAGCTGATGGACAGCTTCACCCCGATCCAGCCGATCCTGGTCGGCGACAGTGCGCGAGCCATGGCACTGTCGCAGAAACTGCGCGAGCGCGGGATCCTGGTCACCGCCATTCGCCCGCCGACGGTGCCGGCCGGCAGTGCCCGTTTGCGGGTGACGCTGTCTGCCGCCCACAGCGAGAGCCAGGTGCAGCTATTGTTAGACGCATTGGCTGATTGTCACGGTGAACTGCAAGTGGAGCCGAGCCATGCGTGATCGACTGATCCTGTTGCCCGGCTGGGGGCTGGGCGTGTCGCCCCTGGAGCCCCTGGCTGCAGCGTTGCAGGGGCTGGACCAGCACCTGCGGGTACAGGTCCAGCCGTTGCCGGAACTGATGTCCAGCGACCCGGGCGACTGGCTGGATGAACTGGACGACGCGCTGCCGGACGATGCCTGGCTGGGTGGCTGGTCCCTGGGCGGGATGCTGGCCTCGGCGCTGGCGGCCCGTCGTGGTGAACGGTGCTGCGGGCTGCTGACCCTGGCCAGCAATCCCAGCTTCGTCGCCCATGCGCAGTGGCCGAGCGCCATGGCCCAAGACACCTTCGCCGCCTTCCTGGCGGGCTGTGCCGCCGACCCGCAAGGCACCCTCAAGCGTTTCTCGTTGCTCTGTGCCCAGGGCGCCCTCGACCATCGCGGCTTGTCCCGGGCGTTGTCGGGGGGCGCGCCGGTGTCCCGGCCACAGGTGTTGCTGGCGGGTCTTGAATTGTTGGCGCGGCTCGACACCCGCGAGGCCTTGCAAGGTTTTCGTGGGCCGCAGTTGCACCTGTTCGCCGGGCTCGATGGCCTGGTACCGGCTGAAACGGCCGCCGAGTTGCTGGCGTTGTTGCCGGATGTGGAAGTTGGCCTGATCGAACAGGCCAGCCACGGTTTTCTTCTGGAGGACCCCCATGGAGTGGCGGGTGCGATCCAGGCGTTCTTGCATGAGTCCGGTGATGACTGATCTGTCTATTCCTGTGCTGGCCACCGGCTTGCCTGACAAGCGCCAGGTGGCGGCTTCGTTTTCCCGCGCGGCGGCCAGCTATGACAGCGTGGCCGAGTTGCAGCGGGCGGTTGGCCAGCAGTTGCTGAGCCGCCTGCCTGCTGACTGGACCCCCGGGCGCTGGCTCGACCTGGGCTGCGGCACCGGGCATTTCAGCCGGGCGCTGGGGGAGCGGTTCGCGGGTAGCCAGGGCCTGGCCGTGGATATCGCCGAAGGCATGCTCCAGCACGCACGGCCCCTGGGTGGGGCCGAGTACTTCATTGCCGGGGACGCCGAGCGCCTGCCATTGCAGGCGGCCAGTTGCGAGTTGATCTTCTCCAGCCTGGCGGTGCAGTGGTGCGCCGATTTTGCCGCAGTGCTCAGCGAGGCCCGGCGGGTGCTCAAGCCTGGCGGCGTCCTGGCGTTCGCCAGCTTGTGCGTGGGGACCCTGCAGGAGCTGCGCGACAGCTGGGGGCAGGTGGACGGGCAGGTGCACGTCAACCGCTTCCGTGCTTTCGAGCGCTATGGCCAGTTGTGCGATGCCAGTGGCTTGCGGGTGCGTAGCCTGGAGCGGGTGCCCCATGTCCTGCATTACCCGGATGTGCGCAGCCTGACCCACGAACTCAAGGCCCTGGGGGCGCACAACCTCAACCCTGGCCGTCCTGGTGGTTTGACCGGACGGGCGCGCATCGCCGGATTGATCGCCGCCTACGAGGGCTTTCGCCAGGCCAAGGGGCTGCCGGCGACTTACCAGGTAGTCCATGCCGTATTGGAGAAACCACTATGAGTCCTGCCTATTTCATCACCGGCACCGACACCGAGGTGGGCAAGACCACCATCGCTGCCGGCTTGCTGCATGCCGCGCGACTGGCCGGGCTGAGTACGGCGGCGGGCAAGCCGGTGGCGTCCGGTTGCGAGCTGACGGCCAAGGGCTTGCGCAACGCCGATGCCTTGGCGTTGCAAGCGCAGGCGTCGTTGCCACTGAGTTATGAAGAGGTCAATCCGCTCGCCTTCGAGCCGGCGATCGCTCCACACCTGGCCGCACGCGAGGCGGGCGTGGCACTGACGGTGCAGTCGCTGTTGCTGCCCATGCGCCACGTCCTGGCCAAGGGGGCGGATTTCACCCTGATCGAAGGCGCGGGTGGCTGGCGCGTGCCCCTGGCGGGCCAGGATAATCTCTCGGACCTGGCCATGGCCCTGGGGCTGCCGGTGATCCTGGTGGTGGGCGTGCGGCTGGGGTGCATCAACCATGCCTTGCTGACTGCCGAAGCCATTGCCCGGGACGGTCTGCAACTGGCCGGTTGGGTGGCCAACATCGTCGATCCGCAGACCTCTCGTCTGGAAGAGAACCTGGCGACCCTGGCCGAGCGCCTTCCCGCGCCGTGCCTGGGCAGGGTGCCCCGGCTCAGTCTGGCTGGGGCCGCGGCGGTGGCCGAACACCTGCAACTGGACTTGCTGGACTAGATTTTGCCTATGACAGGGCAGATGGCCATTAGTGTTTTTGACGGGTGTTTTCTTGACGGGTCTGCTTCAATTGGCAGCGTCATTCATTTTCCAGGTCGAGTCATCCCATGGAAATTTCCGGGAACAGCGCTTACTACGCCGGGCTGAACGCGATTCAGACCGGGCAGAACCGGGTCGATCAAGCCGCTGGCCAGATTGCCAGCACGGCCGTCGAGCGTTCCGCCAGCAGCCAGTCGTCGGAGCTCCAGGTCAATCGCCTGCGGGGCGTGGACCGCAGCCAGGAGTCGGACGTGGCCAGCAGCGTGGTGGAAATGTCCGCCGGCAAGTTCCAGGTCGAACTGGGCGTCAAGGTCGCCAAGGCCTCGGATGAAGCCCTGGGTACGCTGATCGACACCTACGCCTGATCGTCTTTTCGTTGAAGCCCGGCCCCCGTTTTCGGGGGCCGGGCTTTTTCATGCCTGCCTTTATGCCATTTCCTCGGCTGATTTCCCTCGCTGACTGATTGCCGGCGACCCGGCTTCTACACTTCATGGCAGTGCCGTGGGCCTTGGCCTGCGCGGGTGTTACATGCCGATGACGAAAGGTATTTGTCCGACGCTTGACAAGATTTGGGCGTAAACGTATGTTTCAAACAACTGTTTGACCGCTATAAAAACTCAACGCGGTTGTTCATTCCCGGTTACATCAGCAGAGGTTTATCGCTATGCCTGACTACAAGGCCCCCTTGCGTGATATTCGCTTCGTTCGTGACGAGCTGCTTGGTTATGAGGCGCACTATCAGAGCCTCCCGGCTTGCCAGGACGCCACTCCGGACATGGTTGACGCCATTCTCGAGGAAGGTGCGAAGTTTTGTGAGCAGGTGCTGGCGCCGCTGAACCGTGTAGGCGACCTGGAAGGTTGCACCTGGAGTGAATCCGGCGTTAAGACCCCAACCGGCTTCAAGGAAGCCTACAAGCAGTTCGTCGAAGGCGGCTGGCCAAGCCTGGCCCACGATGTCGAGCACGGCGGTCAGGGCCTGCCTGAGTCGCTGGGCCTGGCTGTCAGCGAAATGGTCGGCGAGGCCAACTGGTCGTGGGGCATGTACCCAGGCCTGTCCCATGGCGCGATGAACACCATTTCCGCCCACGGTACGCCTGAGCAGCAAGATGCCTACCTGACCAAGCTGGTGACTGGCGAGTGGACCGGCACCATGTGCCTGACCGAGCCACATTGCGGCACCGACCTGGGCATGCTGCGCACCAAGGCCGAGCCTCAGGCCGACGGTTCCTACAAAGTCACCGGCACCAAGATCTTCATCTCCGCCGGTGAACACGACATGGCCGACAACATCGTCCACATCGTGCTGGCCCGCCTGCCGGACGCCCCGGCCGGCACCAAGGGTATCTCGCTGTTCATCGTGCCCAAGTTCCTGCCCAACGCCGATGGCTCTGTCGGCCAGCGCAACGCGGTGAGCTGCGGTTCCCTCGAGCACAAGATGGGTATCCACGGCAATGCCACCTGCGTGATGAACTTCGACGCGGCCACCGGTTTCCTGATCGGCCCGGCGAACAAGGGCCTGAACTGCATGTTCACCTTCATGAACACCGCTCGCCTGGGTACCGCGCTGCAAGGCCTGGCCCACGCCGAGATCGGTTTCCAGGGTGGCCTGAAATACGCTCGCGACCGCCTGCAAATGCGCTCGCTGACTGGCCCGAAAGCGCCAGACAAGGCTGCCGACCCGATCATCGTGCACCCGGACGTGCGTCGCATGCTGCTGACCATGAAGGCGTTCGCCGAAGGCAACCGCGCCATGGTCTACTTCACCGCCAAGCAGGTGGACATCGTCAAGTACGGTGTGGATGAAGAAGAGAAGAAGAAGGCCGACGCACTGCTGGCGTTCATGACCCCGATCGCCAAGGCCTTCATGACCGAGGTCGGCTTCGAATCCGCCAACCACGGCGTGCAGATCTACGGTGGCCACGGTTTCATCGCCGAGTGGGGCATGGAGCAGAACGTTCGCGACAGCCGTATCTCGATGCTGTACGAAGGCACCACCGGCATCCAGGCCCTGGACCTCTTGGGTCGCAAGGTGCTGATGACCCAGGGCGAAGCGCTGAAGGGCTTCACCAAGATCGTCCACAAGTTCTGCCAGAACAACGAAGGCAACGAGGCCGTGAAGGAGTTCGTGGCACCGCTGGCGGCACTGAACAAGGAATGGGGCGAGCTGACCATGAAAGTGGGCATGGCCGCGATGAAAGACCGCGAAGAAGTCGGTGCCGCTTCGGTGGACTACCTGATGTACTCCGGTTACGCCTGCCTGGCCTACTTCTGGGCCGACATGGCACGCCTGGCAGCCGAGAAGCTGGCCGCCGGCACCACCGAAGAGGCCTTCTACACCGCCAAGCTGCAGACCGCGCGCTTCTACTTCCAGCGCATCCTGCCGCGTACCCGTACCCATGTCGCCACCATGCTGTCGGGCGCCAACAACCTGATGGACATGAAGGAAGAGGATTTCGGCCTGGCTTACTAAGCCCGTCCGGCTCCACTGCGAAGCCGCTCGCCCCCCCGGGACGAGCGGCTTTTTTGTATCTGCGGACCGTCGGTAAAAATTCCCGACTAAAACGCTAAGCTGAAGCGATTCCCTGCCGTTACAGAGGTGGCAATGTGACGCCTGTCACATCGCATGTGCTTAACTTCTTCAATGAAGGCACAATGCCATCTACTGATAAGCCGGGTTGGAGTTTTACCCTTGCCGCGTTCTTCCGCTGTACGTTTCAGTCACTTTCTTCCGTCTTTACTGCTTCTGCTTGCTGGGCTGGCGGCCGCCTACGTCAAGGATCTCAACGTATTCTTCACTTCGCTGTTCAACGTGTTGCCGACCCTGGTGCTGTTGCTCGGCGGGGCGTATTGCGCCGTGTATCGACGCCAGCGCGAGCTGTTCCTGATGGTCACGGTGTATATCGCCTACTTCCTGCTGGATACCCAGACCGACTTCTACCGTGACAATGGCCGGGTTCGTGAGGATGCCGCGGTGGTGTTCCACCTGTGTTGCCTGTTGCTGCCCTTGCTGTTCGGTTTGTTCGCCGCCTGGCAGGAGCGCACGCACCTGTTCCAGGACATGGTGGCGCGCTTCGCCGTGCTGCTCGCCTTCGGCAGCGTGGCCCTGGGCCTGGAGCAGAGTTATCCCCAGGCGCTGCTGGCGTGGCTGGCGGAGATCCGCTGGCCAGCCCTGCATGGCAGCTGGATGAGCCTGATCCAGTTGTCCTATCCGGTGTTCCTTGCGGCCTTCCTGCTGTTGGCGATCCAGTACTGGCGCAGCCCGCGCCCCTTGCATGCGGCGCAGTTGGTGGGCTTGCTCGGGCTGTTCTGGATGTTGCCCAAGACCTTCATCTTGCCCTTCACGCTGAACATCATGTGCAGCCAGGTGATGCTGATGATCGCCGCCGCGGTGGCCCACGAGGCCTACCAGATGGCCTTTCGCGATGAGCTGACCGGGCTGCCGGGGCGCCGTGCCCTGAACGAACGCATGCAGCGACTGGGACGCAACTACGTACTGGCCATGACCGACGTCGATCACTTCAAGAAATTCAACGACACCCATGGTCACGACGTTGGCGATCAGGTGCTGCGCCTGGTGGCCAGCAAGTTGTCGAAGGTCACCGGTGGCGGTCGCGCCTACCGTTATGGCGGTGAAGAGTTCGCCGTGGTGTTCGCCGGCAAGAGCCTGGACGAATGCATGCCGCACCTGGAGATGATCCGCGAGATCATCGCCGGCTATAACATCCAGTTGCGCAACCAGGAAAACCGCCCCCAGGACGACCAGCAGGGGCGCCAGCGGCGCGGGGCGGCCGGTGCTTCCAGCGTGTCGGTGACCATCAGTATCGGTGTCGCCGAGCGGTTGATGGAGCACCGTACTCCCGAGGAAGTGCTCAAGTCAGCCGACCAGGCGCTCTACAGCGCCAAGGGCGCGGGGCGCAACTGTGTCATGGCCTTCGGGCAGAACCGCCGTGGTGCGGTGCGGATGGACACCGCGGCAGGCTGACTGATGGCGACGCATTCAGCGTCCGCAGGGTGATTGTCAGGCCCCGGTGCCGACAGTAGGTTGCAACGACCTGCTGTCGGGGCGTCGCCATGGCTCAGGGCCAAGCGCTTTCGCGCGTTTCTACTCGATGACTTTTTGCCAGCGGCTCTGCCTGGGCGCGAGGCTGCCCGTGGATGTTTTCACCTGCCCACGGCTAACTGCCGGCAGAGCGTCTGGCCCAGCGGACAAACGGGCGTATTCCCGGCAAGGCCCGCCCTTGGCGGGTTTTTCTTTGTCATGGCTGGAAGTTGACTAAAAATAACAAAAAGGTCACTAGATGACCCTATGTGTCGCAAAAGTTGTTCGGGTACACTCGGTTTTTCGTGAATGGGCCCGTTCCGGCCCGCCTGTTTAGATCTTGCGAGGTTTGCCATGGCTGACTACAAAGCGCCCCTGCGCGATATGCGCTTCGTCCTCAATGAAGTGTTCGAGGTCGCCAAGCTCTGGGCCCAGTTGCCAGCGCTGGCGGAAACAGTGGACGCCGAGACTGTCGAGGCGATCCTGGAAGAAGCGGGCAAGGTCACTGCCCGCAGCATTGCCCCGTTGAGCCGTAGCGGCGACGAAGCAGGTTGTCGCTGGAATGACACCGTGGTGAGCACTCCGGAAGGTTTCCCGCAGGCCTACCAGACCTATGCCGAAGGTGGCTGGGTCGGTGTCGGCGGCGATCCTGAATTCGGTGGCATGGGCATGCCCAAGGCGGTATCGGCCCAGGTCGAGGAAATGGTCAACTCCGCCAGCCTGGCCTTCGGCCTGTATCCGATGCTGACCGCCGGCGCCTGCCTGTCGATCAACGCCCACGCCAGCGACGAGCTCAAGACCACCTACCTGCCGAACATGTATGCCGGCGTCTGGGCCGGTTCCATGTGCCTGACCGAACCCCATGCCGGCACCGACCTGGGGATCATCCGCACCAAGGCCGAGCCACGGGCGGACGGCGCCTATGCCATCACCGGGACCAAGATCTTCATCACCGGCGGTGAGCACGACCTGACCGAAAACATCATCCACCTGGTACTGGCCAAGCTGCCGGACGCCCCAGCCGGGCCCAAGGGCATTTCCCTGTTCCTGGTGCCCAAGTTCATGGTCAATGCCGATGGCAGCCTGGGCGAGCGCAACCTGGTGAGCTGCGGCTCCATCGAGCACAAGATGGGCATCCAGGCTTCCGCTACTTGCGTGATGAACTTCGACCAGGCCGTTGGCTACCTGGTGGGCGAGCCGAACAAGGGCCTGGCGGCCATGTTCACCATGATGAACTACGAGCGCCTCGGCGTAGGTATCCAGGGCCTGGCCACGGGCGAGCGTTCCTACCAGAACGCCGTGGAATATGCCCGCGATCGTCTGCAGAGCCGTGCCCCGACCGGCCCGCAAGCCAAGGACAAGACTGCCGACCCGATCATCGTCCACCCGGACGTGCGGCGCATGCTGCTGACCATGAAAGCCGCCAACGAAGGCGGCCGGGCTTTCTCCACCTATGTCGCGATGCAACTGGACACCGCCAAGTTCAGCGAGGACGCCGAGACCCGCAAGCGTGCGGAAAGCCTGGTGGCGTTGCTGACTCCGGTGGCCAAGGCATTCCTCACCGACCTGGGCCTGGAGACCACGGTCCATGGCCAGCAGATCTTTGGTGGCCACGGTTACATCCGCGAGTGGGGCCAGGAGCAGCTGGTGCGCGATGTGCGCATCACCCAGATCTACGAAGGCACCAACGGCATCCAGGCCCTGGACCTGGTGGGGCGCAAGATCGTCGGCAGCGGCGGCTCGTTCTACAAGTTGTTCGCCGATGAGATCCGCCACTTCACCGCCACCGCCGATGCCCAGCTCGGGGAGTTCGTGCGGCCGTTGAATGCCGCGCTGGACAATCTGGATGAGCTGACTGCCTGGGTACTGGATCGCTCGGCCAGCAATCCCAACGAGATTGGCGCGGCGTCCGTGGAGTACCTGCAAGCGTTCGGCTACACCGCCTACGCCTACATGTGGGCACTGATGGCCAAGGCGGCGTTGGGCAAGGAGGAGCAAGACGAGTTCTACGCCAGCAAGCTGGGGACTGCGCGCTTCTACTTCGCCCGCCTGCTGCCGCGCATCCACTCCTTGAGCGCTTCGGTCAAGGCGGGCAGCGAATCGCTGTATCTGTTGCCGGCGGAGCAGTTCTAAGAGGCAAAGTGCCTGTAAGTCATTTCTTACGTTACGTGCTGCAGATCGCCCATATCGGCGAACGAGGGGCATCGCTAATCTACGTTACATGGACGTAGCGCAGGAAGCGCAAAGAAATAACACGGACACGTAGGATTCCGCCAGGATGGTGGAGTGAAATGGATGTCAGGGAAACAGTCTGCAAAGCCCCGCTTCGGCGGGGTTTTTCTTTTGTGCGGATTTTTTCCCGATCCGCTTCAGGCCAGGGTTTCTGGTAGTGCCGGCCCGCCCAGCCGCGTGTCCTGGCTGTGCAGCGGATCTTCCAATAGCGTGCGCAGCAATTCCAGGGTTCCCTGCTGACGCTGCAGGTCACGGCAAACCAATCCGACTTTCAACGGCACTCTGGGCTCGCTCAAGGGTTTCCAGAGCAATTGCCGATTGCCGTTCTGCTGCTGGGAGCGTCCCGGCAGTACGGTGGCCAGCCGGGTATGGGGCAGGCTGTCGAGAATCCCGGCCATGTTGTTCAGCTCCGCCTGTACCTGCGGGCGGCGCCCCAGGTTGGCCAGTTGGGCCTGCCAGATCTGGCGGATCTGGAACTCCTCCCCCAGTAGCAGCATCGGCAGTTCGGCCGCTTGGCTCATGGAGACTTTCTTGAATTCACGCAGGGGATGCTGCTCGGGAATGACCAGGGTCAGTTCGTCTTCGTACAACGGTACGCCATGCAGCCCCGGTTGCCGCGGTGGCAGATAGCTGATGCCGATATCCAGCGAGCCATTGAGCAAGCGCCGTTCGATTTCCAGGCCGGTCAATTCGTAGATCTGCACCACCAGGTGCGGCTGGGCCTTGCGCACCCGTTCGAGCATCTGCGGCACCAGGCTGCTGTGCACGGTTTGCAGCACGCCGATGGCCAGGGTCCGCAGGGCCTGGCCCTTGAAGTTGCGCAGGGCTTCGCGGGCCTGCTGCAGGCCATCGAGCAGGGGCAGGGCATGGTTGTACAGGGTATGCGCGGCCAGGGTCGGCAACAGGCGCTTGCTGCTGCGCTCGAACAGGCTCACATCCAGGTGCTGCTCCAGCTGGCGAATCTGCTGGGAAAGCGCTGGTTGGGAGATCGAAAGGCGCTCTGCGGCGCGCCCTACGTGACCTTCTTCATACACCGCGACGAAATAACGCAGTTGCTTGAAATCCATAAGTAATTCTTATCGAAAAAGCTTAAAAATCGAAATGGCCCAAAGCCCCGTAGGGGCCTAGTCTACGCCCATTCACAGGGCTTACAGGGCCACGAAAGAAGATGAGTAGCGTTCAGGTCGATGGTTCTTACATAGGAAAGGCAACAAACATCGACCCAGGACAGGTCCATGGCGAGGGCCAACGTACCCTTGCAAAGCAGCTCGGATCATGGTCATGGAGCCTGCGGGCATGAACCTGTTC
Organism: Pseudomonas sp. CMR5c; assembly: GCF_003850545.1. Taxonomy (NCBI): domain Bacteria; kingdom Pseudomonadati; phylum Pseudomonadota; class Gammaproteobacteria; order Pseudomonadales; family Pseudomonadaceae; genus Pseudomonas; species Pseudomonas sp. CMR5c. The sequence continues at coordinate 6,209,312 of NZ_CP027705.1, read as the reverse complement.
AACCTGCGTCGCACCCCGCCCAGCCTGGACCAGCTGGCCATGGCCCCGAGCGCGGCCACTGTGGTCGACAACCTCTCCAGCGACTGCCTGATGCCCAGCGTACCCAGGCCGCAACCGGTATTCGTCCGTGGCCAGGGCTCCTGGTTATGGGACAGCGATGACCGAACCTACCTCGACTTCACCCAGGCCGGAGCCGCCAACAGCCTTGGCCATAGCCCGTCGGTGCTGGTCAACGCCCTGACCGCCCAGGCGCAATCGCTGATCAACCCGGGTTCCGGGTTCTACAACCGCGGCATGCTCAAGCTCGCCGCGCGGTTGTGCCGCAGCACCGGCAGCGACCAGGCCTATCTGTTGGGCAGCGGCAGCGAGGCGTGTGAAGCGGCGATCAAGCTGGCGCGCAAATGGGGGCAACTGCATCGCGGTGGCGCGGCGGGCATCATCACCGCCAGCCAGGCTTGCCATGGCCGGGGGTTCGCCGCGCTGTCGGCGTCTGCGGGCAATGCCACCGGCAATCGGTTCGAGCCGCGCCTGCCGGGTTTCAGCCAGGTGCCGTTCAATGACCTGCCGGCCCTGCATGCGGCGGTGGATGCACAAACCGTAGCGATCATGCTCGAGCCGATCCAGGGCGAGGCGGGTGTGGTGCCGGCCACCGAGCACTACCTCAAGGGCGTGGAGCGACTGTGCCGCGAGCTGGGCATCTTGTTGATCTTCGACGAAGTCCAGACCGGTATCGGTCGTTGCGGCACCTTGCTGGCCGAACAACTGTATGGCGTGCGCGCCGACATCATTGCCCTGGGCAAAGGCCTGGGTGGCGGAGTGCCGCTGGCGGCCCTGCTGGCCCGGGGCAAGGCCTGCTGTTTCGAGCATGGCGAACTGGATGGCACTCACCACGGCAATGCCCTGATGACCTCGGCCGGGCTGGCGGTACTCGACTGCCTCCAGGAGCAGGGCTTCTTGCAGCAAGTGCGCAGCAATGGCCAGTACCTGGGCCAGGGCCTGGTTCGCCTGGCCAGCCGTCATGCCCAGGGCCAGGTTCGTGGCCAAGGTCTGCTCTGGGGCATGACCCTGGCCGATGCCTCGGCCGAGGCAGTGGTCAAGGCCGCCTTGCAGGAAGGGTTGCTGCTCAATGCCGCGCAACCGGACTGCCTGCGTTTCACCCCGGCGCTGACCGTGAGCAAGGGCAATATCGATGAAATGCTGCTGCGCCTGGCACGAGCCTTCGCCCGGGTCCGCACCGCGCAGCTGCAATATCGCAAGGGAGTAGCCGTCTGATGCGTGTATTGATCCTGCAGCACAGCGCGGCTGCCGGTCCGGGGCGAATCAACCAGTGGCTGCTGGAGCGCGCCACCTCGGTGCATATCTGCCATGTGCATGCCCAGGCCCGCCTGCCACGGCTCGACAGCTTCGACCTGCTGATCCTGCTGGGCGGTCCCATGAGTGTGCATGACGAAGTCCAGGCGCCCTGGCTGGTTGCGGAAAAGCGCCTGCTGCGCAAGACCCTGTCCGCCGGCAAGCGGGTGCTGGGCATCGGCCTGGGCGGCCAGCTCCTGGCCCAGGCCCTGGGCGCCCAGGTACGTCCTTGCGCGGTCAGCGAGATTGGCTGGTGGCCGGTGGAAAAGTATCCCAGCGCCCAGGATTCGCCCTTGGGGCTGGCGTTGCCGGAACGCCTGATGGCTTTCCACTGGCATGGTGAAAGTTTCGATCTGCCCAAGGGTGCCCTGCCGCTGTATCGCTCCGCCGCCTGTGCCAACCAGGGGTTCATCTGGCAGGAACGGGCCATTGGCTTGCAGTGCCTGCTGCAGAGCGATTTGCAGAGCATCGAGGCGTTGCTGCAATCGCGCCCCCGGGGTTGGTTGAGCGCCGAGCAGGATGCCGGGCCTGAAAGCGTCGAAGACCGCCAGGCGATCCTCGCCGGCATCCCCCATTGCAGCGGCCTGGCGCCGACCCTGTTCCGAGTGCTGGACTACTTGTCCGGGCCCCTGCCGACCTTGCGCTGACAGAACTCCTGAACCGTCTCGCGGTATAACGCATCGCCCCGTGCCTGATCTTTCGCACGGGGCGTTTTTTTGTCCCCGTCTTTTCCAGGCCCGAACATCCCCAGCGGCATGGCTCTCAAGCTACTGAGCATGGTGCACAAACATGGGATCGAGATCCGCGCCTGAGCGGGCCATGGGCCGCTTGGCAATTGGGCTGAACCCTGGCCTGGGGCCAGGGTCGATTGCAGGTAGGGCTCATCCGAGCCATTTCTGTCAGGAGTCATCCATGGATCTGATCCGCATTATCTTCGCCATTCTGTTGCCACCCCTTGGCGTGTTCCTGCAAGTGGGATTCGGCGGCGCCTTCTGGTTGAACATCCTGTTGACCTTGTGCGGATACATCCCCGGTATCGTGCATGCGGTCTACATCATCGCCAAGCGCTAGCAGGCTGCTGAAAAACTACCTGCGTTGCCATCGCTGCGTTGAAAACAAGCTGTTGCGCCAGCCCGGTCAAAATGCTCATCTACCACTCGTAAACTGCGCTTTTTCGTCTGTTTTCGCCTTGCGCTGGCTGCCTCGCCTACGTTTTTCAACGGCCTGCTAGAAACCATCAGGCCCGCCCTGGGCGGGCCTGATATTCAGTGCTGCGCCTGCAACACTTTGCGGTAGAACAACCATTCCTGCTCCAGGGCGTGCGCCTGGTTCTCGGCCTTGCGAAAGCCGTGGCGTTCCTCCGGGTAGTAATGGGCCTGGGCGCAAATTCCCTGTTCTTGCAGGGCCTGGAGCATGACCCGGGTCTGCTCGGGCACCACCACCGCGTCCAGTTCACCCTGGAAGAACACCACGGGCACCTGGATGTTGCTGGCGTGCAGCAAGGGCGTCCGGGCCAGGTAGCGCTCGCGGTCCTGCTCGGGATCGCCGATCAGCCAGTCCAGGTAGTCGCCTTCGAACTTGTGGGTGACCCGTGCCAGTGCCAGGGGATCGCTGACGCCATAGAGGCTGGCGCCGGCACGAAAGACCCGGGCGAAGGCCAGTGCGCACAAGGTGGTGTAGCCACCGGCGCTGCCGCCGCGGATGAACGCTTGCCCGGGGTCGATCAGGCCTTGCTGGTCGAGGTAGGCCACCACCGCGCAGGCGTCTTCCACGTCCACTTCGCCCCAGCGCAGATGCAGGGCCTGGCGATAGGCCCGGCCGTAGCCGCTGCTGCCCCGGTAGTTGAGGTCGGCCACGGCGAAACCGCGCTGGGTCCAGAACTGGATGCGCGGATCGAGCATCGGATAGCAGGCCGAGGTCGGGCCGCCGTGGATGAACACCACCAGGGGTGGACGTCCCGCGCCATTCATGGCCGGGTAGAAAAAGCCATGGGCCTGGCCCCCGCCGCTGGGATAGCGAAGGGTCTGCGGACGGCTGATGAGCTCCGCAGGCAGGGGGGCGACGCCTCCGGCCAGGACCTGGACCTGGCTCGTGGCACGGTCGATGGCCAGCACTGCCGAGGGGCTGGTGGGCGAGGCCGCGATGCAATACAGCCGCTGCGAATCCAGGGCCAGGCTGCGAAAGCGGCTGTAGGCGCCAGTGAAATCCTGCGGTGCAGCATCGGCCTGGTGCAGCCCGAGACGGCCGAAGCCTTCTTCGGTCCAAGTGCCCAGCCAGCTATCGTCGCCCAGTGGCAGCCAGGTACAGCCGCCCAGTTGCCAGGGGGCCGGGGCATGGTCCGCCGGCGCGCTGGGCAGTGGGCGCAAGCCCAGGCCCGACTCGGCCCAGGGCTGCCAGAAACCCTGGCGGTCGGTGAGGCAATGTAGCTTGCCGTGCCGGTCGAAGCGCGGTTGTTGCAAGGATTCCGGTTCGTCGTTGCCCGCCACGCAGCGCGGTTCGCCCCAACTGGCGTCGGCCAGGCGCTCGGCGAGCATCAGGCGGGTGCTGGTCCAGGGTTGGTGCGGGCGGTCCCATTCGATCCAGGCCAGGCGCTGGCCGTTGGGGGTCAGGGTCGGCGCGGCATAGAAGTCGGCGCCGGTCGCCAGGAGCTGGCGCTGGCCGCTGGCGCCGTCGAAGGCCACCAACTGGTGCCGGTCGGCGCATTCCTCCACGGCCAGCACCTGGCCGGCGTGCTGCTGTAGGTCGCCGTAGCGGCACTCGCCCTGGGTCAGGGCCACGGGGGCGCCCCCATCCAGCGGCTGGCGGTACAGCTGTTGGTCGCGTTCATTGACGAACACCAGGTTGTCCTGGCCGACGCAAAAGGCGCCGCCGCCATATTCATAGACCCGGCTGCGGACGCTGAAGCCCGTGGGTGTCAGGCAGCGGGCCTGGCCCTGGTGCCAATGCCAGATCCGGCAGGCACCGTCCTCGGGGCGGTACTCGTTCCAGAACAAACCGTGGGACGTCAGTTGCAGCTCGGCGAAGTCGACGCCGGCGGCCGTGGCCTGGCTGGCGCTGAAGGGCTCAACCCTTGGCGATGAGGCGTGAGTTTCGTTCATTGCGAAATGCCAGTTGTTCGATGGTCTGGGTGGCGGTTTCGGATTCTTCCCGGGCCTTGAGGATCATCCCGTGGTGCGGCGACTTGCTGCATACCGGATCGGCATTGCTGGCGTCGCCGGTCAGCATGAACGCCTGGCAGCGGCAGCCACCGAAGTCCTGTTCCTTCTCGTCGCAGGAGCGGCATGGCTCGGGCATCCAGTCGTAGCCGCGAAAGCGGTTGAAGCCGAAGGATTCATACCAGATGTGTTGCATGCTGTGCTCGCGCACATTGGGAAACTGTACCGGCAACTGCCGCGCGCCGTGGCAAGGCAGGGCGGTGCCGTCCGGGGTCACGGTGAGGAACAGGCTGCCCCAGCCGTTCATGCAGGCCTTGGGGCGTTCCTCGTAATAGTCCGGAGTGACGAAGATCAGCTTGCACGGGTGGCCCTGGGCCTCCAGCTGGGCGCGGTACTCGTTGGTGATGCGCTCGGCGCGCACCAGCTGCTCGCGGGTCGGTAGCAGGCCAACGCGGTTGAGCTGGGCCCAGCCATAGAACTGGCAGGTGGCCAATTCGACGAAGTCGGCTTCCAGGGCGATGCACAGCTCGATGATGCGGTCGATCTTGTCGATGTTGTGCCGATGGGTGACGAAGTTCAGCACCATCGGGTAGCCGTGGGCCTTCACCGCACGGGCCATCTCCAGCTTCTGCGCGAAGGCCTTCTTGGAGCCGGCCAGCAGGTTGTTCACCTGCTCGTCGCTGGCCTGGAAGCTGATCTGGATATGGTCCAGGCCAGCCTTCTTGAAGTCGCTGATTTTCTGCTCGGTGAGGCCGATGCCGGAGGTGATCAGGTTGGTGTAGAACCCCAGCTTGCGCGCCTCGCCGATCAGTTCGGCCAGATCCTGGCGCACCAGCGGTTCGCCGCCGGAAAAGCCCAGCTGCGCGGCGCCCATCTCCCGGGCCTCGCGAAACACCTTGAGCCACTGGGCGGTATCGAGCTCCTTGCCCTGTGCCGCGAAGTCCAGCGGGTTGGAGCAGTACGGGCATTGCAGCGGACAGCGATAGGTCAGCTCGGCCAGCAGCCACAGTGGCAGGCCGATCTCCGGCTTGGCGGGCACGTTGGAGTCAGCCGAGTTCGATCCAGTGCTGGGCACGGGCGACCTCCATGAATTGCTCGATATCGTCACCGAGCTCGGCGACCCCGGGGAACTGTACCTGCAGTTCGCCGATGATCGCCGCCACGTCGCGCTCGCCATCGATCAAGCCGCCGATCAGGGCAGCGCTGTCGTTGAGCTTGATCATGCCCTCGGGGTACAGCAGGACATGGCCCTTTTGCGCCGGCTCGTACTGGAAGCGGTAGCCGGGGCGCCAGCGTGGGGTTTTGCTGCGATCGAAACTCATAAGGTGATCCCTTTGTGCCAGACCCGCTGCTCGGTGACGCTGTGATAAGGCGGGCGGTTCAGTTCATAGGCCATGCTCATGGCGTCGAGCATGCTCCAAAGAATATCCAGTTTGAACTGGAGAATTTCCAGCATGCGCTCCTGGCCCGCGCGGGTGGTGTAGTGCTGCAAGGTGATGGCCAGGCCGTGCTCCACGTCTCGCCGGGCCTGGCCCAGGCGCGTGCGGAAGTACTGGTAGCCGGCCGGGTCGATCCACGGATAGTGCTGGGGCCAGCTGTCCAGGCGCGACTGGTGGATCTGCGGGGCGAACAGTTCGGTCAGGGAACTGCTGGCGGCTTCCTGCCAACTGGCGCGCCGGGCGAAATTGACGTAGGCATCCACGGCGAAACGCACCCCCGGCAATACCAGCTCCTGGGAGCGCAACTGGTCCGGGTCCAGGCCCACGGCCTGGCCCAGGCGCAGCCAGGCCTCGATGCCTCCGTCCTCGCCTGGTGCGCCGTCATGGTCCAGCAGGCGCTGGATCCACTCGCGGCGTACTTCCCGGTCCGGGCAGTTGGCGAGGATCGCCGCATCCTTCATGGGGATGTTCACCTGGTAGTAGAAGCGGTTGGCGACCCAGCCCTGGATCTGCTCACGGCTGGCCCGGCCTTCGTACATCGCCACGTGGTAGGGGTGATGGATGTGGTAATAGGCGCCCTTGGCGCGCAGGGCCTGTTCGAATTCGGCGGGGGACAGCGGGGTGTCGGTCATCTGGGTTCTCCGGGGCTTGGCCTGGTCGCGGGCGGGCCCGCGGTTGCGCACACGGCCCCAGGGCGCTGGGGCCGAGCTTGTGGGGGATAGGCCCTACAGCTCAATACTCATTCCGTCGTAGGCCACTTCCACCTTTCGGCGTACCAGTTCGGCACGTTCGGCGGAGTCTTCGTCGAGGATCGGGTTGGTGTTGTTGATGTGGATAAGCACCTTGCGCTGGCGTGGCAGCTGCTCCAGCACTTCGAGCATGCCGCCGGGGCCGTTCTGCGCCAGGTGGCCCATCTCCCGGCCGGTGCGGGTGCCGACGCCACGGCGCTGCATCTCGTCGTCTTCCCACAAGGTGCCGTCCACCAGCAGGCAGTCGCTGGCGGCCATGATCTGCAGCAGCGGCGCGTCCACCTTGCCCAGGCCCGGCGCGTAGAACAGTTTGCCGCCAGTGCGCAGGTCCTCGACGATCAGGCCGATGTTGTCGCCCGGGTGCGGGTCGAAGCGATGGGGCGAGTAGGGCGGCGCGGCGCTGCGCAGGGGCAGAGGGGTGAAGCGCAGGTTGGGGCAGGCGGCCACGCTGAAGCTCTGGTCCAGTTCGATGCGGTTCCATTGCAGGCCGCCGTTCCAGTGGCTGAGCATCTTGAACAGCGGGAAACCGGTGCTCAGGTCCTCGTGGACCATGTCAGTGCACCAGACCTGGTGCGGGCAGCCTTCGCGCAGGCTGAGCAGGCCAGTGGTGTGGTCGATCTGGCTGTCCATGAGGATGATGGCGCTGATCCCGGTATCGCGCAGGGCTCGGCCGGGTTGCATGGGGGCAAAGCCCTGCAGTTGGGCGCGAATATCCGGAGAAGCGTTGCACAGCACCCAGTTCACCCCGTCATCGGAGATCGCGATGGACGACTGGGTACGGGCCTGGGCGCGCAGGCTGCCGTCGCGAAATCCCGCGCAGTTCACGCAGTTGCAGTTCCACTGCGGAAAACCACCGCCGGCGGCGGAACCTAGAATCTGGACAAACATGGGCGCTCCCTGGGCTGTGACTTGAAGATTGTGGACGACTGAAAATGAAAACGCCCCGGACGGGCCGAGGCGTTGCGCTGGATGTTCCGACCTAGGTCAGAAATCAGCGGCTGGCGAAGTACATGGTGACTTCGAAGCCGATGCGCAGGTCAGTGTAAGCAGGTTTGGACCAAGTCATGAAAATGCTCCTTTGAGGTGGGTGGGACGGGTGTTGCCTATACATATAGTCCACCTCCGGGCGGAGATGTTCAGATGCTTAGGCGGCTATCTTACTAAATTCCCATAACGGCTTGCCTGCAATTCTAAAGAAAGCTCATTACAGCGCTGGTAACGATCATTTTGCCCCTTGCCAGGGCGAGCCCGGGGCAGGCCCGTTGGCCAGGACTCTCCAGCCTCCGGCGGCTTGCTGCAACTGCCGGGCGGCCTGGATCACCAGCGTGGGCGTCAAGGCTTCGATGCTGGCTTGCAATCGTTCCAGGTAGTCCGACGGATGACCGGCCAACCGCGCCTGCCACAGCAGTTGCGCCGCCTGTTCCAGGGGCAACTCAGAGGCCCGCAACTGCTGGGCCAGGGCTTGGCGCTGGTCGAGCCAAGCCTGGGCATCGAGGGCCTGCAACTGTTCGGGCAAACGCAGGAAGAACTGTTCCAGATGGCCGAGGATCTCGCCCAGGCTGGCGTTCGGCGACTGCACCCCAAACAGCAGGCCGGTGCGGCCATCGAGTTGGCGCACCGCGCTGAATACGCCATAGCCCAGTTGCAGCTCGACCCGCAGACGCTGGTAGAACGGGGTCTGGCAGAGTTGCCCCAGCAGGCGCCAGGCAGCTTCGTCAGCCAGCAGGCTCGATGGGCTTGGGCAGAACAGCAGCAGTGCCTGCTCTGCCCTGTCCATGGGCACCGTCTGCCAGGCATGGCCGGTTCCTGGCTGCGGCGCCTGGCCCAGGTTGGCATCCGCGGTCCCGGGCATCCGTTGCAGGGCCCGGGCGAAGGCGTCCTGTCCGTGGGGTGGCACGCCCAGCGCCAAGCCATCCCAGCGGGCCGCGGCCCATAGCGCCTGCAGGGCGTCGGCGTTCAAGGTCGTACCGCTGTCGGGCAGTGGTTGTTCGGCGAAGGTCTTGAGCAGTTGGCGCAGGGGCATCGGTGGTGTCTCGACGTCGATCCTGCCTGCTTGCCAGAACTCCGGGGATGGTTGGCCCAGTTGTCGTAGCGCTTGTTGCAGCACCGCTGGCATGGGTTGCTGCAGCCCGCGCAACTGCAGCAGCCAGTCCATGCCGCAGGAGCTGAAGCTCAGTTCCACCCCGGCTTGCCGGGCATCCCCGGCCAGGGCTGCCAGGCTGTGCTGCAAACGCCGGTGCAGGCCGCTCGGCGCGGGGCTGGCCAGGCGCCAGCGCAACAGCAACTGCCCTGCCTCGGTATCGATGGGCAAAGCCTGGCTGAAGCTCAGGGCCGGGTTGTCCCGGCGGCCTCGGCTGCGGTCCTGGGCGAAGGTCCGCAGGCCGCGATGCTTGCTGCTCTGGCCGCGAATCAGGCCGGCCTGGGGCTCCTCGACGGCGCCGCGCAAGAACGGGTTGGCGGGCGGCAACTGCCAGTCGCCGCTGAAGTCATCCACAACCTGGGGCTGCAATTGCCGCAGCAGCGCCTTGAGGGCCACGAGTCCGGCGGCGCCCAGCTCCTGGGCGGCGTGCTGGCTGTCCCGACGGGCCAGTTCCAGGGCGCTGTCGACCCGCAGCCGGCGTTGTTGCAGCAGGGCGTATTCCTCGCACAAGTGCGGCCAGTCGCCCTGGGCGCCGAAGAACCCCAGCCAGTCCAGCACCAACTGGTGGATTTGTGCTGGCGCCTCGCTGGGCGCCTGGCCCAGGTCCAGCTCCAGGTGCAGCAATGCTTGCCCGGCGAACTCATACCGCACCTGGGCCTTGAGGCTGCGGGCCAGTGACTGTTGTTGGAGCTTGGCAAGCAATCCGCCGGGTTTACCCGATTGCAGCCAGGTACAGAGGAAGTCCAGCGCCACGCCGGCGCCTGCCGGCAGCCCTTCAAGGGCGAACAGCAGGTCCAGGCGTTCGCCGTCGAACCGTTGGTAGTTGTTGGCGTTGCTGGCCAGCAGTGGCACTGGTGCTATTTGTTGCTGGTGCGGGCCAGTAGGCAGGACCGCGCCGTAGCGTTCGGCCAGGGCCCGGAGTTCGGCCAGGGGTTGTGGTCCGGCCAGGCTCAGGGTCATCTGCCCAGCCTGGTAGAAATCGCGGTGGAACTGCCACAGGCCCTGCTGGAAGGCCGGGTTGGCCAGGTTCAGGCTATAGCGGTTGCCGGCATGGAAGGCCCGCAGCGGATGGGTCGCGGACAGGCCGTCGCACAAGGCGAACTGGCGTTGGGCGTTGGCGTCCCGGGACCAGGCGAGGAATTCCGCATGCAGCACTTCGCGTTCCCGGCGCTGGTCGGCGAGGCCTAGGCGGGGCTGGGCGAGCATATCGCACAAGCGCTCCAGGCCGCCGGCGAAGGCGTTGATTGGCAATTCGAAAAAGAACTCGGTGTTGCGCTCGCCTGTGCTGGCGTTCAGTTGTCCGCCCTGGGCGCGAACGTAGGCCATCAACCCCTGCTCGGCAGGAAACCGCTCGGTGCCGAGAAACAGCAGGTGTTCCAGGAAGTGCGCCAGGCCCGGCCAGGCCGGTGGTACGTCATGGCTGCCAGCAGCGACCCGCAGCGCCGCGGCGCTGCGTTTCAGGTGGGGAGCATGGCGCAGGGAGACCTGCAGGCCGTTGGCCAGGGTTTCCAGGTGGGGCAGGGGGTGGTTCGGCGCGGGCATGGGCACATCCAGGACAGAGAGGCGCCCATGCTAGCGGATATCCCCGGATCAGCGCTTGCCCAGCGCTGCGTAAAGTTCGGGGCGGCGATCGGCCAGGTAGCGATTCAAGGTCCGGGATTCGTTCATCAAGTCGCGGTCCAGGGTGCCGATGATCAAGGTCTCGTCCAGCCCGGCCAGGGCGATCCGGCTGCCATCCGGAGCGGCAATGCTGCTCTGGCCGCAATAGCGGATCTGTTCCTCGTGGCCGCAGTAGTTGGCGTAGGCCACGTAGCATTGGTTCTCGAAGGCTCGGGCACGAATGGTCACGTCGGCGACGAAGTCGTAGGGAATCATGTTCGCCGTCGGCACCAGGATCAGCTCGGCGCCCGCCAGGGCCAGGCGCCGGGCATTCTCCGGGAACTCGATGTCGTAGCAGATCAGGAAGCCGAGTTTCCAGCCGTTGAGTTCCACCAGGGGGAAGTCGTCTGCGCCGGCGCTGAACATCGAGTGGTCCAGGTCACCGAACAGATGGGTCTTGCGGTAATTGCACAGGCGCTGGCCGTTGGCGTCGATCAACTGCACGGCGTTGTAGATCCGGCCGTCGGCGTCACGCTCCGGATAGCCGTAGAGAATCGCCATGCCGGCGGCCTGGGCGATGGCGGCGATCCGTTGGGCGGCCGGGCCATCCTGGGCCTCGGCCAGGGCGCCGACGGCCTCGGGACCGATGTTGTAGCCGCTGAGGAACATCTCCGGCAGCACCAGCAGGTCGGCCTCGGTGGCCTGCATGGCCACCTGGTGCAGGCGTTGCAGGTTGCCGGCCACATCCAGCGGCAGTGGTGGGCACTGATACAAGGCGACGCGCATGTTCTTCACTCCTCTGACTTGCGGTAGCGGCTATCTTCGCCGCTACCGCAGACTCGGGCCAGGTCCGGATGCTGCCTTCGCAGGCGCCGGCCCGGCCCGGTATGGCTCAGTCGGCCAGGGCAATAGGGCCGATCTCGTTGAACACATCGCCCGGTCCCGGATTCTCCGGATGGGAGGCGCCGCCGAAGTGCTTCATGATGCCCCACACGGCGTTGAGCGAAGTCTGCACCGCACCCTCGACCCAGGCCGGGGTCCAGGAGACGTCGTCGCCGGCGATGAAGATGCCGCGCTGTTCGGCCGGCATGTCGTCCTGCATGAAGTGCGCATACATCCGCTGGTTGTAGCGGTAGTGGCCCGGCAGCGCGCCCTTGAAGGCGCCGAGGAAGTGTGGGTCGGCCTCCCAGGAGACGGTGATCGGGTTGCCGATGACGTGGCCGGCGATGTCGACCTTCGGGTAGACCTTCTTCAATGCGTCCAGCGCAAGCTGCACGCGCTTCTCCACTGGATGCGGCAGCATCTTCATGGCATCGCTCATCCAGGAGTAGGACAGGCAGATCACCCCGGGCTTGTCGTCGCCGTTGTCGAACAGGTAGGTGCCGCGAGTCAGGCGGTCGGTGAGGGTCATGCTCATCACGTCGCGGCCGGTCTGCGGGTCCTTGTCCTTCCAGAATGGCCGGTCGACCATGACGAACGTCTTCGACGATTGCATGTAGCGGGTGCGGTCCAGGGCCATCCACATCTTTTGCGAGAACAGCGCTTCCTCACACTCGATCTGGGTGGTCAGCAGCCAGGTCTGGCAAGTGGCCAACACTGCCGCGTAGTGGCGGGTATCGCCCCAGTAGTCGGTGACGGCGAAGGTGCCATCGGCGGCGCGGGCGATCTTCTTCACACCGGGACGCGGTGCGCCGTTGTGCAGCTTGGCCAGGGAGGTGCCGGCCGGCCAGTGGGCGCATTTTTCCGGAACGTGGCTCCAGATGCCGCGAGGCACTTGCTCGACGCCGCCCACCACCAGGTGCTGGTGGTCGTCGCAGTTGGTCATCACCACGCGGAAGATTTCCAGCATGGAGTTGGGGAAGTCCGAGTCCCAGCCACCGGTGCCGAAGCCCACTTGGCCGAAGATCTCGCGGTGGCGGTAGGACAGCTGCGAGAACGCCTTGGAGGTGGCGACGAAGTCATAGAAGGTGCGGTCGTCCCATTTGGGTACCAGCTCGTCCCACAGGGCCTTGAGTTTGAGCGTATCGCGCTCGCGGATGGCGTCCTGGATTTCCGAGAAGCGTGCGCCGTCTTCCAGGGCGTCGGCCCAGGCCCGGGCCACTTCGCGGAAGATCTCCGGCAGGTCGTCCATCTTCTCGGCGTAGTGGCTAGTGCCTTCCAGGTCGACCACGGTGCTGCCCGAGGCTGGCGTCAGCGGGTTGGGGAAGGGGCGGGTTTCCAGGCCGAGCTTGTCGACGTAGTGGTAGAAGGCGGTGCTGGACACCGGGAAGCGCATGCCACCCAGCTCGGCGATGATGCCATCGGCGCCTTCGAAGGTTTCCGAACGCAGGCGGCCGCCCATTTTCGATGCTTCGTAGACCACCGGCTTGAGGCCCATCTTCATCAATTCATAGGCTGCAACCAGCCCGGAGATGCCGGCGCCGACGATCGCCACTTCGGCGCCGTGCTGGGCCTTTGGAATGCTGCCCAGGCCGGCGGGATGCTCGATCCAGTCATCGAAGGCGAAAGGGAAGTCCGGGCCGAAGATGGTGATCGGTTTTTTGCCGTCTGCAGGATGGCGATTGTTCTTGTTCATGGCTGACCTTGGCGGGCGGCTCAGCGGAATGCTGAGTATAGGAAAAGATGGCAGCCATTCTAGAGAGGGGGAAACTCGTAAATAAGACGCAAACTGTCGTCGTTATGCATTGTTATTTTTCAATATGACGAAATCTGTGTTCAGAGTGACGAACTGCTTGTCACAGTGCGTGCCCGCGATCGATCTTGCTGCTGAGGATGATCGAGGTAGTGGTCTTTTCCACGCCATCGATGCTGCCGATCTGGTCCAGCAACTGGTCCAGTTGCTCCGGGGATTCGGTGCGCAGCCAGGCCACGTAGTCGAACTCGCCACTGACCGCGCACAACTGCTGGACCTGGGCCATGCCGCTCAGGCGACGCAGGACTTCCTTGCCGGAGCGTGGCTGGACCTTGATGCCGACATAGGCTTGCAGCCCGCCATCGACCACCCGCTGGCCCAGGCGCACGCCGTAGCCGGTAATGACCCGAGTTTTCTCCAGGCGTGCCAGGCGCGAGGTCACGGTGGTGCGGGCGATGCCCAGTTGCCGCGCCAGCATGGCCACGCTTTCACGTGCGTTGATCTGCAAGGCGGCGATCAGCTGACGGTCGACTTCGTCGAGAACGGGAGGGCGGCTATCGGACAAGATGGGCTCCAGCGCGGTGGTCGGGGAGCGCACATGTTAGCGTCTCCCACGGTCCGCCGCTCGCTGCCCGGGTCGGGGCCTGGGCGGCATGGGCTCAGGCGGGAATGACCTGGGCGAAGGCGTGGCGAAAGCGCTGCATGTCCTGTTCGTCGCCGATGCTGACCCGTGCCCAGTTCGGCCAGCTGTCCCAGACCCGGCCGATCTTAACCTGGCGTGCCGCCAGGGCATCCACCACTTCCTGGGCCGGACGCCGGACATCGACCATGAAGCAGTTGGCCTGGGAGGCGGTGCAGTTGAATCCGCGTTGCTGCAGCCAGGCGATGGTCTGGTCGCGCAGTTGCTGGTTGTGCCGCTTGCGCTCGCCCAGCAGCTTCGGGTCTTCCAGGCTGGCCAGTCCTCCCAGCAAGGTCGACGCCGCCGGCACGTTGTAGCCGCCGTAGGTTTCCAGGCGTTCGAGCAGCGCCGGCTGGCCTACGGCCAGGCCCAGTCGCGCCCCGGCCATGCCGTAGATCTTGGAGAAGGTGCGCAGCACCAGCAGTTGCGGGTGTTCCTTGACCAGCGGGATGCAGGTGCTGGCCGTGGAGAAGTCGATGTAGGCCTCGTCGATCAGCATGACCGTGCCCTTGGGCAGGCGCGCCAGGGCCTGTTCGATGGTCTTGCGTGGCGTCAGGGTGCCGGTGGGGTTGTTGGGGTTGCACAGGTAGAGCAGGCCCGGCGCGGGATCGATAGCGAGCATCGCCTGCAGGTCGTGGGCGTGGCTGGCATCCAGCGGTACCTCGTGCACCTTGGCCTGGCGCCCTTCGGCAGCTTCCCTGGGCGCCTCGTAGGAGGGGGTGGCCATGACCAGGCTGGTGTCTTGGGTAAAGGCCATGACCGCATGCTGCAATGCTGCCTTGGAGCCGCAGAAACTCTGCACATGATCCTCGGGAATACCTTGCTGGCGAGCGAACAGCGCATTGAGCCGGTACTGGATCTTGTAGGGATAGCGACCGCTGATGGCGATGCCTTGCTGCATGGCCTGGCGGCTGGCGGGAGAGGGCCCCCAGGGGCTCTCGTTGAAGTTGATCAGGACATCGCCGGAAGGCGATTGGAGGGGCGGTGCGGCGGGCTCGGCGGCCCGGCTCCATCCTGGTAGTGCAAGCAACGGCAAGGCGGACGCGAGTCCCACCAGTGATCGGCGCGTAATCTCAACCATCGATAGATCCCTTTCTTATCGTGAAAGACAACGGGGTGTCTTTTGTCCTGGTTGGACATCGATATGACGGCGGGAAAACAGCGGGATTTAAGCTGGCGATTCGATGGCCAGGTAGATGGCAGCGTTGCCATGTTTAAAGTGTTGATCAATCCGCGAGTATCAGTCCTCGGCGAAAATGCCCAACCACTCCGTGGCGGATTAGCTGATCGATCCCGGGCTGGATGCAAGGCGTACTAGATTTCACCGTTTCAGAGCTCACTCGGCTTAGCTACCGGGGGATCCCGTTGGGATATTTGGCTACCCAACTGTTGCCTTTAGTCCCCTTCAAGCAAGAGGCTTTTGGCCTCGTGCTTGAACTCAGCTGGAAGTGAACGGAGCAGCTTGGCTCTCAGACAGCTCTATCTAGCGAAAAATTTCGTCTAAACGAGTGCCGGGTTAATAAAGCCTTTACAGTTGGTGATCTCACACCGCCTGTTCGGCCTCGGTGTAGTGCGGGTCATAGTCCCTGGCGGGTTTTACGGTCACCTCAATCACTTCCGGGCCATACTTGTGCGCAAGGAAGCGCTCTCGATAGAGGTAGAAAGCTGCGTCGCAGACTTTCATCGTGAAGTAGGCGTTAAAACCGCCGCCCACTGCTGCACCCACTGCAGGAATTGTTTGGGCGAGTTTTGCTTTTGTGAGGCGTATACCCAGAGCCTTAGCGATTTCTTGGATAATTTTCACAAAAACGCTTTTTTCCAACTCCTGCCATGTCGTTTTCTTTGCGACATCTTGGGAAAGCTTGATCAATTGAGCCATGGCGAGTGCTTTGGAGCTGTCGGTGGGAGAGGACGCAAGGCCCAGTACGTTGAAGGCGAACAAGCGTTCCTCCTGGTGAGAGGCATCAAAACCGTAGTAGGCCGCGTATTCTCCGATCGCTCGAAGGTTGAGTGTGATCAAGGCCGGAATATCAACGGCCAAGCCTGCTATCCCAACGGCCCCTGCTCCAGCACCTTCTACCAACGCGATCCCTTTGTACTTAGCGCCGAGGAAGCCAACGACTTTGTCTATTTGCTCTAGGTCCAGGTCGTGGATGTCTTTATGGGTTTTGATTGTGCTGTGCCCATCGCCACGGAATTCTTCAAAAATTGCTTCTGGTCTAACGCTCCATTGTGCTGCGTCATTGCACACGCTGGTCAAACCTTCGATCGCGCCTTGGATCGCGGGACCGACACCGGGGGCCTTGAACAGCAGATCACCTGCTTTATCTAGCGGTTGGTTTATCACTTTCAATGCCTGACCAAACCAGCCGATGTCAGGCTCCTTCCAGTTGTGAATCTCCTTGAGTGCGTGTTGTTCGTACTTGCTCAGTTTTGGCATGTTCAATCCTTGGGTTGTAAATCAATCTTCAGTGATTTCGAAGTGCCATTATGCCGTGCCTGCCTCAGTTTCTGTTGCCGATTGTCGCTCTGCTCTATTTTTGTTGTGCGAGGTGGTGGCTTTAGTCGCTTGCTCATGGTGATTTTCCAGGTTTGGCAAGACCGGTAACCCTTAAAATGATGGGTACTGAATTTGAACGCCCGGAAGAGCTACAGAAGCATCCGAGGGAGACAAAGACCAACTTAGAGTTGAGATTGAGCATGAGAGTGGTACGCCTTGAAGGCAGCATGCCGCTTGTTCGAAGCTTGAAGATACAGCGGCTGGTACGTCCAAAAGGGCAGCGGGATTGCTTACTAGCTCACGCCGTCGTCAGCCATTACATGACGGACGATGGCATCTTTACAACCTGGGCCTCTTCGCCTCACTACCTTGACCATGGCTTCTTCAGCCCAGGGCACCTAGCTGGTGTGGAGAGCAAAGCAGCAGGAGCGCGCGGCATGCCTAGCAATCCACGCGGTTGGCAATTGAAGTAATCCTGCAGCGACTTACGTGATCACTTTGTAGGTATCCAGGGCCTAGAGCCGAGACTACCTAGCTGGGAAGCTGGAGCGAATTATTTTCGTAGATACTAGTACAGGTCCCCCCGAACTTCTTCAGGTGCAGGGAACATATGTGGAGGGGCGGTAGAGAAATTTCTGGGCTGCGGTGTGGACAAACTGTGTCCACAACTCGAGATACACGAAAGCCGCGCAATGCGCGGCTTTGAATATGGTGGGCCCACACGGACTTGAACCGTGGACCAAAGGATTATGAGTCCTCTGCTCTAACCAACTGAGCTATAGGCCCTCAGTAGGCGGCGGATTATAACGATGGTTTCTCGGCTGTGCTATCCGAAAAACCGGAAACGCGGATCTGCAGGAAGCGCGCGCAGAACTCTTCGGCTTCCAGCGGCAGGCTGACGATGTAACCCTGGATCTGTTCACAGCCTTCCAGGGCGAGGAAGGCTTGCTGTTCCTGGTTCTCCACGCCTTCGGCTATCACCGTGAATTGCATGCTGCGACCTAGGGCGATGATGGCGCGCACGATCGCCACGTCGTGGGGGTCGTCCGGCAGGCCGCGGACGAACGACTGGTCGATCTTGAGGAAGTCCAGCGGCAGGCGCTTGAGGTAGCTCAGGGATGAATAGCCGGTGCCGAAGTCGTCGATGGCCAGTTGCACGCCCAGGCGCTTGAGTTGGTGCAGGACCTCCAGCGCCTCTTCGGCCTGGCTCATGATGAAGTTTTCGGTGATCTCCAGTTGCAGCAGCCCGGGTTGCAGGTCGTGGTCGCGCAGCAATTGTTCGATACGGTTCAGCAGGTCGGGTTGGCGCAACTGGGCGCCGGCCAGGTTGACCGACAGTGGGCCGAAGCTTTCATAGTGCTGGTTCCAGTGCTGAAGATGCAGGCAAGCCTGTTCCAGTACCCAATCGCCAATCGGCAGGATCAAGCCGTTTTCTTCGGCCAGCGGGATGAAGTGTTCCGGCGGAACTTCGCCGAAGCTGGGATTGCGCCAGCGAATCAGGGCTTCGGCGCCGACCAATTCATGGTTGCCGAGGCTGATCTTGGGCTGGAAGTACAGGGTCAGTTCGTTGCGCTCGATGGCGCGTCGCAGTTCATGTTCCAGGGCCACGCGCTCGCTGGCCTGGGCGGTCAGTTCGCGGGTGTAGCGTTCCACGCGGTTACGGCCCTTGGCCTTGGAGCGGTACATGGCGGCATCGGCGTTCTTGATCAGGGTGGCGACGTCGCAGCCGTCCTTGGGGTACAGACTGGTACCGATGCTGGCGCTGATGAAGAACTCGTGTTCGCCGGCCTGGAATGGTGCGTTGAAGCAGTTCAGCAGCTTGCTGGCGATGTGGTCGGCGTCGCTGGGCTGGTGCAGGCCGGGGAGCAGGATGATGAATTCGTCCCCGCCCAGGCGGGCCACGGTATCGATGTCGCGCAGTTGCTCCTTGAGCCGCACGGCGATGCCCTTGAGCAGCAGGTCGCCCACCGGGTGGCCGAGGCTGTCGTTGATGTGCTTGAAGCGGTCCAGGTCGAGGAACAGCACCGCGCCCTGGCCGCCGCTGTCCTGTTGGCTGTTGAGCGCCGCCAGCAGCCGGCTTTCGAACAGGGTGCGATTGGGCAGGCCGGTCAGCGGGTCGTGGTGGGCCTGGTAGTCGAGCCGGGCCTGGGCATGCTTGAGGCTGGAGATGTCGGCGAACACCGCGACGAAGTGGGTGGTCTGGTGTTCCTGGTTGCGTACCGCGTTGATCGTCAGCCAGTTGGGGTACAGCTCGCCGTTCTTGCGGCGGTTGGATATCTCGCCTTGCCAGTGCCCTTCCAGGGTCAGTTGGTGCCACATCGCCGCGTAGAAGGCGCTGTCGTGCAGCCCCGAGGCCAGCAGGCGCGGAGTGTGGCCCAGGGCCTCGCTTTCGCTGTAGCCGGTGATCTCGCTGAAGGCGCGGTTGACCGCGCTGATGCGCTGCTGGGTGTCGGTGATCATCACGCCTTCGGCGGTACTCTCGAAGACCGTGGCGGCCTGTTGCAGTTTTTCCTGCATCAGGTGGCGGTCGGTGATATCCCGGGCGATGGTCAGCATGCAGTCGTCATCGCCGATGGGCAGGGGGCGGCTGGAGACTTCGCAGAGTCGGACCTGGCCATCGCTGCGGCGGATATGGCAGGTGAAGTCCCGGACGAATCCGTCCCGTTGCAATAGATCGAGCAGCTGCTTGCGTTCGTTGAGATTGACCCAGATTCCCAGGTCAAGGGTCGAGCGGTCCAGGGACATGGCGCTGTTGAAACCGGTGATGCGGCTGAAACCCTCGTTGACCTCCAACAGCAGGCCATCGCGTTGTCGGCTCAGTAGCAGGCCGTCCGGGGAGGCGTGGAAGGCCTTGGCGAACTTTTCCTCGGAGGTCTGCAGCCGTTGCTGGGTTTCCTTGAGCGGGCTGATGTCGCGCACTACCACGACCAGTGCCGGGGTGGTGTCGAGGTCGAAGGGCTCGGCGGAGATCAGCCCGGTGAACAACTGGCCGTTGTGCCGCCGGAAGGGCATCTCCAGGTTGCGGATGCTACCGGCCTGCAAGCGTTGCAGCAGGCTGGGACCGACCCCGGGGATGCCCCATATGTTCAGTTGCGTGGCGGTCTGGCCTATCACTTGCGCGGCGCTCAGGCCGATCTGCTCCTCGAAGGCCTTGTTCACCTCCAGCAGGCAGCCGTCCGACAAGCGGGCGATCACCAGGAGATCCGGGCATTGCTGGAACACCGAGGCGAATTTCTGTTCGGACAGGCGCAGGGCTTCCTCGGTGTGCTTGGCCTCGCTGATGTCGATCATCAGGCCGCGCATCACCGGTTCGTGGCCGTGCTCGATCAGGCTGACGATATCCCGGACCCAGAGGCAGCGGCCATCGGCGGCGATCACCCGGTAGTCGAGACTGTGGTCGCGTCCGGCCTCGAGTTCGTGATCGCAGAACGCCTGGGCGCGAGTCAGGTCGGCGGGGTGGATGATGTTGCGCCAGAAGCCGGGAACCAGCCAATGGGCCAGGGGATAGCCCAGCAGCGGCTCGGCATGGGGCGAGACATAGCTGTAGGTGAAATCGCTGACACGGGCCTCCCAGGCGATGGCCGAGAGGCTCTCCACCAGGCTGCGGTAGTGGTATTCGCTGCTGCGCAGTTCCTGCTCCAGGGCTACCCGGCGGGAGATTTCCGAGCTCAGGCGGCGGTTTATGCGGATCACCACGGCCAGCACGGTGACCAACAGCAGTAGCCCTGGCAGGCCATAGACCAGCACATCTCGCCAGAATGTGCGGTGGTCGAGCACGCTGCCGACCCAGCGCTGCTGGATAGTGCTGATTTCGTCCGGGCTGAGATCGGCGAGGACCTTGTCGAGAATGCCTACCAGGGTCTTATTCTCCTGTGGCACGGCCATGGCCAGTTGATAGCGGTAAGGGGTCTCACCGCTGACGTAGAGGCCCTCGAGCTTGAGCTGGCGCAGGCTCCAGACGCTGGAGGCCAGGTCACCCACTACCGCGTCCACCTTATCAGTGGCCAGGGCTTGCAGGGTCGAGCTGACATTGGGCAGGGCCACCAGGTTCAGGTCCGGGTGATGGGAGCGCAGCAGTTCGTGGGGGGCGTAGTTCTCCACCACGGCCACCTTGAGCCCGTACAAGTCTTCGAGATTGCGGGGCTGGGCGCCGCCCTTGTGGGCCAGGATCACGATGGGAAAGTCCAGGTAGGGCCGGGTGAAGGCCATGTAGCTCTGGCGTTCGGGGGTCGACATGATCCCAGGCAGCAGGTCCAGCTTGCCTTGCCGGGCATCTTCCAGCACGGCGGTCCAGCTGGCCGGTTCCACGGGCTTGAGGCTGATGGAGAGGCGTTCCTGGATCAGCTGGATATAGTCCGCTGCCAGGCCCTGGTAGCGACCTTCCTCGTCCCGATACTCGAAAGGTGGCCAGGAGGCATCCACGCCCAGGCGCAGCTCCGGGTGGGACTTGAGCCAGCTACGTTCTTCATCGGTGAGAGTCAGCGCGCCAGCCGTTGCGGTCCAGGTAAGCAACGCCAGCAGAAGCATGGCCGACAGTCTGGGCATAACCGTCTCGTTGTGGAGGAACGGGAGAATGCTTCGAGTGTAGACGGGGTATCGGCGCAGGGAGGCTGCAGAAAGCAAAACCCCCAGCAGGGCTGGGGGTCTTGGTGTTACTCGTCGAGGAAGGAGCGCAGATGCTCGCTTCGCGTCGGGTGGCGCAGCTTGCGCAGTGCCTTGGCTTCGATCTGACGGATCCGCTCGCGGGTCACGTCGAACTGCTTGCCGACTTCCTCGAGGGTGTGGTCGGTGTTCATATCGATGCCGAAACGCATGCGCAGCACCTTGGCTTCGCGGGCGGTGAGACCGGAAAGCACGTCGCGGGTGGCTTCCTTCAGGCTCTCGACGGTGGCCACGTCGATCGGGGACTGCATGGTCGAGTCCTCGATGAAGTCGCCCAGATGGGAGTCTTCATCGTCGCCGATCGGGGTTTCCATGGAGATCGGCTCCTTGGCGATCTTCAATACCTTGCGGATCTTGTCCTCAGGCATTTCCATGCGTTCACCCAGCTCTTCCGGAGTCGGTTCGCGACCCATTTCCTGCAGCATCTGCCGGGAAATACGGTTGAGCTTGTTGATCGTCTCGATCATGTGCACCGGAATACGGATGGTGCGGGCCTGGTCGGCAATCGAACGGGTGATTGCCTGGCGAATCCACCAGGTGGCGTAGGTCGAGAACTTGTAGCCACGACGGTATTCGAACTTGTCCACCGCTTTCATCAAGCCGATGTTGCCTTCCTGGATCAGGTCGAGGAATTGCAGGCCACGGTTGGTGTACTTCTTGGCGATGGAGATCACCAGACGCAAGTTGGCTTCAACCATCTCTTTCTTCGCGCGACGGGCCTTGGCCTCGCCGATCGACATGCGACGGTTGATTTCCTTGATCTCGAGGATCTTCAGGCCGGTCTCGGCTTCCAGGGCGGTCAGCTTCTGCTGGCAACGGACGATATCCGGCTGCAGGCGAGCGATGGCCTCGGCGTACTTGCTCTTGCCTTTGGCCAGGGCGTCGGTCCAGCTTTCGTCCACTTCGTTGCCCGGGAACTGGCGCAGGAAGTCGGCACGCGGCATGCGAGCGTCACGCACGCACAGTTGCATGATGGCGCGTTCTTGCTGACGCAGGCGATCCAGGGCGCTGCGTACACGCTCGACCAGAGCCTCGAATTGCTTGGGCACCAGTTTGATCGGCATGAACAGCTCGGCCAGGGCGAGCATCTCGGCGATAGCCTGCTTGTTCTCGCGGCCGTGCTTCTTCAGCGCCTTGCGGGTGACTTCCAGCTGGTCGGCCACGGCGCCGAAGCGCTGGGCTGCGACGACCGGATCAGGACCGCTTTCGGCTTCTTCCTCGTCATCGGAGGCTTCACCGTCTTCGTCTTCGCTGTCGTCGTCTTCTTTCGCCGACTTGGTGTCGACAGGCGGCGGTACCTCGGCGGCAGGCGGCGTGATGCCGTCGTCCGGGTCGATATAACCGCTGAGAACGTCAGACAGGCGGCCACCTTCGGTGGTGACGCGAGTGTATTCGGAGAGGATGTGATCAACCGTGCCAGGGAAGTGCGCGATGGCGCCCATCACTTCACGGATACCCTCTTCGATACGCTTGGCGATTTCGATTTCGCCTTCGCGAGTGAGCAGCTCTACGGTGCCCATTTCGCGCATGTACATGCGCACCGGGTCGGTAGTGCGACCGATGTCGGTTTCCACAGCCGCCAACGCTGCGGCGGCTTCTTCAGCTGCTGCTTCGTCGGTATCGGCTTCGGCCAACAAAAGGGCATCCGCATCCGGAGCACTCTCGAATACGTTGATCCCCATGTCGTTGATCATGCGGATGATGTCTTCCACCTGTTCCGGATCTGAAATATCCTCCGGCAGGTGGTCGTTGACCTCCGCGTAAGTCAGGTAACCCTGCTCACGTCCACGGCTGATCAACTCTTTGAGGCGAGACTGCTGTTGCGCTTTTCCGGACATAACACCCTATCCACTGAAGGTCTTGGCGGGCAAAAAACAAGCCGAGGATTATACCCGAGCTATGACCTCACGCGCCAGTTGAGGTCGGGTTTGATGCGGGAACATTGCGTCTTAGAAGCTCCACCAGCTGTTTTTTCTCTTCACTGCTGAGCTCGCTTTGACGCGATTTCCTGAGAAGTTGTTCTAAAACACGCTCGCGTTGGCGGGCGGACAAGCTATTAATGGTGTCGAAAAACTGTTGTTCAAGGTTATCTCCGTCGATCAACCACTCTTTTTCCGCCAGGGCGGTGAGCAGGTTCCCCTGCTGGGTGCCGTGCCAGCGCGCCATCAGCTGATGAATAGAGCGTAGCTTAGGATTTTTCTGCACGGCTTCGATCAGGGCCACCAGCAACTGGGTGTTGGTGTTGTCGTCATCGGCAAAGTGCCCGGCATCTTCAACTTTTTCTGCCAGTTGCGGGTGATGCAACAGGGTCCGCAGTGCGGCCAGGGTTGGCGGCTCCACCGCTGCGGGAACGCGCGGGGCCCGTGGCTGGTCGCGGTCTCGCCTGCCCTTGCCGTTCTTGTCCCACGGCTTGTTTTCCCATTTCTTGCCGCCACCGTTCTTCTTCGGCGTCCACTCCTGCTGGGGAGCATAGGCTTCCTGCTGAGGTTCATGGTGGTAGTCGGCGTAGTCCGGCATGCCGTCGTAGTCGATGCCTGCGTCGTAGGTCGGCGTGGCTTCCGGCATGGGGTTGTGCGCCAGCTGGTTGACCGTTTCATTGGTCAGGCCGGTGATTTCGGTGAGGCGCTGGCGCATCAGGATCCGCAGGTTGGCTCCGGGGATCTTCTCGATCAGCGGGGCGGCCAGCGTCGCCAGGTGGGCCTTGCCTTCCAGCGAGCGCGGATCTGCTTCCTCGATCAATTGCTGGAAGAAGTAGTCGGCCAGCGGCTGGGCGTGCTGGTTGATCCGGGCCTGGAAGGCATCGGTGCCTTCCGAGCGGACCAGGGTGTCCGGGTCTTCTCCCTCGGGCAGGAACAGAAAGCGTGCACGGCGCCCGTCCTGCAGCGAGCCCAGGGCTGACTCCAGCGCGCGCCAGGCGGCCTTGCGTCCGGCCTGGTCGCCGTCGAAGCAGAACAGCACGCTGGGCACTATGCGGAACAGGCGCTTGAGGTGTTCTTCGCTGGTGGCGGTGCCCAGGGTCGCGACCGCGTTGCGCAGGCCTTGCTGGGCCAGCGCGATCACGTCCATGTAGCCCTCGACGACGATGATTTCCTCGAGGTTGCGATTGTTCTTGCGTGCTTCGAACAGGCCGTAGAGCTCCTGTCCCTTGTGGAACACTGGGGTTTCCGGGGAGTTCAGGTACTTGGGCTTGTCGTCGCCCAGGACCCGGCCGCCGAAGGCGATGATCCGACCGCGGGTATCGCGGATGGGGAACATCACCCGGTCGCGAAAGCGGTCGTAGCGCTTGCCGGTCTCGGCATTCTCGATCAGCAGGCCGGCGTCGATCATGGCCTTTTGTTGCAGCGTATCGCTGCTCAGGTGCTTGAACAGGTTGTCCCAGCCGGGTGGGGCGAACCCCAGGCCGAAGTCCCGGGCGATTTCGCCGGTGAGGCCGCGTCCCTTGAGGTAGTCCACGGCCGCCTTGCGCGCGGGATGGCCCTTGAGGGCCTGGCGGTAGTAATCGGCCGCCGCGGTGAGCAATGGGTACAGCGGTGAGTCGGTAGGCTGGCGGGGCTTGCGCTGGCCGCGCCCGCTTTCTTCGCGGGGGATCTCCATGCCTGCGGCTTTCGCCAGTTCCTCGACGGCCTGGGGGAAGTCCAGGTTGTCGTGGTCCATGATGAAGCCGAGGGCGTTGCCGCCGGCGCCGCAGCCGAAACAGTAGTAGAACTGCTTGTCGGGGCTGACGCTGAACGAAGGGGTCTTTTCCTTGTGGAACGGGCAGCAGGCGGTGTAGTTCTTGCCGGCTTTCTTGATCTGCAGGCGCGAGCTGACAACATCGACGATGTCGGTGCGGTTCAGGAGGTCGTCGATGAAACTCTGGGGAATGAGCCCGGCCATGGCGTTCTCGTCATCACTGCGCGGAAAAATAGCCCTGGCGATGCAGTCGAAGGATCAGGGGCGGCAAGGCATGAGGAATGCACGGCTCGACCCGGGATTTCGGCGTGATCGCAGTCAGGAAGTGTATCTGCCGAGCGTCCACTGACGTTAATCGTAATCAGTATTCGACTATCTGAAGGTGTTGCGCCGAGTCCGGCAGGGGCCACCGGGCGAGCATCGAGGAGGGCGCCTTGGGCTGGGTGTCTGCAGGAATCATTAAAAGGTGTGCTCGTCAGTAGCCTTGGAAGGCTCGTCAGAAAAGACGTGCACCGCTGGCATTAGCCAGGTCTGACGTGGTGAAGCAGATTTGTCTTGGTCGCCAGGGCGACTTCGACGATGAAGCATCAAGCGTGATCCGCAAATGCCATTAGCCCGGCGAGAGGCCGGGCTTGGCA
Source organism: Pseudomonas sp. CMR5c (assembly GCF_003850545.1). NCBI lineage: Bacteria > Pseudomonadati > Pseudomonadota > Gammaproteobacteria > Pseudomonadales > Pseudomonadaceae > Pseudomonas > Pseudomonas sp. CMR5c. The sequence continues at coordinate 6,184,097 of NZ_CP027705.1, read as the reverse complement.
GAAGCTTGCAGCGAACGTCTGTGTATTAGTACAGACGTACGGCGCGGCGCTGTTCGCGCTGAACTTTCTTGGCGTGACGCTTAACAGCAGCAGCTGCTTTGCGCTTACGCTCGGAAGTCGGCTTCTCATAAAATTCGCGGCTACGAACTTCAGCCAGAACACCGGCTTTTTCGCAGGAGCGCTTGAAACGACGCAGAGCTACGTCGAAGGGTTCGTTCTCTTTAACTTTGACGGCTGGCATCCAGAGCTACCTTCATTCATTACCGGGGTCAACGTTCTCGTCGCAATAAAATCGCGGCTGAGATCGTCGGTTTTTAAGGGTTGCGGATGTTAACCCCTCGCCGCCAGGAATGCAAAGCCTCTGATCGAAAACCGCTGGTCGGGCGAGGGAGTGGCGACTATCATGCGCGCCTTCGAATTCAGCCTCTGCAAGGCGCAAACCCATGCTAGTACTGGGATTAGAAACTTCCTGCGACGAAACCGGCGTCGCGCTCTACGACAGCGAGCGGGGCCTGCTGGCCGACGCGCTGTTCAGCCAGATCGACCTGCATCGCGTCTATGGCGGCGTGGTGCCTGAACTGGCCTCCCGTGACCACGTCAAGCGCATGCTGCCGTTGATCCGCCAGGTTCTGGCGCAGGCCGACTGCGTGCCCACCGAGATCGACGCCATTGCATACACCGCTGGCCCAGGCCTGGTGGGGGCGCTGCTGGTGGGTGCTTCCTGCGCCCAGGCGCTGGCCTTCGCCTGGGGCATTCCGGCCCTGGGTGTGCATCATATGGAAGGGCACCTGCTGGCGCCAATGCTGGAAGCCCAGCCGCCGCAGTTTCCGTTCGTCGCCTTGTTGGTATCCGGTGGTCATACCCAGCTGGTCCGGGTCGACGGCATCGGTAAATACGAGCTGTTGGGCGAGAGTCTGGATGATGCCGCCGGAGAAGCTTTCGACAAGACAGCCAAGCTGATCGGCCTGAACTATCCGGGCGGTCCGGAAATCGCCCGCCTGGCCACCCAGGGTGTACCGGGGCGCTTCGTCTTCCCACGGCCCATGACCGATCGTCCTGGCCTGGAATTCAGCTTCAGCGGCCTCAAGACCTTTGCCCTGAACACCTGGCAGCAGTGCGTCAGCGCTGGGGACGACGGCGAGCAAACCCGTTGCGACATCTCCCTCGCGTTCCAGCAAGCGGTGGTGGACACTCTGACCATCAAGTGCAAGCGCGCCCTGAAGCAGACCGGCCTCAAGAGCCTGGTGATCGCCGGGGGCGTGAGCGCCAACAAGGCGCTGCGGGCTTCCCTGGAGAATATGCTTGGCGAGATGAAGGGCAACGTGTTCTACGCTCGCCCCGAATTCTGTACCGACAACGGCGCGATGATCGCCTTCGCTGGTTGCCAGCGGCTGCAGGCCGGGCAACAGGAAGGCCTGGCGATCACTGTGCAGGCGCGTTGGCCGATGGAGCAGTTGTCGGCCATCTGATGGTGCTGCGCCAGGTGGCAAGCCGAAGGTTTTTCACCTGCGGGATTCAAAAATGCCGTTCGCGCCCGGCGAACAGGTCGCGTAAATTGCCGCGGTGGCGCCAGACGATCAGCAGCGTGAGCACGCTCATCGGCAACAGCGCCTCGGGTTCCTGCCAGGCCAGCAGCGGCAGGCTCAGGGGCGTGGCGATGAGCGCCGCCAGCGAGCTGGTGCGGGTGAGGTAGAAGGTCAGGACCCAGGCGGCGATAGCGACCAGGGCCGCGGGGGGATACAGCCCCAGCAGCATGCCGGCGGCGGTGGCGACGCCCTTGCCGCCGCGAAAACGGAAATACAGCGGGAACAGGTGGCCGAGCACGGCATAGAGTCCGATCCAAGCCTGTTGCTGCAATGAAAGCCCTGCGAGGCTGGCGATCAGCACAGGCAACAGGCCTTTGCACAGATCCCCCAGCAGGGTCAGGATGGCGAGCTTCTTGCCGGCCAGGCGCAGCATGTTGGTGGCGCCGGCATTGCCGGAACCGCTCATGCGCGGGTCGGGATTGCCCGTGAGGCGGCTGAGCAGGATGGCGAAGGACAGAGAGCCGAGCAGGTAGGCGAGAATCGCCAGTAACCAAAACATGCTAACTATTCCGGGCGAGGACGCCCTGATTCTAACGGGGCATTGCGCCCTTGTCGTGCTGCGGAGAAGAGTGCTTGGACAGAGTGTTTATCGAAGGACTGGAAGTGGACACCGTGATTGGCGCCTATGACTGGGAGCGGGGGATCCGCCAGTGCCTGCGGCTTGATCTGAGCTTTGCCTGGGATAACCGCCCGGCCGCAGCAGGCGATGACCTGACCCTGGCGTTGGACTACGCCAGTGTTTCGGCAAGGATCCAGGCGTTTGCCGAGCAGGCCCAGTATCAGTTGGTGGAGACCTTTGCCGAGCGTCTCGCCGAGGTATTGATGAGCGAGTTCAACATTCCCTGGCTGCGCTTGAAGTTGACCAAGCCAGGCGCTGTCCCGGCTGCCAAGGGCGTGGGCGTGGAGATCGAGCGCGGATGTCGCTGACTCAGGTATTCCTAGGGCTTGGTAGCAATATCGAGCGTGAAACCCATTTGCGTGCCGGGCTCGATGCACTGGCCGGGTTCCTGGTGGACATGCGCTGTTCAGCGGTGTTCGAAAGCCAGGCGGTGGGCATCAAGAGCGGCCCGTTCTTCAATTTGGTGGTGTCGGCCTTCACCGACCTGCCCTTGATCGAGCTCGATCGGCGGCTCAAGTTCATCGAGGCGGACAACGGCCGCTATGCGCCGGACCGCAAGGGCCTGCCGCTGGATATCGATGTGCTGCTGTACGGCGACCTGACCGGCAACTTCGATGGCCTGGTATTGCCCCGAGCAGAAATCCTGAAGAATGCCTTCGTGCTGTGGCCGTTGTCGCTGATGGCTCCAGAACGTGTGCATCCATTGGCCGACAGGAGCCTGGCGGAACTCTGGCGGCAAGCGCAGATAGACCAGGTGCTGGCGCCCGTGCCCTTCGAATGGCGCGGCCAGCAACTGACTCCCCCGGATCTGTAAGGTCCCCTTGGCCTGCGGGCAAGGCACAAGACCTTGCCCGTAGGCTTTCAAGCAGCGTGCTGTTCCTTGTAGGCCTTGATCGCTTTCAGGCGCGCAAGGCGCAAGGCTTCGCCCAGTTCCGGCCCCTTGAATCCTTGTTCCAGCAAAGGTTGCACGGCCACCGAGCGTGCGGCATTGGCTGCGCCACGCAGGTAGTCGGCCTGTGGATAAGGTCGTGATTCCAGGCCCTGGCGGCCACGGGCGTCCATTTCGCAGGCGGCGATGAATTCCTCGAAGCGCTGGGGGCGCCGGAAAATATCGAAGTGCTGCAGCAGTTCCAGCAAGGTCGAGGCCTTGAGCTCCCGGGCGCGATGCCCATGGGTGTGGTACTGGCCTACCAGCAAGGCCAGCTCCTGGCATTCCCGGGGAACCTTGAAGCGCTCGTTGAGCGCCTTGATCAGTTCGAGGCCAGCCTGCTCATGGCCAATATGCCGTGGCCATTGCTCCTCGGGAGTGGCGCCCTTGCCGAGGTCGTGCAGCAGGCAGGCCCAGCGCACGCTCAATGGCTGCCGGTGCAGGGCTGCTTGTTGCAAGACGCTGAGGATGTGCAGGCCGGTGTCCACTTCCGGATGATGGGTGGGCGGTTGCGGCACTCCGAACAACGCATCGACCTCCGGCATCAGCACCGCCAGCGCACCGCACTCGCGCAGTACCTGGATGAACACCTGGGGCTGATCTTCCATCAGGGCGCGAGAAATCTCCTTCCAGCTGCGCTCCGCTGTCAGGGCCTCTAGCTCGCCTGATTGGCTGAGCTGGCGCATCAGGTCGAGGGTCTGCGGGGCCACGCTGAAACCCAGCTCGGCATAGCGGGCGGCGAAGCGGGCAACCCGTAGCACTCGCAAGGGATCTTCGGCGAACGCCGGGGAAACATGGCGAAGAATTCGGTCTTCGAGGTCCTTCTGGCCGTGGTAGGGGTCGGTGATCTTGCCCTGGTCATCCTCGGCCATGGCATTGATGGTCAGGTCGCGGCGGATCAGGTCTTCTTCCAGCGTCACATCGGGGCTGGCGTGGAAGGTGAAACCGCCATAGCCATGCCCGCTCTTGCGTTCGGTTCGGGCCAGGGCATATTCCTCGCCAGTGCGCGGGTGCAGGAATACCGGGAAATCCGCGCCCACGGGGCGAAAACCCTGGTCGAGCATTTGTTGGGCGCTGGCGCCGACCACCACCCAGTCGATATCGGTGATCGCTCGACCCAGCAAGCGATCCCGTACCGCGCCACCGACTTTGTAAATCTGCATAGAAAACCTCCGTTAGCGCGACAGGATAACCCTTGTGTCGTGCCAACGGAGGCTTGTCGTCGGCCTCAGAGGTGGATGACCGCCAGGTCCAGCCGCCCGTAGTCGCTTTCGCCGTGCTCGTTCCTGGGCGGTACGTGGTGGGTCTTCATTACCTGGTCGCCCTGCAGGGTTTCCAGGTGGATATCGAAGCCCCAGAGCCGGTGCAGGTGCTTGAGCACCTCGTCGGTGGAGTCGCCCAGCGGCTTGCGGTCATGCTGTTGGTGGCGCAGTGTCAGCGAGCGATCGCCGCGCCGATCGATGCTCCAGATCTGCACGTTGGGTTCGCGGTTGCCCAGGTTGTATTGCGCGGCCAGGGTCTCGCGGATGATGCGGTAGCCGCTTTCGTCATGGATCGCCGGGACCAGCAAGTCGTCCCGCTGGTCGTCGTCGAGGATGCTGAACAGCTTCAAGTCGCGGATCACCTTGGGCGACAGGTACTGCAGGATGAAGCTCTCGTCCTTGAAGCTGCTCATGGCGAACTTGATGCTCGATAGCCAGTCGGTGCCGGCCAGTTCGGGGAACCAGCGGCGGTCCTCCTCGGTGGGCTCCTCGCACATGCGCCGGATGTCGCGATACATGGCAAAACCCAGGGCATAGGGGTTGATGCCGTTGTAGTAGGGGCTGTCGAAGCCCGGCTGGAACACCACGCTGGTATGGGAGGCGAGGAACTCCATCATGAAGCCGTCGGTGACCAGGCCCTCGTCATACAGGTCGTTCATGAGGGTGTAGTGCCAGAAAGTGGCCCAGCCCTCGTTCATCACCTGGGTCTGGCGTTGTGGATAGAAGTACTGGGCGATCTTGCGCACGATGCGCACGATCTCCCGCTGCCAGGGCTCCAGCAAGGGCGCATGTTTCTCGATGAAGTAGAGGATGTTCTCCTGGGGTTCGGCGGGGAAGCGTGCGTTGTCCTTGTCGCTGAGCTTGTCGGCGTTCTTGGGAATGGTGCGCCACAGGTCGTTGATCTGCTTTTGCAGGTGCTCTTCCCGATCTTTCTGCCGGCGTCGTTCTTCTTCCGCGGAAATCGGATAAGGCCGCTTGTAGCGGTCGACGCCGTAGTTCATCAGGGCGTGGCAGGAGTCCAGCAGGTCTTCCACAGCATCGATGCCATGGCGTTCTTCGCACTGCGAGATGTACTGCTTGGCGAAGACCAGGTAGTCGATGATCGAACTGGCATCGGTCCAGGTGCGGAACAGGTAGTTGCCCTTGAAGAAGCTGTTGTGGCCGTAGCAGGCATGGGCCACCACCAGGGCCTGCATGCAGATGGTGTTTTCCTCCATCAGGTAGGCGATGCACGGGTCGGAGTTGATGACGATCTCGTAGGCCAGGCCCATCTGGCCACGGCTATAGGATTTCTCGGTGCTGAGGAAGTGCTTGCCGTAGGACCAGTGGTGGTAACCCAGGGGCATGCCCACCGAGGCGTAGGCGTCCATCATCTGCTCGGCAGTGATCACTTCGATCTGGTTGGGGTAGGTGTCCAGGGCGTAGCGGGCCGCGATGCGGCTGATTTCGCGGTCGTAGGCCTGGATCAGCTCGAAGGTCCATTCCGAGCCGGTGGAGATGGGCTGGCGTTTCTGCTCTCTGGCGGTCATGTCACTAACCTGCGCTGGAAGAGTTCACGGAAGACCGGATAGATATCTCCGGCCGAAACCAGTTGTTGCTGCGCGAAAGTCTCGGAGAAGGCTTCTGCGATGCGTTCATATTCGAACCACAGGGCCTGGTGTTCCCGGGGTGTGATCTCGACGTAGGTGTAGTACTGCACGAACGGCATGATCTGGTTGATCAGGATATCGCGGCAGATGGGCGAGTCGTCGTTCCAGTTGTCGCCGTCGGAGGCCTGGGCGGCGTAGATGTTCCACTCGTTGCTTGGATAGCGCTCGGCCATGATCTCCTGCATCAGCTTCAGGGCGCTGGAGACGATGGTCCCGCCGGTTTCCCGTGAGTAGAAGAATTCTTCCTCGTCCACTTCCCGGGCGCTGGTGTGATGACGGATGAACACCACGTCGATCTTGTCGTAGTTGCGCTTGAGGAACAGGTACAAAAGGATGAAGAAACGCTTGGCGATGTCCTTGGTGGCCTGGGTCATGGATCCGGAGACGTCCATCAGGCAGAACATCACCGCCTTTGAGCTGGGGTTGGGATGCTTCACCAGCAAGTTGTACTTGAGGTCGAAGGTGTCGAGGAAGGGCACGCGGTGAATTCTCGCGCTCAAGCGCTCGATTTCAGCTTCAAGTTCCTGGATATCGCCGAAGTTGTCCGGCTCTTCGCGCTTCAGGCGGGCCAGTTCCTCTTTCGCTTCGCGCAGCTTGGCCCGGCTGCTGCCGGACAGGGCGATGCGCCGTGCATGGGCCGAGCGCAGGGTGCGGATGATGTTGATCCGCGATGGGTTGCCTTCGTTGCTGATACCCGCGCGTACGGTCTTGAAGGTATCGATGCCGGTCAGGTTGCGCTTGACCAGGTTGGGTAGCTCAAGGTCCTCGAACATGAATTCGAGGAACTCCTCCTGGGTGATCTGGAAGACGAACTCGTCCATGCCTTCGCCGGAGTTACCGGCCTTGCCGCCGCCCCCGCCGCCTCCGCCACCCCCTTGGGGCCTGGCGATATGCTCGCCGGCGGTGAATTCCTTGTTGCCCGGATGCACGACGGTCTGCTTGCCGCCGCGTCCGTGGTGCAGGACTGGTTCGTCGATGTCTCGTCCGGGAATGCTGATCTGTTCGCCATGCTCCATGTCGGTGATGGAGCGGCGGCTGACGGCCTCCTCCACGGCCTTCTTGATGTGGTCGCGGTAGCGCCGCAGAAACCGCTGGCGGTTCACCGTGCTCTTGTTCTTGCCGTTCAGGCGTCGGTCTATTACGTAGCTCATGATTCCTCCGGTGACTGGATGCAGCCGCAAGCCTCAAGCTTCAAGCTGCAAGAAAGAGCAGCCACCGCTGCCGCAAGCCGCGGCGCGGGTTCGAACCCGACGCCGGACGACTTGCAGCTTGCGGCTTGTCGCTTGCCGCTTTATTGCGATTTCCTGACCCGCAGGTACCATTCCGACAGCAGGCGTACCTGCTTGTCGGTGTAGCCACGCTCCACCATCCGGGTGACGAAGTCGTTGTGTTTCTGTTGATCCTCCTTGCTGGCCTTGGCGTTGAAGCTGATGACCGGCAACAGGTCCTCGGTGTTGGAGAACATTTTCTTCTCGATGACCACCCGCAGTTTCTCGTAGCTGAGCCAGGTGGGGTTCTTGCCGTTGTTGTTGGCCCGGGCGCGCAGCACGAAGTTGACGATCTCGTTGCGGAAGTCTTTCGGGTTGCTGATGCCCGCCGGTTTCTCGATTTTTTCCAGTTCTTCGTTGAGCGCTACGCGGTTGAGGATTTCGCCGGTCTCCGGATCGCGGTATTCCTGGTCCTGGATCCAGAAGTCCGCGTACAGCACGTAGCGGTCGAAGATGTTCTGACCGTACTCGCTGTAGGACTCCAGGTAGGCCGTCTGGATTTCCTTGCCGATGAACTCGATGTAGCGCGGCGCCAGGTATTCCTTGAGGAAGCGCAGGTAGCGCTCGCGGGTTTCAGCCTGGAACTGCTCCTGTTCGATCTGCTGCTCCAGCACATACAGCAGGTGTACCGGGTTGGCCGCCACCTCGTGGGGGTCGAAGTTGAAGACCTTGGACAGGATCTTGAAGGCGAAGCGCGTCGACAGGCCGTTCATGCCCTCGTCGACACCGGCGCTGTCGCGGTATTCCTGGATCGACTTGGCCTTGGGATCGGTGTCCTTGAGGTTTTCCCCGTCGTAGACCCGCATCTTGGAATAGATGTTGGAGTTCTCTGGCTCCTTGAGGCGCGAGAGCACGGTGAACTGCGCGAGCATCTTCAGGGTGTCCGGGGCGCAATGGGCCTTGGCCAGGGAACTGTTGAACAGCAGCTTGTCGTAGATCTTCACTTCGTCGGTCACGCGCAGGCAGTACGGCACCTTGACGATATAGATCCGGTCGATGAAGGCCTCGTTGTTCTTGTTGTTGCGGAAGGTGTGCCACTCCGACTCGTTGGAGTGAGCCAAGAGGATGCCGGTGAACGGAATCGCCCCCAGGCCCTCGGTGCTGTTGTAGTTGCCTTCCTGGGTCGCGGTCAGCAGCGGGTGCAGGACCTTGATGGGGGCCTTGAACATCTCGACGAATTCCATCAGGCCCTGGTTGGCCCGGCACAGCGCCCCGGAATAGCTGTAGGCATCGGCGTCGTTCTGCGGGAACTCCTCGAGCTTGCGGATATCCACCTTGCCCACCAGGGCCGAGATGTCCTGGTTGTTCTCGTCGCCAGGCTCGGTCTTGGCCACGGCGATCTGGTTGAGGATCGATGGATACAGCTTAACCACGCGGAACTGGCTGATGTCGCCACCGAACTCCGACAGGCGCTTGGTCGCCCAGGGCGACATGATGGTGTTCAGGTAGCGCCGTGGAATGCCGAAGTCTTCCTCGAGGATGGCGCCATCTTCCGTGGCGTTGAACAGCCCCAGTGGCGACTCGAAGACGGGCGAGCCCTTGATGGCGTAGAAGGGCACCTTCTCGATCAGTTGCTTGAGCTTTTCGGCCAGGGACGATTTACCGCCGCCAACCGGGCCCAGCAGGTAGAGGATCTGTTTCTTCTCTTCCAGGCCCTGGGCGGCATGGCGGAAATAGGAAACGATCTGGTCGATGCATTCTTCCATGCCATGGAAGTCTTCAAAGGCCGGATAGCGCCGGATCACTTTGTTGGAAAAGATTCGTGACAGCCTCGAGTTGGTCGAGGTGTCCAGCAGCTCGGGTTCGCCAATGGCCAATAGCAGGCGTTCTGCGGCCGAGGCATAGGCGCTGCGATCCTTCTTGCACAGTTCGAGGTATTCCTGCAGGGAAAACTCTTCCTGGCGCGTGGATTCGAAGCGTTGTTGGAAGTGGCTAAAAATACTCATGACGTCACCTCGCTCGATACGTGGAGCCGGCCGCGGATCAGTCAGTCAAGTGCTGGCATGCAACTGATGAAGTTCCAGTTGCTGTTTACCCCCCAGAACACTTTCAAAGCTATCGAGCTTGAAAGCTAGTACCGATGACCCGCTCGCCGGTGTACCGGCTCTCCCCTGATTTGGATGGCCTGTGGCTAAGGATAGTTCGGAATCGCAGAGGTCAAGGCGAGATGGCGGATTAGTTACACGCTACCGTTCGTCTGGTGGCGCGTCAGCCCGCGTAGTACGCGGGCTAGAGCGGTGGAAAAAAATTATTCGGCGTTGTCCCGGGCAGTTTCCGCAGGATAGGTGCTGCGCCATAGCTCGAAACCGCCATCGAGGCTGTAGACGTCGGAGAAACCCTGGCTGACCAGGTAGGCCGCGGCGCTCTGGCTGGAGTTGCCGTGGTAGCACACCACCACCAGCGGGGCGTCCAGGTCGGCGTTGCGAATGAAGTCCGAGATGGAGTGGTTGTCCAGGTGCAGCGAGCCGCTGATGTGGTTCAGGGCGTAGGTTTGCGGGTCACGGATATCCACCACGACGGCGCCTTGTTCGCGCAGGGCCTGGGCCTGTTCTGGAGGGATGCGTTTGAATTCGCTCATGGCGGACTCCTGGGTTGGGTCGGCGCCGTCTAGGCGACGGGCGGGGTAGGGATGGGGGCGGGTGCTGTATGGCCATGGGCATCGCAGTCGCAGGTCAGGCGCAGGCCGGTATCGACGTTCATCAGGGTCATGGAGCCGCCCCAGACGCAACCGCTGTCCAGGGCGAAGACGCCCGGTTCGTTGCACTGGCCTTCCAGGGCCGCCCAGTGGCCGAAGATGATCTTCAACTCCCGGGTCTTGCGTTCCTTGTGGCTGAACCAGGGGGCATAGCCGGCAGGCGCGGTATCCAGGCCCTCCTTGGTCTTGAGGTCGAGCTTACCCTCGCTGGTGCAGAAGCGCATACGCGTGAAGTAGTTGGTGATGACCCGCAAGCGGGTGACACCCTTGAGCTCGCTGTCCCATTTCGCTGGGTCGTTGCCGTACATGCCGTCCAGGAAGGGCTCGAAGAGGTTGTCGTCACGCAGCGCCTGCTCGACTTCCGCTGCGTACTTGAGCGCCTTCTTCAGGGACCATTGCGGAGCGATGCCGGCATGCACCATGGCGACGTTGCGGGTTTCGTCGTAGTGCATCAGTTGCTGCTGGCGCAGCCATTGCAGCAGTTCCTCGCAGTCCGGGGCTTGCAGGATCTCGCGCAGGGTATCGGACTTCTTCAGGCGCTCGATATTGCGCCATGCGGCCAGCAGGTGCAGGTCGTGGTTGCCCAGTACGCAGACCAGCGACTCACGGATGGAATGGAGATAACGCAGGGTCTCCAGGGACTGTGGGCCGCGATTGACCAGGTCGCCGACCAGCCACAGGCGGTCCCGGGTGGGGTCGAAGGCTACCTGCTCCAGCAGGCACTGCAGCGGTTCCAGGCAGCCTTGCAGGTCGCCAACGGCGTAGGTTGCCATCAGTGCAGTGCCCCGGGGACCGCGAGGCGGAAGGGCGCGATGATGGCATCGAACTGTTTGCCGTCCTCGGCCAGCATCTGGTAGCTGCCCTGCATGTTCCCGACCTGGGTGGTCATGACTGTGCCGCTGCTGTAGGTGTGGCTCTTGCCGACGGCGATCAACGGTTGCTGGCCAACCACGCCGGCACCGCGTACCTCTTCCACGTGCCCGTCGCCATCGGTGATCACCCAGTGCCGGGACAACAACTTGGCTGGCAGCAGGCCGTTGTTCTGCACGGTGATGGTGTAGGCGAAGGCGAAACGGTTGTGCTCGGGTTGCGACTGGTCTGCCAGGAAGCGAGTGACGACGCTGACGTCGATCTGATAGCGGGGATCGGACATGCAAAGGGCCTTTAAAGCAAAGCGGGGCGCGGGACAGGATTGACGCAGGTCAGTCTAGGTCAAGTAGCGGGTAGGACACCAGACATCCTGGTTGACGTCCTACCCGCTGGCGCTGGGAGGGGTTGCTCAGCTGGCGGGCTTGGCCTGGTCGGCCAGTTGGTCGGCCAGGCGCACGAACGCGGCCAGGTCCAGCTGTTCAGGGCGCAGGCTGCCGTCGACGCCGGCGGCTTCGATCTCGGCATTGCTCAGGAGGGCCTTGAGGGTGTTGCGCAGGGTCTTGCGACGCTGGTTGAAGGCTTCGCGAACGATGCGTTCCAGCAACCGATGGTCCTTGGCCGGGTGCGGTAGCACTGCGTGGGGTACCAGGCGCACGATTGCCGAATCGACTTTCGGCGGCGGGTTGAAGGCGCCAGGGCCGACATTGAACAAGTGCTCCACGCGGCAGTGGTACTGGACCATGATCGACAAGCGGCCCCAGTCGCCACCGCCTGGGCCGGCGGCCAGGCGCTCCACCACTTCCTTCTGCAGCATGAAATGCATGTCGCGGATCAGGCTGGCGTTGTGCAGCAAATGGAAGATCAGCGGCGTGGAGATGTTGTAGGGCAGGTTGCCCACCACCCGCAGGCTGCCTGGCGCGGCACCCAGGGTGTTGAAGTCGAACTTCAGGGCATCGCCCTGGTGCAGCTTGAAGTTGCCGCGGCCAGCGAACTGCTGGTTGAGGATCGGCACCAGGTCCTTGTCCAGCTCCACCACGTCCAGTTGCGCGCCGCTGCCCAGCAGGCCCTCGGTGAGGGCGCCCTGGCCCGGGCCGATTTCCAGCATGCGGTCCTGGGGCTTGGCGTTGATGGCCCGCAGGATGCGGTCGATGACGCCGGCGTCATGCAGGAAGTTCTGACCGAAGCGCTTGCGCGCCCGGTGTTGGTATTGCTCGCTCATATACGGTTCTCGGCCATCTGGTAGGCGGTTTCCAGGGCGACCTGCAGGCTGCCGGTATCGATCCTGCCGCTGCCGGCCAGGTCCAGGGCGGTGCCGTGGTCGACTGAAGTGCGGATGATCGGCAAGCCTAGTGTCACGTTGACGGCGGCGCCGAAGCCTTTGTACTTCAGCACGGGCAGGCCCTGGTCGTGGTACATCGCCAGCACTGCATCGCAGTGCTCCAGATATTTGGGGGTAAACAGAGTGTCGGCCGGCAGCGGACCGCGCAGGTCCATGCCTTCTTGGCGCAGACGCTCCAGGGTGGGTTCGATGATGTCGATTTCTTCGCGGCCCAGGTGGCCGCCTTCGCCGGCATGGGGGTTGAGCCCGCAGACCAGGATTCGCGGCTGGGCGATGCCGAACTTCTGTTGCAGGTCGGCATGCAGGATCCGCGTGACCCGTTCCAGGCGCTCGGGGGTGATCGCATCGGCGATATCCCGCAGCGGCAGGTGGGTGGTCACCAGTGCCACGCGCAAGCCGCGGGTGGCCAGCATCATGACCACCTGCTGGGTCTGGGTCAGGTCCGCGAGGAACTCGGTATGCCCGGAAAAGGCGATCCCGGAATCGTTGATCACGCCCTTGTGTACGGGAGCGGTGATCATCCCGGCGAAGCGGCCGTCCAGGCAACCCTGGCCGGCGCGAGTCAGGGTCTGCAGGACGAAGGCGGCATTGGCCTGGTCCAGTTGACCGCTGACTACGGGTTTACCCAGGGGGGTATCCCAGACATAGAGGCTGCCCGCCGCTGCCGGAGCATCCGGCAAGTGCTCCGGCTCCACCGGCAGCAGGGTGACGGCCACTCCCAGTTGCGCGGCCCGCTCGAGGAGCAGGTCGCGGCTGGTAATGGCAATCAGGGGATGGGGCTGGGGTTGCGAGGCGAGCAGCAGGCATAGGTCGGGGCCTATACCCGCCGGCTCGCCGGGTGTCAGGGCGAAGCGTGCGGGTTTCACTGTGCCGCCTGTTCAGCGCCAGGCAGCTTGATTTCAACGTAGGCCTCGTCGCGGATCTGCCGCAACCAGGTCTGCAGCTCTTCGTCGTACTTGCGGTTACGCAGGACGGTCATGGCTTGCTGCTCGCGGGCCTGGCTGGTGCTGTCGGTGGCGCGACGGCCAAGGACTTCCAGTACATGCCAGCCATAAGGGCTCTTGAACGGCTTGGACAGCTGGCCCTGCTGGGTCTTGGCCATCACTTCGCGGAACTCCGGCACCAGGGCGTTCGGGTCGATCCAGTTGAGGTCGCCACCGTTGAGTGCCGAGCCCGGATCTTCCGAGTAGCTTTTGGCCAGTTCGGCGAAGTCTTCACCGGCAGTGATGCGCTCGTAGAGCTTCTGCGCCAGGCGCTTGGTCTCTTCTTCGCTGCGGATCTCGCTAGGCTTGATCAGGATGTGGCGCACATGCACTTCGTCGCGCACCTGGTTGCCACCGCCACGCTTGTCCAGCAGCTTGAGGATGATGAAGCCGCCAGGAGTACGAGCCGGCTGGGTGATGTCGCCAACCGACATCGCGCTCAGTTCACGGTCGAACGGAGGTGGCAATTGCGCGGCCTTGCGCCAGCCCATGTCGCCGCCTTCCAGGGCGTTGTCGCTGCCGGAGCGGGCGATGGCCAGCTGGGCGAAGTCGGCGCCCTGCTTGAGCTGCTGGTACACCTCCATGGCCTGGCGGGCAGCGCCCTGGATGGCTTCGGAGCTGGCGCTTTCCGGAGTCGGGATCAGGATGTTGGCCAGGTGCAGTTCCTCGGAGAGCTGCATCTTGCCCAGGTCCGAGGCGAGGAAGTTCTTCACTTCCTGCTCCGATACCTGGATGCGCTCGGCCACACGGCGTTGGCGCACACGGCTGATGACCATCTCGCGGCGTACCTGCTCGCGAGCATCTTGATAAGACAGTCCGTCACGGGCCAGGGCGCCACGGAACTGCTCGACGCTCATGTTGTTGCGCTGGGCGATGGTGCCAATGGCCTGGTTCAGTTCTTCATCGGTGATGCGGATACCGGAACGCTCGCCGATCTGCAGTTGCAGGTTCTCGACGATCAGGCGCTCCAGTACTTGCTGTTCAAGGACGCTGGCAGGTGGCATGCCGCCGCCGCGCTTGGCGATGGTTTGCTGGACTTCGTTTACCCGCTGGTCCAGCTGACTCTGCATGACCACGTCGTTATCGACGATGGCCACGACCTTGTCGAGGGACTGCACCGCGGCGCTGGCCGCAGTGCTCAGGAACAGCGCGCCCAGCATCAGCGGGCGCAGACAATCAGAAAGCTTGGTCTTCACGTTCACGATAACCTTGGATGCCTTTGTCGAGGAAGCTCTCTACCTTGGTGCCCATGACGCCACCGAGACCTTTCAGAACGATTTGGAGGAAGATGCCGCGGTCGCCACTTTCGTTTTGCGGAGCCTCCTGACTGAACTCGTCATACTTGACCCAGTACCGGCTGATCAGGCGCAGTTTCCAGCAGCAGTTGTCATATTCGAAACCACCGAAGGCCTCGAGCGTGCGGTTACGGTTGTAGTCGTACTGCCAGCGGCTGATGGCGTTCCACTGCGGCACGATCGGCCAGATCACCGAGAAGTCGTGCTGCTGGATCTTGTAGTAGTCCTTCACGTAGCCAGGTTGGCCTGGGGTCCCGTAGTCACCGCCCATCTTCCAGCTGCCGCTATTCTGGTCATAGCGGATCTGGTCGTTGCGATAGCGATAACCGACGTTGACCACCTTGTTCGGGTTGTCTTCGGGCTGGTAGTGGAACATTGCGCTGCCGGAGCGTGGGCTACGGCTGTCCGGGTCCCAGTTGTACTCGGCGGTAGTGCGCCAGTCGCGGTTGTAGCGGTATTCGTATTCCAGCGCATAAGGCGAGACGTTGGACTTGGCGTCGTCGCGGGTACGGTAGTCGATACCTGGCAGCTGGACGGTACGGTCCTTGAAGTAGAAGGCTTGGCCGACGCTGATGCGCTGGCGCTGGAAGCCATTGTCTTCGATCCAGCGGCTGGTCACGCCCAGCGACAGCTTGTTTTCATCGCCGACACGGTCGGAACCGCTGAAGCGGTTATCCCGGAACAGCGAGGAGTAGTTGAAGGTTGGTTCGCCAGTATCGAATACCGGGATGTCTTCCTGATCCTTTTCCGGGACGTAGAGGTAGAACATCCGTGGTTCCAGGGTCTGGCGATAGTTCTTGCCGAACCATTGGGTATTGCGGTCGAAGTACAGGCCGCCATCGACACTGGCGATCGGCACGCCACGGCTTTGCGAGCTGTTGTAGTCGCCGCCAATGTAACGGGTGCCGTTAGCGGCAGCGGCGTTGCGTGCCGTGATAATGCCCTGCTTGCCTGTGCTGTCGAGGTCAAGGTTGTAGCGGGTGTACATGTACTTGAGCGACGGCGTCAGGTAGCCATAGGTCCAGTTCAGCGGCAAGCTGACACCGGGCTTGAGATTCAGGCGGTCGCCGTTGGCGCGGTCCAGGCCGGCGACGTTGGCATCCAGGCGGCGAGTGCCTATGGCATTGCCGAACTGGTCGAACGGACCGCCATCCTTGTCGAAATAGTTGCCTTTCTGCAGATCCCGATCAAAACGCACCAGCTCGGTTTCATAGGTGAAATCCAGGCCTTCGGGGTGGTAGGGCAGGGAACCGTTGAAGGTGATCTGCGGCAGCTTGTCATACGGAGTGATGTTGGAAACCGTTGCCAGCTGGTACGCCTGCACGTTGAGGCGTGCGGTGTAGTCGTCGCCACGGTAGGTTACCGCGCCCTGCTGGTTGACGTAGTCGGTGGACTTCACGCCGATCTGGTCGGTCTGCAGGTCCTGGAAGTAGTACGGGTCGCTGATCTTGGTGTAGTCGACCTCGGTCATCGTCCGCGAATCGAGCCCGCCCTTGTGCTGCCAGTTGAGCATGTAGCGGGTTTTTTCGTAGTCGGTCTGCTTCTTGCGATCGTCGCTTTCGTCGTTCAGGTAGGCGGCGCCGAACTGGCCCTCGCTGTTCTTGGTCAGGTAGCGGAACTCGCCTTCCATCAACATGCCGCGCTTGGCCATGTAGCGTGGATACAACGTGGCATCGTAGTTCGGTGCCAGGTTGAAGTAGTACGGGGTGACCAGCATGAAGCCGGTGTCGCTGCCGGTACTGAAGCTCGGTGGCAGGAAGCCGGACTGGCGGCGATCGTCGATCGGGAAGTAGATGTACGGGGTATAGAGAACCGGGAAGTCCTTGACCCGCAGCGTTACGTTGGTCGCGGTACCGAAGCCGGTCGCCGGGTTCAAGGTGATGTTGTTGCCCTTGAGCTGCCAGGCGTTGCTGTTCGGTTCGCAGGTAGTGTACGTACCATCCTTGAGGCGGATGATGGCGTTTTCCGCACGCTTGGCATATAGCGCACTGCCGCGAACCCGCGACTTGTGCATCACGTACTCGGCGTTGTCGACCTTGGCCTCGCCAGTGTCGAGCTGGACGTCGGCGTGGTCGCCGACCATCAGTGTGCCGTTGTCGCGGATGCGCACGTTGCCGCTCAGTTCTCCGCGGTTCTCGGCCTGGTACAGGTTGGCCTCGTCGGCCTCGACCTGCATGCTGCCCTGGCGCATGACCACGTCGCCGGCCAGGGTCGCCACCTGCTGCTCCTGCTGATAACGCGAGGCCTTGGCGCCGATGAAGGTCGGTGCGTCACTTTTCTTCGTCTTGTCATTCATGCCAGGACGAATCGGTTCGATATAGGAACCAGAGCAGTAAGGACCGGTCTCGGCCAGTTGGGCGGCGGTGAGCTGCTCACGCGGTACCCAGTCGAGATGGCTGTAGTCCGCGCTGCGGGACTTCAGGCCACGACCCTTGGCTTCGGTCACCAATACTGGCTTGTCGCCAGCATCTTGCGCCGCACCGCTGTCGGTGGCGCCGCTGGAGGTGAGCGAGTTGGCGTCGTGGACCGGGCGCGGCGGCAATTGGGCTGCACTGGTCTTGGGGGCACAGGCCCAGCCGCCGGAAGCGGAGACCGAACAGTCGTACTGTTCCGCGGCGACCACGAAGGAAGTGGCTAGAGGTTGCAGGGCCAGCAAACCGCCGGTGACCAGCAACGGGAATTTTTTACGAAACGCGGGGGATTTCAATGCCATCTTATTAGTCCGGGCTTCCTGCGTGCCATCTGCCCGCGGTGTTGGGCCGCACGCCTCTCGATGGTCTGAAAAAGATGCTGGATAATAAAGCATGACCCGCTTGACGGCTAGGGCCGTCGGAGACCCTTGTAATGCCTGACCAAGATGTACGCTTGCAACACCTGAAAGTTTGGCTCGATGAACAGTTGGCGATTGTCTATGCAGCACAGGGCTGGGGTGAAGTGCCCCCGGCTACCTTGGTCGCGGCCAGCAGCGACGCGAGTTTCCGCCGTTATTTCCGTTGGCAGGGCGCAGGTCGCAGCTTTGTGGTGATGGATGCCCCGCCGCCCCTGGAGAACTGCCGGCCCTTCGTGGAAATCGCCGGCCTGTTGGCGACTTCCGGTATCAATGTGCCGAAAATTTTTGCCCAGGACCTGGAGCGTGGCTTCCTGTTGCTCAATGACTTGGGTAGCCAGACCTACCTGGATGTAATAAACGAAGACAATGCCGACGGGCTGTTCGAAGACGCATTGCAAGCGCTGTTGGCCTTCCAGCAACTACCCATGGATGCCCCGTTGCCCAGCTACGATGTGCCCCTGCTGCGCCGCGAGCTGGAGCTGTTCCCGGAGTGGTACGTCGGCCGTGAGCTGGGCATTACCCTTACCGCCGAGCAGCGCCAGCAATGGCAACGGGTCAGCGACCTGTTGATCGACAGCGCCCTGGCACAACCCCAGGTTCTGGTCCATCGCGACTATATGCCGCGCAACCTGATGCTCAGCACGCCGAACCCGGGGGTGCTGGACTTCCAGGACGCGGTCTACGGCCCGGTGACCTACGACATCACCTGTCTGTTCAAGGACGCCTTCCTCAGCTGGCCGGAACCGCGCGTGCGGCTCTGGCAGGAAAACTACTGGACCCGCGCCCGGGCCCTGGGTATTCCGGTCCAGGAGGATTTTCAGGAGTTCCTGCGGGCCAGCGACCTGATGGGCGTGCAGCGCCACCTCAAGGTGATCGGGATCTTCTCGCGCATCTGCCACCGCGACGGCAAGCCGCGCTACCTGGCCGATGTCCCGCGGTTCCTGGCTTATATAGAAGCGGTGCTGGCCCGTCGGCCTGAGTTGTCGGAACTGGCGCAACTGCTGTTCAGCTTGAGCCAGCCGGCAGGAGCCCAGGCATGAAGGCGATGATCCTGGCGGCGGGCAAGGGCGAGCGCATGCGCCCATTGACCCTGACCACCCCCAAGCCCCTGCTGCCGGTGGCCGGCGTGCCTCTGATCGAATACCACCTGCGGGCCCTGGCGGCCGCAGGTTTTCGCGAGATCGTCATCAATCATGCCTGGCTTGGCCAGCAGATCGAGGATGCCCTGGGCGACGGCCAGCGCTGGGGCCTGAGCATCCGCTATTCGGCGGAAGACCAGCCGCTGGAGACCGGTGGCGGGATCTTCAAGGCCTTGCCGTTGCTGGGCGACGAGCCCTTCCTGGTGGTCAATGGCGATATCTGGACCGACTACGATTTCACCAGCCTGCGCCGGCCCCTGGATGGCCTGGCTCACCTGGTGATGGTCGACAACCCGCCACACCATCCCACCGGTGGCGACTTCTGCCTGGAGAACGGCCTGCTGCACGACGGCCAGCCGGGTGCGCCGACCCTGACCTACAGCGGTATCTCGGTGCTGCATCCTCGCCTGTTCCAGCACAGCGCCGCCGGCGCCTTCAAGTTGGCGCCGCTGTTGCGCGAGGCCATGGCCCGGGGCCAGGTCAGTGGTGAACACATGCGCGGCCAATGGGTCGATGTGGGAACCGTCGAGCGTCTGGCGCAGGTCGAGCACCTGCTGCAAGCGGGGCGCTGACATGTGGTGGCCAGGGACTCTGATCGGAGCCGGAGCAGGTTTTGCCATAGCCAGCATTCCGGGGGCCATGCTTGGTGCGTTGCTGGGGCAGGCGCTGGATCGGCGCATGCAACTGCACAGCTGGGCACATCTACGTGAACGCCTGGGTGGGCGTCCGGCGCTGCGCAACGATGAGTTGCTGTTCGTCTTGCTCGGGCGCCTGGCGAAAAGCGACGGTCGGGTGGTGGATGGGCATATCCAGCAGGCGCGCCAGGAAATGCGTTCGCTGGACATGAACGAAGTGGCGCAGCGCCGGGCCATTGCCGCCTTCAACCGTGGCAAGTCGGGCAATGACCATCTGCGCGGCTACCTGCGCCGCCTGGGTAGCCAGCCCTATGCCGCCGAAGGCGTGCTGCGCGCCTGCTGGCGCATGGTCTGGGCCGACGGCCGAGTCGGTGCGGCGGAGCGCGAGTTGATCCAGTCCTGGGGCAAATGGCTGGGTTGGAGCAGCGAGCAGATCCAGGCGCTGGCCCAGGACTACGGTCCCGCCAGGAGAGACACCGCTGAAGTCGGCATGAGTTACCAGGAGGCTCTGCGCCTGCTGGGGGTGGCGGCGACCACCGAGCCGGCGCAGATCAAGCGTGCCTACCGGCGGCTGCTCAGTCGCCACCACCCGGACAAGGTCGCCGGTAGCGGCGCGACGCCGGAGCAGGTGCGCACTGCCACGGAGAAAACCCGCGAACTGCACAGCGCCTATGCGCTGGTGCGCCAGCGCCGGGCCTTTCGCTGAAGGCAAGGCCGGGTCGCCGCTGCTTCTCTGGCAGCGGGGCCCGGTGTTTTCAGTTATCGGCGTTTTGCGGATTGAGCCAGCCACGGACCCGGCGGAACAGCTGCTCCTGCTGGGCGCTGTCGTTGCCGGGCAGGGCCTTGAGGGAGATCTGGCTGAAGTTCGAGTGCTTCAAGCGCTTGCTGGCCTGCAGTCGCTCCAGTGCCTCCTTGCGCGCCACCGCTGTGTCGACATAGAAGATATCGGCAGTGGCCAGTTTCAAGGTCGGGGTCAGTTCCGCCAGTTGCGGCTTGCCGTTGCTTGGCGAACGGGCCTCGACCAGCACCAGTTTCTGTACCTGCGATGGCTGTTTTTCGTTCAGGTAGCGCGCGGCCCAATAGGCGCCGGTGCCATGGCCCAGTAGCACGATGCTGCGGGCATTCTGCTGTTCGGCGTAGGCCAGGGCCGCGTCGACCCGGGCGAAGATGCGCTCGGCGTCGGCCTTGACCTGCTCCTCGGTGGTTTCGGCGACCGGATGATCGGCCACATCGGCTTCACCGCCGGCGACCTGCTCGATGGGCTTGGCCTCGGTGCTGGCGTCCTTGGCGGTATTGGCGCTTTCGGTCGGTGCCGCGGGAACCGCCTCGACAATTCGCGGTTGTGCCGCTTCGCTTTGCATATCGGGGAGGGTCAGGCTCAGGCTGCCCCAGTCGGTGTCGGGCAGGCGATTGCGCAATGGCGCCACCACCTGTGGCCAGTCGGCGCTTTCCCCGGCTCCAGGGAGGATGATCACCACGCCCTTGGGCTCGCTGGTGTTGGCCGGTTTCCACAGGGCCAGGAAACTGCTGTCGCCAGCTTGCAGTTGCTGCTGTTCCTGGGTGGGCAAGCGGCGTTCCAGGGCGGTGGCATCTTCCTGGCTGCGTTCGGGCAGGGCGGGGCGTGGCGCCGGTTGTTCCTCGGCAGGCTTGGCCTCGGGAGCCGGATCGTCGGCGTGGGCGGAAAAGCTCCAGGGCAGGATCAGCGACAGGCACAATACGGGCAGTGCCGAGCGGGGGACGAGGGGCATCGGATATTCCAGGCCAGAAGTAATTCCGGCAGCCTAATGGGTTGGTCAGTATTTGTCAGGGTGTGAGACTTCAGATGATGCGCTTTCGCTGCCTCTTGCTTATCGGCTGTCTGTGCCTTCCCTTGATAGGCGCGGCGGCGCCGGCGGCCCACGAGCCTGCCGCGGTCCTGGGCCACGAGCTGCGCCAGTGGCTGGAGCAGCACCCGGAGCTGCGCGTGGGGGTGGTGCTACAGGCGCCCTTGGCCCAGTACGACCGGCGCTTGCAACGCTTGTCCGGGGCCAACGTCGAGTTGATGCAGGCCGTGGCCAGGACCCTGGGCACCGAGTTCAGCTGGCGCAACTTTCCCGACCAGGTCCAACTGGAAAAGGCCCTGCGCGACGGTGAGATCGATATGGCCCCGGGCCTGACCCAGACCCCAGCCGGCCTGCGCCTGTGGCTGTACAGCGATCCTTACATGCGGGTGCCGCAACTGGTGGTGGGAGAGCGCAAGGCTTCCGGGGCGGTGGAGCTGGAGAAGCTCGACAGCCAGGCCCGGGTGGCGGTGCGCATGCCTAGCGCGGTGTCCGAGTACCTGCGCCAGACCTACCCCAACCTCAACTTGCAGGGCGTGCCCCAGGAGCGCCAGGCCTTGCAGTTGCTATTGAGCCAGCAGGCCCGCTACGCGGTAGTGGATGAAGCCCAGCTCAGCCGCCTGTCCGCCGAGGCGGAGTTCTCCGGCCTGGCGGTGGTGGGCGATATCGGCCTGCCGCAGCTGTTGCGGGTGGCCACCCGGCGCGATTGGCCGGAACTGGCCAGCATCATGCAAACCGCCCTGCGCACGATTCCCGCCAAGGAGCTGGAGCAACTGCACAACCGCTGGCTGCAACCCAAGTATCCGCGCCTGGGCGAGTCCCCTGGCGCCTGGCGCAGCCTCAGCCTGTTGCTGGCCCTGCTGTTGCTGGGCAGCCTGGGCTTGATCCTCTGGCTGCGCCGCCAGCAACGTGGGCTGGAGCAGCAGCTGCTGGCGGCCCGGGAAGACATCGCCTTGCGCGCCGCCAGCGAGGAGGCCTTGCGCCTGACCCAGTTTTCCATCGACCAGAGCACTGTGGGCATCCTCTGGGTCAATTGGGACAGCCACGTGCGCTATGCCAACCGCGCCGCCGAAGAAATGCTCGGCTATGCCCCGGGTGGAGTGATCGAGCGGCCGCTGATCGATTTCGAACCCAACCTGCACATGGATCGCTGGCTCAACCTGTGGAAGCGCGCCCGGGCCAGCGCCGGGGGCGTGCAGAGCTTCGAAAGCCAGTGCGTACGGGCCGACGGCAGCATCCTGCCGACGGACGTGTCCTTGAGCTTCCTGCGTTTTCGCGACAGCGAGTACCTGGTGGTCTACCTCACCGATGTCACCGAGCGCCGTCGCGCCCTGGCGGCCCTGCGCGAGAGCGAAGCGCGGCTGCAAGGCATCGCCGCCAACGTGCCGGGCCTGGTGTTTCGCCTGGAGCGCGCGCCAGTCAGCGGGCAGATCGACTTCGCCTACATCAGCGAGGGCAGCCAGACCCTGGTGGGCTACTCGCCTGCGGTGCTCGCCCATCGCGACAAGGGCCTGCGCAGCCTGGTGCACCCTGATGACAAGGCCAGTTACCACCAGACCCAGGACCAGGCCCTGGACACCGACAGCGACTGGTCCTGGCAGGGGCGTATCCTCACCCGCCAGGGCCAGCAGCGCTGGGCCGAGATCAAGGCGATTACCCGGCAGCTGGACGACGGCACCTTCGTCTGGGACGGCATCGTCTGGGATATCAGCGAGAGCAAGCGCATCGAGTTGGAGCTGGCCAGTTCCCGCGAGCAGCTGCGCGAGCTGTCGGCGCACCTGGAGAGCGTGCGGGAAGAGGAAAAGGCCCGCATTGCCAGGGAAGTCCATGACGAACTGGGGCAGATGCTCACCGTGCTCAAGCTGGAGACCTCCATGTGCGAGCTGGCCTACGCTCAGCTCGATCCCGGGCTGAACGAGCGCCTCAACAGCATGAAGCGCTTGATCACCCAGCTGTTCCAGTTGGTGCGCGACGTGGCCACGGCCCTGCGCCCGCCGATCCTGGATGCCGGTATCGCCTCGGCCATCGAATGGCAGGCCCGGCGTTTCGAGGCGCGCACGCAGATCCCGTGCCTGGTGGACGTGCCGGATAACCTGCCACGCCTGAGCGACGCCAAGGCCATCGGCCTGTTCCGCATCCTCCAGGAGGCCCTGACCAACGTCATGCGCCATGCCCAGGCGCATACTGTGGAGCTGTCCCTGGTACTGGACGGGCCACAGTTGTGCATGAGCATCAGCGACGATGGCCTGGGGTTCGATACCGCCGCCACGCGCCCCACCTCCTTTGGCCTGGTGGGCATGCGCGAGCGGGTGCTGATCATGGGCGGTAGCCTGGCGCTGCACAGCGAGCCGGGGGAGGGCACCAGCCTGACCGTCCGGGTGCCCCTGGACCGACAACAATAACGAGGAGAACCGCGTGATCCGTGTACTGGTAGCCGAAGACCACACCATTGTCCGCGAAGGCATCAAGCAACTGATCGGCCTGGCCAAGGACCTGACGGTCGTGGGGGAGGCGAGCAATGGCGAGCAACTGCTGGAGACCCTGCGCCAGGTGCCTTGCGAGGTGGTATTGCTGGACATCTCCATGCCCGGGGTGAACGGCCTGGAAGCCATCCCACGAATCCGCGCCCTGAGCGATCCGCCGGCGATCCTGGTGCTGTCGATGCATGACGAGGCACAGATGGCCGCCCGGGCCCTGAAGATCGGCGCCGCTGGCTACGCCACCAAGGACAGCGATCCGTCACTGCTGCTGACGGCCATCCGCAAGGTGGCGTCCGGTGGGCGCTACATCGACCCGGAACTGGCGGATCGCATGGTCTTCGAGGTCGGCCTGACCGATGCCCGGCCACTGCATTCGCTGTTGTCCGAGCGTGAATTCTCGGTGTTCGAGCGCCTGGCCCAGGGGGCCAATGTCAACGACATCGCCCAGCAATTGGCCTTGAGCAACAAGACCATCAGCACCCACAAGGCGCGGCTGATGCAAAAGCTCAACGTCACCTCACTGGCCGAGCTGGTGAAGTACGCCATGGAGCACAAGCTGCTCTGAGCCAGCGGGAGTCAGTTCCCCCCGCCACAATGGATACGCCCCCAGGTCGATGGTCCTGGCCAAGGCATTGGCGGGGCATATCCGTTTACGACATCGCCACTTCCCGGCCTATGCCTGTTCTTGGGGCTTGCCGCTTCAAGCTTGCCCCTGCTCTTGTCTGTTTCCGCCATTCTTGTAGGGCAATCCCTACAGGCAGCCTTCCAGGCGGCTGAGGCGAATCTCTCCTACCCCCCGATTTTCGGGCCTTGTGGGCTGCACTAGGCTTGCCCTACAGCCGTCTAAAACAAAAAGGTGCGGGTATGAGCGAGGTCGATTCAAGCGCTGGGGCCAATGATGTTCTGGTCAGCTTTCGTGGTGTGCAGAAGAGCTACGACGGCGAGAACCTGATCGTCAAGGACCTCAACCTGGAAATTCGCAAGGGCGAGTTCCTCACCCTGCTCGGGCCGTCCGGCTCCGGCAAGACCACCAGCCTGATGATGCTGGCCGGTTTCGAGACGCCGACCGCCGGCGAGATCCAGCTGGCCGGGCGCTCGATCAACAATGTGCCGCCGCACAAGCGCGATATCGGCATGGTGTTCCAGAACTACGCGCTGTTCCCGCACATGACCGTGGCCGAGAACCTGGCGTTCCCGCTGTCGGTACGGGGCCTGGGCAAGACCGACATCAGCGAGCGGGTCAAGCGCGTGCTGAGCATGGTCCAGCTGGACTCTTTCGCCCAGCGCTATCCGGCGCAACTGTCCGGTGGCCAGCAGCAACGGGTCGCCCTGGCCCGGGCCCTGGTGTTCGAGCCGCAGCTGGTACTGATGGACGAGCCCTTGGGGGCGCTGGACAAACAGCTGCGCGAGCATATGCAGATGGAGATCAAGCACCTGCACCAGCGCCTGGGCTTGACCGTGGTCTACGTGACCCACGACCAGGGCGAGGCCTTGACCATGTCCGACCGGGTGGCGGTGTTCCACCAGGGCGAGATCCAGCAGATCGCCCCGCCGCGGACCCTCTACGAAGAACCGAAGAACACCTTCGTCGCCAACTTCATCGGCGAGAACAACCGCCTCAGCGGTCGCCTGCACAGCCACGACGGCGAGCGCTGCGTGGTGGAGCTGGGGCGTGGTGAGAAAGTCGAGGCATTGGCGGTCAACGTCGGCCAGGTCGGTGGCCCGGTGACCCTGTCCATCCGCCCGGAGCGGGTGAGCCTCAACGGTTCCAGCGAACACTGCGCCAACCGCTTTTCCGGGCGGGTGGCGGAGTTCATCTACCTGGGCGACCACGTCCGAGTGCGCCTGGAAGTCTGCGGCAAGAGCGACTTCTTCGTGAAACAGCCGATTGCCGAGCTCGATCCAGCGCTGGCGGTGGGCGACGTGGTACCGCTTGGCTGGCAAGTCGAGCACGTTCGTGCGCTCGACCCGCTTCTAGAGGCGAATTGATCGCCCCCCCTTGCAACACCAACCTGCACGTGGAGAACACAATAAAATGCTGAGATCCCTGAAACTCACAGCCCTGACGCTGGGCATGCTGGGGGCCGCGCACGCCCTGGCGGCGGGACCGGACCTGACCGTGGTGTCCTTTGGTGGGGCGAACAAGGCCGCCCAGGTCAAGGCCTTCTACGCTCCGTGGGAAGCGGCGGGCAACGGCAAGATCGTCGCCGGCGAGTACAACGGCGAGATGGCCAAGGTCAAGGCCATGGTCGACACCAAGAGCGTGTCCTGGGACCTGGTGGAAGTGGAGTCCCCCGAGTTGTCCCGCGGTTGCGACGAAGACCTGTTCGAACCTCTCGACCCGGCGCTGTTCGGCAAGGGCGAAGACTATGTCAAGGGCGCCATCCAGCCGTGTGGCGTGGGCTTCTTCGTCTGGTCCACGGTGCTGGCCTACAACGCCGACAAGCTCAAGGCGCCGCCAGGCAGCTGGGCGGACTTCTGGGACACGCAGAAATTCCCGGGCAAGCGCGGCCTGCGCAAGGGGGCCAAGTACACCCTGGAGTTCGCCCTGATGGCCGACGGCGTCGCGCCCAAGGATGTGTACAAGGTGCTGGCCAGCAAGGATGGCCAGGACCGTGCCTTCAAGAAGCTCGATGAGCTCAAGCCCAACATCCAGTGGTGGGAAGCCGGCGCCCAGCCACCGCAGTACCTGGCCTCGGGCGACGTGGTCATGAGCTCGGCCTACAACGGCCGGATCGCCGCGGTGCAGAAGGAAAGCAACCTGAAGGTGGTGTGGAACGGCGGCATCTACGACTTCGATGCCTGGGCTATCCCCAAGGGCCTGGACAAGACCCGTGCCGAAGCGGCGAAGAAGTTCATCGCCTACTCGGTGCAGCCGCAGCAGCAGAAGACCTATTCGGAAAACATCGCCTATGGCCCGGCCAACACCCAGGCCGTGCCGCTGCTGGCCAAGGACATCCTCAAGGACATGCCGACCACTCCGGAGAACATCGCCAACCAGGTGCAGATCGACGTCAGCTTCTGGGCTGACAACGGCGAGCAGTTGGAGCAGCGCTTCAACGCCTGGGCGGCCAAGTAAGCATCGCTAGTGGCAGGAGCGGGCTGGCCCGCTCCTGTCGGTGGTGTATTCGAAAGATCGATTCGCGGAGTTTGTCATGACCATCACCGTTCCCCTGGATGCGGTCGCCGGCCCGACCCTCAAGCAGCGACTGGCCCGTGCCGAGCGGGTCAACCGCTGGAAGGCCCAGGCCCTGATCGCGCCGCTGGTGCTGTTCCTGCTGCTGGTGTTCCTGGTACCGATCGTGGCGCTGTTGTACAAGAGCGTCGGCAACCCGGAAGTGGTCGGCGGCATGCCGCGCACGGTGGTGGCCGTGAATGCCTGGGACGGCCGTGGTTTGCCCGGCGAGGCCGCCTACAAGGCCTTGAGCGAAGACCTGGCCGAGGCCCGCAAGAACCAGGGCCTGGGCGACCTGTCCAAGCGCCTGAACATGGAACTGGCCGGCTATCGCAGCCTGCTGACCAAGACTGCCCGCGCCTTGCCGTTCAAGGCCGAGCCCGAATCCTATAAAGAAGCCATGGAGGGGGTGGACGAGCGTTGGGGCGACCCGGCCTACTGGCAGGCGATCCGGCGCAATACCAGCAGCCTGACTCCCTACTACCTGCTGGCGGCGCTGGACCACCGGATCGACGACCTGGGCGAGCTGGCCCCGGCGACCCCGGACCAGTCGATCTACCTGGATATCTTCGCCCGGACCTTCTGGATGGGCCTGGTGATCACCGCCATCTGCCTGGTGCTGGCCTATCCCCTGGCGTACCTGCTGGCCAACCTGCCGGCGCGCAAGAGCAACCTGCTGATGATCCTGGTGCTGCTGCCGTTCTGGACTTCGATCCTGGTGCGGGTGGCGGCCTGGATCGTGCTCCTGCAGTCCGGCGGCCTGATCAACAGCGCCTTGCTGGCCATGGGCGTGATCGACAAGCCCCTGGAGCTGGTGTTCAACCGCACCGGGGTCTACATCTCCATGGTGCACATCCTGCTGCCGTTCATGATCCTGCCGATCTACAGCGTGATGAAGAGCATCTCGCCGACCTACATGCGCGCGGCGATCTCCCTGGGCTGCCATCCGTTCGCCAGCTTCTGGCGGGTGTACTTCCCGCAAACCTATGCAGGGGTCGGCGCCGGTTGCCTGCTGGTGTTCATCCTGGCCATCGGCTACTACATCACCCCGGCCCTGCTGGGCAGCCCGAACGACCAGATGGTCAGCTACTTCGTGGCCTTCTACACCAACACCAGCATCAACTGGGGCATGGCCACCGCCCTGGGCGGCCTGCTGTTGCTGGCGACCATCGTGCTGTACCTGATCTACAGCTGGCTGGTGGGCGCCAGTCGCCTGCGCCTGAGCTAAGGAGAGAATCGAAATGCTGAGCCCCTACATGTCGCCCGTCGAGCGGGTCTGGTTCTACAGCTTGCGGATCCTCTGCGGCTTGATCCTGCTGTTCCTGGTGTTGCCGGTGCTGGTGATCATCCCGTTGTCGTTCAACTCGGGCAGCTTCCTGGTGTATCCGCTGCAGGGCTTCTCGCTGCACTGGTACCAGGACTTCTTCGCCTCCGCCGAATGGATGCGCGCCCTGAAGAACAGCATCATCGTGGCCCCGGCGGCCACTGTGCTGGCCATGGTCTTCGGCACCCTGGCGGCCATCGGCCTGACCCGCGGCGATTTTCCCGGCAAGTCGCTGGTCATGGCCCTGGTGATCTCGCCGATGGTGGTGCCGGTGGTGATCATCGGGGTCGCCAGCTACCTGTTCTTCGCTCCGCTGGGCATGGGCAACAGCTTCTTGTCGCTGATCATCGTGCATGCGGTGCTCGGGGTGCCGTTCGTGATCATCACCGTCTCGGCGACCTTGCAGGGCTTCAACCACAACCTGGTGCGGGCGGCGGCCAGCCTGGGCGCCTCGCCGCTGACCACCTTTCGCCGGGTGACCCTGCCGTTGATCGCTCCGGGCGTGATCAGTGGTGCGTTGTTCGCCTTCGCCACCTCGTTCGACGAAGTGGTGGTGACCCTGTTCCTCGCCGGACCCGAGCAGGCGACGCTGCCCCGGCAGATGTTCAGTGGTATTCGCGAGAACCTCAGCCCCACCATCGCCGCCGCGGCCACGCTGCTGATCGCCTTCTCGGTGATCCTGCTGTTGACCCTGGAATGGCTGCGCGGGCGCAGCGAAAAACTGCGCACTGCCCAGGCCTGATGCCCTTGGCGGCCTTGGACTAACGTCGAGGCCGCCGGCGTGCCGCTGCCTGGCGTTCACCCGTAAACTGCGTGCTTGCCATGCTTACTGCGGAGTCACGGGTGAACTTCAACGATGCCAGTTTCGAAGAGCTGCTCAATGCACTGCATGACGGTGTCTACATCACCGACGGCCAGGGCCAGACCCTCAAGGTCAACCAGGCCTACGAGCGTCTCACCGGCCTGAACGGCGCCGAGCTGCTGGGGCGGCCGATGCAGGAACTGGTGAAAAGCGGGGTGATTTCCCAGTCTGCATCGTTGCGGGTCCTGCAGGATGGCCGGCCGGTCTCGATGATGCAGAGCCTCAGCCAGGGCAAGAAGCTGCTGGTCAGCGCCACGCCGATCCTCGCCGCCGACCGGAGCATCCGCTATGTGGTCAGCACCGTGCGCGACATGACCGAGCTGCTGCGTATCAAGCGCGAGCGCGACGAGCTGCAGCAACTCAAGCAACTGCGCAACAGCACCGCGCGGCTGCACGCCGGCCAGCGTGACGATCTCCTGCAATCGCCGCTGATGGCCGACCAGGAAGTCTCCGGGCGGATCTTCGCCCAGGCCCGGCAAGTGGCCGACTGCGACGTCAAGGTGCTGCTGCAAGGGGAAACCGGGGTCGGCAAGACCCTGGTGGCGCAGTTCATCCACAATGCCAGCGCTCGCGCCGCGGAACCGTTCCTGGCCCTCAACTGCGGAGCCTTGCCGGAGAACCTGATCGAGGCCGAGCTGTTCGGCTACGCCCCGGGGGCGTTCACCGGCGCGGGCAGCAAGGGCAAGCGCGGGCTGCTGGAGCTGGCCCACAACGGCACGCTGTTTCTCGACGAGATCGGCGACCTGCCGCTGGCGGTGCAGGTCAAGTTGCTCAAGGTCATCGAGGAGAACCGCTTCATCCCCGTGGGCGGCCTGGAGCTCAAGGAGGTGGATGTGCGGATCGTCAGCGCCACCCATCACGACCTCAAGCAGCGGGTGGCCGAGGGCAAGTTTCGCGCCGACCTCTATTACCGCTTGAACGTGGTGCCGATCGCCATCCCGGCCCTGCGCGAGCGCAGCGAGGAGATCGGCCCCTTGCTGGAGTACTACCTGGAGCACTTCAACCAGCGCTACCAGCGGCAGGTGCAATGGAGCCTGGAAGCCCTGGAGCATTTGGGCGAATACGCCTGGCCGGGGAACATCCGCGAGCTGATCAATGTGGTGGAGCGCCTGGTGGTGACTTGCCCGGGGCAGGTGATCGAGGCCCTGGACCTGCCGGAGGAGCTGGTCGGGCAGCAGGCGCGCAATCTCGACGACAGCCGCCTGCCCCTGCGCAAAGTGGTGGAGAACGCCGAGCGCCAGGCCATCCGCGCGGCCTTGCAACTGCACAAGACCACCCGCCTGGCCGCCAAGGCCCTGGGCGTGAGCCAGGCCACGGTGGTGCAGAAAATGAAACGCTGGGAACACTCTGATTAGGATCCTGATCAGAAGCCCCGCTGGCGATCAACAAAACAATCGCGACGCCCCGGTCATTTCCCGGAATCTACTGCCCGAGCCTTGTAAACCAAGGCTTCTGGCGTCTTGGCACAGCTTTCGCTCTACAAGCTTCGAGCCCATACGAGAGCCCGCCTGGCGGCGCTCTTGCCACAACAATGAATCAAGGCCGAACCGATGAGCATCCGTGCATTCAAAATTGCCAACAAACTGATTACCGGCCAGGGGGCCATCGAGCAACTGGACGCCGAGCTGGCGCGCCTCAGGGTCGACAATCCGCTGATCGTCACCGATGCGATCCTGGTGGCCTGCGGCACCGTGGACCTGGCTGTGGCCCACATGGGTGGGCGCAGCCATGGGATCTTCGATGGGGTCGAGCCCGAACCGCAGGTCGCCATCGTCCGGGAGTGCGCCAATGCCTATCGCGCCGGTCGCCATGACGGCCTGATCGGCCTGGGCGGCGGCAGTGCCATCGACATCGCCAAGGCCGTGGCCGCCTTCGCCGGCCATGAAGGTGCGCTGGAGCAGCTTTTCGGCATCGACCAGGTGCCGCGCAAGGGCCCACCTTTGATTGCCATCCCCACCACGGCCGGCACCGGCTCGGAAGTCACTAACGTGGCGATCCTCTCGGACAAGCAGGCCCAGCTGAAAAAAGGCATCGTCAGTGACTACCTGCTGCCGGACGTAGCGCTGGTGAGTCCGGCCATGACCCTGACCTGCCCGCGCAGCGTAACCGCAGCCAGCGGTATCGACGCGCTGGTGCATGCGGTGGAGTCCTACTTGTCGCTCAACGGCTCGCCGATCACCGATGCCCTGGCCCTGGGGGCGATCCGCCTGATCGTCAAGGCGCTGCCCAAGGCCTATGCCAACCCCGGGCACCTGCAGGCCCGGGAAGACATGGCCAGCGCCAGCCTGATGGCCGGCATGGCCTTCGGCAATGCCGGGGTCGGCGCGGTGCACGCCCTGGCCTATCCCCTGGGCGGGCGCTTCAACATCGCCCACGGTGTGAGCAATGCGCTGCTGCTGCCCTATGTCATGGCCTGGAACAAGCTGGCCTGCGTCGAGCGCCTGCGGGACATCGCCCAGGCCATGGATGTGCCCGTCATCGGCCTCAGTGACGAGCAAGCGGCGGAGCAGGCGGTCAAGGCCATGGCGGCGTTGTGCGCAGCGGTGGCTATTCCCACCGGCATGCGCAGCTTCGGCGTGCCGGAGGAGGCGATCCCGGCCATGGCCGTGGAGGCCGCGGGCATCGAGCGCCTGATGCGCAACAACCCGCGCCAGCTGAACGCTGCCGATATCGAGCAGATCTACCGGGCCGCCTATTGAGCGACCTGCCCCACGCCGGGCTGGCGTGGGGCGCCTTACACCGCCACCAATACCAATAAGACAGGTGCAGTTGATGCCAACCCCTTCCGACACCCGGCACGAAACGCCGTATTTCGCCCTTGGCCCGTTCAAGGTGCGCTTGCCGTTCATCCACTACAAGCTCGAGCTGCCGGACTACCTGCAGGGCTTGCTGATGTGCGCCGTGGACCTGGCGGCCATCCCGTTGATGACCGAATTCCTCGGCATGCCCTTCGAAATGGCCCTGGCCGTGGTCATGCTCAATGGCCTGTTGTACCTGGCCCACCATCTGCTGGGCGACCCGGTGGTGCCCGGCTGGATCACCCCGGCGGTGCCATTGTTGATGGCTTACTGCGCACAGTTCCCGGTGGGGCCGGAGCGGGTCCATGCGCTGATCGCCTTCCAGCTGATGCTCGGAGTGTTCTCCATTGCCCTGGGCGCTACCGGCATGGCGCGCAAGGTGGTGGGGTTCGTGCCATCGGCGATCAAGTCGGGGGTCATCGTGGGCGCCGGGCTCAGCGCGGTGACCACGGTGTTCCAGGTGGGCGGCAAGTTCGACAGCTTTCCCTGGACCATTTCCATCGCCATCGGCATCGCCTTCTACCTGATCTTTTCCCAGCACTTCGCCAAGTTGAAGTTGCAGAGCCGCTTCTGGTGGAACTTCGCCAAGCTGGGGATCCTGCCGATCATCCTGCTGGCGGTGGTGCTGGCGCCGCTGTTCGGCGAAGCGCCGTGGCCGACCATCCAGTGGGGCCTGAGCAAACCGGACTTCGCCGGCTTGTGGAACAACTACACGGTATTCGGCCTGGGCATGCCGCCGCTGTCGATGTTCCTCAGCGCGCTGCCGACCATGCTGGCGGTGTACATCATCGTCTTTGGCGATGTGCTGAGCGCCAAGGTGTTGCTGGACGAGGCCGGGCAGATCCGCAAGGACGAGAAGGTGGACTACGACCCGGACCGTTCGCACCTGATCTTCGGTGGGCGTAACGCCTTCATGAGCATCTTCGGCCCGGACATCGCCATGTGCGGCCCGAAATGGGCGGCAATGCTGGTGGTCATCATCGAACGCTTCAAGGGCGGGCCCAAGGCCATGGGCTCGATCTATGGCGGCATGGGTTCGTTCCGCTGGGGCACCAACACCGGCTTGCTGCTGTTGCCGGTGGTGACCCTGGTGCAGCCGATCCTCGGGGTGGCGTTGGCCCTGACCCTGCTGATCCAGGGTTATGTCAGCGTGCGCCTGGGCATTCTCGAGGCCCGCAGCCAGCGCGACCTGGGCATCGCCGGGGTGATCGGCGCGGTATTGGCGATCAAGGGCGCGAGCTGGGGCTTCGCCATCGGCGTGGTG
This sequence comes from Pseudomonas sp. CMR5c, assembly GCF_003850545.1. Lineage (NCBI taxonomy): Bacteria > Pseudomonadati > Pseudomonadota > Gammaproteobacteria > Pseudomonadales > Pseudomonadaceae > Pseudomonas > Pseudomonas sp. CMR5c. The sequence continues at coordinate 6,151,276 of NZ_CP027705.1, read as the reverse complement.
CTGTGCCTGCTGATCTACGGCAAGAACTTCTTCAAGGGCGAGAACGACAATACCTTCACCAAGGACCTGGACAGTCCTGACGCCCCGGCGCCAGAGGCTCGGCCGGAACCCGGGGTGAAGGCCCATGCAGTGGCGAAGAACGAGGCGGCCTGAGGCCTGGACCGCCGGCAACGGGCCGTGGCGATGCCGATCGGGCATCGCGGCGGTCCGGTTGTGCAATCCCCAGCTACGCTTGTGCCGGCTCCCATCTCTATACAAGAGGCTGCGCGCATGAGTATTTCCTCTTTCAAGATCGCCCATAAGCTGCTCACCGGCACCAGCGCCATCGAGCAACTGGCCACCGAACTGACCCGCCTGGATGTGGATAACCCGCTGATCGTCACCGATGCCGCGTTGGTCGAATCCGGCACCGTGGCGCTGGCGCTGGCCCACCTGGGGGCGCGCGACTACGAGATCTTCGACCGGGTACGGCCGGATCCGGAAATCGCCATCGTCGAGGACTGCATGCAGGTCTATCGTGATGGCGGGCACGACGGCCTGATCGGCCTGGGCGGTGGCAGCGCCATCGATATCGCCAAGAGCGTGGCGGCCTATGCCGGTTACCACGGCGCCCTGGAGGACCTGTTCGGCGTCGACCTGGTGCCGCGCAAGGGGCCACCGCTGATCGCCATTCCCACCACCGCCGGTACCGGCTCGGAGGTGACCAACGTGGCGATCCTTTCCGACAAGGCCGCACAGTTGAAGAAGGGCATCGTCAGTGACTACCTGCTGCCGGATGTGGCGCTGGTCAGCCCGCAGATGACCCTGACCTGCCCGCGCCATGTCACTGCCGCCAGCGGTGTCGACGCCCTGGTGCACGGGGTGGAAGCCTACTTGTCGCTCAATGCCTCGCCCATCACCGATTCCCTGGCCCTGGGGGCCATCCGCCTGATCGCCAGGGCCCTGCCCAAGGCGTTCGCCAATCCGGCCAACCTAGAGGCCCGGGAGGACATGGCCACGGCCAGCCTGATGGCCGGCATGGCTTTCGGTAACGCCGGGGTAGGGGCGGTGCATGCCCTGGCCTATCCGTTGGGCGGGCGCTTCCATATGTCCCATGGGGTCAGCAATGCCTTGTTGCTGCCCTACGTCATGACCTGGAACAAGATGGCCTGCGTCGAGCGCATGCAGGATATCGCCGCCGCCATGGGCGTGCGCACGGCGCGCTTGAGCGCCAGCGAAGCGGCGGACCGGGCCGTAGAGGCCATGGCCGATTTGTGCGCCGCCGTGGAAATTCCCACTGGCCTGCGCGGTTTCGGCGTGCCGGAGGACGCGATCCCAGCCATGGCCCGGGAGGCCGCCGGTATCGAGCGGCTGATGCGCAACAATCCGCGCCGGCTGAGCCCCGCCGATATCGAGCAGATCTATCGGGCGGCCTACTGATCATTGCCGTGACGGTGTGCGCTCCAAAGCATGAGGTATACAATGCGCGCCATCGTGATTCCGCTCAAAAAAGGTGCGTCATGCAGCCCTTCGCTATTGCTCCGTCGATTCTTTCCGCCGACTTCGCCCGCCTGGGCGAGGAAGTGGACAATGTCCTGGCCGCCGGTGCCGATATCGTCCACTTCGATGTCATGGACAACCACTATGTGCCGAACCTGACCATCGGTCCGATGGTCTGCGCTGCACTGCGCAAGTACGGGATCACTGCGCCGATCGATGCGCACCTGATGGTCAGCCCGGTGGATCGCATCATCGGCGACTTCATCGAGGCGGGCGCCACCTACATCACCTTCCACCCCGAGGCCACGCTGCATGTGGACCGTTCCCTGCAGATGATCCGCGAGGGTGGCTGCAAGGCCGGCCTGGTGTTCAACCCGGCGACCCCGCTGGACGTGCTCAAGTACGTGATGGACAAGGTCGACATGGTGCTGCTGATGAGCGTCAACCCGGGCTTCGGTGGCCAGAAGTTCATTCCCGGCACCCTGGACAAGCTGCGTGAAGCGCGGGCATTGATCGACGCTAGCGGCCGGGACATCCGCCTGGAGATCGACGGTGGCGTGAACGTTGGCAACATCCGCGAGATCGCTGCGGCCGGTGCAGACACCTTCGTCGCCGGTTCGGCGATCTTCAATGCACCCAACTACCAGGAAGTGATCGAGAAGATGCGCGCCGAGCTGGCGCTGGCTCGATCATGAGTGCCTTCGAGCAGCTGTTCTCGGGGAAGCTGCCACGGCTGGTGATGTTCGACCTGGATGGCACCCTGGTCGACTCGGTGCCCGACCTGGCCGCCGCCGTGGACCAGATGCTGCTCGAGCTGGGCCGTCCGCCCGCGGGGATCGAGGCGGTGCGCCAGTGGGTCGGCAATGGTGCACCGATGCTGGTGCGCCGGGCCCTGGCCAACAGCCTGGATCCCCAGGACATCGACGATGCCGAAGTCGCCCAGGCCCTGGAGCTGTTCAACGCTGCCTACGAGGGTAGCCATGAGCTGACCGTGGTCTATCCCGGTGCGCGCGAGACCCTCAAGTGGTTGTACAAGCAGGGCGTGGAGCTGGCGCTGATCACCAACAAGCCCGAGCGCTTCGTCGCGCCCTTGCTGGACCAGATGCGCATCGGTCGCTATTTCCGCTGGATCATCGGCGGCGATACCCTGCCGCAGAAGAAGCCCGACCCGGCGGCGCTGTTCTTCGTGATGAAGATGGCCAGCATCCCGGCCTCGCAGTCGCTGTTCGTCGGCGACTCGCGCAGCGACGTGCTGGCGGCGCGGGCGGCGGGGGTCAAGTGCGTGGCGCTGAGCTACGGCTACAACCATGGACGGCCGATTGCCGAGGAGTCCCCGGCCCTGGTAATCGACGACTTGCGGGCGCTGATCCCCGGTTGCTTAGAACCTGCCGCTGAGATAACGTTGCCCGACGCTGTCCCATCCCCTTCTGGAAATTCCATCGTGGTGGTCACTCGCAAACTCTGGATGAAAGTCATCAAGGCCTTGGCCCGTTGGCGTTGGCGCGCCTGATTTTTGTCTGGCCGGCCCTGCCGGCGTGTTTGCATACCTGACTGTTAGACCCTCAAGCCACGAGGCATCCCATGATTCGCGAAGAATTCCTGCGCCTGGCCGCAGCCGGCTACAACCGTATCCCGCTGGCCTGCGAGACCATTGCCGACTTCGACACCCCGTTGTCGATCTACCTGAAACTGGCCGACCAGCCCAACTCCTACCTCCTGGAGTCGGTGCAGGGCGGCGAGAAATGGGGACGCTACTCGATCATCGGCCTGCCGTGCCGCACCGTCCTGCGGGTGCACGGCTACCGGGTCAGCGTGACCCACGACGGCGTCGAGATCGAAAGCCACGAAGTGGCCGACCCGTTGGCCTTCGTCGAACAATTCAAGGCGCGCTACAACGTCCCGACCATCGCCGGCCTGCCACGCTTCAACGGTGGCCTGGTGGGGTATTTCGGTTATGACTGCGTGCGTTATGTGGAGCCTCGGCTGGGCCAGTGCCCGAACCCCGACCCGATCGGCGTACCGGACATCCTGCTGATGGTTTCCGATGCGGTGGTGGTGTTCGACAACCTGGCGGGCAAGATGCACGCCATCGTGCTGGCCGATCCGAGCCAGGACAATGCCTATGAAGCTGGCCAGGCGCGCCTGCAAGAGTTGCTCGAGCAGCTGCGCCAGCCGATCACGCCACGTCGCGGCCTGGACCTGGACCGCCCGCCGGCCGCCGAGCCGGTATTCCGCTCCAGCTTCACCCAGGGCGACTACGAGCGTGCGGTGGACACCATCAAGGAGTACATCCTGGCCGGTGACTGCATGCAGGTGGTGCCGTCCCAGCGCATGTCCATCGACTTCCACGCCGCACCCATCGACCTGTACCGGGCCTTGCGCTGCTTCAACCCGACTCCCTACATGTACTTCTTCAACTTCGGTGACTTCCACGTGGTGGGCAGTTCGCCGGAGGTGCTGGTGCGGGTCGAGGACAACCTGATCACCGTGCGGCCGATCGCCGGTACTCGTCCGCGGGGCGCCACCGAGGAAGCCGACCTGGCCCTGGAACAGGACCTGTTGTCCGACGCCAAGGAGATCGCCGAGCACTTGATGCTGATCGACCTGGGGCGCAACGACACCGGGCGGGTCTCGGAAATCGGCTCGGTGCGGCTCACCGAGAAGATGGTCATCGAGCGTTATTCCAACGTGATGCATATCGTGTCCAACGTCACCGGCCAACTGAAGGCAGGCCTGACCGCGATGGACGCACTGCGGGCGATCCTGCCGGCGGGCACCTTGTCCGGCGCACCGAAGATCCGCGCCATGGAAATCATCGACGAACTGGAGCCGGTCAAGCGCGGGATCTATGGCGGAGCCGTGGGCTACTTCGCCTGGAACGGCAACATGGATACCGCCATCGCCATCCGCACGGCGGTGATCAAGGATGGTGAACTGCATGTCCAGGCCGGCGGCGGCATCGTCGCCGACTCGGTCCCGACCCTGGAGTGGGAAGAGACGCTGAACAAGCGTCGTGCAATGTTCCGTGCCGTGGCACTGGCTGAACAAACCCCCGCATCCAAGGCTTGAGGAGTTTCCACCTATGTTGCTGATGATCGATAACTACGACTCCTTTACCTATAACGTCGTGCAGTACCTGGGCGAACTGGGTGCCGAGGTGAAGGTGGTGCGCAATGACGAACTGACCGTGGCCGAGATCGAGGCGCTCAAGCCCGAGCGCATCGTGGTCTCCCCAGGTCCCTGCACGCCGACCGAGGCCGGGGTTTCCATCGAGGCCATCATGCATTTCGCCGGCAAGCTGCCGATCCTCGGCGTCTGCCTGGGCCACCAGTCCATCGGCCAGGCCTTCGGCGGCCAGGTGGTGCGGGCCCGCCAGGTGATGCATGGCAAGACCAGCCCGGTATTCCACCGTGACCTGGGGGTGTTCAGCGGCCTGAACATGCCGCTGACCGTGACCCGCTACCACTCCCTGGTGGTCAAGCGCGAGACCCTGCCCGAGTGCCTGGAGATCACCGCCTGGACCCAACTGGACGACGGCTCCGTGGACGAGATCATGGGGCTGCGGCACAAGACACTGAACATCGAGGGTGTGCAATTCCACCCTGAATCCATCCTCACCGAGCAGGGCCACGAGCTGTTCGCCAACTTCCTCAAACAGAGCGGCGGCACGCGCTAAGGACTTTTCATGGATATCAAGACTGCCCTGAGCCGTATCGTCGGCCACCTGGACCTGAGCACCGATGAGATGCGCGATGTCATGCGCGAGATCATGACCGGCCAATGCACCGATGCGCAGATTGGCGCCTTCATGATGGCCATGCGCATGAAGAGCGAAAGCATCGACGAGATCGTCGGTGCCGTGTCGGTGATGCGTGAGCTGGCCGACAAGGTCGAACTCAAGACCCTCGACGGCGTGGTGGATGTGGTCGGCACCGGCGGTGACGGCGCCAACATCTTCAACGTGTCCACCGCTTCGGCGTTCGTGGTGTCCGCCGCCGGCTGCACCGTGGCCAAGCATGGCAACCGCGCGGTATCCGGCAAGAGCGGCAGCGCCGACCTGCTGGAAGCGGCGGGTGTCTACCTGAACCTGACCCCGGTCCAGGTGGCGCGCTGCATCGACAACGTCGGCATTGGCTTCATGTTCTCCCAATCCCACCATGGCGCCATGAAACATGCCGCCGGCCCGCGTCGTGACCTGGGCCTGCGCACCCTGTTCAACATGCTCGGCCCGCTTACGAATCCGGCTGGCGTGAAGCACCAGGTAGTGGGCGTGTTCACCCAGGCCCTGTGCCGGCCGTTGGCCGAAGTGCTGCAGCGCATGGGCAGCAAGCATGTGCTAGTGGTGCATTCCCAGGATGGCCTGGACGAATTCAGCCTGGCGGCGCCGACTTATGTCGCGGAGCTGAAAAACGACCAGATCACCGAATATTGGGTGCAGCCGGAAGATCTGGGCATCAAGAGCCAGAGCCTGTTCGGCCTGGTGGTGGAGAGCCCGGCGGCTTCCCTGGAGCTGATCCGTGATGCCCTGGGGCGGCGCAAGACCGAACATGGCCAGAAGGCCGCCGAGATGATCGTGCTCAATGCCGGCGCCGCTTTGTATGCTGCGGATCACGCCAGCAGCCTCAAAGAAGGGGTGGCCCTGGCCCACGATGCCTTGCACACCGGCCTTGCCCGGGAGAAGCTCGAGGAGTTGGGAGCCTTTACCGCGGTGTTCAAGCAGGAGAATGAAGGATGAGTGTGCCGACAGTTCTGGAGAATATCCTCGCCCGCAAGGTCGAGGAGGTTGCCGAGCGCAGCGCGCGCGTCACCCTGGCCGAGCTGGAGAGCCTGGCCCGGGCGGCCGATGCTCCGCGTGGATTCGCCAAGGCGCTGCAGGAGCAGGTCAAGCTCAAGCAGCCAGCGGTGATCGCCGAGATCAAGAAGGCCTCGCCAAGCAAGGGCGTGATCCGCGAGGACTTCGTGCCTGCCGATATCGCCAAGAGTTATGAGAAGGGCGGCGCCACTTGCCTGTCGGTGCTCACCGACGTGGATTATTTCCAAGGTGCCGACCTCTACCTGCAGCAGGCGCGAGCGGCGTGCAAGCTGCCGGTGATCCGCAAGGACTTCATGATCGATCCCTACCAGATCGTCGAGGCCCGGGCCCTGGGCGCCGATTGCGTGCTGCTGATCGTCGCCGCGCTGGACGACGGGCGAATGGCCGAGCTGGCATCGGTGGCCAAGGGCGTTGGCCTGGATGTACTGGTGGAAGTACACGATGGCGATGAACTCGAGCGGGCGCTGAAGACCCTCGACACGCCGCTGGTCGGGGTCAACAACCGCAACCTGCACACCTTCGAGGTCGATCTGGAAACCACTCTCGACCTGCTGCCGCGGATTCCTCGCGAGCGCCTGGTGATTACCGAGAGCGGCATCCTCAACCGTGCCGATGTCGAGTTGATGGAGATCAGCGACGTCTATTCGTTCCTGGTGGGCGAGGCCTTCATGCGGGCCGAGAACCCGGGCACCGAGTTGCAGCGCCTGTTCTTCCCGGAGCGTGGCGTGCCGGTGACGGGCTCGACCCTGGACTGAACCTGAGACGATGAACGAGCCGGCAATGCCGGCTTTTTCATGATTATTGCCAAGGAATTGCCGCTGCCATGACCCAACCCCTCGCGCTTACCGTCGAAGCCGGCCTGCAGGCCGAGCAGGATCTGCTGGCCCAGGTTTGTGCCGGTGACCAGGAATTCGGCCTGCTGTTCTGGCAGCCCAGTGACCGGGCGCTGGTGATGCCCCGGCGCTTGAGCCGCTTGCCGGGGTTCGAACAGGCCTGCGAGGCCTCGCGAGCCAATGGCTGGCCGGTATTGCTGCGAGAAACCGGCGGCGAGCCGGTGCCGCAATCGGCGGCCACGGTGAATATCGCGCTGGTGTATGCCCCGCCGCGCAGCGAAGGCGACCAGGGCCGGATCGAAACCGCCTACCGGCGCCTATGCCAGCCGATCTGCGATCTGCTCAGCGAACTGGGCGGCAATCCGTCGCTGGGGGAAGTGGAGGGGGCCTTCTGCGATGGGCGGTTCAACGTCAATCTCAATGGCCGCAAGATGGTCGGCACGGCCCAGCGCTGGCGCCAGAGCAAAGGTGGTCAGCGGCCGGTGGGCCTGGTGCATGGGGCGCTGCTGCTGGATGACGAGCGCGAATCCATGGTGGGAGCGGTCAATACCTTCAACCAGGCTTGCGCACTGGAGCAGCGTTGCCGGGCCGAAAGCCATATCGCCTTGCATGAAGCGTTTGCCGCCCCGGATGCCATGGCGCGCCTGGACAATCTGTATCGACAGATGCTCGGCAGTTTCCTGCCGGGCTAGCGGGTACCGAAGACCACCATGGTCTTGCCCTTGACGTTCACCAGGTTGCGCTCTTCCAGATCCTTGAGGACGCGACCGACCATTTCCCGGGAGCAGCCGACGATGCGCCCGATCTCCTGGCGGGTGACCTTGATCTGCATGCCGTCCGGATGAGTCATGGCGTCCGGCTGCTTGCACAGTTCCAGCAGGCAACGGGCGACACGCCCGGTCACATCGAAGAAGGCCAGGTCGCCCACTTTGCGAGTGGTGTCGCGCAGGCGTTGGGCGATCTGGCCGCTGAGCGCATAGAGGATGTCCGGATCGCTCTGCGACAACTCGCGGAACTTGGCGTAGCTGATCTCGGCCACTTCGCATTCCACCTTGGCCCGGACCCAGGCGCTACGCAGTTGCTCGTGTCCCGCGTCCTCGAACAGCCCCAGCTCGCCGAAGAAGTCCCCGGCGTTGAGGTAGGCGATGATCATCTCCCGGCCATCATCGTCTTCGATGAGGATGGTCACCGAACCCTTGATGATGAAGTACAGGCTGTCGGCTACGTCACCGGCGCAGATGATGTTGCTCTTGGCCTGGTAGCGACGGCGCTGACAGTGCACCAGCAGCTTGTCGAGGTGTTTGATCTTGGGAGTTGGGGCAATAGCAACCATGGTTGTATCCCGGAAAGCCTGCACGGTATGGGGTGGTTTTCTTATGGGGCGGAAAGCATCGGCGCATAAAGCTGGCGATGCGCCATTCATTTGGCGTCAGCTTAACAGACACATCCTAGGCAGATTTAAGAATTTTCTTACAGGTAGGTCGCTTTTGGCATCAAGATGCCGCTCGCTGCGAGTCCAAACCCCTGTGCTAAGCTGGCGACCCTTTTTTAAAAGCAGTGGAGTCTGGGCGATGAAGGCACGCATCCAATGGGCTGGAGAGGCCATGTTCCTCGGTGAGTCGGGCAGTGGCCACGTGGTGGTGATGGATGGTCCGCCTGAGGCCGGTGGGCGCAACCTGGGTGTGCGTCCCATGGAAATGCTCCTGTTGGGCGTGGGCGGTTGCAGTAACTTCGATGTGGTCAGCATCCTGAAAAAGTCCCGCCAGGCGGTCGAGAGCTGCGAGGCCTTCCTGGAGGCCGAGCGTGCCAGTGAAGATCCCAAGGTCTTCACCAAGATCCACCTGCACTTCGTGGTCAAGGGCCGTGGTTTGAAGGAAGCCCAGGTCAAGCGCGCCGTGGAGCTGTCCGCCGAGAAGTACTGCTCGGCCTCGATCATGCTCGGCGCCGCCGGCGTGGCCATTACCCATGACTACGAGATCGTCGAGCTGGGCTGAACCCAGGCAGCGGCAAAAGAAAAGGGCGCCCTGGGGGCGCCCTTCTTGTTTCGCTTTCAGATCCGGTAGGTGCTCTTGGTCATGACCTTGGCCAGCAGGCTCATGCCGAATTTCACCGGTGCCGGGAAGCGGAAGCCGCCCGCTTCGAGGGCGGTCTCGGCATGGTGTTCTTCGTCGATGCGCATCTGCTCGAGGATGGCCCGGGATTTTTCGTCCTCGGGCGGCAATTGCTCCAGGTGGTCGTTCAGGTGCTTGCAGACCTGGTCCTCGGTGGCGGCGACGAACCCGAGGCTGACCTTGTCGCTGATCAGCCCGGCGGCGGCGCCGATACCGAACGACAGCCCGTAGAACAGCGGATTGAGTACGCTGGTATGGCTACCCAACTGGCGGATGCGTTGCTCGCACCAAGCCAGGTGGTCGATTTCTTCTTCGGCCGCGTGCTCCATGGCTTGGCGCACTTCGGGCAACTTGGCGGTCAGGGCCTGGCCCTGGTACAGCGCCTGGGCACAGACTTCCCCGGTATGGTTGATGCGCATCAGGCCGGCCACGTGCCGGGTGTCCTCGTCACTCATCTGCGCTTCCGGCTGCACGATGGCCGGCGACGGGCGATAAGGTTGGCCGCTGAACGGCAGCAGCGTGCGCATGGCCATATCGGCTTGCAGCAGCAGGCGGTCGATCGGCGAGTAGTGACGTTGGGTAGTCATGCTTATCTCCGGGAAGAATCACGGCGGCCAGTTTACTCCAATCGATGGGGTGAAACCTGCGCTGGATCAGCGCACCTTCGCCCGGGGCGGGCGCAAGGGCGCTGGAAGAGGGGATGTTCGATCAGCCCGGAGGCCAGTTCATCTGGCGCTGACCCAGGACGTGCATGTGAATGTGGTAGACGGTCTGGCCGCCCATCTCATTGCAGTTCATCACCACCCGGAAGCCATCCTCGCAGCCTTGCTCCTTGGCCAGGCGCTGGGCGGTGAACAGGATGTGTCCGGCCAGGGCCTTGTCGTCCTCGGTGAGGTCGTTGAGGGTCCGGATGGGTTTCTTCGGGATCACCAGAAAGTGCACCGGCGCTTGCGGGGCAATGTCGTGGAAGGCCAGGACCTGGTCGTCCTCGTAGATGATCTTCGCGGGTATTTCTCTGTTGATGATCTTGGTGAACAGAGTATCCACAGCTGTTTCTCCATTGGTTGGTCCGGGCTGAGTGTACTCAGGCGCAAGCCCTGCGCCCAGCCCCGACGGGGTGTCTAGCGTGGGCAGTAGGCTCGGTTGACGTAGCCGACGATCTTGCGGGTCAACCAGCGTGAACTCAGGCGGCCAAGCTGGGCCATCCAGCGGTTCAGGCGCCCGGGAATGATGATGGCGCGGTTCTTCTCCAGGGCTCGGACGGTATACAGCGCCACTTCTTCGGGACTCATGAGCCACTTGCTGTCGTCGACCTTGCGGGTGTCCATCTGGGCGTTCTGGAAGAAGGCGGTCCGGGTCGGCCCGGGGCAGAGTACCGAGACCTTGACCGCGCATTTTTTCAGTTCTTCGCGCAGCCCTTCGGAGAAATGCAGGACATAGGCCTTGCTGGCGTAGTAGGTGCTCATCCAGGGGCCGGGATGGAAAGCGGCCACCGAAGCGACATTGAGGATCTGCCCGCCGCCCAGCAACGCCATGCTGTTGCCCAGGGCATGGCACAGGCGGGTGAGGGCGAGGATGTTGACTTCGATCAGGTCCTGCTCGGTCATCCAGTCCTGAGCCAGGAACGGCCCGCTGGTGCCGATGCCGGCGCAGTTGACCAAAAGGTCGATCTGCCGGTCACCTTCCTCCAGCTCCAGCAGGAACCCGGACAGCCTCAGGGGCTCGCCCAGGTCGCAGGCGCGGAACAGGACCTCGACGCCGAAGCGCTGGGTCAGTTCCAGGGCGATGCTTTCCAGCTGATCACGCTGGCGGGCCACCAGTAGCAGGTTGCGGCCACGCCGGGCCAGGGCTTCGGCCATGGCCAGGCCTATGCCGCTGGAAGCACCGGTGATCAGAGCGTAACGGGTCATGCAGTTCTCCATCGCAACGGCCGACGGCCCGCGACGGGAAGGGTCGCAGGCTCGGACGCGTTTATTCTTCCTCGGATTCTACAGTGCTCGCTGCATCGGCGGCTTCAGCCGCTGCGGCCGCGGCATCGGCAGCGCTTTCGGCCTCGTCGCTGCTGGAGTCGTAGGATTCGCTGTAGCTGGTTTCGCTGTAGCGGTCTTCCAGGGAGCTCAGGCCGCCAGCGACCATGCCGATGATGATCGCGACCAGCAGCACCACCCACATCCAGGACAGGACCTTGACCGCAGTGGTGTTGGGCGGCGGTGGGGCGCCATAGCGGTTGGCCACGTTGCTGCCGGGGCTGACCATCAGCACCAGGGGGAAGACGCTGCCGACGATGGGCACGAAGTTCAGCAGCCACAGCCAGCCCGACCAGCCCAGGTCATGCAGGCGCTGTACGCTGATCTGGATGCTGACGACGATGAAGCCGATGAACACCACGGCGCCGGCGAGAATTCCCAGGCCCATGAGCAGGGTGGAGTTGAGGACTGCTGTGGTAATGACACCGAACAAGGCACCGGCACCGATCACCGCCAACAGGGCCACGGTCAGCACCAGGGTCCAGGCCAGGTAGCGCAGGCGGCCGATACGCCCTTCGAAGCTGAAGACGTTGAGTGTCGCGTATTGGGGAACGGCGTCGCCGACGGTGGCCTGTGGCGGCGCGTAAGGCGAATCCGCGACGTTGGCTGGGCGCGATGCGGCCGGGGTTACGGCCTCCAGGTTCAGCTCCAGGCCTGGTTCGGCTTCGATCCGAGCATCGAGGCCGGCGTTTTTCAGGGCTTCGAGATAGCGCTGGGCATCGGCCTGGGTCAGGTCGCGCTTGAGTTCGACCGGTTGGCCGCTGAACAGACGCTCCACTGCTGCGGTATCGGTCTTGAACAGTTCTGCGAGGTTCAGTTGCGCGGTGGACTTTTCGACACCGGGCAGCAAAGTGCCGTCGAAGACGATTTTGTAGCGGATCTCGCTCATGGGGGCTTCCCTGTCACTTGAAATGAAGGCTTACATAAAGTCGCGTAGTTTAAGGCCAGCGCCCCCCGGCTGGCCAAAAAACTATGAGAACTGGTTATCGTGGCCAGCGTTTGGGTAGCTGGGCACAACGTTCCTGGGCCCGGCGGTACTCCTTGTCCAGGCGCTCGATCAACTGGTCGATGCCGGGTAGGTCGTCGATCTCGCCAACGCCCTGGCCGGCGGACCAGACGGTTTTCCAGGCCTTGGCCTCGTCGCTGATGGGTTTGAGCTTGGCCCCGAAGTTGACCTCGCCCTTGCCTTGCAGGGCAGCCACGTCGAAGCCGGCGTTCTCCAGGCTCTGGCGCATGAAGCTGGCGGGCACTCCGGATACGGCGGCGGTGTGCACGATATCGGCGGCATGGGAGCCCAGGAGCATGTCCTTGTAGCCTTGGGGCGCGTGGCTTTCGCTGGTGGCGATGAAACGGGTGCCGAGGTAGGCGAGGTCGGCGCCCAGCACCTGGGCGGCGAGAATCTCATGCCCGTGGTTCAGGCAGCCGGCCAGCAGCAGGGTCTTGTCGAAGAACTGGCGGATCTCGGCGACCAGCGAGAACGGGCTCCAGGTCCCGGCATGGCCACCGGCTCCCGCAGCGACGGCGATCAGCCCATCGACCCCGGCCTCGGCGGCTTTTTCCGCATGGCGGCGAGTGGTCACGTCATGGAATACCAGGCCGCCGTAGCTGTGTACGGCATCCACCACTTCCTTGACCGCCCCCAGGCTGGTGATGACGATCGGTACCTTGTGCTCGATGCAGATCTGCAGATCGGCCTGCAATCGGGGGTTGCTGTTGTGCACGATCAGGTTCACGGCATAGGGCGCAGGATTCTCCAGGTTGGCCAGGCCCGCTTCGATCTCCTCCAGCCAGGCCTTGAACCCACTGCTTTCACGCTGGTTGAGCGCCGGAAAGCTGCCGACCACGCCGTTGCGACAGCAGGCCAGAACCAGTTCTGGATTGGAGATCAGGAACATCGGTGCCGCCACGACGGGCAGGCGCAAGCGTTGTTCGAGCAAAGCGGGCAGAGACATCGGTATACCCCCGGGAAAGCAGCTAGATAGAGTTAGAACGGTCGTACGACGACCAGAATTACAATAGCCAGCAATAACAGAACCGGTACTTCATTGAACCAGCGATAAAAGACATGGCTGCGGGCGTTTTCGCCACGGGCAAAGCGTTTCACCTGGGCGCCGCACATGTGGTGGTAGCCGATCAGTATCACTACCAGGGTGAGCTTGGCGTGCATCCAGCCGCCCTGGCTGAAGTAGGCGCCGGGATTGAGGCTGATCAGCCCGATGCCGAAGACCAGCGCTGCGATCATTGCCGGGCCCATGATGAAACGATAGAGCTTGCGCTCCATGACGCAGAAACGCTCGCGACTGATGCTGTCCTCGCTTTGGGCGTGATAGACGAACAGGCGCGGCAGGTAGAACAGGCCGGCGAACCAGCAGACCACGCTGACGATATGAAAGGCCTTGAGCCATAGATAGAGCATTTTTGGTTATCCCCCAGATTCACGGTGGCGCGATAGTAGAGGCTAGAGCGTCCATACGTCACCTTGACGGTTGTCGCAGGGGGTTGCCGCCCCTATTATCGGCAGCTTTCCAGTGGGTTCGTTGAGGGCAAGGTTTATGGTCAAGGTCGGTATCGTCGGCGGCACGGGTTACACCGGGGTCGAGCTATTGCGTCTGCTGGCACAGCACCCACAGGCGCGGGTAGAGGTCATCACCTCGCGATCCGAGGCGGGCCTGGCCGTAGCCGACATGTATCCGAACCTGCGTGGCCACTATGACGGCCTGTCTTTCAGCGTGCCTGATATCAAGACCCTCGGCGCCTGCGACGTGGTGTTCTTCGCCACCCCTCACGGCGTGGCCCATGCGCTGGCTGGCGAGCTGCTGGCTGCCGGAACCAAGGTCATCGACCTGTCGGCGGACTTTCGCCTGCAGGACGCCGATGAGTGGGCCAAGTGGTATGGCCAGCCCCACGGTGCTCCCGAGCTGCTGGACGAAGCGGTCTACGGTTTGCCGGAGGTCAATCGCGAGAAGATCAAGCAGGCGCGCCTGATTGCGGTTCCGGGCTGCTATCCGACGGCGACCCAGCTGGGCTTCCTGCCGCTGCTGGAAGCTGGCCTGGCTGATACGTCCCGTCTGATTGCCGACTGCAAGTCCGGTGTCAGCGGTGCAGGCCGTGGTGCCAGCGTGGGCTCGCTGTATTCCGAAACCTCCGAGAGCATGAAGGCCTATGCGGTCAAGGGTCACCGCCACCTGCCGGAAATCCGCCAGGGCCTGCGCCGGGCGGCGGGCAAGGACGTCGGCTTGACCTTCGTGCCGCACCTGACGCCAATGATCCGGGGTATCCACTCCACGCTCTATGCCACTGTCGTGGACAAGTCGGTCGATCTGCAGGCGCTGTTCGAGAAACGCTATGCCAACGAGCCGTTCGTCGATGTGATGCCGGCAGGGAGCCACCCCGAGACCCGTAGCGTGCGTGGTGCCAACGTCTGCCGGATTGCCGTGCACCGGCCGCAAGGTGATGACTTGGTGGTGGTGCTGTCGGTGATCGACAACCTGGTCAAGGGCGCTTCCGGCCAGGCCGTCCAGAACCTCAACATCCTGTTCGGCCTGGATGAGCGCCTGGGCCTGTCCCATGCGGGCATGCTGCCTTAGGGTCGTTGTTGCGTTGGAGAAAAAGGCCCGTTTGACGGGCCTTTTTGCGTTCTGGGCATTGCTGTACGACTATTGATATACCGTAACAATAGTTGACCGCTTTTCTGGGAGAAGCGGATAATGCGCGTCATCACGCAGTATGGCGGCGTAACGCCGGGAGATAGTCAGCATGAGCGTTGAATCCTTCACCCCCACGGCTTTGCAATTCACTCAAGGTGCAGCGCACAAGGTGAAGACCCTGGTCGATGAAGAGGGTAATGATCGCTTGAAGCTGCGCGTATTCGTTACGGGCGGCGGTTGTTCGGGGTTCCAGTACGGTTTCACCTTCGATGAAGAAGTGGCCGAGGATGACACCATCGTTGAGCGCGAAGGTGTGAGCCTGGTTGTCGACCCCATGAGTTTCCAGTACCTGGCAGGTGCTGAGGTGGACTACCAGGAAGGCCTGGAAGGTTCGCGTTTCGTGATCAAGAACCCTAATGCCACCACTACCTGTGGTTGTGGATCGTCGTTCTCGATCTGATCGATCAGCAAGAGCCGTTTTAGAGCGCCGCAGTGGTCCATGACCCTGCGGCGTTCTGCTGTCTGGTGCTTAGGTGGGATAGATAGCACCGAGGATGCGTGGGCCGCGTGCACCAGTAACGCTAGGGCGGTTGCCGGCAATTCCCTCCAGGCAGCAATGGGCCAGCCAGGCGAAGGCCATGGCCTCTACCCAGTCCGGATCCACGCCATAAATCGCGGTGCTGTTGACCTGGGTCGCCGGTAGCAGGGTCGCCAGGCGTTGCATCAGGGCGGTGTTGTGAGCGCCGCCGCCACATACCAGCAACTCCTGGGTGGAGTCCTGGGCAGATTGCAGGGACTCGACAATGGTCTGTGCGGTCAACTCCAGCAGCGTGGCCTGGACATCCTCGGCGGTGATGGTCTGGTGTTGCGCCAATTGCTGCTGCAACCATGGGAGGTTGAAGACTTCGCGTCCCGTACTCTTTGGCCCGCGAGTGGCGAAGAACGAGTCGCTGAGCAGGGTCTTCAAGAGCAATGGATCGACCTGGCCACTGGCAGCCCATTGGCCGCCGCGATCGAAACTCTCTCCGCGCTGCAACTGGATCCAGGCATCGAGCAGTACGTTGCCTGGTCCGCAGTCGAAGCCGGCGACTGGCTTGGCGGTTTCGATCAGGCTCAGGTTGCTGAAACCGCCCACGTTCAGGACTGCCCGGTTGCCCGAGCGCTGCTCGAACAGTGCTTCATGAAATGCCGGGACCAGGGGGGCGCCTTGCCCGCCCGCGGCTACGTCACGGCTACGGAAATCACTGACGACGGTGATTCCAGTGAGCTCGGTAAGTAGCGCTGGGTTGCCGATTTGTATGGTGAAGCCGCGGCTCGGCTCATGGCGTACGGTTTGCCCATGGCTACCGATGGCCCGGATATCCAGGGCCTGCAGCTGCTGTTGTCGCAGTAGGGCCTGGATGCCCTCGGCCGCCAGTTGGACCCAGTGCTGCTGGGCGATGGCGGAGCGGGCGATCTCATCGGGGCCGCTGGCGCACAAGCTCAGGAGCTCGGCGCGCAAGGAAGAGGGCATGGGAATGTAGTGGGTGGCGACCAGTTTGATCGCCGGGCTCTGCTCGATCAGGGCGATGTCCAGGCCATCAAGACTGGTCCCGGACATCACTCCTATATAAAGCGCCATGGCTCAGCGCTTGCTCGAGGCCAGCATCGTGGCCTTTTCCTGGTCCATGCGGGCCATCAGCGGCTGGCTCTGCTGAAGGAAGCGCGCGCGCTCGGCTTTGGCGATTGGGTCGGCCATGGGCAGCTTCTGGCCCAGAGGGTCGACGTGGACGCCGTTGACCTGGAACTCATAATGCAGATGCGGTCCAGTGGACAGGCCGGTGGTGCCGATGTAGCCGATCACTTGACCCTGTTTCACCGAGCCGCCGGTCTTGACGCCTTTGGCGAAGCCTTGCATGTGGCCGTAGAGGGTGCGGTAGGTATTGCCGTGCTGGATGATCACGGTGTTGCCGTAACCACCGCGACGACCTGCCAGCAGGACCTTGCCATCGCCGGCGGCCTTGATTGGCGTGCCTCGTGGCGCGGCATAGTCGACCCCTTTGTGGGCGCGGATCTTGTTCAGGATGGGATGCTTGCGGCCGGCGGAGAAGCGCGAGCTGATACGGGCGAAGTCCACAGGGGTGCGGATGAACGCCTTGCGCATGCTGTTGCCGTCTGCGGTGTAGTAGCTGCTGGAGCCTTGCTTGTTGGTGTAGCGCACGGCGGTGTAGGTCTTGCCGCGGTTGGTGAAGCGCGCGGAGAGGATATTGCCGGTGCCCACCACCTTGCCGTTGACCACCTTCTGCTCGTAGATCACATCGAACTCGTCGCCTTGGCGAATGTCCTGAGCGAAGTCGATGTCATAACCGAAGACGTTGGCCATATCCATGGTCAGGCTATGGGAAAGGCCGGCGCGGGCAGCGGATTGCGACAGGGAGCTGTTGATGATCCCGTGGACATAGGCTGAGCGAACTACCGGCTTGGTGGTGACCTTGGCGAAGGAGAAGCCTTTGGCGCCCTTGGTCAGGGTGATGGTCTCAAGGTCGCTGACCTTGCTGTGAAGCTTGTTCAACTGGCCGTCGGGCGAGAGCTCGAACTCGAGCTTTTGGCCGTGCTTGAGCTGGGAGAATTGCTTGGCTTGCTTGTCGCTGGCCAGCACCTCATGGACAGCCGTGGCTGGCAGGCCGACCTTCTCGAACAGGGTCGAGAGGGTGTCACCCTTCGCGACTATGACTTCTCGATGTCCTGGAGCCTTGGGTTCTTCCGCGATGGGAGGGGCTGGCTCGCTTTCGGCCGTTTCGGTGGGGGCTTGGGCTGCGTCGTCGATCTGCGCAAATGGCGATGCAACCGCCTCATTTGTGGCTTGCTCGACGGATGCAGCGTCTTGATCTTGTCGCAGTTGCTCGATCGGACTTTCCAGATCAAGACTCAATGTCGTTTTCTTTGCCTCGACATCGCTGGAAGGAAATACCAGCAAGGCCAGGCTGAGGAGGGCTGCTATGCCGCTGGCGGCGAGCAGGTGGCTCTTCGGATAAAGCGGTGGCGCTTTAGGCGGTTCGGTGCTCATAGGTAATTTGACTTTGAAAAGATGAAATGGAAAAGATGAATGACATGATGAAGATGAAATAACTGTATAAAATATAACCAAATCATCTGTGACGCAAGCGCACGGACACTCCCGTCTCCTGATGTATCCGTACGCCGGGCAAAACTTGTAATTAGTCCGTGATCTTGTATGGTTGGTTCCTTTTTGAATCTGAGCCTTGCGGGTCTGTTATGAAGTCGGTTGAAGAACAGCTAGCGCTGATCAAACGTGGTGCGGAAGAGTTGTTGGTCGAGTCCGAGCTGATCGAGAAGCTCAAGCGTGGCGAGCCGCTACGTATCAAGGCAGGCTTCGACCCGACTGCTCCGGACCTGCATCTCGGTCATACAGTGCTTATTAATAAGCTGCGCCAGTTCCAGGAGCTGGGGCACAAGGTGATCTTCCTGATCGGCGACTTCACCGGGATGATCGGCGATCCAAGTGGCAAGAGCGCTACTCGGCCACCGCTGACTCGCGAGCAGGTTCTGGATAACGCCGAAACCTACAAGAACCAGGTCTTCAAGATCCTGGATCCCGCCAAGACCGAAGTGGCATTCAACTCAACCTGGATGGACAAGATGGGGCCGGCGGACTTTATTCGCCTGACTTCCCAGTACACGGTTGCGCGCATGCTGGAGCGAGATGACTTTGACAAGCGCTACTCCACCAATCAACCGATCGCCATTCACGAGTTCCTCTATCCGCTGGTGCAAGGCTACGACTCGGTAGCCCTGCGTGCCGACGTCGAGTTGGGTGGTACCGATCAGAAGTTCAACTTGCTGATGGGGCGTGAGCTGCAGCGTAGCTATGGCCAGGAAGCGCAGTGCATCCTGACGATGCCTTTGCTTGAAGGGCTGGATGGCGTCAAGAAGATGTCCAAGTCCCTGGGTAACTATGTAGGTATCCAGGAAGCACCGGGAGTGATGTACAGCAAGCTGGTTTCCATCCCTGATGCCTTGATGTGGCGCTATTTCGAACTGCTCAGCTTCCGCTCGATGGATGAAATCAATGCATTCCGGGCTGACGTGGAGGCTGGTACCAACCCGCGCGATATCAAGATCAAGCTGGCCGAAGAGATCGTGGCGCGTTTCCATGGCGAAGAAGCTGCTGCGAATGCTCATCGTGCTGCCGGTAACCGTATGAAGGATGGCGAGCTTCCGGATGACCTGCCAGAGGTTGAGCTGGTGGCGGATGAAGATATGCCGATTGCTGCTGTCCTTAATAAGGCAGGGCTGGTGAAGAACTCCGCCGCGGCTCGCGATCTTCTCGGGTCTGGCGGTGTGCGCGTGGATGGTCAGGTAGTGGATCGTGCCTTTATATGTGTGCTGGGTTCTACCTATGTCTGCCAGGCCGGCAAGAAGGCTTTTGCGCGCATTACGCTTAAATCCGAATAAACCTGAAAATAAGTGTTGACGGCGAGTTTAATGTCTCTATAATTCGCCCCACTTCCGGCGCAGTCGAAACGGAAAACTCCTTGAAATTCAACGAGTTACGAAGATTTCGGCAGCGGTCACGCTTCAGTTCATCGAAGTCCGAAAGGAGCTGATAAGGCAGCGAAAGTAGCCTTGTTAGCGTTTCGATCCTCTCGATCGAAAGCGGTTAAAAAGAGGTGTTGACAGCAGCGTGTAACGCTGTAGAATTCGCCTCCCGCTAACGAGAGATCGAAAGCGCAAGTGGTTGAAGTTACAAAGGAAACTTTGAAAACTTCTTAAAAAAATCACTTGACAGCAAATGAGGCTGCTGTAGAATGCGCGCCTCGGTTGAGACGAAAGATCTTAACCAACCGCTCTTTAACAACTGAATCAAGCAATTCGTGTGGGTGCTTGTGTAGTCAGACTGATAGTCAAAAAGATTATCAGCATCACGAGTGACCATGCGAGAAATCACATAGTCATTTGAGATTGCTGAGCCAAGTTTAGGGTTTCTTAAAAACCCAAGCAGTATTGAACTGAAGAGTTTGATCATGGCTCAGATTGAACGCTGGCGGCAGGCCTAACACATGCAAGTCGAGCGGATGAAGTGAGCTTGCTCACGGATTTAGCGGCGGACGGGTGAGTAATGCCTAGGAATCTGCCTGGTAGTGGGGGATAACGTTTCGAAAGGGACGCTAATACCGCATACGTCCTACGGGAGAAAGCAGGGGACCTTCGGGCCTTGCGCTATCAGATGAGCCTAGGTCGGATTAGCTAGTTGGTGAGGTAATGGCTCACCAAGGCGACGATCCGTAACTGGTCTGAGAGGATGATCAGTCACACTGGAACTGAGACACGGTCCAGACTCCTACGGGAGGCAGCAGTGGGGAATATTGGACAATGGGCGAAAGCCTGATCCAGCCATGCCGCGTGTGTGAAGAAGGTCTTCGGATTGTAAAGCACTTTAAGTTGGGAGGAAGGGCAGTAAGCTAATATCTTGCTGTTTTGACGTTACCGACAGAATAAGCACCGGCTAACTCTGTGCCAGCAGCCGCGGTAATACAGAGGGTGCAAGCGTTAATCGGAATTACTGGGCGTAAAGCGCGCGTAGGTGGTTTGTTAAGTTGGATGTGAAAGCCCCGGGCTCAACCTGGGAACTGCATCCAAAACTGGCAAGCTAGAGTATGGTAGAGGGTGGTGGAATTTCCTGTGTAGCGGTGAAATGCGTAGATATAGGAAGGAACACCAGTGGCGAAGGCGACCACCTGGACTGATACTGACACTGAGGTGCGAAAGCGTGGGGAGCAAACAGGATTAGATACCCTGGTAGTCCACGCCGTAAACGATGTCAACTAGCCGTTGGGGTCCTTGAGACTTTAGTGGCGCAGCTAACGCATTAAGTTGACCGCCTGGGGAGTACGGCCGCAAGGTTAAAACTCAAATGAATTGACGGGGGCCCGCACAAGCGGTGGAGCATGTGGTTTAATTCGAAGCAACGCGAAGAACCTTACCAGGCCTTGACATGCAGAGAACTTTCCAGAGATGGATTGGTGCCTTCGGGAACTCTGACACAGGTGCTGCATGGCTGTCGTCAGCTCGTGTCGTGAGATGTTGGGTTAAGTCCCGTAACGAGCGCAACCCTTGTCCTTAGTTACCAGCACGTTATGGTGGGCACTCTAAGGAGACTGCCGGTGACAAACCGGAGGAAGGTGGGGATGACGTCAAGTCATCATGGCCCTTACGGCCTGGGCTACACACGTGCTACAATGGTCGGTACAGAGGGTTGCCAAGCCGCGAGGTGGAGCTAATCCCACAAAACCGATCGTAGTCCGGATCGCAGTCTGCAACTCGACTGCGTGAAGTCGGAATCGCTAGTAATCGCGAATCAGAATGTCGCGGTGAATACGTTCCCGGGCCTTGTACACACCGCCCGTCACACCATGGGAGTGGGTTGCACCAGAAGTAGCTAGTCTAACCTTCGGGAGGACGGTTACCACGGTGTGATTCATGACTGGGGTGAAGTCGTAACAAGGTAGCCGTAGGGGAACCTGCGGCTGGATCACCTCCTTAATCGACGACATCAGCTGCTTCATAAGCTCCCACACGAATTGCTTGATTCATTGAAGAAGACGATAGAAGCAGCTTTAAGCTCCAAGCTGATAGCTCCAAGCTAACAGTTACAAGCTCGAAATTGGGTCTGTAGCTCAGTTGGTTAGAGCGCACCCCTGATAAGGGTGAGGTCGGCAGTTCGAATCTGCCCAGACCCACCAATTTTGTTATGGGGCCATAGCTCAGCTGGGAGAGCGCCTGCCTTGCACGCAGGAGGTCAGCGGTTCGATCCCGCTTGGCTCCACCATAAACTGCTTCTGAAAGCTTAGAAATGAGCATTCAAATCGAATGTTGATTTCTAGTCTTTTGATTAGATCGTTCTTTAAAAATTTGGGTATGTGATAGAAAGATAGACTGAACACTACTTTCACTGGTAGTGGATCAGGCTAAGGTAAAGTTTGTGAATTCAAACTTTCGGCGAATGTCGTCTTCACAGTATAACCAGATTGCTTGGGGTTATATGGTCAAGTGAAGAAGCGCATACGGTGGATGCCTTGGCAGTCAGAGGCGATGAAAGACGTGGTAGCCTGCGATAAGCTTCGGGGAGTCGGCAAACAGACTTTGATCCGGAGATCTCTGAATGGGGGAACCCAACCATCATAAGATGGTTATCTTGCACTGAATACATAGGTGCAAGAGGCGAACCAGGGGAACTGAAACATCTAAGTACCCTGAGGAAAAGAAATCAACCGAGATTCCCTTAGTAGTGGCGAGCGAACGGGGACTAGCCCTTAAGCTTCTTTGATTTTAGCGGAACGCTCTGGAAAGTGCGGCCATAGTGGGTGATAGCCCTGTACGCGAAAGGATCTTAGAAGTGAAATCGAGTAGGACGGGGCACGAGAAACCTTGTCTGAATATGGGGGGACCATCCTCCAAGGCTAAATACTACTGACTGACCGATAGTGAACTAGTACCGTGAGGGAAAGGCGAAAAGAACCCCGGAGAGGGGAGTGAAATAGATCCTGAAACCGTATGCGTACAAGCAGTGGGAGCAGACTTTGTTCTGTGACTGCGTACCTTTTGTATAATGGGTCAGCGACTTATATTCAGTGGCAAGCTTAACCGAATAGGGGAGGCGTAGCGAAAGCGAGTCTTAATAGGGCGTTTAGTCGCTGGGTATAGACCCGAAACCGGGCGATCTATCCATGGGCAGGTTGAAGGTTAGGTAACACTGACTGGAGGACCGAACCGACTACCGTTGAAAAGTTAGCGGATGACCTGTGGATCGGAGTGAAAGGCTAATCAAGCTCGGAGATAGCTGGTTCTCCTCGAAAGCTATTTAGGTAGCGCCTCATGTATCACTCTAGGGGGTAGAGCACTGTTTCGGCTAGGGGGTCATCCCGACTTACCAAACCGATGCAAACTCCGAATACCTAGAAGTGCCGAGCATGGGAGACACACGGCGGGTGCTAACGTCCGTCGTGAAAAGGGAAACAACCCAGACCGTCAGCTAAGGTCCCAAAGTTATGGTTAAGTGGGAAACGATGTGGGAAGGCTTAGACAGCTAGGAGGTTGGCTTAGAAGCAGCCATCCTTTAAAGAAAGCGTAATAGCTCACTAGTCGAGTCGGCCTGCGCGGAAGATGTAACGGGGCTCAAACCATACACCGAAGCTACGGGTATCACGTAAGTGATGCGGTAGAGGAGCGTTCTGTAAGCCTGTGAAGGTGAGTTGAGAAGCTTGCTGGAGGTATCAGAAGTGCGAATGCTGACATGAGTAACGACAATGCGAGTGAAAAACTCGCACGCCGAAAGACCAAGGTTTCCTGCGCAACGTTAATCGACGCAGGGTTAGTCGGTCCCTAAGGCGAGGCTGAAAAGCGTAGTCGATGGAAAACAGGTTAATATTCCTGTACTTCTGGTTATTGCGATGGAGGGACGGAGAAGGCTAGGCCAGCTTGGCGTTGGTTGTCCAAGTTTAAGGTGGTAGGCTGAAATCTTAGGAAAATCCGGGATTTCAAGGCCGAGAGCTGATGACGAGTTACCTTTTAGGTGACGAAGTGGTTGATGCCATGCTTCCAAGAAAAGCTTCTAAGCTTCAGATAACCAGGAACCGTACCCCAAACCGACACAGGTGGTTAGGTAGAGAATACCAAGGCGCTTGAGAGAACTCGGGTGAAGGAACTAGGCAAAATGGCACCGTAACTTCGGGAGAAGGTGCGCCGGTGAGGGTGAAGGACTTGCTCCGTAAGCCCATGCCGGTCGAAGATACCAGGCCGCTGCGACTGTTTATTAAAAACACAGCACTCTGCAAACACGAAAGTGGACGTATAGGGTGTGACGCCTGCCCGGTGCCGGAAGGTTAATTGATGGGGTTAGCGCAAGCGAAGCTCTTGATCGAAGCCCCGGTAAACGGCGGCCGTAACTATAACGGTCCTAAGGTAGCGAAATTCCTTGTCGGGTAAGTTCCGACCTGCACGAATGGCGTAACGATGGCGGCGCTGTCTCCACCCGAGACTCAGTGAAATTGAAATCGCTGTGAAGATGCAGTGTATCCGCGGCTAGACGGAAAGACCCCGTGAACCTTTACTATAGCTTTGCACTGGACTTTGAGCTTGCTTGTGTAGGATAGGTGGGAGGCTTTGAAGTGGGGACGCCAGTTCTCATGGAGCCATCCTTGAAATACCACCCTGGCAACCTTGAGGTTCTAACTCAGGTCCGTTATCCGGATCGAGGACAGTGTATGGTGGGTAGTTTGACTGGGGCGGTCTCCTCCTAAAGAGTAACGGAGGAGTACGAAGGTGCGCTCAGACCGGTCGGAAATCGGTCGCAGAGTATAAAGGCAAAAGCGCGCTTGACTGCGAGACAAACACGTCGAGCAGGTACGAAAGTAGGTCTTAGTGATCCGGTGGTTCTGTATGGAAGGGCCATCGCTCAACGGATAAAAGGTACTCCGGGGATAACAGGCTGATACCGCCCAAGAGTTCATATCGACGGCGGTGTTTGGCACCTCGATGTCGGCTCATCACATCCTGGGGCTGAAGCCGGTCCCAAGGGTATGGCTGTTCGCCATTTAAAGTGGTACGCGAGCTGGGTTTAGAACGTCGTGAGACAGTTCGGTCCCTATCTGCCGTGGACGTTTGAGATTTGAGAGGGGCTGCTCCTAGTACGAGAGGACCGGAGTGGACGAACCTCTGGTGTTCCGGTTGTCACGCCAGTGGCATTGCCGGGTAGCTATGTTCGGAAAAGATAACCGCTGAAAGCATCTAAGCGGGAAACTTGCCTCAAGATGAGATCTCACTGGGATCTTGAATCCCCTAAAGGGCCGTCGAAGACTACGACGTTGATAGGTTGGGTGTGTAAGCGCTGTGAGGCGTTGAGCTAACCAATACTAATTGCCCGTGAGGCTTGACCATATAACACCCAAGCAATTTGCGAACTCGACAGAGACCAGATTGCGGTGTGTGAAGATGACCAACCGAAAGTTTGACACACAAACCTATTACATACCCATTCGCTGGAACGTTGCCCAAACAACGGCTCAGCTACAGAATTTCTTGACGACCATAGAGCATTGGAACCACCTGATCCCATCCCGAACTCAGCAGTGAAACGATGCATCGCCGATGGTAGTGTGGGGTTTCCCCATGTGAGAGTAGGTCATCGTCAAGATTAAATTCCGAAACCCCAACTGCGAAAGCAGTTGGGGTTTTGTCTTTGCGCGAACGAAAACTAGCAGAGTGGCCCGGCACTTGCCGGGCTGACCTGGCTCAGGCAAGTACCTATCCTTCTTCTGGCGGGCATTTTGTTCCGAAATCCCATGGTCGTACTCAGCAGGATCCACCGCGGTGATTTCTATGCAATGAACCTTGGCATGGCTATGATGCCTGCCTCACTGTGAGGCGGAACCTGATGTCAACGTTGTTAGAGCTTCTTAAGGATGGGCGCTTTCACTCGGGGCAAGCCCTTGGGGAAGCATTGGGTGTTAGTCGTAGCGCTATCTGGAAACAGTTGCAGCTCCTTGAGGCCGAGTTGGGCCTTGTCGTACATAAGGTGCGAGGCCGGGGATATCAATTGGCCTCTCCAATTGCCTTGCTTAGCTCTTTAGATATTTCCCAGCACTCTTCAAACGATGCCTGGTGTATTCAGATCCACGACTCAATCGACTCTACGAATGCCGAGGCCTTGCGCTCTATCGAGCGCGGAACTCAAGCACCGCTCCTTGTATTGGCAGAGCGCCAGACTGCAGGGCGTGGTCGACGAGGTCGTAAGTGGGTGAGCCCCTTTGCAGAGAACATCTATTACAGCCTTGTGCTGCGTATTGAGCGTGGGATGCGTCAGCTTGAAGGGCTTAGCCTGGTTGTCGGGCTGGCTGTTATGCATACCCTCAAAGAATGTGGAGTGCCAGGGGCTGGATTGAAGTGGCCAAATGACGTCCTGGTTGGTCAAAAGAAGATTGCCGGAGTTCTTTTGGAGCTGGTTGGAGACCCGGCAGACGTGTGCCACGTGGTCCTGGGGATCGGGATTAATGTGAATATGCAGTTGACCGAGGAGGTTGATCAAGAATGGACCTCGGTCAGACTTCAGTCTGGCAAGTTGATCGATCGCAATTATCTGATTGCCCGTTTGAATGAGGTTTTAGCGGGTTACCTGGAGCGTCACCGCTCTGAAGGTTTCGCCGCTATCCAGGAAGAGTGGGAAAGACACCACCTTTGGCAGGGGCGCTCAGTGAGCCTCATTGCGGGGGCGCACAGTGTTATCGGTACTGTATTGGGCATCGATAGACAGGGTGCCTTGCGCTTGAGTGTTGCTGGTGAGGAGAAGGTATTCAGTGGTGGTGAACTCAGCTTGAGGCTGCACGGCGAGTCCTGATCGCCAGGCTAGAAGCCGAGCCGCTCTGTACGGTTGGGGGCCGCCCTCCGAGCGCTGGGCGCTTTTGGGGACTAGCCCGCGCGCTCCTCCAGTTAAGATTGGATGCATTTGGCCTGGGGGATGTTCAATTATTAGCTGGAGCGGGTCTCCATAATAGTGAAGCGCTGCTCCCGCGGGCGCCTCCAGGTATTTTGTCTGATCTATGTTAGGAGCAGCCTTGCTCCTTCTCCTGAGGTTTTTATGCGCTGGCTGTTTCTTTTGTTGTTGGTCCTCAATGGCTTTTACTACATCTGGCATCAGCAGGAAGCGCCGCTTCGTGCAAAAGAAGTCATGCCTTTGTCGTTGTATCGGGGTGACCAGCAGGATATCCGTTTGCTGAGCGAGTCTGCAGAATCGGTGGAGAGACGGGATAGAGGAAAAGGAGCGCAGGTTGATGCGGGGTGCCTCTATCTTGGTGGTTTTGTTCGTCGAGAGCCTGCTTTATCTCTTGAGCAGCGCCTGGTAGGTTTTGGGGTGGAGGCTCGCCTGCAGTCTTTGAGTATTGCTACAGCGCCGGGCTTCTGGTTGCGCATTGCCCCTGAAAGCAAGCATTTACTGGATGATTCCCAGCTCCAGAACCTTGCTAAGGAATTCAATGAGTTAAAACATAAAATAATGCCCTGCGAGGGGGTTGCAACTGTCGAATAGGTTGCATAGAATGGCGCCCGCTCCGCAGCGAAGACCTCTAGAGGTTAAAGCAGCAGGGCAGCGTCAATGCAGCTAACCTCAAGATTTAATTGAGAAAATGCTTGACAGAAGGGTGGCATGATGTAGAATGTCGCCTCGCTTAGGAGGGGTTCCCGAGCGGCCAAAGGGATCAGACTGTAAATCTGACGTCTACGACTTCGAAGGTTCGAATCCTTCCCCCTCCACCAGATTTAGCGAGAGCTGCAGGCTCCGCGGGTATAGTTTAGTGGTAGAACCTCAGCCTTCCAAGCTGATGATGCGGGTTCGATTCCCGCTACCCGCTCCAAGTTTGCAGGTTTTGCAAGGTGTTACGCTCTTGTAGCTCAGTTGGTAGAGCACACCCTTGGTAAGGGTGAGGTCAGCGGTTCAAATCCGCTCAAGAGCTCCATATAACAAGGCAGATATGAAAATATCTGCCTTTGTTTTAATGGCTTGGGTGACTTGCTTAATTCTTCTCCTAGGGGTGACTTCGATGGCTAAGGAAAAGTTCGAACGTAATAAGCCGCACGTTAACGTGGGTACTATCGGTCACGTTGACCACGGTAAAACCACTTTGACCGCTGCTCTGACTCGCGTTTGCTCCGAAGTTTTCGGTTCGGCTCGTGTTGACTTCGACAAGATCGACAGCGCTCCAGAAGAAAAAGCTCGTGGTATCACCATCAACACTGCGCACGTAGAGTACGATTCGAACATTCGTCACTACGCGCACGTTGACTGCCCGGGTCACGCCGACTACGTAAAAAACATGATCACTGGTGCTGCCCAGATGGACGGCGCGATCCTGGTTTGCTCGGCTGCCGATGGTCCGATGCCACAAACTCGTGAGCACATCCTGCTGTCCCGCCAGGTAGGCGTTCCGTACATCGTTGTCTTCCTGAACAAGGCTGACATGGTTGACGACGCTGAGCTGCTGGAACTGGTTGAGATGGAAGTGCGCGATCTGCTGAGCACTTACGACTTCCCAGGTGATGACACTCCGATCATCATCGGTTCGGCTCTGATGGCTCTGAACGGCCAAGACGACAACGAAATGGGTACCACCGCTGTTAAGCGTCTGGTAGAAACTCTGGACACCTACATCCCAGAGCCAGAGCGTGCTATCGACAAGCCGTTCCTGATGCCAATCGAAGACGTGTTCTCGATCTCCGGTCGTGGCACCGTGGTAACTGGCCGTGTTGAGCGTGGCATCGTTCGCATCCAGGAAGAAGTTGAGATCGTGGGTCTGCGCGATACTCAGAAAACTACCTGCACCGGCGTTGAAATGTTCCGCAAGCTGCTGGACGAAGGTCGTGCTGGTGAGAACTGCGGCGTTCTGCTGCGTGGCACTAAGCGTGACGACGTTGAGCGTGGCCAGGTTCTGGTTAAGCCGGGTACCGTTAAGCCGCACACCAAGTTCACTGCTGAAGTTTACGTTCTGAGCAAAGAAGAAGGCGGCCGTCATACTCCGTTCTTCAAAGGCTATCGTCCACAGTTCTACTTCCGTACTACTGACGTGACCGGTAACTGCGAACTGCCAGAAGGCGTTGAAATGGTAATGCCAGGTGACAACATCCAGATGACTGTCACTCTGATCAAAACCATCGCGATGGAAGATGGTCTGCGTTTCGCTATCCGTGAAGGCGGTCGTACCGTCGGCGCTGGCGTCGTAGCCAAAGTCATCGAGTAAGTTCTTGCAAAGTCCCCGTCAGGCCGATATAATGGTCGGCCTGATTTTGTTTTTAGGTCAGTAGCTCAATTGGCAGAGCGACGGTCTCCAAAACCGTAGGTTGGGGGTTCGATTCCCTCCTGACCTGCCAGATTCACTCAATGTGTCTGGCTTTCTTTTCACAGGATCTTCATAGATGACTCCTAAGGCTGAAGCTCAAGGTTCTCGCTTCGATCTGCTGAAGTGGCTCGTTGTTGTCGCTTTGGTGGTCGTTGGTGTTGTTGGTAATCAGTATTATTCTGGTCTGCCGATCCTGTACCGCGTCCTGGCGCTGCTTGTTATTGCTGCTGTTGCTGCCTTCGTGGGTCTGCAAACTGCAAAAGGCAAGTCGTTCTTTGTCCTGGTTAAAGAAGCTCGCACTGAGATTCGTAAAGTCGTATGGCCAACCCGTCAAGAAACCACTCAGACCACGCTGATTGTCGTGGCTGTAGTTTTGGTTATGGCGTTGCTGTTGTGGGGGCTTGACTCCCTTCTGGGTTGGATCGTTTCCTTGATTGTTGGCTAAGGGTGTCCCGTGGCTAAGCGTTGGTACGTTGTGCATGCTTACTCGGGTTACGAGAAGCATGTAATGCGCTCGCTGATCGAGCGTGTGAAGCTGGCTGGCATGGAAGATGGCTTCGGCGAAATTCTGGTCCCCACTGAAGAAGTGGTTGAGATGCGCAACGGCCAGAAGCGCAAGAGTGAGCGTAAATTCTTCCCTGGTTATGTGCTTGTCCAGATGGATATGAATGAGGGTACTTGGCACTTGGTCAAGGATACTCCTCGTGTAATGGGCTTTATTGGTGGTACCGCTGACAAGCCGGCGCCGATCACTGATAAGGAAGCGGAAGCAATTCTGCGTCGTGTCGCTGATGGTAGCGACAAGCCCAAACCTAAGACCCTGTTTGAGCCAGGTGAGGTGGTCCGGGTTACTGACGGTCCGTTCGCTGATTTCAATGGCACGGTCGAAGAGGTTAACTACGAAAAGAGCCGGATCCAAGTGGCTGTGCTCATTTTCGGTCGCTCTACTCCGGTAGAGTTGGAGTTCAGTCAGGTCGAAAAGGCATAACTGAACGAGAATCCCATACCCCGCAGCCCTAGGCTGTGGGGTTTTGTCGTCACTGGGATAAACGCGCAAGTAACCGGGGAGCCTTTTTAGGCGTCTGAACCCGTAATTGGAGTGCCTCATGGCTAAGAAGATTACTGCTTACATCAAGCTGCAAGTTAAGGCCGCTCAGGCCAACCCAAGCCCGCCCGTTGGTCCAGCTCTGGGTCAGCACGGCGTGAACATCATGGAATTCTGCAAGGCCTTCAACGCCCGTACTCAGGGTCTTGAGCCAGGTCTGCCGACTCCAGTGATCATCACTGTGTACAGTGACCGTAGCTTCACTTTCGAAACCAAGAGCACCCCCGCTTCGGTTCTGCTGAAGAAGGCTGCTGGTTTGACTAGCGGTTCCGCTCGTCCGAATACCGTTAAGGTTGGCACTGTTACCCGTGCTCAGCTGGAAGAGATCGCGAAAACCAAAAACGCTGATCTGACCGCAGCTGATATGGATGCAGCCGTGCGTACTATCGCCGGTTCTGCTCGTAGCATGGGCCTTAACGTGGAGGGTGTGTAATGGCTAAGCTGACCAAGCGCCAAAAGGCTATCGCCGGCAAGATTGAAGCAGGCAAAGCCTACAATTTCGTAGATGCCGCCGCTCTCCTGACCGAACTGTCGACCGTTAAGTTCAACGAGTCCGTAGACGTAGCTGTGAACCTGGGCGTAGACCCACGTAAGTCTGACCAGGTTGTTCGCAGCGCTACTGTGCTGCCACACGGCACTGGCAAGACCGTTCGTGTTGCTGTGTTTACCCAGGGTCCAGCTGCTGAAGCCGCTCTGGCTGCCGGTGCTGACCGTGTAGGTATGGATGAACTGGCTGCCGAAATGAAAGGCGGCGACCTGAACTACGACGTGGTTATCGCTTCTCCGGACGCGATGCGCGTTGTGGGTCAGCTGGGTCAGGTTCTGGGTCCTCGTGGTCTGATGCCTAACCCGAAAGTAGGTACCGTGACTCCAGACGTCGCTTCGGCTGTTAAAAACGCCAAGGCTGGTCAGGTTCGCTATCGTACCGACAAGAACGGCATTATCCACACCTCCGTTGGCAAGGTCGGCTTCGACGCCGTCAAGCTGAAGGAGAACGTTGAAGCTCTGATCGCTGATCTGAAGCGTATCAAGCCGGCTTCTTCGAAAGGTATCTACGTGAAGCGCGTTACCCTGAGCACCACTATGGGCCCAGGCCTGGTCATCGACCAAAGCTCGCTGGACGTATAAATACGAACTGGCGCGAGCGATTGCGTCAGTTGAAAAAATTGGGGTCCCTGCCTGGCGGGGGCTATCCAAGACCGTAGGCGACGCAAGTCTTAAACCACAAGCCTACGCAGATGGTGCTCCCGGTTCCTTACCGAATCAGACACCAAAACGACATCCAGCCCAGGTTGGATGAAACGGTAACAAGCAGGAGTTAAACCCGTGGCAATTAAACTCGAAGACAAGAAGGCCATCGTCGCTGAAGTCAACGAGGCTGCCAAAGTTGCCCTGTCCGCTGTTGTGGCTGATGCCCGTGGTGTGACAGTAGGCGCTATGACCGGACTCCGTAAAGAGGCCCGCGAAGCTGGTGTTTATGTACGCGTTGTACGTAACACCCTGCTGAAGCGCGCTGTTGAAGGCACTCAATATGACGTGCTCAACGACGCGTTCGTCGGCCCTACCCTGATTGCATTCTCCAAGGAACATCCGGGCGCTGCTGCTCGTATTTTCAAAGAGTTCGCAAAGGGTCAGGAAAAGTTCGAGATCAAGGCAGCTGCGTTCGAGGGCAAGTACCTCGCAGCAAACGAGATCGACGTGTTGGCTTCGCTGCCAACTCGCGACGAGGCTATTGCGAAGCTGATGAGCGTGATCCAAGGCGCTACCAGCAAGCTGGCTCGTACTCTGGCGGCTATTCGCGACCAGAAAGAAGCTGCTGCAGCCTAAGGCTCCGCAAGCTCTTTCTAAATCATACGTTTAATTTGATAGCTGCGTAGGCTGTCACCCCAATACAGGAATCTATAGTCATGTCTCTGACTAACGAGCAAATCATCGAAGCAATCGGCCAGAAAACCGTTCTGGAAGTTGTTGAGCTGATCAAAGCGATGGAAGAAACCTTCGGCGTTACCGCTGCTGTTGCCGCTGCTGGCCCAGCTGCTGCCGCTGCTGTTGTTGAAGAGCAAACCGAGTTCAACGTTATCCTGGCTGACGCTGGCGATAAGAAAGTGAACGTGATCAAGGCTGTACGTGAACTGACCGGTCTGGGCCTGAAAGAAGCCAAGGCTGTAGTTGACGGCGCTCCTGGCATGGTTCTGGAAGGCGTTGCTAAAGAAGCCGCTGACAAAGCCAAAGCAGCTCTGGAAGAAGCAGGCGCTAAAGTCGAGCTCAAGTAAGCATCGACTTTGTGTCTCCAGCCCGAGCGTTGAGCGAACGGCTGATGGCTGGTGGCTTTTGCCACCGGCCTTTTTCCGTTATTGGCTACCGACTGGGTCGGTGCCTTTAACGTGCTGTAACCCACCCTGTGCGGTGGCGCAAACCAAAGGGTTTGCACGATTTTCTGGCTGCCCCCGTCGGGGTCAGCCGAATAAGCAGGTGACCAAGCTGGGGAACGCTGATGGCTTACTCATACACTGAGAAAAAACGTATCCGCAAGGACTTTAGCAAGTTGCCGGACGTCATGGATGTGCCTTACCTCCTGGCCATCCAGCTGGATTCGTATCGTGAATTCTTGCAAGCGGGAGCGACTAAAGATCAGTTCCGCGACGTGGGCCTGCATGCGGCCTTCAAATCCGTTTTCCCGATCATCAGCTACTCCGGCAATGCTGCGTTGGAGTATGTCGGTTATCGTCTGGGCGAGCCGGCATTTGATGTCAAAGAATGCGTGTTGCGTGGTGTAACTTACGCCGTACCTTTGCGGGTAAAAGTTCGTCTGATCATTTTCGACAAAGAATCGTCGAACAAAGCGATCAAGGACATCAAAGAGCAAGAAGTCTACATGGGTGAAATTCCCCTGATGACTGAGAACGGTACCTTCGTTATCAACGGTACCGAGCGTGTGATCGTTTCCCAGTTGCACCGTTCCCCTGGCGTGTTCTTCGACCACGACCGTGGCAAGACGCACAGCTCCGGTAAACTGCTGTACTCCGCGCGAATCATTCCTTACCGCGGTTCGTGGTTGGACTTCGAGTTCGACCCGAAAGACTGCGTGTTCGTACGTATCGACCGTCGTCGCAAGCTGCCTGCCTCGGTACTGCTGCGTGCGCTGGGCTACACCACTGAAGAAGTGCTGGACGCGTTCTACACCACTAACGTATTCCACGTGAAAGGCGAGAGCCTGAGCCTGGAGCTGGTGCCTCAGCGCCTGCGTGGTGAAGTAGCGGTTCTGGATATCCAGGACGACAAAGGCAAGGTTATTGTCGAGCAAGGTCGTCGTATCACCGCTCGTCATATCAACCAGCTGGAAAAAGCCGGTATCAAGGAACTCGACGTGCCTCTGGACTACGTCCTGGGCCGTACCACCGCCAAGGCCATCGTGCATCCGGCAACCGGTGAGATCCTGGCAGAGTGCAACACCGAGCTGAACACCGAGCTGCTGGCAAAGATTGCCAAGGCTCAGGTCGTTCGCATCGAGACCCTGTACACCAACGATATCGACTGTGGTCCGTTCATTTCCGACACGTTGAAGATCGACTCCACCGGCAACCAACTGGAAGCACTGGTCGAGATCTATCGCATGATGCGTCCTGGTGAGCCGCCGACCAAGGACGCCGCCGAGACTCTGTTCAACAACCTGTTCTTCAGCCCAGAGCGCTATGACCTCTCCGCCGTTGGCCGGATGAAGTTCAACCGTCGTATCGGTCGTACCGAAATCGAAGGTTCGGGCGTGCTGTGCAAGGAAGACATCGTTGCTGTTCTGAAGACCCTGGTCGACATCCGTAACGGTAAAGGCATCGTCGACGACATCGACCACCTGGGTAACCGTCGTGTGCGTTGCGTAGGCGAGATGGCCGAGAACCAGTTCCGCGTAGGTCTGGTGCGTGTTGAGCGCGCGGTCAAGGAACGTCTGTCGATGGCTGAAAGCGAAGGCCTGATGCCGCAGGACCTGATCAATGCCAAGCCTGTGGCTGCGGCTGTGAAGGAGTTCTTCGGTTCCAGCCAGCTGTCGCAGTTCATGGACCAGAATAACCCGCTGTCGGAGATCACCCACAAGCGCCGTGTTTCTGCACTCGGCCCAGGCGGTCTGACCCGTGAGCGTGCAGGCTTCGAAGTCCGTGACGTACACCCGACCCACTACGGTCGTGTATGCCCGATCGAAACGCCTGAAGGTCCGAACATCGGTCTGATCAACTCCCTGGCAGCCTATGCCCGCACCAACCAGTACGGCTTCCTGGAAAGCCCGTATCGCGTGGTGAAGGAAGGTCTGGTAACCGACGAGATCGTGTTCCTGTCCGCCATTGAAGAGGCCGATCATGTGATCGCCCAGGCTTCGGCGACCATGAACGAAAAAGGCCAGCTGATCGATGAGCTGGTAGCTGTTCGTCACCTGAACGAATTCACCGTCAAGGCGCCGGAAGACGTCACCCTGATGGACGTTTCGCCTAAGCAGGTAGTTTCGGTCGCAGCATCGCTGATTCCGTTCCTGGAGCACGACGACGCCAACCGTGCATTGATGGGTTCCAACATGCAGCGTCAGGCTGTGCCAACCCTGCGTGCCGACAAGCCGCTGGTAGGTACCGGCATGGAGCGCAACGTTGCCCGTGACTCCGGCGTTTGCGTGGTTGCTCGCCGCGGTGGCGTGATCGACTCGGTTGATGCCAGCCGTATCGTCGTTCGCGTAGCTGATGACGAGGTCGAAACTGGTGAAGCTGGTGTGGATATCTACAACCTCACCAAGTACACCCGCTCGAACCAGAACACTTGCATCAACCAGCGTCCGCTGGTGAGCAAGGGTGACAAGGTCCAGCGTGGCGACATCATGGCTGACGGTCCGTCCACCGACATGGGTGAACTGGCGCTGGGTCAGAACATGCGCATCGCGTTCATGGCATGGAACGGCTTCAACTTCGAAGACTCCATCTGCCTCTCCGAGCGCGTGGTTCAAGAAGACCGCTTCACCACGATCCACATCCAGGAACTGACCTGCGTGGCGCGTGACACCAAGCTTGGCCCAGAGGAAATCACCGCGGACATCCCGAACGTGGGTGAGGCTGCGCTGAACAAGCTGGACGAGGCTGGTATCGTTTATGTGGGTGCTGAAGTCGGCGCCGGCGACATCCTGGTTGGTAAGGTCACTCCGAAAGGCGAGACCCAGCTGACTCCGGAAGAGAAGCTGCTGCGTGCGATCTTCGGTGAAAAGGCCAGCGACGTTAAAGACACCTCCCTGCGCGTACCTACCGGTACCAAAGGTACTGTCATCGACGTTCAGGTCTTCACTCGTGACGGCGTCGAGCGTGACTCGCGTGCCCTGTCGATCGAGAAGAGCCAGCTGGACGAGATCCGCAAGGATCTGAACGAAGAGTTCCGCATCGTAGAAGGCGCGACCTTCGAACGTTTGCGTGCCGCCCTGGTCGGCCATAAGGCCGAAGGTGGTGCAGGCCTGAAGAAGGGGCAGGACATCACTGACGAAGTGCTCGATGGTCTTGAGCGCGGCCAGTGGTTCAAGCTGCGCATGGCGGAAGATGCTCTGAACGAGCAGCTCGAGAAGGCCCAGGCCTACATCGTCGATCGCCGTCGCCTGCTGGACGACAAGTTCGAAGACAAGAAGCGTAAGCTGCAGCAAGGTGATGACCTGGCTCCGGGCGTGCTGAAAATCGTCAAGGTCTACCTGGCAATCCGTCGTCGTATCCAGCCTGGTGACAAGATGGCCGGTCGCCACGGTAACAAGGGTGTGGTCTCCGTGATCATGCCGGTCGAAGACATGCCGCACGACGCCAACGGTACTCCGGTCGATGTCGTACTGAACCCTCTGGGCGTACCTTCGCGTATGAACGTTGGTCAGATTCTCGAAACTCACCTTGGCCTGGCGGCCAAAGGTCTGGGCGAGAAGATCAACCGCATGGTCGAAGAACAGCGCAAGGTCGCAGAACTGCGTACTTTCCTGGACGAGATCTACAACCAGATCGGTGGTCGCAACGAAGACCTGGACAGCTTCTCCGACCAGGAGATCCTGGACCTGGCGAACAACCTGCGCGGCGGTGTGCCGATGGCCACTCCGGTGTTCGACGGTGCCAAGGAAAGCGAAATCAAGGCCATGCTGAAACTGGCGGACCTGCCAGAAAGCGGCCAGATGCAACTGACTGACGGCCGTACCGGCAACAAGTTCGAGCGTCCAGTTACCGTTGGCTACATGTACATGCTGAAACTGAACCACCTGGTAGACGACAAGATGCACGCTCGTTCTACTGGTTCGTACAGCCTGGTTACCCAGCAGCCGCTGGGTGGTAAGGCGCAGTTCGGTGGTCAGCGTTTCGGGGAGATGGAGGTCTGGGCACTGGAAGCATACGGTGCTGCGTACACTCTGCAAGAAATGCTCACAGTGAAGTCGGACGACGTGAACGGCCGTACCAAGATGTACAAGAACATCGTGGATGGCGATCACCGTATGGAGCCGGGCATGCCCGAGTCCTTCAACGTGTTGATCAAGGAAATTCGTTCCCTCGGCATCGATATCGATCTGGAAACCGAATAACACGTGACGCGAAGGGGAGTGGGGCAGGTATTGCCCGCTTCCTGCTCCGCCAGGAGGAAAGGCCTTGAAAGACCTACTGAATTTGCTGAAAAACCAGGGTCAAGTCGAAGAGTTCGACGCCATCCGTATTGGATTGGCCTCGCCTGAGATGATCCGTTCGTGGTCGTTCGGTGAAGTTAAAAAGCCGGAAACCATCAACTACCGTACGTTCAAACCTGAGCGCGACGGCCTGTTCTGCGCCAAGATCTTTGGTCCAGTGAAGGATTACGAGTGCCTGTGCGGTAAGTACAAGCGCTTGAAGCATCGTGGTGTGATCTGCGAGAAGTGCGGCGTTGAAGTCGCGCTGGCCAAGGTTCGTCGTGAGCGCATGGCGCACATCGAACTGGCTTCTCCAGTCGCCCACATCTGGTTCCTGAAGTCGCTGCCGTCCCGTATCGGCCTGCTGATGGACATGACCCTGCGTGATATCGAGCGCGTGCTCTACTTCGAGAGCTACGTCGTTATTGATCCGGGCATGACCACCCTGGAGAAGGGTCAGCTGCTGAACGACGAGCAGTACTTCGAGGCGTTGGAAGAGTTCGGTGATGACTTCGATGCCCGCATGGGTGCCGAAGCTGTCCGCGAACTGCTGCACGCTATCGACCTGGAGCACGAGATCGGCCGCCTGCGTGAAGAGATTCCGCAAACCAACTCGGAAACCAAGATCAAGAAGCTGTCCAAGCGCCTGAAGTTGATGGAAGCCTTCCAGGGCTCCGGCAACCTGCCTGAGTGGATGGTGCTGACCGTTCTGCCGGTTCTGCCGCCGGATCTGCGTCCACTGGTTCCGCTGGATGGCGGTCGCTTCGCTACTTCCGACCTCAACGATCTGTATCGTCGAGTGATCAACCGTAACAACCGTCTGAAGCGCCTGCTGGATCTGTCTGCGCCTGACATCATCGTGCGCAACGAAAAGCGCATGCTGCAGGAAGCGGTCGATGCACTGCTCGACAACGGTCGTCGCGGTCGCGCCATCACCGGTTCGAACAAGCGTCCTCTGAAATCCCTGGCCGACATGATCAAGGGTAAGCAAGGTCGTTTCCGTCAGAACTTGCTCGGTAAGCGTGTTGACTACTCCGGCCGTTCGGTAATTACCGTAGGTCCGACCCTGCGTCTGCACCAGTGCGGTCTGCCGAAGAAGATGGCTCTCGAGCTGTTCAAGCCGTTCATTTTCGGCAAGCTGGAAATGCGTGGTCTGGCGACCACCATCAAGGCCGCCAAGAAGATGGTCGAGCGTGAGCTGCCAGAGGTTTGGGACGTTCTCGCCGAAGTGATTCGCGAACACCCCGTACTGCTCAACCGTGCACCGACCCTTCACCGTCTGGGTATCCAGGCGTTTGAGCCCGTACTGATCGAAGGTAAGGCTATCCAGCTGCACCCTCTGGTTTGTGCGGCGTACAACGCCGACTTCGACGGTGACCAAATGGCCGTGCACGTACCGCTGACGCTGGAAGCCCAGCTGGAAGCGCGTGCGTTGATGATGTCGACCAACAACATCCTGTCGCCAGCCAACGGTGAGCCGATCATCGTTCCGTCGCAGGACGTGGTACTGGGTCTGTACTACATGACCCGTGAAGCGATCAACGCCAAGGGCGAAGGTCGTGTGTTCGCGGACCTGCAGGAAGTCGACCGCGTATTCCGCGCTGGCGAAGCTGCTCTGCATGCCAAGATCAAGGTTCGTATCAGCGAAACCGTCAATGATCGTGATGGCGGCAGCGTGAGCGCCACCCGTATCGTCGACACCACTGTCGGCCGTGCGCTGCTGTTCCAGGTTGTGCCGAAGGGTCTGTCGTTCGACGTCGTCAACCTGCCGATGAAGAAGAAGGCGATTTCCAAGCTGATCAACCAGTGCTACCGCGTGGTCGGTCTGAAAGAGACCGTGATCTTCGCTGACCAGTTGATGTATACCGGTTTTGCCTACTCGACCATTTCCGGCGTTTCCATCGGTGTTAACGACTTCGTTATCCCGGATGAAAAAGCCCGCATCATCGGTGCTGCCACCGACGAAGTGAAAGAGATCGAGAGCCAGTACGCCTCCGGCCTGGTAACCCAGGGTGAGAAGTACAACAAGGTGATCGACCTGTGGTCGAAGGCCAACGACGAAGTTTCCAAGGCGATGATGGCCAACCTCTCGAAGGAGAAGGTCGTCGACCGTAATGGCGATGAAGTCGAGCAAGAGTCGTTCAACTCGATGTACATGATGGCCGACTCGGGTGCGCGGGGTTCCGCGGCCCAGATCCGTCAGCTGGCCGGTATGCGTGGTCTGATGGCCAAGCCGGACGGCTCCATCATCGAGACGCCGATTACTGCGAACTTCCGTGAAGGTCTGAGCGTACTCCAGTACTTCATCTCGACCCACGGTGCTCGTAAAGGTCTGGCGGATACCGCATTGAAGACTGCGAACTCCGGTTACCTGACTCGTCGTCTGGTAGACGTGGCGCAAGACCTGGTGGTTACCGAGATCGATTGCGGTACCGAGCACGGCCTGCTGATGACTCCGCACATTGAAGGCGGTGACGTAGTAGAGCCTCTGGGTGAGCGCGTATTGGGTCGTGTTATCGCCCGTGATGTATTCAAGCCAGGCACCGAGGACGTTATCGTTCCTGCCGGTACCTTGGTAGACGAGAAGTGGGTCGAGTTCATCGAGCTCAACAGCATCGACGAAGTGGTTGTGCGTTCGCCGATCAGCTGTGAAACCCGCTATGGCATCTGCGCCAAGTGCTACGGCCGCGATCTGGCTCGTGGTCACCAGGTGAACATTGGTGAGGCTGTAGGTGTAATTGCCGCTCAGTCCATCGGTGAGCCGGGTACCCAGCTGACCATGCGTACGTTCCACATCGGTGGTGCGGCGAGCCGGACCTCGGCAGCCGACAGCGTCCAGGTGAAGAACGGCGGTACTGTGCGCCTGCATAACCTGAAGCACGTAGAGCGTGTCGACGGTCACCTGGTTGCCGTGTCTCGTTCTGGTGAGTTGGCGATTGCCGACGACTTCGGTCGCGAGCGCGAGCGCTACAAGCTGCCATACGGTGCCGTGATTTCGGTGAAGGAAGGCGACAAGGTCGACGCTGGTGCCATCGTGGCCAAGTGGGACCCGCACACCCACCCGATCGTTACCGAAATGAAAGGTACCGTGACCTACGTGGGCATGGAAGAAGGCATCACGATCAAGCGTCAGACCGACGAATTGACCGGTATGACCAACATCGAAGTGCTCGATGTCAAAGACCGTCCAGCTGCCGGTAAGGACATTCGTCCTGCCGTGAAGATGGTGGGTATGGATGGCAAGGATCTGCTGCTGCCAGGTACCGACGTACCGGCCCAGTACTTCCTGCCGGCTAACGCCCTGGTTGGTGTTGCCGACGGTGCCCAGATTGCGATCGGTGATGTTATCGCTCGTATTCCGCAGGAAACCTCGAAGACCCGTGACATCACCGGTGGTCTGCCGCGCGTTGCCGACTTGTTCGAGGCTCGTCGTCCGAAAGAGGCGTCGATCCTGGCGGAAGTCAGCGGTACCATCGCGTTTGGTAAGGAAACCAAGGGCAAGCGTCGCCTGGTCATCACCCCGAACGATGGTAGCGATCCATACGAGGAGCTGATTCCGAAGTGGCGTCACTTGAACGTCTTCGAAGGCGAACAAGTGAACCGCGGCGAAGTTATCTCCGACGGTCCAAGCGATCCACACGACATCCTGCGTCTGCTGGGTGTAAGTGCGCTGGCCAAGTACATCGTCAACGAGATCCAGGACGTTTACCGTCTGCAGGGCGTGAAGATCAACGACAAGCACATCGAGACGATCCTGCGTCAGATGCTGCGTAAGGTCGAGATCTCCGAGTCCGGTGATTCCAGCTTCATCAAGGGCGACCAGATGGAACTGACTCACGTGCTGGTGGAAAACGAGCGCCTGAGCACCGAAGACAAGTTCATCGCCAAGTTCACCCGCGTACTGCTGGGTATCACCAAGGCGTCCTTGTCTACCGAATCGTTCATCTCGGCGGCCTCTTTCCAAGAGACCACTCGCGTACTGACCGAAGCGGCGGTAACCGGCAAGCGCGACTACCTGCGCGGCCTGAAAGAAAACGTTGTCGTGGGTCGTCTGATCCCGGCTGGTACTGGCCTGGCTTACCACAACGAGCGTAAGCGTCGTCGTGATGCCGACAAACCTCTGCGTGTGAGCGCAAGTGAAGTCGAAGCAGCACTGACCGAAGCGCTGAACTCCAGCGGTAGCTGATGCCTGCAGTAGATTGAGACCGAGGCCCCGACCTTTCCGACTGAGAAACGAGACAAATATGTCGAGTTTCACTGATCGGGGAGGTCGGGGCCTTGTCTTGACTGGGGCCAAGATCCTCTTTAGACTCTTGTACCCCTAAAATTGGTAGAGCGTGTGCTTTGCCATTTTGTTTATGTCGAAAGACAACAGTGGAGCTAGTAGATGGCAACTATCAACCAGCTGGTACGTCAGCCGCGCAAGCGTATCGTCGAGAAATCCGACGTGCCTGCGCTGCAGAACTGCCCGCAACGTCGTGGCGTGTGC
This sequence comes from Pseudomonas sp. CMR5c, assembly GCF_003850545.1. NCBI lineage: Bacteria > Pseudomonadati > Pseudomonadota > Gammaproteobacteria > Pseudomonadales > Pseudomonadaceae > Pseudomonas > Pseudomonas sp. CMR5c. The sequence continues at coordinate 6,110,243 of NZ_CP027705.1, read as the reverse complement.
ACTCGCGTGTACACCACTACGCCGAAAAAACCTAACTCGGCACTGCGTAAAGTATGCCGTGTGCGTCTGACCAACGGTTTCGAGGTTTCCTCGTACATCGGTGGTGAAGGCCACAACCTGCAAGAGCACAGCGTCGTCCTGATCCGTGGCGGCCGTGTAAAAGACTTGCCAGGTGTTCGTTACCACACCGTTCGCGGCTCCCTGGATACTTCCGGCGTTAAAGGTCGTAACCAAGGTCGTTCGAAGTACGGTACCAAGCGTCCGAAGTAATCGGTCGTTTTGCAGATTTTATTTATATTGAGTCGATAAGAGTAAGGTCGGGCACGTTTCCTTCTGGATCAACTGTCCCGAGCTAACCTGAAGACCGTTTGAGGGCTTATCAATGCCAAGACGTCGCGTAGCAGCCAAGCGTGAGATTCTGGACGATCCAAAATACGGAAGCCAGATCCTCGCCAAGTTCATGAACCACGTTATGGAGAGCGGCAAGAAAGCCGTTGCCGAGCGTATCGTTTATGGCGCGCTGGAAAAAGTTAAAGAACGCAAGAACAGCGATCCCCTGGAAATCTTCGAGAAAGCTCTCGACGCCATCGCTCCGCTGGTCGAAGTGAAGTCGCGCCGTGTAGGTGGTGCTACTTACCAGGTTCCGGTCGAAGTTCGTCCGTCCCGTCGTAACGCTCTGGCAATGCGCTGGTTGGTAGACTTCGCGCGCAAGCGCGGCGAGAAGTCTATGGCTCTGCGTTTGGCTGGCGAACTGCTGGACGCTGCCGAAGGCAAAGGTGCTGCAGTTAAGAAGCGTGAAGACGTACACCGTATGGCTGAAGCCAACAAGGCTTTCTCGCACTACCGCTTCTAATATCGGCATCATTCAATTTGCGAGGGCTTTATGGCTCGTACTACAGCAATCAACCGCTACCGTAACATCGGTATCTGTGCCCACGTTGACGCGGGCAAGACTACCACTACCGAGCGGATCCTGTTCTACACAGGTCTCAGCCATAAGATGGGTGAGGTGCATGACGGCGCTGCTACCACCGACTGGATGGTTCAGGAGCAGGAGCGTGGGATTACCATTACCTCCGCTGCTGTAACTACCTTCTGGAAAGGTTCGCGCGGTCAATACGATAACTATCGTGTAAACGTTATCGATACCCCTGGCCACGTAGACTTCACCATTGAAGTAGAGCGTTCTCTGCGTGTGCTTGACGGCGCGGTCGTGGTGTTCTGCGGTACTTCCGGTGTTGAGCCGCAGTCCGAAACCGTATGGCGTCAAGCCAACAAGTACGGCGTCCCACGTGTTGTTTACGTGAACAAGATGGACCGTGCTGGTGCCAACTTCCTGCGTGTTGTTGGTCAGATCAAGAACCGTCTGGGCCACACTCCGGTTCCGGTTCAGTTGGCTATCGGCTCGGAAGATAACTTCCAGGGTCAGGTCGACCTGATCAAGATGAAGGCTATCTACTGGAACGACGACGACAAGGGTACTACCTATCGCGAGGAAGAAATTCCTGCCGATATGCTGGACCTGGCTAACGAGTGGCGCTCCAACATGGTTGAAGCTGCTGCCGAAGCCAACGAAGAGCTGATGAACAAGTACCTTGAAGAAGGTGACTTGACTCCTGAGGAGATCAAGGCTGGTCTGCGTGCGCGCACCCTGGCTAGCGAGATCGTTCCAGCTGTCTGTGGTTCTTCGTTCAAGAACAAGGGTGTTCCCCTGGTTCTCGACGCCGTTATCGACTTCCTGCCTGCTCCAACCGAGATCCCTGCGATCAAGGGTATCCATCCGGACCTCATCGAGAAGCCGAAGGATGAGCTGGTAGAGGCGGATTACGACGAGCGTCATGCGGACGATGCTGAACCGTTCTCGGCTCTGGCGTTCAAGATCGCTACCGACCCGTTCGTTGGTACTCTGACTTTCGTGCGTGTTTACTCGGGCTTCCTGAGCTCGGGCGACTCCGTGATCAACTCGGTCAAGGGCAAGAAAGAGCGCGTTGGTCGTATGGTGCAAATGCACGCCAACCAGCGTGAAGAGATCAAGGAAGTACGTGCAGGCGATATCGCTGCTCTGATCGGCATGAAGGACGTCACCACTGGTGACACCCTGTGCGATATCGAGAAGCAGATCATCCTTGAGCGTATGGATTTCCCTGAGCCCGTGATTTCGGTAGCGGTAGAGCCGAAAACCAAGCAGGACCAGGAGAAGATGGGTATCGCACTGGGCAAGTTGGCTCAGGAAGACCCGTCGTTCCGTGTCAAGACCGACGAAGAGACCGGCCAGACCATCATCTCTGGTATGGGCGAGCTGCATCTGGACATCCTCGTTGACCGCATGAAGCGCGAGTTCAACGTCGAAGCCAACATCGGCAAACCGCAGGTTTCGTACCGCGAGAAGATCAGCAAGAGCAACGTTGAGATCGAAGGCAAGTTCGTTCGCCAGTCTGGCGGTCGCGGCCAGTTCGGTCATTGCTGGATCCGTTTCTCGGAGCCGGACGTCGATGCGAACGGCAACATTACCGAAGGCCTGGTCTTCACCAACGAAGTCGTTGGTGGTGTGGTTCCTAAGGAATACATCCCGGCTATCCAGAAGGGTATCGAAGAGCAGATGAAGAACGGCGTCGTTGCCGGCTATCCGCTGATCGGCCTGAAGGCTACCGTGTTTGATGGTTCCTACCACGACGTCGACTCCAACGAGATGGCGTTCAAGGTAGCGGCCTCCATGGCGACCAAGCAGCTGGCCCAGAAGGGCGGCGGTGTTGTGCTTGAGCCGATCATGAAGGTTGAAGTAGTAACCCCAGAGGACTACATGGGTGACGTGATGGGTGACCTGAACCGTCGTCGTGGTCTGATCCAGGGTATGGATGACTCGGTGTCCGGCAAGGTTATCCGCGCCGAAGTGCCGCTGGGTGAGATGTTCGGTTATGCAACCGACGTTCGTTCCATGTCTCAGGGTCGCGCGAGCTACTCCATGGAATTCTCCAAATACGCCGAAGCTCCGTCGAACATCGTCGAAGCTCTCGTTAAAAAACAAGGCTGATTCAGCCTCCCCTTTAGGCTAGGAGTTAATAGTCGTGGCTAAAGAAAAATTTGAACGTAACAAACCGCACGTCAACGTTGGCACCATCGGTCACGTTGACCACGGTAAAACCACTCTGACCGCTGCTCTGACTCGCGTTTGCTCCGAAGTTTTCGGTTCGGCTCGTGTTGACTTCGACAAGATCGACAGCGCTCCAGAAGAAAAAGCTCGTGGTATCACCATCAACACTGCGCACGTAGAGTACGATTCGAACATTCGTCACTACGCGCACGTTGACTGCCCGGGTCACGCCGACTACGTAAAAAACATGATCACTGGTGCTGCCCAGATGGACGGCGCGATCCTGGTTTGCTCGGCTGCCGATGGTCCGATGCCACAAACTCGTGAGCACATCCTGCTGTCCCGCCAGGTAGGCGTTCCGTACATCGTTGTCTTCCTGAACAAGGCTGACATGGTTGACGACGCTGAGCTGCTGGAACTGGTTGAGATGGAAGTGCGCGATCTGCTGAGCACTTACGACTTCCCAGGTGATGACACTCCGATCATCATCGGTTCGGCTCTGATGGCTCTGAACGGCCAAGACGACAACGAAATGGGTACCACCGCTGTTAAGCGTCTGGTAGAAACTCTGGACACCTACATCCCAGAGCCAGAGCGTGCTATCGACAAGCCGTTCCTGATGCCAATCGAAGACGTGTTCTCGATCTCCGGTCGTGGCACCGTGGTAACTGGCCGTGTTGAGCGTGGCATCGTTCGCATCCAGGAAGAAGTTGAGATCGTGGGTCTGCGCGATACTCAGAAAACTACCTGCACCGGCGTTGAAATGTTCCGCAAGCTGCTGGACGAAGGTCGTGCTGGTGAGAACTGCGGCGTTCTGCTGCGTGGCACTAAGCGTGACGACGTTGAGCGTGGCCAGGTTCTGGTTAAGCCGGGTACCGTTAAGCCGCACACCAAGTTCACTGCTGAAGTTTACGTTCTGAGCAAAGAAGAAGGCGGCCGTCATACTCCGTTCTTCAAAGGCTATCGTCCACAGTTCTACTTCCGTACTACTGACGTGACCGGTAACTGCGAACTGCCAGAAGGCGTTGAAATGGTAATGCCAGGTGACAACATCCAGATGACTGTCACTCTGATCAAAACCATCGCGATGGAAGATGGTCTGCGTTTCGCTATCCGTGAAGGCGGTCGTACCGTCGGCGCTGGCGTCGTAGCCAAAGTCATCGAGTAATCGACGACTCATGAAAAAGCCCCCGCTTGCGGGGGCTTTTTTATTGGGTTGACACTCTGTGGGGCCGTCTATAGAATTGCGCCTCCTTTTAACGGGCGTATTGCGCCCGGTGGGAATAGCAGCCTGGAGTCTGAAATCCAATGCAAAATCAGCAAATCCGTATCAGGTTGAAGGCTTTCGACCATCGCCTGATCGACCAATCCACCCAGGAAATCGTGGAAACCGCGAAACGTACTGGTGCTCAAGTGCGTGGTCCAATTCCACTGCCTACTCGTAAAGAGCGGTTCACCGTTCTGGTCTCCCCGCACGTCAACAAAGACGCGCGTGACCAGTACGAGATCCGTACTCATAAGCGCGTGCTGGACATCGTTCAGCCAACGGATAAAACCGTTGATGCACTTATGAAGCTTGATCTTGCGGCAGGTGTGGAAGTGCAGATCAGCCTCGGCTAAGACTCGGTCTTGGTCGTGTAACGCTCTGAAATGGGCGGCCATAGCGGGTGAAAGCCCCGTACACTCATGAGGTTTACAACATGACTATTGGTGTAGTCGGTCGTAAGTGCGGTATGACCCGCATTTTCACCGAAGAAGGTGTCTCCATTCCGGTCACGGTCATCGAGATCGAACCGAATCGTGTCACCCAGTTCAAAACTGAAGAAACCGATGGCTATCGTGCAGTGCAAGTCACTGTAGGTGAGCGTCGTGCTTCGCGCGTGACTGCCGCTCAGGCAGGTCACTTCGCTAAAGCAAATGTTGCTGCTGGTCGTGGCGTTTGGGAATTCCGTCTTGAAGAAGGCGAGTACCAAGCTGGCGATCTGATCAGCGCAGAAATCTTCGCAGCTGGCCAACTGGTAGATGTTACCGGTCAGTCGAAAGGTAAAGGCTTCGCCGGTACCATCAAGCGTTGGAATTTCCGCGGTCAAGATAACACCCACGGTAACTCCGTTTCCCACCGCGTCCCGGGCTCTATTGGCCAGTGCCAGACTCCTGGTCGTGTATTCAAGGGCAAGAAAATGTCCGGTCATATGGGCGCTGAGCGCGTGACCGTGCAGTCCCTCGAAGTAGTGCGCGTCGACGCTGAACGCAATCTGTTGTTGGTCAAGGGCGCTGTTCCTGGCGCTACTGGCGGCAACCTGGTTGTGCGTCCGGCGGCCAAGGCTCGCGGTTAAGGGGAAGCTGACATGCAATTAAATGTAAATGACGCTCAAGCGATCGAAGTTTCCGAACTGACATTTGGCGGCGAATTCAACGAGACGCTGGTTCACCAAGCAGTCGTGGCCTACATGGCTGGCGGCCGTCAGGGTAGCAAGCAGCAAAAGACCCGTTCCGACGTTTCTGGTGGCGGTAAGCGCCCATGGCGTCAGAAAGGTACTGGCCGTGCTCGTGCTGGTACTATCCGCAGCCCAATCTGGCGCGGCGGCGGCACCACTTTCGCAGCTCGTCCTCAAGATCACTCCCAGAAGCTGAACAAGAAGATGTATCGCGCAGCAATGCGTTCCATCCTTGCTGAGCTGGTGCGCACTGATCGTCTGGTCGTGGTTCAGGATTTCGCTGTCGAAACTCCGAAAACCAAAGATCTGCTGGGTAAGCTGAACGGCATGAGTCTGACCGACGTTCTGATCGTGTCTGACGCTGTTGATCAGAACCTGTACCTGGCTGCTCGTAACCTGCCTCACGTTGATGTTCGTGATGTGCAAGGTTCCGATCCAGTTAGTCTGATCGCATACGACAAAGTGTTGATCACTGTGTCGGCCGTGAAGAAATTCGAGGAGCTGCTGGGATGAACCAGGAACGCGTATTTAAAGTTCTGCTTGGCCCGCATGTTTCCGAGAAGGCTACGGTTCTGGCAGACAAGAAAGGCCAGTTCGTTTTCAAGGTTGCTACCGATGCAACCAAGCTGGAAATCAAGAAGGCCGTCGAAAGCCTGTTCAGCGTGAAAGTGGAGCGCGTTACTACCCTGAACGTTCTGGGTAAGAGCAAGCGTACCGCACGTGGTCTGGGCAAGCGTAATGACTGGAAGAAGGCAGTTATCTCCCTTCAGCCAGGCCAAGATCTCGATTTCAGCAGCAGTGCTGAGTAAGGAAGGGGCGCATCATGGCAATCGTTAAATGCAAACCGACTTCCCCTGGCCGCCGTTTTGTGGTCAAGGTGGTCAACCAGGAGCTGCATAAAGGCGCTCCTCACGCACCGCTGATCGAGAAAAAATCGAAGTCTGGTGGTCGTAACAACAATGGCCGTATCACTACTCGTCACGTTGGTGGTGGTCATAAGCAGCATTATCGTCTGGTCGACTTCCGTCGCAACGACAAGGATGGCATCGCTGCCACCGTCGAGCGTATCGAATACGATCCAAACCGTACTGCTCACATCGCTCTGCTGTGCTACGCCGATGGCGAGCGTCGCTACATCATCGCCCCTAAAGGCGTGAGTGCTGGCGACCAGCTGATCGCAGGTGCCCTGGCACCGATCAAGCCGGGCAACTCTCTGCAGCTGCGTAACATTCCAGTTGGTAGCACCGTACACGGCATCGAACTGAAGCCAGGTAAAGGCGCGCAAATCGCTCGTTCGGCTGGTGCTTCGGCTCAGCTGGTCGCTCGTGAGGGTGTCTACGTGACCCTGCGTCTGCGTTCTGGTGAGATGCGTAAAGTGCTGGCTGAATGCCGCGCGACCCTGGGCGAAGTCTCGAACTCCGAGCATAGCCTGCGTTCGCTGGGTAAAGCTGGTGCCAAACGCTGGCGTGGCGTTCGCCCAACCGTTCGTGGTGTTGCCATGAACCCGGTTGACCACCCACATGGTGGTGGTGAAGGTCGTACCTCCGGTGGTCGTCATCCGGTATCGCCATGGGGCTTCCCGACTAAGGGCGCGAAGACTCGTGGTAATAAGCGTACCGACAAAATGATCGTCCGTCGTCGCAAGTAAATAGAGGGATACGACAGTGCCACGTTCTCTGAAAAAAGGTCCTTTTATTGATCTTCACCTACTGAAGAAGATCGAAGTGGCGGCGGAAAAGAACGATCGCAAACCAGTTAAGACCTGGTCGCGCCGTTCCATGATCCTGCCACAAATGGTCGGTCTGACCATTGCTGTGCATAACGGTCGTCAGCATGTTCCAGTTCTCGTGAACGAAGACATGGTCGGCCACAAACTGGGCGAGTTCGCCGGTACCCGTACATATCGCGGGCACGTGGCTGACAAGAAAGCCAAGCGTTAAGGGGTAAGGAACGATGGAAGTAGCCGCTAAGCTGTCGGGCGCTCGAATCTCCGCCCAGAAAGCCCGCTTGGTCGCCGACCAGATCCGCGGGAAGAAGGTGGGCGACGCGCTCAACCTGTTGGCTTTCAGCAGTAAGAAAGCCGCCGAGATCATGAAGAAAGTGCTGGAGTCGGCCGTAGCCAACGCCGAGCATAACGAAGGCGCAGACGTTGATGACCTGAAGGTCTCCACCGTTTTCGTCAACGAAGGGCGTTCGCTGAAGCGCATCATGCCACGTGCCAAAGGCCGTGCTGATCGCATCGTCAAGCGGTCTTGCCATATCACTGTCAAGGTTGCTGACAAGTAACGGAGTCGAAGAGATGGGTCAGAAAGTACATCCCATTGGCATTCGCCTGGGAATCGTCAAGGAGCACACCTCCGTCTGGTACGCAGACGGTCGGACTTATGCGGACTATTTGCTCGCAGATCTGAATGTGCGTGAGTATCTCCAAGACAAACTAAAAAGCGCGTCCGTAAGCCGTATCGATATCCATCGTCCGGCTCAAACTGCACGCATCACCATCCACACCGCTCGTCCCGGCATCGTGATTGGCAAGAAAGGTGAAGATGTTGAAAAACTGCGTCAGGACCTGACCAAGCAAATGGGTGTGCCTGTGCACATCAATATCGAAGAGATCCGCAAGCCGGAACTCGACGGTATGCTGGTTGCGCAGAGCGTAGCTCAGCAGCTGGAGCGTCGCGTAATGTTCCGTCGTGCCATGAAGCGCGCCGTACAGAACGCCATGCGCATTGGTGCCAAAGGCATCAAAATCCAAGTGAGCGGTCGTCTCGGCGGTGCTGAAATCGCACGTACTGAATGGTATCGCGAAGGTCGTGTGCCACTGCACACCCTCCGTGCCGATATCGACTATGCCACCTACGAAGCTCACACCACCTACGGTGTGATCGGTGTGAAGGTTTGGATCTTCAAAGGCGAAGTAATTGGTGGTCGCCAAGAAGAGCTGAAGCCGCAAGCGCCAGCGCCTCGTAAAAAAGCTGCTAAGTAAGGGGTACGCCAAATGTTGCAACCAAAGCGTACGAAGTTCCGCAAGCAGATGACCGGCCACAACCGTGGTCTGGCACTGCGCGGTAGCAAGGTCAGCTTCGGCGAGTTCGCGCTGAAGTCTGTTGCTCGTGGTCGTCTCACCGCTCGTCAGATCGAGTCGGCACGTCGTGCCCTGACCCGTCACGTAAAACGTGGCGGCAAGATCTGGATCCGTGTATTCCCGGACAAGCCTATTTCCAAGAAGCCACTCGAAGTTCGGATGGGTAAAGGTAAGGGTAACGTCGAATACTGGGTTGCCCAGATTCAGCCAGGCAAAGTCCTGTATGAAATCGAGGGTGTTTCTGAAGAGCTGGCGCGTGAGGCTTTCGCCCTGGCTGCTGCAAAGCTGCCTCTCGCCACCTCCTTTGTTAAGCGGACGGTGATGTGATGAAAGCGAATGAACTTCGTGAAAAATCCGCACAGCAGCTGAACGAGCAACTGCTCGGCCTGCTGCGCGACCAGTTCAATCTGCGCATGCAGAAAGCAACTGGCCAGTTGGGGCAGTCTCATCTGCTCTCGCAAGTTAAGCGTGACATCGCTCGCGTGAAGACTGTGCTCAACCAGCAGGCAGGTAAGTAATCATGGCTGAAGCCGAAAAAACTGTCCGTACGCTGACTGGCCGTGTTGTCAGCGACAAGATGGACAAGACCATCACCGTTCTGATCGAGCGTCGCGTTAAGCACCCTATCTACGGTAAATACGTTAAGCGTTCGACTAAGCTGCACGCGCACGACGAAACCAACCAGTGCCACATCGGCGACAAGGTCACTATCCGTGAGACCCGTCCGATGGCCAAGACCAAGTCCTGGGCCCTGGTTGATGTTCTCGAACGCGCTGTGGAAGTCTAAGGGCTAGGGGTCGGAGAAATTATATGATTCAGACTCAATCCATGCTCGATGTGGCCGATAACAGCGGCGCTCGCCGCGTTATGTGCATCAAGGTGCTGGGTGGCTCCCATCGTCGTTACGCTGGTATCGGTGACATCATCAAGGTTACCGTCAAGGAAGCAATTCCTCGCGGTAAGGTGAAAAAAGGCCAAGTGATGACTGCTGTCGTAGTCCGCACTCGTCACGGCGTTCGCCGTGCAGATGGCTCGATCATCCGCTTTGATGGCAACGCTGCTGTTCTGCTGAACAACAAGCAAGAGCCGATCGGCACCCGTATCTTTGGGCCAGTGACCCGTGAACTTCGTACTGAGAAGTTCATGAAGATCGTCTCGCTCGCCCCAGAAGTGCTGTAAGGAGATCCGACATGCAAAAGATTCGTCGTGACGACGAGATCATCGTGATCGCCGGCAAAGACAAAGGTAAGCGCGGTAAGGTGCTTAAGGTTCTGGCTGACGACCGTCTGGTCGTAGGTGGCCTGAACCTGGTCAAGCGTCATACCAAGCCTAACCCGATGTCGGGCGTACAAGGCGGTATCGTCGAGAAAGAAGCGCCACTGCACGCTTCCAACGTTGCTATTTTCAACAGCGAAACCAACAAGGCTGACCGCGTTGGCTTCAAAGTAGAAGACGGCAAGAAAATTCGTGTCTTCAAGTCGACCCAAAAAGCGGTTGATGCTTGAACACTGCTAGGTAGAAGACCATGGCACGACTCCAAGAGATTTACCGGAAGGAAATCGCCCCGAAGCTTAAGGAAGAACTTAAGCTTTCGAACGTGATGGAAGTTCCGCGCGTTACCAAGATCACCCTGAACATGGGTCTGGGCGAAGCGATCGGCGACAAAAAAGTCATCGAGCACGCTGTTGCTGACCTGGAAAAGATCACCGGCCAGAAAGTCGTTGTGACTCACGCTCGTAAATCCATCGCTGGCTTCAAAGTCCGCGAAGGATGGCCGATCGGCGTCAAAGTGACCCTGCGCCGCGAGCGTATGTACGAGTTCCTGGATCGTCTGCTGTCGATCTCCCTGCCTCGGGTTCGCGACTTCCGCGGCCTGAATGCCAAGTCCTTCGATGGTCGTGGCAACTACAGCATGGGCGTGAAAGAGCAGATCATTTTCCCGGAAATCGATTACGACAAGATCGATGCTCTCCGCGGTCTGGACATTACCCTGACCACCACTGCCAAGAACGATGATGAAGGCCGCGCTCTGCTGCGTGCTTTCAAATTCCCGTTCCGCAACTGATTGGAGTAGGAAAATGGCCAAGAAGAGCATGAAGAACCGTGAGCTGAAGCGTCAGCTCACCGTTGCCAAGTACGCCGCCAAGCGTGCAGCGCTGAAAGCGATCATCGTGGATCTGAACGCAAGTCCAGAAGCCCGTTGGGAAGCTACCGTAGCTCTGCAGAAGCAACCACGTGACGCAAGCGCTTCGCGCATGCGTAACCGTTGCCGCCTGACCGGTCGTCCGCATGGCGTTTACCGCAAGTTCGGCCTGGGCCGTAACAAGCTGCGTGAAGCCGCAATGCGTGGTGACGTTCCAGGTCTGGTAAAAGCCAGCTGGTAATGGCGACAGGCTCATGGTGATAGGGGTGAAAAATCCCGATCACCGGTGAGTTCGAGCATGAATCAAGCCCCTTTTGGGGCTTGATTCATTTCTGGGGTGTGTCTAGAATGACCGGCTCGCCTGAGCCCGTGTTTTTTGCCCGGGCTTCTTTGGCGAAAGCTGTAGCCGCAAGGCTAATTCTTTTTGTATCAGGAGCATCTAGCCCATGAGTATGCAGGACCCGTTAGCGGACATGCTAACTCGAATCCGTAATGCCCAGATGGCTGAAAAGTCCGTCGTGAGCATGCCGTCTTCCACTTTGAAGGTGGCTGTAGCAAAAGTCCTGAAGGACGAAGGTTACATTGCGGGTTATCAGATCAGCAGCGAAATCAAACCTCTGCTGTCCATCGAGCTGAAGTACTTCGAAGGCCGTCCGGTCATCGAGGAAGTGAAGCGCGTTAGCCGTCCAGGCCTGCGTCAGTACAAGTCCGTTGAAGAGCTGCCGAAAGTACGTGGCGGCCTCGGCGTGTCTATCGTCTCCACCAACAAAGGTGTGATGACTGATCGTGCTGCGCGCGCTGCCGGTGTCGGCGGCGAAGTTCTTTGCACTGTGTTCTAAGGGGGGATAAGCATGTCTCGCGTCGCTAAGAACCCCGTTAAGCTGCCAGCTGGCGTCGAAGTAAAATTCGCCGGCCAACAGCTTTCGGTGAAGGGTGCCAAGGGTACTCTCGAACTGAACGTACACGCCTCCGTTGAAATTGTTCAGGAAGCCGGTGAGCTGCGTTTTGCTGCTCGCAATGGCGACCAGCAAACTCGCGCAATGGCCGGTACTACTCGTGCACTGGTTAACAACATGGTCCAGGGCGTAAGCCAAGGCTTCGAGCGCAAGCTCCAGCTGGTCGGTGTTGGTTACAAGGCACAGGCAAAAGGCACAGTGCTGAACCTGGCCCTCGGCTTCTCGCATCCAGTGGATTACGAACTGCCGGCAGGCGTCACCGCTGAGACTCCTAGCCAGACCGATATCCTGATCAAGGGCATCGACAAGCAGCTGGTAGGTCAAGTGGCCGCTGAGATCCGCGACTTCCGTCCACCAGAGCCTTACAAAGGTAAAGGTGTGCGCTACGCGGACGAAGTCGTCCGTCGTAAAGAAGCCAAGAAGAAGTAGGGCATAGCAAATGACCGACAAAAAAGTTACTCGACTGCGTCGCGCTCGCAAAGCACGCCTGAAAATGCACGAACTCGAAGTCGTGCGTCTCTGCGTGTTCCGCTCTTCGCAGCACATCTACGCCCAGGTCATTTCGGCCGACGGCAACAAGGTCCTGGCAAGCGCCTCGACTTTGGATAAAGAACTGCGTGATGGCGCCACTGGCAACATCGACGCGGCTACTAAGGTTGGCCAGCTGGTCGCTACGCGTGCAAAAGCCGCTGGTGTCTCGCAAGTGGCTTTCGACCGTTCCGGCTTCAAGTACCACGGCCGCGTCAAGGCGCTGGCTGAGGCTGCTCGTGAAGCTGGGCTGGAGTTCTAAGTTATGTCCAATAACGACCAAAAGCGCGACGAAGGCTACATCGAGAAGCTGGTTCAAGTTAACCGCGTAGCCAAAACCGTAAAAGGTGGCCGTATCTTCACTTTCACCGCGTTGACCGTGGTTGGTGATGGTAAGGGCCGTGTTGGCTTCGGCCGTGGCAAGTCGCGTGAAGTGCCTGCTGCGATCCAGAAGGCAATGGAAGCTGCTCGTCGCAACATGATCCAAGTTGATCTGGACGGCACTACCCTGCAGTACGCAATGAAGTCTGCCCACGGCGCTTCCAAGGTGTACATGCAGCCTGCTTCTGAAGGTACCGGTATCATCGCTGGCGGCGCTATGCGTGCTGTCCTCGAGGTTGCTGGCGTTCAGAACGTTCTGGCCAAGTGCTACGGCTCGACTAACCCAGTAAACGTGGTTCACGCCACTTTCAAGGGTTTGAAGGCGATGCAGTCCCCTGAATCCATTGCCGCCAAGCGTGGCAAAAGCGTCCAGGAGATCATCTGATCATGGCTACCGTTAAAGTAACGCTGATCAAAAGCATGACCGGCCGTATCCCTAACCACAAACTGTGCGTTAAGGGTCTGGGCCTGCGTCGCATCGGTCACACTGTAGAAGTCCAGGATACTCCCGAGAATCGCGGGATGATCAACAAGGCTTACTACATGCTGCGTGTCGAGGGTTAATCGATGAAACTCAATGATCTGAGTCCAGCGCCGGGTTCCCGTCGCGAAAAGCATCGTCCGGGCCGTGGTATCGGTAGCGGTTTGGGTAAGACTGGTGGCCGTGGTCACAAAGGTCAGACTTCCCGCTCCGGTGGCACCATTGCTCCAGGCTTTGAAGGCGGTCAACAGCCGCTGCATCGTCGCCTGCCGAAGTTCGGTTTCGTTTCCCTGAAAGCCATGGATCGCGCAGAAGTGCGTCTGTCCGAGCTGGCTAAAGTGGAAGGCGACATCGTCACCGTGCAGTCCCTGAAAGATGCCAACGTGATTAACCAGAACGTTCAGCGTGTGAAAATCATGCTGTCCGGTGAAGTTACTCGCGCTGTGACCATCAAGGGCATCGCAGCCACCAAAGGTGCGCGTGCGGCTATCGAAGCAGCTGGCGGCAAGTTCGAGGAATAAATGGCTAAGCAAGGTGCTCTCTCTGCGCTCGGCAAAGGCGGTATGTCTGAACTCTGGGCTCGTCTGCGTTTTCTGTTCATGGCGATTATCGTCTATCGGATAGGTGCGCACATCCCGGTTCCAGGTATCAACCCTGATCGACTCGCAGACCTGTTTCGACAGAATGAGGGGACCATTCTTAGCTTGTTCAACATGTTTTCCGGTGGTGCGCTGGAGCGCATGAGTATCTTTGCATTGGGGATCATGCCGTACATCTCGGCATCGATCATCATGCAACTCATGACCGCTGTCAGCCCACAGCTGGAGCAGTTGAAGAAGGAAGGTGAAGCTGGCCGTCGCAAGATCAGCCAGTACACCCGCTACGGCACTGTCGTCCTCGCTCTGGTTCAGGCTATCGGCATGTCCGTTGGTCTGGCCGGGCAGGGCGTTGCGTTCACTGGTGACTTTGGCTTCCATTTCGTCGCGGTATCCACTTTCGTGGCTGGCGCGATGTTCATGATGTGGCTGGGTGAGCAGATTACTGAGCGTGGTGTTGGCAACGGTATCTCGATGTTGATTTTCGCAGGTATCGTCGCCGGTCTTCCGAGAGCGATCGGGCAGTCTTTCGAGTCTGCACGTCAGGGTGATATCAACATTTTCGCCTTGGTTGCGATCGGTTTGCTGGCAGTAGCGATCATCGGTTTTGTGGTGTTCATTGAGCGTGGCCAGCGTCGTATTGCTGTTCACTACGCCAAGCGTCAGCAGGGCCGTAAGGTGTTTGCTGCGCAGACCAGCCACTTGCCGCTGAAAGTGAATATGGCCGGTGTTATTCCTGCTATCTTCGCGAGCAGCATTTTGCTGTTTCCGGCTTCGTTGGGTGCCTGGTTCGGTCAGTCTGAAGGTATGGGCTGGTTGCAGGACATCTCGCAGTCGATCGCTCCTGGTCAGCCGTTGAATATTCTGCTGTTTAGTGCAGGGATTATTTTCTTCTGCTTCTTCTATACGGCGTTGATGTTCAATCCGAAAGACGTAGCGGAAAACCTGAAGAAGTCCGGTGCCTTTATTCCGGGCATCCGTCCAGGTGAGCAATCGGCACGCTACATTGATGGCGTTCTGACCCGCTTGACCATGTTCGGTGCTCTATATATGACGGCCGTCTGCCTGTTGCCACAGTTCCTGGTGGTTGCTGCAAACGTTCCGTTCTACCTTGGCGGGACCTCGTTGCTGATCGTGGTCGTGGTTGTTATGGACTTCATGTCGCAAGTACAATCGCACCTCGTTTCCCACCAGTACGAATCCCTGATGAAGAAAGCCAACCTGAAGGGTTACGGCAGCGGCATGCTGCGCTAATCCATAAGGTTCGAGGAGTTGGTGATGAAAGTTCGTGCATCGGTGAAAAAGCTGTGCCGTAACTGCAAGATTATTCGCCGCGAAGGTGTTGTTCGAGTAATTTGCAGCGCGGAACCACGTCACAAGCAGCGCCAAGGCTGAGTGTGATTGTGCTTCAAGCCCGGCAGCTAGTGCGCTGCCGGGTTGATTATTTGTTATTACAGCGATATTATCTCGCGCCCTATTTCTTGGCTTCCGGGGCGTAGGTAGCTGTCAATTGGAGTCCCACTGAATGGCCCGTATTGCAGGCGTTAACATTCCAGATAACAAGCATACTGTTATCTCGCTGACCTACATCTATGGTGTTGGTCGCACTACTGCACACAAAATCTGTGCAGTGACTGGGGTCAACCCAGCTGCGAAGATCAAGGATCTGAGCGACGAGCAAATTGAACAGCTGCGTGGCGAAGTGGCGAAGTTCACCACTGAAGGTGACCTGCGTCGCGAAAACAACATGAAAATCAAACGCTTGATGGACCTGGGCTGCTATCGCGGTCTGCGCCATCGTCGTGGTCTGCCAGTACGCGGTCAGCGTACCAAGACCAACGCGCGTACTCGCAAAGGTCCGCGTAAGCCGATCCGCAAGTAATCGCACCAGCGAATCGACAGGAATTTAGTCATGGCAAAACCTGCTGCTCGTCCTCGTAAGAAAATCAAAAAGACAGTGGTTGATGGCATCGCCCATATCCACGCGTCTTTCAACAACACCATCGTGACCATCACCGACCGTCAGGGTAACGCTCTTTCCTGGGCAACCTCCGGTGGTTCGGGTTTCCGCGGTTCTCGTAAGTCCACTCCGTTCGCTGCTCAAGTAGCTGCTGAGCGTGCTGGCCAAGCTGCGCTGGAATATGGCCTGAAGAACCTCGACGTTA
The DNA here is from genome assembly GCF_003850545.1 of Pseudomonas sp. CMR5c. NCBI lineage: Bacteria > Pseudomonadati > Pseudomonadota > Gammaproteobacteria > Pseudomonadales > Pseudomonadaceae > Pseudomonas > Pseudomonas sp. CMR5c. The sequence continues at coordinate 6,094,379 of NZ_CP027705.1, read as the reverse complement.
ACGTCAAGGGCCCAGGTCCAGGTCGTGAATCCGCAGTTCGTGCTCTGAACGGCTGTGGCTACAAGATCGCCAGCATCACCGACGTGACGCCAATCCCGCACAACGGGTGCCGTCCGCCGAAGAAGCGCCGCGTGTAATCCAGGAGATTGTAAAGAATGGCTCGTTACATTGGTCCAAAATGCAAACTGGCTCGTCGCGAAGGCACCGATCTCTTCCTGAAGAGCGGTGTGCGCGCTATCGAATCCAAGTGCAACATCGAAGCAGCTCCTGGCATCCACGGCCAGCGTCGTGGTCGTCAATCCGACTACGGTACCCAGCTGCGTGAAAAGCAAAAAGTTCGTCGTATCTACGGCGTTCTGGAGCGTCAATTCAGCGGTTACTACAAACAAGCCGCCGGCAAGAAGGGCGCAACTGGTGAGAACCTGTTGCAGCTGCTGGAATGCCGTCTGGACAACGTTGTATACCGCATGGGCTTCGGTTCTACTCGTGCCGAATCCCGTCAGCTGGTATCGCACAAGTCGATCAGCGTAAACGGTCAGACCGTTAACGTTCCGTCCTACCAGGTTCGTGCTGGTGACGTGGTCGCTGTTCGCGAGAAAGCAAAAAACCAACTTCGCATTGTCCAAGCTCTCGATCTGTGTGCTCAACGTGGCCGCGTAGAATGGGTAGAAGTAGACACTGAGAAGAAGTCGGGCGTTTTCAAGAACGTTCCAGCTCGCAGTGATCTGTCCGCCGACATCAACGAAAGCCTGATTGTCGAGCTCTACTCCAAGTAAGGGCTAGAAAATAGGTGCATCCATGCAGATTTCGGTAAATGAGTTCCTGACACCCCGCCATATTGATGTGCAGGTTGTCAGTCCAACCCGCGCCAAGATCACCCTCGAGCCTCTCGAGCGTGGTTTTGGCCACACCCTGGGCAACGCGCTGCGCCGCATCCTGTTGTCCTCAATGCCCGGCTGTGCAGTAGTCGAGGCCGAGATTGACGGTGTGCTCCACGAGTACAGCGCCATCGAAGGTGTACAGGAAGACGTAATTGAAATCCTGTTGAACCTTAAAGGTCTGGCTATCAAGCTGCACGGCCGTGACGAAGTTACGCTGACCTTGTCGAAGAAGGGTTCGGGGGTGGTTACCGCTGCCGATATTCAGCTGGATCATGATGTCGAGATCGTTAATCCCGATCACGTAATCGCTAACCTGGCGTCTAACGGCGCTCTGAACATGAAGCTCGTAGTAGCTCGTGGTCGTGGTTATGAGCCGGCCGACTCGCGTCAAAGCGATGAAGACGAAAGCCGCAGCATTGGTCGCTTGCAGCTCGACTCTTCGTTCAGCCCGGTTCGCCGTATCGCATACGTGGTGGAAAACGCCCGTGTCGAGCAGCGTACCAACCTGGACAAGCTGGTTATTGATCTGGAAACCAACGGTACTCTGGACCCTGAAGAGGCTATCCGCCGTGCTGCAACCATCCTGCAACAGCAGTTGGCTGCGTTCGTCGACCTCAAAGGTGACAGTGAGCCAGTGGTAGTCGAGCAGGAAGACGAGATCGATCCGATCCTGCTTCGCCCGGTTGACGATCTGGAACTGACTGTACGTTCGGCTAACTGCCTTAAGGCGGAAAACATTTACTACATCGGCGACCTGATTCAGCGTACCGAAGTAGAACTGTTGAAGACTCCGAACCTGGGCAAGAAATCCTTGACTGAAATCAAGGATGTTCTGGCCTCCCGCGGTCTGTCCCTCGGCATGCGCCTCGATAACTGGCCGCCTGCAAGTCTTAAGAAGGACGACAAGGCGACTGCCTGATCGTCGTAATCACCGAACGTTGTGTTTGGTAAGGAATGAACCATGCGTCATCGTAAAAGTGGGCGTCACCTGAGCCGCACCAGCTCGCACCGCAAGGCCATGTTCCAGAACATGGCGGTGTCGCTGTTCGAGCACGAGCTGATCAAAACTACCCTGCCGAAAGCCAAAGAACTGCGCCGCGTTGCCGAGCCGCTGATCACTCTGGCCAAGACAGACAGCGTTGCTAACCGTCGTCTGGCATTCGACCGTACTCGTTCGAAAGCTATCGTTGGTAAGCTCTTCAACGATCTGGGCAAGCGTTACGCTACCCGTGAGGGCGGCTACCTGCGCATCCTCAAGTGCGGTTTCCGCGCTGGCGACAACGCTCCTATGGCGTACGTTGAACTGGTTGATCGTGCTGTTGGCGGCGAAGCTGTATCCGCTGAGTAAGACGTCAGTCTGAAACAAGGAACCGGGCCTAGTGCCCGGTTTTTTGTGTGTCCATTCATTGTTAATTTCTATCGTTTTGCGAAATCTAATGCATTGGATGTTGTAACAATCATGGTCAATACTCTTTCTCAGCCGATTAGCCGGCAGTTCCAAGACAGACAGAGGAATATTGAGCATGAGCCAGACCAAAGTTCTTACGACCGCAAGTGGCGCTCCTGTCGCTGACAACCAGAATTCCCGTTCTGCTGGCCCCCGTGGCCCGCTGCTTCTCGACGATTTCCACCTGATCGAAAAGCTCGCCCATTTCAATCGCGAAAACATTCCTGAGCGCCGTGTGCACGCCAAGGGCTCGGGCGCCTATGGCACCTTCACGGTTTCCCGCGACATCACGCAGTACACCAGCGCCAAGCTGTTCGAGTCGGTAGGCAAGAAGACCCCGACCTTCCTGCGCTTTTCCACTGTAGGTGGTGAACGTGGCTCGGCCGATACCGAGCGTGACCCGCGTGGTTTTGCTCTGAAGTTCTATACCGAGGAAGGCAACTGGGACATCGTCGGTAACAACACTCCGGTGTTCTTCATTCGAGATCCGCTGAAGTTTCCGGACTTCATCCACACCCAGAAACGTCTTCCCCAGAACAACCTGAAGAGCGCCCAGGCAATGTGGGACTTCTGGTCGCACTCGCCAGAGGCTCTGCACCAGGTCACCATCTTGTTCTCCGACCGGGGTATCCCGGATGGCTACCGTCATATGCACGGTTTCGGCAGCCATACCTATAGCCTGATCAACGCGAAGGGCGAGCGGCACTGGGTCAAGTGGCACTACAAGACCAAGCAAGGGATCAAGAACCTGGCTCCGGCAGAGGCTGCTCGCTTGGCTGGCACCGATCCGGACTACGCCCAGCGTGACCTGTTCAATGCTATCGAGCGTGGTGACTTCCCGAAATGGAGCGTTTGCATCCAGATCATGACCGAGGCCCAGGCTGCAGCGCACTACGAGAATCCCTTCGATGTGACCAAGACCTGGTCGCAGAAGGAGTTCCCGTTGATCGAGGTGGGTGAACTGGAGTTGAACCGCAACCCGCTTAACTACTTCGCAGAGGTCGAACAGGCGGCGTTTGGTCCAAGCAACATGGTTCCCGGTGTCGGCCTGTCGCCAGATCGCATGCTGCAGGGCCGGGTGTTTGCCTACGCCGATGCGCATCGCTATCGCGTTGGTACCAATCACCAGCAACTGCCGGTGAATGCGCCGCTGAGCCCGGTCAACAGCTACCAGCGCGATGGAGCGATGGCGTTTGGCACCAATGGTGGCGCAGCGCCGAACTACGAGCCGAACAGCTACAGTGACGCGCCGAAGCAAGCACCACGTTATGCAGAGCCAGCGCTGGCTCTGAGTGGCGCAGCCGATCGCTACGATCATCGTGAGGATACGGACTACTACAGCCACGCAGGCGCTCTGTTCCGTCTCATGGATGACGGGCAGAAGGCTTTGTTGATCAACAACATTGCTGGCGCCATGGCCGGCGTTACGGCCGATGTAGTGCAGCGTCAGTTGCAACACTTCTTCAAGGCTGATCAAGCCTATGGAGAAGGTATTGCCAAAGCCTTGGGCGTATCGCTCAAGTAAGTCTAAATAAGAAGCAGAACCGCCCTCATTTGGGCGGTTTTTGCGTTATTTGTACTACTTTTCTCGGATAATCTTCACTTTTCCTGCTGTTTTTGAGTGACCTGCGAGTCAGCTTGGTTCAAACTATCCACTTTCAAGCAGGGAGATGTAGGGCGATGCAAGGTCATCCCGACGTAATCGATTACCTCAACACGTTGCTGACGGGAGAACTGGCAGCACGCGACCAATATTTCATTCATTCGCGGATGTACGAAGACTGGGGCTTCACCAAGCTCTATGAGCGCATCAACCACGAGATGGAGGAAGAGGCACAACACGCTGACGCCTTGATCCGCCGCATCCTGATGCTCGAGGGCACGCCGCGCATGCGTCCTGACGATCTCGACACTGGCACCACTGTGCCGGACATGCTGGCCAGCGACCTGCGCCTGGAATACAAAGTGCGCGCGGCACTGTGCAAAGGCATCGAGTTGTGCGAACTGCACAAGGACTACATCAGCCGTGACATCCTGCGGGTCCAACTGGCGGACACCGAGGAAGACCACACCTACTGGCTGGAAAAGCAACTGGGTCTGATCAAGTCCATCGGCCTGGAGAACTACCTGCAATCGCAGTTCTGATCGCAGACGGCGTTGGCCATTGGCGAACGCAAGAAATAAAAAAGCCCCTGGCGCCCTAAGGTGCCAGGGGCTTTTTCATGGCCCTCAGGCCCGGTCGCGGATCAGCAACGGCTTCAGATAGTGGCCGGTGTGGGACTGAGGCATCTCGGCCACCTGTTCCGGTGTACCCACCGCGATGATCTGGCCACCTTTGGAGCCGCCTTCCGGACCCAGGTCCACCAGCCAGTCTGCGGTCTTGATCACATCCAGGTTGTGCTCGATCACCACCACGGTGTTGCCGTGGTCGCGCAGGCGGTGCAGGACATCCAGCAACTGTTGGATATCCGCGAAATGCAGGCCGGTGGTCGGTTCGTCGAGGATATACAAGGTCTTGCCGGTATCGCGCTTGGACAGCTCACGGGACAGCTTGACCCGCTGCGCCTCACCACCGGACAAGGTGGTGGCCGATTGGCCGAGCTTGATGTAGGACAGTCCCACATCCATCAGGGTCTGCAGCTTGCGCGCCAGGGCCGGTACCGGATCGAAGAACTCCCGCGCTTCCTCGATGGTCATTTCCAGGACCTCGTGGATGCTCTTGCCCTTGTACTTGATCTCCAGGGTCTCGCGGTTGTAGCGCTTGCTCTTGCACACATCGCAGGGCACGTAGATGTCCGGCAGGAAGTGCATCTCCACCTTGATCAGGCCATCGCCCTGGCACGCCTCGCAGCGACCGCCCTTGACGTTGAAGGAGAAGCGTCCAGGGCCGTAGCCGCGGGAGCGAGACTCCGGCACGCCAGCGAACAGCTCGCGGATCGGGGTGAACAACCCGGTGTAGGTGGCTGGGTTGGAACGGGGCGTGCGACCGATCGGGCTTTGGTCGATGTCCACCACCTTGTCCAGATGCTGCAGCCCATTGATGCTGTCGTGCGGTGCGGCTTCCAGGGTGGTAGCGCCGTTCAGCGCGGTGGCGCTTAGTGGGAACAGGGTATTGTTGATCAGCGTCGACTTGCCCGAGCCGGATACCCCGGTGACGCAGGTCAGCAGGCCGATTGGAATCTCCAGGTCGACATTGCGCAGATTGTTGCCACGGGCACCCTTGAGGGTCAGGGACAGCTTCTTGTTGCGCGGCGTGCGCTTGGCCGGGACCACGATCTTCACCCGCCCCGACAGGTACTTGCCCGTCAGGGAATCCGGGTGCTCCATGACCTCGGCCGCGGTGCCTTCGGCGACGATCTGGCCGCCATGTACTCCGGCTCCCGGTCCGATATCCACCACATAGTCGGCCAGGCGGATGGCGTCTTCGTCGTGTTCGACCACGATCACCGTGTTGCCGATGTCCCTCAGGTGCTTGAGGGTGCCCAGCAGGCGATCGTTGTCCCGCTGGTGCAGGCCGATGGATGGCTCGTCGAGGATGTACATCACTCCCACCAGGCCGGCGCCGATCTGGCTGGCCAGGCGGATACGCTGGGCCTCACCGCCGGACAGGGTGTCGGCACTGCGGTCCAGGGTCAGGTAGTCGAGCCCGACATTGACCAGGAACTGCAGGCGCTCGCGGATTTCCTTGAGGATCTTGTCGGCGATCTCGCCACGGCGCCCGGTGAGCTTGATGGTACCGAAGTAATCGGTGGCATCGCCGATAGGCAGGCTGGTGACGGCCGGCAGGGTTTTTTCTCCGACCCATACATGCCGCGCCTCGCGACGCAGCCGCGTACCCCGGCAATCCGGGCAGGGCTGGGTGCTGAGGAACTTGGCCAGTTCTTCACGCACGGTGGCCGACTCGGTTTCGCGGTAGCGGCGCTCCAGGTTCGGCACGATGCCCTCGAACGGATGGGAGCGCTTGACGATGTCGCCCCGATCGTTCAGGTACTTGAAGTCGACGTTCTGCGTGCCGCTGCCATTGAGGATGACCTTCTGCTGGTCGGCCGGCAGCTGGTTGAACGCAACCTCCAGGCTGAAGCCATAGTGGGCGGCCAATGAACCGAGCATCTGGAAGTAATAGACGTTGCGCCGGTCCCAGCCGCGGATCGCCCCTTCCGCCAGGGTCAGTTCGCCATTGACCAGGCGCTTGATGTCGAAGAACTGCTTGACCCCCAGGCCATCGCAGGTCGGGCAGGCGCCGGCCGGGTTGTTGAAGGAAAACAGCTTGGGTTCCAGCTCGCTGATGGCATGGCCGCAGATCGGACAGGCGAAGCGGGCGGAGAAGATCATTTCTTCCCCGGGCTCGTCGTCCATCGGCGCCACCAGGGCAATGCCATCCGCCAGTTTCAGGGCCGTCTCGAAGGACTCGGCCAGGCGCTGCTGCAGGTCGGCCCGCACCTTGAAGCGGTCGACCACCACATCGATCGAATGCTTCTTCTGTTTATCCAGCTTCGGCAGCTCGTCCAGTTCGAACAGCTTGCCGTTGACCCGGGCGCGAACGAAGCCTTGGGCCCGCAACTCCTCGAATACCGAGAGGTGCTCACCCTTGCGTTCGCGGATCACCGGCGCCAGCAACATCAGTTTGCTGCCCTCGGGCTGGGCCAGTACCAGGTCGACCATCTGGCTGACGGTCTGGGCTTCCAGCGGGATATCGTGGTCCGGGCAGCGCGGAGTACCGACGCGGGCATAGAGCAGGCGCAGGTAGTCGTAGATCTCGGTGATGGTGCCGACCGTCGAGCGCGGGTTGTGGGAAGTGGATTTCTGTTCGATGGAAATCGCCGGGGACAGTCCTTCGATGGTGTCCACATCGGGCTTTTCCATCATCGACAGGAATTGCCGGGCGTAGGCCGACAGCGACTCGACATAGCGGCGCTGGCCTTCGGCGTACAAGGTGTCGAAAGCCAGGGATGACTTGCCGGACCCAGACAGACCGGTGATGACGATCAACTTGTCCCGGGGCAGGGTCAGGTCGATGTTCTTCAGGTTGTGGGTACGGGCCCCACGAATCAGAATCTTGTCCAAAAGAGGCCTCGATCGGCGGGCGTAAAGGCAGGAGTATAAAACTAAACACTGGATGGATGCACACCATTGGCGGCGGTTTTTCGATCGCCGGGAAGGGCTGCGCGGCAAAGCGTCGCCATATATCCCCTCAATCGATCGGACTGGTAGAATCGCCGCCGGTTCATACGAGGTTATTCCATGCACGATCCCCACAGCGAACGCATGAGTGGTGGCGAGACCCGCGCGGCAAGCGGCCTGGCCCTGGTGTTCGCCTTCCGTATGCTTGGCATGTTCATGGTGTTGCCGGTCCTGGCGACCTATGGAATGGATCTGGCGGGTGCCACCCCGGCCCTGATCGGCCTGGCGATCGGCGCGTACGGCCTGACCCAGGCGTTGTTCCAGATTCCCTTCGGCATCATTTCCGACCGCATCGGGCGGCGCCCGGTGATCTACCTGGGGCTGATCGTGTTCGCCCTGGGCAGCGTGCTGGCAGCCAACGCGGATTCGATCTGGGGCGTGATCGCCGGACGTATCCTGCAGGGCGCGGGAGCGATTTCCGCGGCGGTGATGGCGCTGTTGTCCGACTTGACCCGCGAGCAGCACCGGACCAAGGCCATGGCCATTATCGGCATGACCATCGGTCTGTCCTTCGCCGTGGCGATGGTGGTCGGTCCGCTGCTGACCCGTAGCTTCGGCCTTTCGGGGCTGTTCCTGGCCACCGGGGCCATGGCCCTGGTGGGCATCCTGATCATCGCCTTCATCGTGCCGCGTTCTACCGGCCCGCTGCAGCACCGCGAGTCTGGCGTAGCGCGCCAGGCCCTGGTTCCGACGCTCAAGCACCCCGACCTGTTGCGCCTGGACCTGGGCATCTTCGTGCTCCACGCGATGCTGATGTCGAGCTTCGTCGCATTGCCCCTGGCCCTGGTGGAAAAAGCCGGCTTGCCCAAGGAGCAGCATTGGTGGGTGTACCTGACCGCGCTGCTGATTTCGTTCTTCGCCATGATCCCGTTCATCATCTATGGCGAGAAGAAACGCAAAATGAAACGAGTTCTGCTGGGCGCGGTCAGTACGCTGCTGCTCACCGAACTATTCTTCTGGGAGTTCGGCAACGGCTTGCAAGCGCTGGTGATCGGCACCGTGGTGTTCTTCACCGCTTTCAACCTGCTGGAGGCTTCCCTGCCATCGCTGATCAGCAAGGTCTCGCCGGCGGGCGGCAAGGGAACGGCGATGGGGGTGTACTCCACCAGCCAGTTCCTCGGTTCGGCATTGGGCGGCATCCTCGGCGGCTGGTTGTTCCAGCATGGCGGTTTGTCGGTTGTGTTCCTCGGATGCGCAGGTCTGGCTGCACTCTGGCTGGCCTTTGCTGTTACCATGCGCGAGCCCCCGTATGTGACGAGCCTGCGCTTGCCGTTATCGCCCGAAGCGATCCGCGAAGCCGGCCTGGTCGAGCGCCTGAAGGCTGTCGCAGGGGTAACAGATGCCGTGGTGGTGGCCGAGGAGGCTGCCATTTACATCAAATTGGACACCGAATTATTGGATCGCGCGACCCTCGAGCAGCTGGTCAATCCAGCGCCGTCGTCGCGCGAAGCCTAGGAGAACGTTATGGCCCGTGGGGTTAACAAAGTCATATTGGTCGGCACTTGCGGCCAGGATCCCGAAGTTCGCTACCTGCCTAACGGTAACGCCGTGACCAACCTGAGCCTGGCCACCAGCGAGCAGTGGACCGACAAGCAGACCGGCCAGAAGGTCGAGCGTACCGAGTGGCACCGTGTATCGATGTTCGGCAAGGTCGCGGAGATCGCCGGCGAATACCTGCGCAAGGGTTCGCAGGTGTACATCGAAGGCAAGCTGCAGACCCGCGAGTGGGAAAAAGACGGCATCAAGCGCTACACCACCGAGATCATCGTCGACATGCAGGGCACCATGCAGCTGCTGGGCGGCCGTCCTCAACAGGGCGACCAACAGGGCGGCGGCAACAACTACCAGCAGTCCGCACCTCGCCAGCAGGCACCACGTCCGCAACAGGCTCCGCAGCGTCCAGCGCCACAACAGCCTGCTCCGCAGCCGGCACCGGACTTCGACAGCTTCGATGACGATATTCCGTTCTAAGCTGCTCCCCGGAACTTCTCTGAAGTCTCCTGCGAAAACCCCCGCCTAGCGGGGGTTTTCATTTCTACCCGACGTACAAACCCCCGGTGCGTCGGCAATCGCCCGGGGCATGAGCAAGACACCATGGATGGAGGTCTTACATGAGGCGCTGCAAGCGGCTGCCTGGGGGCATCGTGAATGGGCCGCCAGGCCACCATCTGTCGATTGGCCTGGGCACCGGTATCGCCCTCGGACGCCAGGCGCGATGACCGTGTCGTCGTTCAGTGGCCTGGGGCGCAGCTTCTATTTGCTCCAGCTCGCGGCATTGCTGAATGCAGTGGGGGCCCGTTGCGGCCAGTTGGCGATTGCCTGGTGGGTTCTGGACAAGACGGGCGATCCGCTGCTGTTCTCGTTGCCATTGCCACCTTCGCCGATGTGTTGTCCCGGGCCTTGTGCGGCTGGCTGGGCGATGAGTATGACCGCCAGCGCCTGCTGGCGTCATTCCCTTCGGTGCCCTGGTCGGTGGCGCATTCGCCGAGACGTTGGGCGCAAGCACAGCCATGGCAATGCTCGGCTTGCTGATCGTCCTGGCCGTGATGCCTTGCATGTTCAGCGGGACGCTGGTCCGGGTGCTGGGCATGAACGATGATCGGCTCAGGAAGGCCTACAACGACCTCTACCCCGGGGCTTTCGCAGATTGACGCAGGGGGTCGCTGGCCCTCACCGCCCGAGCATCGCTGATGCGCTGTGCGCTGCGGTCCGCTGAAGGCAGCCGTAGCGCACAGCCAATTCAGCCACATTGGCCGACCGGGTTCCTACAGCGCCACCCGCCGCAGGCGCCCAGCCAGGGCCACCACCCGCTGGTCTGGCGTGGGAATCGCCCGGCCACTCAGGCCCATGCCCTCGCTGACCAGCACCGCGCCCTCGACACAACACAAGTTGGAGGGCGTATCCAGGCCACTGGCCAGAACCTGTACGCTGCGCTGTTGCAGGTCGCAGCGCAGCAGGCGCCCGCTGAAACGGGCGAATCCGCCGTGCAAGGCCTCGCCGGACCAGTCCGGCTGCAAGGGTTGCAACAGCCGGTCGCACAACTCCAGCACCAGGATCCGCCCTTGTGGGTCCAGGGCCAGCCCGGTGGGTAATTGCAGCCCGCGTACCAACACCTCGATCCGTCCGTTGTCGGGCCAGGCCCGGATCACCTGGCCGGCCTTGTCGGCGAACTCGATACCCAGGCGCGCCGGGTCGCGGCGCAGTTCGCCGGAAAACAGGCTGATCAGCACCGCCCCGGTCTGCGGCTCGTACACCAGGGTTACCGGCACGGCTTCCTGGCCCTGGTCCAGGTCGGGCAATTGCGCCAGGACCTGTTCGCCGTCATCGACGAACTCCACCAACTGGTTGGTATCGGGCTTGACCGCCAGCCAGCTGCGACGCCCAGGGTGGTAGCACAGCGAGTTGAGGTTGCCGCGGCTGTGGAATACCGGTTCGGGCGGGCTGTATTGCAGGTCGACGAGCTTCGAGCCGGCGACATAGTCGGTCTGGCTGGCCAGGCAGCGCCCGGCTCCCAGGGCGATGTCCGACAGGCCCATGATTTCATCGCGCAACATCCGCGACTGCATGTTCATCGAGCGAAAGCCCTGGGCCAGGACCTCGGGTGGCAAGTATTCACCGGGAGCTTGCGGGTCCGGACGCAGGCGGCTGATGCGCCCACTGAAGGGTTGGTCCGCCAGCCCGGAGCCGGCTTCGGCCAGCAGCAGGCTGCCGTCGGCTTGCAGGCAGAGGCCGCGGGGGTTCACCAACCCTTCGACGACCACCTTGCTGGGGCGCAGGTTTTCCTGGGCTTGGCCGGGGATGAGCAATGCAATTGGCATACGGGTTCTCCCTCACAATTAGCGCGACCCATCACTGCAGCGGCTGCCAGGGTTCATTGGTGAACCAGCACTTGAGCAGGGCTCTCTGGCTGGCGGACATCGAGCGCACCACCGGCATGTACAAGGTGGTGCCGAGGTATTCCTGGGAGGTGCGTGCCAGGATCATCTGGCGTGATCCCCAGACGGCGTCCTGCTGATCGAGTGCGATGTAGCGGGACATGGCGGGGAAGGCCAGGTAGTGAAAACGCAGCACATGCTTGTACACCTGGTCCCAGGTGACAGTACTACCCGGCGCAATACCGAAATCGGTGATGGCGTATTTGCGCAGGTTGATGAAAAAACCGTTGTCGTCGCTGTTTTCGACCGCGCAGTTCAAGGTGACAAAACCGGCCTGCGCCGCGGAACCGGGCCTGAGGCTGACCTTGAAACTCACGCTGGATTGGCCTGCCTTGATCGTTTGCCGGGGGGCGAAGTCGAGGAAGTCCCAGAACTCGGGGCTTATGTAGGGGGCTTTCGGATCGTCGTTGCAGGGGCCGGGAGTGATGATGATCACCGTGTCCTTGGTCACCGGTTGGCCCAGTTGACTCAAGCTCAAGGTGATATCGAGGCCCTCGGGGTAATCCTCAAGATACAGATTGCGTTGATTGGAACTCAGGCGATAAGTCTGTTCGATGGCGTCGATGTTGATCGGTCTGGGCTTGGGGGTGGTGGGGTAGTAGCGCGTCAGCGGAGCCTTGATGGCAATTGGCTCCTGGCTGGCCAACTGGCGTTGTGCGGGCGTCAGCGGCAGGTCAAGGATGCCGCCATATACGTAGTAGTCCGATAGCGGAGTCTTGAGCGGATCCAGGGTAGTCAGTGTCGTCGAGCCAAGGTTGATCGAAACATTGCCGAAGTTCGCATTGGGGCCGATGGGCGAGGTGTTGTCGGTTCGAACGCTGCGAAACGCCTGCTTGGGAATGATATTGAGCATGTCGAGGCTCAGCAGGTTGTTGTCGAGCACGCTCGCGTAGCCGGCGCTGCCTGTGGACGGATTGATGAGCTGGCGCCCGGCGGTGACGATCAGTGGTTCCCCGGCAAAGGCGGGAGCCAGGGTGCCGACCACGCGGCCGATGCTTGGGTTGGAGGTGTACTGGTGGGCGGCGTAGTCGGCGTCCAGTTGCGCCGTGGTCATTTTCGGGCACATCTCGAACATGACGAAGCGCACGACGATGCCGGTCGCGCCGGGGGCCTCGATGATGGAGCACAGGAGCGGGTTGTCCTTGTTGTAGCTGACGATCTGGTCGCGAGAGAAAGTGACCTGAAAACTGCCGCTGATACGGTTGGACCCCGGCGCATCCTGCTCTGGGTCGAGAATCCGGATGGCCACGTCATAACTGCTACATACCGTATTGCCCTTGACCAGCAACTGCGGGGGCGTGCTGTTGCCGATCTGCAGGCCGCCGAGGAAAATCTGCGAGCTGATGGTGCCGGTCGGGTCCAGGTCGACCATCATCGGCCCGGTCACCGGTGCCGCGCCGGTGACCGGGTCCACCGACCCCAGCAGGTAGAACGGTTCGCCGACAAGATCCCCCTGAGTGCTGATGTTGCCGGGCGTGCCCTGGGAACTGATGGCGACGCTGTCCAGGGTGACGACATGCTGCCCGTAGTGGTTCCAGCCACCGGCGGTGTAGTAGGTGCCTGTCGGTGCATTGATCATTTCGGTCAGTTGGTCGTCGCTATAGACCTCGGCCTCGGGGTACAGGGTCGAGGTGGTCAGGTCGAAAAGTGACAGTGTTGCTTTGCTGTCGGGATTGGTGGGATCGCTGGGAATGGTGGGCGAGTTGTTGGGCAGGCTGACGTTGGCCTCGATCCCGCCCCAGAAGTTCAGCCGCGGTCCATTGAGAATACTCATGATTCACTCCTTGCCCTTGGTGGCTGGGCTGCTGGGGGATTGGGCGAACTTGAACAGGTAGGAAAAATCGGCCTTTTGCAGGCTGTTGATCGGCGTTGCCATGGAGTGGCAGTTGGTGCAGCTGCTGTTGGGCTGGATGTAGCTCTCCATGGTCACGTTGGCCGACAGTTCAGGGGTCGTCTGGCCCATGGGCGCGCCAGGGTTGGGCGTAGTACTCCATTGGGTGGTGATCAACTGGTAGTACTTGAATACCGAGGCCTGAACCTGCGGCAGCGCCTGGTACTCGCTGTTGAGCTTGGTCGTGGCGTCGGTCAACGGGGTAAAACGGTCCAGTGGGTTGGGGGTGGTGAAACTCATCCCCGGCTTCGGCGTGCAGGTCATGTGGCCATTGTTCAGGGTCCAGTCGCAGGGGCTCTGATTGACCTTGTCGGCAGGCGCCTTGGCATCGAAGTAGGAGTACGCGATTCCTGGCTGCGGTTGATTGACCCACTGGTCCCCTTGCTTGACCTTGGGCGGCACATTGTCGACCTGCTCGAAGGTCGACCAGATCCACTGTGGAAACCCCTCGATCTTGTTGACGATGTGCAGCCCCACCAGGCCTAGCGTCGCTTGAGCCGTACCGTTGGCCACGCCTTGTGCATCGAACGTGGTGATCTGGGCCTGCATGTGCAGGTAGCGGCTGGGATCATCCTTTGAGGTGAGTATTCGCCAGCTGGATTTGATCTCGTTGGTCGCATTGGGGAAGTTGATGTTGCTGGCCTTTGCAACGACATCGGCGTTGTAGAACTGGTTGTTGACGATGTAGTCGTAGGAAACCTGATTGGCGGCAATCTGGTAATAGGTCGGATTGCCGTTCTGGTCGATCAGCCAGCCGCCCACGGCCTGGTTGTCGTTGGCCGTTGCGGTGTTCTTGCGCCCTGCGATATTGATCAGCTTGAGGACCTTGGCCATAGGTGGCGAATTCCATGGACCGGGGTCCTGCCCTTGAGGCAGGAAGACCTCATTCACGCCCTTGTAGCTCTGCCACACGGTATCGCCAGGACTGCCCAGGGTTTTGCTGCAATCGGCGACGCCACGCTGCCCGGCCAGGGCCGGCCAGTTCAAGGCGATGAACAGCTGCCAGCTGTATTGATCGAAGGCCTGCTGCGATGCCCCGGCCGGGGGGGCCACCGGCAGCGGCGGGCACTGGCCGACGGTCTGCGAGGTCACCGCCGTGGGCTGCAGGGCACTGGCCGGCAGGCTGGCCGCGGCCAACAGCAGCAGCGCGGTGAAACGGCTCCAATGATTCATGAGGCGGCTCCTGTCACTGCGAAATGGGCGCGAGTTGGTTCCACTGCGGCCGTGCACCGTTCTTCAGCGATGGCGGTGGGGTGAAGAGCTGGCAGTCCGGCGGGTTGGACGGGCACATCTGCGCCACCTGGTCCCAGGTCTTGGCCGGGTCCGGCTTGGCGTTGCTCCAGTTGCGGTAGTTCTGGCTGACGATGGGGGCGTTGGCCACGCTGGCATCGCCGGAGAAGTAGAACGACTGCGGGTGCTGGTAGGCCGGCTGGCCCGGACCGTCGCTGGTGGCCTGCTTGTTGAAGGCATAGCCGAACAGGATCGGTGGCTGGCCCTGGGGTTTGAGCTCCAGGGCATAGGCCAGCACGCTGCCGCCCAGGTTCTGGCTGCGGCTGGCGCTGTAGGGCAGGTGCTTGACGAAGTCCTGGCGCGGCGGATGGTTCATTGGCGAGAACATGCAGCAGGCCGGCATGTCCTTGGGCCGGTCCTCGGGGTACGTGAGGAAGTAGGCCTTGTTGCCCAGGGAGACGAAGGAGCAGGTGTAGTTGTTGTCCTTGATCGGGAAGATCGGCAGGCAGTACTTCTCGTAGTGCTCCATCATCGCCCCGGTGCCGTCGCCGTCGGCCGGGACGTAGGTGTTGTCGTAGTAGCTGGTGCCCTGGGACACCGTGTAGTCGCTCGGTTGCAGGGTGCTGGGCGGGCTGCTGTAGGGCGGCTGGTTCTTCTCGTAGTTGTTGGTGACCCGGTACATGGTCCAGTCGCTGATCCAGGTCGCGGGGAACTGCGGGTCAGCCGGCTCACCGGCCTTGCGCTTGGCGATGCAGTTGTTGTTGAGGACGGTGCAGCCCTTGGTGTTGTGCACGCCCATGTTGAAATACACGTTGTCGCCGTTCTGGCCGGCCAGTACCGCCTGGCTGGCGCAGAGCAAGGTGGTGGCTGCCAGCAGGTGCCTGAAAAGACGGATTCGCATCGCACACTCCTTGGGATGGACCGGGCGCGCGTGGCGCGCTCGGCATCCGTTCAGTGATGGTCGTAGTTGGGGATCACGGGCACTCGGTGAGATTGAGCTTCTGGGGTGGGTATCCCTGTTTCACCAACTGGTTGGCCCAGGTCTCCAGCACCCTGCGCCGGCTTTGCGGCAGATCCCGGGTGATGGGCATCGCCAGGGTGCTTTCCTCCTGGTACTTCTGGCTGATCAGGCGGGTGAACTGATCGATCGCTCCTTCGATGCGCTGCAGCGAGTCCAGCGGCATGAACTTGTTCATGATCGGGTACAGGTAGTAGAAGGGCCGGAGGATCCTGGGAAAGATGAACTGGTTCCAGATCCGCACGTTGGAGTCGGTGTACTCGTACACCTGGTTCCAGGTCTCGACGAACTCCTCGAGCAGATTTGGTTCCTCCGGCAGCACCCGGATCGGTGCTAGGAAGTCGGTGTAGGCGTCGTTGACGTTGAAGCTGAACGCCACCGGTTCATCCGCCAAGAAGAAGCGCAGGGTCGGGAAGCCGGGCGCTATGCCTTTCACCGAGATTTGCGCCACCCCTTGGTCGTCGGTCTCGATCAGCGCCACGCTGTAGTTCACATTGATGTTCGAACCATCCAAGGGGGTTTGCTGGGGCTGGCCGCCGACGAGTTGCAGGCAGGCCTTCAAGGACAAGGCCGAGGGCTGGCCGAGGAACGCCTTGTAGGTGATCGGCACGGACGCTTGCTTCTCGGCCTTCGACAGGGCCTGGAGCCTGCGACCACTGCCCACGGTCAGGAAGTTGGCAGTAACCCGGCTGTTGACGAACTGCGGCAGGTTCTCGGTGTTTTGACCGCGATCCTCCGGATAGTCATTGATCAGGGTGAAATCGACTTCATCGTTGGTGAACCCCAGGTAGTAGTTACTGGTGGTCGCGCTGAAGGCGTTGTTGTATTCGGCGACTCGCAGCCGGGTGCCCTTGGGCGCAGGCTTGCCGTTGCATTGCACCATGATCTTCAGGGTCAGCGGCTGGGGATCGCCGACATTGATGAAGCTGCCGCTTTCGATGACCTCGGCGGTCCAGGTCTGTTGCGCGGCGGCGACCAGTGTCGGGGAACTGCCCTGCAAGTGCAGCTCTAGCCGGCCTTCCTGCTTCAGCTGCTCCTGGGCCTGCGGGCTCAGCGGCAGGTCGAGCAGACCGGCCCGCTTGTCGTACTCGCTCTGGCGGTAATGCTCGAAACCGAAGCTGGCCAGGGTAATGGGCGTCGGGCTGTCCGTGGTGCGATAGACCACGTCGTAGCTGCCGACGTAGAACTTGCCGGGAACCGGGACCCCCTTGTTCGCCTCAACGATCGCTGGAGGCACCAGTGGATCGTCACCGACCGGAAAGAACGGAAAGGTATTGCCCAGATCCAGGGACAGTACATCGCCATTGGCCTGGGCGCTGATGACACCGAGGGTGACCGTCTGATCCCGGGTCGGCGGGTAGATGATCGAGTCGCCCGGAACCGCCTTGAAGAACGGTACCGGCTCCTTGGGAGCCAGGCGCAGCCCGGCCGGCGCCGTGGGGTACTCCTTGTCGGCGAACCACAGGCCCAGCGTACCGACGGTACGGCTGTAGGCCGGGTTGTAGAAGATATCGGCCACGTTGTTCAGGCCCTTCTGGTACATGTCATGCATCGCCTGCAGGGCCGCTTCACTCTTGGAGTGGCTGTTCACCGGCGGGAAGTCGTTGAAGATGCCGTTCAGGTCGTAGAAGGTCAGGAAGGTGGTGAATCTGAACATCAGGCCCTGGGCGCCTTGTTTATTCATCTGCTCGAACAAGGTCTGCAACAGCGCGGAATGACCGACGTTCCATTGCAGGGTCTCTTTCGGGAAGCAGGTCTGCCAGGTGGTGGTCACGTAGTTCAGGCCACCGAAAGCCCCCCAGTTGAAGTTAAGGAAGCGGTCGAGCATGCGGTACTGGCGCGGCATGACCAGCCCGCACTGATCATCGCCGATGGTCATGTTGTCGAAATACAGCGCGGTAAAGGTGTTCTGCCAGGGGCTGATATCGACGAAGCGCGCGGGGGTCGGTTCGGTACCGCCGAAGGGGGCGCCATAGAACTGGTAGCCCTTGTTGATCAGCGCGTCGTTGGAAATATAGTTGCTGGCCTGGAGTTCACCGCCAACGATGGTCGAGCGGATGTTCTTGTAGTCGACCGTGCCGCAGGAGTTATCGCCGAACAGGTCCCATTCGGCGGGAATCATCGGATAGCCCTTGGGACTGCCGTTACCGGGCACTTGCAGGACATAGTCCGGCACCTCCTCGTACTTCAGGCCCGTGATCATCCAGGGCAGCAGCTTGCTGCTGGCGTTGGCATCGTTGATGCCGAATTTGTTGAGGAACTTCCAGTTCATGCACATGTTCACCGCGTCGTACAGCGGAAATACGTCGTTGTTGTTGGCGGTTGGCGGGTTCCAGTACATGTGGCCGTTGAAGTAGATCCGTGGAAAGTTCAAGACGCTCATGAGCTGCTCCTTAGCGTTGCCATTGGGCGCGTTTCAGCGACCAGACATAGTCCAGTTTGTGGTAGCCAGCGAAGTCGGAAGGCGGCAGTACGGCGGTGGGGTAGACGATGCCGTCGTTCTCCGGGATGGCGAAGTCGAAGAAGGTGTTCTTCTTGATGGCGGCGGTGTTATGGCAGGCCAGGCACGAGGAGCTGCTCTGGAAGGCCGACTCCAACTGCGAGTTGGCCAGCAGCTTGGGCTCTGGATTATCGGGGTTGTACTGCACGCCGATGAGCTCGTAGTTGGCCAGCGTCGGGTTCTGCTGCTGGAACTGCGGATTCACCTTCTGGGCGGCCTCGGTCGGACCGGTGGTGTTGGTCATTGGCTGCGGCTTGGGCTGGTTGGTCACGGTGTAGTCGGGGTTGTGGCGGTTTTCGAAGGTGGTCCAGACCCAACCATCGGTCAGCTTGTTGATCACATGCATGCCGCTGAGCCCGGCAAAACCTACGTGGTAGTTACCCATCTTGTCGATGTAGAAGCCCTGGGCGATGTAGTAACCCTGGGTGGCGAGTTGCTGCTTGAAGGTGGCATCGCCACCGATCCACAGCCAGGAGGTCTTCAGTTCCCAGGCGGTGGCGGGAAACACCAGATCGGTGGTCAGGGTGGAGAGGCCGTTACGGTTGTAGA
Source organism: Pseudomonas sp. CMR5c (assembly GCF_003850545.1). Lineage (NCBI taxonomy): Bacteria > Pseudomonadati > Pseudomonadota > Gammaproteobacteria > Pseudomonadales > Pseudomonadaceae > Pseudomonas > Pseudomonas sp. CMR5c. The sequence continues at coordinate 6,075,747 of NZ_CP027705.1, read as the reverse complement.
CCTTCTTATTGACGATGTAGTTGTAGGTCTGCTCGCCCATCAACAGGTGGAAGCGCACGGGCTGGCCAGCCTGCGCCGGTGGTGCCTTGTTGCCCATGTAGAGGGCCAGGCCATCGACCTGCTGGATGCCGTTGTTGGTGCTGCCGTCACGGTCGTCGCCCAGGTTGAGGAACAGCCCGTTGGGGTCCATTCCGGGGATGCCACCGGCTGCCTGGGTCACCTCGACCGGAACGTTGGCAGGCATGTTGTACGGCAGGGGTGGTCCGCCGTTGCTGAGGTATACCTCGTTGGAGGGTTTGAAGGATTCCCAGAGCAGTTGTGAGCTTTTGGATGGATCGGGCTTGTTCAGGCACACGAACCAGTTCCAGGCCATGGTGTCCGGGCTTTGCTGGAAGGTCTTGAAGGTGCCGTCCCGGTCACCCGCGAAATTGAGGAAGTCTTTGCATTCGAAAGTGCTGGCTGCCTGGGCTTGCGCGAGGCAACCCAGCATACCGAGCACTATAGGGATGGTTCGCCGCATGGAATCTCCTTGGCCTGAGCCGTATCGTCATAGGGGCGCCCTAGGAAATGCGCTAGGAGCAGGTGCTTTACCGCAGTGGCCGGTAACTGCTCCGGCAGTGGTAAATCGCAATCGGTGATCAACAAGGGGCCGACCTGCTCGTTGCTCGGCAAGCGTCCATGGCTGCCGCGAATCAGTCCGGTGTCCAGGGGGATCAAGTCCATGTAGTAGCGAAAGCCGAGCTTCTTCTGCAGCAGGCGGCGCGCCACTCGCAGCTTGGGAAAGCGGATCGCCGGATCGACGAACAGCTCCAGTGGGTCGTAGCCCGGTTTGCGGTGGATATCCACGGTGCGGGCGAAGTCCGGGGCCAGGCGGTCGTCCAGCCAGTAGTAGTAATCGAACCAGAAGCCCGGTGCGGCCACCGCCACCAGCTCGCCGCTGCGCGGATGGTCGAGCTGCCAGGCCCGCTGCTCGTGCTTGTCCAGCACCTGCTCGATGCCGGGCTGGCGTTGCAGCAGCGCCTTGACCCGGGCGATGTCTTGCGCACGGTGCACATACACGTGGGCAATCTGGTGGTCGGCCACCGCAAAGGCAGCGCTGGCGCCGGGGTCCAGCAGCTCCCAGGCCACCGAGTGGCGCACTTGCAACAGACCCTGTTCGCGCAGGATGCGGTTGATGGAGATCGACTGCTGCACCGCCTCGATGCCGTATTCGGAAACCAGCATCACCGCCGCATCCTGTGCCCGGGCGAAGTCCAGCAAACGCCCGACCTCATGGTCGATGGCCCGTACCTCATCGGCGATGGACGGGTGCTCGGGTCCTACCCGTTGCAGGCTGTAGTCCAGGTGCGGCAGGTAGACCAGTTGCAGGTCGGGACGGGTGATCTGGAACTCGGCCATGGCGCAGTCGACGATCCAGCGGCTGGAGGCGATCCCGGCGGCCGGCCCCCAGAAACCCGGGAACGGAAACTCGCCGATCTGCTGCTCGATGCGCTGGTGCAGGTCCGAAGGCGAGGAGTACAGGCCGAACAACTTGCGCCCGTCGGCCGGGTAGTGGGGGCGCGGGGTGATCGCGGCGTCCACCTCGGCGTACATATTGAACCACCAGAACAACTGGCTGCAGCGCAGGCCGGGGATCTCCCGTTGCAGGGCCTGCCAGACCTTTTCGCCCTGGACCAGGGCGTTGGGTTGCAGCCAGAAGCGCACTTCGGCCTGGTCGCGAAAGTACCAGCCGTTGCCGACGATACCGTGCCCCGAAGGGGGCAGGCCGGTGATGAACGAAGCTTGTACCGTCGAAGTCACCGCCGGGAAAACCGGGCGCAGCTTGGCCATCCGCGCCCTTTGCAACAAGGCGTTGATCCGTGGCGTGGCCGCTCCCAGCAGGCTGGGGGTCAGGCCCACCACGTTGATCAGCAGCAGCGGCTGGCGGGCGCGCTCAGTAGGCATGGGCGGGGCTCTCCAGGGTGCTGGATTGGGCACGCAGCAACTGGCGCTGGCGCAGTTGTCCCTCGACCCACTGCAATTCCGCGGCAATACCCCGCAGCAGCGCCTGCTGGCCATCCGGACGCAGGGTGTCGGGCAGCACGTTCCAGCTGTAGGTCTCGACCTCCAGCACCGGTTGGAAATGCGGATGCTCGGCGAGGAAGTCGAAGGTGCGCAGCAGGGCTTGCTGGCTGCCGTGAAGCTCGGCCAGCAGGAACTGCTCGCTGAACAGCGGCACATGGAAATGGATCCGCAACTCCGGGCATTGTCCCAGCGCCGGCGCCGTTGCCTTTAGTGCAGCGGGCAGGTCGGCCCAGGCCAGCAGTTGCCCGCTGGCATCCCGGGCCTTGACCTGATGCAGGTAGGTGGCTTCGACGAAGTTGCCCAGGGCCTGCAGGACCTGCTCGCGGCGCCGGCGATCGGCGAATGGCAGCTGGCAGACCAGGGCGTTGGACAGCTGGATCTTGCCCACCGGTACCCGGGCCGCCAGCAGGCGCTCAAGGGCTTGGTAGCAGTCTTCGAACATCACCGCCTGGTGGCAGACATCGAAGCACAAGGCCAGGTAGCCGTGATGGGGATCGACGCTGCGCCAGTGCTTGAAGAAGGCGATGGCCTGCTCGGTATTCTCCAGCACGCAGTCCGGCTCCATCTCCAGGCACACCAGGATCCGCTTGCCGCTCTGACGATGCAGGCTGGCCAGTTCGGCGGTCAGTTGCCGCAGTTGCTCCTCGGCCTGCTGTTGCTGGGCCGGGTCCCAGCTGGCGGCATAGCCCAGGGGCACGCTGGAGATCACCCCCTGGTGACAGTCCAGGGGCAGCGCGGCAGCCAGCAAATGGGCCAATTGCAGGCTGTATTCCAGGCGCGGCGGCTCGGCCCAGGTTGGCCGGTAGACCTCGGCCTTCACCACGCCCTCATGGAACTGGCCATAGGGGAAGCCATTGAGCGAGGTCAGGCGCAGCCCGCACTCGTGCAGCAAGTCGAGGAAGGCCTCGCGGGCCTCTGGCTGCTGCAACTGGGCGGCGGCCCGGGCGCTGATCCACAGGCCGCTGTCCTGGACCGCCAGCCCCCGCTGCCGGCGCACGCCCTGGAACTGTTCCAGGATCGACGCCCGCAGGGCCGCGAGGTCCGGCGCCGGGTGCACGTTGCCGCAATAGCCCAGTTGCGCAGCGCTCCAGCCGCTCCGGCTGCTCATTTGACCACCGGCTCCTGGCCCCGCAGGGCAGAGTTGTCTTGCCACTGCCGACGCTGGTCGATGGGCAGCGCAGTGCTGACCAACTGCTTGTCCAGTTGCCCGCTCTGGGCGAAGAAGTCCACCGGGTTGTGGAACAGCACCTGCTCCACCTGGGCTTCGCTGAAGCCGGCGGCAAGCATCGCCTGCCCGGTCTTGGGCACCTTGAGCGGGTCGCTGATGCCCCAGTCGGCGGCGCTGTTGACCACCATCTTCTCGGTGCCGTACTGCTGCAGCAGGGCCACCATGCGCTGCTCGGACATCTTGGTGTTGGGGTAGATGGAGTGCCCGCGCCAGCAGTCGCTGTCCAGCACCAGGGGCAGGGTCAGCTCGTTGAGGTGGTCGATGATCACCAGGTGTTCGGCGATCCCCACCTCGCGGATCACCGCCAGGGTGCGCTTGGTGCCGCCGATCTTGTCCCGGTGCGGGGTGTGCACCAGGACCGGCAGGTTGAATTGCCTGGCCAGTTCGAGCTGGGCAGCGAGAAAGCGATCCTCTTCGGGGGTGATGTCGTCGTAGCCGATCTCGCCGACGGCCACCACGCCGTCCTTGACCAGGTAGCGCGGCAGGATCTCCAGCACCTCGTTGGCCACCGACAGGTCGTTGGCCTCCTTGGGATTCAGGCCGATGGTGCAGAAATGGTGGATGCCGAACATGCTGGCGCGAAAACGCTCCCAGCCCAGCAGGGTGTCGAAGTAGTCGATGAAGCTGCCGACGCTGGTGCGCGCCTGGCCTTGCCAGAAGGCTGGCTCGATGACCGCGGTGATGCCGGCGGCGGCCATGTTCTGGTAGTCGTCGGTGGTGCGGCTGACCATATGGATATGCGGATCGAAATACTTGGCCATGGTGAATCCCTGAGGTAGTGGTGGAGGAAGCTCGATAGGTGCGGGCGCTTCAGGTGCCAGGCGGGAAATGCCCCAGCCAGTGCGCCGGCAGGCGCTGCTGCTGACAGAAGCCGCGCAAGCGCTGGAGTTGGACCGGGCTCAAGAGCTCGAAGGCGATGGCCTGGGGCAGGCTGTCGTTGACGCTGCGACCCGCGGCCAGTTGTTCTTCCATGTGCTCCAGGGCCAGCTGGTTGAGGTCGACGCTGCGCCGCTGTTCCAGGCCGGCGATGCGCCCGCAGTCCAGGCCCATGCCCAGGGTCTTGAGCAGCAGCTGGTGGAAGGCCCGTCCCTGGTAGTGGCGGGCGACGAAGGGGTTGTCCAGGGCGATGGCGGCGAACACCTCGCGGTTGTTGGTGCGCCCCGCCTGCAGTGCCAGCTCCAGGCTGCGGCCCTGGTTGTCGAGGTCGTCCAGGACCTTGAGCAGCACGCATTTCTCTTGGTCGTCGCCCCACAGGAACAACTGGCGCAGCAACGGCAGCTGTCCTGCGGCGCCTTGTTGTTCGAGCAGTTGTCCCAGTAGCACTGCACGGGCCAGCTGGGTCAGGTTCCAGCCCGGCTCCTGCGGCACCGGCGTATCGCCAAGCCGCCGCCGGCATTGGGCGCTGAGCAGTACCAGGGTATTGGCCGATGGCTGGCTGGCCAGTTGCTCCAGGGCTTGTCGCCACCAATGGCGGGTGTCGCTGTCCAGTTGCTGCTCCAGCAACTGGCGGCGCTGGGCAAAGGCCTCATGGCGCATGGCGAGGGCTGGCGAGGAAGCGGTGACGTCCATGTTCATGTCGGCTTGATCCAGCGTTGAAGGTGGGGAAGCAGGAAGAACACCAGCACGCACAGCAGGCTGCCCAGCGGCTGGTGGGCCAGGGCCAGTACCAGGGCATCGAACAGCGGCAGGGCTGCCAGTCCTGCTCCGATGAAGGCACGGATCTGCCGCTGGCGCGGATTGGCCAGGTGGCGCTGGTAGTGCCAGCCCAGCCAGCCCAGCCACAGCAGCAGTACCAGCCAGAACGCGCTGTTGTCGGCATAGGCGGCCAGGGCCAGGGGGCTGAGCATCAGCAACAGCGGCAGGCGGCTGAGCAGCTGGTTGCGGTGTTCCAGGCGGGCCAGGTAGGTCAGGCCGGCGATGTAGATGCCCAGCAGCGCGGCGCACAGCCACAACGGCTGCGGCGGCATGGCCAGGCTGGCGGCGGCGGTCAGGTACAGGGCCGAGCGGCAGCCGCCCATCAGCCAGACGCTATGGGGGTACTTCTTGTGCAGCAGGTCGTAGGCCAGGATGAACAGTAGCAGCAACCCAGCGCTGGCCAGCAGCCAATGGGGCTGGGCGATCAAGTGGCTGAGGCCGAGCACCGCCAGGGCCGCCAGCGATAGCAGGGCGGCGGTGGCCAGGCTCACCTGGGTACTGCTGACCAGCCCCAGGACGATCGGCCGCGGGTTCTGGTGGCGGCGGTCCCAGTCGGCGTCGAGCAAGTCATTGAGCAGCATGCCCGCCAGGTACAGCGCCGACAGCGCCACCAGCAGCAAGGTCCAGACCAGCGGCGAGGGCGGGTCCAGGGTCGTCGCGCTGCTGGCCAGCAGGGCCGCGGCTGCGGCGTTGGTCCACACCGTCGGCAGGTTGGAGACTCGGCCCAGGGTCAGCCAGGTGGTCAGGGGCGACTGGCTCATTGCGCGCAGCCCTCGGTCCAGGCGAAGTCCGGGCCATGGCTGCCGGCCAGGCGCGCCAGGGCCTGCTCCATCAGCGGCAGTTCGATGTGATGCAGGTCGATGGACTGTCCCAGGCGCTTGAGCATCGGGATCGACAACTGGCCTCCCAGGTGCTGGCGGAACTCTTCCAGCCCTTGCAGCACCAGCGAGCGGCCCTGGGCATCCTTGAGGTTCAGCTCCGCAGGGCACAGGTTGAAGCCCAGGCGATCGAGCAATTGCAGCAGGCGCCGGGTCTCGGCATCACTCAGCAGGCCGCTGGCATTGGCGTAGAGCGCGTCCAGGGCCATGCCCACGGCCACTGCCTCGCCATGGCGCAAGCGGTGCTGGCTGAGGTTCTCCAGCTTGTGGGCGGCCCAGTGGCCGTAGTCCAGCGGCCGGCCGTTGCCCCGCTCGAAAGGGTCGCCGGCGCCGGTGATATGCCCCAGGTGCAGCTCGGCGCAGCGACGGATGGCGTAGCGGCTGGCGCTGTGCTCGAAACCGGCCAGGGCCTCGGCCTGTTCCTCCATCCACTGGAAGAACGGCGCGTCCTTGATCACCGCCACCTTCACCGCCTCGGCCAGCCCGGCGATCTGGTCGCGCGGTGAGAGGCTGAGCAGCAGCTGGAAGTCGTTGATCACCGCCGTGGCCGGGTAGAAGGCGCCCAGCAGGTTCTTCTGGGCGAAGGCATTGATGCCGTTCTTCACCCCGATGCCGGCATCGTTCTGCGCCAGCACCGTGGTAGGAATGCGGACCAGGCGCATGCCCCGGTGGAACGTGGCGCAGGCGTAGCCCACGGCATCGAGCACCGCGCCACCACCCAGGGCCAGGACGTGGCAATGACGATCCAGGCCATGTTCGAGCATGTGCGCATACAGCTGTTGCAGCACGTCTGGGGTCTTGCACAGCTCTCCGGCCGGCACCGTGATCGGCGCGGCCTTCAGGTACAGCTCGGGGGCATGGGCGCTGAAGTAGTCGCCGATCTGCTGTGCCAATTGCGGGCAGCAGTGCAGCAGTTGTTCATCGGCGAAGACCAGCACCGTGGCGCGTGTGCCGCTCGTTTGCAGCAGTTGCTGGCGCAGGCAGGGATTATCGACCTGGAACAAGTGGTCGCTGAAGAGCACCGGGTAGTGGTAGCTGACCTCGAAGCGCCCCTCCAGCACCTCAGGCTGGGCGATGCGGGATTGCATGGGGCGTGGCTTGAACAGGCTGCGGGCGCCGAGGAACAGGCCTGGCAGCACCATGCTGGCGAGGATGGTCGCCAACAGGGCGTTCTGTTCCACCAGCAGGCTGCCGATGGCGGTGTAGGCCAGGGCCAGGCCGGCATTGGCCAGGGTAGTGACCAGCAGGAACTGGCGCAGCGGGTAGCGTTGCATACCGGCGGCCAGTACCGAGGTTTCCGCCAGTACCGGAACTCCCCGCAGGCAGATCAGCGACCAGGTGCTGAGACGGTAGGCCATCTGCCCGGGCTGCCAGGTACGCAGGCCCAGCCAGCTGGACAGCAGGCGGAAGTAGCCGGCGCCCAGCCAATAGCCCAGGGCTGCGCCCAGGCACAGGCCGACGAAGATCACCAGGTAGCCGCCGATGGCACCCAGGGCGGCCACCGCCAGCAGTGCCACCAGGCTCGAAGGCACCGGCAGCAGTACATCCAGGGCCAGCAGCGCCACCAGCAACAGGGCGAGGCTGGTGCGTTGCACGGGATCGTCGGGGAGGAAGTTGCCCAGATGTTCGAGCAACTGCTGGATCTGCTCTTCGAACAGCAGGAAGCTGGCGATCACCAGGACCGAGAAGACCAGCAGTGAGAGCCAATAGTTTTCAGTTGTACCCTTCAACGAAAAGGCACGAGGCAACGAACTACGCTTCATCAAGCATCCCTCTTGATTGAAATGACCGATTCCATGTCGATAGTGCGAATTCGAGCGTGCGGGTAGTTGCTTCCTCGGCTGGTTTCTTATTGGTTTTCTAGCGGCTGAAGAGCACTTCAGTGGCGAGTAGCTATCAAGTTAGCCAAGGCCTTGGTTTTTGCAAGCAAGGCGAATGAACTGGCTCATAACGCAGTTTTATGGCTCGTAGGGAAACTATTCTGAAAAGATATTAAGGCGGGTTTCGGCTAGCAGGGCCGGGGTCTTGGTGAGGATGAAAGTTGAAGGGCTTCAAGCGATCTCGATACTAACGATTAGCAGGCTACTGAATAGCTGGCTTGTTTTTAATTCCATTTAATTGAATCGATTCATTGGTTCTTAGATTAATCGTATGTTTAATTAAACTTCCGGTATTAATGAAACTCATTCTCATGATTGCTTTTAAGTTGAATGCCAGCTTGATCTTTTTTAGTTGAACGACAGCCCAGCCAGTGCTGCCGTCTAGTTGTGCTGGGCAGCGTCCGTGTACAGGTTGCCTGTTGAGCCAGGCAACCTGCGAACGCAGCGCTGGAGCTTCGGGAGTGTCAGGCTGAGGCCAGGAACTCATCGGTGGACAGGACGCTGGCATAGGCGAATGCCAGGGCCGCCATCACGGCGCTCTGCACCTGGGCCGCGGGCACCTGCCTGCCGTTGAACTCCAGGTCCAGGGTGGCGCAGGCGTCGTGGATCACCTGCACCGGGTAACCCAGGTCGGCGGCGGCCCGGGCGGTACCTTCCACGCACATGTGGCTCATGTTGCCGACGATCACCAGTTCCTCGATGCCTTGCTGCTGGAGGAGCGTTTGCAACTCGGTTTCGCGGAATGCGTTGACGTGGTGCTTGAGCACCACCGGCTCGTCGCCCTGGTTGCGAGCCTTGGCGTGCAATTGCGCACCTTCCGAGCCTGGAGTGAAGAACGGCGCGTCGGCGGAGGCGAATTCGTGGCGAATATGCACCACCGGTGCGGCTTTCTGGCGAAAGGCCCGGATCAGCCGGGCGGCGTTGTCGGCAGCGGCTTCGACCCCCTCCAGCGGCCATTTGCCCCCGGCGAAGTAGTCGTTCTGGATATCGATTACGATGAGTGCCTGTCTGGCCATGGGATTGTCTCCAAGTGAGTGTTCGACCTGGGGCCCAGTATCGGCTTGCAGCGGCGCTTCGAGGATTGGCCGCATCGACATAAACCGGGGGAAAACTGACAGTGGCTATTCAAGGTGCGGTCGCCGAGCTGGGCGTACTGCTTTATCCGGGCGTGCAGATGGCCGCGGTGCATGGCCTGACCGATCTGTTCGCGGTGGCCAACCGGGTAGCCGGCGAGCAGTCCGACGGGCACCTGCCGCTGCTGCGGGTCAGCCATTGGCAGGTGGATGCCGAGCACGCTCCGATCCGGGTGTACGACAGCCGGCAAGGTGCTGACGGCGGGTTGCAGGCACTAGTGATCCCACCGGCGCTGGCCGGTTTCTGCACCAGCCAGGTCTCTGCGCCCCTGGTCCACTGGTTGCGCCAGCAGCATGCCGCCGGGGCGACCCTGGGGGGAGTGTGCGTGGGTTCGATCGTGCTGGCCGAGAGCGGCTTGCTCGACGGGCGCAGCGCCACCACCCACTGGACCTCGGCCAAGGCCTTCGCCGCCCGTTATCCACAGGTGCGGCTCGAGGCCGAGCAGCCCATAGTCGACGATGGCGACCTGATCACCACTGCCGGCCTCATGGCCTGGGCCGAGCTGGGGCTACGCCTGGTGGACCGCTTGATGGGGCCGGGAGTGGCCAGGGCCACGGCACGCTTTCTGGTGATGGAGCACAGTGACAGCGCCAGCCAGTGCGGCAGCAATTTCGCCCCGATCCTCAGCCACGGCGATGCCGCGATCCTCAAGCTGCAGCACTGGTTGCAGGCCAATGGCGCGGTGGATGTATCGCTGGCGGCGATGGCGCAGCAGGCGGGCCTCGAAGAACGCACCCTGCTGCGGCGTTTCCGCGCGGCCACCGGGCTCAAGCCGACCCAGTACTGCCAGCACCTGCGGGTGGGCAAGGCGCGGGAAATGCTCGAGTTCACCAACGGCACCATCGACCACATCGCCTGGACCGTGGGCTACCAGGACCCGGCGACCTTTCGCAGCCTGTTCAAGAAGATTACCGGGCTTGCGCCCAGCGAGTATCGCAATCGCTTCGGCGCCGGCCGCACCCCCTGAGCTGCGGGCGGCTTGCCTTGGGCCTGAGTGCAGCCTGGCTGGGTGCCGGCCGCACCCCGTTGCGCAAAACCTGCCTCAGTGACCCGTTGCGACCCGAGCGTTGTCGGTCGTTGCCGCGAAGGCCGGGTCCCGGCGGTCCAGGCGACCGCTGAGGGCGGTCAGGCCCAGGGCCACCAGCACCACCAGCGCACCGATCCAGGCGGTATGGATCAACCCCAGTTGGGCGACGATCAGGCCGCCTAGCCAGGCGCCTCCAGCGATGCCCAGGTTGAACGCGGCGATGTTCAGGCCCGAGGCCACATCCACCGCCTGGGGCGTGTGATGTTCGGCCTGGCGAACCACATAGACCTGCAGGCCGGGCACGTTGCCGAAGGCCACCGCACCCCACAGCAGCACGGTGAGCAGCGCCAGCCATGGGTTGCCTGCAGTGAAGGTGAGCAACAGCAGGACGCTGGCCAGCAGGGCGAAGATGATCTTCAGCGCGCCGATCGGGCCACGCCGGTCCGCCAGCTTGCCACCCCAGATATTGCCCACCGCCACCGACACGCCGTACACCAGCAGCACCAGGCTCACGGTGCTGGCACTGAAGCCGGAAATCTCCTGGAGGATCGGCGCCAGGAAGGTGAAGGCGATGAACGAGCCACCGTAGCCGACCGCAGTCATGGCGTAGACCAGCAGCAAGCGAGGCTGCTTGAGTACCTGCAACTGCTGCAGCAGCGACGCCGGACGACTGTGGGCGATCTGCCCGGGGACGTACAGCAGGCTGCCGATGAAGGCGATCACGCCGAGGGCGGCTACCGCGAGGAAGGTTTCCCGCCAGCCGAAATGCTGGCCGATGAAGGTCCCCAGGGGAACGCCGGTGACCAGGGCCACGGTCAGCCCGGTGAACATGATGGCGATCGCGCTGGCGGCTTTTTCCTTGGGCACCAGGCTGGTGGCGATGGTCGAACCGATGGAGAAGAACACCCCGTGGGCCAGGCCGGTGACGATCCGTGCCAGCACCAGGGATTCATAGCCGGGCGCGGTCCAGGCCAAGAGGTTGCCCAGGGTGAACAGCACCATCAGCGACAGCAGCAACAGTTTGCGTGGAACCTTGCCGCTCAGGGCGGTGAGTACCGGGGCGCCGATGGCTACCCCGAGAGCGTAGAGGCTGACCAGCAGCCCGGCGGACGGCAAGCTGACCCCGAGGTCGGCACCGATGGTGGGTAACAAGCCGACGATGACGAATTCGGTCGTCCCGATGGCGAATGCGCTGAGGGTCAGCGCGAGCAAGGCAATGGGCATCACTGCGACTCCGGTTGAAGTTGAATGGCGCGCAGTGTCCGGTTTCGACTCGTGCAGAAAAATACGGATATCGGCACAACATACTTGTCGCCAGGTCAAGGATCGCGGTGAAGCAATGACCGGAGAAGGGTAATCCAGGCGAACTTGCCGGGCGTTTGCTGATCAGTTCCTTACAGACCCTGCTGAAGGAGCCCCGCGTTGTGTTGAATTTCAAGACCGCGATTCTGCTCGGGGTGCTGCTCTTGCTGGGCAGCCGCGAGCTGGATGCCGCCCCCGCGCCCACCGCCCCGGCCGAGACTCCGGCCAAGCCGGAACTGCTGGTCGAGGGAGGGTTGCTGGGCGCCATCACTTCAAGCCTCGATGAGGTCCAGGACAAGCTCGACCTCAACCAGAACCTGCTCGATGCCTGGCGCCTGCGCGCCGATCGTGCGGCGGACGAGGTGGGGCGCCTGGTCAACCAGCCGTCGGACCGTTCTGGCTGGAGCGTGGCCGGGGACTTCCTGGTGCTGTCCGGCACCTGGCTCGGCAGCTTCGTGCTGCTGACGCTGCTGGGAGGCTGGCTGCTCCGCCGTCTGGCGCGACAACGCTGGTTGCTGGCCCGCCCCCGTGGCCAGGCCTTGCTGGAATACCTTCTGCCCTACACCTTGCCGGCCCTGATCAGCCTGCCCCTTACGCTGTACGTCAGCCACTCGTTGTCCGGCTCCGTGGGGCGGGCCCTGGCCTTGTGCCTGGCCTACGCCACCAGCAGCGGCATCGTCTCCACCAGCGTGCTGTTGTGCCTGATCGTGCTGTTCAACGTGGGACACAAACGCCCGGCGGTCCGGGTGATCCGCGACTATTGTCCCAAACCATTATTTCTCATGGGCTTTCTGGCCGCCCTCAGCGATGCCCTGGCCAGCCCGCAGATCGCTCGCCAGCTGGGGGGCAACATCACCAGCAGCGTGGCGGTGGTCACCGGATTGCTGGCCACGGTGATCTTCGCCGTGCTGGTGGTCCGCCTGCGCCGGCCGGTGGCGCAACTGATCCGCAATCGCCCGCTGTCCCAGCGTCTCGGGCAGCCGGCGTTGCAGGAGTCGCTGCGGATCTTTTCCGGGCTCTGGTACTGGCCCATCCTGCTGATGGCGCTGGTCTCGGCGGTCAACCTGATCGGCGCCGGCGAGGACAGCCAGGAAGCCCTGCGCTGTGCCTTGCTGACCACCGCACTGCTGATCGCCACGGTCTTTCTCAGCACGCTGCTGCAGCACCTGTTCAAGTCCCGCAGTGCCCAGTCGATCCAGCGCAGCAGCGCCTACAAGGAGCGCTTTCTCAGCCTGCTGCATGCGCTTCTGCGCATCGTCATGGCCATCGCCTTCATCGAGATCCTCGGGCGCATCTGGGGCCTCTCGCTGTTCGAATTCGCCCAGCGCAATACCGTGGGTCGGGCCATCAGCGATTCGCTGAGCAGCATCGGCCTGATCTTCCTGGTGACCTGGTTGCTGTGGGTGGTGCTGGACACGGCGATCCAGGAGGCCTTGAAACCACCGGCCAACAAGCGCTCGGCACGCCAGCCCAGCACCCGGGTCAAGACCATCCTGCCGCTGCTGCGCAACGCGATCAAAATCATCCTGGTGGTGATCTGCGCGATCACCACCATGGCCAATCTGGGGATCAACGTCGCACCATTGCTGGCCGGTGCCGGGGTGGTCGGCCTGGCCATCGGTTTCGGCTCCCAGCAATTGGTGCAGGACGTGATCACCGGCCTGTTCATCATCATCGAGGACACCCTGTCCGTCGGTGACTGGGTGGTGCTGGATTCCGGCCATGCCGGGACCGTGGAAGGCCTGACCATCCGGACCCTGCGCCTGCGCGACGGCAAGGGCTTCGTGCATTCGGTGCCGTTCGGGCAGATCAAGGCGGTCACCAACCAGTCGCGGCAGTTCGCCTTCGCCTTCTTCTCGGTGCAGTTCACCTATGACTCGGATGTCGACAAGGCCATCGAGCTGATCCGCGAGGCCGGTCGCTCGATCAGTGACGACCCGTTCCTCAAGTACAGCCTGCAAGGCGGCCTGGACGTGTTCGGGGTGGACAAGATGGACCTCAACGGCGTGGTGCTGACGGCGCAGTTCCGTACGGTGTCCGGTGGCCAGTACGCAGTCACTCGGGCGTTCAACCAGCGCTTGAAGAAGCTTGTGGATAACTCCCCGTGGGTGCATTTCGCCCAGACTTATCCACAACAGGTGATGCTGCCGGCGCGGCGGCTCCATGAAGACGAGTCGGAGCAGGATGAGTCGGCGCTGCTGCTGCCCGAGTCGCCGCGCGCGCAGTGAAGCGGCCGGGCCGCATGCCTGCTTGAGGGGGCTGGCAGCAGTGCTTGCGGGGCCGGCGGCTGCGGTTACAGGCGGTGCTGTACCAGCTTGTGGCGCAGGGCCTGGGCTTGCTCGGGGGGCAGTTGCAGCCAGATATGCTGGACCCCGGCAATCTCGGCGGCGGCCGGCAGACCATCGCGGTACACCAGGCGGTTGCCGCCCAGGGCCGGGACCTTGGGGCCGGGCAGCAGGGTCCCGGCGAGGTTCAGCGGGTCCACCCCGCACACCGCCACCAGGCTGCCGTCGTGAGGGCGCCGGCGTACTTCGCGCAGCAGCGGGATGGCTTCCGGCAAGGCGAATTGTTCCCCGGCCAGGCCGCTGACGAAACGCCCGCCACGGATCTGCCCACGGGCCTCCAGGCGATGCAGGGTGCGCAGCAGTTCGCGCCAGCTGGGCAGCCAGTCGGCCTCGCGCTCCAGCAAACGCCAGAACACCACGCCATAACGGCGCAGCAGGGTCATGGCCACATGTTCCAGGGTGGCGCTCGGATCCTGGCTCACCGAGCGCCGGAGCAGGGCCCAGCGCCCGGCGTCGTCCATGCCGCCGCTGAAAACACCGCGTCCGCGTCGGCTACTGCGTTGTTGGCGCTTGCTCGCCGGAGTGATCAGGGCACGCAGGCCGGCGAAGCTGTCGGCGTTCACCAGCCCGGCCCCCACCAGTTCCTGCAGCACGCTTTCCAGCTCGCTGCGCAGCAGGTGACTTTCATGCAGCAGTTCATCGAAGAACAGCGCACCTTGCTGGCCCAGCAGGGCCTGGACCTTTTGCGCCTTGGCCGAAAGCTCGGCGCCGAGCGGGGTGGCCAGGCTGTTCCAGATGGGGGCCTGGGCCCGCGGCAGGAGCACGATCGGTGTGCTGCGCAAGGCGCCGTTGGCCGGTTTGCCGCTGGCGTTGATCCGGCTCCAGGCCACCTTGCCGCTGCGGCACAGCTCATCCAGCCAGTGGTTGGAGTAGTCCTTCAGGCGTGCCGGCAACAGGTCGCTGTCCCAGGCCGAGGCGGCCGCCGGATAACCTTCGAGCTGGCCCACCACCTCGCCCAGCATGGCGCTGCCCTGGCCCCGGGTGTCCGCTGACAGGCGCTGCCAGTCGAACAGGAAACGCATGAAATCCTGCAACGCCACAGGCTCGATTTCCCGGCGCAGGCGCTTGACCGTGTAGCGATGGATCCGTGCCAGCAGATGACGTTCACACCACTGCTGCGCATCGCCTCCGGGGCTGAAGCGGCCGCGCAGCACGTAACCCTCGGTTTCGAGCCGGGCCAGGGCCCGGGCCACTTGCTCCTCGGGCAGGCCCAGGGGCGTGGCGACCTGTTCCAGGGTCAGCGGCGCGAAACCGCTGAGCCGGGCGCGGATCACTTCCACCAAGGCATCCTCCGGCTCCCAGGCCGGGTCGAAACCCGCTATCGGCAGCAACGGCGGTTGCAGCGACGCTTGTGGATAAAGGGCCTGCAGGCAAGCGATGCGCTCCACCGCCAGCCACAACCGGGTGTCGCTGGGCGCCCGCAAGCAACAGGCGCGTCCCTGGATGGCCAATGCCTGCAACCACTCGATCCACCCCGGGTTGGCTTTCGCCTCGGCGTCGCTGATGCAGGCCAGGCTCATCAGGGCCTCGTGCATTTCGTCGGTGCCGGCGGGAGTCGGCCAGGCTTCCTCGGCCACTGCGGCGATGGCGCCAGGGTCCAGGGCGCCCAGGTCGTCGCTGGCGGTAGGGTCGCTCCAGCGCCGGGCCAGCACTGCCTGGGTACGGCGCTCCTCCAGGGGCGCATCGTCGAGGAAGGTATAGGGCTTGGCGCTGAGGATCTCCGCCGCCAGTGGCGAGGGCGCCGGCAGGTCACGGCTGAGCAGGCGTACCTGGCCTTGTTCCATGCGCCGCAGCAGTTGCAGCCAGCCTGCGCTGTCCATGGCTTCGTGCAGGCAGTCGTCCAGGGTTTGCTCCACCAGCGGGTGATCGGGAATCTGCCGTTCGCCGGCGAGGTTCTCCAGGCAGGCGATCTGGTCGGGAAACACACTGGCGATCAGGTCTTCGCTCTTCATCCGCTGGATCTGCGGCGCCACTTTGCGTCCGCCGCTGTAGCGTGGCAGGGCCAGGGCCACCCCGGCATTCCAGCGCCAGCGCACGCCGAACAGCGGGGCATCGAGCAGGGCCTGGACCAGGATGTGCTCGGCGCTGTTGCTATGCAGGTAGCGCCACACTTCATCCAGGGCGAAGCTGTGGCTGGTGGACAGCGACAAGACGATGGCGTCTTCGCTGGCCGCGGCCTGCAGCTCGAAATTGAAGGTGCGGCAGAAGCGTTTGCGCAGGGCCAGGCCCCAGGCGCGGTTGATGCGGCTGCCGAAGGGACTGTGGATTACGAGCTGGGTGCCGCCGGACTCATCGAAGAAGCGCTCCATGATCAAGGTGCCCTGGGACGGCAGGGCACCCAGGGCCTGGCGAGCCGGCGCCAGGTATTCCACCAGCTGTTCGGCGCAGGCCTGGCTCAGGCCCGGTTCCTCTCGCAGCCAGTCGATGGCCGCTTGCAGCTGGCCCGGGGCGGCGCCCAGCAATTGATCCAGGCGGGCCAGCAGGCGCGCCACGGCCGCCGACAATTCGGTGCTGCGCCCAGGTGCCTCGCCGAGCCAGAACGGCAGGCTCGGTGGCTGGCCGGGAGCGTCCTCGACCCGCACCTTGCCGGTTTCCACCCGCAGGATGCGATAGGAGTTGTTGCCCAGTTGGAACACGTCGCCGGCATGGCTTTCCACGGCGAAGTCTTCGTTGACGCTGCCGATGTTCAGGCCCTGGGGTTCGAGCAGCACGCTGTAGTCGGCGTTGTCGGGAATGGTGCCGCCGCTGGTGACCGCAGTCAGCCTGGCGCCGCGGCGCCCGCGCAGGGTCCGGGCCAGGGCGTCGCGATGCAGGTAGGCGCTGCGCAGGCCCTGGCGGCCATTGAAGCCTTCGGCGAGCATCCGCAGCAGCGCCTGGTAGTGCTGCGAGTCGAGCCCGGCATAGGGGCTGGCGCGGCGCACCAACTCCAGCAGCGCGTCTTCCGACCACTCTTGGCAGCTGACTTCGGCGACGATCTGCTGGGCCAGCACATCCAGCGGCGCCCTGGGGATCGACAGGCTGTCCAGCTCGCCCCGGCGCACGCAATCGAGCAGGGCGGTGCACTCGATCAGGTCGTCGCGGGTCAAGGCGAACAAGCGGCCCTTGGGGGTGCCGCCAACCTGGTGTCCGGAACGCCCGACCCGTTGCAAAAAGGCCGAGATCGAGCCCGGCGAGCCGATCTGGCAGACCAGGTCGACGTCGCCGATGTCGATGCCCAGCTCCAGGGACGCGGTGGCCACCAGTACTTGCAACTCGCCGGCCTTGAGCCGCTGTTCGGCGGCCAGGCGTTGCTCCTTGGCCAGGCTGCCGTGGTGGGCGGCCACCGCCTGGCGTCCCAGGCGCTCGCTCAAGTAGCGGCTCAAGCGCTCGGCCAGGCGCCGGGTGTTGACGAATATCAGGGTGGTGCGATGGTCCCGGGCGAGGCTCGCCAGGCGGTCGTACACCAGGCCCCAGACATCGGTGGACATCACCGCCGATAACGGCACGGGCGGCACCTCGATGTCCAGGTCCCGGGGGCGGGAGTGGCCGATATCGACGATCTCGCAGGGGCGGTCGTGTCCGGCCAGGAAGCGCGATACCGCCTCAATGGGTTTCTGCGTGGCGGACAGGCCGATGCGGAGCAAGGGCGCGCTGCATAACGCCTGCAAGCGTTCCAGGCTCAGGGCCAGGTGGCTGCCGCGCTTGCTGCCGGCCAGGGCGTGGATTTCATCGACGATCACCGTCCGGGTGCTGGCCAGCATCCGACGTCCCGAGTCCGAGCCCAGCAGCACATAGAGCGATTCGGGAGTGGTGACGAGGATCTGCGGCGCGTTCCGGCGCATGGCGTTGCGCTCTTTCTGCGGGGTGTCGCCAGTGCGCACGGCAGTACGGATGGCCAACTCCGGCAGGCCCATCAGGCGCAGCTGCTCGGTGATCCCGGCCAGGGGTTGCTGGAGGTTGACCTGGATATCGTTGCTCAGGGCCTTGAGCGGCGAGACATAGACCACCAGGGTGGCGTCCGGCAGTTCGCCACCTGCGGCCAGGCCCTGGCGCACCAGGTCGTCGAGAACGGCGAGAAAGGCTGTCAGGGTCTTGCCCGAGCCGGTGGGGGCGGCGATCAGCGTCGAACGTCGCTGGGCGATCAACGGCCAGGCTTGGGCCTGGGCCGGGGTCACGGCGGCGAAGGTACGCTGGAACCAGGCCCGGACGGCTGGGTGGAAAGCGTCCAGTGACAGGTTCGCGGATTCGGCAAGGTTCATGCCTGACGTTATGCGGCCGCCCGGGGCAACTTGCAAGCGCCCGCCTGGCGACTACCCGCGCCTTTTGTCCGATGCGATGCCGGCCACCGCCTGGCCCGGGGGCTTGGCGGCAACCTGGCCTGCGCCAGTGGCGACGCTCGAGGGATGGGGGTTGCACTTTCTCAGTGACGCTTGCGCCACAAACCCGCAAAATGCAACGATTCCGGCAATTCCCGGCGGGCCTGGCTCCCCGGGAATTGACCAATCCAAACCAACGTTCCGAACACACTGGGCCTGCTGACTCTATGCGAATGCGCCTTATGTTACTGGGCGGCGGAAATGCCCTTGGGCAGGCGCTGATTCGCCTGGGTGCGGAGGAAGACATCAGCTTCCTCGCGCCCCGTCCGCCGCAAGACGGTTGGGACGCCGCGAGCCTCACGCAATTGCTCGACGACACCCGTCCGGATGCCTTGATCAACCTGGCTTACTACTTCGACTGGTTCCAGGCGGAGACGGTGAGCGAGGCGCGCCTGGCTGGCCAGGAGCGGGCGGTCGAGCGACTGGCCGAACTCTGCCAGCACCACAACATCATCCTGGTGCAACCTTCGAGCTACCGGGTATTCGACGGCTCGCGGGCTACCGCCTACAGCGAGAAGGACGAGCCCGTCCCCCTGGGTCTGCATGGGCAGGCGTTGTGGCGGATCGAGCAAAGCGTGCGCGCCACTTGCCCGCAGCATGTGCTGCTGCGTTTCGGCTGGCTGCTCGATGACAGCGCCGAGGGCATTCTCGGGCGTTTCCTGGCCCAGGCCGAGTCGGCGCAGGAACTGCTCATGGCGGACGACCGCCGGGGGAACCCGACGCCGGTGGATGACGCCGCGAGGGTGATCATCTCAGTACTCAAGCAGCTCGATTGTGCTGCGCCGTTGTGGGGCACCTATCACTATGCCGGCCAGGAAGCGACCACGCCCCTGGCCCTGGGCCAGGCGGTGCTTGGCGAGGCGCGACAACTGCACCCTCTGGCCGTCGAGGCGCCCACCGCCCAGGCCCACGCGGCGTTCGCCGATGCCGCCGAAGAACCGCAGCATGCGGTCCTGGCCTGTAAGAAAATTCTTCACACTTTCGGGATCAAGCCGCGCGCCTGGCGTGCCGCGCTCCCGGCTTTACTGGATAGGTTCTATCGCCATGGCTGACGGCTTTGTATTGATCACCGGCGGTGCCGGTTTCATCGGTTCCAATCTGACCGATGCGCTGCTCGCCAAGGGGTACTCGGTGCGTGTGCTGGACGACTTGTCCACAGGCAAGCCAGCCAACCTGCCGCTGGATAATCCGCGTGTCGAGTTGATCGAGGGGGATGTCGCCGATGCCGTCCTGGTGAATCGGGTCATGCAGGGTTGCAGCGCCGTGGTCCACCTGGCGGCGGTGGCGTCGGTGCAGGCCTCGGTGGACGATCCGGTACAGACCCACCAGAGCAACTTCATCGGCACCCTGAACGTTTGCGAGGCGATGCGCCAGCAGGGCGTGAAACGTGTGTTGTTCGCCTCCAGTGCGGCGGTCTATGGCAATAATGGCGAAGGCCGGTCCATCGACGAAGATACGCCCAAGGCACCGCTGACCCCCTATGCCAGCGACAAGTTGGCCAGCGAACACTACCTGGATTTCTATCGGCGCCAACACGGCCTGGAGCCGGCGATCTTCCGCTTCTTCAATATCTTCGGTCCACGCCAGGATCCTTCGTCGCCGTACTCCGGGGTGATCAGCATTTTCTGCGAGCGAGCCCAGAAGGGGCTGCCGATCACGGTATTCGGCGATGGCGAACAGACCCGGGACTTCGTCTATATCGGTGACCTGGTGGAGGTGCTGGTACAAGCCATCGAGGCTCCTCGACTGGAAGAGGGCGCGGTCAACGTTGGCTTGAACCAGGCGACCACGCTCAAGCAACTGCTGGCTGCCCTGGCCGAGGTTGTGGGCCCATTGCCGCCCATCAGCCATGGGCCTGCCCGTTCCGGCGACATCCGTCATTCGCGGGCCAGCAACCAGCGTCTGTTGCAGCGCTTCAGCTTTCCCGAGCCCACGCCGATGAGTGTCGGCCTGGCCCGTCTGTTGGGTCGCTGAGGTTTTTTCCGGACACGAAAAAGGCGCCTCGAGGGCGCCTTTTTTCATGGAGCTTGGGCTTAGAACTTGTAGCCCAGGCCAACCATGTAGACCCAAGGGTCGACGTCGACGTTGACCTTGGCGCGGGTACCCTGGGCCACCGCGTTGTTGTCCACGTAGGCACGGGTATCGATGTCGATGTAGCGCACCTGGGCATTGAGCATGATGTTGTCGGTCAGCATGTAGTCGGCACCGACCTGCCAGGCCAGGCCCCAGGAGTTCTTGGCGCGGAAGTTCGAGAAACCGGCCTCGCTGGCGCGACTGCCTACGTGCTCGTCGTAGATCCAGGTGTAGTTGATACCGGCGCCGACATAGGGCTGGAACGCCGACTTGTTATCCAGCGGGTAGTACACCACGCTCAGGGTTGGCGGCAGGTGCTTGAGGGTACCGAGCTTGCCGTTGGCCGGGGCCAGGGCGGTGTTCTTGATCTTCACGTCGTGTTCGAACGGCGAGGCGGCCAGCAGTTCGATACCGATGTTGTTGGTCACCATGTACGCGAAGTTCAGACCCAGCTGGGTGTCGCTGCTCATGGTCGCCTTGCCGCCCAGGTTGGCGCCGGCCAGAGGACCGCGGTCGACCTTCACGTCGGAACTGTTGGCTTTGGGATTGACGGTGATCGCACCGGCACGAACGATGATGTCACCGGCGTCGTGGGCGTGGGCGAGCGGGGCGGCGAGTGCGAGCGCAACCAGGGAAGCGCTAAGCAGGGACTTATGCATGGGAGCTCCAAAGGACGATTCAAATTGGCTATGTCCAATGGTAAGGATCGTCAAGTTGACCACCTTGACTCAGCTCAATGAAATCGCGAACCCTCGCCCCGGCGCTGAACTATTCTTTTGCCCCGCACTCTTTTGCCATCGCTTTCCGGGTCGCCAGGTTCCCTGTGATCGACGTTCACTCTTGCAGCTCGTAGACGTAGATCTTCTGCGCCGCCATCTGGTAACCGGCGTCCGCCAGCTCGCTGGTTGAAGGCTTGACCTGCATGTCGCCCTCGACCCAGTAGGGTTGGTAGAGCTCGTCGAGCTTTACCCCGACTTCGCTGGTGACATGGACGATCTGGTTCGACGGTGGTGGTGGGACGTGGATGCACGCGCCGAAATACGGCACCAGCAGGAAGTCTGTGGTGCGGCCTTCCTCGCTCACTTCCAGGGGCACGATGTAGCCGGGCAGGCGCACCGACTGGCCATCCAGGCTCTGGACCACCGGGGCATCGGGCAGCTCCTGCTTGGCCGCCGGCGCCGACTCGGCCGACAGCGCATCGCTCATCTGCGACAGGTCGTGCAGGGGCTTCATGTTCGGCACCTCGGCTGGTGCTCCGGCCGGGATCATTTCCAACCAGGTCAGGTCCCGCGCAGCTGCGGCCCAGGAGACCGGGCTGGCCAGCAGCGACAGGACGAACAGGGAGTGAAGCAGGCGTTGGATCTTCATGGATCGATGCTCACAAACGGATCGACAGGCCATCGGCCAGGGACTGCCGGTAGGCGCGCCAGGCTGGCACGCTGCCCATCAGCAGCGCGGCAATCAGGATACCCCCGAGCAGCGTCCACTCATACGGGCTGGGCCAGGACAACGGCAAGTACAGGCCGTAGTTCGATTGCACGTAGCCCTGGGCCAGGGCGATGCCCAAGTAGAGCAGCGCCAGTCCGGCCATGACCCCCGCCAGGGCCAGGGCGAAGGCCTCCAGTACCAGCAGGGTCGCGATATGCCAGGGGCGGGCACCCACCGAACGCAGGATGGCCATTTCCCGACGGCGCTCGTTGAGGCTGGTGAGGATCGCCGTGAGCATGCCGATCAGGCCGGTGAGGACCACGAATAGCGAGACCACGAACAAGGCCTTCTCGGCAGTGCCCATCAGGCTCCAGAGCTCCTGCAGGGCTACTCCGGGGAGAATCGCCAGCATCGGTTCGCCGCGGAACTCATTGATCTCGCGCTGTAGGGCGAAGGTCGAGATCTTGCTGTTCAGGCCCAGCATGAAAGCGGTGATGGCCTGGGGCGTCAGGTCCATGTTGCGCGCCTGGTCGGCGCTGATCCGACCCGCGCCACGGGCCGGCACGCCGTTGTGCCAGTCGATGTGGATCGCCTCCATGCCACCCAGGCTGATGTGCAGGGTACGGTCCACCGGAGTGCCGGTGCGCTTGAGGATACCGACCACGGTGAAGGGCTTGTCATCGTGCTTGACCAGGCTGATGGCGGCCACGCCGTGGGCCAGCACCAGCTTGTCGCCCAGCTGGTAGTGCAGGGCATCGGCGACTTCCGCTCCCAGCACCACCTCGAACGGGTCGCTGGCGAAGGCCCGGCCCACGGCCAGTTGCAGGTTCTGCTGGTGGCCGTACTGGTAGTGCTGGAAGTAGGCCTCGGTGGTGCCCATCACCCGGTAGCCGCGATGGGAGTCGCCCAGGGAAATCGGGATCGCCCATTTCACCTTGGGATTGCTGGCGAAGTGCTCGAAGCTGTCCCAGCGGATGTTGTTGGTGGCGTTGCCGATCCGGAACACCGAATACAAGAGCAGGTTCACCGAGCCGGAGCGGGCGCCGACGATCAGGTCGGTGCCGCTGATGGTGCTGGCGAAGCTGGCGCGGGCTTCGGTGCGCACCCGTTCCACCGCCAATAGCAGGCAGACCGAAAGAGCGATGGCGAACACGGTGAGGAACGCGGTGAAGCGACGGTTAGCCAGGCTGGCCATGGCTAGGCGGAACAGATACATCTCAGACCTCGGCAGGCTTGGCGGCGCGATTGAGCTCGGCCAGCGACAGGTGACGATCGAACAGCGGCGCCAGGCTCTGGTCATGGCTGACGAACAGCAGGCTGGCACCGGCTTCGCGGCATTCGCTGAACAGCAACTGGATGAAGGCCTCGCGGGCGTCTTGGTCCAGCGCCGAAGTGGGTTCGTCGGCGATCACCAGCTCCGGTTGGCCGATCAATGCCCTGGCCGCCGCGACCCGCTGTTGCTGGCCGATGGACAACGAGTCGGCGCGGCGGCCGAGCAGGTCGGGGTCCTTCAGGCCCAGGTGGGCCAGCAGGGTCGCGGCAGCCTGGTCGACGCTACCGTGGCGCTGCACGGCGCGGCTGGCTCGCAGCTTGGAGAAATGACAGGGCAGCTCGACGTTCTCGCGTACCGAGAGGAAGGGCAGCAGGTTGAACTGCTGGAAGATGTAGCCGGTGTGGTCGACGCGAAAGCGATCGCGGGCACCGGCGGACAACTCGCCCAGCTCCTGGCCCAGCAGGCGGATACTGCCCTGGGTGGGTTTCTGCACCCCGCCCAGCAAACCCAGCAGGGTGGTCTTGCCGCTGCCGCTGGGGCCCTTGAGGAACAGGGTTTCACCGGTTTGCAAGGCGAAGGCGGGGATGTCCAGCAACTGGGGCTGGCCGGGCCAGTTGAAGCCCAGGTCGGACAGTTCGATGAGTGCTTGGGTCATGTCGGGCCGATGATCAGCGAATGAATGTCGGCTCCAACCGTGTCCGGGTCACGGCTGGAGCAAGGCGTTGCCTCAGAACTTCAGGGTGGCGGCCTTGGCGGTGGCCTCGACCCCTTGCTGGCCGCTTGGCGAAATCAGTTGTACCTGGATTTTCTGGGTGGCGGGGAAAGTCTTGAAGACCTGCCCCAGGTCGAGGTTCTTCAAGGCCTCGGGCTTGGCACAGGCGAAGCGGTAGTGGGCGTGGATCTCACTGTGCTCATGGTGATGTTCATCGCCAGCGGCGCCTTCGTCGTCATCGTCATGGTCGGCCACGGCTGGCTGGTCGCCGAACAAGGGGCTCTCCAGTTCCTGGCTGGCCACGCTGCAGTTGGCGGCCTTGGGCAGGCTGAACAGTGCCAGGGGTTGTTCCAATTGCTTGCGGGCGGCGCTGATCTTGGCCTTGTCGGCGTCGCTGCCTGGAGCATGCTCGAAGCCCACCAGGTTCATCGCCGGGCTTTCCAGTTCCAGCTCCAGGGCCTGGCCGTCGAGCACCGCATTCAACCGGGCCACGCCATGTTCATGGGCGCCTAGGCTGCCGTGTTCATGCTCGTGTTCGTGATCATGGGCTTGCGCGACCTGGGTAGCGGCCAGTGGCAACAGGGCGAACGGCAGGGCGAGTAGCAGGCGGCGCATGGCAAGTCTCCGGGACGCAAGTGAAATAAATGTTATGTAATCTTATAACGCTATCGGTGGCAGAGTTTGACCGCCCGCTTGGCGTTGCGCAAGACGCGTGGGAGCATGCTCGTCAGAAATTTTCGGGAGCACAGCGATGTTGCGGATTCGTGGAAGCATCGGCGACTTGCCGGTGGATTTGACCCTGGAGCTGGACGCAGGCGACTGGGCCCAGTTGGCAGGACAGTTGGGCGCGCAGTTGCAGGCCGCCCAACCGGCCCAGCCGGCGTCGGCCGGAGTAGCCAGCAAACCGCCGAGCCAGGACGATACCTTGTGGCAGACCGCCCAGGACCTGCTGCGCCAGGCTGGCCAGCTCAGCGGGCCGGAGTTGCTGGAACAACTGGAAGGTCTGGCCGGTAGCGCGGCGGCGGGCAAGCGGCTGTTGGTGCGCCTGCGCCATTGCGCCCAGGTCAAGGTCGTCAGCGGCGCGGATACGCCGATCTACAGCTGGGTATCGTGAGGGGCTGAAGGCGGCCGGCCTGCCAAGCTGAGCTGTGGCAGTCCGGCCCCGGGGCGATCAGTACAGCGCGGCGAACAGCTTGCGCCGGTAGGTGGTCACCAATGGATGATCGTTGCCCAGCAGGTCGAAGACTTGCAGCAAGGTCTTGTGGGCGATCCCTTCGTTGTAGCTGCGGTTGCGCATGAACAGCTTGAGCAGGGCGTCCAGGGCCGCCTCGTACTGCTGGCGGGACAGTTGCTGGATCGCCAGCTGGTACGCCGCCTCGTCGTCCTGGGGATCCTTGGCCAGGCGCGCCTTCAGGTCGGCGGCATCCGGCAGGGACGCCGCCTGCTTGAGGAAGGTGATCTGCGCCTTGGCGCCGGCCAGGGCCGCCTTGTGCTCATCGCTCTTGACCGCATCGAGCACGGTCTGGGCCTCGCCCAGTTCACCGCGCTCGGCCAGGCACCGGGCATAGAGGATCAGGGCCTTGGCATTGCTGTTGTCTTCGACCAGCAGGGCCTTGAGCGCCGCTTCGGCGTCACCGAAGCGACCTTCGCCGAACAGCGTCTCGGCCTGCTCCAGCGGATCGGCCGCAGAGGGTGGCGGCATCTGTACATGGGGCTCGAGCATGGCCCGGATCGCCGACTCCGGCTGGGCGCCGGCGAAGCCATCCACCGGCTGGCCATCCTTGAACAGCACCACGGTCGGCAGGCTGCGAATGCCGAAGCGGGCGACGATGTCCTGCTCGATATCGCAGTTGACCTTGGCCAGCAGCAGCTCGCCCTGATAGCTCTCGGCGATCTGCTGCAACATCGGCATCAGTGCCTTGCACGGCGCGCACCACTCGGCCCAGAAGTCCACCAGGACCGGCTTGTGGAAGGAGTTCTCGATTACCGACTGGTCGAAATCGGCGGTGCTGGCATCGAAGATGTACGGCGTGTCCTGACTCATGGGGTATCTCGAATAAGCGGGAATGGCGTCACTATAAAGCTTGCCCGGGGGAGATCGCCATCGCCGGCGCAGCCATGCTGGCGCTGGCGGGACGCTGTGCGTGGTACAGGCTCACGTTGCGAAACTCCCAGGGTTCGGCCAGGTCGGGCAGGGTCAGGGCCTTGAGCATTTCCAGGCGCTGGTACAAGGGATGCTGGAAGTCCCTGACCCGAGAATCCGCCACCAGGGCCTGCTGACCACGGCTGAGGAATTCGTCCAGCAACGGCAGGTTGGCGCGGTCGTAGAGCACGTCGGCCACCAGGATCAGGTCGAAGCGATCAGCCTCGCTGAAGAAGTCGGCGCTGTAGCCCAACTCCACCCCATTGAGCTCGGCGTTGGCCCGGCAGGCGGCCAGGGCCAGTGGGTCGAGGTCGCAGGCCACCACCTCCAGCGCTCCGGCCCTGGCTGCGGCAATCGCCGCCACCCCGGAGCCCGCGCCGAAGTCCAGCACGCGCTTGCCCCGCACCCAATGCGGATGCTCGGCCAGGTAGCGAGCCAGGGCCAGGCCACTGGCCCAGCAGAAGCTCCAGTAGGGCGGTTCGTGGAGGATGCGTCGGGTTTCTTCGGGGGTGAAGGCGCGGTCCATGTTGCGATCATCGATCAGCCACAGTCGCAGTTCGGTCTCGGGCAGTTCGCAGGCCACCAGTTGCGCGTCCCCCAGCAGTTCGCCAAGTGCCGCTTGCAGTTCGAGCGGTGGCGTCATGGGGCTTTGACGAATTGCAGTTGGCCCAGGGCCTGGGTGGTGGGTTGGTCGATGCGTTGTGCCGGCAGGTGCAGGATCAACTGCCCGGACTGGCTGGCGCGGCCGCGCAGTTCGACCCGGGCGCCCGCGGGGAAGGCCTCGGGGGCGAAGCGCAGGCGAAACGGCAGGACCCGGTCGGTGCCGGTCAGGTTGCTGCTGGCCAACAGGCGCTGGGGGCGGCCGCGTTCATCGATCACCAGCAGCGCCAGCTCGACATTGGCCCCCGCTGGTACGCCATTGAGGCTGCCGCTCAACTCCCGCTGGTAGGCCGGCAGGGGGCCGAGGTCCAGAGGTTCCTGGGTGTTCTGCACGGCCTGGGGCTTGGCGGGAGTGTTGGCCGCGGGCTTCGGCGCATCGCTGCTACAGGCGACCAGAAGGCTGACGAGGCTGAGCAAAACGAGCGGTCTGAGGGGCATTTGAAGCTCCAACGAGGCAGATTTCCATGTGCGAAACATAATAGTCGGTCTGTATACCGTAAAGGCTATGGCTTGTCTTGCCAGTGGGATGCGCTACCATGGCCCTCCCTTTTTTTGTTGCCTGCCACCATGCACTGTCCCTTCTGCGGTGCCAACGACACCAAGGTCATCGACTCGCGACTGGTCGCCGAGGGCGAACAGGTCCGTCGCCGGCGTGAATGCCTGGCCTGTGGTGAACGTTTCACCACTTTCGAAACCGCCGAACTGGTGATGCCGCGTCTGATCAAGACCGATGGCAGCCGCCAGCCCTTCGACGAAGACAAACTGCGCGCGGGTATGCAGCGCGCCCTGGAAAAACGCCCGGTGAGCGTCGAGCGCCTGGAAGCGGCGCTGGCGCACATCAAGCACAAGCTGCGGGCCACCGGCGAGCGCGAGGTCAAGTCGCTGGTCGTGGGTGAGCTGGTGATGGGCGAGCTGCAAAAGCTCGATGAAGTCGCCTATATCCGCTTCGCTTCGGTCTACCGGCGCTTCCAGGACCTCGACGAGTTCCGCGAAGAGATCGACCGCCTCGCCCGCGAGCCGGCCAAGCAATGAGCCAGTCCGCGGAGCAGGCGGTACTCGACGCCCACTACATGGCTCGCGCGCTGGAGCTGGCACGCAAGGGCCGCTACACCACCCATCCCAATCCCCGTGTCGGTTGCGTCATCGTGCGCGACGGCCAGGTGGTGGGCGAGGGCTGGCATGTGCGTGCCGGCGAGCCCCATGCCGAAGTGCATGCACTGCGCGCGGCCGGGGACCAGGCCCGTGGCGCCACCGCCTACGTGACCCTGGAGCCCTGCAGTCATCACGGGCGTACGCCACCGTGCGCCGATGCCCTGGTCGGCGCCGGAGTGGCGCGGGTGGTCGCGGCGATGCAGGACCCCAATCCGCAAGTCGCCGGACGCGGCATGGGACGCCTGGCCGAGGCCGGCATCGTCGTGCATAGCGGAGTGCTGGAGGGCGAGGCGCGGGCGATCAACAAGGGTTTCCTCAAGCGCATGGAGCATGGCCTGCCTTATGTGCGGGTCAAGCTGGCGATGAGCCTCGACGGGCGTACCGCCATGGCCAGCGGCGAAAGCCAATGGATCACCGGCCCTGCCGCACGTTCGGCGGTGCAGCGCCTGCGGGCCGAGTCCAGCGTGGTGCTGACTGGCGCCGATACCGTGCTGGCCGATGGTGCCCGGCTGACGGTGCGTGCTGCCGAGCTGGGGCTGGACGCCGAGCAGACGGCCCTGGCCATGGGCCGGCCGCCGCTAAGGGTGCTGGTCGATGGGCGCCTGCGAGTGCCGCTGGATGCGCCGTTCTTCAAGGCGGGTCCGGCCCTGGTGGCGACCTGTGTCGCGGTGGAGGAGCAATATGCCAACGGCCCCGAATGCCTGATCGTGCCCGGTGCCGATGGCCAGGTGGACCTGCGGCGCCTGCTCGAGGAGCTGGCGGCCCGAGGTGTCAACGAAGTGCTGGTGGAAGCCGGGCCGCGCCTGGCCGGGGCCTTTGCCCGCCAGGGGCTGGTGGACGAGTACCAGATCTTCGTCGCCGGCAAGTTCCTTGGCTCCTCGGCCCGGCCCTTGCTCGACTGGCCGCTGGAGCAGATGAGCGAGGCTCCTATGCTCAAGATCATTGAAATGCGCGCGGTTGGCGATGACTGGCGAGTCACTGCCATTCCCGCCCCGTCAGCGAGCGTATAATTCCCGACTTTCGCCTACCCGGCGGCCCTGTTCTCGAGGAGGACTCCATGTTCACCGGCATCATCGAATCCATCGGCAGCATTCGCGCATTGACCCCAAAAGGCGGAGATGTGCGGGTCTATGTAGAAACCGGCAAGCTTGACCTGGCCGACGTCAAGCTGGGCGACAGCATCGCGGTGAACGGCGTCTGCCTGACCGCGGTGGAATTGCCTGGCGACGGTTTCTGGGCCGATGTCAGCCGCGAGACCCTGGACTGCACCGCCTTCAACCAGTTGAAGGCCGGCAGCCGGGTCAACCTGGAGAAGGCCCTGACTCCGACCACTCGCCTGGGTGGCCACCTGGTCAGCGGTCACGTGGATGGCGTCGGCGAGGTGGTGGCGCGGGAGGAGAATGCCCGGGCCATCCAGTTCCGCATCCGTGCGCCCAAGGAGCTGGCCAAGTACATCGCCCACAAGGGCTCGATCACCGTCGACGGCACCAGTCTGACGGTCAACGCAGTGAACGGCGCCGAATTCGAGCTGACCATCGTGCCCCACACATTGGCCGAAACCATCATGGCCGAATACCGGCCAGGCCGTCAGGTCAACCTCGAGGTCGACCTGCTGGCGCGCTACCTGGAGCGCCTGCTGCTGGGCGACAAGGCCGCCGAGGCCACGGGCAGCACCATCACCGAAAGCTTCCTGGCCGCCAACGGCTATCTCAAATCCTGAACCTCAAATTTTGAAAGAAGGGGGGTGCCGAGTGGCGCTCAACAGCATCGAAGAACTGGTCGAAGACATCCGCCAAGGCAAGATGGTCATCCTCATGGATGACGAAGACCGCGAGAACGAAGGCGACGTGATCATGGCCGCCGAGTGCTGCAAGGCCGAACACATCAACTTCATGGCCAAGCACGCCCGTGGCTTGATCTGCATGCCCATGAGCCGCGAGCGTTGCGAGCTGCTCAAGTTGCCATTGATGTCGCCACGCAACGGTAGCGGCTTCGGCACCAAGTTCACCGTGTCCATCGAGGCCACCGAAGGCGTGACCACCGGCATCTCCGCTGCCGACCGCGCGCGCACCGTGCAAGCGGCGGCGGCCAAGGACGCCAAGGCCGAGGACATCGTCAGCCCGGGCCACATCTTCCCGCTGATGGCCCAGCCTGGCGGTACCCTGGCCCGCGCCGGCCACACCGAAGCGGCTTGCGACCTGGCGCGCATGGCCGGTTTCGAGCCTAGCGGGGTGATCTGCGAAGTGATGAACGACGACGGCACCATGTCCCGTCGCGCCGAACTGGAAGCCTTCGCCGCCGAGCACGACATCAAGATCGGCACCATCGCCGACCTGATCCACTATCGGATGATCCACGAACGTACCGTTCAGCGGATTGCCGAGCAGCCCCTGGACAGCGAACTGGGCCAGTTCAACCTGGTGACCTATCGTGATTCCGTGGAGGGCGATGTGCACATGGCCCTGACCCTGGGCGAGATCTGCGCCGAACAGCCGACCCTGGTGCGGGTGCACAACATGGATCCGCTGCGCGACCTGCTGATGGTCAAGCAGCCCGGGCGCTGGAGCCTGCGGGCGGCCATGGCCACCGTGGCCGAGGCCGGTAGCGGCGTGGTGCTGCTGCTGGGCCATCCGCTGGATGGCGACGAACTGCTGGCGCATATCCGCGAGACCGCCGAGCGCCAGCCGGTGAAGAAACAACCGACCACCTACAGCATCGTCGGTGCCGGTTCGCAGATCCTGCGTGACCTGGGCGTGCGCAAGATGCGCCTGATGAGTGCGCCGATGAAGTTCAACGCGATATCCGGTTTCGACCTGGAAGTTGTAGAATACGTGCCCTCCGAATAAAAGCCGGTCGTTGCCAGCTTGAAATTCGCGGTTCAAACATCACTCAGGAGCGTGTACTAGACACGCTCCAGCTCTTTAAGAGATTTGTCGAATGACCCTGAAGACCATCGAAGGTACCTTCATCGCCCCTAAAGGCCGCTATGCCCTGGTGGTCGGCCGCTTCAACAGCTTCGTCGTCGAAAGCCTGGTCAGCGGCGCGGTTGACGCCCTGGTCCGCCACGGCGTGAGCGAAAGCGACATCACCATCATCCGCGCGCCTGGCGCCTTCGAGATTCCCCTGGTGACCCAGAAGGTCGCGCAGAAGGGCGAGTACGCGGCGATCATCGCCCTGGGCGCGGTCATTCGTGGCGGCACCCCGCACTTCGAATACGTGGCTGGCGAATGCACCAAGGGCCTGGCCCAGGTGTCCATGGAGTTCGGCGTACCAGTGGCCTTCGGCGTACTGACTGTCGACTCGATCGAACAAGCCATCGAGCGTTCCGGCACCAAGGCCGGCAACAAAGGGGCTGAAGCTGCCTTGTCCGCCCTGGAAATGGTCAGCCTGCTGGCGCAGTTGGAGGCCAAGTGATTAGCGACGATAGCGATCGTTTCAACCCGCGCGATCCCAAGCCTGCCAACGCCGGCAAGCCATCCAAGAGCGCCAAGCGTCGCGAGGCCCGCCAGCTCGCGACCCAGGCGCTGTACCAATGGCACATGGCCAAGCACTCGCTGAACGAGATCGAAGCGCAGTTCCGGGTCGACAACGATTTCACCGACATCGACGGTGCGTACTTCCGGGAGATCCTGCACGGGGTCCCGGCCAGCAAGAACGAGATCGACAACGCCCTCGTACCTTGCCTGGACCTGGCCATCGACGAGCTGGACCCTGTGGAGTTGGCGGTCCTGCGCCTGTCCACCTGGGAGCTGCTCAAGCGTGTCGACGTGCCGTACCGCGTGGTGATCAACGAGGGTATCGAGTTGGCCAAGGTCTTCGGCTCCACCGATGGCCACAAGTTCGTCAACGGCGTCCTCGACAAGCTGGCCCCACGCCTGCGCGCAGCAGAAGTGAAGGCGTTCAAGCGCTGATCCGCGCTTGCAGCTGCCATGGGCGAGTTTGAACTGATCCGTAACTTCTTCGCTGCCGCGCCTTGTGCGCAGGGCGGCGAGGGCGTTGCCCTGGGGATCGGCGATGACTGTGCCCTGCTGGCGGTTGCTTCTGGCGAGCAGTTGGCGATTTCCACCGACACCCTGGTGGCGGGCGTGCATTTCGCCGATCCCTGCGAGCCGTTTCTTCTTGGCCAACGCTCCCTGGCGGTGGCCGTCAGCGACCTGGCCGCCATGGGCGCCACGCCGCTGGCCTTCACCCTTGCCCTGACCCTGCCGACGGTGAGCGCCGACTGGCTCGCGGCCTATGCCCGTGGCCTGAATGCCATGGCCCAGGATTGCGCCGTGCGCCTGATCGGTGGCGACACCACCCGCGGCCCACTGACCCTGACCGTCACCGTATTCGGTCGCGTGCCCGCAGGCCAGGCCCTGACCCGCAGCGGTGCCCGGCCTGGCGACTTGCTGTGTGTCGGCGGCCCGCTGGGCAATGCTGCCGGCGCCTTGCCACTGGTGCTGGGCCAGCGCCGTGCCGAACCCGAGGTGGCCGATCCGCTGCTGGCTCACTATTGGTCGCCGCATCCACAACTGGCCCTGGGCCAGGCCCTGCGCGGCAAGGCCACGGCGGCCCTGGACATCTCCGATGGGCTGCTCGCCGATTGTGGGCATATCGCCGCCGCCTCCGCAGTGAGGTTGCAGGTGGAGTTGGAGAAGCTGCCACTGTCCAGGCCCCTGGTGGACTTTCTCGGCCTTGAGGGCGCGCGCGCCGCGGCCTTGAGTGGCGGCGACGACTATGTGCTGGCCTTCACCTTGCCTGCCGCAGAGCTGGCACCGCTGCAGGCAGCCGGCTGGCCGCTGCAGGTGGTGGGGCAGGTGGTGGCCGGGCAGGGCGTGGCGCTGCTGGATGCCGGCGGGCAGGACATCACCCCAGGCATCCGGGGCTACCAACACTTTCCGGAGACACCGTGACAGATCATCCCAAGCAGGTCCCGGCGGAATTCGTACCGCCGTCGGTCTGGCGCAATCCCTGGCACTTCCTCGCCTTCGGTTTCGGTTCGGGCACCATGCCCAAGGCCCCGGGCACCTGGGGTTCGCTGGTTGCGCTACCCTTTATCCCGTTGTGGCAGATGCTGCCGGACTGGGGCTACTGGCTGATGCTCGGTGTCACCATGCTGTTCGGCTTCTGGCTCTGCGGCAAGGTGGCCGACGACCTGCGTGTGCATGACCACGAGGGCATCGTCTGGGACGAAATGGTCGGCATGTGGATCACCCTGTGGCTGGTGCCCGAAGGCTGGCAATGGCTGCTGGCGGGGTTCCTGATGTTCCGCTTCTTCGACATCCTCAAGCCCTGGCCGATTCGCTGGGTCGACCGGCATGTCCACGGCGGCGTCGGCATCATGCTCGATGATATCCTGGCCGGCGTGTTCGCCTGGCTGGCGATGCAGGGGTTGGTGTGGTGCTTGGGCTGAGGGGCAAGGCATGGGTGTCTGTCGCGCGCTGCTGGTCGTACTGGTTGTCTGTAGCTGTGATGCCTGGGCCGGCGAGCCTTCCGTAGCGCCGGGGTTCATCCGGATCGCCAGCGAAGAGTGGAGCCAGTACAGCGAGGCCGATGGCCAGGGACTGTCCTGGGACATCCTGCGGGAGGTGTTCGAGCCCCAGGGAGTGGCAGTGGAACGCCACAGCATGCCCTATACCCGTTCGGTCGGGCTGGTGCAGCGTGGCGAGGTGGATGCCCAGGCCGGCGCCTATCGCAACGAGTCCCCGGGTGTGCTCTATCCGCGCTGGAACTACGACAATGACCACGTCTATGCCTTGGGCCTGGCCAGCAGTCCCGAGCTGACCCTGGCGAGCCTGGGCAACTACCGGCTGGTCTGGGTGCGCGGCTACAAGTACGAGGACTACCTGCCCAATGTCCGTCGCTACAACGAGATCCGCCGCCGGGTCGGCATCCTGCCGATGCTGCTCTACGGCCGTGCCGACTACTACATCGACGGCCAGACCGAGGTCGAGTATGTGCTCGGGCAGGCCGAGGATCCGAGCCGCTTCAGGTGTTCGCACCTGGCGGAGCTGCCGTTGTACCTGGGGTTCGCCGACACGCCCCGGGGCCGCGCCCTGCTGGCCCTGTACGACCAGCGCATGGAGCAGTTGGTGAAGAGTGGCGGCTTGCGGCCCATCTTCCAGCACTGGAAGCAGCCTTATCCCTTTGATGGAAACGCGCGGCCGGCGGTCCGTTGATCAAACTTATCGATCTTTATCCACGATAATTCAGCCTAAGCGCCCAGTGGAGGCTGCTGTTACAATGCCGCCTCTGCGAATCTCCAGTCCCCATACAGATCAGGAGCACAACAGTGCCCGTTGTTTTTGTTGCCGCTTCCAAGCTGCCCACCCCCTTTGCGCAATTCACCATGCACGGTTTCCTCGACGAAGCCACCGGTCGCGAGCACGTGGTGCTCAGCCTGGGCGATATCGCCGACGGCGCGCCGGTGCTCGGTCGCTTGCACTCCGAATGCCTGACCGGCGATGCCCTGTTCAGCCAGCGTTGCGACTGCGGCTCGCAGCTCGAAGCCGCCTTGCGGGCGATTGCCCGTGAAGGTCGCGGGGTACTGCTGTACCTGCGCCAGGAAGGTCGCGGCATCGGCCTGCTGAACAAGATCCGCGCCTATGAGCTGCAGGACGGCGGTGCCGATACCGTGGAGGCCAACGAGCGCCTGGGGTTCGCCGCCGACCAGCGCGACTACGCCATGTGCCTGCCGATGCTCGAGCATCTGGGCGTCAAGGCCCTGCGCCTGATGACCAACAACCCGCGCAAGGTCAAGGCCCTGACCGAGATGGGCATCCAGGTCGCCGAGCGCGTGCCGCTGCACACCGGCCACAACCCGCACAACAAGCTGTACCTGGCGACCAAGGCCAGCAAGCTCGACCATATGATGGGCAACGAGCACCAGGGCGAGGTCGACCGCGCGTGACCCGGGGCCAAGTGAGACGCCGCCTGGCCGTCAGCTGGTGGCAATACCTGGCGTTGGCGCTGCTGCCGCTGTTCGTGCTCAACGCTGTATTTGGCCAGGGCGAGCCGATCCTGCCGGTGCTGGCGATGCCGTTCTTCATCGCCGGGGTGGCGTCGATGTTCGTCAGCCTGCGCTTTTTCGGCGCCTACAAGCATGGTTTGATCGCCACCCAGAAAGCCCTCGATACCCCGGAAGAACCAGCGGCCTGGATCGACCTGGCGGCGCGGCGGCGCACCGCCTTGCTGGTGGCGGCATTGCCGGCCTGGATCGGTGCCCTGGCAGTATTCGTCGGCCTTGAAGCCGTGCCGCTGATGCTCCTGGCCCTGTCCACGGCGGTGCTGTTCTACCTCTACCGCATCCCGCGCCAGCTCGGTTGATGCAGCGTTGGCTGGTCGTCTTGCTGCTGGTTCTGTGCGGCCAGGCGCTGGCCGTCGAGCGGGTCGTCAGCCTGGCGCCATCGCTTTCGGAAATCGTCGTCGAACTGGGCGCCGCCGATCTGCTGGTGGGTGTGCTGGATGCCGGCGAGCGCCCGGCGCCACTCAAGGACCTGCCTTCGGTAGGGCGCTATGGCCAGCTGGACATCGAACGCTTGCTGAGCCTGCGGCCGGACTTGCTGCTGCTCTGGCCGGGCAGTGTCGGCCCGGCCCAGAAGGAGCAATTGGCGCGCCTGGGCATTCCCACCCTGGTTGCCGAACCCCATGACCTTGCGCAACTGACCGCCCAGGTCGCCGAGATCGGCCAGCGCCTGGGACGAGCGCAAGCCGGCCAGGTATTGGCGGCCCAGTTGGACCAGCAACTTGCGCAACTGCGCCAGCGCTATCGGCGCGAGTCGCCCCTGCGGGTGTTCTACCAGGTCTGGGATCGTCCGCTGTACACGGTGGGTGGTGGCCAGATCATCAGCGACGCCCTGGCGGTCTGCGGGGCGCGCAATGTATTTGCCGATCAACCGCTGCCGGCACCCCAGGTCAGCATCGAATCGGTGCTGCAGCGCAACCCGCAGGCGATCCTCGCCACGGCCCAGGGGCAATTGGATGCCTGGAAGGCCTGGCCGCAGATCGCCGCGGTCGAGCAGGGGCGCTTGTTGCTGGTGACGGACAAGGGCCTGGAGCGGCCCAGCGGGCAGATGGTCGGCGCAGTGGCCAAGCTGTGCGGCTTGATTGCGCCCGAGCGCTGAGCAAGCTTTACAGCTCAGGGGTCCAGGTCACGCCGAGCATCCAGGTCCGGCCTTCTTCGCGGTAGCCATAGTTACTGCCCTGGTAGCTGTAGAGCGCCCGTGAGTAGGACTTGTCGAAGACATTGTCGAGCTTCAGGTCCAGCTTGAGCTCCTGGTTGACTGCCCAACTGCTGCGCAGGCCGAACAAGCCATAGCCGCCAAGCCGTGCCTGCTTCTGTTCGAAGCGATTTTCACGGCTGCTGCTCACCAGTTGCCAGCTGGCGCCGAATGCCAGCCGCTCGAACTGACGGTCCAGATCCAGGTTCAGGGTGCGCTTGGCCCGGCGTGCTAGTTGTTCTCCGCTCTGGCGATTGCGTGGATCGATGATGGCGACGCCTGCGCTGGTCTGCCAGCCGAACCATTCCTGTTTCAGGGCCGTTTCCAGGCCATTGATCCGTGCCGAACCGATGTTTTCTGGTCGCCGTGCACTGGTGTTGTAGATGATCGCGTCCTTGAGATCGATGCGATAAAGAGAAGCTTCCAGGCGGCTATCTGGGGTCAGTTGGCTACGCCACTGTAGTTCATAGCTCTTGGAGTGTTCTGGCTTGAGCTGTGGGTTGCTGCTGTTTGGGTAATACAGATCTGTGAAGGTCGGAGCCCGAAAGCCTTCGCTGTAGGACAACAGCAGGTCGTTGTCCGGGTTCACTGGCACGGTGAGGCTTCCGCTCCAGGTGTTCTGGCTGCCGAATTGCTGGTTACGGTCGTGGCGCAGGCCCAACTCCGTGGAGAAGTTGTCGCCACGGAAGCGGTGCTGGATGAACGCTGCACGATTCCAGCGGCTGTCCTCGCCGTAGGTCGCGCTGGTATTGAGCCGATCCTCATACCAATCGGCGCCGAGGATCAGGCTGTTGCGTTCGTCCAGACTCAGGTCGTTCTGCCAGTTCAGCGAGTCGCGATAGGTATTGAAGGTGCTGCGTTCCACGGTGAGCTTGTCGCGCTTGGCGTCACGATTCTCGGCATGGCCCAGTTCCAGGCGTGACTTCCAGCTGTCGTTGAGACGGGCGTCGATGAAGCTGCTGATGCTGCTGACCGTGAAATCGGTATGGGGCTGCTGTTGATAGGTATTGTTAGTGGCCATGTCGAAATAGCCGAAAGGACTGTCGTACTGGCTGCGACCACGGTTATCCAGCAGGTTCAGCCCCACTTCCAGATCGTCGTCGAAGGCATGGCTCAAACTCAGGCTCAACGACTGGTTCCGATAGGCGTCATGGTCGTCGTCGCTGGGGTAGGACTCCCGGGTCGAATCGATCCCGGCGGTTTCATCCAGGCTGGCACCGAGGCTGAAGCGGGTCTGCTGGTCGCCGCCGGATAGCCCCAGGCTGCGTTGCCAGGTCTGGTTGCTGCCAAAGCCCAGGTGCATCCTGCCTTGCAGTCCCTGCTGGATGCCGCGCCGGGTGAAGATCTGGATCACCCCGCCAATGGCGTCGCTGCCGTAGATCGCCGAGCGTGAGCCGCGCAGCACTTCTACGCGTTCGATCTGCTCGACATTGATGAATTGCAGGTTGCTGTCACCGCTGGAGGAGCTACCGATGCGTTGGCCATCCACCAGGACCAGGCTCTGGGACGAATTGGTGCCGCGGATGTAAACACCTGGCAGGCTCGAGCGGCCACCCGTCTGGGCAACCTGCACCCCGGGAACCCGTTGCAGCAGGTCGGTCAGGCTGGTGGGTTGCAGGCGATCGATGTCCTCTCGGGTGAACACCGTGTTCGCCGCGCTGCTGTCGTTGCGCGCCTGTACCTGGCGGTTGGCGCTGATCAGGGTGTCCGGCAGTTTCAGGGCCTGATCGCGCTCGGAGGTGTCGGCCAGCAGTTCGCCACCGGACAGCAGGAACAGGGGCAGGGCAAGGCGGGAGAGTTTCATGGCTGCTCCTTTTCGCACGGCGCGGGTTCGGCCGCAGGAGGTGATGGGCCGTGGATGGGGAGAAGCTGGCGCCCGCGTGGCGGGCGCTCAGCATGGGGCGCTACAGCTTACGCCAGGCCCAGCAGTTGCAGGCGTTGGCGGATCGAGGCTTCGATGCCGGCTTCGTCGAGGCCGCACTCGGCGAGCATCTGCGCCGGCTTGGCATGCTCGACGTAGGTGTCCGGCAGGCCCAGGTGCAGGACCTGCTTGAGCAAGCCTTCCTGGGCCAGGAACTCGCTGACCGCACTGCCAGCGCCGCCCATGATGGCGTTTTCCTCGATGGTCACCAGCAGCTCGTGGTTACCGGCGATCTCGCGCACCAGGGCTTCGTCCAGCGGCTTGACGAAGCGCATGTCGACCACCGTGGCGTCGAGCCTCTCGGCCACTTTCAACGCTTCGGCCATTTGCACGCCGAATACCAGCAGCGCTACTTGCTTGCCCTGGCGACGGACCAGGCCCTTGCCGATCTCGATCGGTTCCAGGTCCTTGTCGATCGGCGCATTGGGGCCGGTGCCGCGTGGGTAGCGCACCGCTGCCGGACCGTTGTACAGGTGGCCGGTGCTGAGCATCTTGCGCAGTTCGTTCTCGTCGCTCGGGGTCATCACCACCATGCCGGGAATGCAGCGCAGGTAGGATAAATCGAAGCTGCCGGCGTGGGTCGGGCCGTCTTCGCCCACCAGGCCGGCGCGGTCGATGGCGAACAGGACGTCGAGGTTCTGCACCGCGACGTCATGCACCAGCTGGTCGTAGCCGCGCTGCAGGAAGGTCGAGTAGATCGCCACCACCGGCTTGGCGCCTTCGCAGGCCATGCCGGCCGCCAGGGTCACCGCGTGCTGCTCGGCAATCGCCACGTCGAAGTAGCGCAGCGGGAAGCGTTCGCTGAAGGTCACCAGGTCCGAGCCTTCCTTCATGGCCGGAGTGATGCCCACCAGGCGCGAATCGGCGGCTGCCATGTCGCACAGCCATTCGCCGAACACGCCGGAATACTTCGGTCCGCCGGCTTTCTTCGGCGCACTGGCCGGAGCGTCCAGGGGCTCGAGCTTGGTGATGGCGTGGTAGCCGATGGGGTCGACTTCTGCCGGAGCGAAGCCCTTGCCCTTCTTGGTCACCACGTGCAGGAACTGCGGGCCCTTGAGGTCGCGCATGTTGCGCAGGGTGGCGATCAGGGTCGGCAGGTCGTGGCCGTCGATCGGGCCGATGTAGTTCCAGCCCAGCTCTTCGAACAAGGTGCCGGGGACCAGCATGCCCTTGGCGTACTCTTCGGTGCGGCGGGCGATTTCCCAGGCGCCGGGCAGGCGCGACAGCACTTTCTTGCTGCCTTCGCGCATGCTGGCGTAGGTGCGGCTGGAGAGGATCTTGGCCAGGTAGTTGGACAGGCCGCCGACATTGCGCGAGATCGACATGTCGTTGTCGTTGAGGATCACCAGCATGTTGGCGTCCACTTCCGGCGCGTGGTTCAGGGCCTCGAAGGCCATGCCCGCGGTCAGGGCACCGTCGCCGATCACCGCGATGGCCTTGCGCTCGCTGTTCTGCAGGCGAGCGGCGATGGCCATGCCCAGGGCGGCGCTGATGGAGGTGCTGGAGTGGCCGACGCCGAAGGTGTCGTATTCGCTCTCCGAACGCCGGGGGAAGGCCGCGAGGCCGTCTTTCTGGCGCAAGGTGCCCATCTGTTCGCGGCGACCGGTGAGGATCTTGTGTGGATACGCCTGGTGGCCCACGTCCCATACCAGCCGGTCGTCCGGGGTATCGAAGACGTAGTGCAGGGCGATGGTCAGCTCGATGACGCCGAGGCCGGCACCGAAATGCCCACCGGTCTGGCCGACCGAATAGAGCAGTTCCAGGCGCAATTCATCGGCCAGGGTTTCCAGCTCGGCTTCGCCTAACCGGCGCAGGCCGTCCGGCGTCTGGGCACGATCGAGCAGCGGTGTGCTCGGGCGTTTGCGGGGAATCTCATGAAACGTCGTGGGCATCAGGCGAATCGTTATAGGTGTAGAAAGAGGCGGCAGTTTACCTTATGCATCGCAAGCTGCCCACGCAGAGCACCGAACTTGGCCGATATGCGGTCCTGTGAACCGCCGTCGGTCAGTTGCGGCGCGCGACGATATACCGGGCCAGTTCGCGCAAGGGTTCGGCTGCTGCGTCAAACGGCCGCAGTGCATGCAGCGCCTGGTCACGCAGTTCCATGGCATAGGCCTTGGCGGCTTCCAGGCCCAGCAATGCCGGGTAGGTCGGCTTGTCCCGGGCAATGTCGGCGCCCTGGCGCTTGCCCAGGGTCGCGGTATCGCTCTCGACGTCGAGAATGTCGTCCTGGACCTGGAATGCCAGGCCAATAGCCTGGGCATAGGCTTGCAAGGCCTTGAGTTCGTCTTTCTCGGCAAGACCGCTGGCCAGGGCGCCCAGGATGACGCTGGCCTCGATCAGGGCGCCGGTCTTGTGCCGGTGCATGTATTCCAGGGCCTTCTGGTCGAGCTTGAGCCCCACCGAGCCCAGGTCGATGGCCTGGCCGCCGACCATGCCCGCCGGGCCTGCGGCCTGGGCCAGGGTCGTGACCATGCGCAGGCGGATCTCGGCGTTGGCGTCGCTCAGGCGCGGGTCCAGCAGGGCACTGAAGGCCAGGCTCTGTAGGCCGTCGCCGGCGAGGATCGCGCAGGCTTCATCGAAAGCCTTGTGGGTAGTGGGCTGGCCGCGACGCAGATCGTCATCGTCCATGGCTGGCAGGTCGTCGTGCACCAGGGAGTAGGCGTGGATCAGCTCCACCGCGCAGGCCGCGCCGTTGGCCTGTTCCGGCTTGCCGCCCAGGGCTTCGCAGGCGGCGTAGGCCAGCAGTGGGCGGACGCGCTTGCCGCCATTCATCACGCTGTAGCGCATGGCCTCATAGAGGCGGGCCAACTCGGGGCTGGGGGCGTTGAACAGCGACTGTAGCGCCGCGTCGACGCGGGCCTGGCTGCTGGCCTGGTAGGTGGCGATCATTCTGGCTGTTCCGCATCGAAGGGCTGTTCCGCCAGCTCGCCATCGCGCTCCAGCAGTACCTGTACCTTCTGTTCGGCCTGGGCCAGGGCCGCCTGGCAATCACGGGTCAGGCCGATACCCTGTTCGAAGGCGGTCAACGAGTCTTCCAGCGACAGCTCGCCGTTCTCCAGACGCTCGACCAGGGTTTGCAGGTCGGCGAGGGATTGTTCGAAATCTAAGGCAGCTTTTTTGCGGGCCATGGCGGCTATCCCGGGTGACGTTAAACCGGCGCGACACTAGCAGACAGCGGGTTTTCGGGCAAATGAGAAGCGCCCGCTGAAGCTCTGGATCGCCAGTGCGCGTGCCATCAAAATCCGCCGGGGATCATCTGCGTTAAACCTTGATGAAACTTGTTGGCGGTGGCGCAACGGCAGCATAGACAGCAATGAGCGGGAGGGGCGCAGGACCTGCGGAATTGCTCCTGGCCTGCGGGCGGTGATATCACCGTAATGGCACGAACGGCGCGGCCTCCAGGCCGATGCCTACTCCCTCGCAAAATCCCTTTTCCCCAATTGTGCAACACACGGCAAATCGATAATCTGCGCCCTTTCAACGCCCTATTATCGTCGGGCGACCTTCCGAATGTTTCGCAGCCGCGCCGAGGATCTGGCGCCAGGGTTTTCCCATGCATGGCAGGACGCAATACATGCGCGCTCTATCCTTCCTCTTGTTGACCCTGCTGGTGTCCGCTGGTGCACGGGCCGAACCTTCGGCCGAATTGCAGGAGCCCCTGGGCGGCTGGCGCTACTCCGGCTTGCTCGACCGCACCGAACAGGACCGCGTGGCCTACCCGACACCGCCCATCGATCGTGGCATCCAGCGCAACCGCACCATGATCGAAGGCCAGCTCAAGGCCATTGGTCATTTGCGCCAGCCCCACAGCCTGTCGGTCAACGGTAACCCGCTCAATCTCTACACCGACGAACAAGGGCGCTTCGGCCGGCCCTACGCCTTCGGTGCCGGTTCCAACAGCGTCGAAGTGCGCAGCTCCGAGGGCAAGTCGCTCAAGCGCGTGCAGTTCTACGAGTCCAACCCGAACAAGACCCCGCCGCGTATCCGCGTGGTGCTCGGCTGGGACGATCCCAAGGCCGAGCTGGACATGCATATCATCACGCCCGACGGCCAGCATGCGTTCTTCGGCCATCCGGGCCTGACCAATGGCGGCGGCCTGGACCCGGACGGGGTCGACGGCCCGGGGCCGGAGATGTTCACCATGACCGCGCCGCTGCGCGGTACCTACCTGATCTACGTCAACTACTGGGGCAACTTAGGCAGTGGCGGCTACAACTTCGATGAACGCAGCAACCAGAAC
The DNA here is from genome assembly GCF_003850545.1 of Pseudomonas sp. CMR5c. Classification (NCBI taxonomy): domain Bacteria; kingdom Pseudomonadati; phylum Pseudomonadota; class Gammaproteobacteria; order Pseudomonadales; family Pseudomonadaceae; genus Pseudomonas; species Pseudomonas sp. CMR5c. The sequence goes on along the minus strand of NZ_CP027705.1, from coordinate 6,034,033 downwards.
GAAGTGATCACCTCGCAGATCAACCTGATCCTTAACGAAAACACCGTCGATGAGAAACGCGAGACCTTCATCGTGCCCATGCGGGCCATCGGCGACCTGTTGCTGGTCAAGTCTTTCAACTATTGAACATCCCGCACCACGGATGAATTGGGCTTTGTGAATCATGAGCGAAAACACAGCATCCCCGGCGGCCGGCGTCCCCGGTAGCGAACAACCCGGCAGCCAGCGGCGCTGGCCGGCCCTGGTCATGGGCCTGTGCCTGGCGGCGGCCGTCGCCACCGGCGTGGGCTGCAAGCCCAAGACCTCGGTGGCCGAGCTGCCCGGCGACAAGCTGGGCCTGAGCCGCCCCGATGGCTTGCTGGAGACCCACTCCCTGGCGCAGTTGCCCAAGGACTTGCTGGCGGTGCCGTTCCTGCGTGAAACCCTGACCGAGGACTTCGTCTTCTATTACCAGACCCATGCCGACCGCCTGGGCCTGATCGGCAGCCTGCGGCGGATCATCTACGAGCATGACCTGAAGCTGCAGGACAACCTGATCGAGCAACTGCTCGACCAGCCGGCGGACATCGCCCTGTGGCGCGGCGTCGATGGCCGGCTCAAGGACTTCCTGCTGGTGATGGACCGTGGCGGCCTGGCCAAGCTGCTCGAGCCCCTGGCCAAGGCTGCCCTGGATGACAGCCAGTTGAGCAAGCTGGCCGAGCTCAAGGTCGGCGGCGATGCGGTAACCCTGTATCAGCTGAATTTCAACGCCAACAAGTCCCTGGCCTTCGCCTCCTTCGGCGACAAGCTGGTGGTGCTGTCCAATCCGACCCAGCTGTATGACCTGGCCTCTGGCGTCAGCGACGTGCACGGAGCGGTCTCCACCAAGGCCCTGGAAGCGCTGCTCAACGGCGACAAGCTGTTCCCCGAGGCCTTTGGCCTGGAGGCGCGCAAACCCGAGGTGCAGCAGCGCCTGGCGGTCAACTCCAGCGTCCTGGCCATGGGTTACCAGCGCTTCATCCCCAACTTCGCCGGCCTGCGCTTCGACATGGACGACAAGGGCTGGCACAGCTACCTGGCCATGGAAGAACAAGAGGACCAGCCGGACTTCGACTTCAAGCCGATCTGGCAGGCCATGCCCATGGGCGCCAGCGCCTGCGTGGCGCTGCCCCTGGCGGCGCAGCAGCAGAAGCCGCTGCTGGTCAAGCTCGGCGCCGAGGAGTCGGTGGCCCAGGCCCTGACCGAACACATGTCCGGCAGCGCCGGGCTCTGCTGGTACGCCGACTCGCGGCTGTACACGCCGCTGCTGGTGGCCAGCCTCAAGGACAAGGACAGCGCCAAGCTCGACGCCGACCTGGGCAAGTTGTTCGGCTCCATGGTGGGTTCCCGCGAGAGCAAGGTGGCGCAGCGGATCTTCCCGGTGGTCGAGCAGCAGGACGGCAACGTGCACCAGTGGCAGCGCCAGGTCAGCTCGAACTTCGGGCCGTATCCGGCCAAGCAGGCCAAGGACCCGCAGGCCATTACCGGCCGCGCCTTCATGCAGGTCAGCCTGGCCCGCCATGGTTCGACCCTGGTGTTCTCCCTGGATGACAAGCTGGTGGGCAAGGCCCTGGGCACCCTGGACAAGCGCTTCCCACCCCTGGCCGACGTGGCGCCGAAGAACGCCATGATGCCGATCTACCTGGGACCGCAGTCCCTGGCCCAACTGATCCAGCAGGAAACCTTCGACAGCCTGCCCCAGGACATGGAGCCGGTGTTCAACAACGCCGCGCAGACCTACCTGGTGCCGAAGCTGCGCACCCTCGGTGGTTATGGCAAGTACGCCCTGACCCTGCCTGAGGGCAGCGAGCCCAACGGCCATTGGCAGTGGCTGCCGCTGCAATGGCAAGCGCTGTGAGAGCCTTGCGCCACGGCTTGAGCAGCCTTGGCCTGCTGGCCCTGTTGCTCAGCAGCGCAGTGGGCGCGACCACGGCCGCGCCGCTGGACGTGCAGCAGTCCCAGGTGTTTCGCGCCTGGTTCGTGCGCATCGCCCAGGAGCAGCTGAGCCAGGGCCCGAGCCCGCGCTGGTATCAGCAGGACTGCGCGGGGCTGGTGCGTTTCGCCGCCAATGAAGCACTCAAGACCCATGACAGCAAATGGCTGCGGGCCAATGGTTTGTCCAATCGCTACCTGCCCCCGGAGCTGCAACTGAGCGAAGGCCAGCGCGCCCTGGCCCAGCAGTGGCAGCAGGGCGGCGGCAAGGTCGGCCCCTACGTCAATGCGATCAAGCTGATCCAGTTCAACAGCCATCTGGTGAGCCGCGACCTGGGCCAGGCGCGCCCCGGCGACCTGCTGTTCTTCGACCAGGGCGACGACCAGCACTTGATGATCTGGATGGGCCGCAACATCGCCTATCACACCGGCACCACCACCCCCACCGATAACGGCATGCGCTCGGCCAGCGTGCAGCAACTGATGACATGGAAGGACACCCGATGGATACCCGACCCCGCCAACCCCAACTTCATCGGCATCTATCGGCTGAACTTCCTCACCCAATGAGCGAATCGCGTATGTCCCGTTTTCTGTTCCGCTTGACCCTGGCCTTGACCCTGGTGGCCCCCGTGGCCCTGGTCAACGCCGAAGACTCCGTGCCCGCCAGCGATTACGCGGCGGTCGCCGGGGAGAGTTTCTTCCTGCTGTCCGACAGCAGTTTTGCCAGCGACGAGCAGGCCATGGTGCGCCTCGAGGCGCCGGGGCGTGATTACCGGCGCTTTCGCATGGAACCCTATGGCGGCGCGGATATCCGGGTCTACCGGATCAACCAGCCGCTGGACTTCCTCAAGCGCCAGAAAAACCTGCACCGAGTGGTCAGCGATGGCCAGTTCAAGGGCGAGGGGCTGTCCAACACCCTGGCCTACCTGTGGGACAACTGGTATCGCAAGTCGCGCCGGGTGATGCAGCGCGCCTTCTCCTATGAGTCGCGCAAGCAGGTAACCGAAGAGGTTCCGGAGCTGAAGGTCGGCAACTCGTTGCTGGCACCGACACCCTATGACGCCCAGCCGCAGTTCGGCCTGGTCCCGGGCTTGCCGCTGGTGACCCAGTTCCGCTACCCGCTGTGGCAGGCCAAGCCGATCCAGCCGCCAGCCGGGGTCAACCTGGCCGGCTCCTCCAGTGACTTCATCAACGTCGCACCGGGCAACGTCTACATTCCCCTGGGGCAGTTGAAGCCAGGCCTTTACCTGGTCGAAGCCCTGGTGGGCAAGTACCGCGCCACCACCATGGTGTTCGTCTCCAATACCGTGGCGGTGAGCAAGGTCGCCGGTGACGAGCTGCTGGTCTGGGCGGCGGGCAAGCACGAAGGCAACTCGGCACCCAAGGTCAACGTGCTGTGGACCGACGGCCTGGGCGTGATGAACAGCGGTGCCACCGATGAGCAGGGCCTGGTGCGCTTGAAACACGTCAGCCCCGAGCGCTCCTATGTGATCGGCGAGGACCAGGAAGGCGGCGTGTTCGTCTCCGAGAACTTCTACTACGACAGTGAAATCTACGACACCAAGCTCTATGCCTTCACCGATCGGCCGCTGTACCGCCCGGGCGACTGGGTCTCGCTGAAGGTCGTCGGGCGTGAGTTCAAGAATGCCCGGGACTCGGTGCTGCCCGGTGCCGGTACGGTGAATGTCAGCATATTGGATGCTGCGGGCACCGCCCTGCAGAACCTGACCCTGAACCTGGATTCCAAGTCCGGCACCCAGGGGCGTTTCCAGCTCCCGGAAAATGCCCTGGCGGGCGGTTATGAACTGCGCCTGCGCTACAAGGACCAGGTCTACAGCAGCGCCTTTCGCGTAGCCGAGTACATCAAGCCGCACTTCGAGATCGCCCTGAGCCTGGCCAAGCCGGACTTCAAGACCGGCGAGGCGGTGAAGGGCAACCTGGTACTGCTCTATCCCGATGGCAAGCCGGTGGCCAACGCACGCCTGCAACTGAGCCTGCGGTCCCAGCAGCTGTCTATGGTGGACAACGAGTTGCAGTACATGGGCCAGTTCCCGGTGGAACTGACCAGCACCGAGCTGACCACCGATTCCAAGGGCAGTGCCAGCCTCGACCTGCCGGCGGCGGACAAGCCCAGCCGCTACATGCTCACCGTATTCGCCAGTGACGGCGCGGCCTATCGGGTCAAGACCACCAAGGAAATCCTCATCGAGCGTGGCGCCGCGAGCTTCAGCCTCAGCGCCCCGCAACGCTTCAGCGCGGTGGGCGACAAGGTGCAGTTCAGCTACGCCAACCAGAACACCAGCGAGCAGAGCAAGAGCGTCTTGCCCAGCCGCTACAGCTGGGTGCGCATGGAAGACCAGAGCACTGGCGAAGGCAAGCTGGCCGCCGGCGACAGCGGTTTTGTCCTGGCCTTCGAACGTCCCGGTACCTACAACCTGACCCTGCGCGATGAGCATGACCGGGTCGTGGGCGGCACCAGCCATTCGGTCACCGGCGAAGGGGTCAAGGCCGTGCCGGGTACCGTGGAGATCGTCCTCGACAAGCCCGAGTACAAAGCTGGCGACGAAGCCCTGGCGCTGATCACCTTCCCCGAGCCGATCAACGATGCGCTGCTGTCGCTGGAGCGTGACAAGGTCGAGGCCACCGCCTTGCTGTCCCAGGGGGGCGATTGGCTGAAAGTGGAAAAACTCAGCCCGACCCAGTACCGCGCCCGGGTGCAGGTCAAGGACAGCTTCGCGCCGAACCTGACCTTCTCCGTGCTCTACACCAAGGGTGGCGAATACAGCTTCCAGAACGCCGGGATCAAGGTGCTGACGCCGCAGATCGATGTGGCCATCCAGACCGACAAGGAAAAATACCAGCCGGGTGACACCGTCACCGTGGACCTGTCCACGCAGTTCGCCGGCAAGCCGGTACCGGCCCACCTGACGGTCAGCGTGGTGGACGAGATGGTCTATGCCCTGCAGCCGGAAGTGGCGCCGAGCATCGACCAGTTCTTCTACCATCCGCGGCGCAACAACGTGCGCACCAGCGCCAGCCTGTCGTTCATCAGCTATGACGTAGCCCTGCCGGGCAGCCCGACGGCGCCAGGCAAGGCCAACCGTAGCGAGCGTGGGGTCAAGGTGCTGGAGCGTCCGCGTCGTGAAGACGTCGACACCGCTGCCTGGCAGCCGGAGTTGGTCACCGACGGCAGCGGCAAGGCGCGCTTCACCTTCCGCATGCCTGACTCGCTGACTCGCTGGCGCATCACCGCCCGGGCCATCGCCGAGGATGGCCAGGTTGGCCAGAAGAAGCAGTTCGTGCGGTCCGAGAAGGCCCTGTACCTGAAGTGGAGCGGCCCGACCCGCTTCCGCAGCGGCGACAAGCCGGACCTTGGGGTCTTTGCGTTCAACCAGTCCGAGCAGCCGGTCAAGGCAGAACTGGTGGTGCATTACGCCGGTGAGTCCCAGCGCTTGCCGTTGACCCTCAACAGCGGCATCAACTATGTGGCCCTGCCGGCCATCGCTCCGGGCAATGGCGAGTGGAGCGCCGAGCTGGTGCAGGGCGGCAAGACCATGGACACCCTGGCCGTGCGCCTGGCCAGCAACGGAGCTGGCTGGCAGACCGTGCAGACCCAGAGCCTGGACGTGGTCACCAACAGCACGCCACTGGGCTTGCCGGCCGATGCCGGGGAGATTCGCCTGCGCCTGGATGACAGCCCGCAAGCGCTGTTCCGCGCCGCCCTGGATGACCTGTTGGAATACCCCTACGGTGGTGTCGAGCAGACCGCCAGCCAGCTGTTGCCGCTGAGCGTCGCCTATCCGGCCCTGGCCAGCAATCCGCAGGTGCGTGATCGCTTGCGCCTGATGATGCAGAACAGTCGCTTGCGCCTGGTGCACATGGCCGGGCCGGAAGCGGCATTCACCTGGTGGGGCGAGGACGCCGATCCGGATGCCTTCCTCACCGCCTACGCCTATTACGCCGACTGGAACGCCAGCAAGGTGATGGACCTGAACCTGCCGCCGGAGCATTGGCAGCGAGTGCTTGAGGTCTATGCCAAGCAGGCCGGCAATACGCCGTTGCTGCAACGTGCGCTGATCCTGTCCTTCGCCCGCGAGATGAAGCTGCCGATCAATACCCTGGTCAGCGGCCTGATGGACGACCTGGCCAAGGCCGGCTCGGGACCGCAAGCCAGCATGCAGGACGACAGCGGCGACAGCCTGGTGATGGACAGCCCGGATTCGGCCCTGGGCCTGGCCAGTGCCCGGGTGCTGGCTGCGGCCCTGGCGCGGGACGCCAAGGTCACGCCACCGCCGGCGTTCGTCGCCCAGCTGGAAGCGGCGCAACAGCAGATGGAAATCAGCTCGCAGCCCTTCGCCCAGGCCTTGAGCCTGTCGCTCAAGCCGTTCGACCAGGGCGCGACGCGCGCCTTGCTGCAACGGCTGCTGCCGTCGCAGTCGACCCTGGAGCGGGCCCTGGCCCTGACCTGGCTGCAACGTAGCGTGGCCCAGTCGGCGCCGGCTACGAACCTCAACCCGGGGCAAGGCTGGCAACAGCGCCAGGGCGCCAGCGGCGAAAGCTACTGGCAATGGCAAGGCCCGCAGGTTCCTGCGGTGCTGACCCTGGACTCGGTGCCGGAGCGCCCGCTACGGGCCTCGGTGAGCTACCTGAGCAAGCAGGAAGCCGGCACGCCGGCACCGGTGAATATCACTCGCCGCCTGCTACGCCTGGTACCGGGGGATGAAGCCTTCACCTTCAAGCTGGAGCCGGTGGGCAACAAGCCGATCGCCAGCGACGGCCTGTACCTGGATGAAGTGATCATCGCCAACGAAGGCAAGCGCCCGCTGCTGTACGGCATGCTGGATGTGCCGTTGCCGCCGGGCGCCGATGTCGAGCGCACCACCTGGGGTATCAAGCTGGCCGGTCCTGCGGGTAGTGAAGCCGCATCGCTGGAGAAGGCCCGTGCCGAACCGGGGCAGATGAGCTACCGCGTGCCGCTGGATGCGCTGAACGACAGCAGCGAAGTGCGCCTGCGCCATCTGGTCCGCTTCTCCCAGAAGGGCCAGTTCAACTTGCCGCCGGCACGTTTCTACCAGGTCTATGCACCTGAGCATCAGGCCCAGGAGCGTACTCCGGCCTTGGGCCAGGTTTCGGTCAAGTAACATGCTGCGACGTTGGACCTGGCTGTGTTTGTGTTTGCTTCCTGGGCTGGCGACGGCCCAGGACGAACCTCTGCGCCTGGCCTGGAAAACCGCACCGGACAGCGAGCTGGTGAGCCTCTCCAGGACCCAGGTGCTGGCCCGCGAGCCGTTGCCCGAGGACTTGCAAGCGCCCCTGGGCAGCGTCTGGAAACTCTTCGTCTACGCCTGGCTGGCGGACACTGGCGCCCAGGAACCGGCCTATGCCTGCCAGGGCAAGTCCAAGGAAGAGGTGTACTGCTGCACGGTCGGTAACAGCATCGCCCGTGACCAGGCTCTGGTGCGTTCCTGCGGCCTGTACTTCGAGCCTGCGCGCCTCAAGGTGTCGGCCAGTGACTGGCGCAGTTACTGGCAGGCGCGCCAGGCCCCGGGCTGGCTGCAGGATCTGCAGCAGCTGCAGCCACAGACTCGGGTTCCGGTGGCTGAACTGCTGCAAGTCCTGGCCAGCTTGCCGGCCCGGGATACCGCGCGCCGGGTATTGCTGGACGTGGTACTCAACGCCGGTGATGGCACGGTGGTGGGGGCGCTCGGTGGGCGGCTGCGGGTCAAGACCTGGAGTTGGCTGGCCGAGCGCGATCCGCAATCGCGCCAGGGCGGTTTCGCCGGTTGGCTGACGGACGGCACGCCGTTGTGGGTCGGTGGCCGCGGCACTAGCCAGCGGGTCCTCAAGGAGCATGCCCAGGCCCTGGATCAGTTGTTGCCGGTCAACATGCCGCTGGACAAGGGCCGCTGCGTCGAGGTCAGCCTGTTTTCCCGCTATCCGCTCAAGGGCGTCAGCCAGAATGGCCAACCTGCCAGGCCCGGTGCCCTGCAAGGGGATTACCGCGTGGCGTTCGCCAATGGCAACCAGTTGGATATCCACAGCGCTGGCGAGTTGTTCCTGCAGCAGGAAGGGGCCGCGCAACGTTTGGTGGCGCGCCTGGATCGCGAAGAATACGTGGCCCGGGTGCTGCAACGCGAAGCCAGCAGCGAGCCACGGGAGGCGGCCAAGGCCCTGGCCGTGGCGATCCGTACCTACCTGTTGCAGAACGCCGCTCGCAGCGGCGAGTGCCTGAGCATCGACGACAGCAGCAGCCGCCAGCGAGTCGCGCCGCGTCCGGCCACTGCCGAGGCCCGGGCCATTGCCGCCTGGACTGGCGACCTGGTGCTGGCTGGAACCCAGGTCACCTATCACTCCGATCTGCAGGCGCCAGACAAGTTGTCCTGGCAACAGGCGGTGGAGCAGGCCGGTTCAGGCCAGCGCTACGACGCTATCCTGCTGCACGCCTATCCGCGTGCCAGCCTCAGCCGTTGGGACAATCCGGTGGCCTCCTGCGAACCCCTGCCGGCGGCCCAGGACTGGCTGCTGAAACAACGGCGGCGCTGGCGCCAGCCGCTGGAGCAGGAGGTCGGTTACAACGAAGTCAGTCAATTCGCGGTGTGCCGCCTGGGCTTCGGCCGGCCTTACGTCGATCGCGAGCGACAACGCATCTACGTACGTGGCGTGCTGTCCCTGCAGGACCGCCTCGACCTGACCCACGAATACCTGCACCTGGCCTTCGAAGCCCATCCCAATGGCCAGGATGAAAACTACATCGAAGGGCTCGCCCGTCATCTCTTACTGGAATAGGTCATGAAATTTCCTGCTTCCCCGGTGCTCCTGTTCCTTTGTGGAATGTTCAGCCTGCCTGTGGCCCTGGCCGACAGCGGCATCCAGCTCGACACTCCCAAAGGTGGTTGGCGTACCCGCGCCGACGACGGCGAACAGTATCGCCAGAGCGTCAACTACCCGGCTTCTTCGGTTAACACTCCACAAGGCCAGACCGATACTGCGCGCATCCGTGGGCAGATCAAGGGGGCGCCCAAGTCTTCGCAGCCGGGCAAGCTGATCGTCAATGGCGTCAGCATGCCGCTCAAGGTGGACGAAGACGGCGGCTTCGACCGGCCCTATTCGTTCCCCAACGGCAGTAACAGCGTCGAGGTGCGCAGCCCCGACGGCCAGCAGCGCAAGCGTGTGCAGTTCCTCAACACCGGCGGTGGCGTCACGCCGCCCAAGCTGCGGGTGCTGTTGTCCTGGGACAGCGACAACACCGACCTGGACCTGCACCTGGTGACTCCGGATGGCGCCCATATCTGGTACGGCGATCGAGTGGCTCCCAATGGCGCGGCCCTGGACGTCGATGTGACCACCGGCTACGGGCCGGAGATCTTCTCCATGCCGGTACCGCTCAAGGGCCAGTACCTGGTGTATGTGAACTACTACGGTGGCGGCTATCGCACTGACGACGACGGTGACGGCGGCCAGGATAACGCCGTGCAGCCCCTGACCACCGCCCAGGTCACGGTGATCACCGAGGAAGGCACGCCGGACGAGAAGAGCGAGTCGTTCATCGTGCCGATGCGCGCCCCTGGCGAACTGACCCTGGTGCGCAGCTTCAGTTATCCGTGATCTGCGCCGGTCAACGGCTCATGGGTTTATTGCCCTGAGACAATACCGGCGCCTGGCGTTTGCCTTGCAATGAATCACCATTCGTCGGCAAGGAAACGCAAGCATGGGTGCTATTCAATCGTGGTTGAAGTGGTGTGTGGTAGCTGGCGGTTGGGCTTCTGGCCTGGCGTTGGCAGCGGGTGCGGACGGTCTGCAACGGGTCAAGGTGGAGTTGGTGACGCCGCCCCAGGTGCATGCTCACGAGCAGGTGGTCAGCGGACCGCCCAAGGTGATGCAGTTCCACATGCGCGTCGAAGAGAAAAAGATGGTGGTGGATGACCAGGGCACCACGCTGCAAGCCATGACTTTCAATGGCTCCATGCCCGGCCCGACCCTGGTGGTGCACGAGGGCGACTACGTCGAGCTGACCCTGAGCAACCCGGCCAGCAACAGCATGCCCCATAACATCGATTTCCACGCGGCCACTGGCGCCCTGGGTGGTGCGGCGCTGACCCAGGTGACCCCGGGCCAGGAGGTGGTATTGCGCTTCAAGGCCGATCGCAGTGGCACCTTCGTCTACCACTGCGCTCCTTCGGGCATGGTGCCGTGGCATGTGGTTTCCGGCATGAGTGGCACCCTTATGGTGCTGCCGCGCGATGGCCTGAAAGACCCGGCTGGCAAGCCCCTGCATTACGACCGGGCCTATACCATCGGCGAGTTCGACCTCTACATTCCCAAGGACAAGGACGGGCATTACAAGGATTATCCGAACCTGGCCTCCAGCTACCCGGATACCCACGCGGTGATGCGCACCCTGACTCCGAGCCACGTGGTGTTCAACGGTCGGGTCGGCGCCCTGACCGGAGCCAACGCGCTGACCGCCAAGGTCGGCGAAAGCGTGCTGTTCATTCACTCGCAAGCCAATCGCGACAGCCGCCCGCATCTGATCGGCGGCCACGGCGACTGGGTCTGGACCACCGGCAAGTTCGCCAACGCCCCGCAACGCAACCTGGAAACCTGGTTCATCCCCGGTGGCTCGGCCCTGGCGGCGCTCTACACCTTCAAGCAGCCGGGCACCTATGTGTACCTCAGCCACAACCTGATCGAGGCCATGGATCTGGGGGCTCTGGCGCAGGTCAAGGTGGAGGGACAGTGGGATGACGACCTGATGACCCAGGTCAAGGCGCCGGGACCGATAGCGCCGGGCAAGCAATAGTTCTGGACGGGTGCTGCGCCGCAGGTTGAAGCCATGGACCCGCGGCGCCGTGGACAATGCTCAGAGGTTGAGGATGAACTTCAGATAGCCCGGATACACTTGGCGCCAGTCGTCCTGGAAGCTGTGGCCCTGATCGTGTTCGTGGCTCTGCAACTGATTGCCAGGCTCCAGGGCCTGTTGCGTGGCGACTGTGAGCTTCTGATTGCTTTCGTGCTCCTTGGCGCCATGGACGATGACGATGCGCTTGTCCCGAGCTTTGGATTCGCCAAAGGGAATCCGGTAGCCGCCGGGTGACAACAATAGTGCGCCGCTGTACTGCTGTGGGTACTCGGCGATCAGGTGCGAGGCATGCTCGGCCCCCTGGGAGAAGCCCATCAGGGCAATTCGCGAGCGATCGATGCTCCAGCTTCTTCAGGGCCGCACTGACGGCCTCCTGAGTCGGTGCCACCGACTTTTGCTGCCACATGAATTGATGCTCATCGCGCTTGAGGGTGCCATTGATACCCACCAGAACCGCTTTTTCCCCCAGCAGGTCGGTACGCATATCGAGGTCGTTGCTGCCTTCGGTACCGAACCCCGACAACCAGACCAGCACTGGCCAGCCTGCGGCCGGCGCCTTGCCCTGGGGAATGCTGAAGGCCGCGAGGCCCGCATCCCTGGCCTTGGCCGGGTAGTTCTTCTCGGCGGCTTGCAGCAGCTTCTTGTAGGCTGGGTCTTGCTGAAGGCCTTGCAGTTCGTCGTCCTCCTTGAGGATCACCAACTGCCAGAAGCCGCGCTCGCGGGCCTGGTCGAGGTATTGGGCGGCGCGCTTGTTCTTGTCCATGGCGGCCAGGCTGCCGGCGGCCTGGTAGGAGGCGAAGGCATTCTTCGGGTCGAGACGAGCGGCGGTCAGGTAGTAAGCCAGGGCGCCGGCATAGTTGTCGTGCTGGCTTTTTTCATTGTCCCCGGCTTCGATGAAGTCTTCGGGACTGGCATCGTCCAGGTACAGGTTGGCCATACCCGCCAGGCCCTGCCAACGGCCCTTGGCAACGTCTTCCGATGCTTGCGCATGGGCGCCGATACTGGTCAGGCTGAGGATGGAGAATAATGAGAGAAACGACAGTGGCAGGCGTACTGCAGCCGGCAACGACATGACTGGAAGTCCTTTTTCAGAGAGGAACGCCCCGGGAGCGGGCCCGGGGCGGCGCGCAGATTAGCACGCCGTCCGATCTGTCTCGATCTTTGGCAAGAGCAGCCGACTTGGCATCGGCTACAGGCTCAGTCGCTTTGATCGGCAGTGGAGATCACTTCGTCGATCTTCCAGCAGCCCTTGTCCTTGACCATGCGCACATCGACGATCTGGGTGGTGTCCGGCGTGTTGCCCAAGGTCACTTGTTCCTTGGCGCTGGAGCCCTGGATCTGCGGTTCGCTGACCTGGATCTGGGTCAGCCATTCATCCATGTAGTCCTGGGCCTTGAGGAAGTAGTCCTCTTCCAGGCCGTCGGGACTTGCCATCTGTTTCTTGATCTTGGCGATCAGCGATTCCGAGACGTACTTCTTCATCTCGGGGGCGTTGTCGGTCAGCGGATCCTTGTCCTGGCTGTAGGTTTGCAGGTACCAGCTGTAGAACGCCTGGGTCGCAGGTTTGGGCGAACTCGCGCAATCGGCCAGGGCCAGCGGCTGGTGCAGGGCAATGGCCGCCAGCAGCGAGCAGAAGAGCATTCTCATGGGGAACCCCTTACGGATGACGGTAGATTTTGTATTCAGGCTTCTGTACCCGATAGGAGTGCCCCGGGTAGAAGCCGTGCATCTGCTTGAAGTCTGACACCCAAAGCTTGCCGTTGAACATCGCCATGTGGCCGTGAGGATGGCCGGGGATGGGTTGGATGATCACCACGTCGCCAGCTTGCGGTGCCTGGCCGGTAGGTTGTTCGACGAACCCAGCCGCGGTCAGAGAGGGGCCGAAGTCCTTGGCCGAATGCTTCCTGTGCAGGATGACGCCGCCACCGCCGGCTTCGATGGCCTGCCGGGTGTAGGCCGCACAACGCCCGGTGCTGCCAGCGTGGGCGTGAGAGTTCAAGTGACTGATGGCGGTTTCTTTATTCCACATTCCTTGTCATCCGAGAGTCCTGGAAAGCGGCGATTTTATTCTTGCTGCGAGTGTCCCTGAAATGCTGGCCAAGTGCCTTGTAATGGCGCTTTGGGTGGTGGTTCACAGTTACTGCATCGGACTGTATGGCGAAGCAACATTCAAGCTGTCGCCGTCGGCTTTCTTGGAGGTTTAGGGGCGTCGTTCAGACGCTGATGGCCTTCAACTTATACCGTCGCGAGGCAATGACGAAACCAGTATCAGATCCTTGGTGGTGATTAGGCTTCGGCAAGTTTGTGATAAAGACAGACATAGTCGTTAACCATCTTTTCTGCCGTGAAGTGCTTCCAGTAACGTTCTTCGGCTCTTCGACCGAGCGTGGCTGCCTCCTTAGGATTGTCCCAAAGATAACGCATGGCTTGGCGTAACGCGTCAGGATCACTAGGGGGAATAACTAAGCCTGTTTCATTGGCTATATTTATAAATGTAGTTCCGGTCCCTATCTCGCTGGAAATCATCGGCTTTCCAAACATGGCGCCTTCCAGTAATGAAATGCCAAAAGCCTCTGAGCGCAAATGTGAAGGGAAAACTACGGCATAGCAAAGTTCAAGAAGAGCTACCTTGTCTTCATCGGAAAGTTGGCCTAGAAAATATATATTTTGCAATCCGAGACTTGCTGCCTGTTCCTTTATCTGATTTTCTATCGGTCCAGCACCCACTATTACTATTGGATAGTCCGTTCCATGTGCAGCCTCCATCAGGATGTGCAGGCCTTTGTAGTAACGGATCATGCCGACGAACAGAAAAAATTTGCCTCCAAGCTTTTTTCGCCAAAATTCCAGGCGTTCAACCTCCGGTGTTGGGTAGCTAGATTTATCTAGTCCGATAGGTATGACTTTGACCTTGTCGGTATACATGTTTAACACTGAGCTGGTGGCGAGATAATTTGGCGAGGTGGCTACGATACAGTTCATGCTGTTAAGGAACAGTTTTTGTATCGGGCGATAGATTTTAAGTAGATGTTTTTGACGTACGATATCCGAGTGATAGGTCACCACAGTAGGTTTTTTAATCCGCATCGTTAAATGCAGTAAGTCCATAAATGGCCACGGGAAGTGGAAATGGATGACGTCTGCCTCTTTGGCGAGCTGTGCAAACCGCAAAAAGGCGGAAGCAGAGAAACCTGTTGAAGCAATTTGGAAGTCGAGTCTTGCCCTATGCGAAAGATAGCCATCGAGCTCTATTGTTCTCGGCGCTTTTTCGGATGTGAGTGAGAGGACATCCGTTTGAACCCCAAGCCGGCTGGCCCCTCTGGCGATTTGACTGATAACCTGTTCGACACCCCCCACTGAATCCGGGAAGGATGTCTTATAAAAATGAAGAACTCTCATACCAGTTCGGACCTTTAAACTAACCGACAATTGACTTGAACCACACGGCATAGGGCTGGGCTAACCACCACTTTAATGGCAAGCTTCCATGGTATTTAAGTACCACGGCCATCGCTTCCTGATAATGCCGTCTTCTCAATGTCTTAGTTTTAGTCGCTTCATGCTCACGGTTTACAGCCACGTAGTCATCTACAAACTGCATAGCTCCTAATTGCTTGTATAACCTCCACCATAAATCATAGTCCATTGCCATATGCAGCTTTCCATCAACCCCGCCCACTGCTTCCCAAGCAGCACGACGAATCAGGGTTGCGGGCTGAGATATAATGCAGCGCAAGGCCAGCCGATTCTCCCGGAAGGGTTCCACCCAAACCGGAGTGCGCTTTCCGCTTTTATGAATGACATTCCAGGCACGACCATAAACTGCCGGTACATCTTCAGAGGCCTGTAACTCCTTAAGCAGAGTCGCTAATCCATTCGGGAGGAACCAGTCATCACTATTTAACCAGCAAACATAGGGAGCTGTCCCTTGGGAAATACCCTCATTGATTGCTGCGGCCTGGCCGTCGTCACGATGACTGCGCCATCCGCTTAGGCGGTGCTCCCATTTGTGAATGATTTCGATGGAGTTATCACTCGAGCCACCATCTAGCACAAAAACCTCAACAGGTACATCCTGCTGAAAGATAGACGAAAGAGCATCATCAAGGAACTGTCCTTGATTGTAGGAAGGCACTGCAATGGTAATCAAAGGAGCAGGCACAGAGTTACTCCGCAACGTGGGACAAAAAGTCTTTGTACGCATGGGCGATGCCATCTTGCAGTGAAGTTTTTGCGCTCCAGCCTAGATTGTGCATTCGGTCTATATTTAAAAGCTTTCTTGGGGTTCCGTCTGGCTTGTCGTTGTCGAAGATGATATCTCCCTCAAAGCCGACGACCTGCATTACGATCTTGGTCAGCTCATGAATTGTTATATCCTTGCCTGTTCCGATATTAAATAGACCGGAATTGATTGAGTTTTCCATGAGGAAGACGCTAGCGTCAGCCAGATCGTCAACAAAGAGAAATTCACGCTTGGATTTTCCCGTGCCCCAAACAATTAGTTGCTTTCTATCATTGATCTTCGCTTCATGAGCTTTTCGGATCAAGGCCGGCAATACGTGACTGTTGTTCAGATCATAGTTGTCGTTAGGGCCATAGAGATTCGTTGGCATAATGGAAACATATTTTGTGTCATATTGCTGATTGTAGCTCTCGCAAAGTTTAAGTCCTGCAATTTTTGCGACAGCATAAGGCTCATTGGTCTGCTCTAGGGGGCCTGTAAGCAAATAGTCCTCTAGTATCGGCTGAGGGCACTCACGCGGGTAAATGCAACTTGAACCAAGATATAGCAGGTGTTGAACACCAGCCTTCCAGGCGGAATGTATAACATTCGCCTGGATCATCAAATTCTGGTAGATGAATTCAGCACCATAAACCTGGTTGGCATGAATGCCACCAACTTTCCCAGCAGCAAGGAAAATATAGTCTGGTTTTTCAAGCTGCATGAATTCATCTACAGCAAGTTGATTGGTCAGGTCTAGTTCAGCATGAGTGCGAAACAGCAGATTGACGTAGCCTTCCGCATGAAGTCGCCGCTTGATGGCTGAACCTACCATGCCTTGATGGCCGGCGATATATATTTTGGAGGCTTTGTCCATTGCTTATTTACTCGTGGCGATTGTAAGCAGAGTATCCATGCTTAGTCACCAGGGCATCTCGCTCTGCTGTTTTCATGTCTTCACGCATCATTTCGGAAACCAATTCACGGAAGCTAATCTTAGGTTCCCAGTTGAGAGTTTTTCTTGCTTTAGAGGCATCGCCAAGAAGTGTTTCTACTTCAGTTGGACGGAAGTATCGAGGGTCAATGGATACGATGCACTTACCTTGCGCGTCGTAACCTTTCTCATCGACACCTTCACCTTTCCAATTAATATCAATACCGATCTCTTTTGCCGCCAGTTCGACGAACTCGCGCACGCTATATTGAACTCCGGTGGCGATCACGAAATCTTCTGGCTTATCTTGCTGCAACATCAACCACTGCATCTCTACATAGTCTTTCGCGTGGCCCCAGTCACGTTTCGCATCAATGTTGCCCAGGTACAAGCAGTCTTGCAGCCCCAGTTTGATTCGGGCCAGCGCGCGAGTTATCTTCCGAGTTACGAATGTTTCACCACGAATAGGGCTTTCGTGGTTGAACAGAATGCCGTTGCAGGCATACATTCCGTAAGCTTCACGGTAGTTGACAGTGATCCAATATGCATAAAGCTTGGCGACCGCGTAAGGCGATCGTGGATAGAAGGGTGTAGTCTCTTTCTGAGGGATTTCCTGGACCAATCCATACAGTTCGGACGTGGATGCTTGATAAAAGCGAGTTTTCTTTTCCAGTCCAAGAATCCGGATGGCTTCTAAGATTCGCAGTGCCCCCAAGGCATCCGAGTTGGCAGTATATTCGGGCTCTTCAAAGGAAACCGCTACGTGTGACTGGGCGGCGAGGTTGTAGATTTCGTCCGGTTGTACCTGCTGAATTATCCGGATCAGGCTGGAAGAATCGGTCATGTCACCGTAGTGAAGGATAAAGCGCTGGTCTGGCTCATGCGGGTCTTGATAAAGATGGTCAATACGATCGGTATTGATCAGGGAGCTACGGCGCTTTATTCCGTGGACTTCATAGTCTTTACTCAAAAGAAGCTCGGCCAGATAAGCTCCGTCTTGACCTGTTACACCAGTGATTAAAGCTACTTTTTTCATGATCTGCACTTATGTTGATGGATGTTTTCAGTGTTTTGATTACTTTTGATATTGCCTGGCACGTGGCCCTGAGTAGAGGCAGTGATAAGAAAATTCAATTTTTGCATTTAAAGCGGGCTTCAGTTGCAGGGAGCCAGCACTTAAGTTTTACGTTAATGAACGTTCTTGTCCTGCCTGGAGCTTTGGAGCTCATAAATGACGATGGCCATCGTTTTGAGCTCCTCGGCGGCTATTCCTCGTGAGTTTTCAAAAGGTTTTCCAGTCTTTCTGTTCGTTCGATCAGCGCTTGGCGTGTGTCCACCAGGTCTGCTGTTCGATCAACCAGTTCACTGTTGGCTTGCTCTAGCAGCCTAGTACGCTCAATCAGCGTCTGACGAGTGTCGATCAAGTCGCGATTAAGCTCTGCAAGTTCATTCTTGGTTTTTTCAAGAAGCCGAGTACGCTCAATCAACGTTTGACGAACTGTAGATAGTTGATTGTTGACGCTTCTATATTCAGTTTGGAGGCAGCTCTCCAATGATTGATAGCTCAGGCCATAGCCAAGATTCAGTAAATACAGGCCATTCGCGCATCTTGCAATGTTGTCCCAGGAAACAGTGTACTCGCGGACTCCATCACCGTTATTGAAGCGATTTGGGTAGTCTTGCTCGATAAATATTTCTTCAGGCGAAGCTTCAAGCAGGGTTTGGCCAAAAGAAATACCGTTCGCCCAGCTCTGCCGCGCTTCATCGATTTTTCCAAGCGAGTAGGAAATTTTACCTGCTTGGTAAAAAGACTCGGTGATTTTAGTAGCTAAGTGAATGCCAAACTCATGGATATCAAGTTCAGCGCATGCAGCAAAGGCATCTCTTGCTTCTTCCAGGCAGCCAATGGCTTGAAGCAATTTTCCTTTGACCATCAGAAGTGAAACTTTCCAGCGTACGCTCATATGATCCTTACAAGCTTGTGCTGTAAGGTGATCAATCTTTACGAGGGTCTCATGTATAATAGCAGTGTTTTCGATGTTAGATTCAAGAAGAGAATAAGCCTTTACGCAGAGTGCGGCAGCATAATCATTGGATGACGAGGGCATGGTGTGAATTACCTGCTCAGCAAGTGCCACCAGTGCCTTTGTATTTTTTAGGCGGTAACTGACATTGACCATGGCGTAAACGAGCCATGGACTTTCGAAATATTCTGAGTAACGAATAGACGGATGCCCGGAACCGGCGATATTTGAAAAAACGCGCTCTTCATAATGTTGACTGGACTCAAGCGGCGACTTCATTGCTGTCATCAGCCACCATTCGCAGTCCATTGGTGACTCATCGGATAGCGTCACCTGCTTGAGTGATCGATCACGGCGCTCCCAGACACAACCTTGCCCTCCAACTTTCACTTGGCTGGCAGTCTGCGCATAAGCGTCTTCCAGCAAAAAGCTGGCAGTCAGCTCGGATGTCAGCCGCTTCCAATCATAGACATGAAGATGGAAAGGATTCGGGTCGGTTCCGGTTTCATCACTCCAGTCGTTGGGAACGCTGACAATGACCCTGCCGCCGGGGGTAAGGACTCGATAGAATTCCTGAAGCAATTCCCTTGGCTTTTCAACATGCTCCAAAGTTTCAAACGAGATGACGATGTCGAAGGAGCCATCCTCATATTGCGATAGGGCCTCCGGGAGCATGCCGACCAGATATTCCGCTCTGTCTCCTTTGAAAGGGAAAGACTTCTTCGCGTAATCGATAGCATATTCACTGCCGTCAATACCGGTGACCGATGCTGCTTCGGTCAGATGGCGAACGATATGTCCACCGTAACCAAGTCCACATGCAGCATCCAGCACGCGATCACCTGGTTTAATGTAATTACACGCCCATTGATAGCGAATGATGTGAGCGTCTGAACGTTCTCCGGTGTCACGTGTCATGTCCATATGCAGACCACGCTCTGCATTTAGAGACTCCAACGGATAGTCGTTCAGTGCTATAGGAGGAATCTTTTCCAACAGGATATAGATTTGCCAACCGTCGCTATTAAGCGCTTCATATTCATTCAGGCGGTAATAATTAGGATGCTTTCTGAACCCGGCTGCAAAGCATGTGGATTCCCACCATGCTCGCCCTTCGACTGTTAAGTGCCAATGCCCGTCTCTATCTTGGGTGGTTGCCAGTTGCAAAAATACATATCTGCCAGCGACCCTGAAGATCTCGCTGAGTGCCTGGGGGACGTCTTCCTTGGCCAGGTGTTCCATACAATCTGTCGAGACGATGGTATGGAACGCATCGTCATTGAAAGGAAGGTCAAGGATCGAGCCATGCAGGAAACGTCCCGGCAATCTTTCATTACAGCGTTCAACCACTACAGCACTGACATCAAGGCCTTTCGCATCTACGCCTCGGCGCAGGAGAGCGCCGACCAGATGACCTTCGCCTGATCCAAGGTCAAGCACGCTGCCGAGACCGCACGTATCGACAATATGGTCTGCTACGACCTCAACGTCACCACTGGATTCACCGATTCTATCGGCTCGTGACCAATAGTCGTCATACTCAGCTCTATAATCAGTCATCAATAAGCCTTCTGACTTTTCAGTGTCATCACCATTTCGCACCCATTCTCAGGTCGGACACGCCACCGAAGAAATATTTGTCCATCATCATCATGACCTGGAAAAAAGCGGCTTCATCGACCCAGTGCAACATCCGCTGGGATTGATAATCAGGAGTGTCTTCATGAGAAATGGCCGCTTGAATCTCGTATAGATTTGCTCCGAGATCACAAGGTGCCTCTAGAATCACCTCGAATTGTTCTCCAGGCTCAACGAGCCTGTTCCAGAACAGCTGCCTGTCACTACCTGAGGCAATGGCTGCCATGTCTTGGTTCAAGGTGCCCCACGAATATATTTTGACGCCTTCTTTATTACGAATACGTATCGCAACGTTCAATTTGTCGATTTTTATGGTGGAGCGGCAGGTGACCTTGATTCTCAAGACCTGTCCCGGGTAGTAGATATTGCAAGCCTGATTTTCGTCACTGAGCGTCTGGACGCCAATGATCGTCACTCCGCCGTCTCCAAACGACATTTTATCCGATAGGGAGGTGCTGTCCTCAAGCGTAGGCCTTGATTGCACCTCCTCGCTTCTGTTTACCGTTGCCTCTTTGACTATAGAAGATAGATAGGCCGTTTCTTCCTCATGCAGCAAGCGCCGATACTCCAACACCACATCGGAAGACAGGCCCCAGGCCCGGGGCCGGCCGTCCTTCAATAGCAAGGCGCGATTGGTCAGCGTCCTGACACTTTCTTGTTCATGGGAGACGAATAAAACAGTCGTGCCATTTGAAACCAGCTTTTCGATGCGTTGAAAGCAACGTTTCTGGAACAAGGCATCGCCCACTGCCAGTGCTTCATCAACGATCAATATGTCTGGTTCTACTTGGACTTGAACTGCAAAAGCCAATCGCACAAGCATCCCGCTGGAGTAAGTCTTTACCGGTTGGTCGAGATGTTCTCCAATATCGGCAAATGACGCAATGCTATCAAAACGCTCATCAATCTCGTGATTGCTGATGCCAAGCAATGCGCCGTTAAGATACACATTCTCTCGACCAGTAAAATCTGGGTCGAAGCCGGATCCTAATTCGAGCAGGGCGGCGATTCGGCCATGAGTGGTCACCGTCCCCATGGTTGGCATCAAAGTGCCAGTAATTAACTGGAGTAAGGTGCTTTTTCCACTCCCGTTTCTGCCGATGATTCCAACGGACTCGCCCTTTTTTACTTCGAAACTTACATCTCTAAGAGCCCAAAACTCTTGAAAATACTGCTTTACTTTACTTCCTGTGAGGCGCTGGAGCCTCGGAATGATAGCTTGTTTCAAACGGTCTCTTGGTTGTTCGTAAATTTGATAGCACTTACTTAAATTTTCAACCGTGATGGCGATTTCAGAGGACATCAGCAAAACCTTTTCGCGTTTTCTGAAAGCATATAAATCCAATGCAGGCAATTAGTATAGAGCCTAACAGGTAAAGCGCCAGCACGGTAAAGTCGGGTGCAACCCCAATAAATAAGACCTCTCTTGTTTGCTCGATGATCGGGGTCAGCGGGTTTGCCATAAAAAGAGGGCGGTATTGCTCGGGAAGAATATTTATAGAGTAGAAGATAGGAGAAAGAAACATCATCACAGTTGTAACTGTTCCGATGAAGTGTGGTATGTCCCGTAGATAGACTCCCAGCGACGACAGAGTCCAACTGATCCCCATGATGAACATGAGTAAGGGCAGTAATACGACTGGTAGCAGGAGTACGGTTAGGTGAGGTGTGCCAAAGAAAATAAAATAAGCGATCAACCAGACACCTATGCTGATAAGTGAGTGGAACATTGCAGAGCCAAGAGTTACCCAGGGTAGTATTTCTAAAGGAAATATTACTTTCTTTACATAGTTGGTGTGGGATGTAATCAGTGTGGGTGATTTGTTTACGCACTCTGCAAATAGGTTGAATACTATCAAGCCTGCAAAAAGTATGAGAGAAAATTCTATTTTCGAATCGCTACCGTTATGCCAGCGAGCCTTGAACACTACGCTGAATACAAAGGTATATACAGCTAGCATCAGGATCGGGTTGAAAAAAGACCAAAGTATTCCCATGGCCGAGCCGCGATATCTACCTATAACTTCGCGTTTGATTAGCGTAAATATGAGCTCTCGGTTTCGCCAGAAGCTACTTACTATTTCTGCAGGCGAAATGGAAAATCTCTGCATTATTGATATTCTCCCAGCGGGATTACGGCTGTGGTCCAGGCTTGGTTTTTAAAATAATTGAATTAAAATTTGTTTTGTTTTAGCTATAAAGTTAAACGATTATAAGTCTCATGGGGTGTTCTTCTGATGTTGTAAGGGGTATAAAGATACCCCTTCTCAGGCAGCACTCTTGAGAACGATTTTCCGTTTTGAGCATTACATTGAACTAGCGCTTCAAAGCTCCAGCTTGGCTTTCAGGACTTTGAGGCGCGCGCTTAAACCTTGCTTACGTATGGCGTGCATTTGAGCCATCATCCAGCGTCGATTCAATAGTTTGCTCATAAGCCTGGATTTGATAACCATCGGGGCGCTAGGCATGGCTAAGACAGGTCGTGGCCCGAAGCCAATAGCAAGGTTCATGGCCTTTGAACTGTAGTGATGGATAACCTCATTTTCGGCTGCGTCATCCCATGTTCTTTCAGGAAAGTCTTGGCGGATATCAATAGCAATTGAGGCTGGCAATTGTTGTGCAATTATATTATCGCCGACCAAAACAGCTAAAGGGCGACCGTCCAAATAAGGTAAAGCAATACCAATATCTTCTGGTATTCCCTTTGTGCGGAAAATAAACCGACCGTAGCCAGTTGGGCCTGCACGGTTTACATGGCCAAAGTCGATTAGCTCATGAATGGTATGGATGGGAGCATCGCCGTTAATCAACAGGGCAGCGGTTGCCGCACATTGTGTATTCGGATCGCGTCTGAGTGCTCCGCAAAGGATTGTAAGATGGTTGGACTGCAATCTTTCGTTGGGTGCTACAACCATGAAGGCATCGAAAATTCGACTTTCAGTTATCCTTTCATTGATGATTTGGCCCAAGCGTGTACGAGATCTTATGTCGGCGTGAGTTCCGTATTTGAAGAATTCTACTTCAACTATCTCAATCGACAGCCCAGAGCTATTGACCGCTGCCTCGATGTCTCGCCGAAAGGTACTCGCATCTTTCTTGTCTACAACAAGGAAAGCCTTGAATTCGGAGTAGTCCTGGACCTGAATGCTCTTTAGGTGATCCTGCAGTACTGCCGGTGAGTACTCAGGCATTAACAGGTTGACGGACAGGCTGATCGCAGTTGTGCTGGAAGGATTGCTTAATTCCAGTAGCTGCTGCTTTCTATCTGCAAGAGACTCGTAGAGGTCTCTGAGGTTGCGGGTCAGGGTAAAGCGCTGCCGGAAAATATCTTGGGCTTTCTCAATCATTGCCAGTGCTTGAGATGGATTTTTCTTGATCCATTCGAGATGCTTGACAATGTCAGAATATATCTGTTCTACCGGTGAGCGGCTGTCGATATAAAGTAATGAATCACCAAAAAATTTTTTAGCGAAGGGGTTTTCATCGCAGATAATGAGAGCGCCAGATGCAATACTCTCGAATAGGCGGTTGGACATTAACTCAGACTCTTTATGAGCCTGGGATGATAGGACTAATGCAATGCCCGCTTTGGATATCTCATCCATCATCGAAATTCCGTCAAAGGGAATCTCTTTTACGTAGCTTTCATATCCAGCCCAAACTCTCACGCCTTGGAATATAGTCGGGCCATAGATGCGCATTAAACCTGTTGTATCAAGACGTTTTAAAACCTCCTGATGGCGAGAGGCTCCACCGCTAATAGCCTCCCAGTTGATTCCCGCATAAAATAGTTTACCGTCACCAAGTGCCGGTGGATAGACTAAATCTGCAGTAGAGTGGTACAGATGGAATCGGGCAGGTAGGTGGGTAAATGTATTTCTTACCATTCTAGCTACATGATCATCCGCCGCATCTGAACTACAACTTATAAAGTCATCGTGTGTAGTCAGATTTCGCGAAGTTCTTTCGTAGCCCCACTCATGGTAAAATCTCAATGGATTCCAGAGTGCTACAATGGAAAAGGCATCGTACTGTTTAGGTGTGTCGTAGTGCAGATGAAGAACGAAATCTACATTTTCTTTCGATGCTTTTACTTGAGGATGAGAAAGAAAACTGCCGTCCGCATGAACTTCTATGCATTCGATGCCTAGGTTTTTCGCGGCTATTTTCAGGCGTGCGATACACTCGTCTTCCGCTGTTTTGATTTCAGGCCAAAGCTTTACGATAGCAAATCGACCAATTGCGCCGGACGGTATTACAAAAGGTTGTTCTGTCATGAACTTAATATCTACTCAGGAAGTCAGCGTAGGCGCTTTGCATACCATCACGCTCGTTGATGTTTGCTTGCCATCCAAGATCACGGATGCGTGAGCTATCAAGTAGCTTGCGCATGGTTCCGTTGGGCTTGGATGTGTCGTAGGAGATATTGCCTTCAAATCCAACAACTTCAGAGGCTATTTTTGCTATCTCTGCAATTGTCAGATCGTGGCCACAGCCGACATTATAGAGGTCGTGTGTTGTCGGTGACTTCATGACGAACTCCAGAGCACTGGCAAGGTCATCGACATGAAGAAGCTCTCTTCTCGGGGTGCCATCTCCCCATACTACGAACTCTTTACTTCCTGACTGCTTCGCTTCATGTATTCTTCGCAAGATTCCCGCTACAACATGACCGTGCTCGGGGTGATAGTTGTCACCGGGGCCGTAAAGATTGGGCGGGATGATGGAAATGAAATCACAACCATGTTGGCGATGGTATGCACGGCACATCTCAATGCCTGCAATTTTGCTGATGGCGTAAGCGCGGATATTCTGGTCGAACATGCCCGTTAGCAAAGAATCTTCCGAGATCGGGTTCTTGGCCTGGGTTGGGTAAGTGCAGTTGGATGCTACAAATACGAGCTTTTGAGCTCCGACTTTATAAGCGGCATCAATTACACTTGTCTGAATTAATAGGTTCTCGCGCAGAAAGTCAGAGGGCAGGGTAGCATTTGCATAGATACCCCCAACTTTTGCTGCAATATGGAAAATCAATTCCGGTTTGTTTTTTTCTGCCCACTCCAATACTGCCGATTGGTTCGTCAGATCCAGTTCGGATCTGGTAGTGAGCAGTAAACTCGCCCCCTTATTCTGCAAGTTCCTAACCATGGCGGCGCCAAGCATGCCTCCATGTCCTGTCACCCATACCTTGCGCCCATGAAAAAACGAGCTATCAGATAAGTTTGGGTTGTTACTTCCATTTGCTTGCATGAAATGCATCCCGAACGTTCGTTAATTTGCTCGACCATAATTATCTTCAAAGCGGACGATGTCATCCTCTCCGAGATATTCGCCGCTTTGAACTTCAATCATCACACAAGTTTCTGTTCCAGGGTTGGTCAATCTGTGCTTGTGGCCCGCCGGAATAAAAGTTGACTCATTGGTTTTGATCAAAACTTCTCGTTCACCATTGACTACTTTTGCCTGACCGCTCACCACAACCCAATGTTCGCTGCGGTGGTGGTGCATTTGCAGGCTCAAGCTTGAACCGGGCTTGACCTCAATTCGCTTGATTTTAAAGCCTTTACCTTCTTCCAGTACCGTATATGTTCCCCAGGGGCGGTGTGCTGTCCTGTGTAGCTTGTGCGCTTCATGCCCCCTGGCCTTGAGATCCGAGTAAATGTGTTTCACATTCTGAGTGCAGGACTTGTCAACAACCAGAAGAGCATCAGCTGTATCAATAATGACAAGGTTGCTCGCACCGACGACTCCAACCATGCGGTCCTTGCTATGAATGGTGCAGTTTCTGGTGTGGTGCAACGAAACCTCGCCCTCTACTCGGTTACCTTCCGCATCCGACGGGGTCAGGTCTCCGAGAGCAGTCCAAGATCCGATGTCGCTCCACCCAATGTTGCATGGGACAACGGCGACATTCTGGGATTTTTCCATGATCGCATAGTCAATAGAGTCTTCCGGAACCGCGGAAAATTTATCCAAGTCCAATTTTACCTGGATAAGCCCAGGGCCCTTGGAGGTCTGAGACTGGGTGATGCAACTTTGAGTGGCATTGAGAATTTCGGGGCAGTGCTGCTCCATCGCTTGCAGCATCGTTTTTGCCGTGAAGCAGAACATTCCTGAGTTCCAGTAGAAGTTCCCTGCTGCCAGGTACTGCTCCGCCTTTTGCAAAGAAGGTTTTTCGACGAATTGAATGACGTTCTGCCCTGACGCTTCGATATATCCGTAACCGGTCTCGGGTGAGTCGGGTTGGATACCGAAGGTTACCAGTTTACCTTGCTCTGCCAGCGCACACGCGGTGGTGACGGCTCCTTCAAAAGCGAACTGATCGGATATCAGGTGGTCGGCGGCCAATACCAGCATGATGGCATCTTCGCCATGGGTGCCGGCAACTTGCAATGTCGCCGCGGCAATGGCTGCTGCGGTGTTTCGACCCACTGGCTCGAGTATGAATGAGGTAGCCAGCCCTGCTGCATTAACCTCGCGATATTCATCGTCAGTCTTGAAAAACAACTCTCGGTTGGTAACGGTCAGCACTTCCGCGGCACCGAGCAGATGGGCTCCGCGTAGAAAGGCCTTCTGTAACAGGCTTTGGCCGTCTGTTAGACGAATAAAGGGCTTGGGGTGCAGTTCGCGTGAAACAGGCCACAATCTGGAGCCGGCGCCGCCGCAAAGAACAGTAGGAATGAGTATGCGGCCACGCGACTGATTTGACGCGCCTTCTGAGTCCGAGTCAGTTGCCGTCCGATGCAGGCTCGCGCTGGAGCTTGATAGGTTCGAATTACTTTCGGATGAACGGATGTCATCGGCAGTAATAGCCAGTTTGGTGCTTCCGTTCATCGTCCCGTCTCCTTAAAAAACATCCGATATAAATCTCTCATAAAATCAATGTCATGAATTGAGTTTCCATATGAGGAGCGCGGCTGAGCATATCCCAACTCATCCTGATAATAAAATCGGGGGAGCATTTTAAGGCTTTGTTGCTTTGCGGTGGGAATTGTCTGAACCGATTATCCAGTACACCGGGGTCCCCGCATCTTGATGTAGTTCGCTCAAAGCCAAGGAGAGATCTCTCCTCAAGGCCTCTGTCAGGTACTTGCAGCAAGTACCTGATACAGCCGTATTTCACCATTTTTGTTGCCTTGAAAGACTCTCGACACGATAGTGGCCATATGATTTCGCGCCAGAAAGCAAGTGTGAGTAGTCGGGGCAAAACTCATCATTGCAAAAGATGTGTTCCAGAGATAGACGCATCATGGCAAGGATGTTTTAACGGTCTAGCAATCTGCTCATCCAGGCTGGTTACATAGCCCTATCGAGATTAGATCACGATGGCTTGGTTTTCGTTCACGCCTTTCATCAGGATTACCATGCGGCTTTCAGTAGGATGCCTGCCGAAAGCTTGCCCTCGAAGATGGTCAGTGGAGTGACCGCACTCGTTCGAATAAAGATGCTTGGTGGCGATAAAAAACACTCCAATATCGCGAGGTGGCGGCGAGTGCCTAGTTGCAGGCCAATTCAGGCATGGGCTTTGATCCAGAAAGGCCTTTTGAACCACTAAAGATTTAGCTACAGGCATTAAAAAGCCGGCTTGTGGCCGGCTTCTCGGGGGCTGGCTTGGCTTATTTTTGGTAAGCCGCACCAGCCTGCAAAACGTACACCCAGCTCTTGCGGCTGGCTGTGGGACTGGCGGGAAAGTCATCCGCCTCGTCGGGCGATCTGGCCATGGGGGCCGATGCGCAAAGGTGGGGCGCAGCATACGCATATTCATCTGGAATTCCCAGCGTAAAGCGCGAGCCAGAGGCCTGAAACAGAAAAATATCTTCCCTGGGACCCAGGCTACGAAAGGATGCGGCCTGCCAGCCAGGTTTCTGTCACTCATGAAAAAGCCCCGATCACTCGGGGCTTTTCCTGAAGCGTGTCGCTCGAAGCTCGTAGCTGCTTCTCAGCCCTTGTAGGCGGCAACCGACTTCTGGATCTCGGCGCGGGCGGCGTCAGCGTTGCCCCAGCCATCGATCTTCACCCACTTGCCTTTCTCCAGATCCTTGTAGTTCTCGAAGAAGTGCTTGATCTGCTCCAGCAGCAGCGCTGGCAGGTCGGTGTATTCCTTCACGTCCACGTACAGCTGGGACAGTTTGTCGTGAGGAACGGCGATCACCTTGGCGTCGCCGCCACCATCGTCGGTCATGTTCAGGATGCCGACCGGACGAGCACGGATCACCGAACCCGGAGCTACCGGATAGGGAGTCACGACCAGCACGTCCAGGGGGTCGCCGTCGTCGGCCAGGGTGTTAGGGATGAAACCGTAGTTGGCCGGGTAGAACATCGGGGTGGCCATGAAACGGTCAACGAACAGGCAGTCGCTGTCTTTGTCGATTTCGTATTTGATCGGCGCGTGGTTGGCCGGGATTTCGATCGCGACGTAGATGTCGTTCGGCAGGTCCTTGCCCGCTGGAATCTTGCTGTAGCTCATTGGGCGTTGCCCCCGTTGATTGACCAAAAAGTGGCGCAGATTATAGACACACTCCGCTATCTATGCCACGTGCCAAGGGTCGTAGAACCTTGGTCGCGGCGCCTTGCAGGCGAGCCTGGCATGGCCTGTCGCAGTGCCTTCGGATGAATGACGTAACTGCCTGGCAAGACATTAGTGCTGCGCTTGATAGACCGGATCGTGGGCCTGAAGTTGCTGCAACCTCGCCAGTGGGTCTTGCCGGTAGAACAACCGTAGCTGTTCATAGACCTGTGGATAGGCCGCTACCAGCAAATCCGGAGCGCTGAAGAAATACTCGCTGGTCACCGCGAAGAATTCCGCGGGGTTCTCCGCTGCGTAGGGATCGATGGCTGTCTCGCTATCCGGGTCCTCGTCCAGCTGGCGATTGAGATCGTCGTAGGCGGTCTGCATGACCTGGGCCCAGTCGCTGACGCGCATGTCCCTGTGGAGCGGTGGAAGGCCGTTGGTGTCGCCGTTGAGCATGTCCAGCTTGTGGGCCAGCTCATGGATCACCAGGTTGTAGGCCTCCCAGCCACCGCTGGCCAGGACCCCGGGCCACGCCAGGATGACCGGCCCTTGTTGCCAGGCTTCGCCGCTGTGTTCGCCGTCCCATTCGTGCTCGATGCCACTAGCATCGCGATGGCGCTGGGGGCTTTTGAAGTCGTCGGGGTAGAGGATGATTTCGTGGAAACCCTGGTACCAGTTCAGGTCGCCCAGGTGCAGCAACGGCAGTTGGGCCTGGGCGGCCAGCAACAGGCGCTGTTCCTGGTGCAGCTCGACCCCTGGCAGGGCTGTCAGGTGCTTGTCGTCCAGGAACAGCACGCTGGCTTCGCGCAACCACTGGTCCTCGGCGGCGCTGATGCCGTCGAGGAAGGGCAATTGCTGGCGGACCTGCTGCCAGGTCCGGTCGCTGACTGGATGCCTGGCCAGCCGGCGTTTACGGCGCCAGGCACTCAAGGACCACATGCCGCTCAGCGGCTCCCGGCTTTTTCAGCGCCACGCCCGAAACGGCTGCGCAGCACGCCGATGATCATCGGCACCAGGGACAGCAGGATGATCGCCACCACCAGCAGCGACAGGTTCTTCTTGATGAACGGCACGTTGCCGAAGAAGTAGCCCAGGGTCACCAGGCCACCGACCCAGAGGATGGTGCCCGCCACGCTGAAAGCGAAGAAACGCGGGTAGGGCATTCTCGCCACGCCGGCCACGAAAGGCGCGAAAGTCCGGATGATGGGCAGGAAGCGCGCCAGGGTCACGGTCTTGCCACCGTGTTTTTCATAGAAATCGTGGGTTTTCTGCAGGTAGTCGCGGCGGAAGATCTTCGAGTCGGGGTTGCTGAACAAGCGTTCTCCAGCCGTTCGTCCGATCACATAGTTGGTGCTGTCGCCCAGGATCGCCGCCAGCATCAGCAGCCCGCCCAGTAGCACCGGGTCCATGCCGCCACCGGCAGCCACCGCGCCGGCGATGAACAGCAACGAATCCCCCGGCAGGAAGGGGGTCACCACCAGGCCGGTCTCGCAGAAGATCACCAGGAACAGGATGGCGTAGATCCAGGGCCCGTAGTTGGTCACCAGCATGTCGAGATAGACGTCGAGATGGAGGATTAGGTCGATCGGGTTGAAATCCATTGAAGCACCTGTGGTGATGGCCTGACTCGGCAGGCCTGTGCGATTGCTATGAGAAAAGGGCTATGAAGGGATGCGACTTTTCTTGGGGGGGCGGAAAGGTCGGCATTATAAAGGCTGGCAGGTGAAATGCGTGTTCAGATTGTAGCGGCACATGTCGATCCGCAACCTGTCGGCACGCTGACAGGCTCCGCGGTCTGGGACCGGGGGCGAATGCCGATCAGTTAAGGAGAGGGTAGGAGCGAGGCTTGCCCGCGATGGACTTCAGGGCGCTGCATTTATCCAGTCGACACGCACTACCGTTAGCTCGCATCGCGAGCAATCGAGGGGCGACCGGCAGCTTCTACGGAGGATCGCCTTGCTCAATTGACTGGCATCAGGCCGGGGCCCGTTCTCAGTCTTCGCTTATGGGCAGGATGTAGTTCTTGAACTCCGTGTCCTCGCGAAATCCCATGGATTCATAGGTCTTGCGCGCCACTTCGTTGTCGCTGCTGGTGGAGACCCGCATGCGCACGGCATTGGTTTCCTTGGCCATCTTCTTGGCGGTGCGCATCAGGTTGTCGGCCACCAGTTGGCGGCGAGCATCCTCGGCAACGTAGATGTCGTTGAGGATCCACACACGCTTGAGGGACAGGGACGAGAAGCTCGGATAGAGCTGGCAGAAGCCCAGCAACCTGCTGCTGTCGTCATCGGCCAGGGCCAGGTAGATCACCGACTCCTTGCGCCGCAGGCGCTTTTCCAGGAACGCCCGGGAAGAGTCCGGGTAAGGCAGGGCGCCATAGAACTCGCGGTACTTGACGAATAGCGGGGTCAACAGATCCAGGTGCTCGAGGGTTGCTTGAGTAATCCGCATGATGGCTCTCAACTTCAAGTGGATGTGACGGCACAGGTTGGAGAACTCGGGCAGCCGCGTTGCGATGCTGCCCAAAGCGGTTAAAAAGCGCAATCGTCTTGCAAAATCACACTTGGGGCGGGCCCAGGAGGAAGTTGCCCTTCATGTCCGCGGGCGAGTCGCTGTCCAGGGTCTGGACCTGCGCCTCGTCCTTGAGGTTCACCCCCGACAATTGCCGGCGGCAGGCTTCGCGCATCAGGTACAGCAGCCGATGGGCGGCCATGCCGTAGCTCAGGCCCTCCAGGCGTACGTTGGAGATGCAGTTGCGGTAGGCATCGGTGAGCCCGACCTTCGGCTGGTAGGTGAAATATAGCCCCAGACTGTCGGGAGAACTGAGCCCCGGGCGTTCGCCGATCAGGATGACCGTCATCTTGGCGCCCAGCAGCTGGCCGATTTCATCGGCCACCGCCACCCGGCCCTGTTCCACCAGGATCACCGGCGACAGCGACCAGCCTTCGGCGGCGGTCTGTTCTTCCATGCGCGCCAGGAACGGCAGGGTATGGCGATGCACTGCCAGCGCCGACAAGCCATCGGCCACCACGACCGCCAGGTCGACCCCGCCGGGGTGGGCCTGGGCATATTCGCGCAGGGCCTGGGCCGACTCGTCGCTGAGCCGGCGCCCCAGGTCAGGGCGTTGCAGGTAGCTGTGGCGATCGGTGGCGGCGCTGTGCAGCAGCAGGCTGTCGCGGCCCCGCTCGGCCAGCTGGGCGCTGAGTCCGGCATGGTCGAACGGCAGGTGCACGGCATCCCGGGCCTGGGCATGGGCGAACTGGAAATCCAGCTGGGCGCCAGTGGGCAGGCTGGTGCCGGTGCGGCCCAGGGCGATGCGCGCCGGAGTCAGGCGGCGCAGTTCCAGCCAGGGGTTTTGCGAGTCGCTCGGGTGTTTTTGCATGAGCCTGTTCCTTATCCCAGCTGGGCCAGTGCCTGGCGGAAGGCCGGAGGCAGGTTGTTGCCGAAATGCACCTTGCCGTCGGCCTGGGTGAAGATCCCGGTCCGCGCCAGCCACTGCTCGAATTCGGGCGCGGGCTTCAGGCCCAGGGTCTGGCGGGCGTAGAGGGCGTCGTGGAAGGATGTGGTCTGGTAGTTGAGCATGATGTCGTCGGAGCCCGGGATGCCCATGATGAAGTTGATCCCGGCCACCCCCAGCAGGGTCAGCAGGTTGTCCATGTCGTCCTGGTCGGCCTCGGCGTGGTTGGTGTAGCAGATGTCGCAACCCATGGGCACGCCCAGCAACTTGCCGCAGAAGTGATCCTCCAGGCCGGCGCGGATGATCTGCTTGCCGTTGTACAGGTACTCCGGCCCGATGAAACCGACCACGGTGTTCACCAGGAACGGCTTGAAGTGCCGCGCCACGGCGTAGGCGCGGGTTTCGCAGGTCTGCTGGTCGACGCCGAAGTGGGCGTTGGCCGACAGCGCGCTGCCCTGGCCGGTCTCGAAGTACATCAGGTTCTGCCCCAGGGTGCCGCGATTCAGGCTCAGCCCCGCTTCGTAGCCTTCCTTGAGGATGTTGAGGTTGATGCCGAAGCTGGCGTTGGCCGCTTCGGTGCCGGCGATCGACTGGAATACCAGGTCCAGGGGGACGCCACGGTTGATCGCCTCGATGGAGGTGGTGACGTGGGTCAGCACGCAGGCCTGGGTGGGAATCTCGTAGCGCTGGATGATGGCGTCGAGCATCTCCAGCATGGCGCAGATCGAGGCGATGCTGTCGGTGGCCGGGTTGATGCCGATCATGGCGTCGCCGTTGCCGTACAGCAGGCCGTCGAGAATGCTCGCGGCGATGCCGGCCGGTTCGTCGGTGGGGTGGTTGGGCTGCAGGCGGGTGGACAGGCGCCCGCGCAGGCCCAGGGTGCCGCGGAACTTGGTCACTACGCGGATTTTCTGCGCCACCAGCACCAGGTCTTGCAGGCGCATGATCTTCGATACCGCCGCGGCCATTTCCGGGGTCAGGCCCGGGGCCAGGTCGCGCAGGCTCTGCTCGTCGGCAGCGTCACTG
This sequence comes from Pseudomonas sp. CMR5c, assembly GCF_003850545.1. NCBI lineage: Bacteria > Pseudomonadati > Pseudomonadota > Gammaproteobacteria > Pseudomonadales > Pseudomonadaceae > Pseudomonas > Pseudomonas sp. CMR5c. The sequence goes on along the minus strand of NZ_CP027705.1, from coordinate 6,001,407 downwards.
AGCAGCCAGTCGCGAAAACCACCGACGGTCAGGTGGCTGACCGGGGCGAAGGCCGCCTTGTCGTGGCTGTCGATGATCAGCCGGGTGACTTCGTCGGACTCGTAGGGGATCAGCACTTCCTCGAGGAAGTGCTTGAGGGGGATGTCCGCCAGGGTCATCTGGGCGGCCACTCGCTCGCCGTCGTTGAGGGCGGCGACCCCGGCCAGGAAATCCCCGGAACGCGCGGGGCTGGCCTTGGCCATGACTTCCTTGAGGCTGTCGAAGCGATAGGTCTGAGAACCTACGCTGTGGGAAAATTGGGCCATCTCAGTCTCCGTTTCAACGATGTAGGGGCGTTGCCGAATGCTGGCGGATCATCAGGATGCCACCTTCTTCAGCAGGTTTTCCAGACGGTTGCCGGCAGCCCGGTGCTGCAGGATGGCGAAGGCCTTCTCCGCCACCAGGCTGCCGCCTTCCAGCGGCGGCAGGCCGCCGCTGTAGATGTTCGAGATCACGGTGTATTCGTAGCCGATCTGCGGGTTGCCGCTGAACTGCGCCGCCGCGCGCCGGGCCTGGTCGTCCGGCAGGCGATAGCCCAGGTAGGCGGACATGCTGCGCGAGGCCAGGGCATCGCCGCCGGGACGTTCGCCGATCAAGACGATGATCAGCTGCGGTTGCAGCGCCTCGCCCACCGATTCCGCCAGCTTGACCCGGCCATAGGGCGCGAGAATCGGCTGGCCAACGCGCAGTTCGCGGCTGCGCAGACCGTCCATCAGCACGGGCAATAGTTCGGGAATGTTGTGGTGGATGGCCTCGGCGCTGAGACCATCGGAAATCACGATCTGCACGTCGTTGTATTCCGGTTGTAGCTGGCGCAGTACCTCTTCGGTCAGGCGCGCGCCCAGTTCCGGGTCTTGCAGGTGGGCCAGCTTGTCCGGGGCGGCGGTGCGCAGCTCGCGCAGGGGAATTTCGCCGAACTCGGCCGGACGCAGGTCGACGTAGATCGCCTCCCGGGCCACCGCCAGGTTGGCCCGCACGATGCGCGAGACGTTGTTGGCCGGGCGCGGCCCGGCATTGTCGAAACCGTAGGTGGCCGGGGTGGATTCCAGCAGGCGCTGGAAGTCGATGTCCGACTCGCAGAAGATCCGCGGGTTGCCCCAGTTCGGCCCGCGCTCGACGTTGCCATGGGCATCTTCCTGGAAGATCCCCTTGCCCAGGGCCCAGCGCAGGTACTCCGGAGCCGGCGCCAGGTCGTGGACTTCGCGCAGGGTCTGGTTGTCGTGGGCGCTGGTGTCGAAGTAGGCCAGCATGCGGTCGGTGCTCAGGTACACGTCCATGAAGAAGTTGGCGCCGGCCGCAGTCAGCAGCTCGGTGGCCATCTGCTGGCCTTCCAGGGTCACCTGGGAGTGCAAGGTGTAGCAGGGCGCCATGCCCATGGGCAGGCCCAGCAGCTTGCCCATGAACTGGTCCTGCAGACAGGCGTAGGTCATCTCGAAGTTGTCGAGGTGGGTTTCCGGGCCGATGAAACCGGTGACGTTGTTGACCATGTACGGGCGGTAGCGCCGGGCCAGGCCGTAGCACAGCGCCTCGCAGGTGGTCATGTCGATGCCTTCGTGCTTGCCGTAGGTCAGCTCGCTGCCCTGGCCGGTCTCGAAGTACATGAAGTTTTCCGCCACGTCCCTTAGTGGGCCCCGCTCGGCCATGGCCTGCCAGGCCTGGTCGAGCAGTTGCACGGTGACGTCGAACTCGTCGGTCAGGGTGCGCTCGGTGCCCGCCAGGCTCTGGAACATGATTTCCACCGGCGCGCCCTGGTCCAGGCAGGCCAGTTGGGTCTTGATGTGCGACAGCACGCAGATCTGCGTCGGCGCTCCGGTTTCCCGGCGCAATTTGTCCAGGTGGCGCAGGGTGGCGCTGATGTTGTCCACGGTGTCGATGGCCGGGTTGAGGCCAATCAGCGCGTCGCCCGAGCCCATGCTCAGCCCGGTGTACACCAGCAGGGTGATGCCGCTGAGGTTGTCGGTGGGGTGGTTGGGCTGCAAGCGCGACGACAGGGTGCCAGGCAGGCCCACCAGGGTCCGGGCCTTGGCGGCTGCACCGCTCTTGAGCTTCTTGGACAGCAGGATCAGCTCGTGCACGTCCAGAAGCTTGGCCAGGGCGGCGACCATCACCCCGGTCAGGCCCGTGCCGATGCGGCGGATCTGCGTGCCGTGGCTGCGCAGCAAGCGATCCTTGAGGGCGCCCAGGGTCAGCCCGGATATCTCGGCGAACACCTGGTGGTCGATGTCGTAGTTGACCTGCATCACGCTGTCGATACGGCCATGTCGATCGGTGAGAGGGTGCTCGAAGTAGTGGCCCAGGGTCAGCTCCGAGAGCACCTTGCGGGCCGCTTCGCGAGTGATTTCGTCGGCCGCCGCGAGGCCGGCCACGCGGTCCCCGGCCTTGCTGATGTCGGCGGCGCCGAGCACCGCCTTGAGGTTGGCGAAGTGGATCTCGCGATCCAGGACCCGGGTGCCGTAGCTGCGCTCGGCGGGTATCTCGGGCAGGCGGATGTGCTGGAGTTCGGTGAGTGGCATGGCAGGACTCTCCTTGGTTCGCATCGCCTCAGTGCACGCCGTAGAAGGCGACGGGCACGATGTGCTGATGGGGTTTTCCCAGGTTGATGAAGTGCGCCGAGCGCTCGCGTACCTCGTCGATGACGATCAGGTTGCAGGCACTGCGCCCCCAGTCCGTGGCGTAGTTGCCCAGGACCTTGCCGATGTTGCTTTCCAGCAGCAGCACCAGTGGCCACTGCGGCTCCGGGGCCGCGGTTTGCAGGGCTTGGGCCAGGCGCGTGCCCAGCTGGCGGACCTGCTCCAGCCGGGGAGCCTGGCCGTCATCGAGCAATTGCAGGCAGGCGCCGTCGCGGCTGCCCAGGGCCAGGCCCAGGGCGTCGCCCAGTTGGCGCTCGCTGGCATCGATGGGCAGGCGCGCGACGATGGGCAGGTCCTTGAGTGGCAGCACCTGTGGTCGTGGCAAGAACAGGGTGCTGCCGGAAATCTCGGTGTTGTGCAGGGTCAGGCCATAGACCGTGGCTCGCCCGCGGTTTTCCGGCAGCAGTCGGGTGGCGTCTCCCACCAGTCGGGGCTGGCGAGCGATGGCCAGGGCCAGGTCGATGCCCAAATCGCCATAGAAGGTGGTGCCGGGCAGCGTTTCGCCTTGCAGGTGGCGATAGAGCAACTCGCCGACGCCGCCGGAAAAGGTCAGCGCGGCGCTTGCCTGGCCTTGGGGCAAGAGCAGCGGCAATTGCTCGACCAGCCGGCCCAGCGGTCCTGCGAAGAATGCCCGGTCGCCTTCGGCGATGGCCAGCAGCGCCGCGACGTACCAGGCGAGCACGGCGTCTCGCTCCAGGGGCATGAGCTCCTGGCCGGATTCCCTGGCGATGCCCAGGTGCTGGAGCAGGGCCCGGCCGAACGCCGAGAGCTCCCTGAGCCGATAGCTACCGGGGTGGAATTGCAAGTGCCGGGCGCCGATGAAGTGGCAGCCAGTGGCCAGGACATTGCCATCCAGGCCCCAGGCGGCATTGGTGGTACCGCCGCCGATATCCAGGTTGAGCAGTGGCTGTTGGCGATGGAAACGGCTCAGGGCTGAACAGCTGCCCATGAAGGCCAGCCAGGATTCCAGGCCGCCGTCGTCGGCCCGGGTCACCAGGGCGTTGCCGAGCAGTTGTCCTGCCTGGTGCGCCAGGGCCTGGGCATTGTGCCGCCGGGCGGCCAGGCCGGTGATGATCACCCCGCCGGAAAACAGCTGCTGCGGACGGACTCCGGCCTGTTCCAGCCAGCCTTCGATCAAGCCGCCGATGGCCCCGGTGTCGATGATGTCGTCCTTGAACGGCGTGAACACCGGGTCGCCGCGAAACAGCACCCGGGGTTCATTGAGGGCCATGCGTCCGGTGACGCAATGGCTGCTGAGGCTGGCCTGGGCGATCAGCGCGCTGCTGGTGGTGGAGCCGAAGTCCAGTCCCAGCAGCAATACCGGTGCGCCGCCCGTGATGGCTTGCATGCAGGCGTTCCTCGCCGTGCCGGGCTCAGGCTGTGGCCTTTTGCCCAGGCGCTGCTGGTGCTTGCTGCACGCTATCGCCCAGGTATTCGCCCTCGGCGATGATCCCGGCCGCGCGGTCCTGGGCTTCCAGTTGCAGGGCCTTGGGCACCGACAGCCAGTAGGCCAGGCCCACCGCGACGAAACCGGCGCTGAGCTTGCCGATCAGCACCGGCAGGATGATGGTCGGCTGGAAGTTGGCGGTGAAGGACAGGTGGTCGCCCAGCAGGAAGGCCGCGCAGACACCGAAGGCGATGTTGACCACCTTGTCCTTTGGCGGCATGTAGCGCACCAGGCGGAACATCGCCAGGATGTTGGCGATGGTGGCCAGCATGCCGGCGCTGCCCACGGCGCTCAGGCCGACCTTGCCGCCCAGGCTCTCCAGGGGCTTGCCCAGGTACTTGCGCAGCAGGTAGACCATGGGGAAGGCCCCGGCCAGCATGATGCCGATGTAGCCGGCGGTTTCCAGCGCGCGGGTCTGGTCCTCGGCGTCGGCGATGATCGGGTGGAAGCCCCAGCTGCCGAAAACCGTGGTGAACACGCCGGTGAAGTGCTGGACGATCGACGCCACCAGCACCAGCTTGATCACTGCGTCCAGGGTCCGGCCGAAGATGATGAAACCCTTGATCATCAGGTCCGGCAGGAAGCGCAGGCCCAGGGCCAGGGCCACGACGAAGATCAGGATCGGCAGCAGGTTGGCGAACAGGCCGCCCACGGCCAGGGCCAGCTGGTAGCTGGCCTCGGAGTTGGTGCTGACCAGCTCGCGGACCATCGGGTTGCTGAAGGCCAGGATCAGGCTGGCCACCATCACCCCGACCGGGATGGTCAGGATGCCGGACATGATCCCCAGGGCCATGTACTTGTGGTCGCGCTTGTCGAGCATCGCCAGGCCCATGGGGATCGAGAAGACGATGGTGGCGCCACCCATGAAGCCGGTGATCAACGCCATCACCAGCGCTTCCTTGCTGGCCGCCAGGGCCGAGGCCAGGTGGTAGCCGCCCATGTCCGAGGCGATGATCATGGTCGCCGCCAGGGCCGGGTCGGCGCCCAGGGATTCGAAGAAGGGTCCGAAGACCGATTCGATCAATACGGTGAGATAGGGGATGGAAGCCATGATCCCCGCCGCCGGCACGAAGATGTAGCCCGTGGCGTGGATGCCTTCCATGAACTCCTTGCCCAGCCCGCGATCGCTGTCATAGATGGCAGCGAGGGCGCCGAGCACGGCACAGAGCATGATGAGGTAGAGCACGTAGTTGCCGATCTGGTCCATTGCTTTGCTCCCTTGTCTTATTGTTTTTCAAGGCTCTTGTTCAAGCCCGGGGCTGTGCGCGCGAGGTCGTTGACTCAGAACTTCCGACAGCAGCGTCCCGTCCGGCAAGCCAGTGGCACCGGACCACGAAGGTGTAGATGTGCGGCAGGGCCGCGAAAAAAACCTCCCGGCGACCTTGGGGTCGCCGGGAGGGTCGATCAGAAGAAGCCCAGCGGATTGATGTCGTAGCTCACCAGCAGGTTCTTGGTCTGCTGGTAGTGGTCGAGCATCATCTTGTGGGTCTCGCGGCCCACGCCGGATTTCTTGTAGCCACCGAACGCGGCGTGCGCCGGGTACAGGTGGTAGCAGTTGGTCCACACGCGACCGGCCTTGATCCCACGGCCCATGCGGTAGGCGCGGTTGATGTCGCGGGTCCAGACCCCGGCCCCCAGGCCGAACTCGGTGTCGTTGGCGATCGCCAGGGCCTCGGCTTCGTCCTTGAAGGTGGTGATGCTCACCACTGGCCCGAAGATTTCTTCCTGGAACACGCGCATCTTGTTGGTGCCCTTGAGCAGGGTCGGCTGGATGTAGTAGCCGGTTGCCAGGTCGCCTTCGAGTTTCTCCACCTTGCCGCCGGTGAGCAGTTGCGCACCTTCGTTCTTGGCAATGTCGAGGTAGGACAGGATCTTGTCGAACTGCTGTTCGGATGCCTGGGCGCCGACCATGGTGTCGGTGTCCAGCGGGTCGCCACGCTTGATCTGCTCGATCTTCTTCATCACCGCTTGCATGAATTCGTCGTAGATCGACTCCTGCACCAGGGCGCGGGATGGGCAGGTGCAGACTTCACCCTGGTTGAAGAACGCCAGCACCAGGCCTTCGGCGGCCTTCTCGATGAACTTCGGCTCGGCCTGCATGATGTCTTCGAAGAAGATGTTCGGCGACTTGCCGCCCAGTTCCACGGTGGACGGGATGATGTTCTCGGCGGCGCATTTCATGATGTGCGAGCCCACCGGGGTCGAGCCGGTGAAGGCGATCTTGGCGATGCGCTTGCTGGTGGCCAGGGCCTCGCCGGCTTCGCGGCCGAAACCTTGCACCACGTTGAGCACGCCTTTTGGCAGCAGGTCGCCGATCACTTCCATGAGCACGGTGATGCCCAGCGGGGTCTGCTCGGCAGGCTTGAGCACCACGCAGTTGCCGGCGGCCAGGGCCGGGGCCAGCTTCCAGGCGGCCATCAGGATTGGGAAGTTCCACGGGATGATCTGGCCGACCACGCCCAGTGGCTCATGGATGTGGTAGGCCACGGTGTTGCCGTCGATCTCGGCGGCGCTGCCTTCCTGGGCCCGCAGGCAGCCAGCGAAGTAGCGGAAATGGTCGGCGGCCAGGGGGATGTCGGCGTTCAGGGTCTCGCGTACGGCCTTGCCGTTGTCCCAGGTTTCGGTGATGGCCAGCAGTTCGAGGTTCTGCTCGATACGGTCGGCGATCTTCAGCAGGATCAGCGAGCGGGCCTGGACCGAGGTCGCGCCCCAGGCATCGGCGGCGGCATGGGCGGCGTCCAGGGCTTTATCGATGTCTTCGGCAGTGGAGCGCGGGAATTCGGCGATCGGCTTGCCGTTCACCGGCGAGGTGTTGGTGAAGTACTGGCCTTTGATGGGCGCGACGAATTCGCCGTTGATGTAGTTGCCGTACTTGCTCTTGAACGAAACGATAGCGCCTTCAGTACCGGGGTGTGCGTAACGCATGGGGTATCTCCTGGCTTTTATGCTTATGGGGGAGGACGCGCTTTAGCGCATGGCAAGCGTAGAGCAAAGCCCGGGCCAGTGTGCTCCATGCCAGGTGAATCAAGGTCTTGCGACAACAGGTCGCAGTCCCTCGACCTGGGCTGTGGCAAATCTGGCGCAGTATCGAGTGACAGTTTGTAACCTTGATGGCACAACCTGTGACTTGTGGGTCAAGCCGACGTTGCAATGCGGTCACGGCTGGAGGATGCTGATTCGCGTGTCGAATCCTGTCGGACAAATCCGCTGAATCCTCGGAGTTTTTGTCGGCTGGCAGCGATTCCCGAACTTTCGGCGGCTACAGGATGGCGCCCGCGCGTGACAGCACAGCAGGAGAACAATAAGAAATGCACAGCAGCAATCATCTGACCCGCCATGCCCAGCAAGTGCTGACGGTCGCCCGGGGCAAGGCCCATCTGCAGGGACCTGGCAGCGATCCATCCATCGCCCGTTCCTGGCTGCGCTGCCTGGAGGACTATCACCTCGACCCGGCACTGGCCATGGCGCCGACGGTGCTCGAGCACGGTCGCTTGCTGGAGAGCCGCGAACGCCTGCGCGATGTGCTGCAGATCGCCGGCACGGAAATGGCCAACCTGCACCAGCAGTTGTCCGGTGCCGGTCACGCGGTGCTGCTGACCGATGCCCGCGGGGTCATCCTCAACTGCATCACCGCTCCCAGCGAGCGCAAGATCTTCGAGCATGCCGGCCTGTGGCTCGGCGCCGACTGGAGCGAGGCCCGCGAGGGCACCAACGGCATCGGTACCTGCCTGGTGGAACGCCAGTCGCTGACCATCCATCAGGACGAGCATTTCCGTGGCCGGCACACCGGCCTGACCTGCTCCGCCAGCCCGGTGTTCGATCCCCATGGCGAGTTGCTGGCGGTACTGGACGTGTCTTCGGCCCGCCAGGATGTTTCCCGCCAGAGCCAGTTCCACACCATGGCCATGGTCAATCTCTCGGCGAAGATGATCGAGAGCTGTTACTTCCTGCGTTACTTCGAAAACCAGTGGTTGCTGCGCTTTCACTTGCAGGCCGAGTCGGTGGGGCTGTTCAGCGAGGGGCTGCTGGCGTTCGACGGCGAAGGGCGGATCTGCGCGGTGAACCAGAGTGCCCTGAACCTGCTGGGGCATATTCGCGGTGGCCTGCTGGGCAAGCCCGTGGAGAGTTTTTTCGATTGTTCCCTGGATGAGCTGTTCGCTCGCGCCAGCCTCAATGCCAGCGCCAGCTGGCCATTGCGAACCCGGGACGGACGGCGTTTGTTCGCCTTGTTGCGCGGTGCCCCGCAGCCCGTCACGCCACCCTTGTTGCGCGCGCCGCTGGAAGTGCTCCAGCCCCGCGCCCCGGGGATCTGCCTGGGGGACGCTGGCCTGCAGAACGATTTTCGCCGGGCTTCGCGGGTGTTCGAGCGTGATGTGCCGCTGCTGATCAATGGCGAGACCGGCTCCGGCAAGGAGGCGTTCGCCAAGGCCGTGCACCAGGGCAGCGTCCGGGCGGACAAGGCCTTTGTCGCCCTCAACTGCGCGGCGATTCCGGAAAGCCTGATCGAGAGCGAACTGTTCGGCTACCGCGGCGGCAGCTTCACCGGGGCGCGCAAGGAAGGCATGCGCGGCAAGCTGCAGCAGGCCGACGGCGGCACCTTGTTCCTGGATGAGATCGGCGACATGCCGCTGGCCTTGCAGACCCGCTTGCTGCGGGTCCTGGAGGATCGGCTGGTGGTGCCCATCGGCGGCGAGCCGCAACCGGTCAATGTGCGCATCATCAGTGCCACTCACCGCGACCTGCAGGAGCGGGTGCGCGATGGCAGCTTCCGTGAAGACTTGTACTACCGGCTCAATGGCCTGGAGATCGCCCTGCCGGCTTTGCGTGAACGCAGTGACAAATCCCAGTTGCTGGACTTCCTCCTGGCCGAAGAGGCGGGCACGCAGCCGGTGGGCCTGGACGAGCCTGCACGCCAGGCGCTGTTGGGCTATTCCTGGCCGGGCAACGTACGACAGCTGCGCAATGTGCTGCGGACCCTGGCGGCCTTGTGCGAAGACGGTCGGATCGGTGTCGACGACTTGCCGGCGATGATTCGCCAGGGCAGCCGCCTGGCCCCGGCGAGCGAAGCGCTCGAGGCGCAGCCGGAGCGCCCCCTGGACGACGCCGAGCGCCAGGCGCTGCTGGCGGCACTGGAGCAGCAGCGCTGGCACATGACCCATACCGCCGAGCAACTGGGGGTCAGTCGCAACACCTTGTATCGCAAGCTGCGCAAGCACGGCATTTCGCGCTGAGCCCAGGCACGTCCATCGCCAGCCGTGGCCCAGGCCGCGGCGGCATCTCCCCGTCAGCTAAAGGGTGCGATTTGCAGCCCTCTAGGCTACCCTGCGCCGATGTTTTATGAGGTCGACTATGCACATCCATATTCTCGGTATCTGCGGCACTTTCATGGGGTCGATGGCGGTTCTGGCCAAAGAACTCGGCCACCACGTCACCGGCTCCGACGCCAACGTCTATCCGCCGATGAGCACCCAGCTGCAAGCCCAGGGCATCGAGCTGACCCAGGGTTATGACCCGGCCCAGCTGGACCCGGCGCCGGACCTGGTGGTGATCGGCAACGCCATGTCCCGGGGCAACCCGGCGGTGGAATATGTGTTGAACAAGGGCTTGCCCTATGTGTCCGGCCCGCAGTGGCTGGCGGACCATGTGCTGCAAGGGCGTTGGGTCCTGGCGGTGGCCGGTACCCACGGCAAGACCACCACCAGCAGCATGCTGGCCTGGGTGCTGGAGCATGCCGGGATGAGCCCGGGCTTTTTGATCGGCGGCGTGCCGCAGAACTTCGCGGTTTCGGCGCGCCTGGGCGGTACGCCGTTCTTCGTGATCGAGGCCGATGAGTACGACAGCGCCTTCTTCGACAAGCGCTCGAAATTCGTCCATTACCGTCCGCGCACTGCCATCCTCAACAACCTCGAATTCGACCATGCGGATATCTTCCCGGACTTGGCGGCCATCGAGCGGCAGTTCCACCATCTGGTACGGACCATCCCCAGCGAAGGCCTGGTGATCCACCCCACCACCGAACCCGCCTTGCAGCGAGTGATCGAGATGGGCTGCTGGACTCCGGTACAGACTACCGGCGCCGGTGGTCAATGGCAGGTCAAGCTGCGCAGCGAAGACGGTTCGGCCTTCGAGGTGTTGTTCGAGGGTGTGAGCCAAGGCGTGGTCGAGTGGGAACTGACCGGCCAGCACAACGTCGCCAACGCCTTGGCGACCCTGGCCGCGGCCCGTCATGTGGGCGTGGTGCCGGCCATGGGCATCGCTGCGCTGAGTGCCTTCAAGAGCGTGAAGCGGCGCATGGAGAAAGTCGCCGAGGTGCAAGGGGTGACCATCTACGATGACTTCGCCCACCACCCGACCGCCATCGCCACCACCCTGGATGGCTTGCGCAAGCGCGTCGGCGAGGCGCCGGTGATCGCCATCATCGAGCCGCGCTCCAACTCCATGAAGCTCGGTGCCCACCGTGACGGCCTGCCGGAAAGCGTCAACCAGGCCGACCAGGTGATCTGGTACGCGCCGCCCAACCTGGGTTGGGACCTGGCGGCCACTGCGGCCCAGTGCACGGTACCCTCGATCGTCAGCGATTCGCTGGACGGTATCATCGAGCGAGTGAAGAGCCAGGCCAAGCCCGGGACCCAGGTGGTGATCATGAGCAACGGCGGCTTCGGCGGCCTGCACGGCAAGCTGGCCGAGGCGCTGCAATGAACAACGGCCCGGAACGCATCACCCTGGCCGTGACCGGGGCGTCCGGCGCCCAATATGGCCTGCGCCTGCTCGACTGCCTGGTCCGCGAGGACCGGGAAGTGCATTTCCTGATCTCCAAGGCCGCGCAGTTGGTGATGGCCACCGAGACCGACGTGACCTTGCCGGCCAAGCCGCAACTGATGCAGGCCTTCCTCACCGAATACACAGGGGCGGCGGCGGGGCAGATCCGGGTCTATGGCAAGGAAGACTGGATGTCGCCGGTGGCCTCTGGCTCCGGCTCGCCCGCGGCGATGGTGGTGGTGCCGTGTTCCACCGGCACGCTGTCGGCGATCGCCACCGGGGCCTGCAACAACCTGATCGAGCGGGCTGCGGACGTTACCCTCAAGGAGCGTCGGCAATTGATCCTGGTGCCGCGCGAGGCGCCGTACTCCAGTATTCACCTGGAGCACATGCTCAAGCTGTCGAACCTGGGCGTGACCATCCTGCCGGCGTCGCCGGGCTTCTATCACCAGCCGCAGACCATCGATGACCTGGTGGATTTCGTCGTGGCGCGGATTCTCAACCTGCTGAATATTCCCCAGGACATGCTGCCCCGCTGGGGCGAACATCACTTGAGCAGTGATGAGTAAAGCCCTGCTGATGTTGCTGGCCGCCCTGCAGTTGGGCGGCTGCGCCACGGCCCGTACCCTGGATGCGGCGAAGCCCGGGGCGCCGGTGGTATACGCCGGAACGCGCCTGGACTTGTATGCAATGCAGGGCGGTTGCTGCCCGGTGGATCGCTTCGGCGCCCAGGCTCCCGGTTACCCGGGGCTGGACCTGCCGGCCAGCGCCTTGCTCGATACCCTGCTGCTGCCGTTGTCAGTGCTGACGGCACTGGGGGTGGGGTTTCGCGCCACGGGCGGTTTGTAGCGCGAGATCATTTACCCAGTTTGCGCAGCTCGTCGGACTCCACCACCCGGGTGCCGCTTTGTTCTTCCAGGGCCAGGCGCCACATGGCTCGCGCTAGCTGGCAGGCCTCGATGCCGTGGTACTTGCCGGGAATCAGTCGCGACAGCGGACCGGCCAGTTGTTCGCCCAGGCGTGGTTCGACCCGGTCGCCCAGCAACAGGGAAGGTCGACAGATAGTCAGTTGCGGCCAACCCTGGCGCTTCAGGGCTTCTTCCATCTCGCCCTTGACCCGGTTGTAGAAGATCGACGACTTGGGGTCCGCGCCCAGGGCGCTGACCACTACCAGGTGCCGTGCGCCCATTTCCAGGGCGCGCTTGCCGAACGCTACGACCAGGTCCAGGTCGACGGCGCGGAAGGCCGCCTCGGAGCCGGCGCGCTTGATGGTGGTGCCCAGGCAGCAAAAGGCGATCTCCACCTTGCCGCTCAACTGGGGCAGGAGCACAGCAGGGTCGCCTACCGGGTTTTCCAGTCGCGGGTGCTGGCTCAGCGGGCGTCTGCTGGGGGCAAGGACGCGGCTGATGGTGGGCTCGCTGAGCAGGCGATCGAGCAGTTGCTCTCCGGTCAGGCCAGAGGCGCCGGCCAGCAGGATATGCTGAGGCGTCAGGTACATGGTCATTCCCCCTTGATACAGTTTCAGCTTAGTAGCTCTGCGCTTCCTTGTTGCTGATAGAGACACTCTGCAGCGCTTTTCGTGCCTGCTGCTTGCGCAGTTGCTGCCAGTGGGCGAGTACTCCCTTGGGCGCCCAGATTTGTGGTTCGGAGGGCTCGAAGTTTTCGGCCTGCTCACGTTCGGCCACGGTCGCCTTGGCCAGCAGGAAGGCGTGCTCCAGATCGTCGGTCTGGTTCAGGGCCTGGGCGAACAGCGCATCGCCGAAGTAGGTGAAGTCGGCTTCCTCGGAACAGCCGAAGGACACCCGGTCGGCCCGGGAGGCGGTCATGACCAGGGTTCGCTCATCCTTGAGGGCTGGAATGAAACCACCGGAATAGCAGGCCGAGATGACGACGATCTTGTCGCGATTCTTCAGCGGTGCCAGGGCGCTGGCCAGCTCGTCGGCAGGCAGGTCCGCCAGCTCCAGGCGTGGTTGGTCCAGGACCAGCTCATGTTCGCTGGTGCCGTGGCTGGTGAGGTAGATGAACACCAGGTCCTCGGGGCCGCTGCGTTCGGCCAGGACCTGGGCGGCACGGCGCAGGTTTTCCCTGGTAGCCATGGGGCGGGTCATCATCTGGTCGCGGTGGTTGACCAGGCGAACCTGGCCCAGGGCGCCGAAGCGGCTGGTGAGCATGTTGCTGACGTAGTCGGCCTCGCGCAGGAATACGCTCTGCTTGCCATCGCCGGCGAGCGTCAGGCTGTAGAGCTCGATGGCCGGGGTGGAGGCGGGCACGGCATCGAGGGCCTCCTGAAGCAAGCGGCCCTGGGCCAGCAGGGCGCCTTCAAGCGGGTCGGGGAGCAGTTTGCCCTCGGCGTCGCGAACTCGCAGGCCGTTGTTCCAGGTCCCGCTTTGCACGCTGCCGTCCCGCAGTACCAGTACCCCGCGGCCCTGGTAGTTGTCGCTGTCGAAGCCACCGATGTAGAAGCTGCCGTCAGTGAGGTTCAGGCGGCCTTCGCCGCTGAAGCGCCAGTCGCTGAAGGTGCCGATGTAATGGCTGCCGTCGGCGCCGATCAGCTCGCCCTTGCCGCCCAGGGCGCCCTCCTTGAACTGGCCGATCCAGACATCGCCATCGGAGTTTTCGTAGCGGCCCTTGCCGTTGAGCTGGTTGTGCTTGAAGCCACCGACGTAGATATCGCCTTCGGCGCTGTTGAAGGTGCCATTGCCCTCCAGTTGACCATCGACGAAGTGGCCGCTGAACTGGTTGCCGCTGGAGTCGCTGCGCTGGCCCTCGCCATTGGGTTTGCCCTTGGCGAACTGACCCTGGTACTGGCTGCCGTCCTCGAGCTCCAGGCGGCCCAGGCCCGAGTACAGGTCGGCCTTGAACTCGCCCCGGTAGGTCATGCCGTCTTCCTTGAGGGTGCCTTCGCCATCCCGGCGCCCCAGCTTGAAGCCGCCATTGTAGTTGCTGTCCTTGGTGGTCAGGGTGCCCTGGCCGTGGAACAGCCCCTGCTGGAACTGGCCGCGATAGACCTCGCCATTGCTGCCGTGCCATTCGCCCTGGCCGTGCCATTGGCCCTTGTCGAACTGGCCGGCGTACCAGCTGCCGTTGGGATAGTCGATGCGCCCCTGGCCCTGCAGCAGGCCGTCCACCAGGTCGCCCCGGTAGCGGCCGCCATCCGGTAGGCGGGCATCGGGCGGCAACAGCGATTCGCCGTCACCGCAAGCGCTGAGCAGGAGGGTCATGACCAGGGGTACAAGTGGGCGCATAACGGGTTCCGGATGATTAGGGGGCCGAGTATGCCGTAGCGGTATGCCTTGTATATAGAGAGACCGAGCGAAACAGCGTGAGCTGTTTCGCATCGAGAGGCATCAGACAAAGCAGAGCGACAGGGGCTCGGCGATGTAGGCGGGTTTTTCCTGGCCTTCGATCTCCAGGGTGGCGGTGACCTTGAGCAGCCATTGGCCGGGTTTCTTCTCGGTGACGTCGGTCAGGTCGACCTTGAGTCGCACCTGGGAGTTGACCGCCACCGGCTGGATGAAGCGCACGCTGTCCAGGCCATAGTTGACCGCCATCTTCAGGCCCTTGGGCAGCACCAGGATGTCTTCCATCAGCTTGGGGATCAGCGACAGGGTCAGGAACCCATGGGCGATGGTGCCGCCGAACGGAGTCTGTGCGGCCTTGACCGGGTCCACGTGGATGAACTGGAAGTCACCGGTGGCCTCGGCAAACAGGTTGATACGCTCCTGGTCGATGGTGAGCCATGCGGAACGTCCCAGTTCCTTCCCAACATAGTCCTTGAGCTCTGCAGCAGGAACATAGGGCATTGACACTCTCCTTGGTTTCAACGGTTTTAGTGATCGATAGGGTGTTTTTCGATCCGGAATCACCACTGTAGATCATCATGGCGATCCGGCCCGGGTAAACGTCCATGCTTTTGGCGAATGCCGGTTCATAGCGCCTGCGTGTTTATAATGCGCCACGGTATCTGGCTGGAGAGGCGGTATGTTGCTACGGGGTTTGACATGGCTGGTGCTGTTCCAGCTGCTCGGGACGGCGCTCAATCACTTGCTGTTGCCCGTGCTTCCCGGTCCGATCATCGGCCTGTTGCTGCTCCTGGTGTTCCTGATCATCCGCGGTGAGGTGGGCGAGCCCTTGAGCCAGGCCGCCGGTAGCCTGTTGCGCTACCTGCCGCTGCTGCTGGTGCCGCCCGCCGTTGGGGTGATGGTCTATGCCCGGGATATCGCCGCGGACTTCTGGGCCATCGTCGGGGCACTGGTCTTGTCGCTGGTGCTGTCCATGGCCTTCGCCGGTGTGCTGATGCAGCGCCTGGTCAAGCGCCAGGCGCGTCGGGAGGATGGCCAATGACCTTCGACTGGCAGGGGGCCTGGGCGGCGGTGATCCACCATCCGCTGTTCGGCATCGGCATCACCCTGGGGGCCTATCAACTGGTGCTGGCGGCCTTCGAGAAGACCCGCTGGATATTCCTGCAACCGGTGCTGGTGTCCATGCTGCTGGTGATCGGTGTCCTGGTCGGTTGTGGCCTGAGCTACACCGAGTATCGCAAGAGCACCGAGATCCTGAGCATCCTGCTGGGACCGGCCACCGTGGCCCTGGCGGTGCCGCTGTATCTCAACCTGCGACGCATCCGCCAATTGTTCTGGCCGATCTTTACTACGCTGGTGTTGGGCGGAGTCCTGGCCACCAGCCTGGGAGTGCTGCTGGGCTGGTGGTTCGGTGCCGAGCACATGATCCTCATGACCATGGCGCCCAAGTCGGTGACGTCACCGATCGCCATGCTGGTGGCCGAGCAGATCGGCGGCGTGGCGGCGCTGGCGGCGGTATTCGTGCTGATCACTGGGGTGCTGGGGGCGATCTTCGGCCCGGCGCTGCTGGATCGCCTGGGGGTCGAGGCGCCGGAGGCGCGGGGCATGGCCCTGGGCATGACGGCCCATGCGGTGGGCACTTCGGTGGCCCTGCAGGAAAGCGAGGAGTGTGGCGCCTTCGCGGCGCTGGCGATGAGTCTGATGGGCGTGGCCACGGCGGTCCTGCTGCCGCTGGCGGTGTCGTTGCTGGTTTGAGGATGGTGGCATGAGTCTGGCGTTGTTCCCCCTGAATACCGTGTTGTTTCCCGAGTGCATCCTCGACCTGCAGATCTTCGAGGCGCGCTACCTGGACATGATCGGTCGCTGTATGAAGCAGGGCAGCGGTTTCGGTGTGGTGTGCATCCTGGAGGGCGAGGAGACCGGCCTTGCGCCCCAGGGCTATGCCCGGGTGGGCTGCGAGGCGCTGATCACCGACTTCCACCAGCAGGACAACGGCCTGCTGGGAATCCGGGTCAAGGGCGGGCGGCGCTTTCGCGTACTGGACAGCGAGGTGCAGAAGGACCAGCTGACGGTGGCCCGGGTGCAATGGCTGGAGGAGGCGACGGAGCAGCCGCTGCGGGACGACGATGCCGACTTGGTGGCGCTGCTCAAGGCCTTGGCCGAACACCCCATGGTCGAGGCCCTGGAAATGGGGGCCGAGGCGGCCGGACAACTGTCCCTGGGCAATCAGCTGGCCTATCTGCTGCCCTTTACCGAGCTGGACAAGATCGACCTGCTGCAATTGGACGATCCGCAGCAGCGTCTGGATGCGATCCAGCAGTTGCTGGACGAGCTGCAGGGCGAGCTCTTCGCCTGAGCCGCCGCGCAGCCCGCCTCAATAGGCGTAGCGCAGCAGCGCCTGTGGCAGGTGCCGCATCGACATGAAGGCACACAGCAGGACCATCACCGGCAGTACCAGCCACCAGGCCTTGGCCGGCATCGGCTTGAGCGGGGCCTGCCACTGGCAAAGGGTCAGGCTCGCAGCACAGACGCAGGTCGCCAGCATGGCTCCGGCGAGAATGTCGGTAGGCCAGTGGGCTCCCAGGTAGACCCGCGACATCGCGATCGACAGCGCCGGCAGGCAGCCCAGTAGCAGCCATGTCAGGCGCATCCGCGGCGGTTGGCCACGCCCGGCCAGTACGGCCAGGGTCAGGAACAGCGCGAAGGATCCGGAGGAATGCCCGCTGGGCATGCTGAAGCTGGTCAGCGGCTCGGTCAGCACCTCGGGACGCACTCGGGCGAAGAACCATTTGCTGGCGGTATTGGCCAGCGCGGTGCACAGCAGCGTGGCGCCGGCGAATACCGCCTGGCGCCACTGGCGCAGCAGCACCAGCAGCAGGGTCAGGACTGCGCTGATGACGAACATGGCGCGGAACTCACCGATCTGGGTGACCATCACCATGACCTTGTCCAGCGCCGGGTCACGATGTTCCTGTACCAGGGCGATCAGTCCCTGGTCGAACTGGGCCAGGTGGGGATAGCCGATGAACAGCCCGATCAGCAAGGCCAGGCCCAGGCCGGACATCAGCAGGGTTGCCCGGCGGTGGCGGCGCAGGCTGCTGTTGACGCTCAGCCCGATCAACACTGCGAGGCTGCCGATGACTACCCCGGCCTGGGGCCAGAAACCCTCGGGCAGCGGCAGGCGAATGGCCGCGCCAGTGGCCCAGCCCGGCAACAGGTAGGCCACCGACCAACCCGCCGCGGCCAGCAGGCTGACGGCGAAGAAACGCGGGAACGGCATGTCGAACATGCCCGCCACCATCGGCAGCATCGGGCGCAGGGGGCCGATGAAGCGTCCTACCAACAGGCTGGCGATGCCATAGCGCTGGAAGTAGGCCTCGGCGCCATTGATCCATTCAGGATGCTGGCGCAAGCCCGGCAGGCGCCGGATGCTCTGGTGGAAGCGCCGGCCCAAAAGGTAGGAGATCACATCGCCGAGGATCCCGGCGGTAAAGCCCAGCACTAAGGTCTCGCCCAGCGACAGGGCACCGTTGCCGGCTAGTACGGCAATGGCGAACAGCAGCACCGTACCGGGGACGATCAGGCCGGCGATGGCCAGGCATTCCACGAAGGCGACGATGAATACCGCGGCGGCCAGCCACTGCGGATTGGTGCTCAGCCAGGCGGTCACGCTGTCGAGCCATGGGCCCATAGGTTCAACTCCATTTCAGTGTCAGGCAGGGCCGGTGGATCAGCCGAGGATGAGGTAGTCGCGGCCTTCGACCTGGCCTCGGCGCAGTGGGTTCCGAGTGCAGCAGGGGGCGTAGGCGGCATCGACGAAGCGATACATCAGGTGTTCGTCGCGCCCGTGAGGAATGCCCAGGCGGGTGGTCTGGATGATCTTGGGCACGGCGTTGCCGGCGTCTTCGACAAAAAGGATTTCGTGATCGAAGCGTTTCGCGTCCCAGACCGGGACTTTCAGGCCCAGGGCCTTGCATAGCAAGGTCTGGCCGGCGCAGAGCTTTTGCGCGGGGCGAGGCTGGCCGCTGGCATCCGGGTTGTTCAGTTGCATCTGTTGCAGGCTGGCAGGGCCTGAAACCTCGTCGACCCAGGGATAGGCGGACTTGATCAGCACCGCGTTGCCGGGGCCCTGGGCGCTGAAGTTCAGCGAGTCACCGCCCCGGGCGTAATACATATAGATGTGGCCACCATCCAGAAACAACGCCTTACGTTTTTCCGTGAAGCCGAGGGAGGCATGGCTGCCTTTTTCCTCGCAGTAATAGGCTTCAGTCTCGATAATGCGCGCTGACAGCCACAGGTCCCCGACTTTGTGGCGGATCACCTTGCCCAGCAGTTCACGGGCCAGGAGCTGAGCATCACGGTCGAAAAAGCTGTCAGGCAGGGCTTTGTGCAGTTTCGCAGAGGTCAGGATGGACATGATGGTGAAGGGTAATGGCCAGGAAAGTGCCGGAATGATAACAACTTCAGGCTTAATTCAGGCTGAACCAGCAGTATTTCGACCATCCGCCCGTGACCGCTGTCCGTGGGCCGGCGCGACAGCTATAATCAGCCGCTTTCCTCTTTGCCAAGACCACACCAGACCATGACTGAGTCCGTTCTTGACTACATGACCCGTTTGGGTCGCGCTGCCCGCCAAGCTTCCCGGGTGATCGCCCGCGCCACCACCGTGCAGAAGAACCGCGCGCTGCTGGCGGCTGCCGATGCGCTGGACGCTGCGCGACCGGAACTGACCGCGGCCAACGAGCAGGACCTGGCCAGCGGCCGGGCCAATGGTCTGGAACCGGCCCTGCTGGATCGCCTGGCACTGACCCCCGCCCGTATCGACGAGATGATCGAAGGCCTGCGTCAGGTGGCCAAGCTGCCTGACCCCATCGGTGAAATCCGCGATATGCGCTACCTGCCCTCGGGCATCCAGGTGGGCAAGATGCGGGTGCCCCTGGGCGTGATCGGCATCATCTACGAGTCGCGTCCCAACGTGACCATCGACGCCGCGGCCCTGTGCCTCAAGTCCGGCAACGCCACCATCCTGCGTGGCGGTTCCGAGGCCATTCATTCCAACCGCGCCATCGCCGCTTGCATCCAGCAAGGGTTGGCGGCGGCCGACCTGCCGGCCCACGTGGTGCAAGTGGTGGAGACCACCGACCGCGCCGCGGTGGGCGCGTTGATCACCATGCCCGAGTTCGTCGACGTGATCGTGCCCCGTGGCGGCAAGAGCCTGATCGAGCGGGTCAGCCGTGATGCCCGGGTGCCGGTGATCAAGCACCTGGATGGCGTCTGCCACGTATTCATCGATGTCGCCGCGGACCTGGACAAGGCCATCCGCATCGCCGACAACGCCAAGACCCAGCGCTATGCCCCGTGCAACACCATGGAGACCCTGCTGGTCCATGCCGGTATCGCCGGGCGCGTACTGCCGCCGCTGGCCGCGATCTATCGCGACAAGGGTGTCGAGTTGCGGGGTTGCGAGCAGACCCGGGCGATCCTCGGGACCGATGTGCTGGAGGCCAGCGAAGAAGACTGGCGTACCGAGTACACCGCGCCGATCCTCTCGATCCGCGTGGTTGACGGCCTGGAGCAGGCCATCGAACACATCAATGCCTACGGCTCGCACCATACCGACTCCATCGTCACCGAGAACTTCAGTGACGCCCGGCGCTTCCTCAACGAAGTGGATTCCAGCTCGGTCATGGTCAATGCCTCGACGCGCTTCGCCGACGGTTTCGAATACGGCCTGGGCGCGGAGATCGGCATCTCCACCGACAAGCTGCACGCCCGTGGGCCGGTAGGCCTGGAAGGCCTGACCAGCGAGAAGTACGTGGTCTTCGGCGACGGTCACGTGCGTACTTGATGGGCAAACGTATCGGCCTGCTGGGCGGCACCTTCGATCCAGTGCATATCGGCCACCTGCGTGGCGCACTGGAAGTGGCCGAATCCATGCGACTCGACGAGCTGCGCCTGACACCCAGTGCCAGGCCGCCTCATCGGGATACACCGCAGGTGTCGGCGCTCGATCGTCTGGCGATGGTCGAGCGTGCGGTGGCGGGCGTTTCACCCCTGGTGGTGGACGACCGTGAGCTGAAACGGGACAAACCGTCCTACACCATAGACACCCTGGAGCAGATGCGCGCCGAACTGGCCGCGGACGACCAGTTGTTCCTGCTGTTGGGCTGGGACGCTTTTTGCGGCCTGCCCACCTGGCATCGCTGGGAAGAACTGCTCCAGCACTGCCACATCCTGGTGCTGCAACGCCCGGATGCCGACAGTGAGCCACCGGATGCCCTGCGCAACCTGCTGGCGGCCCGCTCGGTGAGCGATCCGCTGGCCCTGCAAGGGCCGGGGGGACACATTGCATTCGTCTGGCAGACACCGCTCGCGGTGTCTGCCACCCAGATCCGTCAACTGCTGGCCAGCGGTAAGTCGGTACGTTTCCTGGTGCCTGACGCGGTCCTGGCCTATATCGATGCTCACGGACTGTACCGTGTGCCGAACTGAAGGAAGGCTGCCGGCCCATGCCGTGCGGCGTTCCATACATACGAGCTGAACGAGTTTTATATGACTAACCAAGTAATGAAAGGCGAAGATCTGGTCAAGGTGGCTGTCGCCGCGCTGGAAGACGTCAAGGCCCAGGACATCCTGGTGATCGATGTGCGCGACAAGCAGAGCATCACCGACTACATGGTGATCGCCACCGGTACCTCCAACCGCCAGATCGGCGCGATGCTGGAAAAGGTCCGCGAGATGGTCAAGGCCCAGGGCGTGCGTCCGCTGGGTGAAGAAGGCAAGGGCGACAGCGACTGGGTGCTGCTGGACCTGGACGAAGTGATCGTCCACATGATGACCGCCTCGGCCCGCCAGTTCTACGACCTGGAGCGCCTGTGGCAGGGCGCCGAGCAGAGCCGCGCGGCCGATGGCAAGCACCACAGCCCGGAAAACACCCACGAGCATTTCGCCAAGCTCAACAAAGACCAGCAATAAGGGACGGCTGTGCGCCTGCGTCTGATCGCTGTCGGTTCACGCATGCCCAAGTGGGTGGAAGAGGGTTGGCATGAGTATGCCAAGCGTCTGCCATCCGAGCTGGCGCTGGAACTGGTGGAAATACCGCTCAACACCCGGGGCAAGAATGCCGACGTGGCCCGCTTCATCCGTCAGGAGGGCGAGGTCATGCTGGCCAAGGTCGGGCATAACGAACGCATCGTGACCCTCGAGGTCCACGGCAAGCCCTGGAGCACCGAGCAGTTGGCGGTGGAGCTGGACCGCTGGCGCCTGGACTCGCGTACCGTGAACTTCATGGTCGGCGGCCCGGAAGGGTTGGCGCCGGAAGTCTGCGCGCGGGCGGACCAACGCTGGTCTCTGTCGCCCCTGACCTTGCCGCACCCGTTGGTGCGGATCCTCATCGGCGAACAGCTGTATCGCGCCTGGACCGTGCTGTCCGGCCACCCTTACCACAAGTAGCCTGCGCCCCCCATGTCCCAGCCGATCCGTATCAAGGACCATGAAAAAGACGCCCGCCTGGTGCGTAACCGGGTGGTGTTCGGCGCCATCCTGGTGGTCAGCCTGATCGGCGTGCTGATCGCCCGGCTGTATTACCTGCAGGTGATCCAGTACGAGATTCACTCCACGCTTTCGGAGAGCAACCGGGTTCACGTCCAGTCCATCCCTCCGAGCCGGGGCTTGATCTACGACCGTAATGGCGTGGTGGTGGCCGACAACCGGCCCAGCTTCAGCCTGAGCATGACCCGCGAGCGCTCCGGCGACTGGCGGCAGGTTCTCGACGTGATAGTCGAGGTGCTGGAACTGACGCCGGAAGACCGGGTGCTGTTCGAGAAGCGGGTCAAGCAGGGGCGGCGGGCGTTCGAGCCGGTGCCGATCCTGTTCGAGTTGACGGAAGAGCAGATCGCTCGTATCGCGGTGAACCAGTTCCGCCTGCCTGGCGTGGAGGTGGTGGCCCAGTTGGTCCGGCATTATCCCCAGGGTGCGCATTTCGCCCACTCCGTAGGTTATGTGGGACGGATCAACGAAAAAGAACAGAAGTCCCTGGATCGGGTGAACTACAGCGGCACCCACCACATCGGCAAGACTGGCATCGAACGCTTCTACGAGGACGACCTGCATGGCCAGGTGGGCTACGAGGAAGTCGAGACCAATGCCCGTGGCCGTGTGCTGCGGGTGCTCAAGCGCACCGACCCGATTCCCGGCAAGGACATCATCCTGAGCCTGGATATCAAGCTGCAGGAGGCTGCGGAGGCGGCCCTGGGCGGTCGGCGCGGCGCGGTGGTGGCCCTGGACCCCAACACCGGCGAAGTGTTGGCAATGGTCAGCCAGCCGAGTTTCGATCCCAACCTGTTCGTCACCGGGATCAGTTTCAAGGCTTACGCCGAGCTGCGTGATTCCATCGACCGGCCACTGTTCAACCGAGTGTTGCGCGGGTTGTATCCACCGGGTTCGACCATCAAGCCGGCGGTAGCCATTGCCGGGCTCGACGCGGGAGTGGTGACGGCCACGAGCCGGGTCTACGACCCGGGCTACTACCAGTTGCCCAACTATGACCACAAGTACCGCAACTGGAACCGCACCGGCGACGGTTACGTCGATCTGGACACGGCGATCATGCGGTCCAACGATACCTATTTCTATGATCTGGCCCACAAGCTGGGGATCGACCGGCTCTCGGCCTACATGGGCAAGTTCGGCATCGGCCAGAAGGTTTCCCTGGATATGTTCGAGGAGTCGCCAGGGCTGATGCCGACCCGTGAGTGGAAGCGTGCGACCCGGCGCCAGGCTTGGTTCCCGGGGGAAACCCTGATCCTCGGGATCGGCCAGGGCTATATGCAATCGACGCCCCTGCAACTGGCCCAGGCCACGGCCCTGGTGGCCAGCAAGGGGCGCTGGAACCGGCCGCACCTGGCCAAGAGCATCGAAGGCGCACGGCCGGTGGACCACAACCCGATGCCGGACATCGTGCTGCGTGATCCGGCGGACTGGATGCGGGTCAACCACGGTATGCAGCAGGTGATGCACGGCCCCCGGGGTACTGCGCGCAAGGCGGCGGTCGGCTCGCCCTACCGGATTGCCGGCAAAAGTGGCACCGCCCAGGTGGTGGCGATCAAGCAGGGTGAAAAATACGACCGCTCCAAGGTACAGGAGCGCCATCGCGACCATGCCTTGTTCGTTGGTTTTGCCCCGGCCGAGAACCCCAAGATAGTGGTGTCGGTGATGGTGGAGAACGGTGAGTCGGGCTCCGGCGTTGCCGCCCCTGTAGTGCGCCAGGTCATGGATGCCTGGCTCCTGGGCCCGGATGGCCAGCTCAAGCCAGAGTTCGCCAGCCCTACCATTACGGAGGCTACGGCCCGTGAAGAGTAATTTCGACCGCATTCTCTCCAGCGAGGACGTGATGCGGCGTCGGGCGACGCTATTGCAGCGCCTGCATATCGATGGTCCCCTGCTGATCCTGCTGCTGACCCTGGCGGCCGGCAGCCTGTTCGTCCTGTATTCGGCCAGTGGCAAGAGCTGGGACCTATTGGCCAAGCAGGCCACTTCGTTCGGCATCGGCCTGGTGTCGATGATCGTCATTGCCCAGCTCGAGCCGCGCTTCATGGCCCGCTGGGTGCCGCTTGGTTATGTGTTCGGCGTGGTTTTGCTGGTGGTAGTGGACGTGATGGGCCACAACGCCATGGGCGCGACCCGCTGGATCAACGTCCCCGGGGTGATCCGCTTCCAGCCCTCGGAGTTCATGAAGATCATCATGCCGGCGACCATCGCCTGGTACTTGTCCAAGCGCACCTTGCCGCCGCACCTCAAGCATGTGGGTATCAGCCTGGTACTGATCGGTATTCCATTCATGCTGATCGTGCGCCAGCCGGACCTGGGCACTGCCCTGCTGATCCTGGCCGGCGGCACCTTCGTGCTGTTCATGGGCGGGTTGCGCTGGCGCTGGATCATCAGTGTGCTGGCGGCGGCTGTGCCGGTGGCGGTGGCCATGTGGATGTTCATCATGCATGACTACCAGAAGCAGCGGATCCTGACGTTCCTCGATCCGGAAAGCGACCCCTTGGGGACCGGCTGGAACATCATCCAGTCCAAGGCCGCCATCGGCTCCGGCGGGGTGTTCGGCAAGGGCTGGCTGCTGGGTACCCAATCGCACCTGGACTTTTTGCCGGAAAGTCACACCGACTTCATCATCGCGGTCATGGGCGAGGAGTTCGGCCTGGTGGGCATCTGCGCGCTGCTGCTGATCTACCTCTTGTTGATCGGGCGCGGGCTGGTGATCACGGCCCAGGCCCAGACGCTGTTCGGCAAGTTGCTGGCAGGCAGCCTGACCATGACGTTTTTTGTTTACGTTTTCGTCAACATCGGTATGGTCAGTGGCTTGTTGCCGGTGGTGGGTGTGCCGTTGCCCTTCATTAGCTACGGAGGAACTTCGCTGGTGACGCTACTGTCAGCGTTTGGGGTTTTGATGTCGATCCATACCCATCGCAAGTGGATCGCGCAGGTTTGAATAAGGTGAACAACTCAATGCAAGTAATGCGTGGCTGGGCCGCTCGGTACGCTCCATGGGTCGGTCTGGCGAGCATCCTGGGGGCCGTGGAGCCTGCTTCGGCTGGTGCCTACGAAGGCTCGCCCCAGGTCGCCGAATTTGTCGGGGAAATGACCCGGGACTACGGTTTCGCCGGAGAACAGCTGATGGGCGTGTTCCGCGAAGCCGAGCGCAAGCAGGCGATCCTCGATGCCATTTCGCGGCCTGCCGAGCGGGTCAAGCAATGGAAGGAATATCGCCCGATGTTCATCACCGATGCGCGTATCGCTCGTGGTGTGGACTTCTGGCGCCAGCACGAGGCGGTCCTGGCCCGTGCCGAGCAGGAATATGGGGTCCCGGCCCAGGTCATCGTGTCGATCATCGGCGTGGAGACCTTTTTTGGCCGCAATACCGGCAATTACCGGGTGATCGACGCGCTTTCCACCTTGGGCTTCGATTATCCGCCGCGTGCCGAATTCTTCCGCAAGGAGCTGCGCGAGTTCCTGTTGCTGGCCCGTGAAGAGCAGCTCGATCCCCTGAGCCTCAAGGGCTCCTATGCCGGAGCTATGGGGCTGCCGCAGTTCATGCCCAGCAGCTTCCGCGCCTACGCCGTGGACTTCGACGGCGATGGGCACATCAATATCTGGACCAATCCGGACGATGCCATCGGCAGCGTCGCCAGTTACTTCAAACGCCATGGCTGGGTAGCTGGCGAGCCGGTGGTCAGCCGTGCCGATGTGCGCGGGGACCGGGTGGACGAGGGGCTGACCAGCGGTATCGAGCCGACCAAGACCGTCGGGGAGTTGCGAGCCCTGGGCTGGTCGAGTCATGATGCGCTGCGCGACGATATGCCGGTTACCGCTTTCCGCCTGGAAGGTGATAACGGTCCGGAATACTGGATGGGGCTGAAGAACTTCTACGCGATCACTCGTTATAACCGCAGCGTGATGTATGCCATGGCCGTACATCAGCTGTCTGAACAGCTGGTCCAAGCACGGGGCGTCAAGTAATGCTGGCAATGCCAATCCGCAACCCCTTGAAGCTGCTGGCTTTTGCCGCGTTGGCGCTGTCGCTGGCCAGTTGCTCGACGAGCCGCTCGCCGCAGCCAAAGTCCTCCAATGCCGTGCGTTCGATGCCGGGCCTGGATGTCAACCGCGCCCACAAGGATGGCGCGCCCTGGTGGGATGTCGACGTATCGCGCATTCCCGATGCGACGCCGACCCTGCATACCGGTCCGTACAAGGCCAACCCTTATACGGTGCTGGGCAAGACCTACTTTCCCATCCAGGAATCCAGGAACTACGTGGCTTCGGGCACGGCTTCCTGGTACGGCACCAAGTTCCATGGCCAGAACACCGCCAATGGCGAGGTCTATGATCTGTACGGCATGAGTGCCGCACACAAGACCCTGCCGTTGCCCAGCTATGTGCGGGTGACCAACCTGGACAACAACCGCAGCGTGATCCTGCGGGTCAACGATCGTGGTCCGTTCTACTCCGACCGGATCATCGACCTGTCCTATGCCGCGGCGAAGAAGCTCGGTTATGCCGAAACCGGTACCGCCCGGGTCAAGGTCGAGGGCATCGATCCTCAGCAATGGTGGGCCCAGCGTGGCCGTCCGGCGCCTTTGATGCTCAATGAGCCGCAAGTGGCGCAGAATAGCGCGCCGGTGGTCACCAGCTCGGCCGGTACCGTCGAGCAGTGGACGCCTCCGCCGCAGCAGCATGCGGCCGCCGTGGTCCCGGTGCAGGTCAAGAACACCGCAGCCTCCGGCCAGTACCTGCAGGTGGGCGCCTTCGCCAACCCGGACGCTGCCGAACTGTTGAGGTCGAAACTGAGCTCGATGGTGAGCGCTCCGGTGTTCATCAGTTCCATCGTACGCAATCAGCAGACGCTGCATCGGGTACGCCTTGGGCCGTTCGGTTCGCCGGACGAAACCCAGCAAGCGCAGAACAGCGTGCGTCTGGCCAACCTGGGCCAGGCCAGCGTGGTCACTGCGGAATAGCGACATCGAGATTGAGGGTCCGCTTGCGACATCGGGGGGCGGATCCGGGTTGTTGGCTCGCCGAACAACAAAAGCCCGGCAAGGGTCGTGAGTGAACAACGCACACGCGACAACCCTTCAGAAGGTTGTCTGAAATAGTTTTGCCCCCAGGGGCAAGTTTCCATTAGCAACTTCGAGAGACGGATGAACATCACCACCTTTGCCAAACGCCTGTGCCTGCTTCTACCGCTGATCATCACACCCGCCGCCTGGGCGGTCGAGGTGATGCCGTCACCACCGCAGCTGGCCGCCAAGTCCTACGTGCTCATGGATGCCAGCAGCGGAAACGTGCTGGTGGAGAACAATGGTGACCAGCGCCTGCCGCCGGCCAGCCTCACCAAGCTGATGACCGCCTACATCGCCACCCTGGAAATCCGCCGTGGCCAGATCGGCGAGAACGACCCGGTGACCGTCAGCGAAAACGCCTGGCGCACTGGCGGTTCGCGGATGTTCATCAAGGTAGGGTCGCAGGTGTCCGTCAGCGACCTGCTGCACGGCATCATCATCCAGTCGGGCAACGATGCCAGCGTGGCGATTTCCGAGCACATCGCCGGTAGCGAAGACGCCTTCGCCGACATGATGAACAAGACCGCCGGCGACCTGGGCATGAGCAACAGCCACTTCATGAACCCCACCGGCCTGCCGAACCCCGAGCATTACTCGTCGGCCCATGACATGGCGCTGTTGGCACGCGCGATCATTCATGAAGATCCGGCCCACTATGCGATCTACTCGCAGAAGGAGTTCTTCTGGAACGGCATCAAGCAGCCTAACCGCAACCTGTTGCTGTGGCGTGACAAGACCGTCGATGGCCTGAAGACCGGGCATACCGACGAAGCGGGCTACTGCATGGTGTCCTCGGCGGTACGTGATGGCATGCGCCTGATTGCCGTGGTGTTCGGCACCAACAGCGAGCAGGCCCGGGCTGCCGAGACCCAGAAACTGCTGACCTATGGCTTCCGTTTCTTCGAAACCCAGACCTTCTACCAGAAGGGCACCGAACTGGCCCAGGCGCCGGTATGGAAGGGCACCACGCATCAGGTCAAGGCTGGCCTGGCCCAGGACCTGACCATGACCATGCCCAAGGGCCAGCTGAAGAAGCTGGCAGCCAGCATGACCATGAACCCGCAACTGGTCGCGCCGATCGCCAAGGGCGACGTGATCGGTAAAGTCGAAGTGAAACTGGACGACAAGGTGGTGCACAGCGCCGACCTGATCGCCCTGGAAGCAGTCGACGAAGGTGGTATCTTCCGTCGCATGTGGGATAGCATCCGTCTATTCTTCTACGGCTTGTTCAACTGATATTGTCGACCCACGTGGCCCTCGCTCCCAAGCGGAGCGGGGGCCATGTCCGTCGCCACGGCTTACGAGGCCGTTATTGCCATGACAGACACTGACGTTAAGTCGCACAAGATTGAGTTTCCCGTCGATGACTATCCGATCAAGGTGATCGGTGACACGGTCGTCGGCTTCAAGGACACCGTGATCGAGATCCTTGCCAAGTACGCCACCCTGGACATCAAGTCCCTGGCCGAGCGCCAGAGCAGCAATGGCAAGTACACCACGGTGCAACTGCACATCACCGCCACTGGTGAAGACCAACTGCGTGATATCAATAGTGCCCTGCGCGCTACCGGTGTCGTCCACATGGTGCTGTGATGCCACGGACGCTGGGCTTTCGTGAGCTTGGCCTGAGGGCCTACGAGCCGGTCTGGCAGGCCATGCAGCGCTTTACCAACGAACGCGGGACCGATGCACCGGACGAGGTCTGGCTGGTGCAGCATCCTCCGGTCTTCACTCAGGGGCAGGCCGGCAAGGCCGAGCATCTGCTGGTGCCGGGGGATATTCCGGTGGTGCAGGCTGATCGTGGTGGCCAGGTGACCTATCATGGTCCGGGCCAGCTGGTAGCCTATTTGCTGCTGGACGTGCGCAGGCTGGGTTTCGGCGTGCGTGAACTGGTCAGCCGCATGGAGCAATGCCTGGTGGAGTTGCTGGCCAGCTACGGCGTGCCGGCGGCGGCCAAGCCCGATGCACCGGGTGTTTACGTCGATGGGGCGAAAATCGCCTCCCTGGGCCTGCGTATCCGTCATGGATGCTCCTTTCACGGTCTGGCCTTGAACGTGGATATGGATTTGCAGCCGTTTCGACGGATTAACCCCTGTGGTTATGCCGGTCTGGCGATGACCCAGCTGAGCGACCATGCAGGGCCGATTGAATTTGCCGAGGTAAGTGCCCGGCTGCGTGCGCAGCTCGTCAAACACCTCGACTACGCTGAGCAGACGACCCTAACGGGCGGAATCGACTGATATGACTACTGCGCAACAAGACGCTGTTCAAACCCTGATCCCGACGCTGGATGTTTCCGAGCGGCCAGCCCGCGCGAAAGTTGAAACCGGCGTCAAGTTGCGCGGT
This sequence comes from Pseudomonas sp. CMR5c, assembly GCF_003850545.1. Classification (NCBI taxonomy): domain Bacteria; kingdom Pseudomonadati; phylum Pseudomonadota; class Gammaproteobacteria; order Pseudomonadales; family Pseudomonadaceae; genus Pseudomonas; species Pseudomonas sp. CMR5c. The sequence continues at coordinate 5,972,261 of NZ_CP027705.1, read as the reverse complement.
GCGGAAAAGGTCGCGCGTATCCCGGTGAAGATCATCCCGACCACCGAGCTGCCGAAGAAGCCCGACTGGATCCGCGTACGTATCCCGGTATCCCCGGAAGTCGACCGGATCAAGCAACTGCTGCGCAAGCACAAGCTGCATAGCGTCTGCGAAGAGGCTTCCTGCCCGAACCTGGGCGAGTGCTTCTCCGGCGGCACCGCGACCTTCATGATCATGGGTGACATCTGCACCCGCCGTTGCCCGTTCTGCGACGTGGGCCATGGTCGTCCCAAGCCCCTGGACGTGGATGAGCCGATGAACCTGGCGGTGGCCATCGCCGACCTGCGCCTGAAGTACGTGGTGATCACCTCGGTGGACCGCGACGACCTGCGCGACGGTGGCGCCCAGCACTTTGCCGATTGCATCCGTGAAATCCGCAAGCTCTCGCCGAACGTACAGTTGGAAACCCTGGTTCCCGACTACCGTGGCCGCATGGACATTGCCCTGGAAATCACCGCGGCGACTCCACCGGACGTGTTCAACCACAACCTGGAAACCGTGCCACGCCTGTACAAGGCCGCCCGCCCGGGTTCCGACTACCAGTGGTCGCTGACCCTGCTGCAGAAGTTCAAGCAGCTGGTGCCCCATGTGCCGACCAAATCCGGCTTGATGCTGGGCCTGGGTGAGACCGACGACGAAGTCATCGAAGTGATGAAGCGCATGCGCGAGCATGACATCGACATGCTGACCCTTGGCCAGTACCTGCAGCCGTCGCGTAACCACCTGCCGGTGCAGCGTTTCGTGCATCCGGACACCTTCGCCTGGTTCGCCGAGGAAGGCTACCGGATGGGCTTCAAGAACGTGGCCTCCGGTCCGCTGGTGCGTTCCTCGTACCACGCCGACGAACAAGCGAAGCTGGCCAAGGAAGGTCTGGTTTCCTGATTCGCCAAGCCCGCGGGAGCTGGCTCCTGCGGGCGTTTCCGCCGACTCCCTCGAGTCCCATCGCCTGCCCTTGGGCTTTCTGCTCCTCGCGGGCTATTTCCCCCTTCTGTTTCGCGGCATTCATGGCTACTGTGCTCCAGTGAATTCGCACAGGGAGAATCCGTATGCCCATCCAACCGACCGCCGCCCTCCATGCCCACCTGCCCGTGCCGGCGCTGGCGGCCGAAGGCGTCATCGGTCTTATCGCTCCGGCCGGTCCGGCCGCGCTGGATACCGCCAAGGCTTTCCAGTGGATGCGCTCCAGGGGATACGACTTGCGGATCTTCCCCGGAGTGGGGCAGCAGGACGGCTATCTGGCCGGCAGTGATGAGGTGCGCCTGCAAGACCTGCATGATGCTTTCGCCGACTCCGAGGTGGACGCCATCCTGTGTTTGCGCGGGGGCTATGGCAGCCCGCGGTTGCTGGACAAGATCGACTTCGACCTGTTGCGGCGCAATCCCAAGCCCTTCGTCGGCTACAGCGACATCACCGCTTTGCACCTGGCGATCAATCGTTATGCCGGGTTCGTGAGTTTTCACGGACCTTTGCTCAACGCCGACCTGCTGGCAGCCAAGCAGGCTCCCACTGAGGCGTCGTTCTTCAATCTGTTGCGCGGGCAGGTCAGGGCCGGCAGCCCGTTGCCCCATCCCGTGGCATTTCCCTTGACCACCGTCGAGCCAGGTATCGCACAGGGCGCGCTGCTGGGGGGGAACCTGTCGATCATCGCCAGCACCCTGGGTACGCCCTATGACATCGTCGCCGACGGCATCATCCTGTTCATCGAGGACGTCAACGAACCGCTGTATCGCATCGATCGCCTGCTCAATCACCTGCGGCTGGCGGGCAAGCTCGACAAGTTGCGGGGTGTTTTGGTGGGGGATGTGGCCGGAGTGGATTTCACTGCGCTATGTGACTTGCTCAAGCGCACCTTCGAGCCGTTGCGGATACCGGTACTGGCCGGCTGGCGCAGCGGTCATTGCGACCCTAACCTGACCTTGCCCATGGGGGCGCTGGTCAGGCTGGATGCCGGAGCCAGGGAGCTGACCCTGGCCCAGGATGTGGTCTTCAAATAACCGGCTGACGGAACAGCGAACTTTCCTGTTGCGAATTGCGGCTCAACGACTGCGCAGGCTGTCCAGCAGCTTGCGGGTCGGGTAGCCGTCCGCCGGCCACCCCAGGGTCTGCTGGGCGCTGCGGATGGCCTTGCGGGTGTTGGCGCCGATGATGCCGTCGGGGTTGCCGGCATCGTAGTTGTTGGCGTTGAGCTGGGTCTGCAGGTCGATACGTTCGCTGCGACTCAAGGGCAGTTCGTCCTTGGGCCAGTCGCCGCTGATCAGTCCGGCACCGCTGAAGCGCTCGGACAACAGGTTCACCGCCAACGCATAGGATGAGGAATTGTTGTACTTGAGCACGGCCCGGAAGTTATCCAGGATCAGGAACGCCGGTCCCCGATAACCCGCTGGCAGCAGCAGGGACGCGGACAGTTGCTCGGAGCCGTAGGGCAACGCCTTGCCGTTGGCTGGCTTCATCCCCAGGCGCATCCACTCGGCCACGCTCTTGCGCGTGCTGGCATCGGCCAGGGCGTAGTCGAAACCACTGTTGAGCTGGACTTCCAGACCCCAGGGCTGGCCTTTCTGCCAGCCCGAGCTTTGCAGGTAGTGCGCCGTCGAGGCCAGGGCATCGGCCGGGCTGTTCCAGATATCCCGGCGGCCGTCACCGTCGAAATCCACGGCATGGGTGTTGTAGGTGGTCGGGATGAACTGGGTCTGGCCCATGGCCCCGGCCCAGGAACCGAGCATCTTCTCGGGCTGGATATCGCCATGCTGGATGATCTGCAATGCGGCGATCAGCTGGCTGTTGGCGAAGGCCGGGCGTCGGCCCTCATAGGCCAGGGTCGCCAGCGAGCGGATCACCGACTTGTTGCCCTGGAAATCGCCGAAGTTGCTTTCCATGCCCCAGACGGCCACCAGCGCCTGGCGATCCACGCCGTAGCGCTGTTCGATGCGTTGCAGGATGTCGCCATACTGGTTCAGCAGGGCCTGGCCCTTGCGCACGCGTACGGGTGATAGCGCGCCGTCCAGGTATTCCCATACCGGGCGGGTGAACTCTGGCTGGCTGCGATCGGCCTTGATCACGCTCATGTCCGGAGTGATGCCGGCGAAGGCGCGGTCGAACACATCGGCACGGATACCGGCATTCAGCGCTTCAGAGCGAAAGGCACTCAGCCACTGTTCGAAGCTCTGGGTCGGTTGGATGTCCAGGTTATCGACCACCAGGGGGACGACGGTCGCTGGTGCGGCAATGGGGGGCGACTGGAGTGCGGGCAACGGTTGGGCATCGGCGGCGGTGGGTTTTTCCGCGCAGGCGACGAGCAGAATCAGGCTGGAGGCAGCGATCAGTTGGCGCAGGTGCCAACGACGGGAAATACAAAAGGGCATGCACAGGTCCAGAGAGAATGACAATCAGGTGCAGACCTTATCATGCCTGTGGGGTCCAGGGCTTCAGGCGGCCAGAAAGTAAGAAGCCTCCCAGTTTTTGGACTGGAAGGCTTCGCGGCGGTAGCTGCCTTTGCCCTTGGCCGGGCGCTCCTGGCGGCAACGGAACAGTGGCTGGGCAATGATGGATTTGGCCTTGTTGGGGCCATGCTTGGATGGCTTGCTCATGCTCGATACTCGCTTTATGGGGAGAGGTACAACGGCGCGCATCATCGGCCAGCTGGGCACTGCTGTCCAGTACCCATGATCTTTTCCCGTATTGCGGACTTACTCGGCAGGCAGGGGCAGGCGTTGGCCGGCCATCAGCAGTGACAGGCGACTCAGGCTGCTCCAGGCGGAACCGCTGGCCTGGCCCTTGATCTGTGCGTCGATACGCTGGGCATCCAACAGCAGTTGGCTCCAGCGCTGGGCGGAATAGCGTTGCAGGGCCTTGCTCATCAGTGGCTTGCGCTTGTCCCAGACAGGCGGGCGGGCTTGGCTGAAAACCTTGTCCAAGGGGATTCCCTGGCCGAATTGCTGGGCCAGGTTGGCCAGTAGCCGTAGCTCCCGGGACAGGGCCCAGAGGATCACCGGAGGCTCGACCCCTTCGCCCTTGAGCCCTTCGAGCATGCGCAAGGCATGCGCCGCTTCCCCGTTGAGGATGGCGTCGACCAGGCCAAATACGTCGAAGCGAGCACTGTCGGCCACGGCCGCCTGTACCGTTTCGACAGTGACCTGCCCTCCCTCGGCCATCAACTTGAGCTTTTCGATTTCCTGGGCGGCAGCCAGCAGATTGCCCTCGACCCGAGCCGCGATCAGCTCCACGGCGTCCTGGTTGGCGGACATCCCAGCCTGGGACAGGCGCTGGCGAATCCACTGTGGCAACTGGTTGGCGTCCACTGGCCAGATCTGCACGAACTGGGTCTGGGCGCCTTCCACCAGGGCCTTGCCCCATTTGGTTTTCTGCGTGCTACCGTCGAGCTTGGGCAGGCTGATCAACAGCACGGTGTCTTCGGCCGGGCGCGAGCAGTATTCGATCAGGGCAGCAGCACCTTTGTCCCCGGGCTTGCCCGAAGGCAGGCGCAGTTCCAGCAGGCGCTTCTGCGCGAAGAGCGACATGCTGGCGCCAGCCAGCAACAGGCTGCCCCAGTCGAAATTGGCATCGGCGCTGAACACCTGGCGTTCGTCATAGCCCTGCTGGCGTGCCGTGATGCGTATGGCATCGGCGGCTTCCTGGCAGAGCAGGGGATCGTCGCCGCTGATCACGTAGACCGGGGCGAGGGAGCCTTGCAGGTGTTTACCGAGTTGGGCGGGGGCGAGTTTCATAGATGCGGGTCGGTGGGGCGCCGGAGCGCCCCACAAGGCTTACTGGTTCGGCAGTTCCATAGGGGACTGTTGCGGAGTTTCGGCTTCGGCCTTGCGTGCTGCTTCCAGGGCGTCGGCATCGGCCTTGGCCTTGGCTTCGGCGGTAGCCTGCAATTGTGCCAGCTGTTCCGGGCTCAGCAGTTGCAGGCGGATTATCATGCGCTGGACCAGGTCGCGGCGCATTTCCTGATAGGTCTGAGCCGATTCCTGACCGGAGCCGGTGATGTTGTTGCCGTCATGAACGAAGACTTTCTGCACTTCCAGTTTGTCGTTCAGCAGGTGCAGGTTGTCATGGGTCAGGATTTCATATTCCAGCTTAGTGCTGATTTCATACTCGGCAGAGTTGCCGCCGCCGGTGTAGCTGAGGGTGCGCTGGGAGTTCGACTCGCGCTGCAAGACCAGCTTGTAGGGCGCGCCGGCATGAACGCGGACACCGCTGCTTTCCAGTTGTTGCTGCAGCAGTTTCACCGTCGCGCCGTAGGCGTCCCGGGCGCTGAGGTCGAGTTCCTTGATGCTCAATTCCTGGGTGCCAGTACCGCGCAGTTGAAAGCCGCAGGCGCTCAATACCAGAGCCAGGCCCATCACCAGCAGGTTACGTTTGATCATGTATTGCTCCCCTTGAAACCATATGGGCCAACCCTGTGGCCCTGAAGGTCTTGTTCGGCGCCCGGTTCCCACCGGACGCCTGATCCAATTAGCTGGCGACGATGTTGACCAGTTTGCCCGGTACCACGATGACCTTGCGGATGGTCAGCCCCTCGGTGAAGCGCAGTACGTTTTCGTTGCTGCGGGCGGCGGCTTCGACTTCCTCGCGGCTGGCGCTGGCTGGCATCTCGATCTGGCCACGCAGCTTGCCGTTGACCTGCACTACCAGTTGCAGGCTGTCCTGCACCAGGGCGCTTTCGTCCACGATCGGCCAGGTGGCATCGATGACTGCACCGTCATGGCCCAGCTGGTTCCACAGTTCATGGCTGATATGTGGAGTGATCGGAGCCAGCAGCAAGGTGACGGCCTCCAGGCCCTCCTGCAACAGGGCGCGGTCCTGTTCACTGGTTTGTGGCGCTTTTTCCAGCACGTTCATCACGGTCATCACTTGGGCGATGGCGGTGTTGAACTTGTGGAACTGACCCACGTCGGTGCTGGCCTGCTTGATGGCTGAGTGGATGGCGCGGCGGATCACCTTCTGCTCGTCGCTCAGGGTGGTGACATCCAGCTTGCCCGGCAGGCCCTGGGCTACGTGAGCCTGGGCCAGGCGCCAGACGCGACGCAGGAAACGGCTGGCACCTTCGACACCGGAGTCGGACCATTCCAGGCTCATGTCGGGCGGCGAGGCGAACATCATGAACAGGCGGCAGGTATCGGCGCCGTACTGCTCGATCATCGATTGTGGATCGACGCCGTTGTTCTTCGACTTCGACATCTTCTCGGTGCCGCCGATCTCCACCGGCAGGCCATCGGTCTTCAGGCGCGCGCCAATGATCTTGGCCTTGGCATCGCGCTCGACTTCGACGTCAGCCGGGTTGAACCAGTCCTTGCCGCCGTTGCTGGCGACACGGTAGTAGGTCTCGGCGACCACCATGCCCTGGGTCAGCAGGTTCTTGAACGGCTCGTTGGAGGTGACCAGGCCTTCATCGCGCATCAGCTTGTGGAAGAAGCGTGCGTACAGCAGGTGCAGGATCGCGTGTTCGATACCGCCGATGTACTGGTCCACCGGCAGCCAGTGGTTGGCGGCTTTCGGATCGACCATGCCACCTTCGTAGTTCGGCGAGGCGTAGCGGGCGAAGTACCAGGACGACTCGACGAAGGTGTCCATGGTGTCGGTTTCGCGCTTGGCCGCAGTGCCGCATTTCGGGCAAGTGCACTCGTAGAATTCCGGCATGCGCGCCAGTGGCGAGCCGGCGCCGTCGGGCACCACGTCTTCGGGCAGCTTGACCGGCAGTTGGTCTTCCGGCACCGGTACATCGCCACAGGATGGGCAATGGATGATCGGGATCGGGCAGCCCCAGTAGCGCTGGCGGCTGATGCCCCAGTCGCGCAGGCGGAACTGGGTGCGCGACTTGCCCAGTTCCTTGCGGATCAGCGCAGCTTCGATGGCGTCGAAGGCGCCAGCGAAGTCCAGGCCGTCGAACTCGCCGGAGTTGATCAGTTGGCCGTGCTCGCCATAGGCGGCCTGCCATTCGCCACCGACTTCATCGCCGGCGCTGGTGCGCACCACGGCTTTCATCGGCAGGTTGTACTTGTGGGCGAACTCGAAGTCGCGCTCGTCGTGGGCCGGCACGGCCATCACCGCGCCATCGCCGTAGTGCATCAGCACGTAGTTGGCGACCCACACCGGCAGCTTCTCGCCGGTCAGCGGGTGTTCGACGAACAGGGAAGTGGGCATGCCCTTCTTCTCCTGAGTGGCCATGTCGGCCTCGGCGACGCTGCCGCTCTTGCATTCGTCGATGAACGCCTGCAGTGCTGCATCGCCCTGGGCGGCCTGGGTCGCCAGCGGATGTTCGGCGGCGACGGCCACGTAGGTGGCGCCCATCAGGGTGTCGGGACGGGTGGTGAAGACTTTCAGCGCGCCGGCCTGGCCGATGCTGGCCTGGTCATAGGGGAACTGCACTTCCATGCCGCGGGACTTGCCGATCCAGTTGCGCTGCATGGTCTTGACCTGCTCGGGCCAGCCCGGCAGCTCGTCGAGGCTTTCCAGCAGCTCGTCGGCGTAGTCGGTGATGCGGAAGTAGTACATCGGGATTTCGCGCTTCTCGATCAGCGCGCCCGAGCGCCAGCCACGGCCGTCGATGACCTGTTCGTTGGCCAGTACGGTCTGGTCCGCCGGGTCCCAGTTCACGGTGCCGTTCTTGCGGTAGATCACGCCCTTCTCGAACAGGCGAGTGAACAGCCACTGTTCCCAGCGGTAGTAGTCCGGCTTGCAGGTAGTGACCTCGCGCGACCAGTCCACCGCCAGGCCCAGGCTACGCAGCTGGCTCTTCATGTAGGCGATGTTTTCGTAGGTCCACTTGGCCGGTGCGACGTTGTTCTTCATCGCGGCGTTTTCCGCCGGCATGCCGAAGGCGTCCCAACCCATGGGTTGCAGGACGTTCTTGCCTTGCATGCGCTGGTAGCGGGAGATGACGTCGCCGATGGTGTAGTTGCGCACGTGCCCCATGTGTAGCTTGCCGCTCGGGTACGGGAACATCGATAGGCAGTAGTAAGTGTCCTTGCCTGGCTGTTCGCTGACTTCAAACGACTTTTGCTCATCCCAGAAGGACTGGGCGGCGGCTTCTATATCACGGGGCAGGTATTGTTCGTGCATGGCTACTTTATGTACTGGATAAGGGTGGCCTAATCCTCTTCAACGCAACTCGGGTAGTGACGGCGCCAAACATGGCGTTTGCAGTTCCCGGTGGAGCTGGAAGTGGAGTTACAGGAAGCGCCGTAGCATACATGACCGCGCTCTGCCTAGGGAAACCCTGATTGCGCGCGCGGGCCGTTGGTCGCGGCGGCGCGTGGCCTGCGGCTGCCCGGCTAAGCTCAAAAAGGGGAGTGAGTCTTATTCTTCTATGAGGTGAACGGATGCTTGAATTGCAGCGCAAGGCAACAGGACCGGAGGTGTACGAGCGGCTGCTGAATCGACTGGCTCTGGCCCTGGATGCAGCGAGAACCGCGGATCGGCTGCGCGATGAACGCTCCGTCGAATTGGAGCTGCGGGGGTTGAGCCCTGCCGAACTGGAATTGATCCGGGCCTACCTGGCCCATAACCGGCGTGAGATGCCGGTCGATGTATCGAGCAATCTGCAACACCAGGAGGCGCCTCGTTCGGCCAAGATCATCTGGCTGAAGGACAAGGCCCCCGTCCGGGGTCCGGTGAAGGTCCGGTCCCGGCAATTCAAGTAGGTTCCAGGGCCCCGGAGCGGGGCGAATGAGGTCGTTGCCGAGGACCTCGAAAGCGAAAATCACCGGCGTCGGTTGTTGCCGGATAACCATCCCTTTAGGCTTCGGACATCTTTTTGGAGATGTCCGATGCCTTTTCGCTATTTCATCAAACAGTTATTGCTGCCGCCCGGCGTTCTCCTGCTGTTGCTGCTATTCGCCTGGATGTTGCGTCGTTCCAGACCGCGTCTCGCCCGTTGCTGTTTCTTCCTCGGCCTGGGTGGTTTCTGGCTGATGAGCTTGCCGGTGATGGTGGAGTGGGGCGCCCGTGGACTCGAGCAATTGCCACCCCTGCCACAGGAACAGTGGGCCAGGTTGGCCGAGCAGGCCGATGCCATTGTGGTCCTGGGGTCGGGGCGCGAGCGTGGCGATCCGGCTTGGGGCACTGACCAGCCCACTGGCGTGGGCCTGGAGCGCGAGCGCTATGCCGCCCGGCTGGCCAAGGCTTCCGGCCTGCCCGTGCTGACCAGTGGTGGCCTGCATTACGGCACGCCGCCAAGCGAGGCCGCGTTGATGGCTGACTCACTGCGCGACGACTTCGGAGTGACGGTGCGCTGGCAGGAAGATCGCAGCCGCACCACCTGGGAGAATGCGCAGTTCAGTGCCGAGGTCCTGTTGCCCAAGGGCGTCAAGCGTGTGGTAGTGGTGACCCAGGCCTGGCACATGCCGCGTTCGGCCTGGAGCTTCGAGCATGCAGGGTTCGTGGTGGTGCCGGCGCCGGTGGGGTTCCTGGGGGTGGACAACGCCCGGCCACTAGGTGGCTGGATGCCGGAGTTCAAGTCCATCTGGCAGAGCGGGCAATTGCTCAATGAGGCGGTGGGCCAGGTGGGGTATCGCCTGTTCTATCGCTGAGTGCCGGCTCCCGGGGGAGCCGGCGCGGGGTTCAGACGGTCTTGGCGATCCGGCTGGCGAGCAGCGCCCAGCCCAGCAGCAGGGTGCAGAGTATTACCAGAGGCCAGGAGCGCCATTGCAGGTAGGGCGTCAGGTTGTGCATGGGCACTACTTCGCCATACAGGATGCCGCGCTCGAACTGGGGGATCTGCACGGTGATCTTGCCGAACGGGTCGATCAGTCCGGTGACGCCGTTGTTGGTGGCGCGGATCATCCAGCGGCCGGCCTCCAGGGCGCGCATCTGGGCCATCTGCAGGTGCTGCAGGGGGCCGATGGACGTGCCGAACCAGGTGTCGTTGCTGATGGTCAGCAGCAGGTCGCTGCGGGCCGAGAGACTGGCGGCGAACTCGGGGTAGACCACCTCATAGCAAATGAAGGGCGCGACCTGGTAGCCCTTGGCTTGCAGCAAGGGTTGGTCGGCCGGGCCGCGGGCGAAGTCGGACATGGGCAGGTCGAAGAAGTCGATCAGGCCCCGCAGCAGGTCCTGTAGCGGTACATATTCGCCAAAGGGCACCAGCTTCTGCTTCAGGTAGGTGCCGTCGCCCTCGCCGGTTACGGTGATGCCGTTGAAGTAGCGCTTCTCGTGGTGCACCAGCTGGCGCACCGGTACTCCGGTGATCAGCGCGGAATGACGATCGGCGGCGAAGTTGCCCATCATCGACAGATAGCCTTCGGCCGACTCCTTGAGCACTGGAACCGCGGTTTCCGGCCATACCAGCAGGTCCACGCGCTTGCTGGCCAGGCTCATGTCGCGGTACAGGCCCAGTTGCGCATTGAGTTGGGCGGGGTCCCATTTCATGCTCTGTTCGATATTGCCCTGGATGGCCGCAACCGACAGCGGCTCCCCCGCTGGGCTGGTCCAGGCATGGCCCTTGAGTGCCAGGCCGGCTACCCAAGGGGCCGCCAGCAGTACCAGCCCTGCTGCGATGAAACCCTTGCGACCGTTGCCGATCAGGCGTGGCAGGTTGTAGAGCAGGGCAGCGGTCAAGGCCAGGGCGAAGGAAATAAGCCAGATGCCGCCTAGCGGTGCGAGCCCGGCCAAGGGACCGTCCAGCTGGCTGTAGCCGGAATAGAGCCACGGGAAGCCGGTGAGGAACCAGCCTCGGAAGGCTTCCTGGCCCAACCACAGGGCGGCGAACGCCAGGGCATCGGCCAGTGGCGCTTCGTTGCGTCGTAGCCAGCGGGCCCAGAGCCACGCGGGCAGGGCGAAGAACCAGGCGATGGCGGCGATGAAGGCCAGCATCAGCAAGCCTGCAAGCAGAACCGAGGCGCCGCCGTAGGTGTGGATGCTGACGTAGATCCAGCTGGTGCCAGCGCCGAACAGGCCGAAACCGAAGCACCAGCCCCGGCCCAGGGCCTGGCGTGGCGTCAGTTGCCGCAGGCCGGCGTAGAACAGGCCGACGGCCAGCAACGCCAGTGGCCAGATGTCGTAGGGGGCCAGGGCCAGGGTGGTGATGGCGCCAGCCGCGACGGCCAGCAGGTTGCCGGGCCAGCCGGGTTGAAGCGAGCGCTGCAAGAGGCGTTTCATCAGCTCTTTCCTGTATCGCACCGGGCAGGGCGCGAGGAGATTGTTCGGGTTGATTCAGCTGAGCGTCGAATCACGCAGCGCTTTGCCGCTGGCCCCTGCGCAGGCCCCCTGCCGGCTGCCGATCGGTCGGCGGCCAGGCGAGGTTCCAGTGGGAGGGGCGAGACGTCCAGTTCTCAGCGAGAGACGGGGGTCAGGCGCAGCAGGTGGATCCGCCGGCTGTCGGCATTGAGCACGCGGAAGCGATAGGCACCGATTTCAGTGATTTCGTTGCGTTTTGGCAAGTGGCCAAACGCACTCATCACCAGCCCGCCGACAGTATCGAACTCGTCGTCGGAGAAGTCGCTGTCGAAGAACTGGTTGAAGTTCTCGATCGGCGTCAGCGCCTTGATCAGGAAGTCACCACTGGGCAGCGGCTTGATGTAGCTGTCTTCCTCGACGTCGTGCTCGTCCTCGATATCGCCGACGATCTGTTCCAGCACGTCCTCGATGGTCACCAGGCCCGCTACGCCGCCGTATTCGTCGATGACGATGGCCATGTGGTTATGGTTGGCGCGGAACTCGCGCAACAGCACGTTCAGGCGCTTGGACTCCGGCACGAAGGTGGCCGGGCGCAGCAGGTCCTTGATATTGAAGCTGTCGCCGTTCTCCTTGAGGATCAGGGGCAACAGGTCCTTGGCCAGGAGGACGCCCATCACGTCGTCATGGCTTTCACCGATCACCGGATAACGCGAGTGTGCGGAATCGATGACCGCGGGCAGGAATTCCCGGGGGGTCTGGGTCGCCTTGATGCTGATCATCTGCGAGCGCGGGACCATGATGTCCCGGACTTGCAGGTCAGCGACCTGGATGGCGCCTTCGACGATGGCCAGCGCTTCGCTGTCCAGCAATTTGTTCTGATGGGCTTCGCGCAGCAGCTCCAGCAGCTCCTGGCGGTTTTTCGGCTCATGGGCAAAAGCCTGGGTCAGTTTGCCCAGCCATGACTTTTGCCCGTTGCTCGATCGATCTTCGCTCATAGCGATTGCTCTGAATCCTTAGGTTGTTACAAGTGGGTTGTTCAGCTTTCGTCGTCTGCATAAGGGTCGGGATGACCCAGTTCTGCAAGCAATGTACGTTCCAGGGCTTCCATTTCCTCGGCTTCGTCGTCATCTATATGGTCGTAGCCCAACAGATGCAAGCAGCCGTGAATCACCAGGTGGGCCCAGTGGGCCTCGAGCGCCTTGCCTTGCTCGGCCGCTTCCCGTTCGACCACCGGGATGCAGATCACCAGGTCTCCCAGCAGCGGGATATCCAGCAACTCATCCGGCACTTCCGCAGGAAATGACAGCACATTGGTGGCGTAATCTTTATGACGCCAGGTGTGGTTCAGCTCGCGGCCTTCGGCTTCGTCGACCAGGCGGATGGTCAGTTCGGAGTCGGCGGTGCGCTGGCGCAGGGCCAGCTCGCACCATTGGCGGAACTGTTGGTCGCTGGGGGCCGGCTGTTGGCTGGCGCGCTGCAGATCGAGCTCAAGCATCGTGGCGGCTGCCCCTGTCGGCGGCGGCCTTGGCGGCTTCGTCGGCACTGTGCTGCTCGAAGCGCTCGTAGGCTTCGACGATGCGCTGCACCAGAGGGTGGCGCACCACGTCCTTGGGCATGAAGTGCGTGAAGCTGATGCCCGGGACATCGCCCAGCACCTTGATCACGTGGGCCAGGCCGGACTTGGTGCCCTTGGGCAGGTCGACCTGGGTGATGTCGCCGGTGATCACCGCCGTGGAGCCGAAGCCGATCCGGGTAAGGAACATCTTCATCTGTTCCACGGTGGTGTTCTGGCTTTCGTCGAGGATGATGAAGCTGTTGTTCAAGGTCCGGCCACGCATGTAGGCCAAGGGCGCGATCTCGATGACCTGGCGCTCGATCAGCTTGGCCACATGCTCGAAGCCGAGCATTTCATACAGCGCGTCGTACAGCGGACGCAGGTACGGGTCGATTTTCTGTGCCAGGTCGCCAGGCAGGAAACCCAGTTTTTCACCGGCTTCCACCGCCGGGCGCACCAACAGGATGCGCCGTACTTGTTCGCGCTCCAGGGCGTCCACCGCGCAGGCTACCGCCAGGTAGGTCTTGCCGGTACCGGCCGGGCCGATGCCGAAGTTGATGTCGTTGGCGAGGATTTCCTTGACGTAGCGCTGCTGGTTCAGGCCGCGCGGCCGGATCATGCCCTTGCGGGTGCGCAGGGCGACAGCGGCGTCGGCCACCGAAGGATTGTCGAGCTGTTCCACGGCGGATTCCTGGAGGAACAGGTGCACCAGGTCCGGCGACAGCTCGGTACCCTTGGTTTCCCGGTAGAGACGGCGCAGGAGGTTTTCCGCGGAGGTGGTGTGCTTGGGTTCGCCGATCAGTTCGAACTGATTGCCGCGATTGCGGATCTCGATCGCCAGGCGCTGCTCGATCAAGCGCAAATGCTCGTCGAACTGCCCGCACAGATTGGCGAAGCGGCGAGCCTCGAAGGGCTCGAGGATGAAACGATGAGGTTCTATGGGTGCGTTCAAGGTCGTTTTTAGCCGCCCAACGGCAATTAAGATGAATTCAAGGATAACGCCAGCAGCCTGGGTGCGAAAGCTCTTATGAGGAGCGATGACTGCCGGTGTTTCTCCAGGCCTCTGGCCCGGTCGGCAGGCTGGCTTGCGCCCAGGCCGGTTTCCTCGCCCCTACGCCAGCAACGAGCCACGCAGCGAGTGGGGCTGCGCGGAGTCGATGTGCACGTCGGCGAACTGGCCGATCAGGGTCGGATCGTCGCAGCGGAAGTTGACGATCCGGTTGTTCTCGGTCCGTCCTTGCAGCTCTCCAGGGTCTTTCTTGGAGTAGTCGGTCACCAGGATGCGCTGGGTCGAGCCGACCATCTGTCGGCTAATTTCGAAACCTTGCTGGTTCAACCGGTGCTGCAGGGCGTTCAGGCGTTCTTTCTTCAGCGCTTCCGGGGTGTCGTCCGCAAGGTCCGCGGCTGGGGTGCCGGGGCGCTGGCTGTAGACGAAGGAGTAGGAGAAGTCGAACCCCACGTCCTCGATCAGCTTCATGGTCTGCTGGAAGTCTTTCTCCGTTTCCCCGGGGAAACCGACGATGAAGTCCGAGCTGATGCAGATCCCCGGTACCGCCGCGCGCAGCTTGCGCAACTTGGATTTGTACTCCAGGGCGGTGTGGTTGCGTTTCATCGCGGCCAGGATGCGGTCCGAGCCCGACTGGACCGGCAGGTGCAGGTGCTTCACCAGTTCGGGGACTTCGGCGTGGGCCTGGATCAGGCTGTCGGAGAACTCCAGCGGGTGCGAGGTGGTGTAGCGGATCCGCTCGATGCCATCGACGGCCGCGACCACGCGGATCAGCTCGGCCAGGTCCGCAGTACGCCCTTCGTGGGTCTGGCCACGGTAGCCGTTGACGTTCTGGCCCAGCAGGGTGACCTCGCGGACGCCGTTTTCCGCCAGGTGGATGATCTCGGCGATCACATCATCGAACGGCCGGCTGACTTCTTCGCCACGGGTGTAGGGGACGACGCAGAAGGTGCAGTACTTGCTGCAGCCTTCCATCACCGAGACATAGGCGCTGGGGCCGTCGATGCGCGGCTCGGGCAGGTGGTCGAACTTCTCGATCTCGGGGAACGAGACATCCACCTGCGGCAGCTTGGTGGTTCGGGCGATGTCGATCATTTCCGGCAAGCGGTGCAGGGTCTGCGGGCCGAAGACCACGTCGACATAGGGAGCCCGGTCGCGGATGGCCGCGCCTTCCTGGCTGGCCACGCAGCCGCCCACGGCGATCACCATTTCCGGGTTGGCCAGCTTCAGCTCGCGCCAGCGCCCCAGTTGGGAGTAGACCCGGTCCTGGGCCCGTTCGCGGATCGAGCAGGTGTTGAGCAGGATGACGTCCGCGTCTTCGGCGCGCGCCGTGACTTCCAGGGCCTGGTTTTCACCCAGCAGATCCACCATGCGCGAGCTGTCGTACTCGTTCATCTGGCAACCGTGGGTTTCGATGTAAAGCTTTTTGGCCATGGACCTAGGTCTCAGGTGATTCAAAGAACCGCGCATTATAGGGTCCATGCCCCCAGGTTCCTAGCATTGCGCGTCGGGTAGCTATGCTATAGTTCGCGCCCCATTTTTCTCCCCCGACCTGTTGTCCGTCCGCCATGACCAAACGTGAAGCTCCAATCTACAAGGTGATTTTCCTCAACCAGGGCCAGGTGTTCGAGATGTACGCCAAGCAGATCTATCAGAGCGATCTGTGGGGATTCCTGGAGGTCGAAGAGTTCGTCTTTGGCGAGCGCACGCAAGTGGTGGTCGATCCTAGTGAAGAGAAGCTCAAGGCCCAGTTCGAAGGCGTGGTACGCAGCTTTGTGCCCATGCATTCGATCGTGCGCATCGACGAGGTGGAGCGCCTGGGAACGCCGAAGATCAGCGAAGCCCGTGGCGTGGGCAATGTCATGCCGTTCCCGATGCCGATGCCCGAGAAGTAACGTCGTTCGATGATTGCTAGCCGTTCCCGGTGAGCGGCGGCCGTCTTGCTGGCCAATGGCTGGCCGAGGCGGTCAAGGCAGGGGCGAGAAGGGCGAGCGGCCGTCGGCGCTCTGCAGTTCCAGCAGGTATTTACGGAAGATCTGTCCCAGCACCTGGGTGGCGACTTCCAGCTCGTCGCGCTGCATGTGCTCGGCGACTTCATCGGCGGTATCCAGGGCGTCTTCGGCGCCATTGACCGCAGCCATCTTCAGCACGATATAGGCCTGGACGTTGTTGGCCGGTACGCCTTCGCCGTGGAAGAACATGGTGCCGAGCTTGAACTGCGCCTGGGCGTGGCCTTGCAGGGAGGCTTTCTCGAAGTAGCTCAGGGCCAGGTTGAGGTCGCGTGGTACGCCCTTGCCCTCGTAGTAGAACTCACCCAACTCGTATTGCGCCTGGGCATCCCCTTCGTCGGCGGCCTTCTGGCACGCGGTAAGAGCCTCGGCCTGTTCCTGTGCCTGGGGATCGAGGGTGCAGCGACCCAGCGCTGGGATCAACAACGAGTTGCCGCCTGCTTGTGCGTGCGCGAGCAGGGGTTGAAGGAGCAACAGGCAGCCCAGTGTCAGGGCGCGGCCGGTGCGGTTCATGGGAATCGACTTACCTCTGAGGGGCGCGCGGCCCAGCGTGGGGCCCAATAAGCGCGCATTATGAAATAAGCAGGGCCCACCTTACAAAGTCTTTACTCGTTTTTCTGCCGCATGGGCGCGATATCCGCCGCTTTCGCCAGTATTTTCCCGGTCGGCGGGAGCAAAGTCCGCATAAAGGGCGTGACGGACGCTGTGGGTCGCAGCGTCCGCCGGCCGAGGCATCACTTCAAGGCAGCGAAGGCACGTTCCGCGGCATCCAGGGTCAGCTTCAGCTCGGTGTCGCCGTGGGCGATCGAGGTGAAGCCGGCTTCGAAGGCGCTTGGCGCCAGGTAGACGCCGCCTTCGAGCATCAGGTGGAAGAAGCGCTTGAACAGGTTGGCGTCGCTGGCCATCACGTCGTCGAAGGTGACGATGTCGTCGGCGCCGCTGAAGTACAGGCCGAACATGCCGCCCGCCTGGGTAGTGACGAACGGGATGCCGGCGGCATCGGCGCGTTGCTGCAGGCCTTCGAGCAGGCGGCTGGTGTAGTCGCTCAGCTCGGCGTGGAAGCCTGGGCGGCTGATCAAGCGCAGGGTGGTCAGGCCGGCCGCCATGGCCAGAGGGTTACCGGACAGGGTGCCCGCCTGGTACACCGGGCCCAGCGGGGCGATGCAGCCCATGATCTCGCGCTTGCCACCGAAGCAGCCCACCGGCATGCCGCCGCCGACGATCTTGCCGAAGGTCGACAGGTCCGGGGTCACGCCATAGTGGGCCTGGGCGCCGCCGAGGGCGACCCGGAAGCCGGTCATCACTTCGTCGAAGATCAGCACCACGCCGTGTTTGTCGCACTGCTCGCGCAGGCCTTCGAGGAAGCCCGGCGCCGGCGGTACGCAGTTCATGTTGCCGGCCACCGGTTCGACGATGATGCAGGCCACGGTCTGGCCGACTTCGGCCAGGGTCTTCTCGACGGCGGCGATGTCGTTGAACGGCAGGGTCAGGGTGTGCTTGGCGAAGTCGGCCGGGACCCCGGCCGAGCTTGGTACGCCCTGGGTCAGCAAGCCGGAGCCGGCCTTGACCAGCAGGCTGTCGGAGTGGCCGTGGTAGCAGCCTTCGAACTTGATGATGGCGTCACGGCCGGTATAACCACGTGCCAGGCGGATGGCGCTCATGGTGGCTTCGGTGCCGGAGCTGACCATGCGCACCATCTCCATGGACGGCACGATGGAGCACACCAGGTCGGCCATCTCGGTCTCCATGGCGGTCGGCGCGCCGTAGGACAGGCCGTGTTCCAGCTGCTTGCGTACGGCGTCCAGCACTTGCGGGTGGCTGTGGCCGAGGATCATCGGGCCCCAGGAGCCGACATAGTCGACATAGCGCTTGTCATCTTCGTCGGTGACGTAGGCGCCTTCGGCATGCTTGAAGAACAACGGAGTGCCGCCCACGCTGCGGAAAGCGCGGACCGGCGAGTTCACGCCACCGGGGATGTGTTTCTGGGCGTTGGCGAACAATGTTTCGGAACGAGACATGGCAGGGCTCTCAAAAAAATATCAAAGATCGAACAGGGCGTTGAAGGCGCGGGCACGACGGGTCACCTGTTCGGCGCTATCGGCACCGAACAGCCCGTGGACCACGGCCAGCAGGTCGGCGCCATGGCTGACCAGCGGTGCTGCGTTATCCAGGGTGATACCGCCGATCACGCAGATCGGCAGTTGCAGGCTGGCCCGGGCTTGGTCCAGCAACTCGAGGTTGGCGGTGGGCGCGCCGGGCTTGGTGCTGGAGTTGAAGAAGCGGCCGAAGGCAACGTAGCTGGCGCCCTCGCGCGCGGCTTGCTCGGCCAGTGCCAGCTGGCTGTGGCAGGTGGAGCCGATGATCGCCTGGCGCCCCAGCAGGGCCCGGGCCGGGGTCAGCGGGCCGTCGGTCTGGCCCAGGTGCACGCCTGCGCCGATGCGCGCCGCCAGCTCGGCGTCGTCGTTGATGATCAGCTGGGTCTTGTAGCGCTCGCACAGGCCGAGCAGGGCTTCGGCCTCCCGCAGGCGACGGGCCTGGTCGTCGCTCTTGTCGCGGTACTGCAACAGGGTGACGCCACCATCGAGCGCTGCTTCCACGTATTCCAGGAACTTGCCAGCCAACAGCTGGCTATCGGTGATGGCATACAGACCACGTAGTTTCATAGGGCGAGCCTCATGGCATTACGAGCAGAAATCCAGCGGCAAGCGGCGTGGGACGAACTGCCCGCGCCCCAGTTGTTCGGCGTCGCGCAGGGTCCGCCAGGTGTAGTCCAAGGCCGTTTTCACGGCGCTGGCCAGGTGCTCGCCCTGGGCCAGGCGGCCGGCGAGGGCGCTGGCCAGGGTGCAACCGGAACCGTGGTAGCTGCCGGGCAGGCGCTGGCAGGTATAGGTTTCACGCAGGCCGTCGCGGCTGTACAGGCGGTTGTGCACTTCGTGCTCGTCGCCATGGCCGCCGGTGATCAGCAGGTGCTTGATGTAGGGCAAAAGTTTTTCGGCGCATTGGTCGGCGGTGCCTTCGGGCAGTTCCGCCAGGATTCGGGCTTCGGGGAGGTTGGGGGTGGCGATGGTCGCCAGGGGCAGCAAGCGTTCGCGCATGGCGTAGCCCACTTCATCCTTGCCCAGCCGGCCGCCACCGCCGGCGCGCAGCACCGGGTCGCAGACCAGGGGCAGGTGCGGATGCGCCTGGAGCAGCTCGACCACGGTGTCGACCATTTCCAGGGAGCCGAGCATGCCCAGCTTGACCGCGGCCACCGTGGAATCGTTGAGCACGGCATTGGCCTGGGCCAGTACCCACTCGCGATCCAGGACGCGGAAATCGCTGACGTTGACCGTATCTTGCACGGTCAGGGCGGTTACAGCCGGAGCTGCGTGACAACCCTGGGCCAGCAGGGCTTCGATATCTGCCTGCAAGCCGGCGCCGCCACTGGGGTCGTGGCCGGAGAGACAGAGGACAACGGGGCGGGAGCTGTAGGTATTCATGGGCGGCGAGCTTACCACCAAACGCTTTTTTGCGCGGCGCCTGGCGCGGAATGATCCACGGAGCTGTTTTCCTGCCGACAATCCTGACCGAAGCAACAGCTCTAGCTCGCGGGATTGCGCTGAAAGGCCCGTTCTAGAGCCTTTAGACTAAAATTCTCGATAGTGTTCAATGGCCATCAGAGGCTATGCTAGAGTGGTTTCAAACCAATAACAGGTCATGCTGGTTGACGTCTTCTCAAAGGGAAATGGGGGGGCTTCCTGACGCAACCGGACAAGCCACGCCGGGGCTTTAATGCGCTATTTGCTGATGTTGCTGTTGAGCCTGCCGATGCTGGCTGGTGCCGTCGAGTTCGACGAGTTCACCCAACGCCTGCCCTTGGGGCGGGTGATGCAAGTCCTCGAGGACACAAGTGGCCAGGCGACGATCGCCGATGTCAGTTCCGAAGCCCTGGCCGGAGCCTTCAAGGCCCACGACCAGGACACGCTCAATGCAGGCTATTCGCGCTCGGCATTCTGGCTGCGGATCGACCTGGACTACCGCCCCGCCAACCCCGCCGCACAACGCAGCTGGCTGCTGGAGTTGGCCTACCCGCCCCTGGATCGCCTGGACCTGTACGTCCCCGATGAAAGCGGCGGTTATCGGTTAGCCGGGCGTACCGGTGACGCCTTGCCCTTCAGCAGCCGGCAGATCCACCAGAACAACTACCTGTTCAGCCTGAATTTCTCGCCCCACGAGCACAAGACCGTCTACCTGCGCCTTTCCAGCGAAGGTTCGATCCAGGCACCGGTGAGCCTCTGGTCCGACACCGCCTACCTGGAGGCCCAGCCCGCCCGGTTGTATGTACTGGGGCTGATCTACGGGGTGTTGCTGGGCATGCTGGTGTACAACCTGTTCATCTACCTCAGCGTCCGCGACACCAGCTACCTCTACTACATCGTCTATATCGCTTCGTTCGGCCTGTACCAGCTTTCGGTCAATGGCGCCGCGGTAGAGTACTTCTGGCCCGACAACCCCTGGTGGGCTAACGCAGCGACCCCCTTCTTCATCGGCTCGGCCGGCCTGTTCGGCAGCCAGTTCGCCCGCAGCTTCCTGCAGACCGCCCGCCACAGTCCCTGGGTCGACCGTGTCCTGTTGGCGCTGATGGCCTTCGGGGCCGTGGTCATGACCCTCTCGCTGATGACCAGCTACGCCCTGGCGCTGCGCCTGGCCACCACCCTGGCCCTGGTCTTCACCGTGGTCATCTATGTCGCGGGGATCGTCGCCTGGTGCCGTGGCCTGCGAGTGGCGCGCTATTTCATCATCGCCTGGTCGGCCTTCCTGTTCGGCGGAGTGATCAACACCCTGATGGTGCTCGGCTACCTGCCCAACGTGTTCCTGACCATGTACGCCAGCCAGATCGGCTCGGCGATCGAGGTGGCACTGCTGTCCCTGGCCCTGGCCGACCGTATCAACTCGATGCGCGAACAGCAGGCCCGGACCCTGCAGGACGCCGGGCAGAAGCTGGAGGTGCTGAACCAGCAACTGGCCCATAGCAATCGGCTCAAGGATGAATTCCTGGCCACCCTGACCCACGAACTGCGCACCCCGATGAATGGCGTCATCGGCTCCCTGGAACTGATGCAGACCCTGGAGCTGGATCCGGAGCTGGAGCAGTACCAGCAGACCGCCGCCGGCTCCGCCCGGGACATGATGCGCATGGTCAACGGCATCCTCACTCTCACCGAATTGCAGGCCGGCAAGCTCACGGCGCAAAGCCAGCCGTTCAGCCTGCGTTCGTTGCTGAGCGCCTTGCAGGCCCAGTTCGGCGCTAGCGCAGCGAACAAGTCGTTGTCGTTCCGGGTCGACCTGGGCGTCGGTATCCCCGATCGCTTGCTGGGGGATCGCTGCAAGCTCAGCCATTGCCTGGAGTGCCTGCTGGAGAACGCGGTCAAGTTCACCTCTGGCGGCGGCGTGATATTGCGTGTGGTCAGCAGGGCCGCCCCGGCTGGGCGGGTGAATCTGATCTTCGAGGTGATCGACAGCGGCATCGGCTTCGTCAACCTGGACGAAGCCACCCTGTACCAGCGTTTCTTCCAGCTCGATGGCTCCATGACCCGCGAATACGGTGGCCTGGGTATCGGCCTGGCGATCTGCCGGCAGCTGGTGGAACTGCTCGGCGGGCAGCTTACCCATGAATCCACACCGGGCCAGGGCAGCTGCTTCCGCCTGCATGTGGCGCTCGACTCCCAGGAACCGGTGGCCCGTTCGTCGGTCGTTGGTTCGCGGCGCCTGCCCGAGGATTGCAGCGTGCTGCTAGTGGACGACAACGACGTCAACCAGCTGGTGCTGCGGGGCATGCTGCTCAAGCTGGGGTACCGGGTACGCACTGTCGCCAGTCCCACCGATGCCTTGCAGGCGTTGGGGCGTGAGGCCATCAGCGCGGTGCTGCTGGACGGTGATATCAATACCGCCCAGGTCGGAGCGTTCCGCCTCCAGGCCCAGGCTTTGCCGGGGTATGCCCGTTTGCCGATCCTGCTGGCCTGCGTTCCCGGTACAGAGGGCTGCATCGGCGGTTCCGGGGCCGATTACCTGGGAAAACCGGTGAAATTCGAAGAACTGCAAGCCGTGCTGGCCAGGTGGGTACTGCGGGAAGAACAAGGCGAAAACGCCGATATTTAGGCGGATATGCCACTTTGAACGGAGGGAGGCGGGTGCTTAACTGGGTTCTTGGCACACCCTGAAGGAGCCCCGTGATGAACCTCCACCAGTTCGCTGAAACCCACGAAGTCACCAACCAGCCACCATCCCTGGATGGCACCAACCTCTATCGGATCGACCTGCCATTGCAGCAATGGATGCGTCGGTTCGATGCCGGCTGGGCCGAGTCCCGGGTCGATGCCTATGGTGCCCTGGCCGGCGGGCCGTTGATGGAAGCGGGATTCCTGGCCAATCAGAACAAGCCGGTGTTCAACAGCCATGACCGCTTCGGCCACCGGATCGACCTGGTGGAGTTCCACCCGGCCTACCACCGGTTGATGCAGGCGGCGATCGAAGGCGGCCTTACGTCCTTGCCCTGGACCCATCCCCAGCCTGGCGCCCATGTGGCGCGGGCCGCCATGACCTACCTGCACAGCCAGGCCGAGGCCGGCAGCGGTTGCCCGCTGACCATGACCTTCGCCTGCGTACCGGCCTTGAAGTTGCAGCCGGATATCGCCGAGCAGTGGCTGCCCAAGATCCTCGCCACCGAGTACGACCCGCGCAACGTCGGCATGCAGCACAAGGCCGGGTTGACCATCGGCATGGCCATGACCGAGAAGCAGGGCGGCACCGATGTGCGCGCCAACACCACCCGGGCCTATCCGGTGGGGGCCACGGGGCCGGGGCAGGCCTATGAGCTGGTGGGGCACAAGTGGTTCTGTTCGGCGCCGATGTGCGATGCCTTCCTCACCCTGGCCCAGACCGACAAGGGCCTGACCTGCTTCCTGCTGCCCCGGCATCGTCCCGACGACAGCCGTAACCAGTTCTATATCCAGCGCTTGAAGAACAAGCTGGGCAACCAATCCAACGCCTCCAGCGAAGTGGAGTTCCGTGGCGCCCTGGCCTGGATGGTCGGCGAGGAAGGGCGGGGCGTGCCGACCATCATCGAGATGGTGGCCATGACGCGCTTCGACTGCATGGTGGGTTCCAGCTCGCTGATGCGCCAGGCGCTGACCCAGGCCAGCCACCATTGTGCCCATCGCAGCGTCGGTGGCCGGGTGCTCGGCGAGCAGCCGCTGATGCAGAACGTGCTGGCCGACCTGGCCCTGGAGAGCGAGGCGGCCCTGGCCCTGAGCATGCGCATGGGCCGGGCCCTGGATCACCAGGACGATGCCCAGGAAGCGAAGTTCTCGCGCCTGGTGACGGCGGTGGGCAAGTATTGGATCTGCAAGCGGGCCCCGGCCATGATCAACGAAGCCGCCGAATGCATGGGCGGTGCCGGTTATGTCGAGGACAGCATCCTGCCGCGGCTGTACCGCGAGGCGCCGGTGAACTCCACCTGGGAGGGCTCCGGCAACGTCCAGTGCCTGGATGTGCTGCGGGCCCTGTCGAAAGAGCCGGGCGTGCTCGATGCGCTGTTCGCCGAGCTGGGCGATGGCCATGGCGATCGGCGCCTGGCCGGCCATATCGCTGGATTGAAGGAGAGCTTCAAGGACACCGATGACATCCAGTACCGTGCTCGCCAGCTGACCGAGGACATTGCCCTGGGGTTGCAGGCCAAGCTGCTGCTGGAGGCCGGCAACCAAGTAGTTGCCGACGCCTTCATCGCCAGTCGCCTGGGGGGCCAGTCCGGTCGGGCCTACGGCACCCTGCCGCGGGGGCTGGATGTGGCCGCCATCGTCGCTCGCTCGACGCCACAAGGCTTCTGAGGGGCTCCAGGGCCGGCTTGCCGGCCCTGGCTGCGATGCCACTGTTTCCGTGGGGCGAGGTTGCAGGCAAGATGGACGCCTGCAAGATCAGAACACAGGGTGCTCATCGTGACCGAAGCTTTTATTGTCGTTCAATCCGCCGAACAAGCCGTGGATCGGCTGGCTGCTCTGCACGAGCGGGCCACCACCGCGCTGAGCCAGGCGCTCAAGCGTTACCTCAAGGACCGCATCGAACCGGATGCCGAGCAGCGAGCGTTGTTCCGTTATCCCGAGCTGCGCCTGACCTATCACTGCCAGGGCGAAGTGCCACAGACCACCCGGGCCTACGCCAAGGTCCAGCTGCCAGGCACCTACAGCGTTACCGTCACCCATCCCGCGGCCTTCCGCAATTACCTGCTCGAGCAGTTGGAGCCACTGATGCACGATTTCACCGTGACGGTGGAAGTGGGTGTCAGCGAGCAGAACATTCCTTATCCCTATGTCGTCGAGCAGGGCGATGAACTGGCCGGCTCCGGCGTGACCGCCGCGGCCCTGGCCCGGGTTTTCCCGAGCACCGACCTGTCGGCCGCCACCGATGGCATCGCCGACGGCCTGTACAACTGGGAAAACGCCAATCCGCTGCCGCTGGCGCTGTTCGACGCCGCGCGGGTGGATTTCTCCCTGCGCCGCCTGGTGCACTACACCGGCAGCGACTGGCGCCATGTGCAGCCGTGGATCCTGCTGACCAACTACCATCGCTACGTCGACCAGTTCATCGTCCATGGCCTTGAGCAACTGCGCAGCGATCCGCGCTTCGTGCGCATGGTGCTGCCGGGCAACGTGATCATCGAGAAGGGCATGGACCACGGCGAGGCCTCGGCCATTGCCGCCGGCGTGGTCTGGCATCGCTACCAGATGCCGGCCTATCACCTGCAGGCCAGCGATGGCCACGGCGTGACCCTGGTGAACATCGGCGTCGGCCCGTCCAATGCCAAGAACATCACCGACCACCTGGCCGTGCTGCGTCCGCACTGCTGGCTGATGATCGGCCACTGTGGCGGCCTGCGGCAGTCCCAGACCATCGGTGACTATGTACTGGCCCACGCTTACATGCGCCGCGACGGCATCCTCGACCGCGTGGTGCCGCCGAACATCCCGATCCCGGCCCTGGCCGAGGTCCAGCTGGCGCTGCAAGAAGCGGCGGCCAACGTCACCGGGGAGAAGGGCGAGCAACTGAAGAAGCGCCTGCGCACCGGCACCGTGCTGACCTACGATGACCGCAATTGGGAGTTGCGCTGGGCCGAGGAGCGGCCGCTGATCAACCTGTCCCGGGCCGTGGCGGTGGACATGGAAAGCGGCACCATCGCTGCCCAGGGTTATCGCCTGCGGGTGCCCTACGGCACCTTGCTGTGCGTTTCGGACAAGCCCCTGCATAGCGAGATCAAGCTGCCGGGTTCGGCCAACGCTTTCTACGAGCGGGCGGTCAGCCAGCACCTGAAGATCGGTATCGAGGCCGTGGACCTGCTGCGCAGCGAACTCAACTCCCTGCACTCGCGCAAACTGCGCAGCTTCGACGAGCCGCCGTTCCGCTGACACCTCGCCCCATGGTCATTTGGCGATCAGGCCACTAGCATTGTCGGTCCTGATCGCCAGATGTTCCCTAGCTCATGTCCCGTCCGTCCCGTCCCGCTTCCCGTCGCCCTGGCGCGAAGCCGTTTTCCGCATCCCCCGCCAAGCGCGTGGCCAAGGCGCCGCCCGCCGAGCCACGGTTGATCCTGTTCAACAAGCCGTTCGATGTGCTGACCCAGTTCAGCGATGGCGAAGGCCGGGCGACGCTCAAGGATTTCATCGCCATCCCCGGGGTCTATCCCGCCGGGCGCCTGGACCGCGACAGCGAGGGCCTGTTGCTGCTGACCAACGACGGCCAGTTGCAGGCGCGCATCGCCGATCCCAAGCACAAGCTGGCCAAGACCTATTGGGTGCAGGTGGAAGGCGAACCCAGCGCCGAGCAGTTGCAGCGCTTGTGCGACGGCGTGGAGCTTAACGACGGCATGACCTTGCCGGCCCAGGCTCGCCAACTCGAAGAACCGCAATTGTGGCCGCGCAATCCACCGGTGCGCTTTCGCAAGAGCGTGCCGACCAGTTGGCTGGAGCTGGTGATCCGTGAAGGGCGCAATCGCCAGGTGCGGCGCATGACGGCCGCCGTGGGTTTGCCGACCTTGCGCCTGGTACGGGTGCGGATCGGTGACTGGACCCTGGATGGGCTGGACCAAGGCCAGTGGAAGGAAGTGCCGGCGCGGCTATAGGGCGCCGGTCTCGATCAGGCCGATCACCACGCTCTTGATGATAAAGGCGGCCACGCCCAGGCCCAGGACGAAGAACAGGATGAACGAGCCGAAGCGCCCGGCCTTGGATTTCTTGGCCAGGTCCCAGACGATGAAACCCATGAAAATGATCAGGATGCTGACCAGGCCGGTCATCATCCACTCTTCGAATACTGCCGGATCCATCGAACATCTCCAGTGCGCGCAGGACAAAAAAAGCCGGGCGAGTATACGCCAAGCGTTCCGGCCCGGGCATTGATCTGCGTGCGTTACGTCGCCACAGCCCGGGACCGCATGGCGGCTTGCCGGATCAGTTGCGCAGGTGGGTCAGCGGCAGTTCGGTGCTGTTGAGTACCTGGTTGAGCACGAAGCTGGAGCGGACGCTGGTCACGCCTTCGATCCGAGTCAGGTGGCCCAGCAGCAGCTTCTGGTAATGGTCCATGTCCGGTACTACCACCTTGAGTTGGTAGTCGGCATCCATCCCGGTCACCAGGCTGCACTCCAGTACCTGGGGCAGGTTGCGGATCGCCGCCTCGAAGTTCTCGAAGCGCTCCGGAGTGTGGCGATCCATGCCGATCAACACATAGGCGGTCAGGCTCAGGCCGAGCATCTTGCGATCCAGCAGCGCGACCTGGCGCGAGATGTAGCCGTCGTCTTCCAGCTGCTTGACCCGGCGCGAGCAAGGCGAGGGCGACAGGCCGATGCGTTCGGCCAATTCCTGGTTGGAGATGCGGGCGTCGCGTTGCAATTCCGCCAAAATGCTCAGGTCATAGCGGTCCAGTTTGCTCATCGTTCAGGCCTTTGTCTTAACTATTGCGTCGAATTATCTATCTCGGGTTAAAAATTGCGCAAGAGCTGTTTCGCAAAGCAATCTTCGCAATCCTTTGTCGCGAGGCGAGGCCTATTCTTATCACCAGAATCACTGCCCGGACATAGAGTCCACTGCGGCCCGCCGAATCAGGCCTGCCGCGGCCGCCAACCCCACAGGGTTGGGCAGGCCCCCGGGCTGCACCCTGTCCAGAAGACGGAGTGAGGTGAGCCGGTGCCACAAGCGCCGAGCACGGACAAAATCTCAAGGGGTGGCCGACGGGCCGCCCTTTTTTATTGCCTGCGAAATAAGTTTCGTGACTGATAATCTCTAGCAGAACCGCCCTGGGCTTTTGCCAGTCTTATGTTCAGGTCCCCCAATTCGCAGTGAGGAATAGCATGAAGTCGCGCATCTGGCGTATGGCAGGTGTTGGTGTGTTGTGCGTGAGCGTTAGCGCGCAAGTGTTCGCCGATGAGCGAGACGAGAGGCGCCCTCCCCAGCAGGGGGAGCAGGCCGGGGGACAGCGCGAACATGCTCCTGAAGGCCGCAGGGAGAACAACCAGGGCCATCCGGCGTACCAGCAGCCGGCCCCGCAGCAACCGCGGGTGCAGAACGAAATCATCCGTGGCGACAACAGCCGCCAGTTCGAGCGCAGCCCTCAACATCAGGAAGGGCAGTGGCAGGAACGCCCCCGCCATGAGGCCGAGCAGCAGGGGCGGCCAGCGCCACAACCGGCCCCGAACCTGCCGATCCAGCCGCGTCCGGATACTGTGCGCCAGACCCAGGAGCCACAACGCGGTTATTACCAGGACATCCCCCGGCGCAACGATTACAACCCGCATTGGCAGGCCGGCAATCCGGGTTGGCGCCCAGACAATCGCCACCCCAACGATCATCGCTGGCCGGGTCGTCCTGACGGTCGTGGCAACGGTTGGGGCCCGGGTCCGCAATACCGCCCGGGTTATGTGATCGACCGTTTCCCCGAGCGCAACTTTCGCGTGCCCTACCGTGGTCACGACTACTTCTTCTCGGGTGGCTACTGGTATCGACCCCAGGGCAGCCGCTATGTGGTGGTGACTCCACCCTATGGCATCCGCGTGGGCTACCTGCCCGATTACGCGCGGGAAGTGTGGATCGGCAGCGCGCTGTTCTTCCTTGCCGCCGGTGCCTACTACACCTATGAAGCCAACACCCAGGAGTACGTGGTGGTGGAGCCGCCGACAGGCGTTGCGCCGCCTGCGCCGCAACCGGTTGGCAACGGCTATGACGTGCTGGCCTATCCGGTCAACGGCCAGCCGCCGCAGCAGGTCGATCAGGACCGCTACGACTGTTATCGCTGGGCAGTGCAGCAGAGTGGTTTCGATCCGGCCAGCGTGACGTACCAGCCGGCGCCCGAAGTGGTCCAGGCCTATCGCCAGGCCCAGGGCAGCTGCCTGAGCTCACGGGGCTACCAGGTGACCTACTGAGCCCTGGCGGCCCTGACCACTTCCTGCGGGTCGGCGTGCACCAGCACTTCGGCCCGCGGATAGGCCGCGTGGATCGCATCGGCGGCCTGGTCGCTGATGCCGTGGGCCACCCTCAGGGTTAGGTCGCCGGGTAGCTCCAGATGCAGCTGGACGAACCAGCGGCTGCCGGAAATCCGTGTCCGCAGGTCATGGGCGCCCAATACTCCGGGGACCGCGCAGGCCAGTTCCAGCATGTGCTGGCTGACCTCGGTCGGCAGTTCCTCGTCCATCAGGACCGAGAAGCTTTCCCGGGCGATCTGGATCGCGCTCCAGAGGATGTACACGGCGATCCCCAGGCCGAACCAGGCATCCACCTGCTGCCAGCCGAAGGCCGCCAGGGCCAGGGCCAGGAGGATGCTGCCGTTGAGCATCAGGTCGGAGCGATAGTGCAGCGAGTCGGCGCGCACCGCGTTGGAGCCGGTGGCCCGGATCACCCGATGCTGCAGCACCAGCAAGGCGCTGGTCAGCACTAGCGACAATACGATCACCCCGATGCTCAGCCACGGTGCCCCGACCGGTTCCGGGTGGTGCAGGCGCTCGACCGCCTGGAAGGCGATCAGTACCGCGCTGCCCGCGATGAACAGCGCCTGGGCCATGCCGGCCAGGGACTCGGCCTTGCCGTGGCCGTAGCGATGGTCGTCGTCCGCCGGACGCAGGGCATAGTGCACCGCCAGCAGGTTGAGCAGCGAGGTGAAGCCGTCGAGCACCGAGTCGGTCAGGCCCGCGAGCATGCTCACCGAGCCGCTGAGCCACCAGGCCACGGCCTTGGTCAGGATCAGGATGCCGGCCACGGTCACCGAGGCGCGGGTGGCGAGGCGCAGGAGGCGGGCGTGTTCCGGGCTGCCGATCATGGGATTTCCTTGTGTGGCGGGTTCAAGCGGCTGGCTGTAGTCCGTACAGGGCCAGTTGTTGCACGCTGCCCTTGTGCTGGATCAGGCGTGGGTCGTCCAGCGGGAAGTGGCCCCCCAGCTCCTGCTCGAGGATGGCCTGCAACTTGCGCTTGTCGACTGTACCGTCGGCGCCGATGGCCTGCTGGAGTTTTTCCGGGGCGACCTGCGCAGTCTTGCCCGGCTCCAGGTAGATGGCGCCAGTGGCGAAGTCGATGCCGAAGGCGATCAGCCCCGGGATCACGTAGAACAGCAGGCCCACGGCATCCAGCGCCACGATCACCGGGTCGATCTTGCCGTCGATCTGGCCGCGCCGATCAGGAAAGAAGATCGAGCCGCAGGCGGTGAGCTGGGTCAGCAGGGTGGTCACCAGGATGCCGCCGATGACACGGTGGGGAATACGCATGGATATCTCCTAACAGGCATGAAGGCCCGGACAAATGGTGCGGGGGCAAGTCTCGTCGATCAGCACTCAGACCATGATCAGCCCCGGGCAGTTCGCCGTTATACTCGCGCCTCTGTTTTGGAGCCAGCATGAAATCCTTGCCGATCGATGAAGTTTTGCCTGCACTGCGTGACGCCCTGGCGACACGCCACGAAGCGGTGCTCGAAGCCCCGCCCGGCGCCGGCAAGACCACCCGCGTGCCCCTGGCGTTGCTGGACCAGGATTGGCTGGCCGGGCAAACCATCTTGATGCTCGAACCCCGGCGCCTGGCCGCCCGTGCCGCCGCCGAGCGCCTGGCCAGCGAGCTGGGAGAAAAAGTCGGGGAAACCGTGGGCTATCGCATCCGCCTGGACAGCAAGGTCGGCCCGCGTACCCGTATCGAAGTGGTCACCGAAGGCATTCTCACCCGGCGCCTGCAGGACGATCCGGCCCTGGAGGGGGTCGGCCTGCTGATCTTCGACGAGTTCCACGAGCGCAGCCTGGATGCCGACCTGGCCCTGGCCTTGAGCCTCAATGGCCGCGAACTGTTCCGTGACGAGCAACCGCTGAAGATCCTGCTGATGTCGGCGACTCTGGAGGGCGAGCGCCTGTCGGCGTTGCTGGACGATGCGCCGATCCTGCGCAGCGAGGGGCGCATGTTCCCGGTGGCCCAGCGCTGGGGCCGGCCGTTCCAGCCTGGTGAGTTCATCGAGCCGCGGGTGGTGCAGGCGGTCCTGGAGGCGGTCCATGACGAGAGCGGCAGCCTGCTGGTGTTCCTCCCGGGCCAGGCGGAGATTCGCCGGGTGCACCAGCAATTGAGCGAGGCCTTGGGCGAGCGTGACGAGATCCTGCTGTGCCCGTTGCACGGCGAACTGGAGCTTGCTGCCCAGCGCGCCGCCATCGATCCGGCGCCGCCGGGCAAGCGCAAGGTGGTGCTGGCCACCAACATCGCCGAGACCAGCCTGACCATCGACGGCGTGCGGGTGGTGGTGGATGCCGGGCTGGCGCGGGTGCCGCGCTTCGATCCCGGCAGCGGCATGACCCGCCTCGATACCCAACGCATCTCCCGGGCCAGCGCCACCCAGCGTGCCGGTCGCGCCGGGCGCCTGGAACCGGGGGTGTGCTACCGGCTGTGGTCGGCGGACCAGCAAGAACAACTGGCCGCCCATGCCAGCCCGGAGATACTCCAGGCCGATCTGGCCGGCCTGGCGTTGCAACTGGCGCGCTGGGGCGTGACGCCGGGCCAGTTGGCCTGGCTGGATGCGCCGCCCGCTGCGGCCTATGCCCAGGCCCAGGACCTGTTGATGCGCCTGGGCGCGCTCGACGGGGCAGGCAACCTGACCCGCCACGGCCAGGCCATGGCCGAGTTGCCGGCCCACCCACGCATCGCCCATCTGTTGCTGCGTGGCCAGTCCCTGGGGTTGGCAGCGATGGCTTGCGATGTCGCGGCCTTGCTTGGCGAGCGGGACATCTTGCGGGGGGGCGACGCCGACCTGCACAGCCGCCTGGTGCTGCTCTCGGGTGAGGCGCGAGCTGCCCGTGGCGCCCAGGGTGGCGTGCAGCGGGCTCGGCAACTGGCGCGCCAATACCGCGGCTACCTGCGGGGCCAAGCTAATGCGGCGGTGGCCGATCCCGAGCATCCACGCTGGCTCGGTGCCTTGCTGGCCCTGGCCTATCCCGACCGGGTGGCCCAGCAACGGCGCCCGGGTGGCGCCGAGTACCGCCTGGCCAATGGCCGTGCGGCCCTGTTCAGCGAGCCCGACAACCTGATGAAGCAGCCCTGGCTGGTGATCGCCGACCTGGGTAGTCGCCAGGGTCAGCGTGAGGAGCGGATCTACCTGGCTGCGGATTTCGATCCAGCGCTGTTCGAAACGGTGCTGGCCGAGCAGGTGCGCAACGTCGACCAGTTGGACTGGGACGAGCGTGAAGGCCTGTTGCGGGCAGAAAGACAACGCAAGGTGGGCGAGCTGGTGCTGAGCCGTGAGCCGCTGCCGGGCCTGGACGAAAGCGCCCGTAGCCTGGCCCTGGTCCAGTTGGTGCGGCGCAAGGGCCTGGAACTGTTGCCCTGGACCGCTGAGCTGCGCCAGTGGCAGGCCCGGGTGGCCCTGTTGCGCCAGCTGGAACTGGCCGCCAAGGCTGAAAGCCAGTGGCCGGATGTCAGCGATGCGGCCTTGCTTGAGGGACTGGAACACTGGTTGGCGCCGTACCTGGGCAAGGTCTCGCGCCTGGCCCACTTCGCCAACCTGGACCTGGCCGGCATCCTGCTCGGCTTGCTGCCCTGGCCCTTGCCCCAGCGCCTGGACGAGCTGGCCCCGCAGCACCTGAAGGTGCCATCCGGCTCTTCGATTCGCCTGGACTACAGCGAACAGCCGCCGATTCTCGCGGTGCGCCTGCAAGAGCTGTTCGGCCTGGCCGAAACCCCACGCATCGCCGGTGGCCACCAGGCGGTCAAGTTGCACCTGCTGTCCCCCGCCCGCCGCCCGGTACAGGTGACCCAGGACCTGGCGAACTTCTGGCGCAGCACCTACGCCGAGGTCAAGAAGGACCTCAAGGGCCGTTATCCCAAGCACTACTGGCCGGATGATCCGCTGATCGCCGAGGCCACCGCCCGGGCCAAGCCGCGCAAGTAAGAGCCTTCCAGGCCCAGCGCACTTGCTTGTGCTGGACCTGGAGGACGGCATCGCGTGGTTTTTTCGCTCCAGGTTTCACCGAGGGATCAAAGCGCCGCTACCGCGCGGCATCGCCCTGGCCGTTTACTGGGCCGGCAGCAGGAAGCGCGCGAGCACCGGCAGATGGTCGGAGATGCGCAGGGTGTCGTCCTGGCGGACCCGTGACTCCACGCGCTTCAGGCGCGGGCTGTAGAACAGGTAGTCGACGGTCCGGTCCGGCCCATCGAGACCGGGGTCGTTGGGATAGTGGGTCAGCCAGTGCGCGCGGTCGGCACCGCTGGCTTGGGTATTGCTGGGGATCATCGGGTACTTGTCCCACAGCAGGTGCAGGGGGCTGTCGGCACTGTAGGGCGTGCGTTGGTTCTCATCCAGGCGCCGGTACTGGCCCAGGGGCAGCAGGTTGAAGTCGCCGCCGATCAGCCAGGGAGTGCCACGGCCTTCCAGTTTGTCCAGGGTCCTGGCGATGGCCGCGACTTGCCGGGCCTGGGTCTCGCCGGCCTGCTGCGCACGCTCCAGGTGGGTATTGAGTACCGCCAGTTGTCCGCCGTCGTTCAGGGGCAGGTAGCTGAGCAACAGGGCGTCTCGCGGCAGGAATTGCCGGCTGATGAAGTTGTGGGCCGCCACCGGCAGTTGCAGGCGCTCGGCGTGTTCGATGCGATAGCGGCTGAGGGTCGCCAGTTGCCGGCCGACGCTGCCGAGGATATGCACAGAGGGAACGAAGTCGGCCTTCCAGTCGTAGGCCCGGGTGCTGCAGGGATAGAGATCGGCCAGGCGTTCCTGGAGAAGCTTGAGCTGGTCCTGGTAGGCGCTGGCCTTGGCGTTGTCGTCCACTTCCTGAAGCAGCACCAGGTCCGGCTGTTCGTCGCGGATGACCCGGGCCACTTCGTCGAGGCTGAAGGCCATGTCCTCCAGGGTGGGGCGTTCGTCCTGGCCATGGGCCTGGTCGTTCCAGAACACATAGCGCTTGCCGGCCAGGTACTGCAGGTTCCAGGTCATCACCTTCAACGCTTGGCCCGGTACCAGCGGCGCGGCTTCGGCGCTACAGGAAACCGCCAGGGTTTCCTTGGCCTGGGGACGCCAGGTCAGGCTGTAGATCAGACCGGCTAATACCAGGCCGATCAGCAGCAGGCTCAACAGGGTCACGCGAAGTAGACGGATCATCGGCTCGGCTTATGGCGTTGCGGGATGGGGTCCGAGCATAACCGAGTGCGCAGCCGTCCCCCAAGGGGTAGAGCGGTCGCGCCGGGGTTTCAGTGCTTGTCCGGCTGCTGGCTGATCAGCATGAACAGGCGGAACAGCACCACGCTGGTGAACAGCTGGAGGAAGCTGTAGGCGCTGTCGATGGTCAGTGCCACCAGCGGCGTCGGGTCTGGATAGGCGGCTTCGCTCATGCCCTTGAGCAGCCAGAGCGGGGTCATCACGCACAGGATGCACGCCAGGATCCGTAGGAAATGCCCGCGGCTCAGGCGGAAGCTCTCGGTGATGGCATTCAGCGGCGATGCCCCCTTGAGTACCAGCAGGTACTCGGCGAAGGCCAGGACCACCATCAGCCATAGGCCCGGCAGGAAATACAGCGACAGCCCCAGCAAGATCAGCAGGGTACTGACCGCCGTCAGCAGGGCGAAGCGCGGCCACAGGCTCAGGCTCATGGCCAAGAGATCGCGGGTTCGGGGCGATTCGCCACGGGTACGGGCATCGAGGAGCAGGATCAGTGCGCCGGTGTACAGCGGATACACCAGCAGGCCGACGATCACGCTGTACCCGGAAAAAGCATTCGGGCCCAGGGCCTTGCCGGCAGCCTGTTGCAGCAGCGCCTCGAGAATCACCAGTGGCAGGCACAGCTGGGCGATGCGCCCGAGGTTGCGTCGAAAGAAATACAGGGAGTCGCGCAGAACGTCTAACGGATTCATCGAAGGGGTCGCAGTGGCGAAGCGGTTGGACACTTTAACCGATGCAGGCCCCGGGGAAGCAAACGTAAACCTTGGGTAAAGACCATTGAAAGTCGACGCACCAACCCCATAACTGTTGCGTATCGCGGTCCCTTCGGACCGTAGAGCGGATTTTTACCGGCAATCTAAAGAGGTCGCCATGAATAGCGAAGAGCAAACCCTGATCGATGGACTGTTTTCACGGTTGCAGCAAGCCGAAACGGATTCAGCCCCGCGTGATGCCCAGGCCGAGGCGCGGATCAAGGAGCATCTGACCCGCCAGCCTGCGGCCGGGTATTTCATGACCCAGGCGATCCTGGTGCAGGAGGCTGCCCTCAAGAGCCTCGACGAACAGAACAAGCAACTGACCCAGCAAGTCCAGCAACTGCAGGCCCAACTGCAACAGGCCAAGTCCCAGGCGGCTCCGGCCCCGGCCTCGAGTGGCGGGTTCTTGTCGAGCATCTTCGGTGGCTCCCGCGAAGCGCAACCGGCCCCGGCCGCGAGCCCGGCGCCATCTTCCGGCGGTGGCTGGCGTGAGCCGCCACGCCCGGGCTTTGGCGCGCCACAGCAGAATTTCGGTGCGCCCCAGCAGGGGTTCGGCGCTGCGCCGCAACAGAACTATGCGCCGCAGCAGGCGCCAGCGGCTGGCAGCAGTTTCCTGGGTGGCGCGCTGAAAACCGCCGCCGGTGTCGCAGGCGGCGTGATGCTGGCCCAGGGCATCAGCAGCCTGTTCCACAGCAACCAGCAGCCCCAGGAAGTGGTCGAAGTCATCAAGGAAGAGCCGGCGCCGGCCAGCGACAACAGCGGCTGGGGCAATGACGAACAGCGTTATGCCAACAACGACTCCTGGGGCGGCAACGACCAGGGCGGCCTCAACGACGCGGGCTACGACAACGACGACAGTTCGTTCTTCTCCGACGACGATTCCTTCGTCTGACCTACCATCGGTCCGGGGCCACAACATGCCCCGGGCCGATAATTCGCGGAACAATCCCTGGCGCTGGCATACTGGACGACTTTTCCGACCCCAAGGGTCGATCCAGTTGCCGTGCTGCAGCGCCATGAGGATTAGCGGTGAAAAAAATCGCCCTGTTCGCCGATGTCCAAAACCTCTACTACACCGTGCGCCAGGCTTATGGCTGTCACTTCAACTACGCGGCGCTGTGGGCCGATATCAGCAAGCACGGGCAGATCGTCCAGGCCTATGCCTATGCCATCGACCGCGGTGACAGCAAGCAGCAGCAGTTCCAGCAGATCCTGCGCAACCTGGGCTTCACGG
Organism: Pseudomonas sp. CMR5c; assembly: GCF_003850545.1. Lineage (NCBI taxonomy): Bacteria > Pseudomonadati > Pseudomonadota > Gammaproteobacteria > Pseudomonadales > Pseudomonadaceae > Pseudomonas > Pseudomonas sp. CMR5c. The sequence goes on along the minus strand of NZ_CP027705.1, from coordinate 5,936,869 downwards.
TAAAACTCAAACCCTACATCCAGCGCAGCGATGGCTCGGCCAAGGGCGACTGGGACGTGGGTATCACCATCGACATCATGGACGCCGCCAGCCAGGTGGATGAAGTGGTGCTGGCCTCCGGCGACGGCGATTTCGACCTCTTGCTGGAGCGCATCATCCACAAGCATGGCGTCAGCGCGGTGGCCTACGGAGTGCCGGGGCTGACCGCCAATTCGCTGATTCGCGCCGCCAGCCGCTATGTGCCGATCGAAGGCGCCTTGTTGTTGAAAAGCTGAAAACAGATTCATACGGAGCAAAACAGGTTTGGAACGCATTGCCGTCATCGACTTCGAAACCACCGGGCTTTCCCCGAGCAGCAGTTGCCGGGCCACCGAGATCGCCGTGGTGATCCTCGAACAGGGGCGCATCGTCGAGCGTTACCAGAGCCTGATGAATGCCGGCGTGCGGGTACCGGCGTTCATCGAGCAATTGACCGGCATCAGCAACGCCATGCTGCGCGGGGCTCCCTCGGCGGAGCAGGTGATGAACGAAGTCAACGAGGTCGTCGGCACCACGCCGTTGGTGGCGCATAACGCCGCCTTCGACCAGAAGTTCTGGGATTTCGAGCTGGGGCGGATCCGGCGCACCCGGTTGCAGAACTTCGCCTGTTCCCTGCTGCTGGCCCGGCGCCTGATGCCGGCGGCGCCGAACCACAAGCTGGGCACCCTGACCGCCTACGCCAGCCTGCCGCATACCGGCCAGGCCCACCGGGCCATGGCCGACGCTGAGATGGCGGCCAACTTGCTGGTGCACCTGGCGGGCGAACTGCGCGATACCCACGGCCTGCACCAGTTGTCCCACGATTTCTTGTGCAAGTTGCAGAAGGTTCCGGCGGCCAAGGTGCCCGAGCACTTGCGGCGCCATCGCTGACGCGCCGCAAGCCCCATCGGAATCTGCGGCCCGCAGCTTGGCCGTGGCTCGACAGCGGCTACAGGCCAATGGTGGATCAGGTGGAAGGTTTGCCGTTGCTGTCCAGGTGCCCCAGGGGCAGGCGCCGTTCAATGGCGCTGGAGAGCACGATGGAAGTCTTGCTGAAGCCGAACTGGGCGACGCGGTTGATCAGCTCTTCCAGCTCCGGCATCGAACCCACGGCGGCCTGCATGATCACGCAGGGATCGCCCGTGACCCGGTGGCATTCGGTGAGTTGTGGGATCTTGATCAGTTCGTCATAGCTTTTCTGGTTGCCGTGCTGGGCCAGGCGCAGTTCGATGACGCACTGGATCGGCAACCCCAGCTTGTTCATGTCGACCTTGGCCTGGTAGCCGGTGATCACGCCGCTGGCTTCGAGCTTGGCGACCCGCTCGGCCACGGCAGGTGCCGAGAGGTTGACCTTGCGCGCCAGCTCGGCATAAGTCGCCCGGCCGTTTTCCAGCAGTTGGGCCAAGAGCATGCGGTCATACTTGTCCATGGAAGGCTCCAAAACACCCTGGCTTTCGAAAGCAAGGTATATAGCCCCGAACTCCATGTTTTGGAAAGTGTACTGCTCTTAAAAACAAGTTTTGTAACTTAAGCTTGCCCCGTTCGGCTTTCTACAATGGGCCCTCCCTGCCTGCCTCCCGAGCCGTATCCCATGCCTGGCCAAAGCCGCTTTCCCTTGCCGTTGATCGCTGCATTCTTTGCCCTCTACGTGATCTGGGGGTCGACCTACCTGGTGATCCGCATCGGTGTCCAATACTGGCCACCCTTGATGCTTGCCGGTATCCGCTTCGTACTCGCCGGCAGCCTGATGTATGCGTTCCTGCGCTGGCGTGGAGTCCCGGCGCCCACCTGGGCGCAATGGAAGGCCGCCGGGATCATCGGCATCCTGCTGCTGAGTTTCGGCAACGGTGCGGTGACGGTCGCCGAGCACCTGGGCGTGGCTTCCGGAGTGGCGGCCCTGGCGGTGGCCACGGTGCCGTTGTTCACCTTGCTCTGCGGTTATTTCTGGGGCACGCGCAATACCCGCCTGGAGTGGGCCGGCATCATCCTCGGGATGATCGGCATCGGCATGCTGAACCTGGGTTCCAACCTGCAATCGAGCCCCTTGGGCGCGGCCCTGTTGCTGTTCGCCGCAGCGGCCTGGGCCTTCGGCTCGGTCTGGAGCAAGCATTTGCCTCTGCCCCAGGGGGCCATGGCCAGCGCCGCGGAAATGCTCGTCGGTGGTGTAGTGCTGTTGCTGGGCAGCCTGCTGCGCGGCGAGCGCCTGGAAGCCATGCCCGCCCTGGAGGGCTGGCTGGCGCTGGCCTACCTGGCAGGCTTCGGTTCGATCATCGCCTTCAATGCCTACATGTACCTGCTCAAGCACGTACGCCCGGCGGCGGCCACCAGCTATGCCTACGTCAACCCCGCGGTGGCGGTGTTGCTGGGCATCGTCTTCGTCGGCGAGAGCATCGGCTTCGAAGAGGCGCTGGCGATGCTGGTGATCATCAGCGCTGTGGTGTTGATCGGCCTGCCGCAATGGCGCAAGCCCAAGGCCGTGGCCCGGGAAGAGGCCGCCTGATTATGGCGGCGTCGGCTGGCTGGCCAGGTGGCGTTCGAGAAAACCGCCGATGACCTGGACCGCTTGCTGGTGAATCGCTTCGCGGCCGCGCTTGTCGCCGTCCCGGCAGATGATTTCATCCTCGGGGTCATCTGCCCTGAGCAGGGCCGTGGCTCCCGGCTTGCACAGCTGCATGAAGCTGAAATGGCTGGCATCGGCGACCACCAGCAGGCTTGAGGTGGCCGGCGGCAGGTGGGCTTGCAGGTACCCCGACTCCTGTTCCACCGGCATGCCGGCAATGTTCACCCCGGCGCCCAGGATCAAGGTCGGCGTCTGTACCGCGGCCAGGCTCTGTGGGGTAAATCCGCGGACCAGTCCCGGGTCCAGGGAAACCACTGCCTTGATTCGCGGGTCGCGCAGGTCGGCACTCAGCTGGCCCTGGTTGCCTGCAGCGATACCCAGTTCCGCAGCCAACCCGCACAGGCGCGGGTTGGGATGCAGTCGGCATTCCTCGAGGAAGCGTTGCGGGCTGTAGCGGGCGCCAGCCAGCGCGGTGACCGTCCAGCCGCCCAGGGAATGGCCGATGGCGGCGATACGCTGCGGATCGACGGCGCCGGCCAGGCTGCTGTCGGCAGTGAGCGTGTCGATCACCTGGCTCATATCGTGGGGGCGCTCCCAGAGCTTCGCCGCTTCTGCCGGGCGTCGGTCGAAGGTCGTGGTGCCAGGGTGGTCTGGAGCTGCGACCACATAGCCCTGGTTGACCAGGCTCGGTACCAGCCAGCTGAGGTTGCGCCAGCTGCCGCGATAGCCGTGGGACAGGACCACCAATGGGTGGGCCGCCGGGTCAGGCGAGGCATCCTTGATGGCGGGTAGGCCCTGGAAGACCGGGGTCTCTGCGGATGTCAGCAGCGGCGCGGGTGTTTCGGTGGGATACCAGAGGGCGACATGCAGTGGGCGCTGGCCGCTGGCATCCGCCACGGTGATTTCACGGAAGCCGATGAGTTCGGCAGCTCCGGCAAGGGGGAGGCACAGGGCCAGAGACAGGCCCGCGAGCATCCGTGCGGACAGGGCGATATTGCGCATTGGGACTCCATGTACAAAGGACGCCGGGTACCCGGCGTTGTGGTTTCAGCGCGAAGGAATCACTCGAGGCCGATAAGCAGCGCTATCGCGAAGACCACCGCCGCCAGGGCCAGGCAAAACAACAGGCTGATTCCCGCCACTGGCCATAACGAGACGAAGTTGCCGCCGTTGGCCTTGTGGTCCACCACCTGGGGGCCGAACAGTTGGCGCGCGTAGGCGTTCATCCCGTAGATCTGCGGCAGGATGAAGACCACGGCGGGAACGTTATCCGGAAGGAAAAAGCCTGCCAGGGTCATGGCCAGGAAGACACCGATGCCCATGGTCCAGGCTTTCCTCACCTCAGCCTCGCGCCCCAGTGCCTTGAGGTTCCGGCTGATGAAATAGGCTCCCGCGATGGCGGTGCCGAGGAAGGTGCTCAGGCCGATGGCTGCGACACTGTAGAGGCGCAGGTTCTGATCGACGGTCGGGGCGATCCGCAGTTCGGCGGCGGGGGCCTGGAACGGATTTTCTTGGTCCATGCGAGGTGAGACTCCTTGAGGGGGGAGGGCCGAGAAGATGTCCGGTGCGCAGGGCGCGGGGCATTCTTTGGGGCCGGCTGGGGGGCGAGCATACACGCTCCCGGGCCGACGGGCATGGTCCGTAAGTGGGGCCGTGAATTAGGGTAAACTGCCGCCCATTGCATTCCTGTGCTGACTCTTTCCTACGGTATCCCCATGACATTCGCCACTCTCGGCCTGATCGAACCCTTGCTGCGCGCCCTTGAACCCCTTGGCTACCAGACCCCGACCCCGGTGCAGGCCCAGGCGGTTCCGGCGGTGCTGGCCGGTCGCGACCTCATGGCCGCAGCCCAGACCGGCACCGGCAAGACCGCCGGTTTCGCCCTGCCGCTGTTGCAATTGCTGACCCTGGAAGGTCCGAAGGTCGACAGCAATTCGGTGCGGGCGCTGATCCTGGTGCCAACCCGCGAGCTGGCCGAGCAGGTTCACGACAGCGTGCGCCAGTACGCCGAACACCTGCCACTGCGCACCTACGCGGTGTATGGCGGAGTCAGCATCAACCCGCAGATGATGAAGCTGCGCAAGGGTGTCGACCTGCTGGTGGCGACACCTGGCCGCCTGCTGGACCTGTTCCGGCAGAACGCGGTGAAGTTCGGTCAGTTGCAGACCCTGGTGCTGGATGAGGCCGACCGCATGCTCGACCTGGGGTTTTCCGAAGAGCTCAAGAGCATCTACGCAGCCCTGCCGAAAAAGCGCCAGACCTTGCTGTTCTCCGCGACGTTCTCCGATGCCATCCGCCTGTTGGCCGGGCAGATGCTCAATGACCCGCTGAGCATCGAGGTCAGCCCGCGCAACGTCGCCGCCAGCACGGTCAAGCAATGGGTGGTACCGGTGGACAAGAAGCGCAAGCCGGAACTGTTCAGCCACCTGCTGCGCAAGAACCGCTGGAAGCAGGTGCTGGTGTTCGCCAAGACCCGTAACGGCGTGGATGCCCTGGTGGAGAAACTCCAGGGCCAGGGCGTGAATGCCGACGGCATCCACGGCGACAAGCCCCAAGCCACGCGCCAGCGTGCTCTGGACCGGTTCAAGCTGGGCGAGATCCAGATCCTGGTGGCGACCGATGTGGCGGCCCGCGGCCTGGACATCGAGGATCTGCCGTTGGTGGTCAACTTCGACCTGCCGATCGTCGCCGAGGACTACGTCCACCGCATCGGCCGCACCGGGCGTGCCGGTTCCACCGGTGAAGCGATTTCCCTGGTTTGCGCCGATGAAGTGAACCTGCTGTCGGCGATCGAAATGCTTACCCGCCAGACCCTCAAGCGCCATGAGGAGCAGGATTTCGAGCCCGAGCACCGGGTGCCCGAGACCGACGCCAGTGGTCAGGTGGTGAAGAAGCCTAAAAAGCCGAAGAAGCCCAAGGCTGCCGGTGGTGCCGGCAAACGCAACCTGGGGCGTTGGGTCGATAGCGGCGAAGTAGCCGCCGAGCCTGCGGTGAAGCCGGTGCGCAAGGTGCCGGCCTTCAACACCGGCCCGCGCAAGCGCAAGCCGTAGGCACCGCGGTCAGTTGCCGGCGGCAGGTCCCAGCTATTTGGCCAGGGGCCTGCGGGGCTCGGCTAGCCATTGGAGGATGCCGTGCCCGGCCCGGCGTCCGCTGGCGAAGCAGGCGGTCAACAGGTAGCCGCCGGTGGGGGCCTCCCAGTCGAGCATTTCTCCGGCGCAGAACAGCCCAGGCTCCTGCCGGATCATCAAGCGTTCATCCAGTGCTTCGAAACGTACGCCGCCGGCACTGCTGATGGCTTCGTCCAGGGGGCGGGGCTTCACCAGCGCCAGCGGGAGGGCCTTGATCGCCGCCGCGAGGCTGGCCGGATCATTGAAGGTCGCGGCCGGTGTCAGCTCCCGCAGCAAGGCGGCCTTGACGCCATCGATCCCCAACTGGCTATGCAAGTGCTTGGCCATCGAACGCGAACCACGAGGCTTGGCCAGGGCCGCCTGGACCTTGTCCCGGGGCTTGCCCGGCAGCAGGTCGATATGAATGGTGCCTTGGCCGTGCAGGTTGATCGCTTCACGGATCGAGGCCGAAAGGGCATAGATCAGGCTGCCCTCGATACCCTTGGCGGTGATCACGCATTCCCCCAGCCGTGGCGTGTCGTCGTTCAAGCCGATAGCGACATTCTTCAATGGCGCCCCGGCGAACTTGCTCTGCAGCAACTCGCTCCAGGTACTGACCTCGAAACCGCAGTTGCTCGGCTGCAGCGGCGCTACCTCGACCCCGCGTTGCGCAAGCAACGCCATCCAGGCGCCATCGGAGCCCAGGCGTGCCCAACTGCCGCCGCCCAGCGCCAGTAGCACCGCGTCGGGGCGTACCGCGCTTTCACCCTCGGGATGCTGGATACGCAGGCTGCCGTCGGCATTCCAGCCGAGCCAGCGATGCCGGGTGTGGATAACCACCCCGGCCTCGCGCAGGCGCTTGAGCCAGGCGCGCAGCAAGGGCGCGGCCTTCATGTCGCTAGGAAACACCCGGCCGGAGCTGCCGACGAAGGTCTCGATCCCCAGCTCGTGAATCCACTGGCACAGGGCCTGGGCATCGAAGTCGCGCAGCCAGGGGGCGATTTGCGGCGCTCGTTCGGCATAGCGCGAGAGAAAGGCCGGATAGGCTTCGGAATGGGTGATGTTCATGCCGCCCACGCCCGCCAGGAGGAACTTGCGTCCGACCGAGGGCATGCCGTCATACAGGTCGACCCGGACTCCCGCCTGGCTCAGGACCTCGGCAGCCATCAGGCCGGCCGGGCCGCCACCGATGATGGCAACGTGGTGGGACAGGGAGGAAGGGGATCGAGTCATGGCGGGGCGGTGCTGGTGGAATGAGCCGCGCATTCTACCCGAGCCATGGCCAGGCTGCTGTGCCGGTGAAACTGCTCAAAATCTAGTCGATAGGCTGCAGGCCTTGTGGGTCAAGGGCTACAGCGGCTTGCTCGCAGGTTATCCACAAGCGATTCCACAGGGATTGGGGGTAAGCGAGCATGGCTGGGTGACCGCTTGATGACTCTGGTCAAAAAATAGTCGATCGTCTGAAGGCCACGTTCTACAAGGGGTTGGATGAGTTTTACGCAGGTTGTCCACAGGCGCCTCCACAGAGAGTGGGGGTAAGCATGGATGGCCGCGATGAATGGATCGACCCCTGGTCAAAAACTGAGCGTCAGCCTGTAGGTCTTGCAGATCCTGGGCTGTAGCTGGTTTCCCGCAGGTTATCCACAGCCGGCTCCACAGGGATTGGGGGTAAGCGATTCACAAGAATGTGACGGTTCATGGTTTTCGATCAAAAAACGAGCGATTGAACCTAGCCCTTGTGGAACAAGGGCTGTGGAGGCTTTCACTCAGGTTATCCACAAGCGGTTCCACAGCTGGTGTGGGTAAGGGCGTCGGGTCAGCGACAGCCTAGCGACTCCCAGACTCTCTGGGCGCTGTGGTGCAGGATGCCGTGGCGTCGGGCCAGGGCCTGGCGGTCCTTGCTGTAGCCGCCGCCTATCACTCCCACCACCGGGATATCCCGGCCCAGGCATTGACGCATGACTCGTTCGTCGCGCTCGGCCACCCCGGCGTCGGTGAGCTTGAGGTAGCCCAGGGCGTCGTCCTGGTGGACGTCGACCCCGGCGTCGTACAGCACCAGGTCCGGCTGGTACAGCGGCAGCAGGTAGTTGAGGGCATCGTCCACCACCTCCAGGTACTCGGCATCGCCCATGCCCATGGCCAGGGGGATGTCCCAGTCGCTCTGGGCCTTGCGCACCGGGAAGTTCTTTTCGCAGTGCAGCGAGACGGTCACCGCATCGGCGGTGTGCTGCAAGATCCGCGCGGTACCGTCGCCCTGGTGCACGTCGCAATCGAAGATCAGTACCCGTCCAACGCGCCCGCTTTCCAGCAGGTAATGGCTGATCACCGCCAGGTCGTTGAAGATGCAGAAGCCGGCTGGATAGTCGTAGTGGGCGTGGTGGGTACCGCCGGCCAGGTGGCAGGCCAGGCCGTGTTCCAGCGCCTGCTCGGTGGCCAGCAGCGAACCGCCGACCGCGCGCACGGTGCGCCGGGCCAGGGCTTCGCTCCAGGGCAGGCCCAGGCGCCTTTGGTCTTCCCGGGACAACTCGCCATTCATGTAGCGCTCGATATACCCAGGGTCGTGGGCCAGCGCCAGGACTTCGGCCGGGCACAGCTGCGGGCGCAGCAGGTCGGTATCCCGGGTGAGGCCGCTGTCCACCAGGTGGTCGCGCAACAGGCGAAACTTGTCCATGGGGAAGCGGTGCTCCGGGGGGAATTCCGGGCTGTAGTCGTCGTGGTAGATCAGCGGCAATGTCATGGCATTTTCTTAGAAGGACCCGTGAAGGATCCTACCAGCGATGTAGACTTGCACCCATGAAAACGGAGGGCACCGATGGAGCCGATACTGCAACTGGAAAGCGCGCGCCTGGTGCTGCGCCAATGGCGTGACGACGACTTGCAGGCTTTTGCGGCGATGTGTGCCGATCCGCAGGTCATGCGCTACTTTCCGGCACCCTTGAGCCGTCTGGAGAGCGCCGCCTTGATCGGCCGCATACGCGGGCATTTCGCCGAGCATGGTTTTGGCACCTGGGCCCTGGAGCGCAAGGACAACGGCGCCTTCATCGGTTTTACCGGCCTGGGCGTGGTGGGTTTCGAAGCGCCTTTCACCCCGGCGGTGGAGATCGGCTGGCGCCTGGCCCGCGAGCACTGGGGCCTGGGTTATGCCAGCGAGGCGGCCTGGACGGCGTTGCGTTGCGCGTTCGAGCACCTGGCCCTGGACGAAGTGGTAGCCTTCACCACCCGGACCAACCTGGCGTCGCAGAAAGTGATGCAGGCCATTGGCATGCAGCATGCCGTCCAGGGGGATTTCGAACATCCCAAGCTCGCCGGCGATCACCCATTGCGCGAGCATGTGCTGTACCGCATCACCCGTGAACAGTGGTTGGAAACCTTGCATGGATAGCAATCGCGCATGTTTAGAATGTGCCGATGAGGTTGCTTGCCCCGAATCGATTTGACCGCCGCAGCCGAGATTGCGCGGTTTTGCTCTGTGTGAGGAGAGTCTGAATGAGTCATGTGCTGGATGATCTGGTCGATCTTTTGACCTTGGAACCCATCGAGGAAAACCTGTTTCGTGGGCGCAGCCAGGACCTGGGTTTCCGCCAGCTGTTCGGGGGCCAGGTACTCGGCCAATCGCTGTCCGCCGCCAGCCAGACGGTGGAGGAGGCGCGCCATGTGCATTCCATGCACGGTTACTTCCTGCGCCCCGGGGACGCTGCCTTGCCGGTGGTCTACCAGGTGGACCGGGTCCGCGATGGCGGCAGCTTCAGCACCCGGCGCGTGACGGCGATCCAGAAGGGCAATCCGATCTTCACCTGCAGCGCTTCGTTCCAGTACGACGAGCAGGGTTTCGAGCACCAGAGCGGCATGCCCCAGGTGGTCGGCCCGGAGAACCTGCCCTCGGAGCTGGAGATCGCCACCCAGCGCGCGCACCTGATTCCCGAGCACATGCGGGAAAAGCTGCTGTGCCCCAAGCCCATCGAAGTGCGCCCGGTGACCGAGAGAGACCCGTACAACCCGCAGCCGATGGATCCGGTGAAGTACGTCTGGTTCCGCGCCGACGGCACCCTGGCCGACAACCCGGCGCTGCACAAGTACCTGCTGGCCTATGCCTCGGACTTCGGCCTGCTGGTCACCTCGCTGCTGCCCCATGGCAAGTCGGTCTGGCAGAAGGATATGCAAGTGGCCAGCCTCGACCACGCCCTGTGGTTCCACGCCGACCTGCGTGCCGATGACTGGCTGCTGTATGCCATGGACAGCCCATGGGCCGGCAACTCCCGGGGCTTCTCCCGGGGCAGCGTGTTCAACCGTGCCGGCCAGTTGGTCGCTTCGGTGACCCAGGAAGGGTTGATCCGCCATCGCAAGGATTGGGCATGAGCCTTTCGGATATCGAGCATTGGGTGTTCGACATGGACGGCACCCTGACCATCGCCGTGCATGACTTCGAAGCGATCCGCCAGGCGTTGGCGATCCCGGCGGATGAAGACATCCTCACGCACCTGGCGGCCTTGCCGGCGGATGAGTCCGCGGCCAAGCATGCCTGGCTGCTGGAGCACGAGCGTGACCTGGCCCTGGGTTCGCGCCCGGCGCCGGGCGCGGTGGAACTGGTGCGGGACCTGGCTGGGCGCGGATATCGCCTGGGCATCCTCACTCGCAATGCCCGCGAGCTGGCCCACGTGACCTTGCAAGCCATCGGCCTGGCCGACTGCTTCGCCCAGGCCCATGTGCTGGGCCGCGACGAGGCCCCGCCCAAACCTCATCCCGGTGGCCTGCTGAAGCTGGCCCAGGCCTGGGATGTGGCTCCGCAGCGCATGGTGATGGTCGGCGATTACCGCTTCGACCTGGACTGCGGCCGCGCCGCCGGTACCCGCACGGTGCTGGTCAACCTGCCGGACAACCCCTGGCCGGAACTGACCGACTGGCATGCACAGGATTGCGCGCAGTTGCACCGCCTGTTGCGGGCTTGAGGCCGGGCGCGGTTCTACTTGAACAGCGCCGCCTGGCCCTGGGCCGAGGTGAACATCTTGTCCCCGTCATGACCGACCCCCGGCACCTCTACCAGGCGTTGGGCCAGGCCCTGGGGATGACGCCTTAGCAGGTAGTCGAAATAGTTGTGCCCGCGCGCCAGGCGATAGGCGCCCTGGGCCTCGGCGGCGCAGCTCTTGTCCAGGGCCGGGTGCCGAGGGTCGATGTCCTGTTGTCCCAGCAGGTAGGTAATATCCCGCCCCGCATAACGCTGCTCCAGCTGTTCCGGCATTAGCCGGGCGACATAGGCCGGGCGTCGCTCCAGGCCGTATTTCCACTGGTTGAATCCGCGGCAGGCGGCTGGCTCGACGGCTACCGGGCGCCAGGCGTCGAAGTAGGCGTAGGACGAAGGATTGGCGACCACGAAGCGCAGGCCGATTCCGGCCCGCTGCAGTTCGGCATGGTCGCCGCTGGCCAGGGCGTAGCGTTGCACCACCTGGGCACCGCCCGAGTGGCCGGCGACCACCACTTCCTGCAGGTTGGGAAAGCGCTGGCGATCGCCCAGGCGCAGCAGGATGGCGTCCAGTGCCGCGTAGGAGCTCAGCGCCTGGGGGGCGGTGGCTGGCTCGCCGCCCATCCAGGCGTTGCCCTGCCAGCGCAACAGGCTGCTGGGCAGGTGATGGCGGGCAATGTCGTGCTGATTGAGAAACTGCGGGGCGATCACCAGGGTCGTGGCGTCTTGCCCGGCCAGCCTGGCGGCGCTTTCGCCGCTGTGCAGGTAGGTCTGGGCGTTGCGCAGGCGGCCATGGACGATCACCAGGGCCCGCTGTATGTCCGGCAATGGCTGGCGCCAGTCCTGGCTCAGGCCCAGGGCCAGTTCACCGGCTGGCAGTTCCAGTCGTCCGGGGCTGATGATCTTGACCCCATGCCCCGCAGCCTGGGCGCCCAGGCTGCCCAGGCACAGCAGCGCCGCGAGCAGGCGGCGCATCTACAGGCTCTTGGCGGCGAAGGTGTCGCACTGGCCGACCTGGCCCTGACTGAAACCGGTCTTGAACCAGCGCACCCGCTGGGCCGAGGTGCCGTGGGTGAAGGAATCCGGTACCACCCGGCCCTGGCCCTGCTGCTGCAGGCGGTCGTCGCCGATGGCATTGGCGGCGTTCAGGGCTTCTTCCACATCCCCGGGTTCCAGCCAGTTCAAGCGTTTTTGCGCGTGGTAGGCCCAGACGCCGGCCAGGCAGTCGGCCTGCAACTCCTGGCGTACCAGCAGGCCACCGTCGCCTTCCATCTGCCGACCCTGCTGGCGGGCCGCCTGCATCTTGGCCGAGACCCCGAGCAAGGTCTGCACGTGGTGGCCCACCTCATGGGCGATCACGTAGGCCTGGGCGAAGTCGCCAGCGGCGGAAAAGCGCTGGGCCATTTCCCGGAAGAAATCCATGTCCAGGTACACCTGGCGATCGGCTGGGCAATAGAAGGGGCCGCTGGCCGAAGTGGCGGCGCCGCAGGCGGACGTGACCCGGCCACGGAACAGAATCAGCTTGGGCGCCTGGTACTGGCGGCCGGCCTGCTGGAAGATCTGGCCCCAGGTATCCTCGGTATCGCCGAGGATCGCGCGGACGAATTCCGCCTGTTCATCGTTGGCCGGTGGCGCCTTGCGTTCCTGGGTGGTGGCCGGGGCCGAGACCTGGCCGCCGCCCTGGCCGAGCAGTTGCCCGAGGATCTGCAGCGGGTCCTGGCCGGTGGCCCAGCCGATGCCGACGATCAGCACGATCGCCGTCAGGCTCAACCCCTTGCCGCCGCCGAAGCGCAAGCCGCCGCCACCACCGCCGCTGCTGTCATCTCGCACATCCACGACGTTGTCGCTGCGCCGGCCTTTTTTCCAAAGCATGGGGGAGTCCTCGTTTCTTCTGCTGGTCAGTGTTGCTGCTGGCTGGAACCGGCGCCAGTCCGGTCGTCAGGGATTTTTGCCCACGCTACCATGGCCCGGCACCGGGTCGGCCGGTTGCAAGCGCATTTTGGGGCTCCCTATTGAACATCGATACCCGCATCAAATTCCGTCACCTGGTGGGTTTTCTTGAAATGGCCCGCCAGGGCAGCCTGGCCCGGGCCGCCGATGTGCTGGCGGTGAGCCAGCCGGCGATGTCCAAGACCCTCAAGGAACTGGAGACCTTGCTGGACACCCGGTTGTTCGAGCGCAGCAAGGCCGGGCTCAGCCTGACCGAGGCCGGGCGGGCCTTCCTGCGTTATGCCGGCCCTTCGGTGCAGGCCCTGCGGGAAGGAGTCAGCAGCTTGCGCGGTGGTGAGCATGCCGCGCAGGCGGTGCGTATCGGCGTGCTTTCTACGGTGGAGAGCCTGTTGCTGCCGGAGGTGCTGCGGCGTTTGCACCAGCGGCATGGGGCGCTGACGCTCAGCGTGGTCACCGGCCCCAGCGCCTACCTGCTCTCGCAATTGCGGGTCGGCGACCTGGACCTGGTGGTGGGGCGCATGACCGAGAGCCCGGAGATCCAGGGCCTGAGCTTCGAGCATCTGTACAACGAGTCCATGACCCTGGTGGCGCGCCCCGGGCATCCGTTGGCCAGCGGACTGCTCGACCGTGAGGCCGTCGGCCGTTATCCGCTGGTGCTGCCGCTGGCTGGCACCAGTATCCGCAAGCATGCCGACAGCCTGTTCGTGCAGTGTGGCATTGCCCAGTCGCCACAACGCCTGGAAACCCTGTCGCTGGCCCTGGGCCGGCGCTACACCTTGTCCAGCGATGCGTTGTGGATCGCGCCGCTGGATGCGGTGCGCCTGGACCTGGCCAGTGGCGAACTGCTGGAGCTGGACCTGGGGTTGCGCGAGCCCGGTGGCTCGGTGGGGATCTCCAGCAATGCCAGCCTGCCGTTGCCGCTGGCGGCGCAATGGGCGGTGCAGGTGTTGCGGGAGGTCGGGCTGGCCTATCGCGAGGGGCGATATCCTTAACCTTCCGGTTATGGATGAGCGCCGGTTTTTCAATATTCCGCCGGCCTGGTTTGTTTGAAGCTCTACAAGCTGCGCTCCAGAACTCAAACAACAGGAGACCGACATGTCCGATGCAGACGGCAGTCGCTTCGTGATTCGCGACCGTGACTGGCACCCCAAGGCCCTGACGCCCGACTACAAGAGTTCCATCACCCGTTCCCCGCGCCAGGCGCTGGTGAGCATTGTCCAATCGCCCAGTGAAACCGGCGGTCCGGACTTTTCCAAGCTGCGCCTCGGACGCCTGGACAACGACCTGCTGCGCAATTTCGACAACGGCGGCTTGCCGGTGGGAGAGCGGATCATCGTCGCCGGGCGGGTATGCGACCAATACGGCAAGCCGGTGCCCCATACCCTGGTGGAAATGTGGCAGGCCAATGCCGGCGGCCGCTATCGGCACAAGAACGACCGCTACCTGGCGCCCCTGGACCCGAATTTCGGCGGGGTCGGGCGGACCCTCACCGATCGCGACGGCTACTACAGCTTCCGCACCATCAAGCCTGGCCCCTATCCATGGCGCAACGCTCCCAACGACTGGCGCCCGGCGCACATTCATTTCTCCATCAGCGGTCCGGCGATCGCCACGCGGCTGGTCACCCAGCTGTACTTCGAAGGCGATCCGCTGATCCCGCTGTGCCCGATCGTCAAGTCGATCGCCAGCCCGGAGGCGGTGCAGAGCCTGATCGCCCGGCTGGACATGAGTAACGCCAACCCCATGGATTGCCTGGCCTATCGCTTCGACATCGTGCTGCGTGGCCAGCGCCGGATCCATTTCGAGAACTGCTGAGGAACCCGCCATGCCCGTTCGACTGTTGCCGGAAACCCCCTCGCAAACCGCCGGGCCCTACGTGCATATCGGCCTGGCCCTGGCCGCCGCGGGAAATCCCTCCCGGCCCGAGGAAATCTGCAATCGGCTGGCCAGGGAGGATGCTCCGGGCGAGCACATCCTGCTGTTGGGCCACGTCTACGATGGCAATGGCCACCTGGTACGCGACTCGTTCCTGGAGTTCTGGCAGGCCAATCATGAAGGCATTCATGACCCGATCTTCGATACGGAAAAACCCTTCAACTGCTTCGGCCGGGCCGCCACCACTTTCGATGCTGGAGAGTGGATTGTGCATACAGTCAAGCCTGGAATTGTAAACAATACCGCCGGCCTGCCCATGGCGCCGCACATCAACGTGATGCTGTTCGCCCGGGGGATCAACATCCACCTGCACACCCGGTTGTACTTCGCCGATGAGCCGCAAGCCAACCAGCAGTGCCCGGTGCTGAACCTGATCGAGCAGCCGCAGCGCCGGGAAACCTTGCTGGCGTGGCCTTGCGAGGTCGATGGCCTGCGTGCCTATCGTTTCGACATCCGGCTTCAGGGCGAGGGCGAGACGGTGTTCTTCGATTTCTAGGTCGTTGCCCTGGTGCGCTCCGGCTGGCGGTTCAGCGTGGGTTCCAAGTTGTAGAAGATCTGTAACCGAGGGGGCTGGCGGCCCCCCTCGGCGCTTTCTTTCGCGACCTGACGCAGCCCATAATCGCCGGCTTGTGAGTGATGGCTGTGAGCCCAGAATGACAATGACCAGTGAACGCTCCGTTGTGCCTGACAAAGCTGCTCTCGCGCCGCGCAAGAGCCGCAAGAACAACCCGGAAAAGACCCGCGAGAACATCCTCCAGGAGGCGGTTATCGAGTTCGTGCAGCAGGGGCTTTCCGGGGCTCGGGTGGACGCCATCGCCGAGCGTATCCACACCTCCAAGCGCATGATCTATTACTACTTCGGCAGCAAGGAGCAGCTGTACGTCGAAGTGCTGGAGAAGCTCTATGGCGATATCCGCAGCACCGAAAGCCGCCTGCAGCTGACGGAGCTGACGCCACCGCAAGCCATTCGCCGCCTGGTGGAGTTCACTTTCGACCACCATGATCACAACGCGGATTTCGTGCGGATCGTCAGCATCGAGAACATCCACAACGCCGAGTACGTGAAGCAGTCGCACGTGATCAAGGCGATGAACAACAGCGTCCTGCATGCCCTGGACGAAATCCTCGCGCGCGGAGTCAAAGAGGGCCTGTTTCGCAGTGGGTTGAATGCCCTGGATGTGCATTTGCTGATCAGTTCGTTCTGCTTCTTCCGGGTTTCCAATCGCCATACCTTCGGCGAGATCTTCCAGCTCGACCTGCCGGATGAGACGGTCAAGCGCCGGCATCGGGAAATGATCTGCGAATCGGTGCTGCGCTACCTGCAAGCCTGAGTGGCCGCCGGCATTGGCATGGGCCATGGCCGCCCATTAAAATCGCATGCGCGAGCCAGCCGGCTCCATGACATTTCCCTCGACAAGGAAGGCTCCATGGGCAACCCCGTCCCCACCCTGAAAATCATCCTGATCCTGATGATCGTCGTCGACGGTTTCTGGTTCGGCGAGCGCTTGCTGTCCATGGCGGGTGTCAGCCTGCTCGACTGGCTGCCGACCCAGCTGATCAACCTGCTCGGCATTCTCAGCAGCATGTTGCTGATCCTCTTCAACGTGCTGTTGCTCGGCCTGCTCTCGCGTTTGCAGCTCAAGTCCGAATGAGCCATCGGCCCCAGGCGTGACCTGTGGCTGATGGTTATGGCAATTGAAAATCATTCTCGACTAGCCGTAAGATGCCCGGCAATTTCCTATATGCGCCAGGGAGTCGGTTTGTCGGACGTGGATCTCAAGGGACTGTTTCTCAAGCATGCCGCTGCCTTGCGTGGGTACCTGGCACGCCGAGTACGGGACCCGCAATTGGCTGCTGACCTGGTGCAGGAGAGCTTCCTGCGGCTGGCCGAGCAGACCCGTGGCGCGCCGATCGACAATTCCCAGGGCTATCTCTATCGCACGGCGAACAATCTCTTGATCGATCATGTCCGGCAGGAAGCCCGGCGCAAGACCGAAGCCGTGCCCCATGAAGTGCTGGCCGAGATCGAGGATGACGGAGCCGGGCTGGAGGCACAGGCGATGGCTCTGCAACAGCGCATGGCATTGAAACAGGCAGTGGCCGAGCTACCTGAGCGAACTCGGGAGATCTTCCGCTTGAACCGTATCGAAGGCATGACCCACGCCGAGGTCGCGCGACACCTGGACATCTCCGACAGCTCGGTGCAGAAGCACCTGTCCAAGGCCCTGGCTTATGTGATGCAGCGCCTGCAGGCTACCGATGGTCGGCCGGGCGACCCGTGAATTACGGTAAACGCCGAACTCAGACGTCACTGCTTATACATAACGAGAAATCGAGATTCACACGTGAATAGCCAGGGTTCGCAAGAGCAGAGTATTACCGAGGCCGCCGCCGACTGGGCGGTGCGTCTGCACGCCGGGCCGCTGGGGCCCGGCGAGCAGGCCGAACTTGCCCAATGGCAGGCCGCCGATCCACGCCACCGCCAGGCCCTGGCTTTTGCCCAGCAGACCTGGGAGGCCCTGGGCGAACTGCGCCTGGACCCGCAACCAGGTACTGGCGACACCCCACGCCGGTCTCTGCGCAGTACCACGGCCGTGGCCCGCCGACCTCGTCGCCGGCGCTGGCTGCCTCGGGCTGCCAGTGCCGCGGTGCTGGTCCTGGCGGTGGCCCTGGGCGGGTGGCAAGCGCCCAAGGCATGGCTGTACCTGGAGGCTGACTACCAGACCGCCAAGGGTGAGCTACGTACCGTGCACCTGGCCGATGGCAGTACGGTCGAGCTGGACGCATCCAGCGCCATCGGCCTGGATTTCACCAACAGCCAGCGCCGGGTTCGCTTGCTCGCCGGCTCAGCGGTGTTCGACGTGGCGCCCATGACCGGCGACGAACAGCGGCCGTTCGTGGTCAGCAGCGCCGGTGGCCAGACCCGGGCCTTGGGGACTCGCTTCGTGGTCGGCCGGGAAGGCGCGCAGCAGGCTTGGGTCGGAGTGTTGCAGCACAGTGTCGCGGTGAGCCTGGATGCTCCGGCGCGACAGGGCGCTTCCGAGCAGGTCCTGCAGGAAGGCCAGAGCGCACGCTATAGCCCCGGTTCGGGAGTGGTATCCCTGGATGGGCTGGACCTGCAGCGTGCTACCAGTTGGCGCCGGGGCGTGCTGGTGTTCGACCGCGAGCCACTGGCCGCGGTGATCGAGCGCTTGAACCGCTATCGCCCTGGACGAGTGGTGTTGACCAACGAGGCCCTGGGCCAGCGCCAGGTCAGCGGGGTATTCCAGCTGGACATGCTCGACGCGGCCCTGGCCAGCCTGACCCAGGAGTTGCAGGTCCGGCGTTTCGACCTGGCCGGAGTCAGCCTGATTTACTAGGGCTGCGGGCCTTTTTCCAGCTTCTTGAAAAATAATCGGAAAAAACCTTACTGAGTTTTCCTGCCTGGCACGTCTAGCTAACTGAGATGCATTCGCATAAACAGAAATGGCCGACGCAGGAATGACGAACATGAGGTTGGGCAGTCGCACTGGAGTTCACATCGCAGGTCGTTTGGCCCTGGCCATCCACCTGGGTGTAGCAGGGCTGTTGGCGGGAAGTGGCTCGCTGTATGCGGCGCAACCCCTGGACGGCGCCGGGCAGCAAGCCGAACGGCGCAATGGCCTGGACTTCGACATTCCCGCCCAGGCCCTGGGTAGCGCCGTGCTGGCCTTTGCCGAGCAGGCCGGAGTGCAAGTGCTGTTCGACAGCCAGCGCCTGCATGGCCTGCAGAGTTCGTCGCTCAAGGGGCGCTACAGCGCCGAAGAGGGCCTGGCCCGCTTGCTCGGCACTGCCCCGGTGAAGTACCACTTCACCAGCGAACGGCAGGTGACCCTGAGCCGGGTGGATACCGAGCAGGGCGGCGCGCTGGCCCTGGCCCCCACCACGATCTCCGGCAATCTCGAAGCCCGCGAGCGGGACTGGACCTATACCGCGCCGCGCTCGGTGAGCCAGGTCACTCGCGAACAACTCGACCGCAACCCGCCACGCCATGCAGCCGACATGCTGGAGGAAACTTCCGGCGTGTACTCGGCGGTCAGCCAGCAGGACCCGGGCCTGTCGGTGAACATCCGGGGAATCCAGGACTACGGCCGGGTCAACATGGCGGTGGACGGCATGCGCCAGAACTACCAGCAAAGCGGTCACCAGCAGCGCAACGGCACCTTGTACATCGATCCGGAACTGCTGTCCGAGGTGGTGGTGGAAAAGGGCGCCACCTCTACCATGGGCGGTGCCGGGGTGATTGGCGGCATTGCCAACTTTCGCACCCTGGAGGCCCGCGACCTGATCAAGCCCGGGCAGGAAATCGGCGGGCGGATCCGCGCCACCACCGGCCTGGGCGGCAGGCGCAACGGTACCCACTTCATCGGCAGTTCCGCCTTCGCCATCGGCACCCAGGC
This sequence comes from Pseudomonas sp. CMR5c, assembly GCF_003850545.1. Classification (NCBI taxonomy): domain Bacteria; kingdom Pseudomonadati; phylum Pseudomonadota; class Gammaproteobacteria; order Pseudomonadales; family Pseudomonadaceae; genus Pseudomonas; species Pseudomonas sp. CMR5c. Next base: position 5,917,924 of record NZ_CP027705.1, on the reverse strand, counting down.
TTGGGACATGCTGCTGGCCGCCAGCGAACGGCACCTGGGCGACTTCAATCCGGGTACCAAGGGCGGGATCGGGGAATTGCGCACCGGGAGCTGGATGGATCCGACGATCAATGATCGGGTGAAGCATTCCAAGGTGGCTTACTCAGGTTCGGTGATGCGCTCGCGCCTTGCCAAGCTGGGGCTCAACCTGCCGCAGGACCAGCGCCTGCAACTGAGCTACCTGACTACCCAGGTGTCCTACGAGGACGCCAACATGATGAATACCCAGAACAAGGACCGGCTCTGGGAGAAGCTCGGCGGCAGCGATGTGCGTTCGCAGAACTTCGCCCTCGACTACAGCTACGCCCCGGACAATCCGCTGATCGATTTCAAGGCCAAGCTCTACTACGTCGACAACCGCAACGACCAGAGCACCCTCAAGCGGGGGATCAGCCCCGGTTACTCGATCACCTACCAGACCGATACCTATGGCGTTCAGGCGCAGAACACCTCGACCTTCGCCCTGAGCGAGCTGTCCACGGTCAAGGCCAACTACGGCCTGGAGTTCTTCTACGACAAGGTTCGCCCGGACTCCAGCCAGCCGGTGCCCACGGGCTCGGCGGTCAATGCTTCGCCCGCAGCGAGCATGACCCCCGAGGGCGACCGGGCACTGGGCAGCCTGTTCACCCGCCTGGACTACGACTATGACGGCTGGCTGAACCTCAATGCCGGCGTGCGCTACGACCGTTATCGGCTGCGCGGCGAAACCGGGATCAACACCCGCACCTTCGTGATCGGCAAGACGCCCCAGCAGGTCACCGTACCCGTGGATTACGACATCGACAGGATGGAAGGGCGCTTCTCCCCGACCTTCGGCCTGTCGGTCAAGCCAGGGGTGGAGTGGCTGCAGTTGTTCGCCAGCTACGGCAAGGGCTGGCGCCCGCCGGCGGTGACCGAAACCATGATCACCGGTCGTCCCCATGGTGGCGGTTCGGAGAGCATGTATCCCAACCCGTTCCTCAAGCCCGAGCGCTCCAGCAGTTGGGAGGCGGGCTTTAACATCTTCAAGGAAAACCTCTGGGTCGATGAGGATCGCCTGGGGATCAAGGTCGCCTATTTCGATACCCGGGTCGAAGACTTCATCTACATGGCCATGGGGGTACAGCCCCCGGGTTATGGCATGGCCGGTATCGGCAATAGCGCCTATGTCAACGACCTGAGCGGCACGCGCTTCAGGGGCGTCGAATACCAGTTGGACTATGACACCGGCCGCGCCTACGGCCAGCTCAACTACACCCACATGATCGGCGACAACGAGTACTGCATGAAGACCGCATGGATGGGCGGCGTGACCCAGCCGGTGAAGAACGGTACCGGGCGCAAGGCGATCGTCACCGGCATGCGCCCCGACGATGCTGCCAACAACGCCACTCAATGCAAGGCCGCGATCCTCGGCTCCGCCGAACACATGCCCATGGATCGCGGCACCCTGACCCTGGGCGCGCGCTTTTTCGAGCGCAAGCTGGATGTCGGCGCCCGTGCTCGCTACAGCGCCGGGTACTCGGTCGGAGGTGGCGCGACTGTCAGCCAGTCCGGTGTCTATCCCGCCGACTGGAAGCCCTACACCGTTTACGACCTCTACGGCAGCTACCGGGTCACCGATGAGCTGACCTTGCGCCTGGCCATGGAGAACGTCACCGACCGCGCCTACCTGGTGCCCATGGGCGATGTGCTGGCCTTCACTCTTGGCCGTGGCCGGACCATGCAGGGCACCGTGGAATACCAGTTCTGACCGCTTTTGCCCAGTGAAGGGCAAAACCGCAGCAGGCATCAGCGTGCTGCGGACATGACCCACCCATGTATTGGAGTTTTGCATGAGCATTTCGATCTCTTACAGCGCTACCTACGGCGCTAACACTGTCGCCCAGTACCTGAACGACTGGTCGGCCTACTTCGGCGACGTCAACCATCGTCCAGGCCAGGTGGTCGACGGCACCAACACCGGTGGCTTCAATCCAGGTCCGTTCGACGGTACCCAGTACGCCATCAAGAGCACCGCCAGCGACGCGGCCTTCGTCGCCGATGGCAACCTGCACTACACCTTGTTCAACCAGCCGAGCCATACCCTGTGGGGTTCGCTGGATACCGTCTCCCTGGGTGACACCCTCACCGGTGGCTCGGGCAGCAATTACAGTCTGGTCAGCCAGGAGGTCAGCTTCAGCAACCTGGGCCTGAACAGCCTGAAGGACGAAGGCCGTGCGGGCGAAGTGCACAAGGTGGTGTACGGCCTGATGAGCGGCGACAGCTCGGCGCTGGCAGGAGAGATCGACGCACTGCTCAAGGCGATCGACCCGAGCCTCTCGGTGAACTCCACCTTCGACGACCTGGCCGCCGCCGGCGTCGCCCATGCCAATCCGGCACCGGCCGCCGCCGATGTGGGCCTGGTGGGCGTGCAAGACGTGGCCCAGGACTGGGCGCTGGTCGCCTGAGTGCAGGCTTGAGGCAAAAAAAAGCGAATGCAGAATCGCTCCTCCATTCGCTGGCTTGACTCACCGCCGCCGCCCGAGTTGTCGAAGGCCAGGGCGGCGGCGGTGGCAAATTCTGGGGAGCGCCGCGGTGCCTGTCAACGTGCCGGGCGCGCCTCCCACCGCTCCATCCTGCCTGGGTGGAGGGCTACCTATCCGTTAATTTTCCACAGGACATCTGGATGAGCAGGCCGAACTCACTTGCCGCTTCCGAGACGCTGGCGGCCCTGGCGGCCTACAAGAACGGTTTCTTCAACATCGGCCTGTTCTCGGCGGTGATCAACTTGCTGATGCTGGCCCCGGCCCTGTACATGCTGCAGGTCTATGACCGGGTCCTGGCCTCGGGCAACCAGATGACCCTGCTGATGCTGACCCTGATGATCCTCGGCCTGTTCGGCTTGATGGGGGCCCTGGAGTGGGTGCGCAGCCAACTGGTGATCCACCTCGGCACGCAGATGGACATGCGCCTGAACCAGCGGGTCTATGACGCCGCGTTCGAGGCCCAGCTCAAGGGCAGCCCGCAGGCGGCCGGCCAGGCGTTGAGCGACCTGACGGCGCTGCGCCAGTTCGCCACCGGCAATGCCTTGTTCGCCTTCTTCGATGCGCCGTGGTTCCCGGTGTACCTGCTGGTGATCTTCCTCTTTCATCCCTGGCTCGGGTTGCTGGCCCTGGGCGGTGCGGTGCTGCTGGTGGTGCTGGCCTGGATCAACCAGCACATCTGCCAGGCCCCCCTGGCCCAAGCCAGCCAGTTGTCCATCGCCACCAGCCAACAGGCCAGCGCCAACTTGCGCAACGCCGATGCGATCGAGGCCATGGGCATGCTGGGAGCCTTGCGTGCGCGCTGGTTCGTCGGTCACCAGGGTTTTCTCGCCCAGCAGAACCTGGCCAGTGAAAAGACCGCGGCCATCAGCGCCTGGTCCAAGGGCGTGCGCATGGCCTTGCAATCCCTGGTGCTGGGCCTGGGGGCGTGGCTGGCGGTAGAGGGCCAGATCACCCCGGGCATGATGATCGCCGGTTCGATCCTGATGGGCCGGGTGCTCAGTCCCATCGACCAACTGATCGCAGTCTGGAAGCAGTGGAGCTCGGCGCGCCTGGCCTATGAGCGCTTGTCGGAACTGTTGCAGGCCCACCCTTCGCGGCCGCTGCGCATGAGCTTGCCCCCGCCCAAGGGCGAGCTGAGCGTCGAGCAACTGAGTGCCTGTGCTCCTGGAAGCCGCCGGCCGGCCCTGGCCAACCTCGGTTTCAGCCTGGCGGCTGGCCAGGTCCTGGGGGTGATCGGGCCGTCCGGTTGCGGCAAGTCGACCCTGGCGCGGCTGCTGGTGGGGGCCTGGACGCCGCTGGCGGGCAAGGTGCGCCTCGATGGCGCGGACCTCGCCCAGTGGGACAAGCAGCAGTTGGGTCCGCATATCGGCTACCTGCCCCAGGACATCCAACTGTTCGCCGGCAGCATCGCCGAGAACATCGCGCGCTTCGGCCAGGTGGATTCGGAACAGGTGCTGCAAGCCGCGCAACTGGCCGGGGTGCATGGGTTGATCCTGCAATTGCCCCAGGGCTACGACACCCGGCTCGGGGAGGGCGGGGCCGGGCTGTCCGGCGGCCAGCGCCAGCGCATCGGCCTGGCCCGGGCCCTGTATGGCTTGCCGGCGCTGATCGTGCTCGACGAACCCAACTCCAACCTGGATGAGGCCGGCGAGCAGGCGTTGCTGCAGGCCATTGCCCAGCTCAAGCAGTTGCAGCGGACGCTGGTGCTGATCACTCACAAACCCAACGTGCTGAGCCTGACCGACCAACTGATGATCCTGCGTGAGGGCCAGTTGCAAGCCTTCGGGTCGACGGCGCGGGTACTGGAGGCCAGCACCAAGGTCAAGGCCGCGCCACCGCCGGCGGCGCCGGCGAGCAACCCGGTGGCCAGCTTGAACATGAATTACCGCCTGGGCGTGGCTGGAGCAGAAGGTAAAAAGGCATGAAGGCATCTTTATCCACAGGCGCCACCGAAGGGACCGCGGCCAGCAATGTGCTGGTCCTGGATGACCGGCGCTATTCCCGGCTCGGGTGGTTCCTGGTGCTGGCAGGGTTCGCCGGTTTTCTCGGCTGGGCCGCCTTGGCCCCGCTGGACAAGGGCGTGGCGGTATCGGGCAAGGTCATGGTCTCGGGGCATCGCAAGACGGTGCAGCACCAGGGCGGGGGGATCATCGAGCGGATCGAGGTCAAGGAGGGTCAACGGGTCAGTGCCGGGCAGGTGCTGCTGCGGCTCAACGAAACCCCGCTGCGCACCCAGGTACAGTCGCTGCGCAGCCAGTACCTCGGGTCCTTGGCCAGCGAGGCGCGACTCGACGCCGAACGCAACGGCGCACACGAAATCCTCTTCGATCCGCAGTTGCAGGCCCTGGCGCAAGAGCCGGACGTGGCAGCCAGCCTGGCGCTGCAACGGCAGCTGTTCGAGAGCCGGCGCCAGGCCTTGGCCATGGAGCAGCAGGGGATGGCCGAGACCATCGCCGGCTCCGAGGCGCAGTTGCGCGGGACCCGGGATTCCCAGGCCAGCAAGATCCAGCAGCGCCAGGCGCTGAACCAGCAACTGCAGGGGCTGCGGGAGTTGGCCCGGGACGGCTATATCCCGCGTAACCGCCTGCTGGACAGCGAGCGTTTATACGCCCAGGTCGAGGGCTCGATCGCCGAGGACTTCGGTCGCATCGGCCAGTTGCAGCGCCAGGTTCTCGAACTGCGCCTGCGCATCCGCCAGTCAGCCGAGGATTTCCAGAAAGACCTGCGCAGCCAGCTGGCCGAGACCCGTATCCGTACCGAGGATTTGCGCAACCGCCTGGCTGCCGCCGAGTTCGAACTGGCCAACAGCCAGGTGCGGGCCCCGGCCGCCGGGGTGGTGGTGGGCCTTGAGGTGTACACCGAGGGCGGGGTGATCAAGCCCGGCCAGCCGCTGATGGATATCGTGCCCCAGGACGAGCCCTTGCTGGTGGAAGCCCGGGTGCCGGTGCAACTGGTCGACAAGGTCCATCCGGGCCTGGCAGTGGAGTTGATGTTCCCGGCATTCAACCAGAGCACTACGCCGAGGGTGGCAGGGGAGGTGACTTTGGTCTCCGCCGATCGCCAGGTCGATGAGCGTACCGATGAGCCCTACTACAGCCTGCGGGCGATGGTCAGCCCCCAGGGCATGCAGCAGTTGCAAGGCTTGCAGATTCGCCCGGGCATGCCGGTGGAAGCCTTTGTCCGCACCGGTGAGCGCTCGATGCTCAACTACCTGTTCAAGCCGCTGCTGGACCGGACCCACATGGCGTTGGTGGAAGAATGATCCGGTGCCGCTACCTGTTGCTACTGTGCCTGCTGTTCGCTCCCGGTGCCCGGGCCTTGGGCCTGCTGGCAGCCTACGACCTGGCCTTGCGTAACGACCCGACCTTCCAGGCGGCGATCAAGGAGCGTGACGCCGGGGAGGAGAACCGCGCCATCGGGCGTGCCGGGCTGCTACCGAACCTGTCCTGGAGCTACAACAATTCGCGTAATCGCTCGCAGGTGACCCAGGAAACCCTGCGTGGCGATCTCACCAGCAATCGCGATTACCGCAGCTACGCCTCGACCCTGACCTTGCAGCAACCCTTGCTGGATTACGAAGCCTACGCACGGTTTCGCCAGGGCGCGGCCCAGGCGCTGTTCGCCGACGAGCGTTTTCGTAGCAAGAGCCAAGAACTGGCGGTGCGCCTGTTGGAGGCCTACAGCCAGGCCTTGCTGGCCCAGGAGCGCATCGAGCTGAGCCAGGCGCAGAAGCGGGCCTATGCCGAGCGCCTGCAACTCAACCAGCGGCTGCTCAAGGATGGCGAGGGCACTCGCACCGATGTGCTGGAGACCCAGGCCCGGCTGAGCCTGGCCCTGGCCGAAGAGATCGAGGCCCAGGACCAGCAGGATGCCGCCCTGCGTGAGTTGCAGGCGATAGTCGGGGAGCCGGTGCAGATCGACGAACTGGACCCGCTGACCCGGCAGTTCACGATCCAGCCATTGCAACCCAATCGCTTCGATAGCTGGCGGGACCTGGCCATGGCCAACAATCCGCTGCTGGCGTCCCAGCAACAGGCCCTGCGAGCCGCCGAATACGAGGTGGAGCGCAAGCGCGCCGGGCATCTGCCCAAGGTCAGCCTGTACGCCAGCAGCCGCCAGACCAGCTCCGACTCGGAGAGCTCCTACAACCAGAAATACGACACCAATACCATCGGCATCCAGGTCAGCCTGCCGCTGTTCGCCGGTGGTTCGGTGTCGGCCTCGACTCGTCAGGCGGCCAGCCAGTTGTCCCAGGCGCAGTACGAACTGGACGCCCAGACCGCCGCTACCCTCAACGAGTTGCGCAAGCAGTTCAACCTCAATACCAGTGCCGCAGCCAGGGTCCGGGCCTACGAGATGGCGGTGGACTCGGCCCAGGCACTGGTGGCCGCGACCCAGAAAAGCGTGCATGGCGGCGAGCGGGTCAACCTCGATGTGCTGGATGCCGAGCAGCAGCTGTTCGGCGCCCGCCGTGACCTGGCCGATGCCCGGCACGCCTATCTGCTGGCGCGTATCCAGCTCAAGTACCAGTCCGGACTGCTCAACGAGCAGGACCTTGCGCAACTGGCCGGCTACTTCCACCCGACCCTGTAGCCGCTGTCGAGCTTGCGAGGCTGCGACAAGGCCCGCAGGGCCTTCAACAATCGCGCCGCCCCACACCGCGGCCGTTGCGTGCCCTACGCAGCCTGCGGCAGCGGCTACCCGGAGCAGGCACGGGGCCATGAATGGCCGCCAGAAATGAAAACGGCCGTCACGAGGACGGCCGTTGCAGGGGGCAGCGGATCAGCGCCGGGTCAGCAGGACCCCGGATTCCATGTGGTGGGTCCAGGGGAACTGGTCGAACAGGGCGCAGCGCTCGATGCGGTGAGTGTCGTGCAACTGGGCGATGTTGGCCGCCAGGGTTTCCGGGTTGCAGGAGATGTACAGGATGTTGTCGAAGCGTCGGGTCAGTTCGCAGGTGTCCGGGTCCATGCCGGCCCGTGGCGGGTCGACGAACACGCTGCCGAACTCGTAGCTCTTCAGGTCCACGCCTTGCAGGCGACGGAACGGCCGTACTTCATTGAGCGCTTCGGTCAACTCCTCGGCGGACAGGCGCACCAGGGTGACGTTGTCCACGGCGTTTTCGCTGAGGTTGCTCAGGGCGGCGTTGACCGAGGTCTTGCTGATCTCGGTGGCCAGCACCTTGCGCACCCGGGTGGCCAGGGGCAGGGTGAAGTTGCCGTTGCCGCAGTACAGCTCCAGCAGGTCGTCCTGGCGTTCGCCAAGGGCGGCATAGGCCCAGTCGAGCATCTTCTGGTTCACCGTGCCGTTGGGCTGGGTGAAGGCGCCTTCAGGCTGGCGGTAGCTGAAGCTGCGACCGCCCACTTCCAGGCGTTCCACCACGTAGTCCTGGCCGATCACTTCACGCTTGCCCTTGGAGCGGCCGATCACGCTGACTTTCAGCTCGGCGGCCAACTGGCTCGCGGCCTGGTGCCAGTGCTCGTCCAGCGGGCGGTGGTAGCACAGGGTGATCATCGCATCGCCGGCCAGGGTGGTGAGGAACTCCACCTGGAACAGCTTGTGGCTCAGGGCGTGGCTGGCTTGCCAGGCGGTCTTGAGCTGCGGCATCAACTGGTTGATGCGCTGGCTGGCGATGGGGAACTGCTCGATGAGGATCGGCGTGCGCTTGTCCTCCTGGGAGAACATCGCGTAGTGGCGCTCGCCGGCTTCGCGCCACAGGCGGAACTCGGCGCGCAGGCGGAAGTTCTGCAGCGGCGAATCGAAGACCTGGGGCTCGGGCGCGTCGAAGGGCGCCAGCAGGCCACGCAGGCGCGTGACCTTTTCCTGCAACTGGGTGCTGTAGCTTGCGGCGTCGAAAGTCATGCGCTGAACCAACCCAGCTTGGCCACGAACAGGATCGACAGGATCACCAGCGGGGCGTTGAGCTCACGGGCGCGGCCGGTCAGCAGCTTGATCGCGGTCCAGGCAATGAAGCCGAAGGCGATGCCGTTGGCGATGGAGTAGGTGAACGGCATGGCCAGGGCGGTGACCACTACCGGAGCGGCGACGGTGATGTCGTCCCAGTCGATTTCCGCCAGGCCCGAGGTCATCAGCACGGCGACGAACAGCAGCGCCGGTGCGGTGGCAAACGCTGGAACGCTGGCTGCCAGCGGCGAGAAGAACAGAGCCAGCAGGAACATGATCGCCACCACGATGGCGGTCAGGCCGGTGCGCCCGCCGGCGCTCACGCCCGCTGCGGATTCGATGTAGCTGGTGGTGGTGGAAGTGCCCAGCAGGGAGCCGGCCATGGCCGCGGTGCTGTCGGCGATCAGGGCCCGGCCCATCTTCGGCATGTGGCCGTCCTTGCCCATCAGGCCGGCGCGCTTGGCCACGCCGATCAGGGTGCCGGAGTTGTCGAACAGGTCGACGAACAGGAAGGCGAAGATCACGCTCACCAGGCCGATGTCCAGGGCGCCCTTGATGTCCAGCTGCAGGAAGGTCGGGGCCAGGGACGGTGGCATCGAGGTCACGCCGCCGAATGGAGTGACGCCCAGCAGGATGGAGACGACAGTCACCGAGAGGATGCCGATCAGCACCGCACCGCGGACCTTCAGGGCCTCCAGGGCGACGATCATGGCAAAGCCCAGGGTGGCGAGGATCGGTGCAGGTTTCTTCAAGTCGCCCAGGCCGACCATGGTGGCCTGGTTGCTGACCACGATCCCGGCGTTGTGCAGGGCGATCAGCGCCAGGAACAGGCCGATACCGGCGGCGATGGCCGAGCGCAGGGGCAGGGGGATGCTGTTGATGATCCATTCGCGGATCTTGAAGATCGACAGCAGGAAGAACAGCACCGCCGAGATGAACACTGCACCCAGCGCCACTTGCCAGGTATGGCCCATGTGCAGGACCACGGTATAGGTGAAGAAGGCGTTCAGGCCCATGCCTGGTGCCAGGGCGATCGGGTAGTTGGCGATCAGGCCCATGACGGTGGAGCCGATGGCCGCCGCCAGGCAGGTGGCGACGAACACCGCGCCTTTGTCCATGCCGGTCTCGCCGAGGATGCTCGGGTTGACGAAAAGAATGTAGGCCATGGCCAGGAAGGTGGTAACGCCCGCAAGTATCTCGGTGCGCACGTTGGTGTTGTGTGCCTTGAGTTGAAACAGCCTTTCCAGCATGTCTGCTCCCCGTGGCGCCGCCGGGCGCCGTGAATGTATCGACTCCAACAGCAAAGCACAGACTGCCTGATGCGCCTGTGGATTTGCCTTGGGTCGGGAAAAGCCGCGCATCATACCAGCAGCGTGGGTCAATGGCTGCGATCGTCGTCGATGTTTTGCCGGGCGGGCAAGTAGCGCATACTGCGCCCTGATTTCGAGGGGGGATTTATGCGCAGTACAGTGAAAAAGACCGCCTTGGCGCTGCTGGGAACCGCGGCCTGCTGGTTCGCCGCCTCGGCCACGGCCGGTTCTGCCGCGCCCTTGAGCCAGGTGGAAATCCTCAAGGTGCTGTCGTCGTCCTGCGGGCTGGAGGATGTCTCCGACGGTCGTGAGCGGACCCAGTGCGACCACAGCGGGCCGGGCATCAAGGTTTATGTGCTGGAGATCGGCTACGGCCGCGAGCCCTACGTGACCCTGGACGGCTTCGAGGTCGATGGCACCCGGACCCCGGTATGCGAAGACGGCTCCAGCTACGAACCCTGCGCCCCTGGCGGGATCACCGCCGGCTACCTCTATATCTTCGACCTGGCCGACAAGAAGGAAGGCACCTTCCGCTTCAGCAACACTTCGATCAATGCGCCGGGCAACAGCATGAGCGCAGAAATCTACATCAAGTAGGCCGCCGGCGGTCCCGGTTCGGCCAGCTAGCCAGCCCGGGTTTGCTCCATTTGTGGTTCGTGCATCCGGTCACGCTGGGCCAGGGTCGGGAACAGCTTGATCCAGGTCCCGGTCACCAGCAGCGTGCCGACTCCGCCCAGCACCACCGCCGGCACCGTGCCGAACCAGTGGGCAGTGAGCCCGGATTCGAACTCCCCCAGTTGATTCGAGGCGCCGATGAACAGGCCGTTCACCGCGCTGACCCGGCCGCGCATCTCATCCGGGGTTTCCAGCTGCACGAAGGAGGCGCGGATCACCATGCTGATCATGTCCGCCGCCCCCAGCACCACCAGCACGGCCAGGGAGAACCAGAACGAGGTGGACAGGCCGAAGGCGATGGTCGCCACGCCGAACACCCCGACGGCGGTGAACATCACCCGCCCGACCTTGCGCTCGACGCTGAAGCGCGCCAGCCACAGCGACATCAGCAGGGCGCCCACTGCTGGCGCCGAGCGCAGCAGGCCCAGGCCCCAGGGGCCGGTGAGCAGGATGTCCTTGGCGAATACCGGCAACAGCGCGGTGGCGCCGCCGAGCAGTACGGCGAACAGGTCCAGGGAGATGGCGCCGAGGATGTCCGGGCGGCTGCGGATGAAGCGGATGCCCGCCAGCAGCGAGTCCAGGGTGGCCTTGCCCTTGTTCAGGGCGGCCTGGCGGGCTGGCAGGTTGAGCATCAGCAGGCAGGCGATCAGGTACAGCACCACGGTCGGACCGTAGACCCAGACACTGCCGAAGGCGTAGAGCAAGCCGCCCAGGGCCGGGGCGACGATGGTCGCCGATTGCTGGGCCGACTGGGCCGCGGCCACCGCCCGGGGAAACAGTGCGGCGGGCACGATGCTCGGCAGCAGGGCCTGGGTGGTGGGCATCTCGAAGGAACGCGCGGCCCCGAGCAGGAACGCCAGGATGAAGATCAGCTCCCGGCTGACGCTGTCGGTCAGGCTGCCTATGGCCAGGGACAGGGCGATCAAGGCTTGCAGCGACTGACAGATGGCGGCCACGCGGCGCCGGTCGTAGCGGTCGGCCACATGTCCGGTATGCAGCATGAACAGCACCCGTGGGGCGAACTCCACCAGCCCCACCAGGCCCAGGTCCAGGACGTTGCCGGTCAGTTGATAGAGGTTCCAGCCAATGGCCACCGTGAGCATCTGGAAACCGCTGGCGGTGAAGATCCGGGCTATCCAGAAGGCGATGAACGGGCGGTGGTGGCGGAGCAGCAAGGGTTCTGGGCTGGGCATCGGCAGGTAGATCTGAGCGGGGAGGGGGACGAGGTTATCACCAAGATGTAACCAATGGTTGCGGTCCAGGAAAAATCGTTAGCCGCGCATCTATCTCGTTTCTGGCTCCTTTTTTCGATGCGAGGCCCTGTCGCCGCGACCGCAGGTCCCCGGCTGATCGGTCGGTCGCCGAAGGCCCTGGGGGCCTTGTCGCAGCTTCGCGGGCTCAGCAGCGGCTACAGGTTCGATGTGGGCTGGAGAAGCGCTGGGAAACCCCGGTTTTGACAAGGTGAGGCAAGCTGTCACGCGGCAAATAACCACAGAGTTGCCCGGCAAATTTAGGACTACTCTTTTAACGTTGATTGATCCAGATCAAGGCCTATTTCGAGGATTGGTGTGGTGGCCGCAAGGCCAGGATCCCTGCGTAGCGATGGTTTAAAAGAACGAATCCGAATTCGCCGCACTCCATATCCGTGGGGGCAGTGGGTGCAGGCCTCTGGCCGGCAGCCGGTATTACCTGACAGAGGAAAGCTTATGTTCGGTTTAGAGGCTCTTGATCTCGCCCGAATCCAGTTCGCATTCACCATCTCGTTCCACATCCTGTTCCCGGCGATCACCATCGGCCTGGCGAGCTACCTGGCGGTACTCGAGGGCCTGTGGCTCAAGACCCACGACGATACCTACCGCGATCTCTACCACTTCTGGTCGAAGATCTTCGCCGTCAACTTCGGCATGGGCGTGGTGTCCGGCCTGGTGATGGCCTATCAGTTCGGCACCAACTGGAGCCGGTTCTCCGACTTCGCCGGTTCGGTCACCGGCCCGTTGCTGACCTACGAGGTGCTCACCGCATTCTTCCTCGAGGCCGGTTTCCTCGGGGTGATGCTGTTCGGCTGGAACAAGGTCGGGCGCAAGCTGCACTTCTTCTCCACGGTGATGGTGGCCATCGGTACCCTGATCTCGACCTTCTGGATCCTCTCGTCCAACAGCTGGATGCAGACTCCTCAGGGCTATGAAATCGTCAACGGCCAGGTGATCCCGGTGGATTGGCTGGCAGTGATCTTCAACCCGTCCTTCCCCTATCGCCTGGCGCACATGGCGGTAGCCGCGTTCGTGGCCACGGCGTTCTTCGTCGGCTCGTCGGCGGCCTGGCACCTGCTGCGCGGGCGGGACAACCCGGCGATCCGGCGCATGCTTTCCATGGCCATGTGGATGGCCCTGATCGTGGCCCCGGTACAGGCAGTGATCGGTGACTTCCACGGTCTCAACACCCTCAAGCACCAGCCGGCGAAGATCGCCGCCATCGAAGGCCACTGGGAGAACGTCGGTAACGAGCCGACTCCGCTGATCCTCTTCGGCTGGCCGGACATGAAGGCCGAGAAAACCAAGTTCGCCGTGGAAATCCCCTACCTGGGTAGCCTGATCCTCACCCACTCCCTGGACAAGCAGGTGCCGGCGCTCAAGGAGTTCCCGCCCGAGGACCGGCCCAACTCGACCATCGTCTTCTGGTCGTTCCGGATCATGGTCGGCCTGGGCATGCTGATGATCTTCACCGGCCTGTGGAGCCTCTGGCTGCGCAAGCGGGACAGCCTCTACACCTCGCGGCCGTTCCTGTACCTGGCGTTGTGGATGGGGCCGTCCGGGCTGATCGCGATCCTCGCGGGCTGGTTCACCACCGAGATCGGTCGCCAGCCCTGGGTGGTCTACGGCCTGATGCGCACCGCCGATGCTTCTTCCGGGCATAGCCTGGTGCAGATGAGCATCACCCTGGCGTTGTTCGTGGTGGTGTACTTCGCGCTGTTCGGCGTGGGCATCGGCTACATGATGCGCCTGGTGCGCAAGGGACCGGTGACCAACGAAGGCGCCGAGACCAGCCATGGTGGCCCCGGCCGCAAACGCACGCCGGCCCGTCCGCTTTCCGCGGCCGACGATGACGACCACAGCACCAGCCTGAACAAGGGGAATTGAGTCATGGGTATCGATCTTCCGCTGCTCTGGGCCGTGATTATCATCTTCGGCATCATGATGTACGTGGTCATGGACGGGTTCGACCTGGGGATCGGGATTCTCTTCCCGTTCGTCAAGGACAGCCGCGACCGTGACGTAATGATGAACACCGTCGCCCCGGTCTGGGACGGCAACGAGACCTGGCTGGTACTGGGCGGGGCGGCGCTGTTCGGCGCCTTCCCGCTGGCCTACTCGGTGGTGCTTTCGGCGCTGTACATGCCGCTGATCCTGATGCTGGTGGGGCTGATCTTCCGTGGCGTGGCCTTCGAGTTCCGCTTTAAGGCCAAGGAAGCCAAGCGCCATATCTGGGACAAGGCCTTCATCGGCGGTTCCGCTGCGGCCACCTTCTTCCAGGGCGTGGCCCTGGGGGCCTTCATCGATGGCCTGCCGGTGGTCAACCGCCAGTTCGCCGGCGGCTCGATGGACTGGCTGACGCCCTTCACGCTGTTCTGCGGCCTGGCACTGGTGGTGGCCTATGCCTTGCTCGGTTGCACCTGGCTGATCATGAAGACCGAAGGCAAGCTGCAGTTGCAGATGCATGACCTGGCGCGGCCCCTGGCCTTCGTCCTGCTGGCGGTGATCGGCGTGGTCAGTATCTGGACGCCCCTGGCCCATGCCGAGATCGCCGCGCGCTGGTTCACCCTGCCGAACCTGTTCTGGTTCCTGCCAGTGCCGATCCTGGTGCTGGTGACCCTGTACGGACTGCTCCGGGCCGTGGCGCGCAACGCTCACTACACGCCGTTCCTTTTGACCCTGGTACTGATCTTTCTCGGCTACAGCGGCCTGGGCATCAGCCTGTGGCCGAACATCGTGCCGCCGTCGATCTCCATCTGGGATGCCGCCGCACCGCCGCAGAGCCAGGGCTTCATGCTGGTGGGCACCTTGTTCATCATTCCGTTCATCCTGGGATACACCTTCTGGAGCTACTACGTGTTCCGCGGCAAGGTCACCCATGAGGACGGCTACCACTAGTCAGGCCTCGCTCCTCGAGAGGAGCGCAGCCTGCTCGCGACGGCGCCCTTGCAGGCGCCATCGCCCCCCCTTGCGAAAGGAGCATTCGATGATGGCTGGTAAACATTCATTGCAGGAAATCGAGCAGGCGGAAAAGAAGCCGCTCTGGCAGCGCCTGGGCTGGCTGGCCATGATCTGGGGCGGTAGCGTCCTGGCCCTGTTCCTGGTGGCCAGCCTGATGCGCATGTTCATGAACGCCGCGGGCCTGACCACGCACTGATCTTCATCACCGCTCATCCCATCCCGTGTCGTGCGGCGCGGTTTACAACCCTCCATTGGAGGGTTTTTTTTGACCTGGGCTTGCTACGTCTTTTCTTTGCAGGTGCAGCCGTTGGGCTTGTGATGAGCGACAACGCGGTACTTGGCATTTCGCGGGGGACTCACCGCGAGCAAGCTTGCGCCTACGGGGCAGGGTGGGGTTACTTGCGGGCCTTGAGGATGACGAACTTGGGCGTCGCCGCCACCTGCTCAACACCGCGGAACAGGCGGGCCAGCTTGCTGTGATAACCCAGGTGGCGGTTGCCGACGATATACAGCGCACCGCCCACCACCAGGGTTTCCCGGGCCTGCTGGAACATGCGCCAGGCGAGGAAGTCGCCCACCACCTGCTGCTGGTGGAACGGTGGGTTGCACAGCACCACGTCCAGGGATTGCGGCTCCTGGCCGGCCAGGCCGTCGCCGGGGCGGATCACGGCTTCGCGCTCGCCAAGCAGCGCCTGCCAGTTTTCCCGGGCCGACTGCACCGCCATGAACGACTCGTCCACCAGGGTGTAGCAGGCCTGTGGATTGTCCAGGGCGCTGGCGATGGCCAGGATACCGTTGCCGCAGCCCAGGTCCGCGACCCGGGCATTGCCGAGGTTCTGCGGCAGGTGCGGGAGGAAGGCGCGGGTACCGATATCCAGGCCTTCGCGGCAGAACACGTTGGCGTGGTTGAGCAGCTCGACAGCAGGCTTGTCCAGGCGATAGCGGGTCGGGTAGGGCGAGGCCAACGGCGGCCTGGCCTCGGCGGTGGCGATCAGCAGGCGGGCTTTCTTCACCGCCAGCGACGCCTGGACCGGGCCGATGTAGCGCTCCAGCAGGTCGCCGGCGGCTCGGGGCAGATGCTTGACCATGGCCGCGGCCACCACTTGGGCCCCGGGAGCCAGCTGGCCTTGCAGGCGGATCAGTTGCTCCTCCAGCAGGGCCAGGGTTTTGGGGACACGGACCAGCACCCGGTCGAAGGGACCCACCAGTGGTTCGCTGGCCGGCAGCACCTGCACGGCATCGAAGGGCAGGCCATTGCGTGCCAGGTTCTTTTCCAGGGCCAGGGCGCCGAGGTAGGAGTCGCCGCTGCTGGTGACCCGGACCTTGCCCTGCAGGCTCGCGGCCAGGGCCCCGAAGCTGTCGTTGAGCACCAGGACCCGGGTCTCGCTGCCCGGTTGCTGTTCGGCCAGGTGGCTGAGCAGGTACTCGTCCGCGGCGTCGAAGGCTTGCAGCGGCTCGTTCTGCTGTTCGGGCTGGCGGATCAGGTCGAGCTGGGCGAAGGGGCTGGCAAGCAGGGGCATGGGCGGACTCTAGGTAATAGGTGGGCCTGTTGGCGCGGGACCGTGGCGGACAGGAGCCTTGGGGCAGCGCTGTTGCAACGCGCGGGCGGGCTTGTGCAAATGCGGCGATTTTACGTTTTTTCGCCGGGGATTGCCCGCCGTCTATGCCACTACAAACCACCGGTGTTTGTGCACGACGCTTTGCGGGACACTAGGAACATCGGTTTTGTGGAGTTCGTCATGACTGCCAGTGAAGAAAAGTACACCCGCCAGACCCTGCTCGATGTCCAGCCGCTGACCCCCAGCCTGTTCACCCTGCGCACCACCCGGGACCCGGGCTTTCGCTTCCGTTCCGGCCAGTTCGCCCGCCTCGGGGTGACCCGGGCCGACGGCAGTACGGTGTGGCGTGCCTATTCCATGGTGTCTTCGCCGTTCGACGAGTTCCTCGAGTTCTTTTCCATCGTCGTGCCCGACGGCGAGTTCACCAGCGAGTTGAGCCGCCTGCGTGAAGGCGACAGCCTGCTGGTGGATCGCCAGGCCTTCGGTTACCTGACCCTGGACCGTTTCGTCGATGGGCGCGACCTCTGGTTGTTATCCACAGGTACCGGCATTGCGCCATTTCTGTCGATCCTCCAGGACTTCGAGGTGTGGGAGAGATTCGAGCGCATCATCCTGGTCTACAGCGTGCGCGAGGCCAGGGAACTGGCCTACCAGCAATTGCTCGCCGAGTTGCCCCAGCGTGAATACCTGGCCGAAGTTGCCCACAAGCTGCAGTTCATCAGCACCGTTACCCGCGAACAGCATCCGGGCAGCCTCAACGGGCGCATTACCCAGCTGATCGAGAACGGTGAGTTGGAGCGTGCGGCGGGTTTGGAACTGAGTCCTGAACATTCCCGGGTGATGCTCTGCGGCAACCCACAGATGATCGACGACACCCGGGCCCTGCTCAAGCAGCGGGGCCTGAACCTGAGTCTGAGCCGACGCCCGGGACAGGTTGCAGTGGAAACCTATTGGTAGGGGAAAAGCCCCGTGGCCGCTGCTTCGCGCGGCCACGGGTCGCTACGGCGTGCCTCAGGACTTGTCGTTCTGGGCCTTGAGCAGGTCACGGATCTCGGTCAGCAGCACTTCTTCCTTGGTCGGAACCGGCGGCTCCGCTGGTGCCACGGCTTCTTCGCGCTTGAGACGGTTGATCACCTTCACGCCCATGAAGATGGCGAAGGCGATGATGATGAAGTCGATGATGCTCTGGATGAACTTGCCATAGGCCAGGACCACCGCTGGCGTGTCGCCCACGGCCGCCTTGAGGGTGATGGCCAGGTCGGCGAAATCCACGCCGCCGATCAGCATGCCGATTGGCGGCATGACTACGTCACCGACGAAAGACGAGACGATCTTGCCGAATGCGGCGCCGATGATGATACCGACGGCCATGTCGACCACATTACCTTTGACCGCGAAGGCCTTGAACTCACTTAACACGCCCATAGGTTATTTCCTTGTTGCAGATGAGGTTGGTTAAAGCAGTGTAAGTCAGCAAAAAGCATTTTGCCGACTCAACTTTCTACAGCTCGCGGCGTATGACCGATATATCGGCGAAGAGTTTAATCAAAGTGCCATCATTTTTCGCGCGCGATATACCTCGTCATTGCCGCTATAACCACAACATTCTGTCAATCAAGCGCTTGCGGGCTTTCTATTTAGCTTTCAAATGTTTAGCCACTAGCCTCTAGCAGGCGTATCGAGATACGCCTTATATAACTAGAGGAATCCGACATGACTGTTTCCATTGGCCTGGGGAGTCTTTCCCCGCGCGGCGTACTGGGCGTGCTTGCCGCCAGTATGCTGTCCCTTTCCGTACAGGCCGCCACACTGACCCGCGACAACGGCGCGGCGGTAGGCGACAACCAGAACTCGCAGACCGCAGGCGCCACTGGACCGGTGTTGCTGCAGGATGTGCAACTGATCCAGAAGCTCCAGCGTTTCGACCGCGAGCGTATTCCAGAGCGGGTGGTGCATGCGCGCGGCACCGGCGCCTACGGCACCTTCACCGTCACCGACAACCTTACCGACCTGACCCGGGCCAAGGTTTTCGCCGCTGGCGAGGTGACCCCGGTATTCGTGCGTTTCTCGGCGGTGGTGCATGGCAACCATTCCCCGGAAACCCTGCGCGATCCACGGGGTTTTGCGACCAAGTTCTACACCGCGGACGGCAATTGGGACCTGGTGGGCAACAACTTCCCGACCTTTTTCATCCGTGACGCCATCAAGTTCCCGGACATGGTCCATGCCTTCAAGCCCGACCCGCGTACCAACCTGGACGATGATTCGCGGCGTTTCGATTTCTTCTCCCATGTTCCCGAAGCCACCCGCACTTTGACCGAGCTGTATTCCAACTCCGGGACCCCGGCCAGTTATCGGGAAATGGACGGGAATGGCGTGCACGCCTACAAGTTGATCAACGCCAAGGGCGAAGTGCACTACGTGAAGTTCCACTGGAAGAGTTTGCAGGGTGTGAAGAATCTCGATCCGCAACAAGTGGTCGAGGTCCAGGGGCGCGATTACAGCCATATGACCCATGATTTGGTATCCCACATTAATAAAGGGGACTTTCCCAAGTGGGACTTGTATGTCCAGGTATTGAAGCCCGAAGACCTGGCCAAGTTCGAGTTCGACCCGCTGGATGCCACCAAGATCTGGCCCGGCATTCCCGAGCGCAAGGTCGGGCAGATGGTGTTGAACCGCAATCCGGGCAATGTCTTCCAGGAAACCGAGCAGGTGGCCATGGCTCCGGCCAACCTTGTGCCGGGTATCGAGCCCTCCGAGGACCGCCTGCTGCAAGGCCGGGTGTTCTCCTATGCCGACACCCAGATGTACCGCCTGGGGGCCAACGCCCTGCAACTGCCGATCAATGCGCCGAAAGTTGCGGTGAGCAATGGCAACCAGGACGGCGCTATGAACCTGGGGCACACCCAGAGCGGGGTCAACTACCAGCCGAGCCGGCTTGAGCCACGCGAGGAGCCCGCGGCGGCGCGCTACAGCCAGCTGGTGCTGGCGGGCAGCACCCAGCAGGCGAAGATCCAGCGTGAGCAGAACTTCAAGCAGGCCGGCGACCTGTACCGCTCCTACAGCAAGAAGGAGCGCCAGGACCTGATCGAGAGCTTCGGCCAGTCCCTGGCCGACACTGACGACCAGAGCAAGCACATCATGCTGTCGTTCCTCTACAAGGCCGACCCCGAGTACGGCGCTGGCGTGGCCAAGGTGGCCAAGGGCGACCTGGCCCGGGTCAAGGCCCTGGCCGCCAAACTGGCGGATTGACCTCGACCCGCGTCACGCTCTCGGGCGTGACGCACCTTTCTTTGTAGGAGCGAGGCTTGCCCGCGATGGGCCGCACAGCGGCCCCAATACCGATTCTGCCTGGAGCCCTGTTTCCCGGGCTGGAGGCATCGGTGGCAAGCCTCGCGCTTACGGAGTTTCTTGAAACAAGGGGAGTCGCACCATGCGCCTGTTCATTTCACTGCTGCTGGCCGTCTGCTCCCTGGGGGCTTATGCGGAGCAAGCGGGCGTTGCCGACCCGGTTGCGGTCAAGGCCCAGCTGGCCAACTACTATTTCGATGCCGCCCGCCGCGGCGATATCGAGATCCTCGACACCTTCATCGAGGCCGGCTACGCCCTCGATACCCGCGACGAAAAGGGCTATACCGCGCTGATCCTGGCCGCCTATCACGGCCACGGGGCGGCGGTGGAGCACCTGCTGGCCGCCGGCGCCAATGCTTGCGCCCAGGATGAGCGCGGTAATACCGCGTTGATGGGGGCGATCTTCAAGGGCGAGGTACGGATAGCCCGGCGCCTGATGGCGGCCGATTGCAGCCCTGACCAGCGCAATGCCGCTGGCCAGACTGCGGCCATGTACGCCGGCCTGTTCAAGCGTACCGAGTTGCTCCAGGCCCTGGCGGCCAAGGGCGCCGATCTTGAGGCCGAGGACCCGCTGGGCAATAGCGCCACGCGCCTGGCCAGCGGGCAGATCCGCACCGCCGCGCCGCGCTGATCGGCGCCAGCTGAGCTATCATCGCGGTTTTTGCCGGGGGTTCAGATGGCCAAGGCCAAGCGCATGTACGGCTGCACCGAGTGCGGCTCCACCTTTCCCAAATGGGCCGGGCAATGCGGTGAATGCGGCGCCTGGAACACCCTGGTCGAGACCATGATCGAAAGCGGCGGTGCCGCGGCGCCCGCCGGGCGTACCGGCTGGGCCGGGCAGCAGGCGCAGATCAAGACCCTGGCCGAGGTCAGCGTCGAGGAGATCCCGCGTTTCTCCACCGCTTCCGGCGAGCTCGACCGGGTGCTCGGCGGCGGCCTGGTGGACGGCTCGGTGGTGCTGATCGGCGGTGATCCGGGGATCGGCAAGTCGACCATCCTGCTGCAGACCTTGTGCAACATCGCCACGCGTATGCCGGCGTTGTACGTCACCGGCGAGGAGTCCCAGCAACAGGTAGCGATGCGCGCCCGTCGCCTGGGCCTGCCCCAGGACCAACTGCGGGTAATGACCGAGACCTGTATCGAGACCATCATCGCCACGGCCCGGGTAGAGAAGCCCAAGGTCATGGTGATCGACTCCATCCAGACCATCTTCACCGAACAACTGCAATCGGCCCCAGGCGGTGTGTCCCAGGTTCGCGAGAGCGCCGCCTTGCTGGTGCGCTACGCCAAGCAGAGCGGCACGGCGATCTTCCTGGTCGGCCACGTGACCAAGGAAGGCGCCCTGGCCGGCCCGCGGGTACTGGAGCACATGGTGGACACCGTGCTGTATTTCGAGGGGGAGTCCGATGGTCGCCTGCGCCTGCTACGGGCGGTGAAGAATCGCTTCGGCGCGGTCAACGAGCTTGGCGTGTTCGGCATGACCGACCGTGGGCTGAAGGAGGTCTCCAACCCGTCGGCGATCTTCCTCACCCGGGCCCAGGAGGAAGTGCCGGGCAGCGTGGTCATGGCCACCTGGGAAGGCACCCGGCCGATGCTGGTGGAGGTCCAGGCGCTGGTGGATGACAGCCACCTGGCCAACCCGCGCCGGGTCACCCTGGGCCTGGATCAGAACCGCTTGTCCATGCTGCTGGCGGTCCTGCACCGCCACGGCGGCATCCCGACCCACGACCAGGATGTGTTCCTCAACGTGGTGGGTGGGGTCAAGGTGCTGGAGACCGCCTCCGACCTGGCGTTGATGGCGGCGGTGATGTCGAGCCTGCGCAACCGGCCGTTGCCCCATGACCTGCTGGTGTTCGGCGAGGTTGGCCTGTCCGGCGAGGTGCGCCCGGTGCCCAGTGGCCAGGAACGCTTGAAGGAAGCGGCCAAGCATGGCTTCAAGCGGGCCATCGTGCCCAAGGGCAACGCGCCGAAGGAGCCGCCGGCAGGGCTGAAGATCATCGCCGTGACCCGCCTGGAGCAGGCACTGGATGCACTTTTCGAATAACTCGGGCTGTTACTGAAGGGACGCACACGACATGGGCATGACAAACATGAAGGACTGGTTGCTGGGGATCGGCTTGCTCTGTGGCTGCAGCCTGGCCCTGGCGCAGCAGGCCGAGGCGCCGCCGGGCTACTGGATCGCGCAACAACTGCCGGTGGGGGATGGCACGACGCTGCAGGTGCTGGAAGACCAACGCATCACCCGGGAGGTCCATGACGAAAACTGGGGCAGCGGCATGGACGCGGACAATCTACCAGAGGCCGCGGACGGCCAGCCGGCGGAGCCGTTGGAAGCCCAGGCGCGCCTGGTCTCGGACAGTGGCCAGGTGCTGGCGCAGCGGGCCCTGGGTTATCCCCTGGCCAATGTGAAGAAGGCCCCGCTCAGCGGCCTGCCATCGCCGACCTTCTTTTTGTCCATCGACCAGACCGCCCCCCTGGGCAGCTACAGCGGTCCGCTCACCGAGGTGCTGGTGCCGGCGCAGAACCGCCTGGACCCGGTGCCATGCCAGGACGAGAGCGGCGAGAAACGGCCGCTGATGTTCAGCCATACCGGCAAGGCGGCCTGGCAGATAGTGCCCGCCAGCGGGGGCGGGACCGAAACCATCCAGCAGGTGTCTTCGGCCTCGACCATGGTGGACGATGAGTTCATCACCACCTATCGCACCTTCCGTTATGTCGATGGACAGTGGACGGCGGTTTCCCGACAACAGCCGGGCTACTGGGACATGGAGCACGATTTCCCCGAGCCCGCGCTGTTTCCCTGACTCGCTGCGGCAGGTCAGATATCGATCAGCGCGCCCAGCTCCCGCTCCAGCTCCTCGGGGTCGCCCAGGTTCAGCTCGATCAGGCGCCGCAGGTGCTCGATGGACTCCAGGCCGATATGCAGGCAGACGAAACCCAGCTGGCCGTTGTTGTCATGGGCCAATTGCACATCCATGCGCACGTCGGCGTCCTGGCCCAGGTGGATATCGGCTTCGAAGGGGCGTTTGGGATCTCCCAGCCAGGGGGCGGGGCGCTCGATCAGCAAGCCCTTGAGGGACAGGTCCAGCAGTTGCACCGGCCAGCGGTGGGTGCCCTGGCTGAGTTCGGTCTTGGCATCGAAGGCGATACGTTTGAAGCGTCGGCGGTCGTCGTGTTGCTCGCTCATGGACTGGCCCTCTGCGTGGTGCACTGACTATAGACCCCGGCACCGGCCCGCCGCTACAACCCATGTCGCGCCTTGCGAAGCAGTCGCCGTAAGCGCTGCCCGGGAGACATTCGCCGCCAGTGCGAAGCAGGCCCGCGAAGCTGCCCCGGTGCGGGAAAGAATGCTCTAGACCAACGTGGGGGCTGGCCTTTGGGTGGAGTAGCGCTACACTCGCAAGCGCTATCTTTCTGTCCACCTGGCTGGAATATAAAAATGAAAAACAATAATAGCCCGCTACGCCACCTGCCCTGGCTGGTGCTGGCAATCGTAGGAGCATGCGCCCTTGGCGTAGTTGCATTGCGTCGAGGGGAGGCGATCAACGCCTTGTGGATCGTGGTCGCGGCAGTGGCCATCTACCTGGTGGCGTACCGGTACTACAGCCTGTTCATCGCCAACAACGTGATGCAGCTGGATTCGACCCGCGCCACCCCCGCCGTACTCAACAATGACGGTCTGGACTATGTGCCGACCAACAAGCACATCCTGTTCGGCCACCACTTCGCGGCCATCGCTGGCGCAGGTCCCCTGGTGGGCCCGGTCCTGGCGGCGCAGATGGGCTACCTGCCCGGTACCCTGTGGCTGATCGCCGGCGTGGTCCTGGCCGGCGCGGTACAGGACTTCATGGTGCTGTTCCTGTCCACCCGGCGTAACGGCCGCTCCCTGGGCGACATGGTCCGCGAGGAGATGGGGCGCATTCCCGGGACCATCGCCCTGTTCGGCTGCTTCCTGATCATGATCATCATCCTCGCGGTGCTGGCGCTGATCGTGGTCAAGGCCCTGGCCGAGAGCCCATGGGGCATCTTCACGGTGATGGCGACCATCCCGATCGCGGTGTTCATGGGCGTGTACATGCGCTACATCCGCCCGGGCCGCATCGGCGAGATCTCGCTGATCGGCGTGATCCTGCTGCTCGCTTCCATCTGGCTGGGTGGCCAGGTGGCGGCCGATCCAGTCTGGAGCAAGATGTTCACCTTCACCGGCGTGCAGATCACCTGGATGCTGATCGGCTACGGTTTCGTCGCTGCGGTGCTGCCGGTCTGGCTGATCCTGGCGCCACGGGACTACCTGTCGACCTTCCTCAAGATCGGCACCATCATCGCCCTGGCGATCGGCATCCTGATCACCATGCCCGAACTGAAGATGCCGGCCCTGACCCAGTTCACCGACGGCACCGGCCCGGTGTGGAAAGGCGGCCTGTTCCCGTTCCTGTTCATCACCATCGCCTGTGGCGCGGTATCCGGCTTCCATGCGCTGATCTCCTCGGGGACCACGCCCAAGCTGCTGGATAACGAAACCAACGCTCGCTACATCGGCTACGGCGGCATGCTCATGGAGTCCTTCGTGGCGATCATGGCCATGGTCGCGGCCTCGGTGATCGAGCCTGGCGTGTACTTCGCCATGAACAGCCCGGCGGCCATCGTCGGTGGTGACGTGGTCGCGGTCGCCCAGACCGTCAGCAGCTGGGGCTTCGTCATCAGCCCCGAGCAACTGCAGGCAGTGGCCAAGGACATCGGCGAGAACACCATCCTGGCCCGTGCCGGTGGTGCGCCGACCCTGGCGGTGGGGATCGCGCAGATCCTCCATCACGTGCTGCCGGGCGAGAACACCATGGCGTTCTGGTACCACTTCGCGATCCTGTTCGAAGCGCTGTTCATCCTTACCGCAGTGGATGCCGGTACCCGGGCCGGGCGCTTCATGCTCCAGGACCTGCTGGGCTCCTTCGTTCCCGCGCTCAAGCGCACCGAATCCTGGGGCGCCAACCTGATCGCCACCGCCGGTTGCGTGGCCCTCTGGGGCTACCTGCTGTACCAGGGCGTGATCGATCCGCTGGGTGGCATCAACACCCTGTGGCCGCTGTTCGGCATCTCCAACCAGATGCTGGCCGGTATCGCCCTGATGCTCGGCACCGTGATCCTGATCAAGATGAAGCGCCAGCGCTACATCTGGGTCACCCTGCTGCCGGCTGTGTGGCTGCTGATCTGCACCACCACCGCGGGCTTCATCAAGCTGTTCGACGCCAACCCGGCGATCGGCTTCCTGTCCCTGGCCAAGAAGTACAGCGATGCCCTGGCCAACGGCCAGATCCTCGCCCCGGCCAAGGACATCACGCAGATGCAGCACGTGATCTTCAACGCCTATACCAACGCGGCCCTGACCGGCCTGTTCCTGCTGGTGGTATTCAGTGTCCTGTTCTACGCGCTCAAGGTCGGCGTCGCCGCCTGGGGCAGCAAGGAGCGCACGGACAAGGAATCGCCATACCAAGCGGTACCGGACGCCTGACCCGAGGATTGCAACGATGTTCAATGACCTGAGTCGCCTCGGTAAATACCTCGGTCAGGCCGCGCGCCTGATGGTCGGCATGCCCGACTACGACAACTATGTCGAACACATGCAAACCAAGCACCCGGACAAGCCGGTGATGTCTTACGAGGCGTTCTTCCGGGAGCGCCAGGAGGCACGCTACGGCGGCAAGGGCGGTCCGAAGTGCTGTTGAGGCACTGCGTTTAGGCAATACCCCGGCAGGAGCCGGCGGGCCCGACGATGGCGTTCCAAGGAGCGCTCTCGCCAGGTTCGCCGGCTCCTGCGTTTTCAGGCATGGGAGACCCTGTTTTGCACAATCCTGTTCCCGTCACCGTTCTCAGCGGTTTTCTCGGCGCCGGCAAGACTACCTTGTTGCGCCATCTGCTCAAGGCCGAGCACGGTTTGAAGATCGCCGTGATCGAAAACGAATTCAGCGACGCCGGTATCGACAGCCAGTTGCTGGGCACCGAGCCGGTTCAAGTCATGACCCTGTCCAATGGTTGTGTCTGCTGCACCATCCACACCGACCTGAGCAAGGCCCTGTACTTGCTGTTGGAGCGCCTGGACAGCGGCGAGATCGCCTTCGACCGGCTGGTGATCGAGTGCACTGGCCTGGCGGATCCGGCGCCGGTGGCGCAGACCTTCTTCATCGATGAAGAGCTGCGCGAGCGCTATATCCTCGATGGCATCATCACCCTGGTGGATGCCAAGCACGCCGAGTTCCACCTGAGCCAGACCATCGCCCAGGCGCAGATCGGCTTTGCCGACCGCTTGCTGGTGAGCAAGCGCGACCTGGTGGACCAGGACAGCTTCGAGGCCCTCTGCCAGCGCCTGACGCGGATCAACCGCCGGGCACCGATCCATGTGGTGGATCACGGCAATATCGAGCTGGCGCAACTGCTGGATGTGCGCGGCTTCAATCTCAATGCCGACCTGGGTGGGGGCATCAGCCTGCGTCCGGTGAGCAAGGCGCCATCGGTGGATCGCATCGCCAGCCTGGTGTTGCGCACCGAGCAGGCGCTGGACCTGGAGCGCCTGAGTGAATTCATGAATGAGCTGCTGGAAGAGCACGGCCAGCAGTTGCTGCGCTACAAGGGCGTGCTGAACGTCATCGACGAACCCCGGCGCATGGTGTTCCAGGGGGTGCTCAAGCTCTACGGCTTCGACTGGGACAGCGAGTGGGCTGCAGACGAAGTTCGCGAGAGCGTGATGGTGTTCATCGCCGATGACCTGCCGGAAGAGAAGATTCGCCAGGGCTTCGCGCGGATGCTGGCCGGCTGACACGGCGCTGCGCAGCCTGCTCCTCCAGGCCCCTGAGCAAGCGCAGTTGCAGGTGTTCCAGGTGCTGTTGCATCAACGCCTCGGCCACCGTGGCGTCGGCTTCCTGCAACGCCTCGACGATGGCGGCGTGTTCCTGCCAGGCGCAATGCTGCAAGGCCTGGCCCGCCAGCTGGGCGATGGCCAGGGAGGTCAGGGGCACCAGGCTGCCGAGGAAGTTGGCCAGGGGCGCATTGCCGGCCAGTTGCGCCAGTTGCAGGTGGAACTCCCCTGACAGGCGGATGGCCGGGCCATGCCAGCCGCGTTCGATGGCCTCGCGCTCGCGGGAAACCAGTTGGTGCAAGGGCTGCAAGCGCTTGCGTGGCTGCTGGCAGGCCAGGCGCATCAGGGCGATTTCCGCCAGGCGCCGGGCGTGGAGGATCTGCCGGGTCTGCTCCAGGTCCGGTGCCGCCACCTGGGGCCGGTGGTTGGGTCGCAGGATCACTACCTGCTGGTGGGACAGGCGCGCCAGTACCTGACGCACGATACTGCGGCTGACGCCAAAGGCCTGGCCCAGGCTGTCCTCGGTGAAGCGGCTGCCGGGGGCGATGCGCTGCTCGAGGATGGCATCGAAGATCTGCGGGTAGACATCGTCCACCAACAGCTTCTTCGCACCACGTCGACGCAGGTTGGCCACCGGGGTGAAGCGAGGGTTTTCCAAGGCGTGGCTGACCATGGCCGGTCTCCGGTCCAGTTGCTGATACGGGATGGGTTACCGGGCGTCCGGGCCCAGGTGGTCGTCCGGGATGTTCAGTTCGATGCCCATGCGCTGGCCCTCCTGGAGGATGTGCCGGCGCATCTCGGCGCTGGCCTGGGCGCTGTTGCGATTGCGGATCGCCCGGACCACCGCTTCATTTTCCTCCAGGCGTTCGGCCAGGTGCTCTGGAGACTCGCGCAAGATCCGCGCGCTCTGCCTGAGGGCGTTGCTGGTCTGCTGCACCACGTTCTGGAAGATCGGATTGCTGGTCAGGGTGAACAGTTCTTCATGGAAAGCGATGTAGGCATTGGCCCCGGCTTCGGCGTCGCTGGCTTCCAGGGCTTCGCGCATGTCCATCAGGGTCAGGCGTAGCTGGCCGATCTCCCGGCTGCTGATGGATTGCGCCACCAGGCCGACGATGAAGGGCTCCAGGGTATAGCGCAGCTGCAATACATCCTCCAGTCTGGCGCCGGCCAGCGTGGCTTCCGGGCCCTGGAGCTCGTCCAGGGGAGCATCGAGCACCAGCACGCCCTTGCCAGGCATGGAACGCACCAGGCCCAGGGTTTCCAGGACGATCACCGCTTCACGCAGGCTGGGCCGGCTGATCCCCAGCTGTTCGGCCAGTTCACGCTGTCCGGGCAGCATATCGCCGGAGCGCCACTGGCCGCGGGCCAGGGCGGCCCGCAGTTTTTCTACCACTGAGTTCACAACCGTTGACGAGCTGATCACTGTCGACTCCATGTAAGGGGCGCGTGTTGTCGCGCGCTGATTGCTGTGCCTGGCGCGGGCCGGCACAAGGATGGATCAGAATTCTTGCTGGCTCCCGCTCGCAGCCTTGCGGGCCTGGAAACCATAGCCTTGCTGGCCGCTGAGCACCTTGTCGGCTCGCTGGAGATCGATGTCCTGTTCCCAGCGGGCGATGGCGACCGTGGCCACGCAATTGCCGATCAGGTTGGTCAGGGCCCGGCCGATGCCCATGAACCAGTCCACCGCCAGCACCAGTACCAGGCCCACCACCGGGATCGCCGGGATCGCGGTCAGGGTCGCCGCCAGGATCACCAGGGCCGAGCCGGGAATGCCATGGGCGCCCTTGGATGTGATCAGCGATACCAGCAGGATGGTCAGCAGGTCCGCCATGGACAGCGGCGTGCCGGTGGCGTTGGCGATGAAGACGATGGCCAGGGTCAGGTAGATGGAGAAACCGTCGAGGTTGAACGAGTAACCGGTAGGAATCACCAGGCCCACGGTGGAACTGCCGATCCCCAAGTGTTCCAGCTTACGCATGATCTGTGGCAGTACCGCGTCCGATGACGCAGTGCCAAGGACGATCAGCAGCTCCTCGCGCAGGTACTTGAGGAAAGGCAGCATGCGCAGGCCCGACAAGCGCATCACCAGGCCCAGGATCAGCGCGACGAAAGCGCTGCAGGTCAGGTAGAACAAGCCCACCAGGCTGCCCAGGTGCTGTAGCGAGTCCAGGCCGTACTTGCTGGTGGTGAAGGCAATGGCGCCGAACACGCCGATGGGTGCCAGGCGGACGATCATGCCCATGATGCGGAAGATCACGTGGCTCAGTTCGTTGATCAGGCGCGAGATCCCCGAGGCGGCTTCGCCCACCAGGTTCAGCGCGCTGCCGAACAGCACCGAGAACAGCAGCACCTGGAGGATGTTGTTCTCGGCGAAGGCACCGAGCACCGAGGAGGGGATCAGGTCCATGAGGAACTGGGTGGTGGTGTGCATATGCTCGCTGCGCTGGGCGATATCGCCCATGTCGGCGGGAGACAGCTGCTCCAGGTGGATGTTGGCGCCGCTGCCGATGCCGGTGCTGAAGGCCATGACCAGGCCTATCACCAGGGCCAGGGTGGTGAGTATTTCGAAGTAGATCACTGATTTCAGGCCGATGCGGCCGACCTTCTTCAGGTCGCCGGCGCCGGAGATACCGCTGACCACCACGCAGAACACGATGAGGCCGATGAGCATCTTGATCAGCTTGATGAAGGCATCGCCCAGGGGTTTGAGTTGCGAGGAGTATTCGGGGAGGGTGAGGCCGCACACGATGCCGAGCAACAGCCCGAGCACCACTTGGAGGAAGATCGAACGCGAGCACCATTTGAGCATGGGAGGAGTCCTGGTCGGTGTCCGGCCTGCCGTGCATTCGAGACGCAGCGGGTGGCGGACTTAATTATTGTGGTCTTACCGGTTTGTCCAGTGCAGGCGCAGTCTACGCTCGGTTTTTTTGGGTTTACAAGAGGGATCGGGAAAATTGGCTTTACCGGTCTGACCAGTGGCCTTGCGCCGTCTACCCGGGCTTTCGGCCTGGTGGCTTTCAGGGGCCGTGCAAGGCCCATTGCAGAGCCTTGGAGGTTTTTTGCGGGGCGCGTCGCCGCCTGCATTAGCCGCTAGAGGGAGTTTTCTGCGGGCATGAAAAAGCCCGGCGCCAGGCCGGGCTTTTCTGTTGCGGTGCGGTGCTGATTAAGCGCCGTACACCGGCAGTTTCTTGCAGATGGCCTTGACCTTCTCACGTACGGCGTCGATCACCGCTTCGTTGTTCAGGTCAGCCAGGATGTCGCAGATCCAGCCGGCCAGTTCGCGGCACTCGGCTTCCTTGAAGCCACGGGTGGTCACGGCTGGAGTACCGAAGCGCAGGCCGGAGGTGACGAACGGCGAGCGTGGGTCGTTTGGCACGGAGTTCTTGTTCACGGTGATGAAGGCCTTGCCCAGGGCGGCGTCGGCATCTTTACCGGAGATGTCCTGCTTGATCAGCGACAGCAGGAACAGGTGGTTTTCAGTACCGCCGGAAACCACGTCGAAACCGCGCTCGATGAACACGCTGGCCATGGCCTGGGCGTTCTTCACCACTTGCTGCTGGTAGGTCTTGAACTCAGGCTGCAGGGCTTCCTTGAAGCAGATGGCCTTGGCGGCGATCACGTGCTCCAGCGGGCCACCTTGGGCGCCAGGGAATACGGCGGAGTTCAGCTTCTTCTCGATGTCGGCGTTGGCGCGAGCCAGGATCAGGCCGCCACGTGGACCGCGCAGGGTCTTGTGGGTAGTGGTGGTCACCACGTCGGCGAACGGTACTGGGTTCGGGTACACGCCAGCGGCTACCAGGCCGGCCACGTGGGCCATGTCGACGAACAGGTAGGCACCGACCTTGTCGGCGATTTCGCGAAAGCGTGGGAAGTCCAGGATCTGCGAGTAGGCGGAGAAGCCGGCGACGATCATCTTCGGCTTGTGCTCGACCGCCAGGCGCTCGACTTCGTCGTAGTCGATCAGGCCGTTGGCGTCGATGCCGTACTGCACGGCGTTGTACAGCTTGCCGGAGGAAGAAACCGCAGCACCGTGGGTCAGGTGGCCGCCGTGGGCCAGGCTCATGCCCAGGATGGTGTCGCCGCCTTGCAGCAGGGCCAGGTAGACCGCGGCGTTGGCCTGGGAACCGGCGTGTGGCTGGACGTTGGCGTAGTCGGCGCCGAACAGCTCCTTGGCTCTGTCGATCGCAAGCTGCTCGACCACGTCGACGTACTCGCAACCACCGTAGTAGCGCTTGCCTGGGTAGCCTTCGGCGTATTTGTTGGTCAGTACCGAGCCTTGAGCTTCCATCACCGCTGGGCTGGTGTAGTTTTCCGAAGCGATCAGCTCAATGTGCTCTTCCTGGCGCTGAGCTTCTTGCTCCATGGCGGCAAAGAGATCTGCGTCGTACTTGGCAATAGTCAAATCACGGCTGAACATGGCGGTCCTCAAGGATCGGGGGGCAGAAAAGGCAGGCATTCTAACCCAATGGGTTTTGGATGGCATATGAAAGGACATCATGTCGCACAGAAGCCGCATTCAAGTGACGAGCTGCAAGCTGCAAGCGGATCGCTTTCCCTTGCGATTGGCTGCTTGCCGCTGCCGCTAGTCGAACATGAACAAGGCGTCGTTGCTGAATTGCGCTTCGAAGCGGTTGGCCGGCATCGGCCGTCCGAACAGGTAGCCCTGGACTTCGTCGCAGCCGTGCTCGCGCAGGAAGTCCAGCTGTTCGTGGGTCTCTACCCCTTCGGCGATCACCGCCAGGTTCAGGCTGTGGGCCATGGCGATGATGGCGCGGGCGATCTGCGCGTCCTGCTCGCCGGACGGCAGGCCGTCGACGAAGGTGCGGTCGATCTTCAGTACGTCGATGGGGAACTGCTTGAGGTAGTTCAGCGATGAATAGCCTGTGCCGAAGTCGTCTACCGCGATACTCAGGCCCAGGTTCTTCAGGCCGTCGAGGATCTGCATCGCCTCGCTGACCTCGCGCATCAGGATGCTCTCGGTCAGTTCCAGCTCCAGGCACGCCGGCGGCAGGCCGGTGTCCCGGAGAATGGTGGCAATGCGCATACCCAACTGGCCGTCGGAGAATTGCCGGGCCGAAATGTTCACCGAAACCTTCGGTACCCGTACCTTGGCCACATGCCAGGCCTTGAGCTGGCGACAGGCTTCGCTGATCACCCAGTCGCCGACGTCCACCACCAGCCCCAGCTCCTCCAGCACCGGAATGAAGTCGCCCGGTGGCACCAGGCCACGGCGTGGATGGCGCCAGCGCAGCAGGGCCTCGGCACCGGTCAGGCGCTTGCCATCGCCGCTGAACTGCGGTTGGTAGTAGAGCACGAACTCCTGCTGCTCCAGGGCATGGCGCAGGTCGCTTTCCAGTTCCAGGCGTTCCAGGGCGCTGGCGTTCATGTCCGCCTGGTAGAACTGGAAGTTGTTCTTGCCGCGTTCCTTGGCGTGGTACATCGCGGTGTCGGCGTTCTTCATCAGCTGGCTCAGTTCGTTACCGTCCTGGGGGCTCAGGGCGATGCCGATGCTGGCGGTGACGAAGAACTCCCGGCCTTCGAGGACGAAGGGTTTGACCAGGCTGGCGAGGATCTGCTCGGCGACGTGGATCGCCCGGTTCAGGGCGATTTCCCGGCTGGCGCGCGGCTGCAGCAGCAGGGTGAACTCGTCGCCGCCCATGCGCGCCACGGTGTCGTCATCGTCGACGCAACCCAGCAGGCGGACGGCCATCTCCTTGAGCATGCGGTCGCCGGCGGCGTGGCCCAGGGAGTCGTTGATCGGCTTGAAGCGATCGAGGTCGAGGAACATCAGCACCACCCAGGACTTCTGCCGCTCCGCCGATTGCAGCGCGGTATGCAGGCGGTCCTGGAACAGCGTGCGGTTGGGCAGGTGGGTCAGGGCGTCGTAGTAGGCCAGGCGGTGGATCCGCTGTTCGCTGGCCTTGCGCTCGCTGATGTCGCTGAAGAAGCACACGTAGCTGGCCAGGTCGCCTTCGTCGTCGAGCACGGCGGTGATCCCGACCCAGGCCGGATAGTGCTCGCCATCACGGCGCTTGAGCCAGACTTCGCCTTCCCAGGTGCTGTGCTGGTTCAACTGCTTTATCACGTAGCGCAGGTGGGCTTCCTGCTGTTCATCCACGGTGAGCATGTTCGGCAGTTGGTCCAGCACCTGGGATACGGCGTAGCCGCTGACCCGGCTGAAGGCCTCGTTGGCCTGGACGATGTAGCCCGCCGGGTCGGTGATGAGAATCGCCGAGGTCGAGTGCTCGAATACCGTGGCCGCCATGCGCAGGTCTTTTTCCGCCCGGCGTTGCTGGCTGATATCGCGGCCGACCCCGAGCACGCCTTCGAAGGCGCCGTGTTCGTCCCAGACCAGCACCAGGCGCAGTTCGATGGGGATCTTGCGGCCATCGGCCCGCAGGCAGTCGAACAGGAACAGCTGGGTCTGCACCTGGCTGCGCAGTTGTGCCAGTTGCTCGGGTTTGTCCAGGGCCTTGCTGACCCGGTCCATCAGCACGTAGATACCGGTCAGCTGCTGCGGGTTGGCGATGGTCGACTGCCACCCGTTCTGGAACACCCACTCCACGTCGTAGCCGAGCACCGACTGCACCGATGGGCTGACGTAGTTCAGCGAGAGCTTGTTGTCGGTGGAGAAGATCACGTCGCTGATGCTCTCGGCGAGCATGCGGTAGCGTTGTTCGCTGTCGCGCAGGGATTCGCTGGCCTCGATCTGGTCGGTGATGTCCTTGGCCACGCCGATGATGCGTGTCACCTGGTCATAACGGTCCCGGGCCAGGGCCTGTTCGCGGATCTCGAAGCGCCGCCATTGGCCGCTGCGATGGCGGAAACGCAACTGGCACTGCAGGAGCTGGGCATAACCGGAATGTCGCTGGTCCTGGCGCAGTTGGTGATAGAGGTCGGCATCCTCGGGGTTGAGCAGGATCTCCCAGAAGTACTCGCCCATCTGTTGCAGTTCGGTCCTGTTGTAGCCCAGGGTCTGTCCCAGATGGTGGTTGCTGAAGATCATCCGCTGGCTGATCACGTCCTGCACGTACAGGTGATCGGGCACGGTCCGCACCACGTCCGACCAGAAGCCCTCGCGCTCCAGCAACGACAGTTCGATCAGCTTGCGGCTGGTGATGTCGCTGATGCTGAGGATCACCGCCCTGAAGTCGTCGGGCTGTTCCGGCAGGCGCATCACCAGCCACAGGTGCTGATCGTTGCCTTGGGCGTCGCTGAGCTTGATCTCCAGTTCCAGCTGCTTGTGCTGGTTGACCAGGGCCTCGAGCAACTGGCCGCCGATGGCGCTGCCGGGATTCGGGCTGCCTTCGATCAGCAATTGCCAGGCTTCGTCGCCGGAGTGGACGTTGAGCAGGCTCAGGGCGACCTGGTTGACTTCGGTGATGCGCAGTTCCTGGAGCAATTGGCGGTATTGCTCCGCATGACCGTCCTGCCAGCGCTTGAGCTGGTTGAGCGAATGCAGGTGGTGTTTCTCCAGCAGGCCTGGCAGGCCGGAGATGTCCAGCACGCAGAGGGCCACTCCGGTGCCCTCGAAAATGTCCTGGTAGCGGCGCCGGCCCTCGTGCAGTTGGCGCTGGCGCCGACGGATGTTGAGCAGGGCGATCACCGGCAGCAAGGAGAATGCCAGCCCCAGCAGGCACTTGCCGATGAAGGCCGGCAGCAGTTCCTCGAGTACCGCACGCTGGTCGAACAAACCGCGCAATTGCCAGTCGCTGTTGCCCAGGGGCAACAGCAGCACGCTACTGGCCATTTCGTCGGGGTCGAGCATGCCCGGGGTCGGGGTGCTGCGCTCGTCACGCTTGATCACCTGGCGGCTCAGGCGGTTCTCGATCACCCAGCTCGGCTTGAAGCCGTCTTCGCTCTGGCGCACCAGGCTCTGCAGGAAGCTTGGCGCCATGCGCAGGATCCAGTAGCCACGGGTCGAGCCACTGGCCTGGTGCAGTAGTACGTGCACCACCGAGCCGTCGGCGGGGTTGCTGTAATAGAAGCGCTGCGAGCGGCTGCGCTGCACCAGTTCGGCGAGCCACACGGCATCCTGGCTGCCCTCGGCGGTGTCGCTGATGATTTCGCCCTGGGCATCGAGCAGCGCGAAGCTGCGCACATCCGGCAGGGAACGCTGGAGCTTCTCCAGCAGTTGCTGTTGTTGCTGGTTGTTCTGGGGGGCTTCGACGATCGGCAGCAGGTTGAGGGCGATCTGCGCATTGAGCGCCAGGTTCAGGCTCAGGTGGTCGGCGAGGTCGGCGCTGTAGTCGATGGCATGCTGGCGTTGGTCGTGGCGAGCCTGTTGCAGTTGGTCGAGCAACTGCCAGAACAGCAGGGCCAGGAGCAGCAGCACCAGGGTCGCCAGTGCGCCTTTGAGGGTGCCGCGCAAAGGAGGGGCCGACACAGGGGCTTTAGCGCGCGCTGGCTGTGGCGAAGTAACGTTGGACAAGCTGTGATCCTGCGGTTTGGCTGGGCTGGCGCGACGTGCACTATAAGCCGGACGCCCGAAGGGCGGCTAGCATGCCTTGAGTTGTGGCAAAGTGCCAGACCCGCCTGGCCGACTAGAGAGCCAGCCTGCTATCGAGCTGCAAA
Source organism: Pseudomonas sp. CMR5c (assembly GCF_003850545.1). Classification (NCBI taxonomy): domain Bacteria; kingdom Pseudomonadati; phylum Pseudomonadota; class Gammaproteobacteria; order Pseudomonadales; family Pseudomonadaceae; genus Pseudomonas; species Pseudomonas sp. CMR5c. Next base: position 5,882,944 of record NZ_CP027705.1, on the reverse strand, counting down.
TCCGCCAGCCGCCAGAGAATGGCTAGCGCGAAGCAGCAGATCACCACCGAGGCCGTGCGGTTGATGGCGTGGGGCGTCAACCAGGCGTGGCCGCTGCGCTTGATCCGGGCGCCGAACAGCACCCAGGCGCAACCCACCGGGATCACCACTGCGGTGAACTGTGCGACGAAATGCAGGTACAGCTCGAAATCGGCGAAGGTCTGCAGCGGGACAATGAACGACACCACCAGCAAGCCCTTGGGATTGATCAGGGTCAGCAGGAAAAAATGCCTTCGGGACACCAGGCTCTCCGGTGAACCCGGCAGGCCGCCGTCGGGCCTGCGCCAGAGCAGGTACGAGGTCCTGGCCAGGTAGCCGATCGAAACCAGCTGCATCAACTTCAGGCACCAGGGGGCGCCATCGCCGATATGACCCAGCAGGTAACCCCAGAAGGAGATCTGCAACAGGTAGGCCAGGCATTCCAGCAGGCTCAAGGGCCAGGCGCGCCTGAAGCCGTTGAGTGCCCCCGAGCGCAACAACAGGGTGTTGGTCGGGCCCGGCATCAGCAGCAACAGTCCGAGTGCGGACATGATGTTCAGCATGCAAACGGTTTCCTCTGAGTCCACCGGGCCACGAACGACTGGCGGCGGCTAATCCACCAGGTAGATCTCGACGCGCTCCTTGTGTGCCCCGATGTTGTTGCGCTTGAGGCGAATCCGCCCGACTTCGCCAGTCCTGCGCAGGTGCGTACCACCGCAGGGCACCTGGGAAAAGCCCTCGATGAGCCAGCAACGGCGCAGATGCTCGGTATCGGTAAAGCGACTTTCGATCGGCAGGTCGGCCGCCACCAGCCGTTCGACCTCGGCGAGGATCTCGGGAAAGTACTGGCTGATGCTGCCGTCCATGGTGAAGTCGATACGTGCCTTGGTCTGGCCTATATGGGCGCCGATCTTATCCAGCCCGGGGAATTTCTTGTAGAACAGCTCCAGGACGATTTCGGCGGCGAAGTGCAGCCGCATTAGGGCGTAGCGCCGTGGCCAGTCGATTTGCACATTGACCAGGTCGCCCACGGCGAAGTCCGGCGCCGAGGCCAGCCGATAGACGATGTGTTCGCCGACGACCGTGGCCTGGGTGACCTGGATGCGATCGATGGTGCCCTGGTCCGACTCCTGGCCGCCGGACTCGGCGAAGAAGATCGTCGGGCTGATCATGACGTCGGATCCTTCGACACTCAGCACGCGAGCATCCAGGGAGGTGAGGTAGGGAGTACTCCAGAAGGCACGTTCCATATGGCTTGTCTGTCTTGTTCCATGGAGAGGGGCGAAAGGTAGCGTAGAGGCATTGGAGAGCGCTTTCGAGGAAAACTGACCACCTGCAGGGTAGTGGCCCGATGGCAGGCTCATGCCCGAGCTTGCCCGTGGCCTTGTTTGTGAGTGGCCAAGGCCTTGCTTCTACAGGCTCTGGGGCTATTGGCGGGGGCCTTGTGTCACAGGGGCTGCAGCAAGAAAAAGCGCGGCTGAAGCTCCCGGCGGTCTGCCCGCCGTCGCTCAGTTAGGTTAACCTTGAAGGTTGGGAGTGCTGTGTATCGCACCACGAGGCTTAGCAGGCCTGTTTTCACCTTTTTCACGAGGTCCATATTTTGGCTCAATACGTTTTCACCATGCATCGGCTGGGCAAGGTCGTTCCGCCGAAGCGGGAAATCCTGAAAAACATCTCCCTGTCCTTCTTCCCCGGAGCCAAGATCGGCGTACTGGGCCTCAACGGTTCGGGTAAGTCCACGCTGCTGAAGATCATGGCTGGCGTCGATACCGAATTCGAAGGTGAAGCACGGCCGATGCCGGAGCTGAACATCGGCTACCTGCCCCAGGAGCCACAGCTGGACCCGTCTAAGACCGTGCGTGAAGTGGTCGAGGAAGCGGTCAGCGTGATCAAGGACGCCCAGGCCCGCCTGGATGAGGTCTACGCTGCCTACGCCGACCCTGATGCCGACTTCGACAAGCTGGCCGCCGAACAGGCCAAGCTGGAAGCCATCCTGCAGGCCAGCGACGGCCACAACCTGGAGCGCCAGCTGGAAGTCGCCGCCGATGCCCTGCGCCTGCCAGCCTGGGACGCCCGCGTCGAGCACCTGTCCGGTGGTGAAAAACGCCGTGTGGCCCTGTGCCGCCTGCTGCTGTCGGCCCCCGACATGCTGCTGCTCGACGAACCGACCAACCACCTGGATGCCGACTCGGTGGCCTGGCTGGAGCACTTCCTGCACGACTTCCCGGGCACCGTGGTAGCCATTACCCACGACCGTTACTTCCTCGACAACGTCGCCGGCTGGATCCTGGAACTGGACCGTGGCGCGGGCATCCCGTACGAAGGCAACTACTCCGGCTGGCTGGAGGCCAAGTCGGCGCGCCTGGCCCAGGAATCCAAGCAGCAGTCGGCCCATGAGAAGGCCATGAAGGAAGAGCTGGAGTGGGTGCGCAAAGGCGCCAAGGCCCGCCAGTCCAAGTCCAAGGCCCGTCTGCAGCGTTTCGAGGAAATGCAGTCCCAGGAATTCCAGAAGCGCAGCGAGACCAACGAGATCTACATCCCGGCCGGTCCGCGCCTGGGCGACAAGGTCATCGAGTTCAAGAATGTCACCAAGGGTTATGGCGATCGCGTGCTGATCGACAACCTGTCGTTCTCCATGCCCAAGGGCGCCATCGTCGGCGTGATCGGCGGCAACGGCGCCGGTAAGTCGACCCTGTTCCGCATGCTGATGGGCAAGGAGACTCCGGACTCGGGTAGCATCGAGATCGGCGAAACCGTGCAGCTGGCCTGCGTGGACCAGAGCCGCGAGGACCTGGATGGCAGCAAGACCGTGTTCCAGCAGATCTCCGACGGTTCCGACCAGATCCGCATCGGCAACTACGAGATCCCGTCGCGCACCTATGTCGGCCGTTTCAACTTCAAGGGCGGCGACCAGCAGAAGTTCGTCAAGGACCTTTCCGGTGGTGAACGTGGCCGCCTGCACCTGGCCCTGACCCTGAAGGAGGGCGGCAACGTCCTGCTGCTCGACGAACCGTCCAACGACCTCGACGTCGAGACCCTGCGTTCCCTGGAGGAAGCCCTGCTGGACTTCCCTGGCGCCGCCATCGTGATTTCCCACGATCGCTGGTTCCTGGACCGCGTGGCCACCCACATCCTGGCCTACGAGGACGATTCCCAGGCAGTATTCTTCGAAGGCAACTACACCGAGTACGAAGCCGACCGCAAGAAGCGCCTGGGCGAAGCCGCGGCGCAACCGCACCGTGTACGGCACAAGAAGCTGGCCTGATCGGCTCGCTGCTGGAGAAAAACGGAGCCCACTGGGCTCCGTTTTTTTATGCCTGGAGAATGTATCGGCGGGGTAATTTCCCGGCTGTGGAGCACGTTCAAAGTGAGTGCAAAGCTGCGGCGTTTTGTCACCAATCCAGTGCGTACAAAGCCCGCAGATCGGGTCGATTTATATTTTTTGCACCATTTAAATTCATAACTGCGACATTTTGCTCTGTCCCAGTGCAGATTGAATTGCTAAAGTCCCTGGCAAATCTCCCCCTTAACGACAATAAATCCGCCGAGACTTTCCATGATCGAATCCGTCGAAGACTTCCTCGCCCGCCTGAAAAAGCGCGATCCGGACCAGCCAGAATTCCACCAGGCGGTGGAGGAGGTACTGCGTAGCCTATGGCCGTTTCTCGAAGCCAACCCGCATTACCTGGAGTCCGGGATTCTGGAGCGGATTTGCGAGCCGGAACGTGCCGTGGTGTTTCGTGTGTCCTGGGTCGACGACCAGGGCAAGGTTCGGGTCAACCGTGGTTTCCGCATCCAGATGAACAGCGCCATAGGTCCCTACAAGGGCGGCCTGCGCTTCCATCCGTCGGTGAACATGGGCGTGCTGAAGTTCCTGGCTTTCGAGCAGACCTTCAAGAACTCCCTCACTTCCCTGCCCATGGGCGGCGGCAAGGGCGGCTCGGACTTCAACCCCAAGGGCAAGAGCGATGCCGAAGTCATGCGCTTCTGCCAGGCCTTCATGAGCGAGCTGTACCGGCACATCGGTGCGGACGTGGACGTGCCGGCCGGGGATATCGGTGTCGGTGCCCGGGAAATCGGCTTCCTGTTCGGCCAGTACAAGCGCCTGAGCAACCAGTTCACCTCGGTGCTCACCGGCAAGGGCATGAGTTACGGCGGCAGCCTGATTCGTCCGGAAGCCACGGGCTTTGGCTGCGTGTACTTCGCCGAGGAAATGCTCAAGCGGCGTGACGACCGGGTCGAAGGCAAGCGCGTGGCGATCTCCGGCTCCGGCAACGTGGCGCAATACGCTGCCCGCAAGGTCATGGACCTGGGCGGCAAGGTGATCTCGTTGTCGGACTCCGAAGGCACCCTGTACTGCGAGTCCGGCTTGAGCGAAGAACAATGGCAAGCGGTGCTGGAGCTCAAGAACGTCCAGCGTGGGCGCATCAGCGAACTGGCCAGCCGCTTCGGCCTGGAGTTCCGTGCCGGCAAGACGCCATGGGACCTGCCTTGCGATATCGCATTGCCTTGCGCCACCCAGAACGAGCTGGACGCCGAGGCGGCCCGCACGCTGCTGCGCAATGGCTGCATCTGTGTCGCCGAGGGCGCCAACATGCCCACTACCCTGGAGGCTGTGGATATCTTCATCGACGCTGGCATCCTGTTCGCCCCGGGCAAGGCCTCCAACGCCGGTGGGGTGGCGGTGAGCGGGCTGGAAATGTCGCAGAACGCCATGCGCCTGCTGTGGACCGCCGGCGAAGTGGACAGCAAGCTGCACGCCATCATGCAGTCGATCCACCATGCCTGCGTGCATTACGGTGAAGAAAACGGCCGGATCAACTACGTCAAGGGCGCCAACATCGCCGGGTTCGTCAAGGTGGCCGATGCCATGCTGGCCCAGGGCGTGGTCTGAATCGGTTCAGGCCGGTTCGATGCCGATGACCTCGATCAAGCGGTCGCCCGCCGGCCGCTGCCACAAGACCTCGTCCCCGAGACGCGCGCCCAGCAAGGCGCGACCCAGGGGCGAGGCCCAGTTCACCAGGCCCCTGGCGACATCGGCCTGGTCCTCGCCGACCAGTTGCACACTCTTTTGGTCGCCTGTTTCATCCACATAAGTCACCCGGCTGCCAATCTGTACCCGGTCGGTGGCGCTCGCCTGTACCACCTGGGCGCTGTGCAGGCGCTGGGTGAAGTAGCGCAGGTCCCGCTCCAGCTCCGCCAGGCGCTGGGGATCGCCGGCATCTTGCAACCCGCGCTGCTGGTGCTGTAGCTGCGCAACCTTGTCCTGGAGCTCCACCAGCCCCTGTGGCGTAACGTAGTTGGGCTGGCTGCTGACCTGGCGCTCCACCGGCTGTGCGGCTTGGGCGGCGGCCTGGTCTTCGTTGACGAAAGCACGACTCATGGCGGTTTTCCCTGGTTGGGGTTGGCCATGGTGGCAGGTCCCAGGCCTGGAGCATTGCCTGAAAGCGACCTATTGCGAACGATAGGCCCGGGCGGCATCGCGATCCTTCTCCTGCTGCCAGGCCCGCTCACGCTCATCCCAGTGGCGCTGGCGATACTGTTCGCGGTCCTGGTTCTCCAGCATGGCCTGGCATTGGCGAAAGCCGTCGCTCCAGCCCTCGGCGTATTGCGCATCCTTGAGATAGCGGGGGACGTCCTTGCGAAACTCTCCACTGATGGAGCCGGCTGACTGTCGGCCGCTGACACAGCCGTCGTCGAAACCATCGGCAAAGGCCGGTGGATAACCCTGCTTGAGCAAGTACTGGTGATTCGTCTCACAACCACCGAGCAGCACCGGCAACAGCACGACCCACGCATAACGCCACATCGCCAACCCCTCGCATATTCATGGGAGAAGTCTAGATGGGCATTTGTCGCCGAGCGGTGAAAGGCGGGTGAGCATCTCGTTTATCCGTGGCTGCAGCAGCCTGCGGGGCGCAAGCTGCAGCTCATCACAGGACTAGTAGTGGTACCACTTGAGTTCGAGCATGACTTCATTGACCGGGCTGGCCAGCTGGCTGAACTCGCGCTGGGCGCTCAGGCGCAGGCCCAGGTTGCGTGACAATTCCCATTGCTGGTTGAGGCTCAAGCTGCGGCGGACTTCGCCGTTGGTGAAGTAGTCGCCCTTGGCTTCGAGGCTGAAGTTACCCAGGGGGTTTTTCCAGAGGATGCCGGAATCGAAGCCGGCTGCCGGAGCGATGAAGCCGGCGAAGTCGGCATTGTGTTCCACCCGTACCGTGCCCAGGACAAAGCCCAGGGTGTCTTCACCCAATTGCCAGGTACCACCGGCACCACCGTTGACGTGGCTGACCAGGGTTTCATCGTCGTGCTTGCCAGGTACCCGTTCCAGGCCGCCGGTGACTTGCCAGGACCATGGCTGCAGCAACTCGTTGCGTGGGGTCAGGGAGCGGATGGTCGCCAGGTCCAGCTGTTGCAGCTGCCAGTGATTGCCTTCGTACTGGCGCAGTTTCATCTGCAGGATCTCGATCTGCGCTCCGAGGGGGAAACCTTCGGCGTTGTCGTTGAGATCGTGATAAGCCATGCGCAGGCCGTATTCGGCGAAGGCCTTGTCGTCCCGCGTGCCGACGCCGAGCTGCCAGGTCCGGGACTGGTGGCCGTCCTCAGGCAGGCCCGGACGCTGGATCTGCAGCTCCGGCGCCGGGTTCTGGTTGATGGCCTTGAGCAACTCGAAGCTGCGCTGCGAACGTTCGGCGTCGCGCTCCTGGCCGTTGGCCCGATAGCGTTCCAGGCGGTAGGCCGCGTCGACGATCAGGGCCTGGCGATCCCTGGGCATGGCCTTGAACCCGGGGTCTTGCAGTTGTTTCTGGTCGGCGCTGACCTTGAGTACCCACTGCTGTTCTTCATGGCTCAAGGGCTGGGCGCGGCTGAGCAGCTCGCGCTCGCGGGACGGACGGTAGTCGATGCGCTCCACCAACCCGGCGTCCTTGACAGCCTTGACCGTGTCGGTGGGGATCGCGGTGAGCGGGAACTGGCCGGTCAGGCGCAGGCTCGGGCGGGCGACCTGGAGCAGTTCCAGCAAGCGGTAGGAGCAGTTCTCGTCGAAGAAGAAGTAGTCGAACTTGATCTGCTTCAGTTCCCAGACATGCTCCACCATGCGCTCGGTTTCTTCCTGGGTCAGGTTCAGCCGGTACTCCCACAGGTCGCGGTTCTCCAGGCTGCGGTATTCCGCCAGCTTCTCCTGGTAGGGGACCAGGGCGAACAGCCCGGGATAGCCGCCCATCAGGCCTTTCCAGGCATAGAGGATGCTGTTGTCCGAACCTTCGATATAGGCGCCGAAGTTGATCGCATAGCTGAGCAGGGCCGTGTGGTTGCTCTGCACGTCTGCCTGATCGATACGCAGCAGGGTGTGGCCGAACATCGACGAAGGGCTGTTGAGGTAGGCCGCCGGGAAGATCATCACCGTGCTGTGGGGGGCGACGTCCTTGAACCATTGGCTGAACTCGTTGCACTGGACCGCAGGCAGGTCGTTGAGCCCCAGCTGCGCCTTGAGCCAGCGGGTGCGGGCCGGGTAGACGCACTGGGCATGGCGTTCGCCGGTGCTGGCTGGAGCATAGAGAGCATCGAGGGTCGCACTCAGCTCGGCATCGGGATGATGGGCGCCGTCGGCGGCGAGGAAGAAGCGTGGATCGCTGACATAGCTGCGCCAGCCGCCGAGCTTGGCGGTCTCGTAGTGGCCGATGGAGATCCAGAAGGGGTCGTTGGCCAGTTGCTGCAAACGTTGTGAGTCAATGTGGGGCGCGGCGTACAGCGGGGCGCAGGCACAGAGCGCCAGGTAGGCAAGGCGTTTGAGCATGGTGGGCAACTTGAGTCGGAAATACAAAAGCCCCGAAGGGGCAGGATCAGAAAGAAAAACCCGCTCCCCGAAAGGAGCGGGCGGGGGCCGGCTTAGGCTGGAGTGGCGTACTTGGCCAGGCGAGCATCGCCTTTGAGTACGGCCAGGGTATTGGTATGCACGTCTTCGGCGGTCACGTCGGCCTTGCTGAAGATCTGCTGGAAGTGTTCATGGGTAACCGCGGCGAAGTGCGCACGGTCTTCTGGAGCTACACCCAGGACCACGGCGTAGGTGGTCAGGGCTTCGCCCTGGCCCTTGGCCATGTCTTCGGACAGCTCGTTCATCATGCCGTTCATGGCGAACCAGGATTTGCCGCCGTAGGTCAGGGCGGCGTTGGTGGAGCAGCCGTTGGTGCCGGAGGTCATGCCGAAAGTGGCGTTGCCGGAGGTACCGTTAGTGGTGGAAGCCAGGAAGTGGGCAGGAGTGCCGCGCTGGCCTTTGAACAGCATGTTGCCCCAACCGCAGTCCGGGCCACCTGGCGCTTGGGCCATGGCGTTCAGGGAGACGGCGGTGAAGAGAGTACCGAGAAGAATCCGTTTCATAGCGTTGTTCTCTTTGTGCATACCAATAATGGACAGGGAGGTTGGTCCGTGCCGGCACCAGGGGACCGGTTATTTATCCGGTCGCGCAGTTTGGAGTTTAGGCAGATTCCATCGGTTCCGTAAGTATTTGCAACGCGATACTGGAAATGCCGGGTGGCCCCTGGCATGGGGGGACAGGCTACGGCTCGTCCTTGTTCGGCCATCAGGCGCGCCTTGCCAGCCGGGCCTGGCCAGCGCCAGAATGCCGCCATCCGCCCCGCCTGATGTAAGGAAGTCCGATGCCTGATCCTGTTGCCGCCAGCCTGCGTCTCGCGCCTGAGGCCTTGACCCGTCCGTTCTCCGCTGAGCAGTTCAGCTTCTCGACCACCAATGATCTGGAGCCCTTTCGCGGTGTGCTTGGCCAGGAGCGCGCGGTCGAGGCCCTGCAATTCGGCGTGGCCATGCCCCGCCCCGGTTACAACGTATTCGTCATGGGCGAGCCGGGCACCGGGCGCTTCTCCTTCGTCAAACGTTACCTGAAGGCCGAGGGCAAGCGCCTGCAGACGCCATCGGACTGGGTCTACGTCAATAATTTCGACGAGCCGCGCGAGCCGCGGGCGCTGGAACTGGCAGCAGGGGCCGCGGGCAGCTTCATCGCCGATATCAACGGTTTGATCGACAACCTGCTGGCAACCTTTCCAGCGGTTTTCGAGCACCCGTCCTACCAGCAGAGGAAGAGCGCCATCGACCGCGCCTTCAACCAGCGCTATGACCGTGCCCTGGATGTGATCGAGCGCCTGGCCCTGGAGAAGGACGTGGCGCTGTATCGCGATAGCAGCAATATCGCCTTCACTCCGATGTACGAAGGCAAGGCGTTGGACGAGGCCGAGTTCGCCCAGTTGCCGGAGGCCGATCGCGAACGTTTCCACGAGGACATTTCTGCCCTTGAAGAGCGCCTCAACGAAGAGTTGGCGAGCCTGCCGCAGTGGAAGCGCGAGTCGAGCAACCAGCTGCGCCAGCTCAACGAGGAAACCATCACCCTGGCCCTGCAGCCGTTGCTGGCGCCATTGTCTGAGAAGTACGCGGAGAACGCCGGGGTCTGTGGCTACCTGCAGGCCATGCAGGTCTACCTGCTGAAAACCGTGGTCGAGCAACTGGTGGATGACAGCAAGACCGACGCCGTGGCGCGCAAGCTGCTGGAGGAGCAGTACTGCCCGAGCCTGGTGGTCGGCCATCCCGCCAGCGGCGGTGCCCCGGTGGTGTTCGAGCCCCATCCGACCTACGACAACCTGTTCGGGCGGATCGAGTACAGCACCGACCAGGGCGCGCTCTACACCACCTACCGGCAATTGCGCCCCGGTGCCCTGCACCGGGCCAATGGCGGCTTCCTGATCCTGGAAGCCGAGAAGATGCTCAGCGAGCCCTTCGTCTGGGACGCGCTCAAGCGCGCCTTGCAGTCGCGCAAGCTGAAGATGGAGTCGCCGCTGGGGGAAATGGGCCGCCTGGCCACCGTGACCCTGACGCCGCAGATGATCCCGCTGCAGGTCAAGGTGATCATCATCGGTGCTCGCCAGCTGTACTACACACTGCAGGACCTGGATCCGGACTTCCAGGAAATGTTCCGCGTGCTGGTGGACTTCGACGAAGACATCCCGATGGTGGACGAGAGCCTCGAGCAGTTCGCCCAGTTGCTCAAGACCCGTACCTCGGAGGAGGGCATGGCGCCTCTGACCGCGGATGCGGTGGCGCGCCTGGCTACCTACAGCGCGCGCCTGGCTGAGCACCAAGGGCGCTTGTCGGCGCGGATCGGCGACCTGTTCCAGCTGGTCAGCGAGGCCGATTTCATCCGCCACCTGGCCTCGGACGAAATGACCGATGCGGGGCATATCGAACGGGCGCTCAAGGCCAAGGCCACCCGTACCGGCCGGGTCTCGGCGCGGATTCTCGACGACATGCTGGCCGGCATCATCCTCATCGACACCGATGGCGCGGCCGTGGGCAAGTGCAACGGCCTGACCGTACTGGAGGTGGGTGATTCGGCTTTCGGCGTGCCGGCGCGGATTTCCGCCACGGTCTACCCCGGCGGCAGCGGCATCGTCGATATCGAGCGCGAGGTCAACCTGGGGCAGCCGATCCACTCCAAGGGGGTGATGATCCTGACCGGCTACCTGGGCAGCCGTTATGCCCAGGAATTCCCCCTGGCGATTTCGGCAAGCATCGCCCTGGAGCAGTCCTACGGTTATGTGGATGGCGATAGTGCTTCGCTGGGCGAGGCCTGCACGCTGATCTCGGCGTTGTCGAGGACGCCGCTCAAGCAGTGCTTCGCCATCACCGGTTCGATCAACCAGTTCGGGGAAGTGCAGGCGGTCGGCGGGGTCAACGAGAAGATCGAAGGCTTCTTCCGCCTGTGCGAAGCCCGTGGGCTGACCGGTGAGCAGGGCGCGATCATTCCCCAGGCCAACGTCGCCACCCTGATGCTCGACGAGAAGGTCCTGCAGGCAGTGCGTGATGGGATGTTCCATGTGTATGCAGTGCGCCAGGCCGACGAGGCCCTGAGCCTGCTGGTGGGCGAACCTGCCGGCGAACCGGATGCCGATGGCCAGTTTCCCGAGGGCAGCGTGAATGCCCGGGTGGTTGAGCGCTTGCGGGTGATCGCCGAAATGATCAGCGAGGAAGACCTGAAGGAGGCGGAGAAGGAGTCGGCGCAGGAGGCGTTGGCAGAAGCCAAGCCGGCCTGATGACGGACGATGGCGAGGGCATTGGCTCTCGCCATCGGCGTCGATGCGCTGACGCCAATTTTTCAAAGTAGACCATTCGGCGCCTGTTGGATCGGTCAACTTTGTTTATCGGGCTTTTCTTCTATTCTCAGGGCAAGGAGAACGACAACCGTCGCTGGATCGAAACAGCCTTCGACCGAAGGCTGAATAGTGGATCTACCCGAGGGTCGCCGCCATGTCGCGCAACCTTTGCCTCACTCGCCAATGCCTTGGCCTCGTCACCCGTATCGAATGCTGCGTCCGCCCCCTGGCGGGAGACAACGGTATGTGGACCCTGCTCTTCGCCGCCGGAATGGCCGGCGAACAACCTTCGGCAATCAAGTCCCAGGGACCGTTCTGCGGTCCGGTGGTGGCCGAGTCCATCCTCGATTCCATCGTTGAAAGCCTGACCACCCATGGCTACCAGTTGGCGGACGATCCGCAGATCTGGTGCCTGCACCTGCAGGCCCAGTTGCGTCAGATCAACGGGGAGCGGGGGCGCAACAGTGGCGACTTCCAGTTCCACCCCGAGCACTGAAAGCCGGGCCTCGATGCCCGGCTATGGCGCGGCAGGCGCGGATTCGACCTTGTCGAGCTTGACCTCGAAGCCGTATTCCACGGTGTTCAGCTCCGTGCGGTTGTAGCTTTCCAGCTGGCTCGGTTGGCCGTAGAAGTAATGCACGTCATACAACGCCGGGCCGCCATGCGGCGCGCTGTGGGAGACGGCGAGGATCTCCTTGAGGTACTGGCCGCTCGCATCCTTGGCATAGAAGCGCCAGGCATCCGAGGCAAAGAGCTGCTGGTCGACGATCAATGCATTGCCCTTGAGCTCCAGGCCCTTGGGCAACTGTTGCGCAGCGAGGGTCTGCTTCTCGATATTGGCCAGGAACAATGGGATCGAGCCGACCGCATAGGCGGGGGTTTCCGGGAACAGGTTCAGGTCATAGGTAATCAAGCCGCGCAAGGCGTCGATCTCGAATGCTTCGTCCGGCAACTCGATGGGCTCGCCACGCTGACCCTGGTCGTTCTGGGTAAAGAAAGTCAGTGGTGTGTCGCCTGTACTGAACTGCCCGCCCAACAGCTCATCGTTGAAGGTCCGCGGATGGCTGAACTCGATGCGTGCATCACTGGCGTCCTCCACCGACTGGCTGATGGTCACTGACTTCTTCAGCGACTCCTCGTCGATCTGCGCTCCCTTGAGGTAGCTGGCCGCCTGGTCGTCATAGACCACCACCGGTATTGGTAGTGCCTGGATGGTCTTGTCGGTGGTGTTGCGTTCGAAACTCAATACCGGCAGGTCAAGATCCTTGCGTGTGACCTGTGCCTTGGAGAAATCCAGTACCGCGACCTCCAGCTTGTCCACCATGCCGTTGAAGTAGACCTTGGCGTAGCGTCGGGTGTGCTTGCGGTCGAAGGCTTGCTGTTCATCTTCCAGTTGCTTTTCGAAGGCATCGCTCCATGCGCTCTGCTTTTGCATTGCGGCCAGTTGGCGCCGGTAGAAGGCGATCTGCTCGGCGTCCTCGTTGATCGATCCGGAACGCGAGAGGACCTGGCCGCTGCTGTCCCGGGCCTGCACCATCAGGGTATTGACCGAAACGTCACTGGCCTCCTCGAGCACTGGAGCGTTGTTGTTCATCTCGATCTCGGCGACGTTTTTCTCCAGGGTCAGCAGGGTCAGGCTGATGTTGCCGTCCTTGCGTGGCTTGCCGATGTCGGCCTTGGCCAGCTCGAAAGTCAGCACTCGCTGGGGCGCCATGACCTCGAGCTTGCCTTGCAGGGAGACCGGCTGCGGCTGGCTCTTGTTGTCGATTTCCAGGCCTTCGACGAAGGGATAGGCGACGGTCAGGTCATCCGGGTTGGTCATGTTCGAGCTGGAAGGACTCAGCTGGATACCTGGGTCGGTTTCCGACCATTCAGGCTGGAAGTCCACGACTTTCTTGTTGCTCAGGGTGACCGATTGCCATTCCAGGCCATGGGGAAAAGGGAAGTGCCCAGGGATGCTGAAGTTGAAGGGAAAGATCGGTTGCAGGTCGGTCAGGTAGTCCGAGTTCGAACGCTTGCGCAGCACGAACAGGCCGTTGACATAGGTATCCACCAGGGCCTGCGGGGTAGGGTAGTGCTTGAGCACGGCGAGACTGTCATCGCCGTACTCGGTCTCGATGGGCTTGGTGGCGAGCTTGAGCTGGGCTCGCTCCAGCAACAGCAGCGAACCGCCAAGGTCGGCGAAGGCATCCTTGAGCTTGGGGTCCTGGATGGCCGCAAGGGACTTTTCCAGTTGCGCGGCTTCGTCCTTGAGGTTGGCCTCTTGCTTTTCATCGCTGGGCGAACAGCCGCCGCTACTCAGCAGGGCCAGACCAAGGCCGAGGCTCGCCAAAGGCAATCGCAAATCCATTTTCCAGTTTTCCTGTCCAGGGTCGGTGGGCGGTTGGAGTGGCTTCGACACTAGCAGAAAAAACGCTCGGAAAAACCCGTGGACCTGTGGTTTATGGGGTTTTGGGGCGCTGATATACTCGCCGCCGTTTTCACACCGGCTGCGAGATTCCAATGGAACGTTTTATCGAAAATACAATGTATGCATCACGCTGGCTGCTGGCGCCGATCTACTTCGGTCTGTCACTGGGCCTGCTGGCGCTGGCATTGAAGTTCTTCCAGGAAGTTTTCCACGTCATTCCCAACGTGTTCGCCATGGCTGAGTCCGAGCTGATCCTGGTCCTGTTGTCGTTGATCGACATGGCACTGGTGGGCGGCTTGCTGGTGATGGTGATGATCTCTGGCTACGAGAACTTCGTGTCGCAACTGGATATCGACGAAAACAAGGAAAAGCTCAGCTGGCTGGGCAAGATGGACTCCTCGTCGCTGAAGATGAAAGTGGCGGCATCCATCGTGGCGATTTCCTCGATCCACCTGCTGCGGGTGTTCATGGATGCCAAGAACACTCCTACGGAGTACCTGCTGTGGTACGTGGTGATCCACATGACCTTCGTGGTCTCCGCGTTTGCCATGGGCTACCTGGACAAGCTGACCAAGCACTGACGAACTCTTGATTGCCTGTAAGCCGCCCGGCCGTTGTGAAACGGACGGGCGGTGTCGTTTGTGGCTTGTGCTTTTCCTGGTCGCGGCATATCCCTTTAGGTGTCACGGGCCTGGAATGCATGAGGTGCGCTCATGAACCTGCAGGAAATGAATGCCTATGCCATCGCCGGAAAACTCGACGAACTGAACCTGATCTCCCTGGAAGGCGGGATCTACCTGCTCGAGGCGCGCATGCGCGGGACGGCCTATCCACTGAGCGATGCCCACGGGCAGACGTTCCACCTGCGCTCGGTGGAGCATGCTCGCGAGGTGCTGCAAGCCTTTCCCGACTTGCCATTCAACCTGATCCATACCTCGGTGCATGATGAGATGTGCGGCTTGTCCGGTACTGTCGAGGACAATCTGAAAGTTCCCATCGTCCTGCACTCCGGTGGTTGAGTCCGGGCGGCGATGATCCGCGCCGGCCTTCTGTGCTAGTCTGCTCGCCCTTTTGGTTCCGGGCGCTCCGGAATGCGCTGTGTCTGCACGGCCTTTCCCGAGCCGTCCGCACAGCGGAGCAGCGTCATGTCCGAAGTAAACCTGTCTACCGACGAAACCCGCGTCAGCTACGGCATTGGCCGTCAGCTGGGCGACCAACTGCGTGACAATCCACCACCAGGTGTGAGCCTGGAAGCGATCCTGGCTGGCCTGACCGATGCGTTTTCCGGCAAGCCAAGTCGTGTGGGCCAGGAAGAAATGTCCGCCAGCTTCAAGGTCATCCGCGAAATCATGCAGGCTGAAGCCGCTGCCAAGGCTGAAGCCGCAGCAGGCGCTGGCCTGGCTTTCCTGGCTGAAAATGCCAAGCGCGAAGGCATCACCACCCTGGCCTCCGGCCTGCAATTCGAAGTGCTGACCCAGGGTGAAGGCGCCAAGCCGAGCCGTGAAGACAGCGTGCGTACCCATTACCACGGCACCCTGATCGACGGTACCGTATTTGACAGCTCCTACGAGCGTGGCCAACCTGCCGAGTTCCCGGTGGGTGGTGTGATCGCGGGCTGGACTGAAGCGCTGCAGCTGATGAACGCCGGTAGCAAATGGCGTCTGTACGTGCCGAGCGAACTGGCTTACGGCGCACAAGGCGTAGGTAGCATCCCGCCGCATAGCGTCCTGGTGTTCGACGTCGAGCTGCTGGACGTTCTGTAATTCCCCGAGGAGCCGACCTGCGAGCGATGGCGGCTTGGCCGCGGATGGTTCATCGCCAGCAGGCAGGCTCCTTTATCGGCTTGGGTTTCATACGCGGATTCTTGCACTCAGGCCTTGGCTTTCGGCGCCGGTCGGCCGCAAGGCTCTGGCGTAGCAGAACAAAAACAGGTTACGCACCAACTCCTTGAGTACCAGCGGCTCGCTGGAGCTCAAGCCATTGAGGTCCAGGTCTCCCTGGTCCTGCAGCTCGTTCAGGGCTTCCTCTTCCAGTACTGCACAGACTTCCCCGGTTTCCCGATGCAGGATTCGCAGGTAGGGATGTGGGCGGTCCAGCCAGGCATCGATCAAATAAGTCATGGTTCTCATCTCCTTGAATTGGGGGTTCAATGAGAATAATTCTTATTCAATGAATAGCAAGTACCTATTGGCGGTTTCTGCTTTTTTCTGCCCAAGAGTTGCTGTCGCGCAAAGACCATGGCCTTTCGCTTGCTACGTCACGGGGGGCGGGGCGGGCCCCTCTCGCGCCGGGCGCGAGAGGGAAGGGATTCAGACTTTACGGACGAACTCGGACTTGAGTTTCATCGGACCGATACCGTCGATCTTGCAGTCGATGTCATGGTCGCCATCGCACAGGCGGATGTTCTTGACCTTGGTGCCGACCTTGACTACCAGCGAGGTGCCCTTGACCTTGAGGTCCTTGATCACGGTGATGGTGTCGCCGTCTTGCAACACGTTGCCCACCGAATCCTTCTTCACAGTTTCAGCGGATACGGTTTCGGCTTCGCCGCCGGCGGACCACTCATGGGCGCACTCGGGGCAGATCAGCTGGATGCCGTCCTCATAGGTGTATTCGGAATTGCATTTTGGGCAGGGTGGCAAAGTGCTCACTTAAGCTCCTCAAGGTCAGGATGGCTAAAGGCGCACATTGTACAGGGTTTTGCCGGGCAGGGGGGGCGAGCAGGGCTGTGGCGCGGAGCCGGCCCCTGCTGCAGGCAGGGGCCGTGAGCCTGTCAGTGGGTACGGGCGACGGCGAACTCGCTCAGTTCCACCAGGGCGTCGCGATACTCGCTTGCCGGCAGGGCTTCCAGGCAGGCGATGGCGCGAGCGACGTAGTCGCGAGCCAGTTGCGCGGTGTAGTCCAGGGAGCCCGAGGCTTCGACGGCATTGCGGATGCTTTCCAGGTCCTCGATCCCGCCTTTCTGGATCGCCTGGCGAACCAGGGCGGCCTGTTCCGGGGTGCCTTCGCGCATGGTGTAGATCAGTGGCAGCGTAGGCTTGCCTTCCGCCAGGTCGTCGCCCACGTTCTTGCCCAGGGTCTCGGCGTCACCGCGGTAGTCCAGCAGGTCGTCGACCAGTTGGAAGGCCACGCCCAGGTGGTCGCCGAAGGTCCGCAAGGCCTCGGCCTGTTCCGGTGTGGCGCCGGCCAGGGCCGCGGCGCTGTGGGTCGAGGCTTCGAAGAGCATCGCGGTCTTGCCGCGGATGACTTCCATGTAGGTTTCTTCAGTGGTGCTGGCGTCGCGCACCTTGGACAGCTGCAGGACTTCGCCTTCGGCGATGACCCGGGTAGCCTGGGACAGGATGCGCATGACCGGCATCGAACCCAGTTCGACCATCATCTCGAAGGAGCGGGAATATAGGAAGTCACCCACCAATACGCTGGGCGCATTGCCCCACATGGCATTGGCGGTCGAGCGGCCACGGCGCATGCCGGACATGTCGACCACATCGTCATGCAGCAGGGTAGCGGTGTGCAGGAACTCGATGGTGGCGGCCAGCAGTCGCAGTTCTTCGCCTTCGCGGCCCAGGGCCTTGCCGCACAGCAGCACCAGCAAGGGGCGCAGGCGCTTGCCGCCGGCCGACGTAATGTAGTCGCCGATTTTCGAGACCAGCGGTACGCGGGACGTCAGTTGCTTCTTGATGATGCCGTCGACGGCGTTAAAATCTTCCGCCACCGCGCGGTAGAAAGCTTGGGGTTGCATCAGTGACAGGTGCTCCAGAAGGGGTGCGCGGCATGCTAGGACCCGCGTCCCCAGGTGTCAAGGCGCCTTCCCGGGTAGCCAAAGCCCCGGCGGGCGTTAATTTATCAGGGTAGAACACTAGGTTAATGGTCATGGTTTGCCATGAAAACCTGACCACAGGCAGTTGTTCCTCCCGTCCACGGGGCCCTGTGATTCCGCCTCGCGCCGCCTGAGCGGCACTTGCAAGGCAATTGTGCCTTGCGTACAATCGCGCACCCTGAACTTCCTGGGCAGCACCTGCCTTACGCAATTGCACAGGGCCGTTCCAGCCCCAAGCAGCCATGCCAGCCAATACCTCTTCCTATTAAGAGCTGGGTGAGCAGGATTATCGGAGAAATACCATGTACGCAGTAATCGTTACCGGCGGTAAGCAATACAAGGTCGCTGAAGGTGAATACCTGAAGATCGAAAAACTGGAAGTCGCTACTGGCGAATCCGTGACTTTTGACCGCGTTCTGTTGGTCGCCAATGGCGACGACGTGAACATCGGCGCACCTGTTGTTGCTGGCGCAACCGTCAAGGCTGAAGTGATCTCCCAAGGTCGTCACGATAAAGTCCGCATCATCAAGTTCCGTCGCCGTAAGCACCACATGAAGCGTATGGGCCACCGCCAGTGGTTCACCGAGATCAAAATCACCGGTATTCAGGCTTAATTTCAGCCTAATTCCTCACTAGGAGAATTGAACTCATGGCACACAAAAAAGCTGGTGGTAGTACCCGTAACGGTCGCGACTCAGAAGCCAAACGCCTTGGCGTGAAGATGTATGGCGGCCAGGCCATCAAGGCCGGCAACATCATCGTGCGTCAGCGCGGCACCCAATTCCACGCTGGCTACGGCGTTGGCATGGGTAAAGATCACACCCTGTTCGCGAAAATCGAAGGCGTGATCAAGTTTGAAGTAAAAGGCGCCTTCGGTCGTCGTTACGTGAGCGTCGTCGCAGCTTAATTGCGTGATCGCTGGAAAAGCCCTGTCTCGCGACGGGGCTTTTTCGTTTGTGGGATGAGTCTCTTGCAAAGCTGTTTGTACGGGCTGCCAGCGTTGGAATTTTCGGTCGTTGATTGAGGCCGCTGCGCTCATTTTTGCAAGAGTCTTATGTCTTGGTTTTTTCAGCTCGCCCATGCGGCGAGAGGCGTTTGATCATGAAGTTTGTTGATGAAGTTTCGATCCGAGTAAAGGCTGGCGACGGCGGCAATGGTTGCATGAGTTTCCGTCGCGAAAAGTTCATCGAGAACGGTGGTCCCAACGGTGGTGATGGTGGTGATGGCGGCTCGATCTTCATGGTCGCCGACGAGAACCTCAATACCCTGGTGGACTATCGCTACACCCGTCATTTCGATGCCGAGCGTGGCTCCAATGGTGGCAGCACCGATTGCACTGGCAAGAAAGGTGAGGACCTGGAGTTGCGGGTTCCGGTTGGTACCACTGTGATCGATGCGGGCACCCAGGAGGTCATTGGTGACCTGACCAAGGCGGGCCAGCGCCTGATGGTGGTGCAGGGTGGTTGGCACGGCCTGGGTAACACTCGCTTCAAGTCCAGTACCAACCGTGCGCCGCGCCAGACTACGCCGGGCAAGCCGGGTGAGCAGCGTGACCTCAAGTTGGAGTTGAAGGTGCTGGCGGACGTTGGTCTGCTGGGCTTGCCGAATGCCGGCAAGAGCACCTTCATCCGTTCGGTTTCCGCGGCCAAGCCGAAAGTCGCCGACTATCCGTTCACGACCCTGGTGCCGAACCTGGGCGTGGTCAGCGTCGATCGCTGGAAGAGCTTCGTGATCGCCGACATTCCTGGTCTGATCGAGGGGGCTTCCGATGGTGCCGGCCTGGGGATTCGCTTCCTCAAGCACTTGGCGCGTACGCGGATCCTGCTGCACCTGGTGGACATGGCGCCGCTGGATGAGAGCAGTCCCGCCGATGCCGCTGAGGTGATCGTCAACGAGCTGATGAAGTTCAGTCCGTCCCTGGCTGAGCGCGAGCGCTGGCTGGTGCTGAACAAGAGCGACATGCTTCTCGAGGAGGAGCAGGAGGAGCGGGTCAAGGAGGTTGTCGAGCGTCTGGAGTGGACCGGTCCTGTGTATGTGATCTCGGCCATCTCCAAAGAGGGTACCGAGCGCCTGAGCCGCGACATCATGCGGTACCTGGAGGATCGTGCCGATCGCCTGGCGGCTGACCCGGCCTTTGCCGATGAGCTGGCCGAGCTGGATCAGCGCATCGAAGATGAGGCGCGTGCCCAGCTGCAGGCCCTGGATGACCAGCGGGCCCTGCGCCGCACTGGCGTGAAGAGCGTCCATGACATCGGCGACGATGACTGGGACGAGGAAGATGTGGATGACGAGGATGGCCCGGAAATCATCTACGTTCGCGACTGATTCATCGTTGGCGGGCTTGCCCGCGAAGACGGTTTATCTGGCTTGGTGCGGTGTTATCATCGCTGCCGGGCCAGCTTTCAATGCGCCGCTCATCTGAGCGGCGTTTTGGTGTCTGCACGGCGTAAATACGAATAACCCCATGAGTGGCGCTCGGTCGCGCCGCTCGCTGGCAAAGGTTGAATGAGATGCGGAGCAAGGTGACGGGTGCACAGCGCTGGGTCGTGAAGATCGGTAGCGCGTTGCTGACGGCGGACGGCAAAGGGCTGGATCGTGCGGCAATGGGAGTATGGGTCGAGCAGATGGTGGCCTTGCATGAGGCTGGTGTCGAATTGGTGCTGGTATCTTCCGGTGCTGTTGCTGCTGGCATGAGCCGCCTGGGCTGGACCGCACGACCGAGTGCGATGCATGAGCTGCAGGCGGCGGCGGCCATTGGCCAGATGGGTCTGGTGCAGGCCTGGGAGTCGAGCTTTGCCGAGCATGGCCGGCATACCGCGCAAATCCTCCTGACCCATGACGACCTGTCGGACCGCAAGCGTTACCTCAATGCGCGCAGTACCCTACGGGCATTGGTCGAGCTCAAGGTGATCCCGGTGATCAACGAGAACGACACCGTGGTCACCGATGAAATCCGTTTTGGCGATAACGATACCCTGGCGGCGCTGGTGGCCAATCTGGTGGAGGCTGACCTGCTGGTGATCCTAACCGATCGCGATGGCATGTTCGATGCCGACCCGCGCAGCAATCCAGACGCACAGCTGATCTACGAGGCGCGAGCCGATGATCCGGCCCTGGATGCGGTGGCTGGCGGTACTGGCGGTGCCCTGGGGCGTGGCGGTATGCAGACCAAGCTGCGTGCGGCGCGTCTGGCGGCGCGTTCCGGGGCACACACCATCATCGTCGGTGGGCGCCTGGAGCGGGTGCTGGATCGGCTGAAGGCGGGCGAGCGCATTGGTACCTTGCTGTCTCCGGAGCGCGGTATGTTGGCTGCGCGCAAGCAATGGCTGGCCGGTCATTTGCAAACCCGTGGCACCCTGGTGCTGGACGAGGGCGCAGTGTCCGCTTTGTCCGAAGGGCGCAAGAGCTTGTTGCCGGTGGGGGTCAAGCAGGTCCAGGGCGGCTTCCGGCGCGGCGAGATGGTGGTCTGCGTGGCGCCTGACGGGCGCGAGATCGCCCGCGGCTTGGCCAACTACAGCGCCTTGGAGGCGCAGAAGATCATCGGCCAGCCTTCCGATGCGATTGTCGGTGTGCTGGGCTACATGGCTGAGCCGGAGCTGGTCCATCGTGACAATCTGATTCTGGTTTGAGTGGCATAAGGAAAAAACGCATGCGCATGGCAAAAGGATTGTTGGGTTTGTTCTTGGTGATGCCGTTCATGGTGTCGGCCGAGGAGATTGGCCAGGTGTCCACGGTTTTCAAGTTCGTCGGGCCGAATGATCGGATCGTGGTCGAGGCGTTCGATGATCCCAAGGTCGATGGCGTCACCTGTTATCTGTCGCGAGCCAAGACGGGTGGTCTCAAGGGCGGCCTGGGCTTGGCCGAGGATCGGGCCGAGGCCTCGATTGCCTGTCGCCAGGTCGGGCCGATCGCCTTCAAGGGTGATCTGAAGGATGGCGAGGAAGTGTTCAAGGAGCGCACCTCGTTGGTGTTCAAGACCATGCAGGTGGTGCGGTTTCTCGACAAGAAGCGCAATACCCTGGTGTACCTGGTCTACAGCGACCGGTTAATCGAGGGTAGTCCGCAGAATGCGGTGACGGCGATTCCGATCCTGCCGTGGTCGCATCAGTGATCTGATCGCTGGCGGGTCGGTCCAGTGAATGCTGGGTTGGCTCGCTGGGCGGGGTAAATCGCAGGCAATAAAAAACCGACCCTTGGGTCGGTTTTTCAACAAGCGTGTCGCTTAGGCTGCAGCAGCGAGCTTCAGAGCCTTGATGTGGCCATTCAGGCGGCCTTTATGGCGAGCAGCTTTGTTCTTGTGAATGATGCCTTTATCGGCCATACGGTCGATAACTGGCACGGCCAGAACGTAAGCGGCTTGCGCTTTTTCGGCGTCTTTTGCGTCGATGGCTTTAACTACGTTCTTGATGTAGGTACGAACCATGGAACGCAGGCTGGCGTTGTGGCTGCGACGCTTCTCAGCCTGTTTTGCACGTTTTTTGGCGGAAGGTGAGTTGGCCACCGTCGAGCTCCTCGAAAGACTTTTTGGGAAATAGCAAACAAAATAGGCCGCGAATCATGCCGATGAGTTGGTGTGTTGTCAAGGGCAGCTGATGCGTTCCGCTGAGTGGTCGATCTGTAGAGGCGGGATATTTATTTCCGGCGCTTGACCTGTAAACTCGCGAGCTTTGGCTCTGTGCTGTTGCGGCGCGGAGTATCGCACAAGTGGGCGCCTTTTCGCCCACTGTTTATCTACAAGGCACAAACCTTTTCATGAACTTGCTCAAGTCGTTGGCCGCCGTCAGCTCTATCACGATGCTTTCCCGCGTGCTGGGCTTCGTGCGCGACACCATCATCGCGCGCACCTTCGGTGCCGGCATGGCCACGGACGCCTTCTTCATCGCCTTCAAGCTGCCCAACCTGCTGCGACGGATCTTCGCCGAGGGAGCGTTCTCCCAGGCTTTCGTACCGATCCTGGCGGAATACAAGACCCAGCAGGGCGAAGAGGCGACGCGCACCTTCATCGCCTACGTATCCGGCTTGCTGACCCTGGTGCTGGCTTTGGTCACGGCCCTGGGAATGATCGCGGCGCCCTGGGTCATCTGGGCCACGGCGCCGGGGTTCGTCGATTCCCCGGAAAAGTTCGCCCTGACTGCGGACCTGTTGCGGGTGACCTTTCCTTATATATTGCTGATCTCCCTCTCATCCCTGGCCGGAGCCATCCTCAATACCTGGAACCGCTTCTCGGTACCGGCCTTCGTGCCGACCCTGCTCAATGTCAGCATGATCATCTTCGCGGTGTTCCTCACGCCGTATTTCGATCCGCCGGTGATGGCCCTGGGCTGGGCGGTACTGGCCGGTGGCCTGGCACAGTTGCTGTACCAGCTGCCGCACCTGAAGAAGATCGGCATGCTCGTGCTCCCACGCCTCAACCTGCGCGATACCGGGGTCTGGCGAGTGTTGAAGCAGATGCTGCCGGCGATCCTCGGGGTATCCGTGAGCCAGATCTCGCTGATCATCAACACGATCTTCGCCTCGTTCCTGGTGGCTGGCTCGGTCTCCTGGATGTACTACGCCGACCGGCTCATGGAGCTGCCGTCCGGAGTGCTGGGCGTGGCGCTGGGGACCATCCTGCTGCCGACCCTGGCCAAGACCTACGCCAGCAAGGATCGTCATGAGTATTCGCGAATTCTTGATTGGGGGCTGCGCCTGTGCTTCATCCTGGTGCTGCCTTGCTCCCTGGCGCTGGGGATCCTGGCCGAGCCGTTGACGGTATCGTTGTTCCAGTACGGTGAATTCAGCGCCTTCGACGCATCCATGACCCAGCGGGCGCTGGTGGCTTACGCAATCGGTTTGCTGGGCATCATCATGATCAAGGTGCTGGCTCCGGGCTTCTATGCCCAGCAGAACATCCGGACCCCGGTGAAAATCGCCATCTTCACCCTGATGGTCACCCAGTTGTTGAACCTGGCGCTGATCGGCCCCCTGAAGCATGCCGGGCTGGCCCTGGCCATCAGTGGCGGGGCTTGCATCAACGCCGGCCTGCTGTTCTACCAGCTGCGCAAGCAGCGGATGTTCCAGCCGCAGCCAGGGTGGGGAATGTTCATCCTCAAGTTGCTGGTTGCCGTGGTGGTCATGTCGGCGGTGTTGCTGGGTGCGATGCACTACATGCCAGCCTGGGACGAGGGGCACATGCTCCAGCGTTTCCTGCGCCTGGGCGCTCTGGTGGTAGCCGGTGTGGTGGTCTATTTCGGCATGCTGGCCCTGCTGGGCTTCCGCCTGCGGGATTTCAATCGCAAGGTCCTGGGCTGACGAGGATCCGGTCGTCGCAGCAGGGTGGACACAGGTTTTGTCGGTTCGATCACTTTGGGTTGCGGTGCTGCCTGTCGTCAGCCGCCCGGTGTGGTTATAATCGGCCACTTTATGAGCAAGAAGCGCGTTATGCAGCTGGTTCGAGGCCTTCACAATCTGCGCCCCCAGCATCGGGGCTGCGTCGCCACTATTGGCAACTTTGACGGTGTTCACCGTGGTCACCAGGCTATCCTGGACCGGCTGCGTGAGCGTGCGCTCGAGTTGGGCGTACCCAGCTGCGTGGTGATTTTCGAACCGCAGCCGCGTGAGTTCTTTTCTCCCGAAACCGCTCCAGCGCGCCTGACCCGCCTGCGGGACAAGCTGCAATTGCTGGCGCAAGCCGGGGTCGACCGGGTTCTGTGCCTGGCGTTCAACCAGCGCCTGAGCAAGCTCAGCGCCAGCGAGTTCGTCGAGCGAATCCTGGTGGATGGCCTGGGTGTGCGGCACCTGGAGGTCGGTGACGACTTCCGCTTCGGCTGCGACCGGGTCGGTGACTTCGAGTTCCTGCAGCAGGCCGGTGCGACCCATGGATTCACCGTCGAAGCGGCCCGCACTGTGGAAATGGATGGGTTGCGCATCAGCAGCACCCAGGTCCGCAATGCCCTGGCCGCTGCCGATTTCGATCTTGCCGAGCGTCTGCTCGGTCGCCCCTTCCGGATTGCCGGTCGGGTCCTGCATGGGCAGAAGCTGGCGCGCCAGCTGGGCACCCCCACTGCCAACGTGCAGTTGAAACGCCGTCGCGTACCGCTTTCCGGGGTTTACCTGGTCAGTGTCGATATCGATGGCCAGGCCTGGCCCGGAGTCGCCAACATCGGCGTCCGGCCCACGGTCGCAGGTGATGGCAAGGCCCACCTGGAGATTCACCTTCTAGATTTTGCCGGTGACCTGTACGACCGGCGTTTGACGGTGGTTTTCCACCAAAAGCTGCGTGAAGAGCAGCGTTTCGCCTCCCTGGAGGCGTTGAAGACGGCGATCAATGCGGATGTTGCCGCCGCCCGTGCCCAAGTTGCACGTATCCATAGCGCCAATCGCTAATGAAGAGCCTTAAATGACCGACTATAAAGCCACGTTAAACCTTCCGGACACCGCCTTCCCAATGAAGGCCGGCCTGCCTCAGCGCGAACCACAGATTCTGCAGCGTTGGGACAGCATTGGCCTGTACGGAAAGTTGCGCGAGATTGGCAAGGATCGTCCCAAGTTCGTTCTGCACGACGGTCCTCCCTATGCCAATGGCAAGATCCACATCGGTCACGCGCTGAACAAGATTCTCAAGGACATGATCGTTCGTTCCAAGACCCTGTCCGGCTTCGACGCGCCCTACGTACCGGGCTGGGACTGCCACGGCCTGCCGATCGAGCACAAGATCGAGGTGACCCACGGCAAGAACCTGACCTCGGACCAGACTCGCGAGCTGTGCCGTGCCTACGCTTCCGAGCAGATCGAAGGCCAGAAGACCGAGTTCATTCGCCTGGGCGTGCTGGGTGACTGGGACAATCCCTACAAGACCATGAACTTTGCCAACGAGGCCGGAGAAATCCGTGCCCTGGCGGAGATGGTCAAGGGTGGCTTCGTGTTCAAGGGCCTCAAGCCGGTTAACTGGTGCTTCGATTGCGGTTCGGCCCTGGCCGAGGCGGAAGTCGAGTACCAGGACAAGAAGTCCGCCACCATCGACGTGGCCTTCCCGGTCGCCGACGAGGACAAGCTGGCCGCCGCCTTTGGCCTGGCCAAGCTGGCCAAACCCGCAGCCATCGTGATCTGGACCACCACCCCGTGGACCATCCCGGCCAACCAGGCCCTGAACATCCATCCGGAGTTCAACTACGCCCTGGTGGATACCGGCGAGCGCCTGTTGGTCCTGGCCGAGGAGCTGGTGGAGTCCTGCCTGGCCCGTTACGGCCTGGAAGGTTCGGTGATCGCCACGGCCCCCGGTTCCGCCCTGGAGCTGATCAATTTCCGCCATCCGTTCTACGATCGCCTGTCGCCGGTATACCTGGCCGACTACGTGGAGCTGGGCGCCGGTACCGGCGTGGTTCACTCCGCGCCGGCCTACGGTGAAGACGACTTCGTGACCTGCAAGCGCTACGGCATGGTCAACGACGACATCCTCAACCCGGTCCAGAGCAATGGTGTGTACGCACCTTCCCTGGAGTTCTTCGGTGGCCAGTTCATCTGGAAGGCCAACCCGGCCATCGTCGACAAGTTGAGCGAAGTCGGTGCGTTGCTGCACACCGAGACCATCAGCCACAGCTACATGCATTGCTGGCGTCACAAGACTCCGCTGATCTATCGCGCTACCGCGCAATGGTTCGTCGGCATGGACAAGCAGCCGGTGGCCGGAGACACCCTGCGCCAGCGTGCCCTGCAGGCTATCGAGAACACCCAGTTCGTGCCGGCCTGGGGCCAGGCGCGCCTGCACTCGATGATCGCCAACCGCCCGGACTGGTGCATCTCCCGCCAGCGCAACTGGGGCGTGCCGATCCCGTTCTTCCTGCACAAGGAAAGCGGCGAGTTGCACCCGCGCACCGTCGAGCTGATGGAAGAAGTGGCCAAGCGCGTCGAGCAGGAAGGCATCGAGGCCTGGTTCAAGCTGGATGCCGCCGAGCTGCTCGGCGATGAAGCTGGCCAGTACGACAAGATCGCCGACACCCTGGACGTCTGGTTCGATTCCGGCACCACTCACTGGCATGTGCTGCGTGGCTCCCACGATATCGGCCACGCCACTGGCCCGCGTGCCGACCTGTACCTGGAAGGTTCCGACCAGCACCGTGGCTGGTTCCACTCTTCCCTGCTCACCGGTTGCGCCATCGACGGCCACGCGCCGTACCGCGAACTGCTGACCCACGGTTTCACCGTGGACGAGAGCGGGCGCAAGATGTCCAAGTCGCTGGGCAATACCATCGAGCCGGAGAAGGTCAACAACACCCTGGGTGCCGACATCATGCGCCTGTGGGTCTCGGCCACTGATTATTCCGGCGAGATGGCGGTATCCGACCAGATCCTGCAGCGTAGTGCCGACGCCTACCGGCGGATCCGCAATACCGCGCGTTTCCTGCTCTCCAACCTGAGCGGCTTCAACCCCGCCACCGATCTGCTGCCGGCCGAAGACATGCTGGCCCTGGATCGCTGGGCCGTGGACCGCACCTTGCTGCTGCAGCGTGAGCTGGAGCTGCACTACGGCGAGTACCGCTTCTGGAACGTCTACTCCAAGGTGCACAACTTCTGCGTGCAGGAGCTGGGCGGTTTCTACCTGGACATCATCAAGGACCGCCAGTACACCACCGGCGCCGACAGCAAGGCCCGTCGTTCCTGCCAGACCGCGCTGTTCCACATCAGCGAGGCGCTGGTGCGCTGGATCGCGCCGATCCTGGCCTTCACCGCCGACGAGCTGTGGCAATACCTGCCGGGCGAGCGCAACGAGTCGGTGATGCTCAACACCTGGTACGAGGGGTTGAGCGAGCTGCCGGAAGGCTTCGAGCTGGATCGCGCCTACTGGGAGCGGATCATGGCGGTCAAGGTCGCGGTCAACAAGGAACTGGAGAACCAGCGTGCCGCCAAGGCGGTGGGCGGCAACCTGCAGGCCGAAGTGACGCTGTACGCCGAGGACGCGCTGTCGGCCGACCTGGCCAAGCTGAGCAATGAGCTGCGCTTCGTGCTGATCACCTCCACCGCCAGTGTCGCGCCCCTGGTGCAGGCTCCGGCGGACGCGGTAGCCACCGAGGTCAGCGGTCTCAAGCTGAAAGTGGTCAAGTCGAGCTTCGCCAAGTGCGTCCGTTGCTGGCATTGCCGTGAAGATGTCGGCGTCCACCCTGAGCATCCGGAGATCTGCGGTCGCTGCGTAGATAACATCAGCGGTGAAGGCGAGGTCCGTCACTATGCCTAATGCCGCAGGCCGTTTCGGTCGTCTGGGCTGGCTGTTGCTGAGCGTGCTGGTCCTGGTCATCGACCAGGTCAGCAAGCTGCACTTCGAAAACTCGTTGACCATGTACCAGCAGATCGTGGTGATTCCCGACTACTTCAGCTGGACCCTGGCCTACAACACCGGTGCCGCCTTCAGTTTCCTGGCCGATGGTTCGGGCTGGCAGCGCTGGCTGTTCGCCCTGATCGCCATCGTGGTCAGTGCGGTGCTGGTGGTCTGGCTCAAGCGCCTGGGGCGTAACGAAACCTGGCTGGCCATCGCCCTGGCCCTGGTGCTCGGTGGTGCCCTGGGCAACCTGTATGACCGCATCGTCCTGGGTCATGTGATCGATTTCATCCTGGTGCATTGGCAGAACCGCTGGTACTTCCCGGCATTCAACTTCGCCGACAGCGCTATTACCGTCGGTGCCGTGATGCTGGCCCTGGATATGTTCAAGAGTAAGAAAACCGGAGAAACCGTTCATGACTGAACAGGTATTGGCTGGACAACGTATCGGCCAGAACACCGAAGTCACCTTGCATTTCGCATTGCGCCTGGAGAACGGTGACACGGTGGACAGTACTTTCGACAAGGCCCCGGCGACCTTCAAGGTTGGCGATGGCAACCTGCTCCCAGGGTTCGAGGCGGCGCTGTTCGGCTTCAAGGCAGGGGACAAGCGTAACCTGACCATCGAGCCGGAAAACGCCTTTGGCCAGCCAAACCCGCAGAACGTGCAGGTGATTCCCCGTTCGCAGTTCCAGGACATGGAGCTGTCGGAGGGGTTGCTGGTGATTTTCAACGATGCGGCGAACACCGAATTGCCCGGCGTGGTCAAAAGCTTCGATGACGCCCAGGTCACCGTTGATTTCAACCATCCGCTGGCCGGCAAGACCCTGACCTTCGATGTCGAGATCATCGACGTCAAGGCGCTTTAACCACATCACGGGCGAGCCCGCCCCCGCAAGAACCTCGGTGTTCTTGCGGGGGCGGGCTTGCTTGCGATCAACCGCGAAGCGGTTGCCATGATTATTCCTTGCGCGCAAGACACGAGGCACAGCATGCAAATCAAACTCGCCAACCCCCGTGGCTTCTGCGCCGGTGTGGACCGGGCGATCGAAATCGTCAATCGCGCCCTGGAGGTCTTCGGGCCCCCGATCTATGTCCGGCACGAAGTGGTGCATAACAAGTTCGTCGTCGAGGACCTGCGTAATCGCGGGGCGATCTTCGTCGAGGAGCTAGACCAGGTGCCGGACGATGTCATCGTCATCTTCAGTGCCCACGGCGTGTCCCAGGCTGTACGCAGCGAAGCGGCCGGTCGCGGTCTCAAGGTATTCGACGCCACCTGCCCGTTGGTGACCAAGGTGCATATCGAAGTCGCGCGCTATAGCCGTGATGGTCGGGAATGCATCCTCATCGGCCACGCTGGTCATCCGGAGGTCGAAGGCACCATGGGCCAGTACGACGCCAGCAACGGCGGCGCCATCTACTTGGTGGAAGATGAGGACGACGTCGCCAGGCTGCAGGTACAGAATCCCGAGCGACTGGCCTTCGTGACCCAGACCACCTTGTCCATGGACGACACCAGCCGGGTGATCGACGCCTTGCGTGCTCGTTTCCCGGCCATTGGCGGGCCACGCAAGGACGATATCTGCTACGCCACGCAAAATCGCCAGGACGCCGTCAAGCAACTGGCCGACGAGTGCGACGTGGTGTTGGTAGTGGGTAGCCCCAACAGCTCCAACTCCAATCGCCTGCGTGAGCTGGCCGAGCGCATGTCCACCCCGGCCTATCTCATCGATGGCGCCGAGGACCTGCAACGCAACTGGTTCGATGGCGTCGAGCGCATCGGTATCACCGCCGGCGCCTCGGCTCCGGAAGTCCTGGTACGTGGCGTGATCCAGCAGCTGCAAGCCTGGGGCGCCACCGGTGCCGACGAGTTGGCCGGCCGTGAAGAGAACATCACCTTCTCCATGCCCAAGGAGCTGCGGGTCCGTTCCCTGCTCTGATCATCCTGCACTCATGCACAGGGCCTGCTCGGCGATGTCGCTGCGCAGGCTGATCCTCCCGCTACGCGACAGCACTACCTGGTGGCGGCTGTCTCCTCGACCCTTCTGGCAGATGTGCAGCGTGCCGGCCTGGAAGGCGCCCGTGGGCAGCAATGGGTTGCCCAGAACGCCAAAGCGCACGAACTGCTGCACCGGGCGATTGCCTATTATCTGCACGTGCCCGGCATGCCGACGCTCTATCAGCAGGGGATTTTCCGGATCGTCCGGCCCCTTGCCGCTGGCATCCAGGATGATTCGCCAACCCTTGCTCCAGTCACCGTCCAGCCCGTGTACCAGGGCCGTATGACGTTGCAGGATGGCTGCCGCCCGGGCGTTGCGCAGGTCGCTGGCGAGGGTTCGAGCAGTATCCAATTGTCGATTCGATTGCAGCAGTTGGCCGAGTCCGGTGCCGGACAGAGGCAGCAGGATCGCCAGCAAGGCCAGGGTGACCAGGAGTTCTAGCAAGCTGAAGCCTTTCTGTTGCATGGCGTCTCCCTCCTTGGAAACACAACTTCACGCTATCCGTGCGCGGCCCTTGGTGATTCAAGGACTCGTTTGTTATAGCCCGGGCGTTCCCAGGCTAGATGGTCAATTTGCATACAAGGAATTGCCGACCATTGGCGCCTGGCCCGGGCCGATCCCGGCAATGTATTGCCGGGTGTACCAGATACCAAACCGCGCTCCATTGCCGGCTAACCTCAAGAGGCGGCGGGGCTGATCGAGCCTGGTATGCCGCTCTCCACGGATCGGAGGAACTTCGGGTGAAAGGAGCAGGAAGCGAGTTCGGCATGACCCTGATCGAGGTCCTGGTGGCGTTGTTGGTCCTCGCCTTGGGCTTGCTGGGGGCTGCGGCGGTGCAGCTCAAGGCCTTGCAGTACACCGATAGCGCACGGATGAGTACCCAGGCGAGCTTCATCGCCCACGGCATGCTCGAGCGGATTCGAACCAGTACCCCGTCGGATGTTCTCCAGGCCAAGCCGGGGGAGGCGGCTTCAGGCGGCCTGCGAGCCCAGGACCTGGCGGATTTCGCCAGTGATGTTGCGAATTTCGCTGGTGTCGATGCCCGGGGCCGCGTCGATGCCGGCCAGGGCCTCTACATCGTTCACATCACTTGGGATGATTCGCGTGCCTCGGGTTCCGGCGGGCAGCCGCGTGAGTTGATGCTTGGCAGCCGGCTGGCAATAGCCTCGGATGGTACGCCGTGAATCGTTGGAGTCGGGGTTTCGGCTTGGTGGAAGTAATGATGGTGCTGTTGCTGAGCCTGGTGTTGATGCTCGGGGCGAGTCGGGTATTCATGGCGGCCAAGCAGACCTATCTCAGCCAGGGTGCCTCGGCCTACCAGCAAGAAGAGGCGCGTTTCGTCCTGAGCAAGATGCTCCGGGAAATCCGCATGGCTGGATTCTCTGGTTGCCTGAGGAGGATTCGCGATGCCAGTGAGGGTGGGAGTTTTTCTCGCTTGGCGGCGACGCCAATTCACTGGAGTGACACGGAGCAGAAACTGAGCCTGATGACCGTCGATGCAGGAGAGGTCGATGGCGCGCCGACCTGGAGCCTGGTCACCGACTGCCGGAAGGAGGCAGTAGTCTATTCGGGAGCTCGAAAAGCCGGTGAGGGGCAACAGGTGTTCGCCTTGCGCCGGGTGTCCTACCGCTTCAGGAACCAGCAGTTGCTGTTCGGTACCGGCCTCGAGCAACAACAGATGGTGCTGCTGGACAATGTCCAGTCCTTCGAGGTCGGTTTTGGCCTGGCCCGTTCGGCTACGGACAACGTCCTGGCAGGCTATAGCCGCCAGCCTGGCGACCCCACATTGATCCTCAGCGTACGGCTGCGCCTGACCTTGAGCGACCCAAGTGGTGCCGTCCGGCCCCAGGAGTTCACTCTCGTGGCGGCCTTGCGCAACAGGTTGTCCTGATGCAACCGCTGCCCGGTTTGCGCTTCGAACGAGGCATGGCCTTGCCGGCCAGCCTGTTGTTCCTGTCGCTGTTGACGATGATCGGTGTTTCAGCCATGCAGAACGCCACCTTGCAGGAGCGGATGGCCGCCAGCCTGGCCCAGCAGCATCGTGCCTTCCAGGCCGCCGAGACGGCATTGCGCCTGGGCGAGGCGCAAGTGCGCAAGGGGGGCATCTGGCCGGTATGTGCGACGCCAGAGCGGTGCGCTCCCCCTGGCGAGTCGTCATTGGTGATCGATGCTGGCTGGAACGTAAATTCCGGAGTGCGCTGGGTGGCAACGGTCGATGGTTATTACGCGGTGCAGAACCTGGGGCTCGTCAAGGGGGCGGTCCGATTGCCCGAGGAGGTCACGGCCACCCTGTATCGAGTGACGGCCATCGGCTTGGCTGGCCAGGCACGCAGCGTGCTGGAAAGTATCTATGCCAAATACTGACGCGGATCGCGGACGTTGGCGCAGCAGCCTGCTGGCCCTGGGCGGCCTGCTGTGGGGGCTGTGCCCAGCGGCTACTACCCAGGTGCTGGCTGATGATCTGGCGACGGCGAGAGGGATGACGCTGTTGTCGCCGCAGGAACCGGAGACTTGCTGCGGCAATATCGATGGCGGGAATTTGCCCGATGTACCTGTGTTCGGCGGTAAGATGCTCGGCGCCCCGATGCCGGGCCAGTCTGACAATGTCTCCCGGGAGCCTGGAGGCGGCGCTATCGAGCCCCCCTTGCAGCGCCCCGATGCCGCTGGCCGGCGCATCCTGTGGCGACAAATCCAGTAAGCGAGATTCTTGACCATGCGCAGATCCAACCAAGGTCTTACCCTGATCGAAATCATGATCGTGATTGCGATCATCGGTCTGGTCCTCACCTTGAGCCTTCCCAGCATCACCGAGTACATGAGGAAGCCTCACCGCAGTGAAGTCACGGTGCTGCTCACCGAGCAGGCACAGTTACTCGAGCGCCATCACGCCTCGGCCGGGGTCTATAGCAATGCACCTGGCCTGAGCACGGGCAATGACTACTACAGTCTCAGTGCAGCCCTGACCGATAGCGGATTCTCGCTGACGGCAGTGCCCAAGGCCGATGGCCTGATGGCGGCCGACAAGTGCGGCAGCTTCACCCTCGACCAGGCCGGGGCGATCGGCCTGGCAGGCCAGGCCGATGGGGTGACGACCAAGGACTGCTGGGGCCGCTGAGTACCTGCTTCGGGAGCCCAGGCGCCCACTGTCTTTCTCATTGATTGGAACCATCCATGGCTAAGCAACAGCAAGTGCTGGTGATCGGAGGCGGGGTAATCGGCCTGCTCACCGCCTACAACCTGGCTTCCAAGGGGCAGCAAGTGCGGCTCCTGGAGCGCTCTGACCTGGGGCGTGAGTCTTCCTGGGCCGGTGGCGGGATCGTTTCCCCGCTCTATCCCTGGCGGTACAGCCCGGCGGTCACCGCACTGGCCCACTGGTCGCAGGATTTTTATCCGCAGCTTGCAGCGCAGCTGTTCGGTGATACCGGGATCGATCCCGAAGTGCATACCACCGGCCTCTACTGGTTGGACCTGGAAGACCAGGCCCCGGCCCTGGAGTGGGCGCGGCGTGAAGGGCGGCCGCTGAGCCAGGTGGACATCAGCGCCGTGCATGATGCGGTGCCGGTACTCGGGAGCGGCTATCAGCAGGCGATCTACATGGCCAATGTGGCCAATGTGCGTAATCCGCGCCTGGTGAAGTCCCTCAAGGCGGCGTTGCAGGCCCTGCCCAATGTGCATATCGATGAGCAATGCCAGGTCACGGGGTTCATCCGGGACGAGCAGCGAGTGCTGGGTGTGCACAGCGCCCTGGGTGAGTTGAGGGCGGACCAAGTGGTGCTTTGTGCCGGGGCCTGGAGCGGTGAGTTGCTGTCCAGCCTGGGGCTGGCGTTGCCGGTGGAGCCGGTCAAGGGACAGATGATCCTGTACAAGTGCGCCGCCGACTTCTTGTCTTGCATGGTCCTGGCCAAGGGACGCTATGCGATTCCCCGGCGCGATGGGCATATCCTGGTGGGCAGCACCCTGGAGCATGAAGGTTTCGACAAGACTCCGACCACCTCTGCCCTGGATAGCCTCAAGGCGTCGGCCGTCGAGCTGATCCCGGCCCTGGCGGACGCAGAGGTGGTTGGGCATTGGGCGGGCTTGCGTCCGGGCTCTCCTGAAGGCATTCCCTACATCGGACAGGTTCCCGGATTCGACGGTTTGTGGCTCAACTGCGGGCATTACCGTAACGGCCTGGTGTTGGCTCCGGCTTCCTGCCAATTGTTCTGCGACCTGTTGTTGGGCAACCAGCCGATCATCGACCCACAGCCATATGCTCCTGCGGGACGCATCGAGGCGCGCGTCTAGTCCAGTCCCAGTTTCTTCAAGCGATAGCGCATCGAGCGAAACGACAGACCCAGCCGGCGAGCCGCCTCCGTGCGGTTCCAGCGGCATGCTTCCAGCGCCTGGAGCAGCAACTGGCGCTCCACCTGTTGCAGGTGGAGCGCCAGATCGAACGCGGTCGCGGCTGGATGCGGGAGACTTTCCGCTCGGCTGGCGCAGGGCAGGCCGAGGTCCGCCACTTCTATCCATTGTCCTTCGCGGAAAACCTGTGCCCGTTCCAGCAGGTTTTCCAGTTCTCGCACATTGCCGGGAAAGTCGTGGGCCTCCAGCGCCTGCAGTGCTTCCGGGCTCAGCTGGGCTACCGTCTGGCCGCTGTCGATGGCCAAGCGCTGCAGGATATGCCGGGCCAACAGGTTGATATCGGCATGGCGCTCGCGCAGGGGTGGAACCCGTAGTTCGATGACGTTCAGGCGATAGTACAGATCCTGGCGGAAGCGTCCGGCTTCCACCTGCTGCTTCAGATCCTGGTGGGTGGCACACAGAATCCTGAGGTCCACCGCTTCCTCTGTCTGGCTACCCACTGCCCGTACGGACTTTTCCTGCAAGGCACGCAGGAGTTTCACCTGCATGGCCAGCGGCAGTTCGGCTACTTCGTCGAGGAACAGGGTGCCGCCCCGTGCGGCCAGGAACAGCCCGGGCTGGTCCGCCATGGCCCCACTGAAGCTGCCTTTGCGGTGACCGAAGAATTCGCTCTCCATCAACTCCGAAGGGATGGCTCCACAGTTGACCGCAATGAACGGTCGCCGGGCCCTGGGGCTCAGGTCGTGGATCAAGCGGGCGACCCGTTCCTTGCCGCTACC
This sequence comes from Pseudomonas sp. CMR5c, assembly GCF_003850545.1. Lineage (NCBI taxonomy): Bacteria > Pseudomonadati > Pseudomonadota > Gammaproteobacteria > Pseudomonadales > Pseudomonadaceae > Pseudomonas > Pseudomonas sp. CMR5c. The sequence continues at coordinate 5,848,132 of NZ_CP027705.1, read as the reverse complement.
GGATTCGCCGCTGATGTAGACCGCTGCCTGGCTGGGCGCCAGCTTGGTGATCTGGCGGCGCAGGTCGGCCATTGCTGGTGAGTTGCCCAGCAGTTGCTTGCTTGCCGAGGTTTCCCGGGGCACAGGTGGCTTGAGGCGGTTGCCGACCAGCTCTCGTAGATGCTTGAGATCCAGGGGTTTGTGCAGCAGATCGCAGGCTCCGGCCTGCAAGGCACTGGCAGCGGTTTGCTGGCTGGTATCGTCGCTGAGTACGGCCACCGGAACACGGGAGTGCTCCTGGCGGATGTGTCTCAGTAGTTCCAGGCCGCAGCCGTCCGGCAGATGCAGGTCGGTCAGGCACAGGTCGAAACGATTTTGCCTCAAGTGGTCGCGGGCTTCTTGCAAGGTGCGGGCGCTGCGGGTGTGCAGGTGCATCCGGCCGAGAGTGATTTCCACAAGGGCGCGTACTTCCTTGGCCCCATCGACCACCAGGACCGTTTGCCGTGGATTCATGACAGTGCGCCTTCATCCATGAAGAACGGGCAGCCGGCGCATCGCCAGGCCGAGAGTTGAAGTCTAGGCCCGCTAGGCAAGAGCGGCAGGGCAGCGGCGGAGGTGGCGGCGCCGACCAGGGGGGCGGACCAGCTCGAGGGGCAGCAGGACCACTGAATCCGGGGGCTGGAGGGGTTGCCCCGCCGGCTTGGAGGACGGAGGTTATTTTGTCGCCAATTATTCTGGCGATGGGGCGATTGCCCCGTGCCGCCAGGCGCAGGGCGGGTGCGGTCAGCGGTTCTGGTTAACGGGGCCTTGTTCCAGGTGGGCCTGGCTGCAATACCACTGCTGCGACAGGCTCAGGGCCCGGTCCTGGGGCAGGTGTACGCCGCAGTGGGCACAACGCACCATGGGCGTGCTACCTGGCTCAGCGGGGTTATGGGGAGCCGAGGCGGGGCGCTTGAATTTACGCCAGAACCATACCGCAGCGGCAATCAGGGCGATCCAGAACAGTAGACGAACCATGGCATCCAGTTTCTTGAGGAAAGATGCGGCAGTTTAGCCAAGCGCTTGCCGGTCGCACAGGCCCGCAGGATTGCAGGCATGAAAAAGGGAGACTTGAAGTCTCCCTTTATTGAACAGGCTGCTGCTGATCAGTCGAATACGCCGAAGGTCATGTAGCTGAACCAGGAGCGATCTTCGTTGTTGCCAGCGGCTTGGTGATTTTCTTCCTCGATCACTTCGCCGTTGCTGTCCTTGGGCTTGAGCTCCTCGGGGATCGCTTCCTTGGCATCCTGATATTGCTTCATGATGTCCTGGTTGGCGCGGGTTTCTCCCGGCGGCAGCGGCGGACGGGATTCGATCAGGCCCAGGGTGGCCTTGCTCAGCCAGGAGCGGTTGTCGGCCTCGGCTACCCGCGGCACGAACTGGCCATCCACCAGGCTTGGGTGGTCTGGGTAGTTGAGCTTGAGGGTTTCCAGGCTGGTGGCTGCCAGCTCATCCAGGTGCAGGCGCTGATAGGCCTCGGTCATGACCGCCAGGCCATCGCCTACCGATGGGGTTTCCTGGAAGTTCTCCACCACGTAGCGGCCACGGTTGGCGGCGGCGACATAGGCCTGGCGGGTGAGGTAGTAGTCGGCTACGTGGATTTCATAGGAAGCCAGCAGGTTGCGCAGGTAGATCATGCGCTGCTTGGCATCCGGGGCGTAGCGGCTGTTCGGGTAGCGGCTGGTGAGCTGGGCGAATTCGTTGTACGAATCGCGAGCGGCACCTGGGTCGCGCTTGGTCATGTCCAGCGGCAGGAAGCGCGCCAGCAGGCCGACGTCCTGGTCGAACGAGGTCAGGCCCTTGAGGTAATAGGCGTAGTCGACGTTCGGATGCTGCGGGTGCAGGCGAATGAAGCGCTCGGCAGCCGACTTGGCGGCTTCCGGCTCGGCATTCTTGTAGTTGGCATAGATCAGCTCGAGCTGTGCCTGGTCGGCGTAGCGACCGAAGGGATAGCGCGACTCCAGGGCCTTGAGCTTGGCAGTGGCGCTGGTATAACTGTGGTTGTCCAGGTCGGTCTGCGCCTGCTGGTACAGCTCGACTTCGCTCAGGTTTTCGTCAACGACTTCCTTCGATGAGCAAGCAGCGGTCAGTGCGAGGATGGCGATCAGCAGCAGGTGTTTCACTTGCATAGCGGCTTGCGTCCCTATGACGGCCGCTGTCTTGGGCGGGGCCGTCCTGTTATGATGAGCGCCCCGTTGAAAGCCTCGGGGCAAAAGACGCCGTATTTAACCACAAGCGCGCAGCCGAAACCAAAGGCTGTGCCGACCCCCAGTCCGAGCATGTCCGATAAAATAGAACTTCGCGCAGAGGTGCCGTCCGAACTGGGCGGTCAACGCCTCGATCAAGTCGCCGCCCAATTATTCGCCGAGCATTCGCGCTCGCGCCTTTCCGCCTGGATCAAGGACGGTCGCCTGACCGTGGACGGGGCGGTACTTCGTCCCCGTGACATCGTCCACGGCGGCTCCGTCCTCGAGCTGACTGCCGAGCAGGAAGCCCAGGGCGAATGGGTTGCCCAGGACATCGAGCTGGACATCGTCTACGAAGACGACGACATCCTGGTGATCAACAAACCGGCGGGACTGGTGGTGCACCCGGCTGCCGGCCATGCTGACGGCACCTTGCTCAATGCGCTGCTGCATCATATTCCCGACATCATCAACGTGCCGCGGGCCGGTATCGTCCACCGCCTGGACAAGGACACCACCGGCCTGATGGTGGTGGCCAAGACCATCCAGGCGCAGACGCAACTGGTGGCCCAGTTGCAGAGCCGCACCGTCAGCCGCATATATGAATGCATCGTGATCGGCGTGGTGACCGCAGGCGGCAAGATCAATGCCCCCATCGGTCGCCATGGCCAGCAGCGCCAGCGCATGGCTGTGATGGAAGGTGGCAAGCCGGCAGTCAGCCACTATCGGGTACTGGAGCGCTTCCGCTCCCATACCCATGTGCGGGTCAAGCTGGAAACCGGGCGTACCCACCAGATTCGGGTCCACATGGCCCACATCAACTTCCCGTTGGTGGGCGATCCGGCGTACGGCGGCCGCTTCCGCATCCCTCCGGCCGCCAGCCCGACCATGGTCGATTCGCTGAAGAACTTCCCGCGCCAGGCGCTGCATGCGCGCTTTCTCGAGCTGGACCACCCGACCACCGGCAAGCGCATGAGCTGGGAGTCGCCGTTGCCGGAAGACTTCGTCTGGTTGCTGTCGCTGCTCAAGCAAGACCGTGAGGCGTTCATCGGATGAATGACTGGCTGATTCCTGACTGGCCCGCGCCGGCCGGGGTCAAGTCCTGTGTCACCACCCGCAGTGGCGGCGTTAGCCTGGCGCCGTTCGACAGTCTCAACCTGGGCGATCACGTCGACGACCAACCCGAAGCAGTGGCCGAGAACCGGCGTCGCCTCACCGAGCAGTTCTCCATCGCTCCAGCCTGGCTGCAGCAGGTGCATGGGGTCACGGTGGCTCACGCCGATCCCGCCGTGGTTGCAACCGCTGATGCCAGCTGGTCCGCCACGCCGGGTGTTGCCTGCGCGGTGATGACCGCCGACTGCCTGCCGGCGCTGTTCTGTAACCGTGCCGGGACCCGGGTCGCGGCCGCCCATGCCGGTTGGCGTGGGCTGGCTGCCGGAGTGCTGGAAGCCACGCTCGACCACCTCGACGTGCCCGCCGACCAGGTCCTGGTATGGCTAGGGCCGGCGATAGGTCCACAGCGTTTCGAAGTGGGCGCCGAAGTGCGCGAGGCGTTCGTCACTCAGTTGGCCGAAGCCGCGCAGGCCTTTGTCCCGAGCATCAATGCCGGACGTTTCATGGCCGATATCTACCAGTTGGCACGCCTGCGCCTGGCGGCCCGTGGTGTCACCGCTGTTTATGGCGGTGGTTACTGCACTGTCAGCGACCCGCGTTTCTTCTCCTATAGGCGCAATCCGCGTACCGGGCGTTTCGCCTCCCTCGTCTGGCTCGAGCGCTAGACTAATCTGACCTGCGTCAAGCAACTGACGCTTGAATCTCCCAGAATCGACCGCATCTAGGGAATCATCTGGCAGGTTTCTCTATTTAGGTGTGTCCATCGCTCCGGCCTGCTCAAAAGGAAGGTGACTAATGCGTATAGACCGATTGACCAGCAAGCTTCAGCTGGCTTTATCCGATTCCCAATCTCTGGCGGTAGGCCTCGACCACCCGGCCATCGAACCGGCGCACCTGATGCAGGCCCTGCTTGAACAGCAAGGTGGCTCCATCAAGCCCCTGCTGATGCAAGTGGGCTTTGACGTCAACAGCCTGCGCAAGGAACTGAGCAAAGAGCTCGACCAACTGCCGAAGATCCAGAACCCCACTGGCGACGTGAACATGTCCCAGGACCTGGCGCGCCTGCTCAACCAGGCCGATCGCCTGGCCCAGCAGAAAGGCGACCAGTTCATTTCCAGTGAACTGGTGCTGCTGGCGGCCATGGATGAAAACAGCAAGCTCGGCAAACTGCTGCTGGGCCAGGGCGTGAGCAAGAAGGCCCTGGAAAACGCCATCAATAACCTGCGCGGCGGCGAGGCGGTGAATGACGCCAACGTCGAGGAGTCGCGCCAGGCACTGGATAAGTACACCGTCGACCTGACCAAGCGTGCCGAGGACGGCAAGCTCGATCCGGTGATCGGCCGTGACGACGAGATTCGCCGCACCATCCAGGTGCTGCAGCGCCGGACCAAGAACAACCCGGTGCTGATCGGCGAGCCTGGCGTGGGCAAGACCGCCATTGCCGAGGGCCTGGCCCAGCGGATCATCAATGGCGAGGTGCCCGACGGCCTGAAGGGCAAGCGCCTGCTGGCGCTGGACATGGGCGCGCTGATTGCTGGCGCCAAGTACCGCGGTGAATTCGAGGAGCGGCTCAAGTCGCTGCTCAACGAACTGTCGAAGCAGGAAGGGCAGATCATCCTGTTCATCGATGAACTGCACACCATGGTCGGCGCCGGCAAGGGCGAGGGCGCCATGGACGCCGGCAACATGCTCAAGCCGGCCCTGGCCCGTGGCGAGTTGCACTGCGTTGGCGCCACCACGCTCAACGAATACCGCCAGTTCATCGAAAAAGATGCTGCCCTGGAGCGTCGCTTCCAGAAGGTACTGGTGGAAGAACCGAGTGAGGAAGACACCATCGCTATCTTGCGTGGCTTGAAAGAGCGCTATGAGGTGCACCACAAGGTGGCGATCACCGACGGCGCGATCATTGCCGCGGCCAAGCTCAGCCATCGCTATATCACCGATCGCCAGTTGCCGGACAAGGCCATCGACCTGATCGACGAAGCGGCCAGCCGTATCCGCATGGAGATCGATTCCAAGCCCGAAGTGCTCGATCGCCTCGACCGTCGCCTGATCCAGTTGAAGGTGGAGTCCCAGGCGCTGAAGAAAGAAGAAGACGAAGCAGCGAAGAAGCGCCTGGAAAAACTGACCGAGGAAATCGAGCGCCTGGAGCGCGAGTACTCCGACCTCGAAGAGATCTGGGCCTCTGAAAAGGCCGAGGTGCAGGGCTCCGCGCAGATCCAGCAAAAGATCGAGCAAGCTCGCCAGGAGTTGGAAGCGGCGCGGCGCAAGGGTGATCTCAGCCGCATGGCCGAGCTGCAGTATGGGGTGATCCCGGACCTGGAGCGCAGCCTGCAGATGGTCGACCAGCACGGCAAGACCGAGAACCAGTTGCTGCGTAACAAGGTGACCGAGGAAGAAATTGCCGAGGTGGTGTCCAAGTGGACCGGCATTCCTGTGTCGAAGATGCTCGAGGGCGAGCGCGACAAGCTGTTGAGGATGGAAAGCCTGCTGCATCAGCGGGTCATTGGCCAGAATGAAGCGGTGGTGGCGGTATCCAATGCCGTGCGTCGCTCTCGCGCTGGCTTGGCGGACCCGAATCGGCCAAGCGGTTCGTTCATGTTCCTCGGCCCGACCGGGGTGGGCAAGACCGAGCTGTGCAAGGCGCTGGCGGAGTTTCTCTTCGATACCGAAGAGGCCATGGTACGGATCGACATGTCCGAGTTCATGGAGAAACACTCCGTGGCTCGCCTGATCGGGGCACCTCCGGGTTATGTCGGTTACGAGGAAGGTGGCTACCTGACTGAAGCTGTACGCCGCAAGCCGTACTCGGTGATCTTGCTGGACGAGGTGGAGAAAGCGCACCCGGATGTGTTCAACATCTTGCTGCAGGTCCTGGAAGACGGACGGTTGACGGACAGCCACGGGCGTACGGTGGATTTCCGCAATACCGTGATCGTCATGACTTCCAACCTGGGCTCGGCGCAGATCCAGGAGTTGGTGGGCGACCGCGAGGCCCAGCGCGCTGCGGTAATGGATGCGGTATCCAGCCATTTCCGGCCGGAATTCATCAACCGGGTCGATGAAGTGGTGATCTTCGAGCCGCTGGCCCGGGATCAGATCGCTGGTATCACCCAGATCCAGCTGGGGCGTCTGCGTAGCCGTCTGGCGGAGCGTGAGTTGCGCCTGGAGCTGAGTGATGAGGCCTTGGACAAGCTGATCGCCGTGGGTTACGACCCGGTGTACGGTGCTCGGCCGCTGAAACGGGCGATCCAGCGCTGGATCGAGAACCCGTTGGCCCAGTTGATCCTGTCCGGCGGTTTCCTGCCTGGCAGCACCATCACGGCGGTGGTGCAGGACGACGAGATCGTCTTCAACTGATCTCCGGTTGCCTGGAAATGAAGAGGCCTCGCATTGCGAGGCCTTTTTTTTCACTAGGGCGTTGAACTGTAAGGAAAAGGCTTGTAAAGTGCGCCCCGCAGTCAGTCACCCCTCAGGTTTTTTCTGCTGAAGAAGAAACCGGCAATGAAGTCGCAAATCATTGTCTTAAAAGCAATTTAGGGGGTTGACAGAGGTTTAAAAGATTGTAAAATGGCGCGCCTCAGAGACATGAACGTAGCGATACGCAGAAAGTCGAAGAGGATGAAGCAACACGTTGTAGCTTGAAGTAATCAGTTCCGTGATAGCTCAGTCGGTAGAGCAAATGACTGTTAATCATTGGGTCCCAGGTTCGAGTCCTGGTCACGGAGCCAACTTCAAACCGGGGTATAGCGCAGTCCGGTAGCGCGCCTGCTTTGGGAGCAGGATGTCAGGAGTTCGAATCCCCTTACCCCGACCATATTTGGGTCGTTAGCTCAGTTGGTAGAGCAGTTGGCTTTTAACCAATTGGTCGTAGGTTCGAATCCTACACGACCCACCATTTTTGAAACCAGTTCGCTGGAATCGAATCTTAAGAGCAGAAGCCAAAAGCGCTGCTCGCAGAAGGCGCCTCTCGTAGGTGCCTTTTTTTTACCGGGGTATAGCGCAGTCCGGTAGCGCGCCTGCTTTGGGAGCAGGATGTCAGGAGTTCGAATCCCCTTACCCCGACCATATTCACGAAGAAGGGCACCTCAATGAGGTGCCCTTTTTCGTTTGTCTCTGAAAATATCCCCAGGCTTGCCGGCGTTTGGCAAGCGGCGGCCCTTGAGCCGCCATTTGTCACAGCTCTTGCGAGCCGTCCCAGATACCTGGCTGGGCCAGCAAGCCCTGCTCCAGGGCCGTCATGGCCAGTTGCACCTGTTCCACATGCTCAGCGATGTCCTGCAGCGGCACATGATTGAGGCACGCCTGCTCCAGTTGGCGGCAACGCTCCACCAACAACTCACCCTTGACCACTCGTGCTGCCCCTTTGATGCGATGAGCCAGCTCTGCAAGTTCGACTGTCGCCTGTTTGCGCAGGCAGGTCGTGAGCGCTTGTTGGTCGGTGCGATTGTTGACGATCAGCTCGCTCAATATATGACGGAGCATTTTCGGCTCACTGCCCACCAGGCTTTGCAGGGATTCCAGGTCGAAGCTGCTCGGTGCAGGCGCATCGCCCTGGGCAGGAAGCAGTTCTATCTCACTATCATCGGTGTCGCCGATGGATAGCAAGCGCAGCTCCAGTTCGTCCAGGCCGATAGGCTTGACCAGGCAATCGTTCATCCCGGCCTGGACACAACGTTCCACTTCCTCAGGCTGGGCGTCGGCGGTCAAGCCGATGATCATCACCGACGGGCTGATGTTGTCCCGCTCATAGCGGCGAATGGCGCGGGCCAGCTCGGCGCCATTCATGATGGGCATGTGGTAGTCGGTGATGATCATGTCGAATCCTCGCTCGCGCCAGATATTCAACGCATCCAGGCCATTTTCCGCTTCCACCACGTCGTGTCCGAGGAAGCTCAACTGCTGCTGCAGGACCTGGCGGTTCACCGCATGGTCGTCCACGATCAGGATCTGCAAGCGGTACATCGGGCGCGTCTTGGGCAGCGGCGGGCGCTCTGGGGCTTCCATGCGTTCCAGCGCTTGCAGGAGCAGTTCCACGTCCACCCGGGTACCTTGCCCCAGCGCGCTGCTCAGCGAGATGTGCCCGCCCATCATTTCGCACAGGCTCCGGCAGATCACCAAGCCCAGCCCCGTGCCCTCGGTATGCTGCACATTGCGCTCCACCTGGGAAAACGGCTGGAACAGGCGTTGCTGATTGGCTGGAGAGATCCCGATCCCGGTATCTTCCACGCTGAGCTTGACCTTCAGCGCCGAGTTTTCCAGGAGATCGGCGCCAATGGTCACTTTGATGAAGCCGGACTCGGTGAACTTGATGGCATTGCTCACTAGGTTGGACAGGACCTGCTTGAAGCGCATGCCGTCCACCAGCACGTCGCCGTTGATGCTGGAGTCGATTTTCAGTACCAGGTTCAGGCATTTTTGCCGAGCCAGCCCCTCGAATACCCGGGCGACGGATTCCACCAACTCCCGCAGGTTGGCGCGTTTGGGCGAAAGGCTCAGGCGTCCGGACTCGATCCGGGCGATGTCGAGAATGTCGCCGATCAGCTCCAGCAGGCTCTTGGCCGAGCTGTAGGCGATTTCGATGCTGGAGCGTTCGATCTGGTCGTTGTCGGCTCGCTTGAGCTCCAGCTCAAGGATGCTGATGACGGCGTTCATCGGCGTGCGGATTTCATGGCTCATGGTCGCCAGGAAGGTGGTCTTGGCCCGACTGGCCTCGTCGGCGAGGTTCTTGGCCTCTTTCAGTTCCTGGACCAGATGGCGATGCTTGGTGATATCCAGCCAACCACAGATCACGCCCTTGGTGACGCCATGGCTGTCCTGGAACGGCTGGATCCAGTGCTCGATCCAGACCTCCTTGCCCTGCAAGCGAACGGTCTCCACCGAGGTGAGGGTCTGGCCGGCGGTGATCGCCTGCAAGTATCGCTGGTGCAGGCCCGGCTCCGCGGAGAAGTGGGCCTCGGGCAGCTCCCGCACGGTCTTGTTCAGCACCTGTTCGGCGTTCAGGCCGACGCTGCGCAGGTAGCTGCGATTGCAGGACAGCATGGCGCCGTCGAGGTCTCGTATGTAGAGCACTGGCGGCATGTTCTCGGTCAGGGTTTCGATGAAGCGCAACTGGTCGTTGAGGGTTTTCTCGACCCTGACCCGGCGCTGCAGGTAGAAGCCCCAGATCAACGACAGCAATAGCAGCAGCGAGGCCCCGGTGACGATTTCGGCGATGACGATGGTGTAGTCGCGCCAGGTTTCGCCGCTCATGCCCGGTGGTGAGCGCCAATGGTTGGCCATGGCGTTGAGATCGTCCGCCGGAAGGCTGAGCAGGGCCTTGTCGAGGATCGACTGCAGCTCCGAATCTTCCCGGCGCAAGGCGAAGTTCGCGGTCTTCTGGCTGGTATGGATCAGCTCGGCGATGGCCAGGCGGTTCTGGAACAGGCGGACGATGTAGTAGCGCGAGGTAGGCAGCGACATCACGGTGGCGTCGGCATCGCCTGAATAGACCTTGTTCAGGCTGTCCAGGGCGGTCTGCGTTTCTATCAGCTCGGTGTCCGGATAAAGCTCGCGTACTTGCTGCAGCATGACATGCCCGGTGGGAATGGCCAGGCGCTTGCCTGCCAGGTTGCCAGGCGACTTGGCTTTGCCGGTCTTGTCAGCCTGGGTAATCAGCACGAAGGGGCTGGCCAGGAATGGACGGGTGAAACGCAGTTTTTCCTCGCGCTGTGCACTGGCGGTCATGATGGCCAGGTCCGCCTCGGACTGGCGCAAGGTTTCGATCTGCTCCGGATACCCACCATTGCGTGCCGTCACCTGGAATTGCAGACCCGTGCGCTGGGAGATCACTTCCAGCAGTTCTGCGGCGACCCCGGAGAACACGCCGTTGGCATCGAAGAAGGCGACCGGCGCCAAGTCATCGTTGATCACCAGGCGCAGCACCGGATTACGCTCGATCCAGCGGGCTTCCTGGGCTGTCAGGGGGATGCGTTCGTCCGTTGGCAAGAAGCCGCTACCTACCCAGCGCCGACTCAGCACGGTGAGCTTTTCCTGGCCGATGGCCTCGATGCTTTGGTCCAGGATCCGTTGCAGGCGTTCATTGTTGCCCTTGAGCGCGAAGCCGTAGTCGCCCTTGGGATGGTCGGCGAAGCGCTCGAACCTGAGAAAGCCGTAGTAGGAGCGGTTGATCTGGAAGTAGGCGCTGAGCACATCGTCGACATAGAGGTCGGCCTGGCCGAAGGCGGCCGCCGCGATGGCGTTCTCATGGCTGGGCTGCACCACCAATCGGGCAAGGGGGAAGTGGGCGCGCAGCTCGGCGGCATGTTGCTCGGGCACGGCAACTCGCAGGCCGGCGAGATCGCGAGGCGGGGTGCGCAGTTCATCGCTGCGCTTGAACAGGGCCAGGCGCCCTTCGGCGAACGGTCGGGTGTGCCTGATACTGGCATCGGGATGCCCGGAGTTGTAGCTGCCCATGAAGTCGATGGTCCCGGCTTGCAGCGCCTGCAGGGCCTCTTCGTGGGTCTGGAAGGGAAGGAGCTTGATGCGCACCCCCAGCAACTGTCCCAGCAGGGCACTGATATCGGCGGTGATCCCTTCGTAGCGACCATCGTTGTAGCTGACGCTGAAAGGCGCCGACTCTTGTGCGACCGCTCCGATCTTCAATTCCAGCTTGTGTCGTAGCCAGTGCCAATCCTCGTCCTCGAGAGCGAGTTCGTGGTGATCGAGGCGGGCCGTGCTGTACAGCGTATGGGGGAGTATCTGGGCCAAGGCCGGTTGGGGGCCGATGATCGCCAAACAGATGAAAAGCGAGAAAAGTCGGGAATGCATGATTGCTTCAGAAAAATAGGGAGCCAGGGAGTGGTCGATGGACCGGAGGGGGCGGCATCGGCATGTAGAACAGGGGCGTGGGAGGCTGGTGAACGATCGATGGACTCATCCTGGCGGCGGATCTGCGCGGCAATAGGCTATGAAATGGTGTTCGGGCATCGGTCGCGCGAACAGGAATCCCTGGGCCGCTTGGCATCCGAGGTCCCGCAGGCGCTCTTGCTGTTCGATATTCTCGACACCCTCAATGATCAGCGACATGCCCAGTGAGCGAGCAAGGGCTACTGTGTAACTGATGATTGCGCAGCTCCTGGGTTGGTACTTCATCTTGCGAACGAAGGCACCGTCGAGCTTGATCTGGCTGAAGGGCAGTTCGCACAAGCGCTGTAGTGACGAGTGGCCTGCACCGAAGTCATCCATGGCCAGGCCGCAACCCATCAAGCGCAAGCGCACCAGGTTCTCCAGGCTGCAAGCCGGTGCGGTGATCAGGCTGGTCTCGGTTATTTCGAAGATGATGCTGGCCGGTGGCACCTGGAATCGCGCGAGCCAGGTGCCGATAGCACTGCTCAAGGCCTGGGAGGCCAGTTGCGCCGGATGCAGGTTGAAAGAAAACTCCAGGGAGCGGCCCTGGTTGGCGAGACTCCTGCGTAGTGCCAGTCCTTGTTCGAGCAATTGCCAGAACAAGCGGTCCAGGAGCTTGTGCTGTTCCATGAGGGGCAGGAAGTGCGATGGCGGGAGTACGCCAAGTCTTGGGTGATTCCAGCGTGCCAGGGATTCCACGCCAAGCAGCGAGGCGTCCTCGAGCGCCACCCTGGGCTGGTAGTAGGGTTCGAATTCGCCGTTATCCAGGCCACGAACCACTTCGGCCAACGTCGGCAGGCCGGACCTGGCCAGGGGCAGGGGCTGGCCGTGGCGCCAGCTCTGGTGGCGCGCCAGCATGGCGGCCAGTCGTTCCAGGCGAAATGGCTTGCCCAGGTCGCCGAGAAAATCCAGGCCCAGGCGCTTGATCATGGCGATGGTGGTTTGCCGCAGTATCGGGTCGGCCTGGCTGCACAGGATCACCGAGCGCAGCTTGCCGCTCTGACTGGCATGGCGCAGGAAAGCCAGGCCGTCCATGCCGGGCATCCTCAAGTCGCAGATGGCGATATCGATTTTTTCGCAACTGGCCAGCAGGGCCAGGGCCTCGTCGCCATTACCGGCTTCGTGCACCCGCCCGGGCATTGCCTTGCTCAAGGCGGTGATGGTGATCAGTCGTTGGAGTGGTTCGTCATCCAGAACCAGGACGTTCAAGTGTTGCATTGCCGGCTCGAGTCATTGATCGCCGAGCATCTTGCTTAAGATTCCAGAGCAGGGTCCATTGGTCGTATCTCTATGGTTTGTAGGAATTTTCCTCAAGGATAATCGAATTATCTGATTCCATAGGACCTGCTCCTTAACCCCTTGTATCGCCGGTTATTTGTCTGGAACCTGAATTTTCCGCTGGACTAGCAAGAGGATTCTCATCGCGAAGCCAAGGCTCAAGGTTTCGCATGGCAGTGAATGGCACCTGAGCAAGGTGCGATGACGTATTTTTTTCCAGTGGTCATGGTTGACCGACGTTCGAGTTCTTAAGGTGAAATGACAATATGCACAGCGTATTGATAGTGGATGATCATCCTGTCGTGCGGCTTGCCGTCAAGGTGTTGTTGGAAAAGCACAACATGCGCGTGGTGGCCGAGACAGACAACGGACTGGATGCGTTGGAACTGGTTCGTGAGCATGTTCCCGACGCGGTGATCCTCGATATCGGGATTCCCAAGCTCGATGGTCTCAAGGTGTTGTCGCGTATCAAGGCCCTGGGCCTGCCCACCGAAGTACTGGTGCTCACCTCGCAATCGGTGGAGGGGTTCTGCCGGCGTTGCATTCAGCTGGGGGCCCGGGGGTTCGTCAACAAGGAAGAGGACCTGGGCAACCTGGTGGTGGCCCTGAACGCCGTGCTGGCCGGCTACACCTTCTACCCGTCGCTGGCCCTGGATGTGTCCGCCTCGGCGGTGGAGCAGCGTTCCGAGGCCGAGCAGATCGGCCTGCTGACCGATCGGGAAATGATCGTCCTGCAGCACCTGGCCCAGGGACATTCGAACAAGGCCATCGGGGAAAAACTGTTCTTGAGCAACAAGACGGTAAGTACCTACAAGACCCGCCTGTTGCAGAAGCTGGGGCTGGGTTCCCAGGTCAGCCTGGCGGAGTTCGCCAAGCGCAATGCGCTGATTCCCTGACCAGGAAGGCGCCGGCCCATTGCGGGCCGGCTTCCAGACGCATTTGCGCCACCTCTATGACTTGGCCCCCGCTACAGGGCGTGGCGGGGGCCAAGTGTTCAGTGCAGCTTCAGGCGTGGGTCCGTACCGCGTCCGATCCGACTCCCAAGCATCATCATCGCCGTGCGGAACATTCCGTACAGGGCCATCTGGTGCATGCGATACAACGAGATGTAGAACATCCGCGCCAACCAGCCCTCGAGCATCACGCTGCCCGTGAGGTTGCCCATCAGGTTGCCCACCGCCGAGAAGCGCGAGAGCGAGATCAGCGAACCGTAGTCGGTGTACTTGTAGGTCGGCAATTCCTTGCCTTCCAGGCGCAGCTTCAACGACTTGGCCAGCAAGGAGGCTTGCTGGTGCGCGGCCTGGGCCCGTGGTGGAACGTTGCGATCGCTGCCAGGTTGCGGGCAGGCGGCGCAATCGCCGAAGGCGAAGATGTCCGGATCGCGGGTGGTCTGCAGGGTCGGCAATACCTGGAGCTGGTTGATGCGGTTGGTCTCCAGGCCGTCGATATCCTTGAGGAAGCCCGGGGCGCGGATCCCTGCGGCCCACACCTTGAGGCTGGCAGGAATGACCTGGCCGTCGGCGGTGAGCAGGCTTTCTGCGGTCACTTCGCTGACCGAGGCGTTGGTCATGACCCGCACCCCGAGTTTCTCCAGGGTATTGTGCACCGGCCCGCTGATGCGTTCGGGCAGGGCCGGCAGGACTCTCGGACCGGCTTCGATCAAAGTGATGTGCATGTTCTCCGGGCGGATCCGGTCCAGGCCGTAGGCTGCCAGCTCGTGGGCGGCGTTGTGCAGCTCGGCCGCCAGCTCGACACCCGTGGCTCCGGCGCCGACGATCGCCACGCTGATCTGCTCCAGTTCCTCGGTCTGTCCGGCGTGGGCTCGCAAGTAGTGGTTGAGCAGTTGCTGGTGGAAGCGCTCGGCCTGTTTGCGCGTGTCGAGGAACAGGCAATGCTGGGCGGCGCCCTGGGTGCCGAAGTCGTTGGTGGTGCTACCCACCGCGAGCACCAGGGTGTCGTAGCCGAGCTCACGGGCAGGCAGCAGTTCGGCTCCTTCTTCGTCATAGGTGGCCGCCAGCTGGATTTTTTTCTGCTGGCGGTCGAGCCCACTCATGCGGCCCAGCTGGAACTCGAAGTGGTTCCATTTTGCTTGGGCAACGTAGTTGAGTTCGTCCGCGGAGGAGTTCAGCGATCCGGCAGCCACTTCGTGCAGCAAGGGTTTCCAGATATGGGTCAGGTTGGCGTCGACCAGCGTTATGCTGGCCGTACCGCGTTTGCCCAGGGTCTTACCCAGGCGGGTCGCCAACTCCAGGCCGCCGGCGCCGCCGCCGACGATGACAATACGATGGTTCATGGGGATATCTCGCAAGGCTAAAAGAAATCGGGGCAGTCGACCGAGCGAGCGCGATGCGGCTCATAGCGTCAGGTAACTGATAAGACGGCTCAACAGGCCGAGGGCCACGGTCACCACGACCACCACCACGAGGAGCATCCACGGCCTGAAGGGCCGGCGCTCGACTCGGTGCTGGGGCAGGTGCAGGTATTCTTCGACATGGCGTTGGTCGTCGGGGTTCAGGCGGCTGCTCATAAAAGGCCTCGTCGGGTAGACGTCGCAACATGGAGGAATGTTACAGCGCAGTGTAATCCGGCATGAAAAGGAGCATCACCGCTGCCATGTGGAGATCCATGGCAAGACCCCCGGGGCCGGCAGGCATGAGCGCTTTTTACCATTGCGGGGAGGATTGCGCCATGCCCACCGATGGCGGATTGACGAGCCTCACAAACTGATACCGACATCGAAGACGATGCTGCGCCCCAGGTTGCTGCGCAGGAACTCCGGGGCATCCGGGTGGGCGAACAGTACCCGGGCGAAGGTTGGCCCGACCAGGGACAACGAGCGCCAGCCCTGGCGCAGGTATTCGGTAGGCGGCGGGAAATGGCTGTTGAGGTCCAGCACTTCGCGCTTGAGGGCGGCAAAGGCGATGATGTCCAGCTCCCCCAGGTTCATTCCGCGCTCCTGATAATTGCGAGCCTTCTTGCGCAAGGTCGGCGCCAGCCGCAGCAGCAGTTCGCTGGCCGGGATGCGTTTGGGCTTGGCTTCGCGCCGCACCAATTGGCTCAGGGAAAACGCGCTGCGCCGGCGTTGCAGTTCGTCGCGCCATTCATCGTTGAGCCGACGTCCCTCGTCGAGGACGAAGAACACCTCGAAGCTGGCCTCGCGAAACAGTACATCCGGCGGCTCTTGCCCGGGAGCGGTGAATTCGTCATTGCGGTAGGGAATATTCAAGCCTTGCAGCAGGCGCTGGCAGACCCAACGCTCGCGCTCCCATTTGCGGGCATTGGACAGGAACGCATTGGCTTGCTCGGCCTGGATGGTTAGCAGGCGCAAGAAATCTGAGTCATCCATACCCTCAAGCTTAGCGCCCAAATGTGACCTTAAGAACCCGCCGTACGGAAAAAGCACCTCGGCCCTGGTCGTTCCCGGGCGTGCCTACTGGAGCCTGCCCAGGGGCGGTGTAGACTGTTGCGCGTCCCATCGAACGATAAGGAGTGTGCCGTGAAGCGCTGGTCAATGCTGTTGCTGGTCCTGTTGCCGTTATGGGCCCAGGCCCTCGAGATCGGGGAGCGCCTGGCGCCCTGGACCCTGCTGGACCAGTTCGACGAGGCCTATAGCCTCGACGGCCAGGCCCGGATCCTGTTGGTGGCACGTAGCATGGGCGCGGCCAAGCTGGTGAATGCGGCGCTCAAGGACCAGCCCAAGGGCTATCTGCAGGAGCGGGGTGGCGTCTTTGTCGCCGATATCCAGCGCATGCCCGCGCTGATCGCCAAGATGTTCGCCGTACCGGCCATGCGCGACTATCCCTACCGGGTGATGCTCGATCGTGAGGGGCGAGTGGCGCCGCGCTACCCGGCAACCGAGGACAAGGTGCTGTGGCTGCAACTGCGGGATGGACAACTCGTCGAGCGCCATGAGTACGCCAGTGCCGAGCAGCTAGCTGCGGCCCTGGAGCAAGCCAGGCCATGATCAGCGCGGCACTGCTGGCGCCGCAGACGCTGATCCTGGGCTGGCTGTTGTATGTGCCGCTGCTGCTCTGGGCCATATGGCGAGCGCCCTGGGTCGAGCTGTTCACCGACAGTCGCCGCCAGCACCTGCTGTTCGGCACGGTCTTCGCCCTGTTCCTGTTGTGGCTGGTCCGACGGGATTTCGATACCGGCGTGTCCTATCACTTCATCGGCATGACTGCGGTGACCTTGTTGCTGGATTGGCCCCTGGCCATAGTCGGGGGCCTGGTCGCGCAGTTGGGACTACTGGCGTTGGGACGCCAGGACCTGGCGGCCCTGGGCATCAACGGGATGTTGCTGGTGCTGCTGCCGGTGGCGGTGACCGAGGCCTGCGCCTGGTTGGTGGAGCGGGCCCAGCCGCGCAACCTGTTCGTCTATATCTTCTGTTCGGGATTTTTTGCCGCTGCGCTCTCGGCATTGTTGTGCCTGCTGTGCGGATTGGGCCTCTTGTGGTTGGACGAGCGTTTCGCCATGCCCGAATGGCTGGAGGACTTCATCGGCTACCTGTGGCTGATCATCTTTCCCGAGGCCTTCATCAACGGCATGGTGGTCAGTGCGCTGGTGGTGTTCTGCCCCGAGTGGCTGGAGACCTTCAACCGCACCCGTTACCTCTCGGCGCCCTGGAAGGACGAGGATCCGCGCCCTTGATCCATATCAATTGCGCACGCCTGGCCGCGCTGCATGCTCGGCAAAAATTCCAGGAGTGTGGTCATGAGTGTCTATCAGTGGGCCCGGCAGGAAGTGCGCGACAGTCTGCAAAACGCCCTGCAGGAGGGCTTTGAGCCCGGGCTGAGTTTGCGGGCGCTGCTCAGCGCGGTGGTACAGCAGAGCAAGAATGTGCGCAGCATCGAGGACCTGGCGGATGAGTTGCAGTTCCTCGCGGAAAACCTCGACGACGATCAGGACTACAGCTTCATGCGGCCCTGATCGGCCTTCAAGAGAATCTTCAGTGGGCGCGGGGCGGCAGTTCTTCGGAGAATAGGTCGTCCTCGGCGTCCGGGCTCACCGGGATCTTGTGCTCCTCTGCGGCCCAGGCTCCAAGGTCGATCAGTTTGCAACGATCGGAGCAGAACGGCCGGTTGATATTGGCTGGGGTCCATTCCACTGGGGCGCCACAGGTCGGGCATTCGACGGTCAAGGGTTGGCTCATGGCTGGCCTCCACGCAAGGTTAGATAAAAGTGATGCAGGCGTTCGACTTCGCTGTGCAACCAGGCATGGTCGCGGTCGTTGACCAGTACGTCGTCGGCATTTCGTAGGCGCTCCTCGCGGCTGGCCTGGGCCTGGAGAATTGCCTGGACCTGCTGTTCGCTGACCTGGTCGCGCAACAGGGTGCGTTCGATCTGCAACTGTTGGGGCGCATCGATCACCAGGATGCGCTGGGTCATCCGGGCCTGTCCCGATTCCACCAGCAACGGCGAAACCAGGATGGCATAGGGCGATTGCGCCCGGGCCAGGTGGCTGGCGATTTCCTCGGCGATCAGCGGATGCAGCAGGGCCTCCAGCCAGCGTCGCTGCTGTGGGTCCTCGAAGATCAGCTTGCGCAGGGCGGCACGGTCCAGTTGGCCGTCGGCCTGCAGCACGCCCTCGCCAAAATGCCGGGCGATCTGTTCCAGGGCCGGGCGCCCGGGCTCTACCACCCAGCGGGCGGCATGATCGGCATCGATCACATGGATACCCAGGTCGATGAAGTGCTGGGCAGCGGCGCTCTTGCCGCTACCGATCCCGCCGGTGAGGCCGAGGATCCAGGGGGTGTTAACGGAGCGAGTCATTGGAAACCGACAAACTGCAAATAGAAGTCGGTTATTTGACCACCCCAGAGCAAGGCAATCCAGCCGGCAATGGCCAGAAAGGGGCCGAAGGGGATCGGAGTCGAGCCCTTGGCCTGGCGCAGGCGCAACAATAGGCTGCCAATCAGTGCGCCGGCCAGGGAGGCCAGCAGCAAGGTCAGCGGCAGGACCTGCCAGCCGCCCCAGGCCCCTAGCATCGCCAGCAGCTTGAAATCGCCATGGCCCATGCCGTCCTTGCCAGTCAGCAGCTTGAACAGCCAGAACACCGACCACAGCAGCAGGTAACCCACCACCGCGCCCCAGAGGGCGTCCTCCAGGCTCGCCAGCAGGCCGAAGCTGTTGACGATCAAGCCCAGCCATAACAGGGGCAGTACCAGCACATCCGGCAGCAATTGGTGCTCGGCATCGATCAGGCTCATGCCCAGCAGGCCCCAGCTCAACAGCAACAGCAGGCCGGCCGTCCAGCCGAAGCCGAAATGCCAGGCCACGAATGCCGAAAGCAGTCCACACGCCAGCTCGACCAGTGGGTAGCGCGCGCTGATCCGGGTCTTGCAGTGGGCGCAGCGACCGCCCAGCCACAGGTAGCCGAGCAGGGGGACGTTATGCCAGGGGCGCACGGGCCGTGCGCAATGCGGGCAGTGGGAGTGGGGGAGCAACAGGTTGTAGGGAGCTGTCACGGGCTCCGCGGGCAGCCCCAGGATTTCATGGGCCTGGGCGCGCCAATCGCGCTCGAGCATGCGCGGCAGGCGCCAGGCCAGCACGTTGAGGAAGCTGCCGACGATCAGCCCCAGTACCAGGGATGCCAGCACGAACGCCAGGGGGTAAAGGCTCAGGACTTCAGTCAAGGACATGTTCAGTTCGCTGTACCGAGTTGAAAGATGGGCAGGTACATGGCTAGCACCAGGGCTCCGACGATACTGCCCAGCAGCACCATGATCAAAGGCTCCATGAGGCTGGTGAGGCTGTCCACCAGGTTGTCCACCTCGCTCTCATAGTGCATGGCGATTTTTTCCAGCAGATGATCGAGGGTCCCGGACTCTTCGCCAATGGCGGTCATCTGGATCGCCATTTCCGGGAAGACGCCGCTGGCGCGCATGGCGAAGTTCAATTGCATGCCGCTGGCGACTTGTACCTGGATCCTCTCCACCGCCCGGCGATGCACGCTGTTGCCGCTGGCCCCCGCCACCGATTCCAGGGCCTGTACCAGCGGCACGCCGGCGGCGAAGGTGGTGGCCAGGGTCCGGGCCAGGCGGGCCACGGCGGCCTTGTTCAGCAAGGTGCCGGTCAAGGGCAGGCGCAGCAGGACGATATCCACGGCATCGCGCAGGCGGGGCGAGCGGCGATAGGCCAGGCGCACGCCGAAACCCAGTCCCAGGCCGGCAGCCAGTAGGCTCGCGCCTTGTTCCTGGAGAAAGTGCGAGAGGCCGATGACCCAGCGGGTCAGCAGGGGGAGTTCGGCATTGAAGCCGGCGAACAGGTTCTGGAACTGCGGGACGACCTTGAGCAGCAGGATGCTGCTGACGATGATCGCCACTCCGATCACCGCCAGGGGATAGACCATGGCCTTGTACAACCGGGCCTTGAGGCGCTCGCTCTGTTCCTGGTAGCTGGCGACCCGGTCCAGCAGGGTATCCAGGGCCCCGGCCTGCTCCCCGGCTTCCACCAGGTCGCAGTACAGCGGGTCGAAATGGCGCGGGTGCCGGCGCAATGCGCTGGCCAGGCTGGAGCCAGCCTCGATATCGCGCTTGAGGCTGGCCAGCAGTTGGCGCATGGGCGGCTGTTCGAAGCTTTCGGCGATTATTTCCAGGGATTGCAGCAGGGGTACGCCGGCCTGGAACAAGGTCGCCAGTTGCCGGGCGAACAGGGCGATGTCCCGGGGCCTGATTCGTTGTCCCAGGCGCGGCAGGCTGGAGGACTTGCGGCGGATCCGGCTCGGGACTATGCCCTGTCGGCGCAGGCGGGCCCTGGCCAATGCCGGGCTGGCGGCAACCAATTCGCCTTGCAGGGCATGGCCCTGGTTATCGGTGCCCTGCCAGACATAGGTGCTGGTGGCGGGTGGTTGTACCGTCATGGTTCGGTCCTTGAGCAGACGGAGGTCGAGGCGGACGTCGCCTTGCTGCAGAAGCAGCGGCAGGACGTGTCCACGTCTAGCCAAGCCTAGCCGTGGCGAGCTGCCGGGTAGCGTCAGGTGCTGACCAGATTTGTCAGTTGATGCGACTTCTGCTTCTCGAGAGCTGGACCACCTGGCGCGCAGACCGCGTATTTCATGGGTTTTGTTCCCTGGCACAGGGCGTGCTTCGAAGCTGATGGCCCTTGTGGCCTTTCTTGTAACTTTCGTTCAAGCCAGGAGGCGACCCAATGAAACGACAGTCTGGTTTCACCCTGATCGAATTGCTGGTGGTGGTAGCGATCATCGGCGTACTCGCCATGGTGGCGATGCCGCTTTATGCCAAGTATCAAGCGCGAGCCAAGGTCATCGCCGCGCTGGCGGAGGTCTCGGCGCTCAAGGCCGGTGTCGAGGACCTGCTGGGCCAGGGCACCGATCCGACCCTGGTGCTGGCCGGAGGCACGGCGCAGACAGCCAACTGCCGGATGACCGCCAGCGGCACGGCCGCCACGGGAGAGGGCAGTATCGGCTGCACCATCCTCAACGCCCCGGGCCCGGTGCTGGACAAGAGCCTGACCCTGATTCGCTCGGCAACCACCGGTTGGAACTGCACCACCACGGTGGACGCCGACTATGCTCCCAAAGGCTGCGAGACCGAGGGGGTGTGAGCCTGGGCCAGTTCCCCGGTAAAACTCGCAACTTGCATGCAGGGAGAGGGGGGATCATGCATTTTGCATGGTCCTGATTTTTTCGTAACTTTATAACTCATTGATTTTTATGGTTATTTTTGCAGTTATGAATTTGGCACAGCCCCTGCAATATCTCTGATAACCCTGTGGCCAGGACACGGCGCAGGCTTTCCAGAAAAACAGGAGTTACTCGTATGAAGAAGTTCGCTATCGCTGCTGCAACCGCTACCGCTCTGACCCTGACCATGGCCAACGCAGCCTTTGCGCAGCCCACCCAAGGCACTCAGTCGCCGATGGTCGTGGCCGCCGGTGAAGTGACCAAGGCCAAAGAGGCCACCTCCGACACCTGGATCACCACCAAAGTGAAAAGCGATCTGGTCACCGAGAAAGGCATTCCTGGTACCGATATCAAGGTCGAAACCAACAAGGGCGTAGTTTCGCTGTCGTCCACCGTGGCCATTACCGAGGCACAGAAAGCCACCGCAGTGGCGATCACCAAGAAGATCAAGGGCGTGAAGGCAGTCTCCGCTGACGGCCTGAAGGCCGAGTAAGACCCAGCCTCCTGCCTGGACAGGTGGACGCGGCGGGCACTTGAGCTGCCGTCTCTTCCAAGGGTTCATGCGGAAGATCACAAGGACGTGATCATTACAGGCCCCGGCACTCGTGTCGGGGCTTGTTCTATTGGGCGGGATTCAAAGTTGCTGGCTGGCTGGCTGGCTGGCTGGCTTAGGCGAAGGGCGCCGGGCGTGGCCCGGCGCAAACCTGATTACTCGCTGTCCAGGTGCATCGGGGTGATGACGTTGCCGTTGCTTTCGGCTTCGCCCAGGTTGGCATCGATGAAGTAGACCCGATCATCGGCCAGCTGGGCCTTGTCCACCAGGAAGTCCTTGATGCTGCTGGCTCGCTCCTGGCCCAGTTGGCGCAGCA
The DNA here is from genome assembly GCF_003850545.1 of Pseudomonas sp. CMR5c. Taxonomy (NCBI): domain Bacteria; kingdom Pseudomonadati; phylum Pseudomonadota; class Gammaproteobacteria; order Pseudomonadales; family Pseudomonadaceae; genus Pseudomonas; species Pseudomonas sp. CMR5c. The sequence goes on along the minus strand of NZ_CP027705.1, from coordinate 5,826,137 downwards.
ATACTTCGCTGCCGCTCCAGAACTGGATCAGGCCCTCGCGCAGCTTGGCGCTACGTTCGTCGCGGCTGAGCTGGCTCCATTCTGCTGGCGGCTGCTGCTTCAGGCGGGTGCGGTAGATACCCTCCAGCAGTGGCGCCTTCTCATCTTCCGGGACCTTCAACAAGGATGCCTGTGCCGGGACCTTGTCGCCGCGACGCTGGAGGATCTTGTAGTAGTTGTACTGGTATTCGCGCTCCAGTCGCTGGTCGGCGATCAGCGGACCATCGCTGCTCTTGGCGCTGGTGCCCTCGATCTCCAGGCGTAGAGTCGGGCGTTCCTGGAGGGCCTTGGCCAAAGTGGTCAGGGCCGATTCGGATTCCTTGCTCAATTCGCTGGAACCAGGGGCGAAGCTGACGCTGCCCAGGTCCTCCGAGCCGCCACCGGTGATCAGGCCGCCGATGAACTTGAACGGCGCCTGGGCCGCACGCAGCACCAGGTTGCGCAGGGTTTGCCAGACGATCGGCATGACGCTGAATTGCGGGTTGTTCAGATCACCGGAAATGGGCAGTTCGATGGAGATCTTGCCGTCGGTGTCCTTGAGCAGGGCTACCGCGAGGCGGATCGGCAGATCCACGGCGTCCGGGCTGTCGACTTTTTCCCCCAGTTGCAACTGCTCGACCACCAGTTTGTTCTCGGCCTTGAGCTGGCCCTTGGTGATCATGTAGTGCAGGTCGAGGTTGAGCCGGCCCTTGCGAATGCGAAAGCCCGCGAACTTGCCGGAGTAGGGGGTGAGGGTGGTCAGCTCGACCCGCTTGAAGCTGGTGGCGATGTCCAGGGCCGCCATCGGGTCGAAAGGATTGACGCTGCCCTTGATGGTCACCGGCGCATAGCGGTCGACCTTGCCCTTGACGTCGACGTCCGCCGGCTTGGCCTGGCGGCTGTCGATGGTACCGATCCTGCCGTTGAGTTGCTGCACGGCGGTGGCGAAGTTGGGGGTCAGGGTCAGGTCGGCGAAGTTGGCCGAGCCATCGTTGATGGCGATTTCGCCGATGCGGATGCCCAATGGCTTGCCCGAGCTGGCGGCCGGCTTGGCCGTGGACTTGCCGGAGCTGCTCGCCGGTTGCGGGATCAGCAGGTCGTCGACGTTGGTGGTGCGGTCATCGTTGATGATGAAGCGGGCATAGGGCTGCATCAGGTTGATGCGGCTGATGTTCAAGCTGTCGCCATGCTGGTAGTTCAGGCCCTCGACCACCACCTGCTTCCACTTTACGAAGTCGCGAGTCTTGAGGGTATCCAGGGTATGCAGTTGATCCACGTTGGCCCGGCCGGTGATGCTGAAGGCCAGTGGTTCGACCTTCTTCAGGTCTACCGCCAGGTCGCTGCCGAGCATGCCGCTACGCAGTTCCAGGCGGATGAAGGGGCTGATGTAGGACTGGGCGACTCGCAGGTCGATGTCCTTGGTCTGGACCTTGAGCTTGGCGGTGATCGGGTTGAGGTTGACCTCGCCGCTGGCATTGATCCGGCCTTGCTTGCCCAGCCCGGTATCGAGCTTAAGGGTGAAGGGCGACTGGTTGAGGCTGTCGAAGTTCTTCAGGTCCAGGTTCAGCGGCCCCACTTCCAGGGCCACTGCCGGCTTGACCTGGCGGTCTGCCAGGTGCACCTGGTAGTTGCGCAGCTCGACGTCCTTGAGCAGTACCTGCCAGGGCTTGCTCGGTGCCGCCGGCTCCTTGGGAGCTTCGGCGGTGGCCGGTTCATGCTTGGGGGCCGGCTTGGGCGGTTGGCTGGCGAACAGCTTCTGCCAGTCCAGCTGGCCATCGGCCTCGCGGGCGGCCCAGGTCTCGAGCTTCTGGCTGCGGATCTTGCCGACCACCACTTGCTGCTTGGCCAGGTCCACCGTGGTCTCGCTGACATCCAGGCGCTCCAGGCGCGCCAGCGGTCGGCCATCCGGGGCCTTGATGGCGAATGGAGCGACGCTGAGCGAGGCGTTGTCCAGTAGCAGTTCGGTGCCCTTGGCCAGGCTGAACTTGTAGTGGGTATCGAGGTTCAGCAGGCCGTCTTCCAGCACCAGCGGCACCGCATCGCGGACGTAGGGCCACCAGGCCTTCATCTTGCCGCCGGTGACCTTCAGGGTGCCTTCGGAGGTCAGCGGGGTCACGCTGAAGTTACCGCTCCAGTCGATCTGTCCACCTTCGGGGCCGGTGGCCACCAGGGTCATGTCGGCGCTGTCGTCGGGCAGGGTGCTGAGGTTCTTCAGTTCGAACTCGAGCTTGTCGTAGAGGAACTCGATGGGCTCGCTGGGGCGCAGGTCCTGGAAGTGCACGTAGCCGCCGGCCAGCTTGATGCGCTCTATGCGTACCGGAAACGGCTTGGCCTCGGGGTCGCTGGGGGTCGGCTCGCTGGCGGGCAGCTTGAACAGACCCAACAGGTTGAGCTGGCCATCCTTGTCGAACAGGATCTCGGTCTTGGGTCGGTCCAGCTCCACATCCGCCAGGTGCAACGCCCGGGTCCACAGGCTGTCCAGTTGCAGGTTGGCGTAGAGGCGGTCGAAGGCGATCTGTTCCTTGCCCGGTTCGCCGATGTTCAGGCCCCAGACGGTCAGCTCCAGGCTGAAGGGGTTGAGTTCGATGCGCTGGATATGGGCCGGCGTGGTGGCGTAGTTGGCCAACTGCTGGTTGGCCACGCGCAGGGCGATGCCTGGCAGGATCAGGAAACCCAGCAGACTGTAAAGGGCCAGGGCGGTCAACAAGGCGCCAATAGCGCGAATCAATCCTTTGGTCATGCGAGGCTTCATCTTTTGAATCAAATGTGCCTTGGAGTATGGCACGCGTTTACGGTTCCGAAACCAGCCCTGTTTTCAGGATTGTTCAGATTTTGTAGCTGTCCTTAAAGTTGCAGGACCAGGGTTTTCAGTGGTGGCTGGCCGTCCAGGGAGGGAAAATCCGCAGCCGGTTTCAGCACCTGGCAATCGCGTACCGGGCGCCCGGCTTTCTCGGCGCAACGCAGCACCTGCTCGCGCCAGTCCTGCAGCGAGACCTTGGCCAGGTTGTTGCAGCAGATCAGCACTCCATCCTCGGCGGTGGCCAGCAGGGCGGGCTTGAGCAGGCTCTGGTAGTCGCGCAGCAGGTCGACGGTGCCGAAGGCGCTCTTGGCCCAGGCTGGTGGGTCCAGGAGTACCAGGTCGTACTGGCGCTGTTCCAGGCGCGGATAGCTGGGCAGCTTCTGGCCTCGCCGCTGGCTGATCGGCAGGCCCGCCAGCTGGCGGATCGCCGGGAAGTAGTCCGACTGCACGAATTGCATCGGCGGCAGTTGCGGGTTGAGCTGGCCGTTCTCCCGGCCGACCGCCAGGTTGCCTTCGGCGAAGTCCAGGTTGCAGACCTCCCGGGCGCCGCCGGCCGCGGCGCAAAGGCCCACACCGCAGGTGTAGGCGAAGAGGTTGAGCACACTCTTGCCGGCGCTGTGGTGCTTGACCCAGCCCCGGGCATTGCGCAGGTCCAGGAACAGCAGCGGGTCCTGCCCGGCGTGGCGTCCACGGACCCGGTAGTTCAGGCCCCATTCATGCCCGACCAGGTCTTGCAGGGCAGCGTCTTCGGCGCGGTATACCGAATCCTCGCGGGCGATGCGCGAGTTGCCCTGGGAGCGATCGTTGTAGACCAGCAGGGTGGACAGTTGCAGTCGCTGGTCGACGATTTCCTGCAGTTGCAGCAAGGCATCGCGCTCCAGCGGTTGGTGAAAGCTCTGTACCAGCAGCTGCGGGCCGTAGCGGTCGACGGTCAGGCCGCCGGCGCCTTCCTGGCTGCCATGGAACAGGCGATAGCAATCGGTGCCTTGCTGGTGCAGTTCGGCGAGCAGGTCCTGGCGATGATCGAGGGCGGCGCGCAGCGCCTGGTTCAAGGAAGACATGCGGGCGCCTTGCGAATGATTGGGCGGGGCAGTTTACCAGCTTCGTTCAGTGCTTGTAGGCGAGGCGCGCTTGGCTGTAGGAGCGAGGCTTGCCTGCGATCGATCGTCAACGAAGACGCGCTGTGCCTGATGCACTGCGCTGTAACGACGTGTGTTTCGCGGGCAAGCCTCGTTCCTGGATATGTATGAGATGTACGGGGTTAGCGCTCGATCGCCAGGGCCACGCCCTGGCCGCCGCCGATGCACAGGGTCGCCATGCCCTTGTGGGCATCGCGCTTGATCATTTCATGCAGCAGGGTCACCAGCACCCGGCAGCCCGACGCGCCGATGGGGTGGCCGATGGCGATGGCGCCGCCGTTGACGTTGACCTTGGCCGGGTCCCATGCAAGCTCCTTGGCCACCGACAGCGACTGCGCGGCGAAGGCTTCGTTGGCTTCGATCAGGTCCAGTTGCTCCAGGCTCCAGCCGGCCTTCTCCAGGCAGCGGCGGGTGGCCGAGACGGGGCCGATACCCATGATCGCCGGATCGACCCCGGCGTTGGCGTAGGCGGCGATCTTCGCCAGTACCGGCAGGCCCAGGGCCCGCGCCTTGCTGGCGCTCATCAGGATCACGGCGGCGGCGCCGTCGTTCAGCGCCGAGGCGTTGCCGGCGGTGACGCTGCCGTCTTTCTTGAACGCCGGCTTGAGCTTGGCCAGGGCCTCGGCGGTGGTGCCGGGGCGGGGTTGTTCGTCGGTGGCGAAGGTGACGGGCTCGCCCTTGCGCTGGGGAATCTGGATCGGGGTGATCTCGTCGACGAAGCGCCCGGCCTCGATGGCCGCGGCGGCCTTGCGCTGGGAGTCGGCGGCGAAGGCGTCCTGGGCTTCACGAGTGATGCCGTATTTTTCCACCAGGTTCTCGGCGGTGATGCCCATGTGATAGTCGTTGAAGGCATCCCACAGGCCGTCGCTGATCATGGAGTCGATCATCTGGCTGTGGCCCATGCGCAGGCCGGTGCGGGCGCCGGGCAGGACGTAGTTGGCCAGGCTCATGTTCTCCTGGCCGCCGGCGATGATCACCTCGGCGTCGCCGCAGCGGATGGCCTGGGCGGCCAGGTGCAGGGCCTTGAGGCCGGAGCCGCAGACCTTGTTCAGGGTCATGGCGGGCACGGCATGGGGCAGGCCGGCCTTGATCGCGGCCTGGCGTGCGGGGTTCTGCCCGGCGCCGGCGGTGAGCACCTGGCCCATGATGACTTCGTCGACCTGGGCCGGGTCGATGCCGGTCTGGGCCAGCAGTTGGCGGATCACCGCGGCGCCGAGGTCGACGGCGGGAATGGCCGCCAGCGAGCCCTGGAAGGTGCCCACGGCGGTGCGGGTAGCGGCAACGATTACGACGTCTTGCATGGTCGGGTCCTCAGATTCGATGGCTGGGGCCTGGAGCGGTTCGGCGAACCCGTCGTCCAGGCGCTGGAAGTCCTGAAAATCATGGTTGCACACAACCCTGGAGGCCGGCCAATCGCGAACCGGTCGGTCGCGTTGTGCTCGGTCGGTCGCTGCCTACAGGCCCATGCGTCGCCTGGCACGATGGGCCGAGCTGTCGCGTACCGCCCAGCGCAGCATCGGCGCGCTGCGCTTGATGCTGGCGCGGATCAGCTGGCGTTGCAGCGGGCTCTGCTCGACCCCCAGCAGCTCGCCGGCCCAGTCCGGCAGCAGGTCGATCCCGGCTTGCATCATCAACGAGCCAAAGGGTTTGGCCAGGCGGCTGGGGGCTGGTGCGGCCTGCAGCAGGCGCAGCACTTCGCGGCTGCGCTGGTCGCACAACAACTGCGGGCGCATGGCTTGCAGGTAATCGGCCACAGCCTGCCGTGAACGGGGTACGTCGCGGGCGCCCAGGCGCTCGGCCACCAAGGCGATTTCATCGTAGTAGCGATCCTGGTCGGCGCCGGACAAGCGCGGATTGAAGTAGCGCAGGTGGGCCGCCAGGAAACTGCTGACCTCAGCTACATGGACCCAGGTCAGCAAGTCTGGATCGCTGGCCGCGTAGGGCCGGCCATCGGGGGCGGTGCCGGTGATGTGCAAGTGGATGCCACGGACTTTCTCGATCAGCCATTGGGCGTCCTGGCGCGAGCCGAAGGTGGTCCCGGAAATGAACTGCCCGGTGCGGCGCAGGCGGCCGATCAGGTCCTGGCGAAAGTTGGAGTGGTCCCAGACCCCGGCCAGCGCCAAGGGATGCAGGGCTTGCAGCAACAGGGCGCTGATGCCGCCGATCAGCATGCTGCTGAAGTCGGCATGCACTTGCCAGCAAACGGCCCCTGGACCGAATAGACCCGGATCGCCCTTGGGGTTTTCCAGGTCGAGCTGGCCCAGGGACAGGCCGGAGAGGCTCATGACCTGGCTTTCGATACGGCTGCGAATGAATTCCATGACGGCTCGCTGCTGTTGGGAAACGATGGCGCGGCCGGGCCGCGCCGCTTTCAGAGGTTCAAGCGTTGATCGATCAGACCCTGCACCACTCCAGGGTCGGCCAGGGTCGAGGTATCGCCCAGGCTGTCCAGCTCGTTGCAGGCAATCTTGCGCAGGATACGCCGCATGATCTTGCCCGAGCGAGTCTTGGGCAGGGCCGGTGCCCACTGGATCAGCTCCGGCTTGGCGAAGCTGCCGATCTCGCGGCTGACCAGGGCCAGGAGTTCCTGCTTCAGGGTGGCGTCGGGCTCTATCCCCTGCATTGGCGTGACGAAGGCATAGATACCTTGGCCCTTGAGGTCATGGGGATAACCCACCACGGCGGCTTCGGCGATGCTGTCGTGGAGCACCAGGGCGCTCTCTACCTCCGCGGTACCGATGCGGTGTCCGGAGACGTTGATCACGTCATCGATGCGCCCGGTGATCCAGTAGCTGCCGTCTTCATCGCGTCGGGCGCCGTCACCGGTGAAGTAGTAGCCCGGGTAAGGCGCGAAGTAGGTCTCGACCATGCGTTGCGGGTCGCCATAGACGGTACGGATCTGCCCGGGCCAACTGCCCTTGAGCACCAGGATGCCGCTACCGGCGCCCTGGATCTCCTGGCCCTGGTCATCCAGCAACACCGGCTGCACGCCGAACATCGGCGTCATGGCGCAACCGGGCTTGATTTGCCGGGTGCTGGCCAGCGGGCTGAGCATGATGCCGCCGGTCTCGGTCTGCCACCAGGTATCGACGATTGGGCAGCGTTGTTCGCCCACCTCGTTGAAATACCATTCCCAGGCCTCCGGATTGATCGGCTCACCGACGCTGCCGAGCAGGCGCAGGCTGGCGCGCGAGCTGTTGCGCAACGGTCCGCTGCCTTCGCGCATCAAGGCGCGCAAGGCGGTGGGCGCGGTGTAGAAGATGTTCACCCGATGCTTGTCCACCACTTCCCAGAAGCGTGAAGTGCTGGGGTGGTTGGGGACTCCTTCGAAGATCAGCGTGGTGGCGCCGTTGGCCAGCGGACCGTAGAGGATATAGCTGTGACCGGTGACCCAGCCGACATCGGCGGTGCACCAGAAGACCTCGCCGTCGCGGTAGTCCATGACGTACTTGAAGGTCATGGCCACCTGCAGCAGGTAGCCGCCGGTGGTGTGCAGTACTCCCTTGGGTTTGCCGGTGCTGCCGGAGGTGTAGAGGATGAACAGCGGATCCTCGGCGTCCATCGGTTCGGGGGCGCACTGGTCGCTGCTGGCGGCCATGGCCTGCTCATAGTGAATGTCGCGGCCGTCGACCCAGTTCACTACTGCGCCGGTGCGCTGGACCATGATCACGTTGCTGACGTCCGGGCAACTGAGCAGCGCCTTGTCGACGTTGCTTTTAAGCGGCACCAGCTTGCCGCCGCGCAGGCCTTCGTTGGCGGTGATCAGGGTATGGCAATCGGCATTGAGGATCCGGTCGCGCAGGGCCTCCGGGGAGAAGCCGCCGAAAACCACCGAATGCACGGCACCGATGCGCGTGCAGGCGAGCATGGCGTAGGCGGCCTCGGGAATCATCGGCATGTAGATGCATACCCGGTCGCCTTTCTTCACGCCGCGGCTCTTGAGCAGGTTGGCCAGTCGGCAGACCTGTTGATGCAAGGTGCGGTAAGTGATGCGCAAGGATTCGGCAGGGTCGTCGCCTTCCCAGATGATTGCGGTCTGGTCACCGCGTGTTTCCAGGTGGCGGTCGATGCAGTTGTAGCTGACATTGAGCTGGCCGCCGCGGAACCAACTGGCCTGGCCGGTGCGGCTGTCATGGCGATGCACTTCGGCCCAGGGTTGGCTCCAATGCAAAAAACGCTTGGCTTGCCCGGCCCAGAACAGTTCTGGCTGCTCGATGGACTGGCGATAGAGGTGGAGGTAGTCGTCCTGGCTCAGTTGGGCTGCCTGGCGGACGGCATCGGCTTTCGGAAAAATGCTGATATCGAACATGACGGCTCCTTGTGCTTGTTTGGCGACAAGGCTCAAGGGTGCGCGCATGTGAGGGCAAGGTTCAAGGGCCATGGCCCGAACGGGAGCCGGCAAGCCGGCTCCCGCAGAGTGGCGATCAGCCGCGATGACGACCGCGGAAGTAGTTGATCAGCCCCTGGGTCGAGGCATCCTCGGCGCTGGTTTCGTCGCTGCCCACCAGGCGACCGTAGACGCCCTTGCCCAGCTCCTTGCCCAGCTCCACGCCCCATTGGTCGAAGGCGTTGATGCCCCAGATCACGCTCTGCACGAACACCTTGTGCTCGTAGAGCGCCACCAGCGCGCCAAGACGCCGTGGGCTGATGCGCTCGACCACCAGGGTGTTGCTCGGCCGGTTGCCGGGGATCACCTTGTGCGGTGCGAGACGTTGCACCTCGGCTTCGCTCAGGCCCTTGTTGCGCAGCTCGCTCTCGGCTTCGGCGCGGGTCTTGCCGAGCATCAGCGCCTGGCTCTGGGACAGGCAGTTGGCGTACAGCCACTGGTGGTGGTCGGCCACCGGGTTGAAGCTGACGATCGGCACGATGAAGTCGGCCGGGATCAGTTGGGTGCCTTGGTGCAGCAGCTGGTGGTAGGCGTGCTGGCCGTTGCAGCCCACGCCGCCCCAGATCACCGGACCGGTGTCGGTGCCCACTGGGGTACCGTCCTGGCGCACGCTCTTGCCGTTGGATTCCATGTCCAGCTGCTGCAGGTGCTTGGTGATGTTGCGCAGGTAGTGGTCGTACGGCAGGATCGCGTGGCTCTGCGCGCCCCAGAAGTTGCCGTACCACACGCCCAGCAGCGCCAGCAGCACCGGCATGTTCTGCTCGAACGGCGCGCTCTGGAAGTGCTGGTCCATGGTGTAGGCGCCGGACAGCAGTTCCTTGAAGTTGGACATGCCGATGGCCAGGGCGATCGGCAGGCCGATGGCGGACCACAGCGAGTAGCGCCCGCCGACCCAGTCCCACATCGGGAAGATGTTCTCTTCGCGGATGCCGAAGGCCACGGCGGCGGCGTTGTTGCTCGACACCGCGATGAAGTGGCGGTGCAGCTCGGCTTCGGAACCGCCCTGGGCCAGGTACCAGGCGCGTGCGGCTTGGGCGTTCTTCAGGGTCTCGAGGGTGTTGAAGGATTTGGACGAAACGATGAACAGCGTGGTCTCTGCGCGGATCTTCGCCGAAAGCTCATGGAATTCGCTGCCGTCGATATTGGCCAGGTAGTGGCAGCGCACGCCCTTGTGGGTGTACGACAGCAGGGCTTCGGATACCAGCTCTGGGCCGAGGAAGGAGCCGCCGATACCGATGTTCACCACGTCGGTGATGGGTTTCTCGGTATAGCCGCGCCACAGGCCGTCGTGGATGCGGCCCACCAGTTCGGTGATCTGGTTCAGCACCTTGTGCACTTCCGGCATGACGTTCACGCCATTGACCGACAGCTTGTCGCCTACCGGGCGGCGCAGGGCGGTGTGCAGGGCCGGGCGGCCTTCGGAGGCGTTGACCAGTTCGCCGGTCATCATCGACTTGATTGCGTCGGCCAGCCCGACTTCCTTGGCCAGGTCCACCAGCAGGTCGCGGGTCTGGCCGGTGATCAGGTTCTTGGAGTAGTCGAGAAACAATCCGCAGCTGCTCAGGGTGAACTGGCTGAAGCGCTGTGGGTCGGCATTGAATGCCTCGCGCATGCTGAAATCCTGCATGGCTTGGCGATGGTCTTTCAACGCTTGCCAGGCGGGCAGAGCGGTAACGTCGTGAGGAGTGCGGTAGTACGCCATCGCTGCGGTTTTCCTTTTGCTTGAACTGCCTTTTGGACACTGAAAAGCCCGGAACGTCCATTCTGGATTCACGGACTTGGTGCGTTCGGCCCTGTGCTGATTCGATTAATCACCCGGGGCGACAACAGTAACTCCAGCCTGGGCTCCTGTCTCGGCCTTCTCCGACTTGCGGTCGGTACTATTTTGCACCGACCGCGCGGCATAGGCTTGCGGTGTGAAGAAACTAAGGGGTCAGGCGACCTGAACCGGAATCGCGTGGCTGGTGTGGCTCAGCTCGTTGCCGGGAGCCATGTACAGCATGCGGGGCTTGAAGTTGAGCAATTCGGCTTCGCTGTAGTGGGCGTAGGCGCAGATGATCACCCGATCGCCGACCTTGGCCTTGTGTGCGGCCGCGCCGTTCACCGAGATCATGCGCGAGCCGGATTCGCCACGGATGGCGTAGGTGGTGAAGCGTTCGCCATTGTCGATGTTGTAGATCTGGATCTGCTCGTATTCGCGAATGCCGGAGAGGTCCAGCCAGTCGCCGTCGATGGCGCAAGAGCCTTCGTAGTCAAGCACGGCGTGGGTGACTTCTGCGCGATGCAGCTTGGCCTTGAGCATGATGGCGTGCATGGGATTTTCCCTAGGTCGGATCCTCGAAAAGGGGCCTGCAGTTTTAGCTGCAGGCCCCGGCGGGCGGCAGTTTGCCCGAAGGTTGGGGTTCGGGCAATCGGCTGATCAGGCCGGCGCGTCGAGGTCCAGGTGCAGGTTGTCGATCAGGCGCGTGGTACCCAGGTAGGCCGCCACCAGGATCACCAGGTCTCGGTCCTCGGCGGTGGCCGGGCGCAGGTTCCGGGCGTGACGGATTTCCAGGTAGTCCTGGCGCAGGCCGGCGGCCTCCAGCAGGCGCTGCTGTTCGGCCAGTAGTTGCGGATAGTCGCGCACGCCATTGCGGATGGCCTCGGCGATCTGGCTCAGGCTGCGATAGAGCACCGGGGCGATGGCCCGCTGTTCTGCGCTCAGGTAACCGTTGCGCGAGGATAACGCCAAGCCATCCTCGGCTCGCACCGTGGGTTCGCCGATGATCTGGATCGGCATGTTCAAGTCATGTACCAGAGCGCGGATGACGGCCAGCTGCTGGTAGTCCTTCTGGCCGAACACCGCGAGATCGGGCTGCACCATGTTGAACAGCTTGCTGACCACCGTGGCCACCCCTTCGAAGTGTCCGGGGCGGCTACCGCCGCACAGGCCTTCGGACAACTGGGGAACGCTGACCCGGGTCTGTCCGGCCATGCCGTCGGGGTACATCTCTTCGACAGTGGGGGCGAACAGCAGGTGGCAGCCAGCCTGGAGCAGTTTTTCCTGGTCGGCGGCGAGGGTGCGGGGATATTTGTCCAGGTCTTCGCCGGCGCCGAACTGCAGCGGGTTGACGAAGATGCTGGCGACCACGAAGTCCACGCGCTGTGCGGCCTTGGCCACCAGCGCGGCGTGCCCGCTGTGCAGGTTGCCCATGGTCGGCACGAAGCCGATACGCTTGCCTTCGCTGCGAGCGCGAGCAACCGCGGCGCGCAACTCACGCACGGTCTTTACAGTATTCATGCGGAGAACCCGTGTTCGGCGCCAGGGAAGGTGACGGCCTTGACTTCCTGCACGTAGGCGCTCAGCGCCGCCTGGATGCTGTCCTTGCCGGCCATGAAGTTCTTCACGAACTTGGGCGAACGGCCGGTGAGGGACAGGCCCAGCATGTCGTGGAGCACCAGCACCTGGCCATCGGTGGCGCTGCCGGCACCGATGCCGATCACCGGGATCTTCACCGCCTGGGTGATTTCCGCCGCCAGCTCGCTGGGCACGCATTCGAGCAGCAGCATGGCCGCACCGGCCTGTTCCAGGGCGATGGCGTCGGCACGCATCTGCCGGGCCTGGCTCTCGTTGCGTCCCTGGACCTTGTAGCCGCCCAGGACGTTCACGGTCTGTGGGGTCAGCCCCATGTGCACACAGACCGGGACGCCACGCTCGTTCAGCAGGCGGACCGGCTCGGCCAGCCAGGCCGCGCCTTCGATCTTGACCATGTGCGCACCAGCCTGCATCAGCTGCGCCGAACTGCTCAGGGCCTGTTCAGTGGTGGCGTAGGACATGAAGGGCAGGTCGGCGAGGATCAGGGCCCCGCTGTTGCCGCGTTTCACCGCTGCGACATGGTAGGCCATGTCGGCGACGGTGACTGGCAATGTGCTGTCGTGCCCTTGCAAGACCATGCCCAGGGAGTCGCCGACCAGCAGGACTTCGACGCCGGCTTCGTTGCATGTGTGGGCGAAGGTGGCGTCATAGCAGGTCAGCATGGTGATTTTCTCACCTTTCTGCTTGAGGCTTTGCAGGGTGGTCAGAGTGATGTCTGGCATGAAAAGGGGTCCTCATTCAGGCGCTTTGGAAACTACTGCGAGTAACGCGCGTGATTCTTCGTTGTTCAGGCGCACGGTCTTTTGTCGTGCTTATACAGCCTGCTTCCAAGCGATTTGAACGATCCCGGATACGCCCCCGTGGGGCGTCATGTACAGCTTGCCATGGTGGAAAAAGGTCGCGTGCCGACGGGTGTTCCGCCCTTGCATCACTGCCTCTGCCTGGCGTTTCCCGGGTTCGCCGCGAACAAGCTTCACTTGAATTGCGCCCTTTAACGCCGTGATGGCGGCAACGGGACGCCTATAGTCGTGAGGAGAACTCTGGAAGTCAATTAGATGTGTTACCGCATTGTTACGGCGGTAGTGTTACCGCCGTTACTGATGCGTTTCAGCTGTCAGGCCTGGCGTTCCAGGCCGACAAATGGGCAGGCGGCGAGCAGTTCCCGCAGGCTGCGGCCATCGGCCAGCTGCAGGTCGGCCGGAGCCAGTTCCGCCAGGGGATAGAGGACGAAGGGGCGGGCCTGCATGTGGTAGTGCGGGACTTTGAGGCGGGGTTCGTCGATCAGCCGATCACCGAACAGCAGGATGTCCAGGTCCAGGGTCCTTGGGCCCCAGCGTTCGTGGCGTTCCCGGCCTTGTTGTTGCTCGATGGCTTGCAGCGCATCGAGCAATTGCAGCGGCTCGAGGGCGCTGTCCAGCGCCGCCACGGCGTTGGTGAAGCGCGGTTGGCCGGGCAACAGCGAATCGCTTTGGTAGAACGCCGAAACGCCATGCAGACGGCTCGCGGGGATCTTCCCCAGGGCCTCGATGGCGCTGCGCAGTTGCTCCTCGGGATCCGCCAGGTTGCTGCCCAGGCCGATATAGATACGCTCCATCGGTCATTCGCCCGACGTATCGGCGCCGCCGGCCCGCTTGCGCTTGGCACCACCGCTGCGCCGGCGTTTGCGTGGCGCGCCACTGGCATCGTCCTTGCCGCTGAGGTCACGGATCATGTCGCGACGTTCGGTGTCATTGGCGTCCTGGTAGTCGGTCCACCATTCACCGAGGCCGTCGGTTTGTTCGCCGGCGCTTTCGCGTAGCAGCAGGAAGTCGTAGCCGGCGCGGAAGCGTGGATTGTCCAGCAATTGGTCGGCTCGCTTGCCACTGCGGCGCGGCAGGCGTTCCTGCATGTCCCAGATCTCGCGGATCGGCATGGTGAAACGTTTGGGGATGGCGATGCGCTGGCACTGTTCGGCGATCAGTTCGTGGGCGGCTTCCTGCATGGCCGGGATCGGCGGCATGCCGCGTTCCTGCAGGTGCAGGACCCGGGCAGGCAGGGCCGGCCAGAGCAGGGCAGCGAACAGGAAGGCCGGGGTTACCGGTTTGTTCTGCTTGATCCGCAGATCGGTGTTGGCCAATGCCTCGCTGATCAGCGTATGGGTGTAGGTCGGGTTGTATTCCAGGGCTTCGGCGCTGGCTGGGAACAGCGGATCGAACAGCTGCAGGTCCACCAGCATCTCGAAGGTATCGGCGGCATGGCCGGAGAGGAACAGCTTGAGCACTTCCTCGAACAGGCGCGCCGAAGGGATTTCCCGCAGCATCGGCGCCAGTTCGCGGATCGGCGCGGCGGTGTGCTTTTCGATCCCGAAGTTCAGCTTGGCGGCAAAGCGCACCGCTCGCAGCATGCGCACCGGATCTTCCTGGTAGCGCTTGCGCGGATCGCCGATCAGACGCACCAGGTTGTTGCGAATGTCGTGGACGCCATTGGCATAGTCGAGGATGCGTTCGCTGACCGGGTCGTAGTACAGGGCATTGATGGTGAAGTCGCGGCGTTGCGCATCATCCTCCAGGGTGCCGTAGACGTTGTCCCGCAGGATCCGCCCGCTTTCGTTGCGCGAGGATTGGTTGCTGTCCTCTTCGTCTTCGTTCTGCGGGTGATTGGCGCGGAAGGTCGCCACCTCGATGATTTCGCGACCGAAGTGGATGTGCACCAGCTTGAACCGCCGGCCAATGATTCGCGCATTGCGAAACTCGGCCCGGACCTGTTCCGGCGTGGCGCTGGTGGCGACGTCGAAATCCTTGGGGGTGATGTTGAGCAGCATGTCGCGCACGCAGCCACCCACCAGGTAGGCCTGGTAGCCGGCGTTCTGCAGGCGTTCGACGATATTGACCGCATACCGGCTGAACTGGGCGCGCTGCAGCGAGTGCTGGCTGCTGTTGAGCACTTCAGGGGTGCTGCGTTTATGTTGCGTACGACGCAAGGGAGAACGGAATGACTGGAACAGCTTCTTCAGCATGGGATGCACTGTTTGAAGGAATGTTCGGCCAAAACGAAGAATGACCGCATGATGGGCGGGGATTCTAGCATTTAGTCGAAGGATGGTGTAGGAAGCTGCCGCGACTTATGCACAGGACATTCCATCAGGATGAGTCGTGGGGATGGACGTGAGGCGATGGCTGAACGCCAGGAACCACAAGGGGAGCCGAAGCTCCCCCAGAATAGTTGCGTGCTCTATTTTTATTATTGGTTTCGGGCTTCTTGTTTTTGTTTAACGCCCTTGCCATCTGGTTTGTCCAGAGTGGCCCTCCCAATCGGGAGCTAAGAGCAAACGGATTGCTTTGATCGCTGAGTTGCAATGATCTTTCGATCCAACCAGTTCAGGCTCTGCTTTAGGGCAGTTTTTGTTGTTCTCAGCCTGGTTGTGGGGCAAGCCCCAAATACAACGCCTCTTCAAAAGAATCAGTTAGCTGCGCCTCCGCCGTGTTGTTTTTGTTATGCGTGAGTCGATTCGTCTTATTTTTATTGTCTTGTGCATTGCTTGTTATTGTTCTTGTACCAAACATATAGCAGGTGCCGTGCCAACTTTTGCAAAGCCCAGTAAAACAAGGGGTTAGACGGGGTGGGCTGCTTTTCTCGAGGCAAAAAAACCGGGGCTTCGTTACCTTTAGCCCCGGCTTCTGTTACGTCCACTTACAGGGGTAACAGTTTTTTTCACAAACCCGGTGTTACCTCACCAGGTCGCGCAGGTATCAGCTTTCGCTGGTCACCCCGCTCTTGCGCCGTGGGATACCCAGGCGCTGACGGCGTTCCCACAGGCACTTGCGGCTGACGCCCAGCTTGCGTGCCAGCTCGGTCTCGGTCATGTGGTCCTGGTGCTCGAGGACGAAGTGCTGGAAGTAGTCTTCCAGGGACAGGTCTTCGGTGGGCTCATGGCTGGTAGGTGCCGTTTGCGGCGCCAGGCTGCCGAAGTCCTCGTCTTCCAGGTCGCTCAGTTCGATGTCGATGCCCAGCAGGTCCGCGGAGATTTCCGGGCTCTCGCACAGGATCACCGCGCGCTCGACGGCGTTTTCCAGCTCACGCACGTTACCGGGCCAGGAATAATGGCGGATCGCTTGTTCGGCATCGGCGGCGAACTTCAGGTCCGTACGGCCGATGCGCGCACTTTGGCGGGCGAGGAAGGCGTTGGCGATTTCGTTGACGTCGGCGCCGCGCTCACGCAGGGCCGGCAGCTTCAAGGCAATCACATGCAGGCGGTAATACAGGTCTTCACGGAACTGGCCGATCTTCGACAGGCTCTTGAGGTCGCGGTGGGTCGCGGCGATCAGGCGAACATCGACCTTCTGCGATTGCACCGAGCCCACGCGGCGGATCTCGCCCTCCTGCAAGACCCGCAGCAAGCGCGCCTGGGCCTCCAGCGGCAGCTCGCCGATTTCGTCGAGGAACAGCGTGCCGCCGTCGGCCGCTTCCACCAGGCCGGCACGTCCGGCACTGGCGCCGGTGAACGCGCCTTTTTCATGGCCGAACAGTTCGGATTCGATCAGGGTTTCCGGAATGGCCGCACAGTTCACCGAGATCATCGGCGCCTTGGCGCGCTTGGACAGGTTGTGCAGCGCCCGGGCCACCAGCTCCTTGCCGGTACCGGATTCACCCTGGATCAGTACATTGGAATCGGTTGGCGCCACCTTGCGGATCTTGCCGTACAGATCCTGCATGGGCGCGCAGGAGCCGATGATGCCGATCTCGCCGTTGCTGGCCGCGCTCTTGTCGGTGCCAGCGGCCTTGCCGGCTGGCCGCTCGGCCGGTGCCTGGTCGGCGCTTTGCCGGTCCCGCAGGATACGTGCCACGGCCTGGAGCATCTCGTCGTGGTCGAACGGCTTGGCGATGTAGTCCACCGCGCCCATTTTCATCGAGTCCACGGCCGAGCGCAGACTGGCGTAGCTGGTCATGATCAGCACCGGCTTACCTTGGCCCAGCTTGATCAGCTCGGTGCCCGGGGCGCCTGGCAAACGCAAGTCGCTGACGATCAGGTCGAACGTGGGAATACTGAAGCGTTCCTGTGCTTCCTGCACCGAACCAGCCTCGCTGACCTGATACTGGTTGCGTTCCAGCAGGCGTCGCAAGGCGGAGCGGATGATGGTTTCGTCTTCGACGATCAGAATATGCGGCATTGATTCAATTCTCTCGACGGTCTCAGTTCACAGCGGACGTCGCTTCGACATGGCGCGGCAAGGTCACTCGAATACGGGTGCCGCGCTGGCTCTGTGGATCGGCCGGGCTGTCGATGGTGATTTGTCCATAATGCTCTTCAACGATGGAATAGACCAGTGCAAGGCCCAGACCGGTGCCTTCCCCTGGATCCTTGGTGGTGAAAAACGGTTCGAACAATCGGTCCATGATGTTCTTGGGAATGCCGCTGCCTTCATCTTCCACGATCAGGTCGACCGTATGCTCGAAAGCCTCGCTCTTGACGCGTACCGCGCTCCCTGCGGGGGAGGCGTCGCGAGCGTTGGACAGCAGGTTGATCAACACCTGGGCCAGGCGCTGGGGATCGCCATCCACCCAGTGGTCGGGATCGCACAAATTGAAGAACTGCACCTCGAAATTACGCCGGTTCAGTGCCAGCAGGCCGATGGCATCCTGGGCCACCTCGGCCAGGCATACGGCTTCGTCGTTGTGCTGGTGGCTGCCGGCATGGGCGAAACTCATCAGCGACTGGACGATGCGCGAGATGCGTTTGGTCTGCTCCAGGATCTGCTCGCTGATCTCCGTCAGTTCGCCATCTTCCTCGCGTTCCTCGCGCAGGTTCTGCGCCAGGCAGGCGATGCCGGTGACCGGGTTGCCGATTTCATGGGCGACCCCGGCGGCCAGGCGGCCGATACTGGCCAGGCGCTCGGAGTGCACCAGCTTGTCTTCCAGAGTCTGGGTCTCGGTCAGGTCCTCCACCAGCAACACCAGGCCGCTGTTGCCCGGCGCCAAGGGCTCGTCGATGGCTGCCTTGTGCAGGTTCAGCCAGCGGGTCTGGCCGTCCAGGGCCAGATGCTGCTTGTGCAGGTGTTCGTCGGGCAGGTCGATGAAGCCCTGGAGCAGGTCCCTCCACGGGTTGGCGATGGTCCCCAGGCGCGACCCCACCACATGCTGGGCGGGAATCCCGGTGAGTTCCTCCATGGCCTTGTTCCACATCAGGATCTCCTGGTCCTTGGCCAGGGAGCAGACGCCCATTGGCAGCTCTTGCAGGGTTTGCCGGTGGTAGCGACGCAGGGCGTCGAGCTCGGCGGCCAGGCCAGTGAGGCGCGAGTGGTAGTCCTCGAGCCGGCTCTCGATGAAGTGGATGTCCTCGGTCACGTAGTTCTCGCCACCGGCCTTGTAGGGCAGGAAGGTCTCCACCATGTCCTGGGCCACGCTGGGCCCCATCAGCCCGGACAGGTTGGCCTCGATGCGGTCCCGCAGGCGTCGCAGCGCATAGGGGCGGCGTTCGTCGAAGGGCAGGTAGAGATCGCGCAGGGCCTGTTCCACTTCCTTCTGCGCGGCCTTGGCCCCCAGTGGCTTGGCCAGCTGGGTGGCGAACTCCTGGGGCGAGGCCGCATGCAGCTCCCGGCGCTGCGGTCGGCGTACGTTGTCCACCGCGCAAGCTTCGGCGGCACTGGTCTCCTCGGAGCTGGCATTGGTGAATAGCGAGATCAAGGTGAACATCAGCACGTTGGCTGCCAGCGAAGCGATGGCCGCCATGTGCCAGCTGGTGTCGTCGAGGACGTAGATCATGTTCAGCAGGGGAATGTAGAAGCCCTGCAGGTTGCCCACCAGCGGCAGCAGCATGGTCACCATCCAGACCAGGATGCCCGCCAGCAGGCCGGCGATGAAGCCACGGCGGTTGGCGGTCGGCCAGTACAGGACCGAGAGCACCCCGGGAAGGAACTGCAAGGTGGCGACGAAGGCCACGATCCCCAGGTTGGCCAGGTCTTGCTCGGCTCCCAGCAGCAGGTAGAAGGCATAACCGGCCATGATGATGGCGACGATGAGCGCGCGCCGGGTCCACTTCAGCCAGCGATAGATATTGCCTTCCGCCGGCGGCTGGTACAGCGGCAGCACCAGGTGGTTAAGAGCCATCCCCGACAGTGCCAGCGTGGTGACGATGATCAGGCCGCTGGCGGCCGATAACCCTCCGACGTAGGCCATCAGCGCCAGGGCGGGGCTGTCGGCGGCGATGCCGATGCCCAGGGTGAAGTATTCCGGGTTGGTAGTGGCGCCGAGCTTGAGGCCGGCCCAGAGGATCAGCGGCACCGCCAGGCTCATCAACAGCAGGAACAGCGGCAATCCCCAACTGGCGCTGACCAGGGCACGGGGGTTGAGGTTCTCGGTGAAGGTCATGTGGTACATGTGCGGCATGACGATCGCCGAGGCGAAGAACACCAGCAGCAGGGTACGCCAGGGGCCTTCCTGCAATGGCGTGTGCAGGGCGGCGAGGGCCGTCTGGTTCTGCAACAGCCAGAGTTCCAGTTGCTGTGGTCCGTCGAATACCCCATACAGCGCATACAGGCCCACGCCACCGATGGCGATCAGCTTGATCACCGACTCGAAGGCGATGGCGAACACCAGGCCCTCGTGTTTCTCCCGGGTGGCGATGTGCCGTGAACCGAAGAAGATGGTGAACAACGTGATCAGCGCGCAGAAGCTCAGGGCCACTCGATGCTGTACCGGTTCATGGGTCAGGATGCCGATTGAGTCGGCCACCGTCTGGATTTGCAGGGCCAGCAGCGGCAGGACTCCGACCAGCATGAAGATGGTGGTCAGGGCCCCGGCCCAGGTACTGCGGAAGCGGAAGGCGAAGAGGTCGGCCAGTGACGACAGTTGGTAGGTGCGGGTGATCTTCAAGATCGGATACAGCAGCACCGGCGCCAGCAGGAAGGCCCCGGAAACCCCCAGGTAGCTGGAGAGGAAGCCGTAGCCGTACTGGTAGGCCAGGCCCACGGTACCGTAGAAGGCCCAGGCACTGGCATAGACCCCCAGCGACAGGGTGTAGGTCAGCGGGTGGCGGATGATCGAGCGCGGGATCATGCCACGCTCGCTGATCCAGGCCACCCCGAACAGCACCAGCAGGTAGGCGGCGCTGATCAGGATCATCTGGGTCAGGCTAAAGCTCATCGGCATCTTTTTGACTCTGCAGGATGAAGGTCACGACGATCAGAATCAGCCAGAGCAGGTACGGGCGATACCAGGCGCCAGTAGCATCGATCCACCAATCCATGATGGCGGGGGAAAACAGATAGATCCCCACTACCAGGAGCAGGACCAAGCGATAGATGTACATCCCGGCCTCTCTTTATTGTGTGTGCCCGAAAACGTGCGGCGATGGTAACGGATGGGCGCCAGGCTGCAAGTGGCGTCAGTTCAATTGCGCTTCCGGCACGCTCAGTGTGCGCGGAATCAGCGTTGCGTCCCAGTGGCGGGTTCCCCACTGCATGATCTCGGCCACGCTGGCGCCGTCCAGTTCGGCTGGCGGATTCTGCCCCAGGGCCCGAAGGGCACGCAGGAGCAATGGCGGCGCCTGGTCCTCGGCCAGTGGCGGCGAACGATAGGATTTACCGAGCTTGTGGCCGTCGGGCTGGGTGATCAGTGGCACGTGCAGGTAGCGCGGCTGGGGCAGGCCCAGAAGTTCCTGCAGATAGAGCTGGCGAGGGGTGGAGTCCAGCAGGTCGGCGCCGCGCACGATATCGGTGATCCCCTGCCAGGCATCGTCGAGCACCACGGCCAGCTGGTAGGCATAGAGCCCGTCGCGACGGCGAATCACGAAGTCTCCCGCTTCCCGGCCCAGGTGCTGGCGGAACTGGCCCTGGACCCGGTCGATGAAGTGGTATTCGAGTTCCGGCACCCGCAGGCGGATCGCCGCGTCATCCTGGGCGTGTCCGAGGTTGCGGCACAGCCCCGGGTAGATGCCCTGGTAGGACTCCAGTTGCTTGCGCGAACAGGTGCAGGCGTAGGCCAGCCCCTGGTTGAACAGGCGATCCAGGACCTGGGCGTAGGCGTCATGGCGTTCACTCTGGCGGATCATCTCGCCATCCCATTCGAAGCCGTAGCTTTCCAGGGCCTTGAGGATCGCCGCCTGGGCGCCCGGTTCTTCGCGGGGTGGGTCCAGGTCTTCCATGCGCAGCAGCCAGCGACCGCCGACGGCGCGGGCATCCAGGTAAGAGGCGAGGGCAGCGACCAGCGAGCCGAAGTGCAGGTAGCCGCTGGGCGTGGGGGCGAAGCGGCCGATGTAGGGAGAGGCAGTCATGGTGCGGATGTTACTTGGTCTGGCCCCACGATGGCGATGGAGTCGGCGGGGAGCACCATCGCGAGCGGGATCGCTCTTGCGGGGGAGGCGGAAGGAGAGTGCAGAAACGAAAACGGAGCGTATGTACGCTCCGTTTCTGGGCCGGGTCGGTGCTTACTTGCCGACCTGTTTTTCCTTGATTTCCGCAAGGGTCTTGCAGTCTACGCACATGTCGGCGGTAGGGCGGGCTTCCAGGCGGCGAATACCGATCTCGACGCCGCAGGATTCGCACCAGCCGTATTCTTCGTCTTCGATCAGTTGCAGGGTCTTGTCGATCTTCTTGATCAGCTTGCGCTCACGGTCGCGGGCGCGCAGTTCGAGGCTGAATTCTTCTTCCTGGCTGGCACGGTCGGCCGGGTCGGGGAAGTTGGCTGCCTCGTCTTTCATGTGATCAACAGTGCGGTCGACTTCCTGCATCAAGTCCTGCTTCCACTTGTTCAGGATCTTGGTGAAGTGCTCGCGCATGGGCTTGCCCATGTACTCTTCGCCCGCAGTCTCAACATAAGGTTCAAAACCGCTGATCGATTGAATCTGTTGCTTTGCTTGGGTGGGCATGAATGGACCGCCTCTACTCTTGTAATCCATTGCGCAGGATTGCTCCATCTCCGACAGTTGCCGGCCCTGCGACTGCAAGCCGGCGAACTTACCAGATCAAATCAGAGCGCGCTACTCCCGGTTGTCGAACCCCTGTCCTGCCTGGTCTACAGGGGTAGGAAAAGTCCTACAGGGCTTTCTGACTGTCTCGTTCAATCATTGATTTTAGCCAATGCTGCAGGTTCCGTTGATTGTGTGCGAAGCCAGGAACAAGGCGCCCGGACCAGCCCGGGTTCTCCCTATCTTGAGAGCATGGGTAGAATCGGGTTTTTGCTCCCCTTGGATGAAGGAAGGCCAATGGCTCTGCCCTACAGTGCGCGCAGTCGCGCTATCGAACCTTTCCATGTCATGGCCTTGCTGGCCCGGGCCAACGAACTGCAAGCCGCCGGACACGATGTGATCCACCTGGAGATCGGCGAACCGGACTTCACCACCGCCGAACCGATCGTCCAGGCCGGCCAGGCGGCCCTGGGTGCCGGCAAGACCCGCTACACCGCGGCCCGTGGCATTCCCGAGCTGCGTATGGCGATCTCCGGTTTCTATCGGCAGCGTTATGGCCTGGACATAGACCCCGAGCGGATCATGATCACTCCCGGCGGTTCCGGCGCCCTGCTGCTGGCCAGCAGCCTGCTGGTGGACCCTGGCAAGCACTGGTTGCTGGCGGACCCCGGCTATCCTTGCAACCGGCATTTCCTGCGCCTGGTGGAAGGCGCCGCGCAACTGGTCCCGGTCGGCCCCGATGTGCGTTACCAACTGACTCCGGACCTGGTGGAGCGCTACTGGGACCAGGACAGCGTCGGCGCCCTGGTGGCGTCCCCGGCGAACCCCACCGGTACCGTGCTCAGCCGTGACGAATTGGCGGGGCTGTCCGCCGCGATCAAGGCGCGCAACGGGCATCTGGTGGTGGATGAGATCTACCACGGCCTGACCTACGGCACCGATGCGGCCAGCGTCCTGGAAGTGGATGACAGCGCTTTCGTCCTGAATAGTTTTTCCAAGTATTTCGGCATGACCGGCTGGCGCCTTGGCTGGCTGGTGGCGCCAGAGGCTGCCATCGGTGAGCTGGAGAAACTGGCGCAGAACCTCTACATCAGCGCCCCCAGCGTCGCCCAGCATGCCGCCCTGGCCTGTTTCGAATCCGCGACCATCGACATCCTGGAGCAGCGGCGCGCCGAGTTCGGGCGGCGTCGCGACTTCCTGCTGCCGGCCCTGCGTGAGCTGGGCTTCGGCATCGCCGTGGAGCCAGAGGGCGCGTTCTACCTGTATGCCGATATCAGCGCTTTTGGTGGCGATGCCTTCGCCTTTTGCCGGCACTTCCTGGAGACCGAACACCTGGCCTTCACCCCGGGCCTGGACTTTGGGCGTTACCAGGCCGGGCACCATGTGCGTTTCGCCTACACCCAGAGCCTGGAGCGCCTGCAGGAAGCGGTGGCGCGAATCGCCCGTGGCCTGCAGAGCTGGCAAGGCTGATGCGCTTCGATCCTCCCCTGGAAGAGGGGCGCCTGCTGCGCCGCTACAAGCGCTTTCTGGCCGATATCGAGACGCTCCACGGCGAGCAGATGACCATCCATTGTCCCAATACCGGCTCGATGCTCAACTGCATGGTCGAAGGCGGGCAGGTGTGGTTCAGCCGCTCCAACGACCCCAAGCGCAAGCTTCCGGGGACCTGGGAAATCAGTGAAACCCCGCAGGGGCGGCTGGCTTGCGTGAATACCGGGCGGGCCAACCGCCTGGTGGAGGAGGCGTTGCAGGCCGGGGTGATCGAGGAGTTGCGCGGTTTCACCGGGCTCAAGCGCGAGGTGGCCTATGGGCAGGAGAACAGCCGAGTCGACTTTCGCCTCGACTATCCCCATGGCTCGGCCTTCGTCGAGGTCAAGAGCGTCACCCTGGGCTTCGATGGTTCGTCGGTCGCGGCCTTTCCCGACGCGGTGACCCTGCGTGGCGCCAAGCACCTGAGGGAGCTGGCGACCCTGGCTCGCGACGGTGTCCGGGCGGTGCAGTTGTATTGCGTCAACCTGTCGGGCATCGACGCGGTGCGTCCGGCCGAGGAAATCGATCCGGGTTATGCCGCGGCGTTACGCGAGGCAGTGGCGGCCGGGGTCGAGGTGCTGGCCTATGGCGCCAGCCTGACGGCCGAGCAAGTCTGTATCGACCGGCGCCTCGAGGTGCTGCTCTAGAGATCGATCCAGATCCCCTGGCTGTCCTCGCGACAGTCGATGGCTTGCAAGAACTGGCCGGCGCAGGGGCCGGCCACGCATTCGCCACTTTCGATCAGGAACAGTGCGCCATGGGTGGCGCACTGGATCAGGCTGCGGCTGGGGTCCAGGAACTGGTCGGGTTGCCACTCCAGGGGCACTCCACGATGTGGGCAGCGGTTGCTGTAGACATAGGCCTGGCGGTCGCGGCGCACGGCCAGGAGCTTCACGCCCTCGATCTGGAATCCCCGGCTGCTGGCCTCGGGCAGATCGCTGCCGGTGCAAAGAAATATCATGCTCATCCTCTGGCTCCGAAGGCCCTGGCATCGGCCTGTCACGGGTTTCCTGCGGTTACAGGAGCGAATGCGCCGGCGCTTGACGGTCAAATGAAAACAATTATCAAATGGCCGTCTCGCTCGCTAAGGGGCGCTTGCTCATTTCGATGCCTGGCCAACCAGGCGTGTCACATGGACAGCCGCTTCTCGGGCCTCACTTCTATAAAGGAAACGTTCTATGCGCCTGACTGCCAGCGCCTTTGCGCTCTGTGCCGGATTGCTGGTGAGCCACTGGGCCGCCGCCGAGGAGTTGCCGCAGCGTTGGGTCAGTGCCGGGGGCGCCTTGTCCGAGTGGGTGAGTGCCCTGGGCGCGGAGTCGAAGCTGGTCGGCGTCGACACTACCAGCCAGCATCCGGCTTCGCTCAAGGCGCTGCCCAGCATTGGCTACCAGCGCCAGCTGTCGGCAGAAGGCGTCTTGAGCCTGCGGCCCCAGGTGCTGGTGGGAACCGAGGAAATGGGGCCGCCGCCGGTGATCTCGCAGATTCGCGGTTCGGGCGTTCGGGTCGAGATGTTTTCCGCCCAGCCGGACCTGCCCACCTTGCAGGGCACCCTGCAACACCTGGGGCAGTTGCTCGGGCTTGAAGAGCAGGCCGGGCAGCTGTTCCAGCGTTATCAGCAGCGACTCGACCAGCAACGGGCCTGGATCGCCCAGGCCCAGGCCCAACAACCTGCGCCCGGAGTCTTGCTGGTACTCGGACATGCCGGCGGCAAGCCTTTGATCGCTGGCAAGGACACCGCGGCAGACTGGCTGCTGCAACAGGCTGGCGGGCGTAACCTGGCGACCCACAGCGGCTACAAGCCGTTCTCGGTGGAGTCCCTGGCTGGGCTGAGCCCGGAGGTGCTGGTGTTCTCCGATCGCAGTCTGAGTGGTGAGGCGGCGCGCGCCGCGCTGTTCAAGGAAAACCCGGCGCTGGCTGCCACCAAGGCGGTCAAGGCCGGACGAGTAGTGGAACTGGATCCGACTCTCTTGGTGGGAGGGCTCGGCCCACGCCTGCCTGACAGCCTGAAGCAACTGTCGGCGACCTTTTATCCACAGGCCAAGCCGGCTCAATGAGTCGCCTGGTCCAGCCGCGCACACTGTTTCTCGGCCTTGGGTGCCTTTGCCTGGTGGCCACCTGGCTGTCCCTGGCCCTGGGGCCGGTGAGCCTGCCGCTGTTCGATACCCTGCGTGCGGCCCTGCGGATGCTCGGCCTGCCGATCGACGGCCAGGGCCTGGAGCAGGCTGAACTGATTCTCGGCCAGATCCGCCTGCCCCGGACCTTGCTCGGCCTGGCGGTCGGAGGTGTCCTGGCCTTGTCCGGCGTGGCCATGCAGGGCCTGTTCCGCAATCCCCTGGCCGACCCCGGGCTGGTGGGCGTCTCCAGCGGCGCGGCGTTGGGCGCGGCTATCGCCATCGTCGGCGGCGCGATGTTCGGAGGCCTGCCGGAGGCCGTCGGTCCTTACCTCCTGTCGTTGTGTGCCTTCCTCGGCGGCCTGGGGGTGACGGCGCTGGTCTATCGCCTGGGCCGCCGCAATGGCCAGACCCACGTGGCGACCATGCTCCTGGCTGGGATCGCCCTGACCGCCCTGGCCGGTTCCGCCGTGGGGCTGTTCACCTACCTGGCCGATGACGCCACCTTGCGTACCTTGACCTTCTGGAACCTGGGCAGCCTCAACGGTGCCAGCTATCAGCGGCTGTGGCCGTTGTTGCTGGTGACCCTGGCTGTCGCACTGTGGTTGCCGCGGCGGGCCAAGGCCCTGAATGCCCTGTTGCTGGGAGAGTCGGAAGCCAAGCACCTGGGGGTCGATGTCGAAGGGCTCAAGCGTGAACTGGTGTTCTGCACTGCCCTGGGCGTGGGCGCTGCCGTCGCGGCGGCGGGGATGATCGGTTTTGTCGGCCTGGTGGTGCCGCATCTGGTGCGCCTGCTGGCGGGGCCGGACCATCGGATCTTGCTGCCAGCGTCGATCCTCGCGGGCGCTAGCCTGTTGCTGCTGGCCGATCTGGTGGCGCGCCTGGCATTGGCTCCAGCGGAGCTGCCCATAGGTATCGTCACCGCCTTTCTCGGCGCCCCCTTCTTTCTATATCTGTTGCTGCGAGGGCGCGCCTGATGTTGCGAGTCAAGAATCTGCATGTGCGACGCGGCGGCAAGGATGTGCTGACCGGTATCGACTTGCAGCTGGCGCCCGGTGAGGTGCTGGGAGTGCTGGGACCCAACGGCGCGGGCAAGAGCAGCCTGCTCGGCGCCTTGAGTGGTGAGCTGGCGGCTCACCAGGGGCGAGTGTTGCTGGACGAGCGCGAGCTGGCGCAATGGGACGGTGTCCAGCGTGCCCGGCGCCTGGCCGTGTTGCCACAGGCATCGAGCCTGGATTTCGCCTTCCGGGTCGAAGAGGTGGTGGGCCTGGGGCGCCTGCCTCACCAGAGTGGTCTGCTGCGTGACCAGGAGATAGTGGCCGCAGCCCTGGAGGCAGCCGATATCGCGCATCTTGGAGGGCGCAGCTACCTGGCCCTGTCGGGCGGGGAGCGCCAGCGGGTGCACCTGGCCAGGGTCCTGGCGCAATTGTGGCCGGGCGAGCCAGGGCACAGCCTGTTGCTCGACGAACCTACCTCGGCCCTCGATCCGTTGCACCAGCACGTCACCTTGCAGGCTATCCGCGCGTTCGCCGATCGTGGCGTGGCGGTGCTGGTCATCCTCCATGACCTAAACCTGGCCGCTCGTTATTGTGATCGGGTGCTGTTACTCGAAGGTGGACGACCGCATTCCATGGGTGTTCCGGCCGCCGTGCTGCGCGCCGAACCGCTGAAGGCGGTATTTGGCCTGGAGGTGCTGGTGCAGGAGCATCCGGAGCGCGGGCATCCGTTGATCATCGCCCGCTGACGGGCAATCTGGAGGTGTTCCGATGCGTTCGTTGCTACTTCTGCTGGTGTTGTCACTGGCGGGCTGCCAGACCTCGGCCCCGATCCTGCCGCCTCCGGTGGCGACGCCTGTGGGCAGCATCGTCGACCTGCGCAATGGTCGAATACTTGCTCCCGAGGAGCTGGCGGTGCTGTTGGGCCAGGCATCACGGGTGATCGTCGGCGAGCAGCACGACAACCCCGAGCACCACGCCGTGCAATTGTGGTTGCTGCGTTCGATGGCCGTACAACGGCCCCAGGGCAGCTTGCTGCTGGAAATGCTCAACCCCGATCAGCAATCCCGTGTCGATGCCAGCAGGGCGGCGGTTGGCACGGGGCGTTGGCCTGATGACCTGCCTGCTGCGCTGGCCTGGCAGCCCGGCTGGGACTGGAGCCTCTATGGCCCGTTAGTGGGGTATGCCTTGAAGCAGCCTTATCCGCTGCTCTGCGCCAACCTGGATCGCCAGGAAGTGCGTGATATCTATGCCAAGGCGCCATCGCTGTCCGGCTCTCGGGTCAACGACGACAGGGTAACCACGACCTTGGCCGCACAGATTCGCGAATCCCATTGCGGTCTGCTGCCTCAAAGCCAGGTACCAGCCATGCTGGCCGTACAGCAGCAGCGTGATCGGCGCATGGCCGAGCGCCTGCTCGCGGCACCAGCTCCCGCCTTGTTGTTTGCTGGTGCGTTCCATGCGCGCAAGGATCTGGGCGTGCCCTTGCATCTGGCCGACCTTGGGCATCCGCAGGAAGTGCTGGTGTTGATGCTGGCGGAGCGTGGCCACTCGGCGGATCTGGCCAATGCCGACCTGGTCTGGTTCACCCCGCCCCAACCCGAACGCGATTACTGCGCACCGTTGAGGCGTTGAGCGAAGGTTTTTCGCAGGCAAAAAAAGACCCGGCAGAGCCGGGTCAAATAACCGTGATTAGCCTGATGAGGAGATAATCTGAGAGTCCGAACCACTGGTCTTCCAGGTTATCGGCTGATCTCGCGACCAGTTGTGGTAATCATAACGATTCTCATTTCGATGTCAACGTGGTGATTTCCAGTTTTTGCATATTTCGCTAAACGCTCGTTTGAATCGTCCTCCGGATTCGGGCTTATTCGCGATCGCCGAGGCCCTTGAGCCGGATCACTTCCCGGTTCAACAGGTTGATGCGCCGGGCCATGCTTTCGATCAGGCTATGGGCTACTCGTGGATTGCTCTGGGTCAGGCTGAGGAACTGATCCCTGGGAATCAGCATCACGGTGGTCGGTTCGCTGGCGATCACGCTGGCGCTGCGCTTTTCACCGGTGAACACCGACATGGCGCCGAAGATCTCGTCCTTGGGCACGTCGCCGACCTTGTGCCCGTCGACGAAGGCCTGGGCATGCCCCTCGACTATCACGAAGACATGGTCCGCCTCATCGCCCTGGGCGATCAGCACTTCGCCTTGCTGTACGCGCTTGAAGCCATTATGACTGCGCAGCTCCGGCGGTTTCAGGCGGACAACGGCATCCGAGAGCAGGGCGGTTTGGCCGATCAGGTATTGCAGCAGCAACTCCGAGCGCTGTTCATCGGCATGGATGTGCCGGAACACATCTGCCCTCAGGTACGGAATCAGTTGCAAGGGCGCGTCGCAGCCAAGCAGCCAGTGGGGCTGCTCGAGGCCCCGACGCAGTCCCACCAGGTCGCCTTCGTGCAGGTAGAACAGTGGACGATCCTCGACGCTCGCCTGGATCACACCGCTTTCCAGCAGGTAGATCTGATGGCCGGGCAGGGCGCCTGAAAGGTCCGCCATGGCCGGCAGTTCCAGTGTCGGGCCGCAGGGCGCCAGGCCTTCGAGCAGTTGCGGCGGAATGTTCTGCAGGCGATTGATCAAGGCATCGGCGTAGGCCGGCTGTTCTCCCATTAGATACATAGAGGTGTGCCAATCAGTTTTTTTGACGAGTGGAAATGGCATCCAGCTGCTTGTTCAGGGCTTCCTTGCGTTCGGCGGGGAGGTCGTTCCAGTGCATGTCCATCAGCGCGCCCTCGATGGCATAGAGCAAGACCTTCGAGGCACGAAAACCTCGGGTGCGCACGGCCCGGTATGCGTCCACCGCTCCCAGGCGACGCAGGTCCGAAGCACTATGGATGCCCACTGCATGCAGCCACTGCGCGGATGTCTTGCCGAGGTTCTTCAGGTGTTGCAGTTCATCATTCATCAAGCCTCCTGGCGATGGCCGAATGGTGAGTGGGCAGCTTCAAAGGAGTGTAGCGCTCAGCAGAAAACGCGCTGTGCGTTGGTCGGGTTCGACGCAAATGCTTCTAAGGCGGGTCAGTTCATCGTTGGAGCGGGGGAGTTCGCGACGCAGTACGGCAGGGGAAGGAGCGAGGGGCATGTCCGGCGCAGGGCGATGCGCCGGACATGCAGAGAGGAGCCTCAGCGGGTGTTGTAACGCAGGCGGGTGCCGAAATTGACCGACATCAGGATCTCGTCGGCAGTCAGCTCCACGGGGAAGTAGGCCCCGGAAATCTGCGCGTGGGCAAGGCTTGCGCCTTCCATCGAGGCGTTTCGAAGATCCAGGCCGCGCAGGTCGGCAGAGCGGAAATAGGCGTCGGTGAAATCGATGCCGGTGGCGTTCAGTTCGCGCAGGTCGAGACCGCGGAAGTCGCCGCCACGCATGTCGATGGGTTGATCTTTGGGGCGCTCACGGTTGAAGCCCGTGATGTCGTCCTTGTGCAGCAGAGCGTAAAGCGCAGTGTCGAGAAGTTTGGGTTGGCTCATGTCGACGTCACCGGCGGTGGATTTATGACGCCAGTATAGTGCCACTGTTTTTCAGCCGTGAAGTCTTTGCCACTTCACGGCTGAAAGAGTGACTCAGAGACCCGGCAGGCGCTGGCGAATATTGGCGACCAGGACGTCCAGGCTACCGCTTTCGTTGGTCTCGACGCGCTTGCTGCGCAGCAGTTCCTCTTCTGTCAACGCCTCGCGCGTGGCTTGCTGCTCGGCGATCACCGCCAGGGTAGCGTCCGATGGATCGTTCTGGTCGGCCTGACGTTGCTCGAGCCAGCTGGCGATGACCGCCTGTGGGGCGTTGCAGTCGATGATCAGGCATGGCGTGCCGGTGGCTTCGGCAACCTTGGCGGCGGCGTCACGCTGGGCACGCTTGAGGTAGGTGGCGTCGATGATGACGGGGAAGCCGGCACGCAGGATGACTTCGGCGATTTCATGCAGGCGCTCATAGGTCGCGTTGCTGGCATCGTTGCTATAGATGCCGGCATGCAGGTCGTTGGCTCCCTGCTGCTCGCCGAACAGGCGCTTGCGTTCGACGTCGGAGCGCAGCCGAACGGCGCCCAGGGCATCGACCAGGCGCATGGCCACATGGCTCTTGCCTACCGCCGAGACGCCGGAGGTGATGGCCAGGAAGCGCGATGGAATGGTGCTGTAGCTTTCCGCCAGGTTGGCGTAGTTGCGGTACTGGCGCAGGGTGGTGGCGCGCTGAACTGCGGTGGCGTCGGCCGGCATGCTGAACAGACTGACCTTGGCCCGTACCAGGGCGCGGTATGCCTTGTAGAAGTTGAGCAGTTCCAGGCCCTGGTAGTCGCCGGTCAGCTCCAGGTACTGGCTGACGAAACGTCGCGCCAGGCTCTTCAGGCCACGGTCTTCCAGGTCCATGGCGAGGAAGCCGGTGTCGGCGTACACATCGGTGAAGCGGAAGGGCTCGTTGAATTCGATGCAGTCGAAGATCACCACGTCGCCATCGATGAGGGTGGCGTTGCCCAGGTGGATGTCGCCGTGGCATTCGCGAATGAAACCATCGCTCTTGCGCTGGGCCAGAAGGGGCTTGAGGCGTTCGAAGCTGGTTTCGGCCCAGGCTTCCAGGGCCTCGAGTTGCTGCAGGTCGGCCTTGTCGCTGAGGAATGGGCGGATCTGCTCGAAGTTCTGGCGCACCGGCGCCATCACACTGTCCGGGGTTCCGGCTTCATGATCGGCGGGAACCTGGGGAGCGCTGAGGTGGAACTGGGCGATCTGTCGGGCCATCTGGTCGATGTGCGCAGTGGTCAGTTCGCCATTGGCCTGCAAGGTGCTCAACAACTGGCTCTGGGGGAACTGGCGCATTTTCAGCACATAGTCGACCACCGGGCCGCTACCGCCCAGTTCCGGGGTCTCGGCGCTGCCAGTGATCGGCAGGACTTCCAGGTACAGGTCCTGGGTCAGGCGCTGGTTAAGACGCAACTCCTCGCCGCAGAAATGCTCGCGGGCTTTCAGGCTGGTGAAGTCCAGGAAGCCGAAGTTGACCGGCTTCTTCACTTTATAGGCGAAGGGGCCGGTGAGGATCACCCAGGAAATATGGGTTTCGATGACCTGGAATCCGTCTACCGGATGCGGGTACAGAGCTGGGTTTTGCAAGGCGGCGATCAGTGACTGGCTCACAGGCGGTCCTTCAGGGTCGGAAAATCGAGGGCGTCATTATGGCCGCTGTGGGCGTCATGGCAAACCTCGCTGGCGCATGTTGATGATGAATCAAAGTGCGTATAATCCGCCGCCATGACTCGTACCCGATCCCCTCGTTCTGCAAAAAAATCTCCCTCTGGCGGCCTGCGCCCCTGGCTGGGCTGGGCGCTCAAGCTCAGTCTGGTGGGCCTGGTGGTGCTGGCCGGCTTCGCCGTCTACCTCGATGCCGTGGTCCAGGAGAAGTTCTCCGGCAAGCGCTGGACCATTCCGGCCAAGGTCTATGCGCGCCCGCTGGAGCTGTTCGTCGGACAGAAGCTCAGCAAGGACGACTTCCTCACGGAGCTCGACGCCTTGGGCTATCGCCGTGAAAGCGTTGCCAATGGCCCCGGCGCGGCTTCGGTCAGCGGCAATACCGTTGACTTGAATACCCGGGGCTTCCAGTTCTATGAAGGACTGGAGCAGGCGCAGCCGGTGCGCGTGCGTTTCTCCGGCGATTACGTGGCCGAACTGTCCGGCAGCAAGGGCGCGAAACTGGCGGTGGTACGTCTTGAGCCCCTGTTGATCGGTGGCCTGTATCCCAAGAACCTCGAAGACCGGATCCTGATCAAGATCGACCAGGTTCCGCCGTACCTGCTGGAAACCCTGGTGACCGTCGAGGACCGGGACTTCTACTCGCACTTCGGGGTCTCGCCCAAGTCCATCGCCCGGGCGATCTGGGTCAACACTTCGTCGGGCCAGATGCGCCAGGGCGGTAGCACCCTGACCCAGCAATTGGTGAAGAACTTCTTCCTGACTAACGAGCGCAGCCTGTCGCGCAAGCTCACCGAGGCCATGATGGCCTTGTTGCTGGAGCTGCATTACGACAAGCGCGAGATCCTCGAGGCCTACCTCAACGAAGTGTTCGTCGGCCAGGATGGCCAGCGCGCGGTGCATGGTTTCGGCCTGGCCAGCCAGTTCTTCTTCAGCCAGCCGCTGTCCGAACTCAAGCTGCATCAAGTGGCGCTATTGGTGGGCATGGTCAAGGGGCCTTCCTATTACAACCCGCGGCGTTATCCGGAACGTGCTCTGGAGCGGCGTAACCTGGTGCTCGATCTGCTGGCTCAACAGGGCGTCGCCACGCCTGAGCAGGTCGAGGCGGCGAAGAAGATGCCCCTGGGCGTGACCAAGCGCGGCAGCCTGGCAGACAGTTCGTTCCCCGGTTTCCTCGACCTGGTCAAGCGTCAGCTGCGCGAAGACTATCGCGATGAAGACTTGACCGAGGAAGGACTGCGGATCTTCACCAGCTTCGATCCGATCCTGCAAATGAAGGCCGAAGCCTCCGTCAACGACACCTTCAAGCGCCTGTCCGGACGCAAGGGGTCGGATGAGGTCGAGGCGGCGATGGTGGTGACCAATCCGGAAACCGGTGAAGTCCAGGCGATGATCGGTAGTCGCCAGGCCGGTTTCGCCGGATTCAACCGAGCCCTGGATGCCGTGCGTCCGATCGGCTCGCTGATCAAGCCGGCGGTCTACCTGACGGCCCTGGAGAAACCCAGCCAGTACACGCTGACCAGCTGGCTTTCGGATGAAGCCTTCTCGGTCAAGGGCGCGGATGGCCAGGTGTGGAAGCCGCAGAACTATGATCGCCGCAGCCATGGCACGGTCTTCCTGTACCAGGGGCTGGCGCATTCCTACAACCTTTCCACGGCCCGGCTCGGCCTGGAAGTGGGCGTGCCGAATGTCTTGAAGACGCTCGGGCGCCTGGGGGTAACCCGGGAGTTCCCGGCATTCCCATCCATGCTGTTGGGCGCGGGGGGCATGAGCCCGATGGAAGTGGCCACCATGTACCAGACCCTGGCCAATGGCGGTTTCAATACGCCGATGCGCGGGATTCGCAGTGTGCTGACCGCAGAGGGCGAGCCGCTCAAGCGCTATCCGTTCCAGATCCAGCAGCGTTTCGATGCGGGCTCGATCTACCTGATCCAGAGCGCCATGCAGCGAGTCATGCGCGAGGGTACCGGGCGCTCGGTGTACAGCGTGCTGCCCAGCAACCTGACGCTCGCCGGCAAGACCGGCACCAGTAACGATTCCCGCGACAGCTGGTTCGCCGGGTTCAGCCAGGACCTGCTGGCAGTGATCTGGCTTGGCCGCGACGACAACGGCAAGACGCCGTTCACGGGAGCCACCGGCGCCCTGCAGGTGTGGACCAGTTTCATGCGCAAGGCCGATCCGCTGCCGCTGGACATGCCACAGCCGGACAACGTGGTCCAGGCCTGGGTCGATTCACGTACCGGGCAGGGCTCCGATGCCAACTGTCCGGGGGCTGTGCAGATGCCGTATATTCGCGGCAGCGAACCGCCTCCCGGCGCTTCCTGCGGTGGCGAAAGCCCGGCAGGTGGCGAGTCGGTGATGGATTGGGTCAAGGGCTGGATGAACTAAGCGATGAGGATTTGACGTGAACAAGTGGTGGGTTCCAGCTATTACAGCTCTGGCGTTGCTCAATGGTTGCGCCAGCGTGCAGCGCGGCTCGATTCCCGTCGTGGACTCGGGTACAGCCGTGTCCAACAATGAGCGGATTTCCGCTACCGGAGGTTTCCGCCAGACGACGATCAAGCGTCCGGCGCAGGCCCAAGCCCAGACTATTCCCCAGGATTCGGGCGTGGTGGTCATGGTACCGGGTGGTGGCGCGACCACCTCGACACCGATCAGCACTTCGCCGATCACCCCGGGCCCGGTTTCTTCCGGTCCCATTACACCTGGGCCTGTGGATGGTTCGAGCTACCAGCCAGCACCGATCAACCAGGGCAGCTACAACATGCCCTCGGCTCCAAGCGGCATTCCCTCGGCCCGTTCCGGTGGCCTGTCGGCGGACGAGCAGTTGGATGGCCCGGTACTGGCGTTGCTCACGACCGCTCAGCAGCAACAGTCCAGTGGTGACCTGAATGGCGCTTCTTCCAGCCTCGAGCGCGCGCAGCGAGTGGCTCCCCGGGAACCGCAAGTGCTGTATCGCCTGGCCCAGGTGCGCATGGCCCAGGGCGATGCCCCACAAGCCGAACAGTTCGCTCGCCGTGGCCTGAGCTTCGCCAATGGCCGCCCTGACCTGCAAGCCAGCCTGTGGGAGTTGATCGCCCAGGCGCGTGATAAGCAGGGGGATGCCGCCGGTGCAGCCCAGGCTCGCCAGAAGGCCCGGGTGTCGCTGTGATGGACGTACGTTTTCCCAAGATCGCCGAACAGTTGCTGTTGATCGAGCGTGAACTGCGGCTCCAGGGGCTATGGGGGGATGAGTCTCCCAGCGCCGAAGCCCTGGCCAGCACCCAGCCGTTCGCCGTGGATACGCTGGAGTTCGAGCAGTGGCTGCAATGGATCTTCCTGCCGCGCATGAAGATGATCCTTGAACAGGACCTGCCGCTGCCCAATGCTTCCGGGATCCAGGAGATGGCCGAGATGGTGTTCTCCAGCCGCTCGATGCAAGGGCGTGATCTGCAGCTGCAAGTGCTGCTCAAAGAGTTCGATCAACTGATCGTCGCCACTCGCTGAAACAAGGCTGCCAGGAGCCTCCTGGCAGCCTCTAGCCCGCCACTTCTGCGTGCATCCCCGTGCCGGGTCGACCCATGATTGGGTCGCATGCTCCCGATCTGTGTTCCTGCCGTGGCCAAGGCCTCTGCCTAGTCCGACTTGGATGGTGCTCGAACGGCAAAGTCAAGGTTCGTATTTCTGAGATTCTTGCGGAAAAACGCGCAATTGAAGCGTAAATTTACCCTGGTTTTGGGCTATTTATTGCGTTTTAGTGAGCGTAGTTCGAATTAGCTATATAGACAGCTTGACTTGCCGAGGGCGAAACAGAAGAATCCAAAGTCCGCTGTAGAGGGACTGCCAGAAGCAGACCCGCTCAGCAGATCATGAGGTGCACATCCGCACCGAAGTGCTACACCCGCAACGCGTTACCTCGCGCTGGGTGGGAAATCCCCGCAACACTTTGGGGCATTCCCAATGCTTGCTCAGTCAGTGCTGACGTAGTCGGCGACCACCGTCGCTCATGCTCTGCTGAGAAGTAAACCTATTAAGACCCGCTCCCTTTTGAGGGCGGTATTCTGGCGTTTTAGAGGTGAACAACGTGGAGCTTTTATCTGGCGGTGAGATGCTCGTCCGCTTCTTGCGTGACGAAGGCGTCAAATATATCTACGGGTACCCAGGTGGTGCTCTCCTTCATGTTTACGATGCCCTGTTCAAGGAACCGGAAGTTACCCACATCCTGGTTCGTCACGAACAAGCGGCTACCCATATGGCTGACGGTTATGCCCGTGCCACCGGCAAGGCCGGCGTGGTCCTGGTGACGTCCGGCCCGGGCGCGACCAATGCCATTACCGGTATTGCCACCGCCTACATGGACTCGATTCCGATGGTGGTCATTTCTGGCCAGGTGCCCAGCACCATGGTCGGTACCGACGCGTTCCAGGAAACCGACATGATCGGTATCTCCCGGCCGATCGTGAAGCACAGCTTCATGATCAAGCACGCTTCGGAAATTCCGGAAGTCATGAAGAAGGCCTTCTATCTGGCGCAATCGGGTCGTCCTGGCCCGGTGGTGGTCGATATCCCCAAGGACATGACCAACCCGGCTGAAAAGTTCGAATACGTTTTTCCCAAGAAGGCCAAGCTGCGCTCGTACAGCCCAGCCGTTCGTGGTCACTCCGGACAGATTCGCAAGGCGGCGGAGATGCTCCTGTCGGCCAAGCGTCCCGTGCTGTATTCCGGCGGTGGCGTGATTCTCGGCGGTGGTTCCGCCGCGTTGACCGAGCTGGCCAAGATGCTCAACCTGCCAGTCACCAACACCTTGATGGGCCTGGGGGCCTATCCGGGGACCGACCGGCAGTTCGTCGGCATGCTCGGCATGCATGGCAGCTATACCGCCAACCTGGCCATGCACCATGCCGATGTGATCCTGGCCGTGGGTGCGCGCTTCGACGACCGGGTCATCAACGGTGCGCCGAAGTTTTGCCCGAACGCCAAGATCATCCATGTCGATATCGACCCGGCTTCGATCTCCAAGACCATCAAGGCCGACGTGCCGATCGTGGGCCCAGTGGAGAGCGTCCTGACCGAAATGGTCGCGGCCCTCAAGGAAATCGGCGATACCCCGAACAAGGATACGGTCGCCAGTTGGTGGAAGCAGATCGACGAGTGGCGCGGTGACCGCGGCCTGTTCCCTTACGACAAGGGTGACGGCAGCATCATCAAGCCGCAGACCGTGATCGAGACCCTCTGCGAAGTGACCAAGGGCGATGCCTTTGTGACCTCCGACGTGGGCCAGCACCAGATGTTCGCGGCGCAGTACTACAAGTTCAACAAACCCAACCGCTGGATCAACTCCGGTGGCCTGGGCACCATGGGCTTCGGTTTCCCGGCGGCCATGGGAGTCAAGTTGAGCTTCCCTGATGATGATGTCGCCTGCGTCACGGGTGAAGGCAGTATCCAGATGAATATCCAGGAGCTGTCCACCTGCCTGCAGTACGACCTGCCAGTCAAGATCGTCAACCTGAACAACGGCGTGCTGGGTATGGTTCGCCAATGGCAGGACATGAGCTATGGCAGCCGTCATTCGCACTCCTACATGGAATCGCTGCCTGACTTCGTCCGGCTGGTCGAGGCTTACGGTCACGTGGGTATCCGCATCACCGACCTGAAGGACTTGAAGCCGAAGATGGAAGAAGCGTTCGCCATGAAGGATCGCCTGGTGTTC
This sequence comes from Pseudomonas sp. CMR5c, assembly GCF_003850545.1. NCBI lineage: Bacteria > Pseudomonadati > Pseudomonadota > Gammaproteobacteria > Pseudomonadales > Pseudomonadaceae > Pseudomonas > Pseudomonas sp. CMR5c. The sequence goes on along the minus strand of NZ_CP027705.1, from coordinate 5,789,015 downwards.
CTCGATATCCAGGTCGATACCAGCGAGCACGTCTATCCGATGCAGATCAAAGACGGCTCCATGCGCGATATGTGGCTGAGCAAGACGGAGCGTACTTAATATGCGGCACATCATCTCCTTGCTTCTGGAAAACGAACCGGGCGCCCTGTCTCGTGTTGTCGGCCTGTTCTCGCAGCGCAACTACAACATCGAAAGCCTGACTGTGGCGCCAACCGAAGACCCGACCTTGTCGCGCTTGACCCTGACTACCGTCGGTCATGACGAGATCATCGAGCAGATCACCAAGAACCTGAACAAGCTGGTCGAGGTAGTCAAGCTGGTGGATCTGTCGGAAAGTGCCCACATCGAGCGTGAGCTGATGTTGGTCAAGATCAAGGCGACCGGTGCCCAGCGCGCCGAGGTCAAGCGCACCACCGATATCTACCGTGGGCAGATCGTTGATGTCAGCGCTAGCGTGTATACCGTTCAACTGACCGGTACCAGCGACAAGCTCGACAGCTTCATTCAATCGATCGGTACCGCATCGATTCTGGAAACCGTACGCAGTGGCGTCACCGGGATTGCCCGTGGCGACAAAGTACTGAGCATCTAATTCAAATTAGCGAATGGCCGGAACGGCCTGACATAGGGGAAGTTCATGAAAGTTTTCTACGATAAAGACTGCGACCTGTCGATCATCCAGGGCAAGAAGGTTGCCATCATCGGTTACGGTTCCCAGGGTCACGCTCAAGCTTGCAACCTGAAAGACTCCGGCGTCGACGTGACTGTCGGCCTGCGTAAAGGCTCGGCCACCGTTGCCAAGGCCGAAGCCCATGGCTTGAAAGTTGCCGACGTGGCTACTGCTGTCGCCGCTGCCGACCTGGTCATGATCCTGACTCCAGACGAGTTCCAGGGCGCCCTGTACAAGAACGAAATCGAGCCGAACATCAAGAAAGGCGCCACCCTGGCCTTCTCCCACGGTTTTTCGATCCACTACAACCAGGTAGTTCCTCGTGCCGATCTGGACGTGATCATGATCGCGCCGAAGGCCCCGGGCCACACCGTGCGTTCCGAGTTCGTCAAGGGCGGTGGTATCCCTGACCTGATCGCCATCTACCAGGATGCCTCGGGCAATGCCAAGAACGTCGCCCTGTCCTATGCCGCAGGTGTAGGTGGTGGCCGTACCGGCATCATCGAAACCACCTTCAAGGACGAGACCGAAACCGACCTGTTCGGCGAGCAAGCCGTTCTGTGTGGTGGCACCGTGGAACTGGTCAAGGCCGGTTTCGAAACCCTGGTCGAAGCCGGCTACGCGCCGGAAATGGCCTACTTCGAATGCCTGCACGAGCTGAAGCTGATCGTTGACCTCATGTACGAAGGCGGTATTGCCAACATGAACTACTCGATCTCCAACAACGCCGAGTACGGCGAATACGTGACGGGCCCAGAAGTCATCAACGCCGAATCCCGCCAGGCCATGCGCAACGCCCTGAAGCGCATCCAGGACGGCGAATACGCGAAGATGTTCATCAGCGAAGGCGCTACCGGTTACCCATCCATGACCGCCAAGCGTCGTAACAACGCCGCTCACGGCATCGAGATCATCGGCGAGCAACTGCGTTCGATGATGCCGTGGATCTCTGCCAACAAGATCGTCGACAAAACCAAGAACTAAGTTCGAGTCTTGTCAGGGAAAACGCGGCCTAGGCCGCGTTTTTTCGTTCGCGGGGATAGGTTCTGGTATAAAGCAGGCTCCTTTGTGGCCGAACCGTGGCCCGGGGTATCTGTCGAAACTTTTCACACCGTTGCAAGGTAATGTCCATGAGCGAACGTCCCGAAGAGCCAAACCAGGCCTCTGACGCCGAAAGCCTGCTACCGATCGATGAGCATGTCGAAGAAGGACATGACGCTGAAGGCCGTAAAGTCCGGCATCGTGGTATCTATCTTCTGCCGAATCTGTTCACCACTGCGAACCTGTTCGCGGGGTTCTATTCCATCATCAGCTCCATGAGTGCCCAGAGTGCCCTGAGTGCCGGGGATGCTGCCGGAGCGAGCAAGTATTTTGCCTTTGCTGCCATCGCGATTTTCGTTGCCATGGTGCTTGATGGCCTGGATGGCCGCGTAGCCCGGATGACCAACACTCAGAGTGCGTTCGGTGCCGAGTACGATTCCTTGTCGGACATGGTGGCGTTCGGCGTTGCCCCGGCGTTGCTGGCCTTCGGCTGGGCGCTGGGCGACATGGGCAAGGTTGGCTGGATGGTCGCCTTCATTTATGTAGCCGGTGCCGCATTGCGCCTGGCACGTTTCAATACTCAAGTGGGGACGGCCGACAAGCGTTACTTCATTGGCCTGGCCAGTCCGGCGGCTGCGGGTGTGGTGGCAGGTATCGTCTGGGCCTTCAGTGACTATGGTATCCAGGGGTCGAAGATGTCGTTCCTGGTGGCCCTGATGGTGGCGGCTGCCGGCATGCTGATGGTCAGCAACATCAAGTACAACAGCTTCAAGGATCTCGACCTCAAGGGCCGGGTGCCGTTCGTGGCCATCCTGGCGGTGGTCCTGGTCTTCGCGGTGGTGTTCAGCGATCCGCCCCGGGTACTGTTGCTGGTGTTCCTGGCCTATGCGGCTTCCGGTCCGATCCAGTACCTGTTGCATCTTCGTCGCCGCAATCACATCGAGTGATGTAATTTCCCCCATACTCCGCAGTCTATTGGTGCATCTGTCCTCCAATACTGCGGAGTTGTCATGCTGCTCAAGTTCCCCAAGTCTTCCGATTGCAAAGCGTCGGATATCACTCCCGAATCCTTCTACCTGTCGCGGCGCGCCCTGTTGGGTGGCACCGTTGCAGGTCTCGCCGCGGCTGCGTTGCCTCGTTGGGGCAGGGCGGACGAGGCGGTGCGCTATGCCGATGTCGACCCGGGGCAGGCTCCTTCCTGGTTCACGGAGAAATTGCCGGCCACTCGCTGGCAAGCGGTGGTTGCCCAGGGGGAGGCGATCACTCCCTTCAAGGATGCGACCCACTACAACAACTTCTACGAATTCGGCACTGATAAAGGTGATCCCGCCGCCAATGCCGGAGCTCTGAAGACTGAGCCGTGGAGTGTGGTAGTGGATGGTGAGGTAGCCAAGCCGGGTCGTTACGCGCTCGAGGACTTCATCAAGCCTTACCAGTTGGAGGAGCGTATCTATCGACTGCGTTGTGTCGAGGCCTGGTCGATGGTGATCCCCTGGATCGGCTTTCCCGTTTCTGCGTTGCTCAAGCAGGTCGAGCCCACCAGCAAGGCCAAGTTCATTCGCTTTGAAACCTTGCGTGATCCCGAACATATGCCGGGGCAGCGCTCCGGGTTCGCCTTGATTGATTGGCCTTATGTCGAAGGACTGCGGCTCGATGAGGCGATGAACCCGTTGGCGATCCTGGCGGTGGGAATGTATGGGCGGGAGTTGCCGAACCAGAACGGCGCACCGCTGCGGTTGGTCGTGCCCTGGAAGTATGGCTTCAAGAGCGTGAAATCCATCGTGCGTATCAGTTTGGTCAGTGAGCAGCCCAAGACGACCTGGCAGAGTATCGCCGCCAACGAATACGGCTTTTATGCAAATGTGAATCCGACGGTCGACCATCCCCGTTGGACCCAGGCGCGGGAGCGACGCCTTCCCAGTGGGCTGTTCAGTCCGAATGTCCGCGAGACCCAGATGTTCAATGGCTATGGGGAAGAGGTCGCCTCTTTATATAGCGGGATGGATCTGAGGAAGGATTACTGATGCGTCATTCGCTCTGGCGCATCGGTGTATTCATTGCAGGCGCGATATGGCCCATGTATTGGTTGTATGAGGCTTGGGCTTCGCTGTTGGGGCCCGACCCGGGCAAGGTCCTGGTCGATCGGCTGGGATTGGGAGCCCTGGTGTTTCTGTTACTCACGTTGAGCATGACGCCGCTGCAGAAGCTGACAGGCTGGTCGGGTTGGATCGCTGTGCGACGGCAGTTGGGATTATGGTGCTTTGCTTATGTGGCGCTGCATTTGACTGCCTATGGCGTTTTCATACTGGGGTTGGACTGGTCGCAACTTGGCGTGGAGCTGCGCAAGCGGCCTTATATCCTTGTCGGTAGTTTGGGGTTCATCCTTCTGCTGTCGTTGGCGGTAACATCCAATCGCTACAGCCAACGACGGTTGGGGGCTCGCTGGAAGAAGTTGCATCGCTTGGTCTATTTCATTCTTGGGCTTGGGTTGCTGCATATGTTGTGGATCGTCAGGGCCGATTTGAAGGAATGGGCCATCTACGCGTCTTTGGGGGCAGTATTAATGGTGCTGCGCCTGCCCTTCGTGGCTCGCCGTATTCCTCGGCTTATGATTGGAAAAGCATCTTCTGCAAGAAAAGTGTAATTAGTGCTTGACGGCAGATTCTACAGGTCTATAATTCGCCCCACTTCCGGCGCAGTCGAAACGGAAAACTCCTTGAAATTCAACGAGTTACGAAGATTTCGGCAGCGGTCACGCTTCAGTTCATCGAAGTCCGAAAGGAGCTGATAAGGCAGCGAAAGTAGCCTTGTTAGCGTTTCGATCCTCTCGATCGAAAGCGGTTAAAAAGAGGTGTTGACAGCAGCGTGTAACGCTGTAGAATTCGCCTCCCGCTAACGAGAGATCGAAAGCGCAAGTGGTTGAAGTTGCAAAGGAAACTTTGAAAACTTCTTAAAAAAATCACTTGACAGCAAATGAGGCTGCTGTAGAATGCGCGCCTCGGTTGAGACGAAAGATCTTAACCAACCGCTCTTTAACAACTGAATCAAGCAATTCGTGTGGGTGCTTGTGTAGTCAGACTGATAGTCAAAAAGATTATCAGCATCACGAGTGACCATGCGAGAAATCACATAGTCATTTGAGATTGCTGAGCCAAGTTTAGGGTTTCTTAAAAACCCAAGCAGTATTGAACTGAAGAGTTTGATCATGGCTCAGATTGAACGCTGGCGGCAGGCCTAACACATGCAAGTCGAGCGGATGAAGTGAGCTTGCTCACGGATTTAGCGGCGGACGGGTGAGTAATGCCTAGGAATCTGCCTGGTAGTGGGGGATAACGTTTCGAAAGGGACGCTAATACCGCATACGTCCTACGGGAGAAAGCAGGGGACCTTCGGGCCTTGCGCTATCAGATGAGCCTAGGTCGGATTAGCTAGTTGGTGAGGTAATGGCTCACCAAGGCGACGATCCGTAACTGGTCTGAGAGGATGATCAGTCACACTGGAACTGAGACACGGTCCAGACTCCTACGGGAGGCAGCAGTGGGGAATATTGGACAATGGGCGAAAGCCTGATCCAGCCATGCCGCGTGTGTGAAGAAGGTCTTCGGATTGTAAAGCACTTTAAGTTGGGAGGAAGGGCAGTAAGCTAATATCTTGCTGTTTTGACGTTACCGACAGAATAAGCACCGGCTAACTCTGTGCCAGCAGCCGCGGTAATACAGAGGGTGCAAGCGTTAATCGGAATTACTGGGCGTAAAGCGCGCGTAGGTGGTTTGTTAAGTTGGATGTGAAAGCCCCGGGCTCAACCTGGGAACTGCATCCAAAACTGGCAAGCTAGAGTATGGTAGAGGGTGGTGGAATTTCCTGTGTAGCGGTGAAATGCGTAGATATAGGAAGGAACACCAGTGGCGAAGGCGACCACCTGGACTGATACTGACACTGAGGTGCGAAAGCGTGGGGAGCAAACAGGATTAGATACCCTGGTAGTCCACGCCGTAAACGATGTCAACTAGCCGTTGGGGTCCTTGAGACTTTAGTGGCGCAGCTAACGCATTAAGTTGACCGCCTGGGGAGTACGGCCGCAAGGTTAAAACTCAAATGAATTGACGGGGGCCCGCACAAGCGGTGGAGCATGTGGTTTAATTCGAAGCAACGCGAAGAACCTTACCAGGCCTTGACATGCAGAGAACTTTCCAGAGATGGATTGGTGCCTTCGGGAACTCTGACACAGGTGCTGCATGGCTGTCGTCAGCTCGTGTCGTGAGATGTTGGGTTAAGTCCCGTAACGAGCGCAACCCTTGTCCTTAGTTACCAGCACGTTATGGTGGGCACTCTAAGGAGACTGCCGGTGACAAACCGGAGGAAGGTGGGGATGACGTCAAGTCATCATGGCCCTTACGGCCTGGGCTACACACGTGCTACAATGGTCGGTACAGAGGGTTGCCAAGCCGCGAGGTGGAGCTAATCCCACAAAACCGATCGTAGTCCGGATCGCAGTCTGCAACTCGACTGCGTGAAGTCGGAATCGCTAGTAATCGCGAATCAGAATGTCGCGGTGAATACGTTCCCGGGCCTTGTACACACCGCCCGTCACACCATGGGAGTGGGTTGCACCAGAAGTAGCTAGTCTAACCTTCGGGAGGACGGTTACCACGGTGTGATTCATGACTGGGGTGAAGTCGTAACAAGGTAGCCGTAGGGGAACCTGCGGCTGGATCACCTCCTTAATCGACGACATCAGCTGCTTCATAAGCTCCCACACGAATTGCTTGATTCATTGAAGAAGACGATAGAAGCAGCTTTAAGCTCCAAGCTGATAGCTCCAAGCTAACAGTTACAAGCTCGAAATTGGGTCTGTAGCTCAGTTGGTTAGAGCGCACCCCTGATAAGGGTGAGGTCGGCAGTTCGAATCTGCCCAGACCCACCAATTTTGTTATGGGGCCATAGCTCAGCTGGGAGAGCGCCTGCCTTGCACGCAGGAGGTCAGCGGTTCGATCCCGCTTGGCTCCACCATAAACTGCTTCTGAAAGCTTAGAAATGAGCATTCAAATCGAATGTTGATTTCTAGTCTTTTGATTAGATCGTTCTTTAAAAATTTGGGTATGTGATAGAAAGATAGACTGAACACTACTTCACTGGTAGTGGATCAGGCTAAGGTAAAGTTTGTGAATTCAAACTTTCGGCGAATGTCGTCTTCACAGTATAACCAGATTGCTTGGGGTTATATGGTCAAGTGAAGAAGCGCATACGGTGGATGCCTTGGCAGTCAGAGGCGATGAAAGACGTGGTAGCCTGCGATAAGCTTCGGGGAGTCGGCAAACAGACTTTGATCCGGAGATCTCTGAATGGGGGAACCCAACCATCATAAGATGGTTATCTTGCACTGAATACATAGGTGCAAGAGGCGAACCAGGGGAACTGAAACATCTAAGTACCCTGAGGAAAAGAAATCAACCGAGATTCCCTTAGTAGTGGCGAGCGAACGGGGACTAGCCCTTAAGCTTCTTTGATTTTAGCGGAACGCTCTGGAAAGTGCGGCCATAGTGGGTGATAGCCCTGTACGCGAAAGGATCTTAGAAGTGAAATCGAGTAGGACGGGGCACGAGAAACCTTGTCTGAATATGGGGGGACCATCCTCCAAGGCTAAATACTACTGACTGACCGATAGTGAACTAGTACCGTGAGGGAAAGGCGAAAAGAACCCCGGAGAGGGGAGTGAAATAGATCCTGAAACCGTATGCGTACAAGCAGTGGGAGCAGACTTTGTTCTGTGACTGCGTACCTTTTGTATAATGGGTCAGCGACTTATATTCAGTGGCAAGCTTAACCGAATAGGGGAGGCGTAGCGAAAGCGAGTCTTAATAGGGCGTTTAGTCGCTGGGTATAGACCCGAAACCGGGCGATCTATCCATGGGCAGGTTGAAGGTTAGGTAACACTGACTGGAGGACCGAACCGACTACCGTTGAAAAGTTAGCGGATGACCTGTGGATCGGAGTGAAAGGCTAATCAAGCTCGGAGATAGCTGGTTCTCCTCGAAAGCTATTTAGGTAGCGCCTCATGTATCACTCTAGGGGGTAGAGCACTGTTTCGGCTAGGGGGTCATCCCGACTTACCAAACCGATGCAAACTCCGAATACCTAGAAGTGCCGAGCATGGGAGACACACGGCGGGTGCTAACGTCCGTCGTGAAAAGGGAAACAACCCAGACCGTCAGCTAAGGTCCCAAAGTTATGGTTAAGTGGGAAACGATGTGGGAAGGCTTAGACAGCTAGGAGGTTGGCTTAGAAGCAGCCATCCTTTAAAGAAAGCGTAATAGCTCACTAGTCGAGTCGGCCTGCGCGGAAGATGTAACGGGGCTCAAACCATACACCGAAGCTACGGGTATCACGTAAGTGATGCGGTAGAGGAGCGTTCTGTAAGCCTGTGAAGGTGAGTTGAGAAGCTTGCTGGAGGTATCAGAAGTGCGAATGCTGACATGAGTAACGACAATGCGAGTGAAAAACTCGCACGCCGAAAGACCAAGGTTTCCTGCGCAACGTTAATCGACGCAGGGTTAGTCGGTCCCTAAGGCGAGGCTGAAAAGCGTAGTCGATGGAAAACAGGTTAATATTCCTGTACTTCTGGTTATTGCGATGGAGGGACGGAGAAGGCTAGGCCAGCTTGGCGTTGGTTGTCCAAGTTTAAGGTGGTAGGCTGAAATCTTAGGAAAATCCGGGATTTCAAGGCCGAGAGCTGATGACGAGTTACCTTTTAGGTGACGAAGTGGTTGATGCCATGCTTCCAAGAAAAGCTTCTAAGCTTCAGATAACCAGGAACCGTACCCCAAACCGACACAGGTGGTTAGGTAGAGAATACCAAGGCGCTTGAGAGAACTCGGGTGAAGGAACTAGGCAAAATGGCACCGTAACTTCGGGAGAAGGTGCGCCGGTGAGGGTGAAGGACTTGCTCCGTAAGCCCATGCCGGTCGAAGATACCAGGCCGCTGCGACTGTTTATTAAAAACACAGCACTCTGCAAACACGAAAGTGGACGTATAGGGTGTGACGCCTGCCCGGTGCCGGAAGGTTAATTGATGGGGTTAGCGCAAGCGAAGCTCTTGATCGAAGCCCCGGTAAACGGCGGCCGTAACTATAACGGTCCTAAGGTAGCGAAATTCCTTGTCGGGTAAGTTCCGACCTGCACGAATGGCGTAACGATGGCGGCGCTGTCTCCACCCGAGACTCAGTGAAATTGAAATCGCTGTGAAGATGCAGTGTATCCGCGGCTAGACGGAAAGACCCCGTGAACCTTTACTATAGCTTTGCACTGGACTTTGAGCTTGCTTGTGTAGGATAGGTGGGAGGCTTTGAAGTGGGGACGCCAGTTCTCATGGAGCCATCCTTGAAATACCACCCTGGCAACCTTGAGGTTCTAACTCAGGTCCGTTATCCGGATCGAGGACAGTGTATGGTGGGTAGTTTGACTGGGGCGGTCTCCTCCTAAAGAGTAACGGAGGAGTACGAAGGTGCGCTCAGACCGGTCGGAAATCGGTCGCAGAGTATAAAGGCAAAAGCGCGCTTGACTGCGAGACAAACACGTCGAGCAGGTACGAAAGTAGGTCTTAGTGATCCGGTGGTTCTGTATGGAAGGGCCATCGCTCAACGGATAAAAGGTACTCCGGGGATAACAGGCTGATACCGCCCAAGAGTTCATATCGACGGCGGTGTTTGGCACCTCGATGTCGGCTCATCACATCCTGGGGCTGAAGCCGGTCCCAAGGGTATGGCTGTTCGCCATTTAAAGTGGTACGCGAGCTGGGTTTAGAACGTCGTGAGACAGTTCGGTCCCTATCTGCCGTGGACGTTTGAGATTTGAGAGGGGCTGCTCCTAGTACGAGAGGACCGGAGTGGACGAACCTCTGGTGTTCCGGTTGTCACGCCAGTGGCATTGCCGGGTAGCTATGTTCGGAAAAGATAACCGCTGAAAGCATCTAAGCGGGAAACTTGCCTCAAGATGAGATCTCACTGGGATCTTGAATCCCCTAAAGGGCCGTCGAAGACTACGACGTTGATAGGTTGGGTGTGTAAGCGCTGTGAGGCGTTGAGCTAACCAATACTAATTGCCCGTGAGGCTTGACCATATAACACCCAAGCAATTTGCGAACTCGATAGAGACCAGATTGCGGTGTGTGAAGATGACCAACCGAAAGTTTGACACACAAACCTATTGCATACCCATTCGCTGGAACGTTGCCCAAACAACGGCTCAGCTACAGAATTTCTTGACGACCATAGAGCATTGGAACCACCTGATCCCATCCCGAACTCAGCAGTGAAACGATGCATCGCCGATGGTAGTGTGGGGTTTCCCCATGTGAGAGTAGGTCATCGTCAAGATTAAATTCCGAAACCCCAATTGCGAAAGCAGTTGGGGTTTTGTCTTTGCGCGGACGAAAAACATTCCGATTCGAGGACAAATTTGCACAGTTATTTTCGAATCGGAACACTAGAATAGTGGCTATTTTTCTCAATTCCCGAGCCCTCTATGCTGGATCCGGTTGATACCCCCGGGGTGTCGGAATTGCCGCTGGATGATTTGGTCGCCTGCCATGAGTGCGACTTGCTGATGCGCAAGCCAACACTCGCCCATGGCGAAAAAGCCCAATGCCCGCGTTGCGGTTACGAGTTGTATGCCCACCGGCACAACGTCGTCCAACGCAGCCTGGCCCTGGTGATCGCCGCCTTGCTGCTCTATGTGCCGGCCAATTTCCTGCCCATCATGCAGCTCGATCTCATGGGGCAGTCTTCCAACGATACGGTCTGGAGTGGAGTTCTAGGGCTGTTCGACACGGGCATGCAAGGCGTGGCAGTGGTGGTGTTCCTCTGCAGCATGGGCATCCCGTTGTTGAAGCTGATCTGCCAACTGCTGGTCCTGTTGAGCATTCACTGGTGCATCGGTCGAAGCTACGGTCTGTTGCTCTATCGTATTTATCACCACCTGCGCGACTGGGGCATGCTCGAGGTCTACCTCATGGGGGTGCTGGTAGCCATCGTCAAGTTGGCCGACATGGCGTCCATTACCGTGGGCCTGGGCCTGGTGTGCTTTATCGCGTTGCTGTTGATCCAGGTCTGGCTGGAAGTGGTGATGTCGCCACACCAGGTCTGGCAGGCGTTATCCGGAGAAGACGTGCATGCGGGCGATTGATGCGGGCATCCTGATTTGTACCGAATGCCATGAGTTGAACCGGCAGCAGGCCGACAGTCACAGCCAGTCCTGCACACGTTGTGGAGCCAAGGTCCATGCCCGTCGTCCCAACAGCATCCTGCGGACCTGGGCATTGCTGATCACTGCGGCCATCCTCTATATCCCGGCCAACGTCCTGCCGATCATGACGGTCAGCGCCCTGGGCCAAGGCAGCCCCAGCACCATCATGTCGGGTGTCATCCAATTGGTGCAGCACGGCATGATTCCCATCGCCACGGTGGTATTCGTCGCCAGCATCCTGGTGCCGACCTTCAAGCTGGTGGGTATCGCCTTGCTGCTGTTCTCGGTGCAACGCCACCAACCGTTGTCGGCTAGGCAGCGGATCGTCATGTATCGCTTCATCGAATTCATCGGCCGCTGGTCGATGCTGGATATCTTCGTCATCGCCATCCTGGTGGCGGTGGTCAACTTTGGCCGGCTGGCCAGCATCGAAGCCAACCTCGGTGCGGTCGCCTTTGCCAGCGTGGTGATCCTCACCATGATGGCTGCGATAACCTTCGATCCCCGACTGATCTGGGACAACACGGAGTCGGACGACGACCATGAGTGATTTGCCTACTGCCAAAACCCGACCGGCTTCCAATTGGTCGGCCATCTGGGTGCTACCCCTGATTGCCCTGGTCATTGGTGGCTGGCTGGGCTGGCGCGCCTACAGCGAGACCGGGATCCTGATCCAGCTACGCTTTGAAAGCGGCGAAGGCGTCCAGGCCAACAAGACCGAGGTGTTCTACAAAGGCATGCCCGTGGGCAAGGTCAAGTCTCTGGAACTGGATGACGAGGGCAGCTCCAAGGGCGTGGTCGCCACCGTCGAGATGAGCAAGGATGTCGAGCAGTACCTGAAGACCAACACGCGATTCTGGCTGGTCAAGCCTAGCGTCAGCCTGGCCGGTATCACCGGCCTGGAAACCCTGGTCTCGGGCAACTACATCGCCGTCAGCCCGGGAGAAGGTGGAGAACCGACCCGCAAGTTCACCGCACTGGTCGAGGAGCCGCCCCTGTCCGATGCCAAGCCCGGCCTGCACCTGACCATCAAGGCCGAGCGCCTGGGCTCGCTGACCCGTGGCAGTCCGGTGTTCTACAAACAGATCCAGGTCGGCCAGATCAAGAGCTACCTGCTCTCCGAAGACCAGAGCACCGTTGAACTCAAGGTCTACATCGAGCCGACCTATGCCAGCCTGGTGCGCAAGCACACGCGTTTCTGGAACGCCAGCGGCATCAGTGTCGACGCCAACCTGAGCGGGCTGAAGATCCGCAGCGAATCCCTGGCCAGCATCGTCGCCGGTGGTATTGCCTTCGCCACTCCGGAGAATCGCAAGGACAGCCCGCCGACTGACCCGAGCCTGCCGTTTCGCCTCTACGAAGACTTCGACGCCGCCCAGGCCGGTATCCGGGTCAAGGTCAAGCTCAGCGATTTCGAAGGCTTGCAGGCCGGGCATACGCCAGTGATGTACAAGGGCATCCAGGTCGGCAGCCTGAAAGCCCTGAAAGTCGATGCCGACCTGACCAGCGCCACCGCCGAATTGACCCTCGACCCGCTGGCCGAAGACTATCTGGTACAGGGCACCCAGTTCTGGACCGTCAAGCCATCCATCACCCTGGCGGGCATCACCGGGCTGGAGGCCCTGCTCAAGGGCAACTACATCGCCGTTCGCCCGGGCGACAAGGGCGCCGCGCCGCAGCGTGAATTCGAGGCTCGGGCCAAGGCGCCACCGCTGGACCTGCGCACACCGGGCCTGCACATGGTGCTGTTCACCGACAATCTCGGCTCCCTGGAGGTCGGCAGCCCGATCCTCTACAAACAGGTCAAGGTCGGGGCCGTACAGAGCTACCAGTTCTCCCATACCCGCAAGCAGCTGGTGATCGGCGTCCACATCGAGAAGGAGTACGAGAAACTGGTCAACGGTTCGACCCGTTTCTGGAATGTCAGCGGCATCACCCTCACGGGTGGTTTGACCGGTGGCATCCAGATCAAGAGCGAGTCGTTGCAAAGCTTGATGGCCGGCGGCATCGCTTTCGATACGCCAATACCCGATGTACCGCTGAAAAAGCGTATCCCACGGTTCCGCCTGTTCGCCAACCAGGAAGAGGCGGCGCAGCGCGGCATTGTGGTGCAGATCAAGGTCGATCGCGCCGATGGCCTGCGTGCCGGCACCCCGGTGCGCTTCAAGGGCCTGGATGTGGGCAAGCTCGAGCAAGTCACCCTCAGCCCCGATATGCAGTCGGTGATGCTCAAGGCGCGCATCACCGAGGTGCCTGAGCGTATTGCCCGGGTCGGTAGCCAGTTCTGGGTGGTCAAGCCCGAGTTGGGTTTGATGAAGACCTCGAACCTGGAGACCCTGGTCACCGGCCAGTACATCGAAGTCCAGCCACCGGAGAAAAACCTCGGCGCGCAAACCAGCTTCGTGGCCCTGCCACAGCCACCACAGGCCAGTGTCCAGGAGCCTGGCCTGAGCCTGGTGCTGAGCGCTGCCCGGCGTGGATCGCTGAAGATCGGCGTACCCGTGACCTACCGCGAGATAACGGTGGGCAAGGTCACTGGCTACGAACTGGGGCAAACGGCCGATCGGGTCCTGATCCACATTCTTATCGAGCCCAAGTACGCGCCACTGGTACGCGGTGGCACGCGCTTCTGGAACAGCAGCGGCTTTGGCGTGGATTTCGGCCTGTTCAAGGGCGCGACCGTGCGTACGGAATCCCTGGAGACCCTGATCCAGGGCGGTATCGCCTTCGCCACCCCGGAGGGCGAGCGCATGGGCAACCCGGCGCGGCCCGAGCAGACTTTCCCGCTGTTCGATCAGTTCGAGGATGAATGGCTGACCTGGGCGCCGAAGATTCCCCTCGGCAAGCAACCGGCCGCCCCAGTGACGCGCTAGCGCCAACCCAATAAAAAAGGCCGCCCTCGCAAGAGGGCGGCCTTTGTGTTTCAGCGCAGGGAAATCAGGCTTCGTCCAACTCCGCCTGTGCTTCATCCTCGGCTTGTTCGTTCATCACCGCCTTGACCTGGTCGTGGCGCCGGATGAACTTCCAGTCCGCTTCATCGATATAGATGCCGTTCGGACCGCTACCGCCTTCCAGGTCGATGGCCACCTGGGCCGAAACCTGCGGCTTCACACTGGCCAGGATCGGCACGAAGCCCAGTTGCAGGCTGGTCTCGAGCAGCGCCGCCTGGTTGCGTTCGTCGATGTCCGCCGCCTCGTCGAGGTAGTAGGGCAGGCGGATACGCCCGGCCTGGTCGCGGTCCATCAAGTGCAGCAACAAGTACATGTTGGTCAGCGCCTTGATGGTCATGGTGGTGCCGTTGGACGCCGCGCCATCGATGTCGGTATGGATCACCGGCTGGCCGTTGACCTTGGTGATCTCGAACGCCAGCTCGAACAGGTCCTTCAGGCCCAGCTGGTTGTGGTTGGCCGCCACCAGCCGCGCCAGGTACTCCTTGGCCTCTTCGTTCTTGTTGTCCTGCTCGGCGCTCTGGCTCAGGTCGAACACCGACAGGGTCTCGCCTTCCTCGTACTGGCCGGCGCTGTGGATGATCTGGTCGATGTGCTTGAGCGCCTCCTTGTTCGGCGCCAGGACGATGCGGAAGCTCTGCAGGTTGGAAACCTGGCGCTTGTTGATCTCGCGGTTGAACAGCGCCAGCTGGTGTTCCAGGCTGTCGTAGTCGCTGCGGATATTGCGCAGGGTCCGGGCGATGTCGGTGACCGCCGCACGGCGTGCCTTGCCCAGGGTCAGGGCTTCCTCGGTGCGGTGCGAATAGGCGTTGATCAGCAATTGCAGGCGACGCTCGACATCATCCTCGCTGTCGAACTTGGCCACGCCCTTGAGGCGCACCTGGGCATACAACGCCTCGATCTGGCCATCGACCCGCTGCAGGCCCTGCCAGCTGTCCTGGTAGTCGTTGAGCAGCGGCAGCAGGTTGTCCATGGAGTCATCCACCGGGTCCATGAACGGTGTGCCGAACGGCAGGTCCGCCGGCAGCAGCTGGCGACGGCGCAGGGCGTCGTCGAGGGTGCGCTGCTTGGCTTCCATGTCGCTGATCTGGCGACCCACCAGTTGCAGCTTGGCCGACAGTTGCTGGACGCGCTCGGTGAAGGCGTCGCTGGAGCGCTTGAGTTCGTCCTGGGCGGCCTCCATCTGCGCCAGCTGTTCCAGCTTCTCGCCTTCCTCGGCGCTCAGGGTCTGGGTCCGGCGGAAGTCTTCCAGGGCTTTCTGCGCATCCAGTACCTGCTGGTACAGGGCCTCGGTCTGGGTCTTGCTCGCGGCGCGGTCGGCAGCCACGGCGGCCTGGGTCTTGAGCTGCTTGAGCTCCTTCTCCAGGCGCTCCTTCTGGTCGCGCAGTGCCGCGCGGTCGGCCAGGGCCTGCAACGCCGGTGGTTCGATATGGGAGATGTCGATGGTCAGCCCGGGCACTTCGAAACGCTCGCCCTTGAAGCCGTCGAGGATCAGCTCCACGGACTTCACCCAGTCGCCATTGTCGTCCAGGGCGATGCCATGCTCGCCCAGGGGCAGGCTGAACAGCGCGCTGTTGAACAGGCGCATCAGGCGTTCCACATCCTGCTGGGAGAACTCCTCGCGCAGGCGGGCGTAGCTGTTGTTGTCGGCGTGGTCGAGCTGCTGCTTCACCGACTTCAGGCGTTTTTCCAGGTCGCGCAGGCGCTCTTCCAGGTCTTCGGCGGAGAACTGCCGGGACTGGGCCAGGGCGCCGGCCAGTTCGTCGTGGGCATCCTTGGCCGCCAGCAGTTGCTGCTCCAGCACCTTGACGTCATCCACCAGGGCGAAGCGGTGCTTGAGCACCGACAGCTCACCCAGCCAGCGCTGGGTACCGGTGATTTCCCGCTCCAGGCGCATCATTTCCTGGGTGCTGCTGCGCTGGTCGTTCTGCAGGGCGTCCTGCTCGTTGCGGTAGTGCTCGGCCTGGATGGTCAGCTCTTCCTTGCGCGCACTGGCGTAGTCCGACCAAGTGCCCAACAGCGAGTCCAGCAGCGGCGACAGGCGATGCAGCTTGCCGCGCAGGATGTCCCGTTGCTTCACGCCGTTGGCCAGGGCCTCCACCAGCGGGCCGGCAGCCACCAGGGAGTTGTAGTCCTGCTCCATGCGCCGCACATCGCGGAACGCCTCGTCGCAGGCGGCGATGTAGTCGACGCTGCCCGAGCGCAGGCTGTGCTCGAAGGCATCGAGGAACAGCTGCTTGAGCTTGGCCGCGGTGATTTCGCGCATGTGCAGCAGGTTGATGAACAGCGCGCGGAAGGTCTTCAGGCTCTGTTCGCTGGTGGAGCGCAGCGGGATCAGGGTCAGGTCCAGGGGGATCGAGGTGTGGCCACCGACCAGCAGGCGCCGCAGTTCATCGGGCTTGAGCTCGTAGGCCTTCAGGCCATGGCGCTCCAGGTTGGTGAACAGCTCTTTCTGCCGCAGGCAGGTGTCGTCCTTCTGGTAGTGGGCCAGGTCCAGTTGCCCGGCGTAGGCGAAGAACTGGTGGCCGAAGCCACCACCCGGTCCGCGTCCCGACACGCCGATGACGTGGGGGCCGTGGGGCAGCGAGACTTCCACCAGGATGTAGCTGGTGTCGGAGGCGAAGTAGAAGCGCCGCGACTGCTCCAGGCTGTACTTGCCGAAGCTCATGTCCGACATGCGCGCCAGGATCGGGAATTGCAGGGCGTTGATCGACGCCGACTTGCCCAGGTTGTTCGCACCGTAGACCGACAGCGGCTCTTCCAGGGGGAACAGGCCCAGGCTGTAGCCAGCGGTGTTCAAAAGGGCAAAGCGGCGGATGCCGTAGCGTTCCTTGCTCATGCGTCGAGCTCCTGTTCTTCGGCGATGGCTCGGGCCAGCGCGTCTTCTTCACTTTCCTCGGACTCGTCGAATTCGCTCAGGTCCAGCGGGTCATCGGTTTGCAGCAGTTTCTCGTCGCTGTCCTCGTCCACCAGCACCGGGGTCGGCAATGGCAGCACGCTGTGCAGGCTGGCCGCCAGGTCGCGGTCTTGCTGTACCGACAGGCAGACGTCGAGGAAGCGGTGCATCGGCGGCAGGAAGCGGTAGATCCCCGGCTCCTCCAGGGCGAAGCCCAGCTGGGTCATGCGGCGCATGATCTTTTCTTCCAGCTCTTCCTGGGTCTGCACTTCGGCCTGGATGAACAGGTCGCGGTACTTGTCCAGCAGCGAGGGCAGCTCGTCGCGACCCAGGCTGCCGCCGTCGAGCACGGCGATCGGGTCGCGGCCCTGGTCGGCCAGGTGCTCCACCAGGATGAAGGTGAACAGCGCCAGGCGCTGGGCGGTCTTGTTCACCTGCGCCGCGGCGTTTTCCGGCACGAAGTAATAGAAGCCGCGGGTATCGCACACCAGCTCGAAGCCCAGGGCCTTGAACAGGGTGCGGTACTGGTCCTGGAAATTCGACAGTTGCGCGTACAGCTCCGGATCGCGGCGGCTGACGTGGTAGCCCTTGAACAGCTCGCGGAAGATCGGCGCCAGCTGGGACAGTTCGGAAAGATCAAGATGCATTGGCATTACTCGCAGTTTGCTCGGGCTGGTCGTCGCGAGCCGAGAGCAGGGCGAAGGAGCGCAGGCTGACCTGGTGCTCCTGGGTGTGGTATTCGCGGCGTTCGAGACGCTCGCGCTTGAAGCGTTTTTCCCGGGACAGGCGGGAGAACCAGTACAGCAGCTCGTCGGTGGCGCCGTCCGGTTCCTGGTCCAGCAGCCAGCTCATCAGGTCCGGCATCGGCAGCGCGTTCTCGCAACGCTCGAGCATTTCCCGGACCGTGCGCGGCGCCTTGGGGGCCAGGCCCTTGTGGGTCTTGTGGGCCTTGGGGAAGCGCGCCGGCTTGGGCTCGAAGCGGGCCAGGGCGTAGACATAGGCCTCCACCTGGCCGGAGCTGCCGAGGAAGGTACTCTGCGGGCGGGTGAACATCGGCATCGCCGCCTGGGGCACCGCATCGATGCCCTTGCGCCGGATGACCGACAGGGCCAGGGCCGCACCGCGGGTCACGGCGTTGTGCCGGCGGGCCTCTTCGCGCAGCGGCAGCAGCAGTTCCCGGGCATGGCGCAGGGTCAGCTGGGCGCTGGTCTGCATCTCCAGGATCCGCGCGTGGGTGCGCAGCAGCATGTCGTCGTCCACCAGGTGGCCCAGGCGCTGCTGTTCGGTGAGCATGCGCAGCAGCACGTTCTCCACCTTGCGCACGCCCTGCTCGAAGGCGCCGTCGGCGTTCACCAGCTGGATCATCGGCTCGACGTATTCGTCCCAGGTGGCCAGCACCTCGGCGTAGCGCTGGCGCAGGGGGATCTGCCGGTCGCTGGTCTTGGCCCGTTCGGCCACCGCCACCAGGGCCTGTTCGTCGTTGGCGAGTTTCTTCAGGACATCGCGTACCCGCATGTCCAGCAGGCGCAGCTGGCGCGCCAGGTCGTGGCCGTCGCGGATCTCGAAGGCGTCCTGGATGTAACCTGCCAGGCGCTCCAGGTGGCGCAGGTAGGCTTCGATCTCCAGGCACAGGCCCAGGCGGTGTTCACGCCGCAGGTAGGCGAGGAAGTCGTGGATCTGCGCGTTGAGCTCGAAGCGGTTCGGGCTTTTCGCCACCGGGACCAGGATGTCCAGGCGTATCCATACGTCCAGCAGGTTGGTGATGTCCTGGGGCGTACTGTCCAGTTGCTGGGTGGCCAGTTGTGAGCGCAGTTCGGCAAGACTCAGGGTGCCTTGGTCGAAGTGCTCGCACAGTGGCTCCAGAAGTGCCCAGTGTTCGGCGAGGGCGCGCAACACGCGCTTGGGTTCGATCATCGGAATGGCCGGCTGGTTGGCAATGAAAAGCGGCGATTGTACTGCATCAGGGGGCCGACGATTCACCCAGGATCCAGTAAGGAGACGGACTGTCGCTTTTGCGCTGCATCAACTGCGGGCGATCTTCGGCGAAGGACGGTAGAATCCCCCACCTCAGTTATCCACAAGTGGCCGACCCTTGCTTATCGAGTCCCGTCGTCGCGCTTATCTGTCCGCCATGCAGGTGGTCAGTTGGTTGCCGCGCAGCGAATTGCCCTTTGCCGCCCCCTCGCGCCCCGAATTGCTGGTTTTGCCGGAGCCGGTGGTGGAGGCGCCGCCTGCGCCCGTCGCCGAGGCTCGGGCCGCAGCGGCCCCGCTGGCGCGCAGTGTCGAGCGGCCGAAGATCGAAGTGCCGCGCCCGGCTGCGGCCTCTGCCCGCCCGGTCGCCAAGCCCGTGGTCGAGGACGAGGAAGCCGCCCCGGTGGTCAAGGCGCCGGTGGTCCCACCGCCGCGCTTCGCCCTGCAACTGTTGCGGGCCGGACATTGCCTGTTGCTGGTGGAATTGCCCACCGGCGAGGCGTTCCAGAGCCGCGACCCGGCCTACCTGCTGCTCAAGGACATGCTGCGCGCCGCCGGCCTGCCGGACAGCCCGCAGATCCTCGCCGAGCCGGTGCGCTGGCCGCGCCTGACCCGCGGCAACCTGGACCAGGGGCCCGAGGCCGCGCGGGATTTCGTCCAGGCCTTCGTCGGCATGCGGGTCGAAGAACAACCCTGCGCCTGCCTGTGGCTGGTGGGCCTGCCGGCCATACGTTTTGCCGGCGAGGCCGATGCCGAGTCCTACAACCGTGAGCTGGAGGTCGAGGGCCTGGGCTCGGCCTGGGCCTTGCCCGGGCTGGAACTGTTGATGGACGAGCCGCAGCGCAAGGCCGACGTCTGGCAAGCCATGCGCCGGTTGATGGCGCGCTGGAAAAGCAATGATGAGTAAGAGTAGCGATGAGTGACGCGTTGACCTTCCGCCTGGCCACCGAGGCGGACCTGGATGCCATCCTGAAGATCGAATATGCCGCGTTCAGCCACCCCTGGACCCGCGGCATCTTCATGGATGCCTTCAAATCCTATGAAGTCTGGCTGATGTTCGAAGGCAGCCAGCAAGTGGGGCATGGGGTGATCCAGGTGATCATCGACGAAGCCCATCTGCTGAACATCACCGTCAAGCCGGAAAACCAGGGCCGCGGCCTGGGCCTGCACCTGCTGGAGGCACTGATGAAGCGTGCCTACCAGAAGGACGCCCGGGAATGCTTCCTGGAAGTGCGCTCCAGCAACCAGACCGCCTATCGGTTGTACGAGCGTTATGGCTTCAACGAGGTCGGGCGCCGCCGCGACTACTACCCGGCGGTAGGCGGGCGCGAAGACGCGCTGGTCATGGCCTGTACCCTGGTGGATTGAACCGCGCCAGCCAGCGCTTTCCTCAGCGCTGGTCATCCAGTGGCTTGCGCCTGGCCAGCTCGGCTTCATCCAGGCCCGAGCCACCACCGATCTGCGAATCGTCGACGATGCTCAGGTCCCAGTCGGCGGGCCGGCTGGCCCCTTTCTCCCGGACGGAGCGGGCGCCATCTTCCGGCGTCAGGATCTCCGGGCTCAGGTCGTTCGCGGTGGACCCATCCTCGGTGGCCGGGCCGTCGCCGCCAGCCACCGGGGCCTGGTCGTCGAAATGCAATTCCTCCATCGAACCCATGCGGTCCTGGTCGTCATCGATGGGCTCGGGTTGGGGCGCGTTGTAGGGGCGTCGTGGTTCAGTCATGGAAGGTCCTCGAACTTCAGGGGCTTGTAGGGGTGGACCGAGCCCCTTGCCGAAGATTCCCCCCATGGGATGACCGGTATCTGCCGCATCGCGCGTGACCCCGGCCGGAGGTCGTCTGTCAAACCTGCGCATCATTCCTGAGGCTTCACAGCATGAACGAACTACAAGACCTGATTGATAACAACGAGCGTTGGGCCGAAGCGATCAAGCAGCAGGATCCGGAGTTCTTCTCCAAGCTGGCCCGCCAGCAGACCCCGGAGTACCTGTGGATCGGCTGTTCGGACGCACGGGTGCCGGCCAACGAGATTGTCGGCATGTTGCCGGGCGACCTGTTCGTACACCGTAACGTGGCCAATGTGGTGCTGCACACCGACCTCAACTGCCTGTCGGTGATCCAGTACGCGGTGGATGTACTCAAGGTCAAGCACATCCTGGTCACCGGCCATTATGGCTGTGGCGGTGTACGGGCCTCGATGCAGGACCGCCAGCTGGGCCTGATCGATGGCTGGCTGCGTTCGATCCGCGACCTTTACTACGAACACCGTGATGCGCTGGGGGCCCTGACCACGGAAGAGGAGCGGGTCGACCGCCTGTGTGAACTCAACGTGATCCAGCAAGTGGCCAACGTCGGTCACACCAGCATCGTGCAGAACGCCTGGCATCGTGGGCAGAGCCTGTCGATCCACGGCTGCATCTATGGGATCAAGGACGGCCGCTGGAAGAGCCTGAACACCACCATCAGCGGCCCCGAGCAGTTGCCGCCGCAGTACCGCCTGCGCCCGGTGGGCTCGCCCTGAGGCACCTGCAGCGTCCAGCGCCGGCCCGGCCCAGCCCGGTCCGGGCCGACGCTGGCGCGACCTCACAGGTGTGGCACTTCGGTGCTGGGCGCCGGTGCGGGGGACTGGAGCTGCAGCAACTGGCTCTTGACCGCTGCGCTGGCGCACTTGGCCGCTGCCTGCTGCTGGTCCAGCTTGCGGATCGAGGTGTAGAACAACTCGCAGGTCTTGGCCTTCTGCGTCACCTGCCAGGTCTGGGTGCAACTGTTCAACTGCGCCTGCGCATCGCTACCCGGCTTGCTGCCCATTCCCGCCTGCCAGCAGGCCGCGCTCAAATCCTGGCCCATCACCTTCAAGCCCGCGGCATCGGCCTTGGTTTCATCATCGTCGTAGTTGGCCGGATCTGCCGCATACCAGATGTAGCTCGGGTGGTTGGAGCCCAGTACCGGCACCTTGAGTCCGGCACTGGGGCTGATCTGCGCCAGGCCCAGCACATTCACCGTTACCCCGTACTGCTGCTTGAGCCAGCTGCGCACCGGCGCACCGAAGGCCACCATCGGCAGGGCGGCGCCGCTGCTGCCCTGGCTGACCTCCTTGACCATGGTGGTCTGGTAGTTGTTGAAGTAGCCGTAGACGCCTTCCAGGTCCTTGCCGGCATTGGACGGTGCGGCGATCGGCGCGATGTCGACGATGGTCTGGTAGGCCGGGGTCTGCGTGGCGTCGATGCCGTTGGCGACCAGCAGGGTGGCCCAGCGATCGGTGGTAGCCGATTCGAGGTAGTCCTGGGCCTGGGTCAGGGAGTAGTCCGGCGGGAAGTGCAGGAGCTCTACGCTCTTGCGGTTTTCCAGGGCCATGCCCAAGGGCAGGAACAGGTACCAGCTGTAGGCCCACTTGCCGTCGCTGTTGAGTTGGCTGGCGCCCTTGTAGGCCAGGTCGCCGGCGTCCAGCAAGGCGCCCAGGGGCTTGCCGTAGCCCGCCGGAACCCCGCTGAACGAGGCCAGGACCTTGTCGCCAGCGGTCTTGACGCTGACCTTGGCGTTGGCATAGCCATCGCGTTGCACGCTCTGGGTCAGATAGTGCGCCACCGTCTGTTCCAGGGTCCAGTCGCGATAGCAGATGACGTTGCAGTTGTTGGGAAAGGCGAACAGCCGGGTCACCCGTTGCGGGCTGCCCAGGTCGACCTCGACATCGGCCATGACGGTGGAACTCAGCGTAGCGGCGGCCAGCGCGAGGGTCAGTCCTGCGAGTTTCAACATGCTCAGATCCTTTTCAGCGTGAACCCCGTCGAAGGGGGCAAGACATACTGGTACAGCGCCGGGCGCAGCGACAGCCAGCGCTGAAAAAATACCTTCCATCCGGCCGCTTGTCGGTACCTACCCCGGGATCAGGCGAGTCAGGGGAAAGCCCAGGCCATGGATCTGGCAGGCGCGTACGAGCACCACCATGAGCAACAGGTACACCGGTTGCCATGGGCTGAAGTGATTCCAGTGCAGTGCCCCCAGCCACGGATGCCGGGCATGGAATTGCGGGTTCGCCTGGCCGATGCGTCCTGAGTGCAGCCAACCGATCAGGACAAAGCCCAGATAGCCGAGCATTCCGAGCAGACCGAGCCAGAAGCCGAACAGCGCCAGCATCACCAATTGCGGCACTCCGTGGCGCAGGATGAGCCAGTAGCTCCTTGAATTCAGGCGCTTGGGCACCAGGCGCTCGGTCAACCACAGGTCCGGTAACAGCAAGTGGCCAATCAATTGTTGCCAATTGCTGAGCAGGAGGATCCCGAACCCTCCCAGCATGGCACTGCAGACCAGCCCCAGGATCAGCGCCAGCTCAGGGCCGTAGCCTGGCCTGGGCATGAAGTACAGGCCCAGGGCCAGGCCGCTGCCCAGGCTGCAGCGTATCCAGTTGTCTACACCTATCAGGCGTGGAACCAGGCTCCTCCAGAACAACAGGTCGTGCTGGGGCAGGCGTTCCACCAGGGCCGGGAAGCGCGAGGCCAAGGTATGCGACAGCTCCAGGCAGGCCTGCCAGTGTTCGCTCTGGAAGTGACGGACCAGGGCGACCTGGCGGCGCCAGGACGGCGGGGTCAGGAACAGCCGCGCGGCTGCGGACTGGGGCGTGGTATCCGCGTTGTTGGCGGCATCAGCCTCTAGCTTCTGGTAGAAGGCTTCCTGTTGGTAGCGCTCGGCCAGCGCTCGCCACATCCATTCGGGTTCCGGGGTCGCACCGCGCTTTTCATCCCAGCCGAACAGCTGGCATACCCCTTCGAACACCGACGCCGGCCAGGGCTGCTGATGCAACAGTTCCAGGACCTCACCCTGCCAGTACTGGCGATGGTCGAAGATCTGCAGCCAGGGCTGTGCGCAGTAGCCGCCCAGGCATTCGAGGAACTGCCGGTCCCGGCCTGCGGCCAGCAGTTCTTCCAGCACTCGGCGATATTGCTGCAACAGGCCTTGTACCAGTACCGCTTCCTGCAAGGCGGTCATCGACGGGCGTTGCCAGGGCGTCAGCCAATCCAGGTGGGCCACGGCCCATTCGATCAGCGCCAGGTGTTGTCCGGGAGTGTCGTAACAGATTGCCAGCAAATGCTTGAGGAAAGGTTCGGCGCAGTCCTGCTCTTGGGCCTGCTGCCAGCGCTGTGGCAGGTTGCTGGCGTCCAGGCCGTCCTGCAGCGATCGTAGCACCGGCACCGGCACCGGCACCGGCACCGGCACCGGCACCGG
Organism: Pseudomonas sp. CMR5c; assembly: GCF_003850545.1. Classification (NCBI taxonomy): domain Bacteria; kingdom Pseudomonadati; phylum Pseudomonadota; class Gammaproteobacteria; order Pseudomonadales; family Pseudomonadaceae; genus Pseudomonas; species Pseudomonas sp. CMR5c. Next base: position 5,765,030 of record NZ_CP027705.1, on the reverse strand, counting down.
CACCGGCACCGGCACCGGAGCGGGGCCGGGCACTGGCAAAGGGGCCAGTTCCACCAGGGTCGACCATTGCCGCAGGTTGTCGGCTGCTGGCTGTTGCGCCTCGTGCGCAGCCTCGCTGGTTCGCCAGCGGGCCAGTTGCAGGGCCCGTTCGTAGGCTTCGCGCAAGCGCTGGAAGCCCTCGGCATCGGTGTCGGGCCGCACGCTCTTCAACTGCCGGGCGTAGCTGCGTTTGATCTCTCGTTCATTGGCATCTTGTGGCAGCTCCAGCACCGACCAGCAGTCCATGGGTGGCTCCTAGTGCCAGTGGCCGTTTTCCAGGCGCTGCAGTTGCTCGTTGAGCTGGCTGCGCAGTTCACGGATCCGGCGCTCGTCCTGGGTGTCCAGCATCTGCTGGAACTGTCCGGCCCAGTAGCCGACCTGCTCGCGCAGTTCCCCCAGGCTCTCCTGGTAGAGGCGTTCCAGGCGAGCGCTGAGCAGGGTATTGGCCTGCTGGTCCCGAGGGTGGACCTTCAGTTGCGCCAGGGCCAGCAGGCGCTCCTGGATTTCCTCCGGGGTCAGTACGCCCGGGTTGTTCTCGATCACCAGCGAGTGGCTGTCCCCGGTCAGGGGAATGGTCACCTGGGCCTCCAGCAGGCCGTTGATGTCGTAGGTGAAGCGCACATCCAGCGAGACTTCCCCGGCCGGGCGCTTGGGCACCTTGATTTCCAGCTGGCCCAGGGCGACGTTGTCGCGCACCAGGCGGCTCTCGCCCTGGAAGATCTTCAGCAGCACATGGTCCTGATTGTCGTGCAGGGTCTGCACGGACTTGACCCGGCTCACCGGCACCACGCTGTTGCGCTCGATGATCGGCAGGTAGTGCCCGCTTTCGAACTGGTTGCCGTGCTGTTGGGTGGTCTCGATACCCAGGGTGTAGGAGCAGACGTCGGTCAGCACCACTTCTTCCAGGGCCAGGCTGCGTGCCTTGAGCGCGGCCTGCACCGCAGCGCCCTGGGCCACCACCTGGTCCGGGTCGAGGGTGATCGAGGGAAACCGGCCGAACAGCCCGGCTGCCAGCTTGCGCACCAGGGGCATGCGGCTGGCGCCACCGACCAGGAGGATTTCATCCAGGTCGCTGACCCGGATCCGCGCGTCGCGCAGGGCCCGCTCGATGGGCAGGCGCAGGCGTTCCAGCAGGGGCGCGCAGAGCGTCGCCAACTGGACCTGGGTGATGGTCTGGGTCCACTGCCGGCCGTCCACCCGCAAGCTGAATTCGGCGCTGCTGTCCTGGCCCAGGGCCCGGCGCACGCGCTCGGCTTCGCGGCGCAGGGCCTGGAGCACGCTCTGGCGCTCGGGGAAGTCCGGCACCTGGGCCTGTTGTGCGAGGAAGTGCTCCAGCAACAGGCTGTCGAAGTCCTCGCCACCGAGGAAATTGTCGCCGGCGCTGGCGCGGACCTCCATGACCCCGTCGAACAGTTCCAGGATCGACACGTCGAAGGTGCCGCCGCCCAGGTCGAAGACCAGGAACGAGGTTTCCTTGTCACGCTGGTGCAGGCCGTAGGCCAGGGCGGCGGCAGTGGGTTCGTTGACCAGCTTCTCGACCTTGAGCCCGGCCAGCTCGCCGGCGATCCGCGTGGCCTTGCGCTGGGCGTCGCTGAAGTAGGCCGGCACGCTGATCACCGCTTCTACCACCGGTTCGCCATAGCTGCGCTCGACGTCTTCCTTGAGGCTCTTGAGCACCAGCGCCGAGAGTTCTTCCGGGCGCCAGGAGCGCTCGCCCAGGCGTATTTCGGTGTTGCTGCCCATGTAGCGCTTGAACAGCGCGGTGGTCAGGTGTGGATGGGTATGCAGGCGTTCCTTGGCGGCCTGGCCCACCAGGACCCGGCCTTCGTCGTCCAGGCCCACAACGCTGGGCGTCAGGAGCTGCCCCAGGGCGTTGGGCACCAGTTCGCTGGTAGTTTCGCGCCAGACCGCGACCAGGCTGTTGGTGGTTCCCAGGTCGATGCCTACGATCATGACGACGAACTCCTTGGCGGGGGTAAAACGGCTGAAACGAATAAGAGGCGCGCAGGATATTACCCGGCAGGGGAATGGGTAAAGAAAATGATGTCACATGGCTATTATAGGGGCGCGCCAACCATTGCCGCCCCTGGTTGGCGGCAATGGCGCACCGGGGGCCGGGTCAGGTCTTGAAGTGCAGGGCGTTGGTCAGGTCGCCCATGGGCTTCTGGCCACGAGCGACCATGGCCTGGTCGCGCTCCTTGAGGCCGTCGAGAGTCTCGAGTTGGAACACCCGGGTGATCAGCCGCAGGACCGAGGCGGTGTCATAGACCGTATGGTCCACCGTGCCCTTGCGGGCGAACGGCGAGACCACCAGTGCCGGGATCCGCGTCCCCGGGCCCCAGCGGTCGCCCTGGGGCGGTGCGACGTGGTCCCACCAGCCGCCGTTCTCGTCGAAGGTGACCACCACCACCATGTTTTTCCACTGCGGGCTCTCGCGCAGCACCTTCAGCGCCCGGTCCAGGTGCCGGTCGCCGGCGGCGACATCGGCATAACCGGCGTGCAGGTTGAGGTTGCCCTGGGGCTTGTAGAAGGTCACCGCCGGCAGCTTGCCGGCCTCGGCGTCGGCGAAGAACTTGTTGCTGCTCGACTCGTCGCCCAGACCGCCGTCACGCAGGCGCTTGGCACGCTCGTCCGGGTTCTCCGGGCCCTGGCGCACGAAATAGTTGAACGGCTGGTGGTGGTACTGGAAGTTGGGGATCTTGGGAATCCCGCCGGAATCCTTGAACTGCTCCAGGGTGGCCTGCCAGGCGCCGCCATACCAGGCCCAGTCGACATTCTTCTTCGACAGCTTGTCGCCGATGTGTTCGTGGGTCTGGGGCACCAATACGCTGGGCAAGTCGGGCTTGGCGTAGTCCGGGCGGTCCGGGTCGCGGATCCAGGTCGGCCAGTAGGGCGGGGCCATGGTGTTGACCGCGTAGCCGTCCGGGGTCAGCGCGCTGGGGCCGAATTGCGGTGCACCGTCCATGGCGCTGGCCGGGGATTTCTCCAGGGGCTTGAGACGGGTGCCCTTGGGATCGTCGCCCTGCAAGGTGGCGATCTGCGACTTGGCCACCGAGTTGGCTGCATCCGGGTAGAACGGCGCCCTGGCGCTGATCAGGTACTGGTGGTTGAGGAAGGAGCCGCCGAAAGCGCCCTGGAAGAAGTTGTCGCACAGCACGAACTCCCGGGCCACGTCCCACAAGCGCAGGGAGTAGCGGGTCTGGGCGTAGTAGCCCATGGGCAGGGCGCCGGAGTCGGCCCAGGCGACGAAGCCATCGTTCTTGCCGCCGTTGATCTGCATCTGGTTCTGGTAGAACACATGCCACAGGTCGCGGGTCACCAGGCCCAGGGGCAGGTCCTCGCCCTGTGGTCCCTTGAGGGGGAATGGGGCGTTGGGCAGGTTTTCCTGGAACTGGCTTTCCACCGGATAGGTAACCCCATCCAGGGTCTGCGGACCGACTTGCAGCAGGCCGCCCCAGATCGGCGGCAGCTTGTCGAGCAGGCGGCCATCGCGATCGCGTTGTTGGAACGCCTCGGACTTGAGGGCCGCCAGCGGCTGCTCGACCCCGGGGAAGTTGGCGAACAGGTTGTTGAAGCTGCGGTTCTCGGCGTAGATCACCACCACGGTCTGCACCTGCTCGCGCAGCGCCTGGTCCAGTTCGGTGGGCGACAGCGGGCGCTCATCGGGCTTGCACTGGGGGGCGCCGGTCTTGCCGCAAGCCGCCAGGGTGGCACCGACGCCCAGCACCGCGGCCCCGCCCAAAAAGCGCCGGCGGCTGGTGCCTGTGGGGGGCTCGGCAGCGTTTTCCTTGGTGTCACGCGGGTCGGTATCGTCGCTCATGGCGGCTCCTTGCTCGTCTGTCCGGGTAATCGTTACAAAGTATTTCGCAGGCACGGTAACAACCGAATATGACAAAAAAGCTACAGCGACGCAGGGGTGGGTTGGCTTCGGTGGAACCGCTCAAGCCCGGGCTGTGCCGGGAGTTATCCACAAGCCGCGCAGGGCGGCTTGTGGAGCCTGGGCGATGCTCAGGGGGTCATGGGTGGCAGGTAGGCCATTGTCGTGCCCAGTGCCCAGAGCAGGATCAGCACCAGGGGCGTATGTACCAGCAACTGGACGAAGGAGAAGCCGATCAGGTCCCGGGCCTTCAGGCCCAGCACGCCCAGCAGCGGCAACATGTAGAAGGGGTTGATCAGGTTCGGCAAGGCCTCGGCAGCGTTGTAGATCTGCACTGCCCAGCCCAGGTGGTACTGCAGGTCGTTGGCCACCTGCATCACGTAGGGCGCCTCGATGATCCACTTGCCGCCGCCGGAGGGAATGAAGAAGCCCAGTACCGCCGAGTACAGGCCCATCAGCAAGGCGTAGGTATCGTGGGAGGCGATCTGCACGAAGAAGGTCGAGATGTGATGGGCCAGGGTCTGGCCGTCCACGCCCTTGACCACGGTCATCAGCGCCGCGATGGAGCCGTACAGCGGGAACTGGATCAGCACCCCGGTGGTGGTCGGCACCGCCCGGGCCACGGCATCGAGAAAGCTGCGCGGGCGCCAGTGCAGCAGGGCCCCGGTCATCAGGAACAGGAAGTTGTAGGTGTTGAGCCCGGAGATCGCGGTGATCGCCGGCTTGGTGGCGAACTCGTGATACAGCCAGCCGGCGGCCAGCAGGGCCAGGAGGATGATCAGCAGCGGGCTGTGTTCCAGCCATTCGCCTGGGCGGGTGCGTGGTTGCGCCTTGGGCAGGCTGAAGCTGGGATCGACCCCGCAGGCCTGGGCGTCACGGGCGCTGCCGGGGCCGGGGGCGGTGGCGTAGGCAATCACCAGCGACACCACCACCAGCGCCAGCAGCAGTACGCCCGACTGCCAGAGGAAGATGGTCTGGGTGAAGGGGATCACCCCGGTGATGGCCAGGATCGAAGGCGGCAGGCTCCCGGGGTTGGCCTGCAATTGCGCGGCCGAGGATGACAACCCCAGGGCCCAGACCGCACCCAGGCCCAGGTAGGCCGCGGCGCCGGCGGCGCGGTAGTCCATGCGCAGCTCGGTACGCCGGGCCAGGGCCCGGACCAGCAGGCCGCCGAACACCAGGGACAGGCCCCAGTTGAGCAGCGAGGCGAGCATCGAGATCAGTGCCACCCAGGCTACCGCCGAGCGGCCGTTGGCCGGGATGCGAGCCAGTTTGTCGATCAGTTTCACCGCTGGCGGCGAGCTGGCCACCACATAACCGCCGATGACCACGAAGGCCATCTGCATGGTGAAGGGGATCAGGCTCCAGAAACCGTCGCCAAAGGCCATGGCTGCATCGGTGGGCTTGGCACCCATGGCCAGGGTGGCCAGGGCGACGATGATCACCGCCAGCGCGGCGAACACCCAGGAGTCGGGAAACCAGCGCTCGGCCCAGTTCGAACAGCGCAGGGCGAAGCGGGCGGAGCGGCTATCTTGAATATCGGCGGCCACGTGGATACCTCGTGTTTTCTTATGTTTGTAAGGAGGTCGGCCGCTCCGGGCTGGGGCGGTCGAGAACTGTGCAAGAATGCGGCAATTGCCACGTACTGCAAAGGATTGAACGCACATGACATTTTCCCCCGAAGAACGCGCCGCGCTGCTCCAGGTCAAGGGTGTGGGACCCACGGTGGTGGGGCGCCTGGAGCAGTTGGGCATCGCCTCCCTGGCCGAGCTGGCTGGCGCCGACGCCCTGGATATCGTGACCCGGGCCTCCTCCTTGGTGGGTTCCAGTTGCTGGAAGAACAGCCCCCAGGCCCGCGCGGCGATCCAGGCCGCCATCGCCCTGGCCAAGGGCAACTGAATCTGCGCCCGGTGCGGGGAACGGCTTGTTCCCCGGGACTTTTGCGTAGACCATGGCGCCCTTGTCTTGTGCCACCCGAGTTGCCCTCATGACCCTTGCCAGCGAATCGACGGCGCGTTTTTCCCGCGCCGACTACAGGACCCTGGGCCTGGCCGCCCTGGGCGGGGCCCTGGAAATCTACGACTTCATCATCTTCGTATTCTTCGCCCTGACCCTGAGCCAGCTGTTCTTCCCACCGGAAATGCCCGAGTGGCTGCGGCTGTTGCAGAGCTTCGGGATCTTTGTCACCGGTTACCTGGCCAGGCCCCTGGGCGGCATCCTCATGGCCCACTTCGCCGACCGCCTGGGGCGCAAGAAGGTCTTCAGCCTGAGCATCCTGATGATGGCGCTGCCGTGCCTGCTGATCGGCAGCATGCCCACCTATGCCCAGATCGGTTATTTCGCGCCCTTGTTGCTGCTGGCGCTGCGGGTCCTGCAAGGCGCCGCGGTGGGTGGCGAGGTGCCCAGTGCCTGGGTGTTCGTCGCCGAGCATGCTCCCCGGGCCCATCGCGGTTATGCCTTGGGGTTTCTCCAGGCCGGACTGACCTTCGGCTATTTGCTGGGGGCGTTGACCGCGACCCTCCTGGCCCAGGTCTTCAGCCCCGAGGAAATCCTCGACCACGCCTGGCGCTATCCCTTCCTGCTCGGCGGGCTATTCGGCGTGATCGGTGTCTGGCTACGTCGCTGGCTGGGCGAGACCCCGGTGTTCATGGCCCTGCAGCAACAACGCGAGAACGCCAGCGAACTGCCCCTGCGCACGGTGCTGCGCGAACACCGCCTGGCGATCCTGCCAGCCCTGATCCTCACTTGCGTGCTGACCTCGGCGGTGGTGGTGTTCGTGGTCATCACCCCGACCATGATGCAGAAGAGCTTCGGCATGAGCGCCAGCCACACCTTCGCCCTGAGCAGCCTGGGCATCGTCTTCCTCAACCTCGGCTGTGTCCTGGCGGGCCTGCTCGTCGACCGCCTGGGGGCCTGGCGCACGGTGATGTTCTACAGCCTGCTGCTGCCCCTGGGGATCGCCGTGCTCTACGGCTGCCTGATCAACGGTGGCGCCTGGATCGGCCTGGCCTACGCCATCGCCGGCCTGGGGTGCGGCGTGGTGGGGGCCGTGCCGTCAGTGATGGTCGGGCTGTTCCCGGCACGGATCCGCGTCTCGGGGATTTCCTTCACCTACAACATCGCCTATGCCCTCTGGGCCAGCATCACCCCGTTGCTGTTGATCGCCCTGATGCCCTGGAGCCCTTGGATCTGCGTGATCTTCTGCGCGGTGATGGGGGCGATCGGGGCAGCCAGTGCCGGGTATTTCGGCACCCGGGTCGGCGAGGCCCGCCGGTCCCAGGTCCAGGAAGCCGGCTGCTGTTGAGCTGACGGCCTGGCTTCAGTCGACCAGCAACTGGTCCAGGTAGTGACTGCGCTCGTTGCTCAGGCGGGTTACGCAACGGTTGATCAAGGTGGTGTGGGCCGGTTTGCCCGGCTCCACGTCGACCGCCTCCAGCACGCAGGTGCTGTCGCGGTACTTGATCCAGGCGCGCTGGGCGTTCTTCAGCTTGCCCAGGTACTCCTGCTCCTGGAGCAGGTTGCCGGGATAACGCTGGTGGACCCGCTCCAGCAGCGCCTGGTAGCTCTGGTTGAGAGCGCTGTCGGCCAGCTCCTTGTCTTGCTGGGCACAGCGATCGACCTGCTGGCTGTATTGGATGTGCGCGCAGTCCAGGGCTGCTGCTCGCGCTGGCAGCCAAGCGCCGCCGGCGCCGAGCAGCAGGGCGGTGGCCAGAGCGAAGATCCGGGGCTGGCGAGGCATGGCGATCCCTTGGGCGAAGAATGAAGCGGGCATTCTACAGGGCCGCGGCCGGCACAAAAGCGACATGAGCGCGCGGGCCGCGAGTGGTCCTGGTGGCACGCTGGATAACCGGCAGATAACAGCCCGATGACAATTCGCCCGGCCGAGCCTGTCCGTTGCTCAACCGGACTATCATCAGGCCGAGGTTTTCCACCACACCGCAGGAGGCTCCATGGGCGCAGGACACAGTCACGGACAGGTACGGGCCGGGCACGAACGCAAATTGTGGATGGCCCTGGGGCTGACCGGCAGCTTCATGATCGCCGAGGTCATCGGCGCTTTCGTCACCGGTAGCCTGGCGCTGTTGTCGGATGCCGCGCACATGCTCACCGATACCCTGGCGCTGGCGATATCCCTGGTGGCGATCCAGGTCGCCAAGCGCCCGGCGGACCGCAAGCGCACCTTCGGCTATGCGCGATTCGAAATCCTCGCCGCGGCCTTCAATGCCCTGCTGTTGTTCGTGGTGGCCTTCTACATCCTCTTCGAGGCCTGGCAACGCTTGCAGGCACCGCCCGAGATCCAGTCCACGGGAATGCTGGTGATCGCAGTGCTGGGGCTGATCGTCAACCTGATCTCCATGAGCCTGCTGGCCTCCGGCAGCAGCCAGAGCCTCAACGTCAAGGGCGCCTACCTGGAGGTCTGGAGCGACATGCTCGGCTCGCTGGGGGTGATCCTCGCCGCACTGGTGATCATGTACACCGGCTGGGGCTGGGTCGATTCGCTGGTGGCCGCGGCCATCGGCCTGTGGGTGCTGCCACGGACCTGGACCCTGCTCCGGGAAAGCACCAACGTGCTGCTGCAAGGTGTGCCCGAAGGCATCGATATCGACCAGGTGGAGCAGGGCATTCGCGGCGTGCCAGGGGTCAGCGATGTGCACGACCTGCATATCTGGGCCCTGACCAGCGGCAAGAACGTGCTCAGCGCGCACCTGGTGGCCCAGTTGGGCAGCCGTGACGAGCAGGCGATCCTGGCCGAGGTCAGCGAACTGGTGCAGGAGCGTTTCGAGATCGCCCACGTCACCTTGCAGGTGGAGCAGTCAGGCTTTCACGAACAGGCGCACCAGCACTGAGGGTGGCCCTCAGTCGCGCTCCTCGAGCACATAGCCGACACCGCGCAAGGTATGGATCAGCTTGCGCTCGAAGGGGTCGTCGATCTTGGCCCGCAAGCGGCGGATCGAGACCTCCACCACATTGGTGTCACAATCGAAGTTCATGTCCCAGACGAAGGAGATGATCTGGGTCCGCGACAGCACCACGCCGCTCTGGCGCATCAGCAGGTGCAACAGGGCGAACTCCTTGGTGGTCAGGTCGATTCGCTGCTTGCCGCGAAAGGCCCGGTGCCGGCCCTGGTCCAGCTCCAGGTCGGCGACCCGCAGCACATCCGGTACCGGCGACTGCTCGCTGCGGCGCATCAGGGTACGGACCCTGGCCAGCAGTTCGGGAAAGGCGAACGGCTTGACCAGGTAGTCGTCGGCCCCCAGGTCCAGGCCACGGATCTTGTCCGCCAGCCGGCCCTGGGCGCTGAGCATCATGACCCGGGTATTGCTGAACTGGCGGATCTGGTCCAGCACGCCCCAGCCGTCGATCTGCGGCAGGTTGACGTCCAGGATCACCAGGTCGTAAGCATGCTGGCGCGTCAGGTACAGGCCATCGGCGCCGCTGTTGGCGCAGTCCACGATATAACCACTTTCCGTCAATCCCTGTTGCAGGTAGTCGGCAGTCTTGAGTTCGTCTTCGATAACCAGGATGCGCATATTGAGGAAGTTCTCTGCAATTGATATTGGTAGTCGACAAACACTGGAAAGTTATTATTTAAGTTGTGGGCAAGTTGTCGTTGGTAAGTTTTTAAGTTGCTTGTGGAACTTCTCTTTGTGGGCGTGGAAGTACCGTGGGCCTTGGCTTTGTTGATGGGATCTTAATACAGAAGCCTGGGCCGTAAACCTTGATTACAGATTTGTAATTTTTGCGCCACCCTGCTGATAAGGACCGAAAGTTAAAGTTGGCCGATCTTGAATATTTCCCTGTCGACAAGTACAGCGGTGTAATTCATATCGGTCGAATAACCATTTTATATGTACCGGTATATACCGCCGTGCCTGCGCCAAGACTTCGTTTCAGCAAGGGTCGGAACCTGATATGCCGAATTTCCCGAGAATCTGCGCCCGGGCCGCAAGGCGCTGTTGCACGGCTTTATTACTGGTCCTGGCGGGGCAAGCCGCGAATGCCGCCGGGCAACCGGTGTTGAGCCTGGACAGCGCCATGGCCAAGGCTTTTGCCAACAATCCGGAACTGGCCGCTGCGAGCTGGGAGATCGATATAGCCCAGGGCGCCCGCCAGCAGGCCGGGCTGATTCCCAACCCGGTGCTATCCACGGATATCGAGAACACCAAGCGCGGACAGGGCACCACCTCGGTCAAGCTCACCCAGACCCTGGAACTGGGGGGCAAGCGCGGCGCGCGGGTGGAGGTGGCCAGCCAGGGCCAGAGGCTCGCGGACCTGGAGCTGGATCGGCGGCGCAACCAGTTGCGCGCCGATGTACTGGACGCCTACTACGCAGCGCTGCGGGCCCAGGAGCGCACGCAACTGGCCGGGCGCTCCCTGGCCCTGGCCGAACGCGGTCTTGCCGTGGCCCAGGGGCGGGTCGGTGCCGGCAAGGCATCGCCGGTGGAGGCCACCCGGGCCCAGGTGCAACTGGCGGAGATCCGCCTGGAACTCAATCGTGGCCAGTTGGAGCAGGACAACGCCTATCGGCAGCTGGCCAGGGTCACCGGTAGCGCCAGCGCGGACTTTTCCGCGGTGCAGGAGCAGTCCGGGGGCGTCACTGCGCCGCCGGCGCCGGCGCAGCTGTTGAATCGCCTGCCCCAGACTGCGGAGCTGCGCCTGGCAGAGCAGGAGATCGCCCAGCGCGAGGCGTCCCTGGACCTGGAAAAGGCCCAGCGCATTCCCGACCTGGATATCAGTATCGGCAGCCAATACGACGCCAGCAGGAACGAAGACGGCAGCAAGAAGGACCGGATCAACCTGGTCGGCCTGTCGATGCCGTTGCCGTTGTTCAATCGCAACCAGGGCAACGTGCTCTCCGCCGCGCGCCGCGCCGACCAGGCCCGGGACCTGCGCAACGCCACTGAACTGCGCCTGCGTACCGAGACCCGCCAGGCCCTGGAGCAGTGGGAAACCGCCCGGCGTGAAGTGCAGTCGTTCAACCAGACCATCCTGCCCGCCGCCCAGAGCGCGGTGGACAGTGCCACCCGTGGCTTCGAGATGGGCAAATTCAGCTTTCTCGAGGTGCTCGACGCCCAGCGCACATTGATCGGCGCCCGCAACCAGTACCTGGTGGCGGTAGCGCAAAGCACGGATGCCTGGGTACGGATCGAGCGTATCTACGGCGACCTCAGCCGCTGGTGAAACCCTGGCTGCGGGGCCTCGTGTACTTCGCCCTGTTGCTGCTCAGCGACTGCGGCAGGGTGCCTCCGGCCAGCAGCCACGAGCCCCCCCGGCACTGGTGCGTGCACGAGCTGCACCGGGCCCTGGAGAAGTTCTTCTTTCCGTCTACTTCGTAAGGCCGCGCCTGCGCCGCCGACCCTCGACATTTTCAGGAGCATCCATGGACAAAAAACGCAGCCTTGTTGTGGCCATAGTGGCGGTGGCCGGCCTGGGGCTGGCGGCCTCGTTGCTGCCGGGCCTGTTCAATCGCCAGGCCCCGGCCACAGGCCAGCCTTCAGCGTCCACGGCGCCCGCCGGGCATGGCGAGCCGGGGCATACCGAGCAAGGGCACGGCGAACAGGGCCATGGGGAGGAGGGCCACGAAGGCCTGGTGGAACTCGATGCCCAGCAGATCGCCGCGGCCGGGATCGAGCTGGCCGAGGCCGGCCCGCGGCGTCTGGATCGCCTGCTCAGCCTGCCGGGGGAGATCCGCTTCGACGAGGACCGCACCTCGCATATCGTGCCGCGCGCCGCCGGGGTGGTGGAGTCGGTACAGGCCAACCTCGGCCAGTCGGTCAAGCGTGGCGACCTGCTGGCGGTGATTGCCAGCCAGCAGGTTTCCGACCAGCGCAGCGAGCTGGCGGCGGCCGGCCGGCGGGTGGAACTGGCCCGTACCACCTTCGAGCGTGAGCGTCAGTTGTGGGTCGACCAGATCTCCGCCGAGCAGGACTACCTGCTGGCGCGGCAGACGCTGCAAGAGGCCGAGATCGCCCTGGGCAACGCCCGGCAGAAGATGGCGGCGCTAGCTGGCAGTGCCCAGCTGGCGGGGGGCAACCGTTATGAAATGCGTGCACCGTTCGATGGCGTGGTGGTGGAAAAGCACCTCAGCGTCGGCGAAGTGGTGGGCGAGACCACGGCGGCTTTCACCCTGTCCGACCTGTCCCGGGTCTGGGCGACCTTCGGCGTATTCCCCAAGGACCTGGACAAGGTCCGGGTCGGCCAGTCGGTGAATGTCAGCTCCAGCGAACTGGGCTCCCAGGTCCGCGGGCAGGTGGCCTATGTCGGCAACCTGCTGGGGGAGCAGACCCGCACCGCCACGGTCCGGGTGACCCTGGCCAACCCCAAGGAGACCTGGCGCCCGGGCCTGTTCGTGGCGGTCGAGGTGGCCACCGCGGCCGTCGAGGTGCCGGTCAGCGTGCCCCAGGAGGCGATCCAGACCGTGGAAGAACGGCCTTCGGTGTTCGTGCGCGTGGCCGAGGGTTTCCAGGCTACGCCCGTGGTGCTCGGGGCCAGCCAGGATGGGTTCGTGGAAGTCCGCGAAGGCTTGGCCGCCGGCGCCCAGGTCGCCACGCGCGGCAGCTTCACCCTCAAGTCCGAACTGGGCAAGGGTTCGGCCGAGCACAGCCACTGAACAGGCCCTAGCGGAGAGTGACTATCCATGTTTGAACGCATCATTCAATTCGCCATCGAGCAGCGCATCATCGTCCTGCTGGGGGTACTGCTGATGGCCGGTATCGGCATCGCCAGCTACCAGAAGCTGCCGATCGACGCCGTCCCCGACATCACCAACGTCCAGGTGCAGATCAACTCCGCGGCGCCGGGTTTCTCGCCGCTGGAGACCGAGCAGCGCATCACCTTTCCCATCGAGACCGCCATGGCCGGCCTGCCCGGCTTGCAGCAGACCCGCTCGCTATCGCGTTCGGGCCTGTCCCAGGTGACGGTGATCTTCAAGGACGGCACCGATATCTTCTTCGCCCGGCAACTGGTCAACGAGCGCCTGCAGGTGGCTCGCGAGCAACTGCCCGAAGGGGTGGAGGCGCAGATGGGGCCGATTTCCACCGGGCTGGGAGAAATCTTCCTGTGGACCGTGGAGACCGAGGAAGGCGCACGCAAGGAAGATGGCACGCCCTACACCCCAACCGACCTGCGGGTGATCCAGGACTGGATCATCAAGCCGCAGTTGCGCAATGTTCCCGGGGTAGCCGAGATCAACACCATCGGCGGCTTCGCCAAGGAGTACCAGATCGCTCCTGATCCCAAGCGCCTGGCGGCCCACCGCCTGACCCTCACCGACCTGGTGACGGCCCTGGAACGCAACAATGCCAACGTCGGTGCCGGCTATATCGAGCGCAGCGGCGAACAGTTGCTGATCCGTGCCCCGGGGCAACTGGCCTCCATCGACGATATCGCCAACATCGTCATCAGCAGCAGCGACGGCACGCCGATCCGCGTGCGCAACGTGGCCCAGGTGGAAATCGGCCGTGAGCTGCGCACCGGCGCAGCTACCGAGAATGGCCGTGAAGTGGTGCTGGGCACAGTGTTCATGCTGATCGGCGAAAACAGCCGCGCGGTGTCCCAGGCGGTGGCCAAGCGGCTCGAGGAAATCAATCGCACACTGCCCGAGGGCGTGGTGGCGGTCACCGTGTACGACCGCACCAACCTGGTGGAGAAAGCCATCGCCACGGTGAAGAAGAACCTCTTCGAGGGCGCACTGCTGGTGATCGTCATCCTGTTCCTGTTCCTGGGAAATATCCGCGCGGCGTTGATCACCGCCCTGGTGATCCCGCTGTCGATGCTGTTCACCTTCACCGGCATGTTCAGCAACAAGGTCAGTGCCAACCTGATGAGCCTCGGCGCCCTGGACTTCGGGATCATCGTCGACGGTGCGGTGGTGATCGTCGAGAACGCCATCCGCCGACTGGCCCATGCCCAGCAGAGCCACGGGCGCATGCTGACCCGCTCGGAGCGCCTGCATGAAGTCTTTGCCGCGGCCAAGGAAGCCCGGCGCCCACTGATCTACGGCCAGTTGATCATCATGGTGGTGTACCTGCCGATCTTCGCCCTCACCGGTGTGTCCGGGAAGATGTTCCACCCCATGGCCTTCACCGTGGTCATGGCCCTCCTGGGGGCGATGATCCTCTCGGTGACGTTCGTCCCGGCGGCCATTGCGCTGTTCGTCACCGGCAAGGTCCAGGAGAAGGAGAACCTGGTGATGCGCAACGCCAAGCGTGGTTATGCACCGGTGCTGGACTGGGTGATGCAGCGGCGCGGGCTGACCTTCGCCCTGGCCGGCGCGGTCCTGGTGGGCAGCGGCCTGCTGGCCAGCCGCATGGGCAGCGAGTTCATCCCCAGCCTCAGCGAGGGCGACCTGGCCCTGCAGGCCCTGCGGGTGCCGGGCACCAGCCTTTCGCAATCGGTGGACATGCAGCAGCGCCTGGAGAAGACCCTGCTGGCCCAGGTGCCGGAGGTAGAGCGGGTGTTCGCTCGCACCGGCACCGCGGAGATCGCCTCGGACCCGATGCCGCCGAACATTTCCGACAGCTACGTGATGCTCAAGCCCAAGGCCCAGTGGCCAGACCCGGGCAAGTCCCGGGAGGCGCTGATCGCCGATATCCAGCGCGCCAGCGCCATGGTGCCGGGCAATGCCTATGAGTTGTCGCAGCCGATCCAGTTGCGTTTCAACGAACTGATTTCCGGGGTGCGCAGCGATGTCGCGGTCAAGGTCTTCGGCGACGACATGGCGGTGCTGAACAAGACTGCCAACGAGATCGCCAGCGCCTTGCAGGGCTTGGCGGGCGCTTCGGAGGTCAAGGTGGAGCAGACCACCGGGCTGCCGGTGCTGACCATCAATATCGACCGTGACAAAGCCGCGCGCTATGGCCTCAACGTCGGTGATGTGCAAGACACCATCGCGGTGGCCGTGGGCGGGCGCCAGGCCGGAATCCTGTATGAGGGCGATCGGCGCTTCGACATGGTGGTGCGCCTGTCCGATCAGTTGCGTACCGACATCGATGGGTTGTCGCGGTTGTTGGTCCCGATCCCGGCGACGGCCGGCAGCGTCAACGGGCAGATTGGTTTCATCGCGCTGTCGGAAGTGGCCAGCCTGGACCTGGTCCTGGGGCCCAACCAGGTCAGCCGGGAAAACGGCAAGCGCCTGGTGATCGTCAGCGCCAACGTGCGCGGTCGGGATATCGGCTCCTTCGTCGAGGAGGCCACGACCCTGATCGCCGACAAGGTGAAGGTCCCGGCGGGTTACTGGACCACCTGGGGCGGCCAGTTCGAACAGTTGCAGGAGGCTTCCCAGCGCCTGCAGGTGGTGGTGCCGGTGGCCCTGCTGCTGGTGTTCGGCCTGCTGTTCATGATGTTCAACAACCTCAAGGACGGGCTGCTGGTGTTCACCGGCATTCCCTTCGCCCTGACCGGCGGGATCATGGCCTTGTGGCTGCGGGACATTCCGCTGTCGATCTCGGCGGGGGTCGGTTTCATCGCCCTGTCGGGGGTGGCGGTGCTCAATGGGCTGGTGATGATTGCCTTCATCCGCAACCTGCGGGAGGAGGGGCGGTCGCTGCCCATGGCCATCCGTGAGGGCGCC
This sequence comes from Pseudomonas sp. CMR5c, assembly GCF_003850545.1. Taxonomy (NCBI): domain Bacteria; kingdom Pseudomonadati; phylum Pseudomonadota; class Gammaproteobacteria; order Pseudomonadales; family Pseudomonadaceae; genus Pseudomonas; species Pseudomonas sp. CMR5c. The sequence goes on along the minus strand of NZ_CP027705.1, from coordinate 5,749,542 downwards.
CTGACCCGGTTGCGTCCGGTACTGATGACGGCGTTGGTGGCGTCCCTGGGCTTCGTGCCCATGGCCTTGGCCACCGGCACCGGCGCCGAGGTGCAACGCCCCCTGGCCACGGTGGTGATCGGCGGCATCCTGTCCTCCACCATCCTCACCCTGCTGGTACTGCCCGCGCTGTACCAGTGGGCCCACCACCGGGAGGAGTGATGCCTGTGTGATCGCTCCCGGGAGTGGCTTCGTTTAGCCGCTGCCGCAGGCTGCGCACGGAAGCGCAGCGGCCGCGGTTACAGGTCAGAGCCAAGCCGCATCCCAAAGGGAGTAGTCGCCTACACGCAGGACCAGGCCGGCGCGGACCGGGTTGCAGATGATGTAACGGGCAATTGTCTTGAGGTTTTCCTCCTGACGCACGGCCCGTTGGCAGTACCCCTTCTGCCAAAGTCGGCCACGGTTATTCAGGCGCAGGTTGATATTGCGTCCGCTCCTGGACTTGAGCCGGCACAACGCCTCCTCCAGAGAGCATTTCTGCAGCTGGAACAGCCAATGCAAGTGGTCGGGCATCACTACCCATGCAAGGGTCCGAGTCAGGCCTGCCTCGTGCTGATCCTTGAGTTGCTCGACCACCAGACGGCCGAGCTGGAAGTCGTCGAATACTCTGCGCCGGTGCTCGGTGACAACCGTCACGGAATAGATCCTGCCAATCTCCGAACGCCGTCCCTTGAACAGACGGAAACCATCAGGCCGGCCCCTCATTTCCTTGCGCTCCATCAGGTTGAACGATTTGTCTCAACCTAGCCCCGACCCGGCTTGTTGGCAGATGTATCCGGTTTCCCCGTATGTCCCAACCTTGTAGCCGCTGCCGAGCAACGCGAGGCTACGACAAGGCCCGTAGGGCCTTCGGCGATCGACCGGGCGACTTCATGTTGCGGCCGCTACGCGCCCGGGCGCAGCCTGCGGCAGCGGCCACAGGTTTGCGGGGCGCGAGATCGCGGGTGTCGCCATGAAGGCGGTGCGTGAGGAAGGCAAAAAAAAGCGCCCCGAGGGGGCGCTGAAGATTCATCTCTTTCCAAAGGAGCATCATGAAAACGCTTCAAGAGATGAATGTGCTCTGTGGGCCAACGCCGTCAAATATCTTCGCCAGCCTTGCTGGGTGTGGAAGGGGCGTCGGTGGTGGCGGTTTCCGTTTTCTGCTCGGATTCGCCATGAATCTGTTCCTGGCTGACCAGGAAGGCTTCGCGGGCTTGCTGCGAACGTTCGCTGCCGTCGGCGGCCCAGGCACCGAGGCTGGTGCTGGCCAGAAGGCCGATGAACAACAGTTGGCTGGGACGCATGATGTTTCTCCTGACAGGTTGGCCGCCTTCGAAAAACCAGCGGATCCGAATCTGCCAAGGAGTATAAGGAGACCAACCTAACGAGAAGGTGAGGTGGATATTACAGTTCTGCAAGACATGAGTCTGTGAAGAAGTTTTAACACCGGGCAGGCCGCAACCTGCCCGGCCAGAGCCATCAGAGCAGTGCCAGTGGGTATTCGACGATCAGCCGGAATTCCTCCAGGTCCGACTCGAATCGGCTGGAGCGGACGGTGGCCTGGCGGATGCGCAGGGCCAGGTCCTTGAGCTGTCCGCTCTGGAATACGTACTTGGCTTCGATATCCCGTTCCCAGCGCCGCTGGCCGGTCAGTGGATTGCCCGCCGCGTCGCGTTGCATGTACTGCGCGTTGGCATGGCTGTAATCGGCGCCCCGGCCGCGTCCATAGCGGGCCATGAAGCTCAGGCCGGGGACGCCCAGGGTTTGCATGTCCAGGTCATAGCGCAGCATCCATGAACGTTCCTTGGGGGCGTTGAAATCGCTGTACTGGAGCGAGTTGTCGAGGAAGATCGAGTCCGACTGGCGCAGGTAATCGAAGGGGTTGTTGCCGTTGTTGCGCTGGTGGGAGAGGGCCAGGGTGTGGGCGCCGAAGGTGGCGCCGATCTTGGCGCTCCAAATGTTGTTGTTCAGCTCGCCCAGCTCTTTGCGGCCTTCGTCCACCACGTTGTAGTAGTTGAAGGCGCCCAGCAGCGTGAGGTCCTGGGACAACGGATACTTGCCCGAGAGGCCGAAGTAGCGCTGGTCCCAGACCTCCTTGAGGCGGCTGCCGTAGAGGCTGACGCTGAGGTTGGGGTCGATTTGGTAGTCACCACCGAAGTAGCCGACCCAGGGAGAGTCCACCTTGCCCTTGTAGAAGGTGACGAAGCCCTCGCGCAGGCTGCTCTGGTTCGTCGAGCCCACGGCATGCAGGCGCCCGGCTTGCAGTTTCAGGTCGTCGAGGCTGGTGTTCTCCAGGGTGAAGCCGCGAAAGCTCTGGGGCATCACCCGGGAGTCGCCATAGTGCAGTACGGGTGTCATGGGGAACACATCGCCGATCCTGGCCACGGTATCCAGGGCTCGCACCTTCACCGCGCCTCCCGCTTTGCCATAGCTGTCGGCCGGTTCGTTCCTGCCGTTCACCGGCAGCATGGCGAACGACCCCTTGCCGCCGCTGCGCCCTGTTCCGGAGTCGAGCTTGAAGGCATGCATGACAAAAGCATCGAGACCGAAACCCACGGTGCCCTGGGTGAAGCCCGATTCGAACTTGCCGATCAGGCTTTGGGTCCAGGCTTCGGAGTAGCCATTGCCGGTGGGGCTGGACTGGCCCTTGCGGTCATCGCGATTGAAATAGAAGTTGCGTAGCAGCAGGTTGAGCTGGCTGCCTTCGATAAATCCTTCGGGACGTTCCTCGGCAGCTACCGCCGCCATAGGACCGAGCCCCAGTGCCGCAGTGAGTGCGGACAGGGACACAAGTGGGTTGATACGCATGGGAGGGCGCTCCTGAGTGTGCAGCTATCGGTTTTTATATCGCCGCAGGCGTTCTTATTGGTTTGGCCGCCGGGGCATCGCCGCGCCCGGAGCCGTTGTCGATAGTTGCAAACCGCAGATAACGACGGGGTGACCCGACAATTACAATTGCGCAAGAAAATGGCTGGCCAGAGATCGCTCGGATGAGCTGCAGCCCTTGTGGGCCGGGCTTTTCGTGAATCTGGCCGAAGGTGGGAGAGGTGCCTTACAGATAAGTAATGCGCGCGCGATGATTCTGACAGGGTCGGTTTTTTATCCTCGTGGACATCAACAGAACGAGGAGGCTGTCATGAAACTACTTAACTTGAGCATCGCCGCGATGCTCTTTGCCATCTCTTCCCTGGCGTTGGCCGAAGGTGGCGGTGACCGTACCTTCGCCCGGGCCATGCAGGAGAACGAAAAAGCCATGGAGCGCTACGCCGCGAAGCAGGGCAAGACCGCGCCGGTGGTGCAGAACTACCGCTATGGCATGGAGCTGGATATCGTCAAGGTGGTCAACATCACTCCACCGATCAAGTCTTGCCAGGTGGTGCCTTCACGCATGACCTATGAAGACTCCAGTGGCCAGCTCAAGACCATCGAGTACCAGATCATGGGCCAGTGCCGTAACAATGGCAGTTGATCCATGGATGGCCACTGCCGTGCCCGCGATGTGCCGGCCGGGCCCCCGAGGGCGGCCCGGCCGCTGTCATTGTCTTCTGTCCTGCGCCGATCCGGGATGCAAGGCGACGATCATGTCGACCTCCACCGAAGCGTTCTTCGGTAGTTGGTAGACCCCCAACGAAGTCCTGGTATGCACGCCGGCCTCGGCAAATACCGCATAGAGAATTTCCGAAGCGCCGTCCGCCACTTCGCTTTGCTGGGTGAAGTCCGCCGCGCTCTGGACGTAGACGTTGATCCGCAGGATTCGCTTGATCCGCCCAAGGTCGCCGAGCATCTGCTCGAGGATGGCCAGGGCCCGCAGGGTGCAGATCCGCGCGGCGTGCCGGCCCTGTTCCAGGGAGGTCTCGGCGCCGACCCGGCCCACCACCATCACCGTGTTGTCGACCCGGGGGATCTGCCCGCTGACGTAGACCTCGTCGCCGTTTCGTACCGCCGGCACGTAGTTGCCGCCAATGCGCATCTGGCCTTCGAAACTGTGGCCGACCCGTTCGGCCGCCTGGAGGAAAAGTGCCTTGCGTGATGCATCCATGAGCCAACTCCGTCGATCGCCAGTGAAATTCGCGAAATCGCACTATACCCATTGCCCTGCGCCGCACAATCCCCGGCCAAAGCCCCGTTTCACGGGGGTGGCAGCCATCGAATTATTTTCGTCGGACAGCCTCGCACGGCTATTAAGAAATGTATTTCAGGGCCGATGTTAGGCCCAAGGCAGCCTATTTTTTCCAGTCCCCCGGTACACCCACATGTTCAATAAACGCTTGAAGCAAGAGCTGGCGACCATTCGTGAAGAGCTTTCGAGCCTTCAGCAAGTGAAGGAAAGCCTTGAAAGCGAGATGCTCGTGATCAATTTGAGCGCCGATGGACGGATTCAATCGGTCAACCACAACTTCGCCCAGGAAATGCTCTACAAGAGCGGCGACCTGGTGGGGCGTCCTCTGGAAGATATCGTCCCGGCCCACGTCAAGCACGACGAGTTCCACCTGCGGTTCAAAAGCACCCTGACCCGGGGCGAGCATTTCGCCGGGGCGGTGCGCCTGTTGCGTGGCAATGGCCAGGAAGCCTGGCTGCGTTCGATTTCCCAGCCGGTGCGCGACTCCGAGGGACGGATCAAGTACTTCGCGATTTTCTCCAGCGACCTGACCCGCACCATCGAGGCATCCCGCGAGCACGAGAACCTGATCGGCGCCCTGGTGCGCTCCACCGCCGTGATCGAGTTCGACCTCAACGGCAACGTCCTCAGCGCCAACGAGCGGTTCCTGTCGAGCATGGGCTACAGCCTGGCGCAGATCCAGGGTAAGCATCACCGCATCTTCTGCGAGCCCGAGGAGTACAACAGCGCGGCCTACCAGGACTTCTGGCGGCGCCTGAATGCCGGCGAGTTCATCGCCGAGCGCTTCAAGCGGGTCGACGCCCATGGTCGGGTGGTCTGGCTGGAGGCTTCGTACAACCCGGTGCTGGACGCCAACAACAAGCTCTACAAGGTGGTGAAGTTCGCCACCGTGATCACCGACCAGGTGAATCAGGAACTGGCGGTGGCCGAGGCGGCGAGCATCGCCTACAACACCTCGCTGCAGACCGACAGCAGCGCCCAGCGCGGCACTGCGGTGGTCACCGAAGCGGTGACGGTGATGCAGGACCTGGCCAGGCACATGCAGGATGCCGGTAACGGCATCGAGGCCCTCAGCGAGCAGTCCCTGGTGATCGCCAGCATCGTCAAGACCATCAGCGGGATCGCCGAGCAGACCAACCTGCTGGCGCTCAACGCCGCCATCGAGGCGGCCCGGGCCGGTGAGCAGGGACGAGGGTTCGCGGTGGTGGCCGACGAAGTCCGGCAACTGGCTTCGCGCACCAGCAATGCCACCGACGAGATCGTCGGCGTGGTGCGCCAGAACCAGGACATGGCCCGCACCGCGGTGGAGCTGATGGTCGAAGGCAAGCAACGGGCCGAGCAGGGCCTGGCCCTGGCGGCGGAAGCCGGTACGGTGATCGTCGAGATCCAGGACGGCGCCCAGAAGGTGGTCAGCGCGGTGGGGCAGTTCGCCAACCAGCTCTCGACTTGACGCCACCTGGCCAGGGGCGCCCGTTCAGGCGGGCGCCGGCCGGTTCAGGGCTGCAACGGCCCGTGGCATTCATAGTGCAGGCGATCGAACCACTGCCCGTGGAGCAGGAAGCTGCGGCGTGAATGGCCGTAGCGGGAAAAACCGCAGGCCTCGAGCACGCGTACCGAGCCGATGTTCTCCGGCCGGGCGTTGGCCTCGAGGCGGCTCAGGCCCAGCTCGCCGAACGCCCGTTGCAGTACCTGGGCTACCGCCGTCCTGGCGATCCCACGGCCGATGAAACGCTCGCCAACCCGATAACCCAGCTCGGCGCAATTGAAGTAGTGCCGTTGCACCCGGTGCAAGTTGACCCGCCCCACCAGCAGGCCGTCCTGGCGAATCAGGAACTGGTAGCCACGGTCCGCCTCGGCGTCTTGCCGCGCCTGGACGATCGCCTCGGCGACGCCCTCGCTGCAGTAGTAGCTGGGCGACCGGGCGTTGATCGAGGCTTCGAAGAACGCACGGTTCTGCTCTTCGAAGGCCAGCAGGTCATTCAGGTCGTCGAGCTGTGGAGCAGCGATTCGCAGGTGCGCCATGGTCCAGGTACCTCCATCCATTGGGGGGCGCTTTCATCTCACGATTCGCCGCCCTCGGGCAAGCCTGGGGCTCAAGTCTGCAGGTGTGGTTGGATCAGCTCGGCGAACCATTCGATGAACACATTGAGGCGGCGCGAGCGATGGCGCCGGTCGGGATACAGCGCGCAGATATCCATCGGCGCCACTGGCAGCCCGTGCAGCACTTGCACCAGCTCGCCACGGTCCAGCAGGTGCTGCACATCGAAGCGCGGAACCTGGATCAGGCCCAGCCCCTGGCGGCAGCAGGCGATGTAGTTTTCCACGTTGTTGACGATCACCCGGCTGGGCAGGCTCATCAGGTGCTCGCGGCCTTCGAGCAGGTATTCCCAGGGTTGCTCGCGGCCGGTGTCCGGTGAGGCATAACCGATCATCCACTGGCCCTGCTGCAGGTCCTGGGGGCTGTGGGGTTCACCATGGGCGGCGAGGTAGGCGGGGCTGGCGCAGTTGATCAACCCCAGCTGGCCCAGGGGACGGGCGATCAGGCTGCTGTCGGCCAGGCTGCCGACGCGGATCGCGCAATCGACGCCTTCCTGCACCAGGTCGATGCTGCGGTCGCAGGCGCCCAGGGCCAGTTGCAGTCCGGGGTATTGAGCCAGCCACTGGGGCAGGGCGGGCACGATCAGGCGCCGGGCGATGCGGCTGGGCACATCGATGTTCAGGCGACCGCTGACATCCACCTGGCGATGCTGGAACAGCTGGTTGAGTTCCGCCGCGTCGGCCAGCAGGCGCCGGGCCCGTTCCAGCAGGATGGCGCCGTCGGCGGTCAGTTGCACCTGGCGGGTGGTGCGGTGCAGCAGCCTTGTGCCGAGGCCGGTTTCCAACTGCTGCACCGCCGAGGACACCGTGGCCCTGGGCAACTCCAGGACATGGGCGGCCTTGATGAAACTGCCCATGTCGGCCACCTGGATGAACACCCGGTACTGCTCAAGTTTATCCATCGTCGCAACTGTCCTGGTTCGCGGGCATGCCTGGGGGGAGTGGACCGTGGCGCCGGTCCGGCAGGCCAATGTACCCCTTGGACGCGAGGATTACTTGGTGGTGTAGCCGCCGTTGATCAGTAAGGTCTGGCCGGTGATCCACCAGCCTTCGGTCACCAGGTGGCGGATGAAGGGCACCACGTCCTCGATGTCGGTCAGGCCGGTCTTGCTCGATGGCGACAGCGCCGCGGCGCTCTTGTGATAGGCAACGGCATCGGCGCCTTCGGCCGGGTAGAAGAACGGCGTGTCCATCGGCCCCGGACCCACGGCAGTGACCGAGATGCCCCGGGCGCCGAACTCCTTGGCCGCCGCCCGGGTGAAGTGCTCCACCGGCGCCTTGGCGCCGCCATAGGCGGCATAGAACGGCGTGAACGCACCCAGCAACGAAGTCACCAGGGTCACCAGCTTGCCGTTGTCCTCCAGGTGTTTGCCGGCCTCCTTGATGAAGAAGAATGCGCTCTTGGCATTGACCGCGAACATCTGGTCGTACTCCTCTTCACTGATCTCGACTATGGGTTTCTTCAGCACCTTGCCCACGGTGTTGATGGCGATATCGATCTTGCCGAAGCGTGCCTTGACCTCGTCGAACAGGCGCTCCACGGCACCGGCGCGGGTCAGGTCGGCCTGCCAGGCCTGGGCCTGGACTCCCAGCTCCTGGAGGGCGGCCAGGGTCGTCCGGGCATCGGCGGCGCTGGCATCGCTGTTGTAGTGCACGGCCACGGCCCGGGCGCCGTGGCGGGCGAGGTCACGGGCGATCAGGCCGCCGAGGTTCTTCACGCCGCCGGCGATCAACACGACTTTGTCGTTCAGGGAATGGTCAGCCATGGTGCGCATCCTTCAAGTGTTGAAATGAAGGATGAGTCTAGTCCGGGGGGCGCTGTGGATAAGCCGCCAAGGGCTGGACGGATCATCCAGGAAATCCGTCCAATCGACCCATCTGCACGGCCAGGGCTTGGCGCTACAATCGCTTTTTTTCAGGAGCCTGCCATGCCCGCATTTCGTCGTTCGGTCCCCCTGGACAAGGCCTATCGTCTGCTCAACCACGGTCCCACCGTACTGGTCAGCGCCGCCCATGAAGGGCAGTGCAACATCATGGCCGCCGCCTGGGCCATGCCCCTGGATTTCCAACCGCCGAAGGTCGCGGTGGTGCTCGACAAGACCACCTGGACCCGGCAACTGCTGGAGGCCTCCGGCAGCTTCGTGCTCAACGTGCCCTGCGTGGAGCAGGTCGACATCACCCAGAGCCTGGGCAACAGCTCCGGGCTGGAACTGCACCAGGGCGGTCGCGACAAATTCAGCGCCTACGGCCTGGCCACCTTCGCCGGCCAGGCCCTTGCCGCGCCACTGCTGGAAGGTTGCGTGGCCTGGCTGGAGTGCCGGTTGCTGCCCGAGCCCCACAACCACCAGCAATACGATTTGTTCCTCGGCGAAGTGATTGCCGCCCAGGCCGACTCGCGGGTGTTCAGCGAGGGGCGTTGGCACTTCGACGGCCATGATCGGCTGCGCACCTTGCACCATGTGGCCGGTGGGCATTTCCTGACCATTGGCCAGAGTATCGACGGGCGCCAGTTGCCCTTGGCCGGCGAGGCCTGAACAGGAGGTTGCATGCACGAGGTTTTCCAACGCCTGGTGGCGCTGTTGGACAGGCATCAAGCCCGTTACCGGGTGATCGAGCACCCGGCCGAAGGGCAGTCGGCGCGGGTCGCCGAGATTCGCGGCACCGAGCCGGGCCAGGGGGCCAAGGCCATGCTGTGCGGCCTCAAGGGCGGTGGCGATGCCTACGCCCTGGTGATCCTGTCCGGGAACCAGAAGCTGGACATGAAGAAAGTCGGCGCGGCCCTGGGAGGCAAGAAAGCCCAGCTCGTGGCGCCGCAGCTGGCCCGGGAACTGACGGGCTGCGTGATCGGAGCCATTCCACCGCTGAGCTTCGATCCACGGATTGCGTTGATCGTCGATCCGCAGCTGACCTCGCGCTATGAACAAATCGCCTTCAATGCCGGGCGCCTGGATGCATCCATGGTGCTGGCCACCGAGGACTACCTGCGGATCGCCCAGCCGCGCTTGCTCGATGTGACCCAGGATGTGCCGGAAGAGGGCTGACGCGCCTTACCAGCTCACCTGGCCCAGGGCCGCGGCGAACGTGGTGAGTTTTGCCGAACACTGGCGCGAGGGCGGGTAGACCAGCGACAGCTCGCGGCTGCGCCCGTCGTGCGCCTGGAGAATGGGCCGCAGGCGCCCGTCGTCCAGGGCCTCGCGCACGGCGAACTCCATCAGTTGGGCGATGCCGAAACCACCCAGCACGGCGTCCACCAGGGCATCGCCGATATCGAAGATCAAACGTCCCGTGACCGCCAGGTCCAGGGGCCTGCCCTGGTCCATGAATTGCCATTCCACCAGCCGGCCGCTGCGCAGGTTGCGCACGGTCAGGCAGTTGTGGCGCTGCAACTCGGCCAGGTCCCGAGGTGTGCCGTGGCGTTCCAGGTAGGCCGGCGCCGCCACCGTGACCCAGCGCAGCGGCGCCAGGGGGCGGGCGATCAGGCGCTGGTCCTGGATGGTTCCGGTACGCAGCACGGCATCGAAGCCTTCATCGACGATATCCACGATCCGGTCGGTCATCACCGCCTCGATGCTCAAGGCCGGATAACGCTCGGTCAGGCCGCCGATCACCGGCATCACCACCTTGCGTCCGAACAGCGAGGGAGCGCTGATCTTCAGCACGCCGGTGGGCGAGTCGCGGCGTTCCAACAGCAGGCTCTCGGTCTGGACCAGTTCCGCCAGCAGCGGTCCGGCACGCTCCACCAGCATCTGGCCGTCCGGGGTCAGGCTGACGCTGCGGGTGTTGCGTTGCAGCAGGCGCACGCCCAACTGCTGTTCCAGGCGCGAGATGGCCCGGGACAGGCCGGACTGGGTCAGCCCCAGGTCCCCGGCGGCGCGGGTGAAGCTGCGGGTTTCGGCCACTCGGACCAGCAGGCGCAGGGCGTTCAGATCCATGATTAAAGTCATTACTGAAAGAAGGAACGGCTTGTTTATCATTTAAATGGCATCGATGAAACTGACCGCCGTCATTTCATCCGAGGAGTCCCGCGATGTCCGCGAACCCACTAGCCAAGCCGTCGGGCTGGATGCTGCTGTTGCTGGCCACGGCCCAGCTGATCATCGCCCTGGACGCCACCATCGTCTTCGTTGCCCTGCCGGAGATCGGCCAGCACCTGGGCTTTTCCGCCCAGCAGCTGCAATGGGTGGTCAGTGCCTACAGCGTGACCTTCGGCGGCTTCCTGCTGCTGGGCGGCCGGGCGGCGGACCTGTTGGGCAAGCGGCGTTTCTACATCGTCGGCCAGGGACTTTATGCCCTGGCGTCCCTGGCCGGGGGGCTGGGGGGCAGTGCCCTGTGGCTGGTGCTGGCGCGAGCGGTGCAGGGTGTGGGAGGCGCGATGCTGTTCCCCGCGACCCTGGCCCTGATCAACACCTACTACGCCGAAGGCCCGGCGCGTAACCGTGCCTTCGCGGTGTGGAGCGCGGCGTCGGCGGCGGGGCTGGCCCTGGGGGCGCTGCTGGGGGGCGTGCTGACCCAGTACTGGGGCTGGGCGGCGGTGTTCCTGGTCAACGTGCCCCTGGCCGGTGCGTGTGCACTGCTGGCCCGGCGCTGGATTCCCGCCGATCCTCCGCGCCAGCGCGGGCGCCAGTTCGACCTTCCGGGCGCCTTGAGCGTGACCCTGGGCGGCACCTTGCTGGTGTTCGCCATCGTCCAGGGGCCGGAATGGGGCTGGGCCGCCCCGGCGACCCTGGCCTGCCTGCTGCTGGCGCTGGCCTTGCTCGGGTTGTTCCTGCGTATCGAGCGCCTGGGGCGTGATCCGTTGATGCCCCTGCGTCTGCTGGGTTATCCACAGCTGCGCATGGCGATGCTGATCACCGCGTTGTTCATGAGCAGCTTCGGCGTGCAGTACTACTTTCTCAGCCTGTACTTCCAGCAGGTCTACCAGTTCAGTGTGTTGCACAGTGGCCTGGCCTTCCTGCCCTCGACGGTGCTCTGCACCCTGGGCATCTGGCTGGGCGAGCGGGCGCTGCGGCGCGCCAGCCTGCGGGCGGTCCTGGCCTGCGGTTTGCTGGCCGGGGCCCTGGGCATCGGCATGATCTACCTGGCGCTACCGGGCAGCCGTGGTTTTGTCGGCCTGTTACCCGGGATCGTGATCATGAGCATCGGCCAGGGCATGACCTGGAACACCATGTGGATCTCGGCAGGGCAGGGCATTGCCGCAACCGAGCAGGGCGTGGCGGCAGGCGTGGCTTCCACCAGCCAGCAGATCGGCGGTGCCCTGGGCCTGGCCTTGCTGGTGTCCCTGGCCAACACCCTGGGCCCGGTGGGCAACCAGGCCTATGGCATCGAGCTGGCCACCGCCGCCAGCGCCCTGCTGGCGTTGTTGGGCGCCTTGCTGGCTCTGCGCCTGCCCCATTCCCCGGTGGCGCTGCCGGGTTGTTCTGCGGCCTCGGGCTGAGGCCCTCAGTGAGCCTGGGGCAGGTGCCGGCGCACCGCCCAGAGCACGCCGGCCAGCAACAACAACGCCGCGCTGGCTTGCAGCAAGCTCGGCAGGTGCTGCAGGCAGATGAAGCCATAGAGCAGGGCGAACAGGGTCTCGAACACGATCAACTGGCCGCTCAGGGTCAGTGGCAGGCGCCGGGTCGAGGCATTCCACATGCGATTGCCGAACCACGAGCCGAGCACCGCGCTGCACAGGCTCAGGCCCCAGAACAGCATCCAGCGCTGGTCGCTGGCCTCGATCCGCGTTCCCGGCAACTCCAGGCCCTGGGCCAGCAGCCAGACCACGGCGCTCATCAGGCCGGTGGTGATGCCCCACAGGCTCGACCACTGGCCGCTGTCGAAACGGCTGTTCTTGAGGTAGCGGGCGTTGTCCTTGGCGAACCAGGTCCAGCACAGCAGCGCGCCGAAGGCACACAGCAGGCCCAGGGCGCGCTGGCCCAGCTCCGGCGAATCGCCCTGGGCGGTGAGCAGGGTGTCGAGGTTGATGCAGCAGATCCCGCCGAACACCAGCAGCAGCGGCCAGCGCAGGCGCCGCAACGGCACTGCGTCGGCATCCCCGCGCCCGGCCAGGGTGATGGTCAGGGGCAAGAGGCCGACGATCAGCGCGGTACTGGCCACCCCGGCCCACTGAATGGCGCTGGCCAGCAGCATGAAATAGATCAGGTTGCCGGTCAGTGCCAGCTTCACCAGCAGCAGTGCGTCGTTCCAGGTCAAGCGTTGCAGAAGCTCGCGTGCCTGGGGCGCAGCCAGGAGCAGGGAGAATGCACCATACAGGGTGAAGCGGGCACAGCTGAGCATCAGCGGGCTGAACTCCGGCAACAGGCTGGGCACCACAATGGCCAGGCCCCAGACCGCACCGGCCAGGACCGCATAAGCAACTCCGCGTTTCATGCACACACTCGCAGCGATTCATCAAGGTGCGCAGGCTAGTCATTGCTGACCGGATGGACAAAGGATATATAGGCACCTACCTATTCTCCTGGGGAATACCTAATGAGTCGCTTCGCCCGGCACTTGCCGCCACTGGAAACCCTGGTGACCTTCGAAGCGGTGGGCCGCAACGCCAGCTTCACCCGGGCCGCCACCGAGCTGTGCCTGACCCAGAGCGCGGTGAGCAAGCAGATCCGCAGTCTGGAGCTGTCGCTCAAGACCGAGCTGTTCGAGCGCCAGGCCCGCGGAGTGAAGCTCACCGCCAGCGGCGCGACGCTGTTCGCCCAGGTCAGCACCCAGCTCGAAGCCTTGCTGCGCAGCGTCACACGCTTGCGGGCCGGGCGTGACGCCAACACCATCACCGTGCAATGCACCCATGCGGTGGCGCAGTTCTGGCTGTTCCCGCGCTTGCTGGCATTCAACAAGCAGCACCCGGAGATCACCGTGAGCATCCACGCCAACAACGACATGGACGAGTCCAGCGTGGCCGAGCATGATTTCGGCATTCTCTACGGGCCGGGGCAGTGGTCGTCCCTGGCGGCCACGCCGCTGTTTGCCGAGATCGTCTACCCCATCGCCAGCCGGCGCCTGGAGTTGCCGGTGGTCAGCGAGCTTGAGCAACTGGCGGCCTTGCCGCTGATCCAGCTGGACGCCTCGGCCTGGAACTGCATCGACTGGCGGGACTGGTTCCGTCACTTCGGCCTGGACTACAGCGCGCCGCCGGGAGCCTTGGGCTTCAATCAGCTGACCTTGATGTTCAGTGCCGTGCAGCAGGAGCTGGGGGTGGGCCTGGGCTGGGATTTCATGGCCCGCGACGGAGTGGCCAAGGGCGAGTTGCTACGGGTTGGCGACTGGGCCTTCCATACCGGCCAGGCGGACTTCCTGGTGCACCTGCGCAACCGGCGCCTGTCGGCCAGCGGCCAGTTGTTCCATGACTGGCTGGTGGCCCACGGCGCCGAGTGAGGCTCAGGCCCGGGGCACGCTGAAGCGGAATTCGCTGCCCTTGCCCACCTCGCTGTAGGCCTGGATCGTGCCACCGTGGGCCTGGACGATGCCCTGGGTGATGTACAGCCCCAGGCCGGTGCCGTTGGGGTTGCCTTCCTTCATGGTCCAGTAGCGGTCGAAGATGAACGGCAGCTGGTCGGCGGGGATGCCTTCCCCGGAGTCGCGGACGCTGAACACGATCTGCTCGCCGTCGGACATCGCCACCACCCCGACCTTGCCTTGCTTGGGGGTGAACTTGATGGCGTTGCCCACCAGGTTCGACAGCACTTGGAACAGCCGCTCGGGGTCGGCGTGGATGGTCAGGTCCGGTTCGGCGTGGAAACTGATATCGATGGACTTGTCCAGGGCCAGGGGCGCCAGCAGCGAATAGGCTTCCTCGAAGATCTGCGCGACGTCCAGCGGCTGGGGGGCGATGCGGTAGCGCCCGGCCTCGATCTTCGAGGTGTCCAGCAGATCCTCCAGCAGGATGTTCATGCGGCTGGCGGCCTGCTGCATGGTGTCGATGGCCGAGGAGATGCGCCGCGAGGTGTGCGGGCCGTCGGAGCTGAAGGCCTTTTGCATCATGCCGCAGAGCATGGAGATCACGGTCATGGGGTTGCGCAGGTCGTGGGACACCACCGCCACCAGCTCGTCCCGGGCGCGCACTGCCTGTTGTTCGCGCAGCACCTGGCGCGCCAGGTCGTGCTCCAGGGCCGAGCGGCGCAGGTCGTTGGCGGCGAAGCGGTCGCCGTGGCTCCACTTGCTGGAGATCCCGGCCATTTCCACTTTCCAGATCTCGAACGAGCTACGCGGTCGCAGGCGCAGGCCGGCGTCGGAGTTCTCCAGGTCCAGGGGCTTTTGCGGGTTGCCGCTCCAGTTGATGTTTTCCTTCACCTCGGGCCGGAACCACAGCACGCCGTTATCCACAGGCTTGGGCAGGCTCATGGCCAGGACACCGCTGGCCACCTGTTGATAACTGGCCGCCGGCGGGTAGACGCTGGCCAGGTGGTGAGTGGCGAACACCGGTTGCCCGGACTCTTGCAACCAGCGGTGCAGGGCGCGGATTTCAGCCTCCGGCGGGCAGTTGCCGAAGCAGTGCAGCTGGCGATCCTCGATGATCGCCACGCCGCCGGCCCCGGTCAGCTCCAGCAGCTGCCCGGGCTCCTGGGCCAGGCTGGCGAACACGCTGCCGCTGGCCTGCGCCATGGCCTGGTTGAGGCTGGCCAGGGTGGCGAGCTTTTCCTCGCGCTGGCGGCTGACTTCCAGGGCTTCCATGGCGCTGATCTGCAGCGACAGCACCTGGCCGATGGTCTGGCAGGCGATGCGCAACTCGTGGGGTACCAGCAGTGGCTGGCGGTTGCCGCAACTGATCAGGCCCCAGAGCTGGTCGTCCTTGAGCAAGGAGATGCTCATGGACGACAGCACGCCCATGTTCTTCATGTACTGGCAGTGGATCGGCGACACGCTGCGCAAGGTGGCGAAGCTCAGGTCCAGGGCCTGGCCGGTGTCCGGGCGCAAGGTCGGCACCAGCGGTACCGGCTGGTAGTCGGCATCGGGAATGATCCGCAGCCAGTTGCTGCGGTACAGCTCGCGGGCCTGCTGGGGAATGTCCGAGGCGGGGAAGAACAGGCCGTTGAACACTTCCATGGTCGGTCGCGTGGCTTCGGCGATCACCTGGCCGTGGCCTTCGTCTTCGAAGCGATAGATCAGCACCCGGTCGTAGCCGGTCATGGCCTGGATCTCGCTGACGCTGATGGCGTACAGCTCTTGCAGGGTCTTGGCGGTCTGCAGGCGGCGCAGCAGGCGCCCGAGGTTGTCGGTGCGCTGCTTGAGCTCCGGGGCCTGGTGCTGCTCGAGCTGGTGCTCCAGTTCCAGGATCAATACGCCTTGGTGCCGATGCAGCAAGGCTTCGAAGCGCCTGCCATGAAGCTCCAGGTACAGCGGCGGGGCATCGAGCAAGTGTTGCAGTTGCAGCAGTTGGCGAATGCTCTGGGTGTGTTCGGCGCCCAGGAGGCTGTCCAGGGGCTGCTCGACGACCTGCTCGGCGCGCTGGCCCAGCAAGGTCTCGACGTTGGCGCTGACCTGGCGGATGCGCAGCCCTGGCTCGTCCAGGGTCAGCAGGACGCCATGGGGCTGGATCGCGCCCGGGGAACGGATGGGTTCGTTGGCGCAGTTGGCCAGCAACTGCTCGAAGGCCTGGGAATCCTGGGGGGTCATAGCAGCACCTCGCGGCTGTCGAGCCAGCGCTCGAAACAGGCAAATGTGGATTGCGCGGCGTCCACCACTTGCTGGCGGGCGCTGGTGTGGCTGGGCATGCGGCCCAGGTAGTCGAGGAAATCCTTCCAGCGCCGGCCGGTGAGGGCGCCGTAGACGTCGAGGAAGGCCCCGCCATTGCCGGCATCCAGGGCCAGGCGCCGGGCCATTTCGCGGCGCAGGATCTGCCCGCCGAGGGTCGCGCCCTCCAGCACATAGAGAGTGCCCAGGCAGGCGCCCGGAGTGCCCAGTCGGGGCAGTTGCGGGCAGCGTGGCAGGTGGTCGATCTCGGCCTGGCTCAGGCCCAGGGCCAGCAGGTCGCCGTTCAGCGCTGGAGTCTTGCGCCGCAGTTGCGGCTCGTACCCGGCCGGAATCAGCCCGCTTTGATCCAGGGCCGCCTCCAGGGGCTGGTAGAACCCGTAGTAGGCTTGGATCAGGCGCTGGTACCAGGCAGCGTCGAGCTGCTCGGAGAAAAATGGCAGGCGTTGTTCCAGGGCCACATGCAGGGTCGCGGTGCCGGCGCGCAGGTCCTGGAGCAGGGTGGGAGCGATAGTGTCTTGATGCGGTTGGGGCATTCAGGGGTCCGGGAGTCGCTGCGGTGGGTGGATGCGCCATGGGCGTCATCGAACACCGGGACCAGGTTGCGGTCCCTGCAATCGAGCCAGCGCACGGAGAAGGGCAGGAGCGTCACTCTACCTTTGGTCCCAGGGGCGGCGCAGGCTTTTCGACGCTCCAGGGATCGTTCAAGGGTAGTCGATCGACGGCCTACCGCAGCTCTGACTCCGACAGCACGGCATTAATTCCCCTGGCCGGCTGTCGGGCGGGGTCAGATCCAGACGTCGTTCAAGGCGGTGCGCGCGCCGCCCTGGTTACCGGTGTTGAGTACGCCCCGAGGCTCGATCAGCAGCAGCTTGACCTCCTGTTCCGACCAGGGCTTGTGTTCCACGCCGCGGGGCACGACGAACATCTCGCCGCTGGCGATGGACACCTGGCCGTCACGGAAGTCGATGTGCAGCAGGCCATCGAGGACGATGAAGGTTTCGTCGGTCTCGGCGTGGGAGTGCCAGACGAACTCGCCTTGCAGCCTGGAGATCTTGAACTGGTAGTCGTTCATCTCGGCGATCACCTTGGGGGTCCACTGTTCGCTGAACAGGCCGAGCTTCTGGGCGAAGTTGATGCTCTGGTACTGGCGTTGCGCGGTGCTGCTGGCGGGATTGTCCATGGGGGCTCCATATCGCTGGTGAAAGAGCGCCCAGGGTAGGCAACCCGCGGCTGTGGATTCTTGAACGATTGTGCGTGGTTCAGCGGCCGAGCATCTTCAGCCAGCGTGCCGGTGGCAGGCCATAGGCCTGGCGGAACTGGCGGGTCATGTGGCTCTGGTCGGCGAAGCCGGCAGCCAGCGCTGCGTGGGCCAGGGGCTGGCCCTGCACCAGCAGCGCCCGGACCAGGTCCAGGCGGCGCATGCTCAGGTAGCGGTAGGGGCTCGTGCCGAACAGCAGGCGAAAATCCCGGGACAGGCTCCAGCGATCGCGCTGGCTGTGGGCGGCCAGCTCATCGAGGGTCAGGGTGCGGTCCAGGGCACTGTGGATGTATTCCCGGGCACGTTCGGCGGCCTGGTAGTCGAAGCGTTGCCGGGGCGCCGCGACCCCGGATACCCGGTTGAGTGCGTGGGCCAGGTCGAACAGGGCATCTTGCTGCTCCAGCGGGTCCAGGGGGCTGTCGACATTGCGCAGCAGGGTCTGGGTGGCGGCGAACAGCCGTGGATCGGCGGACAGGCCGCCAGCGATGAAGGGCAGGGGCTGGCCGCCGAGGATCTGCTGGATCAACGCCGGCTCGACATACAGCATGCGGTAGTGAAAGCCATCCTGGGTCCCGGCTTCGCCATCGTGGGCTTCGTCGGGGTGCAGGACCATGGTTCCGCCCGGCAGGCTATGGCGCCAGCCGCCGCGGTACTGGAAGCTCTGTACCCCGTGCAGGGTGCGGCCGATGGCGTAGGTATCGTGGCGATGCATGTCGTAGCCATGGCCGGCGAAGTAGGCTTCGATGCGTTCCAGGCCCCGGGCGGGCGGTGCGCGGTGAACCCAGTCGGTGATGATCGGTCCGGCCATGGGGCAATCCAGGAGCAGGTAGCTGAAACCGGCACGTTAACCCGAGGCCGTACCGGCTGTCTTGCCCGGCCCATCACGCGCTATCGAGTTGTGCCTGCCGGCCCAGGTGGCCGAACTCGATGGGGACCTTGGTGTAGAACAGCGCGAAGTCTTCCTGGGCCAGGCGTTCGAACAATTGCCGGGCTTCTGCTTCGCTGATGGCCAGGCGGATTTCCAGGGGCTGGTCGGCCAGGTCGAAAAAATGCACCGAGTGCAGTTGCCGGGAATGGCCGAACCCTTCGACAGCGCTGGAAAGGGTGGCGCCCTGCAGGCCCATTTCCCGGGCCAGGTCGATGATCCAGTCGCCGAGCATCCGACCGTGGTAACGCCGGTTCTGCTGGGTGAAGAAGGTCACCAGGTAGCCTTGCATGATTGCCCTCCCACGACATGGCAGCCCGTTAATTGAGCATAGCTGGCGGCCGGCCCGGTGGTTGCCTGGGCGCAACGAGAGGAGTAGCGTCCACCACCTCGCTACAGGCTCATGCGGCAGCGTTTGGGGCCCATGACGCGAACCTCGACCAGGACGCTACGTCCCGCAGGAGACCGAACATGGCAGTGACCTTCCGCCCGGTGGTGGACGCCGATATCCCGCGTATCTGCGGCTTTGTGCGCAGTGCCCAGGAGCTGTTCTTCTTTTTTCCCGCCGCCACCTGGCCCTTGACCCATGAGC
Organism: Pseudomonas sp. CMR5c; assembly: GCF_003850545.1. Classification (NCBI taxonomy): domain Bacteria; kingdom Pseudomonadati; phylum Pseudomonadota; class Gammaproteobacteria; order Pseudomonadales; family Pseudomonadaceae; genus Pseudomonas; species Pseudomonas sp. CMR5c. Next base: position 5,730,845 of record NZ_CP027705.1, on the reverse strand, counting down.
AGTTGCGCGACTCTATCGCCCAGCGCAGCGATTCCACGGTGATCGAGCGTGACGGACAGGTGGTGGGTTTCGCCAATTTCTATCGCTGGGAACAGGGCGGCACCTGCACTATCGGCAACGTGATCGTCGACCCGGATGTGCGCAGCGTCGGGCTGGGCGCGCAGTTGATCGGGCAGATGATCTATCTCGCCCGCAGCCGGCACCAGGCCAGCGACGTGACCCTGTCCTGCTTCAACAGCAATGTGGCGGGGCTGTTGTTCTATCCGAAGCTGGGGTTCGTGCCCTTCGCCATCGAGGAACGCAAGGACAAACAACACGAGCGGGTGGCGCTGATCCACCTGCGCTACAGCCCGAGCTGAGGCCGGGAATCTCTTTTCAAGACGGAAGCCATTCATGAGCAAGCTGCGGGTCGGGATTATCTTTGGTGGCCGTTCGGCCGAGCATGAAGTGTCGCTGCAATCGGCACGCAACATCGTCGATGCCCTGGATCGCTCGCGTTTCGAACCGGTGTTGATCGGTATCGACAAGCAGGGCCACTGGCACCTCAACGACACCTCGAACTTCCTGATCAACCAGGAGAACCCGGCGCTGATCGCCCTCAACCAGTCCAACCGCGAACTGGCGGTGGTGCCGGGCAAGGCCAGCGGGCAACTGGTGGAGACCTCCAGCCAGGAGCTGCTGGGGCACGTCGATGTGATCTTCCCCATCGTCCACGGCACCCTGGGCGAAGACGGTTGCCTGCAGGGCCTGCTGCGCATGGCCGACTTGCCCTTCGTCGGCTCCGACGTGCTGGGCTCGGCGGTGTGCATGGACAAGGACATCAGCAAGCGCCTGCTGCGCGATGCCGGCCTTGCGGTGACGCCCTTCGTCACCCTGACCCGCGCCAACCGGGCGCGCCATGACTTTGCCCAGGTCCGGGCGGCGCTTGGCCTGCCGTTGTTCGTCAAACCGGCCAACCAGGGCTCGTCGGTGGGGGTGAGCAAGGTCGAGGACGAGGCTCAGTACCAGGCCGCGGTAGAGCTGGCCCTGGGCTTCGACCACAAGGTGCTGGTGGAGTCGGCGGTACGTGGCCGGGAGATCGAGTGCGCGGTACTGGGCAACGACCAGCCTATCGCCAGTGGCTGTGGCGAGATCGTGGTCGGCAGCGGTTTCTATTCCTATGACAGCAAGTACATCGACGAGCAGGCGGCCCAGGTGGTAGTGCCGGCGGCCATCGACCATGAAGCCAGCGAGCGGATTCGCGCCCTGGCCATCGAGGCTTTCCAGGTGCTGGGTTGCTCCGGGTTGGCGCGGGTCGATGTGTTTCTCACCGACAGTGGCCAGGTGTTGATCAACGAGGTCAACTCCTTGCCGGGGTTCACGCGCATCAGCATGTACCCCAAGCTGTGGCAGGCCGCGGGCATGAGCTACAGCGAACTGGTCAGCCGGTTGATCGAGCTGGCTCTGGAGCGGCACGACGAGCGGCAGGCGCTGAAAATCACCCGCTGAAGCGGATCACAACCTTGATTGGGACACTACGGATGAGTGCGGCAACACCGGCATCGGTTTATCTTTTTTCCTACGGCACCCTGCAGGACAAGGCGGTGCAACTGGCCAACTTCGGCCGCGAACTGGAGGGTCGCCATGACGCCATGCTCGGCTACGACCAGCACTGGGTGGAAATCACCGACCCGCAAGTGCTGGCCAGTAGCGGCAAGACCCATCACCCGATCCTGCGTCCGGGGTCGGCGGACAGCGCACCGATCCCCGGCATGGTGTTTCGCATCACTGCCGAGGAACTGGCAGCCGCCGACCGCTATGAAGTCTCGGACTACAAGCGAGTCAGCGTGACCCTGTCTTCCGGCATCCAGGCCTGGGTCTACGTCAGCGCCTGAGTTCAGCGCGCCATGACCATCATCCCCAGGCACACCACTACCAGTAGCAGCGTCCCGAGCACCATGAACAGGTAGTTGATCGGGGTGAAGCGGGCGTTGCTCTGGCCGTGCAAGTCGCCAGCCGCGGCATTCAGGCCGCGCTGGCCCAGCCAGGTGATCCAAGCCAGGGCCGGTATCAGCAGCAGGTTGGCGATATCCACCAGCGGATAACCGACGTTGTTGCGCGCCAGGCTGTCCAGGACGTTGCTGGCCACCGATACGACCACGAACAGGGTCGCCAGGCCATCGTGCTCCCATTTGAAATCCTGGCCATCGCGCTTGAGCCGGGCATCGGCCTCGCGGTACAGAGCATGGGTGAAGAAGATGGCGAAGATCGCCCGGGCCACAGGCCACATTTCCTCACCGCTGTCCTGCTTGAACTGCTTCCAGTTCTTGTAGGCCCAGTACACCCGGTATAGGCCGAAGGTGAGGATGAACAGGGTGAGGAACTTGCCCCGGGATACCACGTAGAACGGCGGCTGCTTCGCCTCCGGCAGGGAGGTGGCCAGGTCCGCCTGGGGCGGGGCATAGAGGTTGTCAGACACGGGCACTCCTTGGGTTGGGCCTGAAAAAGGCGGCCACGTTACCCCACCCTGCGGGACAAGCCCATCTCGATGTTTGTGTTCAGCGCGTGGCCGTGCGACCGATCCAGGAATACTGGAAGGTCTTTTCCTCGCCCCGATGGCCTCGGCGCCGGTAGCTGGCCAGGCTGGGGGTGGAGCAGTAGGTGCAGAGCGGGCTGATCTCGATCTGCTCGTCCGCCACGCCAGCGGCATGCAGCAGATGCAGGGCGTAGCGGCTCAGGTCGAACCACAACGAGCCTTGCTGGCTGGCCGAAGGCGGAGTGATCTGCGATGGCAGCAGCGGTGCCGGCTGCTCATGGCTCCAGGGGGCCTGGCTGGCAGGCCAGGGGCGCTGCGGGTCCGTCGAGAACGGGGCGATGAAGTCGGCGCTGACCTCATAGCAGCAAGGCTTGATCGAGGGGCCGATGGCGACCCGTACCTGGTGTGCTTCAACCCCCTTGGTTGCCAGGTGTTGCAGCACATTGGCGATGATCCCGCCGTGCAGGCCCTTCCAGCCGCCATGCACCGCCGCGACCCAGGAACCGTCGTCGCTGCTGATCAGGATCGGCAGGCAGTCGGCGGTGACCACGGCGATCGGGCGGTTGGAGCGAGTCAGCACCGCATCGCCACGGATGATCCCGCTGGGCAAGGTCGTGCTGGCCTCGATGACATCGCCACTGTGCACCTGGGAGCAGAAGAACAGGCTGGCCGGTAGCGTCGCGCCAATGGTGGAGAACTCATGGCGGATACCTGCGATCTGCTTCAACACGTTTGCCTGGAAACTCATCGGGCCTGCGCTCGGTTACCTCGGGGATGGGGGCAGAGCATAGCGGTATCCGATGCATTTTTGCTGACCGGCAAGCCGTGGGGAGAGGGGGGTGACCAGCGGTCGCCCCGATGCCAGAGCCTCAGGAGCCGAGCGGGATGTACAACTCCACCACGCTGTCGGGGTGCATTGGGCCGAGGAAGCGTTCACCGCTGTACTCGAACTCCACCGCATCCACGGGTACCAGTCCGGCGGTGGGCAGCCATTCGCTGTAGGCGGCGCGGAAGGTTTCCGGCAGGGTTTGCACGGTGCCATGGTGCTCCACCCGAGCGTAGTGGCGAGCGGGGATTTCCAGCTCCACCATGCCGGGTACCAGGGGCGCGTCGGCGGCCACCGGCAGGCCGGCTATGTAGCGCCATTGGCTGTCGTCCAGGGGCTGGCAGATGCCGTAGGTGCCCATGGGGTCGGCCAGGCGCTGGATCTCCTGCTCGCGGGGTTCGAAGCGTTGCCACAACTCGGGGATGGAGCCCGCATCGCCCTGCTGCCAGGCCATGCCGATGATCCGCTGCGCGCTGAGAAATACCCGTTCCGGCACCTGGGCCTTGGGGAGCTGGCGTGGGGGTTGGGCCAGGTAGCGTTGCAGCTGGTCCAGCACCTTCTGGCCGCGAGCGATGTCGCTTTCCAATTGCCGTGCCTGCCCTTGCAGCGCCTGCTCCATGGCCAGTGGGCTGTCCAGGCCGCCCTGGTCGGCCAGGGTGCGGATGTCCTCCAGGGACATGCCCAACTGGCGCAGCCAGACGATCCGGCCGAGGGTGGCGATCTGCTGCGGGCTGTAGTAGCGATATCCGTTGTCGCGCCCGGTGAGCATGGGGGCGAACAGGCCGATGCTGTCGTAGTGGCGCAGGGTCTTGGTGGTGAGGCCGTGGCAGCGGGCCATTTGTCCGATGGTGAGCATGGAGCGTCCTGGGTGTTGTTGGGCTTGCCGGCATGTTGGGCCTTTACCTAAGGGCAAGCTCAAGCCCGGCCGTGGTGCTCAGGATGATTTTGTGGGCTTGATCAGGCTCTGGGCGGGAATGCCGAACAGCTGGTGCAGTTTCCAGATCATGGGCAGGGTCAGCGCGCGCTTGCCATTGAGCACTTCATAGACGCGGTTGGTGCGGCCGATGGCGGGCACCAGGTCGGCGGCGGACAAGCCGGACTGCTCCATGCGGAACTTGATCGCCTCGATCGGATTGGGCAGGTCCAGGGGGAACCGCTTGGCTTCGTAGGCTTCGATCAGGGTGATCATCACGTCGAAGTAATCGCCTTCAGGGGTTCCCGGTTGTGGTTCGTTGTCGAACAGCGGCGAGACGCTCTTCAGTGCCGCGCGGTAGTCCTGGTCGGTGTGGATGGGGCGGATGTTCATGTGGGTTACTCCATGTCTACGCTGTCAGCGTCAATCGCGTCGTACTGCTGGTGAGTGCCGACGAACTTGATGTAGAGCGCACCGAAACGATAGGCCGCGGCAACGATCAATCGATACTCGTTGCCCTTGATGTTGAAGACCACCCTGCGGCTTTTGAGAATGCTGGCGTTGCGGTACTGGTCCTTGATCTGCGCAGGGTTGGACCACTCTGCATTCCTTGCTTCATCGATCCAGGCCAGCAGAGGCTGTTCTGCGTCCGGGTAGCGTTTCCAGAAGGCCTTCAACTGACTGACTGCAATAATTCTCATGGCGCGATCCTAGTCCCGTCATGGGACTTAAACAAGTCGCTGAGTGAGTCGAGCGACGTACGGGCAGATCAATGGATCGGCCCGCAGACGCTACCTGGACTCAGTGACGATAAGGTCATGCGCAGAGCGTGGTGTGCACGTCGTCCATCGGTGCCTTGCCCATCTCCGCCAGGAAAGTGTGCCGCTCAAGCATAGCGGTCGCACCGGGGCTCCATGGCTGTCTCCAGGGTGAATTGCTTTGCCAGATGCAACAGGGTCGAGGCGTGCTCCAGGGCTTCGCTGATCGGTAGATCGGCCTTCACGCGAAACAGCGGATGCAGGTGTTCGCCGCCCAGGGAAAAGCGGATTTCACCGTGGGTGGTCAGGGGCGTGGTTACGCGAAGGGTTGCAGGGGCTTGGCCATTTCACTGGTGGCGGCCCAGCCCAGGCCCTGGTAGAGGGGTTGGCCGGAGCGAGTGGCATGCAGGATGGCGAAACCCAGGCCACGTTGCCGGAACTCGGCATCCGCCAGTTGCATCAGCGCCGTGGCCAGGCCCCGGCGGCGGTGGCTGGGCTCGACGTAGACATTGAGCACGTAGCCGCGTTGATCCTGGGTCGGGTGAGCCGGGTGGGGCGGCCAGTCGATGTTCATCAGGCCGATGCTGGCCACGGGCTGCTCGGCTTCCAGCAGCACGAAGCCGTAGTAACGACCGTCCACCAGGCGTTGATGCAGCCAGGGACGAAAGTGTTCGGTCATGACCTGCAAGGTGGCTGGCGGGTGGCCGGCGTCGAGGAACATCGCCTGGCGGTGGGTGCACACCAGTTCCAGGTCCTGGAGGCCCAGGCGACGCACGCTCAGGCCTGGGACGGTGATATCGGCGGGGATCGGCTGCATTGTCTGTTCCTCGTTGGCAAGCGCTGATGCTAGGGCAGAACTTCCTGCCCGATCAGATACAGAGCGCTGCAAAAAACAGCATACAGGCCCACAAAAAAGGGCCGGCCTCACGGCCAGCCCTCGGGCGCGGCGCAGAACCCTCAGTCCCCCAGCGCCTCGCCTTCACGCCGTGGGTCGGCGCCACCGGCCCAGGACGCCTTGCCCTTCGCATCACGCACGCGAACGATGGCCTGGGTGCCGCTGGTCATGTCGATTTCATTCACCTGGTGACCCTGGGCCTGCAACGCCTGTTTCAGCGCCGGGCTGAACTGGCCCTGCTCCAGCTCGGTGGGGCCGTTGCGGCTGCCGAAGTTGGGCAGGCCAACGGCGGCTTGCGGGTCGAGGTTCCAGTCGAGCATGCCGATCACCGACTTGGCCACGTACTCGATGATCTGCGAGCCGCCGGGAGAGCCGACGCTGGCCAGCAGCTCGCCGCTGGCACGATCGAAGACCAGGGTCGGCGCCATGGACGAACGTGGGCGCTTGCCCGGCTGCACGCGGTTGGCCACCGGCTGGCCGTTCTCCTCGGGAATGAAGGAGAAGTCGGTCATCTGGTTGTTGAGCATGAAGCCCTGGACCATCAGGTGCGAGCCGAACGCCGCTTCTACCGTGGTGGTCATGGACACCGCGCCGCCCTGGTCATCCACCGCCACGACCTGGGAGGTGGAGATGCGCATCGGCGAACGGTCCGGTGCATAGGCCACCTGGATGCCCCGCGGTTTGCCGGGCTCGGCCTGGCCCATGCTGCGCTCGCCGATCAGGGCGGCACGACTGGCCAGGTAGTCCGGGGCGATCAGGCCGGCTACCGGCACTGGCACGAAGTCACTGTCGGCCACGTACAGGCCGCGGTCGGCGTAGGCCAGGCGCTCGGCCTCGGCGATCAGGTGTACCGCTTGTGGCGCCGGTTCCAGGCCGGCCGGCTGTTGGGTTTTCTGCGGTTTGAGATTGGCCAGGGTGTAGCGTGGATCACGCTGCTCCAGGGCTTGCAGGGTGCCGAGGATCTGCGCCACTGCCACGCCCCCGGAGGAGGGCGGCGGCATGCCGCAGACCTGCCAGCGCTTGTAGTCGCTGCACAGTGGCGCGCGCTCCTTGGCGCGGTAGTTCTGCAGGTCGGCGAGCGACAGGCTGCCGGGGTTGGCGTGGCCCTGGACCTTGGCCACGATCTCGGCGGCGATCGGCCCCTTGTACAGCGCGTCCGGGCCTTCCTGGGCGATGCGCTTGAGCACCGCGGCCAGCTGCGGGTTCTTCAGCAGGGTGCCGACGGCCTTGGGCGTACCGTCGGCGTTGAGGAAGTAGGCGGCCATGTCCGGCGAGCGCGGCAGGGCGCTGTCGCTGCTGATCATGGTGTGCAGCCGTGGCGAGATGGCGAAGCCTTGTTCGGCCAGGCGGATCGCCGGTTCGAACAGTTGCGCCCAGGGCAGGCGACCGTGTTGCTTGTGGGCCATCTCCAGGGCACGCAATACCCCGGGAGTGCCCACCGAGCGTCCGCCGATCTGCGCCTGGGGGAAGGACATGGGCTTGCCGTCGGCCTGCAGGAACAGCTTCTCGGTGGCGCCTGCCGGGGCGGTTTCGCGGCCGTCATAGGTGCGCACGGCCTTGCCATCCCAGAGCACGATCATCGCCCCGCCGCCGATCCCCGAGGATTGCGGTTCCACCAGGGTCAGCACGGCCTGCATGGCGATCGCCGCATCGATGGCCGAGCCGCCCTTGCGCAGCATTTCGCGCCCGGCCTCGGCGGCCAGCGGGTTGGCGGCAGCGGCCATGTGCTTGGCGGCGTGCCGGGTCTGCATGTCGGTGCGGTAGCCCGAGGCGACTTCCGGAGCGGGTGGCAGGGCGGTGGAGGCCGGTGGGTTGTGGCAGGCGGCAAGGCCCAGGGCGGCGGCGAGCAAGCCGATGCCGGCCAGTTGGCGATAGCGGGAGGGGAGGGTCGAGAACACGCGTTGAGCTCCGTTCGCAGGGGAATTGAGGTGTCGTCCGTGGGAGCAATGTACAGCAGTAGCAAGCAGCGTTGGGCTTCACCGGCCGGCAACCCCTGGCCTTGTGCGACCGGCTGGGCGCTTCAACCTGCACCGATTGACCTGAATCAGGGCACCTGGCAGCCGTTGGGCACATGGTTGGGGGCAAACCATAAAGCCTGATGAGAGGACGCCATGTACACGAGTAAGTGGTTGCTTGTTTTCGGATTGCTGTGGGGGAGCCAGGCGTGGGGAGCGCCGCCCAGCGAACCGATCCAGCCGGTGCAGCCGGCGAAGATCACGGATGTCGACAAGGTGGAGCTGGGCAAGCAATTGTTCTTCGACCCGCGCTTGTCCAAGTCCGGTTTCATTTCCTGCAACTCCTGCCACAACCTGAGCATGGGTGGCAGCGACAACCTGCCGACCTCCATCGGCCACAACTGGCACCAGGGGCCGATCAACTCGCCCACGGTGCTCAACTCGGGCCTGAGTTTTGCGCAGTATTGGGACGGCCGCGCCGACACGCTCCAGGAGCAGGCCGGCGGCCCCATCGCCAACCCGGGGGAGATGGGCTTCACCCACGACCTGGCGGTGGATGTATTGCGCTCCATCCCGCAGTACCGGGCCTCGTTCAAGCGGGTCTACGGTGACGATGGCATCAAGTTCGATGACGTGACCAACGCCATCGCGGCCTTCGAAGACACCCTGGTGACCCCCAACGCGCCCTTCGACCGCTGGCTGCAAGGCGACCAGGCGGCCATCAGCCCCACTGCGCTCAAGGGCTACCAGTTGTTCAAGTCAATCGGCTGCGTGGCCTGCCACAACGGCGAGGCAGTGGGCGGCAGCTCGTTCCAGAAGATGGGCATGATCGAGCCCTACGTGACCAAGAACCCGGCCCAGGGCGTTGCCGGGCTGACCGGCAAGGACGCCGACCGGATGCGCTTCAAGGTCCCGACCCTGCGCAACGTGGCGCTGACCTATCCCTACTTCCACGACGGTGCCTACTGGACCCTGGACGAGGCGGTGGACGTCATGGCCCGCCTGCAACTGGGACGCAAGCTGGACACCTCGGAGGTCGGCCAGATTGTCGCGTTCCTGCAGACCCTGACCGGCGACCAGCCGGACTTCAAGCTGCCGATGCTGCCGCCTTCCTCGGCACAGACTCCACGGCCACAGCCATTCAACTGACCATGAAAAAAACCGCAGCTGGCTGCGGTTTTTTTTGCGTTGCGCTCCTGTTGATGGATGGCCGACCTACATCGGCCGAGGGTTGATCAACGCGGTCAGCACATGGTCGGCCCATTCACCGTTGATCTTCAGGTAGGCGCGGGCCCGGCCCTCTTGTTCGAAGCCCAGGCGCGCAAGCAGTTGGGCACTGCGCAGGTTCTCGGGGCGGTGGTTGGCCATGATCCGATGCAGTTGCAGCTCATCGAAGGCATGGCCGATGGCCGCTTGCAGGGCTTCGTGCATCAGACCCCGGCCCTGGGCGTGTCGGGCCAGGGCGAAACCCAGGTGGCAGGCCTGGAACGCACCTCGCACGATGTTGGTGAAATTGCAGGCGCCCAGCACTCGCTGCTCGGCACGATCGAACAGCAGCCAGTGCCGGGCCTCTTGTGTGGCGACTTTGCCTGCCATGTCCCCTAGCCGCTGGGCCACCGCCGCAAGCTGGAAGTACTCCTCGTCGCGCAGCGGCTCCCAGGGCGCGAGGTGCTCGCGGTTATCCAGCAGGTAACGCTGCAGGGCCGGGGCTTGGGCTTGATCGGCGCTGCGCAGGACCAGGCGTTCGGTATGCAGGGGCAGGGGCGTCGGGGTTTCGGAAGCGTTCATATCTACCGCCTGCGGGATTGGGGAAGGGCGCAACCATGGCCCGGTAAAGGCCATGGTGGAGGGTGGGGGCCTAAGGCTTGGCGGCCTTTTCCTGCCAGGCATTCGCTCCGGCGGCCGCCTTGAACTTGGCGCGGTTCTCCGGGGTGGCCGGTGGTTCGGAGTCGCCGAAGATCGCCTTCAGCCAATGGCCGTCGGTGGGGTTGGGGAAGAGGATGAACTTGCGCCCGAACTGCTCGCGGTCTTCGTTCATCAGTTGGCTGCGCTGCTGGACGTCGGCCACGTAGTACTTGCGTTTGAAGTCGTTGAGGTTGTCGCCGAGCATCACCACCACGTTGTGGTCCTTGGCGATTTCCTGCTGGCGCGGTTCCTTGTTGGAGCTGTCGCGATACACCGTCAGGTGCTGCTCGTCGGCGAACGGTAGCTGGTTGTGGCGCAGGTTGGCCAGGGCGTATTCATAGGTCTTCTCGCCCTGGTCGCGGCTGGTGACGTAGAACACTTCGACGCCCTTGGACTGGGCGTACTTGAGGAACTCCAGCGCCCCCGGGGTGGCGACCGGGCCGTTGTCGGCGACCCACTGGTCCCAGGCGGCGTCGTCGAAGAACTCCTTGTCCGAGTTGATCAGGTAGCCCCAGTAGCTGTTGCTGCTGAGCACGGTGTCGTCGATATCGCTGATGATCGCCAGCGGGCGGTCGCCGGCCTTGCGTTGTTGCAGGGCCTGGTCCAGTTGCATCCTGGCCACGTTGAAGCCCTGGTAGTACAGCGCCTGGAACTCGGCGGCGGTCTGTCGCCAGGCCACGGCGGCGGTCAGCAGGTTGGAAGATGGCGCGCTGGCCTGGTCGGCGAAGGCCGGGGCACAGGTCATGGCCAGAAGCGAGAACAGCCAGGGGGCGAGGGAAGTCCCGGTGGTTTTTATTGTCATGGTCGAGCCCTAGAAGTGAGGATTGCGCAGCTCTCACGAACACTGCCCGGGTGTTCTATCCCAGGCTGCGCCGGCGCTCAATGCGGGTGTCGCGATTGTGGATCAATGAGGCGTAATCCCGGGTACTTTTTCGCGGGCATAAAAAAACGGCCTACCTTGCGGTAAGCCGTTTTTCGGTACTTGGTGGCTACACAGGGACTTGAACCCCGGACCCCAGCATTATGAATGCTATGCTCTAACCAACTGAGCTATGTAGCCAAGTGGCGCGCATTATTCGCTCAGAACGAACATGCGTCAAGCGTTTTTTTCAAAAAAATATCCACGCTATCAACCGCTTATCAAAATCCCCGCTTTGCTGGCATTCCCGGGTCGCAACCTGCGGCTCGAGATGCAGGGATGCATTGCGAGCGAAACAGGTCGTTAGCAAGCTAAGGGGATGGCGTGAGTGCCGGTAAAAGTGGCACATTGACGCACCTGCCCCTGTGCATCCACCCGTTGTACGGAAACAATCCTATGGCTATCAGCAATGCCCAGCCTGTCGCAACGACGGCTTCTCCTGCTTCCCAAGGCAGCCCGCTGGTCCTGCGCATCATTGGCGCGGTGGCGCTCGCGCACCTGATCAACGACCTGATCCAGGCGGTGATGCCGGCGATCTATCCGATGCTCAAGGCCAACTATGGCCTGACCTTCACCCAGGTGGGCCTGATCACCCTGACCTTCCAGCTCACGGCATCGTTGCTGCAGCCCTGGGTGGGTTACTACACCGACCGTCGGCCCCAGCCGTTCCTGCTACCGGCGGGAATGATCTGCACCCTGGTCGGCATCCTGATGATGTCCCAGGTGGGCAGCTTCGGCTTGATCCTGCTGGCTTCGGGGCTGATCGGCATCGGCTCCTCGACCTTCCACCCGGAGGCTTCCCGGGTGGCGCGGCTGGCGTCTGGCGGCCGCTATGGCCTGGCGCAATCGAGCTTCCAGGTAGGTGGCAATGCTGGCACCGCGTTCGGTCCGTTGCTGGCGGCGGCGATCATCATTCCCTATGGCCAGGGCAACGTGGCCTGGTTCGGCCTGTTCGCGCTCTTCGCCCTGGTGGTGCTGTATGCCATCAGTCGCTGGTACGCCAACCACCTGCGCCTGTACCAGCTCAAGCAGGGCCAGGCAGCGACCCACGGGCTCTCCAGGGAGCGAGTGATCAGCGCCCTGGTGGTGCTGGGGCTGCTGGTGTTCTCCAAGTATTTCTACATGGCCAGCTTCACCAGCTACTTCACCTTCTACCTGATCGAGAAGTTCGACCTGTCGGTGGCCAGTTCACAGTTGCACTTGTTCCTGTTCCTGGGAGCGGTGGCGGCGGGGACCTTCTTCGGTGGTCCCATCGGCGACAAGATCGGGCGCAAGGCGGTGATCTGGTTCTCGATCCTCGGGGTGGCGCCGTTCACCCTGTTGCTGCCCCATGTCGACCTGTTCTGGACCAGCGTACTGAGCGTGGTGATCGGCTTCATCCTGGCCTCGGCATTCTCGGCCATCGTGGTCTACGCCCAGGAACTGGTGCCAGGCAAGGTGGGCATGATCGCCGGGATATTCTTCGGCCTGATGTTCGGTTTTGGCGGAATCGGTGCGGCCCTACTGGGGCACCTGGCGGACCTGCACGGTATCGAGCATGTGTATTTCCTGTGCTCGTTCCTGCCGCTGTTCGGCGTATTGGCGATCTTCCTGCCCAGGACTCGCAAGGCCTGAGGCCAAGTGCTGTCGAACACGCCCGGGCCATGCCCGGGCGTTTTGTTTGTGGGCCTGGCAATGGTTTTGGCGTTGGCGTGCATCTGGCCGGACGGGCATTTGCCCAAGCGTTGGATCGACAGTTGCCTGGGTCGATCCTTCGAGGAAGTGGCTGAACAATGGCAGCAAGCGAAACGCCCGCAGGAGCTCGGTTCAGACGCGGCTGAATATGTCGGTTCTGTAACTTTTTCGTATCTAAATGATAATCATTAGTATTACACTCCGGTCCCCCTATCCCTTAGCGCACCGTTAAGGTGCATTGGTTCGACAAGGATTGCGTGTAATGAAACTCAGCTCCTGCCTGTTCAACTCCCTCCTATTGAGTGCCGGTGTCGGCTTGCTTGGTCCGCTGGCACAGGCCGCCGAGACCGGTGATGACTCCAAGCCGACATCGCTGGAATTGGATACCGCCTTCGTCACGGCCAGTGGTGGTGCCACTGATCTCAAGGATGCGCCGGCCAGTGTCAGCGTCATCACCCGTGAGGAAATCGAACGTCAGCCGGTCTATGACCTCAACACCTTGCTGCGCCGGGTGCCGGGTGTGACGGGCGGTTTCGGCCCGGTGGGCGAGCAGTCGAAGATCAAGCTGCGGGGGCTGGACGACAAGTACACGCTGATCCTGGTGGACGGCAAGCGGGTCGGTAGCTCCGGGGATATCAGCTACCGTCGTGACCTGGCGCGCCAGGACCTGAACTGGATCTCGCCGAACATGATCGAGCGCATCGAGATCGTCCGTGGGCCGATGTCTTCGCTTTATGGCTCGGATGCCATGGGTGGGGTGATCAATATCATCACCCGCAAGGTGTCGCGGACCTGGAGCGGCTCGGCCAGCACCAATATCACCGTGCCCAAGGATTCCGACCGCGGCCAGACCACCCAGTACAGTGCCAACCTGTCCGGTCCGCTGACCGAATCCCTGGGCCTGCGCCTGGGGGCCAACGTGACCCGGCGCGCGGCGGACGAGGTCGAGGCCCGTCTCGATTCGAAGGGTGAGTTCATGTATGGCGACGGGGCTGGAGGCTCCAAGGACCAGAGCCTGAATGCCCTGCTGGACTGGCAGATCAATGATGAGCAGAGCCTGTCCTTCGAGGCTGTGCATGGCGTAGAGCGCGCCTGGTCCTCGAAGAAGACCTTCGGTGATTGGGATGAAACCATTGGCGGAGCCTTTGGCCCCAGCCGCCTGACCCGCGACAGCTACATCCTGTCCCATGTCGGGGAGTGGAGCTTCGGTACCTCGAAACTCGATGCCTACCTGAACAAGTACCGCAACGATATCGACTGGGGCAAGGCCAGTTCCGAGGAGAAGATCGTCGAAGGCAGCCTGAATATGCCGTTCGAGTTGCTGGTGGACCAGCGCCTGACCGTCGGTGGGCAATGGAAGCGTGAAGAGCTGACCAACACCGACACCCTGGGCACGGTGCCGGTGGACTACAAGGGCGCGCCAGTCAGTGGCTCGACCCTGAAGGGCGATTATTCGGCGGCCTTCATCGAGGATGAGCTGTTCCTCCTGGACAACCTGTCCCTGACCCTGGGCAACCGCTTCGACCACAGCGACAAATATGGCAATCACAACAGCCCGCGGGCCTATGTGGTCTACCACCCGCATCCGGACTGGACGGTGCGCGGCGGGGTGTCCAAGGGCTTTCGTGCGCCGAGCCTGAAGGAGGGCAGCGCCGGCGCGGCGACCGAGTCCGGTGGCCGTGGCTGCGGCTCGCTCAAGCCGCTGGGGTATGTCCGGGGCAGTTGCTGGATGGCCGGTAACCCGGACCTGACGCCCGAAACCAGCACCAACAAAGAGATCGGCGTGTCCTTCAACCATGACGACTGGGAGCTGGGCCTGACCTACTTCCATACCGACTTCACTGACAAGATCGAATATGGTCCGCTGGGTCAGTTCCAAGGCCGTTGGTGGACCATGCTGGAAAATATCGACAAGGCCCGGACCCGCGGCTGGGAAGGCACCACCCGGATCCCGCTGGGCGACTCGGTGAACTGGCGCACCAACGCCACCTACATGCTGGAAAGCCGCAACTTGTCCACCGGCGAGGACCTGATCAGTGCGCCCAAGCTCTCGCTGTTCAGTGCGCTGGACTGGCAGGTCAACGATCGCTTGAGTACCGAACTGTCGGCGCAGCATGTGGGCAAGCAGCGAGGGATACGCAATGACTTCGTGCAGTCCTACACCACCTACGACTTAACGGCCAACCTGGCCCTGACCAAGTGGCTGACCTTGAATGGCGGGGTACAGAACCTGCTGGACAAGGACCTGCGGGACGGCTCGACCAACTTCTATGTGCCTGGCAGGGCGTTCTTCGCGGGGGCGACCACCTACTTCTGAGGTTACAACAGGGCTACCCCATTGCCTGACGGTGGGGCGGCCCTGTTGTTGCGAGTAGGTCTAGAACACGTATTGCATGCGCATGACCAAGCCCTGGCCGGAGTCGTCGCCGACCGCATTGCGGATGTTGTCGGTCCTGGCCTTGATGTAGTTGGCGCTGAGTTTCAGGGCTTCGTTGGCATACCAGTTGACTCCCAGGGTATGGCTCTTGCCCTGGGCATCGCCCACGCTGCGCAAGGCGCTGCTGGCGACCACGTTGTCATCCTCGACCTTCATGGCGTCATAGCGATAGAACAGTTCCCAGGCCCCGAGCGACTTGTCCTCGGGCTTGATGGTGTCGAACCTGGCGCCATCGAGCTTGTAGATCCGCGGCTCGCCGGTGAGGGTGTAGGCCAGCTGTGCGTAGTAACCCGAGGCCTTGAGGTCCTTGGCGGCGGTATCGGCCTTTAGGGTACGGCGTAGGTATTCGGCCTGGATCGAGAAGGCCTGCAAGGCCCAAGCCCCTTCGAGCCCCCAGACCGAGTCGCCTTTCCACAACCCGGACTGGGCCGTGGCGCCGCCGAAGACCCCGCGGTTGCCGTTGCTGCCTGCGCTGTTGCCGCCATTGGTCTCCACGCCGCGGATGCCCATGCGCGAACGAATGCGGGTGTCGACGGCACTGTCCTTGAGATCCCGGTAGGCGTATTGCAGGCCCAGGTGCAGGACGTTGCCCGATTCATGCCAAGGCGCGAATACCCCGCGCAAGTTGTAGCGCTTGACGCTGTCGCCATCGGTATCGTTGTTGTTCTCGCTGAACAGGCTGCCTGACAGGTAGACCTGCTTGGCCAGCACGGCATTGGCCTGGACCCCCGTGCCGTTGTTGTCACCCACCCACTCGGCGGCGTCATAGGACAGGTTGCGTTCCAGGGCCGTGACCCACTTGGAGCTGGTGGCTTTTTCCAGACCGAAGTCGGTGTAGAAGCGCCCGATCTTCAGGTTCAGTGGGGCGAAGCCGGTGTAGGTCACGGTCGCTTCATCGAAGTAACCGGTGCTGTCATTGCCGACGTTGCGCGACAGGTCGTAGTTGATCTGGTATTTCCAGTCGCGGTAGGCGGTGCCGCCCAGCTCCAGGTAGGCGCGGCGGAAGTAGGCGGCGTCCGCGGTGTTGCCATTACGGGTGTAGTAGCCGTCGAAGCGGCCATAATCCGCCTGCAAGCGTCCGCCCAGCTTGAAGCTGAACTCCTTGTCGGTAGTGGCCACTTCCTGGCCACCTTTGGTTTTCACGACGATATCGGCGCCGTCGGTGGTGACTGTGCCCGCATGAGTGGTGAGGGTGATTGCCATGCCCAACAGGCCGAAAACTGCTGCACAGCCCGTTGGGGTTCCGGTGGTTCTGACCGACATACTACTCTCCCGTCCGTTTCTCTTTTTTGCCTTGAGTGGCCATGCCTGTAGGGCTGGCTGGGCGGATAGTTGTCAGCGCGGATGAAGCTTTTTGTTGATTTACATGACGTTTTTATGTCGTTCGGGCGAGGGCGATCCCACAGTCCAGGAATTTCAAGGGCCTTGGCGTGGTGGGGGCATGGCGAACCAGGTCCTTGGAATATGTCAGGAACATGAAAGATAAAAGTCATGGGCCGGATCGTGGGATCGAAGAGGCTGGCTATCGCACCAGCTCGCGGCAAACAGAGAACGTCATCCAGAGGCGGGCGGGACTCTCGGGATAAGGCTTGTTCCCTTCCCCAGAAGCGGCGGGCTCAAGCGTCTGAGGGGGAGAACCACTCGCGGCGCTTGATGAAGGCCTGTTGAATCACTTCCACCAGGTTCCTGACTTCGGGGCGTGCAGCGGCCTGGGCATGGGTGCTGAGCCAGGCGTATTGCAGCAGCGGTGCATCGAACAGCTGTGGCAGCGGGAGCAGGGTCTTGTCCAGTCGGGCAATGTAGTCAGGCAACAGGCCGATGCAGGCGCAGTTCCTGATCAGCTCCAGGGCCAGGTGCGGGTCGCTGGTTTGTGCGATACCGCCGGCGCGACGGCGTATCAGGCGGTTCCAGGGCTCCAGGGCGGCTATGTCATGGTGGCCGCTGACCTGCACCAGCAGGTAGTCATCCAGTTGCTCGAGGCGCCAGGGCAGGGCCTTCCGGGGGGCATAGCGCTTGGCCAGGTGGGCGCAATAGCGGATTTGCGCGAGGCGGATGGGTTGGGTGGTGGCAAAACCGGGGTCCGGTCGTGGGCTTCCAGGGTCGGCCAGCCACAGCATGATGTCGGCCTTGCTCGAAGGCTCTCTTTGCAGCGGAACCAGTTCCAGGTGCGAGGTGGCGTTGCGGCGCAGGAAGGTGATTAGGTCCCGGGTGAGGACGTCTCGCAGCAGCATGTCGGCGACGGCGATGACCACGCTGGCCGGCCGGGCGGACTCGATCTTGCCCGGCGGCCATAGCTCCTGGCGGCTGGAGAGGTCTTTTTGCAGGCGCTTGCCCACCAGGGTCAGGCTCAGCTTGTTGTCCTGGTAAAGAAATAGCGGCGTGCCTATGCATTGCTCCAGCACCAGCAGCTTCTTGCGTAGCACTGCCGCACTGATATTCAAGCTGCGGGCCGCTTGCTTGAACGAGGCGCAACGGGCGCTGGCCAGGAAGTATTGCGCGCAGTGGGTATCGATCCACTGCATGTCGATGCGCTGTTCTTCTGCAGCCATGGGCAGGCCCGGAGTGTCTGGAGGGCAACTGTTGGTGGTTCTTCGCTGCCCCATGCCCGGCTCCTGGTTGGTATCCGGAGCCAAGGATACGCAACGCCACCTTTCACCAGCATCGCGGGCAAATTACTTATCTGTAATGCCTGGGTGGGGGAGGGAGCTGCTTGCAGCAAGGTGGTTCGAGCAACCCGCCAGTAGGCCGGGGGCTGGCAAAGCAGGGGCATAAAAAACAAACCCCCGTGCATCCTGGGGATGTACGGGGGTTGCTGTCGTCCGGGGGGATCAGACGTTGAAGCGGAAGTGCATCACGTCGCCATCCTTGACGATGTATTCCTTGCCTTCCAGGCGCCACTTGCCGGCTTCCTTGGCACCGGCTTCACCCTTGAACTGGATGAAGTCGTCATAGGCCACCACTTCGGCGCGGATGAAGCCTTTTTCGAAGTCGGTGTGGATCACGCCTGCAGCTTGCGGTGCGGTGGCGCCGACGCGAACGGTCCAGGCCCGAACTTCCTGCACGCCGGCAGTGAAGTAGGTCTGCAGGTTGAGCAGTTCGTAGCCTGCGCGGATCACGCGATTCAGGCCAGGTTCTTCCAGGCCCAGGGCCTCGAGGAACATGTCCTTTTCTTCACCTTCTTCCAGCTCGGCGATCTCGGCTTCGATCTTGTTGCATACCGGTACCACGACCGCGCCTTCTTCTTCGGCGATGGCCTTGACCACGTCCAGGTGCGGGTTGTTCTCGAAGCCGTCCTCGGCCACGTTGGCGATGTACATCACCGGCTTGCTGGTCAGCAGGTGGAAGCCACGGATCACGGCCTTTTCTTCGGCGCTCATGTTCTTCATCAGACTGCGTGCCGGCTTGCCTTCGGTGAAGTGCGGGATCAGCTGCTCGAGAATGGCTTTCTGGGCGAGGGCGTCCTTGTCGCCGCCCTTGGCATTGCGCGCGACCTTCTGCAGTTGTTTCTCGCAGCTGTCGAGGTCAGCGAAGATCAGTTCCAGATCGATGATCTCGATGTCGCGTTTCGGGTCGACGCTGTTGGAGACGTGAATCACGTTCTCGTCTTCGAAGCAGCGCACTACGTGGGCGATGGCATCGGTCTCGCGGATGTTGGCGAGGAACTTGTTGCCCAGGCCTTCACCCTTGGATGCTCCTGCCACCAGGCCGGCGATGTCGACGAATTCCATGGTGGTCGGCAGGACGCGGTTCGGCTTGACGATCTCGGCCAGGGCATCCAGGCGCGCGTCGGGCATCGGCACGATGCCGCTGTTGGGCTCGATGGTGCAGAAGGGGAAGTTCTCCGCCGCGATGCCGGACTTGGTCAGGGCGTTGAACAGGGTGGACTTGCCGACGTTGGGCAGGCCGACGATGCCGCAATTGAATCCCATGGTGTTTCCCCTCGGGTAAGAGTCAGGCCTTCTGGCTGTGCAGGTTTTTCATCGCGCGGTTCCATTCACCGGCGAAGATATCCGGCAGCACGCCGAGGGCAAAATCGATGCTGGCATCGAGTTTTTCCTGTTCGGCGCGTGGCGCACGACCCAGGACAAAGTTCGAAACCATGCTGGCGACGCCCGGGTGGCCGATGCCGAGCCGCAGGCGGTGAAAGGTATTCTGGTTGCCGAGCTGCGCGATGATGTCCCGCAGTCCGTTGTGCCCGCCGTGTCCGCCGCCGGTCTTGAGCTTGGCGACGCCGGGAGGCAAGTCTAGTTCGTCATGGGCCACCAGGATTTCTTCGGGCTTGATGCGGAAGAAACCCGCAAGCGCCGCCACGGCCTGGCCGCTGCGGTTCATGTAGGTGGTGGGAATCAGCAGACGAATGTCCTGACCCTGGTGACTGAAGCGCCCGGTCAGGCCGAAATATTTGCGATCGGCCACAAGGTTCACACCTTGTTTGTCGGCGATGCGCTCAACAAAAAGGGCCCCTGCGTTATGCCGGGTCTGTTCGTATTCAGCGCCTGGATTACCCAGGCCGACGATCAGTTTTATGGCAGTCACGATAGGGGCCCTTCTCTGGAGTTGTGGATAACATTGCCGCGCAGCTTGGCAGCGGCGAAAGTGGACGACAACAGCTCATTTACCATGATGCGTAAACTTCGCGTTCTCGCCCGCTTTCTCGCTACGTCACTGTCCGCGATGTTTCCGCTACTCCGGCGTCAGAGTGAAATTACTCTGCAGCGCCTTCAGCAGCTTCTGGAGCAACACGTGGAGCGTGGACGTTGGCTACTGCCAGGTCGTTGCCGTGTGCCAGGGCCACGAACTCAACGCCTTTAGGGGCCTTGATGTTGGACAGGTGAACGATGGTGCCGATTTCAGCGTCAGCCAGGTCGACTTCGATGAACTCAGGCAGATCTTTCGGCAGGCAGGAAACTTCGATTTCCGACACTACGTGGGAGATTTCGCCGCCTTTCTTCACAGGTGCAGATTCGTTGATGAAGTGCACTGGAACGATGGCAGTCAGTTTCTGGCCGGCAACTACGCGAACGAAGTCGGCGTGCATTACGTGGCCTTTGGCTGGGTGACGTTGCAGGGCCTTGATCACGACGTTCTGCTTGGTGCCACCGACGTTCAGTTCGATGATGTGGCTGTAGGCAGCTTCGTTTTCCAGCAGCTTGGCAATTTCCTTGGCCAGCATGCTGATGGATTCAGGGGCTTTGTCGCCACCGTAAACAACAGCTGGAACCAGGCTGGCGAGACGACGCAGGCGGCGGCTCGCACCTTTCCCCAGGTCGGAACGCACTTCAGCATTCAGGGTAAAATCGTTCATTTTGTATCTCCAAAATAACCTCGTTCGCCTTGGCGTTTGCGACCAGCGCCAAGGGCGATACGGGCAAAAAAGCCCCGTCCCAACCTAGGTTGGGACGGGGCGCTTTTCGTCATCGAGATGTTTTGCCAGGGACTAGCCCTTAGCGGAACATCGCGCTGATCGATTCTTCGTTGCTGATGCGGCGAACCGCTTCGGCAACTACCGGTGCGATATCCAGTTGGCGGATACGTGCACAGGCTTGTGCTGCTGCGGACAGCGGGATGGTGTTGGTCACCACCAGCTCGTCCAGCACGGAATTTTCGATGTTCTCGATGGCCCGGCCCGACAGCACAGGGTGTGTGCAGTAGGCGAAGACCTTGGCGGCGCCATGCTCTTTCAGGGCCTTGGCCGCGTGGCACAGGGTGCCGGCGGTATCGACCATGTCGTCGACCAGAATGCAGGTGCGCCCTTCGACGTCGCCGATGATATGCATCACTTCGGAGTGATTGGCTTTCTCACGACGCTTGTCGATGATCCCGAGATCAACGCCCAGGGACTTGGCCACGGCACGTGCACGCACGACGCCGCCGATGTCCGGGGAGACGATCATCAGGTTTTCGAAACGCTGGTCTTCGATATCGTCCACCAGGACTGGGGAACCGTAGATGTTATCTACCGGGATATCGAAGAAACCCTGGATCTGGTCAGCGTGCAGGTCAACCGTGAGAACACGGTCGATACCGACTACGGTGAGCATGTCAGCCACGACTTTCGCGCTGATAGCCACACGTGCGGAACGCGGACGGCGATCCTGACGGGCATAACCAAAATAAGGAATAACAGCAGTGATACGAGTAGCCGAGGAACGACGGAAGGCATCAGCCATCACGACGAGTTCCATCAGGTTATCGTTGGTCGGAGCGCAGGTCGGCTGAATAATGAAGACGTCTTTACCGCGGACATTTTCATTGATCTCGGCAGTAATTTCGCCGTCGGAAAATTTTCCAACAGAAATGTCACCGAGAGGGATATGCAGCTGACGTACGACACGCCGAGCCAGATCGGGGTTGGCGTTCCCCGTAAAGACCATCATCTTGGACACGCGCAGTACCTGAAGGCTGAGGGTATACCTGGATGAGTATAAGGAAAATGGCAGGGGCGGCTGGATTCGAACCAACGCATGGCAGGATCAAAACCTGCTGCCTTACCGCTTGGCGACGCCCCTGTATCTGTTGCTTCGAGTGCCTGGCACTCGTTTCCGTTAGAGCAGTGTTTGCAGCTTGCGATGCAACATCGAAATGTTGCTCCCTTTTGCTACAAACCCTGTAAGGGTCTCTGTAAGAAGGGCCGAGACTTTATCAGCTTCAGCTTTGCTTGGGAAGCCCCCAAACACACAACTTCCAGTTCCAGTCAGTTTTGCTTCGGTAAATTTACCTAGCAAATTCAATGCGTTACGTACTTCTGGATAACGCCTTGCGACTACCGGAAGGCAGTCGTTTCTGCTGTTTCCCTTGGGAACGGGGCGCACTTTAATGGGCGCGCTGTCACGTGTCAACAGCGGATCGGAAAAAATTTCTGCTGTACTTACAGAGACTTGCGGGACCAGCACGAGGTACCACGGCTCCTCGGGGTATTCGGGGCTGAGTTTTTCCCCGACGCCCTCGGCGAATGCCGCATGCCCACGGACGAACACCGGTACGTCGGCGCCCAGGGTCAAACCCAGTGCCGCCAGGCGGTCTTCATCCCAGTCCAGTTGCCAGAGATGGTTCAGGCCCAGCAGGGTGGTGGCGGCATTGGAGCTGCCGCCACCGATGCCGCCGCCCATGGGCAGGATCTTGTCGATCCAGATGTCGATACCCAGGGCGCAGCCGGATTGTTCCTGGAGTTTCTTCGCGGCCTTGACGATCAGGTTGCTGTCGTGGGGGACGCCTTCGAACTCGGTATGCAGGCGGATCACCCCGTCATCACGTACGGCGAAAGTGATTTCGTCGCCGTAGTCGAGGAATTGGAACAGCGTCTCCAATTCGTGATAACCGTCTGCGCGACGTCCCAGGATATGCAGCATCAGGTTGAGCTTGGCCGGGGAGGGCAGGGTCAGCTTTTGCACGCTCATGTCATTGCCCCAGCTTGCGTGGTTGCCATTCCTTGATCACCAAGGTGACGTCAAGGTCGCTGCCATGCAGCTTGATCCGCTCGGGCAACCAGTAGCCGTTCTGCTGCGAGTAGCTGCTGTACTCCACTTGCCAGCCGTCCTGTTCCAGGCTCGCCAGGTGGCTGTCGCCATCCAGGGTCAGGCGGCTTTTGCTACCCGGGGCGGGCAGGCCACGAACCCACCAGCCCAGGTGGGACACCGGCAGTTTCCAGCCCAGTTGTTCTTCCAGCAGCGACTCCGGACTGCTGGCTTCGTAGCGGCCCTGGTTGGCCACTTCGAGGCTGACCTGGCCCGGGCGACCGGTCAGGCGTGCGGCGCCGCGGCCCAGCGGGCCGGACAGGCGGATGTCGTAGTAATCCTGGCGTTGCAGCCAGAACAGCGTGCCGCTGCCGGAGTCCTTGGGGGCACGGATGCCGATCTTGCCGTTGATCTGCCAGCCATCGAGACCACTCAACTGGTCCTTGTGCTGGCGCCATTGCGCCGGGTTGCCCTGGCCCTGGACGGATTCGCGGGCGCCGAAACCGGCGCAACCGGCCAGCAGGGCAATGAAGCTGAAAACGATGAAGTGGCGCACGAGCATGGTCTTAAAGAGTCTCTGATCCGGTCAGGCGTTTGATGGTCTGGCGCAGCACGGGGTTGTCCGGCTGGTCCTTGAGGAACTTGCTCCAGATCTGCCGGGCTTCGCGCTGCTTGTCGTTATGCCACAGGACTTCACCCAGGTGCGCGGCGACTTCCGGGTCGGGGAAGCGCTCCAGGGCTTGGCGCAGAAGGCGTTCGGCCTCGTCCAGGTTGCCCAGGCGGTAGTTCACCCAGCCCAGGCTGTCGAGCACCGCCGGATCGTCCGGCGTCAGCTGGTGGGCCTGTTCGATCAGGGCCTTGGCCTCGGCATAACGAGTCGTACGATCGGACAAGGTATAGCCCAGGGCGTTCAGTGCCATGGCGTTGTCCGGCTCGCGCTGGATGATCAGGCGCAGGTCCTTTTCCAGCTGCCCCAGGTCATTGCGTTTCTCGGCCTGCATGGCGCGGGTGTAGAGCAGGTTCACGTCGTCGGGATACTGCTTCAGCGCCTGCTGGATGACGCTCCAGGCGCGCGGCCCCTGGTTGTTCGCCGACAGGGTCTCGACCTCGATCAGATACAGCTGGATGGCGTAGTCGGGTTGAGCGTCGCGAGCCGCCACCAAGCGTTTTTGCGCTTCATCGGTACGGCCGTTGTTCATCAGAATGTCGGCTTGGCGCAGTTGCGCCGGCAGGTAGTCGTTGCCCGGGCCGACCTGGGCATACTCGGCGAGTGCCCCTTGCGGGTCGTTGAGTTCTTCGGCGATCCGGCCCAGGTTCAGGTGCGCGGAATCTTCATGGCTTTCCCGGGCGATCAGGTCTTCGAGGTAGCCCTTGGCCTCGTCCCAGGCCTTGGCTTCCAGGCACACCAGCGCCAGGGAGTAGCGTAGTTCGTCGTCCTCGGGGTACTGCTGGACCAGGCTCGAGAACTGCGCCTTGGCATCTTCCATGCGGTCCTGCTCCACCAGCATGCGGGCGTAGGTCAGGCGCAGGCGTTTGTCATCCGGATACTTGCGGATGCTTTTTTCCAGCAGCGGCAGGGCTTCCTTGCCGCGGTTCAGGCTTTGCAGCAGGCGGGCGCGCAACAGTAGCGGCGCCACTTCGCCGTCTTCCGGCGGATTCTCCTCCAGCAGGGCCAGGGCTTCCTTGGCGTCGCCATCCTGTTGCATCAGCAGGGCCTTGCCGAAAATCAGCTGGCTGTTGTGTGGGTGCTTTTGCAGTAAGCGGTCGAAACCTTTCATCAGGCCGTCACGGGTTTCCTGATCGGTATCGGCGGCGGACAGGGCCAGGAAGTCGAAATGGGTATCGCCCTTGCCCTGCAGGACCTTCTCCATATAAAGCATGGAATCGTCATAGCGCCCGGCGCGGGCCAGCTGGATGGCGGCCGCACGCTGCGCCTCGAGGTCGTCGGGGGCGTTCTTCGCCCAGATCAGCGATGTATCCAGGGCCGCTTGGTCGGCGCCCAGGTACTCGGCGATGCGAAAGGCCCGCTCGGAGATGCCCGGGTCCTGGGTGTTGATGGCCTGGGTCACGTAGTTGTCCAGGGCAATGTCGAAGCGATTGCGTTGGCCCGCCAGCTCGGCGCTCAGCAGGCTGAAGACGGTGTCTTCGCTGAACGAGGAGTAGACCTTGGGCTTTTCAGGGGCCGGGGTGCTGTCTTCCACCGACGACGTGGCGTCCGATGAAACAGGGGCCAGGGATTGGCATCCGCTGAGGAAGACAAGGGCGAGGAGCAACGCGGAGGATCTATTCATATAGGAAGAGGGCGACTAACCTGCGGTCGGATCATCATGACACAAGCCTTCGGCCAAACATAACCGAGACTCAACGGGATGCCAGAACAGAGGCAGTCTATTAGGACAATAGTCGGCGGGAGTTGTTCTGAATCTGTCGAAGTAGGACAATTGCCGGCTTCTCGACATCATCAGCGACCTTGAATGGCCTTCCTTGCACTTGGTATTAACCACAAGACTGCTTCTGTAGACGTCCGCGAGCGCGTGGCCTTTACCCCTGAGCAGTTGGTTGAGGCCTTGCAGCAGCTCTGCCGACTCACCGACAGCCGCGAAGCTGCGATCCTCTCCACCTGCAATCGCAGTGAGCTCTATGTAGAACAGGATCATCTTTCGGCCGATGTGGTGCTGCGCTGGCTGGCGGAATACCACCATCTGAGCCTGGACGACCTGCGCGCCAGTGCCTATGTACATGAAGACGATGCGGCAGTTCGTCACATGATGCGCGTGGCCTCCGGCCTGGACTCGCTGGTGCTGGGCGAGCCGCAGATCCTCGGGCAGATGAAGTCCGCCTATGCCGTGGCCCGTGAGGCCGGCACCGTCGGCCCCTTGCTGGGACGGCTGTTCCAGGCGACCTTCAATGCCGCCAAGCAGGTCCGCACCGATACCGCCATCGGTGAAAACCCCGTATCCGTGGCTTTCGCCGCAGTGAGCCTGGCCAAGCAGATCTTCAGCGACCTGCAGCGCAGCCAGGCGCTGTTGATCGGTGCGGGCGAGACCATCACCCTGGTCGCCCGGCACCTGCACGAACTGGGCGTCAAGCGCATCGTGGTGGCCAACCGTACCCTGGAGCGCGCCAGCCAGCTGGCGGAGCAGTTCGGCGCCCATGCGGTGCTGCTCTCGGACATCCCCCAGGAGCTGGTGCACAGCGATATCGTCATCAGTTCCACTGCGAGCCAGCTGCCGATCCTGGGCAAGGGGGCGGTGGAGAGCGCCCTGAAGCTGCGCAAGCACAAGCCGATTTTCATGGTGGATATCGCGGTTCCCCGGGATATCGAGCCGGAAGTCGGCGAGTTGGACGACGTTTACCTCTATACCGTCGACGATCTTCACGAAGTGGTCGCAGAAAACCTCAAGAGTCGCCAGGGCGCGGCACAGGCTGCCGAGGAACTGGTGAACATCGGCGCCGAGGATTTCATGGTGCGCTTGCGCGAGCTGGCGGCAGTGGACGTGCTCAAGGCCTATCGTCAACAGAGCGAGCGCCTGCGTGACGAGGAGCTGCAGAAGGCTCTGCGCATGCTGACCAACGGTAGCAGCGCCGAAGACGTGCTGGCCCAGCTGGCCCGTGGCCTGACCAACAAACTGCTGCACGCACCGAGCGTGCAGTTGAAAAAGCTTTCCGCCGAAGGCCGCCTCGATGCGCTGGCCATGGCCCAAGAACTCTTTGCCCTCGGTGAGGGCTCTTCGGATAAAACCCCGCAATGAAAGCGTCACTGCTCAGTAAGCTGGACATTCTCCAGGACCGTTTCGAGGAACTGACCGCCTTGCTTGGCGATGCCGAGGTCATTTCCGACCAGGCCAAGTTCCGTGCCTATTCCAAGGAGTACGCGGAAGTCGAGCCGATCGTCGCCTCCTACAAACAGGTGCTCAAGGTCCAGGCCGACCTGGAGGGCGCCCAGGCGCTGCTCAAGGACAGCGATCTGGACCTGCGGGAGATGGCCGTGGAAGAAGTCCGCGAAGCCAAGGAACAACTGGTCGAGCTGGAAAGCAACCTGCAGCGCATGCTGTTGCCCAAGGATCCCAACGATGGACGCAACGTGTTCCTGGAAATCCGTGCCGGTACCGGTGGTGACGAGGCGGCGATCTTCTCCGGCGATCTGTTTCGCATGTATTCGCGTTATGCCGAGCGGCGTGGCTGGCGCCTGGAGATTCTCTCCGAGAACGAGGGCGAGCATGGCGGCTACAAGGAAATCATCGCCCGGGTCGAGGGCGAGAACGTCTACGGCAAGCTGAAGTTCGAGTCCGGGGCGCACCGCGTACAGCGAGTGCCGGCCACCGAATCCCAGGGGCGCATCCATACCTCGGCCTGCACCGTGGCGGTACTGCCCGAACCGGATGAACAGGAAGCCATCGAGATCAACCCGGCGGACTTGCGCATCGATACCTATCGTTCTTCCGGTGCCGGCGGCCAGCACGTGAACAAGACCGACTCGGCCATCCGCATCACCCACTTGCCCACCGGCATCGTGGTGGAGTGCCAGGAAGAACGCTCCCAGCACAAGAACCGTGCGCGGGCCCTATCCTGGTTGTCGGCCAAGCTCAATGACCAGCAGGCCAGTGCGGCGGCCAGCGCCATTGCCAGCGAGCGCAAGCTGCTGGTGGGTTCGGGCGACCGCTCCGAACGTATCCGCACCTACAACTTTCCCCAGGGGCGTGTCACCGACCACCGGGTCAACCTGACATTGTATTCCCTGGACGAAATCATCGCCGGTGGCGTGGAAGCGGTGATCGAGCCGCTGCTGGCCGAGTACCAGGCCGACCAACTTGCCGCATTGGGTGATTGAATGACCATCATCGCCAGCCTGTTGCGCGCCGCCCAACTGCCCGATTCGCCAACCCCGCGCCTGGACGCCGAGCTGCTCCTGGCCGCGGCCCTGGGCAAGCCCCGCAGCTTTCTGCATACCTGGCCGGAGCGCATCGTGCCCAGCGAAGCGGTCCTGGTGTTCAGTGAATACCTGCAACGGCGTCGCTCCGGCGAGCCGGTGGCCTACATCCTCGGCCAGCAGGGGTTCTGGAAGCTCGACCTGGAAGTGGCTCCCCATACCCTGATCCCGCGCCCCGACACCGAACTGCTGGTGGAGACCGCCTTGCAACTGTTGCCTGCCGGCCCGGCCCGGGTCCTGGACCTGGGCACCGGCAGTGGCGCCATTGCCCTGGCCCTGGCCAGCGAACGCCCGGCCTGGCAGGTCACAGCGCTGGACCGCGTGCTGGAAGCCGTGGCCCTGGCCGAACGCAACCGCCAGCGCCTGCAACTGGCCAACGTCACGGTGCTCAGCAGCCACTGGTTCGATTCGATCCAGGGCCAGCGCTTCAGCTTGATCGTCAGCAACCCGCCCTATATTGCCGAAGCCGATCCGCACCTGGCGGCCGGCGACGTGCGTTTCGAACCGGAAAGTGCCCTGGTGGCCGGCAAGGATGGTCTCGATGACCTGCGCCTGATAGTGGCCCAGGCTCCGCTGCACCTGGAAGCCGGTGGCTGGTTGATGCTGGAGCACGGCTACGACCAGGCCCCGGCGGTACGCGAGTTGCTAACCGCCCAGGGTTTCATCGAAGTCCATAGCCGGGTCGATCTCGGTGGCCATGAGCGCATCAGCCTGGGGTGCTTGCCGTGCTGACCGACGAGGAGCTGTTGCGCTATAGCCGGCAGATCCTGTTGCAGCAGGTCGATATCGACGGTCAATTGCGCCTCAAGCAGAGTCGCGTGCTGATCGTCGGCCTCGGCGGCCTTGGCGCTCCTGCGGCGCTCTACCTGGCAGCCGCCGGGGTCGGCGAGCTGCACCTGGCCGACTTCGACAGCGTCGACCTGACCAACCTGCAGCGCCAGATCATCCATGACAGCAACAGCGTCGGTTCGAGCAAGGTGGACTCGGCCATTGGCCGGCTGTCTGCCCTCAACCCGCAGATCCGCCTGGTACCCCATCCAGTGGCGCTGGACGAGGACTCCCTGGCCGCCGCCGTGGCAGGCGTGGACCTGGTGCTGGATTGCAGTGACAATTTTTCCACCCGCGAAGCGGTGAACGCCGCCTGTGTCGCCGCCGGCAGGCCCCTGGTCAGTGGTGCTGCGATTCGCCTGGAAGGGCAGTTGTCGGTATTCGATCCGCGCCTCGCGCACAGTCCTTGCTATCACTGCCTGTACGGGCACGGCAGCGAGGCCGAACTGACCTGCAGCGAAGCCGGGGTCCTGGGGCCGCTGGTGGGAGCCGTCGGCAGCCTGCAGGCGCTGGAAGCCTTGAAGCTGCTGGCCGGTTTCGGCGAGCCGCTGGTGGGCAGGTTGTTGCTGATCGACGCCCTGGGTACGCGTTTTCGCGAGCTGCGGGTCAAGCGCGACCCAGGCTGCAAGGTCTGTGGAGGCCGGCATGAGTGAAGCGCCGGTGGCGGTCTTCGATTCCGGGGTCGGCGGTTTGTCGGTCCTGGCGGAGATCCAGCAGTTGCTGCCCAATGAGTCGCTGCTGTATCTGGGCGACTGCGGCTACATTCCCTACGGCGAAAAGACTCCCGAATTCATCCGCCAGCGCTGCGGCCTGATGGCCCGCTTCTTTCGCGAGCAAGGGGCCAAGGCCCTGGTGCTGGCCTGCAACACCGCCACCGTCGCCGCCGTGGCCGAGCTGCGGCGCGAATTCCCGGATTGGCCCATCGTCGGCATGGAGCCGGCGGTCAAGCCTGCCGCGGCGGCTACCCGCAGCGGCGTGGTCGGGGTCCTGGCCACCACCGGCACCCTGCAGAGCGCCAAGTTCGCCGCCTTGCTCGACCGTTTTGCCGGCGATGTGAAGGTCGTCACCCAGCCTTGCCCGGGCCTGGTGGAGATGATCGAGAACGGCGACCTGCATAGCACGGCCTTGTGCCAATTGCTGCAGGGGTATGTCGAACCGCTGCTGACGGCGGGCTGCGACACCATCATCCTGGGTTGCACCCACTATCCGTTTCTCAAACCTGTGCTGTCACGGATGCTGCCAGGGCACATCAGCCTGGTGGACACTGGTGCGGCGGTTGCCCGCCAACTGCAGCGCCTGCTCGACGAGGGCGACCTGCGCGCCCATGGCCCCGTGCGGGAAACCCGCTTCTGGACCAGCGGCGATGTGCCGCATTTTGCCAAAGTACTGCCCATCCTGTGGCAAGAATCCGGTAGTGTGCAGTCTTTCGATTTGTGAAAAAAACGTTAAATCCCGCTGTCGGCGCTGAACTTCTGGTTAGGCGCGGACTTCTATAGCCTATCTACCAGGCGGTACAAAAACGTTCAAAATAGTTCAATAAAAGGATGTTCCTGATGAAGCGACTGTTGGGTCTGGCCGCGCTTGCGGCCGCGTTGTTGGGGCAAAGTCTTTCCGCGCAAGCGGCCGGTGTCGAGTTCTCCGTGGGCCAAACCGGAGATTCCACGCAAACCTACCGATTGGGCATGCAATTCGACTGGGACAAGAGCTGGCTGCAAAGCGATGTCGGTCGCCTGACCGGTTATTGGAGCGGCGCCTATACCTACTGGGACGGTGACAAGAAGTCGAGCAACCACAGCCTGTCATTCTCCCCGGTACTGGTCTACGAGTTCGCTGGAAACAGCGTCAAGCCTTACGTCGAGGCCGGGATCGGCGTCGCGGCTTTTGCCCATACCCAGGTGGAAGACAACAAGCTGGGTTCATCCTTCCAGTTCGAGGACCGCATCGGTTTCGGCCTGCGCTTCAACGGTGGGCATGAAGTCGGCATTCGCGCCACGCATTACTCCAACGCCGGCTTGCGCTCCCCCAACGACGGTATCGAAAGCTACGCCCTGCACTACACGATGCCGCTCTGATCCGTCCCAGCGATACGCCGTGGCGATGCCCCGGCGTTCGTTCAGGCAATCCGCCTCTCCCAATTCGAATTCGCGGCAGATCAAGGGGCGCAGCTCATAGATAGTGCAACGCATGCTGTCGCGATCCAGCGCCGCGCACCAGCCATCATCCAGGCGCCGCATCACCTCCCCACCCCAGTCGTCGATATCGATAAAGCGTTCGGGCACCCCGGTATCGGTGATCAGCATCACTTCCAGCTGGCAGCAGCAGGCGGCGCAGGTCGAGCAACTGATGGCGGGTTCGGCGATGGGGGTAACGGGGATGGTGGTCATAGGCGTGTAGTGTAAGGCCATGGGGCTGGGCTGTGTGAAAGCCCAGACAGACGCTCAGCCTTCAGCGGCCAGTGGCGGAGCCTCCAGGGCCGCCTGCGCCAACACGTGCAGCAGTGGCAACAGCAGGGCCCAGAGCACCCCCAGCCCGACCAGGGTTGGCCCTGTTCCGTAGGGAAAGCTCACGCCGGCCAGTCGGCCCCCGGCGTAGTAGGCCAGTGGACCTGCCAGCGCTCCAAGCAGGCAGGCCCGCCACCAGGGGCGTGCACTCCAGGCCAGGCCGTGGCGCAAGGTGCTGGCCAGAAGGACCCAGAGCAGCATCAGCCAGAAGGGAATCAATAGACTGACTTGCTGGAACTGAAACACCCCGAGCCAATTCAGGAAGCTGTCCAGGGTGATGCCGATCAGCGCAATGCCGAGCATCATCGGACCTTCGTCGTTCCAGCGGCCGACCCAGCGAAAGTGCGCCAGTACGATCACCACTCCAAGCAATAGCCACAGGCTGTCGCCACTGAGCACGCAGATGAACCAGCCCAGCTGGAACAGCAGGGCATTGAGCAGTTGCCTAGGCATCGAGGCGCCCCAGCAGGGGTTGTGGCGCCGCGGCGGGTTTGGCCAGCAGCAGTTGTGCGGTGCCGATGGTGCGTTCCAGGAAGCCGCCTTCGCAGTAGCACAGGTAGAACTCCCAGAGCCGCAGGAAATAGGGGTCGTAGCCCAGTTCGCCCAGGCGGCCGTGGGCGCGGCGGAAGTTCTCGTGCCACAGGCGCAAGGTCCGGGCGTAGTGCAGACCGAAGTCTTCCATGTGCAGCAGGTTCATGTCGGTGTCGCGACTGACCACCTCGAGCATTTTCTGCACACAGGGCAGGGCCCCGCCGGGGAAGATGTAGCGCTGGATGAAGTCCACGCCGTTCTTCGCCTGCTCGTAGCGTTGGTCGCGAATGGTGATGGCCTGCAGCAGCATCAGGCCGTTGCTCTTGAGCAAGCGTGCGCACTGCTTGAAGTAAGTGGGCAGGAAGCGGTGGCCCACGGCTTCGATCATCTCGATCGACACCAGCTTGTCGTACTGGCCGCGCAGGTCGCGGTAATCCTCCAGCAGCAGGGTCACCCGGTCCTGCAAGCCCGCGGCGTCGATCCGCTGCCGGGTGTAGGCGAACTGTTCCCTGGACAGGGTCGTGGTGGTGACCCGGCAGCCATAGTGCTGCGCGGCATACAGGGCCATGCTGCCCCAGCCGGTGCCGATTTCCAGCAGGTGGTCCTCGGAGGTGAGCGCGAGCTTCTGGCAGATGCGCTGCAGCTTGTTCAACTGGGCCTGCTCCAGGCTGTCCTCGGCGCTGCGAAACTGCGCGGCGGAATACATCATGGTGGGGTCCAGGAACTGCTCGAACAGTTCATTGCCCAGGTCGTAGTGGGCGGCGATGTTTTTCTGTGCGCCCTTGCGGGTGTTGCGGTTGAGCCAGTGCAGGCCGCGAACCAGCGGCCGGCCGAGCCTGGCCAGGCCGCCTTCCATGGCGTCCAGCACTTCCAGGTTGCTGACGAACACGCGGATGACCGCTGTCAGGTCCGGGGTGCTCCAGTAGCCATGGATAAAGGCTTCGCCGGCGCCGATGGAGCCGCTGCTGGCCACCAAGCCCCAGACGCTGCTGTCATGGACGTGGATTTCCCCCAGCAGGGCGCCGCCGCTGCTGCCGAACACCCGTCGCTCGCCGTTTTCGTGGATCACCAGTTGGCCGTGCCGGAGTTGCGCCAGTTGCCGCAGCACGCCACGGCGCAACAGGTTGGCAGTGAGGCCGTGAGT
This sequence comes from Pseudomonas sp. CMR5c, assembly GCF_003850545.1. Classification (NCBI taxonomy): domain Bacteria; kingdom Pseudomonadati; phylum Pseudomonadota; class Gammaproteobacteria; order Pseudomonadales; family Pseudomonadaceae; genus Pseudomonas; species Pseudomonas sp. CMR5c. The sequence continues at coordinate 5,698,660 of NZ_CP027705.1, read as the reverse complement.
GCTGATCAGATTGGTTTTGGCCGAGACGCTAGAGGATTTCATGGCGGCGATCCTTGGGTGGTACGGCGGCTGTGCGAAAGGCGCCAACGGCGGCCTGATGGGGAAAAAAACGCAGGCCCTTGGCAGCCAGGAGCAAGGCCTGCCAGTAGATCGCCAGGCAAGTCTTGGCGGTCATCCACGGAAAGCGCCGCAGATACTGGTGCAGGCTGCGGCGATCCAGGACCTGGCGTTGCAGGTTGAGCGTGGCGTCGAACAACTTGAGCTCACCCTGCCAGTCGGCCATGTGCACGCCCAGGCGCTCGGCCGGAGGGCTGAAGCTCATGCGGTACTCCAGATCCCGGGGCAGGAACGGCGACACGTGAAAGGCCTTGGCCACGGCGAAATGCTGGTGTTCCGGGGACTGTGCGTTGTGCGGGCTGGCCGGCAGCACATAGTGATAGCGCTCGCGCCAGGGGGTGTTGGTGACCTCGCAGAGAATCGCCGCCAGTTGCCCATCGGCCTCGTAGCAGTAGAAGAAGCTCACCGGGTTGAAGGCCAGGCCCCAGCTGCGCACCTGGGTCAGCAGTCGCACCGCGCCAGCCGGTGCATGGCCGATGGCCTCGGCCACCTGCTGGCGTACGGCGTCGATCAGGTCCATGCCCTGGCCGGTGAAGGCCGGCAAGTAGTCGCCTTGACGAAAGGCGAAGGGCGCGAAACGGCTCCGGCCAGCCAGGGGCGAGAGGCCCAGTACCGCGTCCTGTTCCTCTAGGTCCAGGTACAACAGGCCGATCCGGTAGCGGAAGGCGTGGCCCCTGGGGGCGAAGCGCCGGTGGCTGATCCAGCCGCTGTACAGGGCGCTGTTCACAGTTGCTCCCCGAAGGACTGGACCACTCGCAGGGCGCTGACCACGCCATCCTCATGGAAACCGTTGGCCCAGTAGGCGCCGCAGTAGAAGCTGTGCCGGGCGCCTTGCAGTTCGCTCCAGCGCGCTTGTGCGGCCACCGCCTCCAGGCTGTATTGCGGATGGGCGTAGGTGTAGCGGGCGAGGACCTTCGACGGATCGATGGCCGCACTCTGGTTGAGGCTGACGCAGAAGGTGGTGCTGCTCTGCAGGCCCTGGAGAATGTTCATGTCGTAGGTCACGGCAGCGGCTTTCCCGGCGCTGGCATCGAGGCGGTAGTTCCAGCTGGCCCAGGCCAGGCGACGGCGCGGTAGCAGTCGGGTATCGGTGTGCAGCACCACATCGTTGTCGGCGTAGGGCAGCGCCTGGAGGATCTCCTGTTCGGCATGGCTAGGGCTGGCCAGCAGCCGCAGGGCCTGGTCGCTGTGGCAGGCGAACACCACCTTGTCGAAGCGCTCGCTGCCGGCGGCGCTGTGGATGAGCACGCCGAGTTCGTCGCGCTCGACCCGCTGCACCGGACAGTCCAGGCGGATGCGTTCGCGAAACGAGGCCGTCAGTGGTTCGATGTAGCGGCTTGAGCCGCCTTCGATCACGTACCACTGGGGGCGATTGCTCACCGACAGCAAGCCGTGGTTCTTGAAGAAGCGGACAAAGAACTGCAGGGGGAAACCGAGCATCTGCCCCCGTGACATCGACCAGATCGCCGAGCCCATGGGCACGATGTAGTGCTGGATGAAGCGCTCGCCGTAGCCCTGGCTCTTCAGGTAGTCCCCGAGGGTGGTCGAGGCTGTGATCCGCTGGTTTTGCAGGTCGAGCTGCGCGTGTTGGTTGAAGCGCAGGATGTCTCGCAGCATGCCCCAGAACCCCGGCGACAGCAGATTGCGTCGCTGGGCGAAGAGGCTGTTGAGGTTGTTGCCGTTGTACTCCAGGCCCGTGGCCGGATCGCATACCGAGAAGCTCATTTCGGTGGCTTTGAACTTGACGCCGATCTGTCCCAGCAGGCGGATGAAATGGGGGTAGGTCCAGTCGTTGAAGACGATGAAGCCGGTGTCCACGGCCTGGGTTTCGCCATTGAGGCATACCTGCACGGTATGGGTGTGCCCGCCGATCCAGCTGCCGGCTTCGTAGACCTGGATGTCATGGCGCCGGTTCAGGAGGTAGGCGCAGGTCAGGCCGGCGATGCCGCTGCCGATGATGGCGATTTTCATGGGGCATTCCCCGTACGGGCCAGGCGTTTGGCGAGGGCCAGTTGCAGGCGGCCGGGCAGCCAGGAAAGCAGCTTGAGGCCGAAGATGAACGGTGCGGGGAACGCGATTTCCAGATCCCGGCGGGGCAGGCGCTGATGGATATGCCGAGCGGCCTTCCGGGCGCTCCAGCGCATGGGCATGGCGAAGTCGTTGCGTGCGGTCAGCGGCGTGTCGACAAAGCCCGGGCTGACCAGGGTCACATCGATGCCTTCGGCAGCCAGGTCGATGCGCAGCGATTGCAGCAGGTAGCGCAGCGCTGCCTTGGAGGCGCCGTAGGCACCGGCCCGGGGCAGTGCCAGGTAGGTCACGGAGCTGGCCACACCCACTAGGTGCGGGCGATTGCCGGCGCGCAACAACGGCAATGCGGCTTCGATGCAGTAGCCTGCGGCCAGCAGGTTGGTACTCAGCACCCGTTCGATCAGCGCTGAGTCGAATTGCTGCACCTCGATGTACTCGCAGGTCCCGGCATTGAGGATCACGCTGTCCAGAGCGCCCCAGGCCTGGGCGATGCGCTTGCCGATCTCGCGTACCTGCAAGGCGTCGCCAAGGTCGCCCGGCACCACCAGCACCCGGCCCGGGTAGCGCTGGGCCAGGGCCTCCAGCGGCTCGCGCGAGCGGGCACTGAGCGCCACCTGGGCACCAGCCCCGAGCAGCTCTTCGGCCAGTGCCGCGCCGATGCCGCTGCTGGCGCCGGTGAGCCAGATCCGCCTGGGCATGGCCGGATTCATCCGAGCCTCCTTTTCAACCAGGCGATCACTGCCCCGATCAGTGGCAGGTGTTCGTAGAGCAGGGCACCCGCGTCGAAATAGTCGCGGTGGCGATAGACCAAAGCGTCGCGCCATTGCAGGTGTGAACAGCCGGCCACCTGGATCAGGCCGCCGCCGTTGAGGCGCGGGTGGCGATAGCTCATGGTCCAGCGTAGGTAGCCCTGCCCTTCGGCGCACTGGTCGCTGCCGTGGAAGTCGAAGCGCAGTTCGCGGACGTTGGCGTACAGCTGGGCGAAGTAGTCGCGCAAAGGGGCCAGTCCATGAACCTCGTGCAGAGGGTCGGTGAACTGGATGTCATCGCTGTAGAGCTGGCCCAGGCGATCGAGGTTGTGGGCGTCCAGGGTGGCGAATTCCCGGGCGAAGTGGTCGAGGAAGTCACTCATCGCCGGCTCCCGCATCCAGCCGCGAGGGCAGTGCCTTGAACGCCGCCAGGGCCCGTTCCCGGGATCGTGGCAGATCCACCATCGGCGCCGGGTAGTCGGCGACGCCGAACAGCCCGCCCAGGGCCGCCGGGTTGTGGATATCTTTTTTGTTCAGCCCGGCCAGTTGTGGCAGCCAGTGCTTGATGAAGCGCCCCTCGCTGTCGAATTTCTGCGATTGGCTCACCGGGTTGAAGATGCGGAAGTAGGGCGCCGCATCGGTGCCGGTGGAGGCGCTCCACTGCCAGCCGCCGTTGTTGGCCGCCAGGTCGCCGTCGATCAGGTGACGCATGAAGAACCGCTCGCCTTCGCGCCAATCGATCAACAGGTTCTTGGTCAGGAACATCGCCACCACCATGCGCAGGCGGTTGTGCATCCAGCCGGTCTCCAGCAACTGGCGCATGGCGGCATCGATGATCGGCAGGCCGGTACGGGCTTCTTGCCAGGCCGCCAGTTCCTCGGGAGCGTCGCGCCATTTCACGGCTTCGGTTTCCGGTCGGAAGGCGCGGTGCCGGGATACCCGTGGGTAGCCCGCCAGGATGTGCTTGTAGAAATCGCGCCACAGCAACTCGTTGATCCAGGTGACGGCCCCGGGGTTGCCGCTTTCGAACTCGCCCTGGTTGCTGCGCAAGGCGGCGTGCAGGCATTGGCGGGGCGAGATCACGCCGGCGGCGAGGTAGGGCGACAGCTGGCTGGTGCCGGGCTTGGCCGGAAAGTCGCGTTCGCCCTGGTAGTAGTGGATCTGCTCATCGGCGAATCGCTCCAGGCGCGCTTGTGCTTCGTCTTCGCCGGCTGGCCAAAGTTCGCGCAAGGCGGGCTTCGGGGTGGGGAAGCCCTCGATCTGGCCTGGCAGCGGATCGGCACTGATCGACAGCGGCATCTGCGCCCTTGGCGCGCTCACCAGCACGGGCAGCGCGGTGTGCAGGCGGCTGTAGCAGACCTTGCGGAACTGACTGAAGACCTGGAAGTAGCCGCCGCTCTTGGTCAGCACGCTACCGGGCTTGAACAGCAGTTGATCGAAGTGGCCTTGGACGCTGATACCGGCCTTCTCCAGAACCCTTGTCACCGCTGCATCGCGACGGCTTTCGTGGATGCCGTATTCCTGGTTGAAGTGCAGCATGCGTATCTGCAGTTGCCGGCACAGGTCCAGCAGGACCCGGGGTGCCTGGTCCCAGGTGGCGGCGCTGCGAATCAAGAGCGGGATGTTCAGCTGGCCCAGGGCGGTACTCAGCGATTGCAGGTTGCGCAGCCAGAAATCGACCTTGCAGGGCGCATCATCATGGGCCTGCCACTGCTCCGGGCTCAGCAGGTACACCGCCACGGTCGGGCCCCGCTCGGCGGCGGCGCTCAGGGCGGTGTTGTCGTGTAGGCGCAGATCGCTGCGCAGCCAGATCAATTGCATGTCGGTTTCCGGATCAGAAAAGTCCTCGCTCGAGCAGTGCCTGGTAGGCCGCAATCGGGTCTTGGGCCAGGTACAGATCGGCGATTTCAGTGATACATACGGACCACTCGGCGGGACGGATGCACACCGTGGGTCCGGCGATGAATTTTTTGCAGGCGATGCCGCCCAGCAGCCGTGGCAGTTGGGCGGGGTTGAGCGCCTTGCTGGAGTACAGCAGCAGGCCCCGGGCTTGCAGGCGCTCGGTGGCCAGGGCCAGTTCGCCCCCGGGCAGGGGCCAGTCGAAGACCTCTACCGGGCAGTCGGCGCTGCTGGCCAGCCAGGCGGTGAGCCACAGATGGGGTTCCAGGGGCAGGTCCGACTGATTGACCAGCAACAGCGGCGCGCCTTGCACCTGGCGGTTGTTGTGGTAGATCCGGGCGCCGAGCTTGCTGCGCAGCCATGAATAGAAGAACACCTGCTCGGACTGGCTGCCGACTTGTCCTTGCCAATGCTGTTCCAGCTCCGCCAGCAGCGGCATCAACAGCTGCTCGCACAAGGTGCGTGGTGGATACAGGGCCATGGCTTGGTTGAAGGCATCGTCGACCTTGCGCTCGGCCAGTTGGCTGATGGCTTGCCTGAGTACCTGGCGCAGCCGTTGCCAATCGTTTTGCGCCGGGACGCTGAACGCCGGGGCGCTTTCGAGCAGGTGCCTGACCTGGCTGACCGCGACGCCACGGTTGAGCCAGGTCAGGATGGTCAGCACCTGTTGCACCTGTTCCCGGGTGTACAGGCGGTGCCCCTTGGGCGTGCGGTGGGGCACGATCAGTCCGTAGCGCCGCTCCCAGGCGCGCAAGGTGACTGCATTGACGCCTGTCAGCCGGGCGATCTCGCGGATCGGCAACCACTCCTGGTCCGGGCTGTCTTGGGGGGGCGTGGCGGGCAAGAGATTGGGCTCCATGGGTCAGATCGCGTTGCGCAGGCTGAGGTTTTCCGGGTGCGGCTGCAGGTACAACTGCCGCTCGATATAGGGATCGGGGTATCGGCGCAAGTGATGCTTGAGCAAGGTCAGGGGTACCACCAGGGGCACGATGCCCTGACGATACTGGCCGATGAGATGCTGCATTTCCTGCTTGTCTTCGGCGCTGATGGCCTGCCGGAAATAACCGCTCAGGTGCTGTAGCACATTGCTGTGGGTACCTCGGGTAGCGCATTGCCTCAAGGCGTTCATCAATTGGCTGAAATAGCGTGGGCCGACCTGTGCCGCATCCTGCCTGCCCATGCTGCCCAGCAGGTGGCCGAGGACCTTGTACTGCACCGGGTGATGGGCCATCAGCAGGTATTTGCAGCGGGCATGGAATTCGGTGAGGGCGCGGCGGGTCAGGCCTTGCTCGAGCAGGGCCCGCCAGTCGCGGTAGACATAGACCCGGGCCAGGAAGTTTTCCCGCAGCACCGGATCGTTGAGGCGTCCGGCTTCTTCCATTGGCAGGTCAGGGCGTCGCTCGCAGAAAACCCGCGCATATACACCACGGCCATCGCGCCGATGATGAGGCCCGCTGCCCTGGTAGACCTTGACCCGTTCCAGTCCGCAGGAGGGTGAGTCCTGCATGAAGATGTAGCCGCACAGGTCGGTCATTTCGGCGGCCATCCGTTCGGCGTAGTCCTGTAGGGGGCGGGTGACATCCAGGGCTTGGTCCAGGGTCCCGATGGCCCGTGGCTGGTCGTTGCCCTGCACCAGTCGGATCGGTTCGCGAGGGATGCCCAGGCCGATGGCGACCTCCGGGCAAAGCGGCACCAGCTCGAAGTGCTCGGCGAGTACCCGGCTGCACAGGCGGGATTCCTTGTGCCCGCCGTTGTAGCGGACTTCGGCGCCGGCCAGGCAGGCGCTGATGGCGATTTTCGGCTTGGCGGTCATGGTTCGGCCTCCGGATACCTGTACATGAAACGAGACGTGTACAACTTTTTCCATCATAGGTTTAAAGTTGTACGAGTCAAATTATTTGTACAAGTATTGGCGGCTACTCGCTGCGTTCAATGCCAGCCCATCCGCCATTGGCGGTCGTCCTTCAGGGCTTGCCAATCCAGGCGCTGGTTGCGGCAGTTGAGGACTGCCTGCAGCTGGACTTCCAGCACACGGCCTTCTTCGTTGCAGAACAGTTCGGTGACGAGAAAATGCTTCTCGCGATGTTGCGGGTGGGCTGCTGTCCATTTCGACAGCAGCAATTTACGCGGGTCGAGCCGGTTCACTGCAGGTTCGCGTGCAGCCTGCGAGCAGCTTCCTGGCCACTTAGCCAGGCGCCTTCGACACGCCCGGACAGGCACCAGTCGCCGCAGGCGTACAGGCCCAGGTCGGCGTCGGCCAGGGCACCCCACTCGTGACTGGTAGCAGGCCGGGCATAGAGCCAGCGGTGCGCCAGGCTGAAAGCGGGGGCGGGCATGACGCTGTGCAGCAACTCGGCGAACGCGCCATGCAGCTGCTCGATCACGGCCTCCTTGGGCAGGTCGATGTGTTGTCGACTCCAGGTGCTGGAAGCGTGCAGGACCCAGGTGTCGAGGTGGCTATCACGCCCGGGCTTGCTGCGATTGCGGGCCAGCCAGTCCAGTGGGCTGTCCTGGACGAAACAGCCCTGCATCGGGGTTTCCAGGGGTGTTTCGAAGGCCAGGGCGACGGCCCAGGTCGGATCCATCTTCACTCCGGCGGCGACTGCCGCCAGCTTCGGCGCGGCGGCCAGCAGGGCGGTGGCCTGTGGCGCCGGGGTGGCGATGATCACATGGCTGAACGGACCATGGTTGGAGCCTTCGGCATCCTGCAGGTGCCAGTGCCGCTCGCCGCGAAAGACTTCGGTGATACGGCAGGCGAAGTGCACTTCGAGGTCGCCGATCAGGGCGCGAGTGATGGCGCTCATGCGCGGCGTGCCAACCCAGCGGGTTTGCTCGTCGGGGGAAGGGCTGAGCTGGCCGGCATGGGAGTTGTAGAGCTGCGGTGTCCATTCGGCGACCCAGCCTTTGGCCTGCCAGCGCTGGACCTCGGTGACGAAGCGGCGATCGCGGGCGGTGAAGTACTGGGCTCCCAGGTCCAGGCTACCGGCGTCGCTGCGCTTGCTCGCCATGCGGCCACCGCTGCCATGGCTTTTGTCGAAGAGTTGGACGCAGTGCCCGGCGTCTCGAAGCGCCTGGGCGGCGGAGAGTCCGGCGATGCCGGTACCAATGATTGCAATGGGTACTGTCATAGGGGCCTCGTTTACCTTTTGGTACAGACTACGCCGCTGCCAAAACCTGTACAATGTTGTTCTTTGGTATAGCTTTCGGCGTCATCGGTTGTGCAGGTTGTCTATCGTTAAAACGCAGCCTGCCCGATTGAAAAGATCCCTGCTTATAAAAATAGACTAGGGATTCGGGTAAAACGCCACGCGAGGAACACGTCATGCATATCTTGCTGACCGGCGGTACTGGTTTGATCGGGCGGGCGTTATGTCGCCATTGGCTGGCCCAGGGGCACCAGTTGAGTGTATGGAGCCGCCAGCCCGATAAAGTTGCCGCCTTGTGCGGTCCCCAGGTACGGGCAGTCAAATCTTTGCAAGAGCTGGACCAGGCGCCGCTGGATGCGGTGATCAACCTGGCCGGCGCGCCCATAGCCGATCGTCCCTGGACCCATAAGCGCAAGGCGCTGCTGTGGGCCAGCCGCATCACCCTTACCGAAACCCTGCTGACCTGGATCGAGAGCCGCGAGCACAAGCCCCGGGTGCTGGTCTCCGGGTCTGCGGTGGGTTGGTATGGCGACGGTGGAGAACGGGAGCTGGCCGAGGACTCTCCGCCGGTCAGCGAGGATTTTGCCAGCCAGCTGTGCATCGCCTGGGAAGAAACCGCCCAGCGTGCAGAAGCCATGGGTGTGCGCGTGGTGCTGGTGCGCACCGGCCTGGTGCTGTCCGCCGACGGCGGCTTTTTGTCGCGCCTGCTGCTGCCGTTCAAGCTGGGCCTGGGGGGGCCGATCGGCAACGGGCGGCAGTGGATGCCGTGGATCCACATCGATGACCAAATCGCCCTGATTGATTTTCTTGTGCATCAGGATGCGGCACGAGGTCCTTATAATGCCTGCGCGCCGCAGCCGGTGCGTAACCGCGAGTTCGCCACCGCCCTGGGGCGAGTCCTGCGCCGGCCCGCATTGCTGCCGCTACCGGCCTTTGTCCTGCGCCTGGCGCTGGGCGAGTTGTCGCTGTTGCTGCTGGGAGGCCAACGTGCCGTGCCCGCGCGCTTGCTGGAAGCGGGCTTCACTTTCCAGTTCACCGATTTGCCCGCGGCCCTGGACGATGTGTCCAGCCGCCATTGAAATAGGACGTTGCATGACCGATCACGCGTTGCTTCTGGTCAATCTCGGTTCGCCGGCCTCCACCTCCGTGGCGGATGTGCGCAGCTACCTCAATCAGTTTCTCATGGACCCTTATGTGATCGACCTGCCCTGGCCGGTGCGGCGCCTGTTGGTGTCGCTGATCCTGATCAAGCGTCCGGCCCAGTCGGCCCATGCCTACCAATCGATCTGGTGGCAGGACGGTTCGCCGCTGGTGGTCATAAGCCAGCGCTTGCAGCGAGTGATGAGCGAGCAATGGAAGTGCGGGCCGGTGGAACTGGCGATGCGCTACGGCGAGCCATCGATCGAATCGGCGCTGCTGAAATTGGCGGCCAAGGGGCAGCGCAAGATCACCCTGGCGCCGCTTTATCCACAGTTCGCCGACAGCACCGTGACCACGGTGGTCGAAGAGGCGCGGCGGGTGATACGCGAGCACCGCCTGGATGTGCAACTCAATGTATTGCAGCCTTTCTACGACGAACCCGAGTACATCGACGCCCTGGTCGCCAGCGTCAGGCCGCACCTGGAGCAACCCTTCGATCACCTGCTGCTGAGTTTCCACGGCTTGCCCGAGCGGCACCTGCAAAAGCTCAATCCGGGGCATAGCCTGGATGGCGCTGGTGACTGCTGCAAGGATGCCTCCCCGCAGGTGCTCGCCAAGTGTTATCGCGGCCAGTGTTTCCGCACGGCCAAGGCCTTCGCCGGGCAAATGGGCCTGGCCGACGAGCAATGGTCGGTGTCGTTCCAGTCGCGCCTGGGGCGGGCCAAGTGGATCGAGCCTTATACCGAGGCTCGGTTGGATGAGCTGGCGAAGCAGGGCGTGAAGAAGTTGTTGGTGATGTGCCCGGCCTTCGTCGCCGATTGCATCGAGACCCTGGAGGAGATCGGTGATCGTGGACGTGAGCAGTTTCGTGCCGCAGGGGGGGAGGACCTGGTGCTGGTCCCGTGCCTGAATGACGACCCGCAATGGGCCCAGGCCTTGAACGCCTTGTGCCTGCGAGCACCCTTGGCGCTATAGAAGGTTTCGCCGGCCCGGCCCTCGTTGATTGCAGGACCGGTCGGCGAAAGTGTTTTCAGATCAGGGGGTCGTCGGACTTCTTGTTCTTCCAGCCGTCGTTGCCCGGCAGTATCAGGTTCAGGGCAATGGCGACGATGGCGCACAGGGCGATGCCCTTGAGGCCGAAGTCGTCCTGCCCGGTACCGCTACCCACCAGCATCCCACCGATACCGAACACCAGGGTCACCGAGACGATCACCAGGTTGCGTGCCTCGCCCAGGTCGATCCTATGGCGGATCAGGGTGTTCATGCCCACGGCGGCGATCGAACCGAACAGCAGGCAGAGGATCCCGCCCATCACCGGTACCGGGATGCTTTGCAGCAATGCGCCGAACTTGCCGATGAAGGCCAGGGAAATGGCGAATACCGCGGCCCAGGTCATGATCTTCGGGTTGTAGTTCTTGGTCAGCATCACCGCGCCGGTCACTTCGGCGTAGGTGGTATTGGGCGGGCCGCCGAACAGGCCGGCAGCGGTGGTGGCGATGCCGTCACCGAACAAGGTGCGGTGCAGGCCGGGCTTCTTCAGGTAGTCGCGACCGGTCACGCTGCCTACCGCGATCACCCCGCCGATATGCTCGATGGCCGGGGCCAGGGCCACCGGAACGATGAACAGGATCGCCTGCCAGTTGAACTCCGGTGCCGTGAAATGCGGCAACGCCAGCCACGGGGCGGCGGCGATCTTGGCGGTATCCACCACGCCGAAGTAGAACGACAGGGCAAAGCCCACCAGTACCCCGGAAATGATCGGTACCAGGCGGAAGATCCCCTTGCCGAACACCGCCACCACCAGGGTGGTGAGCAGCGCCGGCATCGAGATCATCATGGCGGTCTGGTAATGGATCAGCTCGCTGCCATCGCCCGCCTTGCCCATGGCCATGTTGGCGGCGATGGGAGCCATGGCCAGGCCGATGGAGATGATCACCGGGCCGATGACCACTGGCGGCAGCAGGCGATCGATGAAACCGGTGCCTTTGATCTTCACCGCCAGGCCGAGGAAGGTATAGACGAAGCCTGCCGCCATCACCCCACCCATGGTCGCGGCCAGGCCGAACTGGCCCTTGGCGAGGATGATCGGGGTAATGAAGGCGAAGCTCGAAGCCAGGAACACCGGTACCTGGCGACCGGTGACCAGTTGGAACAACAGAGTCCCAAGACCCGCCGTGAACAGCGCCACGTTGGGGTCAAGACCGGTGATCAGCGGCATCAACACCAAGGCGCCAAAGGCTACGAAGAGCATCTGGGCGCCAGACAACACCTGGCGCCAGAGCGGATCGTTGAACTCATCCTGCATGATCAGGAGTCCTTCTGCTTGGTGCCGAAGATCTTGTCACCGGCATCACCCAGGCCAGGAATGATGTAGCCATGCTCGTTGAGTTTCTGGTCGATGGACGCGGTGTAGATGGTCACGTCCGGGTGAGCCTGCTGGACGACGGCGATGCCTTCGGGAGCGGCCACCAGGACCATGGCGCGAATGTCCCGGCAACCGGCTTTCTTCAGCAGGTCGATGGTGGCGACCATGGAGCTGCCGGTCGCCAGCATCGGGTCGATGATCATCGCCAGGCGCTCGTCGATTTCCGGTACCAGTTTTTCCAGGTAGGTGTGGGCCTGTAGGGTTTCCTCGTTGCGGGCCACGCCTACGGCGCTGACCTTGGCGCCCGGGATCAGGCTCAGCACGCCTTCGAGCATGCCGATGCCGGCGCGCAGGATCGGCACCACAGTGATCTTCTTGCCGGCGATCTTTTCCACCTGGACGGGGCCGCACCAGCCTGGAATCTCATAGCTTTCCAGGGGCAGGTCCTTGGTGGCTTCGTACGTCAGCAGGGCGCCGACTTCCTGAGCGAGTTCGCGAAAGTTCTTCGTGCTAATGTCTGCGCGGCGCATAAGGCCAAGTTTATGACGGATCAGCGGATGGCGGATCTCATGGATGGGCATAGGGAAAGGCTCCGGCGGCGGGCAAAAAAAACGGCCTAGATTAATCTATCCGGGGTTGATGTCCTATAGACATAAAGTACGTTAGTCCAGAAACGCTTGATCTGGCGGGGCCGGATGCGTACCTTTGCCCGCTTTTCCGAAACTGCCACCCCCTTGGAGAGCGCCATGTCCGCTGATCTCGAGCATATCCGTCAAATCATGCGCGAGGCTGACTGCCTGTACACCGAAGCTGAAGTCGAGGCGGCCATCGCCCGGATCGGTGCACAAATCACTGAAGAACTGGCTGAGCGTAATCCGGTGGTGTTCTGTGTCATGAACGGCGGGCTGATCTTCGCTGGCAAGTTGCTGACGCACCTGCGTTTTCCCCTGGAAGCCTCCTATCTGCATGCGACCCGGTATCGCAACGGAACCAGCGGTGGCGAGCTGTTCTGGAAATCCAAGCCGGAAATCTCCTTCATCGACCGCGACGTGCTGATCATCGACGACATCCTCGACGAAGGGCATACCCTGACCGCCATCATCGATTTCTGCCACCATGCCGGCGCCCGCGCCGTGCATACCGCGGTACTGATCGACAAGGATCATGACCGCAAGGCCCGTCCCGATCTCAAGGCCAACTACATGGGCCTGCCCTGCGTCGACCGTTATGTCTTCGGCTACGGCATGGACTACAAGGGCTACTGGCGCAACGCCGCCGGCATCTATGCCGTGAAGGGCCTGTAAGACATGGCCGGGCCGAGCTTTCTCGATCAAGCGTTGTTCAGCGACCTGGCAGAGAAGGCCGCGGCCAACCCCCGTGGTCGCCAGCACCACAACTTCCACGCCATGGAAGAGCCCTGCCATCGCCTGGCGGTGGGGTTGCAGCCCTCGACCTATGTTCCGCCCCATCGCCACCTGAGTGCCGATAAAGCCGAGACCTTGCTGGTGCTCAAGGGCCGCCTGGGCCTGTTGGTCTTCGACGAGGCCGGCCAGCTCCAGGACAAGCGCGAGCTGCAGGCCGGTGGCGACTGCGTTGGCGTGGATATACCGGCTGGGGTGTTCCATGGCCTGGTGGCCCTGGAGCCCGACAGCCTGATGTTCGAATGCAAGGCCGGGCCTTATCGTGCGTTGAATGCGAACGAACAAGCGACCTGGGCACCCCGCGAAGGCGAGCCCGGCGTAGCCGAGTACCTGGCCTGGATGCGCGCGCAGTTCGACTGACGCCCGCGATCCTGCCAGGGGGTGAATCACTGAAGGCGGCGCTTTCCCCGGGGAGCGCCGCCTTCGGCATTGATGGCCGCCCGGTGGCTGCAATATCCGGGGAAAGCCGTGCTAGAGTGCTCGGCCCTTGCCTGGAGCCTGTCATGAGCCTGTTGATTCGCGGTAGCGCAGTCCTTCTTCTGAGCTTGAGCCTGCCCCTGGCGGCCGCCCCGGCGCCCTTGCATGGGCAGTTCCTGCCGCCGGACGACCTGACCCTGCGCGATGCGGTGCCTGAACAACAGCAACTGCTGCAGGTCACCGAATATTCGGTGGTCATCGGCAGCCAGCGCCAGTCCAACCAGCAGCCGATTCCGGTAACTTCGCCGGTCTGGGTGCGGCTCAAGGGCAAGCCCCTGAACAAGGGCGCCACCATCAGCCAGGTATTGGTCAACTTCGATGGCGAAAGCAAAAGCCTGAAAAAACCGCAATACGATGCCCAGAGCCGAACCCTGACCCTCTATTACCCGCTGGCCCAGTACCGGGCGGTGATGGACCTGCTGCGCAACGACACCGTGTATTGCCAGTTCCTCAGCTATGCCAACGGCCACATCTGGGCCGACCTGCATACCGGCAGCGTGCGTCCGCGTTGAGGCTGGAGGCGGGCTGGAGGTAAACTGCCCGCCCTGTGAAATGTCTGCGAGCTGGAGTCGGCGATGCGTAAAGATAAGAAACAAGTGATTGGTGACGAGATCGGTGATGAGCAGGTCAAGTTGTTCCTCGATTTCGAACCGGCCGATGCCACCTCGCCGTCCCTGCACAAGCTGATCAAGGCCTATCGCGGCCTGCGTATCGATGACTTCGAGCGCTTCCTGGGCTTTTTCGTCGCCGCCGGTTACGACCTGGACGGCCGGGACGAGCAGGGCAAGACCTTCGTCGAGCTGATCCGTGACCAGCGCAACGGCGCCGACTACATCGAACTGATGGACAAGGCCCGCGGCTGATTGCGCTTTGTCCGGTGTGCCTAAGCTGTTGGCCAGGCAAAAAAAACGCCCCGTCCTGCAAAGGACGGGGCGTTTTTCATGGTCGCGGATCAAGCGTAGCTTTCGGTTTCCTTGCTTGGCTCCACCAGCTCCAGGCGCAGATTGTTCTCGCTGTTGATCTTGTGATACAGCGCGGCGTCGGTAGCCAGGACCTTTTCCCGTGCCGGGAAGATTTCCTTGAGCTTGGCGGCCCATTCGCCGCTGGTCTTGGCCGGGAAGCAGCGTTCGATCAGTTCCAGCATGATCGATACGGTCACCGAGGCGCCAGGCGAGGCGCCCAGCAGGGCGGCCAGGGAACCGTCCTTGGCGGCCACCAATTCGGTGCCGAACTGCAGGATGCCGCCTTTTTTCGGATCCTTCTTGATGATCTGCACCCGCTGGCCGGCCACTTCCAGGCGCCAGTCCTCGGCCTTGGCTTCAGGATAGAACCGACGCAGGGATTCCAGGCGCTGCTCCATGGACTGCATGACTTCGCTGACCAGGTACTTGGTCAGGTCCATGTTGTCGCGAGCCACGGCCAGCATCGGGCCGATGTTGCCGGCGCGAACCGACATCGGCAGGTCCATGAACGAACCGTGCTTGAGGAACTTGGTAGTGAAGCCGGCATAAGGCCCGAACAGCAGGGATTTCTTGCCATCGACCACGCGGGTATCCAGGTGCGGTACGGACATCGGTGGCGAACCCACGGCGGCCTGGCTGTAGACCTTGGCCTGGTGGTGCTTGACCACTTCCGGGTTGTCGCAGCGCAGCCACTGGCCGCTGACCGGGAAGCCGCCGAAGCCCTTGCTCTCCTCGATGCCCGAAGCCTGCAGCAACGGCAGGGCCGCGCCGCCGGCACCGAGGAAGACGAACTTGGCGTCGACTTCGCGGGTGTTGCCGCTGTTGACGTCCTTGATGCTCACGGTCCAGCCGTTGGCCTTGTTGCGCTTGAGGCCGGTGACGCGCTTGCAGTACTTGACCTGGGCGTCGGGGGCGCTGGTCAGGTGCTTGAGCAACTGGTTGGTCAGGGCGCCGAAGTTGACGTCGGTACCGTTGATGACCCGGGTGGCGGCGATGGTTTCATCCGCCGGGCGGCCCGGCATCATCAGCGGCATCCACTCGGCCATCTTGGCCTTGTCCTCGGTGTACTCCATGTCCGCGAAGGCATGGTGCTGGCTCAGCACTTCATGGCGCTTCTTGAGGTAGGCGACACCCTTGTCGCCCTGGACGAAGCTCAGGTGCGGCACCGGATTGATGAAGGACCTGGACGAGCCGAAGGTGCCTTTGCGGGTCAGGTAGGACCAGAACTGCTTCGACACCTCGAACTGGGTGTTGATGTGCACGGCTTTCTTGATATCGATGCTGCCATCGGCGGCCTGTGGCGTGTAGTTCAGCTCACAGAGGCCAGCGTGGCCGGTACCGGCGTTGTTCCACGGGTTGGAACTCTCCGCGGCACCCGAATCCATCAGCTCGACGACTTCCAGCTTGATCGCGGGGTCGAGCTCCTTGAGCAGTACAGCGAGGGTGGCACTCATGATGCCGGCCCCGACCAATACAACGTCTACTGCTTCGTTATGCGCCATTAACGCGTCTCCAAAATCTGCAGCACCAAATTGACGGCATGGCTGCCAGGAGTGACGGGGCGATTCACGTGGTGCCCCAGGTTACCCATGGCCAGGATTGCCATGTCCGAGTCTTCGCAATTCTTTGCAACTTCTGCGGACGCTACCAACCGGGCCTCAAGGTGCATATGAACGCATCTCGGGGAGCCTCGGGGCAATTCGACTTATGGTCGATACATCCGCCAGTGCAACCAAATCCGTCAGCGGACAGGCTTCAAGCTTCAGCTCTCGAGGAGCGCTCGGACCTGTGTAATCGGGCTGTTGTAGAGGCTAATGGTGCCAGTTCAGACGCAAAACTATTCATTTGCTCGCCACACTCTTGTGAAGTTGTGAAAACCCGTTTTTTCACGCTCTTTTGAAGACGTGAACCTCAAAAAAGGGCTGCCTTGGCCTGGCACCTGGCCCGAGCGGTGGTACCGGCATGACTGGGGCATGCGGGCACGACGGGCGAACAGCATAAGTGTCCGAGCAATGGCAGCTCTGCAGATTCGTGAAAAGTGGAGGGTTGCAAGGTGGGACAACAGCAAGCACGCCAGCTTCACTCGATCTGTGTGGGCGGCTCTCTGTGGGCGGTGCGGGGTGCCAAGGCAGTGGCGTTGGCGGTACTGCGAGGCCCGATCAGGAGACGTCCTTATAATCGGGGGGAGATTGTAACGAAGAAATGTGCAGAAATGATCCTGTTTCGCGACTTTTATTAGGCTTTTGGTCAGGTGGCCAGTATCGGTCGCGCCCCGGTGACCACGCTGCGCGGGCTCACGCGGGCGCTGGCGGGCAGCATATGGTGCAGCCAGTTCAGGCGGATCTCCTGGATTTCCACCCAGCCGTCGCCGACAGGTGCCTCGATACTATGGCGAAATGCCTGGCAGCGGCCCTGGCAATCCAGCAGGGCGAAGCTACGGAACTCATGGCGTGGAGCGAACAGGGAGCGAAGGAGCTTCATGACCAGGCACCTAGTGTGTCATTGACGATAAGCATGCCGCCGAGCCGTTACATCATCGTGTATTACGGGTGAACGGCAGGTTACAGGAACCTGCTTGTACGGGACCTGTCCGAGTGATGACTTAAGTCCCCGGCAATGCTGGTTTGCCGCTGTCGTGCACCGCTATACTGCGGGCCTGTTTGTGCCTGATTCCTGGAGAAATGAGCATGTTGCAACGCCTGTTGTTCGGTTTGATCACTGTGGCCAGCCTGTCGCTGGCAGGCTGCGCCCACAGCCCGCAACAACTCACTCCGGAGCCCAAGCTCACCTCCCAGCTGGCGCCAGTGGGCCATGGCCAGCCGGTGGTGGTGAGGGTGGTCGATGGCCGTTCGTCCCCTGTGCTGGGTACCCGTGGCGGTCTGTACCCTGAAACCAGCTCGATCACCGTGCAGGGCGCGCAGATCCTGCCCAAGCTGCAGGCCCAGGCCGAGGCCGCGGTGCGCCTGCTGGGCTTTACCCCGACCACCGGTGGCAGCAATGCCCCCCAGTTGACCGTGACCCTGGCCGAGCTCAAGTATCAATCGCCCAAGGAAGGCATGTACGTGACCGAGGCGACCATCGGTGCGACCTTCCGCTCCGACGTGCAGAACGCCAACCGCCGCTACAGCGGCCGCTATGGTGCTTCCCTGGACCAGCGCTTCGGCATGGCGCCGAACCAGGACACCAACACCAAGCTGGTGGGCGACGTACTGAGCGACGCGCTGACCCGTCTGTTCAAGGATCCGAGCATCGGCCAGATCCTCGGCGAGTGATGCGCACCCTGTAGCTGCCCGCCGGCTGCGAGCAAGCCCACACGGTCTTGTTTGACGCTATAAACCGACAGATGCAAAAAAGCCCGGGTCCCTTGGACGCCGGGCTTTTTCATTGCCTGTCGGGCAGTGCTTCATGCCGCTTCGACGTAGAAGTCCAGCACGCTGACGCCGGTCAGCAGGTCGGTCTCCGGCAAGTCCGCGTGTTGATGCCCGCCCAGGGCGCAATACACCAGCCAGTGACGATCCTGGACGTTGAAGGCCAGGGCTCCGACCAGCGCCTGCTGTTCCTCGCTAGGGGCGATCAGGTAGAGGCGGTCCTGGTTTTCTGCATGCAACATGACAAGCTCCGTGGGTCATCGAGGGGCGACAGACTGGCTTGTTCAGATGACGAAAAGATGACGAACTAAATTAATTGCCCGGCGCCTCGTTACTGGTCGGAAAGGTCCGTGGGGCCGCCCGGGGATTGAGTAGAATCCGCGCCGCGGGCGCACTCGACGGCCCGAACACCGGTCTTTTTCGAGGTTCATGATGTCGTTGCAAATGTTCTGGTCGATGTTCATTGCCCATCCCGGCAAGCTGATCAACCTGTTCGCCCTGCTATTGGCCTGCCCGGGCAGCTGGCTGTTGCACGCCACTCGTCGCCGAGAGCAGCGGGCCCTGGCCAACCTGGCAGTCCAGAGTGAAGAACGGGCGGTGGACCAGCCCATGTTGATGCTCGACCCGGCCACCCTGCGCATCAACCGCTTCTTCTATCGTTTCGGTTTCGCCAGCCTGGGCCTGGCGCTGCTGGTGTCCTGGATCAGCACGCGGTTCTGATCGCCCACCTGGCCACGAATACGACAACGGCGCCCCCAGGCGCCGTTGTGCTTTAGCAGGCCGGGCCCTACAGCGCCAGGCCGGCCTTGACCCGATACTGGTTGCGGACCGGGGTCGCATACTGCAGCACCAGGTAGGGGCGATGCTCCGGCGGGCATTCTTGCAGGCGACGCTGCCATTCCTGCTCGGCCTTGGCCAGTTCCTGGGCCGGGAACACCTCGGCGGCGCTGGGCACCTGCAACTGCGGATCGGCATCGCTCCACTGGGCATAGGCCAGGTAGTGCACCGGGAACAGCCGGTAGCCGCCGAGGATCTGCCGATCCATTTCCATGGCCAGTTGCTTGGTATCTTCGAACTTTTCGCTGATGGGCGTGGCGAAGTTCACGTGGACCCGGCCCTTGTAGCCGGTGATGCCCTTGGCGATGCTCACGTCGTCTTCCCCCGGTGCCTTGGTATAGCTGCCGGTGGTGGCGCGGATATACAGCTCCCGGGCCTTGGCCTGGTCGCAAGGATCGTATTCGTAGCTGATGGACACCGGCGTCAGGTTCAGTGACTGGATCACTTCGCCGAACGGTTCGTCCTTGCGGCTCATGTGGAACATCTTGAGGATCGCCGACTCGGTACGGTCGTCGCCGTCCTTGGCCCGGCCCTCGGCCTGGGCGATCCAGATCGACTGACCGTCGTTGCGGATCGAGTGGTTGATGTAGGCCGACAACAGTTGGTAGGCCGCGAGCTTTTCCCTCCGCCCGCTGAGGGAGCGATGCACGATGAAGCTCTTGTTCAGGCGCATCAGATCGCTGACGAACGGTTTTTGCAGCAGGTTGTCACCGATGGCGATGCGCGGGGTCGGCAGGCCGGCGTGATAGACCGCATAGTTGACGAACGCCGGGTCCATGACGATATCGCGATGGTTGGCCAGGAACACGTAGGCGGTTCCCGACTTGAATTGCTCGACGCCGGTATAGGTCACGCCGTCGGTGGCGCGTTCGATGGTGTGGTCGACATAGAACTCGACCTTGTCCTGCAAGGTCGCCACCGAGGTGATGCCGGCGAATTCGCGGCGCAGGCGATGAGCGATCAGGGGCTTGAGCAGCCAACCGAAAGTGTTGGCAAAACGCGGGAAGCGAAAGTGGGTGAGGATATCTAGGAATGCCTTGTCGCTGAGCAGCCGGGCCAGCACCGCTGGTACTTCGCTGTCGTGGTAAGGTCGGATGGCATCGAATTCGCCCATCATGCTCTCTTGTTGGAAACGGCTAGGGTAAGAAGAAGGTTCGGATCGAAAAAAAGCCGGGCGCGGTCTGAAGATTCAGCTCAAGCATTAAAAGCCCTGCAAATAGACCGGCGATTATACGCATAAGTCACTCGGGAGACCGCGATGCTGGAAACCGACCATTATCAATGTCCTTACTGCGGCGAACAGGCAGAGGCGGTGCTGGACCTGTCCGCCGGCGACCAGACCTATATCGAGGACTGCCCGGTTTGCTGCCGGCCCATCGTGTTCACGCTGCAGACCGATGGCCAGGAATGGATGCTGGATGTGCACGCGGAAAACGACTGAACCTGGGGGAGTAGTGCTTATGCAGCGGATCTACGAGCCGGAAAATCTGATGGAAGGTGAACTGCTCCAGCGCATGCTGGCCAGCGAGGGCATCGAGGCGCACCTGCAGGGACGCGACTTGTTGGGCGGGGCAGGGGAGTTGCCGGTCTTCGGGCTGTTGGCGCTGTCGGTGGAAAACCACGAGGCGCAGCGCGCGCGGGAACTGATCGCTGCGTACAATGCCGCCCTGCCGTTGCCCTTCGAAGAGCCGGAGGGGTTTGCCGGCGTGCTGGTCTGTTAGGCTGAGCGCCGATTTGCCGAGAGTCGTATTGCCCCATGTGTGGACGTTATGCCCTGTTTCGCTGGAACCCCGCCTTCGCGGCCTTGCCGGGATTTCCCGCGGACCAGCGGGCCCAATGGAATATTTCGCCGAATGATTCGGTGCTGATCCAGCGCCTGGAGAACGACCAGCGTACCCTGGCCAGGGCTCGTTGGGGCTTGACCCCGGCCTGGTTGACCGACCTGTCCCGTACCCCGGCCCACGCCCGGGCAGAAACCCTGGCCGAGCAACCGATGTTCCGCCAGGCGTTTCGCGAACGGCGCTGCCTGCTGCCGGCCAACGGTTTCTATGAGTGGCGCGGAGGCAGCCGCAAGCGTCCCTACTGGCTGACGCCGGGGGAAGGGTCGTCGATCTTCTTCGCTGCGATCTGGGAGGCTTACCCGGTGCAGGAGCAGGTCTGGCTGAGCACCGCGGTGGTGACCCAGGCGGCTTCTACCCTGCGCCGCCCGCTGATCCTCGACGCTGCCGGCCAGGATGCCTGGCTGGATCCGCAGACTCCCCTGCATGTCCTGCACGCCTTGCTGGCCAGCCCGCCCGCGGCCTTGCGCGAGCGGGTCCTGGCCAACCTGGTCAACGATCCCAAGCTCAATGGGCCGGAGTGCCTGACCCCCGCTTGAGGCCGGGGCGAGGCGCCTCGACATTCAGACCCTGAACTGGTTGATCAGCCGGCGTTGCTGTTCGGCCAGCTTGGTCAGGCCGGCGCTGGCGGCGCTGGACTCGTCGGCCCCGCCAGCCACTTCGTTGGCCACCTGGCCGATGTTGATCACGTTGCGGTTGATGTCCTCGGCCACCGCGCTCTGCTCCTCGGCGGCGCTGGCGATCTGGGTGTTCATGTCGTTGATCACCGAGACCGCCTGGGTAATG
Organism: Pseudomonas sp. CMR5c; assembly: GCF_003850545.1. NCBI lineage: Bacteria > Pseudomonadati > Pseudomonadota > Gammaproteobacteria > Pseudomonadales > Pseudomonadaceae > Pseudomonas > Pseudomonas sp. CMR5c. The sequence continues at coordinate 5,677,527 of NZ_CP027705.1, read as the reverse complement.
GTCTCCAGGGCCTGGGCCGCCTTGGCCGCATGCTCGACGCTCTGGTCGGTCTTGTGTTGGCTGTCCTCCATGACCCGCACCACTTCCCGGGTGCCTTGCTGCAGTTGCTGGATCATCGACTGGATTTCCTCGGTGGCCTGCTGGGTCTTCTGCGCCAGGTTGCGCACCTCGTCGGCGACCACCGCGAAGCCGCGGCCTTGCTCGCCGGCACGGGCGGCCTCGATCGCTGCGTTGAGGGCCAGCAGGTTGGTCTGTTCGGCGATCCCGCGGATGGCGATGAGGATGGCGTTGATGTTCTCGCTGTCCTTGGCCAGGGTCTGCACCACGGTCACCGCGCGACCGATCTCTTCGGCCAGGGCGGCGATGGCGCTGGAGGTATCACGCACCACCTGCATGCCCTGGCTGGCGGCCTGGTCGGCATGGCTGGCCGCTTGTGCAGCCTGGGTCGCGTTGCGTGCCACGTCCTGAGCGGTGGCGGTCATCTCGTGCACCGCTGTGGCCACCTGGTCGATTTCCACCATCTGCTTGTGTACGCCCTGGTTGGTGCGGATGGCGATATCGGCGGTGTGTTCCGAGGAGTCGCTGACACTCTGCACCGAGGTCACCACCTGGCTGATCATCGCCTGCAACTTGGCCAGGAAGGTGTTGAAACCCTTGGCGATCGAGCCCAGCTCATCGGCCCGGTCACTGCTCAGGCGGCGAGTCAGGTCGCCTTCGCCCTGGGCGATATCGTCGAGCATCGCCACCATCTGCCGCAGCGGCCGGGCGATGCCGTGGCCCACCAGCCAGATCACCAGCAGGCCGACGCCGGCGATCACCAGGCCGACCATGGCCATGCCGAAAATGTCGGCCTGGCGCTGTTCGGCCAGGTCGCTTTGGAGCTTGTCCAGGTCAGCCATTACCGCGCCCAGGGGCAGCTGCAGCATCAGGGTCCACTGGGCATCGGTCTGGCCGATGCCGAAGGGCAGGTAGAGGGCGATCTTGCCGTTGGCCTGGTCGACGTCATAGGTCACCTCGCCGCGCTTGAGATTGGACAGCTTGGCGACGGTATCGCTGTTGAGTACGTCGCTGACCTTCTCGCCGAACTTGCCGGGGTCCTTGGTGTAGGCCACCAGGCGCGCGTTGCCGCCGATCAGGGCCATCTCGCCGGCGCCGCCGTAGAGCTTCTGGTTGGCGCCCACCAGCATGTCCTGGATGAAGTTCACCGACAGGTCGGCACCGACTATGCCCTGGAACTTGCCGTCCAGCAGGATGGGCTGGATGAAGGAGGCGAGCATCACCACCTTGTCGCCGACCTTGTAAGGCGCGGGATCGATCACGCAGGACTTGAGGTTGTCCTTGGAGCACAGGTAGTACTCGCTGGCCCGCACCCCGGTGGACAGCACGGTCCGGTCGTTGACGTCGGCCAGCTTGTCCAGGCCCAGGCTGGAGTCCTGGTTGCGGAACCACCAGGGCAGGAAGCGGCCGCTAGCGGCATCGATGCCGGCCACGCTGGTGCCGACATAGGCCCCGTCGTTGTGGTCGATGGCGTTGGGCTCCCAGCCTATATAGGCGCCGAGGATCTTCGGGTTCTGGGTGACGTTTTCCTTGATCAGGGCGATCAGCTGTTCGCGGCTCAGGTTCAGTTGCGCCTGGCCCTGGGCATCCCGGCTGCCCATCAGGGCGTTGACCCGCACCAGGCCGGCGGCAATCAGCAGCGGCGCCTCCAGTTCCCGCTGGATCTGGCTGACCTGGGTCTGCGCCAGGCCGCTCAAGCGTTGCTCGATGACGTGCTCGAACTGGGCCTGGGTCCTTTCCTGCACCATTTGCTGGGTCCGGGCGCCGGAGAACAGGGCATACAGCACCAGGGCTGCAACCACGCTGAGGACGATGGCTCCGGCCAGTGCGGCCACCGAAAACTGGATCGACTTGAACTTCATAGAGGCTCCGGGCGCAGGAATTGAGGTCTGCCGTGCTGTATCGGCCGCAGCCCTGTGGGTCATTAGCCCGGATTGCACAAATGACGCCGGGAAGGAGGCGGAGGTCGTTAGTGGCAAGGTGCCACGTCAAATGCCACGGGCCCTGGGGACAAGATGAATTTTTTCCTGCAGCGCTGACCTGCATCTCAATTGCGAGCGAAAAAGCGTTTTGCATCTGGCGCGGATACCAACTCGCCCTTAGGATACGCGCCATGTTTTCAGGGAGGTTTTCATGAAGAAGAAGTCATTGGTTGTATGTGCGCTGAGCGCCGCGGTATTGCTCAGTGGTTGCGAGACGGTCAACACCACCAACGCAGGTGTGGTGGGCGTGGATCGCAAACAGTCCATGTTCAGCATGGTATCCAGTGCCGAGGTCAACCAGTCCTACGCACAGTCCTACCAGGAGACCCTGAGCGAGGCTAGCAGCCAGGGCGCGCTGGACAAGACCAGCGCCAACGCCAAGCGCCTGCAGGTCATCGCCAACCGCCTGATTGCCCAGGCTCCGAACTTCCGTCCGGATTGCGCGCAGTGGAAATGGGAAGTCAACCTGATCAAGAGCGATGAGCTCAACGCCAACTGCGGTCCTGGCGGCAAGATCATTTTCTACTCCGGCCTGATCGAGCAACTGAAGCTGACCGACGATGAAATCGCCGCGGTGATGGGCCATGAGATCGCCCACGCCCTGCGTGAGCACGGTCGCGAGGCGATGTCCAAGCAGTACGCGCTGGGTGCCGGCAAGCAGATCGCGACCCTGTTCGGTGTTTCCCAGCAGACGGTTGCCCTGGGCGACAACGGCGTCAACCTGTTGATGACCCTGCCCAACAGCCGTGAGAACGAGAACGAGGCTGACCTGATCGGCCTGGAGCTGGCCGCCCGTGCCGGCTACAACCCGAACGCGGCCATTACCCTGTGGAACAAGATGGGCCAGGCTGCCGGTGGTTCCGCGCCGCCCGAGTTCATGAGCACTCACCCGGCGTCCACCAGCCGTATCGCCTCGTTGCAGGCGGCAATTCCCAAGGTGATGCCGCTGTACCAGCAGGCCAAGAAGTCCTGATCCACCGCGTCAGCCGATGATGCATTCGCCGGCAAGGCGGTTCCCGTAACGGGGGCTGCCTTGCCGGCGTTTTCGTTTACAACCAGCCGCTGCTCTGCATGGCCTTGTATACCGCGACCAGGGCCAGGATGACGAACGCCGATGCCGCCAGGCGCCGGATCAGGGTCAACGGCAGTTTGTCCGCGGCGAAGTTGCCGGCAAGCACCACTGGGACGTTGGCGATCAGCATGCCCAGGGTGGTGCCGATGATCACCAGCCACAATTCCGGATACTGCGCAGCCAGCATGACCGTGGCGACCTGGGTCTTGTCGCCGATCTCGGCCAGGAAGAAGGCGATCAGGGTCGTGAGGAAGGGGCCGAACTTGCGCGCGGTGGTGGCTTCGTCGTCGTCCATCTTGTCCGGCACCAGGGTCCACAGCGCGGTGGCGGTGAAGCTGGCGGCGAGGATCCAGTGCAGGGTCGCATCCGAGAAGAAGCTGCCGAACCAGGCACCTACCGCACCGGCGGCCGCATGGTTGGCCAGGGTCGCGGCGACGATGCCGGCGATGATCGGCCAGGGTTTGCGAAAGCGCGCAGCGAGGATCAGGGCAAGCAGTTGCGTCTTGTCGCCGATTTCGGCCAAGGCAACGATTGCGGTGGGAACGAGCAGGGAGTCCAGCATCAGGGTTTTCCTAAGGGGCGGGTCGACACGGCTATGACACGTACAGCCTTCCCGCCCCGGGTAAGGTGTGCGTGTCATAGGTCTTGTCAAACCCGGCAGCCCGTCTGTGCGGACTCTTGGGTCGCATGCGCCATGGTCTTCGGACCAAGTATGTTGACGCATGCCGGACGAGCGTGGCGCTCGTGGGAGACTACTCCCCTAGGACGGAGCGGATTCTGCCTAGGCAAAATCCTTTCGGCAAGCCTTGTTTGTGAAAAAGACGCTCAGCCGCGCTTGGCCCGGTAGATGCGGAAACCATCGCCTTCGGCCTTGATCGCGCAGGGCCCCAGGTGCTCTTCGATCAGTGGCTGGTAGCGCAGGAAGCTGTTGGCGACTACCCGCAGTTCACCGCCTTTTTCCAGATGTTCACTGGATTTTCTCAGCAGGTTTTCCGTGGCCTGATAGTCGGTGTGGACCCCGGTATGGAACGGCGGATTGGTCAGGATGCAGTTCAAGCCCATGGGCGCGGCATCGATACCGTCCCCGGTCAGGACTTCGCCTTCCAGGCCGTTGGCTGCCAGGGTCAGGCGGCTGCTCCGGGCCGCGAAGGCGTCCACGTCCAACAGGGTCACGCGGGTTTGCGGATAGCGGCGCTTGACCGTCGCCCCCAGCACTCCGGCGCCACAACCGAAATCCAGCAGGTGGCCGGCAGGCAAGTGGTCCAGGTGTTCGAGCAGCAGCGCGGTGCCGCGATCCAGGCGGCCATGGCTGAACACGCCGGGCAGGCTGACGACCTTCAGCGGGCCTTCGGCCAATGGCAACAGGTACTCCTGGGCCAGGCTCTCCAGGGCCACAGGTTCGGGGGCGTTGCTCACCGTGACCTGCCACAGCTGGCAATGCCTGGCGCTATCGAGCTTGCGCGGCTTGCCGAAGGCGGCGAGCTGCTTGGCGGTACTTTCCACGCCGGCGCGTTTTTCCCCCACCAGGTACAGCTCGCGCCCGGCCAGGCGCGAAGCCAGGGTGTTGAGCAGGTAGTGGGCCAGGTCCTTGGACTTGGGCAGGAACAGCACGGCGCTGTCGAAGGCGCTGTCCGGGGCGTTCACCCCGAAATGGCAGCGATCCGGGAAGCGGGCTTGCAGCGCCGTGTGGTCGCCGGCGTGCCAGCTCCAGCCCTGGGCGGCCGGCAGGCGGCCGAGCAGGTCATCGGCGCTCAGGCCGGCCAGCAGTACCTGGCCCTGGAACAGCTCGGCCTGGCGTAAGAGTATTTCGCTGCGTATGTCCATCGTCCGCACCTGAAAAAAAGTGGCGCAGTCTATCAATTCACGACCCGCAGCGGTTCACCATTGAAGAAGGCCCGGGCATTTTCCACCAGTTGGCCGACGATGCGCTGGCGGGCTTCGCGACTGCCCCAGGCGTTGTGCGGGGTTACGATCAGGCGTGGGATATCGGCCTCCAGCAAGGGGTTGCCGTTGACCGGCGGCTCGACACTCAGGACGTCGGTGGCCGCGCCTCCCAGGTGGCCGCTGCGCAGAGCGTCGGCCAGGGCCTGTTCGTCGATCAGCCCGCCGCGGGCGGTGTTGACCACCAGGGCCCCGGGCTTGAGCAGGGCCAGCTCCCGGGCGCCGATCAAGTTGCGGGTGTGTTCGTTGAGCGGGCAGTGCAGGGTCAGGGCGTCCACCTGGGGCAGCAGTTCGTCCAGGGGCAGGCGGTCGGCGCGCAGCGGGCGTCCGGGAATCTGTCCCAGGACCACGCGCATGCCGAAGGCTTCGGCCAGGCGTGCCACCGCGCCGCCCAGTTCGCCATGGCCCAGCAGGCCCAGGGTCTTGCCCGCCAGCTCCATGATCGGGAAATCCAGCAGGCAGAACTGGCTGGCCTGCTGCCAGCGTCCGGCAGCCACGGCCTGTTGATAATCGGCGACCCGTGTCGCCAGGTTGAGCAGCAGCATCAGGGTGTGCTGGGCCACCGACGGCGTGCCGTAGCCCTGGCAGTTGCTGACGGTGATGCCCTGGCGCCGGGCGGCTTCCAGGTCAATGTTGTTGGTGCCGGTGGCCGTCACCAGGATCAGTCGCAGCTCGGGACAGGCGGCCAGGGCCTGGGCGTTGATCGCCACCTTGTTGCTGATGGCCACCTGGGCTCCTTGCAGGCGCTCGGCCACCTGTTCCGGGGACGTATGGGCATGCAAGTGCAAGGGACTGAAACTGTCGTGCAGCACCCCCAGATCCAGGTCACCCAAGTCCAGCGAACTGTGATCGAGGAAGACGGCGCGGCGATTGTCGGTCATGAACTGTACCTTTCGTGCGAGGAAACCAAGGCGTAATCTGCCGAGCCTAACAGATGAAATAATTAGACATATACAGGAGCCTGCATGTACCTCACCGAGTTCTTGACCGTTGCCCTCATCCATCTGCTGGCGGTGGCCAGCCCCGGCCCGGACTTTGCCGTGGTGGTGCGCGAAAGCGTGACCCATGGCCGTCGCGCTGGCACCTGGACCGCCCTGGGAGTGGGTTCGGCGATCTTCCTGCACGTGGGGTACTCGTTGCTGGGGATCGGCCTGATCGTTTCCCAGTCCATCGTGTTGTTCAACGCCCTGAAGTGGCTGGCCGCCGCCTACCTGCTGTACATCGGCTACAAGGCCCTGCGTGCCCAGCCAGCCAAGCCGGCCACGGACGACCTGCACAAGGAGGCCGGCGTGCGCACCGCCCGCGGAGCCTTCACCTCAGGTTTCGTCACCAATGGCCTGAATCCCAAGGCGACGCTGTTCTTCCTCTCGCTGTTCACCGTGGTGATCAACCCTCATACACCACTGGCGATCCAGGCCGGCTATGGGGTCTACCTGGCGGCGGCCACGGCCCTTTGGTTCTGCCTGGTGGCCATGCTGTTCAGCCAGCAGCGGGTGCGGGCTGGTTTCGCCCGCATGGGCCATTGGTTCGATCGCACCATGGGTGCGGTGCTGATCGCCATCGGTGTCAAGCTGGCCTTCACCGAGATGCATTGAGGGCACTGAGCTGGTTCAGGGATGCCACGTAATGCCGTGGCGTATCCCCGAGCAAGCGCTGGAACATGGCGCTGAAGGCCCGGGCGCTGCCATAGCCCAGTGAGTCGGCCACGCTGTGCACGCTTTCCCCGGCGAGCAGGCGTGGCAGGGCTTCCATCAGGCGCAGTTGCTGGCGCCAGGCGTTGTAATTCATCCGCACCTGCTGCTGGAACAGCCGCGCCAGGGTCCGTGAGCTGGCGCCCACCTGCTGCGCCCAATCCTCCAGGGTGTAGCAATGGTCGGGAGTGCGCAGCAGGGCCAGGCAGATGGCTTGCAGGCGGCGGTCCTGGGGCATCGGGATATGCAGCGGCAGGTTCTCCAGGCCGGCGATCTCCTCCAGCATCAGTTGCTGGATCAGCGGGTTGCGGGCCTGCTTCGGGCCTTGCACCGCGCGCAAGATCAATTCCCTCAACAGCGGTGTGACCGCCAGTACGCAGCACTGCTGCAAGGATGCCGGGCAGAGCTCGGCAGCGATGAACAGCGTGCGCATGCGCACTTCCCCGGCCATGAAGATCTCATGCTCCACCAGTGGTGGAATCCATACTGCGCGGGTCGGAGGGATGACCCAGGCGCCATGGGCGGTCACCAGGCGCATGGTGCCGCAGGCGGCGTAGAGGAACTGCGCCTCGTGATGACAGTGCAGCGGCTGGTGCGCGGCATCGGCGTAGTCCCTGGAGTAGGCGCTGACCGGGCCCTGCTGGAAGTGGCTGATTAACATGTCCGTTCCGATGACTTTGTTGTCCAGAATGCTGTTTGTCGCCAACCTAGCATAAGCGTCACCTTCACTACCTGCAGCGTGCCGCCATGAACCAAGCCCGAAATGTCATCCGCTACGTCAATGCCGCCCATGTCATCGACCACATGTTCATGCTGATTTTCCCTGCGGCGGTACTGGGCATGACCCAGGCCTTCGCCATGGACTATGCCGCTCTGATCGGCTTGTCCCTGGGAGGTTTCATCGCCTTTGGCGCCTGTTCGCTGCCGGCCGGCTGGCTGGGCGACCACTGGAGCCGCCGACGGATGATGCTGCTGTTCTTCTTCGGCATCGGTGGTTCCTCGATCCTCACGGGCCTGAGCAGCAGCCCGGCGATGTTGACCCTGGGCCTGACCCTGATGGGGGTGTTCGCCGCCATCTATCACCCGGTGGGCACGGCGATGTTGGTGGCCTACGCCCGCAACCGTGGGCGCGAGATCGGTATCAACGGCATGTGGGGCAACCTCGGGGTGGCCTTCTCGGCGCTGCTCACCGGCTTCCTGGTGGCCCGCTTCGGCTGGCGCTCGGCATTCATCCTGCCAGGGGCCGTGGCGATCGTGCTGGGTATCGGTTTTGCCTGGCAGGTGCGTGAGGAGCCGATCCCGGTCCGGGCCCATGCGCCGCTCAAAGGGCAGGGCGGGCAACAGATCTCGATGTTCCTGGTGTTCGCTGTCCTGGCGCTGGCCACGGCCACCGGTGGCGTGGTGTTCAACGCCACCACCATGACCTATCCGAAACTGTTCCAGGAGCGCTTGCTGGACGTCTTCACCTCGCCGCAGACCCTGGGACTGGTGGTGAGCCTGGCCTACGCCTTCGGTGCGGTGGCGCAGTTGACCATGGGACGACTGTTGCATCGCTTCAGCCTGAAATGGCCATTCATCGTCATGACCCTGTTCCAGGGGCCTTTGTTGCTGGCGCTGGCCCATGCTGAGGGCTGGAATGTGATTGTGCTGGGTGCGGCGTTCATGTTCGTGGTGTTCGGCCAGGTCACGGTCAACGATGCGATGGTCGCCAACTTCGTCGCCCCCCAGTGGCAGGCCCGGGTATTCGCCTTGCGTTACTGCCTGTCGTTCGGTGCCAGCGCCACGGCGATTCCGCTGATCGCCCTGGTGGAGCCGCGCCAGGGCCTGGCCGGGCTGTACCTGATCCTGGGCGCGATCGCGGCGCTGACCTTCGTCGCCGCCCTGGCTTTCCCCCGCACGCCGGCTGAAGCGGCGCTGGGCCAGCAGGCGTGATGGCACGCGGGGCCGCGCCGATACTGGCCTGGAGCTAGTATCAGGCGTCCCTGCAAATCATCCCTTTGGCTGATTTGGCTGGCGCGCAGGCACTCTAGAGTGAGTATTCTCCTGTTACGACCGAGCCGTCAGAAAAGGGATTCTTATGTTGCAGACTCGCGTTATCCCCCCCGCCGAAGGGGCCTACCAATACCCGCTCCTGATCAAGCGGCTGCTGATGTCCGGCAGCCGCTACGAGAAGACCCGCGAGATCATCTACCGCGACCAGTTGCGCTACACCTATCCGACCCTGATCGAGCGGGTGGCGCGCCTGGCCAACGTGTTGACCGCGGCCGGGGTCAAGGCCGGGGACACCGTGGCGGTGATGGACTGGGACAGCCATCGTTACCTGGAGTGCATGTTCGCCATCCCGATGATCGGCGCGGTCATCCACACCATCAACGTGCGTCTGTCGCCGGAGCAGATCCTCTACACCATGAACCACGCCGAGGACCGCTTCGTGCTGGTCAACAGCGAGTTCGTCGGCCTGTACCAGGCGATTGCCGGGCACTTGACCACGGTGGACAAGACCCTGCTGCTCACCGATGGCGAACAGAAGACCGCCGACCTGCCGAACCTGGTGGGCGAGTACGAGACCTTGCTGGCGGCCGCCAGCCCGCACTACCAGTTCGAGGACTTCGACGAGAACTCGGTGGCCACCACCTTCTACACCACCGGCACCACCGGCAATCCCAAGGGCGTGTACTTCACCCACCGGCAACTGGTGCTGCACACCATGGGCGTGTCCACCATCATGGGCGCCATCGACAGCGTGCGCCTGCTGGGCACCAACGACGTCTACATGCCCATCACCCCGATGTTCCACGTGCATGCCTGGGGCCTGCCCTACGTGGCCACCATGCTGGGCCTCAAGCAGGTCTATCCGGGGCGCTACGACCCCGAGTACCTGGTGGAGCTGTGGCGCCGGGAAAAAGTCACCTTCTCCCACTGCGTGCCGACCATCCTGCAGATGGTGCTCAATGCCAAGGCGGCCCAGGGCACGGATTTCGGCGGCTGGAAGATCGTTATCGGCGGCAGCGCCCTGAACCGCGCGCTGTACGAGGCCGCCAAGGCCAGGGGCGTGCAGTTGACCGCCGCCTACGGCATGTCCGAGACCGGGCCGCTGGTGTCCTGCGCCCACCTCAACGATGAACTGATGGCGGGCAGCGAGGACGAGCGCACCACCTACCGGATCAAGGCCGGCGTGCCCGGGCCCCTGGTGGAGGCGGCGATCGTCGACGCCGAGGGCAACTTCCTGCCGGCGGACGGCGAATCCCAGGGCGAGCTGGTACTGCGCGCACCCTGGCTGAGCGAGGGTTATTTCAACGAGCCGCAAAAGGGCGCCGAGCTCTGGGAAGGCGGCTGGCTGCATACCGGCGACGTGGCGACCCTGGACGGCATGGGCGTGATCGATATCCGCGACCGGATCAAGGATGTGATCAAGACCGGCGGGGAGTGGATCTCGTCCCTGGACCTGGAGGACCTCATCAGCCGGCATGGGGCGGTACGCGAAGTAGCAGTGGTGGGCATCGCCGATCCGCAATGGGGAGAGCGGCCGTTCGCCTTGCTGGTGGTCCGTGAAGGCCACGAGATCGGCGCCCGGGAGCTCAAGGAACACCTCAAGCCATTCGTCGAACTGGGGCACCTGAGCAAGTGGGCCATTCCCACCCAGATCGCCCTTGTTACGGAAATTCCCAAGACCAGCGTCGGCAAGCTCGACAAGAAGCGCATCCGCGTCAACATCAGCGAGTGGCAGGCCAGCAACAGCGCCTTTCTCTCCACCCTCTGAGTCTTTCCCGCCGTGTCCGCCCGGGCACGGCGCGCCCACCCTGCAAGCCTTTGCCTTGTACTCGCGGATTTTTCCGTCATCCTTGCCGGCCATTTTTCAGCGGTTATGGCAACGGGCCGCTCCAGCACGGCCGGATGGCTGCAAATCACACTTTAGAGGGATCAAGCAGTAATCCTTGCTGGCTATAGTCCGTTAACAGTCTTTTTCGAGGGACGGGGCATTGCGGGGTATTGGCGCCACGCAACCCCAGGGCCTGCGCCAGTGTGCTGGCGCCGCTACCCGGGGCGGTCTCGGAAAAACCAACTGCCATAACAATAATGCACATGGAGTAGCGTCGATGACATCAGCAAACCAGTTCTGGCGCCGGGCGAAACTGCCCCTGGCCGTCGGTCTCGCCTCCACGCTCGCCGGGCCTGCATTCGGCGTCACTTTCAACGTCGGTGAAATCGAAGGCAGCTTCGATTCGTCCCTTTCCCTGGGGGCCAGCTGGTCGACCGCAGGGCGCAACAAGGATCTGATCGGGGTCAACAACGGCGGCAAGGGCTTGTCCCAGACCACCGACGACGGCCACTTGAACTTCAACAAGGGGCAGACCTTCTCGAAGATCTTCAAGGGCATCCATGACCTGGAGCTCAAGTACGGCGATACCGGTGTCTTCGTCCGTGGCAAGTACTGGTACGACTTCAAGCTCAAAGACGAAGACATGGACTTCAAGAACATCAGCGACAGCAACCGCAAGGAAGGCGCCAAGTCCTCCGGCGGGCAGATCCTCGATGCCTTCGTCTACCACAACTACTCCATCGGCGATGAGCCGGGTTCGGTGCGCCTGGGCAAGCAGGTGGTGAGCTGGGGCGAGAGCACCTTCATCGGCGGCGGCATCAACTCGATCAACCCGATCGACGTCTCGGCGTTCCGTCGTCCCGGTGCCGAAATCAAGGAAGGCCTGATTCCGGTCAACATGTTCTACATCTCGCAGAACCTGACCGAAAACCTGTCGGCCGAAGCCTTCTACCAGCTGGAATGGGACCAGACCGTCACCGACAACTGCGGGACCTTCTTCTCCCAGCCGGACAACATTTCCGACGGCTGCGATGACAACCTGCGCTTGCTGGCCAAGCGCTCGACCATCGCCGCCACGGCCCCGGGGCGAGCGGCGCTGGCGGCGATGCAGGCCCGTGGCGTCGATACCAACGAAGAGGGCACCCTGGTACGCCGCAGCGGCGACCGCGATGCCCGTGACGGCGGCCAATTCGGCGTGGCCTTCCGCTACAACTTCGAGCCGCTGGACACCGAGTTCGGCGCCTACTTCATGAACTACCACAGCCGCGCGCCGATCTTCAGCGCTACCGCCGCACCGGAGTCGGCCTATGCCATGGCCCCGGGCTTCGGCACCCTGGCTCCGGTATGGATCGCCGGCAACTCGAAGTACTTCGTCGAGTATCCCGAGGACATCCGCCTGTACGGCCTGAGCTTCTCCACCACCCTGCCCACGGGGACCGCATGGAGCGGCGAGATCAGCTACCGGCCGAACGCGCCGGTCCAGCTCAACTCCACCGACATCCTGTATTCCGCCGTGCGTCCCTTGAAGGGAGCCTTCACCAATGCTTCGTTGCTGGAGGGCGTTCCAGGGCAGGACCTCAATGGCTATCGGCGCAAGGAAATCACCCAGTTCCAGACCACGCTCACGCATTTCTTCGATCAGGTCATGGGCGCCAGCCGCCTGACCCTGGTAGGTGAATTGGGTATTACCCGCGTGGGAGGCCTGGAGAGCAAATCGAAAGTGCGGTATGGCCGCGATCCAGTGTTCGGCCCAGGCAAGCTGCCGGCCACGTTCGGCCAGAACACCTGCGCTGGGCTCAACAACACTACCATCGCCGGGGCGGGTCCTGGCGCGGATGCCAGCAACGCCACCAGCAATTGCAACAACGATGGCTTCACCACGACCACCTCCTGGGGCTACCGCGGCCGGGCGATCTGGGAATACCCGGATGTGTTCGCCGGCGTGAACCTCAAGCCCAACGTGGCCTGGTCCCATGACGTCAAGGGTTACTCACCTGGTCCTGGCGGCAACTTCGAGGAAGGGCGCAAGGCCATCAGCCTGGGGCTGGACGCCGAGTACCAGAACACCTACACCGCGAGCCTGGCCTACACCAACTTCTTCGGTGGCGACTACAGCACCGTGGATGACCGGGATTTCCTCGCATTGAGCGTTGGCGTGAACTTCTAAGCACATTGTATTTTCAGGAAGAACAACAATATGAAAATCACCAAGAGTCTGTTGCACGTCGGTGTGCTGGGACTGTCGCTGCTGGCTACCGCAGTCATGGCTGCGGTATCGGCCGACGAGGCTGCCAAGCTGGGCAGCAGCCTGACGCCGATGGGCGCCGAGATGGCCGGTAACGCCGCCGGCACCATCCCGGCCTGGAAGCCGCTGGCGACCAACGCCGGCAGCGTGGATGGCAAGGGTTTCCTGTCCAACCCCTATGGCAACGAACAACCGCAGTTCACCATCACCGCGCAGAACGTCGAGCAGTACAAGGACAAGCTGGCACCCGGGCAGTACGCGATGTTCAAGCGCTACCCGGACAGCTACAAGATGCCGGTATACGCCACCCACCGTGGCGCTACCGTGCCGGCTGACGTGTTCGCCGCCATCAAGCGCAACGCCACCAAGACCAACCTGGTCTCCGGCGGCAACGGCCTGGAGAACTTCGAGACGGCGATTCCGTTCCCGATCCCGAAAAGCGGGGTCGAGGTGATCTGGAACCACATCACCCGCTATCGCGGCGGCAGCGTGACCCGCCTGGTGACCCAGGCCACTCCGCAAGCCAACGGCTCCTACAGCCTGGTGTACTTCCAGGACCAGTTCGTGTTCCGCGACAAGATGAAGGACTACGATCCGAAGAACCCGGGCAACATCCTGTTCTACTTCAAGCAGAAGGTCACCGCCCCGGCGCGCCTGGCCGGTGGCGTGCTGCTGGTGCACGAAACCCTGGACCAGGTGAAGGAGCCGCGTTCGGCCTGGGTCTACAACGCCGGCCAGCGCCGTGTGCGTCGCGCCCCGCAAGTCTCCTATGACGGCCCGGGTACCGCCGCCGACGGCCTGCGTACTTCCGACAACCTGGACATGTACAACGGCGCTCCGGATCGCTACGACTGGAAGCTGGAAGGCAAGAAGGAGATGTACATCGCCTCCAACAGCTACAAGATCGACTCGCCGACCCTCAAGTACGCCGACATCATCAAGGCCGGCCACATCAACCAGGACCTGGCTCGCTACGAGCTGCGCCGGGTCTGGCATGTGGTCGCGACCCTGAAGGAAGGCCAGCGCCATATCTATGCCAAGCGTGACTTCTATATCGACGAGGACACCTGGCAGGCCGCGGTGATCGACCATTACGACGGTCGTGGCCAACTGTGGCGCGTGGCCGAGGCCCATTCCGAGGACTACTACGACAAGCAAGTGCCGTGGTACGCCCTGGAAACCCTCTACGACCTGCAGTCCGGCCGCTACCTGGCTCTGGGCATGAAGAACGAAGAGAAACAGGCGTATGACTTCGGCTTCACCGCCACCACCAGCGACTTCACCCCGGCCGCCCTGCGCCAGGACGGAGTTCGCTGATCCGCGTTACCCCTTAGAGGCCGCATCCTCGAAAATTGCCCCGGCTGGTTCGGGGCTTTTTTTTGCCTGTGGATAGGGTCCGGGCCGGCTGACGTAGAAATCAGTGGCAATGCGACTATCTTTCTCGGGACGAATTGGGAGCTTGTCTAAATAAGCAAACGAAATATCGCCCAATAATTGCGGAATATCTGACCGATTTGGTCATAGTCTTTTTCGCGCGAATGGTCGCAAAAATCTTCAACAGGTGGCCTTTTACCGCTAGTCTGCGGACATCTGCTACGCCGACAACCGTACACCAATAAGAGTTGGCCATGACTGATCTGTTCTCCCTCCAGCGGTCTGACAGTGCAGTGATTCCTGCACTGGAAGGACGTTTCTATCGGCCCCCATTGCCTGATGGTTATGTGTCGCGGCCGCGCCTCTGTGAGCGCTTGAAGGGAGGGCTGAAGGGACGCCTGTTGCTGGTCTGCGCACCGGCCGGGTTCGGCAAGAGCTCCCTGGCGATCGAGTTCTGCCAAAGCCTGCCCGGCAACTGGCAGAGCCTGTGGCTGGGCCTGAGCCGGCGGGACAGCGATCCGGGGCGTTTCCTCGAGCGCCTGCTGGCCGGTTTGCAGCAGTATTTTCCGCAGCTGGGCCGGCAGTCCCTGGGGTTGTTGAAAATGCGCCAGCGTCACCAGCCGTTCGCCTTCGAGGAGTGGCTGGATGGTTTGCTGGACGAGTTGGCGGAGCAGTTATCCAGTGCCAGCCCGGTATTGCTGGTGCTGGACGACTATCACCTGGCCCAGGGGCCGGTACTCGATCGTTGCCTGCAGTTCTTCCTCAACCACCTGCCCGATGGCCTGCTGGTGATGGTCACCAGCAGGCAGCGCCCGGATTGGCACCTGGCGCGCCTGCGCCTGTCACGGCAATTGCTGGAGCTGCATGAGCAGGACCTGCGGTTGACCCACGACGAGTCCCTGAGCCTGCTGGACCGACACAGCAGCGCCTTGCGCGGCGAGGCCCTGGAAAACCTGATCGAACGTAGCGAGGGCTGGGTCGCGGGGCTGCGCTTCTGGCTGCTCGCCGCCTCCGAAGCCGGTGCCATGGGCACCTTGCCCCAAGGCTTGCATGGTGGCGAGGGGTTGATCCGCGATTACCTGCTCGAAGAAGTCATCGATTGCCTGCCCGCCGAGGTCCAGGCCTTCCTGTACGACACCGCCTCCCAGGAGCGCTTCTGCGCCGAGCTGTGCGATGCCCTGCGCGAGGCCCACGACAGCGCCGAGATCCTCGGCTTCCTGCAGGCGCACCAGGTGTTCCTGGTGCCACTGGACGAGCATGGGCACTGGTACCGTTATCACCATCTGTTTTCCGACCTGTTGCGTAGCCGTCCAGCGGCCAGTGCCCTGGTGCCGGCCGCCAGCCTGCACTTGCGTGCCTGTCGCTGGTTCAACGCCCAGGGCCTGCTGGATGAGGCGGTGGAACAGGCACTGCGTGCCGGGCACCTGGACGTGGCCGCCAACCTGGTACAGAACTTGTCCGAGGAACAACTGCTGGCGGAGCAGAACATCGGCATGCTGTTGCGCTGGAAGATGGACCTGCCCGACAGCTTGCTGGTCAGCACGCCGCGCCTGATCGTGCTGTATAGCTGGGCCCTGGGCCTGGCTTGCCAGCTGGATGCGGCCCAGGAGCTGGCGGCCCAGTTGAGCCGTTTCCTGCCGGCGCCTTCGGCGACGGCGCAAAAGTCGATGCTGGCGCAGTGGCTGGCCCTGAGCGGGATCATCGCTCGTGGGCGCGGCCAGCGGGAGCAGACCCTGGCCTATTGCAGCGAGGCCCTGGAGAGCCTGCCCCTCAAGCGTTATGGACAGCGGTTGATGTGCCTGTCGACCTTGTCCAACCTGGCCATCACCGATGCCGACCTGTGGCGCGCCCGCAGCCTCAATCGTGAGTCGCTGGAGCTGGCGCAGCGGGTCGGCAACCCGCTCTTCGAGGCCCTGGCCCACTACGATCGGGCGCGGGTCCTGCAGGCCCGGGGCGAAGTGCTGCGGGCGATGGATGAAGTGAAGCAAGGGCTGGGCCGCTTGCAGGGGCTGTCGGCCCAGCGGTTGTACGCGGTGCGGGCCCGGCTGACCTTGTATGAAGGCTACCTGCTGACCCTGAGGCTCGAGTCCGAGACCGGCCTGGCCAGGTTGCAGGCCGGGCTGGTGGAAGCTCGGGCCTGTCGTGATATCAGCGTGCTGATCGGTCATTGCGTGATCGCCAAGCAGGACGGCATGCGTGGCGAATTCGCCCGGGCCTTCGCCGAACTGGCCGAGGCCGAGCGCCTGATGCATATCTGGGACGTGCCGCCGATCTACTACCTGGCGATGATCACCCTGGTGAAATGCGAGCTTTGGCTGGCCCAGGGCCGTACCGACCTCGCCGAAGCCTGGCTGGCGCGCCTGGGGCAGACCTACACCGGCGGGCAAGCGGCGGCTCCGCCGGAATTCCATCCCCAACTGCCCTTGCATATCGAGTTGCAGCAGGCTCGCTTGGAAGTCATCAAGGGTGATGCCGCCCAGGCCGAGCTGCGCCTGGCGCGGTTGGTGGAGCATGGGCAGAACAGCGGCCGGCAGTTGCTGTGTGCCATGGCCCTGACCCAGAAGACCGCACTGTTGCTGGCCCTCGGTCGAAGTCAGGAGGCACGCCAGGATCTGCTCCTGGCCCTGGAGGCGGCAGTGGGGGGAATCCTCCAGCCGTTCGCCGGGTTGATCCTCGACTATCCCGGCTGGATGCGCGAGCAACTGGAGCAGTGTACCGGCACCGCGTTGACCCAGGCCCTGCTCGCACGCCTGCCCTCGGCGCCCCGTGAGTTGCACGAAGCCGCCGCCCATAGCGAGAGCCTCAGCTCCCGGGAGCTGGCAGTGCTGCAACTGATTGCCCGAGGCTGCTCCAACCAGGAGATCAGCGAGCGCCTGTTCATTTCCCTGCACACCGTGAAGACCCACGCCAGCCACATCAACAGCAAGCTGGGTGTCGAGCGCCGGACCCAGGCGGTGGCCCGGGCCCAGGAGCTGGGCCTGCTGGGCTAGGGCTCGGCGTGCGGCTTGGCGACCAGGGCCAGGTGCTGCTTGCAGTAGTCGGCGAACAGGCGTGCCGGTTTGGTCAGTTGACCACGCTTGAGCCAGGCCGCCACCAGCCCGGAGCCGGTCACCTCCTCGACTATCTCCACGCACACCACCGGCTTGCCGTCGTAGGAGCATTGGCAGTGAGGGCGGGTGACCAGGATCGAGAAGCCGAAGCCCTGGCCCACCATGCCCCGGACCATCTCGATGGACGGTGAGCTGAAGGCGATCTGCGGAGTCAGGCCCAGCTCCTCGAACAAGCTGACGAAGTAGGTCCGGCTCGGCTGCACATCCAGCAGGATCATCGGTTCCAGGCAGAGGTCGCGCAGCGAAACCCGGGCTTGCTGGGCGTAGCGGTGGTTGGCCGGCAGCAGGGCATAGGGACGTTGCGGCGGCATCAGCGGCTCGGTCTCGATGGTGCCGTCCAGCTCATGCTCGTACAGGATCACCAGGTCGTAGGCACCGCCGGTCAGGCCCTGCACCAGTTCCTGCTGCTCGCCATCGCGGATGCGGATCTCCACCCCGGGATAGAGCGCACCGAAGCCGGCGATCAATTGCGGCAGGTACAGCGGTGCCACGGTCTCGAAACAACCGATGTCGATCTGCCCGCAAACCACATCGTTGTCCGCCAGGGCGTTCTGCTCGAACTCCCTGGCCATGCGCAGCAGCTCCTGGGCCTTGCGGTAGAAGCGCGCGCCACTGGGAGTCAGGGAAACGCCCTGGGCGTGATGGCGGATCAGCAACTGCACGCCGAAGCTGTCCTCCAGGCCCTTGATCGCGGTGGAGATCGAGGGCTGGGCGATGTACAGCTTGCGCGATGCCTCGGCGACACTGCCGCATTCGACGGTGGTGATGAAGTACTTCAACTGACGCAGATTGTAGGCGGCCACGGCGAACCTCGTTCTTTGCCCGGGGCGCAAGGGGAGAGCAGGACCGGTGGCTGGCCTCCCGAGCGCGATTGTCGTGCGCCCACGATACCCACAAGCGATGCTGTACAGGGCCTGGGCGGCCGAGCTTTTTCATCGCCTGCGAGCATATTTTTCCTCGCTTGCCGAGGCCGTCTAGGCCAGTTGCCCGGCCTCGCCGTCTTCTTCGGCAGGTGGCTGCTCGGCGACCGGTGCGGGCTCGAATGCCAGGGTGACGATGTAGCACTGTTCTTCGACTACCACCTCGATGTGCCAGCCCAGGCGTGCCGATAGCTGGCGCATCAACTCCAGCCCCAGGCCGTAGCCGAAGTCATTGGAGGTCTCGCTTTGCAGGGTTTCGCGGATGCGATTGACCAGGCGCAGTTGCGGGTAGCCGAAACTGATCTCGACGACGCCGTCATCGGCGTACTGCAGGGCGTTGCGCAGGAAGTTGCCGACCACGATGCGGCAGGCCGTGAGTGGCAGGCGACAAGGCTCGTCGCTGATGTCGAGGATCAGCTCGATATCCCGGGTGCCGATCAGGTAACGATGTTCCTCGATCAGGTCGTTGACCAGCCCGCTCATGTCGATGGGCTCCTCGGGCAAGGGCTCGGGCAGTTCGCGGCTCATCCACAACAGGGTCTCGGCGATGCGCTGCATGTTCAGCACCGAGCGTTCGATCCTTTGCAATGGCGGCGGCAAGACCCCGCCGGACTGCAGGGCCAAGAGTTCGATATTGGCCTTGAGCACCGCCAGTGGGGTACGCAGTTCGTGGCTGGTGTAGCGCAGCAGGCGACCTTCGCGCACGCTGGCGGCCTGTACTTGTTGCACGCTCTGGGCCAGGGCATCTGCCAACATGTTGAACTCCTTGAATCCGAAATTCGGACGTTCGCCGGACACGGCTTCCGGGTCCTTGAGGGTGGTGGACCACTGGGCCAGTCGTCCCAGGGGGCGGACCACCCACCAGACCAGCAGGGCGATGATGATCAGGGCCGGTATGAACACCGCGAGGCTGATGAAGATGACGCCACGCAGTTCATGATCCAGGTAGGCATCGGAGCGTGGGGTTTCCACCTCTCCGCCTTCCTCCTGGTCATGATCGATGTCGTACATGTACAGGGTCTTGCCGTCGCTCAGGGGCTGGGCCAGGACCGCCCGGCCTTCGTCCTCGTCGTCGGAGTCCAGGTCGCCGAACACCTGTACCGCGCCGAAGGACATGCTCGGCGGGGTATCGAGCATGTGGCGGATCTTCTCCGGCAATGCTTCCTTGCCGATGACGCTGGTATAGAAATAGTTGCTCGGTGGCGGCGTGTTCGGATCCTTGGCGTAGTGCCTGGAGAAATACTGCGCCTCCTCTTCCATCATCGCGCTGGCGGTATAGAGCAGGCCGCGCACGCTGTATTCGGGTAGCAGCAGGCTGTAGATCAGCAACACGATGGCGATCAGCAACAGGAAGCTGCCGCTGATCACCCATTTCAGAGCCAGGCGCTTACCCATGGGACCTCAACTGTATGCCGACGCCGGGGAGCGTGTGGATCAGCGGCTGGCCGAAGGACTTGTCCACGGTCTTGCGCAGCCGGTGCATGTGCACCTTGAGCGTGTTGCTGTCTGGCGGTTCGTCCCCCCAGATGGTCGCTTCCAGGCGTTCGCGGGTGACAGGTTCTGGGCTGGCGCGCATCAGGCATTCCAGCAAGGTCCAGCAAATCGGCGACAGGTGCAGTTCCTGGCCGGCCCGACTGACCTTGCGAGTACTCAGTTCCATGACCAGGTCGGCCACCTGCAAGCGGCTGGCCTGGCCACTGCGGCGTAGGCTCAGGGCGCGGATCCGGGCGACCAGCTCGGCCAGTTCGAAGGGCTTGACCAGGTAGTCGTCGGCACCGGCGGCGAAGCTGGCCAGCTTGTCCGGCAGGGCATCGAGGGAGGTGAGCATCAGGATCGGGGTCCGGCTGCCTTGCTGGCGCAGTTGCGCACAGAGCTGCTGGCCGTCCAGGCGCGGCAGCATGATGTCCAGGAGAATGACGTCGTAATGCTGGTTGAGGGCCAGGTTGAGTCCGGCCTGGCCATTGCTGGCGTGATCGCAGACGATGCCGCTGATTTCCAGGTATTCGATGACGGTATTGGCTAGATCGAGATTGTCCTCGACCAGCAGCAGGTTAATGTGCACGGGAGTGTCCCTCAGGGCCTGTGTCGCTCATTGGTGCGAAGGATAGCGAACTCCATTCGGGCTCCGCCGATGTTTACCTGCTGTTAACCCGTGGCTCGCTAGTCTGCAATCCTACTTCTCTTGAGCGTGGCGCTGCCATGAACCTGTCTTCGGTAATCAGAGGTCTCTTGCTGGTCTTGATTCTTCTGGGCCTGATGGCCTCCGTCCTGCCCTCCAAGGCGCCTTTGGTGCGCCTGGGCGAGGGTGGCCCGCTGAGCTGGTTCCTGATTGGGCAGAGCGCCGAGCGTGCAGGTCCGGATTATGTTGCCAGCGCATTCTGATGACGCCAGCTACACCGATCAGTTGGTGTTGTGCCTGGTGTTGATTCTCTGTGTTTCGATTTCCCTGGGCGCCTACATCATGCGTTTCAATGCGCAGATCGATAAGCAGCGCGAGCTGTCTCCCGTGCACCTGCTCGAGTGTGGCAAGGGGCGTGGAGCCTTTATCGTCGACCCTTATGGTCAGCGCAGTAGCAGTGACAACTGCTACGTGATCGAAGACGATAACTAGCCCGGGGGCGTATGGTTCTCCGTCGAGTTCGAGCGCAAGAAACGTAGTTCTTGCGCCCGAACCGCGATTTACAGTGAAGGCGTATCCAGGCTCGAACCCCGCAAGGGGCCGCCTGATTGCCTTGGTGGATTGAAGGAGACCCCGACATGTCCTGTGCATTCAAGATCATTCCCTCCCCTGTGGGCGAGCTGACCCTGGTAGCCAGGGGCGCGAAGCTGGCCGCGATTCTCTGGGAGCAGGAGCGCGAGAACCGGGTGCGCCTCGGCCCGCTCGAGCAAGCCCCCGAGCACCCGCAACTGCTGGAGACCGAGCGCCAGTTGCAGGAATACTTCGCCGGTACGCGCAAGCGTTTCGAGCTCGAACTGGATTTCGTCGGTACCGAGTTCCAGTGCAAGGTCTGGCAGGCGCTATTGACCATTCCCTTCGGTGAAACCCGCAGCTACAGCCAGATCGCCCAGCAGATCGGCAGCCCCAAGGCGGTGCGTGCGGTAGGCGCGGCCAATGGGCGCAACCCGATTTCCATCGTCACTCCTTGTCACCGGGTGATCGGAGCTTCGGGCAGCCTTACCGGCTTTGCCGGGGGGCTCGAGGCCAAGCAGTTCCTGCTGGCGCTGGAAGGTGGGGAAACCTTGCCGCTGGGGTTCTAGAAGGGAGGGCTGTTGATGAGCCGATGAGTCATCAACAGCCGTTGTGGAAGGGCGTTATGCAGGTGCTTCAGGCTTTGCGCCAGACCGTGCGATTGATGTAGTCGGTGTAGCTCAGGACCACACGGACTACCTGCAGCGATACGGGGCCTCCCTGATAGTCGGGGACCATCGGGATAGTCCGTTGCTGCCCATCGTGTTGCGCGGTGATGACTTTCACAGCAGCGAGAATTGAAGATTTCTCCAACCCGCTCATGATCAACGTACCTTCGTCCATCCCCTCTGGTCGCTCGTGGGCATTACGCAGAGTCACCGCTGGCAGGTTGAGCAGCGACGCCTCTTCGGTGATGGTGCCGCTATCGGACAGGACACAGAAAGCCGACATCTGCAGCTTGATGTAGTCCAGCAGGCCAAACGGCTTGACGAAGCGGATCAGTGGGTGATCCAGCGACTCTCCCAGTGCTTCAAGACGTTTGCGGGTCCGTGGATGAGTGGAGACGATAAGTGGATAGCCATATTCATCGGCCAGGGCACGCAGGCTTGCCAGCAGATTGCGCAAATTGTCCGGGGTGTCGACGTTTTCTTCCCGGTGTGCACTGACGATAAAGAACTTTCCTGCCTCTAGGCCGCTGCGTTCGAGTACCTGGGATTCCAGGATCTTGGGCATGTAGTAGTCCAGCACTTCCTGCATGTGCGAACCGGTCTTGATAATGGTTTCCGGACGAATACCCTCGGCGATCAGGTAACGCCGGGCGTGTTCAGTCAGCACCATATTGATGTCGGACAGATGGTCCAGCACCTTGCGGTTCAACTCTTCTGGGACGCGTTGGTCGAAGCAGCGGTTCCCGGCCTCCATATGGAAAACCGGAATCTTGCGGCGCTTGGCGGCTATCACTGCAAGGCAGGTATTGGTGTCACCGTAGAGCAGCAAGGCATCGGGCTGTTCGAGCTCGAATACCTGGTCTGCCTTGGCGATGACTTCGGCAATGGTCTGGGCGGCGGTTTCGCCGGCAGCTCCGAGGAAATGATCGGGCTTACGGATTTCCAGGTCGTCGAAGAACACTTGGTTCAGTTCGTAATCGTAGTTCTGCCCCGAATGCACCAGGACATGATCGACCTGCTTGTCCAACTCGGCGATCACTCGGCTCATTTTGATCAGCTCTGGTCGGGTGCCTACCAGTGTCATGACTTTAAGCATCGAGCTGCTCCTTGATGTAGTCGAGTTTGAGCAACAACTGCTTGATTCCCGGTACATCCAGGCGTTCGGTGTTATGCGAGGTATAGTCGTCAAGCTCGGAGATCTTTTCCTCACCTTCGACGAAGTATTTCTTGTAGTTCAGATCGCGGTTGTCGGCAGGGATCCGGTAGTAGCGTCCCATGTCTTCGGCCTTGGCCATTTCCTCGCGCGATACCAAGGACTCATACAGTTTTTCGCCATGGCGGGTACCAATGACCCGAACCGGACTATCGAGGACGAACAGTTCTTTTAGAGCCTGTGCCAAGTCTCCCACGGTGGAAGCTGGAGCCTTCTGCACGAACAGATCGCCTTGCTGACCGTGCTCGAAAGCATGCAGTACCAGATCGACCGAGTCTTCCAGAGACATGAGGAAGCGAGTCATCAGCGGATCTGTCACCGTGAGCGCCTCGCCTTTGCGCAACTGCTCGATGAACAACGGGATGACCGAACCGCGGGAGGCCATTACATTACCGTAGCGAGTGGCGCAAACCACTGTGCCTCCTTCAGGGATCATGCGTGACTTGGCCACCATGAGCTTTTCGGCCATGGCTTTGGAGATACCCATCGCGTTGATGGGGTACACCGCCTTGTCGGTACTTAGCACCACCACGCGCTTCACTGCGCAGGCAATCGCGGCATTGAGTACATTCTCCGTTCCCTGGACATTGGTGCGAACCGCCTCCATGGGATAGAACTCGCAGGATGGGACTTGTTTCAAGGCGGCGGCATGGAAGACATAGTCCACTCCAACCATGGCTTGTCTCAGGCTGTCCAGATCACGCACGTCACCAATGTAGAACTTGACCTTGTCGTTCGACAGGGCGATGCGCATGTCTTCCTGCTTTTTTTCATCACGGGAAAAGATGCGGATTTCGCGTACATCGGTATTGAGAAAACGGCGCAACACAGTATGACCAAATGAGCCGGTGCCACCGGTGATCATCAATACCTTGTCGTTGAACATAAAACCTTCCAAATCATGTAGACCCGATTTACGGGTCAGAAAAGATACCGGTCGACTCCACAGCAGGGAGCCATCCTTACAATTACCTTAGCGACTGATGTGCATGCTGCGAATCAGCTCTGGCCAAGGAGCGGCAACGTATCCGGTGGCCTCATGGAAACGCTGGCCATTGAGGGAACGATCGATCACCAGTGCATCATCCGGTTCGATCTCTATCGGATGCTCATACTCGCTGGCCACCATCCTCAGCAGGTCCAGCTTGTTAACCGGGGCGGCTGCTACATGATACAGGCCGCTGAGTCGCGGATGGGGCAGTACATAATCCTTCATCACCCGCGCCAGTTCCACTGTGGGCAGGCCGGAAAATATGGCTTTGGAGAAGCCCTTCACGCAGCCTTGTTGGGATAGGAACCAGTCGACCAGAGCATTGCTGGAGCCTAGTTCGTGACCAATGATGGAGGTACGCAAGGTGATGGCATGGGGAGCTTCATGCAACTCGCCGATGTATTTGGACTTGCCGTACAGATCTTCTGCATCCGAAATATCCGACTCCAGATAACCGCCTTTGCGTCCAGAGAACACGCAATCAGTGCTCACATGAACCAAGCGCGCACCTGCCAGTGCACATAGCCGCGCCAGACGATGCGGCAACATTGCGTTGATGGGGAGTGCGGTCAGAGGATCGTTGGCATCGGCCAATTGCTTGATCAGGCCGACGCAATTGATCACGACATCAGGACGGACCTGGGTCAAGGTCATGGTCAACGCGTCCTGGTCCAGGACATCGATTCCGCTGATCAGGTAGGGGTGTTGGACTTCGGGAAAGTACCTAAGGCCGGAAGCACTTCGCAAGGTGCCCCAGGTCTCATGCTTTGTATCGCCACTAAACAGTCGAAACACTGCTTGTCCGAGCATGCCCGTGACGCCAAGAACCAATACTTTCATTTCAATCAACCTTGCTTTTCGAGTCTTGTCCGAGCAGATCCACCAGCACTGAAACCTGCCGGCTCATCTCGAAGTGTTCATCAAAATAGGCACGCCCTGCACGTCCCATGGCCTCCCGCTCGCTTTCCTCGAGCGCTTTCATCCGACGTATGTTCGTGACCAGGGGAGCAACTGCCTCGGCCGCCGAAGCGAACCCTGCCCCCGAGTCGAGTACGATTTGAGCACCTTCGCCATTGAGGCTTGCGATGATCGGGCGTCCGGCAGCGAGGTAAGCCTGGATTTTGCTTGGGATTGTCTGGGCGAAGATGGGCTCGTCTGTCAGCGAGACCAGCAAAGCCGAGGCTTGCTGAAATATCTGCGGCATGCTTTCCATTGGGAAGCGTCCAGGTAACGCAAGATTCTCCAAATTATGCGCCCTACGTTGGCTATCGAGCCATTCAAGACGGCTGCCGCTGCCGATCAGTACCAGGCGGATCGAAGGATCGTCGCGCAACTCCAGTGCCGCTTGCACAAGCGTATCCAGAGCTTGTGCGGTTCCAAGATTGCCGGCAAAGACCAAGCAGAAATGCTGGTCGAGCAACTGGCCCAGCGAGTCGGGAATAGGGGTAGTGCTTTTGATTTTCGAATCGAAGGAGTTCGGGTAATAGATGATCTTTTTTCTGTCAGCGTATTGCGCCACGGGCTCCACGAAGGCGCGCGACTGAACCAGCAAGGTATCGCAGCAACGGTAGATCGCCCTGACTACCCATCCCACGACTCCCAAGGCATGCCGGTTCTTGATGAAGCCCGTGGCAGAGAGGCTTTCAGGCCAAAGATCTTGAATCCACAAGGCCAGCTTGGCGCCTTTTAACCATTTAAGCAGGATGGCTGGAATAGCCTGGGTGACCGGAGAGGGGGCGAACACCAGGATTGCATCGAATTTGTGTTTGCGCAGCAGCCAGGGAAAGCACAGTAAACCCAAGAAGGCGAACGAGAGATAATTGAAAAAGAGATTCCTGGCGCCCCCAATACCACGTGGCCACAAGGGAACCCGCACCACATCCACCTTTTCCTGGAATTTGTCGCGCTGTACACCTCGAGCTGTATAGCCCTCGAAGATTTCTCCTTCCGGGTAATTCGGCTTACCAGTAGCTACAGTCACCTCATGGCCTTGCTCTGCCAAGGTCGAGACTATGTTGTTGATGATGAAGCTCTCAGGGTAGAAATATTGACTTAGCACCAATATTCGCATCTCAGGGCTTCCCGTTTTTGAGAACAGAAAGGAACAGTTGTTTGTTCGACTCGATAGCGCTTTGGTCAGAGAGCTTTTCGACTGCTTTCTTGTAGACGAGATCTCGGCGCAATTTTCTTTCTTCCACTGGTATCGATGCGAACCGTTCTATTGCTCTGGCGAATTGAAGAGGGTCATCCAGGGGGTAGTCCCAGCCCAGCCCTTCGTTTTCAAGATCACGCCACGGTGTCTGATCACTCAATAACACCGGAGTCCCCACACTGATGGACTCTGCGATCACATGGCCGTAATTCTCTCCTTTTGTCGGGAAGAAAAAAAGGTCATAAGCGGCAAAGGTGGGTTTGACGTGTTCAGGCATCACGTTGCCGCAGTAATTCACCTGAATATTCGCAGGCAGGTCTCGGATAAGAACTTCGCATTCGCTCCAATAGTCTGGCTCTTCCTGCGGGCCATATATATCAAGGCAAATCTGGCTGGTTACCTTGGATAGGACAGATAACGCATAGTCCAGGTTTTTCATTTTGCATATTCTGGACAGAAAAATCAGCCTTATAGATTGCTCTGTCGAAAAGGTGCGGGTTGTTGACATTGGAAGTGTAGCCGTAGGCTTCTCGGCCAGATCGATTGCTATGTAAGTATCTTTTTCTTGCAACCATGGCAAGGTGCGCAGCGTATCGGATTTTTCATAGTTGCTTGAAACTTGGAATTTTACACCTTTATAGAATCGAGAGATTAATTTTATATATAATTTCTTTTTAAAAGGCTTAATTATTAATGCGCCCTCTGAAAACTCACCTCGGGGTGCCAGAATGATTGGCTTGTAGCTAGCGAGTAAAAATTTTAATGCTAATAAAGGTTTCAAGGTGAACGTTGGATCAAAAAAACTGTTGAGATAAATCAAATCATGATCTGTGGAGCTAATGATCTCAGCTATATTTTGAATGCCGCAACGCTCGGGAGAAATATAATAGACATGAGCATTAGCTATTTCTTGCCATTGGTTTATACAAACCGAGTCAAAAGCCTGAGATTCACCTTGATCACGATCTCGTGTGACTATCCAGAATTCGAATGAGTCGCCAAGATTTTCAGCCATATTGGCCAAGGTGCGTAATGGTCCGCCAGCTTTATAGCCCGGAAGATAGTAGCTTACAAATGTCAGGATTCTTACTTTTTTTCTTGAGACAGGCCCCATGAAAATCTCCAAGCTCTCTGATAAAACCTTAGGGGCAGAGAACGGTAAATAATTAATCAGTGAAAAAGTTTATTCGAAATTTTAATGTATGTTTCAGTCGTCTTATAAAAACGACTAAACCAGCGATCGATAGTGCCCGCCCATTGCCGTGTAGAACTAGAAACGCTTTTTGAGACTCATGGAAGCTGGACTTGAACTTGTAAATATTATCCGAGTCTGGATTACAAGTCAGGTCATGGTTGATGCTATAGTCCAGTAGGTAAAATGTCTCATTGGTCTTCCGATACTCCATCATGAAGTAGTCGTCAGTTCCGTAAAATTTAAGGCGCTTATCGTAGCCTTTGAACGTTTCGGTAAAGTAAGAGTAGCGAATGAACATGCCACTGTTAATAGCGGTGTTTCGCTTCGAAGACATCAAACCTGGGCCTAAGTCTTTGTAAGGAAGACTTTTGAAGAAAATCTGTTTGCCAGGACTGACAATCGAGTTTTTGAATTTAACTACTGGAAGATAAAGGTTTGAGTTTCTCTCAGCATTGATCGCTTGTTGGTGGGCTTTGAAGAGCTGGCTGTCAAAGACTGTGTCATGATCAAGCAGAACTATGAAGTCGTGTTTTCTAGGCGAAAGATTTACGAAAGAGTTGTAGATTTCTGAAAGATGCTTATTTTCGGGCGTGTGTTTGTAAATCACATCGAGCCCGGCTGTAATTTTTTTTAATTTGCCTACCTGTGATACGTCTTTTGACTTTGAACTGTTGTCCCATATTATTATGGTCGAGCTCTGCAAGTATATTAAAGACTTTAGTATGGATGAGATGCTTTCCGATTGTGTAAAAGACTTCTCGTATAGCACCACTAAGATTAAATAGCTCATGGGTTTGCTCTTTCGAAGTCAGAGGGTGTTGGTCAATATATAAATAGAGTGAAAAGTTTGTAGTTTCAGAAGAAACTCTATGGAGTTAAAGTTATCCACTTTTCTTGCTCTTCATCCCAGCCCTTGATGGGCTTGGCGGGTATTCCTACGGCGATAACATTCTTAGGTATGCTTTTCGATACTACGCTATTGGCTCCGATAATAGAGCCACTCCCAATCGTGGTGTTCGGTAGTATTACTACGTTATCTCCAATCCAGACGTTATCCTCAATAATAACATGGCCAGGGCTACTAAGCGGCCTCTCTATAGGAGCAGTTGTAGGATTTGATTGAGGTGGGTAATTGTGGTTGTAAACGCCATGGGCATGGTCCGTTATATGGGCTTTGCTCCCTATAAGCACGTTCTTTCCAATGCTTATATTATTTATGCAGGCAATATGAACAAAGTCGCTTGCAGAGAAGTTGTCACCTATTTCAATTCTTGGTTTGAACTTCTGCTCTCGGTACTCCGATATTGCCTCCAACCACAGGTGATCTCCCATCGAGAAGTCGCCTGATATATGGATATTTTCGACCCCAAGTATTCTAGGCGATAGGCCTAGGTTGCATTTTTTTCTTGTAAAAGGGTTTATTTTTAAATTGATAAAGACTTTTAAAATATTAAATATTTTTCTGAATGGTTTGTATATTAAAAATATATGATTTTTTTTAAGCGTTTCCAAGTTTAGCTTCATGTTTTTTTTCGTGATGTGATTCAGTTTCATGTTGGATTTTGAATTTTTTTTTTGCCGAAATAGCCAGCTTCAATAGACCCTTAGGGATTATGGTTAAAGCTAGAACTAATAAGGTTGGATAGGGCAGGGATAGTTTGAAGATGTCTTTGAATTTACAATAAATTTCGTAATCCAGAGTTCCTTGTGCCCTCAATATTAACATGCCCTTGATAGTAAATGCTTGTGAGACTTGGCCAAAGCCGACGCAGGTGGCTAGTTTTTTTTCTAAAGAGTATTTTGCTGGCAGCGAAAATATAAAATTTGTCCAGCTAGTTATACCTATATCGAATATTTTTTTTGAACTGGCCCAACTGCTTTTTTTGAGGTTTGGATTGTTTAGAGAGGCTATAGATATTTCTCGGGCCCAGTGTACAGTGAATTCTTTGCGTGATAAGTATTCGAATATTATCCCTGTTTGGATAAAGTTCGTATTGCGATACCTTGGGAAGTCGGCGTTAGAGATAAGGTCTTTATGGAATATTAGGCAGCTTAGACAACTCATCAGTGCGCCAAGGTCACCGAGTAGTTGGTCATGGTCACTATAGTTTCCAGTCGGAAATGCCAGCTTGTTGAAGAGGTTTACGACTATAGCATCATAGGCGATTTGCTGTTGGGCAAGGTCAAGAATATGCGAAAGGCCATTGTCAGGTATGAGGTAAGTGTCGCCCATCAGCCATATATAATCCGTAGTTGGGGCTTTTAGTGCGAGCTCTATATTAAGGTCGGCACCTAAATTGATGTTATTTCGATGGTAGTTTATTAAAGGATATTCTTTTTTCCACTTGCTTACGACGTCGAATGTTGTGTCATTGGATGCGTTGTCGTATATGAATATTTGTATGTTGTGTTCTTTTAGCTTTGGTAGGTGAACGCCAAGAGAATAATCTAGGTAGTCTGCGCGGTTGTATGTTGGTATGCAGATGGAGAGCTTTGGATTTGTAAGCAAAGTCATCGCTATGCCTTTTTATAATGCTGCGTGAAAATCTTGCAGACCCAAGGTAAGACTATCAGGTACGCACTAATGAAACCGATGAAAAAATATTCAAAAGGAAGGTATGCTGCCGCTAATATGGTGGAAATACATACATAGATTCCGTTTGTGACCGAAACTATTACCAAGGGCTCTTTTTTGTGAGTGCGCATGTAGATCGCTAGTGAATTAATTATAAGCTGGGCTAACCAGCCTAAAGAAATCATGAGAAATGCATCTATTGAAACCAAGCGATCTATAAGGGGGATGTGATTTTTGAGTGCTTTAAACGCAAATGTGAAGGCCAGTATTCCCAGGAAATAGGTCAGTGTTGCCATGCATAAGCTTCTTTTGAACTCTGAGTTCAAGGCTAAATAGTTGTTCTGTGCTACATGAATATTCATTTTTGGTGTTATGGCCGTTATCCATATGTTGGAAATTCCAAAAACTGCTGTGCAGACAGCCATGGATAAACCTACTTTCCCTGCTTCTATTGCTCCGTAATAGTGGAAGGCGATAGGAGTGAATATTGAAAATATGAAGTAGCCACTAATCCAGCTAATGGCGAATCGCCAGATTAGTGGTAGGGTTTCTTGACGCCATGGGTGATGTTCAACTAAACCTTTTTTATATAGTTGAAATATCATATTTTTATATTTTTTAAATATTAGTAAGCTGCTTGTAATTGCTCCTGCCAGTAGGGAGATGGCGAGTGCGTACAAACCCGCTCCAAGAATTAGCAAAATAAAAGTCGAGGCAAAAGTTGCTATGCTGGTTTGGAATCGGATTTTCTGTGCATCGCTAACACTGTCGCACCCCTCTATAAAAGATAGAAGCATACTGTTAAAAAAAACTAATATTGAGGATGCACCATAAATCAACCAGGGAAGTTTCCAGTCGGCCGTTGATTGTTTGGAGTCTAAAATGTAAAAGCCAATTAGAAGTACTATGGGGAAGGTAATGAATGCCATCGTTGCGGACCATCTTGCGGCAAACATGAAAAGTGTTGCCATCCGAATTAAGTTCGCCTCTTGGCCAATTAGAATTTTTCTATCGTTAAATGATAGATGCGCAAATTCATGGGCCGAAAATAACAGTAGAACCGCAGAGAAACCCATGTCGGCGAAAACGGCCAGAGCAGCCATGCTGATGAAAGTGTACCAATAACCTTGTGCTTCAGGAGTAAGGTATATTGGAAGTAGTATTAGTAGAAGTGGGCTGGAAAACAGTTTCCAGATTTGGTTCAGGGCAGTGTGGCGAAAATCTTTACTGAGGAGGTTTTTGAGATTCATCTTATGCCTGGTATTTTTTTGATCTCATAAATTAGCCCCTCTATGGAGGATAAAGTTGGTCGGTATTTTAGTACTTCAGGAGCTCTGGATAGCGAGTAGTAATTGAGCTTGAAACCTGTTGCGTTAACCGATTGAAAACCCTCTTGAAGAATGTAAGTGAAGGAGAAGTTATTTCTGATCTCTTCTAATATTGAGAGCTTGTCAGCCGGGGCGCTACTGTAGCAGTCGATAGCTTGGTTGAGGAAGCTGGAGGTAAGGGCTATCTTTTCAACGAGCTGAAAGAAGTCTTTTGGAGTAATAATGTCGCGGGTAATGTTTTGATCTGAGGTGTAGAAGGTTTCAGATCGCAAGATGGCTCTTGCCATGTCGGTAATTAAAAATCTTGATTCTATGTCAGCCGTATAGCTGAAGTAGTTGAATACTCGAAGATCTACGATCTGTAGATGTTGTAATGCTCTG
Organism: Pseudomonas sp. CMR5c; assembly: GCF_003850545.1. Taxonomy (NCBI): domain Bacteria; kingdom Pseudomonadati; phylum Pseudomonadota; class Gammaproteobacteria; order Pseudomonadales; family Pseudomonadaceae; genus Pseudomonas; species Pseudomonas sp. CMR5c. The sequence continues at coordinate 5,646,123 of NZ_CP027705.1, read as the reverse complement.
TGCTTTGTTTCGGCATAGAGTTTTGCAATGGCGTACCAATTCGTATTTTTTAAGTCGTTAATTTCAAAGATTGCTGGGGAGCTCTTGTTTACGGGGGTTGTGAAATTTCCACCATATACAGCGCCGCTACTCAAGAATATATATTTACAGGCGCTGTGTTGTTTTAGGTAGCTGAGAGCCAGTTCATCGTAATGCTCTGTGATCTGCAGGATCTGGCTGCCCATGCTCGCTGCTTTTGCTGGGTCTCCTATCCCGACAAAGTTTATAATTACGTCGAAATCAAGATCATGCGTGAAGTCTGAGTATTCAAGTATTTGATAGTTTTTTTCTTCAGCGATTTTCTTGGTTTGCGAGTCTAGGGTCGAAGGTTGTCGGCAAAAAAGAGTCAGTCGCACAGACGTTTCATGTGCAAAAGAAAAAATTAAGTCTTTGGCTATGTGGCTGCTAGCACCTAATATTGCCACTTCCATCAGATGTTATTCCATATGGGCAATTGTTCATCGATTTTACGGCCGAACTCCAGCCTTGGTCGGCATTCTCTGGCATCGGTCATCGACACTTCCAGCAGCATAGGGCGCGGCGATTCCAAGAAGCTCTCCAGGGCGGAGCTGAAAGCCATAATGTCTATTATGACTCTTGATTCGACTCGATAGGCTGAGCCGATATCTTTGAACTGAGATGTGTACCCGTTCCAGTAGGTCGATGAGTTTCGTCCTTCAAAGTACATTTCTTGAAAGCCTCGAACCATCCCTAGGGATTGATTATTCAAGACAATTGTCAAAACGGGTAGTTTGTCTCTGGATATGATATCCAGCTCTTGGATATTGAGTTGAGCACCACCGTCGCCGGTAATTACAATGACCGGTTTCTTGCCTGCGAAACAAGCGCCAATGGCGGCAGGTATCGCAAATCCCATGCTGCCCAGGCCGCCTGAATGATGCATGGCTTGGCCGTTGTTGAGTCTGAGTGTATGCGCGCCCCACATTTGATTGTTGCCTACGTCGAGGACATAGTCCAATGCGGTTTTTGTTGTTAATTTATTTAGCTGAGTGAATAGAGCGAAGGGACTGATCGTCCAGTTGGTATACTCATCTATAAAGGTTTTTTCAAAATTGTCTTTAAGCGAGTTCGTCCAGTCTTCCCAGTTTTTATTGTTGCCAAGTTGTAGTGGTGAAAACTGAGAAAAGTAATCGTGCAAGTCCAGACGATATGAAAAGTCAGCAGTCACACGGTTATTCAGTTGTCCTTCTTGCAAGTCCAGTTGGATAATTTCGGCGTTTCTCGCGAAGTCTGCAGTTTGAGCGCCAGTCTGGCGTACGTCCATCCTGCTTCCTAATACCAACAATAAATCGCAGTTTTGTACGGCATAGTTGGCTGCTCTTGTACCATAAGCGCCCAGCATTCCCAGATAGAGGTCTCCAGCCTTAATTTTTTCTGCTCCCTTAAGGCTGGCTACATAAGGAATACCTTTTTGCTCTATCTGTTCTATCCATGCTTGAAATCTTGAGCTATTGACTGCTCCTCCACCAATCAGTAGCAGTGGCTTTTTAGAGTTGAGAATTTTGCCACTGATAAACTCGATGTCCCTCTGCAGCAATGATATTGAATGAGTATCAATCTCTGGGTTGGACTCAATGCTGGACTCTAATAGTGAGTCGTCAATTTCTGCTCTCTGTATATCCATCGGAATGTCAAGTAGCACCGGCCCCGGCCGTCCTTCTTGGGCAATTCGTATTGCTTTTTTCAAGCAAGGGATAAGATCTTCCGCATTTTTAACCTGGTGGGCATACTTAGTAATACTGGAGACCAGCGCTACGCTATCCAACTCTTGGAAGCCTTGCTGGCGAATATCCCTATTCCCTTTGAGTTCCGAGGTGTTGACCTGGCCAGTGAGGAATATGCAAGGGTGGCTATCGAGCCAGCAATCGGCAATCCCTGTAATCAAGTTGGTTGCGCCTGGCCCGCTGGTTGCCAGTGCTACGCCGAGAGTCTTGTGATGGGTTGCACGGGATACTGCAGATGCAGCGAAGGCTGCGCCTTGTTCATGGTGCATTGAAACTAACTTGGTTTTTCCCAGTAAATTTATACTGTCAACCAAATGAGTGATCATTCCACCAATCAACTCAAACCCATACAGTACATTATTGTCTGCAAGGACTTTTGCTACTGCATCCGAAGCTTTCATAGTTTAGAAACCGATCCCGAAAAACTCTTCAAGTTTTTCGCCAATAAAATCAAAGTGTTCTTGACCCAACGTAGGCTGTACGCCCAGCCAGAATGTCTGGTTCATTGTGCGGTCAGTGTTGGTCAGTTCACCAACGACACGATATTCAATGTTCTGGAAGTAGGGCTGGCGAGTGAGGTTGCCTGCGAACAGCAGGCGGGTGCCGATTCTGTGCTGGTCAAGGAATTTGAGCAGGTCCACACGTTGGACGCCGCTGCTTTCCTTGAGAGTGACCGGAAAACCAAACCAGGATGGATCGCTATTGGGTGTAGCTTCTGCGACCTCTAAAAACTCCGATAGGCTGGCCAAGCGTTCTTTGAGCAGTTTGAAGTTACGCTTGCGAGTATCGATGAAGTCTTGGACTCGCTCCAGTTGCGCGAGACCACAAGCTGCCTGCATATCAGTGATTTTAAGGTTGTAGCCCAAGTGAGCATATACATACTTATGGTCATAGCCTCGCGGCAGGCTTCCGTATTGCTGGCCAAAACGATCGCCGCAAGTGTTGTCGCAACCAGGAGCACAGTAGCAGTCACGTCCCCAGTCACGGAAAGATTCGGCAATCACCTTCAGTTGCGGGTTATTGGTGAATACTGCTCCACCTTCGCCCATGGTGATGTGGTGCGCAGGATAGAAACTGAGGGTCGCGATGTCGCCAAAGGTTCCAACCAGTTTGCCGTCATAGGTGGCGCCCAAGGCATCACAGCAGTCTTCGACCAGCCACAGGTTGTATTTTTCGCACAGGGCCTTGACCTTGCCGAGGTTGAAAGGGTTGCCCAGTGTATGGGCCAACATGATTGCCTTGGTCTTGGGCGTGATGGCTGCTTCGATCAACTCGGCGTCGATATTGTGAGTGGCCATATCGACATCGACGAATACCGGAATCGCCCCAAATTGAACAATGGGGTTGACTGTAGTTGGGAAGCCTGCAGCAACACCAATGACTTCATCGCCTTTTTTGATGGCTCGCTCGCCGAGTTTGGGAGAGGTCAGGGTGCTGAACGCAACCAGGTTAGCCGAAGAACCTGAGTTGACAGACAGAAGGAACTTCACTCCAAGGAACTCTGCGAGTTTCTTCTCGAATTCGGCGTTGAAGCGACCGGTAGTCAGCCAGCCATCCAACGAGGCTTCGACCATCAGTTGCAATTCACGTGCGCCGATTAGCTTTCCCGATGGTGGAATGACAGTTTCACCGGCCTCGAAAGGTTGGCCTGCCAAGGCAGTTTGGGCATATTGTGCGACGAGTTTGCTGATTTCCTGGCGGAGTAGATCGGGAGTCATGAAAGGTTCCTGCGTGAAAAGTTTGATTAGTTGCCGTTGCCATTCATGGCTGCCATATAGGCATTAATTTCATCCAGGCATTGAGCCTGCATATCAGCACCGCTCAGGAAGGAGCGGTGCCAACGGACGATACGAGAAAGAGTGGTTGCCAAATCCCAGGTTGGAGTCCAGTGCAGGCGAGCACGGGCTTTGGATATATCCAATTTGAGGTAGTTGGCTTCATGGGGCTGCGGAGCATCGTCCAGTTGCCAATGAGCGCCCTCTCCCCAGGACTCGACCATCTTGTCGAGAATCCATTCAACTGGACGAGCATCCTCATCCTTGGGGCCGAAGTTCCAGCCTTGGGCGAACTCTTGGCCATTCGCCCATAGGTGCTCGGCCAAGATCAGGTAGCCACTTAGTGGTTCCAATACGTGCTGCCAGGGACGAGTTGCCTGAGGGTTGCGTATCACTACTGGCTGGTTCTTTTCGAATGCTCGCAGGATGTCTGGAATCAGACGATCTTCTGCCCAGTCTCCGCCACCTATGACGTTACCTGCTCGAGCACTGGACAGTGCGGCGGCTTGTGAAGTGTTGAAGAACGAATTGCGATAGCACGCAGTCAGAAGCTCAACACAACCTTTGCTGTTACTGTAGGGGTCGTGTCCACCCATGGGTTCGTCTTCGCGGTAACCCCATTCCCATTCGCGATTCTCATAACATTTATCAGTGGTGACGTTGACTATTGCCCGGAGGTTGGGACAGCGCCGAGCTGCCTCCAGCACATGCAAAGTGCCCATCACATTGGTGGAATAGGTTTCCACTGGCTCACGATAAGACAAGCGCACTAGTGGCTGGGCTGCCATATGAATAAGCACTTCCGGGCTGAAGTCCGCGATGTTTTGGGTAATGGACTCCAGGTCGCGAATATCCCCGATATGAGATTGCATGCTGTCAGCAACACGAGCCTCATTAAATAGTGCTGGTGTCGTAGGAGGAGATAATGCAAATCCCCTTACGTCTGCACCCATGCTTTGCAGCCATAGTGCCAGCCAGCTGCCTTTGAAGCCGGTATGGCCAGTCAGGAAGACTTTTTTGCCTTTCCAAAAGGCTGGAGTCACTGTTGACTTCATGTTCAATCCCAGTTTTTCCAAGGCGCCTTGCCCGACTGCCAGAGTTCTTCCAGCAAATGCTTATCGCGCAAAGTGTCCATCGGTTGCCAGAAACCTGAATGTTCGTAAGCCATCAGCTCGCCTTCTTCAGCGAGTTTCATGAGCGGCTCCTGTTCCCAGGTAGTGCTGTCGTCGACCAAGTAGTCGAGTACTTTGGGCGTGAGTACGAAAAAGCCGCCATTGATCATGGCGCCGTCACCTTTCGGTTTTTCCTTGAAATTAAGGACTTGTCCCTTCTGAATATCGAGAGCGCCAAAACGGCCTGGTGGTAGCGTTGCAGTGAGAGTCGCCGCTTTTCCGTGTTTTTTGTGAAACTCGATGGACGCTCTGATATCCACGTCGCTGACGCCGTCTCCATAAGTGAAGCAGAACGATTCTTCGTTCTTGACGTAGTCCGCCACCCGTCGCAGGCGGCCTCCGGTCATTGAGTTGTCCCCTGTGTCGATCAGCGTGACGTTCCAGGGTTCGGCTCGTTTGTCATGCACCTCCATTGCGTTATCACGCATGTTGAAGGTTATATCCGACATGTGGAGAAAGTAGTTGGCGAAGTACTCTTTGATTACATATCCCTTATAACCACAGCAAATAATGAAATCATTGATTCCATGAGCTGAGTACATCTTCATGATGTGCCAGAGGATTGGTTTTCCACCAATCTCCACCATTGGTTTTGGACGGACACTGGTTTCTTCACTGAGACGAGTTCCCAGGCCACCGGCCAAAATAACTGCTTTCATGATTTCTCCGGGTTAATTCGAGCTTACAAAAGCATCGGAATAAAAATTTTTCACTGGCAGGCCAGCTGCCGTCAGCGCTTGCTGCGCTGAATGAATCATCGCTTCAGAGCCACAGGCATAGACCACGGCATCAGACAGGTCTAGAGCGTCCTCGAGTAAGGCCGTATGAACGTAGCCCTTGCGTCCGGACCATTCGGAACCTGAGCGGGATAGCACCGGGGTGAAGGTAGCGTCGATACTGGCAATCGCTGGTTGCCAATAGATATCTGACTCGACCCTTCCCCCCCAATAGATGTGGATTTGCTTGCCAGCGGTTTGATCCGGATTTGCTGCCAGGCTTTCCAGCATTGCCTTGACTGGAGCAATGCCCGTACCCGTGGCCAGAAACACCAAGCGAGTGGCCGTCGGGTTACGCAAGCAAAATGTGCCGAGAGGGCCTTCAAGTCGCAACAAGTCATTGATCTGCGCCTGACCGAACCAGTACTGACTCATGACGCCTTCAGGAACTTTTCGGATATGCAGTTCCAGCTTTGCGCCTTCATGATGAGCATTGGCGATCGAATAGCTACGGCGTATGCCTTCTTTACCTATGACGTCGATGTACTGTCCGGCCAAATAGAAGAGGGCGCTGGTTGGCGGTGTACGAAGCACGATGCGTACCACATCCGTGGTCAGATATTCGATTGAGTCGATACGGCAAGGTACTGTCTTTATCTTAATGTCTGCGAGTTGCCCTAAATCTTCGATATCAAGCTCGATATCGCTCGAGGGAGCCCGGCAGCAAGTCAGGATATAGCCTTCTGCCATGTCGCCTTCAGTGAGGGCTAGCTCTTGCTGGATTAGCGTTGTGGTGCCTTGTAGCACTTTACACTTGCATACTCCGCACCGACCGTTGCGGCAGCTGTACTCCAAGACAACATTTTGTGACTTGCCACTGTCGACAAGACTCTTGCTCTGTTCAGCAACAAAGCTCTTGTGATTGGATAAAGTTACGTTGTACATGCTTTAAACATCACTCTCGTTTACTGCGCTTTTCACGATTTTAAAGCCTTGCCATTTTGGACATGACTGACAGAAGTATTGAACTAGTCTCTGAGGGCTGGCTCTGGAGGAGGGGGTAGAGCCCTCAATCAGAGTTTCCCGAACTTCCAGTCACTGCGTGTACGAATGAGCTGGCGTGCCGGGTGGATGTGCTGCCTGGCCGGGATTCTGAAATTTTCCAGATTTTGGCACGCTACCGCCCCAGGATTTAGCGTCAATTCCTGAGAACGGTTCTCAATATTTTTCCCTGTCAGTCGAGCTAACGATCGGACAGGCCTCAAAAACAATGGAGGAGTTTCCTCCCCTGGCCGAGGTAGCCTAAATCTTACGAATACTGGAACGGGGGAGCTCAATTCGCTGCTGTTTGTTGAGCAGATTGAGCAGCAATACAACACGCTCCTCGCCAACGCAGCTTTCGAATATGGCTTCCAGATCTGCAAAGCAGCCGTCACTGATGCGAACTTTCGCTCCTTTGTTCAGCAATGGTGCATCCAGGTTTGTCACACGTTGTCGCAAATCATCTATTAAGCTTTCCGCCACAGCCAGGGGCTGACCATTGAAGGCGACCAGACGATTCACTCCTCGCGTCGAGCGCAGTGGAGCCCAATTGTCGTCACGTTCAAGTGCGATAAACAGGTAACCGGGAAATAGGGATTCCGTAGCGTCTTGCTTACGACCCTGAACGAGACGTTGGCATCGCCGTTGCGGGCGATAGCAATGGAAGCCCTGGCGCTCCAGGTTTTCTTCAGCTCGCTGGTCCTGTCGTGGCTTGCATTGCACCAGATACCAAGTGCTAGAGCTGTCTGGTTGATACGTGGCCATTGAGTCAACGGTCTCTGTACGTATGTCACCATCTGGATGGAGACATGGGTCACCTTCATCACTACAAGCAAGTCGCAGCACGTTATGGATCGGCGACGTCAAGATCGTGAATGGCGCGAGTTCATGGCCGGGCATTGTAACCCGCGAGCCGATCATCCGCACTTAGGCATGTCGCGATTGGACTGCGTTATCGAGTTCCGATGATGAGGCGCTGTATGCACGTTGCTTCTGACGGTCCGCTGGAGTCCTGCCCTAGCGCTTTTGCCAGGCTGGATTGACAAAAAGAGATATCGCTCAGAGCAGTCGGACGATACTTTATCCGCGAAAGCCTGCCACCCGTCTCTGCTAAAGAAGTCGGATGGGGGGGGATCAAATCTGTCATGGCCGTCGAGGGTTCTCGGCACCTTTTGATGAGAACGTTACACCTGTTGACTGTGTAGGAACATCTGTATGGAACCCTTGAAGCCTGTGATCATCCGCGAGACCTTCCCCGTCGGCCCGTTGCAGTGCAACTGCACCATCATCGGCGACCCGTTGACCAAGAAAGCCATAGTTGTCGATCCGGGCGGCAATCCTGACTTGATCATGGCGCGCCTCGATGCCCTGGGCCTGAAGGTGGTCAGCATCATCCACACCCATGCTCACCTGGATCATTTCCTGGCCTCCGGGCAGATGAAGGAAAAGACCGGCGCCACCCTGCACCTGCACAAGGATGACCAGTTCCTGTGGGACAACCTGGAGATGCAGTGCAGCATGTTCGGCGTGCCCTATACCCCAGTACCGGCCCCGGACCGCTGGTTGGGCGACGACGAGGAGCTGGCCTGCGGCTGCGGCGTGGCCCTGCATACCCCGGGACATACTCCAGGTTCCATGAGCTTTTGGTTTTCCGAGGCTAAGCTTCTGATTACCGGCGACACCTTGTTCAAGCGTGGGGTCGGGCGCACGGATCTGTGGGGCGGCGACCAGGCCACCCTGGTGCGTTCGATCCAACAGCGTCTGTATACCCTCGACGAAGACGCCACGGTGGTTGCCGGGCACGGCCCGGACACCCGGCTGGGCGATGAAATGCGTCAGAACCCGTTCGTGAGAGCTTGAGTTTTTGCTCGGTGTTCCACGGAATTTTTGCCGTTCTGTGTGTTCCAACGCCGGCACAGGTCCGTTGCCAACGTCCTTTGCATTACAGAATGCATATGTAGGAGCTTTCCATGTTCACCTCGCGTCGTTTGATTGTTGTCGCTACTGCTGTGGCCTTGTTATCCGGCTGCGCTTCGCCTAACCCCTATGACAACCAGGGGCAGGCCGACGGCGGTTCGTCGGGCATGAGCAAAACTGCGAAATATGGTGGCCTGGGTGCCTTGGCCGGCGCCTTGGCCGGTGCCGCGATCAGCCACAACAACCGTGGCAAGGGCGCGCTGATCGGCGCCGCGGTAGTTGGTGCATCCGCCGCCGGTTATGGCTACTACGCCGACCAGCAGGAGAAGAAGCTGCGCGCCAGCATGGCCAATACCGGGGTCGAGGTGCAGCGCCAGGGTGACCAGATCAAGCTGATCATGCCGGGCAATATCACCTTCGCCACCGACTCGGCGAACATCGCCCCAAGCTTCTATCAGCCGTTGAACAACCTGGCCAACTCCCTGCGCGAGTTCAACCAGAACCAGATCGAGATCGTCGGCTACACCGACAGCACCGGCAGCCGCCAGCACAACATGGACCTCTCCCAGCGTCGTGCGCAAAGCGTGGCCACCTACCTGACTTCCCAGGGTGTGAGTGGCGCCAACCTGTCTTCGCGCGGTGCCGGCCCGGACAATCCGATCGCCAGCAACGCCGACGTCAACGGGCGGGCCCAGAACCGTCGGGTAGAGGTCAACCTCAAGGCAATCCCTGGCCAGCAGTACCAGCAGCCAGCCCAGCAGCAATATCAGCAGCCCTACCAGCAGCAGGGTTACTGATCGAACCAGCTTGAGCCGCAGGCATAAAAAAGCCCGCCCGATGAAGATCGGGCGGGCTTTTTGTTGGCTGGCTGTAGCCGCTTACTTCTTCAGGCCATATTGCTCGTCGAGCATGCCCGGGGCGTTCGGCGTCTTTGGCGCGTAGTCCCGTGGTGGTTCCTGGTCCCGTGGTGGGGTCAGGCGTTCACGTGGCGCCTGCACCGACTCGGAGTGCAGGGCGGCCAGCAGGCGCTGGCGGGTCAGTTCGTCCAGGGCCAGGCGATTGGCGCCTTCGGCCAGGTGATCCTGTACTTCCTGATAGCTCTGGGTGAGTTTTTTCACCAGGGTGGCGGTGCTGTTGAAGTGCGTCACCACTTCGTTCTGGTAATTGTCGAAACGCTCCTGGATATCGTCCAGCTGACGCTGCGTGCGGTTAGGCGCGGCGTTGGGCAGCAGGCGCGCGACCAGGAATCCAATGGCGACACCCGCGACCAGGGCAAGAGTCGGCAACAACCAAACTAAGAGCGAGTGTTCCACGAGTCCTTCCTCTATAAACGGCTTTGCTTTACGTTAACGGCTCGAACCTGCGCTGTATACCGCGATTCACTCGCAATAGATTGGCACAGACCATTTGCTAGACGAGTCGACCCCCTTCGAGGTCACGGAGTTCCTTCCTTGCTTATGCGTGAAACCCCTGTAGTGATTGCCGGCCCCGTGGGCCAACTGGAAGCCCTGTATCTGGAGGTGCCCGACGCCCGCGGCGTGGCCCTGATCTGCCACCCGAACCCGGTACAGGGTGGCACCATGCTCAACAAGGTGATCTCCACCTTGCAGCGCACGGCACGGGATGCCGGGCTGATCACCCTGCGCTTCAACTACCGTGGCGTCGGGGCCAGCGAAGGTAGCCACGACATGGGCACGGGTGAAGTCGACGATGCCGAGGCGGCTGCCCACTGGCTGCGGGCCAAGCATCCACAGCTGCCACTGACGCTGCTGGGCTTTTCCTTCGGCGGCTTCGTCGCGGCGAGCCTCGGCGGACGCCTCGAGGCCCAGGGGATACGGCTCAAGCACCTGTTCATGGTGGCCGCGGCGGTGACTCGCCTGCGCGATACCGATACCTTGCCCCACGACTGCCCGCTGACCCTGATCCAGCCGGAGACCGACGAGGTCATCGATCCGCAGGCGGTCTATGACTGGTCCGCGGCCCTGGTTCGTCCCCATGAGCTGCTGAAAGTGGCAGAATGTGGGCACTTTTTTCATGGCAAGCTCACCGATCTGAAGGATCTGGTGCTGCCGCGACTTTCGAATTGATTGCAGTCTGATAAGCGATTACCCATGACTACTCGTACGCGCATCCTCACCGGCATTACCACCACCGGCACGCCGCACCTGGGCAACTATGCCGGGGCGATCCGTCCGGCGATCCTCGCCAGCCGCGATAGCAATGCCGATTCCTTCTATTTCCTGGCTGACTATCACGCCCTGATCAAGTGCGATGATCCGTTGCGCATCCAGCGTTCGCGCCTGGAGATCGCCGCCACCTGGCTGGCCGGTGGCCTGGATGTGGAGCGCGTGACCTTCTATCGCCAGTCCGACATCCCGGAAATCCCGCAACTGACCTGGCTCTTGACCTGTGTCGCCGCCAAGGGCCTGCTCAATCGTGCCCACGCCTACAAGGCCTCGGTGGACAAGAACGTCGAGGCCGGTGAAGACCCGGATGCCGGCGTCACCATGGGCCTGTACAGCTATCCGGTGCTGATGGCCGCCGACATCCTGATGTTCAACGCGCACAAGGTGCCGGTGGGCCGCGACCAGATCCAGCATGTGGAGATGGCCCGGGATATCGGCCAGCGTTTCAACCACCTGTTCGGCCAGGGCAAGGAGTTCTTCGCCATGCCCGAAGCGCTGATCGAGGAAAGCGTCGCCACCTTGCCAGGCCTGGACGGTCGCAAGATGTCCAAGAGCTACGACAACACCATCCCGCTGTTCACCAGCGCCAAGGACATGAAGGATGCGATCTCGCGGATCGTCACCGACTCCAAGGCACCGGGCGAGGCCAAGGATCCGGACAACTCCCACTTGTTCACCCTGTTCCAGGCGTTCTCCACTGCCGAGCAGGCCGCCGAGTTCCGTAGCGAACTGCTGCAGGGCCTGGGCTGGGGCGAGGCCAAGAGCCGCCTGTTCCAGTTGCTGGACGGCGAGTTGGGCGAGGCCCGCGAGCGCTATCACCAATTGATCGCCCGCCCGGCGGATCTGGAGGACATCCTCCTGGCTGGAGCGGCCAAGGCCCGTAGCGTAGCGACGCCATTCCTGGCCGAGTTGCGCGAAGCGGTAGGCCTGCGCTCCTTCGAAAACCAGGTCCAGGTGGCGGCCACCACCAAGAAGAAGGCGGTCAAGGCTGCACGTGTCGTCAGCTTCCGCGAGGACGATGGCAGCTTCCGCTTCCGCTTGTTGTCCGCCGATGGCGAGCAACTGCTGCTGTCGCGCAACTTTGCCGACGGCAAGGCTGCCGGTGCGGCGAGCAAGCAGTTGCAATCGGGCCAGGAGCTGGACCTGCGTGCCGAGGCCAACAGCTTCAGTATCTGGCTGGACGGCGCCAGCGTGGCTGACAGCCCGGTCTTTGCCGACGCTGCTGCCCGTGATGCAGCCATCGAAGAAGTACGGATCGCCTTGGCCCCGGCCCAGGATTGAGCGGAATCTTCCCGACCAAGGGCTGATTGCCATTCCCCAGGGCCGTCGCTAAAGTGACGGCCCGTTTTTGTTGCCTTGCTAACGAATTATGACGCCCCTAGAACGATACCAAGCAGATCTGAAACGCCCGGATTTCTTTCATGACGCTGCACAGGAAACCGCTGTGCGTCATCTGCAGCGCCTGTATGACGATCTGATCGCGGCCGAGCACAATAAGCCGGGTCTGCTCGGCAAGCTCTTTGGCAAGAAAGACCAGGCGCCGGTCAAGGGCCTGTATTTCTGGGGTGGCGTGGGGCGCGGCAAGACCTACCTGGTCGACACTTTCTTCGAAGCCTTGCCCTTCAAGGAAAAGGTTCGTACGCACTTCCACCGATTCATGAAGCGCGTCCACGAGGAAATGAAGACCCTGGGCGGCGAGAAGAACCCGCTGACCATCATCGCCAAGCGTTTCTCCCAGGAGGCGCGGGTGATCTGTTTCGATGAATTTTTCGTATCCGATATCACTGACGCGATGATTCTCGGCACCCTGATGGAGGAGTTGTTCAAGAACGGCGTGACCCTGGTGGCCACTTCCAACATCGTGCCCGACGGCCTGTACAAGGATGGCTTGCAGCGTGCCCGCTTCCTGCCGGCCATTGCCCTGATCAAGCAGAACACCGAAATCGTCAACGTCGACAGTGGTGTCGATTATCGCCTGCGTCACCTGGAGCAGGCCGAGTTGTTCCACTATCCATTGGACGAAGTGGCCCACGAGAGCTTGCGCAAGAGCTTCCGGGCGCTGACGCCTGAGTGCACCCAGGCCGTGGAAAACGATGTGCTGATCATCGAGAACCGCGAGATCCGTGCACTGCGCACCTGTGACGATGTGGCCTGGTTCGACTTCCGCGAGTTGTGCGACGGCCCACGCAGCCAGAACGACTACATCGAGCTGGGCAAGATCTTCCACGCGGTGCTGCTCAGCGGCGTGGAGCAGATGGGGGTCGCCACCGATGACATCGCCCGGCGTTTCATCAACATGGTCGACGAGTTCTACGACCGTAACGTCAAGCTGATCATCTCCGCCGAGGTGGAGCTCAAGGATCTCTATACCGGTGGCCGGCTGACGTTCGAGTTCCAGCGGACCCTAAGCCGCTTGCTGGAGATGCAGTCCCACGAGTTCCTGTCGCGGGCGCACAAGCCGTAAATCCCGACTCAATGAAAAAGGGCCTGCAATGCAGGCCCTTTTTTCATGCCGCCAGTTGCTGGAACTGCTGGCGGTACTGGTTGGGGGAAAGCTCGGTGTGCTGGCGAAACAGTCGGGCGAAGAAGCTGGCATCGTCATAGCCGACTTCGTAGCTGATGGTCTTGATGCTCTTGCGTGTGCCTGACAGCAGGCCTTTTGCGGTTTCTATCCGCAGGCGTTGCAGGTAGTGCAGGGGCTTGTCGCCGGTGGCGGTCTGGAAGCGTCGCATGAAGTTGCGAATGCTCATGCCATGCTCGCGGGCGACGTCCTCGAAGCGGAACTTGTCGGCGAAGTGTTCTTCGAGCCAATGCTGGATCTGCAGGATGATCACGTCCTGATGCAGCTTCTGGCCGCCAAAACCCATGCGTCCCGGAGCGTAGCTGCGCTGGACCTCATAGAGGATGTCCCGGGCTACGGCCTGGGCCACGCTGGCGCCACAGAAGCGCTCGATGAGGTAGATGTAGAGGTCGCAGGCCGAGGTGGTGCCGCTGGCGCAGTAGAGGTTGTCGGCGTCGGTCAGGTGCTTGTCCTGGTTGAGTTGGACCTTGGGGAAGCGCTCGCTGAAGGTGTTGAAGAAGCGCCAGTAGGTGGTGGCCTCCTTGCCATCGAGCAACCCGGCCTCGGCCAGCCAGAAGACCCCGGTAGCCTCGCCGCATAGCACGGCGCCACGGGCGTGCTGGGCGCATAGCCAGGGCAATATCTGGGGATAACGCTGGCAGAGGGTGTCGAAGTCGTCCCAGAAGGCCGGGAGGATGATCACGTCGGCATCTCCCAGTGGGCCATCCACTGGCATGATCACATCGCTGAAGCTGCGCACCGGCTGGCCATCAGGGCTGACCAGGCGGGTCTCGAAGGCTGGCGTCAGGCCATGGCCCAGTTGTTTGCCGTAGCGCAGGCTGGCCAGGTGGAAGAAATCCTTGGCTTGCATGAGGGTGGAAGCGAAAACCCGGTCGATAGCCAGGATGCTGACGCGCCGCAAGGGCGTGGAAGTTTGGTTAGACATAATTCGATTGTTCTTATAGGGGAAAGTGGTCACCAGACGGCTGGATCGTCTTATTTTTTGTCGGATGTGTCCAGTGTCCCGTGCCGGTGGCTGGGCTTAGGCTCTGGCAGCCAGACCCGATAAATGACAACCACAGGTGGCTGCATGATCCCCAGAACCTTGTTCAGTTCCGAGCACGAACTCTTCCGTGACAGCGTGCGTACCTTCCTTGAAAAAGAAGCGGTGCCTTTCCATGGCGAATGGGAAAAGCAGGGCTACATCGACCGCAAGTTGTGGAGCAAGGCCGGGGAGGCGGGGATGCTGTGCTCGCACATCCCCGAGGAGTACGGCGGGCTGGGGGCGGACTTCCTGTATAGCACGGTGGTGATCGAGGAGGTCAGCCGCCTGGGCTTGAGCGGCATTGGCTTCTCCCTGCACTCGGATATCGTCGCGCCCTACCTCCTGCATTACGGCAGTGAGGCGCTGAAGCAGAAATACCTGCCGCGGATGGTCTCGGGCGAGCTGGTCACGGCGATCGCCATGACCGAGCCCGGAACCGGGTCCGACTTGCAGGGCGTGAAGACCACGGCAGTGCTCGACGGCGATGAGTATGTGCTCAACGGTTCCAAGACCTTCATCACCAACGGTTACTTGGCGGAGTTGGTGATCGTGGTGGCCAAGACCGATCCCAAGGCTGGGGCTAAGGGCACCAGCCTGTTCCTGGTTGAAGCCGATTCGCCGGGCTTCACTAAGGGCAAGCGCCTGGAAAAGGTCGGTATGAAGGCCCAGGACACCTCGGAACTGTTCTTCCAGGATGTACGAGTACCCAAGGAGAACCTCCTGGGCCAGGCCGGGATGGGTTTCGTCTACCTGATGCAGGAACTGCCCCAGGAGCGCCTGAGCGTGGCCATCGGTGGCCTGGCCAGTGCCGAGGCGGCGTTGAAATGGACCCTGGACTACACCCGCGAGCGCAAGGCCTTCGGCAAGGCGATCGCCGACTTCCAGAACAGCCGGTTCAAGCTGGCGGAGATGGCTACGGAAATCCAGATTGGCCGGGTGTTCGTCGATCGCTGCCTGGAGCTGCACCTGAAGGGCAAGCTCGACGTACCGACGGCAGCCATGGCCAAGTACTGGGGAACCGACCTGCAGTGCAAGGTCCTGGATGAGTGCGTGCAGCTGCATGGCGGCTACGGCTTCATGTGGGAGTACCCGATTGCCCGGGCGTGGGCCGACTCCCGGGTGCAGCGGATCTACGCCGGGACCAACGAGATCATGAAGGAAATCATCGCCCGTTCTCTATAAGGCGGGTGGAGCGCTTGCCGGCGAACGGGGCGGTTACCTGTTGGCCGGCAAGCGGAACGGCGGGCTGCTTATGGGGCAGGGTTGGGCTGGTCCTTGTGGATGGCCTCGATCCCGGCCAGGACTTCTTCCGACAACTTCAGCCCGGCGCTGGCGATGTTGCTGTCCAGTTGCTCCAGAGTGGTGGCGCCGATGATGTTGCTGGTCACGAAGGGTTGTTGGGTCACGAAAGCCAGGGCCATTTGCGCCGGGTCCAGGCCGTGTTCGCGAGCCAGCGCCACGTAGCGGCTGCAAGCGGCTTCCGACTGCGGATTGAAGTAACGGCTGAAGCGGCTGTAGAGGCTCAGGCGGGCCTTGGCGGGGCGGGCGCCATCTTCGTACTTGCCGGATAGGAAGCCGAAGGCCAGGGGTGAGTAGGCCAGCAAGCCGCACTGTTCACGGATGGCGATTTCCGCCAGGCCCACTTCAAAGCTGCGGTTGAGCAGGTTATAGGGGTTCTGGATCGACACCGCCCGTGGCCAGCCACGGCTCTCGGCCAGGGCCAGGAACTTCATGGTGCCCCACGGAGTTTCGTTGGACAGGCCGATATGGCGGATCTTCCCGGCCCTGACCTGTTCGTCCAGGGCTTCGAGGGTTTCCTCCAGCGGGGTGAAGTCTTCGTCTGCGTTGTGCTTGTAGCCGAGCTGGCCGAAGAAGTTGGTGCTGCGTTCCGGCCAGTGCAACTGGTAGAGGTCGATCCAGTCGGTTTGCAGGCGCTTGAGGCTGGCATCCACGGCTTCGACTATGTGCTTGCGGTTGTGCTTGAGCTGCTTGTCGCGGATGTAGTCGATGGTGTTGCCCGGGCCGGCGATCTTGCTGGCCAGGATCCAGTCGGCACGGTCCCCGCGCTGCTTGAACCAATTGCCGATGTAGCGCTCGGTGGTGGCGTAGGTCTCGGCCTTGGGGGGCACCGGATACATCTCGGCAGTATCGATGAAGTTGATCCCGGCCTGCTTGGCCCGCTCGATCTGGGCGAAGGCCTCGGCCTCAGTGTTCTGTTCGCCCCAGGTCATGGTGCCCAGGCAGATGGCGCTCACTTTCAGATCGGTCCGGCCCAGTTGGCGGTAGTCCATGGGTACTTCCTCGGTAAAACAATCATAAAAGCAGGTTGAATTTTTTTTCGCAATCTGGATAATTCTGCAGCTCTTTCTGCGGTGGAAGTGATGCCCCGCCTGCCGAAGATTCTTGCCGCATGCCAGACGCGCTGACCCGAGCCCCCGAAAGCGTCTGTATTCGGCTGCCTTTGACCTTGTCAAAGTAAGCACTATTCAGTAAGATCCGCCGTCTATTTTGCTGGGCGGCCCCTGAGGCTATAAAGAATGAAAACTTTTACTGCTAAACCGGAAACAGTAAAGCGCGATTGGTTCGTCATCGACGCCGCTGGCCAGACCCTGGGTCGTCTGGCTACCGAAATCGCGAGCCGTCTGCGTGGCAAGCACAAGCCTGAGTACACTCCTCACGTTGACACCGGCGACTACATCGTCGTGATCAATGCCGAGCAGGTACGTGTTACTGGTGCTAAAACCACTGACAAAATGTACTACTCCCACTCCGGTTTCCCGGGCGGCATCAAGTCGATCAACTTCGAGAAGCTGATCGCTAAAGCCCCTGAGCGCGTGATCGAGACCGCGGTAAAAGGCATGCTGCCTAAGAACCCGCTGGGTCGCGACATGTACCGTAAGCTGAAAGTATATGCGGGCGCTGCTCACCCTCATACTGCTCAGCAGCCCCAAGAACTGAAGATTTAACGGAATAGTTCATTATGTCGGCGACTCAAAATTACGGCACTGGCCGTCGCAAGACTGCAACCGCACGCGTATTCCTGCGTCCGGGCACTGGCAATATCTCCATCAACAACCGTTCCCTGGATAGCTTCTTCGGTCGCGAAACTGCCCGCATGGTAGTTCGTCAGCCGCTGGAACTGACCGAGACCGTTGAGAAGTTCGATATCTACGTTACCGTTATCGGCGGTGGTGTAAGTGGCCAGGCTGGCGCAATCCGCCACGGTATCACTCGCGCCCTGATGGATTACGACGAGACTCTGCGCAGCGCCCTGCGTAAAGCCGGCTACGTAACCCGTGACGCACGTGAAGTTGAACGTAAGAAAGTGGGTCTGCGTAAAGCGCGTAAGCGTCCGCAATACTCCAAGCGTTAATTCGCTACTGCGTTCAAAAAAACGCCCAGCCTCCTTTGGAGCTGGGCGTTTTTTATTGCTCAAAATTTGCCGTGTGACAACTTGCCACATCCGTGGAGGCCCTATACTACAAGGCCTGGCGCAGAGTCCGCCTGGTAATTACCTTGTCAGAATTGGGGGTTTTCATTACCATTCGGCAAAATTTTTATAAGTTCAGATTTTTACTTAGTAGATGCCTGATTTAACAGGCCACAAAGCTGATGGGAGAGGACTGAATGAGCAATGACGGCGTGAATGCAGGCCGGCGTCGCTTCTTGGTGGCAGCCACATCCGTGGTGGGTGCTGCTGGAGCGGTGGGGGCTGCGGTCCCGTTCGTGGGGTCATGGTTTCCCAGTGCCAAGGCGAAAGCCGCAGGTGCACCGGTGAAGGTGAATATCAGCAAGATCGACCCAGGTCAGCAGATGGTTGCTGAGTGGCGTGGTCAACCGGTATTCATCGTCCGCCGTACAGAGGAAATCCTGGGGAATCTTAAAAAGATCGAGGGCCAGCTGTCTGACCCTGACTCCAAGAACTCGGTACAACCAACCTACGTCGACCCCGAAGTGCGTTCGATCAAGCCAGAGATTCTTCTGTTGATCGGTATCTGCACCCACTTGGGTTGTTCTCCTACCTTCCGTCCTGAAGTGGCGCCTGCGGATCTGGGCAAGGACTGGGTAGGTGGCTATTTCTGCCCTTGCCACGGCTCCCACTACGATCTGGCTGGTCGTGTCTACAAGTCGCAGCCCGCGCCATTGAACCTGCCAGTACCCCCGCATTCCTATGAGTCGGATGACATCATCGTCATTGGCGTCGACACGGAGAAAGCGTGATGAGCAAGTTCATGGATTGGGTAGATGCGCGCTTCCCCGCCACCAAGATGTGGGAAGACCATCTGAGCAAGTATTACGCTCCGAAGAACTTCAACTTCTTCTATTTCTTTGGTTCCCTGGCACTGCTGGTTCTGGTTAACCAGATCGTTACCGGTGTCTGGCTGACCATGAGCTATACCCCTTCGGCAGAAGAAGCCTTCGCTTCCGTCGAATACATCATGCGTGACGTCGAGTACGGCGCGATCCTGCGACTGCTGCACTCCACAGGCGCTTCGGCGTTCTTCATCGTGGTCTACCTGCATATGTTCCGTGGCCTGCTCTACGGTTCCTACCAGAAGCCTCGTGAACTGGTGTGGCTGTTCGGCATGCTGATCTACCTGGCGCTGATGGCAGAGGCCTTCATGGGCTACCTGCTGCCATGGGGGCAGATGTCCTACTGGGGCGCCCAGGTGATCATCTCGCTGTTCGGTGCCATCCCGGTCATCGGCGACGACCTGACCCAGTGGATCCGCGGTGACTACCTGATCTCCGGCATTACCCTCAATCGCTTCTTCGCCTTGCACGTCGTGGCCCTGCCTATCGTGATTCTGGGGCTTGTGGTGCTGCACATCCTGGCACTGCACGAAGTGGGTTCGAACAACCCGGATGGCGTCGATATCAAGAAGCACAAGGATGAAAACGGCGTACCGCTCGACGGCATCGCATTCCATCCGTACTACACCGTGAAAGATATCGTCGGCGTAGTGGTGTTCCTGTTCATCTTCTGCTCGATCGTGTTCTTCTTCCCGGAAATGGGTGGTTATTTCCTCGAGAAGCCGAACTTCGAACAGGCCAACCCGTTCAAGACGCCTGAGCATATTGCCCCGGTTTGGTACTTCACTCCGTTCTACGCAATCCTGCGTGCGGTGCCGGACAAGCTCATGGGCGTTATCGCCATGGGTGCTGCGATTGCTGTGCTGTTCGTGCTGCCATGGCTTGACCGCAGCCCGGTCAAGTCCATGCGCTACAAAGGCTGGCTGAGCAAGATCTGGCTGCTGGTGTTCTGCATCTCCTTCGTGATCCTGGGCGTGCTGGGCGTACTGGCGCCGACTCCGGGTCGTACGTTGCTGTCGCAGGTATGTACCTTCCTGTACTTCGCCTACTTCATTCTGATGCCGTTCTACACCAGGCTCGAGAAGACCAAACCGGTTCCGGAAAGGGTGACTGGCTGATGAAAAAGCTATTTGCTGTACTGATTCTTGCTGCTATGCCTGTATTGTCTTTCGCAGCCGAGCACGGTGGTCCTGAGTTGGAAAAGGTCGATATCGACCTGACCGACAAGGCTGCAATGCAGGACGGTGCGCGTACCTTTGCCAACTATTGCATGGGCTGCCACAGCGCCAAGTTCCAGCGGTACGAGCGGGTTGCTGATGACCTTGGCATCCCTCATGACCTGATGATGAGCAAGCTGGTCTTCACCGGTGCGAAGATCGGTGACCACATGAACATCGGCATGCAGCCAGCCGACGCCAAGACCTGGTTTGGTGCTGCTCCGCCAGACCTGACCCTGGTGGCCCGTGTTCGTGGTACCGATTGGCTGTATGGCTACCTGAAGTCCTTCTATGAAGACCCAGCACGTCCTTGGGGTGTGAACAACAAGGTATTCCCGAACGTGGGCATGCCTAACGTTCTGGTCGGACTTCAGGGGCGTCAGGTGATCGGTTGCAAGCAGGTGCAGATTGTCGAAGACGGCAAGAAGCAGTTCGACCCGCTGACCGGCACTCCGCTGACCCACGAAGCTTGCGATCAGTTGACCGTCAAGGAAAACACCGGGACCCTCAACGAGGCGCAATTCGATGAGAAGGTCAAGAACCTGGTGACTTTCCTGGCCTACTCGGCCAACCCGGTCAAGCTGCAGCACCAGCGTATCGGTACCTACGTGCTGCTGTACCTGGCCTTCTTCTTCGTATTCGCCTATCTGCTCAAGCGCGAATACTGGAAAGATGTGCATTGATAGCGTTTTAAGCATCAGTTGTTGAACGTGCGCGCCCAAGGGCGTCTCTGAAGCTGTAACAACCCTGTATCATTCGGGGGTTACCAGAGGCGCCCTCAGGGCGCGTTCGTTTTTTCTGCTTTCGATAATTTCAACACGCGAGGAGGATCGCCATGGGCGTGACCAATCGGTTGGCCTGTTACTCCGACCCCGCCGACCACTATTCCCATCGGGTGCGCATTGTACTTGCGGAGAAAGGTGTCAGCGCCGAGATCATCAGTGTGGAGGCGGGCCGTCAGCCGCCGAAGCTGATCGAAGTGAATCCCTACGGGAGCTTGCCTACGCTGGTCGATCGTGATCTTGCGCTGTGGGAGTCGAGCGTAGTGATGGAATACCTGGATGAGCGTTATCCACATCCACCATTGCTGCCGGTCTATCCTGTAGCTCGAGCCAACAGCCGCTTGCTGATGCATCGGATCCAGCGTGACTGGTGCGGGCACGTGGATCTGATACTCGATTCGCGGACCAAGGATGCGGTGCGTGCGCAGGCGCGCAAGGAGCTGCGGGAAAGCCTGACCGGTGTTTCACCGCTGTTCGCCGACAAGCCGTTCTTCCTCAGCGAGGAACAAAGCCTGGTGGATTGCTGCCTACTGCCCATACTCTGGAGGTTGCCGGTCCTGGGTATTGAACTGCCGCGGCAAGCCAAGCCGTTGCTCGATTATATGGAGCGCCAATTTGCGCGTGAGGCTTTCCAGGCAAGTCTGTCTGGTGTCGAACGCGACATGCGCTAAGGCTTAAGGAGCCGTTATGAACTCCAGTCGACCTTATCTGGTCCGCGCGCTCTATGAGTGGATTGTGGACAATGATTGCACCCCGCATTTGCTGGTCAACTCCGATTATCCAGCGGTGCAGGTGCCTCAGGGGTTTGCCAGTGATGGACAGATCGTCCTGAATATTTCTCCCAGTGCCGTGCGCCATCTGCACATGGATAACGACGCAGTCACCTTTGAAGGGCGCTTTGGTGGCGTGCCTCATAGCTTGTTTGTGCCGGTTGGCGCGATTCTGGGGATCTATGCCCGGGAAAATGGCCAAGGCATGGTTTTCGACCTGGAGTCTCCTCTGGATGACGAGGAGGATGTCGAGCCGGATGACGATATGCCGCCGCCAGACAGTGAGCCGCCGCGTCCAAGTGGCAGGCCAAGCTTGAAGGTGGTCAAGTAATAAAAAAGGCGATCCGAGGGGATCGCCTTTTTTGTGCCTGTGGGCAGGCTTAGTCGATGTACTCGAACAGCTTGACGATCTTCTGCACGCCTGAGACGCCCTGCACGAGGTTCGTCGCCTGGGCCGCTTCCTGCTTGGTCAGCAATCCCAGCATGTAGACGATGCCGTTCTCGGTCACCACCTTGATACGTGAGGCTGGGACGTTGGCATCGGCGAGCATCTGGGTCTTGATCTTGGTGGTCAGCCAGCTGTCGTTCTGCCGGGCCAGGAACCCGGAAGGAGGCAGTACTTGTAGCTCGTTGTGCACCTTCTTGACGCGTTGTACTTCGCTGGCGGCTTGTTCGGCCGTTGCCTTGAGGTCCGGGCGCGGGGTCTGGCCGGCCAGCAGCACTACGCCGTTGAAGCTGGTAACCACGATGTGCGAGTTGTTTTCCAGGTCCGGGTTGGCCTTGGCGACGTTCACGGCGACCTTGGTTTCGATCAGGGAGTCGTCGATCTTGCTGCCGAAGGTGCGGGTGCCGCGGTCGTCGTCGATGGGTTTGTCGCGGGTGGCGGTAATCACCGAGCTGCAGCCAGTGAGGCTCAGGCACAGGGTCAGGGCCAGGAGGCCGAGGCGATTAGGGGTCATTCTTCACTCCCGAACAATTGGCTGTCGATCAGGTCGCAGAGACAGTGGATCGCCAGCAGGTGGACTTCTTGGATGCGTGCGGTAACGGTGGCCGGTACACGAATCTCCACGTCTTCAGGCAGTAGCAGGGAGGCCATGCCACCGCCGTCGCGACCGGTCAATGCTACGACAATCATTTCGCGATCATGTGCGGCCTGGATCGCCTGGATGATGTTCGCCGAGTTGCCGCTGGTGGAGATGGCCAGCAGAACGTCGCCAGGCTGGCCCAGGGCACGGATCTGCTTGGAGAAGACTTCGTTGTAGCTGTAGTCGTTGGCGATCGAGGTGATGGTCGAGCTGTCGGTGGTCAGTGCTATGGCAGGCAGGCTGGGCCGCTCACGCTCGAAACGATTGAGCAGCTCCGAGGAGAAGTGCTGGGCGTCGCCGGCTGAGCCGCCATTGCCACAGGCAAGCATCTTTCCTTCGTTGAGCAGGGCGTTGACCATGACCTGGCTGGCTTGCTCGATGTGCGGTGCAAGTACGTCCATCGCCTGTTGCTTGGTGTCGATGCTGGCCTGGAAAAGCTGGCGAATTCGGGATTGCATGTCCATCTGTGTGACCTTAAGTAGCTGGGCTTGGTGGCACGTGAATGTGCAGCCCGCAGTGCAAAGAGCAAAGAAATTGGGTGGAAGTGGCGCGGCCTGCCGGCGTCTTTCAGCCGTCAAAGGCGTTGCGTAGCCAGTTCAACTGGGCCTGGGGGCCCGGGGTGCCGTCAATGGCGACCACGTCGAAGCGACAGGGGTGGTTGGACCAACGTGATTCGCTTTGCAGAAAGAACTGCGCGGCAAGGATCAGTTTTTGGCGCTTGCGCCCATCGATACTGCCCAGAGCGCCACCCCATTGTGTGTGTTGTCTGTAGCGGACTTCGACGAATACTACTGTATCGCCGTCAAGCATGACCAGATCAAGCTCGCCGCGCTTGCACAGCCAGTTCTGCGCCACCAGGCACAGGCCCTGCTGTTGGAGATGCCGAAGCGCAAGGCTTTCGGCATCTCTTCCGCTTTGCAGGCGTGATCCGGGGTGCATCAGCGCGGAGTATCGGGCAGGCGAGTGACCTGGCCGCTGACGAACTTGGCCCATGGCAGTTGGCGCTCGATCCGCTGGCCGGCGGCCATGCCCAGGCTGCCGGACTCGCCGTCGATGCGGGTGTCAGGCAAGGCCTTGAGCTGACCCAGGCGCGGGGCCAGGTGGTAGGCGTCGACACCCATGGCGTACAGGCGGCCAAGGCTGCCGCCGGCCTGCGGCCATTGGGCGGTGACCTGGCGCCGCATTGTGCCGTTTGCGTCCAGCAGCCATGGCGTCTCGCAGAACATGATGCCGTTCATGTCGTTGTACTGGTTCTGGTCGCCACTGGCGCTGAAGACGTTGGAGATGGCGTAGACAGGAACGTCACCGGCGTACTGGAAATTCAAGGTCGGCTTGATCTGCTGGGCCTGTTGCGGAGTGGATGCGAGGAAAATGAACTCGATATCCTGGCGACGCGACGGCTGGGCAGCCACCTGGCTGCCAACGGTGCTCTGCAGGCTCTTGGCGCGAGCTTCGCTTTGGCGCAACTGGAACAGGTTGGCAATTTGCTGGGCCAGGGCTACAGGTTGGTCGATTCGCTCGATGGCCAGTACGCTGCCGCCGTTGCTTTCCCAGTCCTGGCGGAAAGCCTTGAATACACGATCGCCCCATTCGCTCTTGGGTACCAGTGCCGCGGCGCGATGCAGGCCGTCGGCGCGGGCACGCCGAGAAGCTTCGCGAGCTTCATCTTCGGCGGCCAGGCCGAATTGGAACAGCTGTGCAGGAGCTTGTTCGCCTTCGCTGTAGTTCAGGGCCAGAGTGGTGATGGGCAGTTGTGGGCTGGCGGCCAGTTGTTTGACCAGTGGCTTTTCCAGCGGGCCGACCACCAACTGTACGCCGTCGGCTTGGGCCTTGCGATAGAACTCATCCAGGGATTTCAGGCGCGAGCTGTCATAGAACTCGATGCTGGGTGGTTTTTGCCCGGCTTGTTGTGCCTGGTAGTGGGCGGCCATGAAACCTTCGCGCAGGGCCTTGGAAACTGCTGCCAGCGGGCCTTCCTGCGGTAGCAGCAGGGCGATTTTCGAAACGGGCTGGCTGGCCAGTTCCTTGAGCTTGACCAGTGGCTGTGGCAATTGAACCGCTGCCGGGTGTTTCGGATTCTGGATGCGCCAGTTGTCGATGGCGGCTTGCTGCTGTTCCAGGGTGCCTGCGGTCTTGATTACCAGGGCCAGGCTCAGCCAGCCGCTCAGGTCGTCGTTTCCGGCAGGTTGCAGTTGGTCGGTAGGCAGGGCGGCGATCAGGGACCAGATGGCTTCGTGGTTTTTAGCCGCGGCGTCATCCTTGAGCAGAGGGGCCAGGGTAATCCGCTCCTTGGCTGCCGCCAGGGTCTGGCCATCGGCCTCCAGGGCGCGGGCGTGGACGCTCAGGGTGCGTACCTGCTGGGCGGCGGGAAGCTCGCCAAGGTGTTGCAGGCTCGGATGGCCCAGGGCCGTCAACGCAGCCTTGGGCTGGTTGCGCGTCATGGCCAGTTCCGCCGCTAGGGTGCTGGCGAAAATCTGCTGGGCAGGCTTGAGTTGGTCCAGTTGGACTTGTTGCAGGATCTGTCCGGCGCGTCCGGCATTGCCTTGGCGGTAGGCCAGGTCGGCGGCGCTCAGGCGTAATAGGGCGGCTTTGTCGGGGTTTTTGCTGGTGGCGGCCTCTTCGAGCAGTTGCTCGATGCTGGCATCCGGTGTCCGTGGAAGTTCGCCAAGGCTGGAGGAGGGCGAGCTGGCGCAAGCCACCAGAAGGGTAGCCAGGCAGAGGGCGATAAACAGCCGCAGGCAAGCGATCATGTAAGTGTTCCTGATACTCGATCAAATGAACGTTGAATTGTACCCAAGCACTGGCCGGGGCGCGATGTTGCTGGCGATAAACCATCTATTTTGCGAATGCAGATGTTGCTGTGTCAGGCGCGCTTGAGTGAACGCGATACGCATTGATCAGCCTCCAGTGCGTACAATGGCGCTTTTGCTGATCGCGAGGTGTGCGCTTTGACTGCTCCAGGTTCCATGAATTCCGTTGCCGGCTCGCTTTATGTGGTGGCGACGCCTATCGGCAACCTGGACGATGTAAGTGCCCGGGCCTTGAAGTTGTTGCGCGAGGTGTCCCTGATTGCCGCTGAGGATACCCGGCACTCCCAGCGCCTGATGCAGCACTTTGGCATTTCCACCCCCTTGGCCGCCTGTCATGAGCACAATGAGCGTGATGAGGGTAGTCGTTTCATTACTCGTCTACTGGCGGGTGATGATGTCGCGCTTATTTCCGATGCCGGCACGCCGCTGATCTCCGACCCCGGCTATCACCTGGTGCGCCAAGCCCGGGCCGCGGGAATCAATGTGGTCCCGGTGCCGGGGCCGTGTGCGCTGATAGCGGCGCTATCCGCCGCAGGACTGCCTTCGGATCGTTTCATCTTCGAGGGTTTCCTGCCGGCCAAGGCCAGTGGGCGCCGAGCGCGCCTGGAGCAGGTCCGCGAAGAGCCGCGTACGCTGATTTTCTATGAGGCCCCCCATCGCATTCTCGAATGCCTACAGGATATGGAGGCGGTGTTCGGCGGTGATCGCCCGGCGTTGCTGGCTCGTGAGTTGACCAAGACTTTCGAGACCCTCAAGGGGTTGCCGTTGGTCGAATTACGTCGGTTCGTCGAATCCGACTCCAACCAACAGCGTGGGGAGTGTGTGGTTTGGTGGCGGGGTGGACTGCTCCGCAGGGTGATGAGGCCATCAGCAGCGAGACGATGCGGATTCTGGACCTGTTGCTCAAGGAGATGCCGCTCAAAAGAGCGGCGGCACTGGCTGCAGAGATCACTGGCGAGCGCAAGAACGTGTTGTATCAGCTCGCCCTGGAAAAGCAGAAAGAGCAATAAATAGCGGAGCAGGGTGGCCAAAGGCTTTTATCGCTTGTCCTGAGACCGCTCTGCCGTTAACCTGCGCGGCGGAGAGTCGATTGGACAGTCGCTGCCCTCTATGAAAATTAGAGGGGGGAGGAAAGTCCGGGCTCCATAGGGCGGAGTGCCAGGTAATGCCTGGGGGGCGTGAGCCTACGGAAAGTGCCACAGAAAATAACCGCCTAAGCACTTCGGTGCCGGTAAGGGTGAAAAGGTGCGGTAAGAGCGCACCGCACGTCTGGTAACAGTTCGTGGCTAGGTAAACCCCACTCGGAGCAAGACCAAATAGGGTTCCAAGGCGTGGCCCGCGCTGGAACCGGGTAGGTTGCTAAAGATGTCCAGTGATGGCCATCGTAGAGGAATGACTGTCCTCGACAGAACCCGGCTTACAGATCGACTCTCCACCCCCTTCCTTCCCTGCTTGATTCAATAGCAGAAGCGTTTTTGTAATACCGAAAAAATCTTACTCTTAATAAATTACTTTAACTTCGCGATGCAGCTTCCTGAGCTATATGAAGTTGATGTCGTGGAATGTCTCTCGAATTCTCGTCACCCCTCCGCTAAGCCTCCTAAATCTCCGTTCTATAAGGGTTTTCCGTCGCCGCGTGCCTTGACGGTGGTGTGGGCGCATTCCTATAGTGTGCGCAAGTGGCGGAAAGTGGCACAAAGTGGGTTTTTTGAACGCAAAACGCTAAAATTTGGAGAAACGCTGACGTGTTTCGCGGAGCCAACGCTATCAGTCTCGATGCCAAAGGCCGGCTAGCCATGCCCAGCCGGTATCGTGACGAGCTCGTTTCGCGAAGTTCCGGACAGCTGATCGTCACCATCGACGCCGTTGATCCTTGTTTGTGCGTCTACCCCCTCGACGAGTGGGAGCTGATAGAAACCAAGCTGCGTGCCCTGCCTTCTCTACGTGAAGAGAACCGCCGGCTGCAGCGTTTGCTGATTGGTAATGCCGTCGATCTCGAACTCGACGGTAGTGGTCGTTTTCTGGTGCCGCCGCGCCTGCGTGAATATGCCAAGTTGGATAAGCGCGCGATGCTGGTGGGCCAACTGAACAAGTTCCAACTGTGGGACGAGGATGCCTGGAACGCTGTTTCTGCAGCTGACCTGGCAGCTATTCAACAACCGGGCGCCATGCCCGATGAACTGCGTGATTTGATCCTGTGACTATTGATAGCGGCTTTAACCACATCACCGTACTGCTTGACGAAGCCGTCGAGGCTCTCGCGGTACGTCCTGATGGCTGCTATCTGGATGGCACATTCGGGCGCGGGGGCCACAGCCGGCTGATTCTCAGCAAGCTCGGGCCAGGTGGGCGGCTCCTCGGATTCGACAAGGACCCCCAAGCGATTGCCACCGGGCAAGCGCTAGCGGCCGAAGACGGCCGCTTTGTCGTTGTACAGCGTAGTTTTGCCGAGCTGGGTTCAGAGGTCGCTGGACGTGGGCTGGATGGCAAGGTCAGTGGCGTGCTGCTGGACCTGGGCGTGTCCTCGCCGCAACTGGATGACCCTGAGCGCGGCTTCAGTTTTCTCAATGACGGTCCATTGGACATGCGCATGGATCCGAGCCGAGGCATTAGCGCTGCCCAGTTCATCGCCACCGCCCCGGTAGAGGAGATCGCCCGGGTATTCAAGGAATACGGCGAAGAGCGTTTCTCCGGCCGCATGGCCCGGGCCGTGGTCGAGCGCCGCGAAGTCCAGCCTTTCGAACGCACGGCCGACCTGGCCGAAGTGCTCAAGGTGGCCAACCCTGCCTGGGAGAAGGGCAAGAACCCTGCGACACGGGCGTTCCAGGGCCTGCGTATCCACGTGAACAACGAACTGGGCGATCTCGAGGCCGGCCTGGAAGCTGCACTGGAGTCCCTGGAAATTGGCGGGCGTCTGGTGGTGATCAGCTTCCACTCGTTGGAGGACCGCATCGTCAAGCTGTTCATGCGTCGCCTGGCCAAGGGTGAAGCCGACAACCTGCCGCGCAACCTGCCAGTGCGCTTCGAAGCTTTCCAGCCAAAAATCAAGATCCACGGCAAAGCGCAGTTCGCTTCCGAAGCCGAGCTCAAAGCCAATCCCCGTGCCCGTAGCGCCGTCATGCGTGTCGCGGAGAAACTTCGGTGAGCAAGCTTTTCGCCAAGCCACTTCCAGGCGGAAGCTTCTTCATGCTTCTGCTGTTCATCGGTGTTTTGGTTTCCGCGATCGCGGTGTCCTACAGCGCTCACTGGAACCGTCAGCTGCTCAATACGCTGTACGGCGAGTTGAGCGTGCGTGACAAGGCCCAGGCCGAATGGGGTCGATTGATCCTGGAGCAAAGTACCTGGACCGCCCATAGCCGGATCGAAGTGCTGGCCACCGAACAACTGAAGATGCACATCCCCGGCGCAGCCGAAGTCCGAATGGTGGCGCCATGAAACTCGACGGTGCTCTTTATCCTTGGCGTTTCCGCGTGGTGCTGGGCTTGCTGGCGGTCATGGTGTCGGCGATCGCCTGGCGCATCATCGACTTGCAAGTGGTCGATCGTGACTTCCTCAAGGGGCAGGGTGACGCTCGTAGCGTGCGGCATATTCCGATTCCTGCGCACCGTGGCCTGATCACCGATCGCAACGGCGAGCCGCTGGCGGTGAGTACCCCGGTGACCACTCTCTGGGCCAATGCCAAGGAAATGCAATTGGCCAAGGACCGCTGGCCAGCCCTGGCCATGGCGCTGGGCCAGGATCCCAAGGTCCTGACCGAACGTCTCGAGGCCCAGGCCAACAAGGAATTCATTTACCTGGTGCGGGGCCTGACCCCGGAGCAGGGCCAGGCGGTGCTCGATCTCAAGGTCCCGGGTGTCTATGGCATCGAGGAGTTCCGGCGCTTCTATCCGGCCGGCGAAGTGACCGCGCACATGGTGGGTTTCACCGATATCGACGATCGTGGCCGCGAAGGCGTCGAGTTGGCCTATGACGAATGGCTGGCCGGGGTGCCTGGCAAGCGCCAGGTGATCAAGGACCGGCGCGGCCGGCTGATCAAGGATGTACAAGTCACCAAGAACGCCAAGGCCGGCAAGCCCTTGGCGTTGTCCATCGACCTGCGCCTGCAGTACCTGGCCAATCGCGAGCTGCGCAACGCCATCGTCGAGAACGGCGCCAAGGCCGGCAGCCTGGTGATCATGGACGTCAAGACCGGCGAGATCCTGGCCATGGTCAACCAGCCGACCTACAACCCAAACAACCGCCGCAACCTGCAGCCGGCGATGATGCGCAACCGGGCGATGATCGACGTCTTCGAGCCTGGCTCGACCATGAAGGCCATCTCCATGAGCGCCGCGCTGGAAACCGGTCGCTGGAAGCCCAGCGACACCGTCGAGGTCTATCCGGGCACCCTGCAGTTGGGCAAGTACACCATTCGTGACGTATCCAAGACTGAAGGTCCGATCCTCGACCTGACCGGCATCCTGATCAATTCCAGTAACGTTGGCATGAGCAAGATCGCCTTCGACATCGGTGGCGAAACCATCTTCCGCCTGGCGCAGAAGATCGGTCTGGGCCAGGACACCGGCCTGGGTTTCCCTGGTGAGCGTGTTGGCAACCTCCCCAACTACAGGGAGTGGCGCAAGGCCGAGACCGCGACGCTGTCGTATGGCTACGGCATCTCGGTGACCGCGATCCAGTTGGTGCACGCGTTCTCCGCCCTGGCCAACAACGGGCGTATCGCCCCGCTGACGCTGATCAAGTCCGACAAGGCGCCACAAACTGCCCAGGTGATCCCGGAGAAGGTCGCCAAGACCATGCAGGGCATGCTCCAGCAAGTGATCGAGGCCCCGCGCGGGGTGTTCCGCGCCCAGGTCCCGGCGTATCACGTTGCCGGCAAGAGTGGTACCGCGCGCAAGACTTCGGTGGGCACCAAGGGCTACGCCGAGAACTCCTACCGCTCGCTGTTCGCCGGCTTCGGCCCCATGAGCGATCCGCGCTACGCCATCGTGGTGGTGATCGACGAGCCGAGCAAGGCCGGTTACTTCGGTGGCCTGGTGTCGGCCCCGGTATTCAGCAAAGTGATGTCCGGCACGCTGCGCCTGATGAACATCACTCCGGATAACCTGCCGACCACGCAACAGGCCAATGCCACCGGCACCCCTGTACGAGCCAATGGAGGGCGCGGCTGATGTCCCTTAGCCTGAACAAGATTTTTGCCCACGCCGGTCGTGACTTGCTGATCCGCGAACTGACCCTGGACAGCCGCAATGTACGTGCCGGTGATCTGTTCCTGGCCGTGCCGGGTGCCAGGTTCGACGGTCGTGAACACATCGCCGATGCGCTGCGGCGTGGTGCGGCGGCAGTGGCCTATGAAGTAGAAGGCGCCACAGTGCTGCCGCTGACCGACGTTCCGCTGATCCCGGTCAAGGGGCTGGCTGCGCAACTGTCGGACATCGCCGGGCGCTTCTATGGCGAGCCGAGTCGCCAACTGAACCTGGTGGGCGTGACAGGCA
Source organism: Pseudomonas sp. CMR5c (assembly GCF_003850545.1). Taxonomy (NCBI): domain Bacteria; kingdom Pseudomonadati; phylum Pseudomonadota; class Gammaproteobacteria; order Pseudomonadales; family Pseudomonadaceae; genus Pseudomonas; species Pseudomonas sp. CMR5c. The sequence goes on along the minus strand of NZ_CP027705.1, from coordinate 5,615,457 downwards.
CCAATGGCAAGACCAGCGTGACCCAGCTAGTGGCCCAGGCCCTTGATCTGCTTGGCCAGCGTTGTGGCCTGGTGGGCACCCTGGGAACCGGCTTCCATGGCGCGCTGCAAAGTGGCCTGCACACCACGCCGAACCCCATCGCTGTCCAGGCGGCCCTGGCCGACTTGAAGAGTGCCGGCGCCAAGGCCGTGGCCATGGAGGTTTCCTCCCATGGCCTGGATCAGGGTCGTGTAACCGCCCTGGCCTTCGACGTCGCGGTACTGACCAACCTGTCCCGTGACCATCTGGATTATCACGGAACCATGCAGGCCTACGGCGAGGCCAAGGCCAAACTGTTCAACTGGACCGACCTGCGTTGCCGGGTGATCAACCTCGACGACGATTTTGGCCGCAAGCTGGCAGCCGAGGCCCACGAGTCGCGGCTGATTACCTACAGCCAGGAAGATGCCGGCGCCTATCTGTATTGCCGCGAAGCTCGTTTCGATGACGACGGCGTGCGCGCGACCCTGGTGACGCCGCAAGGTGAACATCACCTGCGCAGCAGCCTGTTGGGGCGTTTCAACCTGAGCAACCTGCTGGCCGCAGTGGGCGCCTTGCTGGGCCTGGAATATGCGCTGGACGAGATTCTCGCGGTCCTGCCCAAGCTGGAAGGCCCGGCCGGGCGCATGCAGCGCCTGGGCGGAGGTCGCCAGCCATTGGTCGTGGTCGACTACGCCCATACCCCGGATGCCCTGGAGAAAGTTCTGCTGGCCCTGCGGCCCCATGCCAAGGGGCGCCTGCTGTGCCTGTTCGGTTGTGGTGGTGATCGCGACCGCGGCAAGCGACCGTTGATGGCCGAGGTGGTCGAGCGCCTGGCCGATGGCGTGCTCGTCACCGACGACAACCCGCGTACTGAAGACCCCGCGCAGATTTTTTCCGATATCCGCGCCGGCTTCCTGAATGCGGACCAGGTCGAATTCATCGCTGGCCGTGGACCTGCCATCGCCCGCCTGATCGCGTCCGCCTCGGCTGATGACGTGGTGGTGCTGGCCGGCAAGGGGCATGAGGATTACCAGGAAATCAACGGTCAACGCCATGCCTTCTCCGATCTCGTCGAGGCGGGCAAGGCCTTGGCGGCGTGGGAGGTGGCCAGTGCTTAAGCCCCTGAAACTCAGTGAAGTAGCCGCTCCATTGAACGCCCGCCTGATAGCGGGCGATGCCCGTTTTAGTGGCGTGAGCATCGATAGCCGGGCGATCCAGCCGGGCCAGTTGTTCGTGGCGCTCACCGGTCCGCGCTTCGATGGTCATGATTACCTGAACGAAGTGGCCGGCAAGGGCGCGGTGGCTGCGCTGGTAGAGCGTGAGATTCCCGACAGCACGCTGCCGCAGCTGCTGGTCAAGGACACGCGCCTGGCGCTGGGCCAGCTGGGTGCGCTGAACCGTGGTGCCTTCACCCATCCAGTGGCGGCCGTTACCGGCTCAAGTGGCAAGACCACGGTCAAGGAGATGCTGGCGAGCATCCTGCGTACCCGCGGCCCGGTGCTCGCCACCCGCGGCAACCTGAACAACGACCTGGGCGCGCCTCTGACCCTGCTGGAGCTGGCTCCGGAGCACAGCGCTGCGGTGATCGAGCTGGGTGCCTCGCGGATTGGTGAAATCGCCTACACCGTGGCGATGACCCATCCCCAGGTGGCGATCCTCAACAACGCCGGTACCGCCCACGTCGGCGAGTTCGGTGGTCCGGAGAAAATCGTCGAGGCCAAGGGCGAAATCCTGGAAGGGCTGGATGCTTCCGGAATTGCCGTGCTGAACCTGGATGACAAGGCATTTTCGATCTGGAAGGCCCGCGCCGCCGGGCGCCAGGTGCTGAGTTTCGCCCTGACCGCCAGCGCAGCGGATTTCTACGCCTCCGATATCGGACGCGATGCCCGTGGCTGCCCGTCCTTTACCCTGCATAGCCCCAAGGGCACCGAGCAGGTCCAGCTGAACCTGCTGGGCACCCATAACGTCGCCAACGCCCTGGCTGCTGCTGCGGCTGCCCACGCCATGGGCGTGTCGTTGTTCGGTATCGCCACTGGCCTGAACGCGGTGCAGCCGGTCAAGGGCCGTACTGTCGCCCAGTTGGCCAGGAATGGCATGCGGGTGATCGATGACACTTACAATGCAAACCCCACCTCAATGTGCGCTGCCGTTGATATACTCGCCGGCTTTTCCGGCCGCACCGTCCTGGTGCTCGGAGACATCGGCGAGTTGGGCGATTGGGCGGAGCAGGGGCACCGCGACGTAGGTGCATATGCCGCTGGCAAGGTTTCGGCCCTCTACGCCGTAGGCCCGATGATGGCCCATGCCGTCACTGCCTTTGGCGCGCACGCGCGCCACTTCGCCAGCCAGGCAGAACTGATTGCCGCCCTGGACGTCGAGCAAGATCCAAACACCACCATTTTGATCAAGGGATCGCGCAGCGCGGCGATGGAAAACATCGTTGCGGCCCTGTGTGGCTCCCATCTTCAAGAAAAAGACGGAGTGAAACATTAATGCTGCTGCTGCTAGCGGAGTACCTGCAACAGTTCTACAAAGGCTTCGCGGTCTTCCAGTACCTGACCCTGCGCGGGATCCTCGGGGTGCTGACCGCCTTGTCTTTGGCACTGTGCCTGGGTCCGTGGATGATCCGTACTCTGCAGAATCGGCAGATTGGCCAGGCCGTACGTAACGATGGCCCGCAATCGCACTTGTCCAAATCCGGTACGCCGACCATGGGCGGCGCCTTGATCCTCTCGGCCATCGGTGTCAGCACCCTGCTCTGGGCCGACCTGCGCAACCACTATGTCTGGGTCGTGCTGCTGGTGACCCTGGCTTTCGGTGCCATCGGCTGGGTCGACGACTATCGCAAGGTGATCGAGAAGAACTCCCGGGGCCTGCCGAGCCGCTGGAAGTACTTCTGGCAGTCGGTGTTCGGCCTGGGCGCGGCGATCTTCCTTTACATGACCGCGCAAAGCCCGGTGGATACCACCCTGCTGATCCCGATGCTCAAGGACGTGAGCATTCCCCTGGGTGCCGGTTTCGTGGTCCTGACCTATTTCGTCATCGTCGGCTCGAGCAACGCAGTCAACCTGACCGACGGCCTCGATGGCCTGGCGATCATGCCGACGGTGATGGTCGGCGGCGCATTGGGGATCTTCTGCTACCTGTCGGGTAACGTGAAGTTCGCCGAATACCTGCTGATCCCCTATGTGCCGGGCGCAGGTGAACTGATCGTGTTCTGCGGTGCGCTGATCGGTGCGGGCCTGGGCTTCCTGTGGTTCAACACTTATCCGGCCCAGGTGTTCATGGGCGACGTCGGCGCCCTGGCGCTGGGTGCGGCCCTGGGCACCATCGCGGTGATCGTGCGCCAGGAAATCGTGCTGTTCATCATGGGCGGCGTGTTCGTGATGGAAACCCTGTCGGTGGTGATCCAGGTCGCTTCGTTCAAGCTGACCGGCAAGCGGGTGTTCCGCATGGCGCCGATCCACCACCACTTTGAACTCAAGGGCTGGCCTGAGCCACGTGTGATCGTCCGTTTCTGGATCATCACCGTGATTCTCGTGCTGATCGGCCTTGCAACCCTGAAGCTGAGGTAGAACGAGTGTCCCTGATCGCTTCCGACCACTTCCGCATCGTTGTCGGCCTCGGCAAGAGCGGCATGTCCCTGGTTCGCTTCCTGGCGAGCCGGGGCGTTGCTTTTGCGGTGGCCGACACGCGGGAAAATCCACCGGAGCTGGCCACGCTGCGCCGTGACTATCCACAGGTGGAAGTGCGTTGTGGCGAGCTGGACGTCGACTTCCTGTGCCGTGCCGACGAGCTCTACGTGAGTCCCGGCCTGGCCCTGGCGACTCCGGCCCTGCAGGCTGCCGCCGCGCGTGGGGTGAAACTGTCCGGCGACATCGAACTGTTCGCGCGTAACGCGAAGGCGCCGATCGTCGCCATCAGCGGCTCCAATGCCAAGAGCACCGTGACCACCCTGGTGGGCGAGATGGCTGCCGCTGCCGGCAAGCGCGTCGCCGTGGGCGGTAACCTCGGGACCCCGGCACTGGACCTGCTTGGTGATGACGTCGAGCTCTACGTCCTCGAGCTGTCCAGCTTCCAGCTGGAAACCACCGACCAGCTCGGTGCCGAAGTGGCCACCGTGCTGAACATCAGCGAAGACCATATGGACCGCTACAGCGGCCTGCCGGCCTATCACCTGGCCAAGCACCGGATTTTCCGCGGTGCCCGGCAAGTGGTGTTCAACCGCCAGGACGCCCTGACCCGGCCGCTGGTGGGTGAGGGGCTGCCATGCTGGAGCTTTGGCCTGGGTGCGCCGGACTTCAAGGCCTTCGGCCTGCGTGAGGAGAATGGCGAGAAGTACCTGGCTTTCGAATTCCAGAACCTGATGCCGGTGCGCGAGCTGAAGGTCCGTGGTGCCCATAACCAGTCCAACGCCCTGGCGGCCCTGGCCCTGGGACATGCGGTGGGCCTGCCGTTCGATGCCATGCTCGCGGCGCTGCGCAATTTCGCCGGGCTGGAGCATCGCTGCCAGTGGGTCCGTGACCTGGATGACGTGGGTTACTACAACGACTCCAAGGCTACTAACGTGGGGGCCGCCCTGGCCGCCATCGAAGGCCTGGGCGCCGACATCAGCGGCAAGATCGTGCTGATCGCCGGTGGCGACGGCAAGGGTGCCGACTTCAAGGACCTGCGTGATCCAGTGGCGGCCAACTGCCGTGCCGTGGTCCTGATGGGCCGGGACTCCGAGCAGATCGGCCAGGCCATTGGCGATGGTGTGCCGCTGATCCGCGCCGCTTCGCTGCCTAACGCGGTGGCCCAGTGCCGAGCCGTTGCCCAAGCGGGCGATGTGGTGCTGTTGTCGCCTGCCTGCGCCAGTTTCGACATGTTCAAGAACTACGAAGACCGTGGTCACCAGTTCGTCCGCATCGTGGAGGAGCTGGCATGAACCTGAGGAACATCATCAAGCCGTATCCATCGCCGATCATCACCGGACGCGGCGTCGACCTCGACTTCCCGATGCTCGCCGGCTGCCTGACGCTGCTCGGCCTGGGGCTGATTATGATCGCCTCGGCGTCTACCGAAGTGGCCGCGGCCCAGTCCGGCAGCGCGCTGTACTACATGATCCGGCACCTGATCTACATCCTGCTGGGCCTGGGCGCGTGCATCGTGACCATGATGATCCCGATCGCCACCTGGCAGCGCCTGGGCTGGATGATGCTGATCGGCGCCTTCGGCCTGCTGGTGATGGTGATCGTCCCGGGCATCGGTCGTGAGGTGAACGGTTCGATGCGCTGGATCGGCTTCAGCTTCTTCAACGTCCAGCCTTCCGAGATCGCCAAGGTGTTCGTGGTGATCTATCTCGCCGGCTACCTGGTGCGGCGGCAGAAGGAAGTACGCGAAAGCTGGATGGGTTTCTTCAAGCCATTCATCGTGTTGTTGCCGATGGCCGGCCTGCTGCTGATGGAGCCCGACTTCGGCGCCACGGTAGTAATGATGGGCGCGGCTGCGGCGATGCTGTTCCTTGGGGGCGTCGGGTTGTTCCGCTTTTCCCTGATGGTGGTGCTGGCGGTGGCGGCGGTGGTGTTGCTGATCCAGATGCAGCCTTACCGGATGGCGCGCCTGACCAACTTCGCCGACCCCTGGGCCGACCAGTTCGGCGCCGGCTACCAGCTGTCCCAGGCGCTGATCGCCTTCGGCCGCGGTGAGTGGCTGGGCGTTGGCCTGGGCAACAGCGTACAGAAGCAGTTCTACCTGCCAGAGGCCCATACCGACTTCGTGTTCTCGGTGCTGGCCGAGGAACTGGGGGCGGTGGGCTCGCTGTGCACCGTGGCGCTGTTCGGCTTCGTCTGTATCCGTGGCATGTACATCGGCTTGTGGGCCGAGAAGGCCCGGCAGTTCTTTGCCGCCTACGTCGCCTATGGCCTGTCGTTCCTGTGGATCGGCCAGTTCCTGATCAACATCGGGGTGAACGTCGGCCTCTTGCCGACCAAGGGCCTGACCCTGCCGTTCCTCAGTTATGGCGGCAGTTCCCTGGTGATCTGCTGTGCCTGCCTGGGCTTGTTGCTGCGTATCGAGTGGGAGAGCAGGACCCACCTGGGCAGCGAAGAGATGGAGTTCAATGAAAGTGACTTTGCCGAGGAGCCGACCCATGGGCGCTAACGTGCTGATCATGGCCGGCGGCACCGGTGGCCACGTGTTCCCGGCGCTGGCTTGTGCCAGGGAGTTCCAGGCGCGCGGCTATAGCGTGCACTGGCTGGGCACCCCGCGGGGAATCGAGAACGACCTGGTGCCGGCTGCGGGCCTGCCCCTGCACCTGATCAACGTCACTGGGTTGCGTGGCAAGAGCAAGCTGTCGTTGCTCAAGGCGCCTTTCGTGCTGCTCAAGGCAGTGCTCCAGGCTCGGCGGATCATGCGCCAGCTCAAGCCGGTCTGCGTGCTGGGTTTTGGTGGTTATGTGACCGGGCCTGGTGGAGTTGCCGCCAAATTGTCCTCGGTGCCGGTCATCGTTCATGAGCAGAACGCGGTCGCCGGTACCGCCAATCGGCTGCTGGTGCCGTTGGCCGCCCGAGTCTGCGAAGCTTTCCCGGACACCTTCGGGGCCTCCGGTAGCCGCCGCACCACGGGCAATCCGGTACGCACCGAGCTGTTCCTCGAAGCACCGCGCGAGGCCCTGGCCGGACGCAAGGCACGTTTGCTGGTCCTGGGTGGAAGCCTGGGCGCAGAGCCGTTGAACAAGCTGCTGCCGGAAGCCCTGGCACAGGTCGCCCCCGAGCTGCGCCCGGAGGTGTTCCACCAGGCTGGCAAAAATCACGATGAGGTCACTGCAGAGCGTTACCGCGCCGCTGGCGTCGAGGCGCAGGTGCAGCCCTTTATCAAAGACATGGCCCAAGCCTATGGCTGGGCCGACCTGGTGGTCTGTCGCGCAGGTGCGTTGACCGTCAGCGAACTGGCTGCCGCCGGTCTGCCCTCGATGCTGGTGCCTTTGCCCCATGCGATCGACGACCACCAGACTCGCAACGCCGAATATTTGGCTCGTGAAGGCGCCGCCTTCCTGATGCCGCAAAGAACGACTGGCGCAGCGGACCTTGCCGCGCGCCTGACAGAGGTTTTGATGCAACCAGAACGACTCGACAACATGGCCCGTGCCGCACGCCGCCTGGCCAAACCCGAAGCGACCCAGGACGTGGTGAATATCTGCCTGGAGGTGGCCCATGGTTGAGAGCCAGAAAGCCATGCCGCAACCGGAAATGCGCCGCATCCGCCGCATCCACTTCGTCGGTATCGGCGGCGTGGGCATGTGCGGGATCGCCGAGGTGCTGCTGAACCTGGGGTACCAGGTATCCGGTTCCGACCTCAAGGCATCGGCCGTTACCGAGCGCCTGGAGTCGTTCGGGGCGCAGATCTTCATCGGCCACCGTGCCGAGAACGCCGCCCATGCCGACGTGCTGGTGGTATCCAGCGCCGTGAACACTTCCAACCCGGAGGTCGCCACTGCCCTGGAGCGGCGGGTGCCGGTGGTACCGCGCGCGGAAATGCTCGCCGAGCTGATGCGCTATCGCCACGGCGTGGCCGTGGCCGGTACCCATGGCAAGACCACCACCACCAGCCTGCTGGCCTCGGTGTTCGCCGCTGGCGGCCTGGACCCGACCTTCGTCATCGGTGGCCGGCTCAATGCCGCGGGCACCAATGCGCAACTGGGTACCAGCCGCTACCTGATCGCCGAAGCCGATGAAAGCGACGCCAGCTTCCTGCACCTGCAACCGCTGGTGGCCGTGGTGACCAACATCGACGCCGACCACATGGCGACCTATGACGGTGACTTCAACAAGCTGAAGAAGACCTTCGTCGACTTCCTGCACAACCTGCCGTTCTACGGGCTGGCGGTGATGTGCCTGGACGATCCGGTGGTGCGCGAGATCCTGCCGCAGGTCAAGCGGCCGACCGTGACCTACGGTTTCAACGAAGAAGCCGACGTACGCGCGATCAATGTTCGCCAGCAAGGCATGCAGACCTTCTTCACCGTGCTGCGTCGGGACCGCGAGCCACTGGATGTGTCGGTGAACATGCCGGGCAACCATAACGTGCTCAACTCGCTGGCGACGATCGCGATCGCCACCGACGAAGGCATCAGCGACGAAGCCATTGTCCAGGGCCTGTCGGGCTTCCAGGGCGTGGGCCGGCGCTTCCAGGTCTACGGCGAACTGCCGGTGGAAGGTGGCAACGTGATGCTGGTGGACGACTACGGGCATCACCCGACCGAGGTCGCCGCGGTGATCAAGGCCGTGCGTGGTGGCTGGCCGGAACGCCGCCTGGTGATGGTCTACCAGCCGCATCGCTACAGCCGCACCCGCGACCTGTACGACGATTTCGTGCAGGTGCTGACCGACGCCAACGTATTGCTGCTGATGGAAGTCTATCCGGCCGGTGAAGAGCCGATTCCCGGGGCCGACAGCCGCCAGCTGTGCCACAGCATCCGCCAGCGCGGCCAACTGGACCCGATCTACATCGAACGCGGTGTCGACCTGGCGCCGCTGGTCAAGCCGCTGCTGCGTGCCGGCGACATATTGTTGTGCCAGGGGGCCGGCGACATCGGCGGTCTGGCGCCCAAGCTGCTCAACAGTCCACTGTTCGCCGGAGCCGTGGCTGCTGGCAAGGGAGCGTCGAAATGACCGCTGCCTACGCCAAGCTGTTCTCCACCGTGCCCCCGGCCGACTTCGGTCGCGTGGCCGTGCTCTATGGCGGCAAGAGTGCCGAGCGCGAAGTGTCGCTGAAGTCCGGTAAGGCCGTGCTCGAAGCCCTGCAGGGCGGCGGTGTGGATGCCTTCGGCATCGACGTCGGCGATGACCTGCTGCAGCGCCTGTTGAGCGAGAAGATCGATCGCGCCTTCATCATCCTCCACGGCCGTGGCGGTGAAGACGGCAGCATGCAGGGCCTGCTGGAGTGCCTGGGGATTCCCTACACCGGCAGCGGCATCCTCGCCTCGGCGCTGGCCATGGACAAGCTGCGGACCAAGCAGGTCTGGCACAGCCTGGGCATTCCGACGCCACGCCATGCGGTGCTGAGCTCCGAGAGCGACTGTATTTGCGCGGCGGCGGAACTGGGCATGCCTTTGATCGTCAAACCGGCCCATGAAGGTTCCAGTATCGGTATGGCCAAGGTGACCACCAGCTCCGAGTTGATCGAGGCATGGAAGGCGGCCAGTACCTATGATTCGCAAGTGTTGGTCGAGCAATGGATCCAGGGTCCAGAGTTCACCATCGCGACCCTGCGCGGCCAGGTCTTGCCACCTATCGCCCTGGGCACTCCCCACACGTTCTACGACTACGACGCCAAGTACCTGGCTTCCGATACCCAGTACCGGATCCCGTGCGGCCTCGATAGCGACAAAGAGCAGGAACTCATGGAACTCACGGCCAAGGCCTGTGAGGCGCTCGGTATCGCCGGTTGGGCGCGTGCCGATGTGATGCAGGATGCCCAGGGGCAGTTCTGGTTCCTGGAAGTGAACACCGCTCCAGGCATGACCGACCACAGTCTGGTGCCGATGGCCGCTCGTGCGGCCGGTCTGGATTTCCAGCAACTGGTGTTGGCCATCCTGGCAGCCAGTCTTGAGGCGCGAGGTTAAGACCATGCAAGGCGCATCGCTTCGTCATCAGCAACCCGCACCCGGCCGCAAGCCGGTGCCGCGGGGTGCCAGCCGGATGGTGGCCAAAGAGCCGATGTCGGTGCGCCTGCCCAAAGCCAACTTCGGCTTCCTGAAAAGCCTGTTCTGGCCTGTGCTGCTGGTGGCTTTGGGGTTCGGCACCTACGAAGGCGCCCAGCGTCTTTTGCCCTATGCCGACCGCCCGATCACCAAGATCGCGGTGCAGGGGGACTTGAGCTACATCAGCCAGCAGGCGGTGCAGCAGCGAATCGCGCCTTACGTCGCGGCGAGCTTCTTCACCATCGACCTGGCAAGCATGCGTACCGAACTGGAGCAGATGCCCTGGATCGCCCATGCCGAGGTACGCCGGGTGTGGCCGGACCAGGTGGTGATTCGCCTGGAAGAACAACTACCCGTGGCCCGCTGGGGCGACGAGGCGCTGTTGAACAACCAGGGCCAGGCCTTCACCCCGCGTGAACTGGCGAACTATGAGCACTTGCCGCAGTTGTTCGGGCCGCAGCGGGCCCAGCAGCAAGTGATGCAGCAGTATCAGGTGTTGAGCCAGATGCTGCGGCCGCTGGGCTTCTCGATTGCCCGTCTGGAACTGCGCGAGCGTGGCAGCTGGTTCCTGACCACCGGTGCCGGCAGTGCCGGGCCGGGAATCGAGTTGCTGCTGGGTCGCGATCATCTGGTGGAAAAGATGCGCCGCTTCATTGCCATTTATGAAAAAACGCTGAAAGAACAGATCACGAACATCGCGCGCATCGATCTGCGCTACGCCAACGGCCTGGCCGTGGGCTGGCGCGATCCGGCGGCACCCACGACGGCGCAGCCCGCCGTCGCGAAGAATTAAGAAGAGGCAGGACCATGGCAAATGTGCAAAGCGGCAAAATGATCGTCGGCCTGGATATCGGCACCTCCAAGGTGGTGGCGCTGGTGGGCGAAGTCGCGGCCGATGGCTCGCTGGAAATCGTCGGTATCGGTACCCATCCGTCCCGCGGCCTGAAGAAGGGCGTGGTGGTGAACATCGAGTCCACCGTGCAGTCGATCCAGCGGGCAGTGGAAGAAGCGCAACTGATGGCGGGCTGCCGCATCCACTCGGCGTTCGTCGGCGTGGCGGGCAATCACATCCGCAGCCTGAACTCCCACGGCATCGTGGCGATCCGCGACCGCGAGGTCAGCTCGGCGGACCTGGAACGAGTCCTGGACGCGGCCCAGGCGGTAGCGATCCCGGCGGACCAGCGGGTCCTGCACACCCTACCGCAGGACTACGTGATCGATAACCAGGAAGGCGTGCGCGAGCCCCTGGGCATGTCCGGCGTGCGCCTGGAAGCCAAGGTCCACGTGGTGACCTGCGCGGTCAACGCGGCGCAGAACATCGAGAAGTGCGTACGTCGCTGCGGCCTGGAAATCGACGACATCATCCTCGAGCAGTTGGCCTCTGCCTATGCGGTGCTCACCGACGACGAGAAGGAACTGGGCGTGTGCCTGGTGGATATCGGCGGCGGTACCACCGACATGGCGATCTTCACCGAAGGCGCGATTCGCCACACCGCGGTGATCCCGATCGCCGGCGACCAGGTGACCAACGACATCGCCATGGCCCTGCGGACTCCGACCCAGTACGCCGAAGAGATCAAGATCCGCTACGCCTGCGCCCTGGCCAAGCTGGCCGGTGCCGGCGAAACCATCAAGGTGCCGAGCGTCGGCGACCGTCCGCCGCGCGAGCTGTCGCGCCAGGCCCTGGCCGAGGTGGTCGAGCCGCGCTACGACGAGCTGTTCACCCTGATCCAGGCCGAGCTGCGTCGCAGCGGCTACGAAGACCTGATCCCGGCAGGCATCGTGCTCACCGGCGGCACCTCGAAGATGGAAGGCGCGGTGGAGCTGGCCGAGGAAATTTTCCACATGCCGGTCCGCCTGGGCGTGCCCCACAGTGTTAAGGGCCTGACCGACGTCGTGCGCAACCCGATCTATTCCACCGGTGTCGGCCTGCTGCAGTACGGATTGCAGAAGCAGTCCGACGGCATCCAGTTCTCCGGCATTGGCAACCGCGACAGCTACAGCAGCGACGAGCCCAAGGCCGCCTTGCTCGATCGCATCAAGAGCTGGGTCCAGGGCAACTTCTGATACGCGGTTACAAGCAACAGGTTTCAAGCGGTACGCAGTAAAGCAGCAGGCAACAAAGCAGTAGGCAGTAGGCGAAAAATTAGAGAATGAAAGGAGAGGGAAAATGTTCGAACTCGTAGACAACATCCCGCAAAGTCCGGTAATCAAGGTTATCGGCGTAGGCGGTGGCGGCGGCAACGCGGTCAATCACATGGTCAAGAGCAACATCGAAGGCGTCGAGTTCATCTGCGCCAACACCGATGCTCAGGCGCTGAAGAACATCGGCGCGCGGACCATCCTGCAACTGGGTACCGGTGTGACCAAGGGCCTGGGCGCGGGTGCCAATCCGGAAGTCGGTCGTCAGGCCGCTCTGGAAGACCGCGAACGTATCGCCGAAGTACTGGCGGGCACCAACATGGTGTTCATCACCACTGGCATGGGCGGCGGTACCGGTACCGGTGCGGCGCCGATCATCGCCGAAGTGGCCAAGGAAATGGGTATCCTCACCGTTGCGGTGGTGACTCGTCCGTTCCCGTTCGAAGGCCGCAAGCGCATGCAGATCGCCGATGAAGGCATCCGCGCGCTGAGCGAAAGCGTCGACTCGTTGATCACCATCCCCAACGAGAAGCTGCTGACCATCCTGGGCAAGGACGCCAGCCTGCTGTCCGCCTTCGCCAAGGCCGACGACGTGCTGGCCGGTGCCGTTCGCGGTATCTCCGACATCATCAAGCGTCCGGGCATGATCAACGTCGACTTCGCCGACGTTCGTACCGTGATGAGCGAAATGGGCATGGCGATGATGGGTACCGGCTGCGCCAGCGGTCCTAACCGTGCACGCGAAGCCACCGAGGCGGCGATCCGCAACCCACTGCTCGAGGACGTCAACCTGGAAGGCGCTCGCGGCATTCTGGTGAACATCACCGCCGGTCCCGACTTGTCCCTGGGCGAGTACTCCGACGTGGGTAGCATCATCGAGGCCTTCGCTTCCGAGCACGCCATGGTCAAGGTAGGTACCGTTATCGATCCGGACATGCGTGACGAGTTGCACGTGACCGTAGTGGCCACCGGCCTGGGCGCGAAGATCGAGAAGCCTGTGAAGGTCATCGACAATACCGTTCAGACCTCCATGTCGTCCGCGCAGTCGCAAGCGCCAGCCCCTGCTCGCCAGGAGCTGCCGTCGGTGAACTACCGCGACCTGGATCGTCCGACCGTCATGCGTAATCAGGCGCAATCGAACGCGGCGACCGCAGCGAAGTTGAATCCGCAAGATGATCTGGACTATCTGGACATCCCGGCATTCCTGCGTCGTCAGGCCGATTGATGGAATGCATCAGGGGTATTAGGGTGATTGGTGTTCAGCAAAGGCGTGGTCTGCTATTATCGCCAGCCTTTGTTGATACCAGTTCGCAATTTGCGCTGAAGCGGCCCAAGCCATGATTAAACAACGCACCCTGAAGAATATTATCCGTGCCACAGGTGTAGGCCTGCATTCCGGGGAGAAGGTATACCTGACCCTCAAGCCTGCGCCTGTCGACACCGGCATTGTGTTTTGTCGTGCCGACCTGGACCCTGTGGTGCAGATTCCTGCTCGCGCGGAAAACGTTGGCGAAACCACCATGTCGACCACTCTGGTCAATGGTGACGTCAAAGTGGACACGGTGGAGCACTTGCTCTCGGCCATGGCTGGCCTGGGCATCGATAACGCCTACGTCGAGCTCTCCGCGTCCGAAGTCCCGATCATGGACGGTAGCGCCGGACCCTTCGTATTCCTGATTCAATCTGCTGGCCTCGAAGAACAGGACGCAGCTAAAAAGTTCATCCGCATCCTTCGTGAAGTGACAGTGGAAGACGGCGACAAGCGCGCCACTTTCGTGCCTTTCGATGGTTTTAAAGTGAGCTTCGAGATCGATTTCGATCACCCGGTTTTCCGTGACCGCACCCAGAGTGCAAGCGTGGACTTCTCCAGTACTTCGTTCGTAAAAGAAGTCAGTCGCGCCCGTACCTTTGGTTTCATGAGTGACATCGAGTACCTGCGCAAGCACAACCTCGCACTCGGCGGCAGCGTGGAAAACGCCATTGTGGTCGATTCGGATGGCGTACTGAATGAAGACGGCCTTCGTTACGAAGACGAATTCGTCAAGCACAAGATCCTGGATGCAATTGGTGACCTCTACCTGCTGGGCAACAGCCTGATAGGTGAGTTCAAAGGCTTCAAGTCGGGCCACGCCCTGAACAACCAACTCCTGCGCAAGTTGATTGAGCAGAAGGATGCTTGGGAAGTGGTGACCTTCGAAGATGCCAGCACTGCACCGATCTCTTACATGCGTCCAGTCGCGGCCGTGTAAGTAATACTCTCTTTCCTTTTGTTTTGAAGGCCATCCCCCGGATGGCCTTTTTTTATGCCTGCGATATTTCAGGCGCTGCGCCTGGAGTGGCCCTGGGACATGTTGGAGACCACGCGGTTGCGGCCGCTGGACTTGGCCTGGTACAGGGCCTTGTCGGCGTTGCCGACCCAGTCTTCCTGGCGAGTGCCGGGGTTGCCCGACCAGGTATTGATACCGATGCTGACGGTCAGGCTGGCGGCATGTTCGGCAATGGCCGGCAGTGCCTCGATGCTGGCGCGGATCTTCTCGGCCAGCAGCGAGGCGCCGGCCGTATCGGTGCCGGGCAGGATCACCGCGAACTCTTCGCCACCATAACGCGCGGCCAGGTCCGTAGGGCGTCCCACGCAGTCGGCAATGTTCTGCGCCACCAGGCGCAGGGCCTGATCTCCCAGGGGGTGGCCGAAACGGTCGTTGAAGGACTTGAAGTGATCGATGTCGATCATCAGCAGCGACAACGGCTGGAGCGAGCGCTGGGCCCTGGCCCATTCGTTCTTCAGGGCCAGGTCCAGGCTCCGGCGGTTGGCCAGCCCGGTCAGTGCATCCACAGCGGCCAGACGCGCCAGTTCCTGCTCGGCGTTGTGCCGGCGGCGCAGCTCGCGGCACAGCAACAGGGTCAGCCACAGCAGGGCGATGCACAGGGCTCCGGTAGCACCGCTGACCAGCAGTGCGGTGCGCCGCCAGGAACCGAAGACCTCGTCGTTGGCCAGGGCGACGATGACGATCAACGGCAGGTCGCCGACCTTGGAGAAGGTGTACAGCCGGGGCGTCTGGTCGACACTGGAAATACTGCTGAAGCTGCCATAGCCCTCGCGCAGGAAGCGCACGAAATTCGGCCGCTGGCTGAAGTCCTTGCCCACCAGGTCGTCGGCCAGTTGTGGCTGCTGGGCCAGGAGGATGCCCTCGCGGCTGATCAGATTGATGGTGCCGTTGCGGCCGATATCGAGGCTCTTGAACAGCTGGTTGAAATAGCTCAGGCGCATGGCCGCTTCGGCAACGCCGAGGAAGTGGCCGTCTTCATCGTTGAGCCGACGGCTGAAGCTGATCCGCCAGTCCTGTTCGCTGGTGCGGGCGCGAAACGGACGGCTGATCAGCATGTCCAGCGTCGGGTTCTGCATATGGTTGCGAAAGTATTCGCGGTCGGCGAAGTTGCCTTCCCGTGGCTGCACCGAGGCCGAGTCGGCGAGTACATCGCCTTTTTTATCCAGCAGCAGGATATCGCCCTTGTACGGCGCGGCGCTGGCACGGTCGAAGAACGCCAGGTGGCGGATGGCGGCGGAGGCATCTTGCAGGTCGCTGCGCTGGGCAGCGCTGATCAGGCCCTTGAGGGACTGGTCGTAGAGTTCGACGTTGCGCATCACGTCGGCGTCGATCAGTTGCACGATGTTGTTCGCCGCGCGAATGGCGGCTTGCTCGGCGGCGGCGCGCTCACGGATCAGCAGGAAGGTGACGATACTGAGAATGGCCGCGACGATCAGCGAGCTGGCCAGGATCAACAGTCGTTCGGAGGTCGATGCGGGTTTCCCCGGGGGGGATATCGCATTGCTCGCGCTCATGGTTCTGATTTCTACCACCTCGAGGATTTACCGGCTCTACGGGGAACTGGTCAGGCATGCGGCCAGGCCCTCGCGCCTGTATAAATCCCACATGAACAAAAGGCCAGCAAAACCTGCTGGCCTTCTATTTATAGCGTCTTAGAACACATTGATCGGGTAGTCGACGATCACGCGGTATTCGTCGGTGTCGTTATCCACGGCGCCGTAGCCATTGCCGCCCCGGTTGGTAGCCCATTGCAGGCGCACCGCCAGGTCCTTGGCCTTGCCACCTTGCACCACATACTTGAGATCCAGGTCACGTTCCCAGTGCTTGGCATTCTTGCCATCGGCGCTGTACCAGTTGGCATAACCACGGCTGTCCGGGTTGACCTTGGTCAGGTCCAGCTCGCCGCGCGAATAGGACAGCGCCGAGGTCAGGCCGGGCAGGCCGACGCCGGCGAAGTCATAGGCGTACTTGAGCTTCCACGAGCGCTCGTTGGGGCCGTTGAAGTCCGAGTACTGCTGGGAGTTGTCCAGGTAGATGCTGTCACCCTGGGTGATGTAGTCGAACGGTGTATTGCCGTTGACCCGCTGGTAGGCGGCGGTGACGCTGTGGCTGCCTACACCGACGGTGAAATGCAGGCTGTAGGTGTTGTTGTCGATGTTGCCCAGCAGCGCCTTGCCGGTGTCCTGGGTGTGGTAGTAGTGCAGGCCCGGGTTGAGGCTGACCAGGTCGTTGACCGCGTAGGTGTAGTCCAGGTCGTAGTAGTACTGGTTCCAGATGTCCTTGAGCTCGGAAGCATAGAGGCTGCTGGTCAGCCCCGGCACGCCGCTCCAGGCCACCCCGGCCCAGTTCAGGTGGCGGCTTTCATCGTTGCTGGGCAAGGTGCCGTAGGCGGTACCGATGCGCTTGTGGCCGCTCTGGTTGTAGAGCTTGGTGAAGCTGGCCTGGCCGCCTTCGATCAACCAGCCGTCGAAGCTGTGGTTGGTCAGGCTCACGCCACGGAAGGTCTGCGGCAGCATGCGACTCATGCCACCGGCGATCACCGGGTTGTTGAGAAACAGGTCACCGGCTTTCAGTTCGGTGTCGAAGGCGCGCATCTTCAGGGCCGCGCCAGCGGTGGAGAAGGAGCCCGGGGCTTTGCCGCCGTCCTTGCCGCTACGGCTGATCGGCAGGATGCTCGAACCATCGGTGCCGCCACCGCCATCGAGCTTGAGGCCGAGCATGGCATTGGCATCCACGCCGAAACCGACGGTGCCTTCGGTATAACCGGACTGGAAAACCCCCAGGAAGCCTTGGCCCCACTCGATGTTGTCATCGTTGTGCTGCTGGCGGTTGCGGTGCATGTAGTAGTTGCGAGCGTTGAGCTTGAGGCTCGAGCCGGCGACGAAACCTTCGGTCGCGCTGTCCTCGGCGGCTTGTCCAAGGCTTGGGATAGTTGCAGCGATTGCAATGAATAGCGGGCTGACCTTCAGTGAAGTCCTAAACAACGTATTGCTCCTTTGGTGGGTGAAGATGATTTTTTATTTTGAATTCGGTGCGTTCTTGTTCTGTAGATGACGAACGTGCTGCGGGTTTCTCCACGACAAAAAAAAGCCGCTGGATTCAGCGGCTTTAAGACAACTTACTCCGGTGTAGAGCGCAGAGAAGTTATCGAGGGAAACGAGTCGGTGGCTTGGATCAACTGTCCTTTCGGGCATCAGCCTTGCTGTGCTCGGCAGTGATCTTCTGGGCTTGCTGACTGTTCTGCTGCTGGGCCGCCTGGGCGATCTGTGCTTGTTCGAACGCGGCGGCGCGTGCGGCATTGCGTGCGACGAAAGCCTGGGATTCTTCGGCCATGGCGGCAGGCGCCACGAACAGGGAAGACAAGACGAACGCGCTGGCAATACCCATGCTGTTGGACATTTCTGAAGACCTTCTTGCAGTGCAAGTTCAATTCGGTACGACAAAAATATAACCACGATGAGGCTGGAAAAAGAGCCGAACAGGATAAGGACTGTTACTAAAAAAACAACAGTCAAGAGCGCGATGGTTGCAGGATTTTACTGCCTGTTGTCCCAGGTCAGGGGTCGCGGTGGTTTCAGCGGGGCAGGTAGAGACCGAAGGTATTGATGCCCCGGTCGCTGAGCACGAAGACGTCGCCGCCATGCATAAGGGCGATGGCCTTGACGATGGCCAGGCCCAATCCATGATTAGCGCCACTGTTGCTGCGCGAGGCATCCACTCGATAGAAACGCTCGAACAAGCGTGGCAGGTGCTCGCTGGCGATACCCTGTCCCGGGTTGCTGACGGCGATCGCCACTTGCCGTTCCTGAACCTCGATCCGGACCCGGATCACTTCGCCGGCGGCGGTGTGCTGCACGGCGTTGCTCAGCAGGTTGATCAGCGCCCGGCGCAGGTGGGCGATCTCGATGCTGACCTGGGCGTCGCCTTCCACCTCGACCCTGACCTGGGCGTCTTCGAGGATGAAGTCCAGGTAGTCCAGGGTGGTTGCCACCTCGGTGGCCAGGGAAGCGCTGGTGAGCTTGGTGGCCTTGCTGCCCTGGTCGGCGCTGGCCAGGAACAGCATGTCGTTGACGATCGAGCGCAAGCGCTCCAGTTCTTCGAGGTTGGATTGCAGCACTTCGAAGTAGTGTTCCGCCGAGCGTCCCCGGGTCAGGGCCACCTGGGTCTGGCCGATCAGGTTGGTCAGTGGCGAGCGCAGCTCATGGGCCACATCGGCGTTGAACGATTCCAGGCGCGAGTAGGCCACCTCGACCCGCTCCAGGGTGGAGTTGAACGAGTTGACGAACTGGCTCAGTTCCGGCGGCAGCGGTGACAGCTGCAAGCGCCCGGAGAGCCGTGGCGGGGCCAGGCGCTGGGCCTCCTGGGACAACTTGATCAGTGGCTTGAGGCCGATCCGCGCCACCCAGTAGCCCAGGGCCGAGGCCAGCAGCACGCCGACGATGGCCAGGCCGATCAGGGCCATCAACAGATGGTGCTGGGTTTGGTGGAAGGTATCGGTATCGATGGCGATCAAAAAGCGCAGGGGCGGGCGCTGTTCCTTGGCAGGCAGTTGGCTGACCAGCACCCGCAACGGATAGGGATGTTCCTCCAGGGTCAGGTCGCGCATGCCCAGCGGGCCTTGGGCGAAGGCGCGGATCCGTGCATCGGGGTTGCCGTATTCATAGCCCGGGTCGCCACTGATGGCCCAGAAGCGGATGCGCTTGTCTTCCTCGCTGAGCAGCTTGAGCTTGGCGTTGATCTTGGCCCAGTGCTCCGGGTTCCCGTAGCGCGTCAGGGCCGACTCCAGCACGCTGTAGCGCGCATCCAGCTCGGCTTCCGGCAGCAGGCCCAGGCCCTTGTCCACCTGTTGATAGAGCGCCCCGCCGATCAGCAGGAAGATCAGCAGCGCCACCAGGGTGAACAGCCCGCTCAGGCGCAGGGCGATGGAATTACTCGGCACTGCGGTTCTCCAGCACATAGCCCATGCCGCGGATGGTATGCAGCAGCTTGTGTTCGAAAGGCCCGTCGAGCTTGGCTCGCAGGCGCTTGATCGCCACCTCCACGACGTTGGCATCGCTGTCGAAATTGATGTCCCAGACCATCTCGGCAATCGCGGTCTTGGACAGGATCTCGCCTTGGCGCCGGGCCAGCACGCTGAGCAGCGAGAACTCCTTGGCGGTCAGGTCCAGGCGGGTACCGGCGCGGCTGGCCTTGCGGCTGATCAGGTCGATCCACAGGTCGGCGATGCCGATCTGCACCGGTTCGTGGCCGCCGCTGCGTCGGGTCAGGGCCTGCAGCCGGGCCACCAGTTCGAGGAAGGAGAACGGCTTGCCCAGGTAGTCGTCGGCGCCATCGCGCAGGCCCCTGATCCGGTCTTCCACCCGTTCGCGGGCGGTGAGCATGATCACCGGGGTCTGCTTGCGCGCGCGCAGGGCCCGCAGCACGCCGAAGCCATCCAGGCCCGGCAGCATCACGTCGAGCACTATCACTGCGTAGTCGCTTTCCAGCGCCAGGTGCAGGCCCTCGATGCCATCGCGGGCCAGGTCCACGGTGTAGCCTTGCTCGGTCAACCCGCGATGCAGGTAGTCCGCGGTTTTTTCTTCGTCTTCGATGATCAGGACGCGCATGACCCGCCTCAGGAATTGGTTGCTGGCGCCAGGGCCGGTCGTGGCCGGTGGAACAGCCGCTCGAGCCACAAGTATATGACCGGGGTAGTGAACAGCGTCAGCGCCTGGCTCACCAGCAGGCCGCCGACCACGGCGATGCCCAGGGGCTGGCGCAACTCCGCGCCGGTGCCGTAGCCGAGCATCAGTGGCAGGGCGCCGAGCAGGGCGGCCAGGGTGGTCATGATGATCGGCCGGAAGCGCGTGACGCAGGCCTGGTGGATCGCCTCCTGCGCAGACAAGCCGCCATTGCGCTGGGCTTCCAGGGCGAAGTCGATCATCAGGATGCCGTTCTTCTTGACGATGCCGATCAGCAGCACCAGGCCGATCAGCGCCATGATCGAGAAGTCCTGGCCACACAGCCAGAGCATCAGCAGGGCGCCCAGGCCCGCCGAGGGCAGGGTAGAGATGATGGTCAAAGGATGCACGAAGCTCTCGTACAGCACCCCGAGGATGATGTAGACCGCCACCAGCGCCGCCAGGATCAGGTACGGCTGGCTGGCCAGGGAGCTCTGGAACGCCTGGGCCGCACCCTGGAAGTTGCCGCTGATGGCTGCCGGCATGCCGATCTCGCGCTTGGCCTGGTCGAGCAGGATCACCGCATCGCCCAAGGCCACGCCAGGAGCAAGGTTGAACGACAGGTTGGCCGCCGGGAACATGCCGTCGTGGGCGATCGACAGCGGGCCTACGGTGGGTGCATCGAAGCGCGCCAGGGCGGAAAGCGGGACCATCTGCCCGGTCAGGGGCGAGCGCAGGTAGAAGTAGTCGAGGCTCTCGGCCTTGCCGCGTTGTTGGGTATCGAGCTCCAGGATCACGTTGTACTGGTTGACCTGGGTCTGGAACTCATTGATCTGGCGCTGACCGAAGGCGTCGTACAACGCCTCGTCGACATCGCTGGCGGTCAGGCCGAAGCGGCTCGCAGCGACCCGGTCGATATCGATGTGGGTAATGCTGCCGCCCAGTTGCAGGTCGTTGGAGATATCGCGGAACGCCGGGTTGCCGCGCAGTTTCTCGGTCAGGCGCTGGGTCCAGGTGGCCAGGGTCGCACCGTCGTTGCTCTTGAGCACGTACTGGTATTGGGCACGGCTGGGGCCCGAGCTGAGGTTGATGTCCTGGCCGGCCCGCAGGTAGAGGGTGATGCCCGGCACCTTCATCAATTGCGGACGGATGCGATCGATGAAGGCGCTGGCGGAGACGTCCCGCTCGCCGCGTTTTTTCAGCGAGATCCAGAAGCGGCCGTTGGCGATGGTCTGGTTGCTGCCGGACACCCCCACCGAATGGGAGAACGCCTGCACCGCCGGGTCGGCGGCGACGATCTCGGCCAGGGCCTGGTGCTTCTTCACCATGTCCGGATAGGAAATATCCGCCGCGGCCTCGGTGGTGCCGAGGACGAAGCCGGTGTCTTGCACCGGGAAGAAGCCCTTGGGAATCAGGATGTAGCCGGCGATGGCCATGCCCAGGGTCAGGGCGAAGATGCCCAGCATCAGCCTCTGGTGCGCCAGGGCCCGGCGCAGGCCGCGCTCGTACAGGGCCAGCAGGCGCTCGCCGAAACCCGGCTTGCCATGGGGTGGATGCACCGGGGCACGCATGAACAGCGCGGCCAGGGTCGGCGCCAGGGTCAGCGAGACCACCACCGAGATCATGATGGTCGAGGTGGCGGTCAGGGCGAACTCCTTGAACAGCCGGCCCACCACGCCGCCCATGAACAGCAGCGGAATGAACGCCGCCACCAGGGAGAAGCTGATGGACACCACGGTGAAGCCGATTTCCCCGGCGCCCTTGATGGCCGCTTCGCGCATGCCATCGCCGGCCTCCAGGTGCCGGTGGATGTTCTCCACCACCACGATGGCATCGTCCACCACGAACCCCACGGCGATGACGATGGCCACCAGGGTCAGGTTGTTCAGGCTGAAGCCCATCACATACATCAGCGCGCAACTGGCGGTCAGCGACACCCCCAGCACCGCCGAGACGATCAGGGTCGCCGACCACTGGCGCAGGAACAGCGCCATCACCGCCACCACCAGCAGCACCGCGATCAGCAGGGTGATCTCCACTTCATGCAGCGAAGCGCGGATGGTCTGGGTGCGGTCCACCAGCACCTTGACCTGCACCGAGGCCGGCAGCATCGCCTCCAGGCCCGGCAGGGCGGCCTGGATCCGGTCCACGGTCTCGACGATGTTGGCGCCCGGCTGGCGCGAGATCACCAGGTTGACCCCGGGCTGGTCGCCGGACCAGGCCTGGACATAGGCGTCTTCCGGGCCATCCACCACCCGGGCCACGTCCTGCAGGCGCACTGGCGCGCCGTTCTTGTAGGACACGATCAACTGGCCGTACTCCTCGGGATGGAACAGCTGGTCGTTGGTGGACAGGGTGGAGATGCTCGAGGCGCCGTACAGTGCGCCCTTGGCCAGGTTGAGGCTGGTCTGCTGGATTGCCAGGCGGATGTCGGCAAGGGTCAGGCCGATGGCCGCCAGCTTGTCCGCCGAGGCCTGGACCCGGATGGCCGGGCGTTGCTGGCCGGTGATGTTGATCTGGCCGACCCCGTCGATCTGGCTGAGTTGCCGGGCCAGCAGGGTCTCGGCGTAGTCGCTCAGTTCGGTCCCGGGCATCTGGGTGGAGCTGATGCTGAGGATCAGCACCGGGCTGTCCGCCGGGTTGACCTTCTTCCAGGTAGGTAGCGTGGGCATGTCCTTGGGCAGCTTGCCGGCAGCGGTGTTGATCGCCGCCTGCACTTCCTGGGCGGCGGTGTCGATGCTCTTGTCCAGGGTGAATTGCAAGGTCAGCAGGCTGGTACCCAGGGCGCTGCTGGAGGTCATCTGGGTCATGCCGGGGATGGCGCTGAATTGCACTTCCAGGGGCGTGGCCACCGAGGAGGCCATGGTGTCCGGGCTGGCCCCGGGCAGGGCCGCCGAGACCTGGATGGTGGGGAACTCGGCCTCCGGCAATGGTGCCACCGGCAGGCGCGGGAAGGCGATCAGCCCCAGCAGCACCAGGGCGAAGGTCAACAGGACGGTGGCCACTGGATGGTCGACGCACCAGGCGGAAATCGAGCCATGGCCTTTCATGGCTTGGACTCCTGGGCCTGGGCCACCTGCGGCGGATCGCCCACCACCTGGACCAGCGCGCCGGGCTTGAGTCGCGACTGGCCGTCGCTGACCAGCACATCGCCGGCCTGGACCCCGGAAATGATATTCAGGGCGCTATCCTGGTACAGCACCTGCACCGGCACCGCTTCCACCTTGTCGCCCTTGACCCGGTACACGAAGCGCTGGTCCAGGCCGCGCTGGACCACGGTCGGCGGTACGGTCAGCGCGCCCTGGTCCAGGGCGGTCTGGATCTTCACCGTTACCAATTGTCCAGGCCAGAGCGCCTGGCGAGCATTGGCGAACTCGGCCTTGGCGCGCAGGGTGCCGGTATCGCTGTTGATCTGGTTGTCGATCAGGGTCATGTGGCCGTTGCCCAGCAGCGCCCCGGGGTGGTCGCCGTCGGCCCCCAGGTAGGCCTTGACCGCCGCTGGATCCTGGGCCTGCACCAGGCCTTGCAGGGTGGGCAGCATCTGCTGGGGCAGGGAAAACTCCACGGCGATGGGATCGATCTGGGTCACCGAGAACAGGCCCTGGCTGTCGGTCATGCGCAGGAAGTTGCCTTCATCCACGGTACGAATACCCACTCGTCCAGTAACTGGAGAGCGGATCTGGGTGTAGGACAGCTGTACCAGGGCGGCATCGATGGCTGCCTGGTTGCCCTGGACTGTGGCGTTGAGCTGGTTGACCAGGGCCAGTTGCTGGTCGTAGGTCTGCTTGGAAACCCCGTCATCCACCGACAGCAGCTTGTAGCGCTTGAGGTTGATCTGGGCCACCTGGAGCTGCGCCTGGTTCTGCGCCAGTTGGGCCCGGGCCTGGTCCAGGGCGGCACGGATCGCCCGGTCGTCGATGGTGGCCAGCAGGTCGCCGGCCTTGACCAGTTGCCCCTCCTTGACCAGCAACCGGGTGAGGATGCCATCCACCTGGGGCCGGATGACCACGCTGTGCAGCGACAGCACCGTACCGATGCCGCTGGTGTAGCGCGGCAGGTCCTGGCGGAGCACTTCCACCACCCGTACCGGAATCGCCGTGGGGGCGGCCGATCTGGCGGTCGTTGGCCGGTACAGGAACCATGCCCCGGTGGCGACGAGGGCCACGAGCAGGGCGGCGGTGACGGCGGTTTTCTTGGCGATGGACATGGAGGGAGGCGCCGGGGGGCAGTGATGTCGGAAGGATGGCCAGGATCTGTGGACAGTTATATTCCGGCGACCGGGTCAGCAGCGTGACGGCCAGCTGTCAGCGCTGTCAGAAAAGGCCTCGATGGGCGCTGTCGCCACGCTCAAAGTCCTGGGCCCTGCAGGTATACTGCCGCTCCCCGTGGTCCGTTTCTGGTCCCGGTTGTCCTATCTCCCCGGAGTTTCCATGACATCCCCCGTACAGCCCGATATCAATGCGGTTTCGCACACAGAGCCTGTGGCTGAGTCGGTCGCCAGCGACAGCGAAGGCAAAGCCGCGATCCCGGCGTTCAAGTTTCCTTTCAAGCCCGCGCAATTCCTGGCGGCCAAAAACGCGAGCCAGCCCAGCTATCGCAACGGTGCCGGCGATTACCACGCCAAGACCCCCGGTGTAGCGCCTCCGGGCACTCGACGCTCCATGGGCAAACGCTGAGATCGCCGACAATCGCGGATAAAGCAGCCATTTACGCTTTTCAAGCACGATGATGGCTAATTGCTTTAAAACTGAGCTGGATCAGTGTTTGTGCTTTCAGTGCGCTTAGAGTCAGCAGCCCTGCTGACTCCACCCAACAATTACGAGCGCGCTATCCATGAAGATCAACCTTCCGGTTACTGGGCGAAACGTGGACTTTGCCCCTGATGCGAACATCCTCTCGACCACCGATCTGACCAGCGCGATCACCTACGCCAACCCTGATTTCATCAATATCAGTGGTTACAGCCGTGAGGAATTGTTGGGCTCTCCTCATAACCTGTTGCGCCATCCGGACATGCCGAAGGCGGCGTTCGCCCATATGTGGCGGACCCTCAAGCGCGGCCGTTCGTGGATGGGCATGGTGAAGAACCGCTGCAAGAACGGCGATCACTATTGGGTCAGTGCCTACGTCACCCCCGTGACCCGCGACGGCCAGGCGGTGGAATACCAATCGGTGCGGACCAAGCCCAGCCCGCAACAGGTACAGGCTGCCGAGCGAGCCTATGGCCGCCTGAACAACCCGGGGCCATCCTGGTGGAACCTGCTGCCGGTGATGAGCCTGCGCTTGCGCCTGTGGGCCTGGATCAGCGCCAGTTTCATCGGCACCTTCGGCATCTCGGTGTGGCTGTTGCCCCAGTCATGGATGTACCAGGGCGCGGCGGTGGCCCTGGGATGCTGCCTGGGCTCGTTGGGTGTCGGCTGGCAGTTGCGGCCACTGGGGCGCCTGAACCAGCGGGCGCGGCAGATCGGTGACAACCCTTTGAGCCAGGGCATCTATACCGGGCGGATGGACGAGTTCGGGCGTATCGAGTTCGCCCTGCAGATGCTCGAGGCCCAGGTCGGCGCGGTGGTGGGGCGTATCGGCGACGCTTCCCAGCGCCTGGCCGGGCATGCGTCCGAGTTGGTGGAACACTTGCATTGCAGCCACAACAGCACCCTGGAGCAGCAGGCGGAAACCGATCAGGTAGCGGCGGCCATCAACCAGATGGCGGCCAGCGTGGCCGAGGTGGCCACCCATGCCCAGCAGGCTTCGGTGGCGGCCGACCAGGCAGAGAGCGAAACCCGCGAGGGCCACCTGTTGGTGGGGGAAAGCCGCAGCGCGGTGCTGCGCCTGGCCAACGAGCTGGAGCGGGCTACTGAAGTCATCCATCAGTTGGAAAGCCACAGCATCGACATTTCCGGGGTGCTGGAGGTGATCCGCAGCATCGCCGAGCAGACCAACCTGCTGGCCCTGAATGCGGCGATCGAGGCGGCGCGCGCCGGGGAGCAGGGCCGCGGTTTCGCCGTGGTGGCCGACGAGGTGCGCGGGTTGGCCCAGCGGACCCAGGATTCCACCAATGAGATCCAGCGCATGATCAGCACCCTGCAAAACGGTGCGCGCAACGCCGTCGAGGCCATGCAGCACAGCAGCCAGCATGTGGAAAGCAGCGTCGATCAGGCCCAGCGTGCGGCGGTGGCTCTGGACGGCATCAGCCAGCGGGTCAACCAGATCACCGAGATGAGCTTGCAGATCGCCGCGGCAGTGGAAGAGCAGAGCGCGGTGAGCGAAGACATCAACCGCAACATCATCGGCATTCGCAATGCCTGCGAGGCGACCGTCCATGCCGGCCAGCTCAGCCATGTGAACTCCGGCGACGTGGCCGGCCTGGCAGGGGATCTGCGCCAACTGGCCCTGGAGTTCTGGCACAAGCGCGCCTGAGCCGCGTCTCGATGCCGCCAGGCGCCGGGCTCAGGCGGCCCGCAGCGGGATGAAGGCGTAGTCCAGGGGCGTATCGCTGGCCACCTGGGCGCCACTGGCCGCGACCTCGGCGGCGACTTGTTCGTTGGACAGGTGGAAGCGCCAGGCTTGTTCCGGCGCTGTGAGCGGGTTGGCCTGGAGCTGGTCGATGGCCTGGGACAGGGCGCCCATGTCCGGCAGGTAGGCGGTAAAGCCGTCCCCCTTGAGCGCCGTGGTGCGGATGCCCAGTCGCGCGCAGATGGCTTGCTTGGCCTGGATGTCCTCCCGGTCGGCCTGGCGCGAGCGCTGGATCAGTTCGGCCAGTTGCTCATCCACCAATTGTCCGCCGAGGATCAATTGCGGGCCCTGTTCCCAGGATTCCGGCGGGCACTCCTTGGCCGTGGGAACCAGAGGAATGTGCGGATTGATCTCCATGGGGTAGATGCGGCACACCAACGGCCTGCGCTCATAGATGCGGCACAGCTGGTCTTCGTCAAGATTCCGGCAGGGACCGACGTTATAGGCGGCGAAGGTGATCGCCACATAGGCATCGGCACTGCCGCTGGGCACCCGGCAGGAACGGCGCTGGGCATGGTCGCGCTGCTGTGCCGGCAGACCCAGGCCATTGCCGAGGAAGGCTTCCACCAGCACGATCACCTGGCCGCCATCGGCCGCCCAGGCCCGGGCTTCGGCGAGAGTCAGGGGAACATGGTGGTCGTGGCAGCACTTGCCACAGCCTACGCAGGAAAACCGAGTGTTCATGGTGTGAGCAACCAAAGCGGATCGAAAGGGCGCGTCGGCTTTCTGTTGTTCGACGCTGCGAATGGCCCTGGCGAAGCAAGTTATGCGCCAGTCAACGGCTCTTAAGCGCTGGGCCAATGCTGTCCCATTCGCTGACCACCGCCTTGCGGCTTGGCCGGTGGTACAGGCACAGCTCGATGCCGTTGCGGCCCCGCATGTGCTTCTGTGGATACTGGCCCTGGAGCAACAGGGCGCTATAGCCGACCCGGTCGTCGAACTGGGTTCCGGGGCCCAGCGGTTTGGCGTCTTTCAGGCCGCTGGCCTGGACGCAGGCGCGCTGCATGGCCTGCTCCAGTTCGGCCCAGGCCTGGTCGCTGGAAGCGTGGGCCGAGCCAGAGACGGCGACGAGACAGAGCAGGGCCAGGGTCTTGTGGTTCATGGAGCGCGATCTCAAGGCGTGATACCCAGATGGACCCCGGCGACGGCCTGTGGTTCGCTGCTGTCGCAGGCGACAGGAGGGGAGGGCGAAGGTTTTGCGGGTCTGGTCGCGGCCTCGCAGGCTCAGCAGTGGCTACAGGTCGTGCGTGTCGGCGTAAGTTTGCCTATGGCACCAGCTCGCGGCGGACCACTTGCATGCCGGCGCTGTCGTACAGGCGGCGGGCGCGCAGGTTGTCTTCCAGCACCTTGAGGTCGAGCCGCTCTTCCCGGCGTTCGGCGAACATCACGAACACCTGTTGCAAAAGGGCCCGGCCCAGGCCTCGGCCGCGTGCGTCGGCATGCACCACCAGGTCCTTGAGGTAGGCGCTGGTCCAGCACTGGGCCACGCCAATGACCCGACCGGCCTCCTGGAGCACCAGGCAGAGTTCAGGATCGTATTCGGCATCGGTCTCGAAGGCCTTGCGCCAGGTATCGAGGTCCGGGACGCGGCCGCCGCCGTCCAGGTAACCCAGCTGCATCAAATGATGCACCTCTGGTGCGAGATCCGGGCTGTAGTGGCTCAGGCTGACCCCGGCCGGCCATCGAGGGGCGAGCTGCGGGCCGCTCAGGTCGCGGCGCATCAACAGGCAATAGCGTTCTTCCACGGTTCAGGCTCCGTGGGCGGCGATGGCCTTGGCCGCATCGATCAGGCAGCGAGTCAGCTCCGGCGAGGAGAACTTGGTCAGCACCGCATTGGCCCCGGCCTGGCGCGCCTTCTCGCTGTTCATCGCGCTGTCCAGGGAGGTATGCAGCAGCACATACAGGTGGGCGAAGTCCGGGGTCTCGCGCAGGGTCCGGGTCAGGGCATAGCCGTCCATCTCGGACATTTCGATGTCCGAGACGATCAGATTGATTTCGTTGGCCGTGCCTTGCAGTTCCAGCAGGCAGTCGATGGCTTCCTTGGCGCTGCGGGCGGTGTGGCATTGCAGGCCGAGGTTGCGCAGGGTGTGCACCGATTGCTGCAGTGCCACCTGGCTGTCGTCCACCACCAGGATGCGCGCGTTGCCCAGGGCATCGGCGTCTTCCATGCTCAATTCGGTGGGGGCCATCTCGATCTGGGCCGGGGCGATGCCATGGATCACCTTCTCGATGTCCAGCACCTGCACCAGGGTCCCGTCTACCTGGGTCACCCCGGTGATGTAGGACTTGATGCCGCCCGAGCCGTAGGGCGGCGGACGGATATCGGTGGTCAGACAGTGCACGATCTTGCTCACGGCCTGCACGTGCAGGCCCTGCTTGGAGCGGCTGACGTCGGTGACGATCAGGCAGCCGGCGTCCGGGTCGGCCAGGGGGCGCTCGCCGATGGCCCTGCTGAGATCGATCACCGACAGCGAGTTGCCGCGCAAAGTGGCGATGCCTTTCACATGGGGATGGGATTCAGGCAGCTTGGTCAGGGGCGGGCAGGGAATGATTTCGCTGACCTTAAGCAGGTTGATGGCCATCAGCTTGCCGCTGCGCAAGGTAAACAGCAGAAGCGAAAGCGAATCTGCGCGGGCTTTGTTGGAGGACATAAAAACCTTCTTCTTGAAGAATTGGCGCGTGGATCGAACCACGGACAACCATTGATAACGGGTTATCGACGTTTTCAGGACGGGCTTTAGCCGGATTGGCCGATCCGGCTCGTTGCATGCACCGCCCCGGGTGCGCTCATTTGAGCCCCAGGCGCCTGGCCAGGCGACTCAGGTTGGCCCTGTCCAAGCCTAGCTCACGGGCGGCGGCGGCCCAGTTGTGCTGGTACCGTTGCAGGCAGGCGTCGATCAACTGGCGTTGGTAGTGCTCGGTGGCCTGGCGCAGGTCCCCGGAAGCCGCCAGTGGCAGGGCCGGCGGCGCTGCTTCGGCGGCCACGCCGGGTTTTTCGCCTGCATGGGGCAGGTCCAGGTCCGCGGCGTCGAGGCTGAGGATCTTCGGCCGCTGCCGGTGGTTGCCCAGGGCCTTGAGGGCGCTGCGGCCGATCAGGTGCTCCAGCTCGCGGACGTTGCCCGGCCAGTGGTAGGCCAGCAACGCGGCCTGGGCATCGGCGCTCAGGCGCAGGCTGCCCAGGCCCATGCGCGAACGGTTCTGCTCCAGGAAGTAGCCGCTGAGCAGCAGTACGTCGCGGCCACGGTCGCGCAACGCCGGAACGCGCAGTGGATAAACGCTCAGGCGATGGTAGAAGTCGGCACGATAGCGGCCGTTGCGCACCTCTTGGGCCAGGTCGCGATTGGTCGCGGCGATCAGGCGCACGTCCACCCGATGCTCCTTGTCCGAGCCCAGGCGCTGCAACTGGCCGCTTTGCAGCACGCGCAACAGCTTGGCCTGGACGAGCAACGGCAATTCGCCCACTTCGTCGAGGAACAGGGTGCCGCCGTTGGCCAGCTCGAACTTGCCCTGGCGGTCCTGGGTGGCGCCGGTGAAGGCGCCCCGGACATGGCCGAACAGTTCGCTTTCCACCAGAGTATCCGGCAGGGCCGCGCAGTTGAGGCTGACCAGCGGCTGGTCGGCGCGTAGCGAGGCGGCGTGGATGGCCTGGGCCACCAGTTCCTTGCCGACCCCGGTTTCTCCGGTGATCAGGACCGTCAGGTCGCTGCTGCCCACCAGGGCGATTTCTTCCATCAAGTGCTTGTGGGCCTTGCTCTGGCCGATCATTTCCCGATGCTGGCCGCTGGCCTGGCGATACACCTCGGCGCGCTGGTGCTCGTTCTCCGCACGCTGGGCCAGGCGTTCGATGCGTTCGGCGGCGCTGACGGTGGCTGCGGCCAGGCTGGCGAAGGCCTGCAGGGCATCCAGCTCGATGGGTTCGAACCGTTGCGGATCCAGCGCGTCGAGGGTCAGCAGGCCCCATGGGCGTTCGTCGACGAACAGTGGGCAGCCCATGCAATCGTGGATCTCCAGGTGTTCGTCGAGCCCTTCCACCAAACCGTCGTAGGGGTCGGGTAGCTGGCTGTCGCTGGCGAAGCGGGTTGGTCCCGGGCTGGCCAGCAACGCGGCGAAACGCGGGTGTTCGCTGACCTTGAAGCGACGGCCCAGGGTGTCGGTGCTCAGGCCATCGACGGCTAGCGGCACCAGCCACTCGCCATCCAGGCGCAACAGCGCGGCGGCGTCGCAAGGCAGGAGCACGCGCAGGGCCTCCAGCAGGCGTCGATAGCGCTCGCCTTCCGGCAATTCCCGGGACAGGTCGGTGACCAGGGGCAGCAGTGTGGTGAGCAGGGCTTTTGCAGTCATAAAGACTCCTTGTAGTCGTTACGACTATAAATTCATTGCGGTCATTATGACTACTATGTTTTTAACTTGTTGAATTTAAATGATTTTTATCTTGGCACGAATACTGATTGGACGAGGGAAACCTGCAAGCAGTCATAAGTCCAGGAGTTGTCCCATGCTAAGCGTCCAAGATCGCGCCATCATCAAATCCACCGTGCCCCTGCTGGAAAGCGGTGGTGAGGCCCTGATCACCCACTTCTACCGGATGATGCTCTCGGAGTATCCAGAAGTCCGCCCACTGTTCAACCAGGCTCACCAGGCCAGCGGCGACCAGCCCCGGGCCCTGGCCAATGGCGTGCTGATGTACGCCCGGCACATCGACCAGCTCGACCAGCTGGGAGACCTGGTAGCCAAGATCATCAACAAGCACGTCGCCCTGCAGATCCTGCCGGAGCACTACCCCATCGTCGGCAGTTGCCTGTTGCGGGCCATCGCGGAAGTGCTGGGCAGCGAGATCGCCACCCAGGAGGTTATCGATGCCTGGGCCGCGGCCTACAACCAGCTGGCGAACATCCTGATCGGCGCCGAGGCGGCCATCTACGACGAGAAGGCCCAGGCCCCGGGCGGCTGGCGTGGTGCCCGGGAGTTCAAGTTGGTGCGCAAGGTGCAGGAAAGTGCGGAAATCACCTCCTTGTATTTCGAGCCGGCCGACCAGGGGCCGATCCTCGCCGCCGAGCCGGGCCAGTACATCGGCCTGCAACTGTTCATCGATGGCCAGGAAATTCGCCGCAATTACTCGCTGTCGGCCCTGTCCGACCAGGGCCAGTACCGCATCAGCGTCAAGCGCGAGGCCGGTGGCGTGGCCTCCAACTATCTGCATGACCAATGCCCGGTGGGCAGCAGCATCATGCTGTTCCCGCCTGCCGGGGAATTCACCCTGCAGGCCAGCGACAAGCCGCTGGTGCTGATCAGTGGGGGCGTCGGCATTACCCCGACCTTGCCGATGCTGGAGGCAGCGTTGGCTACCGAGCGTCCGGTGCACTTCATTCATTGTGCGCGCAACGGCCAGGTGCATGCCTTCCGCCAGTGGGTCGACGCCCTGGCTGAACGTTATCCACAGCTCAAGCGTTTCTACTGCTATGCCGAGGATGATGGCGTCAGCCCGGCGGCCGACAACCTGGGCTTGTTGACCCAGGATCAGCTGGCGCAGTGGCTGCCCGAACAGCGCGACCTGGATGCCTACTTCCTCGGTCCCAAGGGCTTCATGGCGGCAATCAAGCGCCACCTGAAGGCCCTGGGCATTCCTGAGCAGCAGAGCCGCTACGAGTTCTTTGGCCCGGCCGCGGCCCTGGAATAACCCTCCCGCCTGCCGGCTCCTGTCCTCCAGGGGCCGCTTGCCGGCGCCCACCATGTGCATTCCAGCCACCATGGGGCGCCGGCAATCTCCAGACCCATTGGCCGACCTTGGAAGGGCGGCTGCCGGGTTAATCCCGACTTAACCTGCCTGTCGTTAATTGCCTGCGATATCGTCCGGGGCGCGATTGCCCGGGCGAGCAGTTCGATTGCGTTGCTCGCCCGGCAGGCCTTGGCTTGCAGCCTGCAAACCGTGCATTCAAAGGTCATGTTCAGCGTGTAGACTTCCGGGCACTGCGACGGCGAACCGGCCATTTGGCAATTTCACAGCGCGCCGCCGCGATAGAGGCGGGCGGGCCGCTGCAACACACAGAAAAAGGAATAGGGATGAGTGACGACAGACTGCGTTTGGGGCGTGAACGACGCTTCCTGGTACTGCTGGGGGTGATCTGCCTGGCACTGATCGGTGGTGCCTTGTACATGCAGGTGGTGCTGGGCGAGGCGCCTTGTCCGCTGTGCATCCTGCAACGCTACGCCTTGTTGCTGATCGCGATCTTCGCCTTCATCGGCGCGGCCCTGGGCTCGCGCCGCGGCGTCACCATCATGGAGACCCTGGTGGTCATCTGCGCCATCGCCGGCGCCGGGGTGGCCGGGCACCATGTGTATACCCAGTTCTATCCGGCGGTGAGCTGTGGCATCGATGTACTGCAGCCGATCGTCGACAGCCTGCCGCTGGCGAGCATCTTTCCCCTGGGGTTCCAGGTCGATGGTTTCTGCTCCACGCCGTACCCGCCGATCCTTGGTCTGTCCCTGGCCCAGTGGGCGTTGCTGGCGTTCGTGCTGACAGTGATCCTGGTACCGCTGGGCGTGGTGCGCAATCGCAAGAAAACCTATTGATCGTCTTGCAAAAGCCCCGGTTCCTGTGGAGGAACCGGGGCTTTTTCATGTCGCGCATGAGGTGCCTGAAAAGTCCGTGATTTGCGGCAAGCCAAAGGGCAACAAAAGTGCGACATGTTGTCACACTGTCGCAGCCGCAGAGAGACAAGGGAATGGTTTCAAGAGACTGCAATTTCACCAACTGGTTCAATTCGAGCCTGTCAGTTTGTGTATGCCGGCAATGTCGAAAAAACCCATAGCCTGCTATCTATACAATTCTTCACAGACCCCGTTTTACAAGGGCTGAGCCATACGGATGGCGGCTTTCAGCGACTTTTTCAGGCGCTTGCCGATACTGGTATGAGGGGCTTTTCTGGGGTTTTTGTTGCGAATGAAAATCGATATGATTGCGGTCCTTCGTAACAATCATGTGGGATTGTTGCGGTCAGCGATAAAAATTATTTCGGGATAAGACATGGTTTATAAAACGCGACATATCTACAATCGCCCGCACTGAATTTCCGACGCTGCTCACCCCTGAGCACACGAGGATGGTCGAGGAGTGGATTGAGCGCTCCATGCGACTGCAGGTGTTGGCGCCTTCCTAACTTCCGCACCAAATGGAATTGGTCTGTAACAAGGCCTTTGACCACGAGATCGAATAAGAACCACTGCTAGCCCGGGATGTGTCGTTGAGCGTTTCACCGCAACGGGCAGGCCCTTATTCAATTGAAGAAAAATGCCAACCCTTGGCAGGGTGAAGTGTTGGCGATCAAAACCCAACTGCATTGCGCAAGCTGCTTTAGAGGTCGTGAGATGAGTAAAAACAGGTACCCCAGATTACTAGGCTTATTGCCGCTGCTCAGCATGTTGATGCTGGGAGGCTGCAAATGGACCTTGCTTGATCCCAAGGGTCAGGTCGGTCTGGACGAACGAAACCTGATCATCACTGCAACCATCCTGATGCTGCTGGTGGTGGTGCCGGTCATTCTCATGACCTTCGCCTTCGCCTGGAAGTATCGTGCTTCCAACCAGAACGCGACCTACGCGCCGAAATGGTCCCACTCCACCAAGATCGAAGTGGCCGTATGGGCCGTGCCGATCATGATCATCCTGGCCCTGGGCTATGTGACCTACAAGTCGACCCACGCCCTGGACCCTTATCGTCCGCTGGAGTCCGACGTCAAGCCGGTGACCATCGAAGTGGTCGCGATGGACTGGAAATGGCTGTTCATCTATCCGGAGCAGGGCATTGCCACGGTCAACAAGATCGTGTTCCCGGCCCATACCCCAGTCAATTTCCGCGTGACCTCCGACACCGTGATGAACTCGTTCTTCATCCCGGGCCTGGGCGGCCAGATCTACGCGATGGCGGGCATGACCACCAAGCTGCACTTGATTGCCAACCAGAACACCGAACTTGAAGGTATCTCCGCCAACTACAGCGGCGCGGGTTTCACCGGCATGAAGTTCAAAGCGATCGCAACCA
Source organism: Pseudomonas sp. CMR5c (assembly GCF_003850545.1). Classification (NCBI taxonomy): domain Bacteria; kingdom Pseudomonadati; phylum Pseudomonadota; class Gammaproteobacteria; order Pseudomonadales; family Pseudomonadaceae; genus Pseudomonas; species Pseudomonas sp. CMR5c. Next base: position 5,581,074 of record NZ_CP027705.1, on the reverse strand, counting down.
GCCAGGAAGAGTTCGACGCCTGGGTAAACGAAGCCAAGAAGGCACCTAAACAGCTGGACACAGCTGAATACGCGGCCCTTTCCAAGCCAAGCCAGAACAACCCTGTGGAGCTCTACTCCTCGTACGCGCCAAACCTGTTCCAGACCATCGTCGACAAGTATGAAGGTATGACTCCAGGCAAGCCGCTCAAGCACGAGAAGAAAGAGAAAGAAGTGGCCACTTCGCAGGGAATGGACATGAGCTCGCATTCAGCTGCCGGGGCAGAGGAGTAAACGATGTTTGGTAAATTAAGTCTGGACGCGATACCGTTCCACGAGCCGATTGTCATGGTGACCATTGCCATGATCGCGCTGGGTGGTCTGGCGGTCGTCGCGGGTATCACCTATTTCAAGAAATGGACCTACCTGTGGTCCGAGTGGCTGACTTCGGTCGACCACAAGAAAATCGGCGTGATGTACATCATCGTTGCCATGGTCATGCTGCTGCGTGGCTTTGCCGACGCCATCATGATGCGTTCCCAGCTGGCCCTGGCCACCGAGGGTTCGCCTGGTTACCTGCCACCTGAACACTATGACCAGATCTTCACCGCACACGGTGTGATCATGATCATCTTCATGGCGATGCCATTCTTCACCGGCCTGATGAACCTCGTCGTGCCGCTGCAGATCGGCGCTCGCGACGTGGCCTATCCATTCCTCAACTCCCTGAGCTTCTGGCTGCTGGTTTCCGGCGTCGTGCTGATCAACCTGTCCCTGGGCGTTGGCGAATTCGCCAAGACCGGCTGGGTTGCCTATCCGCCGCTGTCGGGCCTGCAATACAGTCCTGGCGTGGGTATGGACTACTACATCTGGGCGCTACAGCTTTCAGGTCTAGGGACAACGCTGACGGGGGTCAACTTCCTGGCCACCGTACTGAAGATGCGTACCCCGGGCATGAAGATCATGGACATGCCGATCTTCACCTGGACCTGCACCTGGGCCAACGTGCTGATCGTGGCTTCGTTCCCGATCCTGACCGCTACCCTGGCGCTGCTGACGCTTGACCGCTACATGGATTTCCACATTTTCACCAATGAACTTGGTGGCAATCCGATGATGTACGTGAACCTGTTCTGGGCCTGGGGTCACCCCGAGGTGTACATCCTGATCCTGCCGGCGTTCGGTATCTTCTCCGAAGTCATCTCGACCTTCTCCGGCAAGCGCCTGTTCGGCCACCATTCGATGATCTACGCTTCCGGCGCGATCTCGATCCTGGGCTTCATGGTCTGGCTGCACCACTTCTTCACCATGGGCTCGGGTGCCAGCGTCAACGCCTTCTTCGGCCTGGCGACCATGCTGATCTCCATCCCGACCGGGGTGAAGCTGTTCAACTGGCTGTTCACCATCTACCACGGCCGTTTGCGCATCACCAGCCAGGTTCTTTGGACCCTGGGCTTCATGGTGACCTTCGCCATCGGCGGCATGACCGGCGTACTGCTGGCCATCCCGGGTGCCGACTTCGTTCTGCACAACAGCCTGTTCGTGATCGCGCACTTCCACAACGTGATCATCGGCGGTGCGGTATTCGGTTACATCGCCGGCTTCGGCTTCTACTTCCCGAAAGCCTTCGGCTTCAAGCTGCATGAAGGTTGGGGCAAGGCTGCTTTCTGGTTCTGGATCTCGGGCTTCTTCGTCGCGTTCATGCCGCTCTATGCACTGGGCTTCATGGGCATGACCCGTCGCCTGAACGCCACCACCAACCCCGAGTGGGTACCGTACCTGTACGTCGCCATGGTGGGTGCAGTCTTGATCGCCGTGGGTATCGCCTGCCAGTTGATCCAGCTGTACGTCAGCGTGCGTGATCGCAAGCAGAACATGTGTGTATCGGGCGACCCGTGGAATGCCCACACCCTGGAATGGTCGACCTCGTCGCCACCTCCGTTCTACAACTTCGCGGTACTGCCGAAAGCCGAAGGTATCGATCCGTTCACCGAAGCCAAGGAAAACGGCACTGCCTACGAGCAGCCTGGCCGCTACCAGCCGATCCACATGCCCAACAACACCGCTACCGGTTTGGTCATGGGGGCTCTGCTGACCGTGTTCGGTTTCGCCATGATCTGGCACATCTGGTGGATGGCCATCGCAAGCCTGGCCGGCACCGTGATCTATTTCGCGATCCACGCTGCCCGTGATGATCAAGGCTACATGGTGCCGGTCGAGACGATCGAGCGCATCGAAGCCGAGCAGCACAAGCGTCTGGTATCGGAGAAGAAGATCCCGGCTTCCCGTGTTGAAACCTCGTTGGAACAGGCTTAATCCATGTCGAACTTAGTGACCAATGCTGGACACGCCCATGGTCATGACCATGGGCACGATGACCATCACCACGACTCGGGCGAGATGACCGTATTCGGTTTCTGGCTCTACTTGATGACCGACTGCATTCTGTTTGCGTCGATCTTCGCGGTATACGCGGTACTGGTTAACAACGTAGCGGGTGGCCCGTCGGGCCACGACATCTTCGAACTGCCTTATGTACTGGGCGAAACCGCTCTGCTGCTGTTCAGTTCGATCACCTACGGCTTCGCCATGCTGGCGTTCTTCCGGGGCAACAAGAAGCAGGTTCTGGGCTGGCTGGCCATGACGTTCCTGTTCGGCCTGGGCTTCATCGGCATGGAGATCAACGAGTTCCACCTGCTGATCTCCGAAGGCTACGGCCCTAGCCGTTCCGGCTTCCTGTCCGGGTTCTTCACCCTGGTCGGTACCCACGGTCTGCACGTGACCAGCGGTCTGATCTGGATGGCAATCATGATGTACCAGGTGCAGAAAAAAGGCCTGACGGCGACCAACAAGACCCGTCTGAGCTGCCTGAGCCTGTTCTGGCACTTCCTGGACGTTGTGTGGATCTGCGTATTCACCGTTGTTTACCTGATGGGGACTATGTAAATGGCTAACGCATCACATTCCCACAATGGCCACGACGAAGCCGGCCACGGCAGCGTCAAGTCCTACGCCATCGGCTTCATCCTGTCGGTGATCCTGACCCTGATCCCGTTCGGCCTGGTGATGTACCCATCGCTGCCTAAAGACGTGACCCTGTGGATCGTCCTGGCGTTTGCGGTGATCCAGGTGCTGGTGCACCTGGTGTACTTCCTGCACCTGGACCGTTCCGCGGCACAGCGCAACAACGTGGTGGCGTTCATCTTCGCCGCGTTGGTCATTGTCCTGCTGGTTGGTCTGTCGTTGTGGATCATGTTCAGCATCCACACCGTCATGATGGCGAAGTGAGGTAGACCCGATGTCGCTCAAGCACTTTATCCAAATCACCAAACCGGGGATCATTTTCGGTAACGTGCTTTCGGTGGCAGGCGGGTTCTTCCTGGCCTCGAAGGGGCATGTCGATCTGGCCATTTTCCTGGCCGCCATGATCGGCACCTCGCTGGTGGTAGCGTCCGGTTGCGTGTTCAACAACTGCATCGACCGTGACATCGACCTGAAGATGGAGCGCACCAAGAACCGCGTGCTGGTCCAGGGCCTGATCTCCCTGGAAGTGGCCCTGGTCTATGCCTCCCTCCTCGGCGTCGCCGGCGTCGCCCTGCTGTACTACGTGGCCAACCCGTTGGCCGCATTGTTCGCGGTAATCGGCTTTGTCATCTACGTTGGGCTCTACAGTCTGTACCTCAAGCGCAAGTCGGTTCACGGCACGCTGGTGGGCAGCCTGTCCGGGGCCATGCCGCCGGTGATTGGTTACGTGGCCGTGAGCAACAGCTTCGACATGGCCGCGTTGACCCTGCTGGTGATGTTCAGCCTGTGGCAGATGCCGCATTCCTACGCCATCGCGATCTTCCGCTTCAACGACTACCTGGCCGCATCGATTCCGGTGCTGCCGGTCAAGCGCGGTATTCGCGTGGCCAAGAAGCACATCCTGCTCTACATCCTGGCGTTCCTGGTGGCGACCCTGATGCTGACCTTCAGCGGGTATGCCGGCATGAGCTACATGGCGGTAGCGGCGGCGATGGGCATGTACTGGCTGTACATGGCCTGGACCGGCTACAAGGCGGTGGATGACACCGTATGGGCCCGCAAGCTCTTCGTGTTCTCGATCTTCACCATCACCGCGCTGAGCGTGATGATGTCGGTGGATTTCAAGGCCCCGACCGAGTTGCTGCTGACCTACGCCCACTAAGCCCGGGCCACGGAAAAGCCCCGCCTTCGCAAGAAGCGCGGGGCTTTTTCATTTCATGGCGGTCACATCATTTAAAGCTTTAAGCCCGAAGCTTTTGCCTGGGCGGGTAAAATGCGCCGCTCGTGATGAACCTGAGTGGATGGAATGGAACGCGGTATCGAACTATACGACTCGAAGGAGCGCTACGGCGCCGTCAGTCGCGGATTGCACTGGGCCATGGCATTGGCCTTCGCCTGGATCTACAGCACTGCCGGTGCGCATTACCTGCTGGCTGATTCGGCCCTGGACGAGTTCCTCTGGCCGACCCACAAGCAGGTGGGCCTGCTGCTGATGGCCCTGTTGCTGGTGAGGGTGCTGTGGAGCCTGTTGAATCGCCGTCGGCGGCCACCGAGCCTCAACCTCGCGGCAACGCTGGGGCATGGGCTGCTATATGTGGGAATGTTCGCCATTCCGTTTCTCGGCCTGCTGCGCCAGTACGGTTCGGGGCGCGCTTTCTCCGCCTTCGGCCTGCCGGTGATGAGTGGCTTCGAAGGGCCGAAGATCCAGTGGATGACCGACCTGGGCAACAACTTCCACAGCCTCCTGGGCTGGACCTTGCTGGTGTTGATCCTTGGCCATGTCGCGGCGTTGATCTTGCACTGTGCCAAGGGCCAGGGGCATATCCTGCGTCGTATGCTGGGGGCTGGCGGCAACGCTTGAGGTCGTTGCCGGGAAGTGGAAAACCCCGTCTTCAAGAGAGGCACGGGGTATTTTATCGATAGCCCTTGAGTGGGCTGCGACAGTATTCAAATGACTTGACTCATGCAGGAAGCAGAATGATGAAGAAAAAAGCCGTTATCGTTTTTAGTGGCGGACAAGACTCGACAACGTGCCTGATCCACGCATTGCCGCTTTATGACGAGGTGCACTGTATTACCTTCGACTATGGCCAGCGCCACCATGCCGAAATAGAAACCGCGCAGCGGCTTTCAAAACAACTCGGTGCAACAGTCCATAAGGTCCTGGATGCTTCGCTGCTCAATGAGCTGGCGATCAGCAGTCTCACTCGGGATAACATCCCGGTGCCTTCTGTGAACAGTTCAGGCGAAAGCCTGCCCAGCACTTTCGTTCCTGGGAGGAACATTCTGTTCCTTACCCTTGCCGCAATCTATGCCTACCAGGTACAGGCCGAAACCGTTATTACCGGGGTGTGCGAGACCGACTTCTCGGGATATCCCGATTGCCGTGACGAGTTTGTCAAAGCCTTGAACAAGGCCCTTGAACTGGGAATGGAGTACAAATTGCGTCTTGAAACGCCATTGATGTGGCTGAACAAGGCGGAGACGTGGGCGCTGGCTGACTATCACAATCAACTGGATTTGGTCCGTGAACAGACGTTGACCTGTTACAACGGCATCATGGGGAGTGGCTGCGGTAATTGCGACGCCTGCAACCTACGCAAAAAAGGGCTGGATAGCTATCAGCTGAACAAGGCCGAGGTGATGAGTAACCTGAGGGGGAAATTGAGCCTGAAGTGAGGTCTTGATCTTTCGCTTACCGTTGGGATTCAACATCGAATCTGCTTGGCAGGTGGTGTTGAACCCCAACGGTAGGCTACGAGTTAGTTTGTCTGGCTATCGGTTATGTATCTCTTGAATAGAGACCTTGCCCCGTAGGCGGGTAATATATTGAAGAATGCAAAGCAAACTTTTATCGCAATTTGCACGTAGATCATGTTCAAGATATCGCTGGTTTGCATCGCTCCATAGAATGCAATGAAGCAGAAGACGAAGCTATCGATGATGACTGCAAACAGGGTGCTCAAAAATATTCGTAAAAAAGAAATCTGGAATTCGTGAGCTCTTTTATCTTGCACAGTAGATATGAGTTTATATTTTCAGAAACGAGGAAGGAGACAGATGAGGCCACCAGCACTGAGGACACCTGGATAATGACGTCATTATAAGGTGTGTCGAGTTTCCAGCCGGGCAGCCCAGGGAGAAAGGTGGATGCATAGAGCAAGATGATGATCATCGCATTACTTGCAAAGGCAAAAAGAATGGCTCTTCTTGCTAACCTCAGTCCGAAATTTTCGTTCAGTAAGTCGACGATAAGGAAGGTCAAGGGATAGAGAAAGGTCCCGGGTGTGACAATGATGCCCAGCGACTCGAGAAAAATTGGCTTGGTCGCGGCAATGCTGGTGAAGATATAGAAGGTAAAGAGCAGCAGGTTGAGGATGATGTAAATCATCCATGAATTTTCATTACGGTCATTCAGGTCGTATGCAGTAAGAGCCCCTCCTTGGGAGTAGAACTTTTTGTAGAGGTTTTTAACTTCCATCTTGTTGAGGTTGTCCATTATTTCGCTTTTTAATAATTCACTTAATTTTATTTTTATGACCTTGCCTGTGTCGATGATCATGATCACGGCCAGATTCTTATTATTCTCAAAACCTAGAAGCTTGTACTTGTTGTTCTCGATATCTCCTTCATATGCAGTCATTGAATCGTTCCTCGATGATATCGCCCACGAGAGAAATCCGTTCCGGGTTGGTGTCGGCTTCATTCACGATGAACAACCTTTTTGCCAACCTGTCGTAGACCAGTTTTTCCTTATCGTCGGACGACGCCCCTTTCTGTACGATCAGCAAGTCTCCTGGCTCATTCCTTCCTTCGATCTCATACTCTAGCAATACCGCTATCAAGTTGTAGGAGGTGCCGAAGTAGTAGGTCAACGGGAAACGCGTTGCCAGTTCACCTATGCGTTTGTCCATATTGGCCAACAACTGACGTTCCTTGATGATCGGAACGGCTGCAGGATTCATGTTTCCTTGAGGGGAGATACTGCTCTCGATGATCTCCTTTTCTTCGAAGTTTACGGTTTCGATTTCTTCATAGGAAATTCCGAAGAAGTCGGAGATCTTGCGGATGGTGGACTGTTGGACGTTACTGACCTTGCCTTCCAGGATGTTATAGATGGTGGTTCTGGTCAGGCCACTGGCGTTGCACAAGGATAGTTGTGTCTCACCGCGACTTTTAATCAGGTATTTAATATTGCTTTTTAAATACTCTGTTCTTTCTCTCTTATGCATCCAGTACCTCACTATTTCCCTATAGTCGTAATGCATCCAGTTGCCCAGAGCCCAATGTCGGGCGGCAGTGGCATGGAGTCTGCCCGGATTCTTCATGTTTGGTTATGACACCGGTGCTTTTTCAACCGGCGCGGATCCGTCCTGGAATGTTTCGCTGAGCGGCGTGTGCTCAAATCATCGGGATGATCCGATTTAGCTCATCACGGCGGACAAGTGTTGCATGCGCCGGCCCTGCAATACAGTCCCGCAGCCTGATGTCTTGAGACTTGATGGCGAAGGGATACAGCAGAGCAATGCTGACGTTGGCCTGACTTTTCGAGAAAAGCCTCATTTAATTTGGCTTATGTTCAATTTTTTGATTAATTTTGTTACATCTCGTACAGTCATCGCCAGGGATGGATTAGCCCGTTGTGCCCAAACGAACGTAAAATCCAGGAAGCGTGCCTTCGTTCGTGGCATGCGACACACAAGGAAGGGACAGAGAACCATGGCAGCCGATACTGAACCACTCAGGACCCAGGCAGACCTGTTGCGACGTGGCCTGGCCGAATTACGAACTGAAGACGCCGAGTTGGCAAGCATCCTGGATGCGGAAATCACACGTCAACACCGCACGTTGTCCTTGGTTTCATCCTCTTGCGCGGCGGGCCCCCGGACCTTGGCGGCATCTGCCTCGGCCTTGCTCAACGTCACGGTCGAGGGCATTCCCGGTCGACGCCATCATGCCGGTTGCGAAAACGCCGACCTGGTGGAGTCCCTGGCGATCCGCCGAGCCAAGGAACTGTTCGCTGCCCAGTATGCCGGGGTGCAATCGCACTCGGCCTCCAATGCCAATTACCAGGTCCTTTCGGCCCTGGCCGAGCCCGGCGACACCATCCTCGGCATGGCCCTGGACCATGGCGGCGACCTGACCCATGGCAGTTCCCTGGCGTTCAGCGGCGTCCACTACAAGGCGATCCGCTATGGCACCACGGCCCAGGGCGCCATCGACTACCAGCAAGTACGGCAACTGGCCCTGGCCCATCGTCCGCGCATCATCATCTGTGGGGCGACGGCCTATTCACGGATCGTCGACTTCCAGCGCTTTCGTGCCATCGCCGATGAAGCCGGAGCCATTCTCCTGGCCGACATTTCCCATATCGCCGGGCTGGTGGCCACCGGGCGTCATCCGAGTCCGATCGATGCGGCTCACGTCACTACTTGCTGTACCCACAGGCAGCTCGGCGGGCCTCGCGGCGGGTTGATTCTCTCGGGACGCGATGCCGACACCAAGGTGCCGGGCCTCAGGTCGAGCTTTCGTCGAGTGCTCGACCAGGCCGTGTTTCCCGGGATGCAGGGGGCGCCGGCGGTCAACATGATCGCCGCCAAGGCGGCCGCGCTGGGTTATGCCAAGTCGGTGCAGTTCGATGCCTACATGGGGCGGGTGCGCACCATCGCCGATGAAATGGCCGATGCATTCATGGAGCGGGACTATGAAGTCGTGGGCGGCGGCACGGAGAATCACACCATCCTGCTGCGCTTGCATGGAGGCATCAGCGGCTCCATCGCCGAATCGGCGCTCGAGAAGTGCGCAATCATCGTCAGCAAGAAACGTGGGCCGGGGGAGATCCGTTCGGCATTCGCCGCCAATGGCCTGTGCATTGGCACCGGCTCCATTGCCCAGCGATACCTGGACTCCCAGGGATGTCGCGAGCTCGTCGACCTGATGTGTCGGATACTGGATCAGGTCAAGCCCCACGGTGGGCAGCAATACATCCTGGAGCCTGCCTTGCAGCAGCAGTTCCGGCGGCAGACCGAGGCGCTGTGCGCGATGTACCCGATTGTCGAGTATGGGGATCGTTGAGAGGGGCAAGCCCCGCCTTCGTCGTGAATACGGGGCTGCCAGCCGGCCGGTCGGCCGGGCATCGGCTTACTGCTGGATGGCGCTGTAGCCGGCGAACGCGGTCTGCTGCTGGATCGCGGTGACGATGTTCTTGCGGGTGGCCGGTTGTTCGTTGCCCAGGTTGTCGACGAACACCTCGCTTTCCAGCTCGGCCTCTTCGCCTTCGCCGATGAAGCTGAAGCCCAGGAACTCGAAGGCTTCACGATCGGCATTGGCCTTGGAGCGCGGGCGCATCGGCAGGGTGACGCTGATGCCGTCCTTGCTGATGGCGAACACTTCCATTTCCTTCTTGGGCCGCGATGCCTTGCTCTTGCCGCTTGGGTTGCTGATGGCCTGGTGGGTCTGGTTCAGCACCTTGAGCGCCAGGCCATAGACCAGTTCCTGGAAGTCCGGGTCGTCCTTGTAGCTGGAGAGAATCCGGCTGATGGGGAATTTCTTGCTCAGGTCCTCCAGGGCGGCCAGGTCCGCAGCTTCGGCATCCTTGAGTTGCTTGAGCTGGCCCATGAGTTCATAGGCGGTATCGTCGTCAAAGCTGTCGTGGGCCTGGCGAATGGCGGCGCGCAGTTCGCGAATCTGGTCACTTTCTTTCGAGCTCTGGAAGGCGTCGAGCACCATCTCGCTGATGGTCTTGGCCTGGGACACATGCTGGGAAAGATGCATGGCGTTTTCGTACTCGGTCTTGTTCGACAAGGCGATTACGGATTCTTCGGTGTTGGAATCAGGCATTGAACATCCACTACTTGGTTTGACAGGTTTGAGGCGCGAAAACCCCGGGGGGATTTTCGGGGGCGCCTAATCTATTGGAGCGCACGGCCATTGTCACGGACCAAGCGCCCGGAGGTGCTGGCCGTCCCTACAGACCGGTCTAGCCCGGGAAGATTCCCCAGCCCCTGTCTCCCGCTGGATTCAGTGCCTGGCCTGCAGGATTCGCAAGTGGCGGTACAACTTGAGTGCCCGGCCCCAGAACAGCCCTACGGTGAAGCCTGCAGCCGCGCCACCGATACTGAGCATCTGCACGCTGGCGGCATGTTCGGGATGAACGGCCTTTTGATACCCAAGCCAGTACTTCACGACGAAGAACAGCAGCGAGATCCCGAGGATCTTCAAGGTTCCGGGAACCAGGAGCGCCTCGCCGCCCGAATCCAGTACCGCGCCGAACGTGGAGAACAGCAGCATGGCCGCCAGGCTGCCCAGCACCGCACCAGCGGTCCAGGCTCCCAGGGCCAACAGGGGATGCCCGCCCAGGCTCATCGACCACAACGACCAGACCAGCAGGATCAAGGGCGCAATCAATAGCGAACCCAGGCTTTCACGGCTGCCGGAGCGAGCGCGCAGGCCGTAATAGAGGATCATGGCGAAGACCGCATACACCCAGAGAGGCGTGCCCTGGAGAATGTTGATCATTTTCAGCGTCCTTGCTTCCTGGAGGAAATGTGCGGCCCATATTGCGCCTTGCCGACCAGGCCGTGAAGCCACCCGGGATCAGGCCACCTGGGTGGCGCGGATCCCGGCTTCCAGCTCCTGGCGCAGGTCGCTGCCGCGGCGGGCGATGAACACCAGTTGCGCGGCATGTTCGCTGGGTTGCCCGGTGGCCAGGGTGAACTGGCTGCGGCTGCCCACATGCTGCAACCAGTAGGGCTGCTCGCTGCCGTCCAGGCGTACCAGCCCCTTGAGGCGCAGCAGGTCGGCCGGCAACTGCGCCAGCCAGGTGCGCAGGGCCTTGGCCTGCAAGGGCCGGGGGCTGTTCCATACCCAGCTCTCGAACAACTGGTCGTGGGCCTGGGGCAAAGCCTTGAACAGCACCTCGCTGGAGCGTACCGGCGGGGCCAGCAACAGTTCGTCCGGCAGTTCGGCCTGTACGGTTTCGAACACCGGGGCACGGCAGGCGAGGCTGCTACGGATCGCCTGCAACTGCTCGGGCGTGACCAGGTCGACCTTGTTCAGCAGCACCCAGTCGGCGCAGGCCACCTGGGCCCGGGACAGGCGCGCCATGTCGCCCTCCAGGGCCTGGAAACCGCTGGCATCCACCAGGGTCACCACCGCATCCAGGTGCAAGCGGTCGCGCAGTTGCGGGTAGCCGATGGTCTGCACGATGCGTTGCGGATCGGAGACACCGCTGCACTCGATGACGATCCGCTCCAGGGCCGGGCGCAGCTTGGACAGGCTCACCAGTTGCGCCAGCAGGTCTTCCTGCACGGTGCAGCAGATACAGCCGTTCTGCAGGCTGTACACCGCGTCGGTGACCTCGGCGATGATCGCCGCATCGATGTTCAGCTCGCCGAAATCGTTGACGATCACCGCCAGCCGGCCGCTGTCGGCGCGTTGCACCAGGCGGTTGAGCAGGGTGGTCTTGCCGGCCCCGAGAAAACCCGAGACCACCGTGACCGGAATGCTCGGCAGCTTGTTCATGGCTCCTGGCCCTCGATCACCGGTGGCAGGCCTTCCCACACCGCCTGCAGCGGCGTGTCGCTGAAGGTGCCCAGTCGGTCGTAGACCAACTGGCCCTCGACGAAGGTCAGTTGCACCTGGGTGTGGTGGATGTAGTTGCGGGCCGGTTGGGCGAACAGGTCGCGGTCGAGCACGATCAGGTCCGCCGACTTGCCGGCCTGCAGGCTGCCGGTCAGGTGTTCCAGACCCATGGCATGGGCGCCGTTGAGGGTCGCCACTTGCAGCGCCTGCTCCAGGCTGATGGGGTCGCCGAAGGTGTCGGGTTCCTGGTTCCAGGGGTTTTGCCGGGTGACCATGGTTTCCAGCGCCAGCCACGGGTCGATGGATGCCACCGGCCAGTCGGTGCCGAACACCGCGATGCCGCCAGCGGCCAGCACGCCCTTGAAATCGTAGATGCGCTTGAGGCGTTCCTGGCCATAGCCTGAGCGCGCGCCGCTGGCGAACGGGGTCGGGTACCAGGCCGCCGGCGAGAACTCGGCGATCACGTCCAGGCTCTGGAAGCGCTTGAGGTTGCCCGGGTGCAGCAAGGTGCTGTGGGCACACTGGTGGCGTACGCCGCTGTGGCCGTTGCGGCGCCGGGCCTCGGCCACGGCATCGAGGAACACGTCGGAGGCGCCGTCGCCGGTGCAGTGGGCGATCACCCGCAGGCCACGGCGGTCCATGTCCACCACCATGTCGGTGATGTGTTCCGGGGTCAGGTTGAGCTTGCCGCGCCAGCTCGATTCCTCGGGCCAGGGGGTCAGCAGGTACGAGGACTTGGGCTCCACGGTGCCGTCGAAATGGAACTTCACCGCATTGGCGCTCAAGCGCGAGCTGCGATAGAAGTGCCGCTCGCCGCTGAGCAGCTCCCAGCGCCGGCGCACCGGGAAGATATCGTCCTGCCAGCTGATGGCGGCTTCCACTCGCAGGGTCAGCTCGCCGGCGTCGTCCAGCTCCTTGAGAGCCTGCAAGCGGTTCTCGCAGACGTGCACGTACTTGGTGGCGGTGACCCCGCGAGAGGTCTGGAAGTGCACGCCATCGCGATAGGCCCGGCGCAGTACCGAGACCGGCGTCGCCGGCATGGCCGCGTGGATCAGCGCGTAGGCGCCGTCGATCAGCAGCCCGTTGGGCTCGCCGGTGAGCGAGTCGCGCTCCAGGTAGCCGTTGCGCGGGTCGCTGGTATGGCGATCGATACCGGCCAGTTCCAGGGCCTTGGAGTTGACCATCATGGTGCCCCACATGCGGTCCAGCAGGGCCACCGGGCGGTCCGGCATGATGCTGTCCAGCCACTCGCGGCCCGGCGTCAGGCCGGCCTCGCGAAAGGTGTAGCGCACCCAGTATTGGCCGTAGATCCAGCCGTCGCCCGGATGGCTGTCGGCATAGGCGTGGATCGCCGCCGCCAGTTGTTCCGGGGTCGGGTCCTCGATGCCCACGTCCAGGTCGTCGGCGTAGCGGGGTGCCAGGGCCAGGTCCGGATGGGTGTGCATGTCGTGCAGGCCGGGCATGCAGAACGCCCCGTTCAGGTCGTGCTGGCGGGTATTGGGGCCGACCAGCGAGCTCAAGGAGGCGAGGCTGCCCACCGCGATCAGCTTGCCTCGGCGAATGGCCACGGCATCGGCCCAGGGCTGCGCCGGGTCGAGGGTGTAGATCCGGCCGTTGTGCAGCACCAGTTCGGCGTACTGGTCGACGGCGCTATGGGTGGAGTTGAATTGGTCGGAAGCGGTCACGGGTCAACCTCTCAAGCAGGGCCCTTCAACAGTGGGCAAAAAAATGGGCGACAGGCGCAGTGGCAAAGCAGTGGTTCATGGGCGCCGCTATGGCGAGGGAGCAAGCCGCCTCGCCAGCGTCGGTCCCTGGGTCAGCGTTGTGCGCCCAGGGCCTCGACGAACCCGGCGATGCGTTGGCATGCGTCCTTGAGCACCTCGTCGGCCACGGTGAAGGAAATGCGCACGAAACCCTCGGCGCTGGCGCCAAAGGCCTGGGCATCGAGGACCGAGACCCCGGTGGCGCGAAACAGCTGCCAGGCGAAGTCCATGCTCGACAGGCCGGTACGGCGCACGTCCACCAGCATGAACATCCCGGCCTCTGGTTCGCGGCAGTCCAGCAGGGGCACCTGGCGCAGGCCTGCCATCACCAGGTCGCGACGGCGGCGGTAGACCTCGCGAGCGCTATCGACCACCTCGTCATCCAGCTCCAGGGCCTTGAGCGCAGCTTCCTGGATGAATCCCGGCAGGCCGTAGAGCATGCACAGCAGCAGGTTGTCCAGGTGCCCCACCAGCTCCTCGGGGCCCACCACCCAGCCCACGCGCCAGCCGGTCATGGCGTGGGTCTTGGACAGGCTGTTGAGGATCACCGTGCGCCCGGCCATGCCTGGCAGGGCTGCGATGCTCAGGTGCTGGCGGTCGTAGGTCAGTTGCCCGTAGACCTCATCGGAAATCACCCACAGGTCGTGCTTGCGTGCGATCTCGGCCACCGCTTCCAGCTCTTCGCGGCTGTAGACGTTGCCGGTGGGGTTGCACGGCGTGGCCAGGGCGATGCCCCGGGTCTTGTCGGTCAGGGCCGCCTCCAGGGCCGCGGCGGTCAGGCGAAAACCGTTGGCCGCTGGTTGCTCCACCGCCACCAGGCTGGCGCCCGAGGCATGGATGCAAGCCTCGTAGGTCAGGTACATGGGTTCGGGCACCAGCACTTCATCGCCACTGCCGAACAGGCACAGCGATGCGGCGAACAGGCCGTTCTGCGCCCCGGCCACCAGGGCCACGTTGGCCGCCTCGACCTCGATGCCCAGCAGGCGCCGCTGCTTGGCGGCAATCGCCTCGCGCAGGGCCGGGCGCCCAAGCACATGGGTGTAGTGGGTATCGCCTTGCTCCAGCGCGGCGCCGGCGGCGGCGCTGATGCGCGGGTCGGTGGCGAAGTCCGGATCACCGACGCTGAGCACGATCACGTCCTCGCCACGACCCCGGGCCTCGATGGCGGCGTAGTGGATGTCCCAGGCACTGACGGATTCGCCGGTGATGCGCTGGACGAAAGGGGAATAACGCATGTGGTGCTCCTCACGGGCGCGTTGCCCGCGTAATGAATGGGTTCAGGCCTGGCGCTGGGGCGCCTGCTTGTTGGGGGTGGCGCCCAGGCGGCCGCACAGGTGTTCGATGACGAAGGCCAGCACGATGTAGATCAGCGCCACCGCCAGCAGCGGCTCGTAGACCTTCAGGGTCTGGGCCCGCACCAGGTTGGCGGCGCCCAGCAGGTCGGTGACCGCCACCGTGGAAGCCAGGGCCGTGGCCTTGAGCAGCAGCACGCATTCGCCCACCAGGGTCGGGCGCACCAGCTCCAGGGCCCGGGGCAGCCAGACCCGGCGCAAGGTCAGCCAGTAGCCCATGCCATAGGCACGGGCCGCTTCCAGTTCGCCCCGGGGCACTGCCCGCAGGCCGCCGCGCAGGACCTCGCCGACATAGGCGCCGACACTCAGGGTCAGCGCCAGGGCCACGTACCAGAAGCCTTCGCGCAGGTAGGGCCAGAGGAAGCTGCCGCGGATCGGCGGGTAGGCGGCGAACAGGCTGCCGACGCCGTAGTAGAGGATGTAGATCTGCACCAGCAGCGGCGTACCGCGGAACACGCTGATGTAGAAGCGCATGGGTGCGCTGACCAGGGGGTTGCGCGACACTCGGCCCAGGCCCACCAGCACCGCCAGGACGAAACCGCAAGCTCCGCTCAGGGCCAGCAGCTTGAGGGTGATGCCCAGGCCGCGTACCAGCTCGGTGGAAAAACCATTGATCCAGGAAAAATCCATCACAGCCTCCTAGTGCTGGGGCAGCCAGCGGTGGGTGCGTCGTTCGAGCACGCGGAACACGCTGCCGGACACCAGGGTGATGACGAAGTAGAACGCCGCGACCGCGAGGTAGAACACCAGGTAGTGCTTGGTGGAACCGGCGGCCTGCTTGCCCACCGAGAGCAGTTCGCTGTAGCCGACGATGCTGATCAGCGCGCTGTCCTTGACCAGCACCAGCCACAGGTTCGACAACCCGGCCATGGCGAAGGGCAGCATGCTCGGCAGCAGGATGCGCCGCACCAGCAGCCAGCGTTCGATGCCGTAGGCCCGCGCCGCCTCGATCTGGCCATGGGGAATGGCCAGGATCGCGCCGCGGATGATCTCCGCCGAATAGGCGCCCTGGACGATGCCCAGCACCAGCACGGCGGCGATGAAACCGTTGACCGTGACGCTTGGGCGGTCCATGGCCGCCATGGCCATGTTCAGCAGGTCGGTGCCGGCGTAGTACAGCAGCAGGATCAGCAGCAGCTCGGGCATGGCCCGGTACAGGGTGGTGTAGAGGTTGGCCAGCTTCACCAGCCAGCGCGGCCCGCGCAGCTTGATCATCGCCACCAGCAGGCCGATGCCCAGGCCGAGGACGAAGGCCCCGGCGGAAATCTGCAGGGACACCAGCGCGCCCTGGGCCAGGGCGCCGAGCCAGCCGTCGGCGACGAACAGTTGGGAAAGGTCGGACAGAGAAATCATGACGTATCCAGTCAACGCCGGCGGCCTGCCGCAGCAGGTCGCCGGGCGGCTTAGTTGGCAGAGATGTCGACGCTGAAGTAGCGGCTGCGGATCTTGTCGTAGGTGCCGTCGGCCTTGAGTGCCGCCAGGGCCTTGTCGATCCGCTGCTGCAGGGCGCTGTCGCCCTTGCGCAGGCCGACGCCGATGCCGGAGCCGAACAGCGGGTCCCGGGGCGCCAGGCCCTTGTTGGCCAGGCCCGCGCCAGCCGCCGATTGCAGGACCGGCTCGATGGTCAGGGCGTCGGCCAGCATCACATCGATGCGCCCGCTCTGCAGGTCGGAGAGCATGTCGTCCTGGGTGGTGTAGTAGCGCAAGGTCGAGGTCTTGCCGTAGTAGGCCTTGGCGAAGGTGGCGTTGGAGGTGGAGCCCTGCACGCCAATCAGCTTGCCCTTGAGCCCTTCGGGGGTGGGGGTGAGTTCCAGGGACTGGTCGGCGACCCACATGGCCGGGGTCTGGTAGTAGGGCGCGGAGAAATCGATGACCTGCTGGCGTTCCTCGGTGATGCTCAGGGAGTTGAGGATGGCGTCGATCTGGCTCGATTGCAGGGCCGGGATCAGTCCGTCCCAGGCCACTTCCTTGAGCGGGCACTGGGCCTGCATGCGTTCGCACAGGGCCTTGATCAGCTCCGGTTCGAAACCGCTCCAGTCGCCGGCGCCGCTTTTCATCGAGAACGGCGGGTAGGGTTCCAGGGCGATGCCGAAGACGATCTTGTCGGCGGCCAGGGCATGGCTGGACAGGGCACTGAACAGGCAACCGGTGGCGAGCACCTTGAGCAGGTTTTTCATGGCTTGACCCTTTATCTAAGTTGTTGTTTTCAAGGATTGCAGCGGGACGTCAGACGCGGTTTTCCTGGGCCATGACGAATTGCCGGCAGCGCTCGCTGACCGGGTTGAAGAATATTTGCTGCGGCGCACCTTCCTCCTCCACCAGGCCCTGGTGGAGGAACATCACCTTGCTCGACACATCGCGGGCGAAGGCCATCTCGTGGGTCACCAGGATCATCGTCCGGCCTTCCTCGGCGATGCCCTGGATGACCTTGAGCACCTCGCCCACCAGTTCCGGGTCCAGGGCCGAGGTCGGCTCGTCCATCAGCAGCACCTTGGGGCGCATGGCCAGGGCCCGGGCGATGGCCACCCGTTGTTGCTGGCCACCGGAGAGAAAGGACGGGAAGGTGTCGCGCTTGTGGGCCAGGCCGACCTTTTCCAGCAGGTGCTCGGCGTGGGCGATGGCCTCCTTGCGGTCTTCGCCCAGGACATACACCGGGGCCTCGATGACGTTCTCCAGCACGGTGCGGTGGGGCCACAGGTTGAAGCCCTGGAACACCATGCTCAGCTGGGTGCGCAGGCGCGCCACCTGGGCCGGGTCGGCGACCTGGGGATTGCCGGCGCGGTCGGTCTTCAGGCGCACCTGTTCGCCATTGATGCGCAGGCTGCCGCTGCAGGGAATTTCCAGCAGGTTGATGCAGCGCAGCAGGGTGCTTTTGCCCGAACCGCTGGAGCCGATCAGCGATACCACTTCGCCTTCGTTGGCGCGCAGGGCGATGCCCTTGAGAACGTGGTGATCGGCGTAGCTCTTGTGCAGATCGTCGATCGCCACCACGGGCTGGGTGAAGTTGGGCTGCGATTGCAAGGGTCGACCCTCTTGTTATTGTGCGATGGCCGGGCGTTTCCCCGGCGCAGGTAGGGCCTGAGAATTAGCCATCGGCGGCATAGGGTCAATCGAGCTTTTTTAGCCGGACACGGAAATTTTTTTCAGTAGTCGGCGGTTTTTTCGATGACGGACAAGGCTATTGCCGCACGCCGATTATCGCTATCGTGCAGCCACTCGTTTTCTTGCAGTCGAGGCACGATCGGTATGCGTTATCCCTCCATGACGGCGCTGCGGGCCCTGGATGCGGTGGCCCGCCTGGGCAGTGTCGCCGAAGCCGCCAGCGAGCTGAACCTGACTCCCAGCGCCATCAGCCACCAGATCAAGAGCCTGGAGCAGACCCTGGGGTTCGCCCTGACCGAGCGCCAGGGCCGCAGCATCCGCATCACCTACCAGGGCGAGCGCTACGCCCGGGACATCCACCTGCTGCTGGCCAATATCCTCGAGGCCGGGCAGCGCTCGGACGGCCAGCAAGTCAGCGGGCGTTTGTGCATCAGCAGCCCGCCAGGGTTCGCCACCTACTGGCTGTGCACCCATATCGCCGAGTTCCAGGCGCTATATCCCCAGGTCGAACTGCACCTGGTATCGCCGCGTACCCCGGGCGATACCAGCGACAGCAACGTCGACCTGTTCGTCGCCTACGGCATGGGCGACTGGCCCAACCAGCATGTGCAGAAGATCGTCTCCCTGCGCTATTTCCCGGTGTGCAGCCCGAGCCTGGTGAACGCCATGGGCGGGCTCAAGAGCCTGGATGCGCTGGACCACGCCCTGTTGCTGCACATGATCGACTACTCCGACTGGCGGATCTGGCTGGCGGCGGCCGGGGCGCCGAACGTCGACGTGCGCCGGGGCATAGTGTTCGCCGATGCGCACTTCGTGCAGTCGGCCTGCATCGCCGGCCAGGGCATCGCCATGGGCGACAACCTGATCAGCGGCGAAGCCCTGGCCAAGGGCCTGCTGGTGCAGCCGTTCGACACCGAGATCGAATCCAACCGCGGCTACTACCTGGTGGCCGACCAGCTCAAGGCCGAGCGCCCGGTGGTGCTGGCCTTCAGTGAGTGGGTCAAGTCGCAATTGCATGGCATCACCCGCCTGCATCCGGAACCGCGACGCGCTGGCAAAGCGTGAATTTTATTGATCAATAGCGAGGATTTTTTTCGATTGTTGCTCCTCGGTGGCTGCGACTAATGTCCCCCGACATCAGCCGGGCGCAGGGTGTCGCCCGCCATAAGAACAAGAGGAGTAGTCGATGACCACCTGTGCGCAGTCGCTGGTTCGTTTGCTGGAAGGTTATGGCGTGGACACGGTGTTCGGGATTCCCGGGGTGCACACGGTGGAGCTGTATCGCGGCCTGCATGGCAGCCGCTTGCGCCACGTCAGCCCGCGCCACGAACAGGGCGCAGGGTTCATGGCCGACGGCTACGCCCGGGCCAGCGGCAAGCCCGGGGTGTGCTTCATCATCACCGGCCCGGGCATGACCAACATCCTCACCGCCATGGGCCAGGCCTACGCCGACTCGGTGCCGATGCTGGTGATCTCCACGGTCAACCGGCGCGAGCACCTGCGCCTGGGCCATGGCCACCTGCATGAGTTGCCGGACCAGCGGGCGATGGTGGCCGGGGTCTGCGCCTTCAGCCATACCTTGCAGTCGCCGGCGGAGTTGCCGGAGATCCTGGCCCGGGCCTTTGCCCTGTTCAAATGCGCGCGCCCACGGCCGGTGCACATCGAAATTCCCCTGGACGTGCTGGAGATGCCGGCCGTCGACCTCAACCTGATGCCACGCAGCCTGCCCGGCGCACCGGTTCCGGCCGGGGATTCGCTGGCCGCGGCGCTGGCCCTGCTCGATGCCGCCCACCGGCCGCTGATCCTCGCCGGTGGCGGTGCCCGGGGTTGCGCCCAGGTGCTGCAGCAACTGGCCGAGCGCCTGCAAGCTCCGGTGGCGCTGACCACCAACGCCCGGGGCCTGCTGCCCCAGGCCCACCCGTTGTTGCTCGATGGGGTGCAGTCGGCGGCCCATGGCCGGGCGTTGATCGACGAGGCCGACGTGGTGCTGGCGGTGGGTACCGAACTGGGCGAGACCGACTACGACTTCTTTGGCCTGGGGCCGTTGCGCTTCAAGGGTTCGCTGATCCGCCTGGACATCGATCCGCTGCAGGTCATGGGCGTGCAACGGGCCCATGTCGGCCTGTTGGGCGATGCCCGGCAAGGCTTGCAGGCGCTGCTGGACCAGGTCGCCCCGCAGGGCGCTCGCGGGCGCTGGGCGGTGGACAGCGTGCAACGGGTGAACCAGGCCGAACGCGCCAGCTGGACGCCCCGGCAGCGAGGGCTGCAAGGCTTGCTGGACCTGCTGCGCGACAACCTCGACGCACCGATCCTGGTGGGCGACTCGACCCAGCCGGTGTACCAGGGCGCGTGCGGCTACCAGGCCCCGGCCCCGGCCAGCTGGTTCAACGCCGGCAGTGGCTACGGCACCCTGGGCTATGGCTTGCCGGCGGCCATGGGCGCCAAGCTGGCGCAGCCCGGGCGGACGGTGGTGGCGCTGGTGGGCGACGGCGGCCTGCAGTTCACCAGCGGCGAGCTGATCGCGGCCTGTGAAGCGCAGATCGGCGTGATCCTGCTGGTGTGGAACAACCAGTGTTATGGCGAGATCCGCGACTACATGCATGCCCGGGACATCCAGCCGCTGGGGGTGGACATCCTCACCCCGGATTTCCAGGCCCTGGCCGCCAGTTGCCATGTGGCCTACCACCAGGTGGCCAGCCCGGCGCAGTTGCAGGAACTGCTGGCGAATCTTGCGAGTACTCGCCAACCGGTGATGATCGAGGTCGATGCCGGCGCCTACCTGGCCCTGGACTGATTGTCCGGCGCCCTGGCAAGGCGCCGCAAGAAACGCGCAGGCAGGGGGCAAGCTGGGTTACATTCAGGTTTTCGCCGGGACGCACCTTGTCACTCGAGGACTCATGGATGAACTGCATTTTCTGCCAGATTATCGCTGGCGCCTTGCCTGCGGCCGTGATCTACCGCGATGAACATTGCATGGCCTTCATGGACGTGCACCCCCTGGGGCAGGGGCATGTGCTGCTGATTCCCCAGTCCCATGTGGAAAAGCTCGACCAGTTGCCCGGTTTCGTCCGCCAGCACCTGTACCAGGTGTTCGATGGCCTGGTGGCCGCGCAGCGTCGTGCCGGCTTCGGCGTGGAGGGCACGCACCTCTTGGTCAACGATGGCCGGGCCACCAACCAGCATATTCCCCATGCCCACATGCACCTGATCCCCCGGCGCAGCGGCGATGGCCTGGGTTTCGCCGGGCGCCTGCTGCTGCACTTCACCGGGCTGTTCGGCCCCAAGGCGAAGTTCGACACCCTGCAACGCCAGGCCGCGCTCATCGCTGGCGAGGTACGGGTGCCCTGGGTCAGCGAGACGCCGGCCGGGGGAGGCCGCTGATATGGATCGCTCATGGGCGTTGGCCGTTGAACATGCGGAAAACCAATACTTGCGCACCCGGGTCGAGGGCCTGGCGAGCATCTCGGGCAACCCCTATCGGGCAAGCGTGCAGGGCGATTCGAGTTGCGGTGCGTTCCTTGTGGCCGGCCATCCCAGCCCGATGCTGAATCGGGTGCACGGTGACCAGGAGCGAGATGCCGGGAAGCTGGCCGGCCTGCTGCAGGCTTGCAACGCCTGCAACCCGGCGATCGCCCTGATCGCCGCATCGGCCAGGATCGCACCCACCCTGGAGCTGCAAGGGCAACTGCTGCAACGCCTGAAGGGCTGGACCCATGGGCAATTCCTTGCGCCCGTGGAGGCGATCCCGGCCTCGCCGGCGTGTTCGGATGTCGAGTCAGTGGATCTGTCGACCCTGGAAAGCTTCTGTGTGCTGCACCGCGAGGCATTCAACACACCCGGGGCTGCCCGGCCGGTTACCCAAGCGGCTTTCGGCGCATTGCTCGACGATGCTCGCGGGCACTTGTACCTGATACGCGAACAGGGTGTCGCGGTGGCCGGAGCGGCGTTGTTCATCGCCGACAACGGCGTGGCCTATCTGGGCACCGCCTTTACCACCAAGGCTGCGCGCGGCCAGGGTCATCACCGGGCCCTGATCGCCCACAGGTTGCACCAGGCCGTCGCCCTCGGCGCTCGGAGTGTGGCGGCCACGGCGTTGGTGAACTCGCAAAGCCGGCGCAACTTGGAGCACTGCGGCTTGCGCCTTTCCCATCTGCAAACCCTGTATCGGGCCGCGCCTTGACAGCACTGAAGCCCTGGCCCTGAACGGGTGGCGAGCCCTTGGGCAAGACGGGCAGCCCGGCTGCTTTGCGACAGGCAGGCAGCGGGCGAGGCTTGGCCTTGTGCAACCGGCCGAAGCGATGAGTTTCGGAATCAGCGCTATTGGCTTGTCCGCGATTGTCTGGCCCACTCCTCGGCCGTTTTCGCCTCCACCGGCAGGGCAAAGCAGAAGGTCGCACCGCGCCCGGGTTCGTCCACCAGGCGGATGCTCACCCCGTGCAATTGCAGGATGCGATGGACGATGCGCAAGCCCAGGCCGCCGTCACGGCGGGCGCCACCGATAGTGAAGGGGCGCAGGAACAGGCCTTCGCGCAGGTGCTCGGCAATGCCGGGACCACTGTCGCTGACTCGTACCTGCACCTCTGGGCCGTCGGCGCGCAGGCCGATCTCGATCTCGCCACTGCCGGGGGTGTGGCGCAGGGCATTGTCCACCAGGTTGGTCAGCACCCGTTCGATCAGCCCCAGGTCGGCACAGACGCCCCAGGCGCCTGGGGCGAAGTCGGCCTTGAGCTGCACCTGGCGCGCCTCGGCGGCCAGTTCGAACTTCTGGAAGATGTCTTGCAGCAGGTCGGTCAGGGAAAAGGTCTCGAGCACCGGCTGGACGAAACCGTGTTCCAGGCGCACCAGTTCCAGCAGTGCCTGGGCCAGGCCGCCGACCTTGCGGCTCTGATCCAGGGCGATGCCCAGGTAGCGCCGACGTTCCTCGGGGCTCAGGCTGGCGTCCTTGAGCGACAGGGTTTCCAGGTAGCCATGCAGGGACGACAGTGGCGTGCGCAGGTCGTGGGAAATGTTCGCCACCAGCTCGCGGCGCTCCTGATCCTGGCGGGTCAGGGTGCGCCACTGTTCGTTGAGCCGGGTTTGCATCTGGCGGAACGTGGCGTCGAGCACGGCGAGCTCATCCTGGCTCGGTGTGCGTTCCGGCATCGGCGCCGGCACACTGGGCACCGCATCGATATCGAACTGGCCAACCCGCTCGGTCAGGGTGCGCAATGGCCGGGTGATCAGGGCGAAAGCCGTGAGGCCGGCGATCAGGCACAACAGCGCCACCAGGGCGATGGACCACAAGGCGATGTTCAAGGCCGCACCCGTGGCGCCGCGTTCGGCGAGGCGGTCGTGTTCCTCGCTGAGCAGCACCACGTACAGATAACCCGCCTGCTTGCCGGCAACCATCAACGGCGCTGCGCTGAACACCTTGCGTCCATCCGGGCTGCGCGGGTCGTCGCCAAGGATCGGCAGCGGGTCGCCAGCCAGCAGGCGACGGATTGGCGCCAGGTCCACCTGTTCGCGGCGCAGGCGGCCGGCGGGAGCGGCGTTGCCCATCACACGTCCCTGGGTGTCCAGCAGGTACACCTCGACACTGGGGTTGACCAGCATCAGCTGGCCGAACAGCGCACGCAGGGCGTTGGGCATCAGGCCGTTGGCATCCATCAACTGGGTATCCTGGGCGATATGCCCGGCCAGGTCCCGCGACAGGCCCTGGACCACTTCCAGTTCATGCATGCGGCTGGAACGCACCTGCAACCAGGCCGAGGTGGAGCAGCACACCAGCAACAGCAGGGCGAACACCACGGACAGGCGCTGGGTCAGGGTCAGCCTCATGTCGGCTCCTGGGCGGCGAACTTGTAGCCGCGGCCCCAGACCGTGAGGATCCGCGCGGGCTGTGCCGGGTCGCTTTCGATCTTGGCCCGCAAGCGATTGATATGGGTGTTGACGGTGTGCTCGTAGCCTTCGTGGTTGTAGCCCCAGACGGCATTGAGCAGGTCCATGCGCGAGAACACCTTGCCCGGCTGGCGGGCGAAGAAATACAGGAGGTCGAACTCCCGCGGCGTGAGGTCCAGGCGCCGCCCGTCCAGGTTGGCGTCGCGTGTCAGCGGATCGATGGCCAGGCCGTCGAGGGCGAGGCTGCCGCTGTCCAGCTTGAGGTTGCGTGCCAGCGCATCGACCCGGCGCAGCAGCGCTTTGACCCGGGCCACCAGCTCGAGCACCGAGAACGGCTTGGCCAGGTAGTCGTCGGCGCCCAGTTCCAGGCCAAGGATGCGGTGCATCTCGCTGGAGCGGGCACTGGTGATGATGATCGGGGTGTAGCGGGTCATCGCCCGGGCGCGGCGGCAGATCTCCAGGCCGTCGACCCCGGGCAGCATCAGGTCCAGGATCAGCGCGTCCCAGCCACCCTGTTCCAGCAGGCGCAGGCCCTCGTTGCCGTCGGCGCTGTGCACCACCTCCAGCTGCTCATCGCGCAGGTGCAGGGTGATCAGGTCGGCGATGTGCTGGTCGTCCTCGACCACCAGCACGCGTTTGGCTTGTTCCATCGACACAGGGTCCTTTAGGCAATGGGCGCATTGTGCGGTGTTTCGCCGGGGCCAGTTATCACGAATTGTTTAACTGTGCGTGAGGATTTGGCGATCAGCCCAAGCATAGGCTCTGCCCAAGGTTCAGAGGCCGATTACGGGAGAGACCCATGTTCACACGGCGACAATTGCTGGCGGCAGGTGCAGGTCTTGGGGTGGCCACCCTGGCCCTGAAGGCGTTGCCCTGGCAGGGCGGTGAAGGCAGCCTGGTGGGGGCGGCCCAGGCCGATGAGGCGTTTGAGGTCAGCCACACCGACAACCAGTGGCGCACCTTGCTCAGCCCCGAGCAGTACCGGGTACTGCGCCAGGAGGGCACCGAACGGGCCTATAGCAGTGCGCTCAACGACGAGCACCGCGCCGGCACCTTCGCCTGCGCCGGCTGCGCCCTGGCGCTGTTTTCCTCGACCACCAAATTCGACAGCCATACCGGCTGGCCAAGCTTCTGGGCCCCGCTGGGACATGCAGTGGCGCAGCGCAGCGATCGTTCTTTGGGCATGCAGCGCACCGAAGTGCACTGCCGGCGCTGCGGCGGCCACCTGGGGCATGTATTCGATGATGGCCCGGCGCCTACCGGCCTGCGCTACTGCATGAACGGGCTGGCCATGAACTTCACCGTGCAAGCGGCCTGATGCTGTTTCTCACCGATAGAAGGATGACCTCATGTGGCTACTGCTTCTCGCTTATCTCGGTGGTGTGCTGACCATTGTCAGCCCCTGCATTCTGCCGGTATTGCCCTTTGTCTTCGCTCGCACCGGCCAGCCGTTCTTGCGCAGTGGCTTGCCGCTGTTGCTGGGCATGGCCCTGACCTTCGCCGTGGTCGCGAGCCTGGCGGCGGTGGGCGGCGCCTGGGTGGTGCAAGCCAATCAGTACGGTCGCTGGCTCGCGTTGCTGTGCGTAGCACTGTTCGGGCTGACGCTGCTGCTGCCGCGGTTGGCCGAGCGCCTGACCCGGCCGCTGGTTGCGGTGGGCGGGCGGCTGTCGGAGGCTGCCGGCCACGACCCACGGCCGCGGCCCGGCGCTTCATTGTTGATCGGCGTTGCCACCGGCCTGCTCTGGGCGCCGTGCGCCGGGCCGATTCTCGGGCTGTTGCTGACCGGGGCGGCATTGCAGGGCGCCAACCTCGCGACCAGCCTGCTGTTGCTGGCCTACGCGGGCGGCGCTGCGACCTCGCTGGCCGTGGCGCTGTTGCTCGGTGGCAAGGTATTCGCCGCCATGAAGCGCTCCCTGGGCGCCGGTGAATGGCTGCGCAAGGGCCTGGGGGCAGCGATGCTCGCCGGGGTCGCGGCCATTGCCATGGGCTGGGACACCGGGATTCTGGCGCGTCTTTCCACGGCCTCCACCGCCGGCCTGGAGCAGGCCCTGGTGGGACGGTTGACGGGTGGGGCGGCCGCACCGGAGGGGGCGATGCAGGCGCAAGATCACCTCGGCGGCGCAATGATGGCTGCCGCTGGCGCCATGTCCGCGCCGGCCTTGCCGGTGCAGGGCCAGTTGCCGCCGCTGAGTGGCGCCGTGCAGTGGCTCAACTCGCCCCCCCTGAGTGCCGAGGCGCTGAAGGGCAAGGTGGTACTGGTGGATTTCTGGACCTACTCCTGCATCAACTGCCTGCGCAGCCTGCCCTATGTCAAAGCCTGGGCCGAGAAGTACCGCGACCAGGGGCTGGTGGTGATCGGTGTACACGCCCCGGAGTTCGCCTTCGAACGGGACGTGGGCAATGTCACCAAGGCCGTGAAGGACTTGGGCATCGACTATCCCGTGGCCATCGACAACGACTACCGGATCTGGCGTGCCTTCGACAATCAGTATTGGCCGGCGCACTACTTCGCCGATGCCCAGGGGCGCATTCGCTACCAGCACTTCGGCGAGGGTGAGTACGCCGAGTCTGAGCGAGTGATCCAGCAACTGCTGCGCGAGGCCGGCAATGCCCAGGTCACCGGTGGCTTGATCCAGGCCGAGGCCAAGGGGGTGCAGCAAGCGGCGGACATGAACGAGGTGCGCTCGCCGGAAACCTACGTCGGCTACCAGCGCTCGGAGAACTTCGTGCCCCAGGCCAGCCTGGCGCCGGACACCATCGCGGCCTATGACGTGCCGGCGCAGTTGGCGCTGAACGACTGGGGCCTGCGCGGGCAGTGGAAGGTCGGTGCCGAAAGTGCTCGATCCACTGCGCCAGGCGGGGCGCTGGTGTACCGCTTTCACGCCCGTGACCTGCACCTGGTACTGGGTCCGGGGAGCGATGGTCGGCCAGTGCGCTTCAAGGTGCTGATCGACGGCCATGCACCGGGGGCGGACCACGGCGTGGATGTGGCGCCCGACGGCAGCGGCCAGGTGACCGAGCAGCGCCTGTACCAGTTGGTGCGTCAGGCCGGCGATGTGGCGGAGCACACCTTCAGCATCGAGTTTCTCGAACCAGGGGTGCAGGCCTATGCCTTCACTTTTGGTTGAGAGGCGGGGACACGACAGTCGGTTGGTCTGGATCGTGGAAAGGCCGGGCGCGGCCCTGCAGGTTCACTCATGGCAAGAGAGGCAGGTATGAAAAACATTCTGGGCGCAGTGCTGGCAATGACCGTGCTGGGGCTGGCGGGGCAGTGCTCGGCCTTTTCCCTTGGCGGTACCGGTGACGCGGTGGTGATCGCACCGCCAGCGCTGGATGAACGCAATCCGGCCCCTAGCGAGACGGCGGTATTTGCCGGTGGTTGCTTCTGGGGTGTGCAGGGCGTGTTTGCCCATGTCAAAGGCGTGCAGCGCGCGGTGTCCGGTTATGCCGGGGGCGCGGCGCAGACGGCGGACTATCAGCGGGTCAGCGAAGGTGATACCGGGCATGCCGAGTCGGTGCAGGTGACCTTCGATCCGGCCCAGGTCAGCTACGGCAGCTTGCTGCAGATCTACTTCTCGGTGGCCCACGACCCTACCGAACTCAATCGCCAGGGGCCGGACAGCGGCACCCAGTACCGCTCGGCGCTGTTCCCGCAGACGCCCGAGCAACAACGGGTGGCCCAGGCCTACATCGCCCAGCTCGATGCAGGGCGGGCGTTCGCCAAGCCCATTGCCACCCGCCTGGAGCCGGACCAGACCTTTTACCCGGCGGAGGCCTATCACCAGGATTTTCTTGCCGAGCACCCTGGCTATCCCTACATCGTGATCAATGACCTGCCCAAGGTGGTGCACCTCAAGCAGCTGTTTCCCGAGCGTTACCAGGAACAGCCGATACGGGTGAAGACTGGCGGTTGATGACCGATCTTGAGGGCGGGGAGGTCAGTAGCGCCACTTGCGTAGCAGATCCTCGCCATAGCGCTGGCTGATCAGCGCTTCGACGCCGTCATCGTCGTCATGTACCTCGGCCAGGCACAGCAGCATCAGCGCGTCCAGGTAGTCCTGCGGCGAATCGAAGAAAGGCGTCAGGGCCATGCCGCTATCGTGGTCGAAGTAGTAGACCGCGCCGGTGTCGCGCTCGAAGCAGAACAGGTTGCCGTTGCCCAGGTAGTCGCCGAAGGCCACCAGCCTTTGCGCCAGTGCCAGGTCCAGGTATTGCTCGTCGATCTCGACGATGCCGGGGTAGGCCTCCAGCAGAGGCTGGATCGAGATGTCGCCGGGCTCGACGCTGCACAGGGTCTCGGCCAGGGACAGCACCCCCAGCTGGCGGTGGTAGTCGCGCAGCGCCGGTGGCAGCGGGCAGCCCAGGCGCTGTTCCAGGGCCTGCAAGGCGTCTTCGCTGACGGGTGTCAGCTCGGGTTCGTTGATGTGTCCTTCCCATAACGCGCCGTAGGCGCCAATCGCCGCCCGGTACCAGGCCAGGCGCGTGGCCTGATCGGGCAGGTCCGGCCAGGCCAGGGGCGGGCAGCCGGCCGGTGGCCAGTCGGCGTTGGTGTCGTGTTGTTCTGACATGAGGGCTCCTTGGATGAGCGGCAGGTGAAGGGCGATCAGGCGCTATGGCGCTTGCGCTCCATGGCGATGTCCGAGGGCTCGAAGCCCATCGAGCGGAAGAACTGCGCCGCTCCAGGACGACCGGCGCGCAGGACCCAGGTGATCTGCGGGTTGTCGCCCATCACCCACTGCACCAGGGCCCGGCCTGTACCTTGCCGTCGATATTGCTGGGCAACCACCACCATGGACAGGTAGCCGTTGGAGAGCCCATCGCTGAGGCCGCGGGCAAAACCGATGATGCTGTTGTCGTGCCATGCCACTGCCGTGCGCTGGGAGTTGGCCAGCAACTGGCTGAAGTACTCGCGGGTACCAATGCGATGGCCCCAGCCGTTGTCGCCGAGAAATTGCCGCAGGGCTTCGCAGTCCTCGGCCCGGGCGTCGCGGATCAGCATGGGCATGTCTCCAATGGGTAGCGATCGCGGATTGCATCCCGCCGGCGGGTTATTCGTCAAGCGCGGCTGAACGCTTCGGTCAAGCCGGGCGAGCATTGCGAACATTGTTGCCGTCTGGCGCCAGGCGTAGCGTGGTGCCTGGACCTGGATCTGCCTGGAGGGACGCAAGCATGACCGTGAAACTGGGAGCCATCGATGCCTGGGCGCAGCCGGCCAATGGCCGCGCGCGGGCGCTGTTGCCGGAAGTCGCCCGGCTGTTCGAGAAATCCGGCTCGGCGCACCTGCTCGACCAGCCGGTGAGCATCGAGCAGACCGTGGCGCTGATGGATCAGGCCGGAGTGGAAAAGCTCATGCTCAGCGCCTGGTGCCGGCCCGAGGGCTGGGTGTTCAGCAACGATGAAGTGGCGGCCTATACCCGGGCCTTTCCCGAGCGTTTCGTCGGCGTGGCCACGGTGGACCTGAGCCGGCCCATGGCCGCCCTGGCCGAGCTCGATCGGGCGGTGGGCGAACTGGGCTGCAAGGCCCTGCGCATCGTGCCCTGGCTCTGGAAGCTGCCGCCCAACCACCGCCTGTACTACCCGCTGTACGCCAAGTGCATCGAGCTGGGGATTCCCTTCTGTACCCAGGTCGGCCATACCGGACCGCTGATGCCCTCGGAGACCGGGCGGCCGGTGCCCTACCTGGACGAGGTGGCCCTGGACTTTCCCGAGCTGGTGATCGTCGGCGGGCACATCGGCCATCCCTGGACCGACGAGATGATCGGCCTGGCCTGGAAGCACGACAATATCCACATCGATACCTCGGCTTACCTGCCGGCCTACTACCCGCCGCAACTGCTGCATTTCATCCGTACTTACGGCCAGGACAAGGTCTTGTTCGGCAGCAACTTCCCCCAGCTGTCGCTGAAAAAATGCCTGGAGCAGGTCCAGGCCCTGGAACTTCCGCCGCCAATCGCGGACAAATTCCTCCAGGGCAATGCCCGCCGGGTTTTCGGTTTGTAGTCGTCTCCCGCAGGCGCACACGGCCGTGACCCTGGGCGGCCCGGGTCCGCTGGCGAACGGTGCGCGCACCTTGGCAGCGGTTTTTCTGGCTCGAGGTTTCTTGTAATCTTGGCCTCCCCATTCACGGACGAATATCGAGACAGCCCATGGCTAACTCCACCCCGTCACGCCTCGGCAAGATCCTCCAGGGTCTGCTGTTCGCCCTGATCGGCATCGGCCTGCTGGTCATCGCCGGCAACCTTGCCCTCGACCGCCGCGAATTCCTCGCCAGCGCCCAGACCGCCGACGGCATCGTCAGCGACCTGAATGCCGGCGGCTCGCACCCCGAGATCGCCTTCACCACGGCCAGTGGGGAGAAGATCTCCTATCCCCAGGGCGGCTTCATCTTCGGCTACCAGAAAGACCAGCCGGTCCGGGTCTACTACCAGCCCGACCGCGCGGCCAACAGCGCGGTGATCGACGATCCGGCCGCTCTCTGGGCCACCCCGGGCGTGCTGGGCCTGATCGGCCTGGTGTTCGTCATTGCCGGCCTCATCGGCATCGCCAGCCAGCGCGGGCGTCGCGCCGCACAACCATTAAAAGGACTTTGAACCCATGAGCTATGACATCCCGATCCCGGTCAACGAGAGTCGCTGGCAGTACCAGACCGCCAGTGGCGGCGGCCTGACCGTGGCCCTGCTGGCTGGCAGCGGCGCTTCCCTGGTACTGCGCTCGCCCCAGGGCGAGGATGTGCACTACCACTATGGCGGCCTTGGGGTGGGGGTAGGGTTCGGCGCCCGCCTGCCGCGTTTCGGCAAGGTCAATATCCGGATCAAGGGCAAGACCGTCGGCGGCGCCGGTGCTGCCGAAGCCTTTCCCAGCACCGGCAAGGTGTTCGTTTCCGACGCCCTGGCCAGCCGCGACCTGACCAGCGACGACATCACCGGCCCTTGCCTGTACACCGAAGTCGGTGCGGGGCTGGGGGTGGGTGGTTCGGCCACGGCCTTGCTGTTCGGCCTGGACCCCAAGCTGCTGGCCCTGGCGGTAGCGGTGAATTCCACTGCGGCCTCGATTTTCGCGGCTACCACGGTCAACCGCCAACTGCTGCAGTCGGCCAAGGGTGCGGTAGTCATGGCCGGGATGAACGCCGGCCTGCAAGCCGGCGGCGGTGCGGCGATCTACATGGGCTATCTGTTCTAGCCCTTTCTGCCCGGGGCGCCTGGGGTCACAGGCGCGCCAGGCATTGCTGGAGAATATCCAGCCCCTCTTCGAAGACTTCCGCTTCCGTGGTCAGGGGCGCCAACAGGCGCACGATATGCCGTGACTTGCCGCTGGGCATCAGCAGCAGGCCGGCTTCCCGGGCGCTGGCCAGCAGATTGTTCAACGGCTCCGACGCTGGCGCGCCATGCTCATCCAGCAGCTCGATACCGCGCATGGCGCCGACCCCGGTCAAGCGCCCCAGGTAGCGGCACAGGCCACTGGACTTCCAGTGCTGGTAACGCTCGACAATCGCTCGTTCCTGGACCTCGCCCCAGGCTTGCAGATGCTCGTCGGTCATTTCCTCCAGGGTCGCCAGGGCCGCGGCACAAGCGATCGGGTTGCCCGAATAGGTGCCGCCCAGGCCGCCTCGGGGCAGGCTGTCCAGCAGCTCCTGGCGACCCACCACCGCGCCCAGGGGCAGCCCGCCGCCGATGCTCTTGCCCAGGAGGATCAGGTCCGGTTCGATACCCAGCCGGGAAAAGCCGAAACGCTGGCCGGTGCGGCCAAAGCCGGACTGGATCTCGTCGGCCACCAGGAGGATCCGCTGCTCGTCGCACAAGCGACGCAGGGCCTGGGCGAACCCCGGGTCCAGAGCCAGGAAGCCGCCTTCGCCCTGCACTGGCTCGAAGATGAAGCAGGCCACCTCGCCGACATCGATCTCGACGCTGAACAACCGTTGCATGGCCTTCAAGGCTTCTTCTGCACTCACGCCGTTGTCGGCGCTAGGGTAGGGCAGGTGGTACACGGGCCCCGGTAGTACGCCGACCTTCTGCTTGTAGGGGGCGACCTTGCCGTTGAGGTTGAGGGTGGCCAGGGTACGGCCATGGAAGCCGCCGTCGAAGGCAATCACCGCGCTGCGCCCGGTGGCGGCGCGGACGATCTTCAAGGCGTTTTCCGCCGCTTCGGCACCACTGTTGGTGAGCATGCCGCTGACCGGGTAGTTCACCGGGATGAAGCGGGCCAGGCGCTCCATGAACTCAAGGTAGGGCGCGTGCGGAGCGGCGTTGAAGGCGTAGTGGGTGAGGCGGCTGGCCTGGGCCTGGATGGCCGCGACAATACGCGGATGACAGTGCCCGAGGTTGAGCACGCCAATGCCGCCGACGAAGTCGATGTAGCGCTTGCCCTGGGTGTCCCAGACTTCGGCATTGCGCCCATGGCTGAGCTGGATCGGGTGGACAGTGGCGATCGAACGGCTGATATTTTCGTAGCTCATGGGACGGGCTCTGCATGCCGGAAACGAGCTGTTATCTAAGCCGGCCTCGGCCGCCTGGGACAAACGAAATAAAGTCGCCGGGTCAGTATGAAATTTCCGGATCCAGGGCTTGCGCCCGCTTCAAGAGGTTTTCGTCTTGTGTCGGTTGCGCAGGTGCCGTACCAGCGCGGCGAGTCCCAGCAGGGCCACCACGCCGAGGAAGATCGGCAGGCGATAGGGCTTCAGGTCGCCGAAAAAATGCTGCAAGGCCTCGCCGGCCCAATAGCCAGCCCCGACGAACAACATGGCCCAGACCGCGGCCCCGAGCACATTGAGCAAGGCAAAGCGCCAGGGTGCCAGGCCGCTGGCACCGATGACCATCGGTCCTACCAGGCGCATGCCATAGAGAAAACGCACGGCGAACACCGAGGTCAGGGGGTAGCGCTCGATCAGGCCCTTGACCCGTGCGATGGCGGCCTGGTGGCGCTTGAGCCTGGGCAGTATCCGGGCGCCGGAGTAGCGACCGGTCCAGAACAGCAGTTGGTCGCCGAGGATGCCGCCGAGGGTGGCCAGGCCGAGCACCTGGGGCCACTCCAGGTTGCCCTGGTGCGCCGCCATGCCACCGAGGATCAACACAGTCTCGCCCTCCAGCAGGCAACCGACGAAGATCACCCAGTAGCCGTAGGTGGCGATCAGGGCGTTGAGGTCCAGGTGGTCGAGCATGGGCAGGGTCTTCCGTGGGCAGGTGGAACCGGTGATCGGTAGCGATGCTACACAGAACTCTGATTCCATCGGTCGGCACAAGTGCCTGGAACATTCGCCGCTGGCGACAGTTGCGTTCAAGGGCTTTCGGGTAGGCGCTTCAGCGACTGGGCAGGGCTGCGCTTTCGGCCAGGACGGATCTTGACGAAGGGTAGCGTATCTCGACGCTGGCCCCCGCTTGTTCCAGGGCTTGTTGCCAGGTCCTGAACACCTGTGGCCAGGCTTGCATGACCTTGAAGGGAGCGTTGGCCATCAGCGTCTTGGCCTGCCGGGGACTGAGGGTCATGGCCTGGCGGACGATGCCGAACACTCGGGCGGGATTGGCGCCGACCTGGACGAGCCACAGTGCCGGATCGCTAGGGGCCAGCGGCGGATATTCCGGGAATGGCCCATATTGTCGGAACAGCCTGGCCATGGCATCGGCGTGGTTCAGCGAGGCCAGAGCCTGGGCGCTGGCCAGGTGTTCAGCGCAAAACCACTCATAGCCATGGGGATGGCCCGCACAGCTGGCGTCCAGGGGGCTGTAGTCGGCAAAGCGCACCAGGTCGCCGCCGCTGGCGGCATGGAACATCTCCGAGCGAAAGTCGTTGAGGCATAGATCGCAGATGGCTGGTTTCATCGCTGGCGCGGTTCCTGGGCGCTGGTAATTGGAGTTGACGCTCAGGTGGCCTGTCCCATCACCCAGGCCCAGGTCATGGCCGAACCATACAAGCCCAGGCCGAACACCGAGTGGCCGACCAGGCTGCGCAGCCGGGCCACGTTCGGCTTGGGTGTCTTGCTGGCCGCGACTCCGGCACCCATGCACGGCTGCATCAGGAAGAACGGCGCGGCCACCGTCAGCACGCCGACGATCAGCGCCGGGGCCAGGGTCGGCTGCAACGGCCATTGCGGGTCCTGGGTCAGCAGCAACAGTACCGCGAAAGCGATCCCGATCAGGTAGTGGGCCAGCCAGCCCAGCGCTTGTTCTCCGGCTATTGGCGCCGCCTGGGCGATGTTCTGGTGCACGAACCGGCCCTTGGGGAAGTGGCCGACCCAGCGCCCGACCATGCCCCAGTTGGGGCCGGGCATGTTCAGGAACCGGGCGAGGAACAGGTTCCAGAGATCCAAGACCACGGTTGCGCCGACACCGATCGCCAGTGCCGGTAAGATCAACGCCATGAGTGCATGCATAAGGACTCCTTCGGATACGGGAGCCTGGCAGTACAGTGCCAAGTATTCCCGTGATAAGATTTCATTCAATTTAATGATTGAATGATCAATAAAGCAGCAGGAACTGTCAATGACCGATTCGTTTTCCCCACAGCAGCCACTGGCCGACATGGCCGAGTTGGCGCGCATCCTCGGGCATCACCATCGCTTGATCCTGCTGGAGCACATCGCTCGCGGCGAGCAGCCGGTGGAGCGCCTGGTGGAGGCCTCGGGCCTTTCGGTAGCCAACACTTCCCAGCACCTGCAGCAGTTGCGTCGCGGCGGTTTCGTGCAGACCCGGCGCGATGGCAAGCGCGTGCTCTACAGCCTGGCCCAAGGCCCGGTGGCGGGCTTGCTCGATGCTTTGCGCCAGTACGTCGACTACAACCATGGGCAGATTCGCGACCTGCTTAGCGATAGCGTGCAACAGCCGGCGCGGCTTGAGGCCATCTCCCGGGGCGAGTTGCACCAGCGCTTGCAGGAAGGCGGCATGACCTTGCTGGATGTGCGTTCGCCGGAGGAATTTGCCCAGGGGCACCTGCCGGGGGCGATCAACATCCCGCTGGATGAGCTGGAACTGCGCCTGGCGGAGCTGCCGTCGGAGCAGGAGTTGGTGGCCTACTGCCGCGGCCCTTACTGCGTGCTTTCGCACAACGCTGCGGCGTTGTTGCGGGCCAAGGGCTTCAAGGTGCGGCGCCTGGACGAGGGGTTCACCGACTGGCAGGCCGCGGGGCTGGGTGTCGAAGCTAGTGAGTGAAAACGCCGAGAAACAGGGTGAATAAGCCATTGCCTACAGGTGCATGATCCATATCAACAGGGTTTTCAGAGAAATCCGCTACAAGGGACTCAGGCTCGGACCCACAAGGTATCGAGCCCCGGGCCTACCTCCCAAGGGCCCGAGATAACCAATAAAAACCTTTGCGGATATCGGCCGAGGGGATCACCCCAGGCGGGTTTTAAAGGAATAACCTGATGGCTTTTTCTCTGTCACGCTTGTGCCTCCTGGGCGCTGCGTTGCTCTGCGTACATTCTGCCCACGGTAGCGAGCCTGCTCCGGCAGCTACCCCCACCCCCGATGCCGAAACGATCCAGCGTGGCCAGTATGTGGCCCAGCTTGGCGACTGCATCGCCTGCCATACCGCTCGTGGCGGCGCGGTCATGGCCGGCGGTCTGGAGCTGAAGACGCCCATGGGCACCATCTACTCCAGCAACATCACTCCGGACAAGACCACCGGCATCGGCAACTACAGCTTCGAAGAGTTCGACCGCGTCATGCGCGAAGGCGTGACCCCTGATGGCAGCCATTTGTACCCGGCCATGCCGTACCCGTCCTACGCGAAGATGACCGAAGAGGACATGCGAGCGCTCTTTGCCTACCTGATCAATGGCGTGGAGCCGGTGGCCCAGAGCAACCTGGAGGCCGACATGGGCTTCCCCTTCAACCAGCGCTGGGGCCTGTGGTTCTGGAACTTCGCCTTCGTCGACAAGCAGCCCTTCAAGCCCGATCCCCAGCGTGACGAACAGCTCAACCGTGGCGCTTACCTGGTCCAGGGCCTGGGCCATTGCGGTTCCTGCCACACCCCACGGGGCATCGCCTTCCAGGAGAAGGCCATGAGCGACACCGAATCCGGTGGCCAGCATTACCTGGCCGGGGAGACGGTGGAAGAGTGGCGTGCCCTGAGCCTGCGCAACCTGTGGACCGTGGAAGACACCGTGCAACTGCTCAAGACCGGGCAGAACCGCTTCGCCACGGTCTCGGGCAACATGGCCGATGTGATCCACCACAGTACCCAGCACTTCACCGATGCCGACCTGACCGCCATCGCGGCCTATCTCAAGTCGTTGCCGGCAGGCAAGGACGACCTGCCGATGCCGTCCGAGGTCCAGGCCCCGGCAGCACCGCCGAGCAACCTGTTCACTTCTCGTGGTGGCCTGGGTTATGCGCAGTTCTGCTCCGACTGCCACCGCCAGGATGGCGCCGGCGTACCGCAAATGTTCCCGTCCCTGGCGGGCAACCCCAGCGTGGCGTCGAGCAACCCGACTTCCCTGCTGCACATCACCCTGACCGGCTGGAAGACCGCCCAGACCGCGGCCCATCCACGGGTCTACACCATGCCGGGTTTCGCCCAGCTGGCCGATGAGGAAATCGCCGAAATCCTGACCTTCGTCCGCAGCAGCTGGGGCAACCAGGGCTCGGCCATCGACGCCAACCAGGTCAAGAAAATGCGTGCCCAACTGAGCCCGCAAGTGGAGAGCACGCCGTTCGAAACCCCACGCCTGGCCAAGCTGCTGGCCGCGCCGAACGCCGAGCAACTGGTACGCGGCATGCGCTTGCACCTGGAAACCAAGGCCCTGCTACCGGACAACGTCGGCAACTCGCTGAATTGCACCAGCTGCCACCTCAACGCCGGTACCGTGGCCGATGGGTCGCCTTTCGTCGGTGTCTCGGCATTCTTCCCCGGCTACGCGCCACGGGCGGGCAAGACCATTACCCTGGAAGAGCGTATCAACGGTTGCTTCCGCCGCTCCATGCACGGCAAGCCGCTGCCGGTGGCTGGCCCGGACATGCAAGCCATGGTCGCCTACTTCGAGTGGATGAAGATGAACACCCGGCCCGAGGACAAGGTGGCCGGGCGTGGCGTGGGCAAGATCGATCCCGCCCTCAAGCCCAACGCCGAGAATGGCAAGCAGGTGTACGCCAAGCAGTGCGCGGTGTGCCATGGCGCCGATGGCGAAGGCCTGAAGCGTGCCGACGGCAGCCTGATCTTCCCGCCGCTGTGGGGCGACGAGTCGTTCAACATCGGCGCCGGCATGGCCCGTACCTATACCGCCGCGGCCTTCGTCAAGCGCAACATGCCGATCGGCTTCCACGAGAAATTCCCCCTGGGCCAGGGTGGCCTCTCGGATCAGGAAGCCCTGGATGTGGCCGAGTACTTCTCCCATCAACCGCGTCCGGACTTCCCGGACAAGGTCAAGGACTGGCCCAATGGTGGCCGGCCGGCAGACGCTCGCTACTGACCCTGACCATGGCGGCTGCTTCGGTAGCCGCCATGACTGGTTTGAGCAGCCCGTAGTTGTGGTTTTCGAGCAGCAAAAAACCTGTGGCAGGCCGATTACGCCGAGTTAAGATCGCCATCCTTTTGCGGCCACCGATGGCTGCTCCTGCCAAGGATGAAGCATGCGGTTTCCCTCTGTGGTGTTGCTCGGCCTGACCCTGGGCCTGGGCGGTTGCACCTTCGTCTCGACCCTCAAGGCCACTACCGTCAGTTATCGCGTTCCGGCGGATGCCGGTGACACCGCGCTGATTCGCATCGTGTCTCAGGGCTCGGTCCGTGGCGTGCCATACAGCGATTGCATCGACTGGCGCAAACCGGGCTCGGGCGTGATGGTCAAGCCGCATCGCGGCATTGCCAATCCCAAGTTCCGCAGCCTGGGCATTCCCATGAGCGCCGAGACCGACCGTATGCGGCGCCAGGAAGGGTTTGGCGCCAACGAACTCAAGCTCCCGGCCAATCGTCCCTTCGCCCTGATGTTCTACAACAGCGAACCCGGGCAGCTGGAGAATTTCCGCGCCGTCTGTGAGCAGAGCGTGAGCTTCGTGCCTGAGGCTGGCGCGACCTACCAGCTGGTGTTCCTCCAGGACCAGCAATGCACCGCGCTGCTGCGCAAGATTGATGAGCACGGGCAGATGCAAGCCGAGCCTGTGGGGCTGCACTCCAGCGACTACTGCAGCCCCGATGCTCGGATCAGAGATCGCTGATAGGGGTTTCAGCCTGGGTAGTGCTGGCAGATTTCCTTCCAGATATAGCCACCGCTGTAGCGGATCCAGCGGATATACAGATGGTCGACAAAGGCTTGCCAGCGGCTGTTGCGGCGTCGCTGCAGGCTTTCTTCGATATCCGCCAGGAGCGAGGTACGCTCGAAACCCATCCAGATTTCCGGGATCACCGCCATCAGGTTGACGTAGCACACCGGCGCCACCTCGCAGTAGAGGATGCGCTCGATCTCGGCCCGCTCGTAGGCCTGGGTCTGCCGGGCGATGTAGGCATAGTCCACCTGGTTGTCGACGAAGGCATCCGACAGCACATAGCGGATCTCGTCCAACTGTTCCTGGGTAATGGGGTTGCTAGGCATGGTCGAGTGGGCTCAGGAGCGCTGGTAGGGCAAGCCGAAGGGCACCCCGTTCAGGGTGTGGGTACAGCAGGGGCAGTCGGGGCTCATGTGCGCTGCGCGCAGTTGCGGATCGACCATTTGCAGCAACCCCTGGGCGTCGACGTACAAGCCGCTGAAGAAACTGAAGTGGCCGATGCGCACGTAATCCTCGCGTTCATGCTCATGCCGGGCTACCAGCCAGAACACCGGCTCCTCACGGTCCAGGCGGCTCTTGGCCTCACTGAACACCGCATCCCAGGGTTCGCCCACCCGGCTGAGCAGGAAGCGAAACAGCGGCGTGTAGTCCAGCCCCAGGCGCAGCCCGGAATGCATGCTGCCGCGCTGCTGCTCTTCCTTGGCGGCCAGGGCCTTGCTGTGGCGCTGCCGGGCATAGGACGGATGGATCTTGTGGTGTACGCCGTGGGTCCGCGTGTTGAACTTGCGATACAGCGGTTGTTTTTCCATCGGGCGGGGCCTCCCTGGTTGCCGGCGAATGGCGATTCTATCTTGGTGCGATCATCCGCGTCGGCTCGCGGCCGTTGGCATTGTGCTGGTAGATGGCCGCTGGCTGGCCCTGGTCGTCGAAGAACACCTGGCCCAGCCCGGAAGAGTTCCACAAACGTTCACCGGCCTTGGCATGCTCGGGCACATGGGGGATGACCTTCATGCGCCGGCGCCTGGTGAACCAGTTCAACGGCGAGCGTGGCGAGTAGAGCCAGCGGTTGAGGCGGTCGAACCAGTCCAGCAGGGTTGCGGGAAATTCATTCTTGATGCCGCTGCTGGTGACCTGCCAGATCCGCGGGCCGCCCTGGCGGTGGCGGATCAGCACTTCGTAGACGAAGGAGTAGTGCACGTCGCCGGAGAGGATCACGTAGCTGCCCGGGGTGCGTGAGTGGCGGAAGATATTGAGGATCACCTGGGCCGAACCGCGATGGGCCATCCAGTTTTCCGCGTCCACCAGCAGCGGGTAGCCACACCAGCTGAAGACCTTCTGCACGGTTTCGATCAGCTTGACGCCGAAGATCGGCGCCGGCGAGACGATGATCGCCGAAGGGTGGTCCAGCAGTTCGTGCTGCAGTTCGCTCAAGGCTTCCCAGTCCAGCAGGCCCGAAGGCTGGCCCAGGCTGAACTCGCTGCGCCAGCGCCGGGTGCGCGTGTCCAGCACCACCAGGGCCGGGGTACTGGGCAGTACGTATTGCCACTGGGCAAAGCGCAGCAGTTGCTCGAGCAACGGGTCGTGCAGTCGTCGGTCCAGTCGCCGGTTGCCTCGCGCGCTGGCGCTCAGGGCCTGGGTCTGCTCCAGCAATGCCGGGAAGGCGTCAGGGTTGTTGCCCCAGCCCTGGCACAGCATGTAGGCCAGCAGGGCATTGCCGATGATGCGCTTGGAGAAGGGATGGCCGTAGGCGGTTTCTTCCCATTGGGCGCTGAGGTTCCAGTCGTCGGTGATGTCGTGGTCGTCGAAGATCATCAGGCACGACAGGTGGGCGAAGACCCGCGCCGCGCCGTCCAGGCCGGCGACGAAGGCCTCGATATGCCGCTGCTCCCTGGCATAGCGCGCCTGGTGTTGCGGGCTCAGTTGCGGCATCTGGGGCGCGATCAGGCTCCAGGGCACCGGCGACCAGGCCAGCAGGTACATGGCCAGCACTTCGGCGAAGGTCACCAGGTGATTGTCGGCGCTGCTGCTGGTGAAGATCGGCTTCTTCACCCCGCCGAAGAACCGCTCGCGCAGGGTCTCGTTGCTCTTGAGCGCGGGGAGCAGTTCGGCTCGCTGGTAGTAGCTGGCGTGGTGGCAGTAGAGCGCTTGGCTGTCGTCCACCACGGCGCCTTCGAGTTGTTCGTCGAACAGGCCCAGGCGCTCGATCAGGGCATGGATGGCCCGCAACATGGGGCCGGCCACATCGTCGGCGTAGATCTGGTCGCCGCTCATCAGCAGCAGCGCGGGTCGGTCCTTGGTAGCCGGTTTTTGCGCCAGCAGGCGGTCGGCGCATAGCAAGCCGTCGGGGGCCGGGTGATGGGGTTTGCGGCAGGAACCGTGGAGCAGGTTGTCGATGCGGCTATGCAGTACGAATTCGGCCCGTCGGGCATTGCCATAAAGCAAGTGGGGCGCCCAAGCGGCCATGCCCTGGAGGCCGTGCTGCGCATCGCTGAGCAGCAGGTCATAGGCGACCGGCACGTCCTCGGGCAGGGCGGCGTCCAGGCTCACGTCGATCAGGTGGATGTAGGCATCGCGGCCCACGGCGACGACCTGGCACTGGTGTTCATCCAGGGTCAATTCCTGTATGGCAGCGCCTTCGGCCTGCAGTTGCAGGGTCAGGGACAAAGGCTGCGAGCCCACCAGCCACAACACCAGCCGGCTCGGTTCCAGGCGGCGCAACAGCGGGCCGGCGAGTACGGGAGGCAGGGTGTCGAGGGCGTGGGACAAGGGCATGCGCGCGGGTGCTCGGGGCCAGAAAAGGGACGCCATGGTAGCGTAGCCAATGTCACAGAAACGTTGCCTGGCGGCGCCGTCCCCAGGCATTTGTATCCAGTTATTTACTGGCCGTGGTCATCATCACCCCGAAGCCCAAGAAGGTGATCCCCGACAGCCTGCCGGCGATCCGTGCCCCGCGCCGGCCCTGCCATGGCCCAGGGCGTTGGACAGGATCAGCACCACCCCGGGACCGGGGCTGAGGATGGTCAGGGTCGCCAGCAGCAGGAACATTCCGTAACTCACCAAGAGCACTCCGGGCTTGGACGATGAAAGAGCGCCGCCGCGCCGGAATCAGGCACAAGGGTGATTGGCCCGGCCGCTTCAGCGGTCGTTCTGGCGCACCGGCAGCTGCGGCAGGTTGAGCGCAGCGTCCTGCTGGATCTGGGCCTGCATCCAGTCGATGAACACCTGGGCCTCGGGCGCGGAGTCGCGGGCCAAGGCGTAGTAATAGTGGGTCAGGGGCTGGCGCAACTCTGGCAACGGGCAGACCAGCCGGCCGCTGGCCAGGTCCTTGGCCAGTAGCGAGGCGGGGCACAGGCTCAAGCCGAGGCCGTCGACGCAGGCCTGGAGCACGAAGTGCATATGGTCAAAATGCAGGGTCGGCGGGTTGCGCAGCGGCTTGAGCCGGCAGTGCTCGAGCCATTTCGACCAATCGCCGAGTCGGGTGCGGCTGACCAGCAGGGTATGGCGTACCAGGTCCTTGGGGCTGTGCAAGGGGGTGTCCTGCAAGAGCGCGGGGGCGGCCACCACCAGGATTTCGTCGTCCAGCAGGCGTTGCGGTTGCAGCGCTGCCGCCCAGCCCGAGCGCCCACGGCGAATCACCAGGTCGAAGGTTTCCCGGGCCGGGTCGGGGGGCAGGGTGCTGGTCACCACTTCCGGATGGATCTGCGGGTACTGCGCCATGAACTGCGGCAGGCGCGGAATCAGCCAACGCACGGCGAAGGACGGTCGCACGTTGATGGTCACCTTGCGCAGCGCCGCGCCCTGGCGCAGGGCGGTGGCGGCCTGGGCGATCTGGGTCAGGGCCACGCTGACCTGTTCGTAGAAGGCCTGTCCGGCCGGGGTGAGGACCGACTGGCGGATGCGGCGCTCGAACAGCTGCACGCCCAGGTGTTCTTCCAGCAACTTGATATGTCTGCTGATGGCGCTGTGGCTCACGTGCAACTCATCCGCCGCGCGGCTGAAGCTTTCGTGGCGGGCGGCCGCGGCAAAGGCGCGGACCGCGTTCAGGGGGGGCAGGTCGCTGATCATGCGTCTAATTTAGTTACCTATACGGCGCAAATAAAGCGTTTGTCAGCGCAGGTCACGGGCGGCACGCTGCGTCGGATTCACGATCTGCCGGTTTGTCTGACATGCCCGATACTTCGCTTCGCCGTACCGATCAAGACTCTGCCCGTTGCGCCAGCATCCTAGGCCTGTGCCTGCCTGGTGATGTCTTGCTGTACCTGTTGCTGCCCATGCAGCACGAAGCTTTCGGCGTGACCCTGGCCGAGGCCGGCTTGCTGCTGGCTGCCAACCGCCTGGTGCGGATCTTCGGCTACGGCCAGGTGATGCGTTTCTATGCTCGGCACGGCGACCGCCCGGTGTGCGTGCTGGCCGCTGCGACCGCCGCGTTGTGCGCCCTGGGCTACGCCACGCTGTCGGGCTTCTGGTGGTTGTTACTGCTGCGCCTGGGCTGGGGCCTGAGTTACGCCGCCCTCAACCTCTCGACCCAGGTCATGGCCACCGCCGAGCCCACGGGCGCCGCCCGCCGCACCGGCCGCTCCCGCGCGCTGATCGCCACCGGGCCGATGCTGGCCTTGCCCATCGGTGCACTGGTCAGCGTCGAATACGGCCCGCGGGTGATCTTCGAGCTCATGGCCCTGACCTCGCTGCTCGCCATGCTGCTGGCCTTCGGCCTGCCTGGCAGGCCTCACCCACTGGCGAATTCCGGCCGGCGCTTGCAACGTCCCGACAGCGTGGCACTGTGGTCCTTCATCGAAGGCCTGGTGCTGGACGGGCTGTTCATCATTGGCTTGTCGTTGCAGGCCGAACAACTAATGGCCGGCAACGCGCTGCTGGTGGCAGGTGCGCTGTTGGCCCTGCGCTATGTCTCGGAAATGCTCCTCAGCCCGTTGGGCGGCATCGCCGCGCAACGCTTTGGCGCGACGCGGATGCTGATCGTCTTCTCGTTGCTGACCTGCGCGGCCCTGGTGGGGTTTGGTTGCCACTGGCTGATTGTCGGCGGCGCCCTGGTATTGATACTGCGGGCCCTGCAACTGCCGCTGGTAGTAACGGTGGTGGCCCAGCGACACCCGGGCGCGGGACGAGTGCGAGCCCTGGCGGCCAATGCGGTATGGCGGGATATCGGCGCCGGGCTCGGCCCACTGATCGCCGGCATGCTGCTGCCGGTGGCCTCCACGGTGTGGGTGTATTCGCTGGCGGCAGTGTGCCTGGCGCTGAGTGCGTTGGCGTGCCGGAGGTCCGATGCAAGCAGCGGAGTCTAAGCGGCAAGCGACAAGCTTTAATCTTGAAGCTTGTCGCTTGCAGCTGTCTTTACGCCTGTTTGTCGTCGCCGCGTTCGATGCTCTGGGGCTGGCCCTGTTCGATGACCCAGCGCAGCAGGTCGGTGACCGAAACCCGATGCTTGCGCTCCACCCATTCCATGCCTTGGGGGCTGTAGTGTTCGCTGTAGCGGGTCAGCACCAGGTGGTTCTGGTCCTCGGACAGGCGCAGGCTGACCTCGCGGCAATGCAGGCTGGCGTCGTCGAGCTTGGTCACCCGCTGCAGCAGCGTCAGGGCCGGTTGAGTGAGGCAGGGTTCGGGCAGTTCTTCGCGGATGGCTGGGGCGGGCGCCGAGGTGTTCTTGATCAGGTGCATGGTCGGCTGTTCTCCAGTGGGGGGAGGCCGATGCTGGCAGCCGAACCTTGCGCAAAGATGTCTGCTTTATTGCAGCGTTGCAGGTTTGTTACCGGGTTGAAATATATGACGCGACGCGGCGAATGGTTTTAGATAACGCTCCTTTCCACTTGAAGTGATCCCCGCCGGTGAGCCGTCTCTTGATCGTGGACGACGACGTCGAAGTCCTCGCCCTGCTGAAGAAATTCTTTGTCCAACAGGGCTACGAGGTCGGCGTGGCCACCGATGGCGCCGGGTTGTGGGCGGCCTTGGAGCGGGACGTGCCGGATTTGATCATCCTCGACCTGATGCTCCCCGGCGACAACGGCCTGACCCTGTGCCAGCGCCTGCGGCTGCAACATGCCACGCCGGTGATCATGCTCACGGCCATGGGCGAGCTGAGCGACCGGGTGGTGGGCCTGGAGATGGGCGCCGACGATTACCTGGGCAAACCCTTCGATGCCCGTGAGCTGCTGGCACGGGTGCGTGCGGTGTTGCGCCGCTCCGGCGAGAGCCGGCCGCTGGCCGGTGAGGTACCACGGCCGTTGATCCGCTTCGCCGACTGGCAACTGGACCTGACCCGGCGCGAATTGCGTTCGCCGGACCAGGTGATGATCCCGCTGTCGGCGGGGGAGTTCGACTTGCTGCTGGTGTTCGTCGAGCATCCGCAGCGCATCCTCACCCGCGAGCAGTTGCTCGACCTGGCCCGGGGCCACGCCCATGACGCCTTCGACCGCAGCATCGATGTCCAGGTCAGCCGCCTGCGGCGCAAGCTGGAGTTCGATACCAAGCGCCCGGCGATGATCCGCACGGTGCGCAACGGCGGTTACCTGTTCACCCCCAGCGTGACCCGCCAGTGAAGGCGCTCAAGCCGCTATGGCGCTATCGGTTGCGCGATACGGTGGCGCGCTGGATCGCCCTGACCATCATCATGGCGATGCTCACGGCCCT
The DNA here is from genome assembly GCF_003850545.1 of Pseudomonas sp. CMR5c. NCBI lineage: Bacteria > Pseudomonadati > Pseudomonadota > Gammaproteobacteria > Pseudomonadales > Pseudomonadaceae > Pseudomonas > Pseudomonas sp. CMR5c. The sequence goes on along the minus strand of NZ_CP027705.1, from coordinate 5,536,564 downwards.
GGCCTTCAATGCGTTGTTCGTGCAGTTGGCCGGGGTCTGGGCCTATCCGTCCCTGGAAGAGTCGGGAATCCTGGAGAACTCGGCGTCGATCGTGCTGATGATCGAGGCCTCGGAGCCGGGCCAGCGTGCACGGCTGGCGGCAGCGGTCAGCCATGAGTATTCCAGCGTGGTCTGGCAGCCGACTCGCGAGGCTTTCAATCTGCCGGTCGTCGAGGACTCTGAGTACGTGGGAGAGGGCATCCGCCAGGCGCTGGAACCGCCTACGCGGCGCATGGAGGCCTACATGCCCAGCGACTGGCCGGGGCCCAATGGCCGCTACGCTCTACTGGTGCAACTGACCGACCAATCCTGGCTGATGTTCTCCTCGACATCCCGCAGTTGGGGGCTGGATGAGAGCACCCGCAACTTGATCGTCATCGCCCTGGTGCTGGTGTCCACGGGCCTGGTGGCATGGATCGCCACCCGCCGCCTGGCCAGGCCGTTGCAGCAATTCGCCCAGGGCGCACGACGCTTTGCCCTGGATTTTCACGCGCCACCCATCGAGCCGGTGGGCCCCCACGAGATCCGCCAGGCGATCCTGGCGTTCAACGCCATGCAGGCGCAGTTGCAGCATTTCATCAAGGACCGTACGCAGATGCTCGCAGCCATTTCCCATGACCTGCGCACGCCCTTGACCCGCATGCGCCTGCGCGGTGAGTTCATCGAGGATGCAGACCAGCAGCAACGGCTGTTCCGCGATGTGGACGAGATGCAGGCCATGATCAACTCGGCCCTGGAGTTCTTTCGCGACGATGCACGCCTGGAGCAGGCGACCCAGTTCGACCTGGCCGAACTGCTGCAGACCCTGGTGGACGATTATCGCGACCAGGGTCTGGAAATCACCTTCAGCGGCCCATCGCGCCTGGTGTATGGCGGCAGGCCCCTGGGGCTCAAGCGGGTGATGACCAACCTGCTGGACAACGCCCTCAAGTACGGCGTCGAGCCGGCCATCGAGCTGGAGCAGGGGGCTGAGCAGGTGCGGGTGCGAGTTTTGGATCGTGGCCCGGGCATTGCGCACGAGGCGTTGGAGCAGGTGTTCGAGCCGTTCTTCCGCCTGGAGACGTCACGCAACAAGAGCACCGGCGGCGTTGGCCTGGGCCTGTCGGCGGCCCGGGCCATCGTGCGTGAGCATGGCGGCAGCTTGCGCCTGTTCAACCGCGAGGGCGGCGGGCTCGAGGCTCGGGTGGAACTGCCGCTGTAACCCTTGTACCTGGGCGGTTCTTGTAGCCGCTGCCGAACCTGCGTACGGGCGCGTAGCGGCCGTTGTGGTTGAAGGCCCTGCGGGCCTTGTCGCAGTCTCGCGTCGCTCGACAGCAGCGACAGGTGTCGTGGGTCAGGACCAGTCGAAGCAGAACAGCACCAGGCCTTCAACCGGTTCGTAGAACATCACGATCAGGTCGGCGCCGCGGATGCCGTAGTTGTAGGCCGGTACCCCCAGGACGTGCTGGAAGCGGCGGCCCGCGGGGCTCAGGGGCCAGACGTCGATGTCGCCGCTGTCATCCTCGGCTTCGACCACGTCCATGGGGAACTCCACGGTTTCCACCCAGTTGCCATAACCTTCGGCCACGCCACCGACTTCCTCGATGAAGTTGAGCTTCTGCCCGTTGTCCCGGGGCCAGGTCAGGTGCCCGAGCTCCTGGTAGCGCAGACGGGCGGCCTGGTAGGCGGCGCGTTGTTCGCTGTAGTGCTGTTCCAGGTCCACACGGGCGTTGCGCTCGGGATCGGCCAGGTGGGCGTTGTCCGGGTGCAGGAAGAAGTAGCGTGGATCACCGCACAGGCGATAGCGCCCGTCCTCGATCTTGAAACCGATCCAGTTGGTCTTCAGCAAGTCGCTGCCAAAGCCCTGGCCCTCGGTGAACATGCCGACCAGGCCGCCGCTGGGTTCGATGGGGTTGAGCAGGTGCAGGCGAGCGGACCACTCGGGGTTGATCAGGCTGGCGTCGAAGGACAGCAGCGGCAGCAGGTGTTCGGCCAGCTCTTGCTGGTCGGCGACGAACAGGTCGCGGGCGTCTGGGTAGGCCACGGCGCCAGCCGGCAGCTGGTTGAATTCCGGGGTCGGGATAGTGGGCATGGAGCATCCTTGGTATCGAGCGATTAACGTGCGCAAGTCACTGCGCGATTCAGGAAGAACAAGAGGCAAGCGGTCGAGCAGGGTCGATGGTTGCCGGATGATCGGGTGCGACGCAGTGCCCGGGCGCTGGTGGCCGGGAGCAGTCGGGTGGTAGCGAATGGCCTGCCGCGCGCAAGGCTTGCGGGGCGGGCGAAACAGCGAGCGCCAGGGGGCGCGGGTATCGGAGGGTGTTGCTGGGCATCCATGTCCAAGTCCGGTCTGTGCAATACGCGGTCATTGCCGGGGCCGGCAATTTAACACCTGGCGAGGGCCCGGGCCAGGCGCACCGCGACACGGGTCCTGAGGCCCGTGTGCAGCGCGCGAGGATGACCTTAGAACGACAGTGCGGGGCCTGTGGTGTCGATGTCCGCCGCCAGCTGGCCGGGGCGCTCATCTTCTTCCAGCCCCCGCGAGGCGCGACCCACCAGCAGCGGATCGGGAGCGTGGGCGACCTTGGGATCCTTGCCCGGGTAGTCCAGCTCGTGCAGGAAGTGGCGGATGCAGTTGATCCGGGCGCGTTTCTTGTCGTCGGACTTGATCACCGTCCACGGTGCGTCGGCGGTGTCGGTGTGGAAGAACATCGCCTGCTTGGCGCCGGTGTATTCGTCCCATTTGTCCAGGGACTTGATATCGATGGGCGAGAGTTTCCAGTGCTTGAGCGGGTCGTCGCGGCGCGAGATGAAGCGTCGCAGTTGCTCTTCGCGATTGACCGAGAACCAGAACTTGAACAGCAGGATGCCGCTGTTGCACAGCATGCGTTCCAGTTCCGGAGTCTGGCGCATGAACTCCAGGTATTGCAGGGGCGAGCAGAATTCCATGACCCGCTCGACACCGGCGCGGTTGTACCAGGAGCGGTCGAAGAAGACCATTTCCCCCGCCGTCGGCAGGTGCTGGATGTAGCGCTGGAAGTACCACTGGCCCTTTTCCTGCTCGGAGGGTTTTTCCAGGGCGACGATCCGCGCGCCGCGGGGGTTCAGGTGCTCCATGAAGCGCTTGATGGTGCCACCCTTGCCCGCGGCGTCACGGCCTTCGAACAGCACCACGATGCGTTGCCCGGTTTCCTTGACCCAGTTTTGCACCTTGAGCAATTCGATCTGCAACTCGTGCTTGGCCTTCTCGTACTCGGCGCGGCGCATGCGGTTGCGGTAGGGATAATTGCCCGGCAGCTTGGCCGAGACGCTGTCTTCGTTGGAGCCACGAGGCGCGCTGGCGATCTGCAGGGCCATGGGGGTCTGTTCGAGATCGACCTCGATGGCCTTCACTGCCGCAGCCTTGGTGGGTGTGCTGCGCGGGCGGCGGGTGCGGGGTGTGGCGGGCTTGCGTGCCGGAGGCTTGGCGGGGCTGGTTGCGCTGGTCTTGGGCAGCACTTCAGGGAGGGGAAGTGCGCGGGAATCTTCACTCATGGCGGGGGCCTGCGGATCTTGTTCAAAGGGGTAGCGACCAGTGTAGGGAGCGCAAAGCACCGCTCGTTGACTTCCATCAAGGTTGTGCTCGGGAGATGGCGCTAGGCGCTGGGGCAAATGTGGAAGCAGTTCCTGCTGATACAGCGTTCGGGTGGGGAATCCAATGCAAGTGCCGCCCCGTTCGGGGTGGTCTCTGGAACTTGCAAAGGATGCTGAATCATGGATATCCGATCCCTTGTCTATTCATCCTGCCCCCGGCTGGCGTATCGGCTGTGGAGGCTGTTGCTGTTGTTGGGGCTGAGTGCGGCGGCGCAATCGGCGCTGGCGATCAACGTGGCCTTCGATGCCTCGTGTTCGACCCAGGCCGATCGCACCGCGGTGAGCAACGCGGTGGCGGTGGCCACTACCTGGTCCAATGATGCCTACAACCGGGTCAACAACAACGAAGCGGTCTTTCGTCGTAACGGCGACCCGGTCTATCAGACATGGTTCGGCGTCTTCAGCCAGGATCGTTATCAGCGAGTGCGTGCGGTACTCGACGGGGTGCGCTTCAAGCTCAACAGCGGCAATACCCTGACGGCCCGTTGCCGGACCAACCCCGTCGATCCCTGCGACAGCGTAGATGTTATCGCGGCGACCTACGTCAATGCCCGCGGGGACATCGAAGCCTGGTTCTGCACGGCGTTCTTCGCCTTGCCGCCACGGGTGGGCTTCGATACCCAGGCCGGTAGCGTGGTGCATGAGCTGACCCACTCGATCGGCCACACCGCCGATATCCCGGGTGGCTATGGACCGGTGGGCGCGCGTGATCTGGCGACCGATCACCCGGAACAGGCAGTGGAGAACGCCGATAACTACGAATATTACGAGGAACAGATGTACGACTGACCAGGGCTGGTCGGGGAACGCGTCCACGCCTCGGGGCAAGCCCCGGGGCGTTTGGCATTGGAAGGGGGTACAGCGAGGGTGTGCCTTGCCCGGGTGGGCAAGGCAGTTTGCAGCGTCAGACCTTGGCTGGGTTCTTCTTCTCCGGATCGATGCCGTACAGGGCGATGGCCTCGGCGACCTTTTCCCGTGGCAGGCTGCCTTCGTCGGCCAGGGCCTTGAGGGCGGCCACGGCGATGAAGTGACGGTCGACCTCGAAGAACCGACGCAGGGACTCACGGGTGTCCGACTGGCCGAAGCCGTCGGTGCCCAGGGCGACGAAACGACGCTTGGGTACGAAGGGACGGATCTGGTCGGCGAAGATCTTCATGTAGTCGGTAGCGACCACCACCGGGCCTTCCTTGTCTTGCAGGCAGCTTTCCACATAGCTCACGCGAGGCTCCTGCTCGGGATGCAGCAGGTTCCAGCGCTCGGCTTCCTGGCCGTCGCGACGCAGCTCGGTCAGGCTGGTGACGCTCCAGACCTCGCTGCTGACGCCGAAGTCGGCTTCCAGCAGCTTCGCGGCGGCGTTGACTTCCTGCAGGATCGAGCCGCAACCCATCAGCTGCACGTGCTTGCCCTTGTTCTGCTTGGCCGGGGCCGAGAAGCGGTACATGCCCTTGAGGATGCCTTGCTCGACGCCTTCGGGCATGTCCGGGTGGGCGTAGTTCTCGTTGAGCAGGGTGATGTAGTAGTAGATGTCCTCGTTCTCGACATACATGCGGCGCATGCCGTCCTGGATGATCACCGCCAGCTCGTAGGCATAGGTCGGATCATAGGAGACGCAGCACGGGATGGTGGACGACATCACGTGGCTGTGGCCGTCATCGTGCTGCAGGCCTTCGCCCATCAGCGTGGTGCGCCCGGAGGTGGCGCCGAGCAGGAAGCCACGGGCCCGGGCATCGCCGGCGGCCCAGGCCAGGTCGCCGACCCGCTGGAAGCCGAACATCGAGTAGAAGATGTAGAACGGGACGGTCATCACCCCGTGGTTGCTGTAGGAGGTACTGGCGGCGATCCACGACGAGATGGCCCCGGACTCGTTGAGTCCCTCCTGCATGATCTGGCCGTCCTTGCTCTCCTTGTAGTAGCTGAGCTGGCCGGCGTCCTGCGGGGTATACAACTGGCCCACGTGGGAGTGGATGCCGATCTGGCGGAACAGGCTTTCCATGCCGAAGGTACGGGACTCGTCCGGCACGATCGGTACCACCAGCTTGCCGATGTTCGGATCCTTGAGCAGGGTGCCGAGGATGCGCACGAAGGCCATGGTGGTGGAGATCGCCCGATCGCCGGTGCCCTTGAGCTGGGTCTCCAGGGCCGACAGCGGCGGGATCTGCAGGGACTGGGCATCGCTGAAGCGCGCCGGGATATGGCCACCGAGCTTGCCGCGCACGGCCTTCAGGTAGTTGGCCTCGACGCTGTCCGGTGCCGGCTTGAGGTATGGCATGTCGCCCAGTTGCTCATCGCTGAGCTCCAGGCCGAAACGGTCGCGGAAGGCCTTGACCGCCTGGTCGCCCATCTTCTTGAGCTGGTGGTTGATGTTCTGGCCTTCGCCGGCCTCACCCATGCCGAAGCCCTTGACGGTCTTGGCCAGGATCACGGTCGGCCCGCCGGTGTGGCGCATGGCCGCGGCGTAGGCGTTGTAGACCTTCTCCGGATCGTGGCCGCCACGGGAGAGTTTCCAGATCTGCTCGTCGGTCATGTCGCTGACCAGTTCCAGCAGTTCGGGATACTTGCCGAAGAAGTGCTCGCGCACGTAGGCGCCGTTCTGCGACTTGTAGTTCTGGTAGTCGCCGTCCACGCATTCCATCATGCGCCGGCGCAGCAGGCCGCTCTTGTCCTTGTCCAGCAGGGCATCCCAGCCGCTGCCCCAGATCACCTTGATCACGTTCCAGCCAGCGGCGCGATACAGGCTTTCGAATTCCTGGACCACCTTGCTGTTGCCGCGTACCGGACCGTCTAGGCGCTGCAGGTTGCAGTTGACCACGAAGATGATGTTGTCGAGTTTTTCCCGACCGGCCAGGGAGATCGCCGCCAGGGATTCGGGCTGGTCCATTTCGCCATCGCCCAGGAACGCCCAGACCTTGCGGCCCTGGTGTTCCTTGAGGCCACGGTTCTCCAGGTAACGCATGAAGCGTGCCTGGTAGGCGGCGGTGATCGGACCCAGGCCCATGGAAACGGTGGGGAACTGCCAGAAGTCGGGCATCAGCCGTGGGTGAGGGTAGGAGGACACGCCATCGCGGTCGGTTTCGCGGCGGAAGTTGTCCAGTTGCTCTTCGCTCAGGCGGCCCTCGAGGAAGGCGCGGCCGTAGATGCCTGGCGAGGAGTGGCCCTGGATGTAGACCATGTCACCGGCGAACTGCTCGGTGCGGCCACGGAAGAAGTGGTCGAAACCTACGTCGTAGAGCACTGCCGCCGAGGCATAGGAGGCAATGTGCCCGCCGACGTTGGAGTGCTTGCCGGCGCGCAGCACCATGGCCAGGGCGTTCCAGCGGATGTAGGCGTTGATCCGCTTCTCTACGGCGAGGTCGCCTGGGTAGGGCTGTTGGCGGCTGACCGGGATGGTGTTGACGTAGGGCGTGGTCACGCGCCCGTAGAAGTCGCCATGTTGGGCGACGTCGAAATCCAGCAGTTGGTCGATCAGGTAATGCGCCCGAGGGCGGCCTTCGACATTAAGAACCGATTCAATGGATTCGAGCCATTCACGAGTCTCTTGTGGATCCTCGTCGAGAAACACTGATTGTTGTGCCATCGTCGTCTCCTGGGCAGTACAGCGGGGAACACCGAGTCGTTCGGTGCCATAGCGAGGGGCATCGGCGGTTGCCGATATTGTTCAGAATCCAGATGATTGCAATTGCAATTATTCTCGGGAATTTATCGTGCACCGCGTTACAATTGCAACTAAATCGATTCTTGAAAAAAGGTGATGCATGTCTTCCAGCGAGCCGGATACCTGGTTCAGATTCGTCAGGGCCCACCGCTGCCTGATTCGCGAAATCGAACGCCGCCTGGCTGCCGCCGGGCTTCCGGCCTATGCCTGGTACGACGCCTTGTGGGGGCTGGAAAGCGGCCCTGGTGGTACCCGGCGAATGAACGAGCTGGCCGATGTCATGGCGATCGAACGCTACAACCTGACACGCCTGATCGACCGTCTGGAGGCCGAAGGCCTGGTCGAGCGCAGCCGGGCCAGCGAGGACGGCCGTGGTGCCTGCGCCTCGATCACCGAGGCCGGCAAGGTGTTGCGCAAAAAGATGTGGCGAATCTACGAAGATGCGGTCGCCGAGTTGTTCCTGGCGCAGTTCGATGAACAGCAACAGCGCTTTTTCAGTGATGCCCTGGAGCGCGCGGCCAGCGCCGCGCGCAGGAGTGGGCGAGAGGCCTAGGCCTTCATTGCAGCAGGTAGCGGCGCATGGCCTGCTTGACGTATTCCTGGGGAACCTTGCCGTCCTGGGCCAGGGCGCGCAGGGCCAGGGTGGCGATCCAGCGTTTGTCCACGGTCTTGCTGGAAATCGGACGGGTCGGCAGTGAGCCGATGGAATCGGCACCCAGGGCGACGAAACGCGAATTCAGATGGGCACCGATCTGCTCGGCCACATGTTGGGCGTACCCGGTCACGGCGACCACCGGCGCATCCTCGACGTTCAGGCTGTCGCGCAGATGCGATGAGCGCCGCGGCAGGTCCGGGTGCATGCGGTTCCAGCGCAGGGCGCTGTCGGCATCACGGGCCAGGCGGGTATAGCTGGGGCAACTCCACAGTTCGCAACCCACGCCCCAGTCCTCGTGCAGGATCTGCGCCGCAGCGATCACCGCGCGCAGGCTCAGCCCGGCTCCCAGCAGGCGGACCTTGGGGCGATCGGGCCCGGCCTCCAGCTCGGCGATCTTGTACATGCCTTGCAGGGCCTGGTTGATGCTGTGCTTGTCCATCGGGCCGACGAAGTCATTGGGCTCGTCGTGCAGGGCCATGTAGTAGAAACCGTTGCTTCCATCTACATACAGGCTTTTCAGCGCCGCCAGCGCAATGGCCCGGGCCTCGGCACCGCTGGCCGGGTCGAAGGGCAGGCAGCGAGGATTGGCCGCCAGCCACAACGGTACCCATGGATGCGCACCCTTGGGCCAGATCGAGGAAATGGTCTCGATATCGTTGCACAGGATCCCGCGCTGGGAGGACTCGCTCGACAGGGCGCATAGCTGGGCCGATGTGGAGGAACTGGTCAGGTACAGCAGCGGTTTTTCGCTGGCGCGGGCCTGGGAACTGAAGTGCAGGGGCCAGGCGCTGATCCGGGTGTGCTCGGGCGCGGCACCGGGACGCGTGTTGGAACGCACCACCCAGATGTTCTTCGCCGTTCTCGGATCCCTCTCCAGACGATTGGCGATGTCGATCATGGTGTAGAGCGGTGAAGAGCATCCTTCGCTGGCCTGGACGGCCAACGTCTGGATCTTGTCGATGCAGGCTTGCGCGGCCTCGCCGGTCTCGCGCGTGGTCCTGAAACTGGAAAAACCCATCATAACTTCGAAGCTCTCCGTGCGTTCCGTCATTCTTGCACCATACTGTACGCCTCAATATGATTGCAAATGCAATAAGATTCAAACGCAGTGACATTCGCAGCAGTCAACGGAGGACTCATGAACACGCCAAAATCCCTCACTTTCTATACCGCAGACACCCCAAACGGACAGAAAATCAGCATTTTCCTCAAGGAAGCCGGCATCGATTGTGAACGGGTGAAATTCAATCTGTCCGAAGGGCGCCAGCACTCCCCGGAGTTCCTGCAGATCAACCCCAACGGCAAGATCCCGGCGATCGTCGATCATGAGGCTGGAGTCTCGGTATTCGAGTCGGCAGCGATCCTTGGCTATCTGTCGGAAAAATACGACTGCCTTCGAGCCCAGTCGCCGACCGAACAACTGGCGGTTCAGCAATGGCTGTTCTTCCAGGTCGGCGCCATCGGTCCGATGCTCGGCCAGCTCTGGTGGTTCCTCCATGGCAGCAAGACCGCCAACCAGGAAGCCATCATGCGCTACCGCAAGGAGTCGCTGCGTATCTATGGCGTAGTCGACAGCCAGCTGGCCAAGCATGCCTACCTGGCTTCGAACAACTATTCCATCGCCGACGTCGCGGCGTTTCCCTGGTTGCGCACCCATGAGGAGCTGAACCTGGATATCACTCCGTTCCGCCATGTTCGCCGTTGGCTGGATGCGATCGAAGCGCGGCCGGCGGTAAAGGCTGGCTTGGCCGACTCCCGGGAAGCCTAGGCGAACCCGGGAATGTCAGCTGGTTCGATGAACCGCTCTGGCCCTGTCGGGAAAGAGCGGTTTTCTGCATTCATAGTGGGTACGAGGTTGGATTTACTGCCGGTTCGGTCATTGAGTCACGGGCTTCGAGAAGGTCGATATCTCCTGTTGAACTCACGTTGTAGTTAATTTGTGTAGTGATTATTTGTCTTTACTACATAAAAGCTTTTGAGTTGAGTGGCAGGGGTGGCGAAGTCAGAACAACAAGATTCACGGACTGAACACTATAAAGAACATGGAGTTCTTATGAGCACTCAATTAGTTAGTGGCAGACAAGTAACCGATGATGAAGCTGAACTTGATTATCTGCTGAAAAATGCCTTCGAGAAGCGTCTGCCGCCCCTCGATGGTTGTCAATATGCCTATTTCACCATGCATAAAGGGCGGCAAGTAAAGCCGCTGATCTTCTCCAGTTATCCAAAGCGTTGGCTGGATATCTACAAGGCTTCCAATTACCACTTGATCGATCCGGTAATCAATCATGGATTGAAGTCCATTGCCCCCTTTTCCTGGCGCGAAGCGCTTGAGTCCGCGGAGCCAGGGCAGGGCGATAAATTATTCGCGCTATCCGAGAAATATCGGATATCCACCGGTTTCACCTTCAATCTCCATGACTCCAATGGTCTGTTCGCCGCGCTGAGTATTTGTAACACGGAATTGCGGGCCGACTTCGATCAGGTCATGACCCGGCATACCGCTGAGATCCAGATGGCGCTGATCCAGTTTCACAACAGCCTGATGGACAGGTTCACCCCCAATGAGCTGTTTCCCGAGAAGGACGATGCCAGCCTGTCGAATCGGGAAATGGGAGTCCTCCAATGGGTGGTCAAGGGCAAGACCTACGGGGAAATCGCTGCGATCCATGCGATTTCCGTACGCACGGTGAAATTCCACATGTCCAACATCGTGCACAAGTTGCAGGTCTGCAATGCCAAGCAGGCGGTCTACAAGGCTGTGAGCATGGGCATGGTCTGAGGCGCTCGCCTGACGCTGGCGGAGCGTTGGCGTGGGCCTGCAGTGTGTAGTTCGTACAGGTGGTTGCCGCCCTTGGTGGCGATCATCGCCTGCAGGCGCCCGGCATTGTCTGGCGATATCGGCATCTTGAGCAGCAATACCCGCTCTCCGGGTGAGGCCTGCCCGCTGTCGAGGATCTCGTAGTGCCATCCGGCCCGGCGCACGATGCGTGACATGGCTTGGCTCACCACGGTGACGATCGACTCCAGGCCTGTGTGTGCTCCATGGCTGTGCATGGCCAGCAGGAGCATTTCGGTCAGTGGCAGGCGCTCCAGCCCGAGGGCGCGGGAACGGGTCTTGTCGACGAAGAAGCGACTGGACTCGGCGATCAGGCGGTGCTTGGGCGCGGGCTGGCTGAAAAAACTGCGGAATGGCCCTTCCACCATGTAGGGATGCAGCGTGTTGATCAGGCGCAGGCTGGCCAGGGGGATTCCGGTGTGGACTCCAACCAGGTAAGTGGCGTGGGGATTGTCGTATTCATCGATTTCCTGGTCACCGCAGACATTGACCTTCCAATTGAGCCGGTCGGCGAAGACTTCCTTGCGCAACCCATACAAGTTTCCCAGCAAGTCCTGGGACGCATTTGTGTGGTCGATATTATAAAAACTGACTTTATCCATACTTATTGTTATTTCCGTCCGAGGAATAAAGACAGACCACCTTCATCCATCGCGCCGAGGCGCGGAAAGGATGAATTGCCTGTTTCGAGAAAGCAACTGTACCTAAGGTCAGTCTTCGCGGAAAGAATTAAACGCTCGTTTTTATAAGTGTCGATCTGCACTTAGGTACAGTTGTCGGCCTGTCGCGGAGCGATAAACATGGAGAGGATTTACCCGTGGTTTGATAACTACACCTATCCCGCAGGCGATTATTTAGCTCTTACAGGAATAATAATATGAGTGTCGTAATTACGCGTCAGGAAGTTAAGCAGGATATCACTCAGCATGAAATCTCTGCCCTGAAGACCCGTTTCAATCTTGCAGATGCCCATACTCACCAGGACCAGAGCGTAACCCAGCGCCAGATCGTCGAACGACTTCCGGAGCTGTGGTACCGCGCCCAGGGCCAGACCCAGTACCAGAGCGAACAGGAGTTCATCAAGGCGTTCTTCACCTTCCACGGCCAGGAGCACGCCCTCAAGCGCCACGACGAGATCTACCTGGTCTACGCCGCGTCGATTGCCATGCATATCACCGCGACCTACCTGCGCAAGCGCGACATGAGCGTTGGTTTGATCGAGCCGTGCTTCGACAACCTGCATGACCTGCTCAAGCACATGGAAGTACCGCTGTCGCCGCTCAACGAGTCGCTGTTCCATTCCCCGGAGCATGTCTACGCCAACCTCGAGACTGCAGCGGCCAAGGTCGACGCGATCTTCCTGGTGGACCCGAACAACCCTACCGGTTCGAGCCTGTTCGCCGAGGGCCCGGAAACCTTCATCGAGGTCGCGCGCTACTGCAAGGATCACGGCAAGCTGCTGATCCTCGACTTCTGCTTCGCCGCATTCATCAAGGCCTCCGGCGGTAGCCGCTATGACGCCTACGCGATCCTCGACGAGATCGGCACCCAGTACATCATCATGGAAGACACCGGCAAAACCTGGCCGCTGCAGGACGCCAAGTGCGCCACCATCATGTCGAGCAAGGGTATCAATGCCGATATCTACAGCATCGTCACCAGCGTGCTGCTGAACGTCTCGCCGTTCATCCTCAACGTGGTCACCCAGTACATCCTTGACAGCAGCGAAGATGGTTTCGAGTCGGTGCGCTCGGTGCTGGACATCAACCGCCAAGTGGCGCGCAAGCGTCTGGACGGAAGCTTCCTCAACTACCTGACGCCGATGGTCGACACTAGCGTGGCCTGGTTCGAAATCACTCGTGAGGGGGTTAGCGCCGATGACCTGCAGGCCTACCTGATGGACTACGACGTCTACGTGCTGCCGGGCAAGTACTTCTACTGGAGTCAGCCTGAAGCCGGGCAGAAGTACATCCGCCTGGCTCTGGCGCGCAAGCCGGAAGAGTTCCAGCAGGCGGTCGAGACCATCGCCCGGGCACTGGAGAAGTACAATGGCTGAGGCACTCTTGCCGGTGATCGATGCCACCGTCTTCATGGGCATGCATCACGCCGATCCGCAGTTGCGGGCCAAGTCGCTGGGGTTCTTCAGCCACTTCTATCAGCAGCAGGTGCAGATGAACTACGGCCAGATCGGCATCTGCGATGCCATCATCTGGAAGAAGAGCCGGCACCTGCAGGATGTCTACTACCCGTTCATGGACGTGCTGCACACCGACATGGACATCCAGCGCCAGGGCTACTGCAACGCTGTATTGCAGCGCGCCACCCGGGAGCCGGCATGGTCGCACCTGAGCGTCGAGAAGAAGTTGCTCGCCGCCCAGGTGGTGGAGTACGGCCAGCCGCTGTACACCCACGACCCGGAGCTGCGTGACCTGGCAGCCTTGCAACCCTATCTGCAGCCATTCCCCCAGCCGGCCTCCGGGCCGGCTTTCCCGGAATTCCTACAAGGGTTGTTCGAACAGTCGAAGGAAATGCTGATCGAGCAGGAGGATTTCCATGATGTCGGCTAAGAGCATTTTCGTGCCCCTGATCTCGCCACTGGACGAGCGGTCGCAGATCTGTGAAACCAGCGTGCGCCAGTTGCTGCATGGCTCGCAGCCCTATGTCGATGGCTACATCCCTTGCCTGACTTCAGGCGAGGGCTGGCGCCTGGGCCGGCGGGACTGGCAGCGCATGCTGGAACTGACCCTGGCCCACGCCCAGGACCGTACGGTGATCGCCGGCATCGAGCGTGGCACCACCGCCGAGGTCCTGGAATATGCCCGGTTGGCCCAGGAACTGGGGGCACACGGGGTGATGTTCACCTCGCCGTTCGCCAAAGGCACTACCCAGGAGGAGATCATCGAGCATTATCGTGCCGTCCATGACGCCACGTCGCTGGATATCTTCATCTACAACGAGTCCGCGCTGTCGGGGAACGAGAAGAGCTTCGAGACCCTGATGACCATCGCTCGCCTGCCGCGGGTGATCGGCATCAAGGATTCGCCGTCGCAGCCGCGAACCCAGCAGCAGATCCAGCAGTTGCGGGCCGAAGGCCTGGACTACTTCATCGGCTGGGAGATGTCCCTGGCGCGCGACCTGGAGTCCGATGGCAACGTGGTGTCCCTGGCCAACCTGGAACCGGCGTTGTGCCGCCTGGCCATAGGCGCGCGCCAGCAAGTGGTGGCGCAGTGGGTGGAGACACTCAATGGCTACTTCGATCTGGGGGCCGACGATTGGTACGCCCAGGTGAAAAAGGAACTCAAGGCCCGGGGTGTCATCACCACTGACCGGGTGCTGGCAGAAGAGGGAGCAGCGTGATGAACGATCTTCAGAAGGAACTGTTTCTGGCCAATCGTTCCTGCATCAAGCATCTCAAGCCGCTTGACCGCCGGATCGCCGAATTCGAGCACGATTGGATTTTCTCCACCATCGACAAGACCCTCACCGCCGAGGTGCCGCGCGACCTGGCCACCCTGCGCCAGAAGCTGGCCGACCTGGTGGAGCAGGATCGCAGCGAAGTACCACCCAGCGCGGTATATGTTGCCGAACAGATGACCCTCGATGAGTTCCGGATCCTGGTCCAGGAGTTCGCCCTCGATGGCCTGACCGAGGCCCAGGTGTTCTACCACCTGATGCCGCGGTTGAGCCTGGAGGCGCAGATGCCGATGCTGCGGATGATGATCGACGAGTTCGGCTCCGGGAATATCAAGCGCTCCCATACCACCTTGTACATGGATTTGCTCAAGGAACTGGAGATGCCCACCGACCTGCCGTTCTACATCGAGGCCAACTCCTCGGCAGGTTACTCATTCCCCAACATGTTCTGCTGGCTGACCATGCGCGCCGACGATCCTTCGTATTTCGCCGGGGTGATCACCTACTTCGAGACCGTGGTGCCGTTTTTCTTCGAGTGCTACACCGCGATCTGCGATCGCCTGAAGATCAAGGCCCACACCTATTACTCGGAGCATGTGCACATCGACGTGTACCACGCCATCGAAGGCCAGCGCCTGCTCAAGGCCATGGACGTGGCGGGGGACCTGGATCCGGTCAAGGCCTGGCAGGGCATCTGCATGGGCCGCGACATCACCAACGCGGCGTTCGACGCCGCCGTGGAAAAGGCCCAGCGTCTCAAGCATTTCAATCGGGAGAAGGCCGTTGAGCGAGCTATCTGAGTTCCATCGCCCCGGCACCTTCACCGTTGAGATCGACAACCAGCGGTACGAGGTGCCCCATACCTGTCCACACCGCGAGGGCTGGCTGGTCCACGGCAACATCAATGAGCAGCGCAAGAGCATTACCTGCCCCTTGCACTTCTCGGTGTTCAGCCTGGAAACCGGTGAGCAGCTCAGCGGTCCACCCTGCGGACGCCTGGAGGTCAAGCGCGTGACTTCCTGACGGAAGGCCGTTTCGCATCCGCTCATCTTGCCGCACGACTTTCGGGTCGTGCGGCAGTCGCGTTTGTAGAGTCGGAAAGGACCAGGAATTTTCTGGCGGTAAAACGACTTTGAGAGGCTTTCAGGACTGCTGTATGGCGATACCTTGGGCAAAGCTCAAACGGTGTCCACTCAAGTTGACGGACACCGTTGTTCCAAGCATCAGGCCAGAAAGCTTGGCTGGCCAGTTGCTCAGTCCCGACGGATGATCCTCAAGTACGCACAAGTCGCAATGACGCTTCTGGAAAGCAAGATCACTTACCCCTGCTTTATCTTGATCGTCACTTGTAACCCCAGTGGGCCGGGCCTGTCGCAGATCAATGTCATGCCATCGATGGAATGAGTCTCCAGCAATTGAAGCAATTGTGTCGGGCGTAGACCCACTCGCACATGCGCTAACAATTCACGAGTATGGCGAGACAGGGCTTGCAGTATGGCCGCAGGGGCATCGACCTGCAGGTTCAGCCATTTACGTGGGGCCGCGGTATCTGGCAAATCGAATCCATCGAGGCTTGTTTGGAGCAACTCCCCATCCTTGGTTTGGATGGAGGAAGCAGCAGGCGAAATCCCCAGTCCCTGTAGCAGGAACTTAAGCTTGGTAGCTTCACTGCTAGCACTAACGGTAGTCATGGCTGAGAACGCGTAGTTGATACGATTGCTCGGGGACTGCAGTATCACTTGCTCAAGGAAGGCAGTGCGTTTTGGCGCAATTTCCCAGACCAGGGTGTCTGTCGCATCGGTGGGCTGCAAGGACTGCCTTTGAGCGATTGTCTGATAAAAAGGGTGCTCGCACAGTGGCTGCATGATCTCGGATAGTCGCGTGGCTAATCCGGTATCAAGAAAGCTCAAATAGGCTTCAAACGTTTGGTTGGACTTCGCGTCAGGCCAACGTCCGCGATAAGCCTTGAGCGCATCGCTGGCTATTGGATCGAACGCTTGCGGTAGGATCATTGGTCCAAGGTCACGGGACTGTCCGGTATGGCTCAACATAGCGGCATAGTCCGTCAGCAACTCACCTTGGTCGACCCACTGAATGCCATGCTCACGCCCACGGCGCTGCCAAAGATTGCGTTGCTGTTCATCATGAGAGAACAACATGGCTGTCGTCTGTCCCGGGACACATTGGGCCAGAAAATCCTCCGTGGTCATCAACTTGATGCCATCAACGGCATCAATGAGTACCTTGTCATGCACCAGTGCCACCGGCTCCCAGGGAAAACTCCGATCTTGCAAGGCGCGCTTGAAGGGGACTGAGCGCGGCGAACTGTAGTCCCAGCCGATAAAGTAGAGCTTTTTACGAACAGTCATGCCGGGCTCACTGTGGTTTTTGAAAATAAAAGGTTTGTGTATCGCCGATACGGCCTGTTTCCAAAGCTCCGCTATGTGGACTGAAGTAATTGCCCGAGACAACCTTCCCAGCAGGGTTGACCAGCGTGCAGTCGGCTCCCAGCCACGTGATCAAGTTCAGTCCATGGCGTTCTCCCAAGCTCATGAGCTCCTCAACGGTGTAATGCTTGTAGTGCCACGCGTAGGGATTCTTGAGCAGATCTATGACCTGTGAGTTGGGCGCAGAGATAATCAATCGACCACCAGGCTTCAATGCATGGACCAACAATCCAAAAAACGCTTCACCTTGCTCGACGTGTTCAATGGACTCTATCGACACAATGAAATCGAAATGATTGGCCGGCAATGAGAACGGAAAAAATTTCTGGCTGAACAGTACATTCATATCCACATAACTGCGGTTGGCCAGATTAATTGATTCTGCCGATCCATCGATACCGTGTATGAAGCACGGCAAAGATTGCGCTAGCAGATGAGTGCCGTAGCCATTACCGCAAAAAATATCGGCACCAACTAGCGGCCCTGGTAAATCGGCGAGGGCCTCGCATGCGAATGCATAACGGGCGATGGCATCGGGTGGAAGGGCATCTACGTGCAGGGCGGTGAGTCGTTCACCGCTGTCCAAGCCAAAATCTCTATCAAGCAACCCCATAAACACCTCGACACTAAGTGCCCGGACTCCAGGCACCTTGGATAAATGATTCCTACTTGAACACCCAGTTGGCTGCGGGGCTTCAGTGCTTCATCAAAACTGGTAACAGGTCACTGCTTGTACAAGCTTCGATCTACCGTCGTCTTGACCGTTGAGCCACCGTCTCGTACCCAGCGTTTTGCGTGAGGACTGCTCGATTGAGCCTGAGCGCACAACCTGTGGCGGCCGTTGCTTGTCGCTCTATCGTCACTCGCGAAAATGCGTGGTTTTTTGGCAAGCGGATAGTGCTGCAGCGGTATCGACAGGTCAAATTTGAAATAGTCGGTCAATGTCAGGTTCTATCTGGGCGCGTTCGGATGACGTGCCAAGTGCACCTGGTCCGAAGATGTTCATGGCGCCTCTCATCGCGCCACTACCCTGATCCTGATGATGGGCGTGTTTGACCGAAATGTTCGGAGCATTACTTGAGATGTAGACAGAGGGAGGAGAGCAGGCACAAAAAAACCGGCCAAGTGGCCGGTTTCTCTGGGTCTGAGAGGCTGGTAGAGACTCTCAGATACTGCTATGTGGTGCCCCGAGGGAGACTCGAACTCCCACTCCTTTCGAAAACGGATTTTGAATCCGCCGCGTCTACCAATTCCGCCATCAGGGCTCAATGGCGGCGAAGTATAGAGAGGCGGATACCGTTGGTCAATCGGCTTTCATGGTCAATTTTTGCTGATTCCGCTAAACTTTCCGGCCCTGCTAGACGAACCCCATCATGCGCGTTGCTGACTTTACTTTCGAGCTTCCCGATTCGCTGATCGCCCGCCACCCGTTGGCCGAGCGTCGCGGTAGTCGCCTGCTGACCCTGGATGGGCCAAGCGGCGCCCTGGCCCACCGTCAATTCACCGATTTGCTCGAGCATCTGCGCCCGGGCGATCTGATGGTGTTCAACAATACCCGGGTGATCCCGGCACGCCTGTTTGGCCAGAAGGCTTCCGGCGGCAAGCTGGAGATCCTCGTCGAGCGGGTGCTGGACAGCCACCGTGTGCTGGCCCACGTGCGCTCCAGCAAGTCGCCCAAGCCGGGTTCGACGATCCTGGTCGACGGTGGTGGCGAGGCGCGTATGTTGGCTCGCCACGACACCTTGTTCGAGCTGGAATTCACCGAGGAGGTGTTGCCGCTGCTGGACCGGGTCGGACATATGCCGCTGCCTCCTTATATAGACCGTCCGGATGAAGGCGCAGACCGCGAGCGTTATCAGACGGTCTATGCCCAGCGCCTGGGTGCGGTGGCGGCGCCGACCGCAGGGCTGCACTTCGACCAGCCGCTGCTGCAAGCCATCGCCGCCAAGGGCGTGGAGACCGCCTTCGTGACCCTGCATGTGGGGGCTGGGACCTTCCAGCCGGTGCGGGTGGAGCGCATCGAAGATCACCATATGCATCACGAATGGCTGGAAGTCGGCCAGGACGTGGTGGATGCCGTGGCCGCATGCCGGGCCCGTGGCGGTCGGGTGGTCGCGGTAGGCACCACCAGCGTGCGTTCCCTGGAAAGCGCTGCCCGTGATGGCGTGCTCAAGCCGTTTAGCGGCGACACCGATATCTTCATCTACCCGGGCCGGCCGTTCCATGTGGTCGATGCCCTGGTGACCAATTTCCACCTGCCGGAATCCACGCTGTTGATGCTGGTTTCGGCCTTCGCCGGTTATCCCGAGACGATGGCTGCCTATCGTGCGGCGGTCGAGCATGGATACCGCTTCTTCAGCTACGGTGATGCGATGTTCATCACCCGTAATCCTGCGCCAACCGCTCCCAAGGACCTGGCCCCCGAGGAAACTGTATGAGTCGCACCTGTCGTATGTCCTTCGAGCTCCTGGCCACTGATGGCAAGGCGCGTCGCGGTCGCCTGACCTTCCCCCGCGGTACGGTGGAAACCCCGGCCTTCATGCCGGTGGGTACCTATGGCACGGTCAAGGGCATGCTGCCGCGGGATATCGAGGCCATCGGCGCCGAGATCATCCTGGGCAATACCTTCCACCTGTGGCTGCGTCCGGGCACCGAAGTGATCAAGGCCCACGGCGACCTGCATGACTTCATGCAGTGGAAAGGGCCGATCCTTACCGACTCCGGTGGCTTCCAGGTGTTCAGCCTGGGCGCCATGCGCAAGATCAAGGAAGAGGGCGTGACCTTCGCCTCGCCGGTGGACGGCGCCAAGGTGTTCATGGGGCCGGAAGAGTCGATGCAGGTGCAGCGTGACCTGGGTTCGGACATCGTGATGATCTTCGACGAATGCACGCCGTACCCGGCTGACGAGGACGTGGCGCGGATCTCCATGGAGCTGTCCCTGCGTTGGGCGCAGCGCTCGAAGAACGCCCACGGCGACAACACTGCGGCGCTGTTCGGCATCGTCCAGGGCGGCATGCACCAGGACCTGCGCATGCGCTCCCTGGAAGGCCTGGACAAGATCGGCTTCGACGGCCTGGCCATCGGCGGCCTGTCGGTGGGCGAGCCCAAGCATGAAATGATCAAGGTTCTGGACTACCTGCCAGGCCAGATGCCAGCCGACAAACCTCGTTACCTTATGGGAGTTGGCAAGCCGGAAGATCTGGTTGAGGGTGTGCGCCGCGGTGTGGACATGTTCGATTGCGTGATGCCAACCCGCAATGCCCGCAATGGGCATCTGTTCATCGACACCGGCGTGCTGAAGATCCGTAACGCGTTCCATCGCCATGATGATTCGCCCCTGGATCCAACCTGTGATTGCTATACCTGCCAGAACTTCTCCCGTGCCTATCTGCACCACTTGGACAAGTGCGGGGAAATGCTCGGAAGTATGCTCAATACCATCCATAATTTGCGCCATTACCAGCGCCTTATGGCTGGTTTGCGCGAGGCTATTCAACAAGGTACATTGGCCGCCTTTGTCGATTCCTTCTATGCCAAGCGCGGATTGCCCGTGCCGCCTTTGGATTGATTTCCAGAAGCGTCAGATACTAATTTTGCAACTATCGGAGTGCTAAATGAGCTTTTTGATCCCTGCCGCGTACGCGGATGCTGCCGCACCTGCTGCTGCCGGCCCTGCTGGCACTGGTTTCGAGTGGATTTTTCTGGTGGGTTTCCTGGTCATCTTCTATCTGATGATCTGGCGTCCACAGGCCAAGCGCGCCAAAGAGCAGAAGAACCTGCTGGGCAGCTTGCAGAAAGGCGATGAAGTTGTGACCACCGGTGGTATCGCCGGCAAGATCAACAAAGTGACCGACGATTTCGTGGTTCTGGAAGTGTCGGACTCGGTTGAGCTGAAGTTCCAGAAGGGCGCGATCGCGGCCACGCTGCCAAAAGGCACGCTGAAAGCGATCTAAGTTTCATCTTTTACCAATCGACGGGGCGCGCAAGGCGCCCCGCGTCATAACGGGCGGCGTGATGCTGAACAAATATCCTCTATGGAAGTACCTACTGATCCTGGCGGTGCTGGCGATCGGTTTTATTTATTCCGCTCCCAATCTATACCCTGATGACCCGGCCATTCAGGTCAGCGGTGCGAGCACTGCGCTGCAGGTCACTCAGGCGGATCTGGATCGTGCGAGCAAGGCGCTCACCGACGCCGGCATCAACGTCAAGGCTTCTTCCGTTGCCGCCAACGGCAAGGGCGGCCTGCTGCGCTTGATCAACAAGGAAGACCAGCTCCCGGCCAAGGATGTAGTGCGCAAGGCGCTGGGCGATGATTTCGTGGTGGCGTTGAACCTGGCGCAAACCACTCCGCAGTGGCTGCGCAATCTGGGCGCGCACCCGATGAAACTGGGTCTGGACCTTTCCGGTGGTGTGCACTTCCTGTTGGAAGTGGATATGGAGAAAGCCCTCGACGCGCGCCTGAAAGTCTATGAAGGCGACGTCAAGAGCCTGCTGCGCAAAGAGCGCCTGCGCTATCGCAGCCTGCCGCAGCTCAATGGCGCCATCCAGCTGGGCTTCAGCGACGAAGACAGCCGTGAACAGGCTCGTGCGCTGATCCGCAAGAATTTCAATGATTTCGACATCGTGCCAGCCGACCTCAACGGTCAGGCGGTGCTGCGTCTGGCGATGACCCCGGCCAAGCTGGCGGAAATCCGCGAATACTCCATCAAGCAGAACTTGACCACTGTACGTAATCGGGTCAACGAACTGGGCGTGGCCGAGCCTCTGGTCCAGCGCCAGGGCGCGAACCGGATCGTGGTCGAGTTGCCAGGCGTGCAAGACACCGCCGAAGCCAAGCGGATCCTGGGCAAGACGGCCAACCTCGAGTTCCGCCTGGCCGCCGAGCCGGGTGCCACCAAGGCTACTTCCGAGTCCTTCGAGTTCCGTGAGGGCAACCGCCCTCCTGCGCTGATCGAGCGGGGCCTGATCATCACTGGTGACCAGGTGACCGATGCCCAGGCTAGCTACGACGAACACGGTCGTCCGCAGGTGAACATCAAGCTTGATGGCCATGGCGGCGAGCTGATGAACCGTTCGACCCGCAACAACGTCGGCCGTGGCATGGCGGTGATCTTCATCGAGCAGAAGCCGATCACCACCTACACCAAGCAAGTGGTGGATGGCGTCGAGAAAGACGTGCCGGTGCAGTCGTTCAAGGAAGAGAAGAAGATCATCAGCCTGGCGACCATCCAGTCGCCACTGGGCAGCCAGTTCCGCATCACTGGCCTGAACGGCCAGGGCGAGTCCTCGGAACTGGCGCTGTTGCTGCGTGCCGGTGGTCTGGCGGCGCCGATGTACTTCGCCGAAGAGCGCACAATCGGTCCTAGCCTGGGTGCCGACAACATCACCAAGGGTATCGATGCCTCGTTGTGGGGCATGCTGTTCGTATCGCTGTTCATCATCGCCATCTATCGCTTCTTCGGCTTGATCGCCACTGTGGCGCTGGCGTTGAACATGGTGCTGCTGCTGGCCCTGATGTCCCTGCTGGGGGCGACGCTGACCCTGCCGGGTATCGCCGGTATCGTACTGACCATGGGTATGGCGGTGGACGCCAACGTGCTGATCTTCTCGCGGATACGTGAGGAAATCGCCGCTGGCATGACCGTGCAACGGGCGATCAACGAAGGCTTCGGCCGGGCATTCACGGCGATCCTGGACTCCAACCTGACCACATTGCTGGTGGGTGGCATCCTTTTCGCCATGGGTACCGGTCCGGTCAAGGGCTTTGCGGTGACCATGTCCCTCGGGATCTTTACCTCGATGTTCACGGCCATCTGGCTGACCCGTGCGATGGTCAACCTGATCTTCGGCGGTCGTGACTTCAAGAAGTTGTGGATTTAAGGGGCTGCCATGTTACGTACTATCAACTTCATGGGCGTGCGCAACGTTGCGTTCGGCCTGACCGTGCTCCTGACCGTTCTGGCGTTGTTCAGCTGGTTCCACAAGGGCTTGAACTATGGCCTGGACTTCACCGGCGGTACGCTCATCGAGCTGACCTACGAGCGTCCGGCGGATGTGATGAAGGTGCGTTCGCAGTTGAACGACGCCGGTTATCACGAGGCGATCGTGCAGAGCTTCGGCGCGACCACCGACCTGCTGGTGCGGATGCCGGGCGAAGACCCGCAACTGGGCCACCAGGTGGCAGCTGCACTGCAGAAGGTTGGCGGTGACAACCCGGCGCAGGTCAAACGCGTCGAGTTCGTCGGTCCCCAGGTGGGTGAAGAGCTGCGTGACCAGGGCGGCCTCGGCATGCTCATGGCTCTGGGTGGCATCCTCATCTACCTGGCTTTCCGCTTCCAGTGGAAGTTCGCGGTCGGTGCGATTGTCTCGCTGATCCACGACGTAGTGGTGACTGTGGGTATCCTGTCGTTTTTCCAGATCACCTTCGACCTGACGGTGCTGGCGGCGGTACTGGCGATCATCGGCTACTCGCTCAATGACACCATCGTGGTATTCGACCGGGTGCGCGAGAACTTCCGTGTGCTGCGCAAGGCCAGCCTGATCGAAAACATCAACATCTCGACCACCCAGACCCTGTTGCGGACCATGGCGACCTCGATCTCCACCTTGCTGGCGATCATTGCCCTGTTGTTCTTCGGCGGCGATAACCTGCACGGCTTCTCCATTGCCCTGTTCGTCGGCGTGTTGGCGGGTACCTACTCGTCGATCTATATCGCCAACGTGGTGCTGATCTGGCTGAAACTGAGCAGCGAGGACCTGATCCCCGCAGCCAATACCGACAAGGAAGTGGACGACCGTCCGTGACGGCCTGACCCCTTCCAGTTGTCAGCTAAAAAGGCGCGAGTGTTGAACTCGCGCTTTTTTTTTTGCTCCAAGGCTGGGAGAAGCGCGGGTTATGACCCGTATGTATGGTCAGGAGGTTCACGTGAACAAGTCGTTGCTGGTTGGTGCGGTATTGGGTGCTGTCGGTGTCACTGCCGGGGGTGCTGTGGCCACCTACAGCCTGGTTAAAAGCGGCCCTGAGTATGCGCAAGTATTGGCGGTGCAGCCGGTCAAGCAACAGATCAAGACTCCTCGTGAAGTCTGCAAGGATGTTGCCGTGACCCGGCAGCGTCCGGTCAAGGACGAGCATCAGATCCTGGGTACCGTGGCCGGTGCGGTAGGCGGCGGCTTGCTGGGTAGCATGATTGGCGGCGGTAATGGTCGCAAGATCGCTACTGTAGCTGGTGCCGTGGGCGGTGGTTATGCGGGTAACAAGGTGCAGGAGGGCATGCAGGAGCGTGACACCTACACCACGACACAAACTCGCTGCAATACGATCAATGACATTAGCGAGAAGGTTGTGGGTTATGACGTGAAGTACGATCTGGGGGGCAAGCAGGGCCAGGTACGAATGGATCGCGATCCGGGTAACCAGATCCCTGTGGACAAAGATGGTCGGCTGATCCTGGGGCAGAACCAGCCCGGCCAATAATGCTTTGCGCATGAGTCGGCGGCTGCCGATGGCGCGAATCGCAGGTATAAAAAAGCACCCCGCGGGGTGCTTTTTCATGCCTGCTGCTTAGCGTTTCAACGACGCTGGCAGGTGTGGCTGGATGGCAGTCAGCACGGCCTTGAAGCACTTGGTGTTACCGGCTACCACGTGGCCTTTTTCCAGGAAGTCATGGCCGCCGGTGAAGTCGCTCACCAAGCCACCAGCTTCCTGGATCAGCAGGGCGCCTGCCGCCATGTCCCATTCGGATAGGCCCGACTCCCAGAAGGCATCGAAGCGACCGGCGGCAACATAGGCCAGGTCCAGGCTGGCGGAGCCGGCGCGGCGAATGCCGGCGGTTTGGCCAACCAGAGCGCGGAACATGCCCAGGTAGTTGTCCAGGTTGTCCATCTGGTCGTCGCGGAATGGGAAGCCGGTGCCCAGCAGGGCTCCGTCGAGGCTGGTGCGGCCGCTGACCCGCAGGCGCCGACCGTTGAGTTGGGCGCCACGACCGCGGCTGGCGGTGAATTCTTCCTGGCGAACCGGATCCAGGACCACGGCATGTTCCAGGCGACCACGGTATTTGCAGGCGATGCTTACAGCGAAGTGGGGGATGCCACGCAGGAAGTTGGTGGTGCCATCCAGCGGATCGATGATCCACAGGTACTCTTCACCTTCGATCCCGGTGCCGGCATGCAGGCCGGTTTCTTCGCCCATGATCGAGTGATTCGGGTAAGCCTTGCGCAGCGCGTCGATGATCTTCTGTTCAGCGGCGCGATCGACTTCGGACACGTAGTCCTTGGCGTCTTTTTCATCGACCTTGATGGTATCCAGGCGCTCGATGGAGCGGAAAATCAGTTCACTGGCGCTGCGGGCGGCGCGCAGCGCGATATTCAGCATTGGCTGCATGGATAGGTCACCTAAGGTTGTTAAAGAAAGCCGAGCATTCTAGCAGAAAACTTTTGCAGATGAAGTTCGGAGTTCGCTTTGATTGCATCTGCCCGCTGTGTGGCGCTTGTGGGTGGTCCTGGATTGCTAGTGAGTTGCCGGGAGTGGCGGGTGGTTATTTTTAAGGCAACAGCGCGGCCCGTTCTGTAAGATTTGTTCCCCTTTCCCGTGTCCGAGGGCGCTTCCCTTGCTGCAGAACATTCGTGTCGTCCTGGTCAATACCAGTCATCCCGGCAATATCGGTGGGGCTGCACGCGCCATGAAGAACATGGGGCTGTCGCGCCTGATGCTGGTGGAGCCCCGGGTATTTCCTTCTCCTGAGGCGGATGCGCGGGCATCCGGTGCCACCGATATCCTGGAGGGCGCCCAGGTGGTCGCCACGCTCGAAGAGGCCTTGGTCGGTTGTACCCTGGTGTTCGGTACCAGTGCCCGTGAGCGGAGCATCCCCTGGCCATTGCTCGATCCTCGCGAGTCGGGGGTAAAAGTCGTGGAGCAGGCGGGGCAGGGGGCACAGATCGCCCTGGTGTTCGGTCGTGAAGATTCCGGTCTGACCAACGACGAGCTGCAGCGATGTCATTTTCACGTGCATATCCCGTCGGATCCGGCGTTCAGTTCGCTGAACCTGGCAACGGCGGTGCAGGTGCTGACCTATGAAGTGCGCATGTCCTGGTTGGCGGTGCAAGGACAGTCGGGCGCGGCGCGCAAGGATGAAGCGGTGTCGTCCAGTGATGAGCTGGCGACCATGGATGAGCTGGAGCGATTCTACGAGCACCTGCAGCAGGCGCTGGTGGAAATCGACTTCCTCGATCCGCAAAAGCCCCGGCACTTGATGGCGCGCCTGCGTCGGCTATACGGTCGTAGCTCGGTGACTCGAGCGGAAATGAACATATTGCGCGGCATCCTCACGGAAACCCAGAAAGCGGCCCGTGGGGAGCTGCAGAAGCGGAAGGATCAGTGATGTTCGAGCGTCTGCGTGAAGATATCCAGAGCGTATTCCATCGTGACCCGGCGGCGCGCAACGCCTTCGAGGTGCTGACCTGCTATCCGGGCATGCATGCGATCTGGATTCATCGTTTGTCCGGTGCCTTGTGGGGCATGGGTTGGAAGTGGTTGGCGCGCCTGGTGTCGAACTTTGGGCGCTGGCTGACCGGGATCGAGATTCATCCTGGGGCCAAGGTGGGTCGCCGTTTCTTCATCGATCACGGCATGGGTATCGTCATCGGCGAAACGGCCGAGATTGGCGATGATGTAACGCTCTATCAGGGGGTGACCCTGGGTGGTACCAGCTGGAACAAGGGCAAGCGCCATCCGACCCTGGAGGATGGCGTGGTGGTCGGGGCGGGCGCCAAGGTGCTCGGGCCGTTCACGGTCGGTGCGGGCGCCAAGGTCGGCTCCAATGCGGTGGTGACCAAGGAAGTGCCGGCAGGGGCGACGGTGGTGGGGATCCCGGGGCGGATCATCATGAAGTCCAGCGACGAGCAGCAAGCCAAGCGCAAGGCCATGGCGGAAAAGCTCGGGTTCGATGCTTATGGCGTCAGTGAGGACATGCCCGACCCGGTGGCGCGTGCCATTGGCCAGTTGCTCGATCACCTGCAGGCGGTCGATGGTCGTCTGGAAGGGATTTGCGGTGCGCTGAAGGACCTGGGTAGCGACTATTGCGCCAAGGACTTGCCTGCGCTGCGCGAGGAAGACTTCGCCGGCGTCAAGGACAAGAGCGACAGCCGGGTCGGCTGAATGCCGGCGTCTCGGTTCCTCAGGGGCCGAGGCGCTCGCAAATAAAGGGCGCGTTGGCCGGAAACGGACCCGTAGGTCGGTTGTTGCCATCCGCTGTGCCATTACGTCGCAGACTTTGCTATGATTCGCGCGCTCTTTTGCGGGTAAACCCGACTAAAGTAGTTGGTCTTATAGTTGACTCGATTACTCGGGTATTGCATACTCGCCTCCATTCCGAAACTCCGTGGTACTTGTCCATGCGACTGACTACTAAAGGCCGATATGCGGTGACCGCCATGCTTGACCTGGCGTTGCACGCGCAACATGGCCCGGTCTCCCTGGCCGATATCTCTGAGCGCCAAGGCATCTCCCTGTCCTATCTCGAACAGCTTTTCGCCAAGTTGCGCCGTAGCAACCTGGTATCCAGCGTCCGGGGGCCCGGTGGCGGCTATCAGCTGTCACGCGATATGCAGGGGATCCAGGTAGCCCAGGTGATCGATGCGGTGAACGAATCGGTCGATGCGACCAAATGCCAGGGATTGGGCGATTGCCATGCCGGTGACACCTGTCTGACCCATCACCTGTGGTGCGATCTGAGCCTGCAGATTCACGAATTTCTGAGCGGTATCAGCTTGGCCGACCTTGTAACTCGCCGTGAGGTGCAAGAAGTGGCCCAGCGACAGGACCAGCGCCGTTGTAATGGCAAGGCGCCGCGCCTGGACAAGATTGAAGCGTCCGCCGTCGAATGACAGCCGAAGAGCTAGCGGCACGCCAGCCAGCCTGATTTAGGAGAGAGTCCATGAAATTGCCGATTTACCTTGATTACTCAGCGACCACGCCGGTCGATCCGCGCGTAGCGCAAAAGATGAGTGAATGCCTGCTGGTCGACGGGAACTTCGGTAACCCGGCCTCCCGCTCCCACGTGTTCGGCTGGAAAGCCGAGGAGTCGGTGGAAAACGCCCGTCGCCAAGTGGCTGACCTGGTCAACGCCGACCCGCGTGAAATCGTCTGGACTTCCGGTGCCACCGAGTCCGACAACCTGGCTATCAAGGGTGTCGCGCATTTCTACCACACCAAGGGCAAGCACCTGATCACCTCGAAGATCGAGCACAAGGCTGTCCTGGACACCATGCGCCAACTCGAGCGCGAAGGCTTCGAAGTGACCTACATCGAGCCGGGTGAAGACGGCCTGATCACTCCGGCCATGGTGGAAGCCGCTCTGCGTGACGACACCATCCTGGTTTCGATCATGCATGTGAACAACGAGATCGGTACCATCAACGACATCGCCGCCATCGGCGAGCTGACCCGTTCCAAGGGCATCCTGTTCCACGTCGACGGCGCCCAGTCCACCGGCAAGGTCGAGATCGACCTGCAGGCACTGAAGGTCGACCTTATGTCGTTCTCTGCCCACAAGACCTACGGTCCCAAGGGGATCGGCGCGCTGTACGTGAGCCGCAAGCCACGTGTTCGCCTGGAAGCCACCATGCACGGTGGTGGTCATGAGCGCGGCATGCGTTCCGGGACCCTGGCTACCCACCAGATCGTAGGCATGGGTGAAGCCTTCCGCGTCGCCAAGGAAGACATGGCGGCCGAGAACGCTCGCATCCAGGCCCTGAGCGACCGTTTCTACAAGCAGGTCGAGCACCTGGAAGAGCTGTACGTCAACGGCAGCATGACTGCCCGTGTGCCGCACAACCTGAACCTGAGCTTCAACTACGTCGAAGGCGAGTCGCTGATCATGGCGCTCAAGGACCTGGCAGTGTCGTCCGGTTCGGCCTGTACTTCGGCTTCCCTGGAGCCTTCGTACGTGCTGCGTGCCCTGGGCCGTAACGACGAGCTGGCGCACAGCTCGATCCGCTTCACCTTCGGCCGCTTCACCACCGAAGAAGAGATCGACTACGCCGCACAGAAAGTCTGCGAGGCCGTTACCAAGCTGCGCGCCCTGTCGCCGCTGTGGGACATGTACAAAGATGGCGTCGATATCTCGAAGATCGAGTGGGCGGCACACTGAATTTAAGTCGCCGCACAGGGTTCTGCAGGACGTATCGACAAGGCGGTTTGTGGAACCCCAGAGCGACTCTCTGATGAGTGAGGATTAAGAATCATGGCTTACAGCGAAAAGGTCATCGACCACTACGAGAACCCGCGTAACGTCGGCAAGATGAACGCGGAAGATCCGGATGTCGGCACCGGCATGGTCGGTGCTCCTGCCTGTGGCGACGTGATGCGCCTGCAGATCAAGGTCAATGAGCAGGGCATCATCGAAGATGCCAAGTTCAAGACCTACGGCTGCGGTTCGGCTATCGCTTCCAGCTCCCTGGCCACTGAGTGGATGAAGGGCAAGACCCTGGACGAAGCCGAGACCATCAAGAACACCCAGCTGGCTGAAGAGCTGGCCCTGCCTCCAGTGAAGATCCACTGCTCGGTACTCGCCGAGGACGCCATCAAGGCTGCCGTTCGCGACTACAAGCAGAAGAAAGGCCTGATCTGACCGATCGGCTTTCACAGATTTGGCGACAAGTAAGGAGTCACGATGGCTATCAGCATGACAGAAGCGGCTGCTCAACACGTGCGACGCTCCCTCAATGGGCGCGGCAAGGGTGATGGGATTCGCCTGGGTGTTCGCACCACGGGCTGTTCCGGCCTTGCCTATGTGCTGGAGTTCGTTGACGAGATCGGCGAGGACGATCAGGTGTTCGAAAGTCACGGCGAGAAAGTGATCATCGACCCCAAGAGCCTGTCCTACCTGGATGGCACCGAGCTTGATTTCGTCAAGGAAGGGTTGAACGAAGGCTTCAAGTTCAACAACCCCAACGTGCGCGGTGAGTGTGGCTGCGGCGAAAGCTTCAACGTCTGAGGCTGCTTGTGGGTACTCCTTGTCATTTCGCCTTATTTGAGTTGCAGCCGAGTTTTCGCCTGGATCTCGAGCAGTTGGCCGCGCGCTATCGTGAGTTGGCGCGCGGAGTCCATCCCGACCGGTTTGCCGACGCCCCCGAGCGTGAGCAGCGCCTGGCCCTGGAGCGGTCCGCCAGTCTCAACGAGGCCTACCAGACCCTCAAGAGCCCTCCCAAGCGTGCCCGTTATCTTCTGGCTCTCAAGGGCGGCGAGCTGCCGCTTGAGGTCACGGTGCACGACCCCGAGTTTCTTCTGCAGCAGATGCAATGGCGCGAAGAGCTCGAGGACTTGCAGGACACTGCCGATCTGTCGGGGGTGGCGGCGTTCAAGCGCCGGCTCAAGACCGCCCAGGAACAGCTGAACGAAAGCTTCGCAGCCTGTTGGGACGATGCCGCGCAGCGCGAGCAGGCCGAGCGCCTGATGCGGCGCATGCAGTTCCTCGACAAGCTCACCTACGAAGTGCGCCAGTTAGAAGAGCGCCTCGACGATTAACCTAGTGCCGCTCCGGTCGCACGCCTGATATACAGATAAGTCCAGATAGACATGGCCCTACTGCAGATCGCTGAACCCGGCCAAAGTCCTCAACCGCACCAGCGTCGCTTGGCTGTGGGGATCGACTTGGGTACTACCAATTCGCTGGTCGCTGCGTTGCGCAGCGGCCTTTCCGAGCCGCTGGCCGATGCACAGGGCCAGGTCATCCTGCCCTCCGCCGTGCGCTACCACGCCGATCACGTCGAGGTGGGTGAGTCCGCCCGGTTGGCGGCCCCCGCCGATCCCCTGAACACCGTGCTGTCGGTCAAGCGCCTGATGGGGCGCGGCCTGGCTGACGTGAAGCAGCTGGGCGAGCAGCTTCCGTATCGTTTTGTCGGTGGTGAATCGCACATGCCGTTCATCGAGACGGTGCAGGGGCCGAAGAGCCCGGTGGAAGTCTCCGCCGAGGTGCTCAAGGTGCTGCGCCAGCGGGCCGAGGCGACTCTGGGCGGAGAGCTGGTCGGCGCGGTGATCACCGTTCCTGCCTATTTTGACGATGCCCAGCGGCAAGCGACCAAGGATGCGGCCAAGCTGGCCGGCCTGAATGTGCTGCGCCTGCTCAACGAACCAACGGCCGCCGCCGTGGCCTATGGCCTGGACCAGCAGGCCGAAGGGGTCGTGGCTATCTACGACCTGGGTGGCGGGACCTTCGATATCTCCATCCTGCGCCTGACCGGCGGTGTCTTCGAGGTGCTGGCCACGGGTGGCGATACCGCCCTGGGTGGCGACGATTTCGATCATGCCATCGCCAGCTGGATCATCCAGGGCGCCGGTTTGTCCTCCGACTTGGATCCGGGCGCGCAGCGTAACCTGTTGCAGATTGCCCGTGGGGCCAAGGAAGCCTTGACCGACGCGGCTTCGGTGGACGTCGAGTATGGCGCCTGGCGCGCCGCGCTGACCCGCGCGGCATTCGATGAATTGATCGAGCCGATGGTCGCTCGCAGCCTCAAGGCTTGCCGTCGCGCGGTGCGGGACTCCGGCGTCGAGCTCGATGAAGTGCGGGCCGTGGTCATGGTCGGTGGTTCGACCCGTGTTCCGCGGGTGCGTGAGGCGGTTGCCGAGATGTTCGGTCGCCAGCCGCTGACCGAGATCGATCCGGACCAGGTGGTGGCCATAGGTGCCGCGATCCAGGCCGATACCCTGGCGGGCAACAAGCGTGACGGCGGTGAATTGCTGCTGCTGGACGTGATTCCGCTGTCCCTGGGGCTGGAAACCATGGGTGGGCTGATGGAGAAGGTGATTCCGCGCAACACCACCATCCCGGTCGCGCGAGCCCAGGATTTCACTACCTACAAGGATGGTCAGACGGCCATGATGATCCATGTGCTGCAGGGTGAGCGCGAGCTGATCAGCGACTGCCGCTCCCTGGCACGTTTCGAGCTGCGTGGCATCCCGCCGATGGTGGCTGGCGCGGCGAAGATCCGGGTGACCTTCCAGGTGGACGCCGATGGCCTGCTCAGCGTTGCCGCGCGGGAGCTGGGGTCGGGAGTCGAAGCCAGTATCCAGGTCAAGCCGTCCTACGGGCTGACCGACGGCGAGATCGCCCGGATGCTCAAGGATTCCTTCCAGTACGCCGGCGATGACAAGGTCGCCCGCGTGTTGCGTGAGCAGCAGGTGGATGCCCAGCGGTTGATCGAGGCGGTGCAGGGGGCCCTGGAGGCCGACGGCGACCGCTTGCTGGACGCCGAGGAGCGCATGGTCATCGAGCTGCAGATGCAGGAACTGAGTGAATTGATGCGTGGCACCGATGGCTATGCCATCGAGCAGCAGACCAAGCGTCTGTCGCAAGTGACCGACGCCTTTGCTGCCCGTCGCCTGGATTCGACGGTGAAAGCCGCCCTGGCGGGGCGCAACCTGAATGAGATCGAGGAATAACTGATGCCGCAGATCATTTTTCTGCCCCACGCCGTGTTCTGCCCGGATGGCCTGGTCGTCGAAGTCGAGCCCGGCGTTTCGCTACTCGAGGTTGCCCATGACAACCACATCGAGATCGAGAGCGCCTGCGGCGGTGTCTGTGCCTGCACTACCTGCCATTGCATCGTGCGCGAGGGTTTCGACTCGCTGAACGAGGCCGACGAGCTGGAAGAAGACTTGCTGGACAAGGCCTGGGGCCTGGAAGCCCAGTCGCGCTTGTCGTGCCAGGCTATCGTTGGCGATGAAGACCTGACCGTCGAAATTCCCAAGTACTCGCTCAACCACGCGGCCGAAGCGCCGCACTGATTCAAGGGGTCATCATGAGTCTGAAGTGGGTTGATGTACTGGAAATCGCGATCCAGCTGGCTGATTCCAAGCCGGATGTGGATCCGCGTTATGTGAACTTTGTCGATCTGCACAAGTGGGTTCTGGCATTGCCGGAGTTCAGTGACGATCCGGCTCGCGGAGGCGAGAAGGTTCTTGAAGCAATTCAGGCCGCCTGGATCGACGAAACTGACTGAATCCGCGGGCTACGCAGTTAGGCAATCCCTTTAAACCCGCGTATAATTCGCGGGTTTAATTTTTCGCTTTAATCACCGTTTCTGGAGTTACACCATGGCTGTTCAACGTACTTTCTCCATCATCAAGCCTGACGCTGTTGCAAAAAACGTCATCGGCAAGATCGTTTCCCGTTTTGAAGAAGCCGGTCTGCGCGTTGTAGCTTCGAAAATGAAGCAACTGTCCAAGGCCGAAGCCGAAGGTTTCTACGCTGAGCACAGCGAGCGTGGCTTCTTCGGCGAACTGGTTGCCTTCATGACTTCCGGTCCGGTTGTGGTTCAGGTCCTGGAAGGCGAGAACGCCATCGCTCGCAACCGTGAGCTGATGGGCGCTACCAACCCTAAAGAAGCTGCTGCCGGCACCATCCGCGCTGACTTCGCCGAGTCCATCGACGCCAACGCCGTTCACGGTTCGGACTCCGAAGCCGCCGCTGCTCGCGAAATCGCTTACTTCTTCGCAGCTACCGAGGTGACCACTCGCTAAGCCGCCAGGCCTGTGAGTGAAGGGTGAAACCATGACTACATCGATCGGCAAAACTAACCTGTTGGGGCTTACTCAACCGGAAATGGAGAAATTCTTCGACTCGATCGGGGAGAAGCGTTTCCGTGCCGGTCAGGTAATGAAATGGATTCACCACTTTGGCGTCGATGATTTCGACGCCATGACGAATGTCGGCAAGGCCTTGCGTGAAAAGCTCAAGGCCGTTGCCGAGATTCGCGGTCCGGAAGTGGTCAGCGAGGACATCTCCAGCGACGGCACCCGCAAGTGGGTGGTGCGCGTGGCGTCCGGCAGCTGCGTCGAGACCGTATACATTCCCCAGGGCAAGCGCGGCACCTTGTGCGTTTCGTCCCAGGCCGGCTGTGCCCTGGACTGCAGTTTCTGCTCCACCGGCAAGCAAGGCTTCAATAGCAACCTCACCGCCGCTGAAGTCATCGGCCAGGTGTGGATTGCCAACAAATCCTTCGGCAGCGTCCCGGCAACCATCGACCGAGCCATCACCAACGTGGTGATGATGGGCATGGGCGAGCCGCTGCTGAACTTCGACAACGTCATCGCGGCCATGCACCTGATGATGGACGACCTGGGCTACGGCATCTCCAAGCGCCGGGTGACCCTGTCGACCTCCGGCGTGGTACCGATGATCGATGAGCTGGCCAAGCACATCGACGTCTCCCTGGCGTTGTCCCTGCACGCTCCCAACGATGCGCTGCGCAACCAGCTGGTACCGATCAACAAGAAGTACCCGCTGAAGATGCTGCTCGACTCGTGCCAGCGCTACATGTCGGCCCTGGGCGAGAAGCGTGTGCTGACCATCGAGTACACCCTGCTCAAGGACGTCAACGACCAGCCTGAGCACGCGGTGCAGATGATCGAGTTGCTCAAGGACATTCCTTGCAAGATCAACCTGATCCCGTTCAACCCGTTCCCCCACTCCGGCTACGAGCGTCCGAGCAACAACGCCATCCGGCGTTTCCAGGACCAGTTGCACCATGCCGGCTTCAACGTCACCGTGCGCACCACTCGCGGGGAAGACATCGATGCCGCTTGCGGCCAGTTGGTAGGCCAGGTGCTGGACCGCACCCGGCGCAGTGAACGCTATATCGCCGTGCGTGAATTGAGCGCCGATGCCGATATGCCGCAAAGCGTCGCGGCCCGTACCTGAGAGAGGATCTCCATGGTCTTGCGCCTAGCGCTGCTCCTGCTTGTTGCCAGTCTCTGCGCTGGCTGTGTCATGTCGGGCGATTCCAGCCCGCTGGACACTGGCAAGGGGCGTGACGAGGCGCGCCAGGCCTATGTGCAGCTGGGGCTGGGCT
This sequence comes from Pseudomonas sp. CMR5c, assembly GCF_003850545.1. Lineage (NCBI taxonomy): Bacteria > Pseudomonadati > Pseudomonadota > Gammaproteobacteria > Pseudomonadales > Pseudomonadaceae > Pseudomonas > Pseudomonas sp. CMR5c. The sequence goes on along the minus strand of NZ_CP027705.1, from coordinate 5,502,056 downwards.
ATTTGCAGCAGGGCTTGGGTGAACAAGCCAAGGCCCCGCTGAAAAAGGCCCTGGAGCTGGCTCCCGACGATGCCGACGCCAATGCCGCCCTGGCGCTGGTGTTCCAGGCCGAGATGGAGCCGGCGCTGGCTGAAGCGCAGTTTCGCAAGGCCCTGGCGGCACGCCCGGACGATTCCCGGATTCTCAATAACTACGGCAGTTTCCTGTTCCAGGAAAAGCGCTACGACGACGCATACTCGCGTTTCGAGCAGGCCGCAGCTGATACCCTGTATCCCGGCCGTTCCCGGGTTCTCGAGAACCTTGGGATGACCGCCTCGAAGCTCGGCCAGCGCAAGCTGGCCCAGTCGCATCTGGAGAAGGCCCTGCGGCTGAATCACCAACAGCCTCGCGCATTGCTGGAAATGGCTGAGTTGTCTTACGAAGACAGGCATTATGTGCCCGCGCGTGATTATTACGATCGTTTTAACCTGCTTGGCGAGCAAAATGCACGTAGTCTATTGCTCGGCGTGCGCCTGGCAACGGTGTTCGAAGATCACGAGAAGGCCTCCAGTTACGGTCTGCAACTAAAACGACTCTATCCCGGTACGCCGGAATATCAGCAATACCTGTCGGAGCAATGATGAAAGTGGCGCAACCCGAAGTTCAAGCAGCGACTAGCGTCAATCCCGGTGAGACCTTGCGCCAGGCTCGCGAAAGCAATGGTTGGGCGCTGGCGGACGTGGCCCACAAGCTCAACCTCACCGTGAGCTCACTGAGCAACCTGGAAGCCGGCGCATTCGACAAGCTCCCGGGGCATACCTTCGCCCGTGGCTATATCCGTGCCTACGCCAAGTTGCTGGATATGGACCAGGCGACCCTGGTCCAGGCTTTCGACCAATACACCGGCACCGACTCCCAAGGCAGCAGCGTGCATGCCCTGGGCCGTATCGAAGAGCCGGTGCGGGTCTCCCATACCATCCTGAGGATCGTCAGCCTGTTGTTGCTGGTGGCCGTGGTCGGCGGTGGTTTCATCTGGTGGCAGGACCAGACCTCGCAGCGCAGCAAGGAACTGGTGGGCCTGAGCCCGGAACATGTGGAAGTCGAGGGCGCCGACGGCAAGACCCAGATCCACCCGATCGACGAGCCGGAAGACCAGGCCGTTGCCGAAGGCCAGAGCGAAGCCGAGGCCAATGCCGCGCAATTGGCCGGCGAGACACCTGCCGAGACCCCAGCCCCGGTTGTGGCTCCGGCTGCCCCTGCGCAGGCGCCGGCGGTTGCTCCAGCCGCTGTGTCCCATCCTGTGACCGCCCCGGCTACGGCCCCGGTGATCGCGACCCCGGCCGCTCCGGTGCCAGCCCCGGCAACCACGGCGACCGCTCAGGCCAACGTGCCAGCCCCGGTTGTCGCAGCCGCCGGCTCCGCGCAGGTGCAGATCCAGTTCAGCGCCGATTGCTGGACCCAGGTCACCGACGGCAATGGCAAGATCCTGCTCAGCGCCTTGAAGCGCAAGGGCGAGAGCGTCGATGTCAGCGGCAAGCCGCCTTTTGCCGTACGGCTGGGCTACGCCCGTGGCGCACAAATCAGCTACAACGGTCAGGCGGTGGATATCGCCCCGTTCACCACTGGCGAGACTGCTCGCCTGAAGTTAGGTCAATAAGTCATGCACGGCGAATCTCCAATCAAACGTCGCGAGTCCCGCAAGATCTGGGTCGGCTCGGTACCGGTGGGCGGCGATGCCCCGATCGCGGTACAGAGCATGACCAACAGCGACACCAACGATGTGGCCGCAACCGTGGCCCAGATCAACCGCCTGGAAGCCGCCGGTGTCGATATCGTGCGGGTTTCGGTGCCCGATATGGACGCCGCCGAAGCGTTTGGCCGGATCAAGCAGCAGGTCAAGGTACCGCTGGTGGCCGACATCCACTTCGACTACCGGATCGCCCTGCGGGTAGCCGAGCTGGGCGTCGATTGCCTGCGGATCAACCCGGGTAACATCGGTCGCGAGGATCGGGTGCGCGCGGTAGTGGACGCGGCCCGTGACCGCGGCATCCCGATCCGCATCGGGGTCAATGCCGGCTCGCTGGAAAAGGACCTGCAGAAGAAGTATGGCGAACCGACCCCGGCAGCGCTGGTGGAGTCGGCATTACGCCATGTGGAACACCTGGAACGGCTGAACTTCAAGGATTTCAAGGTCAGCGTCAAAGCCTCCGATGTGTTCATGGCCGTCGAGGCCTACCGTCTGCTGGCCAAGGAAATCATCCAGCCCCTGCACCTGGGGATCACTGAAGCCGGTGGTTTGCGTTCAGGCACGGTGAAATCCGCCGTCGGCCTCGGTATGCTGCTGGCCGAAGGGATTGGCGATACCATTCGCATCTCGCTGGCGGCCGATCCGGTCGAGGAAGTGAAGGTCGGCTACGACATCCTCAAGTCCCTGCACCTGCGTTCCCGTGGCATCAACTTCATCGCCTGCCCGAGCTGCTCGCGGCAGAATTTCGATGTGGTGAAAACCATGAACGAGCTGGAAGGGCGTCTCGAGGACCTGCTGGTACCCATGGATGTCGCGGTGATCGGTTGTGTGGTCAACGGTCCGGGCGAAGCCAAGGAAGCCCATGTGGGGTTGACCGGCGGTACACCGAACCTGATCTACATCGATGGCAAGCCGTCGCAGAAACTGACCAATGACAATCTGGTGGACGAGCTGGAAAAGCTGATCCGGCAGAAGGCGGCCGAAAAGGTCGAGGCCGACGCAGCGCTGATCGCTCGTGGCTAACCGAACGTATTAAGGATTCTTTGTGAGCAAGTCCCTGCAAGCCATTCGTGGCATGAACGACATCCTGCCCGAGCAGACGCCGCTGTGGCGCTACTTCGAAGGCACCGTGGCACGGCTGCTGGATAACTACGGTTACAAGCAGATCCGCATGCCGATCGTCGAGTTCACCGAGCTGTTCAAGCGCTCAATCGGTGAAGTGACCGACATCGTCGAAAAAGAGATGTACACCTTCGAGGACCGCAACGGCGATTCCCTGACCCTGCGTCCGGAAGGCACCGCCGCCTGTGTGCGCGCAGCCCTGGAACATGGCCTGACCGGTGCCGGCCAGGTGCAGAAGCTCTGGTACGTCGGCCCGATGTTCCGCCATGAGCGTCCTCAGAAAGGCCGTTATCGCCAGTTCCACCAGATCGGCCTGGAAGTGTTCAACCTGGACGGTCCGGACATCGACGCCGAACTGATCGTGCTGACCTGGCGCCTGTGGGGCGAGCTGGGGATCCGCGATGCGGTGAAGCTTGAGCTCAACAGCCTGGGGACCGCCGAGGCCCGTGCACGTTATCGCGATGCCCTGGTGGAGTTCCTCTCGGCCCGCCACGAACAGTTGGACGAAGACAGCCAGCGTCGCCTCAAGACCAACCCACTGCGGGTGCTGGACACCAAGGACCCAGGCACCCAGGCGGTGCTGGTGGACGCGCCGAAGCTGGCCGACTACCTGGATGAAGAGTCCCGGGTGCATTTCGAAGGCCTCAAGGCCCGCCTGGAAGCCGCTGGCATCCCCTATGTGATCAATCCGAAGCTGGTGCGTGGCCTGGACTACTACAGCAAGACCGTCTTCGAGTGGGTGACCGACAAGCTCGGTGCCCAGGGCACTGTCTGCGCCGGCGGCCGCTACGACGGCCTGGTGGAGCAGATGGGCGGCAAGCCGACCCCGGGCGTGGGTTTCGCCATGGGTATCGAGCGCCTGGTGCTGATGCTGGAGACCCTGGAGCGGGTGCCGGAAGAGATCTCCCGCCAGGTGGATGTCTATCTGTGCGCCTTTGGCGAGGCCGCCGAACTGGCAGGCCTGGCCCTGAGCGAGCGGGTACGCGACCAGTTGCCGAACCTGCGCCTGCAGGTCAACGCCGGCGGTGGCAGCTTCAAGAGCCAATTCAAGAAGGCCGACAAGAGCGGTGCGCTGTATGCGCTGATCCTCGGTGACGACGAAATGGCCCAGCAAGTGGTAGGTTTCAAGCCCCTGCGTGGCCAGGGCGAACAACAAAGCATTGCCTGGGATGCACTCGCTGCGCACCTGGCCACCTGCGTCGTGCAGGGTTGAAGCTGTCAAACAGCCGATTTAGCGAATAAGGAGTATTGGGGTGTCGAGTACCGAAGATGAACAGCTGGCGGAATTGAAAGACTGGTGGCAGCGTAACGGCAAACCCCTGGTGAACGGCGGCCTGCTGGCCCTGGTCATCGTGTTCGGCTGGCAGGCCTGGCACAAATATCAGAACAACCAGTCGCAAGGCGCTTCGGTGCTCTATCAGCAACTGCTTGAAACCACCCTGACGCCCGATGGCAAGCCGGATGCAGCCCGTGTCACCGACCTGGCCGGCAAGCTCAACAGCGAGTTCGGCGGCAGCGCCTATGCGCAGTACGGCAGCCTGTTCGTCGCCAAGGTAGCAGTGGACAGCGGCAAGCTGGATGACGCTGTAGCCCAGCTCAAGGCCGTGGCCGACAAGCCGGCGAACGCGACCCTGGGCGAAGTGGCGCGTCAGCGCCTGGCCCAGGTGCTGGCCGCGCAGAACAAGGCCGACGAGGCCCTGAAGCTGCTCGACGGCGATGCCGACAAGGCCTTCCTGGCCACTCGTGAAGAACTCAAGGGCGATCTGCTGGTCCAGTTGGGCCGCATTGACGAAGCCCATGCTGCATATCAGAAAGCCAAGGCGGCGCTGTCGGATGAAGCAGCGGTCGGTGGCCTACAAATCAAGCTCGACGACCTGGCCAAAGGGGATGCGTGACGTGATCCGTTGGAAACATGCAGCATTGCTGGCCCTGGCCTTGTTGGCCGCGGGTTGCAGCAGCAACAGCAAGAAAGAACTGCCACCGGCCGAACTGGTCGACTTCAAGGAAGAGGTGGTCCTGCAGAAACAGTGGAGCCGTTCCATCGGTGATGGCCAGGGCGAAACCTACAACATGCTGGTTCCAGCTATCGACGGCAGCACCATCTACGCCGCCGATGTCACCGGTGTAGTGGTGGCCATGGACCGCATGAACGGCGACGTCAAATGGAAGCAGGACCTGGAGCTGCCGGTTTCCGGCGCCGTGGGCGTGGGTTACGGCCTGGTGATGATCGGCACCCTCAAGGGTGAAGTGATCGCCCTGGACACTTCCAACGGTGAAGAGAAATGGCGTGCCCGTGTCACCAGTGAAGTGCTGGCTCCGCCGGCTACCAACGGTGATGTAGTGGTGGTCCAGACCCAGGATGACCGGGTGATCGGCCTCGATGCCAGCACCGGCAACCAGCTTTGGCTCTACGACAGCACCCCGGCGGTCCTGACCCTGCGTGGCACCAGTGCTCCGCTGGCGACCAATCGCCTGGCCCTGGCCGGCCTTTCCACCGGCAAGGTAGTGGCGCTGGATATCCGCAACGGCGTGCCGGTGTGGGAACAGCGTGTCGCCATCCCGCAAGGTCGTTCCGAACTGGATCGCGTGGTGGACATCGACGGCGGCCTGCTGCTGTCCGGTGGCACCCTGTACGTGGCCAGCTACCAGGGGCGTGTCACGGCCCTGGATCTGGAGAGCGGTCGCCCGCTGTGGCAGCGTGATGCTTCCAGCTACGCAGGTGTCGCCCAGGGCTTCGGCAGCGTCTACGTGAGCCTGTCCTCGGGTACCGTGGAAGGCATCGACGAGCGTTCGACCTCCGCCCTGTGGAGCAACGATTCCCTGGCTCGCCGTCAACTGTCGGCACCGGAAGTGTTCTCCAGTTATGTGGCCGTGGGTGACCTGGAAGGCTACCTGCACCTGCTGAGCCAGGTGGATGGTCGTTTCGTCGCTCGTGAGCGCATCGACAGTGACGGCCTGCGCGCTCGTCCGCTGGTGGTGGGCGACATGATCTACGTGTTTGGCAACAGCGGCAAACTGGAAGCCCTGACCATCAAGTAATGGTTTGACTATGCTTGGGGTTGATTCCCCAAGCGGCCTTGTCTGGACAAGGCTTGCAGCACTTCAAGGTGCTGCCCCGAGCACCAGCCGCTGCCTCGCAGCGGCTTTTGTATTTTCTGAAATAATGCAGTGGAGAGCCGCATGGTTCCCGTAATCGCCCTGGTGGGCCGACCCAACGTCGGCAAGTCCACCTTGTTCAACCGCCTGACTCGGACTCGCGACGCCATCGTCGGCGACCTGTCCGGTCTGACCCGTGATCGCCAATACGGTGAGGCCAAGTGGCAAGGGCGTACCTATATTCTCATCGACACCGGTGGTATCTCCGGTGACGAACATGGCATGGATGAAAAGATGGCCGAGCAGTCGCTGCTGGCCATCGAAGAAGCCGATGTGGTGCTGTTCCTGGTGGACGCCAAGGCCGGGTTCACCGCGGCCGACCAGATGATCGGCGAGCACCTGCGCAAACGTAACAAGACCTCCTACGTGATCGCCAACAAGGTCGACAACATCGACCCGGACATGGCTCGCGCCGAGTTTGCCCCGCTGGGCATGGGGGACGCGATCCCGATCGCCGGCGCCCACGGCCGTGGCATCAGCCAGATGCTGGAAATCACCCTGCGCGAATTCCCCAAGGATGACGCCGACGAGCTCGAAGAGGGCGAGGAAGAGATCGTTGCCGAAGGCGAGGAAGCCAAGCGTATTCCTGGTCCGAGCGAGAAGGATGGGATCAAGATCGCCATCATCGGTCGTCCCAACGTAGGCAAGTCGACCCTGGTCAACCGCATGCTCGGTGAAGACCGGGTCATCGTCTACGACCAGCCCGGCACCACCCGCGACAGTATCTACATCCCGTTCGAGCGCAACGAGGAGAAGTACACGCTGATCGACACCGCGGGTGTGCGCAAGCGCGGCAAGATTCACGAGGAAGTCGAGAAGTTCTCGGTGGTCAAGACGCTGCAGGCGATCAAGGACGCCAACGTGGTGATCTTCGTCATGGACGCCCGCGAAGGTGTGGTGGACCACGACCTGAACCTGCTGGGCTTCGCCCTGGAAGCCGGTCGGGCATTGGTGATCGCCCTGAACAAGTGGGACGGCATGCAGCCTAGCGAGCGCGACTACGTGAAGACCGAGCTGGAGCGCCGGCTGTTCTTCGTCGACTTCGCCGATATCCACTTCATCTCGGCATTGCACGGCACTGGCGTGGGCAACCTGTACCAATCGGTGCAGAACTCCTTCAAGTCGGCGGTAACCCGCTGGCCTACCAGCCGCCTGACCCAGATCCTGGAAGACGCCGTGAGCGAGCATGCCCCGCCCATGGTCAACAGCCGCCGGATCAAACTGCGCTACGCCCACCTGGGTGGTGCCAACCCGCCGTTGATCGTGATCCACGGCAACCAGGTGGAGAAGGTGCCCAAGTCCTATGTGCGCTACCTGGAGAACACCTACCGGCGCGTGCTGAAGCTGGTGGGTACGCCGATCCGTATCGAGTTCAAGGGCAGCGACAACCCGTACGAGGGCAACAAGAACACGCTCACCGACCGTCAGGTCAACAAGAAGCGCCGCTTGATGTCGCACCACAAGAAAGCCGACAAGAAGCGCCGCGACAAGCGCTGACCAAGCATTCCGGGTCAAGGCGGCCAAGCCTTGCAGCTTGCGGCCTGGAGCTTGAAACTGTGACAGGAAAAGGGGCCTTCGGGCCCCTTTTTCAATCGTCGCGCTTTGGGCTATCCTCGGGACCTCCCGCGCCGTCGTAGAGCCGGGTGTTCAGCAGGGAACCCGCATGATCACCAGCAAACTGCCGAATGTCGGCACCACCATCTTTACGCAAATGTCCCAGCTCGCGGCCCAGACCGGAGCGCTCAACCTGTCCCAGGGATTCCCGGATTTCGACGGCCCGCAAGCACTGCGCGATGCAGTCGGCCGGCATGTCGCCAGTGGTCATAACCAGTACGCACCGATGACCGGCCTGCCGGCGCTGCGCCAGCAGGTGGCGGCCAAGATCGCCCGCAGCTATGGCGCCAAGGTCGACCCTGACGCTGAAGTGACCATCACGCCGGGGGCGACCCAGGCGATCTTCTGCGCGATCCATGCAGTGATCCGCCCGGGAGATGAAGTCATCGTCTTCGACCCCAGCTACGACAGCTACGAGCCATCGGTGGAACTGGCCGGCGGTCGCTGCGTGCACGTACAACTGGGCCAGGGCGACTTCGCCATCGACTGGCAGCGGCTCGAGGCGGCGCTGGGGCCGCGTACGCGGATGATCATCATCAATACCCCGCACAACCCCAGTGGCGCCCTGATCAGTCGCGCCGAGCTGGACCGGTTGGCCGAGCTGATCCGCGATCGCGACATCTACCTGGTCAGCGACGAGGTCTATGAGCATCTGGTGTTCGATGGCGTGCCCCATGCCAGCGTCCTGGCCCATGAGGAGTTGTACCAGCGGGCATTCGTGGTCAGCTCCTTCGGCAAGACCTACCACGTCACCGGCTGGAAGACTGGCTACGTGGTGGCGCCACCGGCCTTGAGCGTCGAGCTGCGCAAGGTGCATCAATATGTCAGCTTCTGCGGGGTGACCCCTTTGCAGTACGCTCTCGCCGATTTCATGGCCGAGCATCCGGAACACGTCGAGCAGTTGCCTGCTTTCTACCAGGCCAAGCGTGATCTGTTCTGTGATCTGTTGAGCGCTTCACGCTTCAGTTTCACCCGGGTGACCGGCACCTACTTTCAACTGGTGGATTATTCGCAGATTCGTCCAGACCTGAACGATGTCGAGATGGCGACCTGGATGACCCGTGAACATGGGGTCGCGGCCATCCCGGTGTCGGTGTTCCATCAGCAGCCGCCCCAGGGGCAGCGTCTGGTGCGTCTGTGTTTTGCCAAGCGCGAGGAGACGCTGCGTCAGGCAGCGGAGAAACTATGCGTGATCTGAGTGCACTACCCGATCTGAACCTGGCTTTGGTCCAGACGACCCTGGCCTGGCACGATCGCCAGGCCAACCTGGAGCATTTCGAGCCGTTGCTGGAACAGGCCCGTGGCGCCGACCTGGTGATTCTTCCGGAGATGTTCACTACCGGCTTCTCCATGGAGTCCCAGACCCTGGCGGAAGCGGAGAATGGTCCGACCAGCAAGTGGTTGCGTTGCCAGGCGAAGAAGCTCGATGCGGTGATCACTGGCAGCGTGATCATCCAGGCGGCCGATGGCAGCCACCGCAATCGCCTGCTGTGGGCGCGCCCCGACGGTGAAGTCTGGCACTACGACAAGCGTCACCTGTTCCGCATGGCTGGCGAGCACGAGCATTTCACTCCTGGCGAGCGCCAAGTGCAGTTCGAGCTCAAGGGCTGGCGCATTCGCCCGTTGATCTGCTACGACCTGCGTTTCCCGGTGTGGAGCCGCGATTCCCAGGACACTGATTTGCTGCTGTATACCGCCAACTGGCCGGGAGCGCGGCGCTTGCACTGGAACCGGCTGCTGCCGGCGCGCGCCATCGAGAACCTGTGTTATGTCGCCGCGGTAAACCGGGTGGGCACCGATGGCAAGGGCTTCGCCTACACCGGCGACAGCCAGGTGCTGGACTTCCAGGGCGAGAGCCTGCTCAGTGCCGGAGAGGCGGACGGGGTATTCCAGGTCTGCCTCAAGGCTGCGGACCTGGCCGCCTACCGCGCCCGGTTTCCGGCCAACCTCGATGCCGACGGCTTCAGGTTCACCTAGGATCGCAGCGGCCCATCAAGCTTTGGGGCCGATGCCGATAGGACATGAGTCCAGGAGGAATCATTCATGACCAGCATCAACGCCAATACCGTCAATCCTTATCCGCCGGTGGCGCCGAAAGTCCGCTTTAGTGGGGCCGAAGACACTGCCGCCAGCCCGCTGGCGCCAGCGGCCAGGATCGAACAGGACGAGGATAAGGAACTGCGGGTCAATTCCGCCGATGCGGGTATCGATGCGGTGAAGGGCGGGGGCGATCCGGTCAAGCAACTGCAAAAACAGATCGAGCAGACCCAGAAGATCCTCGAGCAACAGCAGGCGCAGCTGGCCAGTACCGAAAAGAGCCAGGCCAGCGACGACCAGAAGGCCCAGCAGGTCATGGAGCTCCAGGCGCAGATCGCCCAGACCAGCAGCACCTTGCAGGTCCTGCAGGCGGCATTGCTGCAGGCCATGTTCAGTGTCGACGTGCATGCCTGACTGACTGGCGGCAAGCATTGGCCTTGCCGGCCAGATGCAAAAAGGCCCCGGGGAGAGCGACTCCCCGGGGCCTTTTACCTGGTGCCTGTCGGGTCAGGCGGCCTGGGCCTGCTGTTCGCTGAGGGCGCGGTTCAGGGCGCTGAACAAGGCCTTGAAGCTGGCGGTGGTGATGTTCTCGTCGATGCCCACGCCGTGCACCGCACGTTCACCGTTGACCCGCAGCTCGATGTAGGCCGCCGCCTTGGCGTTGGTGCCTGCGCCGATGGCGTGTTCGTTGTAGTCCATGATTTCCACTGGTACCGGCAGGCCGGCCACCAGCGCCTCCAGGGCGCCGTTGCCCTTGCCGCGCCAGTGCAGGTTGGTTTCGCCCTGGCCCTTGCTCGCGACTTCCACCTCCACCGAGCTGTGGCCGTTCTCTTCCTGCAGGCGATGGCTGACCAGCGCGTACGGGGTATTGGCCTGCAAGTACTCGCTGTGCAGCAACGCGTGGATCTGCTGGGCGGTCATCTCCAGGCCGAGGCGGTCGGTTTCCCGCTGTACCACCTGGCTGAACTCGATCTGCATGCGGCGCGGCAAGCTGATGCCGTACTCCTGTTCCAGCAGGTAGGCAATGCCGCCCTTGCCCGACTGGCTGTTGACGCGGATCACGGCTTCATAGCTGCGGCCGATGTCGGCCGGGTCGATCGGCAGGTACGGTACTTCCCAGACGCCATCGGCTTGCTGCTGGGCGAAGCCCTTGCGGATTGCATCCTGGTGGGAGCCGGAGAAGGCGGTGTGGACCAGGTCGCCCACATAGGGGTGGCGCGGATGCACGGGAATCTGGTTGCACTCTTCCACCACTTTGCGCACGCCGTCGATGTCGGAGAAGTCCAGCTCGGGGTCGATGCCCTGGGTGTAGAGGTTCAGGGCCACGGTCACCAGATCGACGTTGCCGGTACGCTCGCCGTTGCCGAACAGGCAGCCTTCGACGCGGTCGGCACCGGCCATCAGGCCCAGTTCGGTAGCTGCTACGCCGGTGCCACGGTCGTTGTGGGTGTGCAGGCTGATGATCACGCTGTCACGGCGGTTGATGTTGCGGCAGAACCACTCGATCTGGTCGGCGTAGATATTCGGCGTTGCCACTTCGACGGTAGCTGGCAGGTTGAGGATCACCTTATGAGTTGGAGTCGCGTTCCACACTTCCACCACGGCATCGCAGACTTCCTTGGCGAATTCCAGCTCGGTGGCGCTGAAGGTTTCCGGCGAGTATTCGAACTGCCACTGGGTTTCCGGTTGCTGGGCGGCGTACTTGACGAACAGCTTGGCCGCATTCACCGCGATTTCCTTCACCCCGGCCTTGTCCTGGTTGAAGACGATGCGGCGGAAAGAAGGGCTGGTGGCGTTGTAGAGGTGGACGATGGCCTTCTTCGCCCCGCGCAAGGATTCGAAGGTGCGGGCGATCAAGTCTTCACGGGCCTGGGTCAGCACCTGGATGGTGGTGTCGTCCGGAATATGCTTGTCTTCGATCAGGGTCCGTACGAAGTCGAAGTCGGTTTGCGAAGCGGCAGGGAACGAAGCTTCGATTTCCTTCACACCGACCGCCACCAGGGTCTTCCAGAAACGCAGTTTCTTGACCGCGTCCATCGGTTCGATCAGCGACTGGTTGCCATCGCGCAAGTCCGAGCTGCACCAGATCGGCGCGCTGGTGATGGTCTTCGACGGCCAGGTGCGGTCCGGCAAGTTGATGGTCGGGAACGCGCGGTACTTGGAGGACGGATCTTTGAGCATGGTCATGGCGAAATCCTTATGGTCCGGGCCGAAAAGGGGCGGCCTGCCGGTGAGTCAAGAATGAATTGTTGACGCAGGGGGATGAGGAACCGCGGTTCAGCCTGGCAGTCGTGCGCTGACGAGGCAGAGGCTCCGGTGTTGACGACGCTGAATGAGGGTGTGAGAGGTTTTCATGTGCTCAACCCTAACTATTGGGGTCAGAGATGGCAAGCAACGAAAAAAAATTGAGAGGAATACTCGAATTTCAAAAATTGACGAGATTTTATTCTGCTTGATGGTTTTTTGTTTTATGTGGATTGCGCAGTCCTCGCGAGCTGCGCAATCCTCGGGGCAAGCGCCCTTGGCCGTAAAGGGCCGGCGGTAGTCCGCTTATGGCGAGGCAGATCAGGGTTGGAAGGCGCCGATGAAGATCGCCGGATCGACCCGTGCGTCGTTCAGGCTGACGTTCCAGTGCATGTGCGGACCGGTGGCCCGGCCGGTGGAGCCGACCTTGCCGACCACTGCGCCGCGGGCCAGGGATTGGCCGACCTTCACGTCGATCTTCGACATGTGGCAGAACATGCTGATGAAACCCTGGCCATGGTCGACGAACACCGTGTTGCCATTGAAGAAGTAGTTGCCGGTGAGAATCACCTTGCCCGCCGCCGGGGTCTTGATCGGCGTGCCCGCCGGCACCGCGAAGTCCAGGCCCGAATGCGGGTTGCGTTCCTCACCGTTGAAGAAGCGGCGCACGCCGAACTTGCTCGACAGCGGCCCGTTCACCGGCTTGTCCAGCAACAGGTTGCTCGGGGTATTGGCGCTGAAGCTGCGGTAGGCGCGCAGTTGCTCGGCCAGTTCGGCATCGATGCGTTTCAGGTCGGCCGGGTTGGGGTTCACCTGGCGCTGGTTCTTCAGGGTGATGTGCTGCTCGGGATACTTCTTGTTCCCGACCACGAAACCCAGGTTGCCGCTGGCGCTAGTCAGTTGCTGGGCCCCGGGCTTGACCGTCAGCGGAATGCCGACGATCGCCAGCCAGTTGGCCTGTTCCTTGACCACCAGCACCGGCTTGCCCTGGTAGCTGGCCTTGGGCGCCTGGGTGGCTTGGCCGAGGTCGATCACCGCTACGCCGCCGGGCACGGGTTTGTTCAACAGGCGGGTGATATAGCTATCGGCCTGGGCATTGTAGGCCAGGCACAGCAACAGCAGGGAGCAGAGAAAACGTGGCATGGATCAGTCCAGTAGGGAAAGGGTGACAGGCGTCAGGTGGTTGTCCTCGACCCGCACCTGCAGTTCGCCTTCGCCCAGGCGCGCGGTGAGGCGCTGGCCATTGCGGGTTTGCGCGGCGCTGCGGATGGCCTGGCCACGCTCGTCGAGGAGAATGCTGTAGCCCCGGCCCAGGGTCGCCAGGGGGCTGACCACGTGTAGGGTCTGCATCTGGCTGTGCAGTTGCAAGCGCCGGGCCTTCAGGCCTTCGCGCATGGCCCGGGGCAGGCGTTCGGCGAGGCTGTCCAGGCGCTGGCGCAACAGCGCCAGGTTGCGTCCCGGATGCTGGGCGCCGAGGCGGGTCTCCAGGCGGATCAGGCGTTCGCGGCGGGTATTCAGGCTGCGCTCGAAAGCCCGGCGCAGGCGCATGTCCAGGTCGTCCAGGCGCTGTGCCTGCTGGCGCAACCGCTCGCCTGGATGGCGCAGACGCCGGGCCAGTCCATCCAGGCGCAGGCGCTCGCGCAGCAAGCGGTCGCGCATGCGCATTACCAAGCGGCGGTGCAGGCTGTCGACCCGCCGTTGCAGGTCGCTGGAGTCCGGGGCCAGCAACTCGGCGGCGGCCGAGGGCGTGGGCGCGCGGACGTCGGCCACGAAATCGCTGATGGACACGTCGGTTTCATGGCCGACGGCGCTGACGATCGGTGTCACGCAGTTGGCTACAGCCCGAGCCACCGGCTCCTCGTTGAAGCACCAGAGATCTTCCAGGGAGCCGCCACCACGGGCCAGGATCAAGGCGTCGAAGCCCCGGGCGTCGGCCAGTTGCAGGGCCCGGACGATCTGCGCCGTGGCTTCGCGGCCCTGCACTGCAGTAGGGATCAAGGTCAGCGAGACTTGAGGCGCGCGGCGCCGGAAGACACTGATGATGTCGCGAATCACCGCCCCCGTGGGTGAACTGATGATGCCGATGCGTTGGGGGTGGGCCGGTAGCGGCCGCTTGCGCTCGGCGCTGAACAGGCCTTCGGCGCTGAGCTTGTCCTTCAAGGCCTCGAAGGCCAGGCGCAGGGCACCGTCGCCGGCTGGTTCCACGGTGTCGAGAATCAGTTGGTAGTCGCCGCGTCCCTCGAACAGCGAGACCTTGCCCCGGACCTTGACCGCCAGGCCGTCCTTGAGCGCCTGGCGCACCCGCGCGGCGTTCTGCCGGAACAGCGCGCAGCGCACCTGGGCGCCACTGTCCTTGAGGGTGAAGTACACGTGGCCGGAAGCCGGACGGGCGAGGTTGGAGATCTCGCCCTCGACCCAGATATTGCTGAACACGTCCTCGAGCAGCACCCGGGCGCGGCCGTTGAGCTGGGTGACGGTGAGGACTTCGCGGTCCAGTCCGAGTCGTGCAAAGGGATCTTTAATCATGGGGCGCAGTTTAAAGGGCTGCTTCCCAATGGGCCAAGGCAAATCGCTTATAGACAGTCGCGAAAATGCTCGACGAACTGCGCCACCAGCGGCGTGGGTTCCTGGCGGCAGGCGAGGGCGATGACACTCTGGCAATCGCTATCGGCCAAGGGCAGGAAATGGATGCTGGCCGGGGCTATATCCTGCATCGACTCGGGCAACAGGGCGATGCCGAAACCGGCCTGGATCAACTGCAACTGGGTGGTCTTGCGCGACATCACCCGCGCCGCCTTGGGAAAGAAGCCCTGGCGCATGCACAACTCGGCCGAGAGGTAGCTCAAGCCGCCTCGCTGGGGATGGGGAATGGAGATAAAGGCTTCGTCGCGCAGTTGCGCCAGGTCGATCCCCTTGGCTGGTGGGGCGAGCGCCAGGGGATGTGTCGGTGGCAGTGCCACCAGCAAGGGTTCGCTGAACAGCGGGATGATTTGCACCCCTTCGCGCTGGCGCAGCACTGGCAGGCGCAACAGGCCCACGTCCAGGCGGCCCTCGGCCAGCTCTTCCAACTGAGCTTCGGAAGACAGCTTGACGATGTCCAGAGAGGCCCCGGGGCACTGCTGCAGATAGTGGCCGAGCCCCTGCAGCAGGCGCCCGCTCATGGGCACTGTGCTGGAATGGCTCAGGCGCAGGGTTCCCAGCTGGCCCTGGCCGACCTGGGTCGCCAGCTCGCCGGCCTTGTGCAGTTCGGTCAGCAGGTTGCGGGCCTTGGGGAAGAACGCCTCGCCGGCGGCGGTCAAGCGTGGCAGGCGAGCGGTACGCTCGAACAGCGGGGTTTGCAGCAGGCCTTCCAGTTCCTTGATCTGCCGGCTCAGGGCCGACTGGGCGACGAACAGGCGTTCAGCCGCAGCACTGAAGCTGCCGCATTCGGCGATTTCCACGAAGTAGCGCAGTTGACGGGTTGAAATCACAAGTCATGCCTTTTTGCGATGAGTGGGCGGCTACGACGATATTAGTCGCAAGGCTCGTCTCTGGCTAAAGTCGTGGGACATAAGGTCGAGGAAGTGGCGGTAATGAGTCTGTTCGTTGAAGGATTGAACCAGTGGGCGTTCGGGCCGGGTGCCTGGCTGGCGATCGGCTTGGGCATTGCCCTGGCCTACATAGTGTTCGGCATCGCCGGTTTCGGCACGGCGCTGGTGGCCGGGCCGATCTTGATCCTGTTCATGCCCTTGTCGAAGATCGTGCCGTTGCTGGTGCTGCTGGATTTCATCGCCGCCTTCGGCAGCTTCCTGTCATCACGCAAGGACGTGGCCAAGCCCGAGTTGCTGCGCCTGTTGCCGTGCATGGCAGTGGGCTGCACCCTGGGGGTAATCTTCCTGCTCAGCCTCAAGTCCGATGTGTTGCTGCTGCTGATGGGGATGTTCATTTGTGCCTATGCCATCTACAGCCTCTGGGTGAAGGCCCGCCCGGCGCAGATGGCGGCCGGTTGGTCGGTGCCCATGGGCATCGTGGGTGGCTTGTTCGGTGCCTTGTTCGGCAGCGGTGGCTTTCTGTATGCGATCTACCTGAACAGTCGGTTGCCCAAGGACTCGGCCCGGGCGACCCAGAGCGCGCTGATCAGCAGCAGTACCGTGGTACGCCTGAGCCTGTTCGCCCTGGCCGGGGTCTACGCCGAGGTATCGCTGCTGTTGCTGGCGCTGTGCTTGTTGCCGGCCATGGTGTTGGGGTCGTGGATTGGCCGGCGCTTGGCGATGAAACTGTCCCGGGAAACCTTCGTGCGCCTGGTGACCTGGCTGGTACTGGCCAGTGGCATTGCCCTGATCGGCCGTTACTTGAGCGCTTGACCTGCAAGGAGCAGGGATTAAGCTGCCGGCCCTCGGCGCGGCTCGTCGCCGAACCGGCTTCTACACTTGGGTGATGGGGTCGGCTCGCCGGCGCTGCGTTTTCCCTGTCCCTCGACGCTCCAGGCTGGACCATGAATTCCCAAAGCATCCTCGTCCCGAAAATCTCCACGTTGCCGGTGCATGAGCCCCGGGCCCGCGCCATCGTGCGCTGGCTGGTACGCAAGAATATCGTCGAGGAAGCCCTGACCACTTGCGGGCGCACCGGCAACCGCATGGGGCATGCCATCGCGCCAGGCGCCCGGGACGTGGTGCTGCATCCTGAGACGCTGCCGTTCGGTGAGCCAGTCAATGGCCTGGAGATCATCACCAAGCGCTGCATCTATACCCCGACCAAGGGCTTCCTCGAAGAAGCCGGTTGCGCCGAGTGTCGCCAGGAAGTCGGCGAGGCCTTGTTCGAAAGCCTGGAAGACTGGATGCCCGGGCGCACCGACAACTTCACCTGTCCCGAATGCGGCCATGAAGACGACATCAACGGCTTCCTGTTCCTCCAGCCGTGCGGGTTTTCCAACCTGGGCTTCATCTTCAACAACTGGGCCGAAGCGGGGTTCAAGCAGAGCTTCATCGATGAGTTCGCCGACTGGCTGGACCAGCCGATGAGCTGGATCAAGGTCGAGTTGTAGTTTCTTGGCGGGGGCGCCCGGTTGGCCGGGTTGGTTCCGGCTAGCATGGCAGGCGCTCTCCATCCATCACTCCAACGATATTAGATCGAGTTTTACATTGAGCCCGGCAGGCGGTCTGAGTATAATGGCGCGCTTCCATTTTCCCGCCCGGGAGCCCCCGCGATGCTGCGTATCAGCCAAGAAGCCCTCACCTTCGACGACATCCTCTTAGTGCCCGGTTATTCCGAAGTACTGCCTAACGAAGTCAGTCTAAAGACCCGTTTGACCCGTGGCATCGAGCTGAATATCCCACTGGTTTCCGCCGCCATGGACACCGTCACTGAAGCCCGTCTGGCGATCGCCATGGCTCAGGAAGGCGGCATCGGCATCATCCACAAGAACATGACCATCGAGCAGCAAGCTGCCGAAGTGCGCAAGGTCAAGCGTTTCGAGGCCGGTGTGGTCAAGGACCCCATCACCATCGAAGCCGACGCCACCGTGCGCGACCTGCTCGACCTGACCAAGACCCACAACATCTCCGGCGTGCCGGTGCTGCACAACGGTGACCTGGTGGGCATCGTGACTTCCCGTGACGTGCGTTTCGAAAGCCGCCTGGAAGTCAGCGTCCGCGAAGTGATGACGCCTAAAGAGCGCCTGGTCACCGTCAAGGATGGGGCCGTCGCCGACAAGTCCGCCGTTCGCGAGCTGCTGCACAAGCACCGCATCGAGCGCGTGCTGATCGTCGATGACGCCTTCGTCCTCAAGGGCATGATGACCGTCAACGACATCGAGAAGGCCAAGGCCTACCCGCTGGCCAGCAAGGACGACCAGGGCCGCCTGCGCGTCGGAGCTGCCGTCGGTACCGGCAAGGACACCGGCGAGCGCGTTGCCGCCCTGGTGGCTGCCGGTGTCGACGTGGTGGTAGTGGATACCGCCCACGGCCATTCCAAGGGCGTGATCGATCGCGTTCGCTGGGTGAAAGAGAACTACCCGCAAGTGCAGGTGATCGGCGGCAACATCGCCACCGGTGCCGCCGCCAAGGCCCTGGCCGACGCTGGCGCCGACGCGGTCAAGGTCGGTATCGGCCCAGGCTCGATCTGCACCACCCGTATCGTTGCCGGTGTCGGCGTGCCGCAGATCAGCGCCATCGCCAACGTCGCAGCGGCACTGGAAGGCACGGGCGTGCCACTGATCGCCGACGGCGGTATCCGCTTCTCCGGCGACCTGTCCAAGGCCATCGTCGCCGGTGCTTCCTGCGTGATGATGGGTTCGATGTTCGCCGGTACCGAAGAGGCTCCAGGTGAAGTCGAACTGTTCCAGGGCCGTTCCTACAAGGCCTACCGTGGCATGGGCTCGCTGGGTGCCATGGCACAGGCGCAAGGCTCTTCGGACCGCTACTTCCAGGACTCCTCGGCCGGTGCCGAGAAGCTGGTTCCGGAAGGTATCGAAGGTCGCGTTCCCTACAAGGGCGCACTGGCCGCGATCATCCACCAGCTGATGGGTGGCCTGCGGTCCTCCATGGGCTACACCGGCAGCGCGACCATCGACGAGATGCGCACCAAGCCGGAGTTCGTACGCATCACCGGTGCCGGCATGGCTGAATCCCACGTCCATGACGTGCAGATCACCAAGGAAGCACCCAACTATCGCGTAGGTTGATAGTGGTCGCCTTCAGGTCCAGGCCTGCAGGCGATCGACGAATCTAGTAACCGGGGCTGTGTTTTTCAGCCCCGTGTCGTTTCTGAAATTAGACGAGACTGACCATGGCCCTCGACATTCATGCTCACCGCATCCTGATCCTCGACTTCGGTTCCCAGTACACCCAGCTGATCGCCCGCCGCGTGCGCGAAATCGGCGTGTACTGCGAACTGCACCCGTTCGACATGGACGATGAAGCGATCCGCGAATTCAATCCGCGCGGCATCATCCTGGCCGGTGGCCCGGAGTCGGTCCACGAAGCCAACAGCCCCCGTGCACCGCAAGCGGTATTCGACCTGAAGGTCCCGCTGCTGGGCATCTGCTACGGCATGCAGACCATGGCCGAACAGATGGGCGGCAAGGTCGAAGGTTCCGAGCTGCGCGAATTCGGTTATGCCCGCGTTGACGTGGTCGGCAAGAGCCGCCTGCTGGACGGTATCGAAGACCACGTCGACGACGACGGCGTACTGGGCCTGGACGTGTGGATGAGCCACGGCGACAAGGTCACCCAGATGCCGGGCAACTTCAACATCCTGGCCAGCACCCCGAGCTGCCCGATCGCCGGCATGTTCGACGACGCCCTGGGCTACTACGGCGTGCAGTTCCACCCGGAAGTGACCCACACCAAGCAAGGCGGTCGTATCCTGTCGCGCTTCGTCCAGGACATCTGCGGCTGCGAAGCCCTGTGGACTGCATCGAACATCGTCGAGGACGCCATCGCCCAGGTCCGTGCACAAGTGGGCTCGGCCAACGTCCTGCTCGGCCTGTCCGGCGGTGTCGACTCCTCGGTGGTTGCCGCGCTGTTGCACCGCGCCATCGGCGACCAGCTGACCTGCGTATTCGTCGACAACGGCCTGCTGCGCCTGCACGAAGGCGACCAGGTGATGGCCATGTTCAAGGAGAACATGGGCGTCAAGGTGATCCGTGCCGACGCCGAGAAGCAGTTCCTCGACAACCTGGCCGGTGAAGCCGACCCGGAGAAGAAGCGCAAGATCATCGGTCGCACCTTCATCGACGTGTTCGATGCCGAAGCCAGCAAGCTGGAAAACATCCAGTTCCTCGCCCAGGGCACCATCTACCCCGACGTGATCGAATCGGCTGGCGCCAAGAGCGGCAAGGCCCATGTGATCAAGTCGCACCACAACGTCGGCGGCCTGCCGGAGGAAATGAACCTCAAGCTGGTCGAGCCGCTGCGCGAGCTGTTCAAGGACGAAGTGCGCAAGATCGGCCTGGAGCTGGGCCTGCCGTACGACATGGTCTACCGCCACCCGTTCCCGGGCCCGGGCCTGGGCGTGCGTATCCTCGGTGAAGTGAAGAAGGAGTACGCCGACATCCTGCGTCGCGCCGACCACATCTTCATCGAAGAACTGCGCAAGGCCGACTGGTACCACAAGACCAGCCAGGCATTCGTGGTGTTCCAGCCGGTGAAATCGGTGGGCGTCGTGGGTGACGGTCGTCGCTACGCCTGGGTCGTGGCCCTGCGCGCGGTGGAGACCGTGGACTTCATGACCGCTCGTTGGGCGCACCTGCCATACGAGCTGCTGGAGACCGTCAGCGGCCGGATCATCAACGAGATCGAAGGCATCTCCCGCGTCACCTACGACGTGTCGAGCAAGCCGCCAGCCACCATCGAGTGGGAATGACGCCCCTGCGGCTTGCCGCGACGGATAGCGTCATGGGGCGGCCAAGCCAAGGCTGACCCGCCCGAAAGGCCCCTGATTGCAAGATCAGGGGCCTTTTTCATGGCGGCGCAATACCTGGCCAGAAGCTGGTAACGAAAAGGGTTATGGACATGAGTTGGTTGAGCAAGTTGTGCAGCGCCCTGGGTCTGGCGAGTAGGCAGGCAGCGCCCGAGCCTGCCGGGGCATTGGCAAGTCATGAGCGCCTTGCCGAAGGCAATCGCCGGGCATTCGAACGGATAGGCAAGTTGCCTGAAGCAGAGATCGTGATTGAGGAGCGTCGGCTAGCGGTCCAGGTGACGCAGATCCTCCAGTCGCTCAAGCCGTTGATCCGTGAAGGCGTATCGGGACTGGAGCTGCAGGAGCAAGTCTTGCAGCAGATGCACGAGCGCCAGTTGTTGCCCGCCCTGGTGGGCTTCCAGGGCTATCCGGCGGCGGTACCGGTTTCGGTCAACGCCCAGCTGATCAGTTGCCCGCCCACCGATAAACCACTGCCGGCCAGCGCCCTGGTCAAGGTGGAGATCGTGGTGTCTTCGGACAAGGGTTATGGGGCGCAGTCCTGGACCTTCGCCACGGCTGGAGCCTCTGCCGAGCAACGCCGTGTGCTGGCCGGTGCCAGGCTGGCCCTGGAGCAGGGGCTTGGCCAGGTGTGTGCCGGCACGCCGGTCAACGCCATCGGCGCAGCCATCCAGGAAGTGCTGGATGCCCAGGGCTTGAGTGCCGTGGCCGAATACTGCGGTTACGCCATGGGCCGCCAGCGCATCCAGCCGCCCCAGGTGTTGGGCTACCGTGTCGATGGGCCGTCGGAGCCGATGCGGGTAGGGCAGGTGCTCAACGTCCAGGTGTTGGCCAAGGCCGGGACTGCGAAAATTCGCGTGCTCTGCGGTGGCTGGCGCGTGCTGGCCCAGGATGGCAACGATGGCGTGGTACTCAGCGCCATGGTCCGGGTCACCGAGGAGGGCATGGAGCGCCTGAGTGGCCTGCCGGACTGAGCAGGTTGCCGGTCAGTGCTGGCGTCGATGCCGGTAGGTGAGCATTTCGTCGTCGGGTCCAGGCGCCGTGCATGGCCAGCCCAGGGCTGCAAAGAACCGGCATGCAGGCAGGTTGTCGGGCATGACGTAGGCCATCCAGCTATCACCATGCTCCCTGGGTTCGATAGCCATCACCGCCCGAAGCGCCCGTTGGCCTATGCCTTGGCGCTTGAGTGCCGGGTCGATGGCGATATCGGTGAGTACCCAGGCCAGTTCGACGGGGTGGAAGCTGATGCCCAGCACTGCCACCAGCCGCTCATTCTCGAAATAGCTGTACTGCATGCCTTCCTTGTCCCCGAGTACGGCGGCCAGCCAGTCTTCATCCATGGGGCCCAGTTGTTCGTTGAGTGCCGGGTCTGCGTACCAGGAGCGGTACTGGACAAAGTCGTCCCGGGTAAAGCGCCGAATCCTCGGGTTCATCAGTGGGTTTTCCTGTGGGCGCTCACCATGGACGGGGCGCGGGCTGGCATTTGTGTTGCCGCAGGTTGGCAAGGGCGGTTTTTTCGCGTCCAGGCAACATCGAGAAAGACATGGGCGGCTGCTGTTCTTCTCCGGCTGTGTAACCTCGATGGCCCCCCCTCTGTCATCCGTCCCGAGGAAGGTGGGCGGGGGTGCAAGCCTTGAATCGCTGAGCATACTGGAGGCCACGGATGGCTCGTGCAACGCATCCCGAGCAGGAAATTGAAATGGCCCTGCGCTACGCCCAGTGGCAGGGCTGGCGGATCGAGGTCGGTGGCGAGCAGGTCTGGGGAATGATCTGCTGCCCCCAGGAGCCGCCGCTGTGCCTGTGCGGCGAGTTTCGCCGCGCCACGGTCTGGCGTTGGCCCAAGTGCCCGAACGGACATGCCCGGGCCCTGTGCCGGTTGATCGATAACTGCACCCTGCACCAGTTGCGCCGAACCGGGCCCCTGGCGCCAGGCCTGGAGTGAAGGATATGGAATACCTGTTCACCCTCGATTACCGCTTGCCGGCCCGGGACTGCGATCCATGGCAGGTGACCGAGCGCCTGGGCGCCGCCGGTTGTACCGATGCCTTGTTGGGCTGCGGCGTGAGCGGGCGCCTGGCGCTGGAGTTCCGGCGCAAGGCGAGCAACGCTCAGCAAGCCCTGTTCAGCGCCCTGGGCGAGATCCGGCAGGCCCTGCCTGGGGCGCAACTGGTCGAAGCCGGACCGGATTTCGTCGGCCTCGATGAAATCGCCGGGATCGCCGGCCTGTCGCGGCAAGACATGCACAGGCTGATGCTCAACCATGACGACAGCTTTCCCCTGGCCATTCATCAGGGCCAACCCTGGTGCTGGCACCTGGCGCAGGTCCTCGACTGGCTGGATGGTCACGGCGGTCGCTGGCGCGGACATCCGGTAACCGAGGTGGCTCGGGTGGCGCAACAGGTCAACCTCGCCCGGCAGGTGCGGTGCATCGGGCCGTTGAACGCTGAACTGCTGGCGCTGCTGGGTTGATCGCTCGCCGGCTCAGCGCCGCGCAATATCGGAGAAGTAGAACTTGTCCAGGGTATGGCGTGACTCGGTGTACTCGAACTGCCGGCCATCCTGGAGAAAAGTCTGGTTGCTGACCACGATCACATGGCTCTGGCCGTCCAGGTCGAGCAACTGCTGGTCGTCCTTGCTGCGCGGGCTGGCCTCGATGGTGCGCTGGGCGTAGCTGATGTTCAGTTGCAGGGTCTGTTCGATATAGGCGTAGATCGAGTGCTCGGCGATTTGCCGGTCCAGCCCGGGAATCAGCTCCGCGACGAAGTGGTTGATGTCGAGGATCACCCGCTTGCCGTCGATGCGCCGTACCCGCTTGATCCGGGTGACCAGGCTGCCTTCTTCTGCCTGCAGGTGCGCCCGCAGTGACCCTTCGAGAGGAAACTGGCTGAACTCCACCACCTCGGTGCTGACGTCGTCCCCCAGCCGCGGATAGGTTTCCTGGAAACTGACGATGCCACCCAGCTGGAACTCGATGGGAGCGGACGAGAGCACGAAGGTGCCCTTGCCATGGACTTTCTGCGCGAAACCGCGTTCCTGCAGCAGTTCGATGGCCTTGCGCACAGTGCCGCGGCTGGCCTGGTAGCTGTCCATCAGTTCGGCTTCCGAGGGCAGGCGGGCGCCGCGTTCCAGGCGTTCGGTGGTGATGCTGGCAAGCAGATCGCTGTAGATCCGGTTGTATTTGCTCATGGGATGGCTCTGTGCCGGACGGTGCTCAAGGCAGGCACCTTAAGGGCTGGGCGGGGCATTTGTCCATGCGCCTGACGCAGGCTCTAGCGAGCCTGGAAAGTGGATTTGGTGGGGGGACTCGAAGAAAAAACAAACTCGTCTGTACGAGTTGTTGATTTAACTCGTACAGACGAGTAGCTTTCCTCTCCGGCGTGCTGCCAATAACAAGAATCTCAGGTGGAAGAACGAGCATGAGCCACGACTATTCAACGATTGCCAGCGAGTTGCTGCACAGCCTCGGTGGCGCCGACAACCTCGAGCAGGCGGCCCATTGCGTGACGCGCCTGCGCCTGGCCCTGAAGGACCCGAGCCGGGTCGACAGCGCCACGCTCAACCAGATCGACCTGGTCAAGGGCTCGTTCTTCACCGGTGGCCTGTTCCAGGTCGTGATCGGCCCCGGCGAGGTGGAAAAGGTCTACGCGGCACTGCGCGAGCAGACCGGCCTTGCCGTCTCGACCATTGCCGATGTGAAGCACAAGGGCGCGCAGAAGGCCCACGCCATGCAGCGCCTGGTGCGGGTCTTCTCCGACGTGTTCATGCCGATCCTGCCGGCCCTGATCATCGCCGGGCTGTTGATGGGGGTGAACAACCTGCTGGCCGCCAAGGGCATGTTCATCGAGGGCAAGACCTTGCTTGAGGCCCATCCGGACCTGGACGGGTTGTGGAGCCTGATCAACCTGATGGCCAACACCTCTTTTGTGTTCCTGCCGGCCCTGGTGGGCTGGTCGGCGGCCAAGCGCTTTGGCGGCAGCGAGATCCTCGGCATCGTCCTGGGCCTGATGCTGGTCCACCCGGACCTGCTCAACGCCTGGAACTACGGCAAGGCCGTGGCCGGCCTGGATGGCCAGAGCCTGCCGTACTTCGACATCCTTGGCCTGTTCCAGATCGAGAAGGTCGGCTACCAGGGGCAGATCCTGCCGATCCTGCTGGCCGCCTACGTGATGAGCGTGATCGAGAAGTGGCTGCGGGCGAGGGTGCCCAATGCCATTACCCTGCTGGTGGTGCCCATCACCACCATCGTGGTCACCGGGGTGCTGGCCCTGGCGATCATCGGACCGGTGACCCGCCACCTGGGAATCCTGATCACCGAGGGCGTGGTCACGCTGTTCGAGCTGGCGCCGATGGTGGGCGGGGCGATCTTCGGCCTGCTCTATGCGCCACTGGTGATCACCGGCATGCACCACATGTTCCTGGCGGTCGACCTGCAACTGATTTCTACCCAGGGCGGCACCTTCATCTGGCCGATGATCGTCATGTCCAACCTGGCCCAGGGCAGTGCCGCCCTGGCGGTATTCACCATGAGCCGTAACGCCCGGGACCGCAGCATGGCCTCGACCTCGGCGGTCTCGGCGTATTTCGGCATCACCGAGCCGGCGATGTTCGGGGTCAACCTGCGCTACAAGTTTCCGTTCTACGCCGCGCTGATCGGCTCGGCCCTGGGCAGCGTCGTTCTCTCGCTGAACAAGGTCCAGGCCTCGGCCATCGGTGTCGGCGGGCTGCCGGGATTCATCTCGATCATTCCCCAATACATCCCGATGTTCGTCATTGGCATGGTCGTGGCCCTGGTGGTGCCCTTCGTCCTCACTTGCGGCTTGAGCCTGAAGATCATCCGTCCCGGTTACCGAGTGGCCTGACCGGCCTGGCAGGAGGCGGTGAATGCTTGTGCACTTTCCAAAGGAATCCCCCATGCAAGACTGGCAGCGCTCGGTGATCTACCAGATCTACCCGAAAAGTTTTCACAGCCACTCAGGACAGGCCACAGGCGACCTGCTGGGCGTGGTAGACAAGCTCGACTACCTGCACTGGCTGGGGGTCGACTGCCTGTGGCTGACTCCGTTCCTGCGCTCGCCGCAGCGCGACAACGGCTATGACATCAGCGACTACTACGCCATCGATCCCAGCTACGGCAGCATGGCCGACTGCGAACTGTTGATCGCGGAGGCCGGCAAGCGCGGCATCAAGCTGATGCTCGACATCGTGGTCAACCACACCTCCATCGAGCACAGCTGGTTCCAGCAGGCCCGCAGCAGCCTGGACAACCCTTACCGGGACTTCTACATCTGGCGCGACGAGCCCAACAACTGGGAGTCCAAGTTCGGCGGCTCGGCCTGGGAGTACGAGGCGCAGACCGGCCAGTACTACCTGCACCTGTTCGATCACACCCAGGCCGATCTGAACTGGGACAACCCCCAGGTGCGCGCCGAAGTCTTCAAGATGATGCGCTTCTGGCGGGACAAGGGGGTCGGCGGCTTTCGCCTGGATGTGATCAACCTGATCTCCAAGCCGGCGGATTTTCCCGAAGACCAGAGCGACGGCCGACGTTTCTATACCGATGGCCCGAACGTCCATGAGTACCTGCAGGAGATGCATCGGGAGGTGTTCGCCGGCCACGACCTGGTGAATGTCGGCGAGATGTCTTCCACCCGCCTGGAGCATTGCATCCGCTACTCGAACCCGGAGTCGAAGGAGCTGTCGATGACCTTCAACTTCCATCACCTGAAGGTGGATTACCCCAACCAGCAGAAGTGGTTGCGGGCCGATTTCGACTTCCTCGAACTCAAGCGCATCTTGTCCGATTGGCAGTGCGGCATGCAGGCTGGCGGCGGCTGGAACGCGTTGTTCTGGTGCAATCACGACCAGCCCCGGGTGGTATCGCGGTTCGGCGACGACGGCGAGCATCGGGTGGTGTCGGCGAAGATGCTGGCCACCGCCTTGCACCTGCTGCAGGGCACGCCCTTCGTCTACCAGGGCGAAGAGCTGGGCATGACCAATCCGCATTTCCAGCGCATCGAGCAATACCGCGACGTCGAGACCCTGAACATCTACCGCCTCAAGCACGAGGCTGGTGAAGACCCGCAACAGATCATGGCGGCGATCCAGCAGAAGTCCCGGGACAACGGACGTACACCCATGCAATGGAATACCGGGGCCAATGCCGGCTTCAGCAGCGCCGAGCCCTGGATCGAGGTCGCGGCCAATGCCGACCGGATCAATGTCGAGTCGCAGCAAGAGGACCCGCAGTCGGTGTTGCACCACTATCGTCGGTTGATCGCCTTGCGTCGGGAACAGGCGTTGATCCAGCACGGCATCTACCGCCAATTGCTGCCCGACCACCCACAGCTCTGGATCTACGTGCGCGAAGGGCAGGGCGAGCGCCTGCTGGTGGTGAACAATTTCTATGGCACGCCGTGCGAGGTCCAATTGCCGCCGCAGATTATCGCGCCGGGTATGCAACAGCGGCAGCTGATCAGCAACTACCTGGGCGATGTCGTGCGCAGCCGGCAGTTGCTGCTGCGGCCCTATGAGTCCTTCGTCCTGCACCTGGCCGACGCCTAGTAGCCAGGTGGCTTTTGCCGTTTGCCAGGCATGCGCTGTACCGGAGCCAGCGCAGGGCCTCGCGCCGGCCTGCCGGCGCCTGCGGATCCGGATATCACAATAAAAATAATGGGGTGGCTTATGAAAACAACGATCAATCGCGGTTTGGCGGCGTCCTGCCTGTGCCTGGCCTTGCCTTATCCGGCCCAGGCCCTGGAGTTTGCCGGCTACCTGCGCAGTGGCCTCGGCACTTCGGTCAACAGTGGCGGGCAATCGTGCTTCCAGCTTCCCGGCGCGCCATCCAAATACCGCCTGGGCAACGAGTGCGAGCAGTACGCCGAGCTGGAGCTGCGCCAGGATCTGTACACCCTCGAGGACGGTTCGGTGCTCAGCATCGATGGCATGGCATCGCTCAACAACCGCTACGACCGCAACCTGACCTTCCAGGGGGAGAACGGCTCGGCGCGCATGCCGCAGATGTATGCCCAGTGGTCGAAGCTGCCCAGCCTCAATGGCGGTTCGCTGTGGGCCGGGCGTCGTTACTACAAGCGTAACGACATCCATATCTCCGACTTCTACTACTGGAACCAGAGCGCCACCGGCGGCGGGGTCGAGGACGTGCGCATCGGCGATCTGAAATACAGCTATGCCTTTTCCCGCAAGGACAACCTCTACCAGAAGCAGGCCGTGACCCGTCATGACTTCAACGTCGCCGGCTTCCAGAGCAACCCCGGCGGCGAATTGGAGCTGGGCCTGAGCTACCTGGAAAAGCCCGATCGCCGTGGCGCTCACAACGGCTGGGCGATCACCACCCAGCATGTGCAACAGGGTTTCCTGGGCGGCAAGAACAAGCTCGCCCTGCAATACGGCGAGGGCCCGGGCACCGGCCTGGGCTATACCGGCAACTCCTACCTGGATGACAGTAACAAGAGCTATCGCCTGGTGGAGTTTTTCGACTGGCAACTGACCCCACGCTTCGGCGGTCAGTTTGAGGCGGTCTATCAGAAGGACATTCGCCCCGACGGCCAGGACCAGAGCTGGATCTCCCTTGGCGTGCGCCCGGCCTATGCCATCACCGAGCAGTTCAAGCTGGTGGCCGAGTTCGGCCACGATCAGGTGGAGGCCCCCGGGGGCACGCGCAAGCTCAGCAAGTTCACCTTCGCGCCGACCTGGTCGCCCAAGGGACCGGAGTTCTGGGCCCGTCCCGAGGTGCGCCTGTATTACACCTATGCCAGCTGGAACGAGGCGGCCAAGCGTGCGGCCAACCAACTGGCGGCCGGCTCCGCGCTGTCCGACAGCGGTGCGTTCGGCAGCGCCCGACATGGGGCGAACGTCGGTTTGCAGGTCGAGTACTGGTGGAAATAAGCGATGCTGGCGGGGCTCGCGCTCCATCGGCACTTCAAGGAATCAACAGCAGGTGACGTCATGGCCATAACCCAACCCTTGCAATTGCTCGCGCCCTTGTCCGGTGTGCTGCTGCCCCTGGAGCAGGTGCCGGACCCGGTGTTCTCCAGCCGGGTGATCGGCGACGGCCTATGCATCGACCCGACTTCCCAGACCCTCTGCGCGCCCCTGTCCGGGGTGATCAGCAACCTGCAGCACAGTGGCCACGCGGTAAGCATTACCGGCGAGCAGGGCCAGCAGGTATTGATGCACATCGGGCTGGACACGGTGAACCTGGCGGGCAAGGGGTTCACCTGCCTGGTCCACGAAGGCCAGCAGGTGGCGGCGGGACAGGCGCTGATCGAGTTCGACGCCGACTACCTGGCCCTGCATGCTCGCAGCCTGCTGACCCTGATGCTGGTGGTCAGCGGCGAGCCGGTGACCACGCTGGTGGACGATCGCCGGCTGGTGGAGCAGGGCCAGCCGCTGCTGCAGCTCGCGCCGGCGGCCCTGGGCGCTGCCGAGGACGCTGAGGCCGAGGGTGAGGCGCTGTTTTCCAAGCCGCTGATCCTGGGCAACCCCCAGGGCCTGCATGCGCGCCCGGCGGCCTTGCTGGCCCAGGCTGCCAAGGGTTTTGCCGCGAACATCTGCCTGCACCGGCGCACCGACTCGGCCAACGCCAAGTCCCTGGTGTCGATCATGGCGTTGCAGACGGTCCAGGGCGATGCCTTGCAGGTCAGTGCCGTGGGCGCGGATGCCGAACAGGCGATCCAGGCCCTGGTGGCGCTGCTGGCTTCCGGCTGTGGGGAGCAGGTCGCTGCGCTGCCCAAAGCCGTATCCCCAGCTGTATCGGATGCTGCCCCCGGGGCCATCCTGCGTGGGGTCTGTGCTTCACCGGGCTCGGCCTTCGGCCAGGTGCTGCAGGTGGTGCCGCAGCGTTTGCAAATCATTGAACAGGCAGCCAACCCGCAGCAGGAGCGCCAAGCCCTGGCGCGGGCCCTGCGCCAGGCCGCCTGTGCCCTGCAACAGCTGCGGGACGATGCCTCGGGTGAAGCGCAACAGAACATCTTCCGCGCGCACCAGGAGCTGCTGGACGACCCGAGCCTGCTGGAGCAGGCCGAGTCGCTGATCGCCAGCGGCAAGAGCGCCGCCTTTGCCTGGAACAGCGCCATCGAGGTCACCGCCGAGCTGTTCCAAAGCCTGGGCAGCAGCCTTTTGGCCGAGCGTGCGGTGGATCTGGCGGATGTTGGCCAGCGGGTACTGGAGCTGATTCTTGGCGTGCAGGAACAGGCCCTGGACCTGCCGGAGCAGGCCATCCTAGTGGCCGAGCAATTGACCCCTTCGCAAACTGCGAACCTGGATACCACCAGGGTGCTGGGTTTTGTCACCGTGGGCGGCGGCGCCACCAGCCATGTGGCGATCCTGGCCCGAGCCCTGGGACTGCCGGCGCTCTGTGGCCTGTCGCCCCAGGTGCTGTCACTGGCCGACGGTACGCCGGTACTGCTGGATGCCGACCGTGGCGAACTGCACCGGGACCCGGATCCGCAGTTGCTGCGGCAACTGGATACCCAGCGCGAACAACAACGCCAGCGCCAGCACCGGGACCTGGCCCAGGCGGCGCTGCCGGCGGTAACCCTCGATGGTCATCACCTTGAGGTCACGGCCAACATTGCCTGCCTGGCGGAGGCCGAGCAGGCCGTCAGCCTGGGGGGCGATGGTGTCGGCCTGCTGCGTTCGGAGTTCCTCTACCAGGACCGTACCCAGGCGCCGAGCCCGCAGGAACAGGCCGCTACCTATCAGGCCATCGCCCAGTCCCTGGGACTCGAACGCAACCTGGTGGTGCGGACCCTGGATGTGGGCGGCGACAAGCCCCTGGCCTATGTACCGATGGACAGCGAGGCCAACCCCTTTCTCGGCCTGCGCGGCATTCGCCTGTGCCTGGCGCGTCCGGAACTGCTGCGGGAGCAATTCCGGGCGATCCTGGCCAGTGCCGGGCAGGCCCGCTTGCACATCATGTTGCCGATGGTCAGCCAGCTCGCGGAGCTGCGCCAGGCGCGCCAGTTGCTGGAGCAAGAGGTCCAGGCCCTGGGGCTCGCGCAATCGCCCAAGCTGGGGATCATGATCGAGGTGCCGTCAGCGGCGCTGCTGGCGGATCGCTTTGCCCCGGAGGTGGATTTCTTCTCCATCGGCACCAACGACCTGACCCAGTACACCCTGGCCATGGACCGCGATCACCCGCGCCTGGCCAGCCAGGCCGACAGCTTCCACCCGGCGGTGCTGCGCCTGATCGCCACCACGGTCCGGGCTGCCCATGCTCACGGCAAGTGGGTCGGTGTGTGCGGTGCGCTGGCTTCTGAAACCCTGGCGGTGCCGCTGTTGCTGGGCCTGGGGGTGGATGAGTTGTCGGTGAGCGTGCCGCTGATCCCGGCCATCAAGGCCCGGGTGCGGGAGCTGGACCTGCTCCAGTGCCAGGCGCTGGCCGCGCGTATCGTCGATCTGGAGGATGCTGCCCAGGTACGTGAATGCCTGCATCGCCAACCGTTTGCCGTTCACTCACCGGTCCTGGAGAACTGAAGATGTTCGAGAAACTACAGCGGGCGTTCTGGAAAGCCCTGACCCCGGACCTAGTGCCTGACCAGCCGAAAGCGCCCAAGGCTGGCGGTCATGCCCTGGATGAACCGACGCTGGCGGCATTGGGCGGACCTGCCAATATCAAGAGCCAGCAATGGCTGGCCCTGACCCGGTTGCGCCTGGAGCTGCATGACCCGCAATTGCTCGACAGCCCTGCCCTGCAAAGGGCAGGGGTGCCGGCGGTGATGCCCCTGGCAGGCGGCGTGGTGCATCTGTTGCTGGGGCTGCGCGACTGAGCACAGCCACGGCCCTGCATCTGCGTCCCGTCGCCGCGCTGGCCTTACTGTTTCTCAACTGCGGGTGTATCGTATTCGCCTTTTTGCGGGCCCGGGCCCGCGGCAGATACGTGAGGTAGTTGAGTCCATGTCCTTTACCCGTCGACAAATACTCGGTGGTCTGGCCGGTCTGGTGGTGGTTGGCGTGGGCGCCGGCGGTGCGTCGCGTTACTGGCTGGGCAAGGTCGCGGACGACAATGCCGGGCACGACTACGAGCTGATCGCCGCTCCGCTGGATGTCGAACTGGTAGCGGGTTTCAAGACCCAGGCCTGGGCCTTCGGGCCGTCGGCGCCGGGCACCGAGTTGCGGGTCCGCCAGGGCACCTGGCTGCGGGTGCGTTTCATCAACCACCTGCCGGTGGAAACCACCATCCATTGGCACGGCATCCGCCTGCCGCTGGAAATGGACGGCGTGCCCTACGTCTCGCAACTGCCGGTCAAACCGGGCGAGTTCTTTGACTACAAGTTCCGCGTGCCGGATGCCGGCAGCTACTGGTACCACCCCCACGTCAGCAGCTCCGAGGAGCTGGGGCGGGGCCTGGTGGGCCCGCTGATCGTCGAGGAGCGCGAGCCGACCGGCTTCCAGCATGAGCGCACCCTGAGCCTGAAGACCTGGCATGTGGACGAGCAGGGCGCCTGGATGCCCTTCAGCGTGCCGCGCGAGGCCGCGCGCAACGGTACCGCGGGGCGCCTGATCACCATCAACGGCCAGGCCGGGGCGGTGACCGAGCTGCCGGCCGGGCAGGTGGTGCGGGTGCGCCTGCTGAACCTGGACAACACCTGGACCTATCGCCTGAACCTCAAGGGCAACTGCGAGGCGATGATCTACGCCCTCGACGGCAACCCGATCACCCCGCGCCCGCTGGACGACGATTACTGGCTGGGACCGGGCATGCGTATCTGCCTGGCCATCCGCATTCCCGAGGCGGGCGAGGAGATTTCCCTGCGCGATGGTTTCGTGCGCCTGGGCACCCTGCGCTCGGTGGCCAGCAGCGAAGCCCCCGGTGACTGGCCCAAGGCGCTGCCGGCCAACCCCATCGCCGAACCGGACCTGGAAAAGGCCGAGAAGCTCAACTTCAATTTCGAGTGGGCCGGCAAGGTCTCGGTGAATACCGAGAACGGCAAGCCGCCGAGCCTGTGGCAGATCAACGGCCAGGCCTGGGACATCACCGACAAGACCTGCGCCGATCGCCCGATCGCCACCTTGAAGAAGGGCAAGAGCTACATCTTCGAGCTCAAGAACATGACCCAGTACCAGCACCCTATCCACCTGCACGGCATGAGTTTCAAGGTGATCGCTTCCAATCGCCGCAAGATCGTCGAGCCCTGGTTCACCGACACCTACCTGCTGGGCAAGAACGAACGCGCCCAGGTGGCGCTGGTGGCCGATAACCCGGGCACCTGGATGTTCCATTGCCATGTGATCGACCACATGGAAACCGGCCTGATGGCCGCGATCGAGGTGGTGTGATGCGCCAGATTCGCCCGGCGTCGATCATCGATCGCAGCCGCGATCAGGAGTTCATGCGCGAGGCCCTGGCCCTGGCCGCCCAAGGGGCCACCCTGGGCGAGGTGCCGGTGGGCGCGGTGCTGGTGCTCGATGGGCAGGTCATCGGCCGCGGCTACAACTGCCCGATCAGCGGCAGCGACCCCAGCGCCCATGCCGAGATGGTGGCCATCCGCGCCGCAGCCCAGGCGGTGAGCAATTACCGCCTGCCAGGCAGCACCCTGTACGTCACCCTGGAACCTTGCAGCATGTGCGCCGGGCTGATCGTCCATTCGCGCATCGCGCGGGTGGTCTACGGCGCTTTGGAGCCCAAGGCGGGCATCGTGCAGAGCCAGGGACAGTTCTTCACCCAGGGGTTTCTCAACCACCGGGTGCTATACGAGGGCGGGGTACTGGCCGAGGAATGTGGCACGGTGCTCAGCGAGTTCTTCAAGGCGCGGCGCGCCAGCCGCGATTGAACGCCAGCACTGGAGCGAAGCTTGCCCGCGATGACGCCAGCCCGGGCATGCTCACCTTGAATCGGGCTTGATGTTCGATATCGCTATCGCGGGCCAGCCTCGCATCCTATGGATGTGGGGGATTCATTTCCTGGCGACGATCACGGCGCGCATCGGCGCCGGCAGGCCTTCGATGGTCTTGCTGTGGTCGTCGGGGTCGAGGAAGTCGCTCAGGGACTGGTACTTCATCCACTCGGTGGCCCGCTGTTCCTGCACGCTGGTCAGGCTGACATCCACGCAGCGCACGTCGCTGAACCCGGCGCGGCGCAGCCACAGCTCCAGGGCCGGTACCGACGGCAGGAACCACACGTTGCGCATCTGTGCGTAGCGGTCTTCCGGCACCAGTACCTGCTGTTGGTCGCCTTCGACCACCAGGGTCTCCAGCACCAGTTCACCACCCTTGACCAGGCAGTCCTTGAGCGCCAGCAGGTGCTCGATGGGCGAGCGGCGGTGGTAGAACACCCCCATGGAGAACACGGTGTCGAAACCCTCGAGGTTCGGCGGCAGGTCCTCGAACGGGAACGGCAGGTGCCAGGCCTTGGGTTGTTCCAGGTAGCGTTGTACGGCCTGGAACTGGCAGAAGAACAGCCAGTTCGGATCGACGCCGATCACGCTGTCGGCGCCAGCGCCGAGCATGCGCCACATGTAGTAGCCGTTGCCGCAGCCGACATCGAGGATGCGCTTGCCCTGCAAGTCCAGGTGCGGCGCGACCCGCGACCATTTCCAGTCCGAGCGCCACTCGGTATCCACATGCACGCCGAACAGGTCGAACGGGCCCTTGCGCCAGGGGCTCAGGCCCATCAGGGCAGTGCGCATCCGCTCGCGGGTCGCGGCGTCGCAGTCGGTGTCCAGGAGCAGGCCGTTGAGCAAGTCGATTTCACTGGGGCGCACGTCCGGCAGGGCGTCCAGCGCACTCTGCCAGCGGGCCAGGTCGCCATGGCCCTTTTCCATCTTGGCATCGAGTTGCGCTTGCAGGCCCTGGGCCCAGACGGCCAGGGGAGTGCCCACCAGATGGCGGGCCAGGGGGGACAGATCGATCATGGCAGGGCAATCAACGAAGCGAAATTAAGGCATTGGAACCAGGGCACGACTTTCGAGAAGCCGGCGGCCAGCAGGCGCTCGCGGTGTTCTTCGAGGCTGTCGGGCTTCATGACGTTCTCGATGGCGCTGCGCTTCTGGGCGATCTCCAGTTCGCTGTAGCCATTGGCGCGCTTGAAGGCGACGTGCAGGTCGGTGAGCAGCTCATGTTCCTGGACGTCGTTGAAGCGCAGCTTTTCCGAGAGGATCAGTGCGCCGCCGGGCAGCAGTGCCTGGCGGATACGCGTCAACAAGGCCTGGCGCTGTTCAGGGGCGATGAACTGCAAGGTGAAGTTCATCGCCACCACCGAGGCCGGCTGGAACTCCAGGGCCAGGATATCGCCCTCCACCACTTGCACCGGCAGCAGCTCCTGGAACATCGAGTCCTGGCCGTTGAGGTACTCCCGGCAGCGCTCGACCATGGCCGCCGAGTTGTCCACCGCGATCACCCGGCAGCCATCGCTGCGTACATGCCGACGCAAGGCCTGGGTCACCGCCCCGAGGGACGCCCCGAGGTCGTAGAGCACGCTGTGGGGCTGGGCGAACTGTGCAGCCAGGACCCCGAGGTTCTCGACGATGGTCGGGTAGCCGGGTACCGAGCGCTTGATCATGTCCGGGAAGACCCGCACCACGTCCTCGTTGAAGGCGAAGTCGGGCACCTGGGCCAGGGGCTGGGCGAATAGGCGGTCGGGTTCTTTGCTCACGGCGGTTCCGGCGATGGCGATAAAAAGAGGGGCGGCATTGTAGCCGCTGCGGCCGGCTGCGATAAGGCCTGGAGCAGCGAGGGCGACAACGGGTGTCGCCCATCCCGGGGCTAGCGCGGCTTCTGGCTGAAGGCCGAAGCGGCGATGCCCCACTGGCCCAGCCAGTAGAAAACGATGATCAGGTAGGGCGCGGCATCGAAGGCCCCGACGAAGCGGCTCAGGCCGATCAGGCTGTCGGAGAAGGCGAAACTCAAGGCACCGAGCGCGGCCAGGGCCGCCGAGCGCTTGGGCACCGCCGTGCCCAGCCGCGCCAGGGCCCGCCAGAGCATGGCGCTGATGGTCAGGGCATAGACGATCACCGGTACCAGCAACGGCCCCAGGCCATGGGCGATCAGCACGCTCAGCAGCGCCCCGCCGATGGCCAGGGCCAGCAGCAGTGGCAGTGGCGCCAGGCGCCGGCAGTCGCTCAGATAAGCCTTGAGGTAGGCCAGGTGGGCCACCAGGAAGGCGCCCAGGCCGAACACGAACAGGTCCATGGGCCAGGCCAGCAGGATGTCCCCCAGCACCGAGAACAGCAGGCCGATGATGATCCAGCGCCGATAGTCCCCCGGAGGCGCATCGTGCAGCCAGCCCAGCAGGGCCAGCACCGGCAGGGGCTTGACCAGCAGGCAGAGCAGGGTGGCATGTATGGCAGTGCCGTAGATGAAGGTCGCGGCGCCCATCAGCGCAAGGATTAGCCAGCCCATGTCAATTGACCGTGATCGAGCAGTCGAAGGCCTTGACCGGCGCTTCCTCCGGCGCCCAGGGCTGCTGGTAGGTCAGCAGCAGGCGGCCCGTGCCGTTGGCGAAGGCCTGGAAGCGCCAGGTGGAAAAGCCGCCGCTGCCGACCAGGCCGGTGTCATCCGGATTGCTGTAGACCTCCGGGCTGACCTTGCGCAGGATGCCGCCAGCCGAATCCTGGATCGCCCAGCGATAGCCCGTGGTGGGGTTGCTCGGCAGGGTGACGATCAAGTTCTGCCCGTTGTGCAGTTGCAGCGGGCACTCACTCTGGTTTTCCACGGTGACGTTTTGCTTGGGTTGGCTGGCGCAGGCGGCCAGCAGGGCAAAGCTGAGCAGGATAAGCAGGCGGTTGGCGGGCATGGGTCAGGAAGCTCCGATCATTCACGACGAACGGCGAGCATAACTGAAGATGGAGAAATGTGTGGCGGGGCTGGGCGGTTGCAGGAGCGAAGCGTGTTCGCGATGAACAATGACGCGGTACGTGAGGTACCACGCGTCGTTTTCGTCGCGGGCAAGCCCCGCTCCTGCAGGGCCCGGGTTAGAACAGCACCTTGGCGACGTCAGAGAAGCGCTTGGCGAAATGCACGGTGATGCCTTCCTTGAGGTAGTCCGGTAGTTCCTCGAAGTGCCCGCGGTTGGGCTCCGGCAGGATCAGTTCGTGGATTTTCTGCCGGCGTGCGGCAATCACCTTCTCGCGCACCCCGCCAATGGGCAGCACGTGGCCGGTGAGGGTCAGCTCGCCAGTCATGGCCACGCCTTTCTTCGGCGGTTGGTTGCGTGCCAGGGACAGCAGGGCGCTGGCCATGGTCACCCCGGCGCTGGGGCCATCCTTGGGCGTGGCGCCCTCGGGTACGTGCAGGTGGACGAAGGCCTCGTCGAAGAACTTGCTATCGCCACCGAACTGCTTGAGGTGCGAGCTGACGTAGCTGTAGGCGATCTCCGCCGACTCCTTCATCACATCGCCCAGCTGGCCGGTGAGCTTGAAGCCGCGGTTGTGGGTGTGGATGCGCGTGGCCTCGATGGGCAAGGTGGCGCCGCCCATGCTGGTCCAGGCCAGCCCGGTGATGACCCCGACCCCGCTCAGCACCTGCTCGTTGCGGAACACCGGCATGCCCAGGGACGCTTCCAGGTCCTTGGGGCCGATCTTGATACGGGCGTCGGGTTCGTCCAGCAGCCGTACCACGGCCTTGCGCACCAGCTTGCCCAGTTGTTTTTCCAATTGGCGCACCCCGGCTTCCCGGGCGTAGCCGTCGATCACCGTGCGCAGGGCGCTGTCGCTGATGCCCAGGCTGGTCTTGGCCACACCGGCCTTATTCAGCTGCTTGGGCCACAGGTGGCGCTTGGCGATGGCGAGTTTTTCCTCGGTGATGTAGCCCGACAGGCGAATCACTTCCATGCGGTCCAGCAGCGGCCCGGGGATGGCGTCCAGGGTGTTGGCGGTGCACACGAACAGGACCTTGGACAGGTCCATGCGCAGGTC
Organism: Pseudomonas sp. CMR5c; assembly: GCF_003850545.1. Lineage (NCBI taxonomy): Bacteria > Pseudomonadati > Pseudomonadota > Gammaproteobacteria > Pseudomonadales > Pseudomonadaceae > Pseudomonas > Pseudomonas sp. CMR5c. The sequence goes on along the minus strand of NZ_CP027705.1, from coordinate 5,464,886 downwards.
CAGGTAATGGTCGAGGAAGTCGACGTTCTGCTCTGGATCGAGGGTCTCCAGCAGCGCCGAGGCCGGATCGCCCTGGTAGCTCTGGCCCATCTTGTCGATCTCGTCGAGCATGATCACCGGGTTCATCACCTCCACTTCCTTCAGGGCCTGCACCAGCTTGCCCGGCTGGGCGCCGATATAGGTGCGGCGGTGGCCCTTGATCTCGGCCTCGTCACGCATGCCGCCGACACTGAAGCGGTAGAACGGTCGGCCCAGGGACTCGGCGATGGACTTGCCGACGCTGGTCTTGCCGACGCCGGGCGGGCCCACCAGGAGCACGATGGAACCGCTGATCTCGCCCTTGTAGGCACCCACGGCGAGGAACTCGAGGATGCGGTTCTTGATGTCGTCCAGGCCAGCGTGATGCTGGTCCAGCACCTTGCGCGCGTGCTTGAGGTCGAGCTTGTCCTCGCCATAGATGCCCCAAGGCACCGCGGTCGCCCATTCCAGGTAGTTGCGGGTGACCGCATATTCCGGCGAGCCGGTCTCGAGGATCGACAGCTTGCTCATTTCCTCGGTGATGCGTTTCTGCGCCTGGGGCGGCAGGACCTTGCCCTGCAGGCGCTGCTCGAACTGTTCCAGGTCGGCGCTGCGATCGTCCTTGGTCAGCCCCAGTTCCTGCTGGATCACCTTGAGCTGTTCCTTGAGGAAGAACTCGCGCTGATGCTCGCCGATCTTGCGGTTGACCTCGGCGGAAATTTCTTTCTGCAAGCGCGCGACTTCCACTTCCTTGCGCAGCATCGGCAGGACTTTCTCCATGCGCTTGAGCATGGGCACGCAGTCGAGCACTTCCTGCAACTCGTTGCCGGTGGCGGAGGTCAGGGCGGCGGCGAAGTCGGTCAGTGGCGAAGGGTCGTTGGGGCTGAAGCGATTGAGGTAGTTCTTCAGCTCTTCGCTGTACAGCGGGTTGAGCGGCAGCAGTTCCTTGATCGCGTTGATCAGCGCCATGCCGTAGGCCTTGACCTCGTCGGTGGGCTCGGCGGGCTGGCGCGGGTACTCGACCTCCACCAGGTAGGGTGGGCGATGGTGCTTGAGCCAGGTGCGCACGCGCACCCGGGTCAGGCCCTGGGCGACGAATTGCAGCTTGCCGTTCTCGCGGCTGGCGTGGTGGACCTTGACCAGGGTGCCGTACTCCGGCAGCGCCGACGTATCGAAATGCCGTGGGTCTTCCTGGGGCGTATCCATGAAGAACAGGGCCAGGGAGTGATGTTCGGATTTACTCACCAGCTCCAGGGTCTCGGCCCAGGGCTCTTCGTTGACGATGACCGGCAACACCTGGGCCGGGAAGAACGGCCGGTTGTGGATCGGGATGATGTAGACCTTGTCCGGAAGGCTTTGCCCCGGCAGTGCCAGGTCGGTGCCATGGGCGACCGGATGTTCGGTTTCATCCGGATCGACGTAGTCACGCGGATCTTCGGGGAATTCTTGCTGATCGCTCATGGAGGCTCCTGCACGATGGGCTATGCAGGGTTAGATGGGGCGGGTCATGGCGGGTTTCAATGGGGCAAGGGTTACAGCTTTTTTCCGAGCTGTGCCAGCCCGCGTTGGCGGTGCAGGTTGTCAGGTCATGGAGTGTTCCAGGCCCGAATTGTCCTGGCTCATGGCGTAATTTCCTAGCCTTGTGGTGGAATCGGTGAGATAGCTTGAAGTAATTTTCTGATATCGCTTGTCAATAAAATGACTTCAAACTCACCAGTTTCATTGCGCGATCTTCTATGATTTGCGCATTGACTTGAGTGTCCGGATTATCGGAACAAAGACGCCATTTATTTGACATCCATATTCAGCTTCTCAGAGGGATGGGTATGAAGAACGGATTTTTCAGCGCCCGGCGGCAGCTAGCCGCGTTGTCGTTTCCTGGATCCTGCTGGCAACCGGAGTTGTCGAGAGCGCCCTCATGAGGTGGCGCCGAACCTTCCAGGCAAGGATCGTCGGGGTGCTTGCCCTGCTGCTGTTGGTGCTGATCGCCGCGGTGTATTTCGCGGTCAAGACCGCCACCACCCAGGCGGTGGAGCGCCAGGCGCAGTTGCAGTTGAAGACCGGCACCCGGGTCTTCGAGCGCTTGCTGGATTCCCGCGGGCGCAACCTGCAATACGGCATCGACTGGCTGGTGGGGGATTCCGAATTTCGGCGCGCGGTGATCAGCGGCAGGCCGGTGGATATCCTCGCGGCCCTGGCCCAGCACCGGGGTGGCATTCGCTCCAGCGAGATGTTCGTCCTGTCCCCGGACGGCCGGGTCATCGCCAGTACCCTGCCAGCCATCGGTCGCGACCAGACCTTCCCTTATGACCAGGCGTTGCGCCGGGCCCTGCGCCACGACATCCACATGCTGCTGGTGGCGATCCAGGACCGGCCCTACCTGCTGGTCCAGGGTGAAGTGCTCGAGCCCTTGCCGATCGCCCGGGTGGTCATGGGCTTTCCCATGGACGAGTCCTTCGCCCAGGAACTGCGCTCGATGAGCAACCTCGAGGTCTCGTTCCTGGCAGTGGACGGACAACGCTCCGGCGAGTTGTTCAGCACCCAGCCGGAGGTGCTCTGGTCGGCCATCATCAACATCCTGCGCGATTCGCTGTGGCAGCCGTTACCGCAATTGAGCGAACTCCATGGCCAGCGCTTTCTCAACCAGGCGCTGCAATTGGCCAATACCGGCGGCGAAGGCGACCCGCGGGTCATGGCCCTCTTGCAAAGCCCCATGGAACAGGCCCTGGAAGCTTTCGCTCCGCTGGACCGGGAGTTCTTGTGGATCGCCAGCGTGGCGCTGGTGGCATCGCTGCTTTGTGCCTTGCTGATGGCGCGCTGGGTGGCCCGGCCCCTGGAGGACCTGGCCCAGGCGGCCCGACGCATAGGTTCCGGCAACTACCAGGCGCCGGTAGCGATCAAGCGCAGCGATGAGTTCGGGGTGCTGACCGATGCCTTCAACGCCATGCAGAGCGCCATCGCCACCCGCGAGCGACAACTGGCCCACAACGCCCTGCACGATCCGCTGACCGGGCTGCCCAACCGGGCCCTGGCCATCGAGCGCCTGAGCAAGGCCATTGCCGAGCGGCGCAACGTGGTGCTGCTGTACCTGGGGATCGACAATTACCGGGCGATCAACGAAGGCTTCGGGGCCGAAGGCCTGGAGCAGATGATGGGCGAGCTCAGCTGGCGCCTGCGGGAGGTCCTGTCCCAGGGCGACACGGCGGCACGCATCACCACCAGCGAGTTCCTGCTGTTGCTGGAGAACACCGAGCTCACAGGCGCCATCGCCATGGCCGACCGGCTCCATGGCCTGCTCAGCCGGCCGCAGTTGATCCAGGGCGATGAAGTGCGCTTGCAGATCTGCGTGGGCGTGGCGGTGTACCCGGCCGATGGCCAGTCCGCCGAAGAGCTGATCAGCCGTGCGGCCATCGCCCGCCACGACGCTGCGCTCAAGCCGGGTTACCTGCAGGTCTACCAGCAGGACCGCGACCTGGCCCATCAGCGGCAGATCAGCCTGATCCGCGACCTGCGTCGCGCCGCTGCCGAGGGCGAGTTGTTCCTGCTGTTCCAGCCCAAGCTCGACCTGCGCCGGGATTACCTGCACCAGGCCGAAGCCCTGCTGCGCTGGCAACATCCGGTGTTCGGCGTGGTGTCGCCGGCGGAATTCATTCCCCTGGCCGAACGTACCGGCAGCATGCACAGCCTGACCACCTGGGTCATCGAGGCCTGCATGCGCCAGTTGGCCGAATGGAACCGCCGCGCCCTGCCGGTGCGCCTGTCATTGAACATCTCCGCCCGGGACCTGGAGGACAGCGACCTGGTGGAACGGGTCAGCCAAGGCCTGGATCGCTATCAGGTGGCGGCCGAGCAATTGGTCTTCGAGATCACCGAAAGCGCCATCATGCGCCACCCGGAACAATCCCTGGCGGTGCTCCAGCGCTTGCGTGGCTGTGGCATCAGCCTGTCGGTGGACGATTTCGGCACCGGCTACTCGTCCTTGGCACAACTGCAACGCCTGCCAGTGCAGGAGCTGAAGATCGACCAGTCGTTCATCCGCAACCTGGATGAGACCAGCGGCGATGCGGTGATCGTGCGCTCGACCATCGAGATGAGCCACAAGCTGGGGCTCAAGGTGGTGGCCGAGGGGGTGGAGTTCGAGCACTGCCTGAAGCTGCTGGAAGGCTGGGGCTGCGATACGGTGCAGGGCTACCTGATCAGCCGGCCGCTGCCCACCGAGTCCTTCGAGCGCTGGTTGCTCAAGGCCCGGGTCTCGAGTTGAAGGCCATGGCGGCGCTTCCCGCCGGTTCCCGGCCGATCAGCAGCTAGCGGCCTCGGCCTTGGCCAGCAGGCTGTGCAGCTCGGGTTCCACCTGGTCTTCGGGAAGCCGGGCCATGACCTCGCGAACCGGCAGTGCATAGCGCCGTTCGATGGCCACTTCCGCCCAGTCCAGTTCATAGATCGCCATGATCCGCACATCCAGGTAAGGAGATTGCACCAGCAGGCGTTTGAGCAGTGCGATGGCCTGCGGGCCGCGCAACTCCCCGAGGGAGACGGCGCAACGTTGCTGCCAGTATTCGGGCTGGTCCAGGAGCAGCGCGTCAAGGCGCTGCCATTGCGCTGCAGTAAAGGCCTGGAGCACGCCCTTGGCCACGTGCTCGGTAATGTATTCGTTCCAGTTGGCGGCTTCGCTGTCGCCGATCCAGCGTTGCAGTTGTTCGAGCATGTCTTCGGGTACTGCGGTGTGCATGTCTTCTCCAGCGCAGCCGCCTGGGCTGGGCGCATCGGGTCAGTAGGACAGTTGGCGGTTCAGCCGTTCCCGGCGAACTTCACTGCCGCCGCGGCCCGGGAGGGCACCTTCAGTGCGTGCAGCAGCGACGAGACGTGGATACGCACGGTGAACGGCGAAATGTCCAGTTCACGGGCGATTTCCTTGTTGGTCTTGCCCTGGGCGATCAGGCGCAGCACTTCTTGCTGGCGGGTGGTGAGGGCGCTGAGTTCGGTGCAGGCATCCAGGGGCAGCAGCAGGCCGGAGGGTGCGTACTTGACCACCACCTCGCCCTGGCGGATGTCGAGGATCGCCTGGGCGATGTCCTCTGGGCAGATGTTCTTGCCGATGAAACCGTCGGCGCCGGCGGCCATGACTTCGCTGATCAGGTCCTGGTTGTCGACCATCGACACTACGATGATCGAGGTCCTGGGCAGTTGCCGACGCAGGTCGGCGATCATGCTCACCGAGGTCAACCCGGGAAAGCGCAGGTCGAGGATCAGCGAGTCGGGCTCCTCGCCACTGCCGGCCAGGGCCTGCACGGTCGCCAGGTCGCCGGCTTCTTCGAGGACCGCCTCGGGCAGCAGGCGCTGGACGGTGCGCAGCATGCCCTCGCGAAACAGGGGATGGTCGTCGGCGACGATAATCCTGCATGTCATGTCTTGAAGCTCCTTGAAACAATCGGTCCTGGGGCCATGCTACCTTGGCAGGCCGGCACTGTACCTGCCCGCTGGTCGTGTCCGATACCGCGTATTGCCAGCAAGGCACCGTGCCGGTGTCCCGAACAAGGAGTTGTTTGCATGAAAGTCGAAAAGGACAGTGAGCTCGACCAGGCCACGTTGCGCATCATCGTCGCCAGTTGCGCGCTGGTCTACGTGATCATCACCAGTTGCCTGCCGGGGCAGGATTTCGACACCTATTTGCCGGTGATCATCTACATCATCGTCTTCACCCTGGTTTCCATCGGCCTGCGCCTGGCCATCGCCCGCTGGCCGGGCCACTACCCGGCCCGGCGGATACTGGGGATCATCTACGACTACACCGGCACCTGCTTCGGCCTGGTGATGGGCGGCGAGGGCGCGCTGCCCATCTATGCGGTGATGGTCTGGGTCAACCTGGGCAATGGCATGCGCTTCGGCTCGCGCTACCTGGCCATTGCCACCGTCCTGGCGTTGTTCGCGTTGTTCATGGTCTACCTGCTGACCCCGTACTGGCAGAGCCAGCCCTACATGGTGCTGATGCTGATGGTCACCAGCACGGTGATCCCGATCTATGCCCATATCCTGCTCAAGCGCACCCGGCTGGCCTCCGAGCAAGCCATCGCCGCCAACCTGGAGAAATCGCGCTTTTTGGCCCAGGCCAGCCATGACCTGCGCCAGCCGATCCACTCCATAGGCCTGTTCACCGCCTGTCTGCGCGAGGCCGACCTGGGCCAGGATGAGCGGCGGCTGGTGGACAACATCGACCGTTCGCTGCTCAACGTGTCGCAGTTGTTCCGCTCGATCCTCGACCTCTACACCCTGGACAACGGGCGCGTGCAACCCAAGTACGAAACCGTGCACCTGGGACAGTTGCTGCGCGACCTGATCCGGCAGAACGCCGAGGCGGCGCGCTGGGCCGGGGTCGAGCTGCGGCTGCGGCCCTGCAACCACTGGGTACGCATCGACCCCGGGTTGCTGGCGACCATGGTGCAGAACGTCCTGTCCAACTGCTTCAAGTATGCGCCGCAGGGGCCCGTGCTGATTGGCGTGCGCCGCCGTGGCCAGGGCCTGGCCATCGAGATCCATGACCGTGGGCGCGGTATCGCCGAAGAGCACCTGCCGCGGATCTTCGAAGAGTTCTACCGGGTCCGCCAATTGCGCGACAAGGATGTCGAGGGCGTGGGCCTGGGGTTGTCCATCGTCAAGCGCCTGGGGCAGCTGGTGGACCTGGAAGTGCGCTTGCGCTCGCGGGTCGACCACGGCACCAGCGTGACCCTGGCGGGCCTGCAACCGGCCGCGCCGCAGCAGTTGCGGCGCCACGACGAGGCGTTGCAGAACGGCCTGCTGAGCGGTTTGCGGGTATGCCTGGTGGAGGATGACCGCAACGTGCTGCTGGCCACCTCGGCGCTACTGGAGCGTTGGGGCTGCGTGGTCCAGGCCGAGGCGTCGGCGCAGGACCTGGTCACCGACTGCGACATCATCGTCGCCGACTATGACCTGGGCACCCGGGTCTCGGGCATCGAGTGCATCGACCACATACGCCAGCAACGGGGCTGGGAAGTGCCGGCGCTGATCATCACCGGCCACGACATCGAGAAGATCCATGCCGCGCTGCACGATCGCAACATCGCCATCCTGTCCAAGCCGGTGCGGCCGGTGGAGTTGCGGGCTACCTTGCGTGCCTTGCGCGAGACGCCAGTAGCGCTGGTTCACCAAGTTGGGGCGTAGCGGACGCTACCAGGTCCGGCACGGGATGAGCAGGGGGTAGTTGGTCATGGTCAGCTTCTTGTTGTCGCCGCTGGCGAGTTCGACGAAGTCATCCAGCATGCCCGAGTACGAAGAGATCGAGCTGCGCTCGGTGTAGTAGTGGGTGGTCACCGGCCCGTAGTTGGTGTTGCTCTGGCCGGTTCCCACGTACTCGTTCCAGCGGCTGGTGCCGTACACCATGTCCTGACCCTGGACGAAGTATCGGCCCGGTTGCAGGCCGGTGAACTGGAAGATGCCGTTGTCGTTGGTCCGGGTCACCCGGTGCACGGCCACGGCCTCGGGGAGCATGCTCACCGGTGCGCCTTCGGGCTGGGATGAGCGCAACTTGTGCCAGGCCTGCAAGTGCGGGGTGACTGGATAGAGATAGATCTCGACGTTGCGGCTGCTCTCGATGCCATCGTTGCCGACGATGCAGAACTTGCCGGTGAGGGTTGCCGTGCCCGGTTGCATGGCCGCACGTGCGGCCTGGGTGTCGAAGGGGACGTCGGGGTATTGCACGCTGGGGACCTTCACCAGCGGGTATTCGTCCAGGGTTCGTCCCTGGCGCGGGGCGCAGGCGCTCAAGGCACAAGCGAGCAGCACTGTACCGGAGACCATGAATAGGCGGGATGTCATGACGGCGGGACCTTTGCGTGCAGGGAAGTAGCGCGTTCGCACGGCACCGCCCTGTGTCGGGCAGGTGCGGTGACTCGTCGCGAGTTTTCGGGATGGCCGCTTTATTCCTTGTTGCACTCGGCAGGCATCGAGACCAGGCCACCCATGCTGGCAAAGGCAATCATGCCGCCGGAGGGCAGCACGCAGTTGTAGCCACCGGCGCTGGTGTTGGCGGTGAAGTAGGTCTGGGTATTGTCGTTACGCACGTTCGAGACGCTGGTCACGTTCTTGCCAATGGTGAGCTGGGCGCGGTTCTTCAGGTCGTCGTTGCTGGGGCTGGCGACGGCGCAGCCGGCGAGCGCGACCACCAGGCCGCTGAGCAGGGTGAAGGAACGGGCGTTGGGATGGAGTTTCATGATGACGCTTCCTTGGTGTTGTAGTTTCTTTCCACGGCGCAGCCGTCCCCCGCACCGCAGGACTGCGGTGTTGGTGGGAACGAGGTGGTTGGCCAAAACTATAGCGTCGGGGGACGGGGAGGGTCGATTAGCACAGATGGGCTAATGTCCCTTTGCAATTACGCAGGTTGGCAGGGTCAATCGGCCAGTTGTTCCTGCAGGCGGCGGCCCAATACATCCAGCAAGTCGCAGCCATCACGCAAGGGGATGACGCACAGTTGGGCGAAGTCCTGGAGCAATTGTGGATTGCCGCCGAGGTGGTCCTGGCTGGCGATGCTTTCCAGCAGCTGGGTCGCGGCGCGGATACGGTGGATGGCCGCTTCGTGCAGCGCATCCAGCGGGGCCTGGGTGTCCACCAGCAGGGCGGGGATATCGTAGTCGTTGCTGGTGAGGGGCATGAAGCGCCTTGGGGGATGTGCGGTGTCGTCGTCCATTGCCTGGGGCCTGCCCGGTGATCTTGCGGACCTTAAAGGCAGACGGTCGCAGGGAACAAGGTGATGTTGTTCTCTATGAGCTGTAGGACTTTTCAAAACCCATGGCTGTAGCCGCTGCCGAGCCTGGGAAGCTGCGCCAAGGCCCGTAGGGCCTTCCTGGATCCGCGTCCGCTGCGCGGCCGTACCTAGCCTGCGGCAGCCGTTACACGAAGGCGTGTGAGGGCGGGCACAAAAAAAGGCGGCTACCCGCAGGTAGCCGCCTTTTTCAGTCGCTATCGGGTTTATTCCGACAGTTTGTAGGCAATGATGTAGTCGCCCATCTTGGTGCCCAGTGAGCCGTGGCCGCCCACGACCACCAGCACGTACTGCTTGCCATCCTTGCCGGTGTAGCTCATCGGCGTGGCCTGGCCGCCAGCTGGCAGGCGGGATTTCCACAGCTCCTTGCCGTTCTTCACGTCATAGCCGCGGATGTACTGGTCCAGGGTTCCGCTGAGGAAGCCCACGCCGCCGGCGGTGACCATGGAACCACCCATGCTCGGTACGCCCATCGGCAGGCCGATCGGGATCGGCGAGCTGTCACGGCTGGTGCCGTTCTTGTGCTTCCACACCACCTTGTTGGTGGTCAGGTCGATACCGGCCACGTAGCCCCAGGCCGGAGCCTGGCAAGGCACGCCGAGCGGCGACATGAACGGATGCATGATCACCGCATAAGGAGCACCGGTGTTGGGTTGCACGCCCGAGGTCTCGCTTTCGCGCTTGCTGCCGGCGGCCACTTCGGCGCGCGGTACCAGCTTGGAAACGAAGGCCATGTAGTTCGGGCTGGTGAACAGCAACTGGCGTACCGGATCCAGCGATACGCTGCCCCAGTTGAACACGCCGACGTTACCCGGATAGACCAGGCTGCCCTGCACCGATGGCGGGGTGTACTGGCCGTCGTAGCGCAGCTCCTTGAACTGGATGCGGCACAGCATCTGGTCGAACGGAGTGGCGCCCCACATGGCTTTTTCGTCCAGTGGCGGGTTCAGCAGGTTCAGGTCCGAACGGGCCTGGGTCGGTGCGGTGTGGTCGCCTTCCACGGCTCCGGTCGGGGCCGGGATCTCGCGGATCGGCACGATCGGGGTGCCATCGCGACGGTCCAGCACATACAGGCTGCCTTGCTTGGTCGGCTGGATCAGCGCCGGCTTGACGCCGTCCGCGGTCTTCATGTCCAGCAGGGTTGGCTGGCTGCCCACGTCCATGTCCCACAGGTCGTGGTGGGTGAACTGGTAGTTCCAGCGCAGCTTGCCGGTATCGATATCCAGGGCCACGGTGCCGGCGCTGAATTTCTCGGCGCCCGCGGTGCGGTTGCCGCCCCATTGGTCGGGCATCTGGTTGCCCAGTGGCAGGTAGACCAGGCCCAGTTTCTCGTCGACGCTGGCCAGGGACCACATGTTCGGCGAGTTGCGGGTGTAGGTCTTGCCTTCAGGCAGCGGCGTGGTTTCGTCGGGGTTGCCCGAATCCCAGTTCCAGACCAGGTGCCCGTCGTGCACGTCGAAGGCACGGATCACCCCGGACGGCTCGTTGGTCGACTCGTTATCGGTCACATGACCGCCGATGATCACCAGGTTGCGGGTGATGGCCGCCGGCGAGGTGGAGTAGTAGCCACCTGGAGTGAACGAGCCGATGCCGGCCTTGAGGTCCACGGCGCCCTTGTTGCCGAAGTCTTCGCAGACCTTGCCGGTGTCGGCGTTGATGGCGATCAGGCGCGCATCGGCGGTCGGCAGGAACAGGCGGCGCGGGCAGCTGGCGGTGATGGCCTGGCCAGCTGGGGAGAGCGACGCCGGATGGCTGATGGCGTCGGAGTTCTGGTAGTTGGCTTCGTCGTAGTACGACACGCCACGGCAGGTCATGTGGGCCCAGCCACGGAAGTCGTCACCGTTGGGGCCTTGGATCTGCGGGTCAAAACGCCAGATTTCCTTGCCGGTATCCGGGTCCAGCGCCAGTACCTTGCTGTGGGCGGTGCAGGCATAGAGCATGCCGTTGGCCTTGAGCGGGGTGTTCTGGTTGGTGATTTCCACCGGGTCCTTGGCGGTCGGCATGTCGCCGGTGCGGATACGCCAGGCTTCCTGCAGCTTGCCCAGGTTGGCCGGAGTGATCTGCTTGAGCGGCGAGTAGCGGTCACCGAATTCGGTACGGCCATAGGCCTGCCAGTCGCCTTCGGGCATGGTCGGGGCGGTGCTGGTCATGTCCGCGCTGTCGCGGCCCAGGTCGCCGGAGATTTCCCCGGGGTTGGTGAACTGGCTGCCGATGGCGGCGCCACCAGCCAGGACCACGGCCACGCTCAGGGCGGCGGTGCCCATGGGGGCCGGGCCATCACGCAGCAGTGGGCGACGGAACCAGGGCAGCAGCAAGACCACGCCCAGGGCGAACCACAGCGACAGGCGCGGTACCAGTTGCCACCAGTCCAGGCCGATTTCCCACAGCGACCAGATGGTGCTGGCGAACAGCACCAGCGCATACAGGCCCAGTGCCGCGCGTTTGCCGGCCAGCAACAGCAGGCCGGTTAGCGTCAGGCCGATACCGGCCAGGACGTAGTACAGCGAGCCGCCGAGCATGCTCAGCTTGATCCCCCCGGCCAGCAAGGCCAGGCCCATTAGCAGCAGCAAGATCCCGAGCAGGCTTGGTAGCAAGCGGCTCGGGCTCGAAGCGCCCTCTGTGCTCATAGTGTGGTTCTCCGTGACGTTAAGAATGTACCCGCGCATGTTCACTGTAGATGACGTTCAGGCGCGGGCTTGGTTCAGCAGGAAAGTGGATGGCGCCGGCTTTTTTTGCCGGCGGGCCTCAGAACGAACTCTGCAGCTTGATGCCGCCGATCAGCGCGTCGTCCACCTGGTTCACACCGCCGGGATGGCGGATGTATTGCAGGTTGGGGCGCACGGTCAGCCAGTTGGCCAGGTGCACGCCGTAGTACAGCTCGGCGCTGTACTCGGTGTCCTGGGGCGGCAGGTAGCCCGGGTTGTCGTAGTCGTACAGCGCGCGGGCCTGGTTGCTGGCCTGGGCGTTCTTGCGGTAGGCCGGGTTGACATGGACCCGGGCCAGGGCGAAGCCGATGTCGTCCTTGGCCCGGGCGTCGAACGGACCCTTGTAGACCAGGCCAGCCTGGACGTAGTTGTCGATGGCGTTGGTCTTCTTGTCATGGGCGGTGACGTTGGCGAACAGGCTCAGGCCCCGGGACTGGTCGCTGGCCAGGCTGGTGACCTGCTGTTGCACGCCCAGCCACAGGCCGTGCTTGCTCGAACTGCTGCGGTAGGCCTCACCGGTCAGCGCGGCGGGCTGGCCATTGCGGTCTTTATAGGCGTCGGTGGCCTTGGCGCTGCTGTAGTAGTAGCCGGCGCGGTATTCCCCGGGCAGGCCATTGAGCCGTGGAGTCCAGACCAGCTCCACCGGCAGCAAGGTGCCCTGGGTGCCGCTGCCGCTGAGCTTGAAGCCGTTGTCGCGGTCCAGGTTCGAAGGGTTCTGCTCGTAGGCGCCGACCTGGGCATAGAGCTCTGGGGTCAGGTGGTACTTGATGCGCAGGGCCCATTGGCTGACCGGCCAGTTGTACCAGACGCTGCCGGCCCAGTTGCCGACTTGCGAGCCGCAGAACGCCAGGTTCTGGAAGTCGCAGGGGAAGCTGTTGAAGTCTTCGCCCTGGCCGAAGCGACCGGCCTTGATGTCCAGCTTCTGGTCGAAGAACTTCTGCTGGTACCACATCTGGGTCAGGCGCCAGGTCTGGCCGCGACCCCAGACTTCCTGGGCCGAGGTGAACCCGCCGACCCGTGGGTCGTTGATCCGGTCGTTGCTGATGTTGTCGCCATTGCGCTTGGTCACTGTCAGCTGGAACTCGGCATCGTCCCAGCCGAGGATCTTCTGCAGGTCCAGGTGGCTGCCGAAGGCGAACTGGTCGCTGTAGCGTGCGGTGCGGTCATGGTCGTAGCCGCCGCGCAGGTTGGCACCCATCTCGCCGACGTAGTCGATCTTGAAGTCGTAGCCCTGCCTGGCCAGTTCCGTGCGGGTGCCGTTCCAGTCGCCGAGCATCCAGGGTGAGTCGCTGTCGAAGGCCGGCGTGGCTTGGGCGCAAGCGGCAAAACCCAGGGCGCCGAGGAAGGCGGCTGGCGTCAGGACAGCGCTATCTTTTGCGCGCTGAGAAAGAGGCATAGGCATTCGAATAAGGTCTTTTTCTAGGAATAGGCAAAACAAGGGCAGGGCATGCGACCTTGACCGCTGTCGGTCGAGGGCGCCAGGCCGCTGTTTTCAAAAGGAAAGTGAAGCGTTTCAGCTTCGGGTGCGAAGAATAAAGCGCCCTCTCGGCAAGAGAAAGCGCTTTTATCGACATGAACCGTTTCGGATTCGGTAACAGTCGTTCGGGTTTTGCCGCTCAGCGTGATGGAGACGGTTGCACCACGGCAGCCTTGTGCCGGGTATGACCGAGGACGAAGTACGCCACCAGGCCGAAGATCAAGCCCCAGAATGCCGCGGCCAGGCCCAGGAAGCTCATGCCCGAGGCGGTGACCAGGAAGGTGATCAGCGCCGCTTCACGTTGCTGGTCGTCGGCCATGGCGCCGCTCAGGCCGGTGCTGATGGCGCCGAACAGGGCGAGGCCGGCCAGGGCGGCGATCAGTTCCTTGGGCAGGGCACCGAAGACCGAGGCCAGGGTGGCGCCGAACACTCCCATGAGCAGGTAGAACAAGCCGCAGGCGATTCCGGCGATGTAGCGCTTATTGGGCTCTTCATGGGCTTCGCGGCCGGTGCAGATCGCCGCGGTGATAGCGGCCAGGTTGATGCCGTGCGCGCCGAAGGGGGCCAGCAGCGCCGAGGTGATGGCGGTCCAGGACACGATCGAGCGGGCCGGGGTGGTATAGCCGGAACTGCGCATGACTGCCATGCCCGGCACGTATTGCCCGGTGAGGGTCACCAGGGCCAGGGGCAGGCCGATATTGACGATGGCCTGCCAATTCCACTGTGGGGCGATGAAGATCGGCTCGGCCACGGCCAGGGTGATGGCCCCCAGGTTGAATTCGCCCAGGGCCGCGGCTATGCAACAGCCCACCAGCAACACGGCGGGGATCGCGTAGCGCGGCGACCAGCGCTTGCCCAGCAGATAGGTGGCGAGCATCGCCAGCACCAGCACCGGTTGCAGGCTGAGCGAGGTGAACAGCCCGGCGCCGAAACGGAACAGGATGCCCGCCAGCATGGCGGCGGCGATGGCCTTGGGCAGGCGGGCCATGAGCTTGTCGAAGGCGCCGCTGAGGCCGAGCACGGCGATGATCAGCGCGGCGACGATGTACGCGCCAATGGCCTGGGGCAGCGATACCGTCGGCAGCATCGAGACCAGCAGTGCGGCACCGGGGGTGGACCAGGCGGTGATCACCGGCACCTTCAAGCGCCAGCTGAGCAGCAGGCCGGTAAGGCCGCTGCCGATGGATATGGCCCAGATCCAGGAGGACACCTGGTCATCGGGCATATGGGCCTCGCGGGCAGCCTGGAACACGATGATCAGGGGGCCGGCGTAGGAAATGATCACGGCGATCAAGCCGGCGACCACGGCGGAGAGGGACAGGTCCTTGCTGAGGTTGTGCATGGCATCTCGACTGGTGGGGGTGGATGATTGAGTCGATCGAAAGGAGCGTGTTTCAGTGTATTTCAGAAAATTGAATCGATTCAATTGTATTGATGCAATCAATGCTTGGCGAGGAGCATTGAATACTGATTATTTATTCTAACTAACTGTTTATTAACGATTTTGTTGGTAGAGGTACGTTTGATAAAAAATCATCCGGGCGAAATCTGGCCTGGTGATTGAATCAATTTGCCGATTGATTCCATAGGCGAGTGGGCGGCGGCCCTGTGCTATGCTGCGCCGCATTTCAATGCAGCCGATGGTCACCAGCCTCCATGTGGGTTCCCCAGTTAAGCGACTTCAACCAGCCGGTCTACCTGTCCATCGCCGATGCCCTGCAGCGGGATATCGGCAGTGGCCTGCTCAAGGATGGTGAGCGCCTGCCGACCCTGCGCGAGCTGGCGGTGACCCTGAACGTTACCCCCGGCACCATCAATCGGGCCTACGGTGAAGCCCAGCGCCGCGGCCTGGTGCAGGGCGAGGTGGGGCGTGGTACCTACGTGCTGGGGCACGCGCCGTTGGCGTTGGCGGAGGGCGCAGCCGGGCCGTCGTTGGCCTTGGGCCAGTCCGAGGCCCTGGACCTGTCGCTGATCAAGCCCTACAGCGAAACCCTGGAGTACTGGCTGCGCGGCGCCCTGGTGGGCATGGCCCGCAGCAGCGATTTCGGTCGGGCCCTGGACTATGCCCCCGATGGCGGCCATCCGGCCCACCGCGAGGCGGGGGCGCAGTGGTTGCGGCATTCGCTGCCCGAGGCCCAGTGGCAACAAGTGGTGATTACCTCCGGCGCGCAGCACGGGCTGATGGTCGCCATCAGCGCCTTGAGCAATGCCGGTGACCTGGTGCTCTGCGAGTCCCTGGCTTACCCGGGCATCATCTCGGTGGCCCATGGTCTGGAGCGGCGCTTGCGGGGCGTGGCCATGGACGAGGAGGGGATACTGCCCGAAGCCTTGCGCGAGCAGTGCCTGCGGGAGAAACCGGCGTTGCTGGTGTGTGTCGCCAGTTGCCAGAACCCCACCACGGCGATCATGTCGCCGGGGCGTCGGGCACAGATTGCGGCACTGGCCGAAGAGTTCGACTTCCTGCTGGTCGACGACGATATCTACGGTTTTCTCGCCACCGATCCGCAGATCAAGCCGCTATCGGCCTATGCGCCGGAGCGTTCGGTGTACCTCACCAGCCTGTCCAAGGCGATCATGCCGGCCCTGCGGGTCGGCTACCTGTACAGCCCGCCCAAGCTGCTGTCGCGCTTGAGCGCGATGGTCCGCAGCAGCGTATGGATGCCCTCGCCGCTGACCGCGCAACTGGCCAGCAATGTGCTGGTCGAGGGGCTGGACCGCAAGCTGGTAGAGACCCAGCGCAGTGAGGCGGCGGCGCGCCAGGCGATTGCCCGGGAAGTGTTCGCCGGTTTCGAGTTCCGGACCCAGCCCCACAGCTACCACCTGTGGTTGACCTTGCCGCAGCCCTGGACCGCCGATGAGTTCGCCACCCTGGCCCGGGCCAATGGCGTGCTGGTGATGAGCGGCACGCAGTTCCAGGTGGAGCGCGATGCCAGCTGCCGCCAGGTGCGAGTGGTGCTGATGTCGCCCACCACCCGCGACGAGTTGCGCTTTGCCCTGACCCAACTGGCCAGCCTGATCGACACCGACCCGCGGCGCTATCGCTGAGCGCCGAGCGGGGCGCTGGCTGGCCTGGCCTTAGAAGGTAGTGCGCAGGCCCACTTCCACACTGCGCCCGGCCGCTGGGGCGATATCCCGCAGGATCGAACTGGCGTAGCGCACGGTCTGGTTGGTCAGGTTCTCGCCCTTGACGAAGGCCAGCCACTGGCTGCTGCCGATGTCGAAGCGATACCCGGCGCTGGCTCCCAGGGTGGTGTAGCCATCGGTGCCGCTTTCGTTGTCCGGTACTCGGCCTTGGCTGGCGGCGTGTTGCACGTCCAGCCGGGCCTGCCAGCGGTCCAGTTCCCAGAGCAAGCCGCTGTTCAGGCGCAGTGGTGCGATACGCGGCAAGTCCTGGCCGTTGTCCAGGTTCTTGGCCCGGGTGTAGTCGCCGGACAGCTCCAGGGCGAACTTGCCGTAGGCGTTCTCTCCCAGGGTCCAGCGATCCTGGGCTTCGATTCCAGTGAAGCGTGCCCGTACTCCGCTGTAGATGTATTCCGGATGCCCTGCCAGATCTTCTTCGCCTTCATCGTCGAGTGTGCGCCCCGTCCCCAGCAGGCCGATGTAGTTGGAGAAGTGGCTGTAGAACACCCCGACGCTGCCTTTATGCACGCCGTTGTCGAAGCGCAGGGCCAGGTCGCTGGAGACGGCTTTTTCCTTGGACAGCTTGGCGTTGCCCACTTCGTAGGTGCCGGTGGCGACGTGGGCGCCGTTGGCATACAGCTCGTAGAAGGTCGGCGCGCGTTCGGTGTAGCCCAGGGTGGCAGCCAGGGACCAGACCGGAGTCAGGGTGTAGACCGCGCCCGAGGACAGGCTGCCGGCGGTGAAACTGCTGGATTTGTCGGCCTGGGCGAAGCGTTCGTTGCCCTTGCCATCCGGGTCCACGACGGTGTGTTCCAGGCGCCCGCCAAGGCTGAGTTTCAGGCGGTCCGTGGCTTGCAGTTCCTCGAGGATGAACAGCGCGCCGCTGTTGGTATCGGTTTTCGGGACGAAGGCTTCCTCGCCCAGGGCCGAGAATTCGTTGCGATTGAACTGGGCCCCGACCACCCCTTCGAGCGGGCCGATGGGCAAGTGCCGAGCCTCGACCCGGGCTTCATAACCCTTGTTCTTGAATGTGGTGCCGGTTTCGCCGCCTTCGATCTCGCGGTGTTCGTAGTCGGTATAGCCGGCATTGAACTTCAGCGAACTGAAAGGGCCTTGCAGGTTGCGCAACTCGGAAGCGAAGGCGTAGTGGTCCTGCTTCATGCGGATGCGTACGTCCTGCTCGGCTGGGGAGCCGTAGTTGGAGTCGTAGTTGCTGTAGGACAAGCCGGCGTAGCCGTCGTCCCAGGTGTAGGAACCGCCGATGGCGCCACCGTCCTGGCGGCCGTCGCTGTTGCCCAGGCGGCCTTTCTTGCCGTCCCCGTCTTCGCTTGCCGGAGCATGGCGACTGCGGGCGTAACCGGGGATCTTCAGGTCGTTGAACTGCCGTGAGTTGGCATCCAGGTGCAGGGCGAAGGTGCCGTTGCCGGCTTCCAGCTTGCCGGCGCTGCTGCGGGTGGTATCGGCACCGCCGTAGCGCAATTCGCCGGCACCGTGGATGCCCTCGATGGCCTCGGTGGGGATGCGATTGTCGAAGCTGTTGATCACCCCGCCGATGGCGTTGCCGCCGTAGAGCAGGGCTGCCGGGCCACGGACGATCTCGATGCGCTCGACGTTGACCGGATCCAGGGGCACGGCATGGTCATAGGACAGCGACGAAGCATCCAGGGCGCCGACGCCGTTGCGCAGGATACGGATGCGATCACCGTCCAGGCCGCGGATCACCGGGCGGCTGGCACCGGGGCCGAAGTACGACGAAGACACCCCCGGCTGCTTGTTCAGGGTCTCGCCGAGGCTGCCCTTCTGCGCCAGGGTCAGCGCATCACCTTCCACCACGGTGGTAGGGGCGGCCAGTTCGGTGTTGCCCAGGGGGTTGGCGGTGATGACCTGTTGCGGCAGTTCCACGGCGTGGGCCTGGGAGGCGATCAGCACGGCGGCGGACAGCGGCGACAGGCGCCACAGTAGCGAGCGAGAAGGGCGGTGAGCTGAGAGGGACATCGGTCGTTCCTTGGCAAGCATTGCGCGACGCGCATATGAGTCGAAAAACAGGCGGGACACGGGACACCCGAAGCGCGGGTGAGTTGTCATGTGTTGATACAATATAACATCTCAAATGTATGAAAAAGCCAGGAACTTTTTCATCGACTCGCATCGGGGCGCCTTCGCGGCTTGGCGCAACGGCAGCCAAGCCGCCCGCGCATCACCGCTGCCGCAGGCTGTGAACGGGCGCGCAGCGGCCGACAGGTAGGGGCTGGTGACGAATTTGGCCAGTCGATCATTGAAGGCCTGCGCAGCCTTGCGGGCTGCCTAGCGGCTACAGTTAATCCAGCGCACTGGCGCGGGCGCAGGCCGTCGGCTAAGGTGCGCGGCTTGTTTTCCTCATCTGCGTTCGAAGGCCTGGCATGACCGTTACCCACACCGACCCGCTGCATGGCGTGACCCTGGAACAGATCCTCAAGGCCCTGGTGGAGCACTACGAATGGTCGGGACTGGCGGAACGCATCGACATCCGCTGCTTCAAGAGCGATCCGAGCATCAAGTCGAGCCTGACGTTCCTGCGCAAGACGCCCTGGGCCCGGGAGAAGGTCGAGCGGCTCTACGTGAAATTGCAGCGCACCAAGCGTCCGCTCTGAGGCCCCGCATGGAGGACGGATCGCTGGCCCAGTGGTCCGCTCGGCGCGGCCTGATCGCGATCGCGGCATTCCTTGGCTGGTTCGGCCTGGCGGTGCAGCTGTACCTGATCCTGTTGCTGCGCTGGGATGTCGGCGCCAGCTTGCTGGGCGGCCTGGTGAACTTCTTCAGTTTCTTCACCGTGCTCAGCAATACCCTGGTGGCCAGCGTGCTGACCTGCGCCCTGAACCTGCGGGTTTCCCGCGGGCAGGCGTTCATGCTCCAACCCTGGGTCAGTGGTGCGGTGGCGGCCAGCATCGTGCTGGTGGGCCTGGCCTACAACCTGCTGCTGCGCCACTTGTGGCATCCCCAAGGCTGGCAGTGGCTGGCCGATGAGCTGCTGCACGATGTGATGCCGCTGCTGTTCCTGGCCTACTGGTGCTGCTGCGTACCCAAGGGCCGCCTGCGCTTGCGCCATGTCGGGCTATGGACGCTGTACCCGACCTTGTACTTCGCCTACCTGCTCCTGCGCGGTCACTTGCTCGGGCTCTATCCCTATCCCTTCATCGCCGTTGACCGGCTGGGGTATCCCCGGGCCGTGCTCAATGCCCTCGGACTGCTGGCAGGGTTCGTCCTGGTGTCGCTGCTATTGCTGGGGTTGGACCACTGGCTGGGGCGCCGGCATTGCGCGGGCCAGAAATGATTCGCCGGCGAGGTACTGGGCACCTGCGCCGGCGAGGGCTTGGCGGGTGAGCGATCAGTCTTCTTCGCTGGTATCCAGGCGCCAGTAGCCGACGGCCTTGACGAACTCGTCGTCGAGCCGGTGTTCATCGAGCAGAATCCGGCGCAGTTGCCGCGAGACCTTGCTCTCGGTGGCGATCCAGGCATACAGCCGGCCTTGGGGCACTTGCAGCCCGCGCACGCAAGCATGCAGATCCTGCTGGCCGCCATCGCGTTCGACCCAGATCACTTCCACCTCGGCGGCACTGTGCAGCGCCTGGCGTTCGGCACGATCCTGGATTTCGATCACCGCCAGGACCCGGCGGCCGGCAGGCAGTTCCTCCAGGCGCCGGGCGATGGCCGGCAGGGCGGTTTCATCGCCGATCAGCAGGTAGCTGTCGAAGATATCCGGGACCACCATCGAGCCTCGTGGCCCGGCGATGTGCAGCTCCTGTCCGGGCTGGACCTGTTCGGCCCAGGTCGATGCGGGGCCGTCGCCGTGCAAGACGAAGTCGATGTCCAGCTCGCCCAACTGCGGGTCGTAGCGGCGCGGGGTGTAGTCGCGCATGGCGGGCATCGGTCCGCTGTCCTTGCCCGGGCCCATGACCAGGGTTTGCAGGGCGGCTTGCTGCTCGGCGTTCTGCGGGAACAGCAACTTCACATGGTCGTCGCTGCCCAGGCTGAGGAACCCGGCCAGTTCCGGGCCGCCCAGGGTGACCCGGCGCATGCGCGGGGTGACGTCGACCACACGCAGGACCTGCAGGCGCCGGCGCTTGATCTCGTGCATGACCCGGTGAATGGACAGTTCGGGGGTGGCAGTCATTCGGCTTTCTCCTGGCTGGAAGGGGTTGCAGGACCATCGACAATGGCCTTGGCGGTGTTGTTCAGCAGATCGCGGACCCGCAGGATTTCCTCGGGGCTCCAGCGACCGTTATGCATTTGCAGGGCATGGCGCAGGTTGTGCACCGCCTCGTGGATTTCTGCCGGGCGGTCATGCCCGCGCAGCGAGCGCTTGCTGACTTCGATGCGCATGCGCACGCCATCCAGGGCAACGGCCTGCTCCTTGAGGAACAGACGACCGGTGTCGGTGGCGCTGTAGCGTTTTTTTCCGCCTTCGGCATCGCCCTGGATCATTTCGCTTTCTTCCAGGAAGGTCAGGGTCGGGTAGATCACGCCCGGGCTTGGGCTGTAGACGCCATCGAACATGGTTTCGATCTGGCGGATCAGGTCGTAGCCATGGCAAGGCTCGTCGGCGATCAACGCCAGCAGCAGCAGCTTCAGGTCGCCGGGGGCGAATACCCGTGGGCCACGGCCGCCGCGCTCACGGCCGCCGCGGCGCTCGAAGCCTTCGGGGCCGTCGCCATGTCCGCGGTGATGGTGGGGATGGTGGTGCTCTCTCATTTTCGTGCTCTCCGTTTTGGTTAAGACATAACTTAAGATATATCTTAATGCTGAAGCAAGCGGTTCCGCACGACCCGGGGCCACCGTTCGTCGCGAGCGCCAATTGGCAAAGAGAGCGCGAAATGCCGTGCAGCCAGCCCCGGGGCTGGCCGGCGTGGAGGGTGTCAGCGTTGCACCAGGTTGCCCTGGCACTGGGTGCCGCTACCCGGTTGCAGGTAGGGCATGAGGATCGGCGCCATGCCCTTGAGCACCTGCACCGGCAAGGCCGAGGTGAACTTGAAGGCTTGGGCGGAGGCGCCGGGAACATAGGCGGTGAGGGTGCCGAAGTGGTGATCGCCGATGTAGAACACGAAGGTCGCGGTGCGGTTGATGGATTTGGAGCTCAGCACCCGGCCTCCGGCGCCGATGGCTTCGATGCGGTTGTCGCCGGTGCCGGTCTTGCCGCCCATGGCCAGGGGCGTGCCGTCGGCCAGCTTGAAGCTGCCGGATACCCGCTTTGCCGTGCCTGCATCCACCACCTGGGACAGGGCCCCGCGCAGCGCCGTGGCCACCTGCGAAGGCATTACCCGCTGGCCCTTGTCCGGGTCGTTGAGCAAGCGGGTTTCATAGGGTGTGCCGGCGGCGAAGTGCAGGCTGTCGATGCGCAGGGTCGGCAGGCGCACACCGTCGTTGAGAATGGTCCCCACCAGCTCGGCCAGGGCCGCTGGCCGGTCGCCGGAACTGCCGATGGCGGTGGCCAGGGACGGCACCAGGTGGTCGAACGGATAGCCCACGGCCTGCCAGCGCTGGTGGATGTCGAGGAACGCCTCGATCTCCAGCATGGTACGGATGCGGCTGTCCCGGGCGCTGCGGTGACGGCTCTTGAACAACCAGCTGTAGACTTCCTGGCGTTCGAATTCGCTGGCCTTGACCACCTGGCTGAAGCTGGCTTCGGGGTTGTTCATCAGGTAGCCGAGCAGCCACAGGTCCAGCGGGTGGACCTTGGCGATGTAGCCCTGGTCCGGCAGGTCGTAGGCTCCAGGACCGTAGCTGGCGTAGAGCTTGTCCAGGCGCTCGTCGGTGAGCTTCTCGCCGACCTTGGCGTTTTTCATATGGGCCCGCACGAAGCGGTTGAAGCTGTCCTGGCTGGCATCCGGTAGCAGGTAGCGATGCACCGCGGCCAGGCGGATCGCCGTGGGGTGCATGCTGTCGAGGAAGGTTTCCAGGCGCGACTGGGTGTCCTTGTTGCGGTACTTCTTCCAGAACCGCAGGAGGAACGAGGTGCCTTCGCGGTCGGCGAAGCGCGCCAGGTATTCCTGGCGCCGTGGGTTGTCATCGTCCTTGAGCAGCTCGGCGCTGGTGCTGTCGCCACCGTAGGTGCTGTAGCGCACCAGGTCGCGCATCAGGCGGATGAACGGCAGGTTGATGGATTCGCGCAGGGCATCGCGCAGGGTCGGGCTGCGCCCGTTGTCCTCGTTGCGAAAGTTGTGGAAGTGGTGCACACCGCCGCCGGTGAAGAACGCCTCGCCGGGGCTGGCGGAGTAGGTGCGATCCAGGGCGGCGTCGAGCATCTTCGGCAGGCTCTGGTCGCTGTTCTGCGCCAGGTAGTCCAGGGCCCAGCGGCTCAGGCGGTCTTGGTCGTCCACCGGGACTTTCTTCAACTGCGCCGGGGTCTGCCCGGCGTACTTGTCATGCAGCTCGGCGATGATCTGCAGGTAGGTGGTCAGCACCCGCAGCTTGGCGGTGGAGCCCAGCTCCAGCTTGCTGCCTTCGTTGATGTCGAAGGGCTGGTCGGTGCTGTCGGTCTGCACCCGTACCCGGGAGCCGTCGCCGGTGAGTTCGAACAGGGTGAAGCTGTAGCGGACCTGGGTGGTACTGGTGGGGGTGAGCAGGCGTTCGCCAAGCACTCCGACCTGGGCGGCGAACGTCGGGTCGGCCAGGTGCTTGAGGTACTCGGTGGCCTGGCGCTGCAGGTCGCTCTGCAGGGTGCTGGTGGCCGAGAGGTCGAGGCGATCCAGGTCGTACAGCGGGCGGTTGAGCAGGGCCGCCAGGCGGCTGCGGGCCACGCTGATGCCCTTGTTGGTCTCGATCGGCTGGATCGTCGGCTGTTGCTGCCAGTCGCGATAGGCCACCTTGCTGGCCAGGGCGGCGGCGCTCAGCGCCGGGTCTATGACATTGTTCTGCGCCAGCAGGCGGATATGGCTGTCGGTCAGGTCCGCCAGTTCCGTACGGCCCTTGGCCAGGTAATGGGAGGGGCGGCGCTGGGCGATCATCAACGACAGCACCTGGCGTAGGGCCAAGCCGCGCTGGGCCAGGCTGTGGCCATCGGTGCCGGTGCCGGCCAGGGCCTGGTTGACCTGGCTGAAGTCGGCGCCGTACCAGACCCGCAATCCTTCGGCCATGCCGTGCACCTCGCCATGGCCGGGGACGGCCGATAGCGGCACGCTATTGAGGTAGTCGCGGACGATGCGCTTGCGGGCCTCCAGGGTCTGCGGGCCGTCCTGATAGGCGCGCACGCTGGCGGAAATCATCTGGCGGATCTTCTCCCCGCCCGACACCGTCAGGCCATCGGGGGAATGGCGGTATTTTTCCAGCTGGGTGGCCAGGGTACTGCCCCCGGCGCTCTGGCCGGGCAGGTGCAGCAGCCGGGCTACCTGGGACCAGGCGGCCTTGGCGAAGCGCGGCCAGTCCACCGCCGGATTGGCCTGGGCCAGCTGTGGATCCAGCAGGTCGCGGTTCTCGATGAACAGCAGGCTATGCACCACCAGGGGCGGGATGCTGGCGAAGCTGGCATAGAACTGCTGCGGATACTTGAACCGGTACATCGGCGCGGCGCGGCAATCGGTGATGGATAGCCCGGCCTGGATCTTCTCGGCATAGGGCACGAAGAGGCCGTTTTCGCTGTAGTCCATCAATGCCGGGGAGAACCGTACCTGGGACTCGATCAGGTAGCCCCGCTTGAGCAGGCGTGGGAGGAACTCGCCCAGGGCGCTGTAACCCAAGCGTCGATCGAAGGGGCCGGCGCCGGGATAGACAATCGCGTCGCTGGGGCCAGGTTGCAGGGAATAGCTCAGGTCACGGGCCAGGCTGCTGAATTCCCGGGCCTGGAACCTGGAAGTACGCATTTCGCGGCTGGCGGCAACGCCCAGGGCGACCAGGGCGATCAACAACAACAGCCAGAACAGGCGCCAGAAATAACGGCGGGGCCGGGGGCGTTCGGGCAAAGGCGCTTCGTCGTCGCTGTGGCTTGGCACTGCGGTACTGCGTGGATCGGTGTGCCCCAAAGCGCCCATAGTCGATTGATCCCTCCACAGAGATTGATCGGACTTGTCTGAAGCTTAGTCGGTGGCGGCCGGTGGTGAAGAAATTGTCAAAACGACCGTTTGGCGGGTCAGCGGGGAATCAGGTCTGCGTTCTGGCTGGTTATCCGCTCACTACCAGGGCGAGTCGTACGTTGTACCCAATAGCCAGTCGAGCCCGGATCCAGGGCTGTCGTGGGCTTGTACGCAGGGCTGCCTACCTCCCTTTGCAAACCCCTGTTATAGAGCCTTTTCCCAGGTAAATACGCCCTAGGTAGGGGCATGACGGGGCACCGGGGCTGTGCAATACTCACGCCCCTTTCCGAGTGGGGTTTGGTGGAAAAAAGCAGGGAATGCTTCTCCGTGAAAGCGGTTTTTGCCGAGATTTCTCTCTGAATTTTGCTGTTTATAGAGTGAAAAGCCCTGTGACGAGCTTTTTATACTGCGCACCCCGCTGATCTGGCAGGTTTTGTCCTACAGACGCGCCGTCCCACAAGGCCGGTCCGGTCGAGCAGGCCGCGGTTATCCGCCGCGACCTGGAAGACTCGGTGGTTCATATCCAATAACAAAATGAGGTTGTATCTCTATGCCAGTTGGCAACCAACTGCCCCACGGCGAAACCGCTCAGGGCGGCCCGCTGAAACGCGAACTCGGCGAACGGCATATTCGCTTGATGGCCCTGGGCGCCTGTATCGGCGTCGGCCTGTTCCTCGGCTCGGCCAAGGCCATCGAAATGGCCGGTCCGGCGATCATGCTGTCCTACATCATCGGCGGCCTGGCGATCCTGGTGATCATGCGCGCCCTCGGCGAGATGGCGGTGCACAACCCGGTCGCGGGTTCCTTCAGCCGCTATGCACAAGATTACCTGGGCCCGCTGGCGGGCTTCCTCACTGGCTGGAACTACTGGTTCCTGTGGCTGGTGACCTGCGTCGCGGAGATCACCGCCGTGGCGGTGTACATGGGCATCTGGTTCCCCGATGTACCGCGCTGGATCTGGGCCCTGGCGGCCCTGGTGAGCATGGGCTCGATCAACCTGATCGCGGTCAAGGCCTTCGGTGAGTTCGAGTTCTGGTTCGCCCTGATCAAGATCGTCACCATCATCGCCATGGTCATCGGCGGTGTCGGCATCATCGCCTTCGGCTTCGGCAACGATGGGGTGGCCCTGGGGATCTCCAACCTGTGGACCCACGGCGGCTTCATGCCCAACGGCGTGACCGGCGTGCTGATGTCCCTGCAAATGGTGATGTTCGCCTACCTGGGCGTGGAGATGATCGGCCTGACCGCCGGTGAAGCACGCAACCCGCAAAAAACCATTCCCAACGCCATCGGCTCGGTGTTCTGGCGCATCCTGCTGTTCTACGTGGGCGCGCTGTTCGTGATCCTGTCGATTTATCCATGGAACGAAATCGGCACCCAGGGCAGTCCCTTCGTGATGACTTTCGAGCGCCTGGGGATCAAGACCGCCGCTGGCATCATCAACTTCGTGGTGATCACCGCGGCCTTGTCGTCCTGCAACGGTGGCATCTTCAGCACCGGTCGCATGCTCTACAGCCTGGCGCAGAACGGCCAGGCGCCGGCCAGCTTCGCCAAGACCTCGGAAAGCGGCGTGCCGCGTCGCGCCTTGCTGCTGTCGATCTTCGCCTTGCTGCTGGGCGTGCTGCTCAACTACCTGGTGCCCGAGAAGGTGTTCGTCTGGGTGACCTCCATCGCCACCTTCGGCGCGATCTGGACCTGGGTGATGATCCTCCTGGCCCAGCTCAAGTTCCGCAAAGGCCTGACTGCGGCCGAGCGCGCTGGCCTCAAGTACCGCATGTGGCTGTACCCGATCAGCTCGTACCTGGCGCTGGCGTTCCTGGTGCTGGTGGTGGGGCTGATGGCCTACTTCCCGGATACCCGCGTGGCGCTGTATGTCGGCCCGGCGTTCCTGGTGCTGCTGACCGCGTTGTTCTACATGCTCAACCTGCAGCCGACCAACACCCAGCAGCAGGCCCGTTCGGCCTCCTGACCCGCGTCCCGGTGCTGCTCTCGGCGTGAGCAGCCCGGCCTGATGGCCAGGCAATGAAAAATCCGGCGTCCCGCGAGGGGCGCCGGATTTTTTTTGCCGGGCTCAACCGCCCAGGGTGCCGCTGGTGTCGGCATCGAACACAGCCTTGGCCTGCTTGGCGGCCGGTACCAGCAGGCCGAACAGCGTGGCCTCGCTGTAGAGCTGCCGGGGTACCAGGTTGGCGGGCGTGGGCTCGATGGGGATCAGCACTTCCTCGGCGTCGCCGTGCAGCCAGATCAGCGTTGCTTGCAGGGCCGGGACGAACAACAAGCGCAGTTCATAGGACTTGCCTTGCAGTTGCGGGGCTTGTTCGGCCAGGTTCAGGGCGCTGATGGTCGAGGCCGCCAGGGCTCCGTGGTTCAGCGCGCAGAACTCCAGCTGGCCGGTGGTTTCGGTCAGTTGGGCATCGGCGATCGAGACGCCACCGGCGAACACCAGGTAATGCCAATCGCCCGGCGTGGCCTGGGCCAGGTCCTGGCCGTTGGCCAGGTCTTCCAGGCTCAGGGTATAGCCACGAAAGGCCTGGGACAGGTTCAAGGTGGCCGGACCGGCATTGGCGAAGGCGCGATTGATACCGAAGCCCTGGGTCTGCAGGGCCGCCTGCAGGGCCGGACGCAGTTGCTGGACGCCACCGACGGGCGCCTTTGGATAAGTCAGTTGCATGCTGCCTCCTCAGTAGTTTTTCCGGGTGAAGTAGGTGTGGGTCCAGTTGCCGCCGCCGTTGTAGGTGCCGGGGAAGCTGTTCAGGGCGCGGGTCGAGTAGCCGAAGATCGAGTCGGCCACCAGTACGTAGCCGCCGTCGGTGCCGTAGATCGCCAGGAAATGCGCGCCACCGCCGTACCAGGCGCAGCGCAGGCCGACGGGGCGGCCCATGCCGAGCTGGTTCTCGATGGCGGCCATCTGCATGCGATCTTCGCGCATGCCGCCGTAGCTGCCGGTGGTACGCAGGGCCGAGTCCAGGTAGCCATAGACGTTGCACGGTCCGGGCTGGCTGCAGCAGGTGCTGCGGCCCAGCTCGGCGTTGGCCACGCCGCATTGGGTCCAGGAGCCGGTGTTGTAGTAATTGCCGACCGAGGCCGACAGGGCGGCCCAGCACCAGTTGGTCTGGGTTTGCTGCTGGATGTTGAAGTTCAGGCGGGCGCCGGCCAGGGGCGCGGCCTCGGCCGCTTGAGTGATCTCGTCCAGCTCTGGGTCCAGCAGGGTGCCGGCCAGGCAGCGGGGCATGACTTGTGGATTGCCGATAGGGGGCAGGGTAGTGCTTAGCATGTTCATCCTCCGTGAATGAAAACCAGCCTCCGGCTGGTGTTCGTCGCCGCACGGGAGCGAGCGGCGTACCGGACCCGAATGCCGAGCATCGCGCCAGGCCAGCCTCGATGGCAGGCGCTGTCGGGTCTGTAATCAACCTTAGATGAAATATGCGTCAACGCAATTTAAATATGCGTTTATGCAAAATTGCCAATAAAGACGTCCCCGCTAAAGGGGACATCCGTGGTGGGGCGGGGGAAAGGCCGGGGTCATTGGCCGTCGAGGAAATGCTCGAGGGCGGCGTTGAAGAAACCGGGATCCTGGAGAAAGGCGAAATGGCTGGCATTGGGCAGGATCAACAGCCCGGCCCCGGGAATCGTCGCCGCCATGTATTCGGTGTGTTCACGCTTGATGGCTTCGTCGCGATCGCCATCGACGATCAGTACCGGCGCCTTGATCCTGGAAAGGTCGGCGTCGCTCCAGTTGGGCTGGCTGGCCCACATGTGGCTGATCTGCTCGACGAAGGCCTGGTACTCCCCGGGTGTTGGCGACAGCTTCGCGTATTCCTTGCCGGCGCGCTCGATGTAGGCGGCAAAGGTCGGATTGTTCTCCACCCCTTCCCTGACCCCGTCGGTGCGAGTGTTGGCGGCATAGGCGAAGACCTTGCCCACCCGTTGCGGGTAGCGCATGGCCAGGTCCAGGCCGAGGATCGCGCCATCGCTCCAGCCGACGAAATCGGCCCGGGTGATTTTCAGCTGGTCGAGCAGGGCGACCACGTCGTCGGCCATCAGGTCGTAGCCGTAGGGGCGCGCGTCGCGGGTGCTGCGTCCATGGCCACGGCTGTCGACGCTGATCACCGTGTGCCGGGCGGCCAGGGCCTTGACCTGATGGCCCCAGTAGTCGGCATTGCCCAGGCCGCCATGTAGCAGCACCACCGGCGAACCATGGCCGATCCTGCTGTAGTAGAGGCGTATGCCATTGACCTTTGCATATCCACCCTGGGCCCCGGCCACCGGGGCTGGAGTGGGCGGCAGGGTCTGCCAGCGCTCGCTGGCGAAGGTGCTGGTGAACGACAGCAGCAGGACGAGCCCTGCAAGCAAGCGATGGGACATGGCTTTCTCCGTGGCTATGGGGTCGGCCGCTACGGGCCGTGGGTGGGCGCGCCGGGACGCCGTTGCGGGCGCACGGCTCCAAGTATCGATGATTACCAGGGTGCCCTGGCTGCCCGGGAGCACGCTGTGGACCTGCCCGGCCGGCACCAGGTACATCTGCCCGGCCCGCACCTGCACGGTGCCGCCGTCGATGCCCAGGCGCAGGCAGCCCTCGGTCACCAACAGGCCTTCGTCGTAGTCGTGGACTTCGTCGCCGCTGGGCTGCTGGTCCATGCGCAGGACCTTGACGCAGGCCGGGCCGATCCGCCCCACCGGCGAGGATTGCCAGGGCTCGGGCAGTTGCTGGGACAACCGGTCGAATGACAGCAGGGGCATGGCGCTCTTCCTTGTGGGCCAAGGCCCGGGCCGCCAGGGGCAGGCCCGGGGGCCGCGATCAGGCCGCGGCCGGGGTGTTGGGCTCGAAGCTGTCGGCGCGGGCCAGTTGCCACATGCGCGAGTAGAACTCGCCGGTGACTTCGCCGGTCAGCAATTCGCCGGGCTTGAGGAATACATGCAGTTGGGAGAATAGCTTGATCTCGGTGGCCGACATGCGCCGTACCAGGTGCTTGGCTTCCAATTGCGAAGGGTGCTGCAGGCCGGCGGCGGCGAGCATCTCGGCCAGGGCCTTGAGGGTATTGCGATGGAAGCTGTACACCCGCTGGGCCTTGTCCGGTACCACCAGCGCCCGCTGGCGCAGGTTGTCCTGGGTGGCCACGCCGGTCGGGCACTTGTTGGTATGGCAGCTCTGCGACTGGATGCAGCCGATGGCGAACATGAAGCCGCGCGCCGAGTTGGCCCAGTCGGCACCGATGGCCAGTACGCTGGCGATGTCGAAGGCGCTGACGATCTTGCCGCTGGCGCCGAGCTTGATCTTGTCCCGCAGGTTCAGGCCCACCAGGGTGTTGTGCACGAACAGCAGGCCTTCGCGCATCGGCGCACCGATATGGTCGGTGAATTCCACCGGTGCGGCGCCGGTGCCGCCTTCCTTGCCGTCGACCACGATGAAGTCCGGAAGGATGCCGGTCTCCAGCATGGCCTTGGCGATGCCCATGAACTCCCACGGATGGCCCAGGCAGAACTTGAAGCCCACCGGCTTGCCACCGGACAGTTCACGCAACTGCTGGATGAAATGCATCATTTCGATAGGGGTGGAGAAGGCACTGTGGCTCGATGGCGAGATGCAGTCCTCGCCCATGCGGATACCCCGGGTATCGGCGATTTCCTGGGTCACCTTGTGCTTGGGCAGGATGCCGCCGTGGCCAGGCTTGGCACCCTGGCTCATCTTGATCTCGATCATCCGTACCTGGGGGTTGCTGGCCTGGGCGGCGAAGCGCTCCGGGTCGAAGCGCCCATCGCTGGTGCGGCAGCCGAAGTAGCCGCTGCCCAGTTCCCAGGTCAGGTCGCCGCCGTGTTCACGGTGGTAGGGGCTGATGCTGCCTTCGCCGGTGTCATGGGCGAAGTTGCCGAGCTTGGCGCCCTGGTTCAGCGCGCGGATGGCGTTGGCGCTCAGGGAACCGAAGCTCATGGCCGAGATGTTGAACACCGAGGCCGAATAGGGCTGGGTGCACTGTGGGCCGCCGACGGTGACGCGAAAGCTGTCGGGATCGCTCAGGGGCGCCGGGCGCATGGAGTGGCCGATGAACTCGAACCCCGATTGGTAGACGTCGATCAGGGTGCCGAAGGGTTTGTCCGCACTCTGGTTCTTGGCCCGCGAATAGACCAGCGAGCGCTGGGCCCGGGAAAAGGGCAGGGCGTCGCTGTCGGATTCCAGCAGGTACTGGCGGATTTCCGGGCGGATGCCTTCGACCAGGTAGCGGATATTGCCCAGGATCGGGTAGTTGCGGCGTACGGCATGGGGACTTTGCAGCAGGTCGAAGATCCCCAGCAGGCTCAGCAGGCCGGTGACCAGGGTGAAGGGCCAGACCCAGTCATATTCGACGAAGGGCAGGCTGGCGAGGGTGAATATCACGCAGGCGGCAAAGAAGGCATAGCGGCTCAGGAGTGACAGGCTCATACGGGTTCCTTGGTTCGGACTCATCAGATCGTTTGTCGGTACTCATTCTTGTTGGAGCGCTGGTTCTTATTGTTATGTCCAGGCGCGGCGACAGGCCGGGCCGGCTATCAGGCGCCATGCACCTGAAGAAAGTTCCGCGAACAGCCGGAGCCGGGACGCCATGCCCCAGCGTGCTGGCGCTGATTGTCTTATGGTTTTTCACCGTCTCGGTGGAAATTTCCAGCTTACGGGCGATCTCCTTGCTGGAGCAACCGCTGATCAGCCGCTCTGGCGCGGCACAGACAGGCAGCCAGGGGCTTGTTGCAATCGGTTCTCGTTTGGAAAGTTATGATGTGTTATTTTATAACGTATTGAATTCACCCAAACGCCCTGGAGGCCCCCCATGAAATCCGGTATCCATCCCGATTACCGCACCGTGCTGTTCCACGACACCGCCGCCGATGTGTTCTTCCTCATCGGCTCCACCGTGGACACCGATCGCACCCACCAGTACAGCGACGGCCAGACCTATCCCTATGTGGCCCTGGACGTCTCCAGCGCCTCGCATCCGGTGTACACCGGCCAGCAGCGCAAGACCCAGTCCGAAGGCCGTATCGCCGGTTTCAACAAGCGTTTTGCATCCTTCGGCTCCGGCGGCAAGGCCGCCAAGTGAGTGCACCGGCAGCGCCCCTCGCCACTGGCCAGGGGCGTCGCTGAACGACAGCGGGACACTGTCGCTGGATGAGTGGTGTTAAAAAGCCATCATCGCAATTGGAAATTCTTCTAATCTTCAATCAGGCAGCAAGCTTCGTTGTTGCCGGCACACGCAATGATGGACGCGTGCATCAACGTTGACCCGAGGTGTCCCCATGGGTGATCCGGACGTTGTCACAGTCTCCCGCTTGCCCGGGGTCCTGCTGGTGGACGCCCAGGACCTGGTCCTGCAACGCCTGCGCCAGTTGCTCAGCCCCCATCCCTATGCACTGCATTTTGCCCGGGACGCCATCCAGGCCCTGCACGTGATGGGCCACTGCGAGGTGGACCTGGTGATCAGCGCCGCCCACCTGCCGCAGATGGATGGCCCGGCGCTGCTGGCGCGCATCCACCAGCAGTATCCGGACACCGCACGGATCCTGCTGACCGGTGACCCGGACCCCAGGCTCGTCGCCCGGGCCATCAACGAGGGCGAGATCTATCGCTACCTGAACAAGCCCTGGGACGACCAGGAGTTGCTGCTGGCCCTGCGCCAGGCCCTCGACCACCAGCATGCCGAGCGTGAGCGCCAGCGCCTGGGGCTTCTGGTGCGCCAGCAGAACACTGAGCTCAAGGCGCTCAACGTCCAGTTGCAAAGACGCGTCGCGGCGCGCACCGCCGAGTTGCAGCAGACCGCCGACATGCTCGACCTGGCCTACGAGGAGCTCAAGCACAGCTATGCCACCGGTGCCGAACTGTTTTCCCTGTTGGTCAACCAGCGCCTGCCTCTGGCCAAGCAGACCAATCGGCGGATCATCGAGCTGGTACGTGCCTACTGCACGATCCAGGGGTTGGATGCGATCTTCCAGCGCGACTTGGCCATGGCCGCGGCCTTGCACAACATCGGCAAATTGAGCTGGAGCGATCAGCTGATGACCACCCCGGCCGACCTGCTGCATCACCAGCAACGCGAGCGCTACCGGGCCTATCCGCAACAGAGCGAATCGCTGTTGATGACCCTGGAGCCGGTGCAGGATGCCGCGCGGCTGATCCGTCATCACCAGGAACACTGGGACGGCAGCGGTTTTCCCGATCGGCTCAGGGGCGAGGCTATCCCCCTGGGCTCGCGGGTGCTCAAGCTGGCGGTGGATTTCATCGAGTTGCAGTGCGGCCTGATCCTGGAGCGCCGCATGAACAGCGACGAGGCCCTGGTCTTCATTCGCAAGTACGCCGGGCGCCTGTACGACCCGCAGCTGGTGGAGGGTTTCATCCAGGTGTGCTCGGTGTACCTGTGCGACGTGACCCTGGGCGATCCGTCGGTCCGGGTCCTGGGCACCCGCGAATTGGCGCCGGGCATGATCCTGGCGCGCAACCTCAACGCCGACAACGGCATGTTGCTGCTCAATGCCGGCAAGGTGCTCAACCTGCCGTTGGTGGACAAGCTGATCGCCTTCGAAACCATGGAGGGCGCGCGTTACAGCGTGTTCGTCAAGCTGCCCCGGGAAGAAACCGTGGGCGCCTGAGCGACAGCGAAAGACCATTGCTCGATAGCGTCGGGAGGGCGGCACGTGTGATCCTTGCCCCTTCATTTCCAAGGTCACCCCATCGTCATGCCTGCTTCTTCTGCTGATCCTTCCATCATTCGTATCGCCGCCGCGCTGTTGATCGGCGCCGACGGCCACACCCTGCTGGTGCGCAAGCGCGGCACCCGCGCCTTCATGCAGCCTGGCGGCAAGATCGAGGCCGGCGAGCAGCCGGTGCATGCCCTGGCCCGCGAGCTGGAGGAGGAACTGGGCCTGCGCATCGACCCTGCCCAGGCCCGCTACCTGCAGCAGTTCTCGGCTCCCGCGGCCAATGAGCCCGGCCATGTGGTGCAGGCCGAGGTCTTCCTGATCCGTATCGATACCCCGGTGACTCCGGCAGCGGAGATCGAGGAGGTGCGCTGGATCGATCCGGCCGGCGACGGAGATTTGTTCCTGGCGCCGTTGACACGGGATCTGATCTTGCCGTTTTATCGCCAGTCTCAAGCGACCCTCGCCTGATCGATCACTTGCCAAGGACTGCCATGATTCCACTGCACGACTACCTGATTTTCGTCGCCGCTTCCCTGTTGATGGTGCTGACCCCCGGGCCGAACATGATCTACCTGATCTCCCGTTCGATCTGCCAGGGACGCAAGGCCGGCGTAACCTCGTTGCTGGGCGTGGTGGCGGGATTCTTCGTCCACCTGATGGCCGCCTCCCTGGGGCTCACCGCCGTGTTCATGGCGGTGCCCATGGCTTATGAGGTCCTCAAGTGGGCAGGTGCCCTGTACTTGCTGTGGCTGGCCTGGCAGGCGCTCAAGCCCGGTGCCCGGTCGCCCTTCGAGGCCCAGCAACTACCGGCCGATTCGCCGCGCAAGCTGATGACCATGGGCTTCCTGACCAGTGCCCTGAATCCCAAGATCGCCGTGTTCTACCTATCGATCTTCCCGCAGTTCATCCACCCCGAATACGGTTCGGTATTCACCCAGAGCATCATCCTCGGCCTGACCCAGATCAGCGTGAGTTTCTCGGTGAACCTGCTGATCGCCCTGTTCGCCGCCGGTATCGCCTCCTGGTTCGCCAGCAATCCGACCTGGTTGTCGGTCCAGCGCTATTTCATGGGCTTCGTGCTGGCAGGATTGGCGGTGCGCTTGATGTTCGAACAACGTCGTGCCAACTGAACACAGGAGTAGTGCCATGACAGAGTTTTCCAGCCCCGAGGCCGTGGTCGAGGAGCAACTGCAAGCCTATAACCGCAAGGACCTGGAGGCCTGGCTGGCGACCTATGCCAGGGACGCCCGGCAATACGAGCATCCGGCGACCTTGCTGGCCCGTGGTCATGAAGAGATCCGGGCCCGGGCGCAACTGCGCTTCCAGGAGCCCAACCTGCACGCCCGGCTGCTGCAGCGCTCGGTGATGGGCAATGTGGTCATCGATCATGAACTGATCAGCCGCACTTTCAGCGACGGCACCGGAACCCTGGAAACCGTAGCCATCTATGAAGTGCAGGACGGCAAGATAAAGTCCGCCTCATTCATCACCGGACAGAAGAGCCTCGATTGAACATGCAGATCCAGCGCCTGGTCCCGGAGGATGTCGAGCAGTACCGGGCCTTGATGCTCGAAGCCTACGACCGCCATCCCGAGGCATTCACCTCCAGTGTCCGCGAGCGGGAAAAACTGCCCCTGACCTGGTGGGCCGCGCGCCTGGATGGCGAGTTGGACGTGCTACTGGGGGCCTTCTGCGATGGGCGCCTGGTGGGGGTCGTTGGCCTGGCCTTCGAGCTGCGCGAAAAAGCCCAACACAAGGCGACGCTCTTTGGCTTGTACGTCACCGCCCAACAGCGCAGCAGCGGCCTGGGCCTGCGCCTCGTGCAGGAGCTGCTAGCCGAAGCGGCGGAATACGAAGGCGTGCGCCTGGTGCAACTGACGGTGACGGCGGGCAACGACTCGGCGCTGGCCTTGTACCAGCGCTGCGGTTTCGTCCAGTACGGCCTCGAACCCCTGGCGGTGCGAGTGGGGGATGACTACTTCGACAAGATCCACATGTGGTACCGACTACCGGAGCAAGGCTGAGCCGCCACCGGCAGTTTCGGGCAATCAACGCACCGCGCTGACCCCGTCGAGGGTCGAGAACGAAGTGTCCTTGGCGGTCAGCAGGAAATCACGCATATAGGGCGCGTCCAGCATATCGGTGCGAATCGCCGCGTACAGGGTGGCGAACAGGCCCTTTTCCCCCAGCCGCTTGGCCTTCACATAGCCCCGCGAGCTGTATTCATGCAGCGCCCAATGGGGCATGCCGCACACGCCGCGACCGCTGGCCACCAGCTGCATCATCATCACCGTCAGTTCCGAGGTGCGCACCTGCGCCGGCTCGATGTCCGCCGGCTCCAGGAAGCGGGTGAAGATGTCCAGGCGATCGCGCTCCACCGGATAGGTAATCAGGGTTTCGCTTCGCAGGTCTTCGGGAACTACGTAGGGCTTGCCCGCCAGCGGGTGCTGGTTGGCGACCGCCAGCATGGCCTCGTAGGTGAACAGTGGCACGTAGGTGATCCCGGCCAGGTCCACCGGGTCGGAGGTTACCACCAGGTCCAGGTCGCCACGGGCCAGGGCCGGCAGCGGGGCGAAGGAAAAGCCCGAAGCCAGGTCCAGCTCCACCTCAGGCCAGGCGTCGCGAAACTGGTCGATGGTCGGCATCAGCCACTGGAAGCAGCTGTGGCATTCGATGGCCATGTGCAGGCGCCCGGCGGTGCCGCCGGCCAGTCGCGACAGGTCGCGTTCGGCGCCGCGCAGCAGTGGCAGGGTCGCGTCCGCCAGTTGCAAGAGGCGCAGGCCGGCGCTGGTGAAGCGTACCGGCTTGGTCTTGCGCACGAACAGCGGCATGCCCAGGCGCTCTTCCAACTCCTTGAACTGGTGGGACAGGGCGGACTGGGTCAGGTGCAGGCGTTCGGCGGCTTCGACCAGGCTGTCGGCTTCGCGCAAGGCGTGCAGGGTCTTCAGGTGACGGATCTCGAGCACCGGGCTCTCCATGAGTAAATTTACTGATAAGTGCGAAGGTTGGTGAGTTTGTCTCATGTTTAAGGGGCTGTCGACCACTGGCGCCGCTTTATCCGGGGTTTTGCCCCATGCCGTTCCGGCGGGCACGACCGTCGGGGCAATCTTCATCAAATTGTCACGCAACTGTGGCAGCGCGAATCATCGAACTTCATCAGACTCGCGCTCCACTGGGGTTCTGCGTTTCGGTGTTTTCCATGCGGGCAAGATTTCTTTCAGGTTGTCTCTTGCTGGCCGGGCTATTGCTCGGCCAGTTTGTTTTTGCGTCCGGGCGTTGCGACGTCGATGTGGCGACCCAGCGGGTCGACCTGCCACAGGTGAGCCTGGCGTACCAGAGCATCGGCCGGGCTTCGGATCCGGCCCTGCTGCTGGTCATGGGCCTGGGCGGGCAGTTGATCCATTGGCCGGACGAGGTGGTGGTCGCCCTGTGCCAGCAAGGTTTCCGGGTGATCCGCTATGACAACCGCGACGTCGGCCTGTCCACCTGGCGCCAGGCGCCGGCCAGCGCCAACCTGACGCTCGAAGTGCTGCGCTACAAGCTCGGCCTGCCAGTGGCCGCGCCCTACACCCTGACCGACATGGCCGATGATGCCCTGGGGCTGATGGATGCCCTGCATGTGGAGCAGTTCCATGTGCTGGGGGCGAGCATGGGCGGGATGATCGCCCAGCACCTGGCGGCGATGGCTCCGCAGCGGGTCGAGAGCCTGACCCTGGTGATGACCAGTTCCGGCGCCGAAGGCCTGCCGGCACCCAACGCGGCGCTGGTGCAATTGCTGTCGCGGCGCAATGCGCCCAACCGGGAGGCGGCCCTGGAACAGCAGGCGGACTTGCTGGCGGCCCTGGGCAGCCCCAAGGTGCATGACGATCGCCAGGTATTGCTGCACCAGGCGGCGCTGGCTTATGACCGGGCGTTCAACCCCGAGGGGGTCAAGCGCCAGATCATGGCGATCCTCGCCGAGCCGAGCCGGGTGACCATGCTCAAGCAATTGCGGGTGCCGACCCTGGTGGTCCACGGCACTGCCGATCCGTTGCTGCCGGTGATGCATGGGGTGCATCTGGCCGCGCATATCCAGGGCAGCCAGTTGAAGCTGATCCCGGGGCTGGCCCATCGTTTCCAGGAAGCGTTCAAGGCGCCGCTGCTGGCGGCGGTGCTGCCGTACCTGCAAAGTCATCGCGAAGATACGTCGCACTGGGCGCAGATCGAGCCGCTGGAAGTGGGACGCATGCTCTGAGCCAAGCCTCAAGCGGATAGATTTTCGCTTGCAGCTTGCAGCTTGCAGCTTGCAGCTTGTCGCTGTTCGCGTCAGCGAACGATCTTGTCCACCTGGATCCCGAGTTTCTTCAAGCGATACCAGAAGCTGCGTTCGGAGATGCCGATCATCTGGGCGGCGGCGGCCTGGACGCCGTTGCTCTGGTGCAGGGCCGCGAGGATGTAGGCCTTTTCCACTTCGGCCAGGGCAGCGTCCAGATCGCTGGGCACTTGCGGCCCGACGTTGAGAGCGACGCTGGCGGCTCCCTCCTCGGCACGGGTATCGAACAGGTAGCCCGGCAGGTCGCTTTCCTCGATGGTCTGGCCGGTGGCGACGATGGTCGCCCGCTCCACGCAGTTCTGCAGCTCGCGGATATTGCCCGGCCAGTTGTAGTTGGCCATGGCCTGCAAGGCCTGGGGACTGAAGCCGGTGATGCGCTTGCCGGCGGTGGCCCCCAGGCTGTGGGCGAAATGCCGGGCCAGCGGGCCGATGTCCTCGACGCGCTCGCGCAGGGCCGGCAAGGGAATGGGGAACACATTGAGGCGGTAGTACAGGTCTTCGCGAAACTCCTTGTCGGCCACCGCTTGCAACAGGTCCTTGTTGGTCGCGGCGATCACCCGCACATCGACCTTGCGCTCCCGCGGATCGCCCACCGGCTCGATCACCCGCTCTTGCAGCGCGCGCAGGATCTTGGCTTGCAGGGCCAGGGGCATGTCGCCCACTTCGTCGAGGAACAACGTGCCCTTGTCCGCCTGCTGGAAGCGCCCGACCCGATCGGCCACGGCGCCGGTGAAGGCACCCTTGCGATGGCCGAACATCTCGCTTTCCAGCAAGCCTTCGGGGATGGCCGCGCAATTGACCGCGACGAATGGTTTGCCAGCGCGATTGCCATGCTTGTGGATGGCCCGGGCGACCATTTCCTTGCCGGTGCCGCTTTCGCCGGTGAGCAGGATGGTGGCATTGCTCTCGCGGACCGAGTCCACCGCTTGCAGCACCTGGCGAAAGGCCGGGCTGTCGCCCACCAGGCTGTCGATCTGCTGGTGTTCCTCAAGTTCGGCGCGCATGCGCTGGTTGTCCTTGAGGATGTCGCGAAACTGCAGGGCCTTGCTGACGGTGATGTCCAGCTCGTCGATGTCGAAAGGCTTGGCGATGTAGTCGTAGGCGCCGTTGCGCATGGACTGCACGGCGTTCTTCACGGTGCTGTAGGCGGTCA
This sequence comes from Pseudomonas sp. CMR5c, assembly GCF_003850545.1. Lineage (NCBI taxonomy): Bacteria > Pseudomonadati > Pseudomonadota > Gammaproteobacteria > Pseudomonadales > Pseudomonadaceae > Pseudomonas > Pseudomonas sp. CMR5c. Next base: position 5,426,622 of record NZ_CP027705.1, on the reverse strand, counting down.
TCACGATCACCGGCAACTGCGGGTAGCGCTGCTTGATCTCGCCCAGCAACTGCGGGCCGTCCATGCCGGGCATGCGCCAGTCGCTGATCACCAGGTCGATATCTTCCTGTTCCAGCACCTTGAGCGCGTGCAGGCCGTTGCCCGCGGTGAACACCTGGATGCCGTTCTGGCCCAGGGCCGAGGACAGCAGGTCACAGAGCTTGGGTTCGTCGTCGACCACCAACAGGTTATGCGTCATCGCGGTCCTCATCATCCTCGTCGTCTTCACCATTGGCCGGAATGTACAGGCTGAAGGTGGCGCCGGCATCCTTTTCGCTGGCGCATTCGATGTGGCCGTCATGACTTTCCAGGATCGAATAGACCTTGGCCAGGCCCAGGCCGGTGCCCGAGGCCTTGGTGGTCACGAATGGCGTGAAGATGCGCTCCAGCATGTCCGGCTCGATGCCCTGGCCGGTATCGCCGATGCTGATGATGGTTTCGTCCTCCTGCTGGGCGATGCCCAGGGTCAGGCGGCCGCCTTCGGGCATGGCGTCGATGGCATTGAGGATCAGGTTCAGGCAGGCCTGCTTGAGCTGGCGGGCGTCGGCGTGGATGGTCGCGCCCGGGGCCAGGTCCTCGATGCGTGCGTCGATGTTGTGGGTCGCCAGTTCCGGGCCGCAGAACCCCAGCAGCTCCTCGAGCAGGGGGCGCGCCGGCTGGGTGGCGCGGATCGGTGCGCTGGGCTTGGCGAAGTCGAGGAACTCGGTGATCAGGTCGTTGATCCGGCTGACTTCGCTGATCACGTATTCCAGGTGGCGCTTGTCGTTCTCGGGCAGGTCGGCCCTGCGGTGCAGCAGTTGGGTGGCGGTCTTGATGATGCCCAGCGGATTGCGGATCTCGTGGGCCAGGCCCATGGCGACCTCGCCCAGGGCATGCAGGCGGTCACGGCGGCGCAGTTGCCCCTCCAGGTGTTGCAACTCGCCCAGGCGCTCGGTCATGTGGTTGAAGGTGCTGCTCAGTTCCGCCAGCTCGTCGCCGCCGATCACCGGCACCCGTTGCCGGTAGTCGCCGCTGATCACCGCCTGTACGCCCTTGGACAAGCCCCGCAGGGGCCGGGTCAGGCGTTGCGACACCAGCCAGCCGACGCACAGCGAGGCCGCCGAGCTGAGGAGGAAGATCAGGATGAACAGGTTGCTCTGGTTGACTAGGCCCACCAGGCTGCTGTGGCGCAGCAGGCCGCTGAAGATCACTCCCACCAGGTCGCCGCTGTCGTTGAAGATCGGCCGGTACAGTCCGCTGTAGCGGCTGGTGAACTGCTCGGTGGGTTGGCGCGTGGTGCGCAGGATGTCCTCGATCCGGTGCGGTACCTGTGGCGGGTGGTCCTCGAAGCGCTGGGTGGCGAAGATTTCCGAGAAGTCGTCGGCCTTGGCCAGGTACAGGCGCAGGTCCAGGGAGTGCACGTCGGCCACGCTGGTGAGGAAGCTGGCGTCCAGGTAGGTGGCGATCAACAACTGGTAGTCGACGCCGTCGAGGTTGGTCTGGAAGGTCGAGACCACCACGCCGGTGGCCGCACCGCCGACCTGGATGGTCTGCAACACGGCGTTGGAAGCGGTGCTGATCTGCCCGACCACATCGTCGGCGGCGGTGGTGAACATCACCTTGTGGTCGCTCTTGCGAATCAGCGCCACTACATCGATGCCCATGGAGTCGGCGATATCGGCGGTGAGCTTGTCATGCTTGGCTGCGTTGCGTTCCCCCGGGGGCCGGGTGTAGCGCAGGAACAGCTGGGCGATCCGGGCGTTGTCGCGCAGGATTTCGGTGATCTCGTCCTCGACGATCTTGGTGGATTCCTGCAGCCAGATCCGCACGTTGCTGTCGAAGATTTCCGACAACGTGGTGGCCGCCAGCTCGGCGGCGATCATGGTGGGAATCACGCTGACCAGCCAGAACGCCAGCACCAGCTTGCGCTGCAGGCTCCAGCGGGAGATGGCGAAGGGGCGGGGAGGACGACGATCTTTTCTGGTCATGTACTTTCGCTTATTGCAGCGGCCATGGCGGGGTCGGAGCGATCCGGGCGGACAAAGCGTTTTATCACCTTCAGCAACGCGTTGAGCAAGGGATTGCGGTGGCGGAAAAACAGCATGTTAGCGGTGAAATGGCAGCCCAGGCGCAATTTGCTCGCATAACCTGCCTGGCCGCACTCGTACAGCGGGATGCGCTGCTGGATGCAGTAGTCGACGTTGGCCAGCCAGCTGCGAAAATACAGGTTGTGCTCGCGGGTGACATCCAGGTCGTGGGCGAAGAACTTGTCGATCAGCCGATGCTGGTCGATGAGCACCAGGTTGAACGCCACCAGTTGCTCCCCGACCCAGTACAGGACGCAGGCGGCCCGTTCACCCAGCTGTTCGAGGATGCCGGTGAAGTACTCCGCCGGCAGGCGTTCGAACTGCAGGTCGGCGCGGTTCAGGGTCGCCTCGTACAGGCGCATGATGTCCGGTAGCACGTCATCGATCCGCTGCCGCCACTCGATGCGCGGCGCCGGCGCCCGGAGCTTGCGGCGCAGGTCCTTGCGGGTGGACTTGCCCAGGGTGCCCAGGTAGGCGTCGATGGAGGCGAAGGGTATCGGCAGCAGGGCGCTGGGCAGGCTCGGCATCGCCTGCAGCCCGGCGGCCAGGCAACTGGCGGCCCATTGCCGGTCGTGGCTGGCGGCGTCCTTGACCGCCATCAGGCCGATGCCGAAGCTGTCGGCGTCGGCCCGGGCCAGCTTCAGCAACTCGTCCAGCAGGGCTTGGCGGCGTTCGGCCGGTACATGGCTGGCGGTGCCGACATTGCACTGTTCGGCCACTGGCGAGCCGATGGCGTACAGGCGCAGTTGCAGGACCCCGGGCCATTGGCGTTCCAGGCGCTCGGTGAAGCGCTTGGCCAGCCCCGAAACCGTGGTATCGAGCCGGTACTGGGTGGTGAAGGCCGGCGCCACCGCCACCAGGGTCGATCCCTCGTAGACCGCCAGGTAGCGCCAGCGGAAATCGGCGATGGCGGCTTTTTCCACGGCCAGGTAATAGTCCCAATCCTCCAGGGCCCCTGGAAAACAGTCGTTCCAGGCACTGCGTTCGATGGCCTGTATGGTTGAAAAGGCTTGGGCGGTAATCACGTCTCGTCCTTAAGTCACGCCAGCTGTCGATAGTCTTCGCGCAGGCTCGGGCTGGTCACCCGTTGCTGGATGAAGTCGGCGCTCAGCTCGATCACCCGCTGGTATTGCAGGTCCACGGTGATCATGTGGTAGCAGTTGTCCAGGAGGATCTTGGTCACCGGGCCGCCGAGCTTGCGCTCCACGTAGTCGGCATTCCAGGTACTGGTGATGTCGTCTTCGCTGGAGTGCAGGACCAGGGCCGGGGTCATGATCGACGGCATGCGTTTCTTGACCACGGCGTTCATCCGGTGCAACTCGCGCACCGTCACGCCCTCCATGGTCAGGAGTCCGGCATCGCTGCTGGCGCCGGCCTTCATCTGCTTCTCGACGATGGCCCGCAGGCGTTCGTTCTTGATGCCGTAGGGTGGTTTTTCCTCGAAGCGGCAGATATGCACGCCGAACGGGATCTTCATCAGCAGCGGGGTCAGGAATGCCAGCTTGTTGATGCTCCAGCCGTCGTACTTGAGGGTGGTGGAATACATCAGCAGGCCGCTGATCCGCCCCGGATGCTCGGAGGCCAGGTACATCGACATCACCGCGCCCATGGACAGGCCGCCGACGAACACCTGCTCGTGGCGTTGCTGCATGGCGGCGAAGGTCTTGCGCACGCCTTGGTACCAGTCCTGCCAGCCGGTGGCCTGCAGGTCGCTGTTGTCCCCGCAGTGCCCGGGCAGGGTCGGTACGTACACGGTGCACGTACCGTCCTTGGCCAGGCCCTGGGCCACCCGACGGAGTTCCGTCGGGGTGCCGGTCAGGCCGTGGATCAACAAGATCCCGACCTGACCCGTGCCGAGAACGAAGCCGGCGTCGCCTTCGCCCAGATCGATCTCAGCCATGCTCATCGCTTCATGGCCCGATCCAGCAGGCGGTCCAGCAGGGCCAGCCCCAGATCGATTTCCGCGTAGCTGATTTCCAGCGATGGCGCCAGGGTGATCACGTTCTTGTAGTAGCCGCCCACGTCGAGGATCAGGCCCAGGCGCTGGCCGTCGATGACGATGTCGCCCTTCATGCCTTCCTCGACCATGTAGTCCAGGGTCGCCTTGTCCGGGGTGAAGCCGTCTGTGGTGCAGATCTCGCAGCGCAGGGCCAGGCCCAGGCCGTCGACGTCGCCGATGATCGGGTAGCGCTTCTGCAGGTCCTTGAGGCCTTCGAGGAAGTACTTGCCCTTCTCCATGACCATCGCGCCGTAGTCGATCTCGCTGGTCATCTTGAACATTTCCAGGCCCACGGCGGTGCCCAGCGGGTTGGAGGCGAAGGTGGAGTGGGTCGAGCCTGGCGGGAACACGCCCGGGTTGATCAGCTCTTCACGGGCCCAGATGCCGCCCAGCGGGTTGAGGCCGTTGGTCAGTGCCTTGCCGAACACGATCACGTCAGGCTGGACGTCGAAGTGCTCGATCGACCACAGCTTGCCGGTACGGTAGAAGCCCATCTGGATTTCGTCGACCACCAGCAGGATGCCGTGCTGATCCAGTACTTGCTTGAGCTCGCGGTAGAAGTTCATCGGCGGGATCACGTAGCCGCCGGTGCCCTGGATCGGCTCGGCGTAGAATGCTGCGTATTCGCTCTGGCCGACCTTCGGGTCCCAGACCCCGTTGTATTCGGTTTCGAACAGACGGGCGAACTGCTTCACGCAGTGGCTGCCGTACTCTTCCTTGGTCATGCCTTTAGGGCCGCGGAAGTGGTACGGGAACGGAATGAACTGCGCACGCTCGCCGAAGTGGCCGTAGCGGCGGCGGTAGCGGTAGCTGGAGGTGATGGACGAGGCGCCCAGGGTACGACCGTGGTAGCCGCCTTCGAAGGCGAACATCAGGCTCTTGCCGTTGCTGGCGTTACGCACGACTTTCAGCGAGTCCTCGACGGACTGCGAACCACCGACGTTGAAGTGCACGCGACCGTCGAGGCCGAACTTCTTCTTGGCGTCGACCGCGATCATTTCCGACAGCTCGATCTTGCCTTTGTGCAGGTACTGGCTGGCGATCTGCGGCAGGGTGTCGATCTGCTGCTTCAAGGCGTTGTTCAGGCGCGGGTTGGCGTAGCCGAAGTTCACCGCCGAGTACCACATCTGCAGGTCGAGGTAGGCCTGGTCTTCGGTATCCCAGACGTAGGAGCCTTCGCAGCGGCTGAAGATGCGCGGGGGTTCGATGTAGTGGACGGTATCGCCGTAGGAGCAGTACTTGGCTTCTTTTTCCAGAAGGACCTGGTCTTCTGCGGTAGCGATGCGGATATCAGACATGGTGGAAGAGTTCCTGGGTTTCAAGAGAGAAAGTGGTGGCGTTGGCGGCTTCGCGCGGCAGCTTGGCCAGCAGCGCCGGCAGTTCGGCGAAGGAGTCGAAGCGCGCGTAGGGAATGGCGTTGCGTTCGCAGTACTCGGCCAGGCGGCCCTTGGCGAAGACGAAGTCGGCGGTGGAGGCCACGCACATGTCGGACTGGCCATCGCCGATCACCAGCACGCGTTTGCCGCGCGGGGTGGACTTGCACTTGCAGTTGCCGGAAGCGGCCCGGCAAGCGTCGCTGGAATAGGGGAAGTCGATGCGCCAGCTGTTGTGGTCGACCTGGCGCAGGCGGTTGGCGAGGATCGGCAGCAGGGTCACGTAGTTGCGCGCCAGGATGCGGGCGATACCCTGTTCGATGCCGTCGCTGACCACTTCGATGGTGGCGCCCAGGCCGATCACATGGTCGACGAAGTCAGGGAAGTCGGGGTCGATCTCGACACTGTCGAAATAGCCCAGCAATTCGGCGGGCGAGGCCTTGACCAGGGCCAGTTGGCGACTGAGGCATTCCCGGGAGCCGATATGACCGTCCAGCCACTCTTGCTCGATGGTTTCCCAGCTTGGGTCGGCGAAGCGTTGGAGGACGTTATCGATCACGTCGGCGCGGGAGATGGTCCCGTCGAAGTCACATACGATATGCCAGTGCATCATCTGCTGTTACCTGTTGAATAAGAGCGTTGTGTACGCTTGTGGCAGAGGTAGAGCAGGGACTGTGCCAAGTAGGGGAAACCCAGCGGGGCTGGGGCCTTGGCTGGCGAATGGGGCGATTTGTAGCTTGGTAGCTACAATTTTTGTAGCTTGCTACAAACAACATCAGTGCTTGCGCTCGAGGCTGTCCGTGGTGATTGATGCGCGCATTTACAGATAAGGAATTTCATTCATGCCAAGGTTCACCTTCCCCTCCCTCCTGGCCGGCCTGCTGTCGCTGGGCCTTGCCTGTAGCGCCTGGGGCGACTCCGGTATCACTGGCGAAGTGGGCCTGGGCATCGGCTACCAACCCCACGACCCTACGGCCAGCCGCTACGACACCACGCCCTTGCCCTACCTGGACCTGGACTGGGGCGATGTCAGCCTGAGCACCGACGACGGCCTGACCTGGGATGCCTTCAAGAGCAATGGCTGGAGTGCCGGGCCCTACATCAATTACCTGCAGGGGCGTAATGCCGACGGCTCGTTGCGCGGGTTGCGGGACGTGCCGGACATGGCCGACGTCGGTGGTTTCGTGCAGTACGCCCCGGACGATTTCTGGCGCGTGTTCGCCGCCGTGGGCCAGGCCGTGGGCGGCTCCGGTGGCCAGGGCGGCATGCTGGGCAAGGTGGGCGCCGAGATCGGCTACCCCTTGGGCATGGGCATCATCGGCAGCAACAACCTGACCCTGCACTTTGCCGATGCCCGGCAGAACCAGACCTTCTTCGGTGTCAGCACCAAGGAGTTCCTGGCCTCTGGCATCCAGCACTATGACGCCGGCGGTGGCCTGCAGAACTTCACCCTGACCCAGAACATCCAGGTCCCGCTGGGGCGCAACTGGTCGCTGGTGGCCAGCGCCAGCTGGATCCGCCTGGTCAACTCGGCGGCCGACAGCACCATCGTGCGCGACAAGGGCCACGTCAACCAGGGACAAGTACAGACCGCCATCAGCTACCGTTTCTGAGGGCTTTGCGGCCTGGAGCCCGGGGCTGGACCAGCCACGGGCGCCGCCAGGAGGAAAACTGGTCTGGCCTTTGCAACAGGCGCCATGAATTCAATTTCTCAGGAAGTTCTTCATGGCCCGTCCTGCCTATCGTTTGCTCGCCTATTCCCTCTGGGACCTGATCCCGATCGTCATGGCCCTGGCGCATTTCGCCTTCGTCCTGTGGCTGGTGCTGGATTTCCACGCGCTGTCCTGGTGGATCATCATCCCGGCCGCGCTGCTGTACGCCGTCAGCCTGTCGTGGAGTATCAACAGCATTTCCCACAATCAGATCCACAACGCCTACTTCACGCCCTCCTGGATGAACCGCGCCTTCGACCTGCTGCTGTCGGTGACCATCGGTTTTTCCCAGACCCTGTACCGCGACATCCATAACCGCCACCACCGGGGCAACTCCGACCTGCCGGACGCCAATGGCAAGACCGTCGATCCGCTGTCGATCTACCTGCATGGCAAGAACGGCCAGCCGGACAACCCATGGGCTTACACCTTCCTCAGTTTCTTTCGCGATGACCCGAAGGAGATCTACCAGCAAATGCAGCGCAAGCGCCCGGACGATGCCCGCTGGGTGAAAGTGGAAGTCGCCGTGACCGTGGCCTTCTACCTGGCCCTGGCGCTCTTCGACTGGCACGCGGTGCTGGTGCTGTTGCCGTTCTGGTACCTGGGTCAGTCGCTGTCGTCGCTCAATGGCTACTACGAGCACCTGGGCGGCAATCCCGACCTGCCGATCGCCTGGGGCGTGAGTTCCTACAGCCCGCTGTACAACCTGATCTGGATGAACAACGGCTACCACGCCGAGCACCACTACCGGCCGAAGATGCACTGGACCAAGGTCAAGGCCTTCCATCGCCAGATTCGCGAGGAACAGCGTGCGGCGGGGGTGAAAGTGATCCCGGTGTCCCACGGACTGGGCTTTTTGGTTTCCCACCGCAAGTAACCTGTAGCTGCCGCCGAAGGCTGCGCACGACCGCGCAGCTGACGCAGGAGGCTGAAGTCTGAAGGTCCTGATGACCTTGTCGCAGCCTGGCGGCAGCGGCTACACGAAGCCGATCCTGTATCGCTGCCGAAGGCTGTGCACGCCCGCGCAGCGGGCGCAGGGTGTTTTCAGGCTTTCTCGCCTTCGGCCAGCAGGGCGATCCCGCCCATGATCACGAAGACCCCGAGCCAGTGCAGCGGGTTGATCTGCTCGCCCAGCATCAGCCACGAGCCCAGCAGCACCACCACATACACCAGGGCGCTCAGGGGAAAGGCCAGGGAGAGGCTGCTGCGCCGCAGGATCAGCATCCAGACGAAGAATGCACCGATGTAGCAGGCGATCGCCGTCAGCACCCCGGGATTGGCGACGACCGCCGCCAGCCATTGCAGGCTGAAATCCATCTGTCCCAGTTGGTCGCCGCCGACCTTGGTGGCGATCTGGCCGGCCCCTTCGAAACTGATCAACAAGAACCACAGCAGCAGGGTACCCAGGCGCCCATGCAGCCAGTCGTTAGCTTGGTTCGAACTCATGAAGCGTTTCCTTGTATCGGTTGGACAGGGCTCAGGTACTGGCGACGCAGACCAGCATCACGCCGGCGGTGATTACCAGGGTGCCGAGCCAGCGCCGGCGGCTGACGGTTTCCCCCAGCACCACCTTGCCCGCCAGCACCACTCCGCAATAACCCAGGGCCGCAGCCGGGAACAGCAGGCTCAGGGGGGCCCGGGACAGGGCCTCGAGCCAGACGAAAAACTCCACCACGTAGGCGCCTACCCCGCACCACAGCAGAGGGGCGTTGAACACCTGTCCCCAGAAGGCGTTCAGGCGAAAGCCCCCCTCCAGTTCCGGCAAGCGGTCCAGGCCCAGCTTGAAACACAACTGGCCGATCACATCCAGGAGGATGGAAAAGGCCACCAGCAACACGACGGTCAAGGTCATGGGAACAGCTCCTCGAACAGCGAAATCAGGGCTTCATTGGTCACCGAGTTGCGCAGCAGATCCTCCTGGCTCCAGCGTTCGGGCGGTGGCTGGTCGGACTTGGCCTCCCAGCGCTTGAAGGCATTGCTGAAGGCCGGTTGGGCGAATTCGCCGCAAACATCGATACCCAGTATCCGTTTGCGCGCGGCCAGGGCGCGGATGGCTTGCAGCAGGTGTTCCAGGCGCATGCCGCCCTGGTCCCAGTTGGTGGCGGCGTCCTCGCTGGCCAGCACGTCCTTGTCGATGGTGATCCAGACCGCCGCAGTGGGCAGGCTGGCGATCATGCCGTCGAGGAAGTCCGTCCAGTCCTGCTGGGCCAGGTTGCGCCAGTGCAGGTGCTGGTCTTGCTGCTGGTGCCCGGCGCCATCGCCGACCCGGCCCCAGACCCGGGAGGGTTCGTGCTGCCAGGGGAACAATTGCAACTTGCCGTGCTTCAAGGCACCGAGGTTGCCGCCGCGCAGTTGCGGGTTGTGCAGGTCTTCGCTGCAGGGCCCCAGGGTGACGATGCGCTGGATATTGGGCAGTTGCAGCGCCCGGTTGACCCAGGATCCGCAATGCCGGCGTGGGGCGAAGCGCACCCAGTCCGGATGGTTGTCGAAGTGGATCAGGCTCACCGGCTCCGGCAGATTGCGCAGGAAGGCCGGGGTCAGGTGGTGATAGTCGCCGGAGCCGACGAAGAAGATTTCCGGCTGCGGGCCGCTATGTCGGGGCCGCCGTTCGAGGCGCTCGATGAATTGGCGATAGGTGCGCTCGGTGGACCAGAGCCGCAGCCTGGGGCCCAGGTCCAGCAGGTCGATGCGTTGCGCCTGGCCACTTTGCAGGCGCCGGGTGATGGGCTCCTGGGCGGTCAGGCTGTGGTCGAGATCTAGAATGTTCAAGGTGTACTTTACCCATGGCAGCGCCCCCCGGAAAACTGCGTGATCAGGCTAAAACGCAGGCCGGGTGGGCTTTGCCGGGTAAATGCAAGGGTCGGGCCAGGGCGCATGCGGCCCTGCCCGGAGGGGCTCAGGCGTGGACCCGGACCCAGACGCCGACCAGGATGCTGGCGGCCATCAGCCAGGCCACCGCGGCCACCGCCAGGGAGGCCTCCAGGCGCAGGCGGTCGACCATCAAGTACAGGGTCGCCAGGTAGACGAAATAGGGAATGATCGACCACATGCCGAACAGGATGGTGGTCTTCAGGTCGTCCAGCGAACGGCCTTTGCCGACGATGTAGTGAGCGATCAGGGCGAAGGTCGGGAACAGCGGTACCAGCCCGGCGATGTAGTAGTTACGGGTCTTGGCCAGGGCCGAGAGAATGACCACTACAGCCGCGCCCAGCGCGGCTTTCAACAACAGATCCATGGATAGGGCGCCTTGGGGTCAGTGGCTCAGGCCGTACTTCTTGACCTTGTCGAACAGCGTGGTCTTGGCCATGCCCAGCTCCTGGCTGGCCTGGGTCAGGTTACCGCCGCTGCGTTGCAAGGCATCGTTCAACAGGTTGCGCTCGAAGGCTTCCACCGCCTCGGCGAAGCCCAGGCCCTGGCCGCTGCCACTGCCGGATTTCTTGAAGGCTGGCAGGCCCAGGGCGAAGCGCTCGGCGACGTTGCGCAATTCACGGACGTTGCCCGGCCAGTCGTGGCTCATCAGGTTCGACAGGGTCTGGTTGTCCAGCTCCGGCGCCACGCGGTCGAAGCGCAGGGATGACTGCTGCAGGAAGTGCTCGAACAGTTGCAGGATGTCTTCGCGCCGCTCGCGCAGGGGCGGCAGCTCCAGGGTCACCACGTTGAGGCGGTAGTACAGGTCGCTGCGAAACTCCTTGGCCTGGCTCAACTGGTTGAGGTCCGACTTGGTGGCGGCGATCACCCGGCAGTCCACGGCCACGCTCTGGTTCGAGCCCAGGCGCTCCAGGGTACGCTCCTGCAGCACCCGCAACAGCTTGATCTGCAAGTTGATGGGCATGCTTTCCACTTCATCGAGGAACAGCGTGCCCTGGTGAGCGTGCTCGATCTTGCCGATGCGCCGCTTGCCGGCACCGGTGAAGGCGTTGGCCTCGTGGCCGAAGATTTCGCTCTCGAACAGGTTTTCCGGCAGGCCGCCGCAGTTCAAGGCGACGAACTGTTGCTGGTGGCGCCGACTGAAGTCGTGCAGGCACCGGGCGACCAGTTCCTTGCCGGTGCCGGTCTCGCCTTCGATCAGCACGTTGGCCGAGGTATCGGCGACGTTGGCGATCAATTCCCGCAGGTTCTGCATCGCTGGCGAGCGGCCGATGATTCGCCCCTCCAGGGAGCTGCGTTCGGCCAGCTGGCGCCGTAGTGAACTCACTTCACGGGCCAGGCCCCGCTGTTCCAGGGCGCGGCGAGCCACTTCCACCAGGCGCTCGGGGGAAAAGGGCTTTTCCATGAAGTCGTAGGCGCCGTTCTGCATCGCCCCCACCGCCATGGAGATGTCGCCATGGCCAGTGATCAATACCACCGGCAGGCTGCGATCGCGAGCCTTGAGGCGGGTCAGCAGTTCCAGGCCGTCGATGCCCGGCAGGCGGATGTCGCTGACCACGATGCCGGGAAAGTTGTCCCCGACCTGGGCCAGGGCATCTTCGGCGCTGCCTACGCCGATGCAGGGAATGTCTTCCAGGGCCAGGGCCTGTTGGCAACCCAGCAGGACATGGGGGTCGTCTTCGACGATCAGCACGGTCAGCTCGTGGTTCATATCGGCTCGGCTCGATTAGGGCTTGCCAGGGGCAAGCTGAGGACAAAGGCGGTGCCGCCGCTTGCCGGATGTTCCACCCCCAGGCTGCCGCCGGTGGCGGCGGCGAGGCTGGCGGACAGGGTCAGGCCCAGTCCCAGCCCTTGTTCGCCGGGTTTGGTGGTGAAGAAGGGTTCGAACAGATGCTTGCGTGTCTCGGGGTCGATGCCATGGCCGTTGTCCCGTACCCGCAGGCGGTACTTGCCGTCGGCGGATTCGCCTTCGAGCCAGAGCTGCGGCGCCGGCTGTGCCTGCATGGCATCCAGGGCGTTGCCTATGAGGTTGACCAGGATCTGCTCCAGGCGTGTCTGGTCGATCTGCAGGGTCTGCTCGGCGAAGTCGCGATGCAGTTGCAGGGGCAGCGGTTCCAGGCGCGCGCCGAGGACCTGCAAGGCGGCGTCCACCGCCTTGCCCAGGCTGGCCTGGCCCTGGTCGTCGCCACGACGGGCGAAGGAGCGCAGGCTGGCGGTGATGCGGCCCATGCGGTCGATCAGTTCATTGATGGTCTTGAGGTTGGCGCTGGCGGTGTCCAGGGCGCCGCGCTCGAGGAAGCGCACGGTGTTGCCCGATAGCGTGCGCAGCGCTGCCAACGGCTGGTTGAGTTCGTGGGCGATGCTGGTGGACATCTGGCCGATGGCTGCCAGCTTGCCGGCCTGGACCAGCTCGTCCTGGGCCCGGCGCAGGGTCTCCTCGGCTTGGCGGCGCTCACGGATCTGCGCCTTGAGCCGTTCGTTGCTGGCGCGCAGGTCGGCGGTGCGCTCGGTGATCCGTCGTTCGAGCTGGCTGTTGGCTTCCTGCAAGGCCTCGCGGGCGGCCAGGCGGGTGGCGATGACCTTGCGCCGTTCGTTCCAGGCGATCATCAGGAAAGCCACCAGGGCGAAGGCCACGGCCACCAGGATGCCCTGGTTGATGGCTTCGCGGCGCAGGTCCTGCAAGGGCGTCAGCAGGGTGAAATTCCACGGGGTGTCGCTCAGGGGCCGAGTCTGGGACAGGTAGCTGATGGGCTGTTCGTCGTCCGCCAGTTCGGTATTGGCGGGGAAGGTGAGTTTCTCCACGCCCTCGTCCAGGCGCTCGCGGGCCAGGGGTTCCAGTTCGTTGAGCGGGAACCAGTAGTACTGCAGGCTGCGGGCCAGGCGTTCCTTGGTGTCGTCGCTCAGGGGGCGGACCGACTTGAGGCGGCGGCTCGGATCGCTGGAGAGGATGATGATGCCGTTCTCGTCGCTGACGAAGGCTTCCATGCGCGCCCGTTGCCAGCGTTCCTCCAGGGCTTCGAGGCGGACCTTGACCACCGCCACGCCGATGATCTTGCCTTGCTCCTCCAGGCCGTGGGCCAGGTAGTAGCCGGGCTCGCCACTGGTGCTGCCGATGCCGTAGAAGCGCCCGGGGTAGCCGCGCACGGCGTTCTGGTAGTAGGCCCGGAACGACAGGTCTTCGCCCAGGTAGCTGTCGACATCGCGCCAGTTGCTGGTGGCCAGTACCCGGCCGGTGGTGTCCATGACATAGATGGCCCGGCTGCGGCTGCGCCGGTTCAAGCCTTCGAGGTACTGGTTGACCGCCTGGCGGTGCTCCGGCGAAGGGTCGGCCAGCAATTGCGAGACGCTGGATTCCAGCTCCAGCAGGCTGGGCAGGTAGGTGTACTTGCTGATCTCGCTCTCTACGGCGCGGGCATGCAGCTCCAGTTGGCGCGCGCCGTTTTCACCCAGGGTGCGGATGCCGTTGTGCTCGCTGATCCAGAATCCGGCGTAGCCCAGGGCGGCCATCAGGGCGATGACCAAAGGCGGCAGCAACAGATGACGGATCAGACGGGGTTTCACGGCGAGTGATGGCGGCGTGGCGCGATAGAGAGTGGGGTCGCATTTCATCACAGATGCCTTGGGTCAACCAGCATGGCGACAGGGCGCACTCGCGCTCGGCCCGGGGCCGTCGTAGAGCGCTGGGTGCGTTGTGCCAGGCAAGATCCGTTCGCAGGTTGGGGGTCGCCAGGCGACCCCGTGGGAGCAGGCTCCCTTGCCACGAGGGCGGGCGGAACGCCGCCGTATCAGTGCTGCAGGATCTTCTCGAGGAAGTGCTGCGCACGTTCGGAGCGGGCGTTGATATCGCCGAAGAACTCTTCCTTCTGGCAGTCCTCGATGATCTGGCCCTTGTCCATGAAGATCACTCGGTTCGCTACCTTGCGGGCAAAGCCCATTTCGTGGGTCACGCACATCATGGTCATGCCTTCGTTGGCCAGTTGCACCATCACATCCAGTACTTCGTTGACCATTTCCGGGTCCAGGGCCGAGGTCGGTTCGTCGAACAGCATGACGATCGGGTCCATGGCCAGGGCGCGGGCGATGGCCACACGTTGTTGCTGGCCGCCGGAAAGCTGACCTGGATGTTTGTGGGCGTGGGCAGCCAGGCCCACCCGCTCGAGCAATTGCAGGCCTTTCTTGGTGGCCTCTTCCTTGCTGCGGCCCAGGACCTTGATCTGGGCGATGGTCAGGTTCTCGGTGATGCTCAGGTGCGGGAACAGTTCGAAGTGCTGGAACACCATGCCCACCCGCGAGCGCAGCTTGGGCAGGTCGGTCTTGGGATCGGCGATGGAGGTGCCGTCGACCACGATGTCGCCCTTCTGGAAAGGCTCCAGGGCATTGACGCACTTGATCAGGGTCGACTTGCCCGAACCGGACGGCCCGCAGACCACCACCACCTCACCTTTCTTGACCTCGGTGCTGCAGTCGGTCAGCACCTGGAAGTCCCCATACCACTTGTTGACGTTTTTGATAGAGATCATACGGCGAACCTTTTTTGCAGACGCTTGACCAGCAGCGAGGCGGCGAAGCTGATTGTGAAATACACCAGACCGGCGAAGATCAGGAATTCATTGGAGCGGCCGATGATGTCGCCGCTGGAGCGCGAGGCGTTGAGGAAGTCCACCAGGCCCACGGTGTACACCAGGGAGGTGTCCTGGAACAGGATGATGCTCTGCTGCAGCAGCAGCGGGGTCATCTTGCGGAACGCCTGGGGCAGGATGATCAGGCGCATGGTCTGGCCGTAGGTCATGCCCAGGGCCTGGGCGGCGCCCATCTGGCCCTTGGGAATCGACTGCACGCCGGCCCGGACGATTTCGCAGAAGTACGCCGCTTCGAACATCATGAAGGCCACGATGCACGAGGTGAACGCGCCGATCGGGGTGTCTTCGCCGGTGATCCAGCGCAGCACGAAAGGCACCGCCAGGTAGAACCAGGTGATCACCAGCAGCAGCGGGATCGAGCGGAAGTAGTTGACGTAGGCGCCGGCGATGTTCGCCAGCAGTTTGTTGTGGGACAGGCGCATCAGGGCCAGCAGGGTGCCGAGGATGATCCCCCCGACCACGCCCAGGACCATCAGCTTGAGGGTCATCAGCATGCCGTTCCACAGGCCGGGAATGGCCGGGACGATGCCCGAGAAGTCGAATTCCATTATTTACCTCCCACGGAGATCAAGCCGGGGACCGAGACTTTCTTCTCCACCAGGCGCATCAGCAGCATCAGGCTCATGTTCAGGGTGAAGTAGATCAGGGTGGCCAGGGTGAAGGCTTCGAACAGGTTGGCCGAGAACTCGGCGGTCTGCTTGGTCTGGGCCAACAGCTCCATCAGGCCGATCAGCGAGGCCACGGAGGAGTTCTTGAAGACGTTGAGGAATTCCGAGGTGAGCGGCGGAATGATGATCCGATAGGCCTGGGGCAGCAGCACGTTCCAGTAGATCTGCGGCAGCTTGAAGCCCAGGGCGCGAGCGGCGGACTCCTGGCCGCGGGGCAGGGCCTGGATACCGGTGCGCACTTGTTCGCAGACCCGGGCGGCGGTGAACAGGCCCAGGCAGACGACGACGCTCAGGTAGGCCGAGGTGGTCGGGTTGAGATCCTGCTTGTACCAGTCCTGCAGGTTCTGCGGCAGCAGGTCGGGCACCAGGAAGTACCAGATGAACAGCTGCACCAACAGGGGCACGTTGCGGAAGATCTCCACGTAGACAGTGGCGATGCCCGACACCAGGCGGTTCGGCACGGTACGCATGACCCCCAGGATCGATCCCAGTATCAGTGCGATGATCCAGGCCACCACGGCGATGGCGATGGTCCAGCCCAGTCCGGAGATGAACCAGTCGAGATAGGTCTCGCTGCCCACGCCGGTGGACTTGAAGAACACGCCCCAGTCCCAGTTGTAATTCATTGGGGTTACCCCTCAGATCGTTCGATGTACTACAAGCACCCGCCTGGGGAGATCCGTTCCCTTCTGGCCAGGACGGCCAGGCACGCACTATCGGCTCGACAACCACCGGTGCGAGTGTTTCCAGAATGTGCCAGCAGGTAGTGACAGGCTCCTGAAGAGGCCAGGGCCCCCTCAGGAGTAAGGTTAGTCAGGAATCAGGACTTTTTGTCGTCAGCCGCTTTGTCGGTCGGATTGGCGATCAGGGCCTTGAGCTCGTCGCTCATCGGGAACATCAGGTTCAGGCCTTTTGGCGGGATCGGCGATTGGAACCACTTGTCGTAGATCTTGTTGATTTCGCCCGACTTGTAGGTAGCGACGATGGCGTCGTCCACGGCTTTCTTGAAGGGAGCATCACCCTTGCGGACCATGCAGCCGTAGATTTCGTAGGACTGGGGGGTACCGGTCACGGCCCAGTCGGTAGGCTTCTTGGCCTTGGCCATCTCACCGGCCAGCAGGGCGTCGTCCATCATGAAGGCGACGGCACGGCCCGATTCCAGCATCTGGAACGACTCGCCGTGATCCTTGGCGGAGATCACGTTCATGCCCATCTGCTTGTCGGCGTTCATGGCCTTGAGGATACGCTCGGAGGTGGTACCGGCGGTGGTTACCACGTTCTTGCCCTTCAGGTCGGCGAAGTCCTTGTAGGTGGAGTCCTTCTTGGACAGCAGGCGGGTACCGATCTCGAAGATGCCGACCGAGAAGTCGACCTGTTGCTGGCGCTCGACGTTGTTGGTGGTGGAGCCGCACTCGACGTCCACGGTGCCGTTCTGTACCAGCGGGATACGGGTCTGGGAGGTGACCAGGTTGTACTTGACCTTGAGGTCAGGCATGTCGAGGTCTTTCTTGAGCGCTTCGACGATCTTCAGTTGGATGTCGTGGGAGTAGCCGACCGGTACGCCGGAAGCGTCAGCGATATAGGAAAACGGAATGGAAGCGTCGCGATGTCCGAGGGTGATGGTGCCGGACTCTTTGATTTTCTTCAGTGTGCCGGTGAGCTCGGCAGCGAGAACTGGAGTGCTAATCAGAGCTGCAGCGATAGCTGCGCCCAACAACTGGGGAACGATGCGCATCAATATTTCCTCGACATTTGTTTTTTTTATGAAGCCAGTTCGACGGCTCTTTTATACAGCGAATGCCTTGACGGCTCCTGTTGTGTTGGCACGACAGGCATTCGTCGAACAGTGTAGAGCATGAGTCGTGCCAGACCAGCAGGAAGCTATCAACTAATTGATTTTAAAGGGAATTAAATATTCATGACGAAACCCGCCTAGCCAGGCTATCCGGTTAACCGAACTACCCCGCAAGCAGCGTTCGGAAAACCGAACGTTCGGCATCGGCTCGCTTGAGCTCTTCTGTGCCGCGAATGTCCGCTGTACAGGTACAAAAAAGCCCCTGGACCTCAAGGTGCAGGGGCTGGTTGGGCTAGAGGTTCAAGCTGCCTTGATCTTGCCGCGATTGTGCTCGACTTTTTCCAGGTATTCCCGCAGTTGCTGCTGTTCCTGTTCGGTGGTGAACAGCCCCAGCTTGCTGCGGCGCCAGAGGATGTCCTCGGCCTTGAGCGCCCATTCCTCGCTGCACAGGTAGTCCACTTCGCGGCTGTAGAGGCCGCCGCCCAGGTGTTCGCCCATGTCGCCCAGGCCTTGCACGCCTTCCAGCAGGCGCCAGGTGCGGCTGCCGTAGGTGGTGGCCCAGCGCCGGGCAATCTGGCTGGGCACCCAGTCATATTGGCTGCGGATGGCTTCGGCCAGGGCTTGCGGCGTGCTCATGTCCTCGCCGCCGGGCAGGCTGGCCTGGGCTGTCCAGCTTGGCTTGGCGTGCTTGAAGTAAGGTGCCAGCTGGGCCATGGCCGATTCCGCCAGCTTGCGGTAGGTGGTCAGCTTGCCACCGAACACCGACAGCAAGGGCGCCTCGTCACCACTGCCGGACAGGGCCAGGGTGTAGTCACGGGTGACCGCCGACGGGTTGTCGGACTCGTCGTTGCACAGCGGACGAACCCCGGAATAGGTGTGCAGGATGTCGTCGCGGCTCAGTTGTTTCTTGAAGTGGGCATTGACCACTTGCAGCAGGTAGTCGGTTTCCCCCTCGGTGATCGCCACCTTGGCCGGATCGCCGGTGTATTCGCGGTCGGTGGTGCCGATCAGGGTGAACTGGTCGAGATAGGGAATGGTGAAGACGATGCGCTGGTCCTCGTTCTGCAGGATATGCGCGTGCTCGCCTTCATACAGCTTGGGCACGATCAGGTGGCTGCCCTGGATCAGGCGGATGCCGTAGGGCGACTCCAGCTTCAGGTCGTCCTTGATGAACTTGGCGACCCAAGGGCCGGCGGCATTCACCAGGGCCTTGGCGGTGATGGAGAACAGGCTGCCGTCGGCACGCTCCAGGTCCAGCTGCCACAGGCCCTTGCTACGACGGGCGCTGACGCAGCGGGTCTGGGTATGCACGTGGGCGCCATGTTCACGGGCGGACATGGCGTTGAGCACCACCAGGCGGGCGTCGTCGACCCAGCAGTCGGAATACTCGAAGCCCCGGGTGATCTGCGCTTGCAGTGCGCTGTCGGCACCGAACTTCAGGCCGCGCGAGCCGGCGAGCTTCTCGCGCTTGCCCAGGTGATCGTAGAGGAACAGGCCGGCGCGGATTATCCAGGCCGGGCGCAGGTGAGGGCGGTGCGGCAGGACGAAACGCATCGGCTTGACGATGTGCGGGGCCTTGGCCAGCAACACCTCGCGTTCGGCCAGGGCCTCGCGCACCAGGCGGAATTCGTAGTGCTCCAGGTAGCGCAGGCCACCGTGGATCAGCTTGCTGCTGGCGGAGGAGGTGTGGCTGGCCAGGTCGTCCTTTTCACAAAGGAACACGGACAGGCCGCGACCCGCCGCATCCGCGGCAATTCCAACACCATTGATCCCACCGCCAATGACGGCGATATCGTAAACCTCGGAGAGAGGGCGCGCGGGCAAGGTAGAAGTGGGCATCAGCAAGCCTCGTGTTGCTTTGATATTTGAATTCGAACATTAATGTTCATTTCCGAAAATATTAGCGGATAAGGAACCGCACATCCAGCGTGTTTCGATTGAAAAAACTGATCGGAAAACCGCTAAAGGAAAGTTTTCGAACATTACCGAGGGGTAACTGTAGCTGCTGTGCCGGTGGGCGGCGGGCACGCAGGCGCGCCGATACCCAGCCTGGTGGCGGGATATCGTTCGAATGCGCGAGCGGTGTAGGGAGGGGGGAGGCGGTCTCAGACCACTTCGAGGCGGATCTTGTGCTGGTTGAGCAGTTGGGTCAGGGCCGGCACCGGTTGCTGGTCGGTCACCAGGCAATCGATCAGGCTGATCGGGCCCAGGCGGATCATCGCGTTGCGGCCGAACTTGCTGGAGTCGGCGGCCAGGATCACTTGCCGGGCGTTGGCGATGATCGCCTGGGAGACCCGCACTTCCTGGTAGTCGAAGTCCAGCAGGCTGCCGTCTTCGTCGATGCCGCTGATGCCCACCAGGGCGAAATCCACCTTGAACTGGTTGATGAAATCGACGCTGGCCTGGCCCACCACGCCGCCGTCGCGCCGGACATTGCCGCCGGTCAGCAGAACGTCGAAATCATCCTTGGCACTGAGCATCGAGGCCACGTGCAGGTTGTTGGTGATGATCTTCAGGTGGCTGTGGTTGAGCAGGGCGCGGGCGATGGATTCGGTAGTGGTGCCGATGTTGATGAACAGCGAGGCATGGTCGGGGATCTGGGCGGCGACGGCTTCGCCGATGCGTTGTTTCTCATCGCGCATCTGGTCGGCGCGCATGGCGTAGGCGGTGTTTTCTACGCTGGAGTCATAGGCCGCGCCACCGTGGTAGCGACGCAACAGATTGGCTTCCGCCAGCTGGTTGATATCGCGGCGGATGGTCTGCGGGGTGACGACGAACAGCTGGGCCAATTCCTCGATGCTGACATAGCCGCGCTCGCGGACCAGGTCGAGGATTTGCTGCTGACGGGGAGGCAGATTCATGGGGCTTCCTTTGGGCTGCCGTGCAAAATTTGCCCATGATGCCGCAGGAATCCGCTCCCTACCAGTTGCCAGGCCGTGTGACGGCGAGTGCCGTGCCTCGAAAACCGGTCCGCACACCTCACCTGCGGCAGGTGGTGGATGCGGCTATGCCGGTTCGTTGCGCAGCCCCGCAGGTCATGCGGAGCTGTCCAGGTTGCCTGGAGATGGAGTCCAGGATCTGGCTTATTTGGCCTCGTCGTGGGGTTCCCAGTCGCGGGTGCGGCTGACGGCTTTCTTCCAGCCCGCATACAGCTCTTCTTTTTCCGCTTCGGCCAGTTGTGGTTCGAACTCGCGCTCGATCACTGCCTTGCCGCGCAGCTCTTCCAGGCTGCCCCAGAAACCGCATGCCAGGCCTGCCAGGTAGGCGGCGCCCAGGGCGGTGGTTTCACGCATTTGCGGACGCTCCACCTGGGTGCCGAGAATGTCGGCCTGGAACTGCATGAGGAAGTTGTTGGCCACGGCGCCGCCGTCCACGCGCAGGGCCTTGAGGCGCTCGCCGGAGTCCTGTTGCATGGCGTCGAGCACATCGCGGGTCTGGTAGGCGATGGATTCCAGGGCGGCGCGGATGATGTGGTCCACGCGCACGCCACGAGTCAGGCCGAACAGCGCGCCACGGGCGTAGGGGTCCCAGTAGGGCGCGCCCAGGCCAGTGAAGGCCGGTACCAGGTACACACCGTTGCTGTCCTTGACCTTGCCGGCGAAGTATTCGGTGTCGTGGGCGTCGTTGATGATCTTCAGCTCGTCACGCAGCCATTGCACGGTAGAGCCGCCGTTGAATACCGCGCCTTCCAGGGCATAGGCCACTTCGCCGCGTGGGCCGCAGGCGATGGTGGTGAGCATGCCGTGCTGGGACTTCACCGCCTTGTCGCCGGTGTTCATCAGCAGGAAGCAGCCGGTGCCGTAGGTGTTCTTGGCTTGGCCCGGCTCGACGCACATCTGGCCGAACAGCGCCGCTTGCTGGTCGCCGGCGATACCGCCAATGGCGATGCCGCTCTTGGTACGGCCGTAGATTTCCGAGGAGGACTTAACTTCCGGCAGCATCTCGCGCGGGATGTCCAGCACTTCCAGCATCTTCGCGTCCCACTCCAGGGTGTGGATGTTGAAGAGCATGGTGCGCGAGGCGTTGGTGTAGTCGGTGACGTGGGTCTTGCCGCCGGTGAATTTCCAGATCAGCCAGCTATCGATGGTACCGAACAGCAGTTCGCCGTTGCGGGCGCGCTCGCGGCTGCCTTCGACGTTATCGAGGATCCACTTGAGCTTGGTGCCGGAGAAGTAGGGGTCGGTGACCAGGCCGGTGGTCTCGCGAATATAGTCTTCCAGGCCGTCACGCTTGAGCTGCTGGCAGATCTCGGTGCTGCGCCGGCATTGCCAGACGATGGCGTTGTAGACCGGGCGACCGGTGTTCTTGTCCCAGACCACGGTGGTTTCACGCTGGTTGGTGATACCGATGGCGGCCACCTGGTCATGGTGCAGGCCGGCTTGTGCCAGGGCCTCGACCATCACCGCGCTCTGGGTGGCGAAGATTTCCATGGGGTCATGCTCGACCCAGCCGGCTTGTGGGTAGTGCTGGGCGAACTCGCGCTGAGCGGTGCAGACCACGTTGGCGTCGCGGTCGAAAATGATGGCTCGGGAGCTGGTCGTACCCTGATCGAGGGCAATGATGTAGTTCTTATTCTGAATGTCGGTCATGTCGATTGCCTTGGACGAAATAAGGGAGTGGAAACAGGCGCGGGATCGATTCGGGCAGGATCCCGCGCCAGCGGATTCAGGAAGCCTTGACCTTGCCGTCAGCGGCTGGTTCGGTTTGCGCAGCCGGCGCGGCATCGGGCAGGTGGCGGGCAATCAGGCCGCGATAGGCTGCTGCGCCGAGGCAGGCACCCAGGATCGGGGCGAAGATCGGCACCAGGAAATACGGGATATCACGGCCACCGGTGAAGGAGATTTCACCCCAGCCGGTGAAGAACGTCATCAGTTTAGGACCAAAGTCCCGCGCCGGGTTCATCGCAAAGCCGGTCAGCGGGCCCATGGCGCTGCCGATCACGGCGATCAACAGGCCGATCAGCAGCGGTGCCATGGGGCCGCGCGGCAGGCCGTTGTTGTCGTCGGTCAGGGACATGATCACGCCCATCAGGATTGCGGTGATCACCACTTCCACCAGGAAAGCCTGGGCGGTGCTCAGGGCCGGGTTGGGGAAGGTGGAGAATACCGAGGCCAGTTCCAGGCTCGCCTGGGAGCCACGGACCATCTGGTGGGCTTGTTCGAAATCGAAGAACAGGTTGCTGTATAGCGTGTAAACCAACAGGGCGGCGCAGAAGGCGCCAGCGACCTGGGCCAGGATATAGAACGGCAGTTTGCGCTTTTCAAAGTCGGCGAACAGGCACAGGGCGATGCTCACGGCGGGGTTCAGGTGTGCGCCGGAAACACCTGCGGTCAGGTAGATCGCCATGCTCACGCCGATCCCCCAGATGATGCTGATTTCCCACAGGCCGAAGCTGGCGCCCGCGACCTTGAGCGCGGCGACGCAACCGGTACCGAAGAAGATCAATAGCGCGGTACCCAGGAACTCGGCGATGCATTGGCCCGATAGCGATGGTTGTTGCAGAGCAGTTGTCATTGTGAACCTCGGTTTTTGTTGTTGTCTGGCGCTGCTGCAAAAGGCATGGAGCGCGACTTCCAACGACGACGGAATCCCCATTCCGGCCTCGTCTTGCTACTGGGTGCCAACTTGGATCTACCGCATGATATTCAGAAACGAAAAAATATAGACAAGAAACACCGCTGTCAAAGGTCGAAAGTGAACGAGTGGTCATTTTATAGATATCAGTCAAATGAATGCTTTGCGGGGGTTGTGCCAAGACTGACAGCGATGGTCGCGCGGTCGTGGTGGGGCGTTGGTTTTCAAGGCTCGGAATAGAGCCTTTTGTCGACGAATAACCTAAAATCCGGGTGCTTTGTTTTGCCTTTCATCATTGCCCTGGAGCTGCCATGACCCCTGCACTGGACCTGCTGAAAAAAGTTCGCGCCGAACATCGCATCCACAGTTATGAACACGATCCCAAGGCGGCCTCCTACGGCCTGGAAGCGGCGGAGAAACTCAACCTGGATCCGGCACAGGTGTTCAAGACCTTGCTGGCCAGTAGCGAAAAGGGCGAGTTGCTGGTGGCGGTGGTGCCGGTCGTGGGTAGTCTCGACCTGAAGGCCCTGGCCCATGCGGCGGGGGTGAAGAAAGCCGAGATGGCCGATCCGGCCGCTGCCCAGCGTGCCACCGGCTATTTGCTGGGGGGGATCAGCCCGCTGGGGCAGAAGAAGCGCTTGCGTACCTTCATCGACAACAGCGCACAGCCCTTTGCCAGCATCTTCGTCAGTGCCGGTCGCCGTGGTCTGGAAGTGGAGTTGTCGGCAGCGGTGCTGGCCGAGCATACCCAGGCCAAGTTCGCCGATATCGGGCGAGACTGAACCGGGAGACGTGAATGCAAGGTCGGCTGCCGTGTTATGCGGCAGCCGGCTTTTTGCGTCAGTGGGCGTTGCTGTAGCGGCGCACGCCCGAATCGTTTGCGGCGATCTGTGCGGCGGTGCTGCCCGAGGCCTGGAACAACACCAGGTGTTCGGCGGCCACGCGGATGCCTACATCGGCTCCGACCTGGTGGTCGGCGTGGCTCGGGAAGATCGACTCCAGCTGGCTGCCGGTGGGCAGTTGCAGGCGATAGAGGGTCGAGGCGCCGAGGAAGGTCTTGCCCACTACCCGGGCCTTGAGGGTGCTGTCCGGTGCATGGACGATGTCGTCCGGGCGCAGCAGCACGTCCACCGCGCCGCCGGTCGGCCAGGTGTAGGCACGGTTGCCCTGCAGCATTCCCAGTTCGGTCTGCACCGACTCCGGGCTGCTCAACTGGCCACGAATGAAATAGCCCTGGCCGATGAAGCTGGCGACGTAAGGAGTCTGTGGCTCGTGGTAGAGGTTGTAGGGTGTGTCCCACTGCTCCAGTCGGCCCTCCTTGAATACCCCTACCTGGTCGCTCACGGCGAACGCTTCTTCCTGGTCGTGGGTAACCAGGATGGCGCTGGTGCCGCGGGTCTTGAGGATATCGCGCACCTCATGGCTGAGCTTGCGACGCAGTTCGCCATCGAGGTTGGAGAAGGGTTCGTCGAGCAGCAGCAACTGCGGCTCGGGAGCCAGGGCGCGGGCCAGGGCCACCCGCTGTTGCTGGCCGCCGGACAGCTCGTGGGGGAAGCGCTGGCCCAATTGCTTGAGGTTGACCAGTTCCAACAGTTCGGCGACTACCCGGTCCTTTTGCGGATGCTTGCGGATGCCGAAGGCGATGTTGTCCGCCACCGATAGGTGCGGGAACAGCGCGTAGTCCTGGAACACCATGCCGATCCGGCGTTTTTCCGGGGCCAGGGTGAAGCCGGCGCTGGAAATGGTTTCCCCGGCCAGCTGGATTTCCCCTTCGTGTACCGGTTCGAAGCCGGCGATGGCCCGCAGGGTAGTGGTCTTGCCGCAACCGGAGGAGCCCAGCAGGCAGCCGATGTCACCGGCGTTGAGGTGCAGGTTGAGGTTCTGCACCACGCGCTGGTCCTGGTAGCCGCAGGCGAGGTTGCGCAGGTTCAGTAGCAATGGTTGGCTCATGCGTGGTGGTACGCCGGCTCGACGAGGAACTCGAGCAGGGCCTTTTGTGCGTGGAGGCGATTTTCCGCCTGGTCCCAAGCCACCGAACGTGGATCGTCCAGCAGGTCGAGGCTGATTTCTTCGCCGCGGTGGGCGGGCAGGCAGTGCATGAACACCACATCCGGTGCTGCCAGGTCGAGCAGGGCCCGGTTGACCTGGAACGGGGCGAACAGCTCGAGGCGCTTGGCGGTTTCCTCTTCCTGGCCCATGGAGGTCCAGACGTCGGTGCTCACCAGATGGGCGCCCTGTACCGCTTCCCGAGGATCACGGACGATGGTCACGCGCTCGCCGGCCTGGGCGACGAACCTTGGGTTGGGTTCATAACCTTCCGGGCAGGCGATGCGCAGCTGGAAGTCGAACTGGATGGCCGCTTCTATATAGCTGTTGCACATGTTGTTGCCGTCGCCGATCCAGGCCACGGTCTTGCCCTGGATCGAGCCGCGATGCTCGAGGAAGGTCTGCATGTCGGCCAGCAGTTGGCAGGGATGCAGGTCATCGGACAGGCCGTTGATCACCGGGACGCGGGAGTTGGCCGCGAACTCGGTCAGGGTGCTGTGGGCGAAGGTGCGGATCATTACGGCGTCGAGCATGCGCGACATGACGATGGCGCAATCGCTGATGGGTTCGCCGCGTCCCAGTTGGGTATCGCGTGGCGACAGGAAGATCGCCTGGCCGCCCAGTTGGATCATGCCGGCTTCGAAGGACAGGCGGGTACGGGTCGAGGACTTTTCGAAGATCATGCCCAGCACACGATTCTTCAAGGGCTCGAAGAGTACGCCGCGGTTACGCAGGTCCTTCAGCTCGACGCCTCGACGGATCACACTGACCAGCTCATCGGGCGTGCAATCCATCAGGGAGAGAAAGTGCCTTGCGCTCATCATTAACTACCTTTTTGCCACGGACCGCAGATTCTCTAGGCCTTGTTTTATCGAACAATAGGCTGGACCTGCGGCGGAAGCCGCACGGGGCGACGAAATGGGGAAGGCGCGATCTTATAATTAAATGTCGCGTATTACCAATAGTGCTACGGCGATCAAGGGTGTTCACAGGAGCCGGGACGCGAACGCGTCGGCATTTTCAAGATCAGTTTCCAGGCAGCAGCCGGGCATTTGTACACTGCCCCGGCACGGCTTGGCAATCGAAGGGACGCTGCCCGCGGGGCCGTGGTCGCTTTCTGACCCATGGGCCGTGGATCTGCCGGCCAGGTGAGCCTCGGTCGCCAACCTGAAACATTTCCTAATGCAAAGTGCTGGGGTTATAAAGGCGGATCAGCAGCCGGGAAGCGTGTGCGATGGAGTCCAAGGAGCAACAACTTATGACGCTGCTGGGGCTCACGGCCCGGGCCCTCACCGACATGACGGCCTCGGTGACCACATTTTCCTTCGAACTGCTGCGCAGCGATGACCAGGTGACCCGGGACGCGGCGCGCAAGATGATCGATCGGATGATGACCCTCAGTGCCGGCCTCGATGAACATTGGCGCCTGCTTGCCCAGTTGTCGGGCACTTATCCCGGACAAGGACCAGCGGAATCGAGAGTGCCGGTGTCCATGGACAGCCTGCCCAGGCTACCGCCCAACTGACGGTGGCGAGCATGTCCCGGGTTGATGGTGGTGGATTCATGGGACGAACATCCCTGGCGTGCCTGGTGGACTGACGCCATAGTCCTGGCTTCCGATGCCTGATCGCAGGTGTCGTCGAACAATAGAGACTGGCCATGACCAAGACTCTCCATCACCGTGCCTGCCACCTGTGCGAAGCCATCTGCGGTCTGACCCTGGAAATCACCGAAGAGCCGGGAAGCGGCCCGCGGATCACCTCGATCAAGGGCGATCCCCAGGACAACTTCAGTCGTGGCCATATCTGCCCCAAGGCCGTGGCCCTGCAAGACATCCAGGATGATCCGGATCGCCTGCGCCATCCGGTGCGGCGGGTCGGTAATGAATGGCAGCCGATCGAATGGGATGAGGCCTTCGCCCTGGTGGCCGAGCGCTTGGCGGATATCCAGCAGCGCCATGGCAAGGATGCGGTGGCCACCTACCAGGGCAATCCCAGCGTGCATAACTATGGGCTGATGACCCATAGCAACTACTTCCTCGGTCAGCTCAAGAGCCGCAACCGTTTCTCCGCCACTTCGGTGGACCAGTTGCCCCAGCACCTGGCCAGCTACTTGATGTATGGCCACGGCCTGCTGTTGCCGATTCCCGATATCGATCACACCGACTTCATGCTGATTTTCGGCGGCAATCCCCTGGCTTCCAATGGCAGCATCATGACCGTGCCCGACGTGGAGAAGCGCCTGAAGGCGATCCAGGCCCGGGGCGGCAAGGTGGTGGTGATCGATCCACGGCGCAGCGAGACGGCGGCGATGGCCGATCAGCATCTGTTCATTCGCCCCGGGGGCGACGTGGCCTTGCTGTTCGGCCTGCTGAACAGCATTTTCTTGGACGGCCCGATGCGCGACAGTCATCTGCAGGTGGATGGATTGGCCCAGGTGCGGGAGGCGATTTCCCGTTTCACCCCGGAGGCCATGAGCCCGTTGTGCGCGATCCCGGCGCCGCAGATCCGCCAGTTGGCCAGGGAGTTCGCCAGTGCCGACAGGGCGGTCTGCTATGGACGCATGGGCGTCTCGACCCAGGCTTTCGGCACGCTGTGCCATTGGTTGCTGCAATTGCTCAACCTGGTCACCGGCAATCTCGACCGGGTGGGCGGCGCGCTGTGTACCGAGCCGGCACTGGACCTGGTGGCGGCGACCTCGGGCGGTCACTTCAATGCCTGGCAGAGCCGGGTATCCGGACTTCCCGAATACGGCGGCGAGCTGCCGGTATCCGCCTTGGCCGAAGAGATGCTCACCGAGGGCGAGGGACAGGTCCGGGCCCTGGTCACGGTGGCGGGCAACCCGGTGCTGTCCACGCCCAATGGCCGACGCCTGGAGCAGGCCCTGGACGGCCTGGAGTTCATGGTCAGCATCGATCTGTACATCAACGAAACCACCCGTTATGCGGACCTGATCCTGCCGTCCACTTCGGCGCTGGAGAATGATCACTACGACACCACGTTCAACATGTTCGCGGTGCGTAACGTCAGTCGTTTCAACCGGGCGATATTGCCCAAGCCCGAGGGGGCTTTGCACGATTGGGAAATCTTCGTCGGCCTGGCCAAGGCGTTCGCCGCGAGAACCGGCAACAGCCTCAAGCCGACCATGGCTCCGGCGCAGATGATCGACCTGGGATTGCGTGCCGGACGTTATGGCGACGGGGCGCCGCTCAGGCTATCCCTGGCAACCCTGGACCTGCACCCCCACGGCATCGACCTGGGGCCGTTGCAGCCGAACCTGGCGCAACGCCTGAAGACCGAGAACCGACGGATCCAGGCAGCGCCAGCGGCGATCATGGCGGACCTGCAACGTTTTGCCGCACAGCCTGTACCGCAGGTGGATGAGCTGCTGCTGATCGGGCGGCGGCATGTGCGCAGCAACAATTCCTGGATGCATAATTATCATCGCCTGGTCAAAGGCAAGCCGCGCCATCAATTGCTGATGCATCCGCAAGACTTGACCCAGCGTGGCTTGAGCGATGGCCAGCGAGTACGCATCAGTTCCCGGGTTGGCACGGTGGAGGTCGAGGTACTGGCCAGCGCCGATATGATGCCGGGAGTCGTGAGCCTGCCCCACGGCTGGGGGCACGCCCGCCCGGGTGTGCAGATGGAGATCGCCAGCGGACAACCAGGCTGCAGCGCCAATGACTTGACCGATGAGCGCCATCTGGATGCGTTGTCGGGGAATGCGGCGCTCAATGGCGTGCCGGTCAAGGTGGTGGCGGCCTGAGATGTCTGTCGGAGAGGCCAAGCAGCGCGCTCAGGATTCCGTTACAATGCGCCACCGTGCCGACAACAGAGTCGGAAAGTTCAGCCGAGGTGTTCCATGGATATCATCGAAACTATTAAAGAGCAGATTGCCAACAACACCATTCTGCTTTACATGAAAGGCTCGCCGAATGCCCCGCAGTGTGGCTTCTCCGCGAAAGCCGCGCAGGCCGTGATGGGGTGTGGCGAGAAGTTCGCTTACGTGGACATCCTGCAGAACCCGGAAATTCGCGCCAACCTGCCCAAGTACGCCAACTGGCCAACCTTCCCGCAACTGTGGGTCGATGGTGAGCTGGTCGGTGGCAGCGACATCATGGCGGAGATGTTCGCCAACGGTGAGCTGCAGACCCTGATCAAGGCCGCTGCCGAGAAAGCAGCCGCAGCCAAGACCGAAGCCTGATCCAGGTTGCCTTGCAGGAGCGAGAGCACTCGCTCCTGCGCATTACGTGAATATATCCACGTAATGCAAAAAGCCCCGCTTCTGGAAAGAAGCGGGGCTTTTTATTGTCGGGAATATTACGAGTTAAGTTACTCGTCACCCATTTGCGATTGCAGATAGTTCTCGATACCAACTTTATCGATCAGGCCTAGTTGGGTTTCCAGCCAGTCGATATGTTCTTCTTCGGATTCGAGAATATCTTCCAGCAGTTCACGGCTGCCGAAGTCGCCGGCCGATTCACAGTGGGCGATCGCTGCCTTGAGGTCGGCATGCCCGGTACGCTCGATGCGCAGGTCGCACTCGAGCATTTCCTTGGTGTGTTCGCCGATGTGCAGCTTGCCCAGGTCCTGGACGTTGGGCAGGCCTTCGAGGAAGAGGATGCGCTTGATCAGCTTGTCCGCATGCTTCATCTCGTCGATGGACTCGTGGTACTCGTGCTTGCCCAGCTTGTTCAGGCCCCAATCTTCGTACATGCGGGCATGCAGGAAGTACTGATTGATCGCGACCAGTTCATTGGCAAGGATTTTATTGAGATGCTGGATGACTGTAATGTCGCCTTTCATGATGGGGTCCTGCCCTTTAATTAGTTGAACATGGGCAGAGTCTGAGCCGCATATAGATTACTGTCAAACCTAAGTTATTGAATAATATATAAAAATTAATCGGAATAAGAATGTTTGTGTTCCGCGTTTTGCACCTAAGCAATTGAATTGCAGGCATAAAAAAACCGGACACTAGGTCCGGTTCTTGAATCTGGGTGTTTAAATCAGGCGACGCTGAATTCCACAGGATAGGGAATCGCTGCTTGGGCGGTCTGCAATTCGGTCAGCGTCTCGCGGACCACCTGCTTGGCCAGGCAAGCACATTTGCCACATTGGCTGGCAACGCCGGTCGCCTGGCGCACTTCACGGTAGCTGCAGCAACCTTCGTAGATCGCTTCGCGGATTTGGCCGTCGGTGACACCGGTGCAGAGGCAGACATACATAAGATGAGAACCGTCGCTGGTTAGGGCTCAATTGCGATGGATCTTAATGTTAACGAGAATGATTGTCAAAGTGGTTTCGACAGCATTTCCTGCGGTTTTCCGTCGGGGTGACGAATGGCTTTTGCTCCCGTTAATGACAGATAAGCGGTATTTTTCGCCTTGTGGGCCAGCTTGGGAAAAAACCACTAAGGACAGCTTAAAAACGCCGTGTATGATGCTCGGTTCATGCGAAGCGGGGTCAGGTCATGCAGCTGTCGTATCAAAATGACAGACTCGAGGCCGGTCCCCTTCTTCCATCAGTACGTCCACACCAGGAGATATCCAATGAGCGTTCTCGTAGGCAAACAAGCCCCTGACTTCACCGTCCCGGCCGTTCTCGGCAATGGCGAAATCGTCGACAGCTTCACCCTGTCCTCGGCCATCAAAGGCAAATACGGCCTGGTGTTCTTCTACCCGCTGGACTTCACCTTCGTCTGCCCGTCCGAGCTGATCGCCCTGGACCACCGCATGGCTGACTTCAAGGCACGCAACGTGGAAGTGATCGCCGTGTCGATCGACTCGCACTTCACCCACAACGCCTGGCGTAACACCCCGATCAATGCCGGCGGCATCGGTCAGGTTCAATACATCATGGCTGCCGACATGAAGCACGAAATCGCCAAGGCCTACGACGTAGAGTCCGAAGGCGGCGTGGCTTTCCGTGGCGCCTTCCTGATCGACGACAAGGGCGTGGTTCGCTCGCAGATCGTCAACGACCTGCCACTGGGCCGTAACATGGAAGAGCTGATCCGTCTGGTCGATGCCCTGCAATTCCACGAAGAGCACGGCGAAGTCTGCCCTGCCAACTGGAAAAAAGGCGACAAAGGCATGACCGCTTCGCCAGAAGGCGTTGCTGCCTACCTGACCGAGAACGCCGGCAAGCTGTAAGGCCTGGCATCTCGCATAAAAAAACCGGCCTCAGGGCCGGTTTTTTTATGCAGCGGATCTTCAGTCGTCGAAGTCCTGCCAGCCGCCCATTTCCTTCCAGCGGTTGACGATGCCGCAAAACAGCTCGGCGGTCTTCTCGGTGTCGTAGCGCGCCGAGTGTGCCTCGCGACCGTCGAAGTCGATGTCTGCGCTCTGGCAGGCCTTGGCCAGTACCGTCTGGCCGTACGCCAGGCCCGCCAGGGTGGCGGTGTCGAAGCTGGAGAACGGATGGAACGGGTTGCGCTTCATGTCCAGGCGCGCCACGGCGGCGTTGAGGAAGCCCAGGTCGAAGCTGCTGTTATGGCCGACCAGGATCGCGCGCTTGCAACCGTTGGCCTTCAAGGCCTTGCGCACCCCGCGGAAGATATCCGTGAGGGCGGTCTCTTCGCTGACGGCCATGCGCAGGGGGTGATCGAGCTTGATCCCGGTGAATTCCAGGGCCGCCGGCTCGATGTTCGCTCCCTCGAAAGGCTCGACCCGGAAGAAGTAGGTGTGCTCGGGGAACACGAAGCCTTTTTCGTCCATGCCGATGGTGGTAGCGGCGATTTCCAGCAGGGCGTCGGTGGCGCAGTTGAAGCCGCCGGTCTCTACGTCGACGACAACTGGCAGGTAGCCGCGAAAGCGTGCGGCCATGGGGTGGCGAGGGCCACCGCTGCCTTCTTGTTCATCGTCGAAATGTTCGTCACTCACGAGTGATCCTCCAGCAGGCGCCAGCGCAGTTTTTCCCCGGCGCGCAGCGGAATGACAGTCAGCTCGCCGAACGGCAGGCTGGCGGGGGCGGTCCATTCTTCACGGACCAGGGTGATACGGTCGGTGTTGGCCGGCAGGCCATAGAAGCGTGGGCCATTGAGGCTGGCGAAGGCTTCCAGCTTGTCCAGCGCATTGCGTTGTTCAAAGGCCTCGGCGTACAACTCGATGGCGGCAAACGCGGTATAGCAGCCGGCACAACCGCAGGCGGCTTCCTTGGCATGCTGGGCGTGAGGCGCGGAGTCGGTGCCGAGGAAGAACTTCTCGCTACCGCTGGTAGCAGCATCCAGCAGGGCGTGCTGGTGGACGTTGCGCTTGAGGATCGGCAGGCAATAGAAGTGCGGGCGAATCCCGCCTACCAGCATGTGGTTGCGGTTATAGAGCAGGTGATGCGCGGTGATGGTGGCGCCGACGTTGGCCGGGGCTTCCTTGACGAACTGCACTGCATCGGCGGTGGTGATGTGTTCGAACACCACCTTCAGTGTCGGGAAGCGTTCGACCACGCGCCGCATGTGTTCGTCGATGAAGATCTTCTCGCGGTCGAAGACATCGATGTCGCCGTGAGTCACTTCACCGTGGACCAGCAGCGGCAGGCCGACTTCGGCCATGGCTTCGAGTACCGGGAAGATCTTGTCGATGCTGGTCACGCCCGAGTCCGAGTTGGTGGTCGCGCCGGCCGGATACAGCTTGGCGGCGTGCACGAAGCCGCTGGCCTTGGCTTCGCGGATCTCGTCCGGCTGGGTACGGTCGGTGAGGTAGAGCACCATCAGCGGCTCGAAGCGGCTGCCGGCCGGGCGGGCGGCGAGGATGCGCTGGCGATAGGCGTCGGCTTGTGCGGCATTGCGCACTGGAGGCACCAGGTTGGGCATGATGATCGCGCGGCCAAAGGTGCGCGCGACATCTGCGACTGTATTGGGCAACACGGCACCATCGCGAAGATGGATATGCCAGTCGTCGGGACGCAATAGGGTCAGGCGGTCGGACATGGGAGGTTCCAGGCGGGTAAAACTAGGGGGGAATGCTACCGGAAAAGACTCTTGCAGGCACTCGCTATCAAGTTTTGCTCAGAGCGACCGATAGCCCGAAGGTATGGCGTATTCACGCCTGTCGATTTTTCTGTTGTACACGTCAGTGGAGCCTCCCGTGCGCCAGCGTTATCTAGCCTTGCTCAGTGTGTTTGCCAGCCTGCCCGCGATGGCTCTCACTTTCCAGACTCGCCTGGAGAGCATTGAGTGGACGGTCGAAGGCGACAAGTTCGAATGCCGCTTGATCCAGCCGGTGACCGATTTCGGTTCTGGTGAGTTCGTGCGCCGGGCCGGCGAACAAGCGATCTTCCGCCTCAAGAGTTTCAACCCGATGCAGGCGGGTGGCTCGGCGACCCTGCTCGCGGCTGCCGCGCCTTGGCAGCCCGGTCGTGGCGACATCAACCTCGGGGCGGTCAAGGCCGGCACCGATGGCGTGTTGTTCAACAGCAACCAGATGCAGGCTGGCCGCTTGATCATCGGCTTGCTGGAAGGGCGCAGCCCGGTGGTCCGTCATTACTCCCGCGAGGGCGGCGTTTCCGAGGTTCGCCTGCTACCGGTGAAGTTCAGCAAGGCCTATGGCGACTATCAGACCTGCATGACCAAGTTGCTGCCGATGAACTACGACCAGATCAAGCAGGCCGAGATCGGTTTCCCTGGAGGTGGTATCGAGCTCGATGCCCGGGCCAAGGCCAAGCTGCAGGTCATGGTGGACTTCATCAAGGCCGACCCGACGGTCAATCACATTGAGCTCGATGGACACTCGGACAACAGCGGCAATCGCCTGACCAACCGTGACCTGTCGCGGCGCCGGGCCCTGGCGGTGATGGAGTTCTTCAAGGCCAATGGCCTGGCCGAAAACCAGATCGTCGTGCGTTTCCATGGCGAACGCTATCCATTGGCACCCAATACCAATGCCGCCAACCGGGCCAAGAATCGTCGGGTCAACGTGCATCTGGAGCGGGCCGCCCCCGCCGAGAAACCTGCCCCGGCGCCCCAGGCGGCCTCCGGAGCGGGGGCTGCGGCCACTTCCTGACCCGGTTTTCATCGTCGCCCGCCTGACATATTTTGTCGCCTGGGCGTCATAAGCTGTCGCCCCTCTGTAAATTATCCGCATTGACCGGTAGACTCGACGGCTTTCCGTACAACCCCGTGGAGTGATGGCATGGCGGACGTTAACAAGGTCGTTCTCGCGTATTCGGGCGGCCTGGACACTTCGGTGATCCTCAAGTGGCTGCAGGATACCTACAACTGTGAAGTAGTGACTTTCACTGCTGACCTGGGCCAGGGCGAGGAGGTCGAACCGGCCCGCGCCAAGGCACAAGCCATGGGTGTCAAAGAGATCTATATCGACGATCTGCGCGAAGAATTCGTGCGTGACTTCGTCTTCCCGATGTTCCGCGCCAATACCGTCTATGAAGGCGAGTACCTGCTGGGTACCTCCATCGCCCGTCCGCTGATCGCCAAGCGCCTGATCGAGATCGCCAACGAGACCGGCGCCGACGCCATCTCCCACGGTGCTACCGGCAAGGGCAACGACCAGGTGCGTTTCGAACTCGGCGCCTATGCCTTGAAGCCCGGCGTGAAGGTGATCGCCCCTTGGCGCGAATGGGACCTGCTGTCCCGCGAGAAGCTGATGGACTACGCCGAGAAGCACGCCATCCCGATCGAGCGCCATGGCAAGAAGAAATCCCCGTATTCCATGGACGCCAACCTGCTGCACATCTCCTATGAAGGCGGCGTGCTGGAAGACACCTGGACCGAGCACGAAGAAGACATGTGGCGCTGGACCGTTTCCCCGGAGAAGGCCCCCAACACCCCGACCTATATCGAGCTGACCTACCGCAACGGCGACATCGTCGCCATCGATGGCGTCGAGATGAGCCCGGCCACCGTGCTGGCGACACTGAACCGCATCGGCGGCGAGAACGGCATCGGTCGCCTGGACATCGTCGAGAACCGCTACGTAGGCATGAAGTCCCGTGGCTGCTACGAGACTCCTGGCGGCACCATCATGCTCAAGGCCCACCGTGCCATCGAGTCCATCACCCTGGACCGTGAAGTGGCGCACCTCAAAGACGAGCTGATGCCCAAGTACGCCAGCCTGATCTACACCGGTTACTGGTGGAGCCCGGAGCGCTTGATGCTGCAACAGATGATTGACGCCTCCCAGGCCAGCGTGAACGGTGTGGTACGCCTGAAGCTGTACAAGGGCAACGTCATCGTCACCGGCCGCAAGTCCGACGATTCACTGTTCGACGCCAACATCGCCACCTTCGAAGAAGATGGCGGCGCCTATAACCAGGCGGACGCGGCAGGCTTCATCAAGCTCAATGCGTTGCGCATGCGCATCGCCGCCAACAAGGGCCGGAGCATGCTCTGAATCCCTGAGCGGCCGTGACAGGCCGCCATAGGCACACCGTCGTACCCAAAACGCCGCTGGCTCATTGTGAGACCAGCGGCGTTTTGCATGGGGCCGGCAAATGCTCGGGGTCTCTGGGCGGCTTGTCGGGGAAGCGGTTCCGCGTGGTAGCGCCACACGGGCGGGAATAAGGTCGTTAGCGGTACCTGCCCCTGGCTGCCAATAGGCCGTCGGTACAGGGTAAGGGCCAGACCCTAACTTACCGTTGCGCCTATCAAGTTCCTATTGGGAGGGACTCCAATGAAAACGCTCAGATCCTACCTGTTTCCCCTGGCCTCGACGCTGGGCCTGGCTGTGCTTTCCAGCCATGCGCTGGCGGCGGTTTATGTCTGTGGCGATGAGGAATGCAGCACCTGGGATGCCATTACCGAAGTGCAGCTCGAGACCAAGTCCACCGATGGAGAAAATACGACCATTCGCCAGACCCTCAGCCTTTCGGCGAGTGAATCCATCACCAATGGCTACAACAGCATCGCCAACACTGACCTCTACCTGAAGAAAAGTCTTTGGCACATAGGTGGCATTGAGCCGTTCAAGGGCAAGCAGCATGTAACTGCCTACGTCTATAAATCCACCGACCCCGATACCCGCCTCAAGACCTGCCACGCTTTCTCATACAAGAATCCCAAGGGGCGCTACCACGCCACTTGCGATAAATGAGGGCGAAGTGTCGTTGATCCTTGCCTGATATGAGTAGGCGATCCGGAGCCCCTGCGGGGCTCCGGTTTTTTTTGCCCAGGTTTCCAGCAACCTCCGGTTGGCGAGCAGCCTGGCAGCCTGCGGGGCAGGGCCTATCATGTTCAGGGTTGGGGATCGACGAAAATCAGGGAGATCAGCATGCGGCTTAACGATGTGGAACAGAGTCTCCGGCGTGACCTGCAAGGCACGGCTTCCGACTTGCGCTGGTCGGCGGTGGAACTCAGGCGTATCGCTGAATTGCTGCGCCAGGCAGGCAATAGTGCGGATGCCGAGGCGCTGGTGAGGATGTGCCAGTTGTTCCAGGACGACGAGGAGCGGCTGGTCGCATATGCGGATGAAGTAAAGGCCCACTTGATCAGTCGAAGACAAACTCAATAGATGAATATTTAGATGGAGCTAAATCATGGGGTGGTCGTTTGTTAGTTTGGGATTTTGAGTGATTTAAACTTTTAGAAACAATACTTGTCATGTTTTTATTAAATTTCTGTTAGTACGGAAAGTAGCTTGGTTGTTGATTGGTCTTATGTGCCTTTAAAGTTTGTTGTTCAGTGTGAAAGTTATTTTGTAAGGCAATTCGGTATTGCTTGTAAGGAACGTCCTCCTACAGTCGTAGCCGCCTGATACACGGTGCCAGCGTCAATTCTCTCGGGTATGGTGCTGGCTCTAAAAATCTCAGGACGTGGACGGACCTATGAAAAGAGTCTTGATCGTGGATGATCATCCGGTAACTCGTCTGGCCGTACGTATGTTGATGGAGCGACATGGTTTTGAAGTTATAGCGGAAACGGACAATGGCGCGGATGCATTGAAGTTGGCCGTGGAGTATGTGCCGGACATCCTGATCCTGGATATTGGACTTCCACAACTTGATGGGCTTGAAGTTATAACGCGGCTGATGTCACGGGCCATGCCGATCAAGATACTGGTGTTGACCCTGCAGACGCCCGGGCCTTTTTCCATGCGTTGCATGCAGGCCGGGGCGGCGGGTTATGTGTGCAAGCAGCAGGACATTACCGAGTTGATCAGCGCGGTGCGGGCGGTGCTGGCCGGCTACAGCTACTTCCCCAATGAAGCGTTGCACACTTTCCGTTCCAGCCAGGGAGTCAGCAGCGAGGAAGAAATGATCGAACTGTTGTCAGGGCGTGAGTTGGTGGTATTGAAACAACTCACCAGTGGAATGAGTAACAAGGAAATCGCCGAAGGACTATGTCTGAGCAACAAGACCATCAGTACCTACAAGCGAAGATTGCTCACCAAGCTCAATGCCCGGTCACTGGTCGACCTGATCGAGTTTGCCCAGCGGCACCGGTTGATATGAAGTTTTTCCGATAGCAAGGACTGTAGCGGGCGGGATGATCCCTGAATAATGCGGACGCTTGGTCGGCCTCTAAGGCCGACCGTGGGAGCAGGAGAAACCAGTAACGAGAAAACCTCCAGTCGGAGGTTTTCTCGTTACTAAAGATCGAAATCGTAATCGGCCAGCTGCTTTTGCAGGCGCCGTTCTTCCAGAAGATTGTCGATGGTGCGGCGCTTGCTCAGGTTGGTCTTCGCCACCTCCACCACAGGTTCGGCATCGTCTGTTTCAGCCGCGGTGAAATCGTCTTCTACGTCCAGTTGTTCTTTGCCAGTGCTCATAAGGTCGACTCCAGGCTAGGACTGCCATTGGCGCTCCTTATATCGATATTCTCCTGGCGGGTAAAAAAGATTTTTTCAATCGAGTCATGAAGAAAATCAATGCTCGATCAATCATCGGAAGTCTTTTGCTTGTATTCGCACAGGTCCTCGATCCGACAACTTCCGCAACGTGGCTTGCGGGCCAGGCAAACATATCGACCGTGCAGGATCAGCCAGTGGTGGGAGTCCAGCAGATATTCCTTGGGCACGAACTTCATCAACTTGTTTTCCACTTCCACCACGTTCTTGCCTGGCGCCAGCCCGGTGCGATTGCTGACCCGGAAGATGTGGGTATCCACGGCCATGGTCAATTGGCGAAAAGCCGTGTTGAGGACCACGTTGGCGGTCTTGCGACCAACGCCCGGCAGGGCTTCGAGTTCTTCCCGGGTCTGCGGTACCTCGCCGCCATGGCGTTCCACCAGCAGGCGGCAGGTTTCGATGACGTTCTTGGCCTTGCTGTTGTACAGGCCGATGGTCTTGATGTACTCCGACAGCCCATCGACCCCGAGGGCATGGATGGCTGCAGGGGTGTTGGCCACGGGAAACAGCTTGGCAGTCGCCTTGTTGACCCCGACGTCGGTCGATTGCGCCGAAAGGATCACGGCGATCAGCAGTTCGAATGCCGAGGAGTAGGCCAGTTCGGTCTTCGGTTCGGGGTTGTCCTCATGGAGCCGGCGAAATATTTCCAGGCGTTTGGCTGCATTCATGGGTGATTCATGTCCTCGAAGGCGATCGGTAGAGGGTCCAGGCCCGGGTGGCGGCCAGCAACAGGCCCAGCAGGATAAAACCGCCCGGGGCGAGAGTCAGCAGGTGCAAGCCGCCATTGGCCACTACCCAGCCGCTCCCGGTATCGGTCATGCCGATGAGCCAGCCCAGGTGGCTACCCAGGGCCCCGGTGCCCAGCAGTTCGCGCAGGGCGCCCAGCAGGCTCAGGGCGGCACAAAAAGCCAGGGCCAGGCGTAGCCGGTCGGCATGCTGGAAAAATCCCACCTGTTCCAGTGCTATGCACTGCAAGGGCAACAGCGCCAGGTACAGGCCCAGTTGCTTGTGCAACTCCAGGCTCCAGGCCTGCGCGGCCAGCCACAGGCAACTGCCAAGGCCGGCGGCCAGCAACAAGCTGGCCAGCAGGCGCGGGCCACCGGCCTGCAGATGCGGGCGTAGCGAGCGCATGCCAAGACCGAAAGCCGTCGCCAGCAAGCCAAAGCCCAGGGTCATGCCCAGGGCCT
Organism: Pseudomonas sp. CMR5c; assembly: GCF_003850545.1. Lineage (NCBI taxonomy): Bacteria > Pseudomonadati > Pseudomonadota > Gammaproteobacteria > Pseudomonadales > Pseudomonadaceae > Pseudomonas > Pseudomonas sp. CMR5c. The sequence goes on along the minus strand of NZ_CP027705.1, from coordinate 5,387,856 downwards.
TGACCCAGGAATCCGTCGCCCCGATCAGTGCCGGCAGCATCAACAGCCCGGGCAGCGCCAGCGGCTTATTCATGGTCGGCTCCCTCGAGCAGGGTGGCGCGGTGTTCGTCAAAGTAACGCAGGGCATCGTGCAGGGCACTGATCACTGCACGGGAGGTGATGGTGGCGCCGGCGATCTGGTCGAACTGGCCCTGGTCCTTCTTCAGTGCCCAGCCTGCGTCACCGGGATCGTTGCGGGACTTGCCGGAAAACCCGGTCAGCCAAGGATTGGGTTGATCGCCGATGTGGGAGCCCAGGCCCGGTGTCTCCTCCTGCCTGAGGGCCTTGCTGCCCAGCAGGCGGCCCTGATTGTCGATGGCGATCAGCAGCTCGATGGGGCCGGCATACCCCGTAACCTGGCTGCGCAGCAGCAGGGCGCTGGGCAGGCCATTGCGGGTGGCCAGGTAGCCCTCGAGCAGGCGGCTGTTGGCCAGCTGCGTGGCAGGCAGTGGCACTGGCCGATCCAAGGGCTGGTTGTCATAGCTGTCCGTTGGCAGCAGGTCCAGCAGCTTGCGCGCTTGCAGGGCTCTTTGCTCGGCTTCGATCCGCGGGGCGCTGGCATGTTGCAACCACAGCGTGGCACCGATGCCCAGGATGCCAAGGGCTGCCAGCAACAACAGGCTGCGTGGGGTCGTCATGGTCGGCTCCCGGCTGGTTCGCGGGCGCAATGGCGTTCCAGGGCGGGCACCGCCAGGTTCATCAGCAGCACGGCGAAGGCCAGGCCGTCAGGGTAGCTGCCCCAGGTACGGATCAGGTAGGTCAGCAGGCCGACCCCGACCCCGAACAGCAAGCGTGCCCTGGCTGCTTTGGGGCCTGATACCGGTTCGGTGACGATGAAGAAGGCGCCGAGCATGCTGGCCCCGGTGAGCAGGTGGAACAGCGGCGAGCCGTGGGAGTCGGAGCCTGTACCGTTCCAGCACAGCAAGCTGATGAGCAGCAGGCTGCCGAGCATGCCAACAGGGGCATGCCAGCTGATGACTCGCTGTTGCAGCAGCAGTAGTCCGCCGGCCAGGAAGCCCAGGTTGACCCATTCGACGCCGCGACCAGCGAAATGACCGAAGGCCGGGCTGGCGGCGAACAGCTCGTCGATGGTCAGGCTCTTGTTGATGCGCAGGCTGTCCAGCGCAGTGGCCTGGGCCCAGGCATCGGGACGCGAACCGTCCAGGCCGAAGACCAGTTGCAGGCCGTCCAGCAAGCCCATGGCCTGGGGGGCAGGCCAACGGGTCATCGACTGCGGGAAGCACAGCAGGGCCAGGGCATAGCCGAGCATGGCCGGGTTGAAGGGATTCTGCCCGATGCCGCCATACAGGTGCTTGCCCAGGAGCATGGCGCTGGCCGCGGCGCTTGGCGCCAGCCACCAGGGACAGTAGGCCGGCAGGGCCAAGGCCAGCAGAGTGGCGCTGACCAGGGCGCTACCATCGCTGAGGGACGCCAGCAGCGGGCGCTTGCGCAGGCGCAATACCAGCGCCTCCATGGCCAGTGCGGCACCAGCGGCCAGCAGCAGATTCAACAGCACTCCCCAGCCATACAGCCACAGCAGTACCAGCAGGCCTGGCAGAGTGGCCAGCAGCACTCGCTGCATGGCCTGGTGCAGGCGTGGGTCGGCGCCCTCAGCCAGCGGCATGGGCGTCCACCTGGCGTTCGACTTCACTCAGGCGTGCCTGGGCCTGGGTCAATTGTTCGGCACTGCTGCCTGCCTGGCGTTGCAACTTGTGCAGCTCGGCCCGGGCATAGGCCAGCTCGGTCTTCAGGCGGCGCAGTTGCGGGTCGATTGGCCGCTTCTCGGTACGGGTGAGCACCGGTGCCGGCTTGGCACTGGCATCCTCGGCGGCATGCAGGTCCTGTTCGGCAGCCGCCAGGGCTGCGCCCAGCGCCTCCAGTTCAGCCTGTGGAGCACCTGCGGCCTGGGCTTTTTTCAGTTCGGCGCGGCGTGTGGCCAGCTGGATCTTGGCGCGCTTGAGATTGGCATCCTTGGGCGTCGCCACTGGTGGCGTGGCTGGGGTTTGGGCTTCCAGGCGAGCCAGGGCCTGCTCGGCGGCTTCGAACTGACGCTGCAGGACGATCAGTTGCGACTGTTGCTCGAAGGTGGGCGGATGACCGAAGGCCTTGAGGGACTTGTTCAACTGGGTCCGGCTCATGGCTAATTCGATCTTGGCTTTTTTCAGCGCGGCATCGGCAGCCGCGGCCTTCTGCGCACGAACTCGTTCGATCGCCGCCTGGACCGGGTTGTCGCCGCTTGCGACAGGTTGGGCGGCCTTTTGCGCCCGGGCCTGGCGTTCGGCCAGGCGTCGGGTTTCTTCACGCAGCAGGCGTCGGGTTTCTTCACGCAGCAGGCGTCGGGTTTCTTCACGCAGCAGGCGTTGGTTGCGTTGTTCGAAGCGGCGCCTGGCGTGCTCGCGCTTGCTGCTGCGGGCCTGCAATTGCTCGGGGCTGCCGGCCAGGCCGCCGACAATCGGTACCACCTGGCCCAGGGCCAGGGGCAGCATGTCGATGCAATCCACCGGGCAGGGCGCCACGCACAAATCGCAACCGGTGCATTCATCGACCAGCACGGTGTGCATCAGCTTGGCCGCGCCGACGATGGCGTCCACCGGGCAGGCCTGGATGCACTTGGTGCAGCCGATGCACTCGGCTTCGCGGATGTAGGCCACCTGGGCCGGGGCTTCGCCGCGGCTGCGATCCAGTTCGATGACCGGCAATTGCAGTAGCCGGGCCAGGCCGGCGATGGTTTCCTCGCCGCCGGGTGGGCACTTGTTGATGGCCTCGCCCTTGGCGATGCCTTCGGCGTAGGGTTTGCATCCGCCATGGCCGCACTTGCCACATTGGGTTTGCGGCAAGAGGGCATCGATGCGTTGAATCAGACTCATGGTTTGACCATTCCGTTGAAGCCCAGGAACGCCACTGCCAGCAGACCGGCGCCGATCAAGTCGAGGGGCAGGCCCCGCCAGGGCAGGGGAACATCGTTGTTGCAGACGCGCTGGCGCAGGTCGCTGAACAAGCCAAGTACCAGCCAGAAACCCAGGCCGGCTCCCAGGGCCATGGCGCCGAGGGTCGCCAGCCCCAGATCATCGCGGCTGCCTACCAGCAACAGGCCAAGCACGCCGGCATTGCCCAGGAGCAACAGCCAGAGACCGTCGAACGGCCAACCGGGCAGAATCCGCGCCAGCAAGCCCAGCAGCGGCTGGATCAGCAGCACGTTCAGGGGCAGCCAGAAGAACAGTTGCAGCGATGCCAGCCCCCAAGGCTCGAGCAGGCCACGATAGAGCAGCTGGCCCAGCACGCTGCTGACCAGCATCAAGACCGTGGTGGCCAGGCCCAGGGCGTGGACCTGCCGCCTGTGGCCAGCCTGGGACTGCAACAGCGGATCGACGCCCAGCGGCCACTGCAACACGAAGTTGTTGACCAGGGCGGTGCTGATGAGAGCGAGCAGGAAGTGGGTCATGGTCGATGCCGGTGCAAGCAGGCTGTCCCTCAAGAGTAGGCAAACTCCACGCGCGCGCGTGACTGCCCAGATATGCAAATCCCCCCGTTGCGCCAGTGGGCAACGGGGGGACGGGGTCCAGCCGACGGCCTTACTTGATCCGCTGGCCGGGCTTGGCGCCGCTGTCGGGGCTCAGCAGGTAGATTTCTTCACCGCCTGGGCCGGCAGCCATCACCATGCCCTCGGAGATACCGAACTTCATTTTCCGTGGCTTGAGGTTGGCGATCATCATGGTCAGGCGACCGTCGAGCTTGGACGGGTCCGGGTAGGCGCTCTTGATCCCGGAGAAGACATTGCGCTGTTCATCGCCGATATCCAGGGTCAGGCGCAGCAGCTTGTCGGCGCCCTCCACGGCTTCGGCCTTGACGATCAACGCTACGCGCAAGTCGATGGCGGCGAAGGTGTCGAAGTCGACTTCCGGCGACAGCGGGTCCTTGGCCAGTTCGCCATTGCCCTTGGGCGCACCAGTGTCGGTCTGGCTGGCGACGAGGTCTTCCTTCGAGGCGTCGGTCATGGCTTGTACTTTCACTGGGTCGATCCGCGTCATCAGCGGCTTGAATTCGTTGAGCTGATGGTTGGCCAGCAATTGCTGGTGGTCGTTCCAGGTCAGTGCCGGGACGTTGAGGAATGCCTCGGCGTCGGCGGCCAGGACCGGCAGTACCGGCTTGAGGAAAATCACCAGCTGGCGGAACAGGTTGATGCCGGTGGCGCAGATGGCCTGGACTTCATCCTGCTTGCCTTCCTGCTTGTTCAGCGACCAGGGTGCCTTGTCGGCGATCCAGGCGTTGGCGCGGTCGGCCAGGGCCATGATCTCGCGCATGGCGCGGGCGAAGTCACGGGCCTCGTAGGCCTCGGCGATGCTCGGTGCGGCGGCCAGGAAGGCCTCGGTCAGCTCGGGGGCAGCGTTGGTGTCGACCATCACTCCGGCATTGCCCTTGTGGATGAACCCGGCGCAACGGCTGGCGATGTTGACCACCTTGCCTACCAGGTCGGAGTTGACCTTCTGCACGAAGTCCTCGAGGTTCAGGTCCAGGTCGTCGACGCCACGGCCCAGCTTGGAGGCGTAGTAGTAGCGCAGGTATTCCGGCGACAGGTGGTCCAGGTAGGTGCGGGCCTTGATGAAGGTGCCGCGGGACTTGGACATCTTGTGGCCGTTGACGGTCAGGTAGCCGTGGACGTTGATCGCCGTGGGCTTGCGAAAGCCCGCGCCCTCGAGCATGGCGGGCCAGAACAGGGCGTGGAAGTTGACGATGTCCTTGCCGATGAAGTGGTACAGCTCGGCGCTGGAGTCCTTGGCCCAGAACGCATCGAAGTCCAGTTCCGGACGGCGGGCGCAGAGGTTCTTGAAGCTGGCCATGTAGCCGATCGGCGCGTCCAGCCAGACATAGAAGTACTTGCCTGGCTCATCGGGGATCTCGAAGCCGAAGTAAGGCGCATCGCGGGAGATATCCCACTGCTGCAGGCCGGCATCCAGCCATTCGGCGATCTTGTTGGCCACGGCGTCTTGCAGGGTGCCGCTGCGGGTCCAGGTCTGCAGCATCTGCTGGAAGTCCGGCAGCTTGAAGAAGAAGTGCTGGGACTCCTTGAGCACCGGAGTGGCGCCGGAGATCGCCGACTTCGGATCCTTCAGGTCGGTGGGGGCGTAGGTGGCGCCGCATTTCTCGCAGTTGTCGCCGTATTGGTCCTCGGTGCCGCACTTGGGACAGGTGCCCTTGATGAAACGGTCGGCCAGGAACATTTTCTTGTCCGGGTCGAAATACTGGGTGATGGCGCGCGTGGCGATGTGCCCGGCATCCCGCAGCTTGAGGTAGATCTGGCTCGACAGCTCGCGGTTTTCCTCGGCGTGGGTCGAGTGGAAGTTGTCGAAGTCCACCAGGAAGTCGGCAAAGTCGGCGCTGTGTTCAGCCTGGACGTTGGCGATCAGTTGTTCCGGGGTGATGCCTTCTTTTTCCGCGCGCAACATGATGGCCGAGCCGTGGGCGTCGTCGGCGCAGACATAGACGCATTGGTTGCCGCGGTGCTTCTGGAAGCGCACCCACATGTCGGTCTGGATGTACTCGAGCATGTGGCCAAGGTGGATGGAACCATTGGCATAGGGCAGGGCGCTGGTGACGAGGATCTTGCGTGGCTCGGACATGGGGCTCGGCTACTTGATGAAACGAAGGTCGGCCACTATAAAACGCCGGGACGGAATTTTCACCCTTCCAGGCGTCCCTGTGCAGCGCAGGCAAGCTCCAGGGGCGGCGCCGCTCCCTCGCCACGAAGGGAGAGGCGGCGTAGGATAGCCGGCTGATTTTCCTGTCTTGTTATCGGAGTTGCCCATGAGCGCCGTCAATCGCGCAGCGGTGGAAGCCGTGCTTCGCCAGTACACCGACCCTTACTTGAACCAGGACCCGGTGAGCGCCGGCTGTGTGCGGGACATCGACATCCAGGGCGACCGGGTCTCGGTCCGCCTGGAGCTGGGCTATGCCGCCGGCCTGTTCCGCAGTGGCTGGGCGCAGATGCTGCAACTGGCCATCGAGGGCCTGGAAGGCGTGGGCTCGGCCAAGGTCGAGGCCAGCAGCGTGATCGTCGCGCACAAGGCTCAGGCCCAGGTACCGGGCCTGGCCAACGTCAAGAACGTGGTGGCGGTGGCATCGGGCAAGGGCGGCGTGGGCAAGTCCACCACCGCCGCCAACCTGGCCCTGGCCCTGGCTCGGGAAGGTGCCCGGGTGGGCATCCTCGACGCCGATATCTATGGCCCGAGCCAGGGCATCATGTTCGGCATCGCCGAAGGCACACGGCCGAAGATCAAGGACCAGAAGTGGTTCGTGCCGATCCAGGCCCACGGTGTCGAAGTCATGTCCATGGCCTTCCTCACCGACGACAACACGCCCATGGTCTGGCGTGGCCCGATGGCCTCTGGCGCCTTGCAGCAACTGGTGACCCAGACCGACTGGGGCAATCTCGACTACCTGGTGATCGACATGCCGCCGGGTACCGGCGACATCCAGCTGACCCTGGCGCAGAAGGTCCCGGTGGCGGGTGCGGTGATCGTCACTACGCCCCAGGACCTGGCCCTGCTGGATGCGCGCAAGGGCATCGAGATGTTCCACAAGGTGAACATCCCGGTACTGGGAGTGGTGGAAAACATGGCGGTGCACATCTGCTCCAACTGCGGCCATGCCGAGCACCTGTTCGGCGAAGGCGGCGGCGAGAAGCTGGCCAGCCAGTACGGCGTCGAACTGCTGGCTTCGCTGCCGCTGTCGATGCTGATCCGCGAGCAGGCCGATGGCGGCAAGCCGACGGTGATCGCCGAGCCGGATAGCCAGATCGCCATGGTCTACCAGGAACTGGCACGGCACGTGGGGGCACGTATTGTGTTGCAGGAAGCTGCCGCCCCGGCGATGCCCAGCATCACCGTCAGCGACGATTGAGCCCAGGGCAGGCGCTCGTCGCGATTTAGGTTGCGGCGAGCGTTGTTGCATCAACTCCCGCGCCGCAAGGGCCGGGAGCAGCGTCTTCGGATCAGAGGCGCAAGCCGCCGTCCATTTCCAGGATGCGTCCGGTGTAGTAGTCGTTCTCGAAGATATAGGCCGCCGAGTGGGCGATTTCTTCCGGCTTGCCCATGCGCTTGAGCGGAATACCGGCGGTCATTTTCTCCAGGGCCTCGGGCTTCATGCCCAGGGTCATCTCGGTCTCGATGAAGCCCGGGGCGATACCGGCCACGCGGATGCCGTAGCGCGCCAGTTCCTTGGCCCAGGTCACGGTCGCTGCGGCAACCCCGGCCTTGGCCGCAGAGTAGTTGGTCTGGCCGATGTTGCCGGCGCGGGAAATCGACGAGATGTTGATGATGGTGCCGCTGGTCTTGAGTTGCACCATCTTCGCCGCCACTTCCCGGGTGCACAGGAACACGCCGGTCAGGTTGACGTCGATCACCGACTGCCATTGGGCCAGGCTCATCTTGGTCATTTCACCGTCCTTGACCTTGAGCAGCAGGCCATCGCGCAGGATCCCGGCGTTGTTGATCAGGCCATGGATGGCACCGAAGTCCTCGGCAACCTGATTCACCATATGCTCGACCTGTTCTTCGTTGGCCACGTTGCACAGGTAGGAGCGTGCCTCGACGCCATGGGCTTTGCAGGCCGCGACGGCCTGGTCGAGTTTTTCCTGGTTCAGGTCCACCAGGGCCAGCCTGGCTCCACGGCTGGCGAAATACTCGCCCATGGAGCGGCCCAGGCCTTGGCAACCGCCGGTGATAATGATTACTTTGTCAGTGAGTTGCATTCGCATGTCCTGTCAGCTGTCGTGAGAGGGTGTCCTTGTACCAGGGCCCTTCGCGACAGCTGGGCCTGGCCTGGCTGCAGACGAGTATTGCCCCGTTGGCGTAGACGGACCGTGGTCCGATCGCCCGTCCGTTTTCGACGGATTCTATTGAAGGAGTCATAAAGTGAGCGTTGAAGCTGCCAAGAATGCACGAGAACTGCTGCTCAAGGAATACCGTGGCGTGCTGTCCACGCATTCCAAGTCCATGCCGGGTTTTCCCTTCGGTTCCGTAGTGCCTTATTGCCTCGATGCCGAAGGTCGTCCGCTGATCCTCATCAGCCGCATCGCCCAGCACACCCACAACCTGCAGAAAGATCCCAAGTGTTCGCTGCTGGTCGGTGAGCGCGATGCCGATGACGTGCAGGCGGTGGGGCGCCTGACCTACCTGGCCGAGGCCGAGAAGCTGGCCGACGAGGCGGCGATCGAGGCCGCCGCCGAGCGCTACTACCGCTACTTTCCCGAATCGCAGAACTATCACCAGGCCCACGATTTCGATTTCTGGGTGCTCAAGCCGGTGCGCCATCGCTACATCGGCGGTTTCGGCGCCATCCATTGGGTCGACCAGCTGACCCTGGCCAACCCGTTCGCCGGCAAGGCCGAGTTGAGCATGGTGGAGCACATGAACAGCGATCATGCCAAGGCCATCGCCCACTACGTCGAGCTGACCGGCTTGCCTGACAAGGTACCGGCGCAGATGGCCGGGATCGATACCGAGGGCATGCACCTGCGTATTGGCCAGGCGCTGTATTGGTTGCCATTCCAAGCCCCTTGCAACACGTCGACACAAGTGCGCGAGGCCCTGGTTTTCCTGGCGCGCGCCGATCAGTGGCCGAAAAATCAGACCGTGGATGCTTGAATTCACGAATTGGCGACGTCATTTACGGTCTACTGGAAGGCATTCTTCCGCAGAGGAAACCATTTGATGCGCCCTTTTCTGTTGCTCTTTCTGCTGTTCCCAGTGTTGGAGCTGTTCGTCTTCGTCAAGGTCAGCGCGGCGATCGGGTTTTTCCCGGCGCTGCTGCTGGTCATTCTCGGTTCGCTGCTTGGCGTGATGGTGTTGCGTGTGGCCGGCCTAGCCACGGCCCTGCGCGCCCGTGAAAGTCTCAATCGTGGCGAGTTGCCGGCCCAGCAGATGCTCGAGGGCCTGATGCTGGCCCTGGGTGGTGGTTTGTTGATCTTGCCGGGCTTCATCAGCGATGTGTTCGGCCTGCTGATGCTGCTGCCATTCCCCCGTCGCCTGCTGGCCAACAAGATGCGCGAGCGTGCCGAGGAGCAGGCCATGCGCCAGCGTGCCTTCGCCGACGACATGCGCTCGGCCCGTGGTGGTCCTGCGCCGCAGCAACCCTTGGGACGCGAACCGAACGTCATCGAAGGTGAGTTCGAGCACCGCGACTGATCGCTTCCAGCCTCGCAAACACGGCACCTTCGGGTGCCGTGTTGGTTATTGCGCAGGCGATTTAAAAAAATTCATCGACCAGCCCTTGTAATAGCCTTGTGCGCCCTTATGTAACGGTCACCGCAAGGTTTCTGGTGCTGATACCAGACAGACTTCCGCGTCTCGCTCGTCGAGCCGCAACCGGCCACGCCGGATTTGTTAACCCGCCGGTATCGACACCGGCCGCTGAAAACCACAATTAGGAGAGATCGACAATGAAGCTTCGTCCTCTGCATGACCGCGTCGTCATCCGTCGCAGCGAAGAAGAATCGAAAACTGCCGGCGGTATCGTTCTGCCTGGTTCGGCCGCTGAAAAACCTAACCGTGGCGAAATCGTCGCTGTAGGTACCGGCCGTGTGCTGGACAACGGTGAAGTACGTGCGCTGGCCGTGAAAGTGGGTGACAAAGTGGTGTTTGGCCCGTACTCCGGCAGCAACACCGTGAAAGTCGATGGCGAAGATCTGCTGGTAATGGCCGAGAACGAGATTCTCGCTGTTATCGAAGGCTGATTCCCCGCGTATTTTCCCGCTACTACACAGTATTTAAGGAATATCGATCATGGCTGCTAAAGAAGTTAAATTCGGCGACTCCGCCCGCAAGAAAATGCTCACCGGCGTCAACGTCCTGGCTGACGCGGTAAAAGCTACCCTGGGCCCGAAAGGCCGTAACGTGATCCTGGAAAAGAGCTTCGGCGCTCCGACCATCACCAAGGATGGCGTTTCCGTAGCCAAGGAAATCGAACTGGAAGACCGTTTCGAGAACATGGGTGCGCAGCTGGTCAAGGACGTTGCCTCCCGTGCCAACGATGACGCTGGCGACGGCACCACCACCGCCACCGTTCTGGCTCAGTCGATCGTCAACGAAGGCCTGAAGGCCGTTGCTGCCGGCATGAACCCGATGGACCTCAAGCGCGGCATCGACAAGGCGACCATCGCCATCGTCAAGGAGCTCAAGGCTCTGTCCAAGCCATGCGCCGACACCAAGGCCATCGCCCAGGTAGGCACCATCTCCGCCAACTCCGACAACTCCATCGGCGACATCATTGCCGAAGCCATGGAAAAAGTCGGTAAAGAAGGCGTGATCACCGTCGAAGAAGGCACCGGCCTGGAAAACGAACTGTCGGTCGTTGAAGGCATGCAGTTCGACCGTGGCTACCTGTCCCCATACTTCGTCAACAAGCCAGACACCATGGTTGCCGAGCTGGACAGCCCGCTGATCCTGCTGGTGGACAAGAAGATCTCCAACATCCGCGAAATGCTGCCAGTGCTGGAAGCCGTTGCTAAAGCCGGCCGCCCACTGCTGATCGTGGCCGAGGACGTCGAAGGCGAAGCCCTGGCGACCCTGGTTGTGAACAACATGCGCGGTATCGTCAAAGTCGCAGCCGTCAAGGCTCCAGGCTTCGGCGATCGTCGCAAGGCCATGCTGCAGGACATCGCCGTCCTGACCGGCGGTACCGTGATCTCCGAAGAAATCGGTCTGAGCCTGGAAAGCACCACCCTGGAGCACCTGGGTAGCGCCAAGCGCGTGACCCTGTCCAAGGAAAACACCACCGTTGTCGACGGTGCTGGCAACCAGGCCGACATCGAAGCCCGTATCGCCCAGATCCGTGCCCAAGTGGCCGAGACTTCCTCGGACTACGACCGTGAAAAACTGCAAGAGCGCCTGGCCAAGCTGTCCGGCGGCGTTGCAGTGATCAAGGTTGGCGCTGGCTCCGAAGTTGAAATGAAAGAGAAGAAAGCCCGCGTTGAAGACGCCCTGCACGCTACCCGTGCAGCCGTTGAAGAAGGCGTGGTGCCTGGCGGTGGCGTAGCCCTGATCCGTGCCCTGCAAGCGATCGTCGACCTCAAGGGCGACAACGCTGACCAGGACGTAGGTATCGCGGTTCTGCGTCGCGCCGTCGAAGCTCCGCTGCGCCAGATCTCCGCTAACAGCGGCGACGAGCCAAGCGTTGTAGTCAACGAAGTGAAGAACGGCAAAGGTAACTTCGGTTACAACGCTGCTTCCGGCGAATACGGCGACATGATCGAAATGGGCATCCTGGACCCAACCAAGGTAACCCGTTCGGCTCTGCAAGCTGCAGCTTCCATCGGCGGTCTGATCCTGACCACCGAGGCCGCCGTTGCCGACGCACCGAAGAAAGACGCTCCAGCTGGCGGCGGCATGCCAGACATGGGCGGCATGGGTGGCATGGGCGGCATGATGTAAGCCAGCCTTACCCCTGTACTGAAAAGGCCCCGCCGGCGCAAGCCGGCGGGGCTTTTTCGTTTCCGTTGTCCTGCGGCAAACCCGGGGCAAATGGCTGCCATTGTGTTGCCCTGGCTGTCGTCGGGACGTGAGTCCCGGGTGAAAAAAACGTCAAGCCATGGCGACACTGGAAACAGCCCCCCGAGCCTTCCGACAAGGGTGGCGGTGAGCCGGACTTGGCCTTAAGCTGCGCGAGCCAAGACGGCCGTAACTGTATACGGAGAGAGTGCCGATGCGAATCCTACTGGTTGAAGACAACCGCGATATTCTCGCCAACCTGGCTGACTACCTGGGGCTCAAGGGCTATACCGTGGACTGCGCCCAGGACGGACTGTCGGGCTTGCACCTGGCCGCCACCGAGCACTACGACCTGATCGTGCTCGACATCATGCTGCCGGGGATCGATGGCTACACCCTGTGCAAGCGCCTGCGCGAAGACGCCCGGCGTGACACGCCAGTGATCATGCTCACCGCTCGCGACCAGCTCGACGATCGCCTCCAGGGCTTCAAGTCCGGAGCCGACGATTACCTGGTCAAGCCCTTTGCCCTTTCGGAGCTTTCCGCCCGGATCGAGGCGGTGATGCGCCGCAGCCAGGGTGGCGGCAGGCGGGCATTGCAGGTGGGCGACCTGAGCTACGACCTCGACACCCTGGAAGTCACCCGTGAGGGACGCCTGCTCAAGCTCAACCCGGTCGGCCTGAAACTACTGGCGGTGCTGATGCAGAAGAGTCCCCATGTCTTGCGCCGGGAAATCCTCGAAGAAGCCCTGTGGGGCGATGACTGTCCGGACAGCGACAGCCTGCGCAGCCACGTCCACCAATTGCGCCAGGTGATCGACAAGCCGTTCGCCAAGCCGCTGCTGCACACCGTGCATGGTGTCGGCTACCGCCTGGCCGAGGGCCGCGATGGAGTTTAAGCAGAGCCTTGCCCAGCGGATCATCATCGCCTTTGCGCTGATGAGCGCCCTGGTGGCTGGGGCCTTCGCCATGGGCATCGTGGCCACCGTTCACCTGGTGGAGGAAAAGCTCATCTCCGCTGGTCTCGGAGGCGACCTGCAACGCCTGCTGTTGATGGATAACGTCGGCGACTGGAGCCACCGCCCCGAGCCCGACCAACTCTTCTACTACAGTGGTGGTCGCGGCGATTTCGAGCTGCCCAAGGACCTGCGTCACCTGGACCCCGGGTTCCATGAAGTGTTTCGTGAACAGTTGTCCTATCACGCCATGGTCGAGGTGGTGGATGGCCGGCGCTATGTGCTGCTGCAAGACCAGAGCGATTTCGAAGAGCGCGAGCGAGTGCTGTTCGCGGTGGTGCTGGTGGGCTTCGTGCTCAGCCTGGCGCTGGCGGTGTTCCTCGGCTGGGTGCTGGCGCGGCGCGTGATGGCGCCGGTGGTGCGCCTGGCACGCCAGGTACGGCATCGTGACCAGTTGTTGGGCCTGGCACCGCCATTGGCGCCGGACTACGCAGCGGACGAAGTGGGAGAGCTGGCCATCGCCTTCGATGCGACCCTGGGCCGCCTGCGCCAGGCGCTCAATCGCGAGCGGCTGTTCACCAGTGACGTCAGTCATGAATTGCGTACGCCATTGATGGTCCTGGCCACCTCTTGCGAGCTGTTGCTGGAAAACCCGGCCCTGGACCATCGCGGGCGGGCCCAGGTGGAGAGGATCACTCGGGCCTGTTCGGAAATGCGCGAACTGGTGCAGACCTTCCTGATGCTGGCGAGAGCCCAGCGTGAGGACGCCAGCATGTCGCCACAGTTGACCTTGAGCCAGGCCGCCAGCGACCTGCTCGGGGTGTGGAGCGAGTCCATCGAGGCCAAGGGCATCGAACTGATCTTCGATCCCGGACAGTCCGACGATACCCGCTACCACGCCACCTTCCTGCATGCGGTGATGGGCAACCTCCTGCGCAACGCCCTGCACTATACCGAGCAGGGGTTCATTCGCCTGAGCCTGGCGCCCGGTAGCTTCACGGTGGAGGACAGCGGCGTGGGCATTCCTGAGGAAAAGCGCGAGGCGATGTTCGAGCCTTTCGTGCGTGGCGATGAGAAGCGTGGGGAAGGCCTGGGCCTTGGCTTGTCGCTGGTCCAGCGTATTTGTGAAAACCAGGGCTGGAGCGTCAGCCTCAGCACCATGACCCCCAATGGCTGTCGTTTTCACGTTCAATTGCAATCGACCAAGGTCTGATTGTCTTGCATGGCCCTGTTTTACAGGGCCTGTCACTTGTCGATTTCTCCTTTGAAATGGCCCCAGGCCACTGTTCGCCCGCTGTAAAACCCTGCAATATTTCTTGGCTGGACGGTACGAAGTTTTCACGCGGGAACAACCTGTCGCTGACATGGCGCTGCTTAAGGTAGTGCCATCAATTGCAGGAGGTCCTGGCGATGGTTGCACCGATCAAGCTGAAGTTTTCCGAGAAGTACGATACCCAGCATGCCCTGGAGTACCTGCTCAAGCATCAGGATGGACTGGCGCGCCAGCTGTCCCACAAGCGAGATGAGCACTTGGCTCGCACTGCCTTGTCCCTGGCAGGCGATCCGGGGTTGGTACTGGACCTGCCGTGTGGCGCTGGGCGTTTCTGGCCGTTACTGGCCGAAAAGAGCAATCGAATCATCATTGGCGCCGATTATTCAGCGGCTATGCTCAACACCGCCACGGTGGCGCAACCTGCCGAAGTGGTGAAACGGGTACGGCCCTTGCAGACATCGGCGTTTGCCATCGATCTGCCGGACAACGCCGTGGACTGCATTTTCTCCATGCGCTTGTTGCACCATGTCGGTGAAGCGCAGCACCGCATGGCGCTGTTGCGCGAGTTCCAGCGGGTGACCCGCGATAGCGTGATCGTCTCGTTGTGGGTCGACGGCAACTTCAAGGCTTGGAAACGCAAAAGGATGGAGCGCAAGCGACCATCCGAGGTTGGGCAAAAGGGTTACCAGAACCGTTTCGTGTTACCGGCGGCCACGGTCGAAGAAGAATTCCGGCAAGCCGGCTTTAGCGTCCAGCAACACCTGGACTTCCTTCCGCTCTACGCCATGTGGCGAGTTTACGTACTACGCAAGAGGTAAAAGGATGGCTGTTGAATGTGCTTCGGAAATGGATGCCGTGCCCACAGATCGCTTCGAATACTTCTGGAACGAGCAAGGTGAATGGGTTGAAGAACCCAACAAGCGCCGAGGCGGTGAGAGTGGTGTTCAACGGCTTGTAGGCAGTAATGGAAGACTGCTGTATGCCAAGCGTCAGGTAGGGCATATCTACCGCAGTTGGTTGCATCCTTTCGGACGCCCTACGGTCCTGCGTGAACTCAACGCACTCAAGGGCCTGCGCTTGCTGCAGGTGACCGTTCCGGAGCCGGTGTTCTGTGGTGCCAGGCGAGGAGCGCAGAACGAATGGCAGGCCCTGCTGGTCACGGCGTCGCTCGATGGTTTCATCGAGATCGACAACTGGTACGCCGCCGGCGAGCGTGAGCGCCATGGTGAGGCGTTCCACGACCAGGTGCTGCAATCCCTGGCGACGACGCTGGCGCGGATGCACAAGGGACGCTGGCAGCATGGTTGCCTGTATTCCAAGCATGTGTTCGTGCGGGTGGACGGTGAAGGCGAGCAGGCTCGACCGAAGATCGCCTTGCTGGATTTCGAGAAATGCCGCCAGCGCCTGAGCAGCAAGCGGGCCGCGGCTCATGATCTAAAGCAATTGCGTCGCCATTCGTCGTGGAGCGACACCGACTGGGAGAAGCTCTACTACTTTTACAGGACGGCGTTTGGCAGCTCTATCAAAGGTTTATAGCTATGAAGCTAGAAATTGCACGAGGTGTATTCCTGGCAGGAGCCTTGGCAGTTGCTTCCCTGGCGGTGGTTGCCTGGGAGCAGCCACGCACCCAGGTGCTGAGCGCGGCCAAGGGCAATGCCCACTGTCCGTTGCCACGGGTGGCGAAGGTGTCCACGGCGGCCAAGCCCGACCATGACCTGTTGCTGTTCATGTTCGGCATGAGCCAGGGCCTCAAGCCCCAGAGCTGAAGAGTTTTCCTGCCAATCAAAAGGCCTCGCGATGCGAGGCCTTTTGATTTTTCCCGAATCCTGTCTTCACGCCAGGTGCAGGTGGTTGTCCCACAGCCCTGCAGGCAGTTCCAGGGGCTTGGCCACGATCTGCGCCTGACGGCAATCGTAGAAGCGGCAACGGCCTTGTCCCGAGGTCACCACGAAGCCATCGGCCACGGCGCCGACCCCCGCGCAGTCCGGCAGCGGGGCATCTACTCGTAGCGCACCGCTGTCCAGGTCCCAGATGAAGAAACGGTTGCCCCGGGGAGCGGTGAGGGCGACCAGCCGCAGCTCGCTGTGCACGGCGACGCTGGCGGTGTAGTGCCCCATGGCTTGCAATTGCTGTTCGGCCACCGGGAATGCACTGAAGGGTTGGCCGGGCCGCTTGATCGCCAGCAGTTCGGACGATTCATGAGCGGCGCCCATGAATTGCTGGCCGGTGACGATGGTGCCGTCGCTGGCGATGCCCATGTGGCGCACGCTGTTCATCTGCTGGGCCAGGGTTTCCTTGCTCAGCAGGGTGCCGTCGCGCTGCATCAGCACCAGGCTTGGTTCCATGGCGTCGAGGTTCATTTCCACCCGGCTTTCGGCTTCGGTGCGAATGCCGCCGTTGGCCACCACCAGGGTTTCCCCATCGGGCATCCATGACACCTGGTGCGGGCCGATGCCGTGGGTCGACAGTTCGCCGCTGTGCACCAGGCGTTCGTTCTCGAAGCGGTAGACCCCCAACAGGCCGCGCCCCGGGTCCCGGGTATCGTTCTCGGTGGCGTACAGCCACTCGCCATCCTTGTGGATCACCGCGTGCCCATAGAAATGCCGGTCAGGTTGCGAGGTCAGGGTCTGCAGCAGCTTGCCGTCGCGCAGGTCGACCAGGTAGCTCTCGGTGCCCGGGCGCCGGGCCACGAACAGGGCGATGGGCAAGCGCGGGTGGTTGATGATGTCGTGGCAACGCTGGCCGACCTGGGTGGCAAACACCTGTTTACCGTCCAGTTGATAACCGACGGCGTAATGCTTGCCGTCGCCGTCATCCCTGGCCGAAAGCAGCAAGGGCTGCTTGCCCTTTTGCTTGAACAGCGTCCAGCCGCCCAAGGTCACCGCACTGAGCAGCAAGCTGCCCAGTGCCAAAGCCTGACGTCGCAGCATCATCAGTCACCGTCGTTGGCGTTGAAGCCCAGTTGGATGCCCAGCGCCTTGGCCAGTTCGCCTTCGTGCAGGCGATGGACCACGTTGAGGCTGTCATACAGGTCGTTGAGTTGCTGGCGCCCGGCGTCGTCGCCGAGCATTTCGGTCAGCGAGCGCTGGGTGCTGGCGAAGAGTTTCAAGGACGCGGCATAGGCTGCGTCGATCTTGTCGGCCAGTGGTTTCTGCTCGGCCGGCAGCAGGCCGCGCAGGCCTTTGTTGTCGACCCCGGCCCAGACGGTCTGGGCCGCGCTGAGGCTGGCCTCCAGGCCTTGCAGCGACGACTGGCTGCGCCAGGCATCGGCCTGGAACGGCTGTGGGATGCCCTTGGTCTGGCGGCCCATCGGGGTGCCGAGCTTCTTCTTCAGGGTGTCCAGGGCCGTGACTTGCACACGCAGCAGGTCGGCAATGGCTTCGTGGGAATCGGCATAGCGCTGGTTGGGGAACTTGCTCATCTGCGCCAGCATGCCGTCGTTGTTGTTCCAGCTCGACAGGATCTCCTCGGCCAGTTGCTTCTGGCGTTCGCCGATGGCGGTCAGCAGCGGGCAATAGCGGGCTTTCTGGGTGCTATCGGCCATGTCGATCTTGCTGTCGAAGAGGATGTACTCATAGGCCGACAGGCCTTGCACCACGACGCTGGACTTGCTCAGGGCGGCGGCATCGATCTGTGGGTTGGCGTTGACCAGTTGCTCGACCTGGCGACCGACCAGGTTCTTCTTGTCCGGCCAGAACTGGACCTGCCAGGAGCGGTTGCCCTCGGCCAGCGGGCCGATCAGCAGCGGTTGCAGTTCGGCCCAGGCTTTTTGGGCATGGAGGAAGTCGGCGCGGGCGGTCTCCAGGCTTTCCTTGCCTTCGCAGAAGGCCAGGGCGCTGACGGCCAGCTGGCGGTCGGCGTCGACCCAGCGGCTGTAGGTCGGCAGGATCACCTGCTTGGCGATGGCCGCGGAAGTCACGGCTTGTGGGTCCTGGGGCGAACAGGCGCCCAGGGCGAGCGCGGCAAGGCTGGTGAAGAGCAGTTTGGGGCGGAACATGTTCGGGCTCCCTTTATTGTGGAGAAAGCATATGAGTCGAGCGTTACAAGGAATTCAGGAATGCCAGCAACGCCGCGCGCTGCTGGGCATTGAAAGCAAGGACTTGCTGTTTCGCACCTTCGGCTTCGCCGCCATGCCAGAGCACCGCTTCCATCAGGTTGCGGGCGCGGCCATCGTGCAGGAACTGGGTATGGCCGCTGACGGTTTCGGTCAGGCCGATGCCCCATAGCGGAGCGGTGCGCCAGTCGCGACCGCTGGCCTTGAACTCGGTGCGCTGGTCGGCCAGGCCTTCGCCCATGTCGTGCAGCAGCAGGTCGCTGTAGGGGCGGATCAACTGGTTGGCCAATTCAGGTTCCGCGGCGTTGGCCGCCGTGGTGAAGCTTGGGGTATGGCAAGACTGGCAGCCGGCCTGGAAGAACAGGTTCTTGCCGGCCAGGACCTGGGGCGAGTCCACATCGCGGCGGGCGGGCACCGCCAGGTTGCGGGTGTAGAACAGCACCAGGCGCAGGATGTTGTCGCTGACCTCCGGTTCACCGTCTGGGCCATTGCCGTTGGGGGCTTGCTTGCAGGCGGTTTGCGCGTCGGTGCAGTCATCGAAGGGTCTCAGGCTGGTGGTCAGGCCCATATCACCAGAGAACGCGTGAACATTTTGTTGATTGAGGCTCGGTTGCCCGGCTTTCCAGCCAAAACGCCCGAGTACGGTCTTTTGCCGGGCATCGTCCCAGACCCAGTTGGGCCGGCCGGCGATGGGGTTTTCCCGGGTCGGCCTGGCATTGGCCAGGATGGCTTCCTCGGGAATGGCCTCGAGCAGCCCCAGGCCGATCATGGGGGGCGCCACCCGGGCCGAGAAACGGGTGTCCGGATGCATCGGGCCGTAGCCCAGGTCGGTCACTCGCAGCCTGGGCTTGCGCAGTTCAACCTGGGTGCCGTCCTTGAAGTGCACCTGGAGCGGTTCGTAGTCCACCCGCACCCGGCCCTCGGGAACCACCCCGGGGATCGCCATGTCCTGCAACTGGCTGCCATAGACCGGCTCCGGCACTACCCCCGTGCGCTCGATGAGCCGGGCCAGGGTCGGGTCGTCGGGGATCGACAGGCGCACCAGCATGGATACCGCGTTAAGCGCGTCCGGGGCCGGTGGATGGCCACGGCCATCCTTGATATGGCAGTTCTGGCAAGCGTTGGTGTTGAACAATGGGCCCAGGCCATCGCGGGCGGTGGTGGTGGAAGGGGCTATGACCCAGGGGTTGCGGAAAAAACTGTTGCCGACGCTGAAATCCAGGCGGCGGGTAGGCGGCAGGTTGGCCGACGGCAGGGAAAAGGCATTGCGATCGCTCTTGTTGACTGTCGTCGCGCCCCCGGCGCGGGCTTCGCCAGGCTCGGCCTGGGTGAAGCGCGGCGCCTCATCGCAGGCGCCCAGGCTCAAGGCCAGGAACAGCGCGGACCAGCGAAGCAGCGACGAAGGCATCGGATATCCTGCAGGACGAGCAAAACAAGGGCGCAAAGTCTAACAGGGCAGCCTGGTTTGAATAAGAGGAATTATCGTTTGGTTTGATCCAGGACAAGGGCGCCGGAACTGATTTGCACCCGACGCCGGGCCTGGTCGCAGGCATGAAAAAGGCGGCCCGAGGGCCGCCTTCTGCTGGACGTTGTGCTGATCAGAATTCGTGATCGGCGTTGTCCGGGTTCAGGTCCTTGATGCCCAGCTTGCCGGCGGCCTGCTCGATCGAGCCGGTCTGCTTGACCAGCGCGGCGATGGCGTCGCGCACGATCTGGTTGCCCGACTCGTTGCCAGCGGCGATCAGCTGGTCGTAGTGCTCGCCCTTGTTGGCGTGGTCCACCATGACCTGGATCTTGGCTTCGGTGGCCGCCAGGTCGGCCTTGAGCGCAGCGTCGGCGGCCGGGTCGGCCTTGGCCACCAGGGACGACAGGCTGGCGCCGGTCATCTTGGTGCCGTCGACACGGGTGTACTCGCCCAGGTAGACGTTACGGATGCCCTTGGCGTCGTAGAAGTGCGAGTTATGGGTGTTGTCGCTGAAGCAGTCCTGTTCGTCCTCGGGGGAGTTGGCTTCCAGGGATACCTTCATCCGCTCGCCCGCCAGTTCGCCCAGGGACAGGCTACCCATGCCGAAGAGCATCTTGCGCAGGCCGGTCTCGGCTGGTTCCGCTTCCAGGGTGGCGCGGTAGTTGTCGGTCACGTCCGGCTTCCAGTTGCCGACCATTTCTTCCAAGTCGTTGACCAGCAGCTGGGTCACGGCCTTGAGGTAGGCGCGGCGGCGCTCGTTGTGGCCGCCGGTGGCGCCGGCACCTTGCAGGTAGTCCGAGGCCGGGCGAGCGCCGGCGCCAGGGCCGGTACCGTTGAGGTCCTGGCCCCAGAGCAGGAATTCGATGGCGTGATAGCCAGTGGCGACGTTGGCCTCGGCACCGCCGAGCTCATTGAGGCTGGCGAGTTTTTCCGGGGTGATGTCCTTCACGTCGATCTTGTCTTCGCCGATGCGGATCTCGGTGTTGGCGATGATGTTGGCGTTGGCCCCGGGGTTGCCCAGTGCGTGCTCGTAGCTCTTGTCGACGTAGTCGATCAGGCCTTCGTCCAGTGGCCAGGCGTTAACCTGGCCTTCCCAGTCGTCGATGATGGTATTGCCAAAGCGGAACACTTCGCTTTGCAGGTACGGGACGCGCGCCGCCGCCCAGGCGGCCTTGGCGGCTGCCAGGGTCTGGTCGTCAGGCTTGGCCAGGAAGGCATCGATAGCGCTCTGCAGGGTTTTCGCAGTGGATTCGGAGTCGCTGTAGACGGCGAAGACCATGTCGGCGTAGTGCGCGACGACGGCCTTGGCGGCGGCTTCGTCGATCTTGGCGGCGTCGCCGGCCGCAGTCGCGGTGCTGGTAGCCGGGGTCGGTGCTTGAGCGGCAGCCTTGTCGTCTTTGCCTTCGCCGCAACCGGCGAGGGAAATAGCGATGGCCAACAGACTGGCGGTAGCCAGAGGCATACGAATCATGGCGAACATCCTGCTTCGAGAGGAGAGTGGACGGCGCGGGGCGCGCGAAAAACTGCGACATAATGCGAAAGATTTGCATTATGTGTAAAGGGTTGCCGCTGTAATTATTTCTTCTCCGAAGAGCCTTCGCGCAGGGCGCAAAGCCCCGCGCCGCGCTGGCTTCAGAGGATCGCTGCGTTGCTGCGCTGGGCCTGTTTCAGGTAGGCGCCCAGCTCCCGCGCGGACAGTGGCTTGCTGTAGTGATAGCCCTGACCTTCGTGACAGCCCTCGGCAATGATGTAGGCCTCCTGCTCGGCGGTTTCCACGCCTTCGGCGATTACCTGCATGCCCAGGCTCTTACCCAGCTGGATGATGGCGCGCACGATGGTGGCGTCGTCATCGTCCTCCAGCAGGTCCTGGACGAAGCTCTTGTCGATCTTGATCTTGTCCAGGGGCAGGCTCTTGAGATAGCTGAGTGACGAGTAGCCGGTGCCGAAGTCGTCGATGGCGATCAAGGCCCCGGAGCGCCGCAGGCTCAGCAGGTGCTGGGCGGCGGTGCTGATGTCTTCCATCAGGCCGGTCTCGGTGACTTCCAGCTCCAGGCTGCGCGGTGGCAGGCGATAGATCTGCAGCAGGTTGTTGACCACCCGTGGCAGTTCGGCGTGGTGCAGTTGCACGGTGGACAGGTTGACCGCCATGCGCAACTCGCTGAAGCCCATGTCATGCCATTCCCGCAACTGGCGGCAGGCCTGGTCCAGCACCCACTCGCCAATGGCGATGATGGTGCCGTTCTGCTCCGCGAGCGGGATGAACAGGTCCGGCGGCACCAGGCCGTGCTCCGGGTGCTGCCAGCGCAACAACGCCTCGACACCTACCACCCGGTGGTCGCGATAGCTGATCTGCGGCTGGTAGACCAGGAAGAACTGCTCGCGGGCCAGGGCCTCGCGCAGGTCCTTTTCCAGTTCCCGGCGGCGCCGCATCTCGCTGTCCACGCTGGCGATGTAGAACTGATAGCGATTGCGCGAGCGGCTCTTGGCCAGGGTCATGGTCTGCTCGGCTTTTTGCAGGAGCTTCTCGGTGCTGTCGCCATCTTCCGGGAACAGGGTGATGCCGATGGTCGCGCGCAGGCGGATTTCCTGCTGGTCGAGGGCGAAGGTGGCTTCCAGGTCATCGAGGATGCTCTGGGCCAGTTCCGCGGCTTCGTAGGGTTGTTCGATATCGGCCTGCACCAGGGCGAACTGGTCGCCGCCCAGGCGCGCCAGGGCACCGAGGCGGCCGCTGTGGCCGCGCAGGCGATCGGCCAGGGCCAGCAGCAGTTGGTCGCCGGTCTGGTAGCTGAACTGCTCGTTGACGCCCTTGAAGTCGTCCAGCCCCACACACAGCACGGCGACCCGGCGTTGCAGGCGCCCGGCGTCCACCAGGATCTTGTCCAGTTGCTGTTGCAGTTGCTGGCGGTTGGGCAGGCCGGTGAGGAAGTCGTACTGGGCCATGCGCAGGAGGCTGTTCTCCGCTTCATGGCGCAGGTGGGTATTGCGCTCGATGGACGCCAGCAGCTGATTGGCGGTGTTGATCCAGATCCCCAGCTCGTTGCGTTCGTGACCCTTGAGCAAGGGGAGCTGGTGTTCGCTGGGACGGTCGGGATTGATGTTGGTCAGGTGCTCGATGATCCGCGACAGCGGCTTGGTCAGCAGCCAGTGGTAGACCAGGTACAGCACCAGGCTCATGGCCAGGGCGCGCAGCACTCCGGAGATGAAGATGATCACCGAGCTGACGATGAAGCCCTGGCCGTAGGTGGCGGTGTCCAGGGTGATGCTCAGGTCGCCGTAATACTCGCTGTATGGACCGCGGCCCACCAATTGGGTGGTGAAGGTGCGTTCCTGGCCGAGGATCAGGTCGGTCAGCCAGCGACTGGAGGATTTCTGCAGGTCGCGGGATTTTTCCGCGAGCATGGTTTCGTTGGGATGGCCGATGGAGGCCATGCGCACCGCATCGTCCTGGAACAGGCCCTCGATGACTTGCATGCCCATCTCCCGGTCCAGGCTGTAGACCGCCTGGGTCGATGGGTCGCGAAACATGTCGAGGATGCGCTGGGCGTCATTAGCTACCGCCTGCCGAGTCTTGTAGGCATCGAAGACGATCTGGGCGCAGCTCAGGACCACACCCACTATGAGTGCCGACAGCAGCACAACCCGGAGCAATTTCACCGACAAGCTGTTTTTGAGTTCCAGCTTCAAAGGGGCTATTCCTTGTTCCGTGCGCGTAGCGTCAAGTTGCCATGAGTATTGGCAATCCCGTGATGGCCGTCAAAGTGACATCAAGGCCGAGGACAGGACGTCTGCGGGCGAAGCCCGGGTGATCAGAATCAGGATTGCTCTAGCTGTGGACAGTGTGTCGGTAGCGACGTCATGCAACTTGAGGGGAAAGCGTTGTTTTTTACCTGCATGGAATCTTAGCGCCTGGAGCCCCCGGGACAACATCCTGATTTTGCAATGGGCAAAAAAAACCCGGCCAGGCCGGGTTTTTTCACTGCGAACAGGTTCAGGCTACGAAGTTCTTGCCTTCGAACTGCTCGGCCACGAACTTCCAGTTCACCAGGTTCCAGAACGCCTCGACGTACTTCGGACGCACGTTGCGGTAGTCGATGTAGTAGGCGTGTTCCCAGACGTCGCAGGTCAGCAGCGGGGTGTCGCCGCTGGTCAGCGGGTTGCCGGCGCCGATGGTGCTGGCCAGGGCCAGGGAACCGTCGGCCTTCTTCACCAGCCAGCCCCAGCCGGAACCGAAGGTGCCAACCGCAGTCTTGGTGAATTCTTCTTTGAACTTGTCGAACGAACCGAACGCTGCGTTGATGGCATCGGCCAGGGCGCCGGTTGGCTGGCCGCCGGCGTTTGGCGCCAGGCAGTTCCAGTAGAAAGTGTGGTTCCAGACCTGGGCTGCGTTGTTGAAGATACCGCCCGAGGAGGTCTTGACGATCTCTTCCAGGGTCTTGCCTTCGAACTCGGTGCCTGGCACCAGGTTGTTCAGGTTCACGACATAGGTGTTGTGGTGCTTGTCGTGGTGGTACTCCAGGGTTTCCTTGGAAATGTGCGGCTGCAGGGCGTCGTGTGCGTAGGGCAGCGGCGGCAATTCGAAAGCCATGGTGATTCTCCTAATCAGGTCAGTTGCGGTGAGCGCAAGGCCGATCACGGGCGGCCGGACAAGCGCCGGGGAGTTTGTACTCTTTGCGGCGCAAGCTTCGGATCATAGCATCGGGGGGGAGGCATAACCACGCAACAACTGTGTGGGATAGAGGTTCCAGAGCCTTTTGGAATAAGTCACGCGGCGCTGATCAACTGGAACGCGACACTGAACATCATCACCGCCACCAGCAGGTCGAGGATCCTCCAGGTACCCGGCCGGGCCAGCCAGGGCGCGAGCCACGCCGCCCCCAGGGCCAGGGTGAAGAACCACAGCAGCGAGGCGCTGGCCGCGCCGACCACGTAGGCACCGGGCTCGGCCTGCTGGGCGCCCAGCGAGCCGATCAGCAGCACCGTGTCCAGGTAAACGTGGGGGTTGAGCAGGGTCACCGCCAACGCGCTGAGCATCACCGCCCGTAGCGAGCGTACGGTCTGGCCACCGCCTTGCTCCAGGCTCTGCTTCGAGCACGCCCGGCGCAGCGCCTGGGCGCCGTACCAGATCAGGAAGGCCGCGCCGCCCCAGCGTGCCACCGCCAGCAGCGTCGGGTTCTGGGCGAGTACGGTGGCCAGGCCGAACACACCTGCGGCCACCAGCAAGGCATCGCAGGTCACGCACAGCGCGGCCACCGGCAAATGGTGTTCGCGGCGCAGGCTCTGGGCCAGGACGAAAGCATTCTGGGTGCCGATCGCCATGATCAGGCCGGCGGCCACCAGCAGGCCGTTTACATAGCTTTGCCACATGATTACAGCTCCTCGCCGGCGGCCAGGCGTTGCAACACCTGGACGGCTTTTTCGGCATCGGCCAGGCCGACGAACAGGTGGTCGTGGTAGTAACCGGCGATCACGTTGCAGCTGATCCCGGCGCGGCCCAGGGCGCCGGCGAAGGCGGCTGTCAGGCCCACGGCCTGCAGCGCCGAATGCACCTGGAGGGTGATCCATGCGGCGACGTAGTCGAACCCCAGGCCGAGACGTTCGGCCTGCTCGCGACGCAGGATCACCGTCAGGCCTTCGTGCTCGTGAAAGCTGCCCAGCACTTCGCAGTCCCGCAGCAGGCTGCGGTCGGTGATGGAGCAGAACACATACTCGCCGTCGTTGAGCTGCGGGCTCATGCTGCGCAGCAGGGTCGCGAGGGAGGTTTCACCAGCCATGAAGAAGATCCTTGAACTAAGAGGCGATACAGAGGCTTTATGCTGGCTATTTTCCGGCTCCAGGCTGTATAAGAAAAACCAATAGTGCTGATCTCTCATTAGGAAAACTGATGTTCGACTACAAGTTGCTTTCGGCCCTCGCCGCAGTGGTCGAACAGGCCGGTTTCGAACGGGCGGCCCAGGTGCTGGGGTTGTCGCAGTCGGCCATTTCCCAGCGGATCAAGTTGCTGGAGGCGCGGATCGGCCAGCCGGTCCTGGTCCGGGTCACGCCGCCGGCCCCCACCGAGATCGGCCGGCGCCTGCTCAACCATGTGCAGCAGGTGCGGTTGCTGGAACGCGACCTGCAGAGCCTGGTGCCGGCCCTGGACGAGGAGGGGCTGCCGGAACGCCTGCGCATCGCCCTCAACGCCGATAGCCTGGCTACCTGGTGGGCCGAAGCGGTGGGGGCGTTCTGCGCCGAGCACCACTTGCTCCTGGACCTGGTGGTGGAAGACCAGACCGTGGGCCTCAAGCGCATGCGTGCAGGCGAGGTGGCCGCTTGCGTCTGCGCCAGCGAGCGACCGGTGGCCGGCGCCCGCAGCCTGTTGCTGGGGGCCATGCGCTACCGGGCCCTGGCCAGCCCGGCCTTCATCGCCCGGCACTTTCCCCAGGGAGTGTGCGCGGGACAACTGGCCCGGACTCCGGCACTGGTGTTCGGTCCCGATGATTTCCTGCAGCATCGCTACCTGGCGTCCCTGGGCGTAGACGGCGGCTTCGAGCATCATCTATGCCCGTCTTCCGAAGGCTTCATCCGCCTGGCCGAAGCCGGGTTGGGCTGGGGGCTGGTGCCCGAATTGCAGGTTCGCGAGCAATTGCAGCGAGGGGTACTGCAAGAACTCCTGCCGGATAAACCCATCGATGTGCCGCTGTACTGGCATCATTGGCGCAATGGCGGGCAACTGCTGGGCTTGCTCACCGAGCACCTGGCTCGTTCATCCGCACAGTGGCTGGTGCCCTGGGAGCAGCCGTAAGCGTCAAGCGACAAGCTGCAAGCAGACAGCTTGCGCACTGATTTTCAACTTGCAGATTGCAGCTCGTAGCTCGTCACTGCTTTCTTAGGAATATTTCATGAAGATTCTGGTCACCGGCGCAAGCGGCTTCATCGGCGGGCGTTTCGCCCGTTTCGCCCTTGAGCAGGGCCTGGAGGTGCGGGTCAACGGGCGCCGTGCCGAAGCCGCGGAGCATCTGGTGCGTCGTGGCGCCGAATTCATCCAGGGCGACCTGGGGGACGCCGACCTGGTGCGCGAGCTGTGCCGCGACGTCGATACCGTGGTGCATTGCGCTGGCGCCGTGGGCCTGTGGGGGCGCTACCAGGATTTCCACCAGGGCAACGTGCAGGTGACCGAGAACGTGGTGGAAGCCTGCCTCAAGCAGCGGGTCCGGCGCCTGGTGCACCTGTCCTCGCCGTCGATCTACTTCGATGGCCGCGATCACCTGGGCTTGACCGAAGAACAGGTGCCCAAGCGCTTCAAGCACCCTTATGCCGCCACCAAGTACCTGGCCGAGCAGAAGGTCTTCGGTGCCCAGGAGTTCGGCCTTGAAGTCTTGGCCCTGCGTCCGCGTTTCGTTACCGGTGCCGGCGACATGAGCATCTTCCCGCGGCTGCTGAGGATGCAGCGCAAGGGACGCCTGGCCATCGTCGGCAATGGCCTGAACAAGGTCGACTTCACCAGCGTGCACAACCTCAACGAAGCCCTGTTCAGTTGCTTGCACGCCAGTGGTTCGGCCCTGGGCAAGGCCTACAACATCAGCAACGGTGCCCCGGTACCGCTATGGGACGTGGTCAACTACGTGATGCGCCAGATGCAGGTGCCGCAGGTGACCCGCTACCGTTCCTATGGCCTGGCCTACAGCGTGGCGGCGCTCAATGAGGGCTTCTGCCGGATCTGGCCCGGGCGTCCGGAACCGACCCTGTCGCGCCTGGGCATGCAAGTCATGAACAAGGATTTCACCCTGGATATCAGCCGCGCCCGGCATTATCTGGGCTATGAGCCCAAGGTCAGCCTGTGGGCCGCCCTGGACGAGTTCTGCACTTGGTGGCAGGCCCAGGACATGGGCTGAAACCGGCGACTGAACCGGCTGCGTCCGCTCCTGTCCATTGGCCTGGCCCATCGGCGGTTTATACTCGCCGCATCCAGCCCCCTCCGCGGTTCAGAAAGGTTGCCCAATGCGTAACGATGCACACGATGACTTCGACGACGTTCCAAGCCTGCGCGCCGATCCTCTCGACGACGATGTCTTCCCGACCACCAGCGGTGCCCGCGAGCGCACTGCGATCCACTCGCGTAGCGCGCCGGCGGTCAAGGCCAAGGGTGCCGGCACCGGCCCGCTGTGGGCGCTGGTGGGGGCGTTGTTCTTTGCCTTCGCCGGCCTTGCCTGGTGGAGCTTCCAGCAGATCTCGCTGATGGAGCAGCAACTGGTGGCGACCCAGGAAAGCTTTGCCAGGATCAGCGAGGAGGCCGCTGGCCGGCTGCAGGACATCTCCGGCAAGGTGGTGGCCAGCCAGACCAGCGTCACCAGCGACAGCGAAGCCCTGAAGCTGCAGATCAAGCAGCTGGAAAGCCGCTTGCAGGATCAAGGCCGGCAGCAACAGGGCGTGGTCGGCCAGGCTACCGACCTGGACAAGCGCCTGGAGCAGATGGGCGCCCAGAGCGCCGAGTTGCAGGCGGCCAATACCCAGTTGCAGGCCCAGCTCAAGGCCCTGGGCGGCGAGCTGGCGAGCCTCAAGGGAGCCCAGGCCGATGGCGGCAAGGTCGATGCCCAGCTCAAGAGCCTGGCCGCCGAGTTGGCTGCGTTGAAGAAACAGGGCAACCCGGGCGCCGCCATCGAGCGCCTGGAGCAGGACCTGATCGTGCTCAAGAGCCAGCAGGACAACCGTCCCGCTACTGCGCAAAACGGTGCCAGCACCGCTGAGTTCGACGCTTTCCGGGGCCAGGTCACTCGCAACATCAACACCCTGCAAAGCCAGATCCAGAACCTGCAGCAACAGCTCAACACCCGCCCCTGAACGATCCGGCCCGACGCGCCTCCCGCGACCGGGCCCGACCCTCGTTAGCTGAATGTCTACCCATCTGTCGCAGCCGGCTACGCTCTTCGAACGTCAATGTGAACGAGGAGTGGGCGATGAAGCTGTTGCGCAAGCATGCCTGGCTGGGCTGGTGGTGGTTGCTATGTGTCGCTGCGCTGCATGCGGCTCCCGCCGATGATGGCGCCCCCGCGCGGGCGCTGCTGGAAAAGGCCCTGGCCTATTACCAGGAGCAGGGTGACAAGGCGTTCGCCGCCTTCAGCCGCCAGGGCGAATTCGTCGACCAGGATCGCTATGTGTTCGTGGTGGATACCCAGGGTGTGATGCTGGCCAGCGGTGGTCCGTCGTCGGCGCTGATCGGCCGCGATGTCTCAGCGGTGCTGGGGGCGGATTTGCGCAAGGCGTTCCAGGACGCCTTGCATACTCCCCAGGGCAGCGGTATCCAGCAGGCCGAGTACCGCTGGCAGAACTGGGCCGATGGCAAGATCGAACGCAAGCATGTGTACTTCCAGCGCGTCGGCGAGCGGATCCTGGCGGTGGGCTACTACCTGCCCAGGGCATCGGCCGACCAGGCCCGGGCGTTGCTGGAGCGCAGCGCCGAGGCCCTGGCCAGCGATCGGGCGGCGACGCTCGCGGCCATCAACGACCTGCAGGGCGGGTTCATCGAGGATGACCTGTACGTGTTCGTGGTCGATCTGGACTCCCGGCGCTACCTGGCCCATGGCACCAACCTGCGGTTGCTCGACACGGACTTCGCCAAGGTCAGGGACCCCGAGGGCAAGCCGGTGGGCGAGCCGATGCTGGCGCTCATGGCCCGCCAGGAACAGGGCGAGTACCAGTACCGCTGGAAGAACCCGGTGACCGGCAAGGTCGAAGACAAGCACGCCTACCTGCGCAAGGTGGGCCGGCTGCTGGTCGCGGTGGGCTATTACAGTCCGTGAGGCCGGTGCACCCCGGCCCGCTTAGCGGGCCTTGTCCTCGCGTCCGCGCAACAGGCGGTTGGGCATGGCGATCGCCGCCGCCAGGCCCAGCAGCGAGACTCCGGCGCTGACCAGCAGCAGGTGGCGGAAGGTCAGCAGCAACTCGCTGCGCAGGGCATCCCGATCCGGACCGGGCGCGGCATTCAGGCCTTCGAGCAGGGCATTGCCGGTGTGGCCTTCGCTCAGTAGTCCGCCGCCCAGGTGCGCCAGGCCAGAGTCTTGCAACAAGGCTAGCAGCAGTGCCGACATCAACGCCACCCCGACCGCGCCGCCCAAGGAACGGCACAGGTTGGTGGTACTGGTGGCGACCCCGATATCACGCTGTTCCACCGCGTTCTGGGTGCCCACCAGCGAAGTGGGGAACTGCATGCCGCTGGCTATCCCGCACAGCAACATGAACAAGCCGCTGCCCAGTTCCGCCTGGGGCGGAACCAGGGCCATGCCGAGGATCGCGACCGGCATCAACAAGGCCCCGGTGAGGATCATCGGCTTGTAGCGTCCGGTCACCGAGGTCAGCCGTCCGGCACAGTAGGCGCCCATGGGCAGGCCCATGGCCAGGGGCAGCAGGTGCAGCGCGGCGCTATCGGCCCCGGCTCCGGTGATGCTCTGGAAACGCAGGGGCATCAACACGATCAGCGAAATGGCCTGGAAGCTGGTGAAGAAGATCGTGCACCAGCACAACAGGGCGCTGCGGTTGGCGAACAAGTGCATGGGCAACAGTGGCTCGCGGGCCCGCCGTTCATGCCAGGTGAACAGCGCCAGGACGATGATGGCGATGGCCAGCAGGTCGAGCACTTCGGCGCTGCGCCAGGAGTGCCCCTGGCCGATCTGGGTGATGCCCAGCAGCAGGGCGCTGAGGCCGATGATCAAGAGCAGGGTGCCGAGGTAGTCGATGATCGGCTTGCGCTGGGGAACTGGTAGTCCCACCAGGGTGCGATAGGCCACCCACCAGGCGCCCAGGCCCAGGGGCAGGTTGATCAGGAACACCCAGCGCCAGGACAAGAACTCGGTCATGTAGCCGCCCAGCACGGGGCCGGCGACGCTGGCCACCGCGTACATGCTGCTGAAGTAACCCTGGTAGCGTCCGCGTTCCCGGGGCGGGACTATGTCGCCGATGATGGCCTGGCTCACCGAGATCATGCCGCCGGCGCCAATGCCCTGGAAGATCCGCGCCAGCACCAGCTGTTCCATGTTCTGGGCCAGGCCGCAGAACAGCGAGGCCAGGGTGAACAAGCCCATGCCGAACAGCATCAGGCGGCGCCGACCATAGAGGTCGCCGAGCTTGCCATAGATCGGCACGGCCACGGTCATGGCCACCATGTAGCCGGAAATCACCCAGGCCAGGAGGCCGACATCCTTGAACTGGGCGGAGATGGCCGGCATCGAGACGGCGACGATGGTCTGGTCCAGCGCACCGAGGAAGATCGCCAGCATCAGGGCGACCAGCACGTTGCGGATGGCCACCGGTGGGGGGCCAGGTTGGTGGAGGTGGGACACGAAGGAACCTGCGGGCATTGATGGGCCGGACGGGATGCCGGCGAAGATGTGGGCCAGTGTACTTGATAGCTACCTACCGGATAGCTCTGCAAGCATGTTCCTGACAGTTATTTCATCAAACGTTTGGGGTGGGGGGATTTACAGTTGCTTGCAGCGAAATGGGAAGCATTCTGTATAGTGGCACTTCTGCACGCCCTGCCTGGCAGGCCACAGAATGAGTGTTTATGAATGTTGCCTATGCTTGCATTTTGACTGGGCGAATCCGTCAATTGAGCAAGACAACCCAACGGAATCTGCATGTACCCATTCCCTGGGCACCATGCCTGCCCGTTCCTCCGAGGCCCGGATTGCAGCGATGAACAAGCCAGCCCTTGCATCCATTCCCGTTTTCAAACTCTATGGCGAGAGCCTGGAGTGGCCCACTCCCGATCTATTGCACTGCGAGCCCTTCAGCCAGCGCGGTCGCGAATTGCATTGGGAAATAAAACCCCACCGGCATGCCGATCTGTGCCAGCTGCTGTTCGTGCGGCGTGGCCAGGTGCAGATGCAGGTCGAGGACCAGCGGACTTCGCTGGATGAGGTGGCGATCCAGGTCGTGCCGCCGCTGTCGGTCCACGGTTTTCGTTTCTCCGAGGATGTCGAAGGCCATGTGGTGACCCTGGCGGCGCCGCTGGTGGGGCACCTGCAAGCCCAGTTGGGGCAGGCACGGGACATCCTCGGCACTTGCGCCAGCTATCCTGCGGGCGACGATGCGCAGTACCTGGACGGTTTGTTCAGGGCGCTGCAGGACGAGTACCAGGGCCAGCAGCCAGCACGGGAGATGCTCATGCATTCCCTGGTGGGCATGATCGTGGTCTGGGTCGGGCGTCAGGCGTTGCAGCGCAGCAAGGCCAGCCAGCGGCCACAGCGAGCCCGGGACTATTTCAACGGTTTCATGCAGTTGGTGGAGGCGCACTATCGCGAGCATGTGAAGGTCGAGGAGCTGGCCCACAAGCTGGGGATTTCGGTATCGCACCTCAATGGCACTTGCCGGGAACTGGCGGGACAACCCGCGCTGCAGATCATGCACGAGCGCCAGTTGCTGGAGGCCAAGCGCCTCTTGACCTACACCGGGATGACCATCTACGAGATTTCCGCCGAGCTGGGGTTTTCCGACCCGACCAACTTCACCCGGCTGTTCCGGCGCCGGGTAGGCATTTCGCCCAAGGTCTTCCGTGACCGCCTGAAGGCCGAGCAGGCTGGCGATCCGGGCTCCCTGTCGCTTACCTGAGGGCGTTCAGGGTGGCGTTGTGGGGGATGCAGCGTTCCAGGTTGCAACTGGCATAGGCGCGAGTCTGCATGCGGGCCTGTTCGACGCGGTAGGCAGCGGTGCCGTACAGCGCCAGGGTCACGGTGCAGGTCATGAAAATGGCCAGGTATCTTCTTGTCTTGACGTTCATGGCGATGACCTCTGAACCGGTGCCTCGGTATTTTCCAAAGCACTGTTATCAGAATAGGCCAGCTGTCCGGACTTGCCAGGAACCCCACCTCGGCTGTTTGGCGGGGTATTCAGCAAATGGATCGTCCCGCTGCCTCGCCCCTTCCGCTAGAGCCCCTGGTCCCAGGTGGGCTCCTGGGGAAACCTGAGTACCAGGAAATCCAGCATGCTGCGCAAGGTGGCCGGCATGTGCTTGCGCGATGCGTAGACCGCGTACATGTTCATCCGGCGAGGCTCGGCATGGGCCAGCAGGCGCACCAGTTCCCCGCGCTTGATGTATTCCCCGGCCTGGTAGCTGGGCAACATGGCGATGCCGGCACCAGCCATTGTGGTACGCAGCAGGGTACTGGCCTCGTTGGCGCTGATGTTGCCCTGGACCGGCACCGACACCGGCTCGCCATCTTGTTCGAAGTGCCACAGGCTCTTGCCGAAGTAAGAGTGGGTCAGGCAGTTGTGCTGGCTCAGTTCTTCCACCCGCTGGGGCGCCGGGTGTTCGCGCAGGTAGGCCGGGGCCGCGCAGATCACCGAGCGGCAGACCGTCAGGCGCCGGGCGATCAGGTTCGGGTCCAGGTCGTTGCTGGTGCGGATCGCCAGGTCGATGCGTTCGTCCACCAGGTTCACCGTGCGATCGAGCATCTGCAGGTCGATGCTCACCCCGGGGTGGTCCTTGACGTAGTCGGCCATGGCCGCGGCCAGTTGCGACTGGCCGAACGAGGTGCTGACGCTGATGCGCAGCAGCCCACGCGGGACATCGTCGGGCTCGCTCACCGCCGCCTGCATGTCGCTGGACAGCTCCAGCATCTGCCGGCAACGGGGCAGGATCTCGCTACCGGCAGCGGTC
The DNA here is from genome assembly GCF_003850545.1 of Pseudomonas sp. CMR5c. Classification (NCBI taxonomy): domain Bacteria; kingdom Pseudomonadati; phylum Pseudomonadota; class Gammaproteobacteria; order Pseudomonadales; family Pseudomonadaceae; genus Pseudomonas; species Pseudomonas sp. CMR5c. Next base: position 5,354,957 of record NZ_CP027705.1, on the reverse strand, counting down.
AGGCTGAGCTTGCGCGTGGTGCGGTGCATCAGCCGCGCGCCGACCCAGTCTTCCAGCTCCGCCAGGTAACGCGAGACCACCGGTCGCGACAGGTCCAGGTGATCGGCCGCCGCCGACTGGCTGCCCAGGTCGACCACGGTGACGAAGACTCGCATTGCTTGGAGACGATCCATGATTTGCCCGCTTTCAGAAACAAACTATGTCCAAGCATCGCATTTTTTGTGACGAGTCTGGCAACTAAGCTTGCTCCATTCCCAATACGCCAACCGCTGCTGGAGCTGCCCCCATGATCGGATTCACTTCATTCAAACGCCTGCTGCTGGCCACCGCCGTCCTCGGTTTCGCCGCCCATGCCGCAGCTGCCGAGCCCGCCCTGCAACTGGATGTCTACAACCCTGGCAGCAACGCCATCTTCCCGGTCAGCTCGGTGCTGGTCAGCGGCAAGAAGGACGCGATCCTGGTGGACGCCCAGTTCGGCAAGTCCCAGGCCCAGCAGCTGGTGGACAAGATCCGCGCCAGCGGCAAGCACCTGACCACCATCTACATCAGCCATGGCGATCCGGATTACTACTTCGGTCTCGACACCCTGACCAGCGCCTTCCCGGACGCCAAGGTCGTGGCCTCGCAGCCGACGGTCGAACACATCAAGGCCACCGTCGAAGGCAAGCTGGCTTTCTGGGGGCCGCAAATGGGCGCTGACGTTCCGGCCAAGACCATCGTGCCAAGCGTGCTCGAGGGCCACAGCCTGACCCTGGAAGGGCAGAAGCTCGACGTCATCGGCCTGGATGGCAAGCAACCGGACCGCAGCTTCGTCTGGATCCCTTCGATCAAGGCAGTGGTCGGCGGCGTGGTGGTCTCGGAGAACATCCATGTGTGGATGGCCGATACCCAGACTGCCCAGTCCCACCAGCAATGGCTGAAGACCCTCAAGACCATCGATGGCCTCAAGCCCAAGACCGTGATTCCCGGTCACTACCTGGGCGACAGCGCGCGGTCCCTGAAGCCGGTGCATTTCACGGCGGACTACATCAAGGCCTTCGATGAGGAAACTGCCAAGGCCAAGGACTCCGCGGCGCTGATCGCCGCCATGAAGAAGCGCTACCCGGACCTGGGCGAGGACAGCTCGCTGGAACTGAGCGCCAAGGTCGCCAAGGGCGAAATGAAGTGGTGAAACCTTCCTGACCCCCGCTCCCGGACCGGGAGCGGGGGGCGCTGTACTCTCTTTGCCAACTGGAGAATCGTCATGAGCAAGATCGCAATCATCGGTGCCACCGGCCGGGCCGGCAGCCAACTCCTGGAAGAAGCCCTGCGTCGTGGTCACAGCGTCACCGCCATCGCCCGCGACACCACGAAGATCGGCCAGCGGGCCGGGATCGTCAGCCGGGCCGTGGACGTGGCCGACAGCGCCGCGCTGCAAGCGGCCGTGGCGGGCCATGACGTGGTGCTCAGCGCCGCGCATTTCGCCCCCATCGCCGCCAGCGCCATCATCGATCCGGTGAAGAAGGCCGGGGTCAAGCGCCTGCTGGTGGTGGGCGGTGCCGGTTCGCTGTTGTTGCCCGGTGGCGGCAAGGTCATCGACAGCCCCGGCTTTCCCGAGGAGTACAAGGCCGAAGCCAGTGCCGGCGGAGTGTACCTGGAGACCCTGCGCAAGGAGCAGGACCTGGACTGGACCTTCCTCTCGCCGTCGGCGGAGTTCGTCGAAGGCGAACGCACCGGGAAGTTCCGCCTGGGCCAGGACGACCTGCTGGTCAGCGCCGAAGGTCGTAGCTGGATCAGCTTCGCCGACTACGCCATCGCCATGCTCGACGAAGTGGAAAAACCCGCTCACGTGCGCCAGCGCTTCACCGTCGGTTACTGATCCGACTATCGGGCTCTGGCGGCTGCACTCCCCGGTGTAGCCGCCACAGCTTGCGAGGCAGCTAGGGTTGAATCAGCAACTTGCGGCTGCTGCGCCCCCTTATGCAGCCTGCGGCAGCGACTACATGAAGCGGCTCGCACCGTGGCTGTAGCCGCTGTCGAGCCTGCGAGGGGCCCGCAGGGTTCCAGTCCGAAAGCAGCGTACTAGCGCTGGTGCGCCTGTTCCACCAGCCAGTCCAGCAACTCCAGCAATTGCGCCGAAGGCCCCGGACGCTCCGGATAGACCAGGTAATAGGCCTGGCCCGTCGGTATCTTCAATTCGAACGGCATGACCAGCCGCCCGGCACTCAGGTCATCGCCGATCAGGGCCCAGTCGCCCATCGCCACCCCGGTCCCCTGGGACGCCACCGACATCGCCAGATCCAGGGTCTCGAAATGCTGGCCCTTGCCCAGGGTGTTGAACGGCGTGCCCGCAGCCTTCAGCCAGCGTTGCCAATCCCGTTGGTCATGGGACGGATGCAGCAACAGGTGGTGCTGCAGGTCCGCCGGGCTCCTGAGGGGCGTAGGGCCCTCCATCAGCGGTCGCGAGCACACCGGGGTCAGCTGTTCATTGAACAAGTGCCGGGAACCGAGGTTCGGGGAGGGCGGGGCGCCATACATCACTGCGGCATCGAACGGCTCGCGGGTGAAGTCCACGCCGTGCTGGATGGTGGTGGTCAGTTGCACCGGCACTTCCGGTCGTTCCTTCTGCCATTGCAACAGCCGTGGCAGCAGCCAGCGCATGGCGCAGGTCGGGGCCTTGAGGCGCAGGTTGCGGCTGCGGCTGCCGATCTCGTCCACCGCGCCATTGATCAACTCGAATACCTGCTGCACCCGTGGCAGCCACTCCAGGCCTTCGGTGGTCAGGCTCAAGCCACGAGCCTGGCGCTGGAACAATGGATAGCCCAGGTGGCTTTCCAGTCCGGCGATCTGTCGGCTCACCGCGCCCTGGGTGATATGCAGTTGCTCGGCGGCGCGGGTGAAGTTGCAGCACTGGGCGGTGACCAGGAAGGTGTGCAGCGCGGGCAGGGGAGGCAGGCGTTTCATGGAGGGCCAGGCATGACGTGAGGACATGGCTAGTATGACTTTTTATCCATTGTTCCGGCTACCGGCGCGCCGTTCCAATAGCCCCCTTCCGGCGTCCACGGGTGTTTCCCGGTCGCACGGTATCAACCAACAAGAAAGGGCGATGAGATGGCGACATGTGGCGAAGTACTGGTCAAGTTACTCGAGGGGTATGGGGTCGAGCAGGTGTTCGGTATCCCTGGAGTGCATACCGTCGAGTTGTATCGGGGCCTGGCCCGTTCCTCCATCCGCCACGTCACCCCGCGCCATGAGCAAGGCGCCGGCTTCATGGCCGACGGCTACGCCCGCACCAGCGGCAAGCCCGGGGTGTGCTTCATCATCACCGGCCCTGGCATGACCAACATCACCACCGCCATGGGCCAGGCCTACGCCGATTCGATCCCGATGCTGGTGATCTCCAGCGTGCAGACCCGCAGCCAACTGGGCGGCGGGCGCGGCAAGCTCCATGAGTTGCCGAACCAGAGTGCCCTGGTCGGTGGCGTGGCAGCGTTCTCCCATACGCTGATGTGTGCTGATGAGTTGCCGGTGGTGCTGGCCCGGGCCTTCGCCCTGTTCCAGGCTGGCCGTCCGCGTCCGGTGCATATCGAGATCCCGCTTGACGTATTGGTCCAGGACGCCGACCACCTGCTGGCCAGCGAGCCGGTACAGATCGCCCGGGCCGGCGCCGCCCCGGCGGCCGTGGCGCAGATGGGCCAGTTGCTGGCGACGGCCAAGCGTCCGCTGATCCTGGCTGGCGGTGGCGCTATCGATGCCGCCGCGTCCCTGACCCAGCTCGCGCAGCTGCTGCAGGCCCCGGTGGCCTTGACCATCAACGCCAAGGGCATGCTGCCTTCGGCGCACCCGCTGCTGATCGGTTCGACCCAGTCGCTGGTGGCTACCCGGGCCCTGGTGGCCCAGGCCGATGTGGTGCTGGCCATCGGCACCGAACTGGCGGAAACCGACTACGACGTGACCTTCGCCGGTGGTTTCCAGATTCCCGGCACGCTGTTGCGGGTCGATATCGATGCCGACCAGACCGTGCGCAACTACCCGCCGAAAGTGGCGCTGGTAGCCGATGCCGATATCGCCGCCCAGGCCTTGCTGGCGGAGCTGTCGCGGCAAACCCTGGCCGAGCGCAGCAGTGACTGGGGGGCTGTGCGTGTCGATGCCTTGCGCCAGGAGCTGGAGCTCATCTGGGATGCCCCGACCCGGGCCCAGACCCGGCTTTTGCAAACCCTGGTCGAGGAGTTGCCGGAGATCGTCCTGGTGGGCGACTCCACCCAGCCGGTATACAGCGGCAACCTGACCTTCAATCCTGACCAGCCACGACGCTGGTTCAATGCTTCCACCGGCTACGGCACCCTGGGTTATGCCTTGCCGGCGGCCATCGGCGCCTGGCTCGGCGGTGGCTCGAGCCCGGCCCAGCGGCGGCCGGTGGCCTGCCTGATCGGTGACGGCGGCTTGCAGTTCACCCTGGCTGAACTGGCTTGCGCCGTGGAGGCGCAAACTCCGGTCATCGTCGTGTTGTGGAATAACCAGGGGTACGAAGAGATCAAGAAGTACATGGTCAATCGCGCCATCGAACCAGTGGGCGTCGACATCTACACCCCGGACTTCATCACCGTGGCCAAGGGCCTGGGCTGCGCTGCCGAGCGCGTCGACAACATCGCGCAGTTGCGCGCGGCCTTGCGCCTGGCGGTCGATCGCCAGGGCCCGAGCCTGATTGAAATCGACCAGAATCGCTGGACCCAGGGAGTACAGGCATGACTGCGCAACCGATGCTGGACGGCCTGTATATCGACGGCCAATGGTCGGCCGGCAATGAGCCGCTGCAAGTGATCAACCCGGCCACCGAGGCTCCCCTGGCCCGGGTGGCCGGCGGTGGGCCAGAGGCCGTGGACCGCGCGTTGCGTGCTGCCACTGGCGGGCTGGCTCGCTGGGCCAGAAGCACTGGTGCCGAGCGGGCGGTGGTGCTGCGCAGGATCGCCACTGGCGTGGCTGCGCGTCGCGAGCGCCTGGTGCAACTGCAATCAAGCAACAACGGCAAGCCCCAGACCGAGGCGGGCATGGACGTCGACGACGTGATCGCCACGTTCGACTACTACGCCGAACTGGCCGAGGGCCTGGACGCTCGCCAGGATGCCGAGGTGGCGCTGCCCAGCGCGGACTTCAGCGCCCGCCTGCGCCGCGAGCCATGTGGCATCGTCGGGCTCATCGTGCCGTGGAACTTCCCCATGGTCACCACCGCCTGGAAGCTTGCACCGGCCCTGGCGGCAGGTTGCAGCGTAGTGCTCAAGCCATCGGAAGTCACACCGTTGCCGGAGCTGGAGCTGGCGGCGATCATTGCCCAGAGCGGCTTGCCCCAGGGGGTGTTCAACCTGGTCTGCGGCACCGGCCTGGCAGTGGGGGCGCCTTTGGCGGCGGACCCGCGAGTGGCGAAGATCTCCTTCACCGGCAGCAATGCGGTGGGTGTCCAGGTCATGCAGCGGGCGGCGGAAACCGTCAAGGGCGTGAGCCTGGAGCTGGGCGGCAAATCATCGTTGCTGGTCCTGGCGGATGCAGACCTGGACCTGGCGGTGGAGCTGGCCTGCGGCGGTGGATTCTTCAACGCCGGGCAGATGTGCTCGGCCACCAGCCGGGTGCTGGTGGCGGCTGAACTGGCCGATGAATTCCTCTACCGGCTCAAGGCCCGGGCCGAAGGCATCCGGGTGGCCGAGCCGTTCGAGGCCGGGGCGCAGATGGGCGCGCTGGTCAACCAGGCGCAATACCAGCGGGTGCTGGGGCATATCGACCGTGGCTTGCAGTCTGGGGCCCGGCTGGTATGTGGCGGTAGTCGCCCGGCGCACCTGGCACAGGGCTACTTCATCCAGCCCACGGTATTCACCGAGGTGCCGCTTGACAGCGCGTTGTGGCGGGAGGAGATCTTCGGTCCGGTGCTGTGCGTGCGCAGCTTCGACAGCCAGCAAGAGGCTATCGAACTGGCCAACGACAGCGAGTTCGGCCTGGTCGCCAGTGTAGTGGGTGGCGATACCGCCAATGCCGAGGCGGTGGCCAATGCCCTGCAGGCCGGACTGGTGTGGATCAACGCACCGCAGGTGATCTTTCCCCAGACGGCCTGGGGCGGCTACAAGCAGAGCAGCATCGGTCGTGAGCTGGGGCCCTGGGGGCTACAGGCGTTCCAGGAGATCAAGCACGTGGTACGGGCCAACTAACCCGGTCCCAAGCTGCCTGCCCGCAGGCGCGCCATGTCCCGCAAGGGTGGCGCGCCGAACAGGCGACTGTACTCGCGGCTGAACTGCGAAGGGCTTTCATACCCCACCCGATAGCCCGCCACCGAGGCTTCCAGGCCTTCGGCCAGCATCAGCCGGCGGGCTTCCTGCAGGCGCAATTGCTTCTGGTATTGCAGCGGGCTCATGGCGGTCATCGCCTTGAAGCGATGGTGCAGGGTCGACACGCTCAGGTTGACCTCGCGCGCCAGGTCGTCGATGCGCAGCGACTGTTCGAAATTACCGTTGAGCCATTCGATCGCCTGGTTGACCCGGTGGCTCTGGCTATTGGTAGTGGCGATCTCGTACAGGCGATGGCCCTGGGGGCTGCGCAGCAGGCGGTAGAGGATTTCCCGGCGGACCAGGGGCGCCAGCATGGCGATGTCCTTGGGTGTGTCCAGCAGGCGGGTCAGGCGCAACACCGCATCGAGCATCGGCGAATCCAGGCGTTCCACGTACAGGCCGCGTCCGGTGGGCCGGGCGGGCACGCCCAGGGGACCGGCGTCGGCGATCAGGGCGTTGATCTCGCCGGGGTCGATGTCCAGGCGCAGGGCCAGGATCGGCTGCTCGGGGGAAACCATCGCCACCTTGCCGCTCAGGGGCACGGCAACCGAGACCACCAGGTAGTTCAACGGGTCGTAGTTGTAGGTCTCGTCGGCCAGCTGCACCTCCTTGCGGCCCTGGGCCATGATGCACAGCGCCGGCTGCGCCAGCACCGGGGCGAACTGGTGGGTATGGCTGTGGCGCGAGACGAACAGCGAATCGATGGCCGTGGCATGGCTGCCGTCGACGACGGTATGGCGATCGATGATCGCCGCCAGTTCCGCACGCTGGCGTTCCATTTCCGGGGCGAGGGGAGCCGGCAGGTTTTCCTGGGATGACATGGGGCAGCCTCCGGGGTTTTGCGATCGGCACAGCTTAAGTTTGTGCAAGCGGGGAGGCTAGGCCGATCCTGCGTAAAACTTGCCTGATCCTGCTACTTGCGCGCGCGATGTACGAGGTTGTCCCATCGACTGGAGTTTCACTTGCTTGAAACACCGCTGTAGTCATTTTGTCCCATGGCGCGGGACGAGCAAGCTGGTGGTGGGCGATATCGCAGGATTGGGCAAATTAGCGGCAGGAATCGACTAACCCGGGTTCACCCGCGGCCCGTATCGTTGGATCCTGTCGCAGCCCGTCCCCCGGCTGCCTCGACGACACCTGGGAGGGTCGCACATGTCCACGCATATTCCCGTCAGCCATATGGCTTTGGTCCGCGCCCGTGCGGGGCGCTCCACAGAGCTGGGCGCTCGCCTGAGCAGCCTGATTGAACCGTCCCGCCAGGCGCCCGGCTGCCTGCAGTTCGCCTTGCAACGCTCGCAGTGCGATGCCCAGTTGTGGCTGGTGTCCGGGTTCTGGAGCAGCCAGCAGGCGATGACCGCTTATTTCAGCTCGCCGGCCATGGAGGTCTTCAGCGAGCTGGTCCAGGACCTGGTGGTCGACAGCCTGGACTTGCACACCTTCGATACCGTTTCGGCACAGGAACTGCCGGGCGAGTACCCCCAGTTGCACTGCGTGCCGGTGCACAAGCTGGCCAGTTGAAGGTTTAGAATGGCCGACTTTCCATTGGCCAGGACCCGCAACATGGCACGCAAAGAGTTTGCACATTACGAAGCAGTTTCCGCTGTGGTTCCAGGGGAGGGGGGATACAGCGCCGCCATCGCCATCAAGGCCCTGGATGTTTCAGGAGCCCCGCGCTTTCACAAAGTCCTGGACGAGCAGAAGTTCAAGACCGCCCATGACGCCGACCAGGCTGCCGCGCAACAACTCGAACAGCTGATAGACGTCGACGCCGACGGTCAATTGTGCTGGAAGACTATTTGACCACTCCCGGGCGGTACATCTTGAACAGGGCCTCGGGGCCCAGCTGGAAGTAATCCGCCGGACCGCCGCCGCGCAGAATGGGTTCTGCCGCGGCGGTGTCATAGATGCCGTCCTTGAGCAGCCACTTGGCGATATGCACGGCGACCACTTCGCCGAGGATCAGCCAGCTCGGCACCAGCTCCTTGTCCGCCCGCTGCAACTGAATGATCTGCGTGACCTTGCACTCGAAGGACACCGGGCTTTCGGCTACCCGTGGCACGGCGATGACTTTCGAAGCCACTGGCGTCAGGCCCGACAGGGCGAATTCGTCGACCTCGGGGGCCACGGCAGCGCAGCTCTGGTTCATCTGCTCGGCCAATGGCCGGGTGGCCAGGTTCCAGGCGAACTCGCCGGTCTTCTCGATGTTGTTCAGGCTGTCTTTGCGCCCGACGCTGGAGAACCCGATGATCGGCGGAATGTAGTTGAAGGCGTTGAAGAAGCTGTAGGGCGCAAGATTCAGGCGACCCTGCTCGTCCTGGGACGAAATCCAGCCAATGGGACGCGGGCCGACGATGGCGTTGAACGGGTCGTGGGGCAGGCCGTGGCCCAGGGCGGGTTCGTAGTAGTGGATATCGTCGGGCATGGCTCGCGGTTCCTGCTGGGAGCTTTAGGGGGCGCCATAGTGCAGTGCGCATCCGGCGAATTCCAGCTTCGCCGTGCAGGATGTGTGGCCTGGAAAGATCGAGCCCGGCGCAAGTGCCGGGCTGTGCTGTCCAGAAGAACGATCAGCCGATGTTGGCGGAACCGGTGCGGTCGTAGCCATCGGCAGCGAGGGTGGCGGACCCGGTGCGATCGTAGCCATCGGCGGCGAAGGTAGCGGAACCGGTGCGATCGTAGCCATCGGCGGCGAAGGTAGCGGAACCGGTGCGGTCATAGCCATCGGCGGCGAAGGTGGCGGACCCGGTGCGGTCGTAGCCATCGGCGGCGAAGGTGGCGGACCCGGTGCGATCGTAGCCATCGGCAGCGAAGGAATGGGCAGCCAGTACCGACAGGGTCAGGGCCAGGATCAGTTGGTTTTTCATGATGGCGACTCCGGATGGGGTGGGGCGTTGTTGGTGGGCTTGGGATGAATCCTACTCCGATCAAGTTGATTAAAAAGCGCAAATAAATGCTTTAAATAATCAGTTAAATCGATGTTTTTGCGGTCTGTGCTCACCTGCCTATAAGGGGCATCAGGCTTCTGGATGGATTCGGATTTATCCCGCTGACAGGCTGGATACCCTGGGTTAACTGATCATTAATTGAGCAGTCATGCGCCAGAAAATGCCGGCCAACGGTTTTTTCATACACGCCCTACCGATTTTTCACTCGCCGCCGTTCAGCCTCCACGCAAGCCTGCATACCAAGACAGGCCACCTCGAATGCGACCCTTGGAGCTCCCTACCGAATGAACAAACTTCCCCAGATCACCCTGGCCTTCTGGGTCATGAAAATCTGCGCGACGACCCTGGGCGAAACCGCCGGTGACTTGCTGTCGATGACCCTCGATGTCGGCTACGCCATCAGCTCAATGATCCTCATCAGCGTGTTCCTGCTGACGCTGGTCACCCAGCTGTTTTCCAAGACCTACAACCCGGTGCTGTATTGGCTGGTGATCCTCTCCACCAGTACCGCGGGCACCACCATGTCCGATTTCATGGACCGCACCCTGGGCCTGGGTTACGCCAGTGGGTCGCTGATCCTGATCGCTATCTTGCTGGTGATCTTCGCTGCCTGGCGCATGAGCGGCGAGTCGTTGAACGTGAATCGGGTCCAGGGTTTTCGTGGCGAGCTGTTCTATTGGCTGGCGATCCTGTTTTCCAACACCCTGGGCACCGCGCTCGGTGATTTCCTGGCCGATGACTCGGGCCTGGGCTTTGCTGGCGGTGCGCTGCTGATCGGCTCGGCCATTGCCCTGGTGGTGGTGCTCAAGTACTGCACCAGGTTGTCGCCGGTCCTGCTGTTCTGGGTGGCTTTCGTGCTGACCCGGCCGTTCGGTGCGACCTTGGGCGACTTCCTGACCAAGTCCCATGAAAAGGGCGGCCTGGACTTCGGCACTGTCGGCTCGTCGGTGGTCTTGGCGGGGATCCTGCTGGTGCTGGTCGTCGGGGCTTGCTGGGCGCAGAAGCGCGACTCGCGCCAGGGCGCCGCGCAACTGTCTTGAACCCCGGATGGGTCGAACCAAGCGCCCGGGCCTTGCACCCGGGCGCTTGGTCTTGTCAGTCGGTTTCGATCCGCGAGTGCTTGCCGGTGTCCTTCATGGTCGCGTAGACCAGCAACGAGCAGGCGATGCAGGCGGTGACGTACCAGTAGTAGCCGGTTTCCATGCCGATGCTCTTGAACCACAGGGCGATGTATTCCGCGGTACCGCCGAATACCGAGACGGTCAGGGCGTAGGGCAGGCCCACGCCCAAGGCGCGGATCTCGGTCGGGAACAGCTCGGCCTTCACCACCGCGTTGATCGAGGTGTAGCCACTGACGATGATCAGGGCCGCCATGATCAGGAAGAACGCACCCCACCAGGTCTGGATGCTATGCAAGGTGCTGAGGATCGGCACCGTGAACAGGGTGCCGAGCACACCGAAGGCGATCAGGATCGGGCGTCGGCCGATCTTGTCCGACAGGCCGCCGATCACCGGTTGCAGGCACATGAACAGGAACAGGGTCGCTGCGGAAATGGTGGTGGAGTCGGAAATGCTCATGCCGACGGTGTTCACCAGGTATTTCTGCATGTAGGTGGTGTAGGTGTAGAAGGCCAGGGTGCCGCCCATGGTCAGGCCAACCACGGTCAGCAGTTCCTTGGGATGACGCAGCAGGGTGCGCATCAGGCTTTCCTTGGGTTTTTCCTTCTTCTTGGCGAAGGACTCGGTTTCCTCCATGCCACGGCGCAGGTACAGCGCCACCACGGCGCAGAGGGCGCCGATGGCGAACGGAATCCGCCAGCCCCAGGACTGCAGTTCTTCGGTGGTCAGCAAGTTCTGCAGGACGATCAGTACCGCCAGGGCAATGAGCTGGCCGGAGATCAGGGTGACGTACTGGAAACTGGAGAAGAAACCACGGCTTTGCTTGGTCGCCATTTCGCTGAGGTAGGTGGCCGAGGTGCCGTATTCACCTCCCACCGACAAGCCCTGCATCAGTCGCGCCAGCACCAGCAGGATCGGCGCGCCAACGCCGATGGTCTCGTAGCCCGGGGTCAGGGCGATGATCAGGGAGCCTGCGCACATCAGCAGTACCGAGGCCATCAAGGCGGCCTTGCGCCCCTTGCGGTCGGCGTAGAGCCCCATCAACCAGCCGCCGATCGGGCGCATCAGGAAGCCCACGGCGAAGATCGCGGCGGTATTGAGCAGTTGGGCGGTGGTGTCGCCCTTGGGGAAGAAGACCTTGGCGAAGTACAGCGAGAATGCGGCGTAGACGTACCAGTCGTACCACTCGACCATGTTGCCGATCGAGCCGCTGAAAATCGATTTCAAGCGGCTGGCGGTGGTCTTTTCCTGGGTGGGCACGGCGGCCGACCCGGCAGGCAGGGTATTGGAAATATCCATCACGAACCTTCTATTCATTGTTGTTGTGGAGTGCGCGCAAACGCAGCCTGCCAGGGCTATAGCAGGAGCTGTGCCAGGAGCGAGAAGCCCGGTCTAGAAGGGTCTTGATGAATCGATAAGCGGAAATCCGCCTATCGCGGGGAGGGCTATGAGCGGGAAATTGCCTAGGAAGGGACGTCGCCAGAGGCCAGATGCATGCCTTGCGGCCCTCAGGATTTTCAACTGCCTTTGACGAACATTTCCCGGCTCAGGCCATGGCGCTGCATCTTTTCGTTCAGCGTGCGGCGCGGCAGTTGCAGTTCGTGGAGCACCGCCTTGATCTCGCCCTTGTGCCGGGCCAGGGCGGCGCGCAGGCACTGTGCTTCGAAGGCCTCTTGCTGGGCGGCAAGGGATTGGCCAACGGCGAGCGCTTCGGCCTGCTGCTCTTGCAGTCCCAGCACTTGGCGCTCGGCGGCATTGGCCAGCTCGCGCACGTTGCCTGGCCAGTCATGGCTGAACAGGCGCCCCAGCTGTGGACCGTCCAGCGCGACCACCTGGCGGCCCAGGCGTTGTCCGGCCTGGCGAGCGAAGTGCTCGTAGAGCAGGGGGATGTCCTCGCGGCGTTCGCGCAATGGCGGCAGGCGCAGTTCGGCAACAGTCAGGCGGTAGGCCAGGTCTTCGCGAAAACGCCCGGCCCGGGCCTCTTCCAGCAAGTCGGGCTTGGTGGCGGCGATGATCCGCAGGTCGACGCTGATGCTCTGGTTGGAGCCCAGGCGTTCGAGCTTCTGTTCCTGCAGCACCCGCAACAGCTTGACCTGCTGGGCCAGGGGCATGCTTTCGATCTCGTCGAGGAACAGGGTGCCGCCGTTGGCATATTCCAGCTTGCCGATGCGCTTGCCCTGGGCACCGGTGAAGGCGCCGCTTTCGTGGCCGAACAGCTCGGCCTCGAACAGTTGTTCGGGAATCGCCGCGCAATTGAGGGCGACGAAGGGCTTGTCGGCCCGCGGTCCGAAGTCATGCAGGCAGCGGGCGATCAGCTCCTTGCCGCTACCGGTTTCGCCCCGCACCAGCACGTTCACCGGCAGCGGGGCCAGCTCCAGCACCTGGCGGCGCAGGGTCTGCAAGGCCTGGGAAACGCCGAGCAAGGTGGCGTCGAGCCTGGCGCGGCTATCGGCCTGCTGGTGCAGGCGGCGGTTCTCCAGCACCAGCCGGCGCTTGTCCAGGGCCCGGCGCAGGCTGCTGAGGAGGATCTCGGGGCTGAAGGGTTTTTCCAGGAAGTCATAGGCGCCATCGCGCATGGCCTCCACCGCCATGGGCACGTCGCCATGGCCGGTCAGGAGGATCACCGGCAGGTCCGGGTCCAGGCGCTGGACCTGGGCCAGCAGTTCCAGGCCGCTGATGCCGGGCATGCGCACATCGCTGAGGATCACCCCGGGAAAGTCCCGTGGCAGTCGCGCCAGGCATTCCTCGGCCCGGCTGAACAGCTGCACCTCGAAGCCCGACAGGCTCAGCCACTGCTCCACGGCGCTGCGGATGCTGGCTTCGTCGTCCACCACCAGCACTGAGTTCAGCATTGGATATGTGCCTCCAGGTCGATGGGCAGGCTCAGGGTGAACACTGCGCCCTGGTCCTGGTTGGCGACGCTCAGGCGGCCGCCCAGTTCATGGACGATGGCGTAGGACACCGCCAGCCCGAGCCCGAGGCCGTCGCCCACCGGCTTGGTGGTGAAGAACGGATCGAACACGCTCAGCAGATGCTCGTCGGCGATCCCGCCGCCGGTATCGGCCACGCGCAACTGCCAGAGCTGGTCCTCGGCCTCGAGGCTGATCTGCAGGTGTTTGTGGGGTTTGTCCAGCATGGCGTCCAGGGCGTTGCGCAGCAGGTTGATCAAGACCTGCTCCAGGCGGATGGCATCGCCGCGGACCCAGGCGGGGCGAGTCACTTGCAGCATGACCTGGATGTTTTCCGTGCGCAGCCGTGCTTCGAGCAGTTGCAGGGACTGGTCCACCACCGCGGCCAGGTCCAGGCGCTCGCGCAGGCCGCTGGGGCTCTTGCGGGCGAAGGTCTTGAGGTGGCTGGTCAGGGCGGCCATACGGGTCAGCATGTCGTCCAGCGGCCGCAGGGCCTTGTAGGCTTCGTCCACCCGGCCGTGCTCCAGCAGCAGTCGCAAGGTGGCCAACTGCATGCGCTGGGTGGTCAGGGGCTGGTTGATTTCATGGGCCAGGGCTGCGGACATCTGCCCCAGGGCCGCGAGCTTGGCCGATTGCACCAGGCCTTCCTGGGCGGTGCGCAGGTCGCGGGTGCGCTCCTCCACCAGTTGCTCCAGCTCCTGGCGATTGCGTTGGCGGATCTTGCCCAGGCGCCAGCGCTGGTTGAGGAAGAGCAGCAGGAACACCAGGGCCAGCCAGGCGCCACCGGCGGCGAGGCCGGCGTTACGGCTTTCCTCGAAGGCACTGGGCGGCTTGCGCAGCAGGTGCAGGGTCCAGCCCTCGGCGGCCAGCGGCAGGGATTCCCAGAGGTAATTGGTCGCGCCCTGGTCGTCCTGGACGCGGATCAACTGGCTGCCGTCGTCGATCTGCTGCAGCTGGGTATGTTGCAGGGGCACCAGCAGTTGCTTGTCGTACTGGCGGGTCAGGCGGATCTCTTCCAGATCGTTGGCCGACAGCGGTTGCAGGTGGCGGTAGCGCCAGCCCGGCTGGTTGGCGATGAACACGATGCCGCGGGCATCGGTCACCAGCAGGGTATCGCTGCCCTGGCTCCATTCATGTTCCAGCTCGGGAAACTCCAGCTTGACCACCATGGCCCCGAGAAACTCGTCGTTGTCGGCCTTGACCGCGCTTGAGAGGAAATACCCGGGGATGCCGCTGGTCACGCCGATGGCATAGAAGCGCCCGCTGCCCTGGCTGCGGGTCTGCTTGAAGTAGGGACGGAAACCGTAGTTGTGGCCGACGTAGCTGCTGGGCAGGCGCCAGTTGCTGGCGGCCACGGCCAGGCCGTCATGGTTGAGCAGTTCCAGGGTCGAGGAACGGGCGGCGCCGTTGATCTTCTCCAGCTTGCGGTTCAGCGCGTCCTGGGTTTCAGGCGTCACCGATCCCTGGAGCGCCGCGCGCAACTCCGGGTCCAGGGCCAGCACCGCCGGCAGTGCCCGATAGCGTTCGATCAGGGTGTGCAGGGAGTTGGCATACAGTCCCAATTGCTCGTTGGCGCGTGCGGCTTCCTCCACCAGGGTCTGGCGTTCGGCGTGGCGCATGGCCAGGCCGGCGCTGACGACGGTGCCAGCGAGAATCACCAGGATGTAGAACGTCAGGCGAAGGGAGCGTGAGATCTGGGCCATGGGTCGGGGCAGGCTGCATTGGGGGCGGGAACGATAGCATGAGCGCCGGGTGGAACGTTGATCGCGGACAGTGTCGGCAAAGGGCGCGGCATAAAAAAGCGGCGGGCCGTTGGATCAACAGCACCGCCGCTCTGGCCAGGCCGGGAAGGCTTATTGCACTTCTACTGCCAGGCTGTCACTGATCTTTTTCTGCCAGATGGCAGGACCGGTGATGTGTACCGACTCGCCGTTGCTGTCCACGGCGACGGTGACGGGCATGTCCTTGACCTCGAACTCGTAGATCGCTTCCATGCCCAGTTCGGCGAAGGCCAGCACCTTGGACTTCTTGATCGCCTGGGCCACCAGGTAGGCGGCGCCACCGACGGCCATCAGGTACACGGCCTTGCTGTCCTTGATCGCGTCGATGGCGGTCGGGCCGCGCTCGGACTTGCCGATCATGCCCAGCAGGCCGGTTTGCTCGAGGATCTGGCGGGTGAACTTGTCCATGCGGGTGGCGGTGGTCGGACCGGCTGGGCCCACCACTTCGTCACCGACCGGATCCACCGGGCCGACGTAATAGATGAAGCGACCCTTGAGGTCCACCGGCAGTTGTTCGCCACGGTTGAGCATCTCGACCATGCGCTTGTGCGCGGCATCGCGGCCGGTGAGCATCTTGCCGTTGAGCAGGACGGTTTCGCCCGGCTTCCAGCTTTGCACTTCTTCCGGAGTCAGGGTGTCGAGGTTGACGCGACGGGCCGATGGGCCGGCTTCCCAGACGATTTCCGGGTAGGCGTCCAGGGGCGGCGCTTCCAGGGCGGCCGGGCCCGAGCCGTCGAGCACGAAGTGCGCGTGGCGGGTGGCGGCGCAGTTGGGGATCATGCACACCGGCAGCGAAGCGGCGTGGGTCGGGTAGTCCATGATCTTCACGTCGAGCACGGTGGTCAGGCCGCCCAGGCCCTGGGCGCCGATGCCCAGCTGGTTGACCTTCTCGAACAGCTCCAGGCGCAGTTCCTCGATGCGGTTCTGCGGGCCGCGGGCCTTGAGTTCGTGGATGTCGATGGATTCCATCAACACTTCCTTGGCCATCACCGCGGCCTTCTCGGCGGTACCGCCGATGCCGATGCCGAGCATGCCAGGCGGGCACCAGCCGGCGCCCATGGTCGGCACGGTCTTGAGGACCCAGTCGACGATCGAGTCGGACGGGTTGAGCATGGCCATCTTCGATTTGTTCTCGGAGCCGCCGCCCTTGGCTGCCACGTCCACTTCCACGGTGTTGCCGGGAACGATGGAGTAGTGGATCACCGCCGGGGTGTTGTCCTTGGTGTTCTTGCGGGCACCTGCCGGGTCGGCCAGGATCGAGGCGCGCAGGACGTTTTCCGGCAGGTTGTAGGCGCGACGCACGCCCTCGTTGATCATGTCGTCCAGGCTCATGGTGGCGCCGTCCCAGCGCACGTCCATGCCTACGCGCACGAATACGGTGACGATGCCGGTGTCCTGGCAGATTGGCCGGTGGCCGGTGGCGCACATGCGCGAGTTGATCAGGATCTGTGCCATGGAGTCGCGGGCCGCTGGCGATTCTTCGCGCAGGTAAGCCTCGTGCATCGCCTGGATGAAGTCCACGGGGTGGTAGTAGGAAATGAACTGCAGGGCGTCGGCAACGCTCTGAATCAGGTCGTCTTGCTTGATCACGGTCATGAGTCGCGCTCCTCTAAAAGACGGGAACATTTAATAAGGTGACTGCAGCTTGGGTGGATCGGTCGGTTGCAGGCACCTTCCGGGTCATGTACGAAAACGGCCTGCGCGCTGACCCTGCGGCGTTGAAAACAGGCGAGGCGAGTTGTCGTGCAGAACCTTAGGCACGCCGGACAGACAACTGGCGCGACACTAAAAAGGCGCGGCAGTATACCGCGCCTGGGTGCCGGGCACACCCGCCAGGCAGGCAAACGAAAGTCGCCTGGCGCACGGGCACTGTTCTTGCCTTGCAGAGATGACTACCGCTCGGAGGACTGCCGGAAATTTGCATAGTCATTTGCCGGGCGCAGCACTAAAGTGGCGAGTGGCCTGCAGAGTAGGAAACTCTTGAGCCTCTTTATCTCACGGTGAGTCAACGATTGACCCATAAAACCATCCAGAGCTTGTTATTCAAGCGCTTCACCATCGCTGCGGGCACCTACGGACTGATCCTGCTGCTGTTCTGGCTGGCCGTTCTCACGGGGCACTACCGGGCATCCACCGGCAGTGCACTGCTGGGCACGGTCCTGGTCCTGGCCAGCCAGGGATTGTTGTGCTGGGTATTTCTCAGTGGGCGCAACCTGCGCCTGGCCGATCCCAGCCTGACCGAGGTCCAGGTGGTCCTGGGCATCGCCTGGCAGACCTGGCTGGTCGCCTTGCTCGACCAGGCCCGGGGCGCCTTCCTGGTGTTCTATGTCCTGCCGCTGCTGTTCGGCCTGTTCCATTTGTCGCGCCGGGCCTACCTGCGTTGCACGGTGCTGATCTTCTTCTGCTTTGCCGGCGTCAATCTCTGGGACGGCTATCACTTTGCCCTCGACGACCCGCAGCTGGCGGCGCTGCAGGTCTGCGTACTGCTGGTGATGCTGGTGTGGTTGTGCCTGTACGCCGCCTATGTCCAGGCCTCGCGCTCACGCATGCGCCAGCGCCGATTCGCCTTGCAGGCCCACCAGGACACCTTGCGCGGCATGATGCGCCAGCTCGAGGACCTGGTGGCCACCGACGAGCTGACCGGCTTGTTCAACCGCCGGCACTTCCTGCGTATCGCCGGCCGCGAGCTTCAGGCCATGGACCGGCTGCAGGTCCACGGCTTGGCGCTGATCGACCTGGATCACTTCAAGCGTATCAACGATATCCATGGCCATGCCGCGGGCGACCAGGTATTGCAGGCGTTTTCCGCGGTGGCCACCGCGTGCCTGCGGGACGGCGATGTGCTGGCGCGTTATGGCGGCGAAGAATTCGTGGTGCTGCTGCCCGAATGCGATGCCGAGCGCCTGACCTCCTGCTGCGAGCGCCTGCGCCTGGCCTTCATGCAAGTGCAACTGGTGGGCCTGGACATCCCCGACCTCAGCCTGTCGGCAGGCATGACCCTGCTGCAGGCCGGCGACGAGCTGGATAACGCCTTGCAGCGCGCCGACCAGGCGCTGTATCGGGCCAAGCGCGATGGGCGCAATCGTTGCTGTGCAGCCTGGGAAACACTCGATGCCTGAATTGACCGTGGGCGGCCAGCGCTGGCAGGTGGCGCCTGGCAGCAACCTGCTGGATGCATTGAACCAGGCAGGGGTGGCCGTTCCCTATAGCTGTCGGGCCGGTAGCTGCCATGCCTGCCTGGTGCACTGCGTCCAGGGCTTGCCCGCCGACATCCGGCCCGATGCCTTGAGCAACGAGCAGCGGCAACTGGGCTGGCGCCTGGCGTGCCAATGCCAAGTGGTAGAAAACCTGCAGGTAGAGACCTTCGATCCTTTGCGTGATGGCTTGCCCGCCACGGTCATAGGTATCGATTGGCTGTCCACCACCGTCCTGCGCCTGCGCCTGCAACCCGGTCGGCCGCTGCGCTACCGGGCCGGCCAGCACCTGGTGCTGTGGACCGCCAGCCGGATCGCCCGGCCATACTCCCTGGCCAGCCTGCCCGAGGATGATCGCTTCCTGGAGTTCCATCTCGATTGCCGCCATCCGGGGCAATTCAGCGACGCGGCCCGCCAGTTGCAAGTGGGCGATCCGCTACGCCTGGGGGAGTTGCGCGGCGGTGCCCTGCATTACGATCCGGACTGGCAGCAGCGGCCGCTCTGGCTGCTGGCCGCGGGGACCGGCCTGGCACCGTTGTTCGGGGTGCTGCGCGAGGCCTTGCACCAGGATCACCAAGGCCCCATCCGGGTCATTCACGTGGCCCATGATGCGAGCGAGCACTACCTGGCCAAACCCCTGGCGGCACTGGCGGCCAATCGTCCCGAACTGACCGTGGACCTGCTGGAGGGGGCGCAGCTGGCGTCGTTCCTGGCGCAATTGCGGCTTGTTTCCCGGCAAACCCAGGCCTTACTCTGCGGTCACCCTGACAGTGTCGAAGCCTTCGCCAGGCGCCTCTACCTGGCTGGGTTGCCGCGCAACCAACTGCTGGCCGATGTGTTCCTGCCTCGTGGTTGAGTGCTGATTCCCCCAGAGCGAGATCCCCATGACCGATGCCATCGAGTTGCAACGCGAGGGCGGGCTGCTGACCCTGCGCCTGAACCGCCCCGACAAGAAGAATGCCCTGACCCGCGCCATGTACAGCCGCCTGGCCGAGGTCCTGGTCGAGGCCGATGCCGACCCTGAAATCAACGCGCTGCTGATCTGCGGAAGCAGCGAGTGCTTCACCGCCGGCAATGACATCGCCGACTTTCTCCAGCAACCGCCTACCGACCTGGATAGCCCGGTGTTCCACTTCATGCGCAGCCTGCTGGAGTGCCGCAAGCCGGTGGTGGCGGCGGTGGCCGGCCCGGCGGTGGGCATCGGCACCACCTTGCTGCTGCATTGCGACCTGGTCTATGTCAGTCGTGACGCGCGCTTGCGCATGCCGTTCGTCAACCTCGGATTGTGTCCGGAGTTCGGCTCTAGCCTGATCCTGCCGCGCCTGTTGGGCCAGGCCAGGGCCGCCGAGTTGCTGTTGCTGGGCGAGGGTTTTTCCGGTGAACAGGCAGCCGCCTGGGGTATCGCCACCGCTGCCCTGGAAAGCGGCGCGGCGGCCCTGGCCAAGGCCCGGGAAGCGGCTTTGCGTTTCAGCCAGCTGGCGCCGGGAGCTGTGCAGGTCAGCAAGCAACTGATGAAGGCCCCGGATCGTGAGCTGCTGCGCCGGGTCATCGAGGAGGAGGGCAAGCTGTTCACCCAGCGCCTGCGTTCACCGGAAGCGATCGCTGCCTTGTCCGGGTTCCTCGCCAAGAGCTGAGAGCGCCAGTATTGGCGCTATGCGGAAAAACCCTGCTCACATGAAAAAGCCCCGGCGTGTTCACGCCGGGGCTTTTTTGTCTCGCGCGGAGCCTGAATCAGACTACCGGATCGCCAACGTGCAGGATCTTCATGCCGTTGGTGCCACCGGTGGTGTGGTAGCTATCGCCCTTGGTGAGGATCACCCAGTCGCCTTTTTCCACGACGCCACGCTTGAGCAGTTCGTCGATGGCGGCCTGGCTGACCTGCTCCGGAGGCAGCGATGCCGGGTCGAACGGAATGGTGTAAACACCACGGAACATGGCGGCCCGGGCCTGGGTCTCACGATGCGGGGAGTAGGCGTAGATCGGCACCGAGGAGCGGATCCGCGACATGATCAACGGGGTGTAGCCACTCTCGGTCAGGGCGATGATCGCCTTCACGCCGGGGAAGTGGTTGGCGGTGTACATGGCGGCCAGGGCGATGCTCTGGTCGCAGCTTTCGAACACCTTGCCCATGCGGTGGCTGGAGGTCTTGCTGGTCGGGTGCTTTTCCGCACCGACGCAGACCCGCGCCATGGCCTGGACCGCTTCGAGCGGGTAGGAACCGGCGGCGCTTTCCGCCGAGAGCATGACCGCGTCGGTGTAGTCGAGCACGGCGTTGGCCACGTCGGATACTTCGGCACGGGTCGGCATCGGGTTCTGGATCATCGACTCCATCATCTGGGTCGCCACGATCACCGCCTTGTTGTGGCGGCGGGCGTGCAGGATGATTTTCTTCTGGATGCCCACCAGCTCGGCATCGCCGATTTCCACGCCCAGGTCGCCACGGGCGACCATCACCGCATCACTGGCCTTGATCAGGCCATCGAGGGTTTCGTCGTCGGCCACGGCTTCGGCGCGTTCGATCTTGGCCACCAGCCAGGCGGTACCACCGGATTCGTCGCGCAGTTGGCGCGCATATTCCATGTCGGCGGCATCACGGGGGAAGGACACGGCCAGGTAGTCGACCTGCATCTCGGCTGCCAGCTTGATGTCGGCCTTGTCTTTTTCGGTCAGGGCCGGGGCGGTCAGGCCACCACCACGACGGTTGATGCCCTTGTGGTCCGACAGCGGGCCGCCGACGGTCACCACGCAATGCAGTTCGGTGGCGGTGGCGGTTTCCACCCGCATCACCACGCGGCCGTCGTCCAGCAGCAGTTCGTCGCCGACGCCGCAGTCCTTGACCAGGTCCGGATAGTCGATGCCGACGATTTCCTGGGTACCTTCGGTCAGCGAATGGCTGGTGGAGAAGATGAACTTGTCACCGATCTTCAATTCGATGCGCTTGTTGGTGAACTTGGCGATGCGGATCTTCGGGCCTTGCAGGTCGCCGAGGATCGCCACGAAGCGCCCATGCTTGGCGGCCAGGTCGCGGACCAGTTGGGCGCGGGCCTTGTGCTCGGCGGGAGTACCGTGGGAGAAGTTCAGACGGGCGACATCCACGCCAGCGAGAATCAGTTGTTCGAGAACTTCCGGCGAGTTACTGGCCGGGCCAAGGGTGGCGACGATTTTGGTACGACGAACGGACATGCACGGACTCCTGAATTCAAGCGCAACGAGAGGCTACTATGCTCCGCAGTTGTAGTCATTGTTCGTTTGCACTACTTAAATGCTTTGTTTGTTTGCAGCGACAACCTTGAAGATTTTCGCCAATGAGTCGATACACTGCACAAGACAGGAGATACCCCATGCGATTCGTACTCATTGCTGCCCTGGCCGTCAGTGTTGTCGGCTGTACCCGCTGGTCCATGGACCACCATCTGAACAATGCCTACCGCGCCTATGACGCTGGCAGTTGCGAGCGAGTGATGCTCGAGCTGAGCCAGGTCGATCGCGCCAGTCGTGCGCGGCGCTATATCCAGCCTGAAGTGTCGATGCTGCGTGGCCAGTGCCTGGAGCGCCAGAAGCTGTTCGTCGACGCCGTCCAGACCTACCAGTTCATCATCACCCAGTACCCCACCAGCGAATATGCCTACCGCGCCCGGGCGCGCCTGGACACCTTGCAGCAACTGGGACACTACCCGGCCAATGGTGCGGCCCAGGTTCGTCGCACCGCCTTGTGAGATCCTCTCGGGGCATTGCCATCGCCCCGGGTGCTTGAGCTAACATTCGTACATGCGGCCCTGCAGGCGTAGTTCTGCAGGTGCGGTTCGAAGACTGCCCCCGAACTTCTCCGGGGCAGGGGCATGGAGCCCTATGGCGACGTTGCTCGCCTACCTGGCCGGGAGAGCGAGCCAGTATCGGGGCCGTTCCGAAGCACTAGCGCGGTCATGCTTAATGACCTTTGCATAGCGATACCCAGCATGTTCACGGAACGTCGGATCGAACGGCAGCAGCTGCCGTCTTTTTTGAAGGTCTTCAACCGGTTCACCGACAAGCCCGTCGGGTTCCTCGGTAATCTCTCGGCCGATGGGCTGATGCTGATCAGCCAATTGCCGATGTTGGTCGGTGGCGAGTTCGAGTTGCGGGTCAAGGTGCCAGCGGGCGAAGGCCAGTTGCAATTGGTGGATTTCAGCGCCCGTTGCCTGTGGTGTCACGAGGACCTTACGCCCCATCACTACGACAGTGGCTTCAGCCTGCAGCGTTCCTCGCCGGAACTGGCCGAGCTGGAGCAGGCCCTGCGGCATTACTTCAGCTTCTATCCATTGCAGGCCTCGGCCTGACTCCCCGGGCAGCCGCTACAGGCTGCCTGCTTTCTTCCAGTTCAGATAACGGCTTACCAGCTCGGCGCCCAGCTCTCCCGGACGGACGTCGAGCAGGCTGATGCCGTGGGCGCCCAGGCGCTCGTGGAGCTCGGCGCGGCTGTTGAGGTAGTGGACCGTAGCGCTATAGGTCAACGCCTCGGAGAGGGTCTGCACCGGCGTCTGACGCACCTGGTCGAGGACTTCTTCGCGCAGGCTGGCCACCAGCACCCGATGCTGGCGCCCGATGCGCTTGACCGCCGTTAGCAGTTCCTGGTCGTCCTCGTCCCGCAGGTTGGTGACCAGCACCACTAGCGCGCGGCGCTTCTGCCGGGCCAGCAGTTCGCTGGCGGCGGCCTGGTAGTCGGCGGGGCGCTGGCTGCTCTGCAGGTCGTAGACGCCGTTGAGCAACACGCTGAGCTGGGCCGGCCCCTTGACCGGTGCCAGGTAGCGTGACGGATTGGCGGCGAAGCTGCACAAGCCCACTGCATCACCCTGGCGCAGGGCCACGTAGCTCAGCAGCAGGCAGGCGTTGAGGGCGTGGTCGAAGTGCGCCAGCTCATCGTCCTGGCTGCGCATGCGGCGTCCGCCATCGAGCATGAAGATGATCTGCTGGTCGCGTTCATCCTGGTATTCCCGGGCGATCGGCGTGCGTTGGCGAGCGGTGGCCTTCCAATCGATCTGGCGCAGGCTGTCGCCCTCGCGAAATTCCCGAAGCTGGTTGAATTCCAGGCCCAGGCCCCGGCGTTGCCGCTGGCGTACCCCTAGTTGGCTGAGCCAGTTGTCCACCGCCAGCAACTGGCCGCCGTAGAGGCGGGCGAAGTCCGGGTAGACCCGGGTGCTGTCCTGGACCGCCACCAGGCGCCGGACCTGCCACAGGCCCAGTGGGCTGGGCAGGCTGATAGCGCACCGTTCGAAATCGAAGCGGCCCCGCAGCAACGGGCGCACGTTGTAGCTCACGCGGCTGGCATGGCCGGGCTCGAGGCTGGCCGACTGCGGCAGGTGTTCGAAGGCCAGGCCCTGGGGCGGATGATCGAACAGCTGCACATCCAGTGCCTGTCCATGGGCGTGGCGGATTTCCAGTTGCACTTCGCTCCAGCGTCCCAGGGGCAGGCTGCCGGGCAGATGCCGGCGTACCTGCAGCGCAGGCAGGCGCCAGGCGCGCCAGGCGTCGAGCAGGGCCAGCAACGACAACGCCAGCACCAGGCCCCAGGCGACCGAGTCCAGGCGTGGGGCGATCTCCACGCCCAGGGCCCGGGTCGCTCCGAGAATGGTGCCCAGGCCGGCCAGGACGCCGAGCCAGATCAGCAGTAAACGGGTCGGTTTCATCACCGTTGGCCGCTCACAGGCGTGGTGCCGGAATTTGTTCGAGCATCTGCTGGAGCACCTGTTCCACCGACAGGCCCTCGATGTCCAGTTCCGGGGCGACACGCACCCGATGGCGCAATACGGCCATGGCGCAGCCCTTGATGTCGTCGGGAATCACGAAGTCGCCACCGCGCAGCAACGCCCGGGCCCGACCGCCGCGTACCAGGGCGATGGACGCCCGCGGGCCGGCGCCGAGGGTCAGGCCCGGCCAGCTGCGAGTCGCCCGGGCCAGGCGCACGGCGTAGTCGAGCACCTGGTCGTCCAGCGGCAGCTCGCTGGCGATGCGTTGCAGGTCCTGCACATCCTCGGCCTGCAGCACGGTGCGCAGGGGTTGCACATCGAGCATGTCGGCGCGGGTCGAGCGCGCCACCTGGCGGACCATCTCCAGCTCCTGGACGGCGTCCGGGTAGTCCATGCGCAGCTTGAGCATGAAGCGATCCAGCTCGGCTTCGGGCAGCGGATAAGTGCCTTCCTGCTCGATGGGGTTCTGTGTGGCCAGGACCATGAACGGCTGGGCAATGGGCAGCGCCCGGCCTTCGAGGGTCACCTGGCGTTCCTGCATGGCTTCCAGGAGGGCGGCCTGGGTCTTGGCCGGCGCGCGGTTGATCTCGTCGGCCAGCAGCAGGTTGGTGAACAGCGGCCCCTTGCGCAGCTTGAATTGCTCGCTGGCAAGGTCATACACCGCATGGCCGGTGACGTCGCTGGGCATCAGGTCGGGAGTGAACTGGATACGTGCGAAATCGCCGTCGAAACAGCGGGCCAGGGCACGTACCAGCAGGGTCTTGCCCAGGCCTGGAACACCCTCGAGCAGCACGTGGCCCCCGGCGATCAGCGCCGTCAGCACGTCGTCGATCACCGCTTGCTGGCCGATCACGGCCTTCTGCAGTTCCTGGCGCACCGCCTGGGCCAGCTGGCTGGCCCGTTGCCGCTGCTGGGGCGCTGTGGCTGGGGACGGCTCGGCGCAGGCAAGTGGTTCTGCGGATTGTTCACTCATGGATTACGCAACCTTACTGACGGTTAGTTTTTAGCGCCCATAACACAGGCGCATAACCAAAATTTCTCGCGCTTGTGTCCTGCAGGCCGGCTGGGAGACTGACCAGCCATGCGCATTCTATCCATGCAGTCAGTTTGATTGCATCAAAGCCTGCCATCCTGGCCTTGATCGTTGGGGCTGCTCGAATCACCGCTCTTGATCGAGACGACATTCAGACATTGGCAGGCGGCGCTACGACTCTCTTGCTGTCGGCAGGAGAGGGCGCCGCCGTTGGCTGAATTCTGGGAGTAAGGCCCAGGTTGTAACGCTGCGGCTGCAACAGATGGACGCCACCATCCACGTTGGCTGGGCTAATCCAGCTGGCTAGCAGGGTTTGTCGCCGGGTCATGCCACAAGCTTGATATGAGAGGGGCTAATTCGAGAATTTCTTTTATTTCTTTTTTTTCAAAGGCATTGGTTGTGTTGAAACGGTAGGACGCGGAAAAGAAGTAGTTGTCGCCTTCTGTTGCACCCTCAGGGGTTTTTCTATATCGCTCGCTGGTCTTTCCGAAGTGGATGTTTCTGGCTAGCAATTCTTCAAGATGGACTGCGCGGCATCTTATCTCTGTCTCGCTTGATAGCGAGCTGTTCAAGATGGTGTATCGATTTATTAGCATATTTCTTAGATTGATGGTTTTTCTGATCGAGCTGTACAAGTCGATATTCAGTGCTTGCTGAATGACGTCGATGATATTGAAGGCCTTGCTGCCGTCGGTGTGTTCTTTTGCGTAGGAATAAAGGTCATTGTCGATGCCGACTGCAAGGAAGATGCAGTTTTTCATTTTTACGAATTCATTTCTCGTTTCGATCATTCTATTGATGGGAATGCTGTTGAGTGCAAGAAAGAGTGAATAGCAGATTTGTGCGCCAAAACTTGAAGCTCTAATTGCGCAATATGTATTGAGGGATATGCTAGATTTTGCCTGGTTGCTGCATATTTCCCAGATGAAACCTGACATTTGATTGCTTACGGCGTTCATCAGGTGCATGTGGTTTTTGCGGGGTAGTTGCTTCATGAACCTTTGCCGTATGTCGATAAAGGATTTTATTGCGGGATGCTGGTCATCCAGGCTTGGGTTCTGCTCGTGATCGAACTCGCAGATGAATTTAATGGTGCTGAGCAACTCGATAGTGCTATCGGTCGTGTTGGCGGAAGCGCTATTTTCAATTATGTCGTCTATGACCAATATCCAGGATGCCAGGTCGAATACGACGTTGATGAACTTGTTGTCGATGCAGGGGTGTATGAGGCGTATGTACTGCGAGGCCGTGTGTACGACGGCTTCGGCAAAACTGCCGTCTTCGATGAGCTGCATTTTCTTCAGCCATAGGGTGCTCCCAAGCAGCTCGGTGTTTTGAGAGTGGTGAGGCTTGAAGTCGAAAGGGAGATAGAGCCGGGTATCGTCATCAGTCATGCTGTTCATTGAGAACCGCCACCTTTCAATCATGATTATTGGTGATCAAATTAAGAACGAAGTGCTGGCGCTTCTATTGTTGGGTTTCGGATCAAGCTTGATCTCATTGCCAGTGGCCTCTTGCCTGGTGTTTGTCGGCGCGGTTGCCCAGTGGGTCATCAATGGCCAAGTTGTCCCCTGGGTGTCTATGGCTATCTAGATGACTTGGGGTTTTATTGGCCCTGAAATCCCCATGCTTCGTAGCAGGGCGATAACTTTTCACCAGGTATTGGAACAGTATGGCTGTCCTTGAACAGAGGGTTTTATAAGGTGGCTCGGGAGAGTTTGGAAAGCTGTAGAACTGGCGGCTTCATATGGCGCTTTCGCGAAACTGCTTGCAGAGATACACAATGATGGCCGGCAGTATTCTTCTGCGTTATGCGCAACATGGCTGATAGCTGGGATTGGAGTTGCAAGTTCCTTGTCGTTGGAGGCGCTAACGAATCTTGCTCGGTAGCTGGAACAAGTCAAGCTGCTGTTTTGCCATTGCCAGAATGTTGATTTGTCTTGTGGGAATCGTTCCCAATAGCAGTCTCTATCCATGATGTTTTTCGCTTGAGTATGTTCGGTAAGCGTCAGTAGATGGTTTTATAGTTGGTTGTGTTTTTCAGTCCGATGTTGCGTCATGACCAAGGAGATTGAAAAGAGGAGGGGGAATCTGGTGTGTGTCAGGTTTGGAAACGCAACAGTAAAAGTACCCAGGTTGGGCCCGCAGGCTCTCAATAGTTTCTAGCACATCCCATGATGCTGATTAGCACGTTTGGCTATATCGGGAGCTTGCGATGTTCAAGCCTGGTCTAGTGGGTTTTAGTGCCTGTGCCCTCATCAACTGTGATGGGCTCTCGTAGGCTGAGGCTGTCCCGGGGTATCGCTATCGCAATGCTTTGGTTGTCGTGTGGGACAAAAGATCACAAGGCATTCCTGAGGGTTTGCAACTGGGCAACCAGGTGGCTGAAGTCGGTACTGGACAGCCGTTGCCCGGACCGCGGTTGCAGTGCTTGCCTGGCTGCCTCCACGGGCTGCTGGCTGAGCAGCGCGAGCACTTCGCACTGGGCTTGGAGCTCGAGTTGTTCGAAGCCCGGGTGTCGGCGCCGGGCCCGGCGCCGGATGTCCAGTTGCAGGGCCTGCACCAAGGGGCCCTGGCCGCCATGGCGAAGAATGAAACCGGCACTGGCGCGCAGGTGCTCGAGTAGCTGGCGCCGGGCCTTGGGCGCCGGTGCCAGCAATGGGCCCTGGCGGAATCCGGCGTGCCACAGCCACAGGACGATGAGCAGGCCGAGGGCCACCAGCGCCTGGGGGAAGTTCTTCCACAACAGTTGCCAGAGATTCGGATGGTTGGTGTCGAACAGCAACGTCACCGCGGTATCGGCGTTCAGGTACCACAACAGCCAGGCGTTGTCGTAGCGACCGATGGCCGGGCTCTTCCAGATATCGGCATCGGTCAGCACGGTGATGCTGCCCTTGCCGTGCTCGAGCTGCAGCATGTGGGTGGCCACGCCGCTGCTGGCCCAGGACTGCGCCAGGCCTTGCGGGTCTTCGAGGTGGTAGGCGGTATCGAAGCTGATGTAGGCCGGGGCCCGCTCGCCTTCGACATGGACCTTGGTCAGCTTCGGATAAGCGTCGTCCGCCTCCGGCTCCGGTGGTTCCTCGAGGTCCTCGCTCATCATCTGCTGCACCTGGACCCGGTCCAGCAGCAGGTCGCCGCTTTGCTCGGTCTCCTCGTCCCACAGCGCTTCGGCGACGAACACCAGGTGCCCGCCGGCACGGGCCCAGTCCAGTACCTGGTCGGCCTGGTGTGGGCTCATGTTCGAGCGGTCCCCGAGCATCAGCAGGCTATTGCCGGCAGGCTTGAGAGTCGCCAGCACCTCCAGGCCATTGGCGTGTTCCACCTTGAGGCCACGTTCGCGCAGGAACATCTGCGCCGCCAGGTATGGGTTGGCCAGGGCTTGCGGCGACGGACCGTGATCCACCAGCTCCTGGTAGGGCGTGGCATGGCGATAGAGGTAATAGCCGGCAGTGCCGAGCACCAGGATCACCAGCAGGGCGAGGATGCCCCATACGGTACGACTCATGATGCGACTCCTGGGCCGAAGAGCTGGCGCCAGCCATCGCACAGGCGTGGCTGCGCCTCGGTGCCGGGAACCTGGTGCCCGTAGGCCATGTTCTGCCAATGCCGGGTCAGTTCGATGCTGAAGCTCTCCAGCTGCGGGTGCCGCAGGGCCTTGATCCGTTCCAGCACCTGGCCTTCGGTGTCGCCGATGTCCAGGGGCAGGTGGAAGTCTTCCAGCAGGCGGCTGAGCAGGGCCCGATAGAGCAGGCCCAGGGCTTCGCGCGGTTGGCTTGGCCAGAGCGCGGCGGCATGGGCCGCGACATCATCCGGCAAGGTCTGGCTGCCGACCTCCAGGCCGAACAGTTGCTGAGGCATGGCCGGCGGACGGGTCTTGCGTGGCTGCGGGCGCCAGCCGACGAAAGTGCGCAACCAGTCGCGATATCGCCACAGCAACCATGCCAGCGCCCCCAGCAGCAGCCCCCAGAGCAATATCTCCAGGCCTTTGCCCAGGGCGTTGAAGTTGCTCTTGCCCAGGCCTTCCAGCAGATCCTTGAGCCAACCCGGGGGCTTGCCCTTGGCGTCTTTTTTCTGTGGTTGCTCTTCGCCGAAGCGATAGCGGGTCACCGATTCTTGATTCTTGAACGGTGGCTTTGCCAGGATGCCCTTGATGCTGTCCTGCGCCGCCTTGCTGGTAAGCGGCTGTTGCAGCAGGCGCGGACTCTCGGGACCAGCCACGACCTGCTTGGCATTGCTGGCGGTGGCGGCCCAGAGCGACTGGCTGGGTGCCAGCCACAACGCGCCCAGTACCAGCAGCAAGGCGCTGGCACCGGCCAGGCGCTGGCGCAGGCGGCGGAACACCAGTTCGATGTCCCAGGCTTCCAGCTCAGTGCGGCGGTTGAGGTACAGGCTGAAGCCGCAGGCTACGTAGAGCGGCTCCCAGACCACCAGCACCAGGGCGTAGAAGGCATTGGTCAGGTGTTCCAACCATAGCCAGTCCTGCTGGGCGGCGACGATCAGGGTCTGCCAGTTCCAGTCCAGTTCCACTTGCTGCGGCAATAATAGGTAGAACAACGCCATCAGGCCGATCCACAGCGCGCCTTCCAGGTGCACCCCGATCACTGTCAGCCAGCGTGCGGCCCCGGCATTGCGCTGCAGCAGTACCCCCAGGCGTTGCTGGCGGGCATCGCCGCTCAACCCCTCGAGTTGCATTACCGGCATCAGGAAGCTGCGGCTCATGCTCAAGCGGCGCCAGGTCAGGCTGGCCAGCAGTTGCGGCTTGAGCAGGCGTGGCCATTGCCGCAAAGCCTGGCCCAGGCTCGGGGTATCGCCGAACAGCGCCTTGGACAGGATGAACAGCGGCAGGCGCTCGAAGGCCGGCTTCAGCCACCAGAACAACAGCAATGCCAGGGATGGCCAATCCCAGAGCAACAGGCTCAGCAGGGCGAACACCGGTAAGCTGACGATGGCCCAACTGGTCATCAACAAGCCCCGGTGGCGCTGGCCCATGAGCATGCCCAGGTCCATGGCTTCCCAGGCGTTGCGCGGGCGGATCACCACGCTGGCATCACTCAGGCGCATGGGGGACTCTTCCGGCAAGGCCCAGGTAGGACAGGACCAGGGCCCACAGCGCCGCGCCGACGCTGTACTTGAGCCAGGGCGCGGGCCAGGTCATGGAGGACCAATAGGCCTCGATGAAGGCTGCGATCAACAGGAAGACGATCACCCCATAGACCAATTGCACGCTGATTCGCGCCGCCTGCAACAGGGCTTCACCACGAGGCAGGCGACCAGGGGCGATCAGCGCCCAACCCAGCTTCAGGCCTGCGGCACCGGACAGGGCGATGGCCGTGAGCTCGAAGGCGCCATGGCCGATGACGAAAGGCCAGAAGGTCTGGCCGAAACCGATTTGGGTCAGGTGGCCGGCGATGGCCCCGATGATCAGGCCATTGAAGACCAGGAAGAACACGCTGCCCAGGCCGAACAGCAGGCCGCTGGCGAACGTCTGAAAGGCGATGCCGATGTTGTGCATGATGTAGTAGCCGAACATCACCCAGTCTTCGCTGGAGGCGCGTTCGACGGCGCGACCCAGGTGACCGGCGGCCGGGTCGTACATGCCGCGCATTTCGCCCACCTGCTGTTGGCTGATCAGGCTGTAGACCAGTTCGGGATACAGGTACACCAGCAGACCGATGCCCAGCAGGCTGACGAAGAACAGCAGGCTGGCGATCGTTACCAGGCGCCACTCCTGGCGCACCAGGCGCGGGAAGCCGGCCAGCAGGAAGCCCAGCACGTTGGCGCTGATGGCGGTGCGCCGGCGGTATAGCTGCTGGTGGCCGCGCAGCGCCAGCTGTTGCAGCGGATCGATCAAGTAGCTGCTGTAGCCGCGCTCCTGGGCCAGGGCCAGGTGCTGGCACAGGCGCCGGTAGTCCTGGACGAAGGTCTGGCATCGCTCGGCCTTGGCCCGGCCTTGTTCAAGTTGCTCGAGCAGTTGTGCGAAGTGCTGCCATTGGGCCTGGTGGCGGCTCTCGAAAAGACTTTGCTTCATGTCGCTCCCAGGAAACCGCGGGCAATGCCGTTGAGTTCGGCAGTGGCCTGGGCGGTGGGTACGTGCAGCGGCTGGGCCAGGATGGCCGCCAGCTCCTGGGTCCGTTCAGCGGACAGCTGGGCCTGGCGCTCGGCGAAACCGAGGATCGCCCGTTGTTCATCCAGGCTCAGGGCGAAGGGCGCGCTGCGGGGCGTGGCCGGGGGAAGTTGCGGCCGTTCGACTGTCTGCTCGCGATAGATCACCAGGGTACCGGCGGCCAGGTCGCCCAGGCGCTTGAAGGCCGGGTGCTGCAGGCAACTGATGGCGCCGAGGAAGTAAGCGAACGGCAGCATGTCGGCAAAGCGCAGCAGGTTGCGGGTCAGGGAGGCGCTCCAGCCGATCGGCGTGCCATCGTCCTGTACCACCCGCAGCCCCATCATCTGCTTGCCGGGGGAGCGGCCCTGGTTCAGCACCTCGAACAGCACCATGTACCACCAGCTGATCAGGAACAGCAGGATCGAACCCAGGCCGATGCCGATCTCGCCGAAAAAGCCCAGGGCGACGAACAGCACGCCCATGACCAGGGCGCGGATGCCCAGATCCAGGCCATAGGCCAGGGCACGAACCAGCAGTCCCGCCGGTCGCAGTGGCAGATCGATACCCTCCGGGGTCTCGACCTGGTAACGCGTATCCAATGGCGGGGGCAGCGATGCGTTCCTTGGCGGTGCTGGTGTTTCGGACATGGGCAACTTGCTGGATGGCCTGGTGGAGAAAAATCCAGCGCCGATGCTAGCAGTGTCTGAGGGGCAAACGACATCATTAACTGCGAATTAAAGTACTTCGGGGCAGGGCTGCGGGTCGATGCGACTGGCCCTGGCGCTATGCAAGCGCCTAGACTGCGTCGGTCTTTCAGTTCAGGAACAGGCCGTGACTTCCCTCTTTTGGTACGACTACGAAACCACTGGCATCAACCCGCGCAACGACCGTCCGTTGCAAGTGGCAGGTATTCGCACCGACCTGGCGCTCAATGAAATTGACGAGCCGGTCAACCTCTATTGCCAGCCCGCCGACGATATCCTGCCGCACCCGGCAGCTTGCATGATCACCGGCATCACTCCGCAGCGCCTGGCCGAGCGCGGGTTGAGCGAGGCCGATTTCATGACCCGGGTGCATCAGCAGTTGGCCCGCCCGGGAACCTGCGGCGCGGGCTACAACACCTTGCGTTTCGACGACGAGATGACTCGCTACGGCCTGTATCGGAATTTCTTCGACCCCTATGCCCGGGAGTGGCAAGGCGGCAACAGTCGCTGGGACCTGATCGATGTGGTGCGGGCGGCCTATGCGCTGCGGCCCCAGGGTATCGCCTGGCCTGAAGAGCAGGGCCAGGTGACGCTGAAACTGGAGCGCCTGACGGCAGAGAATGGCATCGACCATGGCCAGGCCCACGAGGCCTTGTCCGATGTGCGAGCGACCATTGCCCTGGCGCGATTGATCCGCGACAAGCAGCCCAAGCTCTATGAATGGTTGTTCCAGTTACGCAGCAAGCAGCGGGTGATGGACCAGATCCGCCTGTTGCAGCCGATGGTGCACATCTCCGGGCGTTTCTCTGCCGCGCGGCATTATGTCGGCGTGGTGTTGCCCCTGGCCTGGCATCCGCGCAATCGCAATGCCTTGATCGTCTGCGACCTGCACCTGGATCCCCAAGGGCTCCTGGACCTGGATGCCCAGACGTTGCGCCAGCGCCTGTATACCCGGCGTGAAGACCTGGCCGAAGGCGAATTGCCGGTGCCGTTGAAACTCATCCATATCAATCGCTGCCCGGTTGTGGCGCCGTTGAATGTGTTGCGTGTCGAAGATCAACAGCGCCTGCACTTGGATATGGAAGAATACCAGCGCCGCGCTTTGCGTCTGAGCGAGGCTCGGGAAGTTTGGCAGGATAAACTTTCGCTGATTTACGGACCTGATGAATTCGCTGCCAGCGAGGATCCGGAGCAGCAGTTGTACGATGGCTTTATTGGTGATCGCGATCGCCGCTTGTGTGAGCAAGTACGCCAGGCCGATCCGCAGCATTTGGCTCTGCAAGAATGGCCGTTCGATGATGAGCGGTTGCCGGAACTTCTGTTCCGCTACCGTGCCCGTAACTTTTCGGAAACATTGAGCAAGGATGAGCAAGAGCGCTGGCGCGGATTCTGCCAGCAGCGTTTGCTTGATCCGCAACTGGGGGCGCCCAATACCCTGGAAAGTTTTCGGCAAGCTCTGGAGCAATCCCTGTTAAGTGCTGATCCGAGACAACGCCAGGTGCTGGAGCAGTGGCAGCAACATGTTCGTGATCTGGCCCTGCGACTGGGCCTTTAAAAAGTTGCCGGCGGCGTTCGACGTGAACGCCTGGCATAAAAAACGCCAGTGACCTGGCGTTTTTTAGTTGTAGCGAAAAGACCGTGGGTCGGTCTGCGAGCCTTAGCCCAGCAGGGTTGCCCAGCCTTCAACCACATCGCCACCCCACTTGGCTTTCCACTCTTTGAGGGTCTTGTGGTTGCCGCCTTTGGTTTCGATGACTTCACCGTTATGCGGGTTTTTGTACTGTTTAACTTTACGCGCACGCTTGGTGCCGGTGGTTTTCACAGCGGTCCGCGGCGCTTTAACTTTGGATTCCGGATCCAGCAGCGCGATGATGTCGCGCAGGGACTTGGAGTACTCGCCCATCAGGCTGCGCAGTTTGCCTTCGAACTCCAGCTCGGCTTTCAGCTTGTCGTCTTGGGACAGGTTCTTCAAACGTGCTTGCAGTTCTTTGATAGCTTCTTCTGTTGCACGGTATTCGTTGATCAGGGACATGGGGGCTACCTTGTTGGGCGCTGGGTGGCTGGATGACAATGTTGCAATAATAGTCACGGAGTTTGTACAAGTAAACATAATACCGATGCTTTATTTGGTCTTCTTAGTGTCTTTAGGCGTAACAGTCATTTCGCTATTTAAAAGAAGGGCAGGTTTTCTTGTGATATTCACAAATTAGTTGTGCGCTATTTGCAAGTGTTGCCATCTGTACTGGGAACACCGCTGGTTAAGCCTGATCTAAGGCCCTGTTGCCGGCACCGATCGGCACTGCTGGTGCAATGAATACTGCAGTTTTGCTGCGCAATGGCTAGAATGGCG
Source organism: Pseudomonas sp. CMR5c (assembly GCF_003850545.1). NCBI lineage: Bacteria > Pseudomonadati > Pseudomonadota > Gammaproteobacteria > Pseudomonadales > Pseudomonadaceae > Pseudomonas > Pseudomonas sp. CMR5c. The sequence continues at coordinate 5,320,809 of NZ_CP027705.1, read as the reverse complement.
ACCTTTGCGAAGTTCTGGAGTTTCCCCCCCATGCGCACCTTTCGGTTGGTGATTTCTTGCCCTGACCGCGTTGGCATCGTTGCCAAAGTCAGTAACTTTCTGGCCTCCCATAACGGTTGGATCACCGAAGCGAGCCACCACTCGGACAACCAGAGCGGTTGGTTCTTCATGCGCCACGAGATTCGTGCCGACTCCCTGCCTTTTGGCCTCGAGGCATTTCGCCAGGCGTTCGCGCCCATCGCCGAAGAGTTCTCGATGGACTGGCGGATCACCGATACCGCCGAGAAAAAGCGCGTGGTGCTGATGGCCAGCCGCGAGTCCCATTGCCTGGCCGACCTGTTGCACCGCTGGCACAGCAATGAGCTGGACTGCGATATCCCTTGCGTGATTTCCAACCACGACGACCTGCGCAGCATGGTCGAATGGCACGGTATCCCGTTCTTCCACGTTCCGGTGGATCCGAAGGACAAGCAGCCGGCCTTCGCCGAGGTCTCGCGCCTGGTCAAGGAGCATGGTGCCGACGTGGTGGTGCTGGCGCGCTACATGCAGATCCTGCCGCCGCAGCTGTGCCAGGAGTACGCCCAGCAGGTCATCAACATCCACCACAGCTTCCTGCCGTCCTTCGTCGGCGCCAAGCCTTACCACCAGGCATCCCTGCGTGGCGTGAAGCTGATCGGCGCCACCTGCCACTACGTGACCGAAGAGCTGGACGCCGGTCCGATCATCGAGCAGGACGTGGTGCGGGTCAGCCATAGCGACAGCATCGAGGATATGGTGCGGTTCGGGCGTGATGTGGAGAAGATGGTGCTGGCCCGCGGCCTGCGCTACCACCTGGAAGACCGCGTGCTGGTGCACGGCAACAAGACCGTGGTGTTCTGATTGAAAAAAACCAGGAGCGGGCGCTGAATATCCCGGTCCTGGTTTGCAATCGACGAGGTCAGCCCCATGACCGATCCTCTGGATAAAGCCACTTCCCAGGCTCCCGCCGTACTGGGCGAGGGTTGCCTGAGTCGCTACGACCCCGATGAACTCGATGCCGAGGATGGCACCGATTTCCCGGGGGCGGCCGAACTCTGGGAGCAGTTGCAGCAAGAGCCTTCTGCGCCATCGCGTTGAGGCTGGTGGCCGGCGCCTGATGCGCCGCCGGCCTGTCCAAGGGGCGTTCGCCCCGATCTTCAGATCCTGAAACTGCCCACCAGGTGCTTCAGGCGTGCTGCCTGCTGCTCCAGGTCGGAGCAGGCGCGCAGGGTCGCCTGCAGGTTTTCCACGCCTTCCTGGTTCAGGGTATTGATCTCGGTGATGTCCATGTTGATGGACTCCACCACCGAGGTCTGCTCTTCAGTGGCGGTGGCCACCGACTGGTTCATGCCATCGATCTCGCCGATACGCTGGGTCACGCTGTTCAGGCGTTCTCCGGCCTGGTTGGCGATCTCCACGCTGTCCTGGCTGTGGCGCTGGCTGTTGCTCATGGTGCTGACGGACTCACGGGCGCCGACTTGCAGCTCCTCGATCATGGTCTGCACCTGTTGCGCCGACTCTTGGGTACGGTGCGCCAGGTTGCGTACTTCGTCGGCGACCACGGCGAAGCCACGTCCGGCCTCGCCGGCGCGGGCGGCCTCGATCGCGGCGTTGAGCGCCAGCAGATTGGTCTGCTGGGAAATGCTGGTGATCACCTCGAGGATCTGGCCGATGTTCACGGTCTTGCTGTTGAGGGTCTCGATGTTATTGCTGGAGGCACTGATCATGTCCGACAGCTGGTTCATCGCCTGGATGCTGCGATCCACCACTTGCTGGCCATCCTCGGCCAGGTTGCGAGCGTCACTGGCCTGTTGCGAGGCTTGGGCGGCGTTGCGGGCGATTTCCTGGGCCGCGGCGCCCAGCTGATTGATGGCGGCGGCGACGCTATTGGTGCGACTGGCCTGTTCGTCGGAGTTGAGCATCGACGAGTTGGAGGCGCTGACCACACGCAGGGCGACCTCGTTGACGTGTTCGGTGGCCGAGGACACCTCGCGGATCGAGCCGTGAATGCGTTCCACGAAGCGGTTGAAGGCGATGCCCAGGATGCCGAACTCGTCGTGGTTATGGATGTTCAGGCGGCGGGTCAGGTCGCCTTCACCGTCGGCGATGTCCTGCATGGCACGGGTCATCACGTGCAAGGGTTGCATCAGCAGGCGAATCAGCAGGCCCAGCAGGGCGATGGTCAGGGCCACCGCTGTCAGGGTGGCGATCACCGCCGAGGTGCGGAATTCGCTGAGCATCGCGAAGGCCTTGTCCTTGTCCACCGACAGGCCGATGTACCAGTTTACCGAGGACAGGCCCTTGATCTGGGTGAAGGTGACGATGCGCGTCTTGCCGTCGACACTGATTTCGCTCAGTTCATTGCTGATCTTCGGCGTGTCTTGGGGGTAGATGTCTTTGAGATTCTTCATCACCAGGTTCTTGTCCGGGTGGACCAGCACCTTGCCGTCGGCACTGATCAGGAAGGCGTAGCCCATGCCGTCGAAGTCCAGGGCGTTGACCGTGTCGGCGATCACTTGCAGGCTCAGGTCGCCGCCGACCGCGCCGGTGCGCTGGCCGTTCTTGAGCACGCTGTCGACGATGGATATCACCAGTTGCCCCGTGGCCAGGTCGACATAGGGTTCGGTCAGGGCCGAGCCATTGGTGCTTTCGGCGCTCTTGTACCAGGGGCGCGCGCGCGGGTCGTAGCCATCGGGCATCTTGCTGTCCGGGCGGATAATGAAGCTGCCGTCCTGGTTGCCCAGGTAGGCACCCATGAAGGTGGAGCTCACGGCCTTCTGTTGCAGCAGGTTGCTGACATTGGCCGGGTCGGGGTTCAGGGCCACCGACTGGGAGAGGTTCTCGATCAACAGCGCACGGCCAGCGAGCCAGGTCTGAATATTTTTTGCAGTGACGTCGCCCATTTCCTGAAGATAGTTGTCCAGATCATCACGGATGGCGTTACGTTGCAGGTAATCGTTATAGAGCGTGAATAGTGCAAAGGCAGCTATGACGATGAGCGAGGCGGCAAGCAGGATCTTGTGGCTGAAGCGCAGATTTTTGTTCATGGCTTGGGGTGTCCGCTAAGGTCTTTGAGTCCAGGGCATCGGGTTGGAACGGTGCGCCAAAGAGGCGGTGTTATAAATAAGCTGATATCTCCATCTATCCCAAGGGAATTACCTGACCTTTATTTCAGATACTTCTGATCCATCATTTCTTCATATCGACCGTGTAAGGCCAAAGATTAACCAGGGGTGACAAAATGCCTGACTCATCGCAACTCATCATCGGCGCCGGCCTCGACGGCCAGCCGATCGTCCAGGCCATGCGCCTGGCCAACCGCCATGGCCTGGTGGCTGGCGCTACCGGTACCGGCAAGACCGTCACCCTGCAGCGCCTGGCGGAAGCTTTCAGCGATGCCGGGGTGGCGGTCTTCGCCGCGGACATCAAGGGGGATCTCTGCGGGCTGGGTGCCGCGGGCAATCCCCAGGGCAAGGTCGCCGAGCGGATTGCCGGCATGCCCTGGCTCAACCACCGGCCCCAGGCCTATCCCGTGACCTTGTGGGATATCCATGGCCAGTCCGGTCATCCGCTGCGCACCACCCTGAGCGAAATGGGACCGCTGTTGCTGGGCAGCCTGCTGGAGCTCACCGACAGCCAGCAGTCGGCGTTGTATGCGGCGTTCAAGGTGGCGGATCGCGAAGGCTTGTTGCTGCTGGATCTCAAGGATCTCAAGGCGCTGCTCAACCACCTCAAGGACAATCCGCAACTGCTGGGCGAAGACGCGGCATTGATGACCACCGGCTCCAGCCAGGCCTTGTTGCGGCGCCTGGCTACGCTGGAGCAACAGGGCGCCGAATCGTTGTTCGGCGAGCCGGCTCTGCAATTGGAGGACATCCTGCAGCCGGCCGCCGATGGTCGGGGACGGATCCACTTGCTCGATGCCAGTCGCCTGGTGCACGAGGCGCCGAAAGTCTATGCCACCTTCCTTCTATGGCTGCTGGCTGAGTTGTTCGAGCAATTGCCTGAGCGGGGCGATGCCGACAAACCGTTGCTGGCGCTGTTCTTCGACGAGGCGCACTTGCTGTTCGCCGGTACCCCAAAGGCTTTGCAGGATCGCCTGGAGCAAGTGGTGCGGCTGATTCGCTCCAAGGGCGTCGGGGTGTACTTCGTGACCCAGTCGCCGGGGGACCTGCCGGATGATGTGCTGGCCCAGCTGGGCTTGCGCATCCAGCACGGTCTGCGGGCGTTCACCGCCAAGGAACAGAAGTCGCTGCGGGCAGTGGCCGATGGTTTCCGGCCCAACCCGGCATTCGATGCGCTCTCGGTGCTGACCGAGCTGGGCATTGGCGAGGCGTTGGTCGGCACCCTGCAGGACAAGGGCACGCCGGAGATGGTCCAGCGGGTGCTGGTAGCGCCGCCGCAATCACGGATCGGGCCGTTGACCGAGGCCGAGCGCCAGGCCCTGATCGCCAGTTCGCCGCTATTGGGACGCTATGACAAGCCGATCGATCGCGAATCCGCCTATGAGGTGCTGATGGGGCGCAAGGAGTTGGCGCCGCAGGGGCAGGTCGAAGCTGGCAAACCGCTGTCCGAGGAACCGAGCCTGGCCGACCGGGCTGGTGAGTTCCTGGGGACCGCGGCCGGGCAGGCCTTGAAGTCGGCGATGCGCCAGGCCGCCAATCAGTTGGGGCGGCAGTTGGTGCGTGGGCTGATGGGCTCGTTGCTGGGCGGCAAGCGCCGCTGACTCAGCTGCGCGGCTTGGCGTGGCTGGCCAGGCGCTCCAGGGCCGCGCGCAACTTGGGGTCGGAGATGCCGTTGGCAGTGGCCTGGATGGTCTCGGCGGCGTTGTTCGACAGGTCTATGCTGTGTCCGGTCGCTCCCCGCTGGACGGTAGGGGGCTGGACCTTGAACTGGATGCGCGTCAGGCGGGCGAATTCGTCGAACGCCTGGAGTTGGCGCTGCAGGCGCTTCTGCTGGTAGCGCAAGCGGGTAGCCCAGTGCCCGTCGGTGACGATCAGCAGCAGGCTGCCTTCGCGCCAGGATGCGACGTGGCAATGTTCGCGAGCCGCCGGCTGCAATTGGCTGTCCAGCAGGCGCTGCAGGTGCGCCAGGCGCTGGGCGTGGCCGAGTATGGCTTTGAGAGGCTTGGCTTCGCGAAGAAGAACGGCGGGAGGACGCGCCGTAAGAGGGCGAAATGCCATGGTTAGAAACCTGAAGTTACAGAGGCACCATGGTAACAGAAAGCGTCCGGCGTACCCGGTTCGTCATTTTTCCGCCTGGCGCCGAGTTGGTGATCCTTTGCTGATCGTGATCAGTAACTTCTGTGGGGAATGTACTTGAAGTTCAACGAAAAGCCCTTATTTTAGGTGGGCCCCGTCAAAGCGCTGTGCCAGCATCGTGGAATAACGCCACTTTCCTCACCATCGTTTCCGGGTAGAATGCTCGTTCGCATGCGGCCATGAGGGCTGCTCGGGCGACTCACCGGGGCCGCCCTCCAACCCTATGTGTGGAAGATCCTACCGATATGTTTGCGCCTTTGTTAAAGAAACTTTTTGGAAGCAAGAACGAGCGTGAAGTCAAGCGCATGCTCAAGACGGTACAGATCGTCAATGCCTTCGAAGAGCAAATGGTGGCCCTTTCGGACGATCAATTGCGTGCCAAGACCGCAGAGTTCAAGGCCCGTATCGCCAAGGGTGAAACCCTCGACAAACTGCTGCCCGAAGCCTTTGCGGTCGCCCGTGAAGCCGGTAAGCGGATCATGGGGATGCGCCACTTCGACGTGCAGCTGATCGGTGGCATGACCTTGCATGAAGGCAAGATCGCCGAGATGCGCACTGGCGAGGGCAAGACCCTGGTAGCGACCCTGGGTGTCTATCTCAACGCATTGTCCGGCAAGGGCGTGCACGTGGTGACGGTGAACGACTACCTGGCACGCCGCGACGCCAACTGGATGCGCCCTCTGTATGAGTTCCTCGGCCTGAGCGTCGGCGTGGTCACGCCGTTCCAGCCGCCGGAGGAAAAGCGCGCCGCCTACGCCGCCGATATCACCTACGGCACCAACAACGAATTCGGCTTCGACTACCTGCGCGACAACATGGCTTTCAGCATGGAAGAAAAATTCCAGCGCGAGCTCAATTTTGCCGTGATCGACGAGGTCGACTCGATCCTCATCGACGAAGCCCGTACTCCGCTGATCATCTCCGGCCAGGCCGAAGACAGCTCCCGTCTGTACACCGAGATCAACAAGCTGATCCCGCGTCTTGAACAGCACATCGAGGAAGTGGAAGGCCAGGTCACCAAGGCCGGTCACTTCACCGTCGACGAGAAGACCCGCCAGGTCGAACTCAACGAAGCCGGCCATCAGTTCATCGAAGAGATGCTGACCCAGGTCGGCCTGCTGGCCGAAGGCGAAAGCCTGTACTCGGCCCACAACCTGGGCCTCTTGACCCACGTCTATGCCGGCCTGCGAGCGCACAAGCTGTTCAACCGCAACGTCGAGTACATCGTGCAGGACGGCCAGGTGGTCCTGGTGGATGAGCACACCGGTCGCACCATGCCCGGCCGGCGCCTCTCCGAGGGCCTGCACCAGGCCATCGAGGCCAAGGAAAACCTCAATATCCAGGCCGAGAGCCAAACCCTGGCCTCGACCACCTTCCAGAACTACTTCCGCCTGTACACCAAGCTGTCCGGCATGACCGGCACCGCCGATACCGAAGCGTTCGAGTTCCATCAGATCTACGGCCTGCAGGTGATGGTCATCCCGCCGAACAAGCCGTTGGCGCGCAAGGACTACAACGACCTGGTGTTCCTGACCGCGGACGAGAAATACGCCGCGATCATCAGCGACATCAAGGACTGCATGACCAAGGGTCGTCCGGTGCTGGTGGGTACCGCCACCATCGAGACCTCCGAGCACATGTCCAACCTGCTCAACAAGGAAGGCATCGAGCACAAGGTCCTGAACGCCAAGTTCCACGAAAAGGAAGCCGAGATCATTGCCCAGGCCGGTCGTCCGGGAGCTTTGACCATCGCCACCAACATGGCGGGCCGTGGTACCGACATCCTGCTGGGCGGCAACTGGGAAGTGGAAGTCGCCTCCCTGGAGAACCCGACTCCCGAGCAGATCGCCCAGATCAAGGCCGACTGGCAGAAACGCCATCAGCAGGTTCTGGAGTCCGGTGGCCTGCAGGTCATCGCTTCCGAGCGCCACGAATCGCGGCGTATCGACAACCAGCTGCGTGGTCGCGCCGGTCGCCAGGGCGACGCCGGTTCCAGCCGTTTCTACCTGTCACTGGAAGATAGCCTGATGCGCATCTTCGCCTCCGACCGGGTGAAGAACTTCATGAAGGCCCTGGGCATGCAGTCCGGCGAGGCGATCGAGCACCGCATGGTGACCAACGCCATCGAGAAGGCCCAGCGCAAGGTCGAAGGCCGTAACTTCGACATCCGCAAGCAGCTCCTGGAGTTCGACGACGTCAACAACGAGCAGCGCAAGGTGATCTACCACATGCGCAACACGCTGCTGGCCGCGGACAACATCGGCGAAACCATCGCCGACTTCCGCCAGGACGTGCTGAGCGCCACCGTCAGTGCCCATATTCCTCCACAGTCGCTGCCTGAGCAGTGGGATGTGGCTGGCCTGGAGGCTGCACTCCAGAGCGATTTCGGGGTGAACCTGCCGATCCAGCAATGGCTCGACGAAGACGATCACCTGTACGAAGAAACCCTGCGTGAGAAGCTGCTCAACGAGCTGATCGCCGCGTACAACGAAAAAGAAGACCAGGCCGGCGCCGAAGCGCTGCGCACCTTCGAGAAGCAGATCGTGCTGCGGGTCCTGGACGACCTGTGGAAAGACCACCTGTCGACCATGGACCACCTGCGCCACGGCATCCACCTGCGTGGTTATGCGCAGAAGAATCCCAAGCAGGAGTACAAGCGCGAGTCCTTCACGCTGTTCTCCGAGCTGCTGGATTCCATCAAGCGCGACTCGATCCGCGTGCTGTCCCACGTCCAGGTGCGTCGCGAAGACCCGGCCGAGGAAGAGGCGCGCCTGCGCCAGGAAGCCGAGGCCCTGGCCCGTCGCATGCAGTTCGAGCACGCCGAGGCTCCAGGCCTGGACCAGCCCGAAGCAATGGAAGAGGGCGTCGAGGTGGACGTGGCCCTGGCTTCCGCGCCGGTACGCAATGAACAGAAGCTGGGTCGCAACGAACTGTGCTACTGCGGTTCGGGCAAGAAGTACAAACACTGTCACGGCCAGATCAACTAAGATCCTCGCCAGACACTGAAACACCCACGCCGTGACGGCATCAGCCGTCGCGGCGTTTTTCCATTTGCAGCACCGTCTTTTATGCCGACGGTGCCCCATCTGATAAGAGGAGCGCATTCATGGCTGTTGGTCTTGGTCCTTTGCCAACGTTGCACCCGGTTGCCGGTTTCGAACTCGGTATCGCCTCGGCTGGTATCAAGCGCCCCGGGCGCAAGGATGTGGTGGTCATGCGCTGTGCCGAAGGCTCGACGGTGGCCGGGGTGTTCACCCTCAATGCGTTCTGCGCCGCGCCGGTGATCCTGGCCAAGCAGCGCGTGCAGGGGCCGGTGCGTTACCTGCTGACCAACACTGGTAATGCCAACGCCGGTACCGGCGAGCCTGGCCTGGCGGCAGCCAGCCGTACCTGCGCCAAGCTGGCGGAGCTGACCGGGGTCGACGCCAGCGCCGTGCTGCCGTACTCCACCGGGGTCATCGGCGAGCCGCTGCCTGTGGAGAAGATCGAAGGTGCCTTGCAAGCCGCCCTGGACGACCTGTCCGTGGATAACTGGGCCGCTGCCGCCACCGGGATCATGACCACCGATACCCTGCCCAAGGGCGCCAGCCGCCAGTTCCAGCATGACGGCGTGACCATCACAGTCACCGGTATCAGCAAGGGCGCGGGAATGATCCGGCCGAACATGGCGACCATGCTTGGCTACATCGCCACCGACGCCAAGGTCTCCCGCGAAGTGCTGCAGAACCTGCTGCTGGATGGTGCCAACAAGTCCTTCAATCGCATCACCATCGACGGCGACACCTCCACTAACGACTGCTGCATGCTGATCGCTACCGGCCAGGCCGACCTGCCGGAGATCACCGAGGCCAGCGGCCCGCTGTTCGCTGCGCTGAGGCAGGCGGTGTTCGAAGTCTGCATGGAAGTGGCCCAGGCCATCGTCCGCGACGGTGAAGGCGCCACCAAGTTCGTCACTGTCCAAGTCAATGGCGGTGGCAACCACCAGGAGTGCCTGGACGTGGGCTACACCGTGGCCCACTCGCCGCTGATCAAGACGGCACTGTTCGCTTCCGACCCGAACTGGGGGCGGATCCTGGCAGCCGTTGGGCGTGCCGGCGTGCCGGACCTGGATGTGAGCAAGATCGACGTGTTCCTCGGCGTGGTCTGCATCGCCAGTCGTGGCGCTCGGGCTGCCAGCTATACCGAGGCCCAGGGTGCGGCGGTGATGCAGCAGGAAGAGATCACCATCCGTATCGAACTGGGACGTGGTACCTGCAGCGAAACCATCTGGACCACCGACCTGTCCCACGAGTATGTGAAGATCAACGCCGAGTACCGTACCTGATACTCGCTATGGCCGCCTCGGAACCATCCGGGGCAGGCCTTCGCGCTTGGCGACCATCATTTTTTCATCGGCTGGCCACCCAGGCCGGCCGAATGCCGGACCAGAGGAAAACGCGGTGAAACGAGTACATGTGGCAGCGGCCGTCATCCGGGATGCCAATGGCAAGATCCTGATCGCCCGACGTGCCGATACTCAGCATCAAGGGGGCCTTTGGGAGTTTCCCGGGGGCAAGGTCGAGGCCGGGGAAACAGTGCAGGCGGCATTGGCTAGGGAGCTGCAGGAAGAACTGGGCATTGCCATGCAGGCTGCGCGCCCACTGATCAAGGTGCAGCACGACTATCCGGACAAGCAGGTTTTGCTGGATGTATGGGAGGTCTCGGCCTTCAGCGGCGAGCCCCATGGTGCCGAAGGCCAGCCCCTGGCCTGGGTGAGTCCACGGCAACTGGGCGATTATGAGTTCCCGGCGGCCAATCAGCCGATCGTCGCGGCAGCGCGTTTGCCCGAGCACTACCTGATTACTCCAGAGGGCCTGGAAACCCCGGCCCTGCTGCGTGGCATGCAGAAGGCCATTGCCCAGGGCTGCAAGCTGATCCAGTTGCGGGCGCCCGGTGGCTACGACCCGCAGTATCGCGACCTGGCGGTGGATGCGGTGGGCCTGTGCGCTGGCAAGGCGCAGCTGATGCTCAAGGGACCTTTCGAGTGGCTGGGAGACTTTCCGTCGGCCGGCTGGCATATGACGTCGGCCCAACTGCGCAAGTACGCCAGTGCCGGGCGCCCATTCGGCAAGGATCGCTGGTTGGCGGCCTCCTGTCATGACGCCGAGGAACTGGCCCTGGCGCAGCAGATGGACGTGGACTTCGTGACCCTGTCGCCGGTGCAGCCGACCCAGACCCATCCCGATGCCCAGCCCCTGGGTTGGGAGCAGGCCGGGCAACTGATCGTCGGCTTCAACAAGCCGGTGTACTTGCTAGGTGGCGTAACTCCGGCCCAGTGCGAACAGGCCTGGGCCTGCGGCGCCCAGGGCGTGGCGGGGATCCGTGCCTTCTGGCCGCAAGACTGAATCAAGCAACGGCTTGCCGGTGCCGCCCCGCCAAGTCGTTGCCCGTCAGGGTTTGGCGGCGGCCTGCCAGAGGATCTCGGCGATGCCCTGGCGCTTGGCAATCAAGCGAGCAGCGACGAACAGCAGGTCCGACAGGCGATTGATATAGGCCAGCCCGACTCCCTGTAGCGGCTCGATCGCATTGAGTTGCTGGCAGCGGCGTTCGGCGCTGCGGGCCAGGCTACGGCAGACGTGGGCCTGGGCGATCAGCATCGAGCCTCCGGGCAGGATGAAGTTCTCCAGCGGGCCCAGCTCCTCGTTCCAGCTATCGATGGCAGCCTCCAGGCGCTGCACTTCCAGCTGATCGAGCGCCTGGTACACCGGCATCGCCAGCTCGCCGCCAAGGTCGAACAAGCGATGCTGGCAGGGCGCCAAGACCTCGATCACCTGGGCCAGCCCGGGATAAGCCATGCGCTGTTCTTCCAGGCCGGCCAGCAGCAGGCCCAACTGGCTGTTCAGGGTGTCGACTTCGCCGATGGCCTCGATCCGCGGATGGTCCTTGGGCACTCGGCGCCCATCTCCCAGGCCGGTTTCGCCCTTGTCGCCGGTGCGGGTGTAAATCTTCGACAAGCGAAAACCCATGTCTAGTTCTCCAGTGGTAACGGTGCTTGGACCGGGGGCTGGTTGCTGGCCAGGGGCAGGCGCAGGGTGAAGCAGGTGCCCTGGCCCCGGGTCGATTGCACTTCCATCTGCCCTTTGTGGTTGTTGGTGATGATGAAGTACGACACAGACAGGCCGAGGCCGGTGCCCTGGCCGATTTCCTTGGTGGTGAAGAATGGCTCGAAGGTGCGCTTGCGCACGTTCTCGCTCATGCCAATGCCGTTGTCCTCCACCTGGATTTCCGCCCAGGGCGGATTGAGCCGGGTACGCAGGATGATCCGTCCCGGCTCGCTGTCGTCGTCGCGCTGGTGAATGGCCTGGGCGGCGTTCTTCAGCAGGTTGAGCAGCACCTGCTCCAGTTCGTTGGCGGTGCCGGGAACCGGGCCCAGGTTCGGATCGAACTGGCGGATGATCGCCTGGCCCTTGAAGTCGAAGCCGATCGCCAGGTCGAAGTCGTTGCCGGCGATCTCCACTGCCTGGTCGATCAGCGCCGGCAGGTCGCAGGGCGCCATCTGCCGGTTGCTACGGCGACTGAAGCTGAGCATATGGGTGACGATCTTCGCCGCTCGGCCCCCGGCCTGTTGGATGCCATCGAGCAATTGCGGGACTTCGCGGCTTTCCAGGTAACGATTGACGGTTTGCAGCTCGACCCCGCTCTGCTGGGCATATTCGAGGTTCTTCGGCAGTTCCGGGGATAGCCGGCGGCGGATGTTCTGCACGTTGTGCAGGATCGCCCCCAGGGGGTTGTTGATCTCGTGGGCCATGCCGGCCGCGAGGCCGCCCACCGAGAGCATCTTTTCCGACTGCACCATCATTTCTTCCAGGGACAGGCGTTGGGTGATGTCGTCGATACGGATCACCACCCCGCGTCCGGCTCCGCCCATCAGCGGGTAGAAGGTCAGGGCATAGTGCTTGGCTTCTTCATCCTTGAACCAGGTAACCCGCTCGATCTTGGCCACCGTGTGCTGTTCCACGGTTTCCTTGAGTTGGGGCAGGAATGGCTTGAGCGGTTCGAAGGCCAGGAAGATCGGCTGGTTCAGCGCCTCGTCCAGGCGTGTCCCGGACAGGGCGCTGGCCTCCTGGTTCCACTGGGTGACGTACAGCTGTTCGTCCAGGGCGATCAGCGCCGAGGGCATGGAGTCGATGATGCTGTTGAGGTAGTTCTGGAAGCCAGTGAGCTTCTTCTCGATCTTGCTGCGTACCTGGACTTCCAGTTCCAGCTTGCGGTTGGTGTGGCGGGTCTCTTCGGCCAGCCCCTGGGCCTGGTCGTAGGCGGCCTGGGAATCGTCCCGGGCACGCTTGAGCTGCTGCTCCCGAGCCTCGATCCGCGACAGCATGGTGTTGAAGGCCTCGGCCAGGCTGCCGATTTCGTCGTGGTTGCCGCGCGCCGCGCGCAGGGCGTAGTTCTCTTCACGGGTGACCTGGCGCGACAGTTCCTCGAGCTGGTGGATCGGCTGGGTGATCAGGCGCTTGATCTGCCGGGCGATGATCAGCCACAGCAGCACGCTGAAGATCAGGATGCCCAGGCTGGCGGTGAGGGTGCCGGTATAGAAGGCCATGGGCAGTTCGCTGGTGGCCACCAGCAGCAGGTGACCCGGCTCCTGGCCCGGACGTGGCAGGGGGATCACCTGGTTGCTGCGAAACTCGGTCAGTTGCCAGGCCTCGATATGCCGGTAGCGCTCGGGCAGCTTGAGGCGATCGCCGTGCTGCAACTGGGCGATGCGCTGGCCGCTGCCGTCATAGATGGCCGCTGCGCGCAGGGGCGAGTAGCTATCGAGTTCGCTGAGCAACCGTTCCGCATCCTGGGGCGAGTTCAACGCCTGGAGCGACAGGGTCGGATTGGACACCAACCGGCCGATGGTCTGCAGGGCCTGGGGCGCCATGCTCTCCTGGGAGATCCAGTAGGCGGCGCTGATGAAGGTCAGGTTGGCGACCAGCAGCACTGTGGTCAGCAAGACAAGCAGAGCCGCCAGGAGCTTTTGGCCCACCGGCAGGTTTTCGAGACGCTGGCGCAATGGCATCGGCTATATCGCTGGAAATGAGCAAGTGGGCAGCGTAGCCGCTGCTCAGTCGCTGGGCAATCCGTGCAGTTGCAGGTGTTCCTTGAGGCGCAGTTGCAATTGCTGCAGGTGCGGCAACGCCAGCCGATGGCGGTTGGCGACTGCGCAGGCGTGGCCCAGTAGGTAGCGGATTTCGGTACGCCGCTGGTTGGCCACGTCCTGGTACATCGAGGAGTAATTGGCGGCGGTGGCCTGGATCACCCGTTCGACTTCCTGTTGCAGGTCTTGCGCCGCATCGGGTTGCCCACAGCATTGCAGCAGCTCGCCCAGTTCGGCACACAGGGTGGCGACTTCACAGCGGTGTTGCTGCAGGCCGCCATTGCGGCAGTCGTGCAGCACCGTCAGGGGGTTGATGGCGCAGTTGAGCGCCAACTTGCGCCAGAGCCGGGTGAGGATCTGGGTGGTCCATTCGTGGGGAATGCCACTGGCACTGAGTTCATCCAGCCAGATCGGTGCGCTGGGGTGGCCGGCATCGCCGAGCCAGGTATAGCCATGTCCGGCGAATACCACGCGCCAGTCGCCATCGCGGAATGCCCCCTCGGTGCTGGAGGCGGCGATGCAGCGTGCCCCGGGAACCCGGGCGGCCACGGCGTCCTGGCTGCCCAAGCCGTTTTGCAAGAGGATCAGCTCGGCCCCTGGAGCCAGGCGGGTGGCGATGCGCGCCACCGCCGCCTCGGCATCGTAGGCCTTGCAAGCCAGCAGCAGACGCTGGATCGGTTGCGGACTGTCGCAGGTTTCGCCGGGGATCGGATACAGGTGGCTCTGGCCCTGTTCGACCAGGGTCAGGCCGCCAGCGGCTTGGTAGTCCTGCAAGCGGGCCTGGTCCCGCAGGATCAGGCGTACCGGCAGGCCGGCGCGGGCCAGGCGTGTGGCCCAGAGAGTACCGAGGCTGCCGGCGCCGAGGACGTGCCAGGTGGTGGACATCAAGTTTTCGCTCTGTTTGGCAGGCCCGGGGAGGGCACGCGGTGAAGGAGGGGAAAGACCCGTTATAATGAGCGCGGATTTTAACCGCAAGCCGGGCGTGTTCGATGTTCTGAACAGCGCCCCTTTTTTATTTGGAGAGAGTACATGCCGTCGTTTGACGTGGTATCCGAACTGGACAAGCACGAAGTCACCAACGCGGTGGAAAACGCCGTCAAGGAACTGGATCGCCGCTACGACCTGAAGGGCAAGGGCAGCTTCGAGTTCAAGGACAAGGACCTGACCGTCAACCTGACCGCTGAAGCCGAGTTCCAGCTGGAAGCGATGATCGAGATCCTCAAGCTGGCCCTGGTCAAGCGCAAGATCGACGTGCAATGCCTGGAAATCAAGGACGCCTATGCCTCCGGCAAGGTGATGAAGCAGGAAGCGGTGCTCAAGGAAGGGATCGACAAGGAACTGGCGAAGAAGATCGTTGCCCATATCAAGGAGGCCAAGCTCAAGGTGCAGGCCGCCATCCAGGGCGAGCAGGTCCGGGTGACCGGCAAGAAGCGCGACGACCTGCAAGAGGCCATCGCGGCACTGCGTGGCAAGGAATTCGGCATGCCGCTGCAGTTCAACAACTTTCGTGATTGATCGACGCTTCCGGGAACCTCTAGCTCTTGTTGGCGTCCGAGGCCGGAGCGATGGCAGAAACGATTGAGCTCCCCGGGAGCCGGTCGTTCTGCCTGTCAGTCATGCATCCTGCGCAATCGCGGAAACCTGGAGAGATAGATGGATTTGAATGCTGAAGTAGACAACCTGGTCCGGGCTTCCCAGGCCTGGATTCCGATGATCATGGAATACGGCAGTCGCGTGCTGCTGGCCGTGGTCACCCTGGCCATCGGTTGGTGGCTGATCAACAAGCTGACCCATAAAGTGGGCAGGCTCCTGGCGCTGCGTAATGCCGACCTGGCGTTGCAGGGCTTCATCAGCAGCCTGGCGAACATCGTGCTCAAGGTCCTGCTGATCGTCAGCGTGGCCTCGATGATCGGTGTCGAGACCACTTCTTTCGTCGCCGCCATCGGCGCCGCCGGCCTGGCCATTGGCCTGGCGCTGCAAGGCAGCCTGGCGAACTTTGCCGGCGGAGTGCTGATCCTGCTGTTCCGTCCGTTCCGCATTGGTGACTTCATCGAAGCCCAGGGCATCAGCGGTACCGTCGACAGCATCCAGATCTTCCACACGGTGCTGCGTACCGGTGACAACAAGACGGTGATCGTGCCCAACGGCAACCTGTCCAACGGCATCATCACCAACTACAACCGCCAACCCACTCGCAAGGTGGTATTCGATGTGGGCGTGGATTACGACGCGGACCTGCAGAAGGCCCGTGAAGTGTTGCTGGAGCTAGCCAAGGATGAGCGTGTGCTGGCCGACCCGGCGCCGGTGGCCGTGGTTTCGACCCTGGGCGACAGTGCCATCACCCTGTCGTTGCGCGTCTGGGTCAAGACTGCCGACTACTGGGATGTCATGTTCCAGTTCAACGAGTTGTCCCGTGATCGTTTGAAGGCCGCGGGTATCGATATCCCGTTTCCGCAACGGGTGATCCGCATGGTCCAGGAAGCCGCCGTGTAACAAGACGGTTTCACAAGTTGGCTGTTCGGTCAGCTAATGTTGTTCAAGACAAGGGGCCATGGGCCCCTTGTTTGTTTTGCGGCCTGGCAACTAAGCGGGTTTGTTGCTGGTTGATGAGTATCAACTAGCGATAGACGGTTTATTAGTTAGCTTGCTATTTGTTTGCGTATTCTGGTTGGTACTTTTCGTAGGTATAAAAAACCGCCGCGCTATTTCAGTGCGGCGGTTTTTATTGATATCGCGTGTTTGCTTAATTAGCCGGATATCGGGATTACAAGATGCTCAGAGGGTACTCGACGATGATACGAACATCGTTGTTATCCGACTGGTAACCGCTGTAGGCATTATTGACGCGATACACTGCGCTACGCAGGCGGAAGGACAGGTCCTTGGCCGGGCCTTCCTGCATGACGTATTTGGTCTCGAAGTTGAACTCCTTTTCCTTGCCTTCGCCCAGGCCATTGGTGGAGATGTTGTCACCAGTCACGTAGCGAGCCATGAAACTCAGGCCTGGCACGCCATAGGTGGCCATGTTCAAGTCGTAACGTGCTTGCCAGGAGCGCTCGTCGCGGCCTACGAAGTCGGAGATCTGGATGGAGTTGGCCACGAAGACCGTGCCGTTGCCGTCAACGCCGTAGTAGTAGCCGTTGTCGCCGCTGGAGCGCTGATGGGCCAGGGTGAACTTGTGCGCGCCGAGGCTGTATGCCGCTGCCAGGCTCCACAGTTTGTTGTCTACACCCTTGCGGCCATCACCGATCATGTCGACCAGGTCGCCACGCTTGTCGCCTTCGGTCTTGTAGCCGTTGAAGTCGAAGTTCAGGGACTGCGACTCGGCGATCGGCAGGGTGTAGTTCAGGTTGATGTACTGCTTCTTGAAGTACTGGTCGACCTTGGAGGCTGCCAGGGTGCCGGTGAAGTTGTCGGTGAAGGCGTAGGTCGCACCGAAGATGTCCGCCGAAGGCAGACCTTTGCCACCTTGGCCATCCAGGTCGGCCACGCCGCCGATGCTGTCCTTGCCCATGCCGGTCTGCTTGCTCAGCGCGGTGAAGCGGCCAGCGTTCAGTTCCAGGCCCTTGATTTCCTTGCTGGTGATCAGGGTGCCTTCGGCCACTTCCGGCAACAGGCGGCTATCGTCGGTGGCGAATACCGGGCTGGCGACGAATTGACGACCGTACTTGAGGGTAGTGTCGGAGATGCGGAACTTGATGGCGGCGCCAGTCTTGGACTGGGTCTTTTCAGGTTGGCCGTCGCTATTGACTGCGAACAGACCGTTGCCGGCACGACCTGCGCCGCCGTCCAGGCGGGCTGCGCCCATGGCCATGGCATCCACGCCGACACCCACGGTGCCTTGAGTGAAGCCCGACTCGTAGGTCAGCAGTTCACTGATACCGGTATCTTGACGATAACCGCTCTTGTAGCCTCCACCTGGCTTGGAAATGTTACCAGCGCCATTCTTGTAGTCGCGATTCATGTATTCCAGGCGAGTCTTAGACTTCAGGCTCTGATCTTCGAAGAAGCCCTTGGAATCGTCCTGGGAGGAC
This sequence comes from Pseudomonas sp. CMR5c, assembly GCF_003850545.1. Classification (NCBI taxonomy): domain Bacteria; kingdom Pseudomonadati; phylum Pseudomonadota; class Gammaproteobacteria; order Pseudomonadales; family Pseudomonadaceae; genus Pseudomonas; species Pseudomonas sp. CMR5c. The sequence continues at coordinate 5,303,374 of NZ_CP027705.1, read as the reverse complement.
GCGATTGCGAACTGCGAGGTCCCTGCGGATACAGCCAGGGCGATCATGCTCCACTTCATCACGCGCATCGTGATTTGCTCCTTTGGTTTTTAGAAGACTATTGCCGTCCCACCTGTATTTTTATCTGGGCGGCTCTTTCTTTTTGTGTCGGCGCAAACTTATATCACGCTGACAATATTGGCGATACTTGCCTATCTATCCTTGCACCTTCTTTACGAGGCTGTCGCAAATTGCTCGATCGGTGTCGCAATTGTTTGGCCGGAATGTATCCGGTCCTACAACTTTAATAGTACTTTTCGAGAGAATGTAAGGAGGCCGCGAAGGCCCCGATGCAAACACTTTAAAAGTACTTTGGGGCAGCCCTGCCACTATTATCATGAGTCTGTAAGCTCTCACTTCCTGTGAGCCATCGCAGACGGTTCCGGGCTGAATGCAACAAGCGTGCACAAATCCATTTTGTTCGACGATTTTTGTTCCAGGCGCCATATGAGCCTGCAAAAACCGCATAAAACCACTGTTTCCGCTGGCTTTTCGTTTGGCTTGACGTGGCTGCACCCATGGTGCAGGGGTGTGCAATAAGTTGCACAGCTTTGCAAAATGTTACCGCTGCACACTGCAAAGTGAGTAAACGGCGGATGCTTGGGGTACTCAGCATAGACCCTTTGTGCGGTTTTGGTGCAAGGCCGACGAAACGCGGTGCGAGTCCCATGTGCACTGGCGCGCAAAGAACGACAAACATCAAGGGCTTGCCTGGTCATCTTTCGAACACTTCTGACGTTTTGTAGGCAATTGGTGCGGGGCTTCGGAAAGTGTCCTGCCTTGGGGCGCAGCGGGTTGCATGCAGTGGCTCCTTGCCAAGTGGGGGTGAGGGGCGCAGGCTCATTGCCCATGAAGCGCGAGGCATTCGCAGGTATGCTGCGCCTCTGTCGCCTGGCAGGTGTCAGTAATACTGGACGGCCAGGCTGTAATGGGCTGAGCGGGAGCAAGCGCGGTGTTCACTTTAGATTCACGATTGCAGCAAGACACATTAGCCATCGGGGATTTCCCCCTCTGCCGGCTGCTGCTGTCCAATGATGCAAACTACCCCTGGTTCATCCTGGTGCCGCGTCGCGAAGATATCAGCGAGTTGTTTCAACTGGATGTCACCGATCAGCAACAGTTGTGGCGAGAAACCACAGCACTGGCCGAAGTACTGAAGGACTCCTTCGATGCCGACAAGTTGAACGTGGCGACGCTGGGCAACGTGGTCAGCCAACTGCACATGCATGTGATCGTGCGCAAGCGCGACGATGCGGCCTGGCCTGCACCGGTATGGGGCAAGCAACCGGCCAAACCTTACAGTGCAGAGCAGGTTGTACAGATCCGCGAGCGCTTGCGGCTGGTGCTGACCGAAGATTTTCGCTTTCTGGAGGGCTGAACCATGAGTCTGGAAGCGCGGGTAATTGATCTTGAAAGTCGCCTGGCATTTCAGGATGACACCATCCAGGCCCTCAATGATGAGTTGGTGGCGCAGCACAAGTTGCTGGAGCGCCTGCAACTGCAGATGACCGCCATGCTCAAGCGCCAGGAGGAGATGGTCGGTCAGTTCGGCTCCTTCGAAGAAGACGCCCCGCCTCCCCACTATTGAGGGGGGAGCTGCAGAGCAAAAAAAACCGCGCCTCTTGGCGCGGTTTTTTTATGCAGCGAGGCGGTCAGCGGCGCGGCAGAGCTGCGATCACGTCCTCGGCTTGCAGGCCCTTGTCGCGGTTCATCACCGAGAACTCCACGCGCTGGCCTTCGACCAGGACGCGATGGCCTTCGCCACGAATGGCGCGAAAGTGCACGAAAATATCATCGCCGGAGTCCCGGGAGATAAAACCGAAGCCTTTGGAGGTGTTGAACCACTTCACGGTGCCGGTATCACGATTGCTCATGTCATAGGCAGGTGAAGCAGCGGCGGCTGGTGACGACTTGTAGAAGCTCACGGCCAGGTGCAGGGCCACGGCGATCAATGCGGTCAGCAGGCTGACCAGGACCGCAGGTTGACCCCCGATCACCGGCATGGGAGCCAGCAGGGTGAGGGTTTGCAGGACAACGACCAGGACCAGCAGGGCGCTGACCAGGTTCTGCAGGTGCTGGCGCGGACCTTTGTTCCAGTGGGGAGCAACTGGAGCCAGGGCCAGGTTGAGCAGGCCGAAAATGGCCAGGTAAAGAGCATCGGGTTGTTGCAGGTAGGGAACCGCGTCAGATCTCAGACTCGGAATCAAGGACAGCAGCAAGGCTGCAAGCCCTGTCAGCAGGTGGACGATTTTCAACATTTTGATTAACTCACGTTAAGAAGTAGCACTAAGGAAGAGCTGATCGCGCACGGTTCGCTTTGGAAAAAAAGGTTAAGGCGGGTACATGCGTGGTGTCAGCCTATGCGCGTTGGCCGAAGAAATAGGCAACAACGACACGGGCTCTATTTAACCGCAAAGCCCAGGCCTTCTCAAATCACCGACGCTGGCTGGCAAGAGGGGGGCAACCCCATCGTGGACGATGGTGATTCGGAGCATCAGGCAAAGGTCTGTGCTAGACAGGTGGTGGCGGGTTTTTCAAGGAACGTGGGGTTTCCTCCGTGGTCAGAACAGGCTCGAGCCCAGCGTCTGAGGGGCCGGCTGGCCACGGGACAATCCACCGCAGGCCGGTCGGGGGACAGAAGCCGGCGCAGGGGCGATGCTCTTGCTAGAGTGGTCCGGCAGCGATTGGGTGAATTCATCTGGTTAACGGAGAGAAACATGGCAATTGATATCGGTATCAGCGAAGCGGATCGTAAATCCATCGTCGACGGACTTTCCCGTCTGCTATCGGATACCTACGTGTTGTACCTCAAGACCCATAACTTTCACTGGAACGTCACTGGCCCTCAGTTTCGCACCCTGCACCTGATGTTCGAGGAGCAGTACAACGAACTGGCCCTGGCGGTCGACCTGATCGCCGAACGCATCCGTGCCCTGGGTTTTCCGGCTCCAGGTGCCTATTCCATCTACACCAGGCTGTCCTCGATCAAAGAGGAAGAAGGTGTGCCGGCAGCCGAGGAAATGATCAAGCAGCTGGTCAGTGGCCAGGAAGCGGTGACCCGCACCGCCCGGGGTATCTTCCCGCTGTTGGACAAGGTCAGCGACGAACCCACGGCGGACTTGCTGACCCAGCGCATGCAGGTGCATGAGAAAACCGCCTGGATGCTGCGTTCGCTGCTGGAAAACCGTTAAGCCCTCCGCTACGGATGGCGCCTTGCGCGTCATCCGTATCTGCAAGGCGCATCGGTTATGGGGCATACGGCTGCACAGGGCCGATTTAATGGATATAATCCCGCTCTTTGCTACGTAGCCCGAGCTTTGGCGTGGGCTCTGGCTGTAGTTCAAGCAGTAACCTGATTGCCGAGACGCCCCCATGCCGATGTACGACTACCAATGCGCTTCCTGTGGTCATCAGTTGGAAGCCATTCAGAAGATCAGCGCTGCGCCGCTGGTCGACTGCCCTGCCTGCCAGGCACCTGAACTGAAAAAGATGCTGTCCATGCCCGGTTTTCGCCTGAGCGGCACCGGCTGGTATGAAACCGACTTCAAGACCGGCTCGAAGAAGAACCTGGCCGGTGGCGACAAAGCTGACTAAGTTGAACGACACGCGCGAGTTCTTGCACTATCCGGCCCCAAGTGGGGCGCAAGGCCTCCATCGAATTTCGAATTACGAGAAGTGAAACCACTACCATGATGCGCAGCCATTATTGCGGCCAACTGAACGAAAGCCTGGAAGGTCAGGAAGTAACCCTTTGCGGATGGGTCCACCGTCGCCGTGACCACGGCGGGGTGATCTTCCTCGATATCCGTGATCGTGAAGGCCTGGCCCAGGTGGTGTTCGATCCGGACCGCGCTGAAACCTTCGCAACCGCCGACCGCGTGCGCAGCGAATACGTGGTCAAGGTCACCGGCAAGGTACGCCTGCGTCCGGCCGGTGCCGGCAACGCCAACATGGCCTCGGGCATGATCGAGGTCCTGGGTTACGAGCTGGAAGTGCTGAACGACGCGGAAACCCCGCCGTTCCCGCTCAACGAATACACCGACGTAGGCGAAGAGACGCGCCTGCGCTATCGCTATATCGACCTGCGTCGTCCTGAAATGGCCGAGAAGCTGCGCCTGCGCTCGCGGATCACCAGCAGCGTGCGTCGCTACCTCGACGAGAACGGCTTCCTGGACGTCGAGACGCCGATCCTGACTCGCGCCACCCCTGAAGGTGCCCGCGACTACCTGGTGCCAAGCCGTACCCACGCCGGCAACTTCTTCGCCCTGCCGCAATCGCCGCAGCAGTTCAAGCAGCTGTTGATGGTGGCCGGCTTCGACCGCTACTACCAGATCGCTAAGTGCTTCCGCGACGAAGACCTGCGTGCCGATCGTCAGCCTGAGTTCACTCAGATCGACATCGAGACCAGCTTCCTCAACGAACAGGACATCATGGGCCTCACCGAGGGCATGATCCGCAACCTGTTCAAGGAAGTGCTGGATGTGGAATTCGGCGAGTTCCCGCACATGACCTGGCACGAAGCCATGCGTCGCTATGGTTCCGACAAGCCGGACCTGCGTATCCCGCTGGAACTGGTGGACGTGGCCGACCAGCTCAAGGACGTGGAATTCAAGGTATTCAGTGGTCCGGCCAACGATCCGAAGTGCCGTGTGGCGGCCTTGCGCGTTCCTGGCGGGGCGAGCATGCCGCGCAGCAAGATCGACGACTACACTAAGTTTGTCGGCATCTACGGTGCCAAGGGCCTGGCTTACATCAAGGTCAACGAGCGCGCCAAGGGCGTCGAAGGCCTGCAGTCGCCGATCGTCAAGAACATTCCTGAAGCCAGCCTGAACGTGATCCTCGATCGCGTTGGCGCGGTCGATGGCGACATCGTGTTCTTCGGTGCCGACAAGGCCAAGATCGTCAGCGAAGCCCTGGGCGCGCTGCGGATCAAGGTCGGCAACGACCTGAACCTGCTGACCAGCGACTGGGCTCCGCTGTGGGTCATCGACTTCCCGATGTTCGAAGAGAACGACGACGGTAGCGTCAGCGCCGTGCACCACCCGTTCACCGCGCCCAAGTGCTCGCCAGCCGAGCTCGAGGCCAACCCGTCCGAGGCCCTGTCCCGTGCCTACGACATGGTGCTCAACGGCACGGAGCTGGGTGGCGGTTCGATCCGTATCCATCGCAAGGAAATGCAGCAAGCGGTATTCCGTCTGCTGGGCATCCAGGAAGCGGAGCAGGAAGAGAAGTTCGGCTTCCTGCTGGACGCCCTCAAGTACGGCGCGCCACCCCATGGCGGCCTGGCCTTCGGCCTGGATCGCCTGGTGATGCTGATGACCGGCGCGCAATCGATTCGTGAAGTGATCGCCTTCCCGAAAACCCAGAGCGCGGCCTGTGTCATGACCGAAGCGCCGGGTGCGGTGGATGCCAAGGCTCTGCGCGAGCTGCACATCCGTCTGCGCGAACAGCCAAAGGCTGAGTAAGCTGGCCCGACAAGGCGCACCTTCGGGTGCGCTTTTTCTATGGGCGAGTTTTTGTTACCCGCCTGCCTGATGGCAGCGCTGGTAAGGTTTCAAGGAGAATTTGGAGCAAATTATGGCCGGTCATTCCAAGTGGGCGAACATCAAGCACCGCAAAGAGCGTCAGGATGCCAAGAGAGGCAAGATCTTCACCAAATGGATTCGTGAGCTGACCGTCGCAGCCCGCCAGGGTGGTGGTGAGCCCGGTTCCAACCCGCGCCTGCGCCTGGCTCTGGACAAGGCCCTGGGCGCCAACATGAGCCGTGACATCATCGATCGGGCTATCGCCCGCGGTACCGGTGCTGCCGGCAGCGACGACGTGGTCGAGCTGACCTACGAGGGCTACGGTCCCAATGGCGTGGCAGTGATGGTCGAATGCATGACCGATAACCGCAACCGCACCGCGGCGGCGGTTCGTCATGCCTTCAGCAAGTGTGGCGGCAACCTGGGCACCGACGGTTCGGTGGCTTATCTGTTCGAGCGCAAGGGCCAGCTGACCTTTGCCGAAGGTGTCGACGAAGATGGGCTGATGGAAGCGGCGATGGAGGCCGATGCCGACGACGTAGTGAGCAACGAAGACGGCTCGGTCGACGTATTCACTTCCTTCGCCGGTTTCTATGGCGTGCGCAATGCCCTGGAAGCTGCGGGCTTCAAGGCGGCGGATGCGGAGATCGTCATGTTGCCGACCACCAGTGCCGAGCTGGACCTGGACGGCGCGGAGAAGGTCTTGAAGCTGATCGACATGCTGGAAGACCTGGATGATGTGCAGAACGTCTATTCCAACGCGGATATTCCAGAGTCGGTTGCTGCCCAGTTGGGCTGATTCGACTGCACCGACCTTGAAGCCGGATGCGCAACGCCGCGATGATTGTGCGGCAGGGCGCTTCCGGCTTCGCTCTTTTCGCTATCCCGGTCATCCCCGGCAGGCCTTTTCACTCCAGCAGCAGGCGTTATGACTCTTATTCTTGGCATCGACCCCGGTTCGCGCATCACCGGTTATGGCGTGGTTCGCGACACCGGGCGCGGTTGCGTATATGTGGCCTCGGGGTGTATTCGCACTGGCGCCGGCGAACTGCATGAGCGTTTGCAGATCGTCTATCGCGGGGTGCGCGAGGTGATCCAGACCTACGGGCCGGTGACCATGGGCATCGAGAAGGTGTTCATGGCGCGTAATGCCGATTCGGCGCTGAAGCTCGGGCAGGCACGGGGCGCGGCCATAGTGGCTGCGGCCGAGGAGGGCCTGGAGATCGCCGAGTACACCGCTACCCAGGTCAAGCAGGCCGTCGCCGGCACCGGTGGCGCCAACAAGGAGCAGGTGCAGATGATGGTGATGCATCTGCTCAAGCTGACCGCCAAGCCGCAGATCGATGCCTCGGACGCCCTGGCCATCGCCATCTGTCATTCCCATACCCGCTCCAGCCTGTTACCCCACGGCTTGGGGACGGCACGCAGTCGTGGCGGCCGCTTGCGTCTCTGATAGCATCGGCGCAGTCATTTCAAGAGTGGAGCATCGTGGCGCCAGAGTGCTCGGCCCGGATGCCTGCTCAGTGAGTCGCCAGCTAACGCTGGCCATCGCCTTAAGGATTCGAACGTGATTGGACGCTTGCGCGGCACCTTGGCTGAAAAACAGCCGCCGCACCTGATTCTTGATGTCAATGGGTTGGGATATGAAGTCGAAGTGCCCATGACCACCCTGTACCGCTTGCCGTCGGTCGGCGAACCACTGACCTTGCACACTCATTTGGTCGTGCGCGAAGACGCGCAGTTACTCTACGGCTTCGCCAGCAAGCGCGAGCGAGACTTTTTCCGCGAGTTGATCCGTCTCAATGGCGTGGGGCCGAAACTGGCACTGGCCCTGATGTCCAGCCTCGAGGTGGATGAACTGGTGCGCAGCGTGCAGGCCCAGGACACCTCGGCCCTGACCAAGGTGCCAGGGGTCGGCAAGAAGACCGCCGAGCGCCTGCTGGTGGAACTCAAGGACCGTTTCAAGGCCTGGGAGGCGGTCCCGAGCATGTTCGCCCTGGTACCGAACCAGCCGGATGCGCCGATGCCGGTGGCCAGTGCTGAATCGGACGCGGTCAGTGCGCTGATTTCCCTGGGCTACAAGCCACAGGAGGCCAGCAAGGCAGTGTCCGCGATCAAAGAGAAAGGCTTGAGCAGCGAAGAAATGATCCGCCGGGCTCTGAAGGGAATGATCTAAGTGATAGAAGCTGATCGTCTGATCGCCGCCACGGGCCCCCGTGAGCGCGAAGAAATCCAGGACCGGGCGATTCGCCCGGTCAGCCTGGCCGACTACATCGGCCAGCCCGGCGTGCGCGAGCAGATGGAACTGTTCATCCAGGCCGCCCGCGGGCGCAACGAATCCCTGGACCATACCCTGATCTTCGGTCCGCCAGGGCTGGGCAAGACCACCCTGGCCAACATCATCGCCCAGGAGATGGGCGTCTCGATCAAGAGCACCTCCGGGCCGGTGCTGGAGCGTCCCGGTGACCTGGCGGCGTTGTTGACCAATCTCGAACCCCATGACGTGCTGTTCATCGACGAGATCCATCGCCTGTCGCCGATCGTTGAGGAGGTGCTGTATCCGGCGATGGAGGACTTCCAGCTCGACATCATGATCGGCGAGGGTCCGGCGGCGCGTTCGATCAAGCTCGACCTGCCGCCCTTCACCCTGGTCGGTGCTACCACGCGGGCCGGGATGCTGACCAACCCGCTGCGGGACCGCTTCGGTATCGTCCAGCGCCTGGAGTTCTATAGCATCACGGACCTGGCGACCATCGTCAGTCGTTCCGCCAGCATCCTCGGCTTGCCGCTGGACCCGGACGGCGCCATCGAAGTGGCGCGTCGGGCGCGGGGCACGCCGCGGATCGCCAACCGCCTGCTGCGCCGGGTGCGCGACTTCGCCGAGGTGCGAGCCAAGGGGCATATCACCAAGGCGGTGGCCGACCTGGCGCTGAACCTGCTGGATGTCGACGAGCGTGGCTTCGATCATCAGGACCGGCGTCTATTGTTGACCATGATCGAGAAGTTCGATGGCGGGCCGGTGGGGGTCGACAGCCTGGCCGCCGCGATCAGCGAAGAGCGCCATACCATCGAGGACGTGCTGGAGCCGTACCTGATCCAGCAGGGCTACATCATGCGGACCCCGCGTGGTCGGGTGGTGACCCGGCATGCTTATCTGCATTTCGGACTAAACATTCCGTCACGATTGGCAGAAGCGCCCGTTGTAGACGAGTTTCTCGATGCCGTGGACGATTGATCGGACACACTTTTCGTCGACTTATTCGGAGTTTGTGCTGTCCTAGGGGCTGGCTCCGTCGAAACTTCAGCGAAAGTCGTCCAAGAATGAAAAAACAGTTGCCTGGCCGGATTGGCAACCCGAGGAGTAAGCACTAGAGTATGCGCGCGCAAAACGGGCTTGAGCCGTTCGCACATCGTTGTCGCGTTTATTACGAGGACACCGATGCCGGCGGCATCGTGTATTACGTCAATTACCTTAAGTTTATGGAGCGGGCTCGAACCGAGCGGCTACGACACCTGGGCTTTGCCCAATCGCAGCTGGTGGGGGAGAACCTGTTGTTTGTCGTGCATTCCAGCGAAGCGCGTTACCACGCGCCGGCGCGGCTGGACGACGAGCTTCTGATCAGTGCCCAAGTCACCGAGCTGAACCGGGCCAGCCTGCGATTCACCCAGCAGGTCAGGCGGTCCTCGGATCATGTGCTGCTCTGCGAGGGGCAGTTCCTGGTGGCCTGTGTACGCGCCGACAATTTCAAACCCCGCGCCATTCCAGACGCCCTGCGTACGGCCTTCGCCGACGAGGGCAGCGCGGGTACACACTCAGAGCAGGAGATAAAGCGTGGAAGCTAACGTCGTCGACCATTCCTCCATGTGGAGCCTGGTCAGCAATGCCAGCGTTGTAGTGCAGTTGGTAATGCTGACCCTGGTAGCCGCATCGGTGACTTCATGGATCATGATCTTTCAGCGCAGCAACCTGCTGCGCGCCGGTCGACGTGCCCTGGAGAGCTTCGAGGAGCGCTTCTGGTCCGGTATCGACCTGTCCAAGTTGTATCGCCAGGCGGGTAGCAATCCTGATCCGGACTCTGGCGTCGAGCAGATCTTCCGTGCCGGCTTCAAGGAATTCTCCCGCCTGCGCCAGCAGCCGGGTGTCGAACCCGAGGCGGTGATGGAAGGCGTGGCCCGGGCCATGCGCGTAGCCATCTCCCGCGAGGAAGAGAAGCTCGAGCAGAGCCTGCCGTTTCTCGCTACCGTCGGCTCCGTCAGCCCATACATCGGTCTGTTCGGTACTGTATGGGGGATCATGAACTCCTTCCGTGGCCTGGCTTCCGCCCAGCAAGCGACCTTGGCCACTGTCGCCCCAGGCATCGCCGAAGCGCTGGTAGCGACTGCCATCGGCCTGTTCGCGGCCATCCCGGCGGTGATCGCCTACAACCGTTTCTCCGCTCGCGGCGAGACGCTGATCAGCCGCTACTACACCTTCGCCGACGAGTTCCAGGCGATCCTGCACCGTAAAGTGCACACCAGCGAAGAGTGAGCAGGTAAACCCAATGGCCCGAGTTCGCCACAAACGCAAGCCGGTTGCCGAGATGAACGTAGTGCCCTACATCGATGTGATGTTGGTACTGCTGGTCATCTTCATGGTGACCGCGCCGATGCTCAACCAGGGTGTGAAAGTCGACCTGCCCAAGGTTTCCAGCGAAGCCTTGCCCCAGGACAACAACACCCAGGTGCTGACCATCTCTATCAAGGCTGACAAGACCTACTACTGGAACCTTGGCAGCGAAGTCGATACCGACAAGCAACAGGACAAGGCAATGACCTTGCCGCAGATGACCGACGCGGTGACCAAGATCATCCGTGCCGGCAACGAAGGCGGCAAGCACACCCAGGTGTTCATTCGCGGCGATAAATCCGTCGACTACGGCGCCGTGATGGGTGCCATGGGCGGCCTGCAAAAAGCCGGCGTCGGCAACGTTGGCCTGATTACCGAGGCGCCCTGATGCAGCAACAGCGAGAGCCGTCCGCTTCGGAAAGCTACTTCTGGCCTAGTGTCTGGGCGATCGCCCTGCACGTTCTGGTGTTCGGCATGCTGTTCGTCAGCTTTGCCATGACTCCAGAGTTGCCACCGGCCAAGCCGATCGTCCAGGCGACCCTGTACCAGCTGAAATCGAAGAGTCCGGCGACCACCCAGACCAATCACAAGATTGCGGGTGAGGCGAAGAAATCCGCCGCGCGCCAGACCGAAGCCGAGCAGTTGGAGCAGAAGAAGGTCGAGCAGGAAGAGATCAAGGCCGCGGAACAAAAGAAAGAAGAGGCTGCCCAAAAAGCCGCGGAAGCGAAAAAGGCTGACGAGGCCAAGAAAGCCGATGAGGCGAAGAAGGCTGATGAAGCCAAGAAAGCCGCTGAAGCGAAAAAGGCCGAAGAGAAGCAACTGGCCGATGTAGCCAAGAAAAAGGCCGAGGAAGAAGCCAAGAAAGCTGCTGAAGAAGAGGCCAAGAAAAAGGCCGCTGAAGAAGCGAAGAAGAAAATCGTCGAAGACGCGAAGAAGAAAGCCGCGGAAGACGCCAAGAAGAAAGCCGAAGCTGACGAGGCGAAGAAAAAGATCGCCGAGGATGCGAAGAAGAAAGCTGCTGCCGACGCCGCGAAGAAAAAGGCCCAGGAAGCAGCGCGCAAATCTGCCGAAGAGAAAAAGGCCCAGGCCCTGGCGGACTTGCTTTCCGATAAGCCGGAGCGTGAAGCCACGAAATCGGATGAGGTAGGTGACAGTGTCGCAGGCAGTTTCGATGACCTGATTCGTATTCGTGCGGCGGAAGGCTGGGCTCGTCCTCCTTCGGCGCGCAAGGGCATGACGGTGGAACTGCGGATTGGCATGTTGCCAGATGGTACGGTGACCACGGTCAGCGTGATCAAGTCCAGTGGTGACGGTCCGTTCGACGCTTCGGCGGTAGCGGCAGTCAAGAACATTGGACGTTTGACAGAAATGCAGGGTCTGAGTCCGAAGGACTTCGCTCCCTATCGTTCATTCAAGATGACATTCACACCTGAGGACCTAGCCTTGTGAGAAACCTTCTTCGAGGAATGCTTGTCGTTATTTGCTGCATGGCAGGGATAGCGGCGGCGGATGAAAAAAACATTCTGGTCACCAGTGGCAGTGACCGGGCGACGCCGATCGCGGTGGTTCCGTTCGGCTGGCAGGGCGGTAGCGTCCTGCCGGACGACATGGCGCAGATCATCGGCGATGACCTGCGCAACTCGGGTTACTACGCGCCGATTCCCAAGCAGAACATGATCAGCTTGCCGACCCAGGCCAGCGAAGTCATCTTCCGTGACTGGAAGGCCCTGGGTGCCCAGTACGTGATGGTCGGCAGCATTGTGCCGGCCGGTGGTCGACTGCAGGTGCAGTACGCGCTGTTCAACGTCGCCACCGAGCAGCAGGTCCTGACCGGCAGTGTCTCTGGTGGGGTTGACCAACTGCGGGACATGTCGCACTACATCTCCGACCAGTCCTTCGAGAAACTTACCGGCATCAAGGGTGCGTTCTCCACGCGCCTGCTGTACGTGACCGCGGAGCGTTTCTCCACCAATAACACCCGTTACACCCTGCAGCGTTCGGACTACGACGGTGCCCGGGCGGTGACCCTGCTGCAATCCCGCGAGCCGATCCTGTCGCCACGTTTCGCCCCCGATGGCAAGCGTATCGCCTATGTATCGTTCGAGCAGAAGCGCCCGCGCATCTTCGTCCAGCACATCGATACTGGCCGTCGTGAGCAGATCACCAACTTCGAAGGTCTCAACGGTGCGCCAGCCTGGTCGCCGGACGGCAGTCGCTTGGCGTTCGTGCTGTCCAAGGATGGCAACCCCGACATCTATGTGATGAACATGGCTTCGCGCCAGATCAGTCGTGTCACCAGCGGCCCAGGCATCAATACCGAGCCGTTTTGGGGCAAGGATGGTTCGACCATCTACTTCACTTCCGACCGGGGGGGAAAGCCGCAAGTATATAAAAGCAATGTCAACGGCGGTGGCGCAGAACGTGTGACCTTTATTGGTAACTACAACGCCAACCCGAAACTTTCTGCTGACGAAAAGACCCTGGTAATGATTCATCGCCAGGATGGTTTCACCAACTTCCGGGTGGCTGCTCAAGATTTGCAGCGCGGTAGTGTAAAAATCCTTACAGATACCAACCTTGATGAGTCAGCTACTGTTGCGCCCAACGGCACCATGGTAATCTACGCCACCCGCCAGCAGGGCCGGGGAGTCTTGATGCTCGTGTCCATTAATGGACGTGTGAGGCTCCCGCTTCCTACCGCTCAAGGCGAAGTCAGAGAACCGTCCTGGTCCCCTTACCTGAACTGACGCGGCGCTACAATGTTTCACTTAACACACTGGGGTTCATTAGGAGTTTCACGATGGAAATGTTGAAGTTTGGTAAGTTTGCTGCGCTGGCTCTGGCCATGGCTGTGGCTGTAGGTTGCTCCTCTAAAGGCGGCGACAACGCTGGTGAAGGCGCTGTTGATCCAAACGCTGGTTACGGCGCTAACACTGGTGCTGTTGATGGCTCCCTGAGCGAAGAAGCAGCTCTGCGCGCAATCACCACCTTCTACTTCGAATACGACAGCTCGGATCTGAAGCCAGAAGCCATGCGCGCTCTGGACGTTCACGCCAAGGACCTGAAAGGTAACGGCGCTCGCGTTGTTCTGGAAGGCAACACCGACGAACGTGGTACCCGTGAGTACAACATGGCTCTGGGCGAGCGTCGTGCGAAAGCCGTTCAGCGCTACCTGGTACTGCAGGGCGTGTCCCCAGCTCAGCTGGAGCTGGTTTCCTACGGTAAAGAGCGTCCAGTTGCCACTGGCCACGACGAGCAGTCCTGGGCTCAAAACCGTCGCGTCGAACTGCGTAAGTAATTCGTCATGCGAACGTGCCGTCGTGCTGTAACTATCTTGGCTCTCAGTCTCACGCCTCTCGCGGCGTGGTCTGCGGTTCCTGTGGTCGATAGCAACTCTGGCTATGGAAATAGCGGGAGCAGTTATCCACCAGCGGGTTATGGCACGAACGGCGCCTATGCCGGGGGAGGGGTTTCGACCCCTGTCTCGGCACAGGGCGAGCTGTTCCAGCAACTGCAGCAAATGCAGGAGCAGATCGCACGGCAACAGGGTGTGATCGAAGTTCTGCAAAATGATGTAGCGCGCATGAAGCAAGAAAGCCTGGAGCGTTACCAGGATCTTGATCGGCGCATAGGAAGCGGTGTGGCACCTGCCGCGACTCCTGAGAATTCTTCCGCCGCTGGCAGTGCCAGCGCCGCCGGTACGGCAGCCGGAGCTGCTGCTCCAGCGCCTGCCGCCAGTAGCGAACCGGGTGATCCGGCCAAGGAAAAGCTCTATTACGATGCTGCCTTCGACCTGATCAAAGCCAAGGATTTCGACAAGGCCAGCCAGGCCTTCTCGGCATTCCTGCGCAAGTACCCCAACAGCCAGTACGCTGGTAATGCCCAGTACTGGTTGGGTGAAGTGAACCTGGCCAAGGGCGACCTGCAAGGCGCTGGCCAGGCATTCGCCAAGGTTTCCCAGCTCTATCCCAAGCACGGCAAGGTGCCGGATTCGTTGTACAAGCTGGCTGACGTAGAACGCCGCCTGGGTCATACCGACCGGGTCAAGGGCATCCTGCAGCAGGTTGTGGCCCAGTATCCGGGGACTTCCGCCGCACAATTGGCTCAGCGGGATTTGCAGCGCATGTAAGTGTGCTGGCGACCGTTACAAGAAACCCGCGCTTGCCGCGGGTTTTTTCGTTAGAATCTGCGCCCTTTTATGACACACGCTTCCTGGGATCTACGCGTTGACGGGGTTCCTTGAAGTGCCTGATGGAGGCGGACAGCCTGTTTAGCTGTTACGCCCGTGGCGAATATGCAAGACACATTGAGAATCACCGAAGTTTTCTACTCGTTGCAGGGGGAAACTCGGACTGCCGGGCTGCCTACGGTTTTCGTGCGCCTGACCGGTTGTCCGCTGCGTTGCCAATACTGCGACAGTGCCTATGCCTTCAGCGGCGGCACCCAACGTACCCTCGACAGTTTGCTCGAGCAGGTTGCCGGATTCCGTCCGCGTTATGTCTGTGTCACCGGTGGCGAGCCGCTGGCGCAACCCAACGCCATTCCTTTGCTCAAGCAGTTGTGCGATGCCGGCTACGAGGTTTCGCTGGAGACCAGCGGCGCCCTCGATATCTCGGCGGTGGATCCACGGGTCAGTCGGGTCCTGGACCTCAAGACCCCGGGCTCCAAGGAAGCCCAGCGCAATCGTTACGAGAACATCGAGCTGCTGACAGCCAACGATCAGGTCAAGTTCGTCATCTGTTCTCGCGAGGACTATGACTGGGCGGTCTCCAAGCTGATCCAGTACCGCCTCGAGCAACGAGCCGGTGAAGTGCTGTTTTCACCAAGTCATCACGACCTGGATGCACGGGAACTCGCTGACTGGATTGTTGCCGACAACTTGCCGGTGCGCCTGCAGTTGCAGCTGCACAAGTATCTTTGGAACGACGAGCCGGGGCGTTGAAATGACCAAGCCAGCAGAACACCAAGCAGTACCTGAAAAACGTGCAGTGATCCTCCTTTCCGGCGGCCTGGATTCGGCCACCGTGGTCGCCATGGCTCGCGCCGAAGGCTACTGCTGCTACACCATGAGCTTCGACTACGGCCAGCGCCACCGCGCGGAGCTGCAGGCTGCCGAACGAGTGGCCCGTGACCTGGGAGTGGTGGAGCACAAGGTCATTGGCCTCAACCTCGATGGCATAGGCGGCTCGGCCCTCACCGATAGCTCCATCGACGTGCCACAGGCACCTGGTGAGGGCATTCCTGTCACCTACGTGCCGGCGCGCAATACGGTGTTCCTTTCCCTGGCCTTGGGCTGGGCGGAAGTCCTCGAGGCTCGGGATATCTTCATCGGGGTCAATGCAGTGGATTACTCCGGCTACCCGGATTGCCGTCCCGAGTTCGTCGAGGCCTTCGAGCGCATGGCCAACCTGGCGACCAAGGCCGGTGTCGAAGGGCAGGGCTTTCGGATCAAGGCGCCCCTGCAGAACCTCAGCAAGGCCGACATCATCAAGGCTGGGGTACGGCTTGGAGTCGATTACGGGCTGACTGTCTCGTGCTACCAGGCGGATGACCTGGGCCGTGCCTGCGGTAAATGCGACAGCTGCCGCCTGCGTGCCGATGGCTTCCGCGCAGCCGGTGTCAGCGATCCAACACCCTATTTTTGATTTTTTTCATCTGGGGTGTTGAATTATCGTTAGAAATCAGTATTATACGCGCCACCACACAGCGGGTCGTTAGCTCAGTTGGTAGAGCAGTTGGCTTTTAACCAATTGGTCGTAGGTTCGAATCCTACACGACCCACCATATTCAAGGTCGGATGCGGTACTAGGAAGGGGGCTTGCCAGGGCAAGTCTACTAGTCCTGAAGCCGTCTGGAGCGAACAAAAGGCGCGCTCCTCGATGATGTCAATATGAAATAGCCCACTGCCGGTCCCGGTCAGTGGGTTTTTTCGTTCAAGCGGTCAACAAATCAGCTTCGCCTTAGCTGGGATTGTTCCATCTCGACGCTCGTATCTGGAACCCTCGCGCAAACATCGAATGCCGATGTCCGGCGCCGATCGGGCGTGCACAGTTCACCTTGCCGATACCGACATTCCTGGAGTCGAACGAAGCCGGGCGTTTAGTTTGTTCTCAATTCCACATGAAAGAGTCGCTTCGGTCTGGTATGAGCCCCATCAGCGCTGCTGGCTCAAACGAATCTTCTATCGAGCGGCAGGGCGGTATTCCTAGATCCGCCCAGAGCGTCCCTGGTCCGTCCCAACTCAGCTCATGAGAAAGCCCTGTGCAGAGCTTGGATATCTGTTCCAGCGGGTACTGTTCAGGCCGTCTCTGCCTGGGCAATGCTGCAGCAGCTCGGAGGCTGTCGGGGACCACTGAGCGAGTGAGTCTTCAACTGTTGCCGCATGAGATCCAAGAAGCAGCGCTGGGGCCATCGGATAAGTCAGGCAATGGTGTCTTTCAACATCCAGGTCAACGGCAACACGCATATAGCTTTGGAAGTCACTGATGAATTCTGAAATAAATGCGGCTGCCTTGAGCCTCATCGACGAACAGCGCAGCGATCAAGGTGGCCAGCTTGATGCTGTGCTTCTCGGTGGCCTGTGACCTGGAGACCGTGATTTTCCCCCTTCCATCACCTGCTGCGGCCGGCGCAGCAGCACGATCTTACCGCTGTCGACGTGCGGAGCGACCAGGGCTGGCTGTGCATGATTCCCGCGCGAGCGTGGCGGATATTTGAGCAATGCCCCGTATTCGCCTCCTCTCGCATGCATGACGGCACGACGCATCCTTCCGGTCGGACTCTACGGCCGTCCGCGCCATTCCCCGACCGGCTGTGCTCCTCTCCATACCCAATGCTTCGCATGGCCAATTATTTGCCGATGATTTTTTTCGCGGGACAAAACGTCAATGAATTGGGACGAAACGCTTAACAGTCGGATTGTTGTGGGATCTACGATAACCAAGCCGTCGTGACCGCCAAAAATAATCCGGCAAAGGAGCGCTCATATGGAGCAATCACGACGGATCAGATGGGAAGTCAAATTGTTCGAGACGATGTGCCTGCCTGAGCAGGGGTTTGTTTTTTCCTGCCAGAAGAAAAGCTACGTATGTCACCCGAATGAGCCCGTCAGCGCATTTGACGAATGCCTGCCGGTAATTGTCAGCATGCTGCGAAAGCTGGGCGCGGCGACGCCGCCCGAGGTTTTTCACGTCGTACTGCACGCGGCGACCGGCTCGCCTGGTCGGCGCAGCTTCATACATCCACCTGGAGAGAACCCGCATGAGCAACGTGAGTGTTGTAGCGAAGGCTAAGGAAGCGCTGTCGATCAAGGAAGCGCCGGTGGCGGCAGAGCAGTTTGAAACACCGGAGACGGTATCGAAACGGACCTCGGTGAAGCTCACCAATCTGGGGAGCGCTGGGCAGTCGAAGCGTTCGGGGCTGGACAGCCAACTGGTGTGGTACGACACGGTGCAGCTGGCGAAGCCGCAGCCGGACGACAGCATGTTCGTGCGGGTGATCAACTCGCTGTACAGCGGGGTGGTGGTGTACCTGGACAACGTGGTGAACCTGCTACCAGCGATCCCCGAGCGGATGCAGGTAGTGCTGAAGCTGCGCGACGCCGCGGATCTGAAGGCGTTCCGCGACAGCCCGCAGTGTGCTGACTTCAAGGCGGACGGCAAGCACTGCCGGAGCATTGCGTACCACGAGGCGGGGGCGCTGCGACAACTGGGCGCGGAAGGCTTCACGACCTGCTACACGAGCTATGTGGATGATCGCGAGAGTCTGCTGAGCGCGATCAACGAGGGGTTGGCGTTCAACTATCTGTGGATCCTGTTCCGTGACCCGACCAACATTCCGCTGGAACTGGTGATCGCGTCATTGCAATCGACCGGAACGATCCTGATGAAGGAGATCAAGGATCCGGCCAACGTGGACGACGCGATTGTCTCGTACGGGGTGATGGAGTACGGAGCGGAAGGGGTGATCTTCTCGCCACGCGACCACGCGGTGATGACGTGCTTCCTGGGACAGTTGTCAGACGCGGAGCACGGCAACCTAGCGATCCAGGTGGGGACGGTAGTGGAAAGCCGGCCGGTGGGGATGGGCTATCGCGCGTGCATCGATACCTCGACATTGTTCGAACCGGACGAGGGGATGCTGGTGGGGAGCACGTCGCAGGGTGGGTTGCTGTGCTGCCCAGAGGTGTTCTTCCTGCCATACATGGAGCTGCGGCCGTTCCGAGTGAATGCGGGAGCGGTGCATTCATATGTGTTCAACACGGACAACCGGACCGACTACATGAGCGAGCTGAAGGCGGGTTCGCCGGTAATGCTGGTGAACTCGAAAGGGCGGGTGCGGCGTGCATCGGTGGGGCGGATGAAGATCGAGCAGCGTCCACTGCGGCTGATTGAGGTGGAATTCGCGGGTCGGGAGCGGGTGAACATCCTGATGCAGGACGACTGGCATGTGCGGGTGTTCTCGGATGGGGCGAAGCCGCTGAACATCTCGGAGCTGAAACCGGGAGACAAGGTACTGGGCTATGTGACGGAGCCGGGTCGTCACGTGGGGATCAAGATCAACGAGACGATCATCGAGAAGTAGGAGGGAACATGGGCTACGTCGGCAGGAAACTGAGAGAGCGTCGAATTCTGTTCCCGGATTCGCAGCGCGGGCTGATCGTACCCGTTGATCATGGCCTGACGCTGGGCCCGATCGCGGGACTGGATGCCATGGACGCGTTCAAGGGGTGGATCGGCAGTCCGCACATCAGCGCGGTACTGGGGCACAAGGGCTTGATCGAGCGGCTGATTGTGCGCGAGCGGCTGCACCCGGCGACTGGGGTGATCGTGCACCTGAATGGAATGGCAAGCCTGTCACCGGACGCGGATACCAAGGTGATGGTGTCGGATATCGAAACGGCGCTGAGGCTGGGGGCGGACGCGGTGTCGGTGCAGGTGAACTTCACAGAAGAGAACTTCGCGCACAACTTCACGATGCTGGGCGCGGTGACGGACGCGGCGCACGAGGCTGGCCTGCCATTGCTGACGATGCTGTACGACAAGGTCAAGGCGGCGACGGCAGCGGAGCGGTTGGGGCGGCTGAACCATTTGGTGCGGGTGGTAACGGAACTGGGTTCGGACGCGGTGAAGCTGGCGTATCCGGAATCGCTGCATGAAATCGGGGAACTGGTGCGGCGGCATGGCGGCGATATTCGGATGTTCTTCGCGGGTGGGGAGAAGACGAGCGAAGAAGGGCTGGTAGCAATGACGCGGGCGGTGGTGCAGCAGGGAGCGAGCGGGCTGTGTATCGGCCGCAACGTGTTCCAGCATGCGCGGCCGCAAGCGTTGCTGAGGCTGCTTGCCGGCTGCGTGAAGGGAGAGGAAACCGAACGTGTGCTGGAGCTCGACGCAGTGTGAATGCCGCACGCGGGCGAAGGTGAATCCGATATGAGTCTGATCTCCGCGCCCGGGACGGGCGCGGTTCTTGAGGGCGGAACCGATGAATACAACGAATCACCAGGGAACAGGCTTGCCAGCTCCGGTAGCACATGAGCTCTCGCCGTTATGGGTGGACATGTTTCCGGCGGGGTTGCTGGAGGATCTGAGCGCAAACCCGTTCCTGGCGGCGTGCCGGGCGGGCACGGTGAGTGAAGCGCAACTGCGCGGTTTCCTGATTCAGCACCATCATTATTCGCAGTACTTCACACGTTACCTGTGCTCGCTGATGGGGAGCCTGACGGACCTGGGCGAATTCAAGGCGCTGTCGCACAACCTGGCTGAAGAGCTGTCGGGCAATGACACGGACCAGGTCTCGCATGCGGAGCTGTATCGCGAGGCGATGGACGAGCTGGGCGCAGTGCCGCGCAGCCTGCCGGTGCTATCGAGCACGAGGGCGCTGATCGACGCTATGTTCCGCTACTGTCGCGGCGAGGATCCGCTGGATGGGCTGGCAGCCCTGTGCCTCGGCGCGGAGGCGATCGTGCCGATCGTCTACGGGCCGATCCTCGATGCGTTGCGGCATCGGCACGCGTCGACGCGGGCGTTGCGGTTCTTCCAGATCCATGTGGAAGAAGACGAGCAGCACGCAATCGTGATGCGCGAGATCATCGATCGGATGATCTGCGAACGACCCTATCTGCGTGCTCGGGTGGTGGCGGTCGGCGAGGAGATGGTACGGCTGCGGATGGCGATGCTGAGCGAGCTGCTGGCCTATGGCACTGACGGCGGCGCGCGCCTTCCGGAAGCGGCGCTAGCCGCATTGCGTGCGGATGCGTCGCTGGGCAGTGGCAACTTCCTTGACTTGTGCCTTGGGCTGAGCCCAGTGAAGGGCGTCGAGTTCCTGTACCTCGACAAGCCTCTGAGCTATGCGGACGGTACCCGGCTCCACGCGCTGAGCCTGGAGACGCTGCAGCAGTACCGGCGTTCGCTGGCGGACTGGTATTTGCGCCAAGACGTGGGCCGAGACGACGTTGTGGCGGTCTGCGTGGAAGATGGCATCGCACCGTTCCTGCATTACCTGGCGCTGACGAGCCTAGGCGCGGCGATCGCATTGATTAATCCGGCGATGCCCGCCGAGGTGGGCTCGGCCTACATGCGCGAGAACGGCTTCGACAAACTGGTGGTAGATGCGCAGACGCAGGCGTCGAGCGGCTTCGTGCAGCAGTGGCGGGAGCTGAATGCGGTGGCCCTCGTCGATGTATCGCAGGCGCGCCTCGAGCCGGTGGTCGAACTGCCCGCGTGGTGGCCGGTCGCGCCGGAGGATTCGACGCTGGTGATGCTGAGCCATACGTCGGGGACAACCGGCGTGCCGAAGGCGGTGCGCTTCGAGCACCGGCAATTCTTCATGGGCAAGCGGGCGCGCATCGGCCGCTTCGCGGAAGGTCCGGACGAGCGCCTGTTGACGGCACTGCCGCAGTCGCATTCGGCGGCGATCAGCCATCTGGAGACGGCGGTGCTGCACGGGCTCCCGACCTTCGTGATGGGCACTCAGGACGGCGATATGGTGCGCGCTGCGATCAAGGTATTCGCACCGACCACGGTGGTGGCGTTCCCGAAAAGCTACATGCAGTTGGTGGAGGGCGGCGTGGCGGAGCGCGAATTCGCCACGGTGCGGCGCTGGTTCAGCATGGGCGACGCGGCCCACCAGAGCCACACGCGCCGCCTGCTGGTGGGGGCGCCGGCATCGCGCTTCATCGATGCGTTTGGCAGCTCCGAACTGGGCATGGCGCTGTTTCGTAGCGAATCGACGCTGGGCGCGCTGGCACCGCAGCGTGCGATCGGCCGGCCAGTGGATATCGCGGTGGCGAAGATCCTGCACTCGGAAACGGGCGACGAGATGCCGCCTGGCCAGACAGGGTTGCTGGCGGTGCGTTCGCCCACGATCACCTCGGGCTACTGGCAGCAGCCGCAGCGCACCCAGGGCGCGTGGCGCGACGGCTACTTCCTGACTGGCGACGTCGCGTACTGCGAGGGCGGCGTGTTTTATCAGATCGACCGTGAAGTCGATGTGGTGACGTCGCCGTTCGGTGTGCTTTACACGCTGCAGCTGGAAGAGGTCGCGCAGCAGGTGGATGGCGTGTGCGACGTGGCTGTAGTCGGCGTGGAAGGTGCCGCGCCGGGGGATCCCGCGCTGCTCGCGCTGGTGCTGCCGGAGCGCCGCGTGACGGATCCCGCCGCTCTGGCCTCGGGTGTACGCGACGCGTTGCGCGACGCGATCGGCGCGCAACTGCCGGAGGAGGTGGTCGCGGTGGCCGTGGTGCGCAGCCTGTCGTTCCTGCCGGTGGGCGCGACTGGGAAAGTGCTGAAGCGGCTGCTGCGCCACTCGGCGGGGGCCTTGCTGCAGCAGGCGGCGGACGGCGGGGCGGCGAGCCACGACGTACTGCATGTGACGCGTCGGGCGACAGCCGGCGTGGGGGTCTGAATGGAGAGGTCAAGACAGATGGCTGATCAGAGCTATGAATCCGACGCCGTCGCGTCGGTACGGCGGCGGCTGGCCGCCGCTGAGGCGGAGCGGTTGACGCAGTACGAATGCGACGGGCGCATCTTCGAGGTCCACGACGGCGTGTTTCCGCCAACGCATTTCCAGTCGACGCGAATCTTCACGCGGCACCTGCCGTATCCGCACGGCGGCGCGTTCCTGGAGATCGGTTGCGGTACAGGCGTGACGGCGGTGACGGCTGCGTTGTCGGGCTGCGCGCGGGTGGTGGCCTCGGATATCAGCGAGGCGGCTGTGCGCAACGCACGGGCGAACGTGGAGCGCCACGGCGTGGCGGAGCAAGTATCGACGCGCCACGGCGACCTGTTTGACGTGCTGGACGATGGTGAGCGGTTCGACATGATTTTCTGGAATTCGAACTTCGTGTTCGTGCCGGAAGACTACGCGTTCGAGCAGCCGATCCTGCGCGCGTTTTGCGACGCGGGCTACGTCGCCCATCGCCGCTTCCTGCGGGAAGCACCGTCGTACCTGAGTCCGTCGGGCCAGTTGTTGATCGGCTTCAGCAGCCAGGGCGACGAGTCCGCGCTTACAGCGCTGCTGACGGAGCACGGCTATGCATCGACGGTGGTTGCGTCGGCGTATGGCGAGGGTCCGGGCGCGCACCGTTACGACATTCTGCGGCTGTGGCCCGGTGGTGCGCCGTCCGGGCGCGACGTGGGAGGGGCCGGCGCGTGATGGCGGATGCATTCGACGCGTCGTCGCAAGGCCGACAGCGCCCCGTGGCGATCGTCGGCGGTGGGCCGGTGGGGCTGATGTTGGCGCTGTTCCTTGATCGTCACGGGGTGGCGAGCGTGGTGTTCAACCTGGAAAAGGACAGCCGCTGGCATCCGAAGGGGAGTACCCACAACACACGGACCATGGAGCACTATCGGCGGCTGGGTGTATCGGAGGCGGTGCGTGGGCTGGGGTTGCCGGTGGATCATCCGCGCGACATCGCCTACTTCACACGGCTTGCGGGCTGGGAGCTGGCGCGGTTCGGCATGGGCACGGAGCGCGAGCGGTCGCGCGCGGCTCACGAAGGCGGTGAACTTGATCAGCAGCCCGAGCCACTGCTGCGCGTCAACCAGATGTACGTGGAGCGCTTCCTGCTCGCGCATGCGGGTACGCGCTCGAACATCACGCTGCGTTATGGCTGGCGGGTAAGCGGTTTCGAGCAGGATACGACGGGCGTGACGCTGTCGGCGGAGCCGGCAGACGGCGGCACTGGCGAGCGCTGGCGCGTCGCCTACCTGGCGGGCTGCGACGGCGGCGCGAGTTTCGTGCGCCGTACGCTTGGGATCGCCTACGAGGGGCCTGGCGGCGCGCACGATGGCTTCCTGGGCGGGCGCATGTTCTCGAGCTACGTGCGGATCCCAGCGTTGCACGGGGAGTTGCTTGGCGACCGCAAGGCCTGGATGTACAACGTGATGGCGCCTGGCGCGCGGATGCTGCTGGTGAGCCTGGACGGTGGCGACGAGTTCCTGCTGATGTCGAAGCCGGCAATCGGAGAGGCGGAGCCGAACGATGCGACGGTGATCCGGCGGATCCAGGAAGGCGTGGGCTGCGCGGTGGACGTGGAGGTGCTCGCGCATGCGCCGTGGCAGGGTGGCGTGGCGCTGGTGGCGGAGCGCTTCTCGGCAGGGCGGGTGTATCTGGCCGGCGACGCGATTCACCTGTTCTCGCCTACAGGTGGGCTCGGGATGAACACCGGCATCGACGGCGCGGCGAATCTTGCGTGGAAGCTCGCGGCGGCGGTGCAGGGCTGGGCGGGAGACAGCCTGCTGGCGTCGTACGAGGCGGAGCGCCGACCGATCGCACAGCGTAACACCGCTGCAGCGCGCTTTCTGACGCAACGGGTTGGCGAACTGCGGGTGCCGGCGCAAGTGGAGGCCGACGACGCGGCAGGCGAGGCGGCGCGGCGCGAGCTCGGCGAACAGCTGACGGGGTTTCGTCGCCAGTTCGAGGCACCCGGTGTGGAACTGGGCGCGCGCTATGACGGTTCGCCGATCGTGTGGCCGGATGGCGTTCCGCCTGAGGATGATCTGCTGGCCTACCGGCCGAGCAGTGTGCCGGGCGGCCGACTGCCGCATGTGTGGGTGACGGGGGCGGACGGCGTGCGGCGTTCGATGTTCGATCTGCTTGGTACGGGGTTCACGTTGCTGCGGGTCCGCGCGTGCGACGCGTCCGCCGGGAGGGATGACGACGCCACGCGGTTGGCCGATGCGGCGCGTGCGCGGGGGATCCCATTGGCGATCGTCGATGTGGAATCGGATGCGGCGCGCGCGTTGTACGCGCGGCGCTTGGTTCTGGTACGACCCGACCAGCACATCGCATGGCGCGGCGATACGGCGCCGCGCCATGCGGGCGCGGTGCTCGATCGTGCGGTGGGCCGGATCTGATGGCCGCGCGCAGGGTGGATGGGTTTTCTTGTCACAGGAGAACACGATGATTGAAACAGAAGTGTTGATTGTGGGGAGCGGCCCGTCTGGGGCCGCGGCGGCGCTGTTCCTGAGCAGCTACGGTATCGAGGTGATGGTGGTGACCAAGCACCGCTGGCTCGCCAACACCCCGCGTGCGCATATCACAGGCCAGCGGACGATGGAGATCCTGAACGAGTTCGGTGTCGGCGAATCGCTGATGGCGAACTCCGTGCTCAACGACATCATGGGCAACACAGTCTTTTGCGAGACGCTCGCGGGCAACGAGATCGCCCGCCTCAAGTCCTGGGGCGCGCACCCCGAGCGTATCAGCGACTACCGGATCGCGAGCCCGTTCCTGCTGTGCGATATTCCGCAGACCTACCTTGAGCCGATCGTGCTTGGCAAGGCCCTGCAAAACGGCGCACACGCGAAGTTCTCGACCGAGTACGTGCGCGCGGTGCAGGACGCGGACGGCGTGACCGTGACTGTGCGCGACCGTCTCGACAATCGCGAATACGCGATTCGCGCGAAATACGTAATCGGCGCCGATGGCGCACGTAGCCAGGTCGCGGCCGACGCGGCGCTGCCGATGATCGGCGAGGAGAACCAGGCTGGATGCATCAACATCTTCTTCGACGCGGACCTCGCGCCGCTGGTCCAGCACCGGCCGAGCGCGATCTTCCTGATCTTCAGCCGTGCGGCGATGGCGGGCGGCATAGGCGTCGGCGCGTTGCGGATGGTGCGGCCGTGGCACGAGTGGCTTGGCGTGTGGAACTACGACATCGATCGCCCGCCGCCGAAGCTGAGCGCCGACGATGCGACCGACATCCTCAAGCAGATGATTGGCGATTACGACACCGAGATCCGCGTGCGCTCGATTTCGACCTGGACGGTCAACAGCCGCTACGCGACACGCTATTCGAACGGCCGGATGTTTTGCGTCGGCGACGCGGTGCATCGTCATCCGCCTAACAACGGGTTGGGCTCGAACACCTCGATCCAGGATTCGTACAACCTGGCGTGGAAACTGGCCTACGTAATCAAGGGGCAGGCCGGCTCCGGGTTGCTCGACACCTATAGCGACGAGCGCGCGCCGGTTGGGCGCGGGATCGTCGAGCGCGCGATGAAAAGCATCGATGAGAGCCGCACTCTCAGTGCGGCGCTCGGCCTGGACCGCGCGGGCGGGCTGGACGACGACTACCTCATGCTGGGCGGCGAGGCCGGGCAGCGCCGGCGCGAGCATTTTTATCGTGCGCTGCGGGCGAAGAACTACGAATTCAACGGACATGGCACGGAACTCAATCACCTGTACCGGTCTGCGGCGATCGCGCCGGATCCGCAGGAACCTCCGCCGGCCGAGGACCCGGACCTGTTCTATCGCTTCCATTCGTCGTTTGTCGCCGGTGCGCGCGTGCCACACGTGTGGCTATCGTCGTGCGGCACGCAGGTGTCGTTGCTCGAGCTGGTCGGGCACGGCGCATTTACCGTGCTGACCGGCATCGCCGGTCGTGCCTGGGCACAGGCCGCGACGCGCTGCGCGGTGCAACTCGGCCTGCCGCTGCGGGCACAGGTGATCGGCCCGGGCGAGGCGGTCGAGGACCTGTACGGCGACCTGCACGCCCGCTGCGGTTTCGACGAGGGGTCGTGTGTGCTGGTCCGTCCGGACGGCCACATCGCATGGATCGGCGCTGCACCTGGCGACGAGGCGGCCTGCGCGGCGCGCTTGCGCGAGGTGCTGCTGCCGTTGCTTGGTCTGTCGCGCCCGGTCGCGCCCGTCGCGCAGCCGGCCCCGGCGGTACAGTGACGGGCTCCATTTGTTTCATGGGGACTCGATGATGACCCAGACGACTGACTCGTCGAAAGATTTCGTGGTGGTGCCGGACAAGTTGGCGGTAGCTACGTCGGAACGGTTCGTCCATCGCGAAGTGCTGGCCTCGGTGTCCACCGAGTTCAGCTACACGCGCCACCATGCGGTGGGCGTGGTCGATCTGCCGGTCCGGCCAATTGGCGCGGCTGCACCGGCACAGCTATGAAACCCTGATCTACGTGGTGCGCGGCGTCGCTCCGTTGTCGATCAATTAAAGGAGGATGCATGGAAAGGCTCAAAGGAAAGTATGCACTGGTCACGGGCGGCACGACGGGGATCGGATTGGAGACCGCTCGGCAGTTTCTCGAGGAGGGCGCGATCGTCGCGATCACCGGCCAGAACCCCGAAACCCTCGCGGCGGCGGAAAGCCGCTTCGGACGGGACGTGTGGGTGATCCGCAGCGATGCGGGCTCGGTCGCTGCGCAACACGCGCTCGCTCAGGAGTTGCGCGAGCGCTGGCCGCGCGTCGACGCGCTGTTCGTGAACGCGGGCATCGTCACTAGCCACGGACTCGACTTGGAGAGCGAGGAAAGCTATGACCGGCTGATGGCGATCAACGTGAAAGGGCCGTTGTTCCTGATCCAGGCTCTGGCGCCGTTGCTGGCGGAGCCGTCGTCGATCATCCTGTGTGGCTCGGTCAGCGGCCATCTCGGGCGTAGTGGCGTGAGCGCGGCCTATGCGACCAGCAAGGGGGCTCTGCTGTCGATGGGGCGCGCGCTGGCGGGAGAGTTCACCGGCCGGCGTATCCGCGTCAATAGCATCAGCCCGGGCCCGATCCGCACGCCCGCGTTCGACAAGCTCGGGATAGACAACACCGAGCGCGTGTTTGAGGAGGTCAAGGCGATGATTCCGGCCGGCCGGGTCGGGCTGCCGGAGGACGTGGCGCGTGCGGCCGTCTATCTGGCTTCAGACGAGTCGAGCTTCCTGCTCGGCGCTGAAATCGTCATTGACGGCGGCATGGTCTACGTGTGAACGCGTGGCGTCGGGCCTGGTGAACAGGTTCGCATGCAGGAACTCGACGAAGACCCGTAGCTTTGGCGATGGATGCTTGCCGGATGGCCACAGTACGTGGAACGCGCCGGAATTCTGTGTGTATTTGTCGAGCACGATCTGCAGTTCGCGCGCGGCTAACGCGTCGCGCACCGCGAAATCCGGTAGGCACGCGATGCCGTGGCCGGCTTTTGCGACATGCAGCAGGGTCTCGATATTGTTGCAGGTCATCCGCGCTGGAAGTTGCAGGCTTTCGTCGAGCGAGTCCGCGCAGAGCGGCCACTTCTCGAGCTTGCCAGTGGTGGGGAAACGGTGCTGGAGGCAGTCGTGCTCACGCAGGTCGGCGGGCCGCTCCGGCACGCCCTTGCGTGCAAAGTAGTCGGGTGCCCCGACCAGCAGCAAGCGGTAGACGCCGAGCCGGCGTGACATCAGCCGCGAATCGTTGAGCGTGCCGGTGCGTACCGCTGCGTCGAAACCCTCGTCGATCAGGTCGACGAGTCGATCGGTAAAATCGATGTCGAGTTCGATCTCGGGATAGCGCTGCATGAATGCGGCGATCACGGGCAGCATCAGGTCGCGCACCAGCGGCAGGCTGACACGGAACTTGCCGCGCGGTGCGTCGAGTGTATGCGACAGCTCTGATTCCGCCGCGGTGGCTTCCGCGAGGATGTGCTGGCAGCGCTTCAGGTAGAGCGCGCCTTCGGCGGTCAGATTCATACTGCGGGTACTGCGATGCAAGAGCCTGACGCCGAGCCGCTTTTCCAGGCGCGCGATGCTTTTGCCGACCGCGGACGCGGACAACCCGAGCTGCTGTCCGGCGCCGACGTAGCTGCGCGTCTCGGCGACCAGAACGAAGACTGTGATACCGCTCAACCTATCCATGGCTATTTCAGTGCGGAATATATTTCCCGTGACAAAGGAATTGTATGTGATTTTTCTCTCACGTTGAATCTCGTACGCTTGGATCAAACCGGGTGAATCGGTTTATAGGCAATCCGTGCATTCGCATGCGCGACTGCGCAGGGCGTGTCAGCCCGCGCTACAACCCTCATTCCTCTTTCCTACCGAGCCACTGACATTCTATGAGCCAATCCGAGCATCATCCGAAGCGGGGCCACACGAACCTTCTGTTGCTGACCGCCTGCATGACCGCGGTGCTGATTCCGCTCAGCATCGCGGGACCTGTCGTGACCGTGCCGTCGATCAGCCGTGTGTTGGGAGGCTCCGCGGTCGAACTGAACTGGGTTTCTAACGCGTACCTGCTGACTTATGGCAGTGCGACGATGGCGGCGGGCAGTCTCGCCGATGTATACGGGCGTAAGCTGCTGTGGCTGCTTGGCATGCTGGTCTATGTACTGGTGACTGCCGCAATCCCGCTGGCGCCGACCGTGCTGGTGCTCGATGTGCTGCGACTGGTGCAGGGGCTCGGCGCTGCCGCCGCGTTCGCGGGCGCGATGGCCGCGCTCGCACAAGAGTTCCACGGTCGCGACCGCACCAAGATGTTCAGCATGATCGGCACGACCTTCGGGCTCGGTGCCGCGTTCGGCCCGCTGGTGGCGGGCTTCCTGGTCGATACGCTTGGTTGGCGCTGGGTGTTCTGGCTGCCCGCGCTACTCGGCGTGCTGGTGGTGCTGTTCGTGCAGATCAGTGCACGCGAGTCGCGCGACCCGAACGCGGCCGGGCTCGACTGGCCCGGCGCGATCAGCTTCACGACCACGCTCGGGCTGTTCACCTATGCGATCTTGCTGGTGCCGGAAAACGGCTGGGGCAGCCGTGTCGTAATCGGCTCGCTGCTGGCGTCGGCGGTGCTGCTCGCGATCTTTATCGCGATCGAAACCCATGTGCGTCGGCCAATGCTCGAACTGTCGCTGTTTCGCAGTGCGCGCTTCATCGGCGTGCAGGTGCTCGCGGCCGCGCCGGCCTATACCTATGTGGTGCTGATCCTGCTGCTACCGATGCGCCTGATGGGCATCGACGGGCAGAGCGCGTTCGAGGCCGGATGCTTCATGATCGCGCTGTCCGCACCGTTGCTGGTGCTGCCGTTCGTCGCAGCGTATCTCGCGCGCTGGCTCACGGCCGGGGTGATTTCCGGTATTGGCCTGCTGATCGCGGCGGTTGGGCTCGCGTGGCTCGGCGTCGCAATGGCGTCCGGTACGCTCGCGAACTCGGTTGCACCGCTGATCGTGATCGGGGTGGGCATTGGCCTGCCATGGGGGTTGATGGACGGGATGGCGGTCAGCGTCGTGGAGAAGGAGCGGGCCGGCATGGCGACCGGCATCTTCAACGCGGTGCGCCTCACGGCGGATGGGGTGGCGATTGCGGTGGTCGGTGCAATCCTGTCGGCGCGAATCCTCGGTGACCTGAGCCACGCGGGGATCGCGGGTGCTGAGCCCACCGTGCTGAAGGAGGCGGCGAACCGGCTCGCGATCTCGGATGTAACGCATGCCGTATCGCTGCTGCCGGGCGCGGCGCGTGAGCTGCTGCTGCAGGTATATAACGCGGCCTTCGAGTTCCAGTTCTATCTGCTGGCAGGGGCGGCCGTGATCACGGCGCTCGTGGTGTTCGCTGCACTAGGGTCAGTACGGACGCACGAGGAATCCGAGATGCCGTTGCCGGACTCTTCGTTGAGCAAAGACGTCGGCTGAGCGTTGCCCAGGCGTCGAGGGCGCCTGAATAGGCGACGGGGCGACCATCTGCCTTGCACGTTCGGACAAGTATTTTTAGTGTCAACCTACAAGAATAACGAGACACATCATGGAAGAAGTGCAAGAGATGCGTACGCAGGCGTGGGGCACGCCGTGCATGCCCGTGCTGGCGCTCGAGACCGGCCGGCGCAGCCTCGCTGAGCCTTCAGCCTGGATAGGGGGCAAGCGCGACGGCTACCAGTTTTCCACGCGAGACTATCCGAGCGAGCAGCGGGTCGAATCGTGGGTTGGGCACAATCGGCTGCTCGAACTGACGATGCACGGAGTGCAGGCGGGCTGTTTCGCGTTCGATCAGGTCGATGTACCGTTCGGGTCGATGGTGCTCGGCTTCCGGCGTTTCGAGAGCACCACGGCGGCCGCGCCATTGAGCTATCGCTTCGAACGGACCGTGGCGTTGATCCGGCAGGACGGTTTCGATTTCTTCTACCTGCTGCTGAATCCCGTCGGCACGTTGCGCTATGAAATCGACGGGCGCGGTTTCGAGCAGCCGTGCGCGTGCCTGGCGCTGCTGGACATGTCGAAGCCATTCAGCGCCACGGTGCCGGAGGGTGAATCGGTGATCCTCATCGTTCCGCGCAGCATGATTCCGGTATCGGCGAGCTTGCTGCACGGCCAACTACTGAATTGCCACGCGAGCCTACTGCTCATCAGCCAGCTGCAACTGGCCGTGCGCTACCTGTCGGTGCTGCGCGCGGAGCAGATCGCGCATGTCGCGCAGGGCACGCTGAGCCTGCTGCATGCCGTATTCCAGGATGCCGACACGATCGAGCAGTCTGCACAGGGCGTCGATCACCTGAAGCACGAGCGCGCGCGGCAATACATCGAGACGCACCTGGACTCGCCCGACCTGAACGTCGAGCAGATCTGCCGCGAGGTCGGGCTGTCGCGATCGGCGCTGTACCGGCTGTTCACGCCGATGGATGGCGTCGCCACCTATATTCGCCGGCGCCGGCTCATCAAGATCCGTACGCACCTGCTCGCGCATCAGGTGTCGCACCGGACCATTTCCGAACTGGCGTATCGATATGGGTTCAACAGCCCGACGCAATTCTGTCGCGCCTACAAGCAGTATTTCGGCTATACGCCACGGGAAAGTCGCTTGATGGCGGCGGTAGGGCGTGCCGATCCGTCGCGGGGCTATAGCGCGTGGTTGCGCGCTAGCGGCCTGTGACGAGCTGCTCGACGGTGAGTTGGAGGTCGAGGAGTCCACGCCGATGTTCGTGCGCGATGGCGCAGTCGCTGGAGGTGGGCGAGCGTGTCGAACTGACCAAGGTTGGACTGTTCGCGGATGATCACTGCTGAAGCGCGTAGGCGAGGAAACCTACCGGCTGTGCGGCGAAGACCTCGATGGTGTCGTGACGATCAGCACTGGTTGTGTGCGGCGATCAAGCACTGCCGACACAATACAGGCCCTCGCACCGTCTGGTGCGGTGTTTGGTCGAAGTATCGGCCCAAATTGACATGTGGCTGCACCTAACAAGCCACGTGTCTCGACTCCCTGGGTATTACGCCTGCCCCATTGCCCTCCTTCTGCGACCTTCCTCCAGCCGGCCTGGCCGCCGGTGATGTCGGATACTGCCCACCAGATCAGAAGCTGTATTTCATACTTGCCATCAGGTTGCGTGGTTCGCCATGGAACGTGGAGGTGTAGCTGCCCATGCCACTGAAGTACTTGCGGTCGGTCAGGTTGTTCAGGTTGAACGTACCGCGCAGCTTGTCAGTGAAATCATATGCGGCCATCAGCCCAAGCAGCGTGTAGGGCTTTTGCTCGAAGTGGGCATCGATGGCATTGGCCCTAAAGCCCAGGGTGGTGTCGTAGTAGATCTTGCTCTGCCAGGAGATGTTGCCACCCACGGTCATGCGGTTGAATGCGCCCGGCAGTCGGTAGGTGGTGACCACGCGCAGTATCTGCTCGGGCTGAGTGGTGCTGACCTTGTTGCCGTCCTGGTCTTCGCAGTGGCGGTAGGTATAGCCGCCATGCATGTTCCAGTCGGGCATCAACTCGCCGGAAACCTCGACTTCGAAGCCGCGGGTGGAGACTCCAAGGCATCGAGGTAAGCTCGGTGAAGTTCAGTACGCCGCGAAAACGAGCACAGGCGATCAAGCACAGAAACGCGCTGGGCTCCTCAATGCTCGCCAGTTGGATGGATTTCAAGGGTCTCAGGAAGGTGTCTTGAGTCAGGTCTTCGGCATTGGCATGGCAGCCCAATCGGCGCCATAGCCAGCCTTGCAACCAGTGATGGTTTTCACTGTAGAGGCGGTCAAAGTGTTGAGTGTGCTGGAGGCTTGAATCGAGCAGTGCTGATAGCTCCAGCCAGACGACATTTTCCCAATCCCGCCTAGGCGATGGACCCGATATCCTGCGCTCCGTCGGCGTCATGCAGACCAGGCGGTGGCATGGCCAGTGCCCAAAGCCTGCCGGGCAATGGAGACGGTTTGTGCGAGCGGCAAGATAAACCAGTGACGAGGCTGTAGAGTGGCCCCCTCTATCGGTTTGGGGGCACAGCATGGCTGCCCTGTACCGCAAACATCTTTTGCACTGGCGGAATACATCATCAATGACTGATCAGTTGATCTCGACATTCATCGAGAAGTGGCTGGATTTTGACCTGCAACTGCGTGAAAAACGCGGCCTCGATGGGGATTCGCTCGAGGTGCTGATGGACTTGCTGGAGCAGATCGAGATCGGGCTGGAGGGGCAGGGCAGCATTCCCAAGAACCTGGCGGGGATCTTCCTCGATATGTGGGGCTCGATGACCAGCAACGCCGATATGTACGATCAGGATATGCAAAGCAAGATCTATCAGGCGGCCGATCATCTGGCCGATTGTGCCAGGGGCATCTGTATGGGGTGATCTGCGGCCGGGCTTGTCGGTGTGCTACGCAGCTCTTTCATGGGCCTCGCGACTGGTGGTTCCCACATCCTGACGTGGGAGCCACCGGCTGCAGGATCAGAACTCGTACTGGGTGGTAAGCAGGAAATTGCGAGGATTGCCGTACGAAGCGCTGCGGAAGTTCTCATCCAGCGCGCTGTAGTACTTCTTGTCGAACAGGTTGTCGACAGTGGCGGTGGCCGACAGTTTCGGGGTGAACTGGTAGCGGGCCATGACGCTGGCGACGGCATAGTCATCCTGCTTGACCTTGACCGGACTGTTGAGCTGCCAGTTGTCCGCGGTGAAGTGCATGCCGCTCTGCCAATTGACTCCGCCGCCGATGGTCAGCTTGTCCAGTGCGCCTGGCAGCTGGTAGGTGCTCCACAGCTTGAACATGTCGGTGGGGATGGTGGTCTTGGCCCGCTCGCCGTTCTTGTCCTTGACCTGCGAGTAGGTGTAGCTGGCCAGCAGGTTCCAGCCTGGGCTCAGTTCACCGCTGATCTCCATGTCGATGCCCTTGGTCTTGGTCTTTTCCGCCTTGTAGGCCGTCACGGTGCCGCCGCTGCCTTCGATCGTGCCGTCGCCGACCGCGTCGTTGTCCAACTCGATCTCGAACAAGGCGATGGCGGTGTTCAGGCGTCCGCCGAAATATTCGCTTTTCAGGCCGATCTCGTAGTTGTCGCCCTCGCGTGGGTCCAGCAGCTTGCCTTGCCGGGTGCGGTAGGGCTGGGGTTTGAAGATGCTGGTGTAACTGGCATACACCGAGTGCACGTCGTTCAGGTCATAGACCACGCCGGCATAGGGCGTCACTTCACCGGAGACCTTGACCGAATCGTCGGTATTCCACTTCACCATGTCGTAGGTGTTGTAGTGCAGCATCGCGCTGTACTTGTAGTCGCTGACACGAGCGCCGAGGATCACCGAGAGGTCGTCGGTGGGCTTCAGGCGGGTGGCCAGGTAGGCCCCGGTCTGTCGCTGGTCGATGTTGTCGTCTTCGCGGGTGAAGTTGTACGACGCGCTTGGAGCGTGGTTGTCCCAGCTCCAGACGTTCACCGGCTTGCTACTGACGCCGTTGTCGCTCTTGCCGTTGGCCAGCAGGTTGCCGAAACCGTTGCGGCGGTTTTCGTAGGTCTGGTAGTTGAAGCCCATCACCAACTCATGCTCGCGGCCAAGCAGCTCGAACGGGCCGCTCAGGGCTATGTCCACACCGCGCTGCTTCTGGGTGTTGTCGCCCTTGGTGGCGGTGTAGTTCAGGCCGCTGCCGGTTGCAGGATTGAGGAAGCCGGTGGTGGTGCCGACGATGATCGAGTCGTAGTCACGTGTGCCGTACAGGTAGTTGGCGGCCACCTTGAGGGTCCAGTCACTGGCAAGCTTCTGCTCGAGCGAGGCGAAGGTGTTGACCGACTCCTGGCGGTTGCTGCTGTCGCGGCTGGCGCCGTTGTATGAGCGCGGCATGTTGTACTGGAAACCATGGCGACTGATGCTGCCGACCACGGGCAGGCCGGTGGTGGAAAAACCGCGTTGGTCATTGTTGAGGTACTCGACGCCCAGGGTGAACAGGGTGTCGGGGACAGGTCCATCTCGGTCACGCCGTAGAGGATGGTCTTTTCCTGCTGCAGGTGGTCGGTGAAGCTGTTGCCTTGCTGGTAGGCAGCCACGGCGCGGCCGCGAACGGCGCCGTTGTCGGTCAGCGGGCCGGATACATCGACCTCGGTGCGGTATAGATCCCAGGAGCCGAGCCCGGCGCTGACATGGCCCTGGAAGGTGCTGGTGGGCTTCTTGCGTACCATGTTCACGGTGCCGGAGGGATCGCCAGCGCCGGACATCAGGCCGGTGGCTCCCCGGACTACCTCGATCCGGTCGTAGATGGCCATGTCCGACAGCGCATGGGGCATTGCCTGGCTGAAGGCGAAGGAGGTGGTCGGCACGCCGTCGTACTGGAAATTGTCGATGGGCAGGCCACGAGAGTACACATACAGGCGGTCGCTGCCGGGGCTCTGCACATTGAGGCCCGGGGTCTGCTCGAGCACCTGGCCGATGCTGCGCAGGTTCTGGTCTTGCATGCGCTGCTTGGTCATCACGCTGACCGACTGGGGCGTCTCGCGCAGGCTCAGGTCGAGCTTGGTCGCGGTGTTGGTCTGGCCGGTGGTGTACGAGCCGGTGCCTTCGGTCGTCGCGCCGAGGCCGGCACCGGTCACCGTCGTTGTCTTTAGCTGCAGCGCTCCAGCGTTGTCCGGCGCCACTTCCACGGCATAGTTGCCCCCGCGGTTAGTGGCCCGCAGACCCGTGCCGGCTAGCAGGTGGGACAGGCCCTCTGCCACCGGATAGCTGCCGTCGAGGCCTGGGCTGCGCTTGCCGGCAGTGAGCTGGGCATCGACGGAAAGCAGGATGCCGTTCTCGCTCGCGAAGCGGTTCAGGGCTTGATCCAGGTTGCCCGCGGGAATGGCGTAGCTGCGGGTTTGCTCGCTGGCGCAGGCCGGCGTCTTGGGTATGGCAAACAGCAGGCCACCGCTGAGCAAACCGGCGAACAGTACGCGCTGAACCGCAAGGCTCAGCCGGGAACGGGGAGTGAGGGGCAGATGCGGCATTCTGGATAATCCTCTTGAGAATGCTTCTTAGTTGAGTTCAAGAGGTATCCCGGGCCAGTTGGCAAAACCGACAAGCTGCAGCGTTTTTTTTTAACCTGTGGCACAGAAGGACTGGTGACTAACCGGATAACGCGCGTTAAGCGTGCATCACTCTCTAAGCAGGGCCGACGACCACCCAATAGCGTGTCAGGCTGCGGATCTTCACTGGCAGCGACTGCTGCAATGCAGCCAGCACGCGGTCGGTGTCTGCCAGGGGGAAGACCCCGGTGAGCGGCAGACTGGCGACGGCCGGCTCGCAGCGCAGCATGCCGGGACGATGGCGAGCCAATTCAGCGATGAACCGTCCCAGCGGCATGCGCTCGGCGATCAGCCGGTTGTCGTGCCAGGCGATGGCGTTGCGGTTCGCCGGGGTCATCTCGCCCAGTCGGCTGGCGTCGAACCAACGGCTCTGTCCAGCTTGCAGGCGTGTGGCGGGTGCTTGGCGGGGACGCAATTCCAGTTCGCCTTCGAATAGTTCGACCTGGCAACCGCCATCATGCTGGTACACGGAAAAGCGTGTACCCAGCGCCTGGATTTCCCCGGCGATGGTTTCCACGATCAATGGGCGCTTGGCCGGATCATGGCCGCTGTCGAGCAGCAGTTCACCAGCCAGCAGTCGAATGCGCCGTTCGCTGGCGCTGAACAGGATGTCCACGGCGCTGCCGCTGTTCAGGCTCAGGCTACTGCCATCGGACAGGGTGCGCTGCAGGCGCTCGCCCGTGCCGCTTCGCAGGTCTGCCATGGCCTCGCGCCAGGGGAGTTGCGACTGGACGAGATAGCCACTGCCTCCGGCCAGCAGCAAGGCGCCGAGGAGCTTGAGCGCATGTCGGCGGCGCGCATCGGGCAACTCACTCAGGACAACTCGAGCGGTGTCTGCTGGTACGCTGCAAAGGGTGCTCTGCAGATGTTCCAGGCGTAGCCAGGCGCGCTCATGTTCGGGGTCGGCGGCACGCCATGCAGCCAGGCGTCGCAGCTGTTCGTCATCCAGTCCACCGTTCCATTGCAGCATGAGCCAGTGGCTTGCCTGCTCGACGATGGCGGGCAGGATAGGCGCTTCGCTGGCGGTTTTCATTCGGCGTACAGCACTTGGTAGCAGGCGGTGATGGCCCGCAGCATGTATTTCTGCACCGAGCTGACGCTGACCCCCAGACGCTCGGCGATCTGGGCATAGGTTAGCCCTTCGAACTGCGACAGCAGGAAGGCCTTGCGTACCTTGGTCGGCATGCTGTCGAGCATGGCGTCGATCTGCATCAGAGTTTCGATCACGATCGCGCGGGTTTCCAGCGAGGGGCTTTCCGGTTCGGCCATGGCGGCCAGGCTTTCCAGATAAGCCTGTTTGATGCGTTGGCGACGCCACTGATCGATGACCAGGTTGCGGGCGATCTGCGCCAGGTATCGACGGCCTTCGCCCTGCTCCGGCAGGCGTCGCTGTACCAGCAGGCGCAGGAAGGTGTCCTGAGCAATATCGGCTGCCCGCTCGCGATCGCCGAGGCGGCGGCGCAGCCAATCCTGCAGCCAGTTGTGGTGGTTGCGGTAAAGACTATCGAGCGGTTGCAACAGGGAGTCAGTGGGCACTTTCCTCTTCCCATGAATGAGGTGCAGATAAGAATGAGTCGCGATTGTAGGAGGGCGTTCGGTTTTTGGAAACAGGCGCAATGGACATCAGTTGAACATCACGCAAGAAAAAACTGGATGTGAGCCCGATCCCATGAAGGCGGCCGGAATCCTCTGCGGGCGGCGCTGGACTTGAAGCGGTCCGCTGAATGCCCACTGGGCAACAGGTTCGAGTTGCCGTCCAGGGGCAGGGGGCAGCTTTGCGCGAGGAGCGAGGGGGGCGCTCGCATATGCAAGTCATCCGGCGCACTCTGGCAAATATTGCGCTGCGCCCCCCAAGCCAGTGATCATGGCTGTTCGAGGTTCCATACCAACGCCTATCAAGGATCGATACATGAAACTGTCCTGGCCGCGTTTTACCCTGCCCGCCGCACTGCTTCTCTCTCTTTCCCTTTCCGGCTGCGTGTCCGACCTCGGTTCGGGCGCTTACGTCACCCAGGACGATCTGCGTTACGCGCAGTTGCTGGACCAGGTGGACGCGGCGCTGAAGGCGAACATGGCGGTGGTGCTGGTGGCCGACGTGATGCCGCACAAGTCGCTGAGCGATGCGCTGACCATGACCCAGTGGACGCCGACAGCGATCTGGGAATACGAGAAGGACCCGAAGGTGACCTTCGGCCGCAAGTTCCAGACCAACGAGTTGCAGAGAAAGCCTGGCGAGACCTACCTGTTCAAGGCCTTCGAGGTGCATATCCTGCCCCCCGGCAAATACCTGCTGACCGGTGGCGACGACTACCAGATCCACGGCTTGCTCGACCAGATCGGCGCCCGTAGCGGCCCGCCCGGTTCGGGTCGTGGCGCCAATGGCACCGCCTACCTGTCCGCCGAGCTCTATCGCGAGTACTACCGGGAAGAGGTCTGGAAGGACGCCACCTATGGCAGCGAGATCAAGACCGAGAAGGTCTGTACCACCGTGCACGTGGCGTCTGGCGCCTGCGTGGCCTGGGGCGAGCAGCAATATACCCAGACGACGCAGGGCTCTGGGGCCGGGTATTACCAACAGACCGATTCCCGCGATGTGCCGTCGATCAAGGTCCAGGCGCGCCTGCCGGTCGACAAGGCGCTGGCCAGCTTCACCCTCCAGGGCGGGCAATTGCTGCTGGCCCCGCGCATGCACCTCAAGACCCCTGGCTACAAGTACCAGCAGTCCAAGTGCCGGGCGATCGATCCGAAGAAGATCGAGTGTCCGCTGGACAACCTGACCGTCTACACCTGGCCGGCGCCCATGAGCTTTACGCAGAATCTCATCGAGCAACGGGTCCTGAGCGACAAGCATCGGCAACTGCTGTCCAGGCTCCAGCCCATGCAGATCACGCCGCTGGGCAAGCAAGGCATGGAAGACCCGATCTGGGGCGTACCGTTGTCGTTGTCCAAATAGCGGCGCCGAGCCCAGGCCCTTCAAGGCCGCCGCAAGACGACCTTGAAGGGCTTGCCAGCGCAGTGCAAAGGCCGGGTTTTTTTCATCTGCCCCGGCCCTGGCAGCAGGTCCTTTCGCTTCCCTTCGCCAGGTTCTGTCTCGAGTACCGGGGCAATCTCCACCCGCAGCAATCATCGGGACATCGACCCGCAGGCCGGGTATCCCGGCCCCGGGGTCAAGGCACCTGCCCAAATGCTTCCCTGAGTGCCTTGGCGCCACTCACCAGCAACCCCACATCGGAGCCCACGGCGACAAACACGGCACCCAGCTGCAGGTAGCGCCGGGCCATGGCCGCGTCGCTGGTGAGAATCCCGGGGGCCTTGCCGGCCGCGCGGATTTCCCGGATGGCCCCTGCGATGGCGTCCTGCACCTCGGGATGTGCCGGGTTGCCCAGGTGACCGAGGGAGGCGGCCAGGTCGGCAGGCCCGATGAACACGCCATCGACCCCCGGGACCCTGGCAATCTCCGCCAAGGCCTGGATGCCGGCCCGGCTTTCCACTTGCACCAGGGTGCAAATCTGTTCATCGGCCGTCGCCAGGTAGCCGGGGATCTGCTGCCATCGCGAGGCGCGGGCCAATGCCGCTCCCACGCCGCGGATGCCATGGGGAGGGTAGCGGGTGGCGGCAACGATGCTGGCCGCCTGCTCGGCGCTTTCCACCATGGGAACCAGTAACGTCTGGGCCCCCAGGTCGAGCAAGTGCTTGATCTCCACGGCATCGTCGCTGGCCGCCCGGACCACCGCATGGGTAGGGGACGCCGCCAGGCACTGCAACTGGGCGAGGGTCGATTGCAGCGTATTGGGAGCATGTTCGTTGTCGATCACCAACCAGTCATAACCGATGCCCCCGAGCATTTCCGCGGTGTACCCGTTGGCCAGGCCGAGCCACAGGCCGATCAGGGGAGCCCCCGTCACCAGGGCCTGCTTGAATTCGTTATGCATGACTATCTCCTGCACATGCAGTACTCAGATAAAACGGCAGCCCACGCTGCCCAATGGACCGAAGTCGGCGTGGAATGTATCGCCGGCCTCCGCCCGCACCGGGCGAGTGAAGGAGCCGGACAGCACGATGTGTCCTTTCTCCAGGGCGGTGTCGAATACCGCCAGGCGCCGGGAGAGCCAGGCAACGCCGTTGGCCGGATGGTTCAGCACGCCTGCCGCCAGGCCGGTTTCCTCTATCACGCCGTTGCGCAGGAGCATGGCGCCGATCCAGCGCAGGTCCAGGTCGTCGACGCGCACCGGGCGCCCGCCGAGGATGATCCCGGCATTGGCGGCGTTGTCGGAAATGGTATCGACCACCTTGCGCGGCCGCTGGGTGTCGCGGTCGAGCTGTTCCGAACGTGCATCGATGATCTCCAGCGCCGGCACGACATAGCGCGTCGCATCCAGCACATCCAGCATCGTCACCTCCGGCCCCACCAGGCGACGATCGAGGATGAAGGCCAGTTCGACCTCGACTCGGGGCAATATCAGGCGCTCGCGGGCAATCTCGCCGCCATCGGGCCAGAGCATGTCGTCGAGCAGCACGCCGTAGTCGGGCTCGTCGATCTGCGAGGCCATCTGCATCGCCCTGGAGGTCAGGCCGATCTTGTGCCCGATGATCCTCCGGCCACGGTCCAGTTTCGTCTCGACCCAGGCACGCTGGATGGCGTAGGCATCGGCGATGGTCATGTCCGGATGGCTCAGGGAGAGCTGGCGAATCTGTTCGCGCGAGCGTTCGGCGGCATCCAGGCGATTGGCGCATTCCTGTATTTCATGGGCATTCAGCATCGTTCTTTTGCGCCTGTTTGCGAGGTGGATGGTTCCCGCCATGCCAGCAGTTCCTGTTCTCGGCCCTGGGCCTTCAAGGACTGCCAGGCCTGTGGCGTCGGTGTCGGCATCTGGAAGTCCGCAGACACTTCGCAGTACCAGCCGGGGCTGTGCAGTCGGCCGATCAAGGCCATGGACGTCGGGTCGATGAACATGCGGGTCACGTCGATGATCGCTTCCTCGCACAGGTGCGTACCGACGATGTCGGCGAGGATGAAGGTACGCACGCCATCGATGTCGATCAGTTGGCGAACCCGGCACTCCATCGAGCAAGGGCTCGAGGCGATGCGTGGAATGCTCACTTGCTGGCCGGGCAGCATCTGCAGGCCGGCCTCGAGGGCCTCGTTGATCTGGGCATCGAAATCGATGGAGGTGACGGTCATGCGCCCGGC
The DNA here is from genome assembly GCF_003850545.1 of Pseudomonas sp. CMR5c. Classification (NCBI taxonomy): domain Bacteria; kingdom Pseudomonadati; phylum Pseudomonadota; class Gammaproteobacteria; order Pseudomonadales; family Pseudomonadaceae; genus Pseudomonas; species Pseudomonas sp. CMR5c. The sequence goes on along the minus strand of NZ_CP027705.1, from coordinate 5,262,537 downwards.
CATCGGGGCCGAGACCAGGTTAACCACGAACTCTCCACGCTCGATGATGTTGCGCGCGGTGTCCTTGGGTTCTCCCGAGCGCGAGCCGATGCACAGGCACAGCAGCGGTGGGTCTCCCGACATCACGTTGAAAAAGGAAAATGGCGCGACATTGACCGCCCCCGATCCATCGCAGGAACTGACCCAGGCGATGGGGCGGGGGATCACGGTGGAGTGCACCAGGTTGCTGCGCTGCTCCGGGCTCAGCGCCTTCATATCAAAATACATGGCTATGTCCTGAACGGTTTCAGCGATTGGCGGTGAGGGTCTTGTCCTGGTTGGCCGAGTCGACGCCGGGGCGCCGCTCGCTGGCCTGGTGCAACTCGATGAGGTTGCCGGCCGGATCGCGCAGGAACAGCTGTTTCAAGGAGGGCGAGGCCACATTGTCGAGGGTGAAGTACTCGATACCCCGCTCCACGAGCACCTTCTCGGCTGCCAGCACATCCTCCACCGCAAGCGCGAAGTGGTTGGAGACCGGGTCCTGGTCAGGGCGCTTGGCATATTGCGAAACGCCATCGCACCCGAGGATGTGCAACTGGGTGCCATTGGGCAGGTTGAACCACGAGCCGTAGATACCCGGGATCTTCCAGCGGGCCGGGTCCTGGGGCAGTGAAAGGACATCGCGATAGAAGTCCAGCATGGCATCGGCCTGGGCGTTGTTCACGCCGAAGCCTACGTGGTGAAGCTCAACAACTTTCACGGACATTGCGTTTTCCTTGTTGGTTTGCACGCGCTGGCCCCGGGAAGGGGCGTGATAGCAATATCGAAATATAGTACGTGTGACGTACTATACGGATAAAATACTATTTCCCCTTGGTATGATTGGCAACCTCCTCATTGACCCATGTCGCCCATGTCCCGCTCAAAACCACCTGCATCCAAGCCTGTCGCCAGTCCCGAGCAAGGCTCCGGAACATCTTTCGCCGCATCCGCCGCGACCCGTCCCCACCTCGCCCTGATGCGCGATACCGCCGAAGGCGCGACCGATCGATCCCGTGCCGGATTGGGCCTGCTGATGCTCTGGCTGTGCGATGACATCGAGCAACGCGCCAATGCCAGCCTGGCGCCGTTCGGGTTATCGGAAAGCAAGTTCGACCTGCTGATGTTCTTCGGCCTGGCCGAGCGGGGCCTGATAGAAAGCCAGGCGGTCACGCCGTCCTACATCGCGGATTACTTTGGCGTGACCCGTTCGACGGTGACTGGCCTGCTGGATTGGCTGGAGAAGCGCGACCTGCTCAGGCGCCGCCTGAGTACCGAGGACCGGCGCAGCTTCGCCCTGGAGTTGACCGAGCAGGGGCGCGAGTTGCTGGAGCGGTCCTTGCCGGTGTTCTGGGGGATGTGCGAATCCCTGACCAGCAGCCTGGACCAGGACGAATGCGCGCTGCTGCAAAAGGTTCTTGGCAAGCTCTGGGTGCAGTTGAAAGCGGATTGAGATCAGTCGCCCGCAGGGCTGCAAGGCCATCCGCTGTCGCCTGCGCCTGTCTAGCGCTGGCAACCCCAAGGCCAGATGGCGTAGCCTCGCCCTCATTTCGCACCAGGGATCGCTTCGATGACATGGAAAAAGCTGGCCGCACTCCCCGAGCATAAGTTCGTCGGTGCCTACGGGATCCAATACTGGGCCATTCGCGAGGGCAAGGTCTGGCATCAAGGGCGCAAGCTGGCGGCCGCTGATCCGCAGACATTCGAGTTCTGCGAAGAGCAGTATTTGCTGGGCCGGGATGCTTCCTGCATTTACCACGCCTGGAGCCGTTTGCCGAAAATAGACCGCGACAGCTTTCGCCGAGTCGGCCTGTATTGGCTGGACCGGCAGCATGTCTACTTCGAATATGAAACCTCGTTCAAGGCCCTGCGGGACGTCGATCCCGGCAGCTTTCGCCATGTGGGCGGCAGTTACGGCGCCGACGACCACAGCGCCTGGTACTACGGCCGGAAGATGAGCGGCAACCCACGCTGCATGGACTTGCGGGTCATTGCCGAGAACGACCTGTATGCCTGTGATGGCGAGGCCGTCTACTACGATGGCAAGCCGCTCAAGGGCGTGCTCGCCGCACAATGGCGAATCCTCACCGAGGAGTTTTCGGGTGATGGCAAGAACCTCTATTTCGCCGAGAGAAAACTGGCGCGGGCCGACTTTGCGACCTGGCGGCATGTTCATGGCGCCTGGTCGAAAGACCAGCATCGGGTCTTCCACATGAATCTTGTGATGAAGGACTTGGCGCCCGAGGGCTTCGATGAAACCCAGGCCAGGCAACTGTCCAGATGATGGCGCCTGCACTCCAGGCCCTGCGCCCATACCAGCCAGGATGATCCGCCGTATGTCCAGCACCGACCAGGACCACCTCCCTGACCCCATGCCGGGCGAGGTCGCAGAGTTCATTGCCGCAGCCATCGTCACCGGCGACCTCGAGTTGCCGGATAGCTATCCGACGCTAGGCGAGTGGGCGCGCTTCCAGATCGGCTATCGCTCCCATGGCCTGACCGGCGAAAGCCTTGTCGCCTCTACCTGCGGCGCCTGGCAGCCGGGCTGGTACGTGATCGCCAGGAACTACTTCGACGATCCGTTCTTCATCGATATCCATGAGCAGGCCGCGGGCTTTCCCGTGTACTTTGCCAGGCATGGAGCGGGTCATTGGGAGGCGACGATGATCGCCCCCAGCCTGCAGGGTTTCGCCCAGTTGCTGTCGGCATTGCACGACCTGGCCCCGGCAAGTCCGCAAGCCCTGCACTTGATCGAGAATGAAACCGACCTGGCCCTTGAGCTGTGGCGCGAAGTCCATCGGCAACGCAGCGAGTGCGACCAGCCGGCAGAACCGGATGCCGAGCAGCAAGTGCTGGACCAGAGCCTCTACCAACGCGGCCAATTGCTCGTCACCCACATCGGTCCGCAGAAGATCAAGGTGGTGAAGATTTGCCGCGCCGCGCTCGATGTGCCCCTGGCACAGGCCCTGGCATTGGCGCAGCAGGACGAAATCCTGGTCGGCAGCGGCTTGCGCATACGCCTGCTGGCGCTGCAGGAGCAATTGCAGGCAGCAGGGGCAACGGTGGAGTTCCGGCCCGATGGCGAGCCGGTTCCCTAGGCCGGGTGCGGTGCGGCGACGGGTCTACTTGCCTGGTTTCTTCAGGCTGACCGGCAGGCCCCACACCAGGTCCTCCATGCCTTTCTCACCCAGTACCTGGGTCTTCATCGGCTGGATGCGCGCCAGCACCTGGCGGCCTGTCTCGGAGAGTTTCGGTTGCTCGTGATCGATGAACTTCTGCGTAAACTCCATGGGCGCGGGTCGCATGTAGACCTGGATGTCCCGCAGGGCGCACTTGATGTTTTGCGTGTCCACGGCCTTGCAGGTTTTCGGGTCGTAGTGCACGCCCGGAGTCTTCAGGTGGAAGCGGTCACTGAGCAGGATCTGGCCCGGCTTGATGGTGAAGGCCAGCGGGGCATAGGCGTCGGGTATCTGCGCTTGCAGTTTGATGGACTGGACGTCCTGAATCTTCGTGCCTTCGGTCCAACCGCCCTGGGAGACCTGCTCGCGCTGGGTGTAGTTCTGTTGTGACCAGCTCACGCATTGGCCGGACGCCATGTGCACGGCGCTGCAGACGTTCTGGGAGTAGGTCCTGTCGGCATAGGAGGCATCACGCCAATACTCTTCCTTGACGAACCGGCGATACAGCACGGCGGACAGGTTCACCGCGCCCAAGGGCGTGGCCCCCGGCTGGCCCTTGGGCGCCTTGATGTCGGCCAGGGTGCTGTCGATCTTGTAGTCGATCCCGCCGGACAACAGGTAGGTCCCCGGCGGGATGATGTTGACCTCGAGGAAGTCCCACAGGTAGACGGCGTCCTTGATCTTCTCCAGGTCGTTGTTGGCGAAGGCCTGCATGTAGGCGATGCCGGGCATGTCCTTGTTCTTGAAGATGACCCGGTGCGAATAGCTGGAAAGATCGGTCACGCTCTTGTTGGGCATCAGCGTCGGCACCAGCACCACGGACATGCCTTCGCGGGTGGCCTGGTCGAGCATGTCCAGCAGCTGGTTGGTGGGGTTCTGTTGCGGCGGGCTGGCAGGGCCGCCAATCGATGCGCAGGCGGCCAACAAGCTGGCGGGGGCCAGGATCGCCAAGGAACGCAGGCTTTTTAGAGTTTTCATTGGATGTCCTTATCGGCACTAGGCCATGTCTGGGTACTGGAGTTGCGGCGACCGAAGTTAGTGGATGGGCAGCACCGTGAGTTCCAACCTGCCGTCGACTGGATCACTGTCGAACAGCCTGATCGGCGTTTTCAATAGCACTAAAGCCCTAGGGATGGAAAGCGCAAGGCGCCCTTGTCGTACGGCCTGCCAGCAGGCACCACGGGACAAACAAATCGCCAATTGCCATGGACAGTGAATTTTTTCGGATTCCTGGCTATCTGATGGCATGGAGCCCCGGCCGGTAGAACACTGGTCATCTCGCTGTCAGCTCGTACCTGCCACCATTCGGGCCCGGGGCAAAGGTATGCATGAGCACAGTCCAGCCATAGGGAAACTGCTATGAAGTCGCGCAAGAAAAGGGTCAAGCCGATCGGCTTGAAGGACATCACCATCGTCGACGACGCCAAGATGCGCAAGGCGATCACCGCCGCCGCGCTGGGCAATGCCATGGAGTGGTTCGACTTTGGTGTCTATGGTTTCGTCGCCTATGCGCTGGGCAAGGTGTTCTTCCCCAATGCCAGCCCCAGCGTGCAGATGATCGCCGCCCTGGCGACCTTCTCCGTGCCATTCCTGATCCGGCCCCTGGGCGGGTTGTTCTTCGGGGTCCTGGGCGACCGCTACGGACGGCAGAAGGTCCTGGCGGCGACCATCGTGATCATGTCCCTGAGCACCTTCGCCATCGGCCTGATCCCGTCCTATGCCTCGATCGGCATCTGGGCGCCGATCCTGTTGTTGCTGGCCAAGATGGCCCAGGGCTTTTCCGTGGGCGGGGAGTACACCGGCGCCTCGATCTTCGTCGCCGAATACGCCCCGGACCGCAAGCGCGGGTTCCTCGGCAGCTGGCTGGACTTCGGCTCGATCGCCGGCTTCGTCCTCGGCGCGGGCCTGGTGGTGCTGATCTCCACCATCCTGGGTGAAGAGAAGTTCCTCGAATGGGGCTGGCGCCTGCCGTTCTTCCTGGCCTTGCCACTGGGTCTCATCGGTCTCTACCTGCGCCATGCCCTGGAGGAGACCCCGGCCTTCCAGCAGCATGTCGAGAAGCTCGAGCAAGGTGACCGCGAAGGCCTGGCCTCGGGCCCGGCGGTGTCGTTCAAGGAAGTGGCGACCCAGCACTGGCGCAGCCTGGTGACCTGTGTCGGCGTGGTGGTGGCGACCAACGTCACCTACTACATGCTGCTGACCTACATGCCCAGCTACCTGTCGCACAACCTGCACTACAGCGAAGACCACGGGGTGCTGATCATCATCGCGATCATGGTCGGCATGCTGTTCGTGCAACCGCTGATCGGCTTCATGAGCGACAAGGTCGGACGCCGGCCCTTCATCATCTTCGGCAGCGTCGGCCTGTTCGTGCTGGCCATCCCGGCCTTCATGCTGATCAACAGCGGGGTGCTGGGGGTGATCTTCGCCGGCCTGCTGATCCTGGCCGTTTTGCTCAACTTCTTCATCGGCGTGATGGCCTCCACGTTGCCGGCGATGTTCCCCACGCGCATCCGCTACAGCGCCCTGGCCAGCGCCTTCAACATCTCGGTGCTGATCGCCGGCCTGACCCCGACGATCGCCGCCTGGCTGGTGGAAACCACCCAGAACCTGTACATGCCCGCCTACTACTTGATGGTGATCGCGGTGATCGGCTTGATCACCGGTATTTCTATGCGCGAGACGGCCAACAAGCCATTGCGTGGTGCGGCTCCGGCGGCGGCCGATATCGAGGAGGCTCGGGAGTTGCTGCAAGAGCACCACGACAACATCGAGCAGAAGATCGAAGACATCGATGCGCAGATCGCCGAGCTCGAGGCCAAGCGCAAGAACCTGGTGCAGCAGCATCCGCGGATCGACTAGGACCTGGGGCCCGGCTCGGCGCCGGGCCCACGACTGGACGTCGTGGCCCAGGGGAGTGGCAGGAGGGCGCTTCAGTCGCGGTCGCGGTGGTCGGCGACGCCGCGCATCCAGTAGCCCTTGCTGCGTACCAGGCGGCGCTGGATCGAGCAGGCGTCGGTGAGGTAGTCGCGGACTTCGTTGATCGCCTGGGCTTCGGCGGCGATCCAGAACTGCCCGACCCCCGAAGGCAGCTGGAGCTTGTCGATGCCTTCGAGCAGCAGGTTGGTGGCGTGCGGATGCTCGTCGCGGAACATCCATTCGTAGTTGACCGTGGCCAGGGTGTCCATGGCCTGCAGCTCGTTCATGTTCGCCGCTTCCAGCACCACCACCGCGCGGTCGCCGGGGGCCAGGCTCTCGAGGATGCTCATCACCGCCGGGGTGCCGGTTTCATCGGCGGCCAGCAGTAACCATTCGGCCTCTTCCTGGGGCTGGAAACCACCACGCAATGCCGAGCAGCCGATCCAGTCGCCGACCCGGGCCTGTTCCGCCCAGCGTCCGGCCGGGCCATGGCCATGGCGGACGAAATCGATATCGACGCTGGACGCTTGCCGATCATGCCGGCGGATGCTGTAGGCACGGCTGGCGGGGTTGCCGCCATTGGGCAGGAACAGCTTCAGCCATTGGGCCGGCTGGCACTCCAGGTCGCCACCGAACAGCTCGCCCCTGAAGGTGACGCGCCGTACCAGGGGGGTGAGGTCATGGATGGCGGTGACTTCGATGTCGTACTTCATTTTTTACGCAGGAACATGAATACTCCGGATCTACTTGGCTTTCGCCTTGGGTGAATGAGCCAGCCAGACGATGCTGAGCACGGCGAAGAACAGCCATGCGCTGGCCAGCGAGAAGTCGTTGAGCGCCAACATGTGGGCCTGCCGATCGATGGCCCGGCCCAGCCATTCCAGGGCGCCCTCGGGTGATAGGCCGAGGCTGTCGAGGTTGGCCCGGGCCTGGCCGCTCCAGTGATCGAAAGGGCTCATGCGTTCGGCCAGGTCGACCTGGTGGCCGCGGGCCCGGTGATCCCAGAACGCCGGGCCGAGGGACACGGCGAAGCTGGCGCCGGTCATGCGCAGGGCGTTCTGCAAGCCAAGGGCCGCGGGAATCTTTTCCGGTGGCAGGCGCGACAGCGAAATGGCCACCAGCGGGGTGAACAGGAAGGCCGTGCCGGCGCCCATCAGCACCGAGTTCCAACCGATGAACTGGATGTCCAGGCCGGTCTCGAAGCCCATGCGCCACAACGAGGCGCCGATCCAGCAGATGAAGGCCATGCTCGCCAGCATCCGCGCATCCAGGTGCTGCATCAGCCGCCCGATGAAGGGCGCCAGCACCACCCCGGCGATCCCCAGCGGCGCGGTGGCGATCCCGGCCCAGGTCGCGGTGTAGCCCATCTCCGTCTGCAGCCACAGCGGCACCAGCACCAGCGAGGCGAAGTACAGGGAAAAGCCCAGGGTCACGCACAGGGTGCCGATGGCGTAGTTGCGCTCCTTGAACAGGCGCAGGTCGAGTATCGGATGCTGCTCGGTCAGTTCCCAACTGATCAATGACGCAAAGCCCAGCACCGCCACCACCGCGAGTACGCGGATCGGCGTGGAGGCGAACCAGTCCAGGTCCTGGCCCTTGTCGAGGAGGATCTGCAGCGAACCGACCGCGACCATCAGCAGCAGCAAGCCGACCACATCCACCGGCAGCTTGCGGGTCGGGTTGTCCCGGCCATGCAGGACCTGGCCGAGGGTCAGCAGGATGAATGCCCCGACCGGCACGTTGATGTAGAAGATCCACGGCCAACTGATGTTGTCGGTCAGATAGCCACCCAGGATCGGGCCGCACACCGGCCCGAGGAAGGTGGTCATCGACCACACCACCAGCGCCGAGGTGCGTCGTTCAGGCGGGAAGATCGCCACCAGCAGGGCCTGGGACAACGGGGCCAGGGGGCCGCACACCGCTCCCTGGAAGATCCGGAACAGCAGCAGCGAACCAAGGTTCGGCGCCAGGCCGCAGCACACCGAGGCCAGCACGAACAGGGCGACCGCGGTCATGAACAGCTTGACCTGGCCGAAGCGCTGTACCAGCCAGCCGGTCAAGGGCAGGCCGATGGCCAGGGAAATGCTGAACGAAGTCAGCACCCAGGTGCCCTGGTCGGGGGCCACGCCGAGGTTGCCGGAGATGGTCGGCACCGCGACGTTGGCGATGGTGGTGTCGAGCACCATCATGAAGTTGGCCATGCCGATCGCCAGCGCGCCCAGGAACAGCGTGCCGCCGCTCAGTGGTTCGATGGGACGCTTGGCGATCATCGTTCGTTCCTCGACAGGCTGAGTTTCGACGCTTGCAGGTTCTGCGCGATGATCTGCTCGACCAGCGCCTGGCTACCCTGCTCGAGGTTGTCGTAGACCCCGGTGCTGTCTTGCACCTTGGCTTGCGCGGGCTGTTCCCCGGGTTCACCGAGGATCGCCTTGACGGTCATCGACAGGCCGATGCGCAGTGGGTGGCGCAGCACTTCCTCGCGGTCCAGGGCGATACGCACCGGCACCCGTTGCACCACCTTGATCCAGTTGCCGGTGGCGTTCTGCGCCGGGATGGTGGCGAAGGCGGCGCCGCTGCCGGCCTCGATGCCCTGGATGCGCCCGTGGTACGTCACTTTTTGGCCATACAGGTCGGCGAACAGTTCCACCGCCTGGCCGACCTTGATCTGCCCCAGCTGCGACTCCTTGAAGTTGGCTTCCACCCAGACCTTGTCCAATGGCACCAGCCCCATCAGCACGGTGCCGGGCTCGATGTGCTGGCCCACTTGCACGGCACGCTTGGTGATCAGGCCATCGGCCGGCGCGGGAACCTTGGTCCGGGCCAGGGCCAGGTAGGCCTCGCGTACCCGTTCGGCCGCCGCGCTAACCTGCGGATGATTTTCCACCGTGGTCCCCTGAATCCGTGCCTGCAGGGCCGCCAGCTTGGCCTCGGCGGCGCGCACTCCGGACTGGGCCACCTGCGCCGCTTCCTCGGCGTGGTGCAGGTCTTCGCCGGAGACCCCGCCCTGGGCGATCACCGCGCGTCGCCGCTGCAGGTCCTGGCTGGCGCGGCTGGCCTCGGCCTGGCGCAACTTGACCTGGGCTGCCAGGTCGTTTTCCTCGGCATACAGGCTGTTGACCGCACGCACGGTCAGGGCCAGTTGATGGGTCGCGGCATCCAGGCCCAGGCGGGAGTCGACCGGGTCGATCTCCACCAGGGCGTCGCCGGCCTTCACCGTGTCGGTGTTCTGGATGTGCACTGCAGTAGCGGTGCCGCGGGCCTGGGCCGAGACCAGGATCACGTCGCCGCGCACGTAGGCGTTGTCGGTACTTTCGTAGAGGCGGCCGTAGAGCAGCCACCAGGCACCGGCCACGAGGATCAGGGCCAGGGCCACCAGGGTGATGATCAGGAAGTTCAGGCCACGGCGCGACTTGGCCGGGGTCGGGGTTGGGGAGGCGTCAGTCATGGGAAGTCTCTGCAAGTCGGGTGACGTTCTTGTCGGTTTCGGTCCGGCCGCCCAAGGCACGCAACAGGCCGGCGTGGTTCTGTTGCGCTGCGGTCTTGAGCTGGACCAGTTGCATGCGGGCATCGAGCACCCGGGTCTGGGCATCGAGCACATGCAGGAAGTCGGTGAGGCTCTGGCGGTAGCGCAGGTATTCCAGGTCATAGGCCCGTTCGGCTTCGTCCAGGCCCTGCACGGTCTTCACCCGCTGGCCCTCCAGGGCCCGCAGTTGCGAGAGATAGCGGGCGACGTCGGCCAGGGCATCCACCAGCACCTGGTTGTAGTTCGCCACGGCCTCGGCATAGCCGGCCTGTTGGGCCTGGTACTGGCCGCGCAGGCGGCCGGCATCGAAGATCGGCAGGGTCAGCGCCGGGCCGACGCCGTAGGTGCGGCTGTCGTGGTGGAACAAGTTCTGGAAGCTGAAACTCTGGAATCCGGCGAAGGCCAGCAGGTCGATGTTCGGGTAGAACGCCGCGCGTGCCGCGCCAATGCGCTGGGCCTGGGCTTCGACGCGCCAGCGCTGGGCGATGACGTCCGGGCGGTTGCCCACCAGGTCGGCTGGCAACTGCCCGGGCAATACCACGCTGCGTCGCAGGTCCGTGCCGCGAGGCCGCCATTGTTCGCCCCAGCCCGGTCCCTTGCCGGCCAGGGCCGCCAGGCGCAGTTGATAAACGCGGGTAGCACCCTGCAGCCGGGCCTGCTCGGCCTCGAGCAAAGGGATGGGGCCGCGGGCACGGACCACGTCGACCTGGGTGCCCAATCCGGACTGCAAGCGTTGTTCGCTGATGCGGTAGATGCTGCGCCGCTGCTCCAGGGCCTGGTCGACCACGGTCTGCTGCTCCAGCACGCCGGCCAGGGCGAACCAGGTTTCCACCAGGCTGCCGCTCAGGGCCAGGCGCGCTACCGCGCGGTCGGCCTCGGCGGCCCGCAGGCTACCCACTGCCGCTTCGTTCAACGCGCGGTTCAGGCCCCAGAGGTCGAGGTTGTAGCGACCTTGCAGCAATGCCTGGCCGTCGCTATGCCAGGTGCCGGATTCGCTGGCACTGGTCTTGTAGTGCTCGGAATCCTGACTGCGCAGGATCTGGGTCATGGCCGACAGGCCGGGCCGGGTATTGGCCTGGGCGACGTTGGCCTCGGCCTCGGCCCGGCTGATGCGCGCACTGGCGATCGCCAGACTGGGCGAATTATCCAGGGCCGCGTCGAGCAGGCGATCCAGGTCCGGGTCCTGGAAGGTTCGCCACCACAGGTCGTGGTCGCTGGCCGGTCTCCGGGTGGTGGCCTGGGTGAGGTCCTGGCCGGCCGCGAGAGCGTCGGCGGACAGCAGCTTGGGCGGTTCGGGCGTGTGCCCGGGGCTGATGCAGGCCGGCAGCGTCAGTAGCAGGCCCAGCAGGGTTGCAGACTGGAGCAAACGATAAGGAGCCATCACAACGTCCTTGAACGATTAGGTTGTGACGGGATGCTAGAGAGGCCCAGGTGTATTGAAAATTGCAAATAACGGAGTTTAGATTTGCGCCAAATGCAAACGAGACGCCACGATGAACTTCCCCGACCTCAATCTGCTCTTGACCTTCGACGCGATGCTGCGCGAAGGCAGCGTCACCGGTGCCGCCGAACGCATGAGCCTGAGCATCCCGGCCATGAGCCGGCGCTTGGCCAACCTGCGCGAGACCATGGGCGATCCGCTGTTCGTCCTGGCGGGGCGGCGCCTGGTGCCCACGCCACTGGCCCTGGAGCTGGCGCCCCAGGTCCATGACCTGCTGGAAGACGCGCGCAATGTCCTGGGCAACAAGCAGCAGCTCAACCTGGGCACCATCAAGCGGGTGTTCACCCTGCGCGCCGAGGACGGTTTCACCGGTGCCTGGGCCTTGCGCCTGAGCCAGCGGGTCGCCGAGCAGGCGCCCCATGTCACCCTGCGCTTCATGTCCCAGGGCAACGAGGATGTCGCTGCCCTGCGCGATGGCTTGAGCGATCTGGACATTGGGATCGCCGGGCCGCTGGGCCCCGAGGTGTACAAGCAGCGCTTGTACATCGACAGCTTCGTCGGGGTGGTCAACAACCAGCATCCGCTGGCTCGCCTGGCCCATGTCAGTGCCCAGGACCTGGTGTCCTATCCGCACCTGTCGGTCTCGCGTCGGGGGCGCACCCGCGGGCCGCTGGACCTGGAGCTGGAGAAGATCGGCCTGCAACGCAAGGTACCGCTGGTGGTGCCCGGCTTCCAGGCGGCCATGCAGTTGGCCAGCACCTCGGAGCTGGTGGCGGTGATTCCCCGGCGTTTCGTCGAATGGTCCTTGCCGCTGCTGCCGCTGAGCATCTTCACCCTGCCGGTGGTGACCCCCAGCGGCGAGTTCTCCCAGGCCTGGCACCCACGGGTGAACAACGACCAGGTGCATCGCTGGTTGCGCCAGCAAGTGCAGGAGTGTTCCAGCAGTTGAACGGGGCGGGGCTTGCCGCTGGTTGGTCCTGGCGCTTCGGCAGAGGGCCGATATGGCCCCCGTGCAAGTCGCCAAGAGATTCCGTCAGGGTTTCGGGAAGGGCGCTGGGTTGTCTACCATGGCGCGCCCCTGCCGCTGATCGCGGGGCGCCTGGAATTGGAAGCTTGAGCGGGAGAGTGGCTGCAATGATGTTCGACCATGGAAGGCTGCAGGGCATGCCCAGGGCGCAAGCCGGGTTGTTCTGTCTGCTGGCTGCGGAGCGGCTGGTGCCGGTCTACCGGGCTTTTTCCGAGAAGTACCGTTCGGGCACGGACGTCAATGCCGAGGTCCTGGAGCTGCTGTTCCAGCAGGTCGGTCGCTGGCACGGCTTGCCGTTGCAGGCGCTGCACCAGCGGTTGTACGAGGCGATCCCGGATACCCAGGACTTCAGCGACGAGTTGGCCGACCAGGCTCAGTGCGCGGTGATCGGTACTTGCTACTGCATCGAGTACCTGCTTGCGGGCGAACCTGACAAGGCTCGCTGGGCCGTCGGCAAGGTGCTCGAGGCCATCGATGTGCTGGATGAACCTCTGGAGCAGGAAATCGCCCATGAGCTTGCCTGGTGTTCGAGCTTGCTGGAGCTTCTGGAGTGCCGCGAGCTGGACGATCCGCGCTCGATCGCGCGACTGCGTTGGGACAACCAGCAGCACTGTGTGCCAGTGGTGGCCAGCAATGGCCAATGACCTGCCAGGCCGGATATCGGCGATGACCCTTCGACAGCTCGCGGCAGGTGCCTGGAATGCATGAGCGCAAATTGCACAATCTCCTGGCCCTGGGGCCCGAGGAGCGGCTCGACTATTTCGTGCGCAAGCTGGTGGATTTCGAGCAGGCATGGGGACTCTACGACAGCGGATGGGCCACCTCGGCTTGCGATACTGGCGAGGCCGTGCCCTTCTGGGCCGAGGCCGCGCTGGCCGAGTCTTGCGCCACCGGCGCCTGGGCTGGTTTTAGCGCGCGGCCTATCGCCCTCGACGAGTTTCGTGGCAGATGGTTGCCGGGGTTGCAGGCGGACAACCGCGCCTGCCAGGTATTCCCCGTGCCGACGCATCCAGGAGTATTCATCAGCCCCGATGACCTGGCAGGCTTGATCCACGACGAGCTGGATCAGTATCAGTAAGCCCGGGAGCGAAGAGATTTTATGCAAGCACAAGAGCGCATCCAGCTGTACGTCGTCTTGAAGTCCCTTGATCGACTGGCAAGCCTCCAGTTGCCGCAGCCGCTGACGGTTCCCGGGTTCTGCCGGGACTTTCTCGACCAGGCCTGGATCTGCCTGGGTGGAGGGTCGGCGCCGGACTGCGAAGGCCTGGAAGCGGAGCTAGATGCCGTGGTGGTGGACGAGCAGGATGCCAGTGGCGCCCAGGTACTGGGCAACCTGTACCTGTATGCCTTCTCGGACCTGTTGCTGTACTTCGAGGAGGGGCAGGAGGCGAGCCTGGAGTGTGCCCGGGCATCGATCATCGACCTGCATGATTATCTGGCTGCCCAGGCATTCCTCGAGCAGGCGGGGATCGAGCATGGCATCGCCCTGAGTCCGGCCCAGGAGCGGCAGATCGCGGCAGACCCGGTCTACGCCCGGGAGCGACAGTTGCAGGAGTCCGATCGGGCCCACGCAGGACAGTACAGCGATTGGGCGACCGTGGTCCGTTGAGCCCGGTACTCGCTGTCCACCCGTGTCGATGAACGAGGATATGGGCTGGCCTGTTCGCGCATCCTGTGAATATGAGCAAGTTTGTTTTTACTTATATTTACAGATATCAATTTTCCTGATTGTTAATGTAGCGGGCTCAATAGCCCGTGGTTTTCATTGCAATTCCGACATGTTCGAATAAGTGCTGCGGCGATATGCCGGGGTTTATCGATTTTTTACCAAAATTTAACTTCGATGGGATTCTTATGAGCCCTGATGCAAGTTGCTGGTTGAAGGCCAACGCCAATGAAATAGAGCTTATGGCTGGTCTGGTACGTGCAGTCATACTGCTTTTTGATATCAAGTAGATATTGAATTAATCAGATGTGGAAGTTCGGGCTGGGTTCTGCTGTGCTTCCGGTCGGGTAGTTGCAAGTTGCCGGCTATTGTTTGAAGCCTCGATAAGTCTGCTGCGTGGAGCATGGGACCTCGAGGCCCAATGAATACAAGTTTCTGCATGGTACAAGGCTGGACCATTCGGATTGTTCAATCCTGGAGTTTGGACCATGCCTGGTTTTTCTCGTAGAACCCTGATCAAGTTGAGCCTGCTTGCGGCATCGCCATTGGTGGCTCCAGTCATCGCCAGGGGCGCGCCAGCTCCCGCTGCCAAGAGCGTCCTGGTGATCGGTGCCGGTATTTCCGGACTGGCCGCCGCCAGGATGCTGCACGCGGCCGGTCATCGTGTGACGGTGATCGAGGGCCGTGACCGGGTCGGAGGGCGGATATGGACCAATCGCAGTTGGCGGGATACTCCGGTGGACCTGGGAGCCTCCTGGATCCATGGCGTCGATGGCAACCCGGTCGCCAACCTGGCCCGGCAGTTGGGGATCGAGACCGTGGTGTATGACGTGGAAAAACCTGCGTCGAACCTGGTCTACGACGCCGATGGACGCAAGCTGGGCAGCAAGGAGCTGGAGTGGCTCACGCAACTTCAGGACCAGGCGAACAAGCTCCTCGGGCGCAAAGTGCAAGGCGCCGCGCCGGAGCGCAATGCCCGGGACGAAATGCTGCAGGTACTCGCCGGGTTGGCCGGTACGCAGGCCGAGAAGGCCACGGTCATGGAACTGTTCAGTCGCGAACTGGAGGACGGGCTCGCCGCCGACCCGCAGGACATCGCTGCCTGGGGGTTGCAGGAAGGCAGTGGCTTCGATGGCCATGAAGTGATCTTTCCCAAGGGCTACGGACAACTGGTGGACAGGCTGGCCGAGGGCCTGGAGATTCGCTTCAACCATCGGGTCACCGGCATCCGGCATGACGCATCGGGCGTGCGCGTGGTTACCAGCCATGGCGAACTGGCGGGGGATATCGCGATCGTCACCTTGCCCCTGGGAGTACTCAAGGAAGGCGGAGTCACGTTCTCGCCGGCACTGCCCGTGGCCAAGCGCGGCGCCATCGAGCGCCTGGGCATGGGGGTCTACAACAAGGCGGTGTTCCTGTTCCCGGAAGTGTTCTGGGGCCAGGCCGCGATCATCAGCCAGTTGAATACCGACAAGGGCCTGTGGGCCAACTGGTACCCCTTGAACCACTACGCCAAGAAACCCGTGCTCTGCGCCCTGCATGGCGGCACCCCGGCCCGGTTGCTCGAAGGCATGTCGAACCAGGAGATCCAGGACGACGCCATGGCCCACCTGCGCCAGATGTTCGGCTCCTCGATCCCGCTGCCGAGCGATATGCACATCACTCGCTGGCATGCGGATCCCTTTGCCCGCGGCAGTTATTCCTTTCCCCAGGTCGGGGCGCGACCGTCCGACCGCCGGGATCTTGCGGCCCCGGTCGGCAATACCTTGCTGTTCGCCGGGGAGGCTACCCATCCGGACTACAGCGCGACGGTCCATGGCGCGCTGCTATCGGGTTGGCGCGAGGCGCGTCGGGTGCTGGGCGAGCCGGTCTGAACCTGCCGGCGGCTCAGGGCAGTTCGCCGATTCGTTCGCGCAAGACCCGGGCCAGCTGTCCTGCCTGGGCCTGCTTGTCGGACCAGTCGTCCACCAGTTGCCCCAGGTAGGCACGACGTGCGTACTCCAGGGTGCCGGCCAGTTGTGCCGGAAGCTGCGCGATGGCCCAGCTCGCGGCCTGGGTCTTGTCGAGGAAGTCCCCGGCCTGGGCGGTACGCCACATCCTGGCCAGGGTCAGCAAGACGTTGCGCTCATCTCCGTGCAGTCCCTGTAGCAACGCCGGCAGTGCCCGGGCCATGGCCTGGCGGACCTGCTCCGGGGATGTGTCCGGCAGCCTCCGGGCAGCGTTCGTCACCAGCAGCGCAACGGCCTGGAGCCGGGCCTGGGCCAGCAGCAAGCGGTATTCTGGGTCGGTATGGGGCATGGGCAACTCGCCGTTCTCGAAGTCCGTTCGCAGCCATTCTCCATAGACCAGCTCGGCCCGTGGCGCACAATCCGGTTCGCCCAGGTCGGCCTGGCGAAAGACCAGCAGTTCGAGGCAGCGCGGCCCACCGGCGATGGCCGGGTGCCGTGCCGAAAGGCGCAGCAGTCCGGCGGTCAGGGCCTTGCGTTGCTGCTGGTCCAGGCCCTGTTCGACCGTCGCCAGCAGATCGATGTCGCTCTGTGGCCGCAGGCCCCCGGTGACGGCCGAGCCGTGCAGGTACAGCGCCAGCAGATTGGGGCCGAGTACTTGCTTGAGGAGCGCCAGTGCAGCTTGTAGCTGCGGATCGTTGGTCAAGCAGTGGTGCATGTTCAGTGCGCTCCTGGGGTATCCGCGGCAGGTTCCTCGGCGGCCTGGCAAGCCTGGGCCTTGAGAAAGGCCAGGCAGGTGGCGACCGCGGGGGTGCGTGGCCCGTGGCTGGTTTCGAACAGCACGATGTCACGTTGGATCCGCGGCTTGACGATGGGCAGCCAGGTCAGCTCGTTGCACAGCAGTCCTTCTGCGGTCAGGCGAGGCACGATGCCGACACAGAATCCGGCGCGGATCAGGCTGTACAGGGTTTCGGTGAAGGAGACCCGGTACGCCGCCTTGACGATGACTTCCTGGGCCTTGGGCGAACCCAGCGCCAGGTCGGCGACGCTGCCCAGCAGGAAGTGCGCCACCGGCCGGTTATCGAGCTGGGCCCAGCTCGCGCTACGGGCGGCACATAGCGGATCGTCCTGGCGCACCACCACCACCAGTTCGTCGACCAGCAAGCGGTGCATGGGCAATGCGGCCGTCGCATCGCCGGCACCGATGCCGAAGTCCACCTTGGCGCTGCGCACATCATTGATCAGCGCCCGGGTGGGCAGGTCGATGAAGTCGAAACGCAGGTCGGCATGTTGTCGTTGCAGCTCCTGGAGCTTGGGCAGGATCCGGTGGGCCACCGACGGAACCAGGCCGATGCGGATCGTCTGCTGGCGTTCCTGGCTGATGTGGACCATGTCGGCCACGGCATTGCCCGCGGTGTTCAGCAGGTGCTCGGCGATGGGCAGGATCGCCGCGCCGATCTCCGAGAGGGTGACCTGGTGGCCTTTGCGAATGAACAACTGGGCGCCGATCAGGCGTTCGGTCTCCTTGATCGAGGTGCTCAGGGCGGAGGCGGTCAGGGCCAGTTCCTCGGCGGCCAGGCGAAAGTGCAGGACCCGGCTGAGGGTGGCGAAGTAGTGCAGGTGGCGCAACGACAGGGCAGCGAGCAGGCGCTTGGAGACGCCACTTGTTTCCTTGGAATTCATGGGGGTATTCCTGGCGCGAAGGACTGTCGGAGAGTCTGCCAGTTCATTAATGAAAATCTAATGAACATGCAGAATTAACAACTTTTTCCATTGATTTGCCGGCATATACTCGAAATACCAAGCCGTGGCCACTGGCCCGCCAAGGCCTGCTGGATGACAGAACAACAATAATGATCAGAGGGGCGCTCGACCATGATTCAAGATCCTGTGCTGGGTGATTTCCTGCGGCGTATTCCCAAGACCGACTTGCATATCCACCTGCTGGGCGCCATTCGCCCGGACACTCTCGCGGCCCTGGGGCGCAAGCATGGCCTGTCTTTGCCCACCGGGGACGCTCGGCAGATCTACCAGTACCGGGACTTTCCGGGCTTTTTGAAGCTCCTGCGCCTGGCCGGGCAGTGCCTGGTGGACCGGGAGGATTTTGCCCGGGTGGCCTACGAACTGTTGGAAGACGCCCAGCGCAAGGGCAATTGCCGACACCTGGAGCTGTCGTTCAACCCCACGGTGTTCCTCGATAACCAGGTGCGCTATCCCGTGGTGGTGGATGGCCTGGTCGATGGCATGCACGCCGCCCGGCGCGATTTCGCCATTTCCAGCTTGCTGGTTCCCTGTATCGACCGCGAACGTCCGGCAGGCGTGGCCCGGGCCATGGTCGAGCAAGTGCTGGGGCATCGACGTGACGAAGTGGCCGGCATCGGCATGGACTTCGCCGAGGGCAAGGGCCCGCCGCAACGGTTCATCGAGGCCTACCAGCTGGCTGCGCGCCATGGCCTGCGGCGCACTGCCCATGTCTGCGAGGACAACCAGCCCCTGGCGCTGGCACCGCCCACTCACCTGCGGACCTGCATCGAGGCCCTGGCCTGCGATCGTGTCGACCATGGCTACAACCTGCTGGCCGACCCGGAAGTGGTAATCGCGGCGCGGGAGCAGGGCATCGCCTTCAACGTCACCGTGTGCACCGCCAAGAAAAGCAACCTGGGCAACCGCATGGACGCGATCAAGCTGATGCACGATGCCGGCCTGCGCCTGAACATCGGCACCGACGATCCCTATCTGCACCACACCGACCTCGAGCATTCCTGGACCAAGCTGTTCAGCCACTGCGGCTGGGGCATCCACCAGGCTCGCCAACTGGCCCTGGCCGGGGTCGATGCCTGTTGGCTGGACGCTGGCGCCAAGCGGACGTTGCACCAGGAGTTCTCCCGGGAAATCGACCGGCTCACCGTCCAGGTCTGGCCACGGATCAAGCCGTCCTACATCGGTGAGCGGGCCGCCTAGTCCAGGCTGTCGCGACGCTTGGGAGTCATTGTGATGAGCCATGCCAAGACCCGGCACCTGCGCCGCTCGCAGTGGACGGCGGTGGTGCTGCTGATGCTGATGGGCATCGTCAATTATTTCGACAGAAGCACGGTGGCGATCGCCAACCATTTGTTGAGCGCCGACCTGTCGCTGTCCGCCACGCAGATGGGCTGGATCTTCTCGGCCTTCTCCTGGGCCTATGCCTTTGCGCAGTTGCCCAGCGGTGCCCTGGTGGATCGCAAGGGCGCGCGGCTGGTGCTCGGTTGGGCCCTGGCGGCATGGTCGGCCGCCCAGGCGGTCTGTGGCCTGGCCACCTCGATGTTGCAGTTGCTGGTGGCGCGGGTCTGCCTGGGCATTGGTGAGTCACCGCAATACACCGGCGGGGTCAAGGTGATCAGCGACTGGTTCCCGGTGAGCGAGCGCGGCCTGCCCACCGGCGCGTTCCTGGCTTCCACCACCCTGGGCTCGATGATCGCGCCGCCGCTCTTGACCGGCCTGATGCTGGCTTTCGGCTGGCGTGGGATGTTCGTCATCATGGGCCTGGTGGGGGGCTTGCTGGCGCTGGTGTGGCTGGTGTTGTACCGCGATCGCCAGCCAACGCAGTGCGCCTGCGCAGACCTGGACTGTTTCCAGGTCGCCAGCACGGCCGATACCCCTGCGTCCCAGGCCAGCTTCGCCGACTGGAAGGGGCTGTTCCGGCACCGCACCACCTGGGGCATCGCCCTGGGTTTCATCGGCGTCATGTACATGGTGCTGCTGACCCTGGCGTGGCTGCCCGGTTACCTGGCCGGCGAACGCCAGCTGAGCGTGGCGGGTACCGGCTGGGCACTGACCATTCCTTATCTGTTCGCGACCCTGGGCATGTTCAGCAGCGGGTGGCTGGCCGATCGACTGATCGCTGCCGGGGCCAGGCCGATCGCCAGCAGGAAGCTGCCGTTGATCGTCGGGCTACTGGGCGGTGCCTTGTTCAGCGTGCCCTCGGTGTTCGTGGATAGCATCGTCGCCTGCATCGCCTACCTCTCGCTGGCGATGTTCTTCGTCAACCTGGCCGGAGGCTCTGCCTGGGGGCTGGTGAGCGTGGCCGCACCGCGCCAGCTCGTGGCCTCGCTGGGCAGCATCCAGAACCTCGTCGGCTTTTTCGGCGGCTCCTTCGCCCCCGTGGTGAGCGGCTGGATCATCGACCGTACTCATTCCATTGCCCTGGCTTTCGTCTTGGCGGCCTGCGTGGCCTGCGTGGCGGCCCTGGCCTACTACACCCTGGTCCACCAGCCGATCGGTGGCGAGGGCGAACCCGCAAGTGCTGGATCCGAAGTGACAATAAAAACAGGAGGCTGACCCGATGCTACCGACCACCATTACCCACGACTTCGTCAAAGGCTTGCCGAAAGCTGAATTGCACCTGCACCTGGAAGGGACGCTGGAGCCCGAGTTGAAGCTGGCCCTGGCGCAGCGCAACCGGATCGATATCGGCCAGGGCACCATCGAGGAGATCAAGCGCAGCTACAGGTTCGATTCGCTGTCGTCGTTCCTGCAGGTGTACTACCCGGCGATGAACGTCCTGCAGCAGGAGGAGGACTTCTACCAACTGGCCATGGCCTACCTGCACAAGGCCCGGGAACACAATGTCCGCTATGTCGAGCTGTTCTTCGATCCCCAGGCCCACACCAGCCGTGGCATCGCTTTCGCGACCGTGATCGACGGCTATCACCGGGCCGTCCGCGAGAGCCCAGCCCTTGGCGTGGAAAGCGCCCTGGTCATGTGCTTTTTGCGGGACATGTCCGCGCAATCGGCCGCCGATACCCTGGAACAGGCCCTGCCGTACCGCGAGCAGATCCTGGGCATCGGCCTGGATTCCGACGAGAACGGCAACCCGCCGGGGAAATTCAAGGAGGTCTTCGAAAAGGCCAGGCAGGCGGGTTTCCACCTGACCATGCATTGCGACATCGACCAGCACAATTCCATCGGCAACATTCGCCAGGCCTTGTTGGATATCCAGGTCGATCGCCTGGATCACGGCACCAACATCGTCGAGGACCAGGAACTGGTGGCGTATGTGCGGGACAAGGGCATCGGCCTGACCTGCTGCCCGGTGTCCAATGGTTTCGTCGGCGACATGAAGGGCAACGAGATCCTGCAATTGCTGCGGGCCGGGGTGAAGGTCACGGTCAATTCCGATGATCCGGCGTACTTCCAGAGCTATGTGTCCGACGACATGTTCGCCCTGGCGCAGAGCTACTCGATGACCCCCGCCGAGATGGTGCAACTGGCGCGCAATTCCTTCGAGGTCAGCTGGTTGCCGGACGACAGGAAAGCTGCGTACCTGCGGCAAATCACCGATTACGTGGACGCCTGTTAGGGGGGAGGGTGGCCTGGCGCCGATCATCCGGGGCGCCGGGACTGCGTTCTCGGGCCTGTTGATCAGTCGCCGTCAGCCGCTGTGCGCTTGCCGCCGCGGTAGGCGCCGGGTGGCAGGCCGGTCCATTGCTTGAAGGCGCGCTGGAAAGCGCTGGGTTCGGAATAGCCGAGCAACTGCGCCAGGTCCGCGACGCTCATCGAACCGCGCACCAGCAGGCTGCAAGCGAGGTCGCGCCGCAGGTCATCGCGGATGCCAAGGAAGCTGGTGCCCAGATCCGCCAGCTTGCGCGCCAGGGTTTGCCGCGACATGCCCAGGGCCTCGGCGGCTTGGGGTTCAGAGAGGCCGGCAAAGGGGTCGGCGGCACTGAGCAAGCCGCGCAGATGGGCTTCGAAGCTGGCCGCCGGGCCGGGGGAGAGCAGGGTTTGCAGCAAGTGACGGGCAAAACGCGCGGCCTCCTCGGGGCGCCGCAGGAGTGGCGCTCGCAGGCTCGCCGCGGGCAGCTCCAGCAGGGCCTGCGTGCCGCACAGGGGTTGGCGCCCGAACAGGAAGCGGGTTTGGGCGGCGAAGCCGGCGAGGGCCTCGGGCAGGATCACCTGGCGCAGCGGCAGGGTCTGGCCCGCCAGCCAGCTGCCGGTGTGCCAGAGGGCGAGCAACAGCATGTGCGGCCACAAGGTGGAATCGGCCTGGACCGCGGTCCGTGGGGTCAGTACCAGGCGGGCGCTCTTGTGGTCCTTTTCCAGGTGCCAGGGCAGCGAGTCGTCGAACAGCCGATAGAAGCGTGCCGCTTCGTCGAAGGCATCGGCCAGGGTCGGCAGGTGCACCAGTAGCCGCAACAATTGCGCGAAGCTGCCCGGGGGCACCGGGCGGGCGAAGAAACCGAAGGCCTCGTCATGGCCGCTACCCACCGCCAGGCGACTCAAGGCCCGGTAGTGCCGTGGGGCGATGCGTTGCCCGTCACGCAGCACTTGCGCCGACAAGCCGCTGCGCTGCAACAGCGCAGCCAGGGCCGGTGGCTCGAGGCGTAGCTGGGCCAGCATTTCGCGGGCGAAGCGCGCGGGGATGGTCGGGGCAACGATCCAGTCGGTCATGTCAGTTGAGGCAAAGCGTCATTGGCGATGGCTCCTCTAGTCTTGCACATTGATGCGACCTACCACCCGGGAGTGCAGCGATGACTGACAAGACCTTGCCCGAGCAGCATGACTTCATGAGCAGCGGCTATGCCAGAACCTATCCCTCGACCGCCGGCACCCAGGAGCCCGTGCCGGCGCAGCGCCTGGACTCGCTCCTGGAGGATCTGCTGCGCGATGGTTTCGTGGTGCTCGAACGATTGTTCGATGAGCAGCAGGTTACCCGCATGCGCGAACAACTGCTGGCGCAGTTGTCGCCTCATACCGGTCGCAATGCCTTCGAAGGCTTGCGGACCCAGCGCCTGTACGCGGTGA
Organism: Pseudomonas sp. CMR5c; assembly: GCF_003850545.1. Lineage (NCBI taxonomy): Bacteria > Pseudomonadati > Pseudomonadota > Gammaproteobacteria > Pseudomonadales > Pseudomonadaceae > Pseudomonas > Pseudomonas sp. CMR5c. Next base: position 5,240,038 of record NZ_CP027705.1, on the reverse strand, counting down.
TCGCCAAGACCCTGGCCTGCAACCCGCTGGTGGAGCATCCCCTGGTGCTGGGCCTGCTGGATCGAATACTGGCGCCCAATTACCTGCTTTCCCAGCTGCAGGCCATCAATATCCTCCCGGGGGAGGTCGCCCAGAGCCTGCACTACGACGATGCCTTCTATCCCATGGCTCGCCCGCGTCCGCCCTATGGCGCGGCGACGGTGATGGCCATCGACGATTTCACCGAGCAGAACGGCGCGACCCTGGTGATTCCCGGCAGCCACCTGTGGGATGCGCGCCTGCCCACTGCGGCCGAGCGTGCAGCGGCGCGGCCAGTGGTGATGCCCAGGGGATCGCTGGTGTTGTTCCTCGGTACTCTCTGGCATGGCGGTGGGGCCAATCGCAGCACGGCCCCGCGCCTGGCCTTGACCGCGCAGTACTGCGAACCCTGGGCGCGCCAGCAGGAGAACTTCAGCCTGTCCATTCCCCGCCATACCGTGCGCCAGTGCAGCGAACATATCCAGCGCCTGCTGGGGTATTCGATCCATGCGCCGTTCATGGGCATGGTCAACGGCATGCACCCCAAGCGGGTCCTGGAAGAGTCTTCCGAGCAAGGCATCGACTGAGGTTCGAGCGTGCCTTGCCAGCCAGGGCACGCAGCTTTCGCGCACCGGGCCAGCTGGGGGGCTTGGCCGTCAGTCGGCTCGGGTGGTGAAGGGCAGGCACCGGGCAGAATAAGCTTTTGAATACCCGGGATATTCTGTAGCCTTGCGCGGCTCCAACGTTGTCCGTGCCTGATGCATCCACTCTCCCGGCGGGGCCCTGAGCGGTCCGGAGCCGGTGGTATACTCGACTTTCGCGCCCAAGCGCCTGCAGGTCTTGCGAACATGACGCAAATTTCCGAACGCCTTCTGGTTCAAGCCCACCTCGATGCCAAGCAACCCGTGCCGTTGAGTGCCGAGCAAGAAGCCTATTTCCGTACCGCCATCGCGGCTGAGCTCAAGGCCCAGGACGCGGTGCTGGTTGCCCACTTCTATTGCGATCCGGTGATCCAGGCCCTGGCCGAAGAGACCGGTGGCTGTGTTTCCGACTCCCTGGAAATGGCCCGCTTCGGCAATGCCCATCCGGCCAAGACCGTGGTGGTGGCCGGAGTGCGTTTCATGGGCGAGACGGCGAAGATCCTCAACCCCGAAAAACGCGTGCTCATGCCGACCCTGGAAGCCACCTGCTCCCTGGACCTGGGGTGCCCGGTGGATGAGTTCTCGGCATTCTGCGACCAGCATCCCGAGCGCACCGTGGTGGTCTATGCCAACACCTCCGCGGCGGTGAAGGCCCGGGCCGACTGGGTGGTGACTTCCAGCTGTGCCCTGGAGATCGTCGAGAGCCTGATGGACAACGGCGAGAAGATCATCTGGGGGCCCGACAAGCACCTGGGCACCTACATCCAGCGCCAGACCGGTGCCGACATGCTGTTGTGGGACGGTGCCTGCATCGTCCACGAAGAGTTCAAGTCCAAGCAGTTGGAAGACATGCGGGTGCTGTATCCGGATGCGGCGATCCTGGTGCATCCGGAGTCGCCAAGCTCGGTGATCGAACTGGCCGATGCGGTGGGTTCCACCAGTCAGCTGATCGCTGCGGCGCAGCGCTTGCCGAACAAGACCTTCATCGTCGCCACCGACCGCGGCATCTTCTACAAGATGCAGCAGCTGTGCCCGGACAAGGTGTTCATCGAGGCCCCTACTGCCGGCAACGGCGCGGCCTGCCGCAGTTGTGCCCACTGTCCGTGGATGGCCATGAACACCCTGGAGCGTACCCTGCATTGCCTGCAGCAGGGCAGCAACGAGATCCATGTGGACCCGGCGCTGATCCCCAACGCCATCCGCCCGCTCAAGCGCATGCTGGATTTCACCCAGGCCGCGCGGATGAAGCTGGCCGGCAACGCCTGAAGCTTGTCCCGGCAAAAAAAACGCCCCGATCTGTCGGGGCGTTTTTCATTGGGGGCGGATCATTTCTTCCGCTTGGGGATGCGCACCAACTGGGTGTTGGAATAGATGTCGTGCCAGCTGCGTTTCTGCTTGTCCAGCAGCACCCAGAAAAAGCCCAGGCCGGCACACAGCCAGGAGGCGATGGATACCATGAAGCGCAGCAGCGCCTGCCACAGGCTGATACGGCTGCCGTCGGCGTTCTGCACCCGAATGCCCCAGACCTGCATGCCCAGGGTCTGGCCGGAGTGGGTCCAGAACTTGGCGAAGAAACCGAACAGCACGAACAGCAGGACCGTGGAGTACAACGGGTCGCCATCTAGGGCCCCGGACTCGGTCAGGGCGCGCATCTTGGCTTCGCCAATGATCTGCATCTGGATCAGCTTGTAGATGCCGCCCGTGACGATCAGCAGGGCGACACATAGCAGGAAGTCATAGAACATCGCTGCCAGGCGACGGCCCAGGCCGGCGGCGGGGAATTCGCCCTGGGGGCTTAGCAGGTGTTTGGGCATGACAGGCTCTCGTCTGGAAAAAAGAAGCCATTTTACGGATTTGCGCGCACAAAAAAGCCCCTGATGTCAGCATCAGGGGCTTTTTCGTTGCAGACGATTAAGCTTCTGCTTGTACTTCGTCAGCCTGCATGCCTTTCTGGCCTTGCACAGCGATGAAGGTCACTTTCTGGCCTTCTTTCAGGCTCTTGAAGCCGTTACCTTGAATGGCGCGGAAGTGTACGAACAGATCCGGACCGCTCTCTGGAGTGATAAAACCAAAACCTTTCTCGTCGTTAAACCACTTGACGGTACCGCTCTGACGTTGGGACATTTCTTATTTCCTTTGACGCTAAAAAATTAATGACAGTCTCTTCCTTGGGGAAGAGTACTGGGCTGGGTTGCAGGAAAGTAAGAGACGTCGAACGGGTGTAGCAAACTTGTTAGCTACTGCCCAGGTCACGATTCCAAGCGACCCATGCAAACACAGTGGGGAGACTCTACGCCAACTACGGGAGAAAAAACAAGCCCCGCGAAGCCCCGGTTTTACACAGCTTGCCGAGGTTTGGCGGAACTAGCGTGCACGGCTTATTCGATAGAGTTGTTCAATTGTTTTCGAGCGTTATAAGTGCCTTTCAGTATCGAAAATATGCACTGTTTTATGGCGGTTGCGTTACAGATTAGTGCACTTCTAACGCAACCGCGTTACTTATAGAAACAGTCGTTTAGCCGCGGTAGTAGCGTTGGGGCACGAATGGCATTTTGCTTACAAGCATTGGCACCTTTTTCCCACGAACTATTGCGCAAACCTGCGTGTCGAGCGCCGTGTACCGGATATCCAGGTAACCCATGGCCAGCGGGCCGCCCAGGGTCGGGCCGAAACCGCCGCTGCAGACGCTGCCGATGATGTTGTCGTCGGCATCGACGATTTCCGCACCTTCGCGAACCGGCGTGCGTTCCTGGGGCAGCAGGCCGACACGCTTGCGCGCCACGCCCTCTTGCTGCTGGGCGAAGATCACTTCGGCACCGGGGAAGCCACCCGCCCGCGGACCATCGGCTCGACGGGCCTTGGAGATGGCCCAGAGCAGGCTGGCCTGGATCGGCGTGGTCTGTTCGTTCATGTCATGGCCATAGAGGCACAGACCGGCTTCCAGGCGCAGCGAATCGCGGGCGCCGAGGCCGATCGGGGCCACTTCCGGTTCCGCCAGCAGGGCGCGGGCGATCTTCTCGGCCTGGGCCGTCGGGATCGAGATCTCGAAGCCGTCTTCGCCGGTGTAGCCTGAACGGCTGACGAAGCAGTCGACGCCCAGCAGCGTCACCGGCTTGAACTGCATGAAGGTCATCTGCGCCACTTGCGGCGCCAGGCGCGCCAGCACGCTGACTGCCGCCGGGCCTTGCAGGGCCAGCAGGGCACGCTCCTCGAACAGCGGCTGGATCTCGCACTGCTCGCCAATGTGCCGGCGCAGGTGGGCCAGGTCCTGGTCCTTGCAGGCGGCGTTGACCACCAGGAACAGTTGCTCGTCGCCCAGGTTGGCCACCATCAGGTCGTCGAGAATGCCGCCTTGTTCATTGGTGAACATGGCGTAGCGCTGCATGCCCACCGGCAGGTCGATGATGTCCACCGGCACCAGGGTCTCCAGGGCCTTGGCGGCGTTGGCGCCGCGCAGCAGGATCTGGCCCATGTGGGACACATCGAACAGCCCGGCCTGCTCGCGGCTGTGCTGGTGTTCCTTCATCACGCCCAATGGGTACTGCACCGGCATGTCGTAGCCGGCGAACGGCACCATGCGCGCGCCGAGTTCCAGGTGCAGGCTGTGCAATGGGGTTTTCAACAGTGTTTCGGTGGACATGGCGACTCCTGAAAAATGGACCGATACCAAGCGTGGGTATCAGCACTCGATGATGTTCACGGCCAGACCGCCACGGGCGGTCTCCTTGTATTTGCTTTTCATGTCGGCGCCGGTCTGGCGCATGGTGCGGATGACCTTGTCCAGGGACACGAAATGCTGCCCGTCTCCGCGCAAGGCCATGCGCACCGCGTTGATGGCTTTCACCGAACCCATGGCGTTGCGCTCGATGCAGGGCACCTGCACCAGCCCGCCGATGGGATCGCAGGTCAGCCCGAGGTTGTGTTCCATGCCGATTTCCGCGGCGTTCTCCACTTGCTGCACGCTGCCGCCCAGGACTTCGCACAGGGCACCGGCGGCCATCGAGCAGGCCACGCCCACTTCACCCTGGCAGCCGACTTCGGCGCCGGAGATCGAGGCGTTTTCCTTGTACAGGATGCCGATGGCGGCGGCAGTCAGGAGAAAACGCACCACCCCGTCCTCGTTGGCCCCGGGAATGAAGCGCATGTAGTAGTGCAGGACCGCCGGGATGATGCCGGCCGCGCCGTTGGTGGGGGCGGTGACCACCCGACCGCCATTGGCGTTTTCCTCGTTGACTGCCAGGGCGTAGAGGTTGACCCAATCCAGTACCGACAGCGCATCGCGCAGCGCGGCTTCCGGGTGCTTGCACAACTGCCGGTACAGGGCCGGGGCCCGGCGCTTGACCTTGAGCCCGCCCGGCAATATCCCTTCATGCCGGCAGCCGGCATCCACGCAATCCTGCATCACCTGCCAGATCTTCAGCAGGCCCTCGCGGGTCTGGGCTTCCGGGCGCCAGGCGCTTTCGTTGCCCAGCATCACCTGGCTGATGGACAGGCCGTAGGTGCTGCAGTGCTGCATCAGCTCCCGGGCGGTCTTGAACGGAAAGGTCAGTGGCGTGGCGTCCTCGACGATGCGGTCGGCGCCGGCGGCGTCTTCATCGACGACGAAACCACCGCCCACGGAGTAGTACTCGCGGCTGCGGATCTGCAATCCGGCGCTATCGAAGGCACGGAAGATCATGCCGTTGGGGTGATAGGGCAGGGGCTTGCGGATCAGCGCCAGGTGTTCTTTCTCGTTGAACGCGATGCGCTGTTCGCCGAGCAGGTCGATGCTTGCGCTGCCGCGTATCGCTTGCAGGCGAGCACCGATGCTTTCGGTATCCACGGTGTCCGGGTGTTCGCCTTCCAGGCCCAGCAGCACGGCCTTGTCGCTGCCGTGGCCCTTGCCGGTGGCGCCCAGCGAGCCATACAGCTCGACCTTGACGCTGGCGGTGGCGGCCAGCAGCTGTTCACGCCGCAAGCCCTCGACGAAGCGCGCGGCTGCGCGCATCGGGCCGACGGTGTGGGAGCTGGAGGGGCCGATGCCAATCTTGAACAGGTCGAACACGCTCAGGGACATGTTGGTTCTCCGGTTTCTTGTTATAGCGGCAGCTGTAAGTCGCAAGCCGCAAGCCGCAAGCCGCAAGCTGCAAGTCAGAAGTCGGGCAACTCTTGCTTGCAGCTTGAGGCTATTAGCTTGTTGCTGCCTTAAGCGTAGTTTTCGATCGACGGGCAGGCGCACACCAGGTTGCGGTCGCCGAACACGTTGTCGACTCGGCCCACCGGTGGCCAGTACTTGCCTTCGACCAGCGACGCCACCGGGTACACCGCCTGCTCGCGGCTGTACGGGTGCGTCCACTCGCCAACCAGTTCCGCCGCAGTATGCGGAGCGTTCTTGAGCGGGTTGTCATCCTTGTCCAGGGTGCCGTTCTCCACGGCGCGGATCTCCTCGCGGATACGGATCATGGCGTCGCAGAAACGATCCAGTTCTTCCTTGGACTCGCTTTCGGTCGGCTCGATCATCAGCGTGCCGGCCACCGGGAACGACATGGTCGGGGCGTGGAAGCCGAAGTCGATCAGGCGCTTGGCCACGTCGTCGACGCTGATGCCGCTGCTGTCCTTGAGTGGACGCAGGTCGAGGATGCACTCGTGGGCCACCAGGCCGTTGCTACCGGTATAGAGCACGGGATAGTGCTCTTCCAGGCGCCGGGCGATGTAGTTGGCGTTGAGGATCGCCAATTGCGAGGCACGCTTGAGCCCGGCACCGCCCATCATGCGGATGTACATCCAGGTGATCGGCAGGATGCTGGCGCTGCCGAACGGTGCGGCGCTGACGGCGCCCTGCTTGTTGTCCAGCACCGCGTGGCCCGGCATGAACGGCGCCAGGTGCGACTTGACGCCGATCGGGCCGACACCAGGGCCGCCACCGCCATGGGGAATGCAGAAGGTCTTGTGCAGGTTCAGGTGGGACACGTCGCCGCCGAACTTGCCCGGGGCGCAGAGGCCGACCATGGCGTTCATGTTGGCGCCGTCGATGTACACCTGGCCGCCGTTGTCATGAATGATGCCGCAGATCTCGCGAATGCCTTCCTCGAACACGCCGTGGGTCGAGGGATAGGTGATCATCAGCGCGGCCAGGTGCTCACGGTGCTCGATGGCCTTGGCTCGCAGGTCCTCGATATCCACGTTGCCCCGGGCGTCGCAGGCAGTGACCACCACGCGCATGCCGGCCATGTTGGCGGTAGCCGGGTTGGTGCCGTGGGCCGAGGATGGAATCAGGCAGATATCGCGACGGCCTTCGCCACGGCTCTGGTGATAGGCACGGATCGCCAGCAGGCCGGCGTACTCGCCCTGGGAGCCGGCGTTGGGCTGCAGCGACACGGCGTCATAGCCCGTGGCGGCGCAGAGCATCGCCTCCAGTTCGTCGGTCAGTTGCTGGTAGCCGGCGCTTTGCTCGGTCGGGGCGAAGGGGTGCAACGCGCCGAACTCGGCCCAGGTGATCGGGATCATCTCGCTGGCGGCGTTGAGCTTCATGGTGCACGAGCCCAGCGGGATCATGGTGCGATCCAGGGCCAGGTCCTTGTCCGCCAGCTTGCGCAGGTAGCGCATCAGCTCGGTTTCCGAATGGTAGCGGTTGAACACCGGGTGGCTGAGGATCGCCGACTGGCGTACCAGCGCCGCTGGAATGCGGCTGGAGACGGCCTGGGCCACGCTGGCGAAGTCCGGTACCGGCTTGCCTTCGGCCAGCAGCTTCCACAGGGTTTCGACGTCGGCCTGGGAGCAGGTCTCGTCCAGGGACAGGCCCAGGCGCTCGGCGTCGATCACCCGCAGGTTGATGCGCTGCGTACGCGCTTGTTCATGCAATGCGCCAGTGCGGGTGCCGGTGTGCAGGCTCAGGGTATCGAAGAAGTCCTGCTGTTCCGGGGCCAGGCCGAGTTGCACCAGGCCCTGGGCCAGGATCGCGGTCAGCTGGTGGATGCGCTGGGCGATCTGCACCAGGCCCTTGGGGCCGTGGTACACGGCATACATGCTGGCGATGTTGGCCAGCAGCACTTGGGCGGTGCAGATGTTGCTGGTGGCCTTCTCGCGACGGATGTGCTGCTCGCGGGTCTGCATGGCCAGGCGCAGCGCCGGCTTGCCGAAACGGTCCACCGAAACGCCGACCAGGCGGCCTGGCATGTCGCGCTTGAACGCATCGCGGGTGGAGAAGTAGGCCGCGTGCGGGCCACCGAAGCCCAGTGGCACGCCAAAGCGCTGGGCGCTGCCGATGGCTACGTCGGCGCCGAATTCGCCCGGCGGGGTCAACAGGGTCAGGGCCAACAGGTCGGCGGCCACGGCCACCAGGGCATTGGCCCCATGGAAACGTTCGGCCAGCTCACGGTAGTCGAACAGGTCGCCATTGCTGGCCGGGTATTGCAGCAGGGCGCCGAAGAACGGACTGACATCGGTCAGCTGGCGTTCGTCGCCCACCACCACTTCGATACCCAGGGGTTCGGCGCGGGTGCGCAGTACGTCCAGGGTCTGCGGGTGGCAATGGACGGAGGCGAAGAAGGCATGGCTGCCCTTGTTCTTGCTCAGGCGCTTGCAGAAGGTCATGGCTTCGGCGGCGGCGGTGCCTTCGTCGAGCAAGGATGCGTTGGCGATCGGCAGGCCGGTCAGGTCGCTGATCAGGGTCTGGAAGTTCAGCAGGGCTTCCAGGCGGCCTTGGGAGATCTCTGGCTGGTATGGGGTATAGGCGGTGTACCAGGCTGGGTTTTCCAGCAGGTTGCGCAGGATCGGCGAAGGCGTATGACAGCTGTAGTAGCCCTGGCCGATGTAGGTCTTGAACAGCTGGTTGTTGGCGGCGATGGCCTTGATCGAAGCCAGGGCCTGGGCTTCGCTCTGGCCGGCGCCGAGTTCCAGCACGCTGGTACCCTTGATGCTCTCGGGGATCACGCTGGCGCTCAGGGCTTCCAGGGAGTCGAAGCCCAGGCGGTTGAGCATGGCTTGCTCGTCGTCCTGGCGCGGACCGATATGGCGGCTGATGAATTCGTTGGCGGTGGTGAGGTTGACGGTCATCACGGATTCCTCAGGCTTCGGCGTTGGCTTTGATCAGGCGGTCGTAGGTGTCCTGGTCGAGCAGTTGGCCCACAGCGCCGGCATCGGCAGGAATGAAGCGGAAGAACCAGCCTTCGCCCAGCGGGTCTTCGTTGACCAGTTCCGGGCTGTCTTCCAGGGCCGGGTTGATGGCGACCACTTCGCCGTCCAGGGGCATGTACACGCCGCTGGCAGCCTTCACCGATTCCACGGTGGCGGCTTCGGCGCCCTTGTCATAGCCCTGCAATTCGGGCAGTTGCACGAACACCACATCGCCCAGGGCGTTCTGCGCGAAAGCCGTGATGCCAACGGTGACGCTGCCATCGGCTTCAGCACGCAGCCATTCGTGATCTTCGGTAAAACGCAACTCGCTCATGGAAACTCCTCAGGGGCCAGATTTCGTCTGGTGGACGCGATTGAATGCTCGTGCGGGGCCGAGCCGAATGGCGATATCCATAGCAAGAACATGGCCAATTCTTATTTATTCTTTATAAATCAATCGCTTGAGTTGTTTTTCCGAGCAAATGACCTGATCGACTGTAGCGAAATCGCTACAGCCTGGGGTTCGGAAAAAAGGCTAAGGGGATCAAAGCCTTGGAGAACAGGGGGTTGGTGCAACTGTAGCGAAATCATTCCGCTGTAGCGCTTTCAGTACAGATGGAGGTCGCTTTTCGCCCGTTTTTGGTAGGAGCGAAGCTCGCTGGCGATGACCCCGCAGGTGCTGTGCAGGCTCCAGGCGCTGCGGTGTGGTTGGGATTTGTCGCCAGCAAGCCTGGCTCTTGCAGAAGCAGCGCAGCCTGCTTCAGGCCTTGCCGGGGATGCCGTACTTGCGCAGGCGATGGGCGATGGCGGTGTGGGAGGTCTGCAGGCGGTTGGCCAACTGCCGGGTCGAGGGGTAGTGGACATAGAGGCTTTCCAGCAGCTCTTTCTCGAAACCTTCCACGGCCTGCTCCAGGCTCTCGACCTCGGCATCGTTCTGGCGCGCCACCGAGGTCCCGGCGATGTCCAGGTCGCCGATGTCCACCAGGTTGCCGTCGCAGATCGCCGCCGCGCGAAAGATCACGTTCTGCAACTGGCGCACGTTGCCCGGCCAGCGGTTGCCCAGCAGCGCCGGGTAGGTACCCGGGGTCAGCCGGCATACCGGCCGCTGGATCTGGGTGCAGGCCTGCTGCATGAAATAGCGGGCCAGCAACAGGATGTCCTGGCCGCGTTCGCGCAATGGCGGCACTTCGATGTTCAGCACATTGAGGCGGTAGAACAGGTCTTCGCGGAAGCTGCCCTCGGCGACCATTTTCTCCAGGTCGCGGTGGGTGGCGCTGAGGATGCGCACATCGACCTTGATCTCGCGGTCGCCACCGACCCGGCGAAAGCTGCCGTCATTGAGAAAGCGCAGCAGCTTGGCTTGCAGGTAGGGCGACATCTCGCCGATTTCATCGAGAAATACCGTGCCCTGGTTGGCCAGCTCCATCAGCCCTGGCTTGCCCCCGCGCTGGGCTCCGGTGAAGGCGCCGGGGGCATAACCGAACAGTTCGCTCTCGGCGAGGTTTTCCGGCAGCGCCGCGCAGTTCAGGGCCAGGAACGGCGCACTATGGCGAGCGCTGATGGCGTGGCAGGCGCGGGCCACCAGTTCCTTGCCGGTGCCGGTTTCACCCTGGATCAGCAACGGCGCATCCAGGGCCGCGACCCGTTGCGCCCGGGCCTTGAGGGTGCGGATCGCCGGCGACTCGCCGAGCAGGGCATCGAAGCCCTCGGCATGATCGTGGTGCAGGGCCGACAACTGCTCGCCGATGCGATTGGGCTGGTACAGGGTCAGCAGTGCGCCGGCGTCGGTGATGGGCATGGCGTCGAGCAACAGGGTCTGGCCATTGACCGTGACTTCCCGCAGCGGCAGGCGAAAGCCCTGTTCCAGCAGCGTAGCCAGCAGGCCGGGGTCGGCGAACAGCTCGGCCACGCTTTCCCCCGCAGGCTCACGGCCATACAGGGCCACCAGTGCCGGGTTGGCCAGCAGCACCTTGCCGGCGCTGTCCAGGGCCAGCACCGGGTCGGTCATGGCGGCCAGCAGGGCATCGAGCTGCAGGTGGCGGCGTTGTCCGGGGAGGATGTCGACCACCGTCACCGCTTGCACGCCGCGCACGTTGAACAGCGCGTCGCGCAGCTCATCCAGGACTTGCGGGCTCAGGGTCGGAGCGTCGATGTAGACGTTGGGCGGCACCATTTCCACCGCATCCAGGTTGAGGTTGCGCCCGCCGAGCAGGGCCAGGACTTCCTGGGTGATGCCGACGCGGTCGATGAAACTGACGTGGATACGCATGGGGTGACGGAAGGTTCTGGGGCACTGGAGGGCTGCCAGTATGCCTTGGGCGCGGGGCTTAGTCGAAGCCGCCGTGGCCGGCGCCGCGCAAGGTCCGGGGCAGGTGCGCAAGACCGCCGGGCGTGACTGGCGCCGGCAGGCTCGCAGTTGCCCGGGGCTTATTCCAGGTGTTCGGGGTTCATCGGGTCGCCGGACTTGATGTCCAGTTGCTTGCGCACATCCTCGAACATCTCGTCGTAGTACTTGTGCAGGGACGAGATATTGGCGCTCTTGGGCATCCCGTGTTGCTGGGCGATACGCGCGGCATGGCGGGCGAAATCGAAGGCCTGGTCCTTGGCCAGGAAGAACTGTTCCTTGAGGGGCTTGTCCTCGATGGTGCCGTGCAGGGTGAACTGCATGCCCCGGCCCTCCTTGGGATCCTGGGCCACTTCATAGTCGATGCACAGGTTGTAGCTGTAGTCGTCCTTGTTCAGCGCATGGCGCTCGATATGCAGGTGACCGGGCTCAAACATGGCCATAGGCGTTGTCCTCCTGGGCGTTGAAGAAGGGGCAGGCCGTGGCCTGCCCGTGTTCCGGCAGCGGGCGTCTACAGGTAGCTGATGCCGGGTTTCTCCGTGCTGATGCGCGTGCCGGCCTGGCCCTGGACGATGGCTTCAATGTCCGAGAGTGAACCGATCACCGCGACTTTTCCAGTCTGCCGGGCGAATTCGCAGGCCGCCTGGACCTTGGGCCCCATGGAGCCGGCGGCAAAGCCCAGCTTCTCGATTTCGTCCGGATGGGCCTGGGCGATGGCCTTCTGGGTCGGCTTGCCGAAGTCGATGAACGCCGCATTGACGTCGGTGGCGATCACCAGCAGGTCGGCTTCCAGTTGCCGGGCCAGCAGCGCCGAGCACAGGTCCTTGTCGATCACCGCCTCGATGCCCTGGAGCTTGCCGTCCTCGCCATACATGGTCGGGATGCCGCCACCACCGGCGCAGATCACGATGCTGCTTTTCTCCAGCAGCCACTTGATCGGACGGATCTCGAAGATGCGCTTGGGTGTCGGGCTCGCCACCACGCGGCGGAACTTGTCGCCGTCCGCAGCGATGGCCCAGCCTTTTTCCTTGGCCAGGCGCTCGGCTTCTTCCTTGTCGTAGACCGGGCCGATGGGCTTGGTCGGGTTCTTGAACGCCGGGTCCTTGGCGTCCACTTCCACTTGGGTCAGCAAGGTGGCGAAGGGCACCTCGAAGTCCAGCAAGTTGCCCAGTTCCTGTTCGATGATGTAGCCGATCATGCCCTCGGTCTCGGCGCCGAGCACGTCCAGCGGGTAGGGCGAGACCTGGGTGTAGGCCGCCGCCTGCAGCGACAGCAGTCCCACTTGCGGACCATTGCCGTGGGCGATCACCAGCTGGTTGCCGGGATGGATCTTGGCGATCTGTTCGGTGGCGATGCGGATGTTGGCGCGCTGGTTGTCCGCGGTCATGGGTTCACCACGGCGCAGCAGGGCGTTACCGCCCAATGCAACGACGATACGCATAATGCAGTCCTTCTAGAGTCCGGTGCCGGCGCTACCTGGGCAGCGCCGGTGCCGAAGGGGATTTACAGGTCGGCCAGGGTCGAGACCAGGATCGCCTTGATGGTGTGCATGCGGTTCTCCGCCTGCTCGAAGGCGATGCAGGCCGGGGACTCGAACACGTCATCGGTGACTTCGATGCCGTTGGCCAGGTGCGGATACTGCTCGGCGATCTGCTTGCCGACCTTGGTATCGCTGTTGTGGAAGGCCGGCAGGCAGTGCATGAACTTGGTCCGTGGGTTGCCGGTGGCCTTCATCAGCTGGGTGTTGACCTGGTAGGGCAGCAGTTGCTCGATGCGCTCGGCCCAGGCTTCCACCGGCTCGCCCATGGAGACCCAGACGTCGGTGTGGATGAAGTCCACGCCCTTGACCGCGGCTTTCGGGTCCTCGGTGAGGGTGATGCGCGCACCGCTTTCCTCAGCGTACTTCTTGCAGCGCTCGACCAGGTCGTCATGGGGCCACAGGGCCTTGGGCGCGCAGATGCGCACGTCCATGCCGAGCTTGGCGCCCACCAGCAGCAGCGAGTTGCCCATGTTGTTGCGAGCATCGCCCAGGTAGGCGTAGCTGATCTCGTGGATCGGCTTGTCGGCGTGCTCACGCATGGTCAGCACGTCGGCGATCATCTGGGTCGGGTGGTATTCGTCGGTCAGGCCGTTGAACACCGGCACCCCGGCGAACTTCGCCAGTTCCTCGACGATCTCCTGCTTGAAGCCGCGATACTCGATGGCGTCGTACATGCGCCCCAGCACCCGGGCGGTGTCCTTCATGCTTTCCTTGTGGCCGATCTGCGAGGAGTTGGGGTCGATGTAGGTGACGTTGGCCCCTTGGTCATAGGCCGCTACCTCGAAGGCGCAGCGGGTACGGGTGGAGGTCTTTTCGAAGATCAGGGCGATGTTGTTGCCCTTCAGGTGCTGCTGCTCGGTGCCGGTGTACTTGGCGCGCTTGAGGTCGCGGGACAGGTCCAGCAGGTAGCGCAGCTCGCGTGGGGTGTGGTGTTCCAGGCTCAGCAGGTTGCGGTTGTGGATATTGAAGGCCATGGTGATTTTCCTCGAATTCGGTAATCGGCCCGACCGGCGCCGGGCAGGCGCGGTCGGACAGCGGGTCGTCTAAAGGCTCAGTAGTCGATCGGGTCACGCACGATCGGGCAGGTCATGCAGTGGCCGCCGCCACGGCCGCGACCCAGTTCGCCGGCGCTGATGGTGATGACTTCCACACCGGCCTTGCGCAGCAGGGTGTTGGTGTAGGTATTGCGGTCGTAGCCGATGACCACGCCGGGCTCCACGGCCACCACGTTGTTGCCGTCGTCCCATTGCTCGCGTTCGGCGGCGAAGCTGTTGCCGCCGGTCTCCACGACCCGCAGGGCCTTGAGGTTGAGGGCGGCGGCCACGGTGTCGAGGAAGTTGGTCTTCTCGCGCTGGATATCGATGCCGTGGGGCTTGCTCTCGTCAGGGCGCAGGGTGAAAGGAACGATCTGATTGACCACTTCGGGGAAGATGGTGACCAGGTCGCGGTCGCAGAAACTGAACACGGTGTCCAGGTGCATCGCCGCGCGGGACTTCGGTAGGCCGGCAACGATCACCCGCTCCACGGCCTTGTTCTTGAACAGGTTGCGTGCCAGTTGGCCGATGGCCTGATGGGACGAGCGTTCGCCCATGCCGATCAGGACCACGCCGTTGCCAATGGGCATGACGTCACCGCCTTCCAGGGTGGAGGCGCCATGCTCCTGGTCGGGGTCGCCGTACCAGATCTGGAAGTCGGCGTTGGTGAACTCGGGGTGGAACTTGTAGATGGCGGTGGTCAGCAGGGTTTCCTGGCGTCGCGCCGGCCAGTACATGGGGTTGAGGGTCACGCCGCCATAGATCCAGCAGGTGGTGTCGCGGGTGAACTGGGTGTTGGGCAGCGGTGGCAGGATGAAGCTGGCATGGCCGAGGAAGTCGCGGAACATCTCGATGGTCCTGCCGCCGAAGCTGCTGGGCAGGTCGTCGGCCGAGACCCCGCCGATGAGGTATTCGGCGATCTTGCGCGGCTCCAGGCTGCGCAACCACGAGCCGACTTCCTCCACCAGCCCCAGGCCAACGGTGTTGGCGGTGATCTTGCGCTCCAGGATCCAGTCCAGGGCTTCGGGGATGGCGACGATGTCGGTCAGCAGGTTGTGCATCTCCAGCACATCGATATCCCGCTCGCGCATCTTGGTGACGAAGTCGAAGTGATCGCGCTTGGCCTGGGCCACCCACAGCACGTCGTCGAACAGCAGTTCATCGCAGTTGTTCGGAGTCAGCCGCTGATGGGCCAGGCCTGGGGAGCAAACCATGACTTTGCGCAGTTTGCCGGCTTCGGAATGGACGCCGTACTTAACTTTTTCCGTGGTCATTACTGTGATCCTCCAGAGACAAAACAATCAGGGGGTATTGCAGGTGCAGCTACAGGGTCAGGAAGCCGTCGTAGAGGCCGTAGGCCGCCGCTGCGGCGCCCAGGAGCACGGCCGCGAAGATCAGCTTCTCGACACTGGTGAAAACCGGTTTGTGCAATTCCATCTTGGCCTTGGCGAAGAGCACCGCGCCGGGGGCGTAGAGCAGGGCCGAGAGCAGCAGGTACTTGACCCCGCCGGCGTACAGCAGCCACACCGCGTAGAACAGGGCGATGGCGCCGATCACCAGGTCCTTCTTGCGCTCGGCCAGGGCTTGTTCGTAGCTTTCGCCACGCACTGCCAGGAGCACCGCGTAAGCCGCCGACCAGAAGTACGGCACCAGGATCATCGAGGTGGCGAGGTAGATCAGCGACAGGTAGGTGCCCTTGGAAAACAGGGTGATGATCAGGAAGACCTGCACCATGACGTTGGTCAGCCACAGGGCGTTGGCCGGTACGTGGTTGGCGTTCTCGCGGCGCAGGAACTCCGGCATGGTGTGGTCCTTGGCGGCGGCGAACATGATCTCGGCGCACAGCAGGACCCACGACAGCAGCGCTCCCACCAGCGAGATGATCAGGCCGATGCTGATCAGCAGCGCGCCCCAGTGGCCCACCACGTGTTCCAGGACTGCGGCCATGGATGGGTTCTGGAGCTTGGCCAGTTCCGGCTGGGTCATGATCCCCAGGGACAGCACGTTCACCAGCACCAGGAACAGCAGCACGGTGATGAAGCCGATGACAGTGGCCTTGCCCACGTCGGAGCGTTTTTCCGCCCGGGAAGAGAAGATGCTCGCGCCCTCGATGCCGATGAACACCCAGACGGTGACCAGCATCATGTTGCGCACCTGGTTCATCACGCTGCCCAGGTCCGGGTTCTTCACGCCCCAGATGTCAGCGGTGAAGATGTCCAGCTTGAAGGCGAAGAGCGCGATCAGTACGAACAGCAGCAGCGGCACCACCTTGGCTACCGTGGTCACCAGGTTGATGAACGCCGCTTCCTTGATCCCGCGCAGCACCAGAAAGTGCACGGCCCAGAGCAGGACCGAGGCACCGATCACCGCCGCAGGAGTGTTTCCCTCCCCAAATATCGGGAAGAAGTAACCCAGGGTGCTGAACAGCAGGACGAAGTAGCCGACGTTGCCCAACCAGGCGCTGATCCAGTAGCCCCAGGCTGAGGAGAAGCCCATGTAGTCGCCGAATCCGGCCTTGGCGTAGGCATATACACCGCCATCCAGGTCAGGTTTGCGATTGGCCAGGGTTTGAAAGACGAATGCCAATGTCAACATGCCGACTGCAGTAATTGCCCAACCAATAAGAACTGCCCCGACATCGGCGCTGGCTGCCATGTTCTGCGGCAGGGAAAAGATCCCCCCGCCAATCATGGAACCCACTACCAAGGCGACTAATGCGCCCAGTTTTAGTTTTCCGGGAGATTCAGACATTGCATGACTCCAATGCAGGAGAAGAGAGACTTCAGATTAAGTCTGCCGCCAATCCAAACTGCTGACTTGGATCAGTCAATTGCTGCATTTCGTTGTGAATGAATGACTTAAGACTTGTAGCGAGAGGTAGAATGCAGCCCTGCAAGGCCCATCCCATAAGGCTTTGATCTCCTTTCAAGAGGTGGCTTCCATTATCGATGTCGATTGACGCTAGACCCTTTCAAAGAATATGCAAATCATGCCGCTTGCTAATTAAGGCGAGATGGGTGATGGCACTTGGCACATGCTCTTAACAAAATACTCGGTTATTCAGTGTGTTCTGGCGGGTAGTCGCGGAGTTCCCGAATAAAGGATGGTTAATTGACTGTTACTATCAGAATCAAATTCCTAGAAAGTTATTTAATTGCGTCTAATTTTATCGCCAGGGCGACTCGCTGATATAAGGAGTAGGGATGTCACAACCGGCACAGAAGCTTCAATTGGGTGCGCTGATCGCGTTGGTGGTGGGCTCCATGATTGGCGGCGGGATCTTTTCCCTGCCGCAGAACATGGCGGCCCGGGCCGACGCCGGGGCGGTACTGATCGGCTGGGCGATTACCGCGGTGGGCATGCTGACCCTGGCCTTCGTGTTCCAGACCCTGGCCAATCGCAAGCCTGAACTGGATTCCGGGGTCTACGCCTACGCCAAGGCTGGCTTCGGCGACTACATGGGTTTTTCTTCGGCCTGGGGCTACTGGATCAGCGCCTGGCTGGGCAACGTCGGTTACTTCGTCCTGCTGTTCAGCACCCTGGGCTACTTCTTCCCGGTGTTCGGCCAGGGCAACACCCCGGTGGCCATCGGCTGTGCCTCGCTGTTGCTGTGGGCCGTGCATTTTTTGGTACTGCGCGGGATCAAGGAGGCCACGTTCATCAACCAGCTGACCACGGTGGCCAAGATCGTGCCCTTGGTGATGTTCATCGTGATCGCCGCAGTGGCCTTCAAGGCGGAGATCTTCACCCGCGACATCTGGGGGCGCGCCAACCCGAATTTCGGCGGAGTGCTGGACCAGGTGCGCAACATGATGCTGGTCACGGTATTCGTCTTCATCGGCATCGAGGGAGCCAGCGTGTATTCGGCGCGGGCGCAGAAGCGCGCGGATGTCGGGCGGGCCACGGTGATAGGTTTCCTCGGCGTGCTGGCGCTGTTGGTGCTGGTCAACGTGCTGTCGCTGGGGATCATGAGCCAGCCGGAGCTGGCCAGTTTGCAGAACCCGTCCCTGGCGGCGGTGCTGGAGCATATCGTCGGGCCCTGGGGCGCCTTGCTGATCAGCGTCGGCCTGGCGGTATCGCTGCTGGGGGCCTTGCTGTCCTGGGCCCTGTTGTGTGCGGAGATCCTCCACGCCACCGCGAGCGACCGGACCATGCCGGCCTTCTTGCGCAAGGAAAACGCCAACCACGTACCGGTCAACGCCCTGTGGCTGACCAACGTGATGATCCAGGTATTCCTGCTGATCACCCTGGTGTCCGCCGGCACCTACACCAAGCTGATCTACCTGGCGTCGTCGATGATCCTGGTGCCCTATCTGTGGTCGGCGGCCTATGCGGTGCTGCTCAGTGGCCGTGGCGAAACCTACGAGCAAGCCTCGGGGGAACGCCTCAAGGATCTGTGCATCGCCGTGGTCGCCCTGAGCTATGCCATCTGGTTGTTGTATGCCGGCGGGGTCAAGTACCTGCTGCTCTCGGCGCTGCTCTACGCGCCGGGAGTGATCCTGTTCGCCAAGGCCAAGCATGAGCAGGGCGAGCCGTTGTTCACCCTGCCGGAGAAGCTGATCTTCAGTGCCGTGATCGTCGGTGCGCTGCTGGCGGCCTACGGCCTCTACAGTGGTTTGCTGGCGCTATGAACCCGCAGCAGCGGCTCTTGCTGCCCTACCAGGGGCCCTATGACTGGCAGGCCATGCTGGGGTTCTTCGCGGTGCGCGCCATCGGCGGCCTGGAGGTGGTGCAGGACGGTGTCTACGCTCGCAGCTTCGAACTCGATGGGAGACAGGGCACCCTGAGCCTGCGCCCCGGGCCTGGCGAGCAGTTGGATTTGCGCTTGAACCTGGGGGGCGCGGAACCGTCCCCGTCACTGATCGGCCAGGTGGTCATGCGCGTGCGCCGGCAGTTCGACCTGGATGCCGACGTACTGCGTATCCACCAGGAGCTGGCCGCCGACCCGCTGTTGCAACCCTTGCTGCTGGCCCATCGCGGGTTGCGTGTACCGGGCGCCTGGGATGGCTTCGAACTGGCGATCCGCGCGGTACTGGGCCAGCAGATCACGGTAGCGGGTGCGATCCGCCTCGCCACTCGGCTGGTGGCGGTGCATGGCCAGCCACTGGCACTCCTCGATCCCGGTTGGCCGGGCCTGACCCAGGTGTTCGCCACGCCCGCCGCCCTGGCCGTGGCGGACCTGGCTGCCCTGGGCATGCCCGTCAGCCGTGGCCGGACCTTGTCCACCGTGGCCCAAGCATTGCTGGCGGATCCGGGTTTGCTCGACCCCAAGGCCAGCTTGCAGCAGGGGCTCGATGGCCTGCTGCGGCTGGTGGGAATCGGTGACTGGACGGCGCATTACATCGCCTTGCGGCACATGCGTGAGATGGACGCTTTCCCGGCGGCCGATGTGGGCCTGCTCAATGCCATGGCCACCCTTCAGGGCCAGCGGCCCAGTGCCCGGCAACTGCTGGCCCGGGCCGAGGCCTGGCGGCCCTGGCGCGGTTATGCGGCGCAGCAGTTGTGGACATTGGGTAGCTGAGGAGCCAGGCGCCTACCACCAGCGGGCGCGATGGGCGCCCAGGGGGCCGGCCGGGCAATCCCACTGGATCGGCGTGCCGCTGATCTGCAGGGGCACGCGCAAGCGATGGGCCGGACCCCAGGCGGTCTGCTCCAGCACCAGCCCCTGGTCGTCCTGATCCTCCTCGCGCAACCCGCTGGTGGCTGGCCCCTGGCCTGAATGCTCGACCAGCAACTGCGCGGTACGCGCCAGGGACAGGCGCGCCTGGCCACCGTGGCGCCAGGTCGGATCCAGTGCCCGCAGGGCACTGGCGGCCATCAGGTAGCCGGTGGCGTGGTCCAGGGCCTGGACCGGCAATGGCGTGGGGCGCTGCGCAGCTTTCCAGGCCATGCCCGCCTCGGCGATCCCGCTGCTCATCTGTACCAGGCTGTCGAACCCCCGGCGGTTACGCCACGGACCGCTCCAGCCGTAGGCGTTGAGGCTCACCTCGATCAGCCCCGGGGCCAGGCGCTGGCGCTGCTCGCTGTCATAGCCCAGGCCATCCAGGGCGTCACCGCGGTAGCCATGCAGCAGCAGGTCGGCCTGGGCCAGCAAGCCTTCGAAGGTGGCGCGGTCTTGGCGATCGTGCAGGTCCAGGCGGGCGCAGCGCTTGCCCAGGGTCATTTCCGGTTCGACGGCCGGTTCGTTCCACCAGGGTGGATCGATGCGCAGCACGTCGGCGCCGAGCCCGGCCAGCAGGCGGCTGGCCACGGGGCCGGCCAGGACCCGGGTCAGGTCCAGGACCTTGAGCCCGGCCAGTGGCCGTTCGCTGCAACCGCTCCAGGCCTTGCCCCGGGGGTCGCCACCGGGCAGCCAGTGGACCAGGGGCTCGCCGGCCACTGCCTGGCCCTGGGGGTGGGCCTGCCATTGGGCCCAACTGCGCATCTGCGCCGCGCAGCCACCTTGCTCGACCATGGCCTGCTCCAGTTCCAGAGCGTTCCAGCCGGCCACCCGGGTGGCCATGCTCGCGCGGTCGCTGGCGGCGCCCAGGACGTGTTCGGCCACGGCTCGATGATGGGGAGCATTGGTATGCAGGCGAATCCAGCCATCGCGGGTGGCATAGTCGCCGGCGATCGGGTCCCAGAGCGCCGGCGAGCTCCAGCCTTGGGGGCGCAGCGAGCTGGCGAACCAGAACGAGGCCAGGCGCCGGTCGACACTGACCGTAGGGCGCCGGCCGGTGTGTTGGTACAAGAGTTCGGCGAGTGCCTGCCCGGCGGCGCCGATGCTGGCGCTGGCCAGGTCACTGACGGCGAAGGCCGAGGGCAGGGCGCCCTCGCCTTGTTCGTTGAGATTGGACGGCGGCAGGTCCAGGGCGGCTTGAATGGATGCCAGTAGCGGGGACATGGACGGCTCCTCGAGACAAGAGGAGGGCATTGCACCCTGAAATCCCCTGGCCTGTCGAGGCGCAGGCGCGGGTCTTGTGACGCGGGTTGCCGCGTCACAAGGGCCTGACTCAGACGCGGAACTGGTCCATCAGCTGCATCTGCTGGGTGGCCAGGGCATTGAGCTGGCTGCTGACCTGGGCCGACTCGCTGGCCTGTTCGGTAAGGGTCTCGGTGACGCTGCGGATCGCCGAGACATTGCGGTTGACCTCTTCGGCCACCGCGCTCTGTTCTTCGGCGGCACTGGCGATCTGCAGGTTCATGTCGCTGATCACCGTCACCGCGTCGCTGATCTTGCCCAGGGCCTGGACCGCTTGCTGGATCTGCCCGGCATTGCTCTGCGCCTGGCTCTGGCTGGCATGCATGGTGGTCACCACGTCACGGGTGCCGCTCTGGATGCGCTCGATCACCACGCGAATCTCTTCCACCGAGTCCTGGGTGCGCTTGGCCAGGTTGCGTACTTCATCGGCCACCACCGCGAAACCACGGCCGCTTTCACCGGCACGGGCAGCCTCGATGGCGGCGTTGAGGGCCAGCAGGTTGGTCTGCTCGGCGATGCTGCGGATCACCTCCAGCACCGAACCGATCTGCTCGCTGCTCACCGCCAGGGCCTCGACTTCGCCCACCGCCTTGCTCACCTCGTCGGCCAGCAGGCTGATGTCCTGGGTGCTGCGTTCGATGATGGTCATGCCTTCCCTGGCCGACTGGTCGGCGCCGCGGGCGGCCTGGGCGGCATTGGCCGCACTGCTGGCGACCTCGTGGGCGGTGGCGCTCATTTCGTTGGAGGCAGTGGCCACCTGGTCGATTTCGCGGAACTGGACCTGCATGCCTTCGCTGGTCTGGCGGGCGATTTCCGAGGACTGGTCGGCGGTGCCGCGGGCTTCGATGATGCTTTGCTTGATCTGGGCGATGGTCGGTTGCAGCTTGTCGAGGAAGCGGTTGAACCAGCCCACCAGCTCACCCAGTTCGTCCTTCTTGCTGTAGTCCAGGCGCTGGGTCAGGTCGCCGTCGCCGCTGGCGATGGCCTTGAGCATCTGCGCCACGCTGTTGATCGGCCGGGTCACGCCCGACGCGCTGAGCCAGATCAGGGCCAGGCCCAGCAGGCCGGCGCCGATGGCGACCAGCACGGTCTTGAGCGTGCCGCTGGTCTGGGCTTCGTCCAGCAGTGTCTGCAGCTTCACCGAGTCGGCCAGCAGCACCTGCTGGGGCAGGTCGATGGTCACGCCCCAGGGCTTGGCATCGGCGATCGGGCTGAAAGGGTAGACCGAGCGGATCAGCTCGCCTTGCTGCAGGGTCTTGGCCTGGTTGCCGGTCACCGCCGCGAGCAGGTCCTTGCCTTCTGTGCCCAGGGTATCGTTGATGTTCTTGCCCACCTGGCCGGCATCGGCGCCGACCGCCGCCAGCAAGCCGCTGCCAGCGACGATCATCATGTGCCCGGCGCCATCGAACAGGAATCGCTGGGCTTCGCCGGCGGCGGCCTGGAGCGAGTCCAGGGCGATATCGATGCCCATCACTCCGATCACCTTGCCGTCTGCCAGCAACGGCAGGGAGATGGTGGTCATCAGCACCTGCTTCTTGTCCTCGCCGATGGTGTCGGCATAAGGATCGAGCAGGCAGGTGCGGCGGTTGTCCCGGGGGCAGGTGTACCAGATGTTGTAGGGCGTGCCGCTGAGGTTGAGGGTGGTCCTGGTCAGGTCATCCTCGGTCATCACGGTATTGAGCCCCTGGCCGCCTGAGCGGCTCCAGTAGGTGGCGAAGCGCCCGCGCTCGTTGGACGAGCGAGCCGCATCATTGGCGAACTCGTTGTCCTTGCCATCCAGGGCGTTGGGTTCGTAAGCCAGCCAGATACCGAGCACCTTGGCGTTGCGCTCGAAGGCGGTCTTGAGGCTGTGGTTGAGTTCCTCGCGCAGGGCCGAGGCTTCCAGTCCGCGCTTGTTGGCCATCTGGCGCAGGTCGCGGACCTGGTCCGCCAGGGCGTTGAGCGCCAGTTGGCTCTCGCCGAAGGTCTTCTGGATGCGCACCGCCTGGTCGGCCGCCTTGGCCTGCAGCAGGTCTTCGACCCCGGCGGTCAGCATGCGGGTGCTGGAGGTATTGACCAGCTGGTTGTTCTGCCGGCTCTGGTACAGGTTCATGCTGACGATCAGGGCCACGACCCCCAGCAGGCACAATCCGGACAGCAGCACGATCTTCAGGCGAATGGAGAGAGAGTCGAACATGGGGGCGATCTCGCGAAAGGACAGATGGAAAGCACGGATTCGGATGACTCCGCTCGCCAAGTCCATTTCAGCGCCATGTCCGGAACATCGGCTAGGGCGATCTTTGCGTGAGGCGCCGCCGACGAACGGTCATGCCCTTGACATAAATGCCCCAAGGCACAGGGCATAGCAGCCAGATAAGGGGCTTCAGGAGGCCTGCGGCAGGCTCTCGGGACGTGACCAGATCCACAGGTTGCCCAGGGTCATGCCGGCGATGGCGGCATACATGGTCCAGTGGTGGTTGAGCAGGCCCAGCATCAGGCCGGCGCACAGCAGCATGCTGATGGTGGCGCTGACCTTGGCCTTGCGGCTGACGATCCGGCCATTGCGCCAGTTGCTCAGGATCGGCCCGAACAGGCGATGGTTCTCCATCCAGGCGCTCAGGCGCGGCGAGCTCTTGGTGGCGGCCCAGGCGGCCAGCAGGATGAACTCGGTGGTCGGCAGGCCCGGTACCACGATGGCGATCAGGCCGATGGCCAGGCTGACATAGGCCAGCGCGCCGAACAGCAGGCGGGAGATTTTCGAAGCGGGGGGGCGAATGGGGGTCATGGCGTCGATGCTGAGGTAACGCGTGGTACGGCTGATCCGCGAGACGGGCCGCGGCAGAGGATACCGCTGTGGGCCAGGACACTCCACCGTGTCCTGGCCCACAGTCGCGGGGATCAGGCCGGTTGTGCCGCGCTGGAGTAAGCCTGTTCCAGCAGCACGGTGAAGCGATTGAAGGCATCCAGGGCGCCTTTTTCCGCCGCTGCTTCTTCCTCGGCGCTGAACTCCAGGCCGTCGAGGATGCGAGTGAAGGTCTTCCAGCCTTCGGCACGGCCACCGGCCGGTTCGCCCAGGTGGCGGGCACCGAAGGTTTCGCTCAGGCCCAGGCCCACGGCGCGCTTGATCAGGAACGCGGCGCCAAGCTTGGAGCCTTCGGAAACGAAGATCCAGCCCAGGGCCTCGGCCTTGCTCGGATTGCGCACGGCACCGGCAACCGGCGCCGGTACTTCGGTGTCCAGGTCGGCGAGGTCGGCCTTGGCCGCTTCGGCGCGGCAACGCTCGGCCAGGTCAGGGACGATCGCGATCAGCTCGGGATCGTTGTACAGCTCCACCAGTTCCGACTGGAACAGGTACTGGGCCACCACGAAACGGGCGAAGGCGCCCTGGGTTTCGAAGGGCGCGTGGGCCTTGACCAGGGCATCGAGCTTGGAATGCGGCTCGTGGGTGATCTGGTTCAGGCGCTGGGAACGCAGGTGGTGAGGCTGGGCGGAAGCCTGGGAGGTCATACCGATGTCCTTGAGAATGAGAGACAGTTATAACTAGACGAACAAGAAGACGCGACACAGTAAAAAATCCTCACTGCCCCTGATGAAAAAGAGCAGTGAGGAGCGACTGGGTCAGATATCCCAGACCAGGTTCACCGAGAAGTTACGGCCGGGCATGGTCAGGCGATCGAGGTTGGCCGGGGCTGTCTGTCCGGCTTCGCCGACGCTGTCGTAGCCGCGCACATCGTCCCAGTTCCAGTATTTCTTGTCGGTCAGGTTGTACAGGCCGGCATTGACGGTCAGGTCGTTGGTGACCTTGTAGAAGCCGGTGAGGTCGAGGATGCCGAAGCCGGGCGTCTTGAACTGGCCACTGGTCAGGCGGCCGTCGGGAGCCTTGAAGGTGCTGTCGTCGACCCGGTCCTTGCGCTTGACCAGGGTCCAGCTCAGCAACGCGCCGTAGTCATCCTGGTCGTAGCCCAGGCCGAACACGCCCTTGAGCGGATTGACGCTGTTGATCGGCTCGCCGTTGTCATTGTTGCGCCCGTGGGCATAGGCCACCGAGGCCATGGTGTACAGGCCCTGGGGCGCGCCGAAGGCATCCAGGTTCAAGCGGCCCTTGGCCTCGGCGCCCTTGATGGTGGCGCGCTTGATGTTGTTGCTCTGGATGACCGCTTGCAGCGCACCTGCGGTGATTGCGTCTTCGTTGATGAAGTCGCGGTACTGGTTGTAGAACACCGACACGTCGAAGGAGCCAGCGTCGAAGTTGCCCCGCAGGCCAGTCTCGATGCCTTTGCTGGTCTCTGGCTTGAGGTTGGAGTTGGGCTCGACCACATAGCCACCGGCGATGTTCTCGAAGCGTCCGTAGAGCGCCTTGGCCGATGGGGTGCGGAAGCCTTCGGCATATTGGCCGTAGGCGGTGTAGTGCTCGTCGAAGGCATAGGTCAGGCCGAACTTGGGCGATACCCGGTGCCAGGTCTTCTTCTCATCGCTGACCGGGAAGGCGCCGTTCGGATTGACGGTATTGAGGAACTCCTGGGTCAGGTGCGGCTTGAGCTGGATGTAGTCGTAGCGCAGGCCCGGGGTGAAGGTCCAGGCGTTCCAGCTGATCTGGTCCTGGGCGAACAGGGCGTAGCTATTGATGGTCGGGTCCGGGAAGTCGCTGGACTTCTTCACGCTGTCGCTGGCGGTCGGGCTGGGAGCGCCGATGGCGGTACAGCCCGCGCCGACCTTCAGGCAAGTGGCGGTACCAAAGCGCGAGCCAGTGACCTTCTGTTGCTTGAGGGTGGTGCCGTAGGTCAGTTGGTGGTCGGTTTCACCCAGGGCGAAGGCCTTCTCCAACTGGGCGTCGAATACCCATTGCTTTTCCTCGTACAGGGTCTTGCGTTCGCGCAGCACGTCACGGGCCACCGGGGTGTATATCGAGACCGGGTTATAACGCTCGCTGGTGGTCTGGTCGGTCTTGGCGATCTGGTAGTTCAGGCTCCACTTGATCCGGTCCGCCACGGGGGACTCCAGCGCGAAGCTGTTTTCCAGGCCGAAGCGTTCCCGGGTGATGGTGTCGTTGCCGGTCCGCGAGCGGTACCAGTTCTGCCCGACGCCATTGAGGAACAGCCCGCCCACCGCGCTTTTCTGGTTGGTGTCGCGGTCGTCCTTGTATTTCTCGTAGGTCAGGCCCAGGCGCGCGTCGTCCGCATAGTTCCAGCCCAGCTTGGCCAGGACGTTGGTGGTGCGTACATCCTCCGGGTTGGCGGCGGTGCGGTCCAGGCCGGTGCCGTTGTTGCTGCCATAGGATTCGACTTCGTGGCCATCGCGCCGGCTCAGGTGCAACAGGCCGTCGAACTCGCCGGCACGCCCGGCGAAGGTGCCGGACTTGAGCCAGCTTTCGTCGGCCGAACTGTAGCCGGCCTTGAGTCGTGCGCCGACATCCTGGCCGGGCTTGATGATGTCGTCGGCGTCCAGGGTGTAGTAGCTGACCGCGCCGCCGATGGCGTTGCTGCCGTACAGCACCGAGGCCGGGCCGCGGAGGATCTCCACACGCTTGACGATTTCCGGATCGACGTAGTTGCGGTTGGTCTTGGCATAGGGGCCGCTGAAGAAGTGCCCCGGGACTTCGACGCCGTCGACCTGGGTCAGGATCCGGTCGCTATCGATACCACGGATGTTGTACCCGCTGATGCCGGCGCGCTGGCCGGCGCCACCCACCGACACCCCGGGTTCATAGCGCACCAGATCCTTGATGTTGGTGACATTCTGCCGGTCGAGCTCTTCCCGGGTATGCACGCTGACGGTGCTGGGTACCGAGTTGATGTCCTGTTCCTGGCGGGTGGCGCTGATGGTCACTTGTTGCAGGTTCACCGTATTCGAGCTGCTGCGCTTCTCTAGGACGATGTTGTTGTTGCCCAGCTTGCGATAGCTCAGGTTGGTGCCGGCCAGCAGCCGCTCCAGGGCCTTCTCCGGTGGCAGTGAGCCACGTACGCCCGGGGAGTTGACGCCCGTGCCCAGTTCGGCCGGCAGGCCGACCTGCCAACCGGTGACGCTGGTGAAGGCGTTGAGGGCCGACACCAGGGGCTGTTGGGCAATGGCGAAGTTGTAGTTGCCCATGCGCTGGCTGGCGGGCGCTGCAGGCTGGTCGGCCAGCGCCGGTGTGGCCTGGGCACCGGCCAGCAGGATGGCCGCGGTGAGCAGCGACAGGGTGCAGTGATGCAGGCGGGAGTGAGGAACTGAGGATCGGCTGTTGAGGCAAGAAGACATCGAAAGCGCTCCGGGTCGCACGAATCTTTTATAGGTGTGCAGATTCACATTCAAAAATGCGAATCACTTGCATTGGCTATAACGAGACGTACGACCCGCTGCTATCGCGTAAAAATAATTGTTCTCAATTGAGAATCATCAGCGCCGGCAGTTCCGACAGCCGTGCCGAGGTGATGTGGGCCAGGGAGCGGACCACGTCCAGGGGCTGGTCCAGGCGGTAGTTGCCGGTTACCGCGACATTGGCCAGTTGTTCGTTGTTGTTGATGATCCAGCCCGGGTAGTAGCGCCGCAGTTCCGCCAGCACCTGGCTCAAGGGGCAGTTCTCGAACACCAGGCGACCTTCGACCCAGGCCAGGTCCTTGCCGGCGTCGAGCCTGGCTGTCTGTTCGAAGCCCTGGGGACCGACCCGTACGCTTTCGCCGGCGCGCAGGCGCAGGCTCTGGTCGGCGTGGGTGGCGCGCAGATCGATATCCCCGCGCTGGACCTGGACCTGGGCGATGCCATCCAGGTAGCGCACGGCGAAGGTGGTATCGCGCACGCTGGCGCGCACCGGGCCGGCCTCCAGTTCCAGGGGCAGCCCGCGATTGCCCGGGATCTCGAAGAACGCTTCGCCCTGGTACAGCCGCGCGGTGCGCCGGTGCTCGTCGACATTGCTGGAGAACGCCGAGTTGGTGTTGAGCAGCACCCGGGAGCCGTCCTCGAGTTGCAGGCGCTGGCGTTCGCCCACCAGGGTCAGGTGGTCTGCCTGCAGGCGCAGGGGCAGGTTGCTGAAGCTGAACAAGCCAAGGACCAGCACGGCGGCGGTGGCCAGGGGTTTCCAATGTGGGCGCAGGCGGGCCAGGGGCGAGACCTTCGCGGGAGCGGCCAGGGCCAGGGCGGACTGTGCCACTTGCGGACCATCCCAGATGGCCTGGGCCTTGGCGAAGGCCTGGGCGTTGCGCGGTGACGCCGCCAGCCACTGGTGGAATCGACTTATCTGTTCCTGGGTCGGGTGTTCCAGTTCGATCAGCCAGTCCAGGGCCTGGTCCATGGCCTGGATATTCGGATTCTGGCCGGCAGGGGTGGGGGGCTCGGCGCTGTGAAAGTCCGTCACGGGTGTTCCTCGGCCACGTCTGTGCGCAGCTGTTTTTTCAAGAGAGAGCGAAAGCCGGGCAAGGTTAGCAAAAGCCCCGGGGCTGACGCAGTCATTCTGCCTGGTCGTCGAGGCTCATTGGCCTTCGAGGCGTTCGGCGACACCGATGCAGATGGCCATGATCAGTTTCAGTTCCTTTTGTACCGTGCTCGGGGAGACCCCCAGTTCGTCGGCGATCTCCTGGTAGCTCTGGCCGTGCAGGCGGCTGAGGATGAAGATCCGCTGCTGGCGGGTGCTGAGCTGGCCCAGACTGAGGTTCAGGCGTTCCAGCAGTTGTTCGGCATGGGCGGCATCCTCGGCGCTGCTGGTGGGCGCCGCGACGCTCTCCAGTACCTGCTGCGGTACGTCCTCGAGCAGGGTCCGGTCCTGGATGCGCCGGGCCCGCAGGTGATCGAGCGCGAGGTTGCGGGCGGTCTGGAACACGAAGGGTTCGAGGTGGGTGATGGTTCGCTCGGCAAGCGCCCGGGTCACGCGCAGGTAGGTCTCTTGCAGCAAGTCTTCGGCGGTGCTGTGGTTGTTGACCATCCGCTCCAGCGTACGCAGCAGAGAAGTTCGTTGAGTGAGGAATACATGGTTGAAGTGCGTCTGACTCACAGCAAGGCCTGATCCATTTTTTAGCGGATGATAATGATTGTCATATACATCCGTGGTCAAGCCTTGTGTGGTCCATCCCGCCAGGCAGTGGACAATCTCCTGGCGGGAACCTCTGCCGTCGGCCGATGGTCAGCCGATCATTCGGCGTTGCACAGGGCCAGGCAGTTATCCAGCATGCGGTTGGAGAACCCCCACTCGTTGTCGTACCAGGCCAGGACCTTGAGCAGGCGGCCGCCGCTGACCTTGGTGTGGTTGGCGTCGAAGATCGACGACAGCGGGTTGTGGTTGAAGTCGCTGGAAACCAGCGGCAGGGTGTTGTAGCCGAGGATCTTCGAATGCTGGCTGGCGCTCTTGAGCAGGGCGTTGACTTCCTCGGCGCTGGTGTCGCGCTTGAGGGTCACGGTCAGGTCCACCAGGGAGACGTTGATCACCGGCACCCGTACCGCCATGCCGGTCAGCTTGCCGGCCAGCTCCGGCAGCACCAGGCCCACGGCTTCGGCTGCGCCGGTCTTGCTCGGGATCATGTTCTGGGTGCCGGAGCGGGCGCGGTAGGGGTCGGTGTGATAGACGTCGGTGAGGTTCTGGTCGTTGGTGTAAGCGTGGATGGTGGTCATCAGGCCGTTCTCGATCCCCAGCTCGCGATGCAGTACCTGGGCCACCGGGGCCAGGCAGTTGGTGGTGCAGGAGGCGTTGGAGATGATCTGGTGCGA
Source organism: Pseudomonas sp. CMR5c (assembly GCF_003850545.1). NCBI lineage: Bacteria > Pseudomonadati > Pseudomonadota > Gammaproteobacteria > Pseudomonadales > Pseudomonadaceae > Pseudomonas > Pseudomonas sp. CMR5c. The sequence continues at coordinate 5,210,754 of NZ_CP027705.1, read as the reverse complement.
CTGGCGCAGGACGTCATGGTTGACCCCGTAGACCACGGTGGCATCGGCGCCCTTGGCCGGAGCCGAGATGATCACTTTGCGTGCGCCGGCAGTAAGATGGGCAGCGGCCTTGGCCCGGTCGGTGAACAGCCCGGTGCATTCGAACACCACGTCGATCTTCTCTGCGGCCCAGGGCAGCTCGGCCGGGTTGCGGATGGCGCTGACCGCGATACGGTCGCCATTGACGGTCAGGCTCTCCTGGTCATGCTGGATATCGGCGTCGAACAGGCCGTGGACAGTGTCGTGCTTGAGCAGGTGGGCATTGATAGCGCTGTCTCCGAGATCGTTGATGGCGACGACCTGCAGATCCTGGCGATAGCCTTGGGTATAGAGTGCGCGCAGGACGTTGCGGCCGATGCGGCCAAAACCATTGATTGCGATTCGAAGAGTCATGGGTAAACGCCTGTCGTAGGATTTGTTGTTGGAATTACAAGATTATTCGCATAGAAATAGAAAACAAGCCTTTTTAGTGGCAGTATTTTGTCTTATCTACAACGAGTGACCTGAATCAACTGGTCCGAATGGTCAGGAATTTCCTCCGCTGCCCCCCAGCGGCGGGGCTTTGGACCAGCATAGACAAACAGGTCGCCACATCCGTTAGCCTGGAGTTCTACACATGCATCCCCGCGTTCTTGAGGTCACCGAACGGCTCATCGCCCGTAGTCGCGCCACTCGCCAGGCCTATCTCGCCCTGATTCGCGGTGCAGCCAGCGACGGCCCGCAGCGCGGCAAGCTGCAATGTGCGAACTTCGCCCACGGGGTGGCCGGTTGTGGCGCCGAAGACAAGCACAGCCTGCGGATGATGAACGCGGCCAACGTGGCAATTGTTTCGTCATATAACGACATGTTGTCGGCGCACCAGCCCTACGAGCATTTCCCCGAGTTGATCAAGAAGGCCCTGCGCGAGATCGGTTCGGTGGGCCAGTTCGCCGGTGGTACCCCGGCCATGTGCGATGGTGTGACCCAGGGCGAGGCGGGGATGGAGCTGAGCCTGCCGAGCCGCGAGGTCATTGCCTTGTCCACTGCGGTAGCGCTGTCGCACAACATGTTCGATGCCGCCCTGATGCTCGGTATCTGCGACAAGATCGTCCCCGGCCTGATGATGGGAGCCCTGCGCTTCGGCCATCTGCCGATGATTTTCGTCCCCGGTGGCCCCATGGTCTCGGGGATCTCCAACAAGCAGAAGGCCGATGTGCGCCAGCGCTATGCCGAAGGCAAGGCCAGTCGCGAAGAGCTGCTGGAATCGGAGATGAAGTCCTACCACAGCCCGGGCACCTGCACCTTCTATGGCACCGCCAACACCAACCAGCTGCTGATGGAGGTCATGGGCCTGCACTTGCCCGGCGCCTCCTTCGTCAACCCCAACACGCCGTTGCGCGATGCCCTGACCCATGAGGCGGCGCAACAGGTCACCCGCCTGACCCGCCAGAGCGGCGCCTTCACGCCCATTGGTGAAATCGTCGACGAGCGTTGCCTGGTCAACTCCATCGTCGCCCTGCACGCCACCGGTGGCTCCACCAACCACACCCTGCACATGCCGGCCATCGCCCAGGCTGCGGGCATCCAGCTGACCTGGCAGGACATGGCCGACCTGTCCGAGGTGGTGCCGACCCTGTCCCACGTCTATCCCAACGGCAAGGCCGACATCAACCACTTCCAGGCCGCCGGCGGCATGTCGTTCCTGATCCGCGAACTGCTGGAGGCCGGGCTGCTCCACGAAGATGTCAACACCGTGGCTGGCCCCGGCCTGAGCCGCTATACCCAGGAGCCGTTCCTGGACAACGGCAAGCTGGTATGGCGCGACGGCCCGATCGAGAGCCTCGACGAAAGCATCCTGCGTCCGGTGGCCCGGGCCTTCTCGCCGGAAGGCGGGCTGCGGGTCATGGAAGGCAACCTGGGGCGCGGAGTGATGAAGGTCTCCGCCGTGGCTCCCGAGCACCAGGTCGTCGAGGCTCCGGCCATGGTGTTCCAGGACCAGCAGGACCTGGCCGATGCCTTCAAGGCCGGCCAGTTGGAAAAAGACTTCGTGGCGGTGATGCGCTTCCAGGGCCCGCGCTCCAATGGCATGCCCGAACTGCACAAGATGACTCCATTCCTTGGTGTGCTGCAGGACCGTGGCTTCAAGGTGGCGCTGGTCACCGACGGGCGCATGTCCGGCGCCTCGGGCAAGATCCCGGCGGCCATCCACGTCAGCCCCGAGGCCCAGATCGGCGGGGCGCTGGCCCGGGTGCGGGACGGCGACATCATTCGCGTGGATGGCGTTAAGGGCACCCTGGAGCTTAAGGTGGACGCCGAACAGTTCGCCGCCCGCGAGCCGGCCAAGGGCCTCCTGGGCAACAACGTCGGTACCGGCCGCGAACTCTTCGCCTTCATGCGCATGGCCTTCAGCTCGGCAGAGCAGGGCGCCAGCGCCTTCACTTCTGCCCTGGAGACACTGAATTGAAACTGGCCCTGGTCGGTGACATCGGCGGTACCAACGCCCGGTTCGCGTTGTGGAAAGACCAACAGCTGGACGCGATCCAGGTCCATGCCACGGCGGACTACAGCTGTCCGGAAGATGCCATCAAGGCCTACCTGAAGGAACAGGGCCTGGCCCTGGGCGCGGTGGGTTCGGTGTGCCTGTCGGTGGCCGGGCCGGTCAGCGGCGACGAGTTCCGCTTCACCAACAATCACTGGCACCTCAACCGCCAGGCGTTCTGCCAGGCGCTGCAGGTCGAGCGCTTGCTGCTGGTCAACGATTTCTCGGCCATGGCCCTGGGCATGACCCGGCTGCAACCGGATGAATTCCGCGTGGTCTGCGAGGGCGTTGCCGAGCCGTTGCGTCCGGCGGTGGTGATCGGCCCGGGTACCGGCCTGGGCGTGGGCACCCTGCTGGACTTCGGTGATGGCCGTTACATGGCCCTGCCTGGGGAGGGCGGGCATGTCGACCTGCCCTTGAGCAGCCCCCGGGAAACCCAGCTCTGGCAACACATCCACGACGAAATCGGCCATGTCAGCGCCGAGACCGCTCTCAGCGGCGGCGGCCTGCCCCGGGTCTACCGGGCCATCTGCGCAGTGGACGGCCACGAGCCGCGCCTGGATACCCCCGAGGCGATTACCGCTGCGGGGTTGGCCGGCGACCCCATCGCCCGCGAGGTACTGGAGCAGTTCAGTTGCTGGCTGGGCCGGGTGGCGGGCAATAACGTGCTGACCACCGGCGGCCGGGGCGGGGTGTACATCGTCGGTGGGGTGATCCCGCGCTTTGCCGACTTTTTCATCCAGAGCGGCTTCGCCAAGAGCTTTGCCGACAAGGGCTGCATGAGCGACTACTTCAAGGGCATCCCGGTGTGGCTGGTGACCGCGCCCTATTCCGGACTGACCGGCGCCGGGGTGGCCCTGGAACAGGCATAATCGCCCTCCATTCATGACAACAACAAAGGACGGCATGGGTGAGTTCAGTCAGTAGGTCGATCTTGTTGGTCGATGACGATCAGGAAATCCGCGAGCTGCTGGAGACTTATCTCAGCCGTTGCGGTTTCCAGGTGCGCAGCACCGCCGATGGCGCGGGTTTTCGCCAGGCCCTGAACGAGGCGCCCAGCGACCTGGTGATCCTCGACGTGATGCTGCCCGACGAGGACGGTTTCAGCCTGTGCCGCTGGATTCGCCAGCACCCCAAGCGCGGCCAGGTGCCGATCATCATGCTCACCGCCAGTTCCGACGAGGCCGACCGGGTCATCGGCCTGGAACTTGGGGCCGATGACTACCTGGGCAAGCCGTTCAGTCCCCGTGAGCTGCAGGCACGGATCAAGGCCCTACTGCGCCGGGCGCAATTCGCCCAGGAACGGGCGGGCGGCGAGGTGTTGTGCTTCGACGAGTGGCGCCTGGACGTGATCAGCCACCGGCTGTTCCACAACGACGGCGAGGAAGTGATCCTCTCCGGCGCCGACTTCGCCCTGCTCAAGCTGTTCCTCGATCATCCCCAGGAAATCCTCGACCGCGACACCATCGGCAATGCCACCCGTGGCCGCGACCTGATGCCCCTGGATCGCATCGTCGACATGGCGGTCAGCCGTTTGCGCCAACGCCTGCGGGACACGGAAAAACCGCCGCGGCTGATTCGCACGGTGCGCGGCAGCGGCTACCAGTTGGCGGCCAATGTGGTAGCTGGCTGTGCTCGCTGAAACCCTCAAGGGTTGCCTGCAGCGGGTGCCCATGCCGCGTTCGCTGTTGGGCCGGATGCTGTTGCTGACCCTGCTGGTGGTGCTGCTGGCCCAGGCCCTGTCCAGCGTGATCTGGGTCTCGCGGTTGCGCGCCACCCAGCTCGAGGGCCTGGTGACCAGCGCCCGCAGCCTGGCCCATTCGATGACCGCCAGCGTCAGTTACCTGCGTTCTCTACCGGTGGCCTATCGGCCGCTGGTACTCGACCAGTTGCGCAGCATGGGCGGCACGCGTTTTGTCGTGACCCTCAACGACAAGCCGCTGGACATGCAGGTGTTGCCGGCCACGCCGCGCAAGGAGGCGGTACTGCAGGCGGTGGAGCAGGTACTGCGCCAGTCCCTGGGCAACGATGCGGATATCTCCGTGACCTTCGTACGGCCCGACGACCTGCGGATCTTCAACGGTGGCTTGAAGCTCGACGAGCTGCCACGGTCCTGGGCCCACTACGCCCTGACCCTGGAACCGGTGAACCCGCCGGTGCTGGTGACCCAGATCCAGATGGCCCCGGGCGAGTGGCTGTACATCGCTTCATTGCTGCCCGAGCCCTATACCAGCCTCGAAGAGCAGGGCCTGCCGGCGCAGCAGGTGTGGTTCATCCTGCTGACCAGTTGCTTCCTGTTGTTGTTCATCGGCCTGCTGGTGCACTGGCAGAGCCGGCCCCTCAAGCGCCTGGCCCGGGCCGCTCGCGAGTTGTCCCTGGGCGCCGATGTGCAGCCGGTGGCGCCGGGCGGCGGCAGCGAGGTGGTGGAAGTGGCGAGGGCCTTCAACAGCATGCGCGAGCGCATCAGCCGCTACCTGACCGAGCGCAGCCAGCTGTTCAGCGCCATCTCCCATGACTTGCGCACTCCCATCACCCGCCTGCGGCTACGGGTGGAGTTGCTGGAGGACGAACAACTGCAAGCCAAGTTCGGCCGTGACCTCGATGAACTGGAGCTGCTGGTCAAGGGCGCCCTGCAATGCGTCAAGGACACTGACATCCACGAGAACATCGAGCCGGTGGACTTGAACCAGGTGCTCGATTGCCTGGTGGAACCTTACCTGGCGCCCGCCGGCAATGGCCGGGTGACCCAGCAGGGACGGGCCCTGGCCAGCTACCCGGGCAAGCCCCTGGCGCTCAAGCGCTGCATGGGCAACTTGATCGACAACGCCCTGAAATATGGGCAGAACGCCCACCTGCATATCGAGGATGACGCCGGCGCCTTCATCCTGCATGTGGACGACGAGGGCCCCGGCGTGCCCCAGCAGCGGCTGGAGCAGGTCTTCGAGCCGCACTTTCGCCTGGCCGGCCAGCAACAGGGCTATGGCCTGGGGCTGGGCATCGCGCGCAACATCGCCCATAGCCATGGCGGGGAAGTCAGCTTGCAGAACCTGCGCGAAGGTGGCCTGCGGGTGACCTTGTACCTGCCGCGTTTCGCGGACTGAACAACTCTTCTTCTCCTGTAGCAGCGAGGCTTGCCTGGCAAGCGTCATGCCTGTGCCTGGCACGGCGCGGTGTCGTGCATCGCGAGCAAGCTTCGCTCCTACCGGCGCCCGCTGGTTTGTCACGGTCTGGTGACATTTGCCGTGTCCTTCGTTACCTGGGGCGAACCTTGGCTTGATTAGACTCAAGCCTTCGACAAGAACAACAACAGGTCGTCCATGGAACCTCTTTCCCTGCCGTTCAGCAGCTGGCTGAACGCTCCCGCACACCACAGCTGGCTGGCCGCCGAGGGCCTGCGGCTGCTGGATTTCGCCAAGGCTTCGCGGCTTGCCGAGGGCTTCGGCAACCTCGATGCCCGGGGCTGCCTGCCTGCTGGCGCCCGGGCCGAAACCATGAATACCGCGCGCATGACTCACAGCTTCGCCATGGCCCATATCCAGGGGCTGCCTGGCTTTGCCGAACTGGTGGACCACGGCGTCGCGGCGCTCTTAGGTCCGCTGCGCGATGCCGAGCACGGCGGCTGGTTCGCGGTGTCCGGGCAGGCCGACGGCAATGGCGGCAAGGCTGCCTACTTGCATGCCTTCGTCGCCCTGGCCGCCAGTTCCGCGGTGGTGGCCCGGCGCCCGGGGGCCGAGGCCTTGCTGGAGCAGGCGGTCGGCGTGATCGAGGAGCATTTCTGGAGCGAGCAGGAGGGCGCGATGATCGAGTCCTTCAGCCGCGACTGGAGCGAACAGGAGGCCTATCGCGGGGCCAACAGCAACATGCACGCCACCGAGGCCTTTCTCGCCCTGGCCGATGTCACCCAGGACCCGCGCTGGCTCAGCCGCGCCCTGCGCATCGCCGAGCGTTTGATCCACGGCCATGCCGCGGCCAACGACTTCATGGTGGTCGAGCACTTCAACCTGGATTGGCAGCCCTTGCGCGATTACAACCGGGACTGTCCCGCCGATGGTTTTCGCCCCTTCGGCACCACGCCGGGCCACGGATTCGAGTGGGCGCGGCTGTTGCTGCACCTGGAAGCCGCGCGGGGCCAGGCCGGAATGCTGACCCCTGGCTGGCTGGTGCTGGATGCCCAGCGCCTGTTCGACAGCAACTGCCGTCACGGCTGGAACGTGGATGGCGCCCCGGGCATCGTCTACACCCTGGACTGGGACAACCGCCCGGTGGTGCGCCAGCGCCTGCACTGGACCCACGCCGAAGCCAGCGCCGCCGCCAGTGCCTTGCTCAGGCGTACCGCAGAGGAGCGCTACGAAACCTGGTACCGGGTTTTCTGGGAGTTCTGCCAGGCGCATTTCATCGACCGCGAGTTCGGCAGCTGGCACCACGAGCTGGGCCTGGACAACCGTCCTGCGGCAGAAATCTGGGGCGGCAAGCCGGACCTTTATCACGCCTGGCAGGCCGTGCTGATTCCACGCCTGCCGCTGGCGCCGAGCATGGCCTTGGCCCTGGCCCGAGTGTCTGCCACGGGCTCTGTGTAACCATGCGGTGACATTTCCCCATCGCTTCGTTACCCGGGCGCTGGACTAGGCTGTTTAGACTCGTTTGCAGCGCAAGCACCAGACTTGCATGCATAACAACAAGAAAGGTACTTCAGATGAATGCGATTTCTCGCCTCGCCACTGTCATTTCCCTTGCCTCCCTGTTCCCCCTGAGTGCCCTGGCCGCCGACTCCAAAGGCTCCGTGGAAGTGGTCCATTGGTGGACGTCCGGTGGTGAAAAGGCTGCGGTCGATGTGCTCAAGGCCCAGGTGGAGAAAGACGGTTTCACCTGGAAGGACGGCGCCGTGGCCGGCGGTGGCGGTTCCACCGCGATGACCGTGCTCAAGAGCCGCGCCGTGGCCGGCAACCCGCCCGGTGTGGCGCAGATCAAGGGCCCGGACATCCAGGAATGGGGCAGCACCGGCCTGCTCAGCACCGATACCCTCAAGGACGTGGCCAAGAGCGAGAATTGGGACGGCCTGCTTTCGCCCAAGGTGGCCAATACCGTCAAGTACGAAGGTGACTACGTGGCCGTGCCGGTGAACATCCACCGGGTCAACTGGCTGTGGATAAACCCCGAGGTGTTCAAGAAGGCCGGGATCGCCAAGGCGCCCACCACCCTCGAAGAATTCTATGCCGCCGGCGACAAGCTCAAGGCCGCCGGCTTCATCGCCCTGGCCCACGGTGGCCAGCCCTGGCAGGACAGCACCGTATTCGAAGACGTGGTGCTCTCGGTGATGGGCGCCGAAGGCTACAAGAAGGCCCTGGTGGACCTGGACCAGAAGACCCTGGCAGGCCCGGAGATGACCAAGACCTTCGCCGAGCTGAAGAAGCTCTCCGGCTACATGGACCCCAACCGTGCCGGGCGTGACTGGAACATCGCCGCCGCCGACGTGATCAACGGCAAGGCCGGGATGCAGATGATGGGCGACTGGGCCAAGAGCGAATGGACCGCGGCCAAGAAGGTCGCCGGCAAGGATTACCAGTGCGTGCCGTTCCCGGGCACCGACAAGGCCTTCACCTACAACATCGACTCCCTGGCCGTGTTCAAGCTCAAGGCTGACCGCAAGGGCGACATCGCCGCCCAGCAGGACCTGGCCAAGGTCGCCCTGGGCAAGGACTTCCAGAAAGTCTTCAGCACCAACAAGGGCTCGATCCCGGTGCGCACCGACATGCTCAACGCCATGGACGCCGAAGGTTTCGACTCCTGCGCCCAGGCCGCCGCCAAGGACTTCCTGGCGGACGAGAAGACCGGCGGGCTGCAGCCGAGCATGGCGCACAACATGGCCACGTCCCTGGCGGTGCAGGGCGCGATCTTCGATGTGGTGACCAACTTCATGAACGACAAGGATGCGGACCCGGCCAAAGCCAGTGCGCAACTGGCGTCGGCGGTCAAGGCCGCGCAGTAAGGTCCGGGCCGCAGGAGTACCTGCGGCCATTCCCGAAACGCTCTCCCTGGCAGGAGCGAGGCTTGCCCGCGAAGGCGGTGCATCGGTGGGCATCGACTTGAATGTCGGTGCCCATTCGCGGGCGAGCCTCGTTTCTGCGGATACTCACTCCTTCACACTGGATTATCTCGATGAGCTCTGTGGCGGTTTTCAGCAAAGCCTCGCCGTTGGATGCCTTGCAGCGCTGGTTGCCCAAGTTGGTGCTGGCGCCGAGCATGGTGATCGTGCTGGTGGGCTTTTATGGCTACATCATCTGGACCTTCATTCTGTCCTTCACCAACTCCAGCTTCATGCCGAGCTACAAGTGGGTCGGCTTGCAGCAATACCTGCGGTTGATGGACAACGACCGCTGGTGGGTGGCGAGCAAGAACCTGGCGCTGTTCGGCGGCTTGTTCATCGGTATCAGCCTGGTGCTGGGGGTGTTCCTGGCGGTATTGCTGGACCAGCGCATCCGCCGCGAGGGCTTCATCCGCACCGTCTACCTGTACCCCATGGCGCTGTCGATGATCGTTACCGGTACCGCCTGGAAATGGCTGCTCAATCCCGGCCTGGGCTTGGACAAGATGCTGCGCGACTGGGGCTGGGAAGGCTTTCGCCTGGACTGGCTGGTGGACCAGGATCGCGTGGTCTACTGCCTGGTGATCGCCGCCGTATGGCAGGCCTCGGGTTTCGTCATGGCGATGTTCCTGGCCGGCCTGCGGGGTGTCGACCAGTCGATCATCCGTGCGGCCCAGGTGGACGGCGCCAGCCTGCCGACCATCTACCTGAAGATCGTCCTGCCGAGCCTGCGCCCGGTGTTCTTCAGTGCCTTCATGATCCTGGCGCATATCGCGATCAAGAGCTTCGACCTGGTGGCGGCGATGACCGCCGGCGGCCCTGGCTACTCTTCCGACCTGCCGGCGATGTTCATGTACTCCTTCACCTTCAGCCGTGGCCAGATGGGCATCGGTTCGGCCAGCGCCATGCTGATGCTGGGCGCGGTGCTGACCATCCTGGTGCCGTACCTGTATTCCGAACTGCGAGGCAAGCGCCATGACTGATTCGCTCGCCAGGCCGCGCCTGAATTTCAGCCGGATCGCCATCTACGCCACGCTGCTGCTGGCGGCGGCGGTATACCTGGTGCCGCTGGTGGTGATGCTGCTCACCAGCTTCAAGACCCCCGAGGATATCCGTACCGGCAACCTTTTGAGCTGGCCCCAGGTGGTCGATGGCATCGGCTGGATCAAGGCCTGGGACACCGTGGGTGGCTATTTCTGGAACTCGGTGAAGATCACCGTGCCGGCGGTACTGATCTCCACCCTGATCGGCGCGCTGAATGGCTATGTGCTGTCGATGTGGCGCTTTCGCGGTTCGCAGCTGTTCTTCGGCCTGTTGCTGTTCGGCTGCTTCCTGCCGTTCCAGACCGTGCTGCTGCCGGCCTCGTTCACCCTTGGCCGGTTCGGCCTGGCCAACACCACCACCGGCCTGGTGCTGGTGCACGTGGTCTACGGCCTGGCCTTCACCACGCTGTTCTTCCGCAACTACTACGTCAGCGTGCCGGATGCCCTGGTCAAGGCCGCGCGCCTGGATGGCGCGGGGTTCTTCACCATCTTCGGCAAGATCCTGCTGCCGATGTCGGTGCCGATCATCATGGTCTGCCTGATCTGGCAGTTCACCCAGATCTGGAACGACTTCCTGTTCGGCGTGGTGTTCGCCAGTGGCGACGCGCAACCGATCACCGTGGCCCTGAACAACCTGGTCAACACCAGTACCGGGGCCAAGGAATACAACGTTGACATGGCGGCGGCGATGATCGCCGGGCTGCCGACACTGCTGGTGTACATCTTCGCCGGCAAGTATTTCCTGCGCGGGCTGACGTCCGGCGCGGTCAAGGGGTAAGGCATGGCAACTCTCGAATTACGCAACGTCAACAAGACCTACGGTGCCGGCCTGCCGGACACCTTGAAGAACATCGAGCTGAAGATCGACGACGGCGAGTTCCTGATCCTCGTCGGCCCCTCGGGGTGCGGCAAGTCGACCCTGATGAACTGCATCGCTGGCCTGGAGACCATCAGCGGTGGGGCGATCCTGGTGGATGATGCCGACATCAGCGGCATGAGCCCCAAGGACCGGGACATCGCCATGGTGTTCCAGTCCTACGCGCTGTACCCGACCATGAGCGTGCGCGACAACATCGCCTTCGGCCTGAAGATCCGCAAGATGCCCACCGCCGAGATCGATACCGAGGTGGCGCGGGTGGCCAAGCTGCTGCAGATCGAGCACCTGCTGGCGCGCAAGCCGGGCCAGCTCTCCGGTGGCCAGCAGCAGCGCGTGGCCATGGGCCGGGCCCTGGCGCGGCGGCCGAAGATCTATCTGTTCGACGAGCCGCTGTCCAACCTCGACGCCAAGCTGCGGGTCGAGATGCGTACCGAAATGAAACTGATGCACCAGCGCCTGAAGACCACCACGGTGTATGTCACCCACGACCAGATCGAGGCCATGACTTTGGGGGACAAGGTGGCGGTGATGAAGGACGGGATCATCCAGCAATTCGGGACTCCGCAGCAGATCTACAACGATCCGGCCAACCTGTTCGTGGCAAGCTTCATCGGCTCGCCGCCGATGAACTTCATTCCCCTGCGCCTGCAACGCCAGGAGGGACGGTTGCTGGCCTTGCTGGACAGTGGCCAGGCCCGCTGCGAGCTGCCGTTGGGGCCGCGTGACGCCGGGCTCGAGGAACGCGAGGTGATCCTCGGCATCCGTCCGGAGCAGATCGCCCTGGCGCCCGTCGAGGCCAACGGCCTGCCGAGCATCCGGGCCGAGGTCGAGGTGGTGGAGCCCACCGGGCCCGATACCCTGGTATTCGTCACCCTCAATGGCACCAAGGTCTGTTGCCGCCTGGCCCCGGACCAGGCGCCCGCGGCCGGGCAGAACCTGACCTTGCAGTTCGACCCGGCCCGGGTCCTGCTGTTCGATGCCCAGAGCGGCGAGCGCCTGGGCGCGGCCGGCCCTGCCATGGCCCAAGGCCACGGCGGCAATGTGGCGCAATTCAAGGGGCGATGAATTCGGGGCGGATGGCCTGTCATCCGTCGCAAGGACTGTAAACCGCGTTGGATAAACCGTTAATAACAATAAAGACGAGGATGTAGGGATGAAAAAGCAACACGGCAATACCCGCCTGCTCTGCCAGTTTTCGGCGGTGGCGGCGCTGGTCCTGTCCGGCCAGGCCATGGCCGACGAAGCGTTCGGCGCCAACTCCAAGTGGATGACCGGCGATTGGGGCGGTACGCGCACCAAGCTGCTGGAGCAGGGGATCGACATCAAGGCCGACTACGTCGCGGAGATGGGCGCCAACCTCCACGGTGGCTACAACGACGACAAGACCGGGCGCTACAGCGACCAGTTCGGCCTGGGCGTGGCGTTCGACCTGCAAAAACTGCTGGGCTGGGACAACACCCAGGCCAAGATCCAGCTGACCAATCGTAATGGCCAGAACATCTCCAACGATCGCGTCGGCGATCCCCGGGCCGGCACCTTGAGTTCTTCCCAGGAGGTCTACGGTCGCGGGCACATGGTGCGCCTGACCCAATTGTGGATCCAGCACCAGTTCCTGGACGGCAAGCTGGATGTCAAGGCCGGTTACTTCGGCGAGGGCGAGGACTTCAACACCTTCCCCTGCGAGTTCCAGAACCTGGCCTTCTGTGGTTCCCAGGTGGGCAACTGGGCGACCAACATCTGGTACAACTGGCCGGTCAGCCAGGCGGCGCTGCGCATCAAGTACCACATCACCCCCGAGTTCTATGCGCAGATCGGCGCCTACAACCAGAACCCGTCGCAGACCGAGCACGGCAATGGTTTCAAGCTCAGCGGCAGCGGCACCAAGGGCACGGTATTGCCGGTAGAGCTGGTGTGGTCGCCCAAGGTCAACAACCTGCCGGGCGAGTACCGTGTGGGTTACTACAAGAGCACGGCCAAGGCCAATGACGTGCGCGAGGACGCCAATGGCCAGGATGCCGCCACCACCGGCAGCGCCTATCGCGTGCACAACAGCAAGCACGGCTACTGGTTCGTCGCCCAGCAGCAACTTACCAGCCATAACGGCGACGCCTCGCGTGGCCTGAACATCGCCGCCAACGCCACCTTCCATGACAAGGACACCAACATCATCGACAACTACCAGTCGCTGATGTTCGTCTACAAGGGGCCGTTCGATGCCCGGCCAAAGGATGACGTGGGCATCGGTTTCGCCCGCATTCATGTCAACGACGACGTGAAGAAGAACGCCCAGCTGGCCAACGCCGCCATCGGCGTGAGCGACTACGACAACCCGCTGTACTCGCCGCTGCGCGAGACCGAGTACAACTACGAGATCAACTACGGTTTCCATGTGACCGACTGGCTGACCGTGCGCCCCAACCTGCAGTACATCACCCATCCGGGCGGTGTGGACCAGGTCGACAACGCCCTGGTGGCCGGCCTGAAAATTCAGTCGGTGTTCTGACGCTGTTGCGATAAGCTCCTTTCTCTGTGCGCATATTGCGGATGGCCTTGGCTATCCGCTTTTTTTTGCCAGGCGCTCTCGCGACGGCCGCCAGCTGTACGACTACCCCCCCATGATTTCCAGGACCGCGGCACATGCATGAGCATCCCCTGCAACGTTTTTTCAAGACCCTGCGCGAGCGCCCGGTGTTTGCCTGGGAGCGCTACCAGATGCGCGATGTGCTGGTGATCGATCATCCACTGTGCCAGGCCGTGTTCAGTCGCCAGGGCGCACAGCTCCTGCACTTCCAGCCCGCCGGGCAGAAACCCTGGCTCTGGTGCGCGGCGAAGTGGCCGCAGGTGGGGGCGATCCGTGGTGGGGTGCCGGTGTGCTGGCCCTGGTATGGTCGGCACCCGAGCGAGAATGCCTGGCCTTCCCATGGTTGGGCGCGCTTGCTGGACTGGAAGCTGCTGGGCAGCGACAGCGATGCAGACGGTGTGCGCCTGCATTGGCAATTGCAGCTGTGCGACTGGAAGGTCGAGCTGCATGCGCACCTGGGTCGGGGCATGGACCTGCGCTTGAGCACCGAGCACCAGGACAGCGAACCCTGCCAGTTGAGCCAGGCCTTGCACGCCTACTGGCGTATTGGCGATGTTGGCGAGGTAGCGCTGTCTGGGCTCGATGGCGTCGAGGGCTACGATCATTTGAATCGCCAGGCCTGCCGGCAACAAGGCGAGTTGCGGGTCGACGGTGGCTGCCAGCGGGTATTCCAGCACGAGGGTGAGTTGCAGATCGAGGATCGTGCCTGGCAGCGTGCGCTGCGCATCGATACCGGCGAGGACGCCGATACCGTGGTCTGGCATCCCGGTACCCGGCCACTGCTGGGGGTGAGCTGGAGCGAGGTGTCGCGTTTCGTCTGTGTCGAGGCGGCTGCCGGCGGCACCGACAGCCTGCGCCTGGCGCCGGGGGAGCGGGCTCACTTGAGCCTGCAGGCGCGCGCGGCGGGGTAGGGCAAAGAGGCTCCCGCGGGTTGCGGGAGCCTGTGGTTTCAGTCGAGCTCGTCGCCTGCCGGGTAGCGGCTGGCGTTGAGGCTTTCCTTGATCTTGCGCAGGTGCGGCTGGAAGTCCACGCCACGACGCAGGGTCATGCCGGTGGCCAGGACATCGAGCACCGTGAGCTGGATGATCCGCGAGGTCATGGGCATGTAGATATCGGTGTCTTCCGGCAGTGGCAGGTGCACGCTCAGGCTGCATGCCTTGGCCAGCGGCGAGCCGGCGGCGGTGATGCCCAGCACCGAGGCGCCGTTCTCCCGAGCCTGGCGCGCGACCTCCACCAATTCGCGGGTGCGGCCGGTGTAGGAGATGATCACGAACAGGTCGCCGGTGTGCGCCACCGAGGCGAGCATGCGCTGCATCAGTACGTCGGGGTGGGCCGACACCGCCAGGTTGAAGCGGAAGAACTTGTGCTGGGCGTCCATGGCCACCGGAGCCGAGGCGCCGAGGCCGAAGAAGTGGATCTGTCGGGCCTGGATCATCATGTCCACGGCGCGGCTGACCTGCTGCGGGTCGATCTGCTGGCAGGCGCTGTCCAGCGAGGCGATGGCGCTGGCGAAGATCTTCTGGGTGTAGGCTGCCGGGTCATCGTCGGCTTCCACCGCACGGCTGACGTACGCCGCGCCGCTGGCCAGGCTCTGGGCCAGTTGCAGCTTGAGTTCGGGGTAGCCGCTGACGCCGAACGAACGGCAGAAGCGGTTGACCGTCGGTTCGCTGACCGATGCGGCCTGGGCCAGGGCGGCGATGCTGAAGCGGGTGGCCTGCTGCGGGTTGAGCAGGATGACTTCGGCGACTTTGCGTTCCGCCTTGTTCAATTCTTCAAGGCGGTTCTGGATCTGCTCCAGTAGATTTCGCACTCGGTCCATTCAGGTTTCCTAGATCGGCTAGACAGGTGAAACGGGGAAGCCGGGAGGCGGTCAATCCGGGAAGGGCGTTGGCGATCGTGGTGCCGCCGGGGTCCCGGGATTACGCTGCGTGCCGGGCTCGCCGCGCCTGCAATGCGAAGTTGAAAGGTGGCCTATCGTACTGGTGGCCCGGAGTGAGGACCACCTGGAATCGATATTTTGTGAGAATGTTGTATTTATTACTACATTTTCCCTTGAGTGATACCTTGAAAAAAGGTATTTGTAGCTTAACTTGATAAAAGAACAAACATCATGCCTTCGATAACGGTTGAACCCTGCACCTTTGCCTTGTTCGGCGCGCTGGGCGATCTGGCGCTGCGTAAGCTGTTTCCTGCCTTGTACCAGCTCGATGCCGCCGGCCTCTTGCATGAGGACACACGGATCCTGGCCCTGGCCCGCGAGCCGGGCAGCGAGCAGGAGCACCTGGCCAATATCGAGGCTGAGTTGCACAAGTACGTCGGCGCCCATGACATCGACGCCGCCGTGTTGAAGGGGTTCCTGGCCCGCCTGAGCTACCTGCATGTGGATTTCCTCAAGGCCGAGGACTATGTGGCCCTGGCCGAGCGGGTTGGCAGCGAGCAGCGCCTGATCGCCTACTTCGCCACCCCGGCGGCGGTGTACGGGGCAATCTGCGAGAACCTGTCGCGGGTCGGACTCAACCAGCAGACCCGGGTGGTCCTGGAAAAACCCATCGGCTCGGACCTGGATTCCTCACGCAAGGTCAACGATGCCGTGGCGCAGTTCTTCCCGGAGAACCGCATCTACCGGATCGACCACTACCTGGGCAAGGAAACGGTACAGAACCTGATTGCCCTGCGTTTCGCCAACAGCCTGTTCGAAACCCAGTGGAACCAGAACTACATCTCCCACGTGGAAATCACCGTGGCGGAGAAGGTCGGCATCGAAGGCCGCTGGGGCTATTTCGACAAGGCCGGCCAGTTGCGGGACATGATCCAGAACCACCTGCTGCAATTGCTCTGCCTGATCGCCATGGATCCGCCGGCCGACCTCTCGGCCGACAGCATCCGCGATGAGAAGGTCAAGGTGCTCAAGGCCCTGGCGCCCATCAGTCCCGAAGGCCTGACCACCCAGGTGGTGCGTGGCCAGTACATCGCCGGCCACAGCGAAGGCCAATCGGTACCTGGTTACCTGGAGGAAGAAAACTCCAACACCCAGAGCGATACCGAGACCTTCGTCGCGCTGCGTGTCGATATTCGCAACTGGCGTTGGGCCGGGGTGCCGTTCTACCTGCGCACCGGCAAGCGCATGCCGCAGAAACTGTCGCAGATCGTCATCCACTTCAAGGAACCCTCGCACTACATCTTCGCCCCCGAGCAGCGCCTGCAGATCAGCAACAAACTGATCATCCGCCTGCAACCGGACGAAGGCATCTCGTTGCGGGTGATGACCAAGGAGCAGGGCCTGGACAAGGGCATGCAATTACGCAGCGGCCCGTTGCAGCTGAATTTTTCCGATACCTATCGCAGCGCGCGGATTCCCGACGCTTACGAGCGGTTGTTGCTGGAAGTGATGCGCGGCAACCAGAACCTGTTTGTGCGCAAAGATGAAATCGAAGCCGCGTGGAAGTGGTGCGACCAGTTGATCGCCGGCTGGAAGAAGTCCGGCGATGCGCCCAAGCCCTATGCGGCCGGGTCCTGGGGGCCGATGAGTTCCATTGCACTGATCACGCGGGATGGGAGGTCATGGTATGGCGATATCTGATTTGCAATTGCCGGCGGGCGTGCGCGCCCACGAATTTCGCAGCTCGACCCTGCTGGCTGCGGGCCTGGCCTTGAAGGTCGCCGAACAACTGCGCGAGGCCATTGCCGCGCGGGGCCAGGCGAGCCTGGTGGTTTCCGGTGGCCGCAGCCCTGTGGCGTTCTTCCAGGCCCTGGTCAAGCAGGAGCTGGATTGGTCCAAGGTGCTGATCAGCCTGGCCGACGAGCGCTGGGTTCCGGTGGAGCATGCCGATAGCAACGCCGGCTTGCTCAAGCAGCACTTGCTGGTGGGACCGGTGGCCAAGGCGCGTTTCCTTGGCCTCTATAGCGCCGCGGCCAGCCTGGAAGAAGCCGCCCAGCAAGCCGACGAGGCTCTGGCGCAGTTGCCCGGGATCGACGTGCTGGTGCTGGGCATGGGCGATGACGGGCATACGGCCTCGTTGTTCCCCGGCAGCCCGAACCTGGCCGAGGCGCTCGAGCCCGCTGGCAGCCGGCGGTGCTGGCCGATGCTGGCGCCCACTGTGCCCCGTCAGCGCCTGAGCATGAGCCGGGCCCTGCTGGCGTCGGCCCGTAGCAGCCTGCTGTCGATTTCCGGTCAGTCCAAGCTGACCACCCTGGGTGCCGCACTGGCTGGCGACGTGGTCGCCGACATGCCGATTCGCGCCTTCCTGCAAACCCCGTTAGAGATTTACTGGTGCCCATGAGCCAAGGATCAGCCGCGATGACAAACCTCCCTCCGACCGTTTCCATGGCGGACAAAGTAGCCCTGCTCGACAGCCTCTGCGCCAAGGCGCGGATCCTGCCGGTGATCACCATCGCCCGTGAGCAGGACGTGCTGCCCCTGGCCGATGCCCTGGCCGCGGGTGGCCTGACGGCCCTGGAAGTCACCCTGCGTTCGCAGTTCGGCCTCAAGGCCATCCAGATCCTGCGTGAGCAGCGGCCGGAACTGGTGACTGGTGCCGGCACCGTGCTCGACCCGCAGATGCTGGCGGCGGCGGAGGCCGCGGGTTCGCAGTTCATCGTCACCCCGGGCATCACCCGCGAGCTGCTGCAAGCCAGCGTCGCCAGCCCGATCCCGCTGTTGCCGGGAATCAGCAACGCCTCCGGGATCATGGAGGGTTATGCCCTGGGTTATCGCCGCTTCAAGCTGTTCCCGGCTGAGGTCAGCGGCGGCGTGGCGGCGATCAAGGCCCTGGGCGGTCCGTTCGGCGAGGTCAAGTTCTGCCCTACTGGCGGTGTCGGCCCGGCCAATATCAAGAGCTACATGGCGTTGAAGAACGTGATGTGCGTGGGCGGTAGCTGGATGCTCGATCCGCAGTGGATCAAGGACGGCGACTGGGCCCGTATCCAGGAGTGCACGGCACAGGCCCTGGCCCTGCTGGACTGAAGCTTCAATCCTATTCGTTGGTGTGTTCTACGGCTTTATGGTGCGCTTGGTCGGCGCACCTTTTTTTTGCCCGGAAAAAGTGCCGGCCTGAACTCCCCGGAACCGCTGGCGCAAAGGGCTGGTGGCGGCCCTGCGGCAGCGGCTCCGGAAGTCCTCAGCTGGTGGCCAGCTCCTCGAGGGCGACGACCAGGCGCTGGATATGCTCCAGCGGCGTCACCAGGCCCGGGGTGATGCGGATACAGGGCCCGAAGCCTGCGCCCTTGCGGATCACCGTGAACAGGTCGTAGTCGCGCAGCAGCCGGTCCACCAGGACTTGCTGGTCCTGGTGGCCAGTGAAGCGCAGGGCGCTGATGGCGCAGCACAGGCGCGGGTCCGCTGGCGTCATCACCTCGATGCCCGGCAGTTGGCGCACGGCTTCGGTCCAGGTTTCGCGCAAGTAGTTCAGGCGCGCACCCTTGGCTGCCGCACCGCCTATGGCCCGGTGTTCCTCGAACACCAGCGGCAAGGTCATCAAGGCTGGAATGTTGGGTGTGCTGTAGGGCGTGCGGGCGCGGATGTCGTCCACTGGAAAGTGGAATTCGTCCATGTCGGGGTCGATGGCGTCCAGGCGCTCGGGATCGATGTAGAGAAAGCCCAGGCTCAATGGCGCGCCGATCCACTTGTGCAGGTTGAAACCGGCGAAGGCGATGCCCAGTTGCTGCAGGTCGAAATCGATCTGGCCCAGGGCATGGGCGCCGTCGAGGATGATATCGACCTGGTATTCCTTGGCCAGGGCAGCGATGGCCTGGACCGGCATCACCAGGCCGCTGCGGTGGGTTACGTGGGTCAGGGGTATCAACTTCAGGCGCGGATAACGCTCGAATGCATCCTTGTAGGTCGCTACAAGGCTGTCAAAACTGGCAGGGTGCTGATGCTGGATTTCTATCACCTCCACGCCACGGTGGCGAGCCAGCCAGCGGATGGCGCTTTTCACCGTGTCGTACTCCAGGTCGCTGAGCAGCACCTGGTCCCCGGGTTGCAGGCGATTGTAGTTGCGGATCAGTGATTGCAAGGCGTCGGAGGCACAGCGGGTCAGGGCCACGGCGTTATCCGGGACTTCCAGCAAGTGCGCCAGCTGGTGGCGGATCTGCAAGGCTTCGACCTGCTCGAAGCGCTGGCGCACATGCACCGAATTGCTGCTGTTGACCCAGAGGATATTGCGTTGGTAGTCCTCGGCCACCTTGCGGGTCATGCGCCCGAAATAGCCGTTCTCGAGGTTGATCGGTCCGGACTCGAGGTCGAATTGCCGGGCAATGCCCCGCCAATGCTCTTCGTCGCGGGCCAGCGTAGTGACAGTCCTTGGCATGCTGGGCTCTTTATCGGTGATTGAGGTTCAGGGAAGGGGCAGCGATCAATGGCGGGGTTTGGGCTTGCCGTGTTTGGCACGTAGCGGATCGAGCAGATCGGACAGGCCGTTGTGGTCGATTTCCTGCATCAGCGCCAGCAGGCCGCCGAGTTCGCCCTTGGGAAAGCCTTCGCGGGCGAACCAGTTGAGATAGGGGCCGGGCAGGTCGGCGAGGATGCGTCCCTTGTACTTGCCGAAGGGCATTTCCCGGGTGACCAGCAGTTCAAGTGTTTCAGGGGTCATGGCGGCCACCGTGGTGTGCTACGAGAGTCTTGGAAAATACAGGCATTCTGCATGCAGGCCAAATGACAGATCATGCAAATAACGCGGATACAGATTTTTAAATTTAATCTAACTAATTGAATTTAAAGAAAAATATTTTCTTTTAAAGTCTGGCATGGGCGCTGCAATGGTAAATGGCAGGAAGGTCGGCCACGGTCGATCCCATTCTCGTAACCTGCAAGGAACCTGAAAATGACTGACTTGAACAAAGAAGCGATTTCGGTACTCAACAGCCTGATCGAGACCAGCAAGGATGGCCAGGAGGGCTTCAAGACCTGTGCCGAGGACATCAAGCATCCGGAGCTCAAGGCCCTGTTCATCAAGCGTTCCACTGACTGCGCCGCCGCTGCGGCCGAGTTGCAGTCCGTGGTGCGTTCCATGGGCGGCGATCCGGAGACCTCCACCAGCGTCAGCGGCGACTTGCACCGGCGTTGGGTCGATCTCAAGTCCATGGTGACCGGCAAGGACGAGGAAGCCGTGCTCAACGAGGCCGAGCGGGGTGAAGACCATGCCCTGAAAGCCTACAAGGAAGCCCTGGAGAAAATCTCCAAGCACAACCTGGTGGGCATTCGTGACGTGGTGGAGCGTCAGTACCACGGTGCGCAACGCAACCATGACCAGGTCAAGGCCCTGCGGAACCAGGCTCGCGCCCGTTCTTAAGGCTAAAACCTGTCAAAAACGCCAGCCAGTCTGGCGTTTTTTTGTGTCTTGGATTTAGCGCTGGACGGGTTTTAGTTAGCTTGCTAATAATTGCCTCGCGCCCGTCCTGGGCGTTCCCGGCTATGTTTAATTCGTACCTCCAAGAGTCCTTGTCCGTGCCCATTACCTTGCAGGCCCTGCTTGCCCCGAGCCTCCCCGCGCTGCAGTTCGCGATCAAGACCCTGCTGGGTGGCGGGCTGGCGCTGTGGTTGGCGCTGCGCTGGGGCTTGGAGCAGCCCTCCTGGGCCCTGATGACCGCGTTCATCGTCGCCCAGCCGCTGTCCGGCATGGTCTTGCAGAAGGGCCTGGCGCGGCTGTTGGGAACCTTGGTCGGCACCATCATGTCGGTGTTGTTCATGGGCCTGTTCGCCCAGACTCCCTGGTTGTTCCTGCTGGCCCTGGCGCTGTGGCTGGGGCTGTGCACCGCCAGTTCCACCTTGTTGCGCAGCGCCTGGTCCTATTCCTTCGTGCTGGCCGGCTACACCGTGGCGATCATCGCCTTGCCGGCCATCAACCACCCGTTGAGCATCTTCGACCAGGCGGTGGCGCGCTGTACGGAAATCTCCCTGGGGATCATCTGTGCCACCGCCAGCAGCGCCCTGATCTGGCCGCTGCGGGTCGAGCGCCAGTTGGCGGAACAGGCCCGTGCCGCCTGGCAGAGCGGGATGCAGGCCGCCCGCTCGACCCTGGCCGGTGATGCCCTGGCGCGCAAGGGCTTGCTGGAGATCCTCGGGCGTATCGTCGCCGTGGATTCCCAGCGCGAGCACGCCTGGTTCGAAGGGCCTTCGGGGCGCCTGCGGGCCCGGGCCATCAGCGGCCTGAGCCAGAAGCTGCTGAAGCTGTTGCGTATCTCGCGTTCGGTACGGCGCCAGTGGAAGCAGCTGGATGCCGATGAGTCCCGGCAGTTGCAGCCATGGATGGATCAGTTGCAGCAGGCACTGGCCACGGCGGACAAAGCCGATTTGCAGGCGTTGCGCCCGCGCCTGCTGGATGCTTCCCATGATCCACACCTGAGCCCGGCCCAGGGCTTTTGCCTGGCGCGTTTCGCCCTGTTGCTCGACACCGCCCTGGCCGCGAACCAGGCCCTGGATGCGGTACAGCAGGGGCGGGGAGCGGTGGAGCAACCGGCGAAGCTGACGCCCCACCGAGACCTGTCGTTGGCCCTGGTCTTCGGCGCTCGCAGTGCCCTGGCCTTCCTCACGGTGGCCAGTTTCTGGCTAGCCACCGCCTGGCCTGCAGCCTCCGGGGCAATGCTGCTGACCTGTGTGGTTTGCGGCTTGTTCGCCAGTCGCGAGAACGGCGCGCAGATCGGCATGAGCTTCATGCGCGGAATCTTCCTGGCGGTGCCTGCGGCCTTTTTCGTCGGGCAGATCCTGTTGCCCCAGTGGAGTGGTTTCCCGATGTTGGCCATGGCCATGGGCGTGCCGCTGTTCTTTGGCGCCCTGGGCATGGCCAAGCCGCAGATCGGCGCCACCGCCACTTCGTTCTGCCTGCATTTCATCGTGTTGATCTCGCCGATGAACCGCATGAGCTTCGACGTGGCCAGCTTCATCAACAACGCCCAGGCCATGGTGCTGGGGGTGGGGGCGGCAGTGCTGGCCTTTCATCTGTTGATCCTGCGAAATCCGGCCTGGCATGGCCGGCGCCTGCTGGCGGCGACCCTGAGTGACCTGGTGCGCCTGACCCGGCGCAACCTGCGGGGGGCCGAAAGCTGGTTTGGCGGGCGTATGGCCGATCGCCTGTTGCAGTTGGCCAGGCACTACCCGGAGTTGCCCGAGCCGGCCCGCAGTCGCTGGGACGATGGCCTGCTGGGCCTGGATATCGGCGATGAGTTGATGCACTTGCGCTTGAGCCTGGCGGTGGCCCAGGTGCCGGCGAGCGTCGCCCAGCACAGGTATTTCGAAGACCTACAGCGAACCCTGGAGCAAGGCCCGGCGGGTAGCCGCCAGGACGCCCTGGTGGAGCCCAGCGCCGCCTTGCTCGCAGCCCTGGAGCAGCAGCCACCCAGTGACGCACTGAAGCTGGCCAAGGGCGCGGTGCTGCAATTGCAAAACAGCTGGCGCAGTTGGTGCCGGCAGCAGGAGGAAAGTCATGGGGCTGCGTGAGTGGTCGCTGGGTGGGGTGCTGCTCAGTCCGTTCCTGACCTACGTGGTGCTGGCGCTGGCGCTCACCGGTGCGCTGCGCCTGTTACTGCGGGTCTGCGGGCTGGGGCGCTGGATCTGGCACGAAGCGTTGTTCGATTGTGCGTTGTATGTCTGTGTGCTGGCGGCGGTGACGTTCGCCCTCGGACCTTTATAAGGAGTTGTCCATGCGTACACCGGTACGTGTCTTGTTTACCCTGTGCCTGGTGGCGTTGGCGGTCTTCGCCGGTTACCACCTGTGGCAGTACTACATGCTCACCCCCTGGACCCGCGATGCGCGAATCCGCGCCGACGTGGTGATCGTCGCCCCCGATGTTTCCGGCTGGGTGCGCGAGCTCAAGGTGGCGGACAACCAGCAGGTCAAGGCCGGCGAGCTGTTGTTGAGCATCGATCGCGATCGTTTCGAGGCAGCCCTGGAAAAGGCCCAGGCCGTGGTACAGACCCGCCAGCAGCAGCTCAGCCTGCGTGAGCACGAGGCCAGTCGGCGTGCGGCCCTGGGGCCCCAGGCCATCAGTGCCGAGCTGCGGGAAAATGCCCAGATCAACGCCGGGATTGCCCGCGGCGAACTGCGCCAGGCCCAGGCCGAGGCCAAAGTCGCTGAACTGAACCTGGCTCGCAGCCAGGTTCGCGCGCCACGGGATGGGCACATCACCAACCTGCGCCTGGCCGAAGGCAACTACGTCAACGCGGGGCAGTCGGTGATGGCCTTGGTGGATGATTCGACCTTTTATGTCCAGGCCTATTTCGAGGAAACCAAGCTGCCGCGGATCAAGGTCGGGGATCCGGTCAAGGTCTGGTTGATGAGTGCAGGCGATGCCTTGCAGGGCCATGTACAGAGCATCAGCCGCGGCATCACCGACCGCAATGCCACGCCCGATGGGCAGTTGCTGGCCGAGGTGGAGCCGACCTTCAACTGGGTGCGCCTGGCCCAGCGGATTCCGGTGCGGATCCAGCTCGACAAGGTGCCGCAAGGCATCAACCTGAGCGCCGGCATGACCGCCAGCGTCCAGGTCGAAGAGGGGAGCAAGTAGCGGGGCCGGCTATCGGTCCGGGGTCAGCCGATGGTGATGGCTGGCAGGGTTGGCAGGGTCACGGTCTGTTGCTTGCGCGGCGCGAGGATCTCGGCTTCGCCGTCGACCACCAGCTCATCACGTTGGTTGAACACGCGGGTGGCGATGCGCACGCGGAACTTGGGTAGTTTTTCCAGGATTTCCAGGCGCACGGTCAGGGTGTCGCCGATCTTCACAGGCTTCTGGAAGCTCATCTGCTGACCGATGTAGATGGTGCCCGGGCCGGGCAGCTCGCAAGCCACTGCCGCACTGATCAACGCGCCACTGAACATGCCGTGGGCGATGCGCTCCTTGAACATGGTGTCGGCGGCGAACTCGGGGTCCAGGTGCACCGGGTTGTGGTCGCCGGACATGGCGGCGAACAGCTGGATATCACGCTCCTCGACGGTCTTGCTGTACTGGGCGGTCTGGCCGACTTCCAGGGCGTCGTATGGGGTGTTGGTAACCTGGGTCATGTTGTGCAAATCCTCTGGCAGATAAATGAGCGTACTGGCCCGGCTTACTCCGATCGCGCCGGCCTGCGGTGTTGCAGTGCCTGTTCCAGCCAGGCCAGTACGTCCTGGGTCACTTGGTCACGATTGCTCTCGTTGAACAGTTCATGGCGCGCCTGCGGGTAGATATTCAGTTGCAGGCACTGGCTCCCGGCCTCGCGCAAGGCGCCGGCCAGATCCTTGAGACGCTTGCCATCGCTCACCGGATCACATTCGCCGCCCATGACCAGCAGCGGCAGGCCCGGGTCGATCTGTGCCAGGTTGGGGATCTTGCTGATCTGCTGCAGTCCGCCGAGCAGGTCGATCCACAGCTGGTTGGTGCAGCGATAGCCGCATAGAGGGTCGCTGACGTACTTGTCGACTTCCGCCGGGTCGCGGCTGAGCCAGTCGAAGGCCGTGCGGTTGGGCTTGAAGGCTTTGTTGAACGAGCCGAAGGACAGCCATTCGATCAGGGCACTGCGGCCCTGTCGGCCTTGGCGCCAGCGCTCGAAACGGGCGATGAGGCTGGCGGCGCGGTACAGGGCCACCGGCTGGAAATTCGAGCCGCTGAGGATCGCCCCATGCAGGCTGGCGCTGTGGTGCTGCAGGTAAGCCTGGGCGATGTAGCTGCCCATGCTGTGCCCCAGCAACACGATGGGCGTGCCGGGGTACTGCTGGCCGATATGCTGGTTGAGGCTGGCCAGGTCGCCCACCACCTTGCTCCAGCCGCCGTGATCCGCGTAGTGGCCAAGCACCCCATGCTCGGCGGTACGCCCATGGCCACGCTGGTCCGGGGCACAGACGCCATAACCCGCGTCGCACAGGGCCTGGGCCAGGCGGGCATAGCGACCACTGTGCTCGGCCATGCCATGGGACAGCAGGACAATCGCCTTGGGCGGGCTGGCGGGCATCCACTGGTTGACGAACAGCCGGTGGTGGTCACTCGTGGTCAACCAGAACATGTCGTGGGTCATGGCGATTCCTTTGCTCGAAGACGCTGCACTATATAGCCCATCGTTGCCGGCGCGTCCGATTCGGGCGCCTGTTGGAAGCAAGATTCACACAATTAATGACACACTTGCCCATATTTGCCTGAATCGCCATAGCTGCTAACGTCCGAAGAGCCCCGCCCTGGCAGCGTTGCAGAGGCGGCCAGGATCGTTCAGGCAAAATAAGAGGACAAGAATAATGCAACCTGATTTCTGGAATGATAAGCGCCCCGCCGGCGTCCCCAACGACATCGACCAGGGGGCCTACAAGTCGGTGATCGAGGTGTTTGAGCGTTCCTGCAAGAAATTTGCCGACCGCCCGGCCTTCAGCAACATGGGAGTGACCCTGACCTACGCCGAGCTGGAGCGCTACAGCGCGGCGTTCGCCGCCTACTTGCAGAGCCAGACCGACCTGGCTCCCGGGGATCGCATCGCGGTGCAGATGCCCAACGTCCTGCAATACCCGATCGCCGTGTTCGGTGCCCTGCGCGCCGGCCTGGTGGTGGTCAATACCAACCCGCTGTACACCGCGCGCGAGATGCGCCATCAGTTCAAGGACTCCGGGGCCCGGGCCCTGGTGTACCTGAACATGTTCGGGCAGAAGGTCCAGGAAGTGCTGGGCGACACCGATCTGCAGTACTTGATCGAGGCCCGCATGGGCGACCTGATGCCCACCGCCAAGGGCTGGCTGGTCAACATGGTGGTGGACAAGGTCAAGAAGATGGTGCCGGCCTACCACCTGCCCCAGGCCATCTCCTTCAAGAGCGCCCTGCGCCTGGGGCGTGGCCAGGGCATCAAGCCGCTGGCGATAGGGCTCGACGATATCGCCGTGCTGCAATACACCGGCGGCACCACCGGCCTGGCCAAGGGCGCGATGCTGACCCACGGCAACCTGGTGGCCAACATGCAGCAAGCCCGTGCCTGTCTTGGCCAGCACGGCCCCGATGGCAACACCCAGTGGCGTGAGGGCCAGGAGGTGATGGTGGCGCCGCTGCCGCTGTACCACATCTATGCCTTCACCGCGAACTGCATGTGCATGATGGTCACCGGCAACCACAACGTGCTGATCACCAATCCGCGGGATATCGGTGGCTTCATCAAGGAGTTGAAGAACTGGCGGTTCTCGGCATTCCTGGGCCTCAACACGCTGTTCGTGGCGCTGATGGACCACCCGGAATTCAAGAACCTGGATTTCTCCAACCTCAAGCTGACCAACTCCGGCGGCACGGCGCTGGTCAAGGCCACGGCCGAGCGCTGGCAGAAACTCACTGGTTGCCGCATCACCGAAGGCTATGGCTTGACCGAGACGTCGCCGGTGGCCTGCACCAACCCCTATGGCGACAGTTCACGGCTGGGCACCGTCGGCCTGCCGGTACCGGGCACCCTGGTCAAGGTCATCGATGACCAGGGCGTCGAGTTGCCGCTGGGCGAGCGTGGCGAGTTGTGCATCAAGGGGCCGCAGATCATGAAGGGCTACTGGCAGAAGCCCGAGGCCACGGCCGAGGTGCTGGATGCCGAGGGCTGGTTCCGTTCCGGGGATATCGCGGTGATCGATCCGGACGGTTTCGTGCGTATCGTCGACCGCAAGAAGGACATGATCATCGTCTCGGGTTTCAACGTGTACCCGAACGAAATCGAAGATGTGGTCATGGCCCATCCGAAGGTGGCCAACTGCGCGGTGATCGGGGTGCCGGACGAACGCTCCGGCGAGGCCGTGAAGCTATTCGTCGTGCCCCGGGAAACAGGGGTCAGCCTCGAAGAACTCAAGGCCTACTGCAAGGAGAATTTCACCGGCTACAAGGTGCCCAAGCACATCGTCCTGCGCGAGTCGCTGCCGATGACCCCGGTGGGCAAGATCCTGCGCCGCGAGCTGCGTGATATCGCCTGAATCCCGTCCGTTCGACCCTGCGCGGGCAAGCCGGTTGGTGCAACGGCTTGCCCGCGCTGCCTTGGCCGGGCGCAAAGCCGCGGGCCAGAGCGGAATCGGCGGATGTAGAATTTTTACTCTAAAAATGACCATTGAATGGTCTTGAGTCACGTTAATGACTAATCAGGCCTTCTTTGGCTCTAGGCGGCCTTTTCCAAAGCTGCTACTCTCGGCGCGCTTTGTGACTTCTCGGCCTAGTAAAAAGCCAGACTCACCACAAAAAAGACACCAATAAAAACACACACCCAATAAAAATCGCATCGAATGCGGTGATGAATTCGCGTTGCTGAGGAGTGGGCTTCCATGATCGAAGACTTTTGGAAGGATAAGTACCCAGCTGGGATTGCTGCCGATATCAATCCAGACGAGTATCCGAATATTCAGGCGGTGTTGAAGCAGTCCTGCCAACGTTTCGCTGACAAACCGGCCTTTAGCAACCTCGGCAAGACAATCACCTACGGTGAGCTGTACGAGCTGTCCGGGGCTTTTGCCGCGTACCTGCAACAGCATACCGATTTGCAGCCTGGCGATCGAATCGCCTTGCAACTGCCCAACCTGCTGCAGTACCCGATCGCGGTATTCGGTGCGATTCGCGCCGGCCTGGTGGTGGTCAATACCAACCCGCTGTACACCGCACGGGAAATGGAACACCAGTTCAACGACTCCGGGGCCAAGGCCCTGGTCTGCCTGGCCAACATGGCCCACCTGGCAGAGAGCGTGGTGCCCAAGACCGGGGTCAAGCACGTGATCATCACCGAGGTGGCCGACCTGCTGCCGCCGCTCAAGCGCCTGGTGATCAACAGCGTCGTCAAGTACGTGAAGAAGATGGTGCCGGCCTACCACCTGCCCCAGGCCATCAAGTTCAATGACGTGCTGCGCAAGGGCCAGGGCCAGCCGGTTCGCGAGGCCAGCCCGGCCAGTTCCGACGTGGCGGTGTTGCAGTACACCGGTGGTACCACCGGCGTGGCCAAGGGCGCGATGCTGACCCACCGCAACCTGGTGGCCAACATGCTGCAATGCAAGGCCCTGATGGGCTCGAACCTCAACGAAGGTTGCGAGATCCTCATCACGCCGCTGCCGCTGTACCACATCTATGCGTTCACCTTCCATTGCATGGCCATCATGCTGATGGGCAACCACAACATCCTGATCACCAACCCGCGCGACCTGCCGGCGATGGTCAAGGAACTGTCGAAGTGGAAGTTCAGCGGTTTCGTCGGCCTCAACACCTTGTTCGTCGCCCTTTGCAACAGCGAGGCGTTCCGCAAGCTGGACTTCTCCGCGCTGAAGGTCACCCTGTCCGGCGGCATGGCCCTGCAATTGGCCGCGGCCGAGCGCTGGAAGTCGGTGACCAACTGCCCGATCTGCGAAGGCTACGGGATGACCGAAACCAGCCCGGTGGCCACGGTCAACCCGATCCAGAACATCCAGATCGGCACCATCGGCATCCCGGTGCCGTCGACCCTGTGCCGCGTGGTCAACGATGCTGGCGAGGAACTGCCCCTGGGGGAAGTCGGCGAGCTGTGCGTGAAGGGTCCGCAAGTGATGAAGGGCTACTGGCAGCGCCAGGACGCCACCGACGAAGTCCTCAACAGCGAAGGCTGGCTGAAGACCGGTGACATCGCCCTGATCCAGCCCGACGGCTATATCCGTATCGTCGACCGCAAGAAGGACATGATCCTGGTCTCGGGTTTCAACGTGTATCCCAACGAACTGGAAGATGTGCTGGCCTCGTTGCCGGGCGTCCTGCAATGTGCGGCGATCGGCGTGCCGGACGAGAAGTCCGGCGAGACCATCAAGATCTTCATCGTCGCCAAGCCGGGGGTAACCCTGACCAAGGAACAGGTGATGACCCACATGCGCGCCAACGTCACCGGCTACAAGGTGCCCAAGGCCGTGGAGTTCCGCGATGCCCTGCCGACCACCAACGTCGGCAAGATCCTGCGCCGCGAGCTGCGTGACGAAGAACTGAAGAAGCTCGGCGTGAAGAAGTAAGCCGTAGCGCCCATGAAAAAGCCCCGCCAGTGCGGGGCTTTTTCATGCCGGCCAATTACTGCTGGAACTGGGCGAAACCCACGCCGGTACCGGCAGGGCGTACATCCTTGAGGAAGGAGTCCTTGTCGGCGCTCAGCTCCAGGCTCAGGGCCGCCTTGCGCTTGCCTTCGTTACGCACTTCCAGGCCTTCGCGTTTCTTGCGCAGGAAGCTGGTCGGCACCTTCAGGTGGATCAACTGGTCGGTGCTCGGGGTGTACAGCAGCAGGTGCAGCCATTCTTGCTGGCCGACCGCCAGGCGGGCGAGCAGGATGTCGAACCACCAGATATTGCGGTTGCGGTTGAGTTCCGCGAACTGGCAATTGTCGACGTCCAGCACCGCGCGGCCCAGTTCCTGGTTTCTACGGGCGATGGCCTGCTTTTTATCGAATTTCATAAGCTTCCTACGCAAATGGGATCTTCAGGGCTTGGCCTGAACGGCCGCGCATTCTCCAGGGTTGCCCGGCAAACATAAAGCGCAACTGCGGATCGGCGATCGAAGGCTGGAGCAAAATAATTGAAACTCTGCGCAACGGCCGCAGGTCAACCCAGGGTAGCAACGCATTTTCCTTTTTGTTCGAACCACCATCGTCTCACGGAGAAATACCATGGGTAGCACAGCGGATAAGGCAAAAGGCCTGGTCAACGAAGCCGTCGGCAACGTCAAGCAAGGTGTTGGCAAGGCGACCGACAACACCAAGTTGCAGGCCGAGGGCAAGATCCAGGAAAAGAAAGGCGAAGCCCAGCAGGCTCTTGGCAAGGCCAAGGACGCGGTGAAGAAGACGATCGACAAGGCCTGACACGGCATGCTCGAGAGCAGTCCCGGCGGCCATCCTCGGATGGCCGTTTTCATGTCCGCGATAGCCGTGATCCGGCATCCACCGTGGTTGTGGTTCGCCAACTAGGCTAATTTGTTGTAGAAAACGCCCCCTGAGTCGCCAGCGACTTCAACCTTTTTGCGGCGAAAGGAGACGCTATGATTTTTCCGGACCTCAAAGGCCTGCCCTTGCATCGGGTGCTGATCCGCACGGTCAACGAGTTCATCGCGGACGAGATGTCCACCTATGCCTCGGCCCTGGCCTACCAGATGCTGTTCTCGCTGTTTCCCTTCATCCTCTTCCTCATCGCCCTGATCGGTTTCCTGCACCTGCCGGACTTCTTTTCCTGGCTGCGCTTGCAGGCCGAGCTGGTGCTGCCCCGCGAAGCCCTGGAGCAGGTGAACCCGGTGATCGACCAATTGCAGCAGTCCAAGGGTGGACTGTTGTCGGTGGGTATCGTCATCGCCCTGTGGACCGCCTCGGCGGGCGTGCGGCTGATGATGAGCGCGATGAATGCCGCCTACGACGTGGTGGAGGGGCGGCCGATCTGGAAGCGCTTCCCGCTGTCGATCTTCTACACCGTCGGCATCGCCGGCATGCTCCTGGCGGCTGCGGCGCTGATGGTCCTGGGGCCGCAGGTGATGGCCTGGCTGGCAGGGCAGGTGGGCCTGGAGGATTTCATCGTCACCTTGTGGACCATCCTGCGCTGGCCGGTGATCGTGCTACTGATGATGGTGGCGGTGGCCTTGATGTACTACGTGATGCCCGATGTGAAGCAGAAATTCCGCTTCATCACCCCAGGTTCGGTGCTGGCGGTGGTGGTGTGGATCATCGCTTCCCTGGGGTTCGCCTACTATGTGAAAACCTTCGCTAACTACAACGCGATGTATGGCAGTATCGGCGCGATCATCGTCCTGCTCCTGTACTTCTACATCTCTTCGGCGGTGTTGTTGCTGGGGGCGGAAATGAATGCGGTGATCGAACACATGTCGGCCGAAGGCAAGGACCCTGGTGCAAAGGACTTTGACGAGCCCGGCGACAAACAACACGTTTCGGGACTGGGCCGCGATCACTCGCTCCAGCCGAGCACTGACGAAGCCTGAACATGATCCGTGAAATCCTCAAGATGGGCGATGAGCGCCTGCTGCGCATCGCTCCCCCGGTACCGCCCGAGATGTTCGACAGCCCGCAACTCTGGGAGCTGATCGACGATATGTTCCAGACCATGGAAAGCGTCGGTGGCGTGGGGCTGGCGGCGCCGCAGATCGGCGTCGACCTGCAGCTGGTGATCTTCGGTTTCGAGCACAGCGAGCGTTACCCGGACGCCGAGGCGGTGCCGCAGACCATCCTCATCAACCCTTTGATCACCCCCTTGAACCCGGAACTGGAAGAGGGTTGGGAGGGCTGTCTCTCGGTACCAGGCATGCGTGGCGTGGTCCAACGTCACCGGCATATCCGCTACGAAGGCTTCGATCCCAAGGGCGAGCCCATCGTCCGCGTGGCCTCGGGTTTCCATGCCCGGGTGGTGCAGCATGAATGCGACCACTTGATCGGCCGCCTGTACCCATCGCGTATCAGCGATTTTCGCAAGTTCGGGTTCACCGAGGTGCTGTTTCCCGACCTCGATCCCCAGGCCGACGACTGACTTCGGGGTTCAACCCCGGGCCATGGCCAGCAGCGGTTTGCTGCGCTGGTAGCGCAGCAGCCGTTCGGCCAGGGGTTGCGGCAGTTGGAGAGCGGCGACAAATCCCAGGCGTTGGTACCAGGGGACAAGGTCCGGGTGGCAGAACAGCCAGACCGGGCCTTCGAGCGAACCTAGCGCGCCTTCCAGCAAACGCCCGGCCAAACCCTGGCCGCGTTGGGGCGGGGCAACGAACAACCCCGTCAACCAATGTCCCTGGGCCACCGGGCTCAGGCTCATTCCCGCCAGAATCTCGCCATCGCGCAACACCCACAGCTGGCCATCGGCCGAAGCGCGCATGGAGGATCGATGCTGGCGATAGAACTTGTTCAACAAGGGCCGCGAGGCCTCGGCAAGCTGGCTGATACGGTAGCTGGGCATGGGCACGGCGGGTGGTGGAGGAGCGCGAATTATAAGTAAATCCCGGGCCGATCACAGGTGGCTCGCACCAGCGTGATCGATCCGGGAGGCGGCACCGGTTCGGTACCGCTCAAAGGTCAGCGGTCGGTTCAGGCCAGTTCGATTTCCAGCGCCGCGCGCACGGCCGGGCGCTGTTCGACGCGGGCCTGGAATTTCACCAGGGCCGGCCACGTCGCCAGGTCGATATCGAACAGCGCAGTCCAGCGCAGCACGGTGAACAGGTAGGCATCGGCGACTCCGAACTGGGCGCCTTGCAGGTAATCCTGGCGTTCCAGTTGCTTGTCCACGAAGGCCAGGCGCTTGGCCAATTTCTGGCGGAATATTTCCCGGGCCTTGTCCCCGAAATCGGGGTTGAACAGCCAGTTGAGGATACCGTGGACTTCAGTGGTGATGAAGTTCAGGGTCTCTTGCAGGCGGACCCGCTGCCAGGTGCCAGTGGCTGCGGCGAGGCCGGCCTCGGGCTTGAGGTCGGCAAGGTATTGCAGGACTGCGGGGCCCTCGGTCAGCAGCTCGCCGTTGTCCAGCTGCAGCGCCACCACGTAGCCCTTGGGGTTGATGCTGTAGAAGTCCTGGCCGTCCGCGGTGCGTTTGGTGTGGACGTCGACGCGGACCAGTTCGAACGGCAGTTGCAGTTCCCGCAGGATGATGTGGGAGGCCAGGGAGCAGGCTTGGGGAGCGTAGTAGAGTTTCATGGGCAATTCCCTTTGAGGTGAAGGTGGAGCCAGTGTGGAGGACACCGGCAACATGGGTAAAATTACTCTTTCAGAAATACTCCATAAGGATAGCTACTGTCATGATGAACTTGATGCACTGGCGGTTGTTGGTGGCCATTGCCGAGTACGGCACCATCACCCGCGCCGCCGGGCAAGTGGGCATGACGCAATCCGGCGCCAGCCAGGCCCTGGCGCAGATGGAGGACATGCTTGGCGTGCGCTTGTTCGTCCGCGACCACCGCCGGGTCCTGCCCACGGCGATCGGCCTGCAAGTGCTGGAGCAGGCGCGAGCGATGCTCGGCTCCCTGGCGCAGATTCGTCAGCTGGTGGACACCGCCCGCGGCATCCCCCGGGGCAGCCTGCGGCTGGCAGGGTTTCCGGTGGTGATGGCGAGCTTCATGCCGCCGTTGCTGCAGCGCTTCAACCAGCTCTACCCGGGGATCGAGGTGGTGCAACTGGAGGTCAGCGACGACGAAGTGGATGCCTTGCTCGACGCGCAGTTGGTGGACCTGGGCGTGGTGCTGAACCCGGAGCCCGAGCGTCGCTCGTGGTTGCTGGGCCGCGACTCCTGGGTCGCAGTACTGCCCGAGGATCATGCCTGGCGCGGGTCCAGCATCGACCTGGCGAGCCTTGTGGCCCAGCCCTTCGTCCTGGCCACGGGCGGCTGCTCGGTGAATGCTCGCAGCCTGGCCGCCAAGGCGGGCCTGGCCTTGGCGGATGTACGGGTCGAGGTGCGCGAGTGGAACAGCGCCTTCAGCCTGGTGCGCGAACGGCTGGGAGTGACCCTGGTGCCCCGCAGCACCTTGCCCGAACAGCGCCAGGGACTGCGGGTAGTGCCCTTGGCCACCGCCCTGGAGCGTGAGTTCGCCCTGGTGCCGGCCACCGGCAGCGAGCCCAATGCGTTGGTGCGAGCCTTCCTCGACATTCTCGACGAGCGTTGACGGGCAGTCTCGTCAAGAGCAGTAAGCAGGCAATGTTCGTGTCTTGTTTGTTACATGATCGCTAATCAACTGCAATGCCGGGAAAGTTGCGCGAACAGCCTGACTAGTGGACTTGCATAGAGTCGACGGCTGTCTATGCTCAAGCGTGAAAATTCGTATCCGTCGGCCTTCGAATATCTGCTTCGCGATGTTCATGTCCATGTAGACGATGTTTGTTCGACTCTTTCCAGAACGCTGCGCCGCAGTTGCCAGTCACCGCAAGAGTGCCAGGCCAGAGGCGTCGCCGGCTCAGGAGCGTTCGCTCGGAGGGAGCCTGATGTCCTGTTAGGTCCGACCCGGCAATGGGTCATCGAGAAAAGGATGGCTTGATAAGAGTGTTGCAACATGGACTCTCCGATTAAACATCATTTATCACCTGACACTTCCTTGCGCATATGCAGGGAGCGCTTGCCATGTTTTATGAACGTTGTGGTGGATCAGTTGAAAGACTAGGAACTTCCGTCAATCAAAAGACAGCGTTGAAGGTGATACGACCATGTTTAACCTACATCACAAGGCTGACCTGCTGGAAATCGAGCGTTTCAACTGCGCCTTGAGCGAAGCCAACGGCAAGTTGGCGGCCATCAGTCGTTCCATGGCGATGATCGAGTTTTCCCCCGATGGAGTCATCCTCGACGCCAACGAGAACTTCTGCCAGGTCATGGGTTATTCCGTCGAGGAAATACGCGGCAAGCATCACCGGATTTTCTGCGAAGAAGAGTTCTACCGCAGCGAGGACTACAACAAGCTGTGGCGCGACCTGGCCCGGGGCGAACCGATCAGCGACACCTTCGTGCGGCTGAACAAGAAGGGCGAGGAGATCTGGCTCGAAGCCAGCTACATGCCGGTGTTCGACGCCAATCGCCAGGTCAGGAGCGTGATCAAGGTCGCCTCTGACATTTCCGACCGGATCCATCTGGAGCACGAGAACCAGAGCCTGCTCAACGCCATCGGTCGCTCCATGGCGATCATCGAGTTCAGCCCGGACGGCCGGATCATCACGGCCAACGACAACTTCCTCAAGACCATGCAGTACTCCCTCGCCGAGATCGTCGGCCAGCACCACAGCATGTTCTGCCACCGGGCCGAATCCGAGTCCGCCGAGTACAAGCAGTTCTGGGCCTCCCTGAACCGTGGCGAGTACCACTCCCATCGCTTCGAGCGGGAGAACAAGTACGGCCAGACGGTGTTCCTCGAGGCCTCCTACAACCCGCTGTTCGATGCCAAGGGCCGGCTGTACAAGGTGGTCAAGTTCGCCAGCGACATCACCCAGCAGATGACCACCTTGCAGTCCGCCGCAGAATCGGCCCATAGCACTTCGGTACAGAACGACGCCTGCGCGCAGAAAGGTTCGGAGGTGGTGCAGCAGACGGTGGGGATCATCCAGCAGATCTCCCGCGATCTGAACGAAGCGGCGCTCAGTATCGATGCGGTGAGCAAGCAGTCGGAGATCATCGGTACCATCGTCCAGACCATCCGCGGGATTGCCGACCAGACCAACCTGCTGGCGCTCAATGCCGCCATCGAGGCTGCCCGGGCCGGAGAGCATGGGCGAGGTTTTGCGGTGGTGGCGGACGAGGTGCGCAGCCTGGCGGCCCGTACCAGCCAGGCGACGGTGGAGATCGTCGAGGTGGTGCGCAAGAACCACGACCTGTCCAAGAGCGCGGTCACCAGCATGCAATCGAGCCTGAGCCGCACCGGGCTGGGGGTCGAGCTGGCGAACGAGGCGGGGGAAGTGATCCTGGAGATCCAGCAGGGCTCGCGGCATGTGGTGGATGCCATCAGCCAGTTCAATACATCCCTGCAATTGCAGTAGCCGGCTAGGTACGAAAAAGGGTTCCCGGTGGGAACCCTTGTTCATTATCCGACCTTGCGTCGCCAGGCTTTACAGCGACGCGAGGAACTTCTCTTCCAGCGGCTTCACGCTGTCCTTGGACTGCTGCTGTTCTTCCTTGGCCAGTTTCACCTTGTCTTGCATGCGCTGGGTGATTTCCTGGTTGATCGCCATCTGGCGCTCCGGCGGCAGGTTCTTCAGGTCTTCCTCGGTCAGCCCCAGCTCCTTGAGGATGTTGTCGCGCAGGCGCTGCTCGGGGCTTTTACTCATGTAGTCCTTGAAGTCGGACAGGGCATCGCTCTGGGTCGCGCTGTTGGCCTGTGGCGTGTTGGCGGCCGGTGGCGTGGCTTGTTGCAGCAGGACGCGGGTCTTGGCGAAGGCGGCGTTGACGTTGTCGTCGACGTTGTTGACCTGCTGCTGGTTGGACTGGGTTGCCGGGACGGTCACCGATTGTTGCGCTTGTTGCAGCATGCCGCTGTACAACGCACTGGCGGCGGCCGTGGTCGGGTCCATGTCGGTGCGCGCAGTAGGCTGCACTGAAACGGATGTCTGGGCGTTAACGAACATGATCGAGAACCTGTGTAAGGGAACCAGGCCAAAAATTTAGCAAATTCCATGCCCATGATCAGGTCCTTGTAAATCAATGGGTTGTGGCCGGCGGCAGGCCCGAGAAGGCAGAAAGCGGACAGTTCTTGCCGCTTCCTGGCAATAACCGGCTTGGCCGGCTTGCCAGGGCCGGGGATTGGCTCAATAGGTGATGGCGATGCCGAAGTCTTGCTGGAAGGCATCATCCACCGGTTCATAACCCAGGACGCGCCGTGTTTCGCTCAGATCCAGGCGCTTGAAGCGGTTGTTGGAAATGCCATGGCCGATGAAGTGCCGGATTCCTGGCGTTTGTACCGCGCGCTGCAGCAGTTGTACGGCATCCCGTGGGCTGAGCCAGGCGCTGAGGTCGCGGGTGGTGGTCAGTTCATGCTGGTCGGGGAACTCAAAGGCACCGATGCGCAAGGCGATGCACGACAGTCCCTTGCCGGCATAGAACCCGCACAGCGCCTCGCCGTAGCACTTGCTCACGCCGTACAGGTTGGCCGGCATCACGGGCATGTTCGTGTCGATCTGCCGATCCACGGGGTAGCCTTCGATGGTCTGGGCACTACTGGCGAACACCAGGCGCTGGCAGCCGGCGTTCGCTGCCGCCTCGAACAGGTAGGTGGTGGCGAGGATGTTGTTGGGGAGCAACTCGTCGAAGCCGGCCTGGGCATGGGGAATCCCGGCCAGATGCACGATGACGTCGATGCCGGCCAGCAATTGCTCGATGGCCTGCGGGTCGTTCAGGTCCAGGCGCACGAAGCGGTGGGGAGCGGGAACCTCGAAGGTCGGTTCCAGCCGATCGGTGAGGGTGAAGCGATAGCGCTCCAGGCTGCCCTGGAAAAATACCTTGCCTATCCGGCCGCAGGCGCCCGTCAGCAGTACGTTGAGTCTGTCCATGTCGTACTTCCAGTGATTGAGTGAGGCAGGGTCAAGGCGTGCCGTTGCGCCCGTGCAACAGGAAACCCGGGCGCTGGCTCAGGCGTTCGTAGTAGGCCGCCACGGCGGGGAAGTCCGGGTGCTCCATGGGAGTCATTCGCCAGCGATTGACCGACAGCCCGAGGACGATATCCGCCAGGCTGAAATGATCGCCGGCGGCATAGGCCTGGGTGCGGGCCAGTTGCTGTTCGAGGATCTGCATCTTGGCATTCCAGGCCAGCAGGCTGGCCCCCAGGCGCCGGCTGTCCTGGCAGTCGGGGTGTTGGCGCACCAGGCCCATGAATGCATAGCTCCAGGACGGGTTGAGCTCCGTGGCCTGCCAGTCCATCCATTGCTCCACCAGGGCCCTGGCTCGCGGAGCGATCGGCAGCAGGCCGCTGCCCGGATGCAGGTTGGCCAGGTAGCGGCAGATGCTGTTGGACTCCCACAGGACGCCGGCGTCGTCGATCAGCACCGGGACCTGGGCATTGGGATTGAGGGCAAGGAATTCAGGGGTGTGGGTGGAGCGAAAGCCGCTGCCCCAGTCTTCCTGTTGATAGGGCAAGCCAAGTTCCTCGCAGGTCCACAAGACTTTCCTGACGTTGATGGACGAGGCTTTACCGAGAATTCTGCAGGGGGTTCCCATGACGCTTCCTTGTTCTTGGTTCTGGCAGGTCCTGGGAATCTAACAGCGTCGCGCCGGCGCCGCGACGGGCAATTTACCCGGCGCAACGCTGGCGGTTTTCAGGCCGGGTCGGGCAGCGCCGAGGCGGGCAGGCCGAAGACCCGGTCGAACAACCAGTTGAAGGCGAAGGTGTAGCACGGGATGAACAGGATCAGCGCCAGGTCCAGCAGGAAGGCCTGTACCAGGCTGATGTCCATCCACCAGGCGATCAGCGGGATCAGGAACACGATCAGCGTCAGCTGGAAGCCCACGGCATGGGCGATGCGCCGCTTGACGGTCCGGGTCCGCGAGACCTGACGACTTTCCCAACGCTCGAACAGGCTGGTGTAGATGAAGTTCCAGGTCACGGCGATGCTGGTGATGATCACGGCCAGCGGGCCGGTACTGGTGGGCGAGGTGCCGGACAGCAGGGCCAGGCCCAGGGCCGAGAAGGTCATGCCGAATACTTCGAACAGCGAGACATAGACCAGTTTGCGTTTCACGCCTTGCATGGGAGTTCCTTGGTGAAAAAGGGGGGAAGCCAGCCTGGAGCTGGTGAAGTGCGCAGAAGATAGCTTCAATTGAAGTGACAGAAAAAGTCGGAAGCTTTCAGTATTTCTGATAGGTTGGGGCGATGAATTTTTCCAGCGACAGCATCCAGTTGTTTCTTGCCGTGCTCGAGCGCGGCTCCTTTTCCGCCGCCGCCCGGTTCCTGGGCAAGGTGCCCTCGGCAGTCAGCATGGGGATCGCCAACCTCGAGGCCGAACTGGGTTATGCCTTGTTCGATCGCAGCCATCGCGAGCCGGTGCCGACGCCGCTGGCCTTGGCCCTGGCGCCCCATGCGCGCTTGATCGCCGATCAGCTGCGACAGTTGCAGGTACATGCCGTCGAGCTGTCCCTGGGCCTGGAAAGCAAGCTGGCGGTGGCGGTGGTGGACGATATCGACAAGCAGCGAGTGCTGGCGGCGATC
Organism: Pseudomonas sp. CMR5c; assembly: GCF_003850545.1. NCBI lineage: Bacteria > Pseudomonadati > Pseudomonadota > Gammaproteobacteria > Pseudomonadales > Pseudomonadaceae > Pseudomonas > Pseudomonas sp. CMR5c. Next base: position 5,172,072 of record NZ_CP027705.1, on the reverse strand, counting down.
AAGCTGATTGCCGAGCGTTACCCGTTGCTGGAGGTGGAAGTGCTCAGTGCGCCGCAGGACGATGTGCTGCAGTTGCTGCACAGCGGGCGGGTCAGTGTCGCGGTGGCATTCGCCGGCTTGAGCGTCAACGCCCTGGAATACTTCCAGTACGTGGGCAGCGAGCGCATGACGGCCTGTATTGCCGCCCGGCATCCGCTGTTCCAGGCCAGCGACGGCAGCCTGTACCTGGAGGACCTGATCCAGGTACGCCAGGTGGTGGTGGCCAGCCGCGACTTGCCGATCAGCGATACCCGGCCCCTGGTGGGCGAATCCCGCTGGCGCACCGACAGCCTGGCCATGGCCTTGCACATGGTGGAAGCGGGGATCGGCTGGGGCAACTTCCCGCTGTCGGTGTTGCGCCCGCTATTCGCGGCCGGGCGTCTGCAGCGCCTGCGTTTCAAGAACATCGACAACGGCCTGACCTTGCCGGTGCATGCTGTGTGGCTCAAGAGCCAACCGTTGCAGAAAGGCGCCCTGGCCCTGGTGCAACTGCTCAGCGGCCAGGACCCGGCGCTCGATAGCCCGCCTGTGCCGGTGGCGTAATGCTCAGTCCCGGGCCTGTTCCTGCAGCCAGTGCAACAGTAACCCTGCCGGCGAGTCGGCATCGATGGGGCCTGGCGACAGCAGGTAGTAGGCGCTGCCGTCGGCGATGAAGTCGAAGGGGGCGCACAAGAGCCCACTGGCCAGGTCGTCGCGTACCAGTTGCCAGGGCGCGATGGCCAGTCCCAGTCCCGCCACGGCCGCTTGCAGGCTGAAGTAGAAATGCTCGAACCCTTGCTCCTGTGGTGCGGGGCTATCAGCTAGCTGCTGCAATTGCAGCCACTGCTGCCAGGCCGTCGGCCGGGTGGCGCTGTGCAGGCGCGGGGCGTGTCCGGCCAGTCGCGGTCGATCTTCTGTCTGTGGCGCCCAGTCTGCCTGGTGCTGCGGGCGGCACACCGGGCCGATGCGTTCATCGAACAACCAGTGGGCCTGGGTTTCGCTGTTCCAGGTGAAGTCGTTGCGGCGGATCGCCAGGTCGATCCCGGCATTGAAGGAGAAGGGGCCGCCACCGGCCTGTAGTTGGATCGACACCTGCGGATGTGCCGCCTGGAATTGCGGCAGCCGGGGGATCAACCAACGCATCAGCAGGGTGGGTTCGCAGGACAACACCAAGGGCCCCAGGGCCTGGGCGCTGCGCAGGCGAACGGCAGTGTGCTCGACCAGGTCCAGGGCCTGGCTCACGCTATGCAGCAGCTCGCTGCCGGCGGCGGTGAGGAATACCCGGTGGCTGCGACGCTCGAACAGCGGCGTGCCCAGGTCTTCTTCCAGGGCTCGTACGGCGCGGCTGATGGCACCGTGGGTCAGGTGCAGGGCGGCACCGGCACGGGTGAAGCTCTCCAGGCGCGCCGCGGCCTCGAAGCAGCGCAGGGCTCCCAGTGGCGGCAGGCGGCGACGTAGTGACTGTGAGTTTTTATCACCGTAAGTGTCAGTTTTCATCGTTGGCTGTTTCCGTGGCGGTCCCCATACAGTAGCGCCTGATTCTATAACCAAGGCGTAGCTGTCGTGACCCAACTGTTAGTCGTACTCACCATTACCATGCTCGCGGTGCTCAGCCCCGGAGCCGATTTCGCCCTGGTCACCCGCAACAGCCTGATGCTTTCGCGGCGCCACGGCGTGCTCACCGCCCTGGGCATCGGGCTGGGGGTCATGCTGCATATCGGCTACAGCTTGCTGGGGGTAGGGGTGCTGCTGCAGCAGTCGCTGCTGTGGTTCACGGTGCTGAAGAGCGCCGGGGCGATGTACCTCATCTACCTGGGCTACAAGCTGCTGCGCAGCCCGGCGTCGGCTGGGCAGGAGACGCTGGCGCAGGGCCAGGCGATGTCCGGCTGGGCGGCCCTGCGCAGTGGCCTGCTGACCAATGCGCTGAATCCGAAGACCATGATCTTCGTCCTCAGCCTGTTCATGCAGGTGATCGAGCCGGGAACCCGCTTGCCGGTGCAACTGGGCTACGGCGCGATCATCGTCCTGGCCCATGTGCTGTGGTTCGTGGCGGTGGCGCTGTTCTTCTCGGCGCCGGCCATCGCTGGCCGGCTGCTGGCCTACAAGCGCCGGATCGATCAGCTGTTCGGCGTGGTGCTGGTGGGCTTCGGCCTGTTGCTCGGTGCCCTGGGCCTGCGGCCCTGAGGCGCCTCAGGTGCTTTCGCGGACCCTTAGCTCGAAGCCCATGTCCACCACCGGTTCGGCCACGCTGTTACCGGCCAAGAGGGTCAGCATCTGCTCGGCGGCGCGCCGGCCTATGGCTTCCCGTGGGGTGCTGATGCTGCTCAGGCGCGGCACCATGTATTCCGAGGACGGCAGGTCGTTGAAGCCCAGCACCGCCACCTGCTCGGGAACCTTGATGCCGCAGCGCATGGCTTCCAGCAGGGCGCCCTGGGCCAGGTCGTCGTTGCCGAAGAAGATCGCGTCCACCTGGGGCTGGTTCTGCATCAGTTGCAGGAACAACTCGCCGCCCAGACCCACGGAGGAGGGGCGTGGGGTCAGCAGTTCCAGGTCCGGGTTGTACAACCCGGCAGCCTGCAGGGCTCGGCGGAAGCCTTCGCCGCGCAGCAGGGTGCGCTGGTCCAGTTGTGCGCCGATGTAGGCCAGGTGCCGGCGCCCGCGGGAGATCAGGTGCTGGGCGGCGGTCTCCCCGGCGCTGAGCTGCGAGAAGCCCACGCAGTTGATCCCGGATGCGCTGTCCAGGTCCATCATGTAGACGCAGGGAATGTTGTTCGCCTCGATCATCCGCCGGGCGCTTTCAGTGCGGTCGAAGCCGGTCAGCAGCAAACCCCGGGGCTGGTAGGTCATGTAGTTGCGCAGCAGGTTCTCTTCTTCGTCCCGGGAGTAGTGGTAGTTGCCGATCAGCACTTCGAAGCCCTTGGGCCGCAGGACCTGGTGGATGGCTTCCAGGGTTTCGATGAACAGCAGGTTCGACAGCGACGGCACCAGTACCACCACCGACTGGCTCTGGGCCGAGGCCAGGGCGCGGGCGGCGGAGTTGACCACGTAGTTCAGCTCCAGCGCCGCCTTCTGCACTTTTTCCACCAGTTCGGTGGCCACGCTGCTGACGCCGCGCAGCGCCCTGGAAGCGGTGATCGGGCTGACGCCAGCCAGGCGTGCGACTTCGTTGAGGGTTGGGCGGCCCGTGGTACGGGAATTTTTATCGTTCTTCTGGGTGGTCATCAGACGGCTTGCCAAACAAAATTCAAGTCACTAAGGTAGCGCTGTCCTAAAACAGCTGCAATGCGTGAGCGAGGTGTGCCTGACTCCTCGCTCTTTGGTTTTGGCGGACTATATACGCGGCAACCCACAAAAATGACAAGAAGGCGTCGGCAGACACTGTTTTTGTACTAGAACTAGAACTAGCGAAGGTAGCGCTGTCTGCGCGCTGAGGTCTTATATGAGTCAACCTATTACCGCCCTGGTCATCATGGGCGTTGCCGGCTGTGGCAAATCCAGCGTCAGCCAGGCCCTGTGCCAGCGCAGCGGTGCCACGGCCATTGAAGGCGATACGTTCCACCCTGCCGCGAACATCGCCAAGATGAGTGCCGGAATTCCCCTCGACGACGACGACCGCGCCGGCTGGCTCGACAGCCTGTGCGAGGAATTGCGCCGTGCCCTGGCCGCCGGCCAGCAGCCGGTACTGACCTGCTCGGCCCTCAAGCGCCAGTATCGCGAGCGCCTGCGCGCCGCGACCCCCGGCCTGGGCTTTGTCTTCCTCGAACTGAGCCCGGAAGTCGCCGCCGACCGCGTAGCGCACCGGCCAGGGCATTTCATGCCATCGACCCTGATCGACAGCCAGTTCGCCACCCTCGAATCCCCGGTGGGGGAACCGCTCACCCTGGCCCTGGATGCCAGCAACCTGAGCGTCCTGCGCCTGGCCGAACTGGCCCACCAATGGTGGCTGGCAAACGGCCTCGAACCTTCACGCTAAGTGTCGCCTCGAAAAAGGTAGCGCTATCCACTCGGCCCTTGTTTTTAACGCTTTAATAAAAACAACAAACCGGAGGCAAACTCATGTTTGGCATGTCCCAAGAGACCTATCTGCTGGTTGATGCAGTGGTCACCATCATCGGGCTGATCGTCTTGATCACCCGTTTCAAGCTGCATCCCTTCATTGCTCTGATCATCGCGGCCGGCTTCCTGGGCCTGACCTCGGGCATGCCGGTGGACAAGATCATCAAGGCCTTCCAGGACGGCTTCGGTGGCGTGCTCGGTTTCGTCGGCATCATCCTGGCGCTGGGCACCATGCTCGGCAAGATGATGGCCGAGTCCGGCGGCGCCGATCAGATCGCCCAGACCCTGATCCGTTCGTTCGGCAAGGAGCGGGTGCAGTGGGCGATGATGTTCGCCGCCTTCCTGGTGGGCATCCCGCTGTTCTTCGAGATCGGCTTCGTGCTGCTGATCCCGCTGGTGTTCATCGTCGCCCGGCGTACCGGGGTCTCGCTGATCAAGATCGGTATCCCGTTGCTGGCCGGCCTGTCCGCGGTCCACGGCCTGGTGCCGCCACACCCGGGGCCGCTGCTGGCTATCGGCGTGTTCGGCGCCGACATCGGCAAGACCATCCTCTACGGCCTGATCGTGGCACTGCCCACGGCGATCATCGCCGGTCCGATCTACGGCACCTTCATTGCCAAGTACATTCCCGGCAATCCATCCCAGGAGCTGGTGGACCAGCTGGCCCGCGAACCCCAGAGCAGCGAGCTGCCGAGCTTCAGCGTGACCCTGGTGACCGTGCTGCTGCCGGTGTTCCTGATGCTGCTCAAGACCTTCGCCGACGTGGCCCTGGCCGACGGGCATTTCTTCCGCATCTGGATGGACATGATCGGCCACCCGATCACCGCCTTGCTCCTGGCGCTGCTGCTGTCGCTGTACACCTTCGGCTACAAGCAGAACATCGACTCCAAGCGCATGCTCAAGCTCCTGGACGCCAGCCTGGCACCGACCGCGGCGATCATCCTGATCATCGGTGCCGGTGGCGGTTTCAAGCAGATGCTGGTGACCAGTGGCGTGGGTGACGTGATCGGCCACATGGCGGTCAACGCGCAGATCTCGCCGATCCTGCTGGCCTGGCTGGTAGCGGCGGTGATCCGCATCGCCACTGGTTCTGCCACCGTGGCCACCATCACGGGCGCCGGAATCGTGGTCCCGGTGGTGGGGATGATCCCCGGGGTCAACCGCGAGCTGCTGGTGCTGGCCACCGGCGCCGGGTCGCTGATCCTGTCCCACGTCAACGATGCCGGCTTCTGGCTGGTCAAGCAGTACTTCAACATGACCGTGGCCGAGACCTTCAAGACCTGGACGGCCATGGAGACCATCCTGTCGGTGGTGGGCCTGATCTTCATCTTGTTGCTGTCGCTGGTGGTCTGACCTCCTGCGCTATGCCGCCCACAAAAAAACCGCAGCGATGCGGTTTTTTTGTGCCTGTTCGATGGTAGGAGCGGCCGGTCGACGCTCGATTGCCCGCGATGGCTGGCTCGCCGCGTTATCGTTCAGCGCCGGCAAGCCTGGCTCCTACAGAAGCCGCATCACGCGCATTTGTGCACCAGGCCGTCGGCGCGGAACATGCCGCGGATGCCTCGTACGGCCTGGCGGATACGGTCCTGGTTCTCGATCAGGGCAAAGCGCACGTGATCGTCACCGTACTCGCCGAACCCTACGCCCGGCGAGACGCAGACCTTGGCCTCGGCCAGCAGCTTCTTGGCGAACTCCAGCGAGCCCAGGTGGGCATAGGCTTCCGGGATCTTGGCCCAGACGTACATCGAGGCCTTGGGGTTCTCCACCATCCAGCCCAGCTCATGCAGGCCCTTGACCAGCACATTGCGCCGCTGCCGGTACTGCTCGGCGATATCGCGCACGCACTGTTGGTCGCCTTCCAGGGCCGCGATGGCAGCCACCTGCAGCGGGGTGAAGGTACCGTAGTCGTGGTAGCTCTTGATCCGCGCCAGGGCGCTGACCAGCTCCGGGTTGCCGACCATGAAGCCGATGCGCCAGCCGGCCATGTTGTAGCTCTTGGACAGGGTGAAGAACTCCACCGCGATGTCCTTGGCCCCGGGTACCTGCATGATCGACGGGGCCTTCCAGCCGTCGTAGACGATGTCGGCGTAGGCCAGGTCGTGGATCACCAGCACGTCGTACTGCTTGGCCAGGGCGATCACCCGTTCGAAGAAGTCCAGCTCCACGCACTGCGAGGTGGGGTTGGACGGGAAGCCGAGGATCATCATCTTCGGCTTGGGGATCGAGCCGCGGATGGCCTGTTCCAGTTCGGCGAAGAAGTCCACGCCGGGCACCAGCGGCACCGAGCGCACCTGGGCGCCGGCGATCACCGCACCGTAGATATGGATCGGATAGCTGGGGTTGGGCACCAGCACCGTGTCGCCGTGGTCCAGGGTGGCGAGCATCAGGTGCGCCAGGCCTTCCTTGGAGCCGATGGTGACGATGGCTTCGCTTTCCGGGTCGATGTCGACCTGGTAGCGCTCCTGGTACCAGCGGGAAATCGCCCGGCGCAGCCGTGGAATGCCCCTGGAGGTGGAATAGCCATGGGTGTCTTCGCGCTGGGCGACCTGCACCAGCTTCTCGACGATATGCGGCGGAGTCGCGCCGTCGGGGTTACCCATGCTCAAGTCGATGATGTCTTCGCCGCGCCGACGCGCAGCCATCTTCAGCTCGGCAGTGATATTGAAAACGTAGGGGGGGAGTCGATCGATACGCGCAAAGCGGCGCGGCGAAACTTGTTCGGCCATGGTTGCCTCGAGAAGACGTAAGCGCCCGGAACCGTCCGAGCGACGTTGGCCACTGCGGTGGCCTGCGGGGCAGACGATAAGGGCGCTGGCGGCGGCTTGTCCAGAGGCGCGAAAAATTATTTTCCCGGGCTGGCGGGCATTTGCGGGGGCGCAGGCTTTGCCGCTATAACGTGCACGCTTCTTGCTGGCCCTGGCCGGCAAAGGGGCGGGCCAGGCAGGTTTTCCCGGGCACGAGCGCCCCCGACGAGCCTTCGAACAACAGCAGTACATGGGATGGATGATGGAATTCACCAGCGGCTTCTTGCTCAGCCTTTCGTTGTGCCTGGATATCGGCGTGGCCAATATCGCGATGATCACCCTGGCCATGCAGCGTGGTTACTTCCAGGGCTTTTGCCTGGGCCTGGGTACCTGTGTCGGAGACCTGGTCTATGCGCTGCTGGCCCTGGCCGGGATGACCGTTTTGCTGCAGTACGAGACGGTGCGCTGGGTGCTGTGGCTTGGCGGTTCGGCGCTGCTGGTGTACTTCGCGGCGAAGATGATCTACGCCGCGATCCATCACGACGCGCTGCTCGACACCCGTGGCGAGGCGGACCGGGGCTCGCCGCGCAAGGAGTTCCTGCGGGGGATCTTCCTGGCCATGTCCTCGCCCAGCGCGATCCTCTGGTTCGCCGCCGTGGGAGGCACCCTGATCGCCCGCTCCGGGGGCGGCAGCACGGCTGATTCCGCGCTGTTCCTGGCCGGTTTTTTCTGCGCCGGGCTGGCCTGGACAATGGGCCTGTGCCTGGCGGCGACCCAGGGCGGCAAGCTACTGGGCGACAAGCTGTTGCGCTATTCCTACCTGGCATCTGCGGCGATCTTCTGCTATTTCGCGGTTTACGTGATCGTATCCGGTTACCAGGAGTTCATCGTCGGTGCCCGGCCGCTCGACCTTCCGGCGCTCTGATCCAGGCCTTGGCCACAGGCTTCTATACTTGCCTGCGAACCCTTTTTTCAGTGGCAGGAGTGGCATTCATGGATGAGCAAAACCAGGGCAGTGGCCCGCAACCACGCTTCGAAAGATGGCATTTCCTGCTGGTCGCCGGTTTCAGCCAGCACTTCACCCCTGCCAACATCCAGGTGATCGGCCAGCTGTGGCAGCGTTTCATTCCCCATATCGGCAAGGTGCCGGGGCAGGTGGATGACGTCACCTACGGCGTGTGCTGCAACCCCGATGGGCAGGGCGGCTTCGAGTACATCGCCGGGGTCGAGATCAGCAAGCTCGACGACTTGCCCGACCACTATCGCTGGGTCGAGCTGCAGCCCCAGCAGTACGCGGTGTTCGAGCACCACGGTTCATTGCAGCAGTTGCCCTGCACCTTCGACTACATCTGGCAGACCTGGCTCCCGCAATCGGGCCAGCAGGCCGCCGATGCCCCCTGCTTCGAGCGCTACAGCGCCGATTTCAATCCCAATACCGGGCATGGCAGCCTGGAAATCTGGCTGCCCCTGAAGACGGCCTGAACCTCTCGGGGCGCGTCGGCGCCCCTGCTTCGCCTGCACAGGGCGGCAATCTTTATGCGGTCTTGATACCGCCCCCCGCAATCAGTGCCCGACCTTGATACGCCCTCGCCTAACCTGCGTGGCGCAGAGAAGGGCGGTCGACCACCTGTTCCCGCCTCCCTGCCGGCGCCCATTGCCGGGCACCGCCAACGGTAGCGCCGCGAGCCGCTGATGAGGCCTGGCGCTGCCCCAAACGCCATCGAGGGGAACCGTCTTGCTGACACTGCCATTGATCTACGGCGCCAGCGGCTTTTGCGCTGTGCTGCTGTTCGCCTACCTGGGGTACGCGCTGATCCGCGCCGAGAAGTTCTGATGCACGTTCCCAGCATTCGCCATGCATTGGCATGCGCCCGGCCGGGCGCTTTCGAGAAAGGAAACCAGCCATGTACGACCTGATCTTCGTGGGCCTGTCCCTGGGGTTCTTTGTACTGACGGCCCTGGGCATCGTCGCCATGGGCAAGATTTGAGCGGAGCATCGACATGTTGAGTACTGTGCTGGAATACGCGGTGATCCTCGGTCTGATGACCGGGCTCGCCGTGCTCATGGGCAAGTGGTTGGCCCGGGTCTTCAGTGGCCGTGGCCATGCCTTGCCGGAGCGCGCCACTTACCGCCTGCTGGGGATCGATCCTGGCGAGGCCATGGGCTGGGCCCGCTACGGTTCGGCCTTGCTGCTGTCCAACGCGGCGATGATGCTGCTGGGCTACCTGGTGCTGCGCCTGCAAGGGCTGACGCCCCTGAACCCGCTGGGGCTGGCGGCGCAGAGCCCGGACCTGGCGTTCAACACCGCCGCCTCTTTCATCACCAATACCAACTGGCAGGCGTACTCCGGCGAGAGCAGCCTGTCGAACTTCAGCCAGATGGCGGCCATCACCTTCCTGATGTTCGTCGGCGCCACCGCCGGAGTGGTGGCCGCCGCCGGCTTCATCCGCGGCCTGAGCCGTTCCAGCTCGGCGGACATCGGCAACTACTGGGTGGATTTCATCCGCGTGCTGTACCGGGTGATGCTGCCCTTGTGCCTGCTGATGGCCCTGGTCTACGTCTGGCAGGGCATGCCCCAGACCCTGGATTCCGAGGCCCTGGCCAGTACCCTGGAAGGCGGCCGCCAGCAGTTGATCGTCGGCGCCGTGGCCAGCTTCGAATCGATCAAGCACATCGGCACCAACGGCGGCGGTTTCTTCAGCATGAACGCCGCGCATCCGTTCGAGAACCCGACGCCGCTGACCAACGTCCTGCACATCCTCAGCATGCTGCTGATTCCTTCGGCGCTGACCTACACCTTCGGCAGCATGCTGTTGCGTCGGCGTCAGGGCTGGGTGTTCTTCGGCACTTTCCTGGTGATGTTCGCAGGCTTCCTGGCCATCGTGTTCACAGCCGAACAGAGCGGCAACCCGCTGCTGACCCTGGCCGGAGCCGACCAGCAACTGTCGGCGACCCAGAGCGGCGGCAACATGGAAGGCAAGGAGCTGCGCTTCGGCATCGCCGACACTGCGCTGTTCGTCACCACTACCACCGGTGCCACCACCGGCTCGGTGAACGCCATGCATGACTCGCTGACCCCCATGGGCGGTTTCGTGCCCCTGGCGCAGATGATGCTCAACTGCGTGTTCGGCGGCGACGGCGTGGGCTTCATCAACCTGATCCAGTACGCCCTGCTGACGGTGTTCCTGGTGGGCATGATGATCGGCCGCAGTCCGGAGTTCCTCGGCAAGAAGATCGAGGCCCGGGAGATCAAGCTGGTGATGCTCTCGGTGCTGGCGCACCCCGTCTGCATTCTCGGGTTCACTGCCCTGGCGGCGCTCTGGCCGGACACCCTCAACAGCCTTAACAACCTGGGTCCCCATGGTTTCAGCGAGGTGCTCTACGCCTACGCCTCGGGCACCGCGAACAACGGTTCGGCGTTCGCCGGGCTGAATGCCAACACGCCGTTCTTCAACACCACCATCGGCCTGGCGATGCTCATGGGGCGCTTCTTCACCATGCTGCCGATGCTGGCCGTGGCCGGCTCCCTGGCGGCGAAAAAGAACATCCCGGCCGGCGCCGGCACCATTCCCACCGCGACCCCGCTGTTCATGTTCCTGGTGGTGTTCGTGGTGCTGGTGGTCGGTGGCCTGACCTTCCTGCCGGCGCTCGCGCTCGGCCCGCTGGTGGAGCAACTGCAGTTGCTGGCCGGCCAGACCTACAAGTAAGGGGTTGTGATGACTACGCAAATGCAAACCCAGGGCACCACCGCGGTGCTGTTCAAGGGCCTGCTGCGCCCGGTGCTGGCGGCGGCGTTGCTGTGCCTGGCACTGACCGGCCTGGCCTATCCGCTGGCGACCACGCTGCTGGCCAACCTGTTGTTTCCGTTCCAGGCCCAGGGCAGCCTGCTGCAGCGCAACGGCATGGTGGTGGGCTCCAGCCTGATCGGCCAGGCCTTCCAGCGGCCGGAGTATTTCCAGGGCCGGCCGAGCATGACCCTGGGCAGCGATCCGCTGGACCCGGGCAAGAGCGTGCCGCAGCCCTACAACGCCGGGGCCAGTGGTGCCAGCAACCTGGGCCCCACCAGCCAGAAGCTGCTGGACAGCGTCGCCGAGCGGGCCCGTACCTACCGCCAACTCAATGGCCTGGCCGCCGACAGCCTGGTGCCGGTGGACGCGGTGACGGCGTCGGCGTCCGGCCTGGACCCGCACATTTCCCTGGCCAACGCCCGGCTGCAGCTGGAGCGAGTGGCCCGCGCGCGGCACCTGCCGCCGGGCGAGCTGCAAGCCCTGCTGCAAGCACACAGCGAAGGCCGCACCTTCGGCCTGCTGGGCGAACCCCGGGTCAATGTGCTGCAACTGAACCTCGCGCTGGACGCCCTGGCGCCCATGCCTGCCTCGCCCCTCGCGGCCAGTGAGTAAGAGACCATGAGTAAGAACGCTCGTATTGCTTTGTTCGACCGTGGGTTGCTGCTCACGGCGTGCCAGGATGCCGTGAAGAAGCTGCTGCCCCAGGCCCAATGGAAGAACCCCGTGATGTTCGTGGTCTACTTGGGCAGCCTGCTCACCACCTTGCTGTGGCTGCAGTCCCTGGGTGGGCAGGGCGAGGCCCCCAGCGGCTTCATCCTGAGCATCGCCCTGTGGTTGTGGTTCACCGTGTTGTTCGCCAACTTCGCCGAGGCCCTGGCCGAGGGCCGCAGCCGGGCCCAGGCGGCGAGCCTCAAGGGCATGAAGCGCCAGACCCTGGCCAAGTTGCTGCAACAGCCACGGCACGGCGCCGCCTGGCTGCCCATGGCCGCCAGCGAGTTGCGCAAGGACATGGTGGTGCTGATCGAGGCCGGCGACCTGGTGCCCCTGGACGGCGAGGTCATCGAAGGCGTGGCCACGGTGGACGAGAGCGCCATCACCGGTGAGTCGGCGCCGGTGATCCGCGAGGCCGGCGGCGACTTCTCCTCGGTCACCGGCGGCACCAAGGTGCTGTCCGACTGGCTGGTGGTGCGCATCAGCGTCAACCCCGGCGAATCCTTCCTGGACCGCATGATCTCCATGGTGGAATCGGCGCGGCGGCAGAAGACCCCCAACGAGGTGGCCCTGACCATCCTCCTGGTGGGCCTGACCCTGTTGTTCCTGTTGGTGATCGTCACCCTGAGCCCGTACTCGCTGTTCGCCGTGGCCATGAGCGGCACCGGCAGCGTGGTCAGTGCCACGGTGCTGGTGGCGCTGCTGGTGTGCCTGATCCCCACCACCATCGGCGGCCTGCTGTCGGCCATCGGCGTGGCGGGCATGAGCCGGATGATGTCGGCCAACGTCATCGCCACCTCCGGCCGTGCGGTGGAGGCGGCGGGTGACGTGGACGTGCTGCTGTTGGACAAGACCGGCACCATTACCCTGGGCAATCGCCAGGCCAGTGCCTTCCTGCCGGCCCCGGGGATCCGCGACAGCGAACTGGCGGATGCCGCGCAACTGGCGTCCCTGGCCGATGAAACCCCTGAAGGGCGGAGCATCGTGGTCCTGGCCCGGCAACAGTTCGACATCGCTGGGCGCGACCTTGCGACCCTAGGTGCGAGTGCCGTGCCGTTCACCGCCCAGACCCGCATGAGCGGCGTCGACCTGCCCCAGGGCCGCTGCATCCGCAAGGGCGCCGCCGATGCCATTCGCCGCCACATCGAGGCCCTGGGCGGCAGCTTTGCGCCAGCCCTGCAGGCCAGGGTCGATGAAGTCTCGCGCCGTGGCAGCACGCCGCTGGTGGTCAGCGACGGGGCCCAGGCCCTGGGCGTGGTGGAGCTCAAGGACGTGGTCAAGGGCGGGATCAAGGAACGCTTCGCCGAGCTGCGCCGCATGGGCATCAAGACCGTGATGATCACCGGCGACAACCGCCTGACCGCCGCCGCCATTGCCGTGGAGGCCGGGGTCGACGATTTTCTCGCCGAAGCCCGGCCCGAGGACAAGCTGCAGCTGATCCGCGACTACCAGGCCAAGGGCAAGCTGGTGGCCATGACCGGCGACGGCACCAACGACGCCCCGGCCCTGGCCCAGGCCGATGTGGCCGTGGCCATGAACAGCGGCACCCAGGCGGCGAAGGAAGCCGGCAACATGGTCGACCTGGACAGCAACCCGACCAAGCTGATCGAGGTGGTGGAGGTGGGCAAGCAGATGCTCATGACCCGTGGCGCGCTGACCACCTTCAGCGTGGCCAACGATGTGGCCAAGTATTTTGCTATCGTACCGGCCGCGTTCGTCGCTACTTACCCGCAGTTGGCGGCGTTGAACGTGATGCACTTGAACAGTCCGAACTCGGCGATCTTGAGCGCGGTGATCTTCAATGCCCTGATCATCGTGTTCCTCATCCCCCTGGCGCTCAAGGGCGTGAAGTACCGCTCCATCGGGGCGGCGGCGTTGCTCAACCGCAACCTGCTGATCTACGGCCTGGGCGGGGTGCTGGTACCCTTTGCCGGGATCAAGCTGATCGACATGCTGCTGGCCGGGCTCGGCCTGGTCTGACAGGACTCGCAAGGCGGCGCTCCCCGGAGCGCCGCCTTGTTCATTCAAGGATGCACATGGCTGTTCTCGACACTGGTATCCCCCCTCGCGATGGGCGCCCCGATCCCGATGCGTTGCTGGAAAAACTGCAGCAGGACGAACAGGCCGCCCGGCGCGGCAAGTTGCGCATCTACTTCGGCTCCAACGCCGGGGTCGGCAAGACCTGCGCCATGCTCACCGCCGCCCGCCAGGAACTGGCCCAGGGTCGCGATGTGGTGGCCGGGATCGTCGAGACCCACGGCCGGCGCGACACCGCCGAGCTGCTGCAAGGCATCGAGGTGCTGCCTCGGCACCAGCTGATGCACCGTGAGCATGCCTTGCCCGAATTCGACCTGGATGCCGCCCTGGCCCGCCAGCCGGCGGTACTGCTGGTGGACGAACTGGCCCACAGCAATGTCCAGGGTTCCCGGCATCCCAAGCGCTGGCAGGACGTCGAGGAACTGTTGCGGGCCGGCATCGACGTCTGGACCACCCTCAATGTCCAGCACCTGGAAAGCCTCAACGACATCGTCAGCGGGATCATCGGCATCCGCGTGCGCGAGACGGTGCCCGATCATCTGTTCGACGACGCCCACGAAGTGCTGGTGATCGACCTGCCGCCGGACGACCTGCTGCGCCGGCTCAAGGACGGCAAGGTGTACCTGGCGCCCCAGGCCGAGCGGGCCTCGCGCAATTTCTTTCGCAAGGGCAACCTGCTGGCCCTGCGCGAGCTGACCCTGCGCCGCACCGCCGACCGGGTCGACGCGCAGATGCGCGACTACCGCCGCGAACGCTCGATCAACGCCCTGTGGCCAGCCCGGGAGCGGTTGCTGGTGGGGATCGCCGGGGATCCGGCGGACGAGCGCCTGGTGCGCGAGGCGGCGCGCCTGGCGCAAAAGCTCGAGGCCGACTGGATGGTGGTGCACGTGGCGCCGGCCCAGCGTCGGGGCATCGGCGCGAGTCGCTATGCGGCTGCCATGAAGACCCTGGCCCTGGCCGCCGAGTTCGGTGCCGAGACCGCGACCCTGCCCGGCATGGACGTGGCCGAGGCCCTGGCCGCCTGTGCCCGCGAGCACAACGCCAATCGCCTGGTGCTGGGCCATTACCCGCGCCGGGTGTGGCAGGTCTGGCACCAGTCGGTGAGCGATCGCCTCAGTCGCCAGCACCCGGAAATCGACCAGATCGTGATCGCCAATGGGCCAGCGGACCGCCAGCGCAGCGTGGCACCCAAGCCCGAGGCCGGCCTGGCGCCCAGTCGTGCGCCGGCCTACCTGTGGGCCAGCCTGGCGTGCTTCGCCGCCACGGCAGTGGCGGCACTGTTGTTGAAGGTCTTCGACCCGGCCAACGTGGTGATGCTGTTCCTGCTCACCGTGGTCCTGGTGGCCCTGCGCCTGGGGCGCGGCCCCGGGGTCTGGGCGGCGATGCTGGCGGTGTTGTGCTTCGACTTCTTCTTCGTCCAGCCGGTGTGGTCGTTCACGGTCAACGACACCCAGTACTTCTTCACCTTCGCCCTGATGCTCGGCATCGCCCTGATCACCGGCCAGCTCACCGCGCGCCTGCGCCACCAGGCGCGTACCGCCGCCGAGGGCGAGCGCCGGGCCACGTCCCTGGCCGGGCTGGCCCGGGAGCTGTCGGCGGCGCTCACCGAGGAGCAGATCTGCGCCGTGGCCCTGCGCACCTTCAGCGGGGTGTTCGCGGCGCGGGTCGGGCTGGCGCTGCCGGATGCCGGCGATCGCGTGCGGGCCTTGAGCGCCAATGGCCTGGAACTGGACGAGAGCATCGCCCAGTGGGCCTACGATCATGGCCAGCCGGCCGGTAGCGGCACCGATACCCTGGCGGCGGCCCGGGGGCGCTACTTGCCGCTCAAGGCGCCGATGCGCGTGCGTGGCGTGCTGGTACTGGAACTGGAGGACCCCGAGCGGCTGCGCGAGCCGGAAGAACAACGCTTGTTGCAAGCCTGCATGAGCCAGCTGGCGATCGCCCTGGAACGGGTGCACTACGTCGAGGTGGCCCAGAGCACCGTGGTGCAGATGGAAGGCGAGCGCATGCGCAACACCCTGCTGGCGGCGATCTCCCATGACTTGCGCACCCCCCTGACCACCATCATCGGCGCTGCCGACGCCGCCTTGCCCCATGCCCCCGACGGCGTCCTGGCGCAGTTGCTGCGGGGTATCCATGACCAGGCCGGCTCCATGCAGCGGCTGATCGAGAACCTGCTGGACATGGCCCGCATGCAGGAGCGTGGGGTGCGCCTGAATCGCCAGTGGAACTCCCTGGAGGAGATCGTCGGCAGTGCCCTGCGCCACTTGCGCGAGCCCCTGGCCGGGCATCAGGTGCGGGTCGCCATGGCGCCGCAGTTGCCGCTGGTGGAGGTGGACGCGCTGTTGCTGGAGCGGGTACTGGTCAACCTGCTGGACAACGCCGCCAAGTACACGCCGGCCGGGACCCTGGTGCAGGTCAGCGCGCGCCAGGTCGACCAGCAGATCATCCTGCAGGTCAGCGACAGCGGCCCCGGTTGCCCCAAGGGCAGTTCCCCGGCCAGCCTGTTCGAAGCCTTCAGCCGTGGCCAGCAGGAATCGGCCGTGGCCGGGATCGGCCTGGGCCTGGCCCTGGCCAAGCGTATCGTCGAGGCCCATGGCGGACGGATCGAGGCCCAGCCTCACGCCGACGCCGGGCTGAGTTTTGTCATCACCTTGCCGGCGGGACACCCGCCTTCGATGGAAACCCTATGAGCAGCAGCCCACGCATCCTGATCGTCGAGGACGAAGCCAATATCCGCCGCTTCGTCGGTATTGCCCTGGAGGACGAAGGTTTCCAGGTATTCGAGGCCGACAGTGTCAAGCGTGCGTTGATCCATGCAGCCAGCCGCCAGCCGGACTTGGTGATCGTCGACCTGGGCCTGCCCGATGGCGATGGCAAGCAACTGATCAGCGAACTACGGGGCTGGCTGGCGGTGCCGATCCTGGTGCTTTCGGCGCGGGATCGGGAAGCGGAGAAGGTCGCCGCCCTGGACGCCGGGGCCGACGACTACCTGGTCAAGCCGTTCGGCGTACCGGAGTTGTTGGCGCGGATTCGCGCGCAACTGCGCCGCCATGGCCAGAGTGGGGCGGCCGCGGCCACCAGCAAGGTCAACTTCGGCGCCATCGAGGTGGACCTGGCGACCCATGAGGTGCGCCGCGAAGGGCAGCCGGTGCACCTGACGCCGATCGAGTACCGTCTGCTTTGCGCGCTGATCCGCGGTCAGAGCCGGGTCCTGACCCATCGCCAGCTGCTGCTGGAAGTCTGGGGCCTGGACTATGTGGACCGGGCCCACTACCTGCGGGTGCACATGGCCCATCTGCGGCAGAAGCTGGAGGCCGATCCGGCCCAGCCCCAGCATCTGGTCACCGAATTGCAGGTGGGTTATCGCCTGGTGGGGCTCTGAGCCCGGGCATGGCTAGCGTCTGATACACGCTTGTCGCGACGGCGTTCGTGCAAGAAATCGAGGTAGAAGGTGATACCGCCGAAGATGGCGATGGCGAGCAAGATGAAAAAACCGATCTGGGCAGAGCTCATGGTCTAGGTCCTTGGCAAGGCGCGGCGAAGCGGCCCGGGAGCCGTTCGCGAAGCGTCGGGGAGCTGATAGATAGTCCCTCGGCGCGAGCCTGGCCAGGGCTTATATGAAAGCTTTACGGGGTAGCCAGCGAACGCTACGCCGGTCATACACAACGCCGGGTCCTTGCTAGAATCGACGCCCCTCAACTGACTTCAGGCTGCTGTTCCATGACTGCTCCGACCCCGTTGATCCGCACCGTCCTGCCTGCCGACCTGGACCGCTGCTTCGCCATCGAGACCCAGGCCTACGAAGGCGACGAAGCCGCGACCCGGGACAAGATCGCCACGCGTATCGCCACCTGGCCCGAGGGTTTCATCGTCGCCGAGGTCGCGGGCGTGGTGGCCGGTTTCATCAACTCCGGCGCCACCTTCGAGGTGCAGATGGCCGACGAGGCCTTCAAGGAACTGGTCGGCCACGACCCGGCGGGCCCCGAGGTGGTGATCATGTCGGTGGTGGTGCATCCGGACTTCCAGGGCCTGGGTCTGTCCCGGCAGTTGCTGGAAGCGTTCATCGCGCGCATGGCAGGCGCTGGCAAGGCGCGTATCCACCTGATGTGCAAGGAGCGCCATGTACCGCTCTACGAGCGCTTCGGTTTCGTCTATCTCAAGGCATCGGCTTCGGACCACGGCGGCATGGCCTGGCATGAGATGGTGCGGGCTCTGTAGTTCCGCCACCGCCAAAGGCCGCTATGTCGCGGCCTTTTTTTGTGCCTGCATGGTTGGCGTGATTTTTTTCATCGGCATTGTCGATTGTGCGAAATCCCAGGCGACTAGGGATGAATCGAGCAGTTTGCTCGGTGATACCCATTCACCTTCCGAGGAATTTCTCCATGTCCAATCCATCCAGTGAAGCCCGCGTACGTAGCTTGATCGACCATTGGCGGCAGGCGGTAATGGCCAGGGATATCGAGCAGATCGTCAGCTTCTACGCCGATGACATCGTCTCCTTCGACGCGGTCGGCGCCCTGCAATTCAAAGGCAAGGAGGCCTACCGTGCGCATTGGCAGGCTTGCATGCAGGTGTGCCCCGGTCCCGGGATCTTCGAGTTCCATCAATTGCAGGTGCGGGCTGGCGACGAGCTGGCGTTCGCCCATTGGCTGGCCCATTGCGGTGGCACCGATGCCGACGGTGTGAGCAAGGCCTGCTGGATGCGGGTCAGCGCGGCGTACCAGTGCCTGGGCGGCCAGTGGCAGGTGGTGCACGAGCATTGGTCGGCGCCCTTCGACATGCAGACCGGCACCACCTTGTTCGACCTCGAGCCCTGACCGTCGGCGGGTTCGCCAAAGCCACGAACAGCGACCATAGTTGATCAGCCCGATCATGGAGGTGCCCATGAAATACCTATGCCTGGTGTATAGCGACGAACAACTGCTGCACAGCCTGCCCGATAGCCCGAAGGATGCCGAGTGCCTGGCTTATGCCGAGGCGGTGCGCGACAGCGGGCGGATGCTCGCCGCCGAGGCCCTGCAATCGGTGCAGACCGCTACCACGGTGCGCATGCGCGGCGGCAAGCTGTCGATCACTGATGGCCCGTTCGCCGAAACCAAGGAGCAGTTGGCCGGGTTCTACCTGGTGGAGGCTCGGGATCTCAACGAAGCGATCCAGGTCGCCGGGCAGATTCCGGCAGCCCGGGTCGGCAGCGTGGAAGTGCGCCCGGTACGTGAACTCAATCCCTGATGGCAACTAGCCAGAGGAGCGTCGCGATGACTTTGCAGACTGCGGGCCGCGTGCCCGCCGAACATGAACTGTCGATCAGCCGCTTGATCGATGCCCCGCGCAGCAAGCTGTTCCGTGCCTGGACCGAACCGGCGTTGCTGGCGCAATGGTGGGGGCCCCACGGCATGACCACTCCCGAGTGCGAGATGGACCTGTGGGTCGGCGGTCAGTTTCGGACCCTGATGCGCGCCCCCGATGGCAGCGAGTATCCGACCATGGGGGTGTTCCTGGAGATCGACGCACCGTCGCGGCTGGTGTTCACCGACGCCTTCCTGCCGGGCTGGATCCCCTCGGGCAAGCCGTTCATGACCGCCGAGGTGACCTTCGAGGAGCGGGGCGACCAGACCCTCTACACCGCTCGCGCCATGCACTGGAGCGAGGCCGATCGCCAGGCCCATGAAGCCATGGGCTTCCATGAGGGCTGGGGGCAGAGCCTGGAGCGCCTGGTGACCCTGGTCACCCAGGGCATGCCCGACTGATGCCGGGCCAGGCCGGAGCGGCGGTGACGGCGCTGGTGGAGCAGATCTATCGCGAGCAGTCGCGGCGCATCCTCGCTACCCTGATCCGCCTGCTGGGGGATTTCGACCTGGCCGAGGAAGCCTTGCATGAGGCTTTCTTCGTGGCGGTGGAGCGCTGGCAGGACGACGGCATTCCGGCCAACCCCCGGGCGTGGCTGGTGTCCGTCGGGCGCTTCAAGGCCATCGATGGCCTGCGCCGGCGGGCACGTTTCGCCGCTTCCCAGGCCGCACTGGCCAGCCAGCTGGAGCAACTGGAGCAGGAGGACTGGAGCGGTGAAGACGTGCAAGACGACCGCCTGCGGCTGATCTTCACCTGCTGCCATCCGGCCCTGGCGGCGGATGCCCAGGTGCCGTTGACCCTGCGGGAAATCTGCGACCTGAGCACCGAGCAGATCGCCCGCGCCTTCCTGGCGACCCCGGCCACCATCGCCCAGCGCATCGTGCGCGCCAAGGCGAAGATCCGCGATGCGGCGATTCCCTACCAGGTACCGGCACTGAACGAGTTGCCCGAGCGCCTGGACAGTGTCCTGCGGGTGATCTACCTGGTGTTCAACGAAGGCTACTCGGCGTCCCTGGGGGCCGAGCTGACCTGCGGCGACCTGACTCGCGAGGCGATCCGCCTGGGGCGCCTGTTGCTGGAGCTGCTGCCGGAGGCCGAGGTGATGGGCCTGCTGGCCCTGATGTTGTTGCACGAATCGCGGCGGGCGGCGCGCCTTGGCGCCGATGGCGAGTTGATCCTGTTGGAAGAACAGGACCGCCGCTTGTGGTCGCGTGAGCTGATGGACGAAGGCTGCGCGTTGGTGGAGCAAGGCTTGCGCAGCGGCGGGGGCGGGCCTTACTGCCTGCAGGCGGCGATTGCCGCGGTGCATGCCGAGGCGCCCATGGCCAGCCAGACCGACTGGCCGCAGATCGTCGGTTTGTACGATGTGCTGCTGCGGTTGCAGCCCTCGCCGGTGATCGAACTCAACCGCGCGGTGGCCTTGGCCAAGCGCGATGGACCGGCGGCCGGCCTGGTCCAGGTCGAACGGATCCTGCGTCGCGGCGAGCTGGCCGACTATCACCTGGCCCATGCCGCCCGCGCCGATTTCTGTCGCCAGCTGGGGCAGGTCGAGGCGGCGCGCGAGTCCTACCGGCGGGCCTTGGAGCTGGTCCGCCAGGCGCCGGAGCGACGTTTTCTCGAGCGTCGCCTGGGCCAGCTGTAGTCTCGATCAGCCGAGCATCCGTTGCAGGAACCAGCTGCCGGCCGGCCCCGGTGGCTGCAGGCGAGACCAGAGCGCGTCCACCAGCACCGGCCGTGGCCAGCCGCGGACCTTGAGTTCCTGCAGCCTGCCGGCGCCGAACTTCTCCACCAGCCAGCGCGGCAACGGCGCCCAGCCAAAACCGCCCTGGGCCATTTCCATCAGCATCAGGTAACTGGGGGCTGACCAGACCCGACCCTGGGGGCGGCTGTCATAGGGGTTGAGCACCGTGGCCAGGCGCAGTTCGCGGTGCTGGCCCAGGGCCTGCTGATCCACCCGATCGAGCTTGGCCAGGGGGTGCTGGCATGACACGAACAGCGATACCTCGCCGCGCTCGGCCATGGTCTGGTGTTCCAGGTCGGCCGGGTAATCGGCTTGTTTCTCGGCGAAGGCGATCTGCGCGCGGCCGCTTTGCACCAGGTCGACCAGGTCATCGCACTCGGCGATCAGGCATTCCAGTTCCAGCTCCGGGTAGCGTTGCTCGAAGGCATTCAGGCAGCTTTCGAAGCGATCGGACTGGTAGGTATCGGAAAGGGCTACGGTGAGCCTCGCCTCGATGCCTTGGGACAACTGGCTGGCGGCCAGTTCCAGGCGGCTGGTGGCGGCGAGGATCTCCTCGGCGCGGCGCAGTAGCACCTGTCCGGCCGGGGTCAGGCCGGGCTTGCGGCTGGAGCGGTCGAACAGCTGGACATCGAGGTCGATCTCCAGGCTGGCCACTGCGGCGCTGATGGTCGACTGGCTCTTGCCGAGCTTGCGCGCGGCGGCGGAGAACGAACCCTGGGTCGCGGCCTGGACGAATGCCAGCAGCACTTCGTTGGATGCCATGAAGTATCGCCTTGGTCGATGGTTATTGGTTAGGAAGTATCGATCGCATCCTGGAAGATCGCCAGCGTCTTCACTTCAGGAGCAGGCCATGAGCCTTCACAAATCCCTCACCGAACGCATTGCCCAGGCCGTCGCCTTCGAATTGCTGGCGTTGCTGATCTGTACTCCGCTGCTGTCCTGGGTCATGGATCGGCCGATGGTCGACATGGGCGTGGTCACCCTGGGCATCGGCCTCCTGGCGCTGGCCTGGAACGTGCTGTTCAACAGCCTCTTCGATCGACTGCTCAAGCGCCTGCGGATCGCCCATGGCGGCTGGACCCGGGTGGTGCACGCACTGCTGTTCGAGGCAGGGCTGGTGGTGGTCGCCGTGCCCTTGATCGCCTGGTGGCTGGGGATCAGCCTGCTGCAGGCGTTGATCCTCGACATTGGCGTGTTGCTGTTCTTCCTGCCCTACACCTATGTCTACCACTGGGCCTATGACGTGTTGCGCAACAAGTGGCTGCAGGTACGGCTGGCCCATTGAGGGCCAGCTTCATGCCGGAGCGAGCAGCTTCTCGATGGTGTCCAGGTAGGCTGCCAAGGCTCGCGGCACTTCTTCGAGCAATAACTCGCGCTTGAGTTCCTGGTGTTCCTGGGCCCGCTGGAACAGGCCCAGGGGCAGGCCGAGCAGCACCTGCACCCAGGTTTCGCGCTGCCGGGCGCTGGCATTGGGCAGGCGTGCCTTCAATACTCTGTCATAGAGGTTCTGCATCTGCACGTGCAGGCCCGGGGCCTGCAACTGGCCCAGGGCATAGCCCGGAGTGAGCATCTGCAACAGGTCGGGATGCTGCTCGATGTATTGCAGGAGCGGCAGGGTGGTCTGTTCTATCACTTGCCGGGAACTCAAGCCTCGCCAATGACTCTCATCGACGCCATGCAAGGGTTCGGCGATCGCGCTCATGGCGGCGATATGGCCCTGGCCCAGGGCCTCCAGCACCTGCTGTTTGTCGCTGAAAAAGTGATAGAGCGAACCGATGGAGGTGCCGGCTTCCCTGGCGATGCCGTGCATGGTCAGGTTCGCTACCCCCAGCTGGATCAGCAGGCGCGCGCAGGCCTGGAGAATGGCCGTGACCCGCTGGTGGCCGCGGGTCTGCTTGGGCGTGCGCTGGAGCTTGGTGGAGGAGGGGGCTGTGTCGTTCATGGTCGGCGAAGTTTTTCGGGGGCGCCTATTATGGCGTAGAAGGTTGTGTCCAGTCCTTGGAAAAACTAGACACGACCTTCTACTTTTGCTGAAAATACCCGGCGGCGGGAGCCTTCCTCTGTGCTCGCCATCCTTCCGGCTTTCTGAAAAACATGACTAATTCTCGCAACTGGATCATCTGCGAACACTGCGACTCCCTGTACGAGTCCGTGCCGCTCGGTAAAGGTCAGGCGGCGCAGTGTTCGCGCTGCGGTGCATTGCTAGCCCGCGCCCGGCACCTGAACGTGCAGCAGTTGTTCGCCTTGTCGATCACCGCCGGGTTGCTGTTCGTCTTCGCCAATTTCTTCCCGGTGATCAAGATCAGCCTCGAAGGCCTGAGCAACGAAGCGACGCTCTGGCAATCGGTGGAGGCCCTGGCCCAGGGCCGGATCAGCCTGATCGCCGCAGTCACCGGCCTGACCATCATCCTCGCCCCGGGCCTGCAGATCGTCCTGTTGTGCTGGGTGCTGGGTTTTGCCAATTTCGGCCGCGCCGCGCCGGGGTTCAAGGCCTGCATGCGCGCCCTGGAGCACCTGCGGCCCTGGAGCATGCTCGAGGTCTGCCTGCTGGGAATCCTGGTGGCCATCGTCAAGCTGGCGGGCATGCTCGACGTGCATCCCGGGCTGGGGCTGTGGGCCCTGGCGATGCTGACGGTGCTGATCATCCTGATTTCCGGCAAGGACATCCGCTACCTCTGGGATGACCTGGAGGGTCGCTACTGATGAGCACACCGCCCTATGCCCGGGAACATCAACTCAAGCTGTGCCACACCTGCGGCCAGGTCTGCCAGGCGTCCGAGCACTATTGCCCGCGTTGCGATTCGGCGGTGCATGCGCGCAAGACCAACAGCCTGTCGCGTACCTGGGCCTTGCTCCTGGCCAGCCTGATCTTCTACATCCCGGCCAACCTGTTGCCGGTGATGCACACCAACATCTTCGGCAATGCCAGCGAGAACACCATCATGAGTGGCGTGGTGGAGTTCTGGAAAGCCGGCTCCTGGGACATCGCGCTGCTGATCTTCATCGCCAGCGTGGTGGTGCCGGGCATCAAGTTCTTCGTCCTCGGCATCCTCCTGGTGACCTGCCAGCGCCGCTCGCGCTGGGCCCAGCGCGAGCGGGCCAAGTTGTATCGTTTCGTCGAGGTGATCGGCTACTGGTCGATGCTCGATGTACTGGTGGTGGCGCTGGTGGCGGCCCTGGTGCAGTTCCGTGCCTTGAGCTCCATCGACCCGCGCATGGGCATTCTGTTTTTCGGTTTGGTGGTGGTGCTGACGATGTTCGCCGCCATGAGTTTCGATCCCCGGCTCATCTGGGATGTAGAGGTTGAAGATGTCTGATCATCCAGGTTCCAACGCAGCAAGTTCCCCGTCAGCCCCTGGCGCCCCGGCGCTGCGCACGCGACGCTTCAATGTCTCGCTGGTATGGCTGGTGCCCATAGTCGCGGCCCTGGTGGGGCTGTCGATGGTGGTCCACAAGTCGATGTCGGCCGGGCCGGAAATCAGCATCAGCTTCCAGACCGCCGAGGGCCTGGAGGCCAACAAGACCCAGGTCAAGTACAAGAACGTGGTGATCGGCAAGGTGACCTCCATCGCCTTGAGCGATGACCGGCGCAAGGTGGTGGCCAAGGTCGAGCTGGACCAGTCCGCCGAGCCTTTCACCGCCGAGGACTCGATGTTCTGGGTGGTGCGTCCGCGCATCGGCGCCAGTGGTGTTTCCGGTATCGACACCCTGCTGTCCGGGGCCTTCATCGGCGCCGACGCCGGCCGCTCGGACAAGCGCAAGGACAGCTTCAAGGGCCTGGAGACTCCACCGCCCATCACCTATGGCCAGAAGGGCAAGCGCTTCACCCTGCATACCGACGACCTGGGCTCCCTGGATATCGGCTCGCCGGTCTACTACCGGCGCATCCAGGTCGGCCAGGTGGTGTCCTACCAGTTGGCCAACAGCGGCAAGGGCGTGGACGTGAAGATCTTCGTCAACTCGCCCAACGACAAGTACGTGACCACCGACAGCCGCTTCTGGAATGCCAGCGGGGTGGACGTGACCCTCGGCGCCAACGGGCTGAAGGTCAACACCGAGTCGGTGTCGTCGATCCTCGCCGGTGGCATCGCCTTCGTCGAACCCAAGTACAGCCCCAACGCCAAGCCGGCTGAAGAGAACGCCGAATACAACCTGTTCGGGGACCAGGACACCGCCCTGGCACCGCCAGACGGCGCCCCGTACTACATCCGCATGCGCTTCGACCAGGCGCTGCGTGGCCTGGCCATCAACGCTCCGGTGGAGTTCCTCGGGGTGAACATCGGCAAGGTGGTGTCCATGGACCTGGACTATGACCAGGAGCGCAAGTACTTCCCGACCCTGGTGGGGGCGGTGATCTACCCCGAGCGGCTGGGCAAGGCCCATGAAAAACTGCTGAAGCAGACCGGCGGCGAAGACGACGCCCGCTCCGCGCAACTGATCGGCGCCTTCGTCAGAAATGGCCTGCGGGCCCAGGCGCGCAGCGGCAACCTGTTGACCGGGCAGCTGTTCATCTCCCTGGACTTCGTGCCCAACGCCAAGCCCGTGGCCTACAACCCCAGCGCCCGGCCACTGGAGATTCCTACCGTACCGGGCAGCCTGGACAAGCTGCAGGAGCAACTGCAAGCGACCATGGACAAGATCAGCAAGCTGCCGATCGATTCCATCGCCGCCAACCTGGATTCCAGCCTGGCGGAAATGAACAAGACCCTCAAGCAGGTCAACGGCCAGGTCCTGCCGCAGATGCGCGAAACCCTGGAGCAATCGAAGAAGACCCTGGCCAGCGCCAACGAGAGCTTCTCCGAGGACTCGCCACAGCGCCAGAGACTTGGCCAGGCCATGGAGGAGGTGCAGCGCACGGCCCGTTCGGTGCGGGTGCTCACCGATTTCCTCGGCCGCCATCCTGAGGCGCTGATTCGCGGACGCCTCAAGGACAATCAACCGGATGCCTACCAGTCGCCATCCTCCTCCGTTCGCGAATCCGTACCGGAAGCCCAGCCATGAAAACCCGTGCCCTGTTGTTGAGCCTGACCCTGGGACTTGCCGCGTGCAGCTCCGCGCCCACCCATTACTACACCCTCATGCCAGCGGTGACCGAAGGCGCCACGGCCAGGAACTCGGGATTGCAGTTCGAGATGTCCACGGTGCGCATCCCGGTCCAGGTGGACCAGCCACAGCTGGTGGTGCGCCAGGACAGCGGCACCCTGGCGATTCTCGAGACCCAGCGCTGGAGCGCGCCATTGGTGGATGAGTTCCACGATGCGCTGGCCAGCCAGATGGAGGCGAAGCTGGGGACCCGCAACCTCGAGGGCCTGCCGAAGCAGCCCGGGCGCCCGGTGCTGTCGTTGCAGACCGATGTGCGGCGCTTCGAATCCCTGCCCGGGCGCTATGCCTTGATCGATGTGGTCTGGAGCCTGCGTCAGCGCAGCGAAGGCACCCCGGCCCGCAGCCTGACCTGCAGCAGCCAGATCCGCCAGCCGGCGGGCGTCGAGCTCGGCAGCCTGGTGCAGGCCCACCAGCAGGCCATCGCCCAGTTGGCCGGGCAGATCGCCAGCGCCGCCCAGCGCTGGTCTTGCCCCTGATCCAATGCAGCGGCCCAAGCCGCTTCGTATCGACGTTTGATCGCTGAAGGTCGCCTGGTCGCTTCAGCGCCGGGCGGAGAGTTGCTGGGGGGCGAGGAACGCATCGCGAAAGTAGTCCCGCAGCGCTTGCATCGCCGGGGTGAAGGCGCGGTCGCGACGCCAGGCCAGGCCGACGCTCATGGGCGTGACCGGGTCGCTCAGGCTCAGGGTCTCGATGCGCTTGCCTTCCAGCGACCAGGGCCGATGCACCAGGTCCGAGAGGATCGCCACGCCGCTGCCGTTGGCCACCATGCTGCGCACCGCTTCTACCGAGCTGGTGCGCACCCGCACCCTGGGCTGTTGGCCGGCCTGTTCCCAATAACGCATGGCGCTTTGTTCCGCTTCGTCGACGGTGAGCAGGATGAACGGCTCCTCGGCCACGTCCGCCAGGCTGACGCTGGTCCGTTCGCACAGCTGGTGATGGGCCGGTAGCCACAGCCGGCGCTCGGAGTTGAACAGCGTCTCGGAGACGATATCCGGGTGGGTCAGGTTGGCGGTGAGCACCACCGCCATGTCGAAGCGCCCGGCCAGCAGCCCCTGTTCGATGGCCTGGCGTTCCTGTTCGTGCAGTTCGATGGTGACGTCCGGGTGCCAGTGCCCCAGGCGCTGCAGATGGTGCGGCAGGAAGTAGCCGATCACCGTGTAGCTGGCGGCCAGGTGCAGGGTGCCGCTGGCGCGGTAGTCGGGCAGCGGGCTGTTCAGCGCATCGTCGACGCTGCGCAGGATCACGTAGGCGCGGTTGAGGAAGTGCCGGCCGGCATCGGTCAGGCCCATGCCCTGGGCCGACCGCACGAACAGTTGCACGGCGAGCATCGCTTCCAGTTCCTTGATCGCGGTGGTCACCGCCGATTGGGAAATGTTCAGGTGGATTGCGGCCTGGGAGATCTGGCCGATCTCGGCAGTGGCCACGAAGTAACGTACCTGGCGCAGGGTCAACGACATTTCTATCCGTCCATGTATCTGATTTTCAGAACAAGCTATATCTGATAATAGATCTTCCCAAGGGGTCAAGGCCGCTCTAACGTCCATCGCACGAAGTCACGAACGTTGGAGCAACAGTGATGCAGGCAGTGGATTTCAATTCGGACATGGGCGAAAGCTTCGGCCCGTGGACCATCGGCGATGGCGTCGACAACGAACTGATGGGCTTCATCAGCTCGGCCAACATCGCCACCGGCTTCCATGCCGGCGACCCCGGCACCATGCGCCGCACCATCGAGCAGGCCCGGCTGCGGGGCGTGGCCATCGGGGCCCACCCGGGCTTTCGCGACCTGGTGGGGTTCGGCCGGCGCCACATCAACGCCCCGGCCCAGGAACTGGTAGACGACATGCTCTACCAACTCGGCGCCCTGCGTGAGCTGGCCCGGGTCCAGGGCCTTAAGTTGCAGCACATCAAGCCCCATGGCGCGTTGTACATGCACCTGGCCCGGGACGAGGAGGCGGCGCGACTGCTGGTGGAAAACCTGCAGAAACTCGAACCCGAACTGCTGCTGTATTGCATGCCCGGCTCGGTGATCTGCCGGATCGCCCAGGAACTGGGGCAACCGGTAATCCGCGAGTTCTACGCCGATCGCGATTACGACCTCAGCGGCTCCATCGTCTTTACCCGCCGGGTGCGGGTCCTGGATCCCCATGAGGTGGCCGCCAAGGTTCTGCGCGCCTGCCAGCAGGGACTGGTCCGCACCGTGGAGGGCGAGGACCTGGCCATCGAGTTCGACTCCATCTGCCTGCACAGCGACACCCCAGGTGCCCTGGACCTGGTGGAAGCCACCCGCGCCGCGCTGGACCTGGCCGGCATCCAGGTGCGAGCACCCCGCTGAGGGGGTGCTCGCCAAGCCTCGCGCATCGACGCGACTCCAAGCGGTTTTGCTTTTTTTGCCTGCCTTTCGACAACTATTCCAAGAGAAACAGACATGGCCGAATACAACGTCATCACCCCCTTGCCGGGCACTTTCTACCGCAAGGCCACGCCCGACTCGGCGCCTTTCGTCGAGGTCGGCGACAGCGTCAGCGCCGATACCGTGATCGGCCTGATCGAAGTCATGAAGCAGTTTTCCGAGCTCACTGCCGGCAGCGCCGGCCAGGTCGGCGCCTTCCTGGTCGAGGACGGTGACCCGGTGGAACCGGGCCAGGTCGTCGCGACCCTGGTCGAGTGAGGGCCGCCCCATGACCGAATCCATTCGCAAGCTGCTGGTCGCCAACCGTGGCGAGATCGCCGTGCGCATCATTCGCGCGGCCAAGGCCCTGGGCATTCCCACCGTCGCTGCCTGCAGCGAGGCGGACGCCGACTCCATGGCCGCGCGCCTGGCCGACGAAGTGCAGATCATCGGCCCGGCCCGGGCCGACAAGAGCTACCTGAACATCCAGGCCCTGCTGGCAGCCCTGGAGGCCAGCGGCGCCAATGCCGTGCATCCGGGCTACGGCTTTCTTTCGGAAAATGCCGAGTTCGCCGAGGCGGTGGTCCAGGCCGGGGCGATCTTCGTCGGCCCCGATGCGCGGACTATCCGGCGCATGGGCGACAAGGCCGAGGCCCGGCGTACCGCCCAGGCCGCCGGGGTGCCGGTGGTGCCCGGTTCGCCCGGCGAACTGTTCGACCTGCCAGCTGCGTTGCAAGCGGCGCAGGCGGTGGGTTTTCCATTGCTGATCAAGGCATCGGCCGGTGGCGGCGGGCGGGGTATTCGCCTGGCCGAGGATGCGGCGCAACTGGCCGAGGAGTTTCCCCGGGCACAGCGCGAGGCGCAGGCGGCGTTCGGCAACGGCGCCTTGTACCTGGAGCGGTTCATTGGCCGGGCCCGGCATATCGAGGTCCAGGTGCTGGGCGACGGCAAGCGTGCGGTGCACCTGTTCGAACGTGAATGCTCGCTGCAACGGCGGCGGCAGAAGATCTTCGAGGAGGCGCCATCGCCGGTACTCGATGCCACCCAGCGCGAGCAGTTGTGCAGCAGTGCGGTGCGCCTCACCGAGGCCCTGGGCTACCAGGGCGCTGGCACCCTGGAGTACCTGTATGACGACAGCACCGGCGAGTTCTTCTTCATCGAGATGAACACCCGGATCCAGGTGGAGCATCCCATCAGCGAGCTGATCACCGGTGTCGACCTGGTCCAGGCCATGCTGCGCATCGCCGGTGGCGAACCGCTGGATCTGCGCCAGGAGGATATCCACCTCGATGGCGCGGCCCTGCAGATGCGCCTGAACGCCGAGGACCCGGCGCGGGACTTCTTCCCCAGCCCGGGCAAGGTCCAGGAGTTGTCCTGGCCGCAAGGGCCGGGGCTGCGGGTCGATAGCCACCTGTATCCGGGGTATGCCGTGCCGCCTTACTACGACTCGCTGCTGGCCAAGCTGATCGTCCATGGCGCCGACCGCGAGCAGGCCCTGGCTCGGGCGCGGGCGGCCGTGGAGCAAACGACCTTGACTGGCATGGCCAGTACCTTGACCCTGCATCGCGAGCTGCTGGCCGAGCCTTGGCTGGCGAGCGCGGACTTCCATACCGCAACCCTGGAAACCTGGCTGGCCGGGCGCCGTGCCGGAGGTGTCGCATGAACCAACCGATCCGCTACAGCTTTGGTGCCGACGAGCACCTGTTCGCCGAAGTCAGCGACAGCATGTCCCTGGAGGCTTTCTTCAAGGGCATGGCGGTCACCCGCGCGGTGGAGCGCCTGGCCCTGGATGGGGTACTGGACGTATGCCTGGCCAATGCCTCGTTCCAGATCCGTTTCGATCCGGATCGCATCGCGCCCCAGGCCCTGCTGGAGGCCGTGCGCGAGGCCGAGGCCGGCGCCGTGGCCGAGCGCAGCCTGCACACGCGGATCATCGAGATCCCGGTGCTGTACAACGACCCCTGGACCCATGAAACCCTGATGCGTTTTCGCGACCGGCACCAGGACCCGGACGCCACCGACCTCGAATACGCGGCGCGGATCAACGGCCTGGCGGATGTCGACGCCTTCATCGCCGCCCACAGTGGCGCGCCCTGGTTCGTCTCCATGGTGGGTTTCGTCGCCGGCCTGCCGTTCATGTTCCAGATGGTCGAGCGCGAGCGCCAGTTGCAGGTGCCCAAGTACCTGCGGCCGCGCACCGACACGCCGAAGCTGACCCTGGGCCATGGCGGCTGCTTCGGCTGCATCTACTCGGTGCGCGGCGCCGGTGGCTACCAGATGTTCGGTGTGACCCCGGCACCGATCTACGACCCGCAGCAGCAACTGGCCTACCTCAAGCAGCACATGGTGTTCTTCCGCCCCGGGGACATCGTGCAGTTCAAGCCTATCGACCGCGAGGCCTATGACCACGCGGTGGCCGAGGTGGAGGCCGGGCGCTTCGACCTGCGCATCCGTGAGGTGGAGTTTTCCCTGGATGCCTTTCTCGCCGACCCGGTCGGTTATCCCAAGTCGCTGCAGGAGGTGTTGGCATGATCAAGGTCATCAAACCGGGCCTGGCCACGTCGGTACAGGACCTGGGCCGCGAGGGCTTCTATCACCTGGGTATCCCGCCGTCCGGGGCCCTGGACCAGTACGCCCTGAGCGCCGCCAACCAACTGGTGGGCAACCCGGCTGGCGCCGCGGGCCTGGAGTGCACCTTGCTCGGGCCGGAACTTGAGTTCACTGCCGATGCCCTGGTGGCGGTCTGTGGTGCACACATGACGCCCAAGCTCGACGGTGTGGACAGGCACCTGGATACCGCGTTCGCGGTCAAGGCCGGACAAGTGCTGCGTTTCGACTTCCCCAAGGCCGGGGCCCGGGCCTACCTGGCGGTGGCCGGTGGCATCGATGTGCCGCTGGTGCTGGGCAGCCGTTCCACCTATGCCCTGGGCGCCCTGGGCGGTTTCCAGGGGCGGCGCTTGGCGGCTGGCGATGAGCTGCCGGTGGGGATCGCCGGCGGCAAGGGCCGCCCGGGGGCCAGCCTGCCCATGGCGCTGCGCCAGTCCCTGGGGGGCGAGATCAGTCTGCGGGTGGTGCCGGGGCTCTATTACGAACGCCTGAGCGAGGGGGCCAAGGCGAGTTTCTTCGCCGAACCCTGGACCGTGGGCTCGGAGGCGGATCGCATCGGCTATCGCTTCAAGGGTGGCAGTGCCCTGGGCTTCCAGCCTCGGGAGCAGCCGTTCGGTGCCGGCTCCGATCCGTCGAACATCGTCGACAGTTGTTATCCCATCGGTTCGATCCAGGTGCCGGCGGGGCTGGAGCCCATCGTCCTGCATCGGGATGCGGTGTCCGGTGGCGGCTACGCGATGATCGGTACGGTGATCAGCGCCGACCTGGACCTGGTGGGGCAGATGCAGCCCAACCAGAAGGCGCGCTTTATTCCGGTGACCCTGGAAGAGGCGCTGGAGGCCCGGCGTTCCTACAAGAAGAAGCTGGCTTGCCTGAGCAAGCTGTTTGCGTCCTGATCCACCCGTCCGTGGCGGCTCACGCATCGTGTAGCCGCTGCCGCAGGGGACTGCCGGCTAGAACAGTTGGGTGAACAGCCAGTACAGGCTGCCGGACAGCAGGATCGCCGCCGGCAGGGTCAGCACCCAAGCCATGGCCAGGTTGCGGATGGTGCGCATCTGCAAGCCGCCGCCGTTGGCCACCATGGTCCCGGCCACCCCCGACGACAGCACGTGGGTGGTGGACACTGGCAGGCCGAACATGTCCGCCGCGCCGATGGTCAGCATCGCCACGGTTTCCGCCGAGGCGCCCTGGGCGTAGGTCAGGTGGGTCTTGCCGATCTTCTCGCCAACGGTCACCACGATGCGTTTCCAGCCGACCATGGTGCCCAGGCCGAGCGCGATGGCCACCGCGATCTTCACCCACAATGGGATGAAGCGCGTGGCGTTGTCGATCTGCTGCTTGAACAGTTGCAGCTTGTCGCGGGTGTCCTGGTCGAAATGGCCGACCTGGTTCTTGTCCATCAGGCGGATGGTTTCACTGGTCAGGTACATGTCGTTGCGCACGTTGCCCATGGCTTCGGCCGGAACCTTGGACAGCGAGCCATAACCCTTCACTTCATTGCCGATGGCACCGGCCAGGGCGGCCAGGGCCGGCACCAGTTCGGGCGTGGCTTGCTTGCTGCGCATGTATTCCGAGAGCACTGCGCGAGGATCGGCCGGCACCGCCTGTGGGGAGCTCTTGGCCAGGGCTTGCTGGGTGACTTCGGCCACGGCGGCGAACTGCAGGGCCTGGTCGGCGGGCATGGTGCGGTTCAGGGCGTAGGCCATGGGCAGGGTGCCCACCAGGATCAGCATGATCAGGCCCATGCCTTTCTGGCCGTCGTTGGAGCCGTGGGCGAACGACACCCCGGTGCAGGTCAGGATCAGCAGAGCGCGAATCCACCACGGTGGCGGGGTGTCGCCCTTGGGCGCCTTGTACAGCGCGCGGTTCTTGACGAACAGGCGCAGGGCCAGCAACAGCAGGGCGGCGAACACGAAGCCGATCAGCGGCGAGAACAGCAGGGCATAGCCGACCTTGGTGGCCTGGCCCCAGTCCACTCCGCTGGTGCCATCGCGGCCATGCATCAGGGCGTTGGCTACGCCGACGCCGATGATCGAGCCGATCAGGGTATGGGACGACGAGGCCGGCAAGCCGAGCCACCAGGTGCCGAGGTTCCACAGGATGGCGGCGATCAGCAGGGCGAAGATCATGGCGAAGCCGGCGGAAGAGCCCACCTGCAGGATCAGTTCCACCGGCAGCAGGGCGATGATGCCGAAGGCCACTGCGCCGCTGGACAGCAGCACCCCGAGGAAGTTGAACAGGCCGGACCAGACCACCGCGAACTGTGGTGGCAGCGAATGGGTGTAGATCACCGTGGCCACCGCGTTGGCGGTGTCGTGGAAGCCGTTGACGAATTCGAAGCCCAGGGCGATCAGCAGCGCGACGCCAAGCAGCAGGAATGGGGTCCAGGTGGTGACCGTGGTGCCCAGTTCGTGCATGTCGTGCATCAGGCTGTAGGCGGTGAACAACAGGCCCAGGGCCAATACGGCGAAGAACACCACCAGGGTGAAGGGGCCGGGTTTCTTATCCAGTTGCGGTTTGGCGTCGACGCTGGGGGAGGCGACGGTCAGGGAAGGGGTGGCCATTGCTGGACAATCCTGTGGCTGGAAGGAATGGCTTCCATGATCGTTGCCGAATGTTACAGGCAGACTGCCCCAGGTCATGGTTTGTGCAATTGACTGGCCCGTTGATCCGTTTGCCCCCCGGCGGCTCGTGCCGAGCCGTGCGCAGCCGGCGGCAGCGGCTACACGAAGCGGGGCTGCGGATACGGTGGTGCTGTAGCCGCTGTCGAGCGTCAGCGAGGCGCGTACGGCCGCGGGGTCAGTAATCCTGGCGTTTGCGAAAGGCCCAGCGCCCGGCGATCACGGTGAAGGTGACCACCAGCGCCACCAGGATCCAGAAGCCTTCCGGATCGCCGGAGAAGGGAATGCCGCCGACGTTCATGCCGAAGAAGCCGGCGATGATGTTGATCGGCAGGGCCAGCACCGTGACCACGGTCAGGGTGAACAGGGTGCGGTTGCTCTGCTCGTTGAGGTTGGCGGCGATTTCCTCCTGCAGCAGCTTGATCCGCTCCCCCAGGGCCGTGAGGTCGCTGATGATCAGGGCGAACTCCTCGGTGGACTTGCGCAGCTCCTTGACGTCGTCCTTCTGCAACCACGGCGGCGGCCGGTTGAGCAGCCGCAGCAGCGAGCCCGGCTCCAGGGCCAGCAGCCGTTGCAGGCGCACCAGTACCCGGCGCATGGCTCCCAGTTCGGCACGGTTGGCCGAGACCCTGGCCGCCAGCAACTGGTCTTCGATCTGGTCGACGCTGAGGCTGGTCTTGCGCACGATCTGGGTCAGCACCTCGCCCTGGTCCCGTAGCAGGTGGACCAGCAGTTCCAGGGGCGAGCGGAAGTGCTCGCCGGCCTTGACCGAGGAGCGCAGCTTGTCCACCGAATGCAGGGGTTGCAGGCGGGCGCTGATGATCAGGTTGCTGCGCACGCAGACCCACAGGGTGGAGATGTCCGAGGACAGCATGCTGCTGAAGTTGAACACCACGTCGTTGACCACTGCCAGCAGGGCCGAGTCCACGTGCTCGATGCGGGTCGAGCGCGAACCTTCATGCAGTGCTTCGAAGAATTCATCGGGCAGTTGCAGGTGGGCCTGCATCCAGCGCTCGCAAGCGGCATGGGCCAGGTTCAGGTGCAGCCAGAGAAATTCATCCTGGTGTTCGGCAGATTGCAGGGCTTGCAGGGCCTTGGCCGAATCCATTTCGCGACCACGTTCGCCGGGGCGGAAGCGGTAACCATAGAGCAGGCCAAACAGATCGGAATCGCGGTGACTCTGGTCGATGCTGTGGTTCATGGGGGCTCGCAGGAGGGACAGTGCCCGCGCGGGTTTCACAGGTTCACTTGAGCCACATCATGGCAATGCTTCTTGACGGTTTTGTGACAATTGAAAGTCCATGATTCGCCGCGTTATACCGGCGGTCGGCGGCTCTCAAGAATGTGTCGTCGATGCCGATCACGCTCACATGCCATGCGCATTCGAGCCGTCTCGAATGCGCCCGACAGGGACGTTCGGACTTACGCATGCCTTATCGGGCCTGCTCCATCCCTGCCATGAGATCTTCTCGATGTTTTTGCAAAAATCCCTGAGAGGGCAAATTCTTGCCCTGCTGAGTGGCAGCCTGTTGGCGATGCTGTTGATCGCCCTGGCGTGCTTTCAATTGCTGTCCAATGGCGTGCAGAGCTACCGCGAGCTGATCGAAGGTCCGCTGCACAGTTCGCAACTGATCGACGAGGCCAACCTGCAGTTCAAGATCCAGGTGCAGGAATGGAAGAACGTGCTGCTGCGAGGCAAGCAGCCCCAGGAAATGAACAAGTACTGGCAGCAGTTCGAAGATCGCCAGCGCGACGTGCAGAACATCCTTGGCGAGCTGGCACAGACCCAGGGCCTGGAGACCTCGCTCAAGAGCCGGGTCCAGCGTCTGGCCCAGGAGCATCTGGCCCTTGGCCAGGCCTACCAGAAGGCCCGTGATGCCTATGTGGCCGGCGGTGCCGATCCGAGTGCCGGCGATGCTGCGGTGAAGGGCTTCGACCGTGCCGCCAGCGAGCAGATGAGCGAGCTGGTGGTCGAGTTGCGCAAGCAGGGCCAACAGCAGTCGTTGCAGATCAGTGCGGCCGCCGATCGTACGGTGTGGCTGGGTATCCTGGTGATGCTCATTTCCGGCTTGCTGATCGGCCTGCTCAGCCTGTGGCTGGTCAACCGTAGCCTGGTGGAGCCGATCCGCCAGTTGATCGACTATGTGGCCCAGCTCAGCCGTGGCCAGTTCTCCCAGCGGGTGGACAACACTCGCCAGGACGAGCTGGGCAAGCTGGCCGCCGCCGCCAACACCCTGCGTGACTTCCTCGCCCAGACCTTCACCAGCCTGCAGCGCAGTGCCTCGGACCTGGATACCTCCAGTGGTGAGCTCAACTCCATCGCGACCTTGATGTCCCAGGGCACCAATGACCAGTTCAGCCGCACCGACCAGGTGGCCACGGCGATGAACGAGATGTCCGCCACCGCCCAGGAAGTGGCGCGCCATGCCGCCGATGCCGCCCGGGCCGCGGACGATGCCGACCAGTCGGCGCAGCAGGGCGAGCAGGTGATGCAGAGCACCATCGACAGCATCACCCAGATGCGTGGCGAGATCGCCAACACCGCTACGGTGATCCGTCGCCTGGAAGCCGACAGCGGCAGGATCGGCAAGGTGCTGGAAGTGATCCAGGGCATCGCCGAACAGACCAACTTGCTGGCCCTCAACGCGGCCATCGAGGCGGCCCGGGCCGGCGAGGCGGGACGCGGTTTCGCCGTGGTCGCCGATGAAGTGCGCAGCCTGGCCCAGCGCACCGCGGCCTCGATCACCGAGATCAACCAGATCATCCAGACCGTGCAGACCGGCGCGGTGGATGCCGCCCATGCCATCGAGAGCGGTCAGTCGCGCAGCGAACAGAGCGTGCAACAGGTGACCGAGGCTGGGGCCATGCTCGAGCGCATTACCCAGGCGGTGGAAGCGATTCGCGACATGAACCGGCAGATCGCCACCGCCGCCGAGGAGCAGACCTCGGTGGCCGAGGACATCTCGCGCAACCTGACCGAGATCACCTCCATCGCCAGCACCAACCTGGACAACGTCCAGCGTACCGAGGCGGCGAGCCGCAACCTGCATGTCCTGTCGGGCCAGCTGAACGAGGTCACGGCGCGCCTGAGCGCCTGATCCCTGGACCCGCAAAGCACAAGGCCGCGCCCCTTGTAGAGGCGCGGCCTTGTGCTATCTGCAGGTTACTGGTCTTGCTTGTTGGCCAGGACCTTGCCGGTCTTGGCATCCAGGTCCACATCCCACTCGATGCCTTTGCTGTCACGCAATTCCACCTGGTAGACGTAGGCGCCGCTGGCGGTCTGTTCCAGCTCGGTGTCGGTGATGTTGGCGGCGCTGGTGCCGGGATGCTGGGCCAGGGCGGCCTGGTTGAGTTTCTCCAGGTCCATGATGGCGCCCGACTTGAGCAGGCCCGGGATCAGGTCCGGGCGGACATCGGCCTGGGCCAGTCCGGCGCTCAGGGTCAGGGCGGTGGCGGCCAGCAGTGCGGAGAATTTGCTCATGGATGATTCCTTCGGGGGTGATGGGTTTGGATGGGCACAGGTTAACCAGCGCAACTTAATTCACCCTTAATTCCCGCCACCGATTGCGCCGTTTGTTCAAGCCTGCGGGCCTGGCTGGCCGGCAAGCTGCTGTCTCCTTATCGATGGAGACAAGACGGATGAAACGAATGCTTGCGTGGTTGTATGGGCCGCTGTTCTTCGGTGGCTTCATCGGCGCCGGTGTCTGGTGGATGGGCAGTGCGGGTGGCTCGGCGGCGGGCCTGCCCTGGTTGTTCCTGGGGGCCCTTGGCGTGTCGTTCCTGGCGGAGTGGGGCTTGCCTTACGAGCCCGCCTGGAACCGCTCCCACGGGGACCGGTTGCGCGACTGCCTGCACGCCGTGGTCAACGAAGGCTTGAATGCCATCGGCCTGCTGGCGCTGCCGGGGCTGGCGATGCTGCTGGCCCACGATGGCTTGTGGCCCCGGGACTGGCCGCTCTGGGGACAGCTGTTGCTCGCGGTTACCGTGGCCGATTGCGGGATCACCCTGGCGCACTATGCCAGTCACCGTTGGGCCTGGCTCTGGCGCCTGCATGCGGTGCACCACAGCGTGCAGCGCATGTATGGCTTCAACGGCCTGCTCAAGCACCCCTTGCACCAGTTGCTCGAAGCCTCGGCAGGGCTGTTGCCGTTACTCATACTGGGCATCCCGCTGCCGGTGGCACAGCTGCTGGCACTGGCCATCGCCATCCAGTTGCTGTTGCAGCATTCCAATGTCGACATGCGCCTTGGCGTACTGCGCCTGGTGTTCGCCTGGGCCCCGGTGCACCGCTTCCACCATATGAAGTACGGGCGTGCCGGGGATGTGAACTTCGGTCTGTTCTTCAACCTGTGGGACTGGCTGCTGGGCACCACGTTCTATCGGCATGATTACCCGATGCGTCCGGGAGACCTGGGCATCGGCAGCCGTCCGGACTACCCGGCGGGGTACTGGCGGCAACTGCTGGAGCCCTTCAAGGTCCAGCGTTACAGCGCCGAGCCCAAGGTGCCGCAAGCCCTGCGTCGGCAGGTCAAGCCAGCAGGCGGGGCCTGAGATGCTTGAGGGCCTGGCCGGCGGTGACGCCGAATAGTGCTTTCAAGGTCCGGGAGAAGTGCGCGGCGTCGGCGAACCCGGCGCCGTGGGCCGCCTGGGTCATAGCCTGGCCCTGGAGCATCAGGGCCATGGCCAGGCGCAGGCGCCGCCACAGCACCAGGCGGCGTACCGGCAGGCCCACGTCGCGGGCGAACAAGCGCTCCAGCTGGCTCAGGGACAGGTTGGCCTGGGCCGCCAATTGCGCGGCCGCCACCTTGCCGTCCAGGGCCGCGTCCAGGGCCTGCAACGCCCGCTCTATGCGCCGGTCGACCATGGGCTGGCGCGGGCAGGCGCGTAGCGCGGCCTCCAGTTCGGGCAAGCCGGGTGTCACCTCGCTGACGCTCTGGTGCAGGTCCCGCGCATCGATCGACAGCGGTTCGGCATAGACCGTGAACGCCGCTTCGGGAGCTTCGACGATGGCGTGGCGGCACAGGGCCTGGATCATCAGGTAGTGACCGCTGTGGCGAACGCCATCGAGCTCCACGGTGACCGGCTGCCCGGGGGCGATGATCAGTTGATGGGCGTAGTGGGCATGGGGCGCGGTACGCCCCATGAACCCGTGGACCAGGCCGAAGTCACGACCCAGCCAGAGTTCGCCCTGCCAGCGGGAGTCGCTCATTCAGTAGCCGCTGGCTTCCAGCAGGCGGGCGACACTGGTGCCGGCCGGACGCTGGAAGTACTTGAGCAACTGGTCGCTGCGGTTGGTGAAGATGCCATCGACGCCGGCATTCATCACCTTCTGGAAGTCCACCGGCTCGTCCACCGTATAGACATGCACCAGCAGCCCCTGATCGTGGGTGTACTGGTTCATCCACGGCTGCACCAGGTCGGCGTAGCTCTGTTCGCCACCGCCCGAGAGGGCTGCCGAAGGGCCGGTGCCGATGGCGCCCCGGGCCTTGGCGAAGTCGACCCAGCGCTTGAACTCGGCCTGGTCCCGGGGTTGCTGGCGGGCATAGAAGGCCGCCTTGTCGGTTTCACCGCTGCTGGCAAAGCTCTGTCCGGAAGCCGGCTCGATGCTGCCAGGCGCGAGCCACAGCAACAGGACCTTGGGCACCTGGGGCATTTCCTGGTGCAGCAGTTCCAGGCTGTGCTTGTCGAAGGTTTGCAGCACCACCTGGCCCTTGCCCTGGCCTGCTGCCAGGTCGCTCTTGGCCAGGGTCGAGCCGGCCGGGCTCAACCAGCCGCGGTCCTGGAGTTTTTTCTTGAGGTCGTGCTCGATACCCGGGAACAACTGGGGTTCCTTGGTCTCGATGTAGAGCCCGGGCTTGTGCGCCGAACTGCCCTGGGCGATATCGATGATTTCATCCAGGGTGAGGATCTGCAGGCCGACGAAGCCTGGCCGGGCGCGGTCGGGGTGGGCCTGGTTGAACCAGCTGCCGGCGTCCAGGGTCTTCAGCTCGGCCATGGTGAAGGCGTTGGCCGGGCGGTCCTTGCGTTCGGGGAATTTCTGCGCGACATCGGTGGTGCGTTGCAGGTTGTTGTCATGCAGGGCGAACAGTACGCCATCCTTGCTGCGCTGCAGATCCATCTCCAGGTAATCGGCCCCCAGGTCGCGAGCCACTATGTAGGCGGCGGCGGTGGATTCGGGAGCATCGAAAGAAGCCCCGCGGTGGGCGATGACCGCTGGCCGTGCAATACCCAGGCGAGCGGCCAGGGCCTCGGGATCGGCCGGTTCCGCGGCCTGGGCCAGGCCGCATGCGAGCATCAGGCCCAGCATCAGGGTTCTGGAGTGGAAGGGGTGGGGCATGCTCGAAATCCTTTCGTGGGGGCGGGGACGAGTCGCTATCTTTTAACAACTCGATGACGCTTGTGCTATCGCCAGAGCGACATCGAGCGAGCAGTCGCGCAGGTCCCGGGTTTTTTCCGGCGCTTTGCAGTACTCTTGGACCCCGCAGTTTCCCCAGCAGAGGGAAGCCAGAAAACACCGCTGTTCCTTGCCTCGCGTGTAGACCATCGATCCCCCGTCCTGCGGGACCCATAGCGAGGTTTACCATGAGCATCACCTCCGAACTCATTTGCCAGGCCGCCGACCAGCTCAAGGGTTTTGTCGGTTTCAATCACAAGACTGGCCGCTACATCGTGCGTTTCAGCGAAGACTCCTTCGGCATGGACGTGGCCGACGACGCCATAGTCCCGGCCAGCGAGTTCGTCTGGACCCGGGCCGACGGCGAGGCCATGAGCCTGCGTCGCGAGCAGATCCAGCTGTTGCTGGACCAGAACATCGACGACCGGATCAACATCAGCGAGCCCCTGCGGGTGTACATGCGCCGCAGCGACCTGCCGGAAATCCAGGCCGTGCGCAGCTTGCTCTCTAGCGACCGGGGCTGACCCGCCGCGACTGCCCGGAGCGCCTGGACAGGCGCCCCGGGAGACCGTTCATTCAGCGCAGCCGTAGGCTCGCTCGACCCTGCTCACCCGCGTACTGAAGCTGTGATACCACTGGTTGCGACCGCGCTCGCGGACAGCGCTGTGCTCGGCGTGTCGCTTCCAGGCCAGGATCGCCTCCTCGCAGGTCCAGTAAGACACGGTGATTCCGAAGCCATCGGCGCCCCGTGCCGATTCGACCCCGAGAAATCCCGGCTGCTGGCGGGCCAACTCGAGCATGCGTTCGGCCGCCTGGTCATAGTCCGGATCGGCTGCATTGCGCTGGGAGCTGAAGATCACTGCGTAGTAGGGCGGTGCGGGTGTCTGGCCGATCATCGCTGAACCTCCCGGCAGGCTTGGAGCAGGGCCCGGGCCAGGGGCGGGGTGTGGCCGGCGAGTGCCGCGCGTTCGGGTTGGAACAAGGTCGCGACGAAGAACGGATGGCCGTCCAGCTCCACGGCGCGCAGTTCTGCGGCCTGGTCGTGGCCGCTGGCACGCAGGGCGCCGGCAAGCAGGGGGCCGGCGAAGTCCGGATTGATCCCGTAGCGGCAGCGGTAGCCTTCCTCGATGCGCTGGCTGCCATAGGCCCTGGCGATCAGGCTATCGGGGCGCAGCTGGATAAGGTCGCGGGTTTCCACCAGGGCGCAGCTCAGCAGGCTCAGGACCGCCCGCTCCGCCTCGGGAGCGGTTTCCCCGTGCTCGGCATCGGTCCAGCCCAGCACGTTGCGAGCGTATTCCAGCACCGCGTGCTGGAAGCCGCCGCAGGTGCCGAGAAAGGGCCGCTGTTTCTCCCGGGCCACGCGGATCGCCAGCAGTGCCCCGGCCATGTTGCGATAGGGGCTGCCGGGCACGCACCAGATGCCATCGAAACCTTCCAGTTGCCCGGCATCGTGCAAGTGTTCGGTAGCCAGCCACTGGTATTGCAGTTGCACGCCCGTCTCGATGGCGGCTCGTTCCAGGGCCAGGGGCAGGGCCTGGTGCGCGGTGATCCGGGGATCGTGATCACCCACCAGGGCGATGCGAATCAGTGGTGTCGCTGGGTGTGCGGGCATGGGGCACTCCTCTGTTCATGCTGGCTTGTGGTCGGTTGGCGGCCACTATAGATTGGCGCTGGTGCAATCAATATTGGCGTTTTGACAAGTGATCAATGCAGTAGCGCACTATCAACTGGACTATCCCGACCTGGCGCTGATCCTGGCCCTGGTCCGTGGCGGCTCCCTGGCCCGCGCGGCCGCCCTGCTCAAGGTCGATGTCTCGACGGTGTTTCGCGCGGTGCGCCGGCTCGAGGCCGGGCTTGGCCAGCAACTGTTCGACAAGAGCCGCGCCGGCTATTTGCCCACCGGCCTGGCCCAGGCCCTGGCCCAGCAAGCCGAGCAGGCGGAACAGGCGCTGGAGGCGGCGCGGATCGGTGTGGCCAGGGGCGGAGAGGTGATCAGCGGTACGGTGCGCCTGACCTGCACCGACTCGGTGTTGCACAGCTTGTTGCTGCCGGCGCTGGCGCAGTTCATGCCGAACTACCCGGCTCTGGTCATCGAGCTGTGCACTTCCAACGATTTTGCCAACCTCAGTCGGCGCGATGCGGATATCGCCGTGCGCCTGACCGCGACGCCGCCCGAGCATCTGGTGGGGCGCCGCCTAGGGGCTGTGGCTTATCGCTTGTATGCCAGTGCCGCGTACTGCCAGCGGGTGGATTGCAGCGAGCTTTCGCAGCTGGCGTGGATCGCCCCGGACGACTTCCTGCCCGACCATCCGACGGTGGCCTGGCGGCGCCAGCAGTGGCCTGGGGTGCAACCGGCCTATCGCTGCAACAGCATGCAGTCGGTGGTGGAACTGGTGCGTGCAGGGCTTGGGGTCGCGGCGCTGCCGGACTTTCTCGTCGCCGACGGGACGCTGGTGCCCTTGAGCGAGCCCCTGGGCCATGAAACGGCCCTGTGGTTGCTGACCCGGCCGGATTGCCGGGCCCTGCGCTCGGTGGTGACACTATTCGATGAGCTGGCGCGCCACCTGCGCTGGAACTGAAACGCTCAGGCGCCGGGCTGTTCCTTGCGCACGAAGTGCTCGTGCATTTCGCTGGTCAGGTTCTCGATACGCTCGGTCAACTGCTTGGTCATTTCCGTCAGGCGAGTGTTCTGCTCCAGCAATTCCAGCAATTGCGCGGTGGTCTGGGCGGCCTCGGCCTGGCGCTCGCTATTGGCGACGGCCAGGGCTTCGCGGTGTTGCGCGTCGGCGTCGGACTGGGCCTTGTCCCGGGCGGCCTGGCGCGT
The DNA here is from genome assembly GCF_003850545.1 of Pseudomonas sp. CMR5c. Taxonomy (NCBI): domain Bacteria; kingdom Pseudomonadati; phylum Pseudomonadota; class Gammaproteobacteria; order Pseudomonadales; family Pseudomonadaceae; genus Pseudomonas; species Pseudomonas sp. CMR5c. The sequence continues at coordinate 5,129,686 of NZ_CP027705.1, read as the reverse complement.
CTGCGCCAGGAGGATCAGCGGCGCGGCATAGGCCGATTGCAGGCTGAAGGCCAGGTTCAGGAGGATGAAGGGGTAGACATCGAAGTGGGTCAGCCCGCTGAGGTTCAGGGCCACCCAGATCACCACTACCAGGGTCTGCGCGCCGAGGAAGGCCGGGGTGCCGAAGAAGCGGGCGAAGGCCTCGGCCTTCAGGGCGAAACTGTCGGTGCCGAAGGTCGGCGCCAAGTGGGCATGGGCGCGATGAAAGCGCAGGTGATCGGTGCTCGAGGTGGTTTTTTCCGGGGTGTCGCTGGAACTCATGGTGGCCTCCGCCAGGCGTTGGAACGTCGGGCCACTATAGCTTTGCAGGGCGTTCCCGGCGTCATTATCGACGCCGGGAACGGCTTCTCTCAGAGCGCGCCGCGTTCCCCGGCGAATACGCTCACGGCGTCTACCGCTTCGCTGGCGCCGTCACGAATCTGCAGGATCGCGGAGCCCGCCTGGTCGGCCAGTTGCACACCCTTGGCCGCCCGCTCCCGGGTGCCGTCCATGCTCTTGATGGCTTGCAGGGTTTCGTTCTGGATCATGTCGATCATGCTGGAGATCTCCGCCGTCGAGCCGCTGGTGCGGGCCGCCAGTTGGCGCACTTCATCGGCCACCACGGCGAAGCCGCGCCCTTGCTCGCCAGCCCGGGCGGCCTCGATGGCGGCATTGAGCGCCAGCAGGTTGGTCTGGTCGGCGATGCCGCGGATGGTGTTGACGATGGCGGTGATCTGCTCCGAGCGCTCGCCGAGCCGGGCGATCTGCGAGGAGGAGTCCTCGATGTTGCTGGCGATCTGGCGCATTTCGCTGGCGGCCTGCTGGATCACTCCGGTGCCTTGCTCGGCGACTTTACGGGTCTGTACCGAGATGTGGTACGCCTGGGCCGCGCTCTTTGCATCGCGCTCGTGTTTTTCCACCTGCTCGGTGACGTCGGCGGCGTACTTGACCACCTTGCACAAGCGCCCGGCGGCGTCGTACACCGGGTTGTAGTTGGCCTCCAGCCATAGGGTGCGACCGTGTTTGTCGATGCGTTCGAAGCGGCCGTTGATGAACTGGCCCTGGTTGAGGCGATTCCAGAAGTCCTGGTAGCTGCTGCTGTTGGCCAGTTCCGGCTTGCAGAACATCCGGTGATGCTTGCCCTTGATCTCGGCCAGGCTGTAGCCCAGGCGCCCGAGGAAGTTGGCGTTGGCGTCGAGGATGGTGCCGTCGAGGTTGAATTCGATCACCGCCATGGCCCGGTCGATGGCGTCCAGCTTGTTCCGGGCCTCGACTTCCTCCTGGATCCTGGTGGTGACGTCCAGGGCGTACTTGACCACCTTGTAGACTTTGCCGGCTTCATCGCGGATGGGGTTGTAGCTGGCTTCCAGCCACAGGCTGCGGCCATCGCTGGCCAGGCGCTCGAAGGTGCCGGATTCGAAATGACCGTCCCGCAGGCGGGTCCACAGTTTCTGGTAGTCGCTGCTGCGGGCATATTCGGCCGTACAGAACAGCCGGTGGGATTGGCCCAGGACCTGGTCTTCGCGATAACCCAAGGTCTTGAGGAAATTGTCGTTGGCCCGCAGCACACTGCCGTTGAGGTCGAACTCGATCACCGCCATGGAGCGGTCGATGGCGTCCAGCATGCGGGATTGTTCGGCGATGGTCCGGTTCAGGGAATCGATGGTCTTGTTGTGGCGGTTGAATAGCATGTTGGCTGGTGCTCTGTGGGAAAAACGTTGCGTCGGTCCCTATTGAGTGCGCCGGTATGCCGAATGCTCCCTGACATCCGACATTATCTGCTCAATGCCAGCGTTCCATGGCTGACAGAAAAACTCACAGTGCTGATGCGGGACGGCGCTTCGGGCGAGCGCCGGTGGCCATATCAGGTGGATACGTATTGGCTGCGAGTCGATTTAATTGGCTTGGCCTGGCTAACGGTTGTAGCCGCAGCGCTGCACAGGAAAGGCGGGCGCTGTCGCGGAGTGGCGGCATTATGATGGCATTGGCGCTGAAAAATCCAAATAAACTTGTACAAAAATATTTTTTACTTCATTTTTGTATAAGTTTTTCAAGCTCTTATGCCATTTGTGCCTGGGACAGACGATCCCCGTCATCGTTGCTGGCGGTCCGGTTGCGGCCATTGTTCTTGGCCTGGTACAGCGCCTGGTCCGCGGCATGCAGCCAGGCCGACGGATCCTTGAAGTTCGAGTCGAACACCGCCAGGCCGATGCTCAGGCTGACCTTCAAGTCTTCGATGTGCGGATGCCGGTACTGGCTGAAGACCTGGCGCAGGCGCTCCATGACCTCCACCGCCTGCGGGTGGCTCATGCGCGGCAGGATCACGCAGAACTCGTCGCCGCCATAGCGTCCGGCAAGGTCGTCATGGCGCAGGTTGCGCCGCAGTTCGTTGCTCAGGTGGCGCAGCACCGTGTCGCCGATGAGGTGGCCGTAGGTGTCGTTGATCGATTTGAAATGATCGATATCGATCAGCGCGATGCTGGCCTCGATCTGCCGCTGCTGGCACTTGTGGAACTTGATGTGCAGCAGGTCTTTCCAGGAACCGTGGTTGAGCAGGCCGGTCAGGCTATCGGTGCGGCTCAGGGCGCTCAGGGCCCGCTTGTGCTCCGACAACTTGATCGCCAGGCGGTAGCAGACGGTGCCTACCGCCAGCGGGTAGAGGGTCAGCATGGGCAGGCAGGCGTAGACCTGCAGGTCGCTGATCCGGGTCGTGAAGCTGGCGCCGAACAGGGCCCAGGACAGCAGTACTCCGCCGCACTGGGCCAGGCTGCCGCGAATGAACAGGCGCAACCCTCCAGCGGCCACGTTGTTCATGGCCATCATCGACAGGATGGTCACCGTCGGTAGCGGGTTGAATTGCATGGTGGCCGCCCAGAACCCGCCGAGCAGCGAGTCGTACAGCATGTTGCGGCGCTCCGCCTGGTAGGGAAAGGCCGAACGGGTGGAGAGCTGGCAAGCCAGGTGAGGCCAGAGCAGGCCATGGAACAGGAGCAGGGCCCAGACCCAGTCCGGTGGTGCCAGGGGCTGGATTGCGGCGAAGACACTGATACCGCCGATGCCTAGACCTATGATCCTTGGTCGATAGATGCGCCGGGCAAATGACAGCCCCTTGCCGCGTTGATTTTCCATGTATTCCTGCACCAGGTTCTGTAGTGGAGCACCGTGCCGGTGCTCCCGCGGCTTGGCCGCTTGTCGGATCAGTCCGGCGAATATTGTCAGTCATTCCAGGGACAATAATCAGTGTCCTTCGAAGCCATTTCAGCGTGCTGGAGGCAGGTTGTAGCGGGCAAGGGGGGCAGGGCGGGGGAAGTTCAGGCCTGATAGTGGCCGAGGAACATGTCCAGGGCCGATTCGACCACCTGCGATTGCATGTCCGGGGTCAGGGGCGGGTGGCTGAGGCTGATCTGCGGCCACAGGGCGAAGCTCTTGAGCAGGCCGTGCATCTGCTGGGCCGCGAACTCCGCATCCACCGGCTTGATCCGGGCGTCGGCCTGGGCAGCGCGAATCCAGCGGCTCAGGGATTCTTCCCGTTCTCCCAGGCGCGCCACCATGTCCTGCGCGCGTTCCGGTGAATGGATGGCTGCGGCTATGGCCACCCGGGCGAGATCGAGGAAGTTGTCGTCGGCGAGCAATTGCAGCTTGGCCCGCAGCAGGCTGGCCAGTTGTTCACGCAGGGGCTGGTCGCTGCGGTAGATGATTTCCGTCTGCGCGCTGATGCTGGCCCACAGTTGATTGAGGATCTCGGCGAACAGCTCTTCTTTGCTGGGGAAGTGGTTGTACACCGTACGTTTGGAAACTCCCGCCGTGGCAGCGATCTTGTCCATGCTGGTGATGTCGAAACCACAGGCGCGGAACTCGCTGATCGCCGCCTGGATGATGGCGTTGCGCTTGAGGTCGGTGCGGCGCTTCGGAGCTGTCATGGGTCGGGTTCGTTCAGGGTGGTCGGGAAAAGCATCCGGCAGTCTACTTTGTCTTAATCCTGTTGCAATGCAGAAACTACACTGTGTAGTGTAGTTCGCATTCGAAACGATGATCCGCGGTCGGTGCCTGGGTGCAAGGCCAAATGATCATCCAGCAGCGCAACGCCGGCATTTCACGGCGTTCCATGGAGTCACTCAAGTCATGGCCATTGTCTCGTCCAACGTCACTCGTGTTCCCCGCCAGGAAACCTCACGCCAGGAACAGGGAGCCTTTCGCAACCACGCTCCGGTGAGTCGTGCAGGCTTCGGCAAGACCTTGCAGATCTTCTGGAACATGCTGTTCCACAAGCCGCGCAATACCCGCCCGGCCGGCGCGATTCCGGTGCAGCCCCTGACTCGCCAACAGCTGCTGGCTGCGCCGGACCAGAGCGTCTTCAGGCTTGGGCATTCCACTGTGTTGCTGAAGATGCGTGGCAAGTTCTGGATCACCGACCCGGTGTTCGCCGAGCGTGCTTCGCCAGTGCAATGGGCCGGGCCCAAGCGTTTTCACCAGCCGCCCATCAGCCTCGCGGCATTGCCCGAAATCGAGGCGGTCATTCTCTCCCACGACCACTACGACCATCTGGACCACCAGACGGTACTGGCCCTGGCCAGCAAGACCCGGCACTTCCTCACGCCCCTGGGCGTGGGCGATACCCTGATCAAGTGGGGCGTGCCCGCAGCCAAGGTGCGGCAACTGGACTGGTGGCAGGGGTGTGAAATCGAAGGCATCTGCTTCATCGCCACGCCATCGCAGCACTTCTCCGGGCGCGGCCTGTTCGATGGCAACCGCACCTTGTGGGCCTCCTGGGTGATGATCGATGGGCTGACCCGGATCTTCTTCAGCGGCGATACCGGCTACTTCGATGGCTTCAAGCGCATTGGCCAGCAGTACGGTCCGTTCGACCTGACGCTGATGGAGACCGGCGCCTACAACGTTCAATGGCCGCATGTGCACATGCAGCCGGAGCAAACGTTGCAGGCCCATATCGACCTGCAGGGCCGGTGGTTGCTGCCGATCCACAACGGCACCTTCGATCTGGCCATGCACGCCTGGCATGAGCCCTTCGACCGGATCCTGGCCCTGGCCTGGGAGCGCAGCATCAATATCGCTACCCCTCAGATGGGACAGCTCTTCAGCCTTGGCCAGCCCGACCGGGGAACGGCCTGGTGGCTGGAAGTGGAAGAGGTGCTGGAAGAGGCGGGTGTCGAGTCGGCCTGACACCGCATGCCGGCGCCGGTGCATGTCGTCCGGGGACGGATGGTTAAGCCCCAGGCGCGGGATCATTCGATCATGACGTAGTCCGGGCGCTCCATCGGGTTGGGAGTCGCTCCCCTGATGTTCATGCCCCGGCCAGGAGCGAAGCCCGGGAAAAACACCAGCCCCTGGCTTTCCAGGCAGAACGCCAGGGCCAGGCGCGTCACGTCACGGACGTCGAAGCCGGCTTCGAAACGCTGGATCGCCTGTACCGACACCGTGGATTCGCGGGACAGGCGTTCCATGTCCCAATCCAGCATGTCGCGGGCCTGGGTGCAGTGCCTTGGGGTGAACTGGTAGAGAGCGATACGTTCCAGGGTGATTTTCATCGCTAGAGAGGCCATGGGTTTTCTCCGGAAGGTCGATGTGTGAAATTGTACTGTATATTTGTACAGTTATTCGGCTTGCGGATCAAACCCGATTGCGGGTGCTGCACGGACCTTTGGTCACAAGGTCTTTCCCGGCTTGGATTCCAGGTGATTCAGATAGGTGGTGGGGGAGTGCCCCAGCACCCGGCGAAACATGGTGGAGAATGCCCCGGGGCTGTCGTAGCCGAAGTCCAGGGCGATTCGCGTCACGCTCTGCGCCGCTGCCAGGCGAGCCAGGGCCTGGACCACGCAGGCCTGCTGGCGCCATTGAATGAAGCTCATGCCCGTTTGCTGGCGAAACCCGCGATTGAAGGTGCGCAGGCTGACATGCAACTGCTGGGCCCAGGACTGGGGCGACTGGTGGATATCGGGGCGCATGAGGAAGGCCTGGCACAACTCCAGCAGCGGTCCGGCCATGGGTAACGGGATATGCAGGGGCAATGGCGGGCAGCGTTGCAGTTCGCGCAGCAGCAACTCGATCAGCAAGCCATCGCGCCCTTGCTGGTCGTATTCAAGGGGGATCTGCACCGCCTCCAACAGCAACTGGCGCAACAGCGGCGACACACCGATGACCTGGCAACCACGACTGTCCAGCGGTGCAGCGTCGGGCTCGATATAGAGGCTGCGAGTACTGACCCCGAGCATCAGCACTTCATGTTCCACCTGGGGCGGGATCCACACCGCACGCTGGGGCGGAACCACCCAATTACCCTGTTCGGTAGCCACCTGCATGACGCCGGTGGCGCCGTACAGGAGCTGCGCTCGTCGATGGCGGTGGCGGGGCAGGCGCTGGCCGTCGGCGTAATCGGTACCGATGGCCACTACCGGGCGTGGCGTCTGGTCCAGCTGGTCGATGGGGATATTGCGCATGCCGACGAGTCCCGTGCTTGGCGTAAACGCCAACATTATTGGCTGACTTACTGAAGCCGGCCAAGCGCCGGCGTTCTATCGTCCGGACTTTCCCTGGCTGACGGATGCTGTTCGATGTTCTATCTATTGCTGGCACTTTTTGGTTGCATGACGGGCATCAGCGCCGTGCTGTTCGGCTTCGGCGGGGGCTTCGTGGTGGTGCCGCTGCTGTACTGGATGCTGCTGGCCAGCCAGGGCGCGGACTCGGCGGCCGGGCAATCGGCGATGCATATTGCCGTGGCTACCTCCACCTGCGTGATGATCGTCAATGCCCTGGTTGCAAGCCGTCGGCACCAGCGCGCCGGCAATCTGGTCCGGCATTACCTGTGGCCGCTGGGCGGGTATATCGGCCTGGGGGCGACGTTCGGCGCGGCTGCGGCGATGTGGGTCGATGGCGAGGTGATCCGCTATGCCTTCATCGCCTACCTGGCTATCACCATCGCCGATTGCCTGTTGCGGCGTGGCTTTCTCGATCCGGCCCAGGGTCAGCAAGCGCGCAACCTGGGGGGTATGCAAACCATGTTTGGCGGCATGGGAATCGGTGTGATCGCCACCTTTTTAGGGGTTGGCGGCAGCGTGATGACGGTTCCGCTGTTGCGTCGTTGCGGCTTGAGCATGACCCAGGCCACTTCCATGGCCAATCCCTTGAGCGTGCCGGTGGCCCTGGCGGGCACCGCCACCTACATGCTGCTGGCAGGCTTGAGCCGCTTCGACCTGGGCCCCTGGTTCGTCGGTTATGTCGATCTGCTGGCGTTTTCGGTACTGACCCTGGGGTCGCTGCTGGGCATTCGCCTGGCCACGCCATGGATCGGCCGGATCCCGGACCGCGTGCACGCACGTGTGTACATCGGGCTGCTGGTGCTGGTGCTGCTGAGCATGTGCCTGAAGTGACGGGCACGTCACGCTCGATGGCTCGATTGTATTGGGGACGCGGTTCATAATCGCCTACCGTCTAACCCGGCCGGGTCCTTTCGCGGAAGGTGCCCGGTGACCAATACAAGGGAGCCTCCATGTTCAACGGACTGATGCGCCGACTGTTCCTTGTCCTGTTGTTGTCGATCCTGGGATCGGCCGCGCAGGCTTCGTCTACCCGCCAAATCCTGGTCGGGACCCTGGGCAACATGCCGATCGTGATGGAGATCGACACCGGCGACCCACAGAAGGTCACGGGGCGTTATTTCTACCAGAAGTACCACCATGACCTGGCCCTGGAGGGCACGCTGGACGGGCAGTCATTGCAACTGCGCGAAGGTCGCGAAGACTATGCCAAGGACGCGTCGCCCCAGGCCGCTTTCCAATTGCAGGGCTCCGCCGACGGCTGGCAGGGCCAGTGGCGGGGAACCAAGGGCAAGACCCTGGAAGTCCGTTTGGCACCGGCCAGCGCCGACGCGCCCAAGCCGGACGCGTTGCCCTACCTCACGCAGTTGTACCGGGAAGACTTGTACGCGTACCTGCGCCTGCAGGGCCTGACGCTCAAGCAAGGCAAGCAGCAGGAATTCATGGGCTACACCCTGCAATGGTGGAGCGAACCATCGTCGAAACTGGCGATGTTCAAGGTGGTTGCCGGCTATCCCCAGGAGCGCCAGGAGCGGCTCAACCAGTTGCTGATGGAGCGCCTGTGGAGCGAGGTGACGGCTTACCACGAGTGCTTGCTGGCGGCCGGTCAGGGTGGCGAGTTCATGCAGACCGTCAAGCCACGGTTCTTCAACTCGGCCGTGCTCAGCGCCAGCATCGCCACCAGCTACACCTGTGGCGGCGCTCATCCGGATTTTGGCGACTCGCCCTTGAACATCGATGTGGGCAGTGGCCGTGAGCTGGCCCTGACGGATGTGTTGTGGCTCGGTAAAGGCCAGCCGCCCAAGCCATCCCAATACAGTGCCCTGTACGACTACAACACCCAGCAGCTGGGGCCTTGGCTGGTCAAGCAGTTCACCGCCCTGCACCCGCGTGAAATGCGCGAGCCGGCCACCGAGGGCGATGGCTGCAACTACAGCGATGCCAGCGTATGGGGCGACAACAGTTGGTACTTCACCCCCAAGGGGCTGTTCATCAGTGCCTATTTCCCCCGGGTGGAACGGGCTTGCGATGGGCCGGAATGGGCCGTGCTGCCCTACTCGGTGGTCAGCAAGCACCCCGGCGCCGTGGCCCTGGACCTGCCCAAGCGCTGACGGCCGCTGCCCGGCCGGTCACTGGGTCTCCAGACCCGGAGCCTCGCGGACCACCAAGTGGTCCAGGTTCTCGATATCGGCGCTGAAAACCCCGAAGCTCGCTTCGGGGTTTTTCTTGCTCGGTACCTGCTTGAAGGTGGGCGTCACACCATAGAAGAAGCAATACAGCTCACGCTGGCTGTCGATGGCGAGCTTGATCTCCTCGAGGAAGGCCTTGCGCTTGCGGTAGTTGTCCACCAGCTTCTTGCTCAGGTAGACGTTGACCGAATAGGGCTTCTTGCTGGTCTGGCCGTCTTCCTTGAACCAGACCTTCTGGGCGAAATCGATGCGAAAGCTCTGGGTGTAGTCCCTGATCTGCTTGATCTTGCCCCAGTAGATCAAGCCCTTGTTGTCTTGCAGGTACTCGATCTTCTTGAAGAACGCGGCATAGGACGCGGTGTGTTCGCCGATCTTCAACGGCATGCGCTTGAGCAGGTCCTTGTCGTCGATGTTCGACACGAAGCACTCCACCGGATGGGCGAAGACGCTGGTCTTGTCCGGAACGTTGTCATGCTCGGCGTGGGGCTGGGCGGTCTTGCCGGAAGCGGTTGGCGGGGCGGCCACTGAAGGGGCCGCCGCGATGGCCGAGGTGGCAGGTTTGCGCAGGTACTCGCGCCGCACCAGCAGCAGTTCCGAGGGGAAGTGTTCCTCGCGGTCCTGGGCGCTTGCCGCGCCTTCCCCATCGGCGGCCGTCTTGCCGGCGCCGTAGGGACAACCTGCTATATGGCGGGTGCCGGGCAGGTTCTTGAAGTGCGGGGTACGGATGTAGTTGAGGTTCTTGGCGTTGAAGGTGCCCAGCTGGTTGCCGGATTCGAACGCCAGGCGGCATTCGTCGTTGGGGCACTGGAAGCTTTCCTTTGCTGAATCGAAGTCCATGGTTTCGTCGAAATTCAGGTCCCGCACGTCATAGATCGACAGCTTGTCGTCGAGGCCGATGCAGTAGGCGGTGGCGAATTTCATGGAGCCTGGGTCCTTGGACGGGAAAGGGGACTTTATAGCGGTAGTGACAAGGACCTGCACCTGTTCTTTGCGTACCTCTGGCAAACCAGCGGTGGCTAAAGGGAAGGGTGCAGCCCGCCATCCATGTCGATGACCGCGCCGGTCACGTAGCTGGCCCGGGGGCTGGCCAGGAACAGCGCGACATCGGCGATTTCCTCAGGCTGCGCCAGCCGGCCGATGGGCAGCGCGGCCTCCTTGGCCTTGAGCACCGCCTGGACGCTCGACTGGCCATGCTCGGCCTCGAAGGCCAGGGTCTGCTCGGTGCGGCTGGTCAGGGTCAGGCCGGGGTTGATGGCGTTGATGCGTATGCCGCTGGCCGCATGGGCGTTGGCCAGGCCGGCATTGAGGAACAACAGTGCGGCGTTGGCCAGGCCGCCGGCCAGGTGGTTGGCCATCACGTGGCGACCGCCGATGCCGATGATATTGACGATGGCCTTGTCCTCTTGCGCGCCGGCGGCGCGTTGGCGGGCGAAGGAGCGCAGGGCCTGGTGCTGCATGTTCAGGTAGGGCGTGAACTTGGCGTGCAGGGCTTCGTGGAAATTGGCAGGCTCCAGGGTCTGGAGCGGGTATTTTTTCGCCGCCCCCGCGCAGTTGACCAGGATATCCAGCGCACCGAACTGTTCCTCAAGGCTCGCCATGGCCTGCTCGCAACCAGCGCTGGATGCCAGGTCCCGGGCATGCGCGAGCAGCGGCCAGCCACGCTGGGCGAATTCGGCCCGGGCCGCCTCGAGGTTGGCCGGATCGCGGGAAACGATCGCCACCTGGGCACCCTCCGCGGCGAAAGCCCTGGCGCAGGCCAGCCCTATGCCCTTGCTGCCGCCAGTGATGATCACGCGCTTGCCATGCAGATGCAGGTCCATCGCTCACTCCGTTGGTTGTTTGCCGTGTGCCAGCTGGTTCAGGTATTCGTCGACTTCGTTGGCCAGCCAGTTGGAAAACACCCGTTGCTTGACCTCCGAGCGTTCCCGGTTGGGCAGCACCAGCCAGTAGGGATAAGGGTAGGGGGCGGTGATCGGGGACAACTGCACCAGTTCTCCACGCTTGATCGCATCGTCCACCAGGCTGCGGCGTTCCAGGGCGATGCCCTGGCCCAGGCGCACGGCTTGCAGCACCAGGTTGGAGTCGTTGCTGCACAGGCCGATGCGCGGCACGTCGAGGTCCAGCCCGGCGGCCTGGCACCAGGGCTGCCAGGACTCCATGTTGAAGATGATGTTGCTGCTGATGATTTCCTCTGGGGTCTGTGGCAGCACGCCGCCGTTGAAGTGCGGAGCGGCGACCACCAGCGTCTCGTCATGAAACAGCAGGTGCTGCTCCAGCCCGTCCCAGTCACCCTTGCCCATGCGGATGCCAACATCGACCGATTCCCGGGTCAGGTTCGACACCGCCAGGCTCGCTTGCAGGCGGATGCTGATGTGCGGCTGCGATTGCTGGAAGCGCGGCAAGCGCGGCAACAGCCAGCTGAAACCGAACGAGGGGAGGACGGCCACCACCAGCTCCGTGGATTTGGGCTGGGTCTTGATCAGCCGCGTGGCTTCGGCGATTCCACTCAGTGATTCGCGGATCTGCAGGGCATACAGCCGGCCATCCTCGCTGACCCGCAGGCCACGTCCCTCACGCACGAACAAGGTGACGCCTATCATCTCCTCCAGCACCTTGATCTGCTGGCTGATGGCCGAATGGGTGACATGCAGTTCCTTGGCGGCGGCGGTGACGCTACCGAGCCTGGCAACCGCCTCGAAGCTGCGCAGGCAGGTGATCGGGGGAATGCTCGACATGTAATTTATTCTTACGCGTTATGGTAAAAAATATCGATATATAACTGTGGAGGTTGTCACTAGTGTAAGGGTTAGTAAAGTCTTCGACCGGCAAGAGGATGGATGCCATGGACTCAGCACACAGGGAGCGGCAAACGATCACGGGCAGCCCCGATGGCGCTGAGCACCAGGGCCTGCAAGTCTCATTGGCCAGGGCGCAACTGCTCTCGGTACGTTTTGCCCACGACATCTACACCCGGGCGATAAGTGGCAAGCACTGGATCAGCACCGACGGCGTCGACTTCTCGATCGGCCCCGGTGAACGGGTGAAATTGTCCGCCGGGCTGGCCCTGATCGACGGTGAAGGAGTCCTGCAACTGGCGCCAGCCGAGCAGTGTTCCCCGCAGCCTCGCTCCTGGCGCCTGGCCCAGTTGTTCAAGCGTCGCACGGCGGCGCTGGAAATCGATATCAACTAAGGAGAGTGATGGATGAAACTCATTGGCATGCTGGATTCACCCTATGTTCGCCGGGTGGCCATTTCCCTGGACCTGCTGGGGATCAAGTTCGAACATGAACCGCTGTCGGTGTTCAGCACCTTCGAGGCGTTTTCCCGGATCAACCCGGTGGTCAAGGCGCCGACCCTGGTGCTCGACGACGGTTCCGTACTGCTGGATTCGACACTGATCATCGATTATTTCGAGACCCTGAGCGCTCCCGCCAGCAAGTTGCTGCCAGCGCAACCCCAGGCGCTGGCCCAGGCCCTGCGTACCCTGGGGCTGGCCTTGGCGGCCTGCGAGAAAACCGTGCAGATCGTCTATGAACACAATCTTCGCCCGGCGGAAAAACTCCACCAGCCCTGGGTCGAACGGGTGACCCGGCAATTGCTGGCGGCCTGTGGCGAACTGGACAAGCAACTGGCGGCCCATCCGGTATCAGGCGAACGGCCGGACCAGGCCGCCGTCACCAGTGCCGTGGCCTGGTCGTTCATGCAGCTGATGCTGCCCGACGTGGTCAAGGCCGATGACTTCCCGGCGCTCAAGTCCCATGCCGCGCGCCTGGAACAGACCGAGCTGTTCAAGCGCTATCCGATCGCCTGACCCCTGGGCGCGGTCCGGGCCTGGCCCGACCGCGCCGACTCCCCTCCCGCCAGCGCCTGGTTGTTGCGAGCCATTGCCATGTACTCACTCTATTTCGCGCCGACGGCCAACGGGCACAAGATCCTGATCATGCTCGAGGCGCTCGGCGTGCCTTACCGGATCCATCGAATCGACCTGGCGCTGGGTGAACAGCACCACGGGGAGTTCGCCCGCTTGACCCCCCACCGCAAGATTCCATTGCTGGTCGATCATCAGCAGCAGCTGACCCTGCCGGAGTCCGGCGCCATCCTGCAGTACCTGGCAGAAACCCATGGCCGCTTCCTGCCGGCCAACGGGGCCCCGCGCTACGAGGTGCTGCACTGGCTGGCCTGGCAGGTCAGCAGCCTCGGGCCGATGGCCGGGCAGCAATATCACTTCATCCACCAGGAGGCCGAAGGCAACCAGTACGCGCGGGCGCGCTACCGGGAGCAGACCGTGCATCTGTTCCAGACCGTGGAAAAGACCCTGGCCGGGCGCGATTTCATTGCCCACGACTACTCGATCGCCGACATGGCCATCTATCCCTGGCTGCGCATCCACGGCCAGTTGCAGGTGGATATCCAGGCGCTGCCCAACCTGGCCGGCTACCTGCAACGCATGGCCACCCGCACCGAGGTGCGGGCGGCCTATGCCAAGGGGGCGGCGCCGGTAGCGCCACCCCCGGCGCAACTTCAGGCGGGTGTGGCGGCAGGCTGAGCGGTGGCGTAGCGCCCGCCGTGGAAGATCAGCGGGTCGCCCTGGGCATGGCTGAAGTGCAGTACCTCGCCGAGGAAGATCCAATGGTCGCCGCCGTCCAGCTGGCGATGCTTCAGGCATTCGAACTGGGCGATGGCCCCATGGATCAGCGGCATGTTGTGCTTGCCCAGGGCAAAACCGACGCTGTGGAACTTGTCGGGCAGCGGCTTGGCGAAGCGATCGCTGACCTCCCTCTGGCCCTCTGCGAGCACATTGATCGCGAAGCCATCGGCGGCCTCGAAGGCCTGTGCGCTCCAGGACTCCTTGCGCAGGCTCCACAGCACCAGCGCTGGCTCCAGGGAGACGGAGTTGAAGCTGTTGACCGTGAGGCCGGTGGGCTGGCCCTGGGGATCCAGGGTGGTGACGACGCAGATGCCCGTGGCGAACTGTCCATAGGCGTTGCGCAGGGCACGCTTGTCCGTAGCAATGCTGTTCATCGCGGCTTCCTTCTCAGACGAATGATGAAACGCTCTTGATGGCCTCCAGGCACTGGCCCAGGATCGACAAACCGTCGGCCAGGGCCTGGGTGTCGATGGTCAATGGCATCAGGAAGCGAATGACGTTGTTGCGTGGACCACAAGCCAGCAACAGCAGACCCCGCTGCTGCGCCAGCCTGACCAGCAGCCGGGTCAGGTCGGTGGCGGGCATGCTCTGCCGGGCATCGTCGAACAGTTCCAGGGCGACCATGGCCCCGAGCCCGCGGATCCGGCAACTGACGCCCAGGCCGCTGGTGATTTCCTCCAGCGCTCGGGTCAAGGTGTTGCCCAGGGTGACCGCCTGCTCCAGCAAGCGCTCCTGTTCGATCACCTCCAGCACCGCCAGGGCGGCGGCGCAGGCCAGGGGGTTGCCGGCATAGGTGCCACCCAGGCCCCCCGGACCGATGCTGTCCATCAGCTCGGCGCGGCCGACCACGCCCGACAGCGGCAGGCCGCCGGCCACCGACTTGCCGAACACGATCAGGTCGGCATCGACGCCCATCTGTTCCATGGCGAAGAAAGTCCCGGTGCGCCCTGCGCCGCATTGCACCTCGTCGGCGATCAGCAGGATGCCGTGTTTGTCGCACAGAGCCCGCAAGGCCGCCATGAAGGCTGGCGGGGCCACATGGAAACCGCCTTCGCCCTGTACCGGCTCGATGACGATCGCGGCGATATCGGTGGGCGCCGCATCGCAGTAGAAGATCCGTTCCAGGCTGGCCAGCGCCTGTTGGGTGTCGACTTCGACGCCATCGGGAAACAAGGCGCGATAGACGTGACCCGGCATCAAGCCCATGGCCGTGCTGTATGGCGCAACCTTGGCGGTCATGGCCATGGTCAGGAACGTACGGCCATGGAAGGCCCCGGTGAAAGCGATGACGCCGGTGCGCCCGGTGGCGGCCCGCGCCACCTTGATGGCGCTTTCCACGGCTTCCGCGCCGGTGGTCAGCAACAGGCTGCGCTTGTCGAACGCACCGGGCATGTGGCGATTGATGCGTTCGCAGACGCTGATGTAGTCCTCATAGGGCGTGACCGCGAAACAGGTGTGGGCGAACAGCCCGAGCTGGGCCTGGACTGCCTCGACCACCCGTGGATGCAGGTGTCCGGTGTTGAGGGCGGCGATGCCGCCGGCGAAATCGATGTAGTGCTTGCCGTTGGCATCGGTGAGCTGGGCGTTGCGCGCGCTTTTCACGTAGACCGGGTGGAGTTGGTTGATTCCACGAGCCACGGCGCACTGGCGCCGGGCGTCCAAGGACGGGAACTCACTCTGCATGGGTGTTCTCCGGTGGTTGGGCCAAGCCGCCCCGGCACAGGCTGGATGCATGTGCCGGGTGGCTCCAGGGATGGATCAGCGTTGGCGCCACTGGGCCAGCGCCTGGTCGGCGGCCTGGTTCAGCTCTTCGCGGTTGCCGTAGCGATAGCTGTCCAGGAAGTCGAATTTCACCGGCGTCGCGCCCCGGTCGAACAGCGGCTTGATACCGCCAGGGGCGTTGTGTGCCCACAGCAGCAGCGAGTCGGCGAAGGGCTGGCTGGCGCGGGACAGGAAGCGATTGGAGAAGTCGGCGAAGTCGATCGGCAGATGCTCGCGGTTAGCCTCGAACAACTGTTGCAGCACTTCGATGGTGCGGGCTTCGCTCTGGTTGCCGGCGGCATAGCTTTCCATCGCCGCGCAGGCTTGCTCGAACAGCGCTTCGAAGGCAGGGCTCTCGATGGACAGGTGCCCGGCGTAGGTGGCGTTCTCGAAGGCCTGGCGCAGCTTGGCGGCATCGCCGTCGGCCAGGTAGTCGGCGTAGATCTTGCGCAGGCGCAACACGCCGATGTAGCTGCCGCTGATCCAGACCCGGAACCAGGCGTTCCACAGTGCGAAGCTGTCGAAGGCGGTGAAGGAGTTGGCCACCAGGCGATCGTTGATCCTGACCACTTCTAGGCTGTAGTCCTGGTAGGCGAGGAAGTCTTGCTTGTCCCAGGTGTTGCTCCTGACCGCATCGATGAGCGCCGGCGCCACGCGGGCGATCGACTCGAAGGTGTTGACCAGGCCACGGGAAAACAGCGGATCGACGAAGCCCACCGCATGCCCCAGCAGGCAGTAGCGATTGCCCACGCTTTCGCGGCTGGTGTAGTTCAGGCGCGGGGCCACGGTCCATTCGCGTACCCGTGCGGCGCCTTCGAAATGCCGCGCCACCGTGGGGTGCTCGGCGAGAAAACGCTGGAACTCTTGCTCCGGATCGCCGGCCGGCCCGTGTTTGTCGATGTCCACTTGCAGGCCGATGCTGCACAGGGTGTTGGTCGAGTGCGGGTGATTGTCGAAGGGAATGATCCACAGCCAGCCGCCTTCGAACATGTGGTGCAGGGTACTTTGCGCCAGGGCG
The DNA here is from genome assembly GCF_003850545.1 of Pseudomonas sp. CMR5c. Classification (NCBI taxonomy): domain Bacteria; kingdom Pseudomonadati; phylum Pseudomonadota; class Gammaproteobacteria; order Pseudomonadales; family Pseudomonadaceae; genus Pseudomonas; species Pseudomonas sp. CMR5c. The sequence goes on along the minus strand of NZ_CP027705.1, from coordinate 5,113,501 downwards.
GTCGGCGACCCCGTGACCTCGGTGCCGGCCACTGCCTCTTCGTAGAGCTTGACCCCGGTCATGTGGGTGAACAGCGAGCGGGTGCGCGCCTGCATCTCCCGTGCGCCCTGGCGCAGCCCGAACTTGTCGGCGATCGGTGAGCGATAGCCGGCGGCGTCCACCACGTAGCTGACCTGGATCTGCTCGTTGCCCAGGTTCAGCAGCATGCCGTCGGGCGTCTCTTCGATGTCCTGGATGCGCACTTGCTGGCGGATGGTGGCGCCCAGGCGCGCCGCCAGCGCCAGGTAGTAGGCGTCGACGTCCTGGCGGAACAGGTGGGCCTCGGGGGCGATGACCGGGGTGGATACCACGTCCAGCGGGTTGTGTTCGCAGTTCTTGCCGTTCCAGGCAAAGCTGAAGGCCAGCTTGATGCCCGCGCTGGAGGAGCCGACGTGCTTGATCAGCGAGTTCAGCTCGCCGGGGTAGGCCAGTTCGGGAATGCCGTAGCGCTTGGCGAGGATTTTCAGCAGCACGGCGCTTTCCGGCACCATCGACTCGCCGACGGCGAAGCGCGGGTGGGTGCCCGCATCGATGATCACGGTCTTGACGCCCTGGCTGGCCAGGATCGCGCCCAGCATGGTGCCGGCGATGCCGCTGCCGATGATTGCAACATCAAAAGTCTGGTTGTGCATTTTTCGGTTTCTCAAGGTGGAGGGCGAAGGGAAGGATCACAAGCACAGGAGTCGGGTCTGGACCTCGATTCCGCGATCGGGGGCGAAGTCGGCGCGGCACAGGAACAGGAACTTGGCCTGGCCATCTTGCAGCCACTGCTGCGCCAGGCTCTCGGCGATGGGCCGGGCGTCGGTATCGGGCATCGTCAGCACCAGGGTCGGGCCCTGGAAGCCATAGCGGGTACAGCAGATGGAGAGCGGGGCGCCAGCGTTGGCATTGATGAAGTCCACCGGGGATACGCGTCCGCGGGCCTGGAGATCGCCGACGATCCTGCCGGTCAACTGGCTGGGGAACGCCGTGCCGTACTGGATCATGCCGACATGCACGCGCTGTTCATCCAGGGCGCCGGCATGCTGGCGTTGCAGGTTGCCGACGCTTTGCAGAACGCTGAAGACCAGGGGATCGGCGCTCTTGAGGCCACGACGCAAGTTCTCGTCGAGGTCGGCGTAAGTCAGTGAATGGGTGTTGCTGGTCGCGAGTGTTTTCATCTTCGGTTCTCGGGCAGCCTTATTGGTCGAAGCGCTGGAACACCAGGGCCGTGTTGAAGCCGCCGAAGCCGATGGTCAGGCTCAGGCCCACCTGGCTGCGGGTGCTGGACGGCCGCTGCAGCGGCAGGTCGAACTCCAGGTTCGGCAGTGGTTGCTGCAGGCCATGGACCGGGGGGACGGCCTGGGTCTGCAGGGCCTTGATCAAGGCGATGGCCTCGATGGCGCCAGTGGCCCCCAGGGTGTGGCCGAAGGCGCCCTTGGTGGCGAAGACCAGCGGGTGGTAGTCGCCGAAGTACTCGTTGTAGGCGGCGCTTTCGACCCGGTCGTTGGTGTAGGTGCCCGAGCCGTGGGCGTTGATCAGTCCGACCTGGTTGCGACTCAGGTCGGCCTGGGCCAGGGCGCGATCCAGCGCCAGGCGGATGCCGGCCCCGGTTTCATCCGGCGCGGTCAGGCCGGCGGCATCGTTGGCAGCGCCGCAGCCGAGCAGGTAGGCATGGGGCTTGTGTTTTTCCAGGCCCTCACGCTGCAGCACGACAAATCCCGCGCCTTCGCCCAGCAGGGTGCCGTCGTGGCTTTGGTCGAAGGACTTCAGGCGGGTCGCCGAGAGCGTCCCCAGGGCGGTGTGGGCCAGCCGCTTGGCATCCCCCAGCACGTCGGCGCCGCCGCAGACGCACAAGTCGGCCTGCCCCGAGCGGATCAGGTGCGCACCCAGCAAGATGGCATCGGAGCCCGACGAGCAAGCGGTCGACAGCGCCAGGGCGTTCATGCCGACCCGCGCCCCTACGTCGTCGACCCACTGGTACAGCGGATCCTGGTGGAACTGTTCACTATCCAGGCGGTAACCCAGGCTCGTGCCGATGATCAGCCGTGCATGGGGATTGGGCGTCTGGCCATCGAGCCGGGCATCGCGCAGCGCCGCTTCCACTGCTTTGCTGGTGAACTCGATCAAGCGGGCCTTGTGGTCGGGGTTGCCGACATCCTCGAGGTACCCGGCACTATCGTTCTTGAGCCGCAGTTCGCTGGGTAGCGGCCGTATCCCCGACTCTCCGGCGAGCAGGCGGGCGGTGACGACCTCCACGTCGTCGCCCAATGCGGTATTCCATCCAAGACCTGTAACAACGACGACATTTGATCTGACTTCCATGATCGCCACCTCATACATATTGCGCAGGAGTTAAGGGTTGCCGGCACGGGGGCCGGGCAACCGTGGTCAATTGAAGGTTCGTTGAAACTCGTCCAGCGGCTTGCCGCTCACCGGCGAGGGATAGAAGTTGTCCTGGATGTGGTTGCCCTTGAGTTCGATCTGGCGCACGAAGGGGTCCTTTTGCAGCCAGCGCTCGCTGTGGATGAAGCGCGGGGCGATGTCGGCGGCATTGAAACCCTCCAGTTCAGCCGGATGGACCAGCTTGCGCTTGGGCTTGTCCAGGACCTGGGCGTAGGCCGAGACATCGAAGTAGCGGATGCGCTGGTCCCTGACCACGGCATTGATGCAGTGCCAGCGCTGGGGCAGGTACAGGTAGTTGACGAAGATGTTGCGCACGGCATAGACGCGCTCGCCGGTCATCACATGCAGCAGGGTGCCGGCCACGTCCGCCATCTGCGAACAGAAGCAAGGCAGGCGGGTACCGGGGTCGAGCATGGCTTGCAGGTAATCGTCCACGCTCAGCGCGGCGATCACCTGGTCCCGGTAGTGCTCATAGCGCTCGATGTGCTGCGCCCACTGCTCCTGCGGATACTTCAGGCGGACGATCTCGGGGGCGTAGGTCTGGAATACATCCGATTCCTGCAGCACATGGCACAGGGTCAAGGGCACCTTGGCCATGATGTCCTCGATCGAGCGCAGGCCGTGCAGCGCGACGACCTGCCGGGCCAGTGATTGGGTGTGGCTGTTCATGAGGATTCCTTACTTGTGGTTCGTCATGCTCAAGGCGTCGCGGTGCAGCAGGGCGATCGCCAGGGGTCGTTCGTAGTGCTTGAGCTGCTTGAGCAGGCGGGTCTTGAAGTGGTCGCCCTGGTGTTCCCGGACCACCTCCCGGTCGACTGTCAGTTCCAGCTGGAAGCCCGCGAGCATCGAGGCTTCGCTGATCACTTCGGTGCGGCAGGCGAGGACCCCTGGCACGCGCTTGCATAGTTGCTTGATCGCTCCCAGGTTCACTTTTTCATCGCGAATGACGATGAAGTCCGAGTTGCGGCCCTTGAAGTACAGGTAGCCATCGGGGTCCTGGCTGAAGATGTCGCCGGTCCTCAGCCAGCGCTTGCCGTGCAGTTCGATGAAGGGGCTCTGGTTGTCCTGGCCGATCTTCCTGGTCAGCAGGGTGTCCGAACTCACCAGCAGTTCGCCCTCGTTGCTGTCCTGGCTCGAGCGCAGGAGCATGACGTGGGTGCCATCCAGGGGCAGTCCCACCGAAGCCAGGCGCTGGGGGCCAACCCGGTGCGCCGCGCAGGTCGAGACCCGGGGCCCGGCTTCGCTGATGCCATAGGTCAGGTACAGCTCGAGGCCGGGGTTGGCCTCCAGGCACTGGCTCACCTCCGTGGGGGCCGCCAGGTCGCCACCCACGGTGAGCAGGCGCAGGCAGCGGGCGAAGGGCTGTGGCTGGGCGTTGATCTGGCGCAACAGCACTGGCGTCACCGAACTGGCGCTGATGCGGTGTTCGCGGATGTCTTCCAGGTAGGTGGGGACCAGGAATGGCGGTCCGCTGATGATCAGGTGCGCTCCCAGTTCCAGGGCCGCGATGGTCTGGGCGACCAGGGCGGTGGAGTAGTACATCGGCAGGTTGACCAGGATCCGGTCGGCCCGGGTCAGGCCGATGCTGCGGGCGTGGCGCAGGGCGTTGGCCTGCAGCGAGCTGAACCAGTGCACGCAACCGCTGCTGAAGGCCCGCGAGGTGCCCGAGGTGGCGATGACGACCTGGCCGGGCAGGGTGACCGGCAGTGGAGCGTTGGTCACTTGCCCGACCTGCCAGCGCCCCAGGTCTTCGGCCTGCCGGATTCCGTAACCGGCCCAGGTGGAGGCCTGGGTGCTGGAACGCACCAGGGCGCCGGCAGCGAAGTCGATGATCATCTGCGCGATCCGTTCGCCGGGGGTGCTGGGGGCGATCAGCGCCGGGACATAACCGCTGTTCAGCACGGCGGCGAACATGGCCAGCAGGTCGGGGCCGTTGGGCAGAGCGATCAGCACCACCTGGCCCAGCGGCAGCGACTGCCCCTGCCAGTAGGCCAGGTAGTCCTCGTGCAACTGCGGCAACCCGGCTCCTGTACCCACGCTGGCGGTGGTGGAGACGTTCAGCAATTGGCCAGGGGCAATGTAGTGTTCCCTGTGCCTGAAGTTGACCAGGCCGTTCATGCTTGCAGCGCCCCGGACTTTTCCAGGACCAGGCTGGACAGCGTATGGACACTGAAGAAGTGCTCGGGCACGAATTCTTCTTCGGCGATCTGGATCTGGAACTCCTCTTCGCACTGGAACTTGAGTTCGATGAAGCCGATGGAATCGACTCCGACTTCCGATGCCAGGCCGGCGGCCTCGTTGATTCCCGAAACCGGTATGTCCAGGTCCAGGCGCTCGGCAATGATTTCCTTGATCTTATTGGCTACAAGAGTGGCGTTCAGCTGGGTCATGTCTAGCTCCACAAGGTCAGTGCATCAGTTGAAGTTTTTTTCCGCGATGGCGGGTCGGGCGAATGCTCGGGGGGCGCGTTGCGTCACTCGACGCACCAGGGGCGTGGTGGTGGCCGTGACGATCAGGGCCACGGTCACCAGCAGGCTGTAGACGGTGGGGGAAATCAGCTGCAGCTCCAGGCCGATGGACAGCACCACCAATTCCATCAGGCCGCGGGTGTTCATCAGGGCGCCGGTCAGGGTCGAGTCCTGGTAGGAGAAGCCGCTGCGGCGGGCCCCCAGGTAGGCACCGAAGAACTTGCTGACGAAGGCCGCCACCAGGAAGATCAGCAACCACTTGAGCTCCAAGGCGTTGCCCGCGGTGCTCAGGGAGGTCTTGAGCCCGGCGCTGGCGAAGAACACCGGCAGCAGGAAGATCCTCAGGAAGCCGCCGATCTGCCGGTTCCAGTAGCTGGCGAAACCCGGTGCGCGGCTGATCATGGCGCCTGCCAGCAGGGCGCCGATCCCGGCGTGCAGTTGCAGGTGCATGGTGATCCAGGCGCTGGCCAGCAGGTAGCACAGCACCCAGGGCAGGTGGCGTGGATATTCGTCGGCTTCGGCCCTGGCCAGGACTCGCTCGACCCATTGCAGCGACAGGGCGACGTAGCTGGCGACCCCCAGCAACAGGCAGAAACCGAACAACGCCACCAGCTTCAGGTCGTGGTGAAAGGCGGAGAACACGATCACTGCCCCCAGGGCCAGCCAGCCGGCGATATCGGTCAGCACGGCGGCACGCAGCGTCACGGCCACCGCCGGCAGGTCGCTGATCCCCAGGTCCTCGACGATGCGGATCATCACCGGCAGGGCGGACACTGCCAGGGCAATGCCGCAGAACACGATGAAGGACCACTGGTCGAAGCTGGGAGCCAGTACCGGATGGGCGTACCAGGCGACGATGGTGCCGGCGATGAACGGCAACACCAGGCCGGCCGCGGCGATCTTCAGCGCCGCCTGGTTTTCCTGGCGGCTGTGCCGGCCGTTGTCCGGGGCGATGTGCATGCCCACTTCGAACATCAGCAGCACCAGGGCCAGTTCGGCCAACGTGCCGATCCAGCCGATGTGTTCGGCGGCGAACAGCGAGGATTGCACTCCCATGGACTGCAGCAGCGGTTGCAGGAAGGTGGGACCGAGCAAGATGCCGGCGGTGATTTCCCCGACTACCCGGCATTGGCCTATGCGTTGCGCCAGGCCGCCCAGCAACTGGCTGAGGAGAAGTATCGCCAGTAGTTGAATGGTGAACATGACAGTCATCTCCATTGGTGCGGTTCGCGGGCACGGCCAGGCGCATGACTTTGCGTCTGGCAAGTCAAGTTGTTCCAGGTAGTAGGAAGTTGTTGCGTTAGTACGCCGGCTCTATTTGGCGGCTTGTATATCGAGTGCGGTGTTCTTGTTATTTATCCAGGTTATTAGCAGTCCAATAGCGGTGACGCTGAATGCACTTATACATATGCCGAGCCACCCCGATTGTTGGTAGATGTAACCGGCGGACAATGAACCCAGGGCTCCGGCGCCGTAATAACAGAACATGTAGACGGCAAACAGGCTGCTGCGCAAAGTGGGTTCAAGGCGAAGGGCACGAGTCTGGTTTGCCACTTGCGCGCAGAAGCACCCCAGGTCGAAGAGCACGACGCCGATCACCAGGCCGACCATGGAATAGGGAAACAGGTAGAGCACCGCGACGCCAGCCAGCACCAGCGACAGGCCGAGGGCGATCACCGCGCGGCTGCCGATCCGGTCCGCAAGGGCGCCGGCGTAGCGGGCCAGCAGCAGTCCGGCCAGGCCCGCCAGGCCGAAAAGCCCGGTGGTGGTGGGGTCGAGGTTGAGTGGCGCGGCCTGCAGGTGCAGCATCAACGCGACCCACAACAGGCTGAAGACGAAGAACCAGGCCCCACCCACCATGACCGACTCGCGCAGCAGCGGATAGCGCCCCAGCAGTCCGGGCAGGCTGCCCAGTATCTGCCGGTATGAGGCGCGACCCCGGGGTGGGGATGCGGGCATCACCATCCGGCCGATCAGCGCCAGTACCAACATCGCTGCGCCGATGCACATCAGCATGTGTTGCCAGCCCCAGGCCTGGGCGATCGCTCCGCCGACGAATCTGGCCAACAGGATGCCGGCGCTGATGCCCATGGTGATGGTGCCCACCGTGCTGCCTTTTTCGCTGAGCTGGAAGCCCAGTGCATTGAGCTGGATGGCATTGGTGGCCATGCTGCCGATGACGATGCAGGCCAGGAAGAACGGCACAGTAGAGTTGCAGAGCGCAGCGAAGCAGATCGCCGCGCCCAGCATCAGGAACTGCCAGGTGATCTGGCTGCGTTTGTCGAGCACATCCCCCAGGGGCACGATCAGCAAGATGCCGAGCATGTAGCCGATTTGGGTGCTGGCGGCGATCAGGCCGGCGCTCGCCAGATCGATACCCAGGGTCGCGGCGACCGCCGGCAGGACCGGTTGCAGCAGGTAGTTGCTGGCCATGGCCATTCCCGCGGCCACGGTGGCGAAGAGCGTGAAGAGGGACGAGACGTTCATGGCGACTCCGAAACGGCGGCAGGCTGTTGGCGGCGGGCCACGACTTCCATGGCAACGATCATTTTCCGTTCGGGGAATGGCAGCACGTGAAGCAATGTGAAGGCCGGCCGGATGGCATGGAAGTAATGTCCATGTACGGTGGCGGCCTCTTGCCAGTTGTCGATCTCGGTCAGGTAGAGCCGGCTTTGTATGACATCTTCAAGTTTGAAGTTGGCTTTTTCGATAACTCGCGAGATGTTTTCAATAACTGCGCGTGTCTGTTCGGCAACACCTGTCGCGGTTATTTCTCCATTGGCGTCCAGGGGGCCGGTTTTTGATACATACAATGTATCGCCAACTTCTATTGCACGTGAGAAGCCAAATATCGTTTCCCACTTCGAGTTGGATGAATGCAATTGCCGAACATTCATTTAAGCACTTCCTTGGCTGTAGGGCAGACCGAATATAGGCGAGCAAAATAGCCGGTGTCTAGTGAAAAAAAAGCCAAAAAATGCATTTTTTCTAAAGTGTCTCGCGGATTATTTAGGAGATAGATGTATTTATGTAAGTTTATCTAAACATATGTTTTCGTTGTTAAGTGGCTATTAAATTCCCCGGAAAATGTTTGTTATTGGTGCATCCATCGCACCAAAGAAGTGCTCCCTGATAAATGACGCCGGTGTTGCAGAAGGGCTGCAAGTTGCATTGTTTTTTCTGTCAATGGCGTTACATGCTCGAACTAGCCTTGGTCTTTACAAGGTTTTTTTGAACTAGATAGTTTGGAAGTGACTGCTGGGTCTGCTTGTGCTGTCTTGGTGCGGCTAGTGCCTGGGGTGCTACGGTTCGACTGATGGATAGTGGCCACTGGGCTGGCATGGCTTGTTGTCGACGGTTGGGGAGAAGGGCAGAGGCGAGGGGCGCCCGTCGCTGAGGGGAGGGAGGCGGGACTGCTTGCGAGGACTGCTATATAGAAGAAGCGGCCATAAAAAAGCCCTGACCAGGTCAGGGCTTTTCGTGGGGACTTGCACACCCAATTGCATTGCCACTGAACAGCAGTTGCATCACTGCACACCTTGAGACTGTGGAGGCGGTGACAGTGCCCTGTTTGATCGGCGCGGCCATCCGAAGACTCAAAGAGGATGTGCGGAGTCTTCGAATGGGTCAGGTTGTCGACTTCACCGTGCGGCTAGCGAATATCTAGACCAGTTACTCATGAAGCTCTACTAGAAACAGTTTTTTTTCGTAAAGCTTTAGGGAGCCGAAAGGCCCCTTATAACCAAAGCCCTCGAAAACTCTCTGCCGCTCTCTTTCTTCGAACATAGCCAAGCGGGGGTCGAACGTTATCTCGTCTATGAGGGAGTGGATATCAACATCGAAATGCAACACTGGATCCGGGTTTTTAAAACCGTCTCTTGAGAGAGCACCAATCCGTACCTCATTTTCGTGAGCGAACCCTAACCGCTTCATCATCAGAAGCTTTATACGATTATCCTCATCTTCGAAAATCGCACTGCGAGCTAAACTGACCTGATTAGCTAGGGACTGCACGATCGCCTCGGTATCGGCGTAGTGCACATCACCGATGAAAGGCCTGACAGGCTTGTTGTCGAGACCGCTCTCCAAAGCGCTCAACAGCTTGCGCGCCGTGGTTCTAACTTGAACGCCTTCATCTCCTGGGCACAGATTCCGATCATGCCGCGGGTCTTTCACCACCCGAGAATAAGCCCTCAGCAACGTATCGGACTCGGCAGTTGCCGACCAGCTCTGCGCATAGATTGGAGACAGGTTTTGTCCAAGAATCTCTTGCCGGAACGGGCCGTCTTTGGACCTGAAGTTAATTCCTACTGATCTCTCAACCACCTCAAAGGGATCATCCCAAAAATGCGGAGGGACTAATGTTAATCGTTTCAGCCGAATGGCTTCAGCGAGAGCCCATTGCGGGAAAATTCTATATATGGGTTTATCTAAATCATCCACACCGATATCACGGTCAAACAAATTACTCACGAACGCCACTCCATGCAATTTCAAGAAGGATGTTTGAACAAGCCATCTTAAACGATGAGAGGACTGATCCGTTCCAGTTCGCCAAGCGGCTAAAGGGTTACTGGCGCGGTATCGTCAGCCGGGTTCGCTGGCCGATGCACACGGGTCAACTGGAAGGAATCAACAATTGAATCAAAGTCATCAAGCGGATGGCGTACGGTTACCACTCACAATCGGACAGGGCCATGATCCTGCTGCGGTCCAGGCCTCGATCGCTCTTGTAATCAACATCCTCAAGGAGTCGCCTGAGTAAAGCGCAACTTGGCCGACTTGAGATAACGTTCGATTTTGCGGCTTTCCCGTTCTGACGCCTCGGCATCCAACAGCTCTGCCAGCCGGACATCGAAGGACTTTCTTTGTTGGCTCGGGAGGGGGGCTCTGCTGACGCTCATAGGCCTGGGCCATACCACGAAGACGGCGCTGCATGGTGAGGGGGCAGAAAAAAAGCCACCTCAGCTTGCGGCCGAGGTAGCTCTGCGTCTTAGGCTATGGTTTCAGCCGATCTTGAAAAAAGTTCAGTCGATCATGAAAACCTACGAGCCTGGAACTCAGTCCCAGCTCAGCGCGCCACCGGTCTGGTACTCGATCACGCGGGTCTCGAAGAAGTTCTTCTCTTTCTTCAGGTCCATGATCTCGCTCATCCACGGGAACGGGTTGGTGGTGCCCGGGTATTCTTCCTTCAGGCCGATCTGCGACAGGCGACGGTTGGCGATGAACTTGAGGTAGTCCTCCATCATTGCCGCGTTCATCCCCAGTACGCCGCGCGGCATGGTGTCGCGAGCGTATTCGATCTCCAGCTGGGTGCCCTGCAGGATCATCTGGGTAGCTTCTTCCTTCATCTCGGCATCCCACAGGTGCGGGTTCTCGATCTTGATCTGGTTGATCACGTCGATACCGAAGTTCAGGTGCATGGATTCGTCGCGCAGGATGTACTGGAACTGCTCGGCGACGCCGGTCATCTTGTTGCGGCGACCCATGGACAGGATCTGGGTGAAGCCGCAATAGAAGAAGATGCCTTCCAGTACGCAGTAGTAGGCGATCAAGTTGCGCAGCAGTTCCTTGTCGGTCTCTACGGTGCCGGTATCGAATTCCGGATCGGAGATCGAGCGGGTATAGCGCAGGCCCCAGGCGGCTTTCTTCGCGACCGAAGGGATCTCGTGGTACATGTTGAAGATCTCGCCTTCATCCATGCCCAGCGACTCGATGCAGTACTGGTAGGCGTGGGTGTGGATCGCTTCCTCGAAGGCCTGGCGCAGGATGTACTGGCGGCACTCGGGGTTGGTGATCAGGCGGTACACGGCCAGGGCCAGGTTGTTGGCGACCAGGGAGTCGGCGGTGGAGAAGAAGCCCAGGTTGCGCATGACGATGCGGCGCTCGTCGTCGGTCAGGCCTTCGACGCTCTTCCACAGGGCGATGTCGGCGGTCATGTTGACCTCCTGCGGCATCCAGTGGTTGGCGCAGCCGTCCAGGTACTTCTGCCAGGCCCAGTCGTATTTGAATGGCACCAACTGGTTGAGGTCGGCGCGGCAGTTGATCATGCGCTTTTCGTCAACGGCGACGCGGGCAGCGGAGCCTTCCAGTTCGGCCAGGCCCTCGGCGATGTCCAGCTCGTCCAGGGCGGCCTTGGCGCGAACCACGGCGGCCGAGTCGGCGGAGGTCACGGCGCGGGCTTCGAGGGCGGCGGCACCACCGGCGCTGTCGAGGCGGTCCATGGTGGCGTCGGAAGCCTGGCCGGCATTGGTGCCCTTGGCCGTGGCTTCGCTTTCTTCTTTATCGAATTCGTCCCAGCTCAGCATGACGTGTCGTCTCCTGCTTGAGGGCCAGATGCCCGTGTGAAAACAAAAGGGTTGGCTTTTCACACGGCGCTACTGGCCGCGTTAAATCAAAGAAATCGTTTGTTGCAGCAGTGACGCAGGCAATAAACAGAAATTCGTCTGCGGGTGCTTGAGGCTGCTGTCGGGCAGGGCTGAGGGTGTCGGCTCCGGCGCGAGGTTCAGCAGGTCGTTTTCATCCGGTAAGGGAATGTTGCAGGCCCGTTTTGAGGGCGCATTATAAGGATATTTTCAGGGGCGTGGGGCGACCGATGGGCGCAGGTGAGCCGAGGAAGGCGAGGGATTTGAGGCAGAGCGCGGGTTTACAGGGCTTTGGCTGGAGAAGTTTTTTTTTCAGGCGGGCAAAAAAATCCATGATTCGGTCAAAAAACAACCGAATTTACTAGATGTTGTGTTTTCCAAGGCGATTTCCAGGGTTTTGACACAACTCAAAAGCTGGTGATTGGTCCTGTCGAAGCGCCTTGCGGATCTTCCGGGTAAGGGCAAGTCGCCATCAATCCGCGTCATTGGTAGCGACTTTCGAGCAGGTGTCATCGGTGTGGCGGACGGTGACGTACATTCCGGAAAAAATGCATGCGATTGTCGTGGTCGTACGTCGTGGAACGATGCCTGTGCTGGAACCCCAGTGTGCCGGGCATCTTTGCCGCAAGAGGGATTTCTTGCGGCCGGCGGTCATCGAGGCCTGGGCGGCGGGGCGGTTATCAGCCGTTGGAGCAACCGTTACCCATTACGCGGTATTGGAGAATATGTCGCAGACCTTTGGAATCTTCATATTCCATGCGTGCCGGTACAACTTCACATACTTCTGGAACTTCGCTCATGGAAATAACTTTGGCGATATCCAGGTCCGTGGAGTAAGTGTATTCCTCTACTGCTACTTGCTGGCTGGCGGCATCAGTCGGGATCTCATCAGCCATCGCTGTAGCGCACAGACTGCTGAGGGCCAGAACTAATAAAGCTTTCATTTGCGTTTTACCTTTCTAAGGTCGTGTGGGTTCACGCAGCCTTTTTGGGGCTGCGTGTGGAACTTGAGTAGAAGTTTGATTAACTGCCTTCGTGGGGGCTGCAACTTGGTTAATCAGTTTGCCTGTTGGGCGAGGCAGATTTTAGGCGTGGGGCGGAGCGCCATATAGGCGTACTTTTGATAAACACTTTTGACGGTTTTTGTAACAATCGCCGAAAAAGCCCTTTCCAGAGACCAGCGCGAACATTTTCGGATTGCCTCGATATGCCTCCAGGGCCTGTTCTTGAAGGGTTTCGCTAGATCCTGGGGCATTTCGCTGGGGGTTGTTACTACCATCGTCGAATGGTTCTATAGGCGTCCCCCGGCTACAACGGGGTCATACAAAAACAACTATGTCACCGAGGTAAGAAAGATGAGTGCGGCTTCTGTGTATCCCGTTCGTCCCGAGGTTCTGGCCAAGACGCTGACTGACGAGGCGACTTACAAGGCCATGTACCAGCAGTCGGTCGTGAACCCGGACGGTTTCTGGCGCGAGCAGGGCAAGCGTCTCGACTGGATCAAGCCTTTTACCACGGTGAAGCAGACCTCCTTCGACGATCATCATGTCGATATCAAGTGGTTCGCCGATGGCACCTTGAACGTCTCCTATAACTGCCTGGACCGTCACCTTGCCGAGCGCGGCGACCAGGTGGCGATCATCTGGGAGGGCGACGACCCTTCCGAGAGCCGCAACATCACCTACCGCGAACTGCATGAAGAAGTCTGCAAGTTCGCCAACGCCCTGCGTGGCCAGGACGTGCACCGCGGCGACGTGGTGACTATCTATATGCCGATGATCCCCGAGGCGGTGGTGGCCATGCTGGCCTGTACCCGTATCGGCGCGATCCACTCGGTGGTGTTCGGCGGCTTCTCGCCGGAGGCCCTGGCCGGTCGCATCATCGACTGCCGTTCGAAAGTGGTGATCACCGCCGACGAAGGCATCCGTGCCGGCAAGAAGATCTCGCTCAAGGCCAATGTCGACGACGCCCTGACCAACCCGGAAACCAACAGCATCCAGAAGGTCATCGTGTGCAAGCGCACCGGTGGCGACATCAAGTGGAACCAGCATCGCGACATCTGGTACGAGGACCTGATGAAGGTCGCCGGCAGTGTCTGCGCGCCGAAGGAAATGGGTGCCGAAGAGGCCCTGTTCATCCTCTACACCTCCGGTTCCACCGGCAAGCCCAAGGGCGTGCAGCACACCACTGGCGGCTACCTGCTGTATGCGTCGCTGACCCACGAGCGGGTCTTCGACTACCGTCCGGGCGAAGTCTACTGGTGCACCGCCGACGTGGGCTGGGTCACCGGCCACACCTATATCGTCTACGGGCCGCTGGCCAACGGCGCTACCACCGTGCTGTTCGAAGGCGTGCCCAACTATCCGGACGTGACCCGGGTGGCGAAGATCGTCGACAAGCACAAGGTCAACATCCTCTACACCGCTCCGACCGCGATCCGCGCCATGATGGCCTCGGGCACCGCCGCTTGCGAAGGCGCCGACGGCAGCAGCCTGCGCCTGCTGGGTTCGGTGGGCGAGCCGATCAACCCGGAAGCCTGGGACTGGTACTACAAGAATGTCGGTCAGTCCCGTTGCCCGATCGTCGACACCTGGTGGCAGACCGAGACCGGCGCGACCCTGATGAGCCCGCTGCCCGGCGCCCATGCGCTGAAGCCGGGTTCCGCGGCGCGGCCATTCTTCGGCGTGGTGCCGGCCCTGGTGGACAACCTGGGGAACATCATCGAAGGCGCCGCCGAGGGCAACCTGGTGATCCTCGATTCCTGGCCGGGCCAGGCGCGGACCCTGTACCGCGACCATGATCGGTTCGTCGATACCTACTTCAAGACCTTCCGCGGCATGTATTTCACCGGTGACGGTGCGCGTCGCGACGAGGACGGCTACTACTGGATCACCGGGCGCGTGGACGATGTGCTCAACGTCTCCGGGCACCGCATGGGCACTGCCGAGATCGAGAGCGCGATGGTCGCCCACCCGAAAGTCGCCGAGGCGGCGGTGGTTGGCGTGCCTCACGATATCAAGGGCCAAGGCATCTACGTCTATGTGACCCTCAATGGCGGTGAGGAGCCAAGTGAAGCCCTGCGCGCCGAGCTGAAGAACTGGGTGCGCAAGGAGATCGGCCCGATCGCCTCGCCGGATGTCATCCAATGGGCGCCAGGCCTGCCCAAGACCCGTTCCGGCAAGATCATGCGGCGGATTCTGCGCAAGATCGCGACGGCGGAATACGAAGGCCTGGGCGATATCTCCACCTTGGCCGATCCGAGCGTGGTGCAGCACTTGATCGACACCCACAAGACCATGAACGTCGCCTGAGGCGCTTGCTGGTTCGATGAGCCCCGCCCGGCGATGCCGGGCGGGGCTTTTTCATGGGTCGGATAAATCCCCGCGAAGCCCTCTGTGCTGGCGCTTTGCGCGCAGTGGGGCGGGTCGGTTGGGAGGGGAGAATAAATATCGGTTTGCCCGGTAGACGTATCTGAATGTTACCGGGTTGGGCGAAGGTGTAACCCTGCGCCCAATTTCGGGGCGATGGGAAACGTCGGGCGCCGTTTCAGGGCCTTTTATATCCATGTAAAAAATAAGTCATCACGCTGCGCTTGCCGGAATAGAAGGCTTTGCCAATAATAGGCCCGCAATTTGCAACGTAGATCGGTTCACTGTCTTTTGCTCTTGCATAATCCTGAAGAGCTGTCAATATGCCGCCCCGGCGTTCTCGGTGCTTCTGTAATTTGTTGTCGCATTGAGGAAATATCGGCTTCCGGCCTGTCGTTAGAATGCCGGTCACTCGCTCGTCGTTACCTGTGTGTGAGTCCCTTTCCGGGCTTTTCAGGACGCAGCGCCGCTATTGAGGGTTCACCCATTCGCATATTGGGCTGTTGCTCACTCTGCCGTTTTCGCCCTTTACCGATGGAGTTCTAAGAATGAAGAAACTCGTGCTTCTTGGCGCCCTGGCACTGTCCGTGCTGTCCCTGCCGACCGTTGCCGACGAAAAGCCCCTGAAAATTGGTATCGAAGCGGCTTACCCTCCATTCGCCTCCAAGGCTCCGGATGGCAGCATCGTCGGTTTCGACTACGACATCGGCAATGCCCTGTGCGAGCAGATGAAGGTCAAGTGCGTGTGGGTCGAGCAGGAGTTCGATGGCCTGATCCCGGCACTGAAGGTACGCAAGATCGACGCGATCCTGTCCTCCATGTCGATCACCGACGATCGCCGCAAGTCCGTGGACTTCACCAACAAGTACTACAACACTCCTGCGCGCCTGGTGATGAAGGCCGGGACCCAGGTCAGCGACGGCATGGCCGAGCTCAAGGGCAAGAACATCGGCGTGCAGCGCGGTTCGATCCACGAGCGTTTCGCCCGTGAGGTCCTGGCTCCCCTGGGCGCCCAGATCAAGCCATACGGCTCGCAGAACGAGATCTACCTGGATGTAGCGGCCGGGCGCCTCGACGGCACCGTGGCGGACGCTACCCTGTTGAATGACGGTTTCCTGAAGACCGATGCCGGCAAGGGCTTTGCCTTCGTCGGTCCGGCCTTCACCGACGTCAAGTACTTCGGCGACGGCGTAGGGATCGCCGTGCGCAAGGGCGACAAGGCTGATCTGGACAAGATCAACGCCGCCATCGCCGCCATTCGCGAGAACGGCAAATACAAGGAAATCCAGGACAAGTACTTCGACTTCGATATCTACGGCAAGTAATCCGTCGAACCTGTCAGTCCGAGATGGCGCAAGCAGCAGAATCTCTGAAGTTTGCGCCATTTTTTCATCCCAATTTTCGAGGACCTGAATCATGTTGAAAGGCTACGGGGCTGTCATCCTCGATGGCGCTTGGCTGACGCTTCAGCTCGCCTTGTCGTCCATGGCCCTGGCCATCGTTCTAGGTCTGATCGGGGTCGCGCTGCGCCTCTCGCCGGTACGCTGGCTGGCCTGGCTGGGCGACCTGTACTCCACGGTGATCCGTGGTATTCCCGATCTGGTGCTGATCCTGCTGATCTTCTACGGCGGCCAGGATCTGCTCAATCGCGTGGCACCGTTGCTGGGCTACGACGACTACATCGACCTCAACCCGCTGGCTGCCGGTATCGGCACCCTGGGCTTCATCTTCGGGGCCTACCTGTCGGAAACCTTCCGTGGCGCCTTCATGGCGATTCCCAAGGGGCAAGCGGAGGCCGGCATGGCCTACGGCATGAGCAGTACGCAAGTGTTCTTCCGGGTGCTGGTGCCGCAGATGATCCGCCTGGCGATTCCCGGTTTCACCAACAACTGGCTGGTGTTGACCAAGGCCACCGCGCTGATTTCCGTGGTGGGCCTGCAAGACATGATGTTCAAGGCCAAGCAGGCGGCGGATGCCACCCGCGAGCCTTTCACCTTCTTCCTCGCAGTGGCGGCCATGTACCTGGTGATCACCAGTGTCTCGTTGCTGGCGCTGCGTCACCTTGAGAAGCGCTACTCGGTAGGCGTAAGGGCGGCTGATCTATGATCTTCGACTACAACGTCATCTATGATGCCTTGCCGCTGTATTTCAGCGGCCTGCTGACCACCCTGAAACTGCTGGCGCTGTCGCTGTTCTTCGGCTTGCTGGTGGCGCTGCCCCTGGGGCTGATGCGCGTGTCCAAGCAGCCGCTGGTGAACATGACCGCCTGGCTCTACACCTACGTGATCCGTGGCACCCCGATGCTGGTGCAGCTGTTCCTGATCTACTACGGCCTGGCGCAGTTCGAAGCAGTACGCGAGAGCTTCCTCTGGCCCTGGCTGTCCAGCGCGACCTTCTGTGCCTGCCTGGCCTTCGCCATCAACACCAGCGCCTATACCGCCGAGATCATCGCCGGCAGCCTCAAGGCCACGCCCAACGGCGAGATCGAGGCGGCCAAGGCCATGGGCATGTCGCGCTACAAGATGTATCGCCGCATCCTCCTGCCGTCGGCCCTGCGCCGGGCGCTGCCGCAATACAGCAACGAAGTGATCATGATGCTGCAGACCACCAGCCTGGCCTCCATCGTCACCCTGATCGACATCACTGGCGCGGCCCGTACCGTCAACGCGCAGTACTACCTGCCGTTCGAGGCCTACATCACCGCCGGCGTCTTCTACTTGTGCCTGACCTTCATCCTGGTGCGCCTGTTCAAGCTGGCCGAAGGCCGCTGGCTGCGCTACCTGGCGCCGCGGAAGCACTGATATGGAACGTATCGATCATCCATTGCCCTGGAACCACCTGGGCAGCGAGCGCAGCATCTCGGTATTCCGTTTCGGCGGCGGGGAGCGCAAGGCCTATATCCAGGCCAGCCTGCATGCAGACGAACTGCCTGGCATGCGTACCGCCTGGGAGTTGAAGAAGCGCCTGGCCGAGCTGGAGGCCCAGGGCGCCCTCAAGGGCGTCGTCGAGCTGGTGCCAGTAGCCAATCCGCTGGGTCTTGGGCAGTTGCTGCAAGGCAATCACCAGGGGCGTTTCGAAGCCGGCAGCGGCAAGAACTTCAACCGTGATTTCGTCGAGCTCAGCGCGCCAGTGGCCCAGCGCCTGGAAGGGCGCCTGGGTGACGATGCCCACGCCAACGTGCAACTGATCCGCCAGGCCATGGTCGATGTGCTGGCCGAATTGCCGCCGGCCGCCAGCCAGCTGCAGGGCATGCAGCGAGTGTTGCTGGCGCATGCCTGCACCGCCGACGTGGTGCTGGACCTGCACTGCGATGCCGAGGCGGCCTTGCATATGTACGCCTTGCCGCAGCACTGGCCGCAGTGGCGTTCCCTGGCGGCTCACCTGGATGTACGGGTGGGCCTGCTGGCGGAAGATTCTGGCGGCAGCTCGTTCGACGAGGCCTGTTCGCTGCCCTGGTTGCGTTTGTCGCGGCAGTTCCCCGAGGCGCAGATCCCCCTGGCATGCCTGGCGACCACCCTCGAGCTGGGTGGCCAGGCCGACACCGGCCGGCCCCAGGCCGAGGCGCATGCCGAAGGCATCCTGGCGTTCCTTGCCGAGCAAGGGCTGATTGCCGGGCAATGGCCGGCGCCAGGGCGTGAAGCTTGCGAGGGCATGCCCTTCGAAGGCACTGAATTGCTGTATGCGCCGCATCCTGGCGTGGTGAGCTTCCTGCGTCCGGCTGGTAGTTGGGTGGAAGTGGGCGAGCCGCTTTTTGAAGTGATTGATCCTCTATCCGATCGGGTCAGCACGGTGTGTGCTGGCACCAGCGGCGTGCTGTTCGCCGTTGAGCGGCTGCGTTATGCCCAACCCGGTTTCTGGCTGGCCAAGGTGGCGGGGCGCGAAGCGCTGCGTCACGGGCGCTTGCTCAACGACTGACTGTTTTTGTGAGAACCGACCGCATGTACAAACTTGAAGTCCAAGACCTGCATAAGCGCTATGGCAGCCATGAAGTGCTCAAGGGCGTGTCCCTGAAGGCCGCGGCCGGCGATGTGATCAGCATCATCGGCT
This sequence comes from Pseudomonas sp. CMR5c, assembly GCF_003850545.1. Lineage (NCBI taxonomy): Bacteria > Pseudomonadati > Pseudomonadota > Gammaproteobacteria > Pseudomonadales > Pseudomonadaceae > Pseudomonas > Pseudomonas sp. CMR5c. The sequence goes on along the minus strand of NZ_CP027705.1, from coordinate 5,094,829 downwards.
CCAGTGGCTCGGGCAAGAGTACCTTCCTGCGCTGCATCAACCTGCTGGAGCAGCCGCACGCCGGGAAGATCCTGCTCAACAATGAAGAGCTGAAGCTGGTGGCCAGCAAGGACGGTGCCCTCAAGGCTGCCGACCCCAAGCAGTTGCAGCGCATGCGCTCGCGCCTGTCGATGGTGTTCCAGCACTTCAACCTGTGGTCGCACATGACCGCCATCGAAAACATCATGGAAGCCCCGGTGCATGTACTGGGCGTGCCCAAGGCCGAAGCCCGCGAGAAGGCCGAGCACTACCTGGCCAAGGTCGGCGTGGCGCATCGCAAGGATGCCTACCCGGGGCATATGTCCGGCGGTGAACAGCAGCGCGTGGCGATCGCCCGGGCCTTGGCCATGGAGCCTGAGGTGATGCTGTTCGACGAGCCGACCTCGGCCCTGGATCCGGAGCTGGTGGGCGACGTGCTGAAGGTCATGCAGTCCCTGGCCCAGGAAGGCCGGACCATGGTGGTGGTGACCCACGAGATGGGCTTTGCCCGGGAGGTCTCCAACCAGCTGGTATTCCTGCACAAGGGCCTGGTGGAAGAAAGCGGCAATCCGCGGGAAGTGCTGGTGAATCCACAATCAGAACGTTTGCAACAATTCCTCTCCGGCAGCCTCAAGTAATAGCTGCCGTTATGCACCAAATTAGGTCATGCTGAGCGCCCTGCGCCAGATGGTCTAACTTGGTGCTGCCGCCCTTGGCTTCTCCTACTGTTTTTCGTTTCGGATCGCCCGCCATGACTGCCCATCGAATTGGTTTCCTGATTTGGCCCAGCACTAAAGCCTTGACGCTGGCGCTGGCCGAGGAGGCCTTGCGCGTCGCCCAGCGGGTCCATCCGGAAGTGGTCTACGAGTTGGTCTTCCTCCAGGCCGAGCCTGCCGTGGAAGGTACCTGGCAACTGCCGGGCGAGCCTTGGGCGGGCAAGCTGGAGGGTTGCCAGAAGCTGTTCCTGCTGGCCGATGAGCCTCCGGCGCCGGTGGGTTCGGCCCTGGGCACCGCGCTCAAGCAGCTGGTGCGCGCCGGTTGTGTGGTCGGCGGGTTGTCGGCCGGGGTCTATCCGTTGGCCCAGCTGGGGTTGCTGGATGGCTACCGGGCAGCAGTGCACTGGCGCTGGCAGGACGATTTCGCCGAGCGTTTTCCCAAGGTCATCGCCACCAGCCACCTGTTCGACTGGGATCGCGATCGGCTGACCGCCTGTGGCGGCATGTCGGTGCTGGACCTGCTGCTGGCGGTGTTGGCCCGGGATCACGGCGCGGAGCTGGCTGGCGCGGTGTCCGAGGAGCTGGTGGTCGAGCGCATCCGCGAAGGTGGCGAACGCCAGCGTATTCCGCTGCAGAACCGCCTGGGCTCCAGCCATCCGAAGCTGACCCAGGCGGTGCTGCTGATGGAAGCCAATATCGAGGAGCCGTTGACCACCGACGAGATCGCCCAGCATGTCTGCGTATCCCGGCGCCAGCTGGAGCGGATCTTCAAGCAGTACCTGAACCGCGTGCCGAGCCAGTACTACCTGGAATTGCGCCTGAACAAGGCGCGGCAGATGCTGATGCAGACCAGCAAATCGATCATCCAGATCGGCCTGTCCTGCGGTTTCTCCTCCGGCCCGCATTTCTCCAGTGCCTATCGCAACTTCTTTGGCGCCACCCCGCGCGAAGACCGCAACCAGCGGCGCAGCAGCAGCCCCTTCGAGCTCTCTTCCGTACCCGCCGAGCGCGGCTGACCCCTCTCCTTCTTTGTACTCGCAAGCAGCGGTTCGGCGCCTCGTGCAGTCGCTGCCGAAGGTTGCGTATGGCTCGGCATCAACCACCAGGGCGATTGGAACCTTGCAAGCGTTTCCCGTTGCCGCTTCCATCGGTTCAGGGTGCCTGGTCGCAGCCTGCGGCAACGGCTCAAGAGTGGGTGTGAGCGGCGCTGCCGGCCAAGTGGATAATTAGCCCGGCAAACCTGCCGTTCAGGCGCCACGCAGTTTAAACTGCGCCTTTGCGACGCAATTTGTCGCATTGCCATAAACCCGCGAAAAACCGGGGTTGGCGCTATAAGAAGTTGTCGCTTGGCGACAAGGCCGGGCAGAAAACTGTCCTTACAATCCCTCCATCGCTCGCCAGTTCCAGGCGGGTGTTCCTCTTCAGGAGACTCCGATGTCCGTTGAGCAAGCCCCGGTGCAACGCGCCGATTTCGACCAGGTGATGGTTCCCAACTACGCACCTGCGGCTTTCATTCCTGTGCGCGGCGCGGGGTCTCGAGTCTGGGACCAGGCTGGCCGGGAACTGATCGACTTCGCCGGCGGCATCGCGGTCAACGTGCTGGGCCATGCCCATCCGGCCCTGGTAGGAGCCCTGACCGAGCAGGCGAACAAGCTGTGGCATGTTTCCAACGTCTTCACCAACGAGCCGGCCTTGCGCCTGGCCCACAAGCTGATCGACGCCACCTTCGCCGAGCGCGCATTCTTCTGTAACTCCGGTGCGGAAGCCAACGAGGCCGCCTTCAAGCTGGCCCGTCGCGTGGCCCATGATCGTTTCGGTGCCGAGAAGTACGAAATCATCGCTGCGCTCAACAGCTTCCACGGCCGTACCCTGTTCACCGTCAATGTCGGTGGCCAGTCCAAGTATTCCGATGGCTTCGGTCCGAAGATCACCGGCATCACCCATGTGCCGTACAACGACCTGGCCGCGCTGAAAGCCGCGATCTCCGACAAGACCTGCGCCGTGGTGCTGGAGCCGATCCAGGGCGAGGGCGGGGTGTTGCCTGCCGAGCTGGCGTACCTGCAAGGTGCCCGCGAGCTGTGCGACCAGCACAACGCGCTGCTGGTGTTCGACGAAGTGCAGACTGGCATGGGTCGCTGCGGCGAGCTGTTCGCCTATCAGCATTACGGCGTGACTCCGGACATCCTCACCAGCGCCAAGAGCCTGGGCGGCGGCTTCCCGATCGCGGCGATGCTGACCACCGAAGAGCTGGCCAAGCACCTGGTGGTCGGCACCCACGGCACCACCTACGGCGGTAACCCGCTGGCTTGTGCCGTGGCCGGTGCCGTGATGGACGTGATCAACACCCCTGAAGTGCTCAATGGCGTCAAGGCCAAGCACGATCGCTTCAAGGCCCGCCTGTCGCAGATCGGCGCCAAGTACGGCCTGTTCACGGAAATCCGTGGCCTGGGCCTGCTGCTCGGCTGCGTACTCAGCGATGCCTGGAAAGGCAAGGCCAAGGACGTGTTCAACGCGGCCGAGAAAGAAGGCTTGATGATCCTGCAAGCCGGTCCGGACGTGGTGCGTTTCGCCCCGAGCCTGGTGGTCGAGGACGCGGATATCGACCAGGGTCTGGACCGCTTCGAGCGTGCCGTGGCAAAACTGACCCAAGCCTGATCCAGGCGGTGGTACTTCTCGGCGCCGGTGCTTTGCCGGCGTCGAACACTAATTCCTGTGCCGGGCTATCCCGGCATTTTTTTCCCTGAGTCGGACGGTTTCCGACCCTGTTCTTGAGTAAGGAGTGACACCATGCTGGTGATGCGCCCCGCGCAAATGGCCGATCTGGGCGAGGTACAGCGTCTGGCTGCAGACAGCCCGATTGGTGTCACCTCCTTGCCGGATGATGTGGATCGCCTGCGCGACAAGATCGCCGCGAGCGAGGCTTCGTTCGCCGCGGAAGTGAGCTTCAATGGCGAAGAGAGCTACTTCTTCGTCCTCGAGGACACGGCGAGCGGCAAGCTGGTGGGCTGCTCGGCCATCGTCGCCTCGGCGGGCTACTCCGAGCCGTTCTACAGCTTTCGCAACGAAACCTTCGTCCATGCGTCCCGCGAGCTGAAGATCCACAACAAGATCCATGTCCTGTCCCAGTGCCACGACCTCACCGGCAACAGCCTGCTGACCAGCTTCTACGTGGTCCGCGACCTGGTGGGCACGCCCTGGGCCGAGCTCAACTCCCGTGGCCGCCTGCTGTTCGTGGCTGGCCATCCGGAGCGTTTCGCCGATTCGGTGGTGACCGAGATCGTCGGCTATAGCGACGAGAATGGCGATTCGCCGTTCTGGGACGCCATCGGCCGCAACTTCTTCGACCTCAACTATGCCGAGGCCGAGCGCCTGTGCGGTCTCAAGAGCCGGACCTTCCTGGCCGAGCTGATGCCGCACTACCCGATCTATGTGCCGCTGTTGCCGGACGCCGCCCAGGAAGCCATGGGCCAGGTGCATCCGCGCGCGCAGATCACCTTCGACATCCTGATGCGCGAAGGTTTCGAGACCGATCACTACATCGATATTTTCGACGGCGGCCCGACCCTGCATGCGCGGGTTTCCGGGATCCGCTCGATCGCCCAGAGCCGCGTGGTGCCGGTGAAGATCGGCGAGGCGCTCAAGGGCGGCGGTCGCCAGTACCTGGTCGCCAATGGCCAGTTGCAGGACTACCGCGCGGTGCTGCTGGAGCTGGACTACGCCCCCGGCAAGCCGGTGACCCTGGATCTGCAAGCAGCCGAGGCCCTGGGTGTCGGCGAAGGTGCCAGTGTGCGCCTGGTGGCGGTTTAACGGCGGCTTCCAGACCCTGGAAGGCCTGTCTGCAAAGCAGCGAGTTTCGCGGGTGCCGTCAAAGGCGTCCGTCTGAGGAGATAGCATGATCGTTCGTCCCGTACGCAGCAGCGATTTACCCGCGCTGATCGACCTGGCCCGTAGCACCGGCACCGGCCTCACCACCTTGCCGGCCAACGAAGAGCGCCTGACCCATCGGGTCGGCTGGGCGGAGAAGACCTTTCGCGGTGAAGCCGAGCGCGGCGATGCGGACTACCTGTTCGTGCTGGAAGACGACAACGGCCGCGTGGTGGGGATTTCCGCCATCGCTGGCGCGGTCGGCCTGCGTGAGCCCTGGTACAACTTCCGGGTCGGCCTGACCGTCAGCGCCTCCCAGGAGCTGAACATCTATCGCGAGATCCCGACGCTGTTCCTGGCCAACGACCTGACCGGCAATTCCGAACTGTGCTCGCTGTTCCTGCATGCCGACTATCGCAACGGTCTCAACGGCCGCATGTTGGCCAAGGCGCGGATGCTGTTCATCGCCGAGTTCCCGCAGCTGTTCGGCAACAAGATCATCGCCGAGATGCGTGGCATGTCCGACGAGCAAGGGCGTTCGCCATTCTGGGAAAGCCTGGGCCGGCACTTCTTCAAGATGGAGTTCAGCCAGGCGGACTACCTCACCGGTGTCGGCAACAAGGCCTTCATCGCCGAGCTGATGCCCAAGTTCCCGCTCTACACCTGCTTTCTTTCCGAGGACGCGCGCAACGTCATCGCCAAGGTCCACACCGACACCGAGCCGGCCCTGGCCATGCTCAAGAGCGAGGGCTTCAGCTACCAGGGTTATGTCGACATCTTCGATGCCGGCCCGGCGGTGGAGTGCGAGACCGGCAAGATCCGCGCGGTGCGCGACAGCCAGGCGCTGGTATTGGCCATCGGCACCCCGGGCGACGATGCCACGCCTTTCCTGATCCACAACCGCAAGCGCGAGGAATGCCGCATCACCGCGGCGCCGGCGCGCTTCGCCTCGGGCACCCTGGTGGTCGATCCGCTGACCGCCAAGCGCCTGCAACTCAACGCCGGCGACCAGGTCCGCGCGGTTCCGCTGTCAGCTTCTCGGGAGTCGAAATAATGAGCACGCTGTACATCGCCGGCCAATGGCTGGCCGGCCAGGGTGAAGCCTTCACCTCGGTCAATCCGGTGACCCAGGAGGTCATCTGGTCCGGCAACGGTGCAACACCCGCCCAGGTAGACAGCGCGGTACAAGCTGCACGCCAGGCATTCCCGGCCTGGGCCAAGCGCTCCCTGGAGGAGCGCATCGGCGTGCTCGAAGCCTTCGCTGCCGGCCTCAAGGCCCGTGCCGACGAACTGGCCCATTGCATTGGCGAGGAAACCGGCAAGCCGTTGTGGGAAGCGACCACGGAAGTGACCAGCATGGTCAACAAGATCGCCATCTCGGTGCAGAGCTATCGCGAGCGTACCGGAGAGAAGAGCGGCCCGCTGGGTGACGCCACTGCCGTGCTGCGGCACAAGCCCCATGGCGTGGTGGCGGTGTTCGGCCCTTACAACTTCCCCGGCCACCTGCCCAATGGCCACATAGTGCCGGCGCTGCTGGCGGGTAACAGCGTGCTGTTCAAGCCCAGTGAGCTGACGCCCAAGGTCGCCGAGCTGACGGTCCAGTGCTGGATCGAGGCCGGCCTGCCGGCAGGCGTGCTCAACCTGCTGCAGGGCGCCCGGGAAACCGGGATCGCCTTGGCCGCCAACCCGGGGATCGATGGCCTGTTCTTCACCGGCTCCAGCCGTACCGGCAACCACCTGCACCAGCAGTTCGCCGGGCGTCCGGACAAGATCCTGGCCCTGGAGATGGGCGGGAACAACCCGCTGGTGGTGGACCAGGTCGCGGACCTGGATGCGGCGGTGTACACCATCATCCAGTCCGCCTTCATCTCGGCTGGCCAGCGCTGCACCTGTGCCCGTCGCCTGCTGGTGCCGGCCGGCGCCTGGGGCGACTCGCTGCTGGCGCGCCTGGTGGCGGTCAGCTCGAGCATCGAGGTGGGTGCCTTCGACCAGCAACCGGCGCCGTTCATGGGCTCGGTGATCTCCCTGGGCGCGGCCCAGGCACTGCTGGATGCCCAGCGCCAGTTGTTGGCCAATGGCGCCGTGGCCTTGCTGGAGATGACCCAGCCCCAGGCCCAGGCCGCACTGCTGACCCCGGGGATCCTGGATGTCACGACGGTGGCCGAGCGACCTGACGAGGAGCTGTTCGGGCCGTTGTTGCAGGTGATCCGCTACGCTGATTTCGATGGCGCCATCGCCGAGGCCAACAACACCCAGTACGGCCTGGCGGCCGGTTTGCTGTCGGATTCCGAAGAGCGCTACCAGCAGTTCTGGCTGCAGAGCCGGGCCGGGATCGTCAACTGGAACAAGCAGTTGACCGGCGCCGCCAGCAGCGCGCCATTCGGTGGCGTGGGGGCCTCGGGCAACCATCGGGCCAGCGCCTATTACGCGGCGGACTACTGTGCGTATCCGGTAGCGTCCCTGGAGACTCCGAGCCTGGCCTTGCCGGGAGCGCTGACCCCGGGCGTGCGCCTGGATTGATGAGATGCCGTGGCGTGCCCCTGGCGCTCCACGGCAGCGGCTGCAAACAGCGGTGGGGCGTCGATGAGGCCGCTGCCGCAGGCTGCGAACGTCTTTTGAAACGGGCGTCGGCGGCCTCAAGACCTGTACTGATATCGATGCCTATAACAAGCAGATTCGTGGAGCCTCGCTGATGAAATCCTATGAAGTCAATTTTGACGGTCTAGTGGGGCCGACCCATAACTACGGCGGTTTGTCCTACGGCAACGTCGCCTCCCAGAGCAACAGCCAGCAGGGCTCCAATCCCAAGGAAGCGGCGCTGCAGGGCCTGGCGAAGATGAAGGCGCTGATGGACATGGGCTTCCAGCAGGGTGTGCTCGCCCCGCAGGAGCGTCCGGACGTGGCCGCGCTGCGCAGCCTGGGTTTTGCCGGGAGCGATGCGCAGGTCATCCAGCAGGCGGCCAAGCAGGCCATGCCGTTGCTGGTCGCCAGTTGCTCGGCTTCGAGCATGTGGGTGGCCAACGCCGCCACCGTGAGCCCGAGCGCCGACACTGCCGACGGCCGCGTGCACTTCACCGCCGCCAACCTCAACTGCAAGTACCATCGCAGCATCGAGCACCCGACCACCAGCCGGGTGCTGGGGGCGATGTTCGCCGACCAGAAGCACTTCGCCCATCACGCCGCCCTGCCGGCAGTGGCGCAGTTCGGTGATGAAGGTGCGGCCAACCACACGCGCTTCTGCCGTGACTATGGCCAGGCTGGCGTCGAGTTCTTCGTCTTCGGTCGCAGTGCCTTCGACAATCGCTATCCGACGCCGCAGAAGTACCCGGCGCGCCAGACCCTGGAAGCATCCCAGGCCGTGGCCCGGCTGCATGGCCTGGACGAGGACGGGGTCGTCTACGCCCAGCAGAATCCGGCGGTGATCGACCAGGGCGTGTTCCATAACGACGTGATCGCCGTAGGCAACGGCGAGGTGCTGTTCTACCACGAGGACGCCTTCCTCGAGACCGGCAAGCTGCTTGCCGAACTGCAGGCCAAGCTGGGCAGGCGTGGCGGTAACTTCCAGGCGGTCTGCGTACCGCGCTCCCAGGTGACGGTGGAGGACGCAGTGCGTTCCTACCTGTTCAACAGCCAGTTGCTGTCCCGCGCCGATGGCTCGATGCTGCTGATCGTGCCGGAAGAGTGCCGCAACAACGAGCGGGTCTGGCAATACCTGCAAAACCTCACCAGCTCCGGTGGCGTGATCCGTGAAGTGAAGGTCTTCGACCTCAAGCAGAGCATGCAGAACGGCGGTGGCCCGGCGTGCCTGCGCTTGCGCGTGGCGCTCAACGAGTCCGAGCTGGCGGCGGTCAACCCAGGCGTGATCATGACCGCGCCGCTGTACGAGACCCTGACCCAGTGGGTCGGCAAGCATTACCGCGATCGTCTCACCGAAGCCGACCTGGCGGACCCGCAGCTGCTGGTCGAGTGCCGGACGGCATTGGATGAGCTGACGCAAATCCTTAAACTGGGCGCGGTTTATCCTTTCCAGATCAATTGACGGCCCGCATCCGGACGACCCGGGTGCGGTGCTTCACCCCAGACGAGAACCGACCCATGAGCGATACCCTGCAACTGATCCTTGAAGATGCCGAAGGCGCCCAACAGGAAACCTCCTGCACCCGTTTTGCGGTGCTGTGGCAAGGCAAGGAAGTGTGGATCCAGCAGGACGGCCGTGGCCAGTTGCTGATCGGCGTGGACGTGGAGGAGGGTGACGAGGAATACGCCAGCCTGCTGCTGCGCCCACTGGCGACCAACCTGGTCAGCCTGCAGTTGGAAATGGAGCCGGCCGACGCTGGCGACGACGATCACGTGCACGGCCCAGGCTGCGGCCACGCCCACTAAGGAACGCGTTTTATGCTCGCCCTCGGCAAACTGCTTGAACTGACCCTCGCCGGCCGTGAACCGGCAGAGAAGACTCAACTGACTGTCGACGGCGTGCGCATGCGCTGGCTGAGCGAGGGGGCGCTGGAAGTGCGCCCGCCCGAAGCGCGCGACAACGGCCTGGACCTGTTGTTGTCCGCCGGCATCCATGGCAACGAGACCGCTCCCATCGAGTTGCTCGACCGCCTGTTGCATGACATCGCCCGGGGCGACCTGAAGCCCCGCGCCCGTATCCTGTTCCTGTTCGGCAACCCCGAGGCCATGCGCCGCGGCGAGCGCTTCGTCGAGCAGGATGTCAATCGCCTGTTCAATGGTCGGCATGAGCAGAGCAGTGGGCATGAGGCCTTGCGCGCCTGTGAGCTGGAGCGCCTGGCGGCGAGCTTCTTCAGCTTGCCGTGGCGCGAGCGCTTGCACTACGACCTGCACACGGCCATTCGCGGCTCGAAGATCGAGCAGTTCGCCCTGTATCCATGGAAGGACGGACGCCAGCATTCACGCCGTCAGCTGGCACGACTGCGGGCCTGCGGCATGGAGGCGGTGCTGTTGCAGAACAAGCCTTCCATCGTGTTCAGCGCTTACACCTACGATCAACTGGGGGCCGAGTCCTTCACCCTGGAACTGGGCAAGGCCCGGCCGTTCGGGCAGAACCAGGGGGTCAACGTCGAGCGCCTGGAAACTCGCCTCAAGCAACTGATCGAGGGTAGCGAGCCACCTGCGGAGCAGGACAGCCTTGAAGGGTTGAAGTTGTTCAGTGTCTCTCGGGAAGTGATCAAGCACAGCGACAGCTTTCAACTGCACTTGCCGGCGGACGTGGAGAACTTTTCCGAGCTGGAGATGGGTTATCTGCTGGCCGAGGACATCGCCCAGACCCGCTGGGTCATCGAGGAGGAGGGCGCGCGGATCATTTTTCCCAATCCCAAGGTCAAGAATGGCCTGCGTGCCGGGATCCTGATCGTGCCGGCCACGGCCGATGACCTGAGCTGATACTGCAAGCCAGCAGGGTTGCCCGCCATGGCGGGCAACCCTGCTGCAGTCCTTATACCGCGACTGCCCGTTGTTCGTTACGACGCAGGGCGCGAGTCTTGTTCAGGGTGTCGGCGCAGGTGATGGCCGCTTCCCGACCCTTGACCACGAAGTGTTCGAAGAAGAACTTCTGGTGTTCTTCGCCCGCATGGAAGTGATGGGGGGTCAACACCACCGAGAACACCGGCACTTCGGTTTCCAATTGCACCTGCATCAGCCCGTTGATCACCGCCTGGCCGACGAAGTCGTGACGGTAGATACCACCGTCCACCACCAGGCCGGCAGCGACGATCCCGGTATAGCGACCGGACTTGGCCAGCAGCTTGGCTTGCAACGGGATTTCGAAGGCGCCACCGACCTCGAAGAAGTCGATATCGCTTTCCTGGTAGCCCTGGGCGAGCATTTCGTTGATGAAGCCCTGGCGGCTCTGGTCGACGATTTCCTTGTGCCAGCAGGCCTGGATGAAGGCGACGCGTTCGTTGGGGTGGTGTTTGCTTTTGCTATCGATAGCAGAGAGTTGCATCTGTTCTGACTCCTGTTTGTATGAAAAACAGGGCATGCATGAATCGAATGGGATTCAAGGGTGCGCGCAAGACCCGCGTGGTTCTCCCACGACGGTTCGGCAGCGGCCCTTCGGCGCTAATCCCGTTCTCTCTTCATCCGGACTATGACCGTCGGCCCCGGGATCACACCGGGTCTGCTGACCTTGTCATCACCTGCAGGCAAGCTGCCGATGGTGCCAAGCGCTCGCGGGCTATGCACATTGCGTGCAATTACCGCCGGTGGGGAATTGCACCCCGCCCTGAGAACGTTTGCCCGTGGCTTTGGCCCGGGCGGTGGATTTTTAACACAGTCTGCCCAGGAAAACATCGTACCTTTTGGTTCTTGTCAGATTTTTCCTGCTCAGGATCAGTTTTTTCTAAAGTTGTTGCTTGATTATTCGGGGGTGAGACGGCAGTAATTCATGTCCGAAAGGGAATTCCCTGTCTTAACCGGGCCTGAGGGTCCAGCAGCGAGGCCAGATGTGATGAGCGTGATCGATCTTCGTAGTGACACCGTGACCCAGCCGACTCCCGGCATGCTCGATGCCATGGCCAGCGCCCGCACCGGGGACGACGTGTACGGCGAGGATCCGACGGTCAACCAGCTGGAAGCCGAGCTGGCCCGGCGCCTGGGGTTCGCCGCGGCGCTGTTCGTGCCCTCCGGCACCATGAGCAATCTGTTGGCGTTGATGGCTCATTGCGAGCGTGGCGACGAATACATCGTCGGGCAGCAGGCCCATACCTACAAATACGAGGGCGGCGGCGCGGCGGTGCTGGGCTCGATCCAGCCGCAGCCGCTGGAGGTCCAGGCCGATGGTTCGCTGGACCTGGGCCAGGTGGCGGCGGCGATCAAGCCCGACGATTTCCATTTCGCCCGCACCCGCCTGCTGGCCCTGGAAAACACCATGCAGGGCAAGGTGCTGCCGCTGGCCTACCTGGCCCAGGCACGCGCCTTCAGCCGCGAGCACGGCCTGGCCCTGCACCTGGATGGGGCCAGGCTGTACAACGCGGCCGTGCAACTTTGCGTCGATGCGCGGTTGATCACCGAGCACTTCGACTCGGTGTCGGTGTGCCTGTCCAAGGGCCTGGGGGCACCGGTGGGCTCGGTGCTTTGCGGTTCCAGCGAGCTGATCGGCAAGGCCCGGCGCTTGCGCAAGATGGTCGGTGGCGGCATGCGCCAGGCCGGTGGGCTGGCGGCTGCGGGCCTGTATGCCCTGGATCACCAGGTGCAGCGTTTGGCGGACGACCATGCCAATGCCCGTCTGCTGGCCGAAGGCCTGCGCGAGGTGGGTTACAACGTCGAGCCGGTGCAGACCAATATGGTCTATGTGCAACTGGGCGAGCGGGCCGAAGCCCTCAAGGCCTTTGCCGGCGAGCGGGGCGTACGTTTGAGTGCCGCGCCGCGGATGCGCCTGGTGACCCACCTGGACGTCGAGCGCGGGCAAATCGACCAAGTGGTGGGCACTTTTGCCGAGTTTTCCCGTAAGTGACAGTGTTCTCCGTCCAATTGACTGTTTGTATCGTACAAACACGCTGTACCAAGTGATTAACGCCGATATAATGCGGCCCTTTGCCGTCGTTTCGTCTGTTGACGTTGCGCACAGGCCTTTGGCCGCAGTCTCCGTGGAAGAACCTAATGAAAAGCGCAGAAATCCGTGAAGCCTTCCTCCGCTTCTTCGAAGAGCAGGGCCACACCCGTGTAGCCTCCAGCTCCTTGATCCCAGGCAACGACCCAACCCTGCTGTTCACCAACGCGGGGATGAACCAGTTCAAGGACTGCTTCCTGGGCCAGGAAAAGCGCGCGTACACCCGCGCTGTCAGCAGCCAGAAGTGCGTCCGCGCCGGTGGCAAGCACAACGACCTGGAAAACGTCGGTTACACCGCCCGTCACCACACCTTCTTCGAGATGCTGGGCAACTTCAGCTTCGGCGACTACTTCAAGCGTGACGCCATCACCTTCGCCTGGACCTTCCTGACTTCCGAGAAGTGGCTGAACCTGCCGAAGGAAAAGCTCTGGGTCACCGTCTACGCCACCGACGACGAGGCCTACGACATCTGGACCAAGGAAATCGGGGTGCCGGCCGAGCGCATGGTACGCATCGGTGACAACAAGGGCGCGCCCTACGCCTCCGACAACTTCTGGACCATGGGCGACACCGGTCCTTGTGGTCCTTGCACCGAGATCTTCTACGATCACGGCGCCGATATCTGGGGCGGCCCACCCGGCTCGCCGGAAGAAGACGGCGACCGCTACATCGAGATCTGGAACAACGTCTTCATGCAGTTCAACCGCACCGCCGACGGCGTGCTGCACCCGCTGCCAGCGCCGTCGGTGGATACCGGCATGGGCCTGGAGCGTGTCAGTGCCGTATTGCAGCACGTGCATTCGAACTACGAGATCGACCTGTTCCAGAACCTGCTGGCCGCCGCGGCCAAGGCGATCGGTTGCAGCAACGACGGCCAGGCCTCGCTGAAAGTGGTGGCCGACCACATCCGCTCCTGCGGTTTCCTGATTGCCGATGGCGTACTGCCGTCCAACGAAGGTCGCGGCTATGTGCTGCGCCGGATCATTCGCCGCGCTTGCCGCCACGGCAACAAGCTGGGCGCCAAGGGCAGCTTCTTCTACCAGATCGTCGCCGCGCTGGTGGCCGAGATGGGCGAAGCCTTCCCTGAGCTCAAGAGTCAGCAGGCGCATATCGAGCGCGTGCTCAAGGCTGAAGAAGAACAGTTCGCCAAGACCCTGGAGCAGGGCCTGCGCATCCTCGAGCAGGACCTGGCCGAACTCAAGGGCAGCGTGGTTCCGGGCGATGTGGTGTTCAAGCTCTATGACACCTACGGCTTCCCCATGGACCTGACCGGTGACATCGCCCGCGAGCGCAACCTGACCCTGGACGAGGAAGGTTTCGAGCGCGAGATGGAGGCCCAGCGTGTACGCGCTCGTTCCGCCAGCTCCTTCGGCATGGACTACAACAGCCTGGTCAAGGTCGATGTAGCCACCGAGTTCACCGGTTATCACGCCACCAGCGGCGCGGCCAAAGTGGTCGCTCTCTATAAGGATGGGCAATCGGTCGACGTGCTGGGCGAAGGCGAGGAGGGCGTGGTGATCCTCGACCAGACTCCGTTCTATGCCGAATCCGGCGGCCAGGTCGGCGACTGCGGGTTCCTGACGGCTGGCAATGTACGTTTCGACGTACGTGACACCACCAAGACCGGTGGCGCCTTCCTGCACCACGGTGTGCTGGCCCAGGGCAGCCTGAGCGTCGGCGCTTCGGTTGAAGCGCAGGTCGATGCCGATGTGCGTCACGCCACTTCGCTGAACCACTCGGCTACCCACTTGCTGCACGCCGCGCTGCGCCAGGTGCTGGGCGAACATGTGCAGCAGAAGGGCTCGCTGGTGGACAGCCAGCGCCTGCGCTTCGACTTCAGTCACTTCGAAGCGATCAAGCCAGAGCAGATCAAGGCGCTGGAAGACATCGTCAACGCCGAGATCCGCAAGAACACCGCGGTGGAAACCGAAGAAACCGATATCGACACCGCCAAGAAGAAGGGCGCCATGGCGCTGTTCGGCGAGAAGTATGGCGATAGCGTGCGCGTGCTGAGCATGGGCGGCGACTTCTCGGTCGAGTTGTGCGGTGGTATCCACGCCAACCGCACCGGCGACATCGGTCTGTTGAAGATCACCAGCGAAGGTGGCGTGGCCTCCGGCGTGCGACGTATCGAGGCAGTCACTGGCGCTGCGGCCCTGGCCTACCTCAATGCGGGCGAAGAGCAACTCAAGGAAGCGGCGGTCCTGGTCAAGGGCAGCCGTGACAACCTGATCGACAAGCTGTCGGCGGTGCTGGAGCGCAACCGTCTGCTGGAGAAGCAACTCGAGCAGCTGCAAGCCAAGGCCGCCGCTGCGGCCGGTGACGACCTGTCGGCCCAGGCCCAGGACGTCAAGGGCGTGAAAGTGCTGACTGCGCGTCTCGATGGCCAGGACGGCAAGGCGCTGCTGGCGCTGGTGGATCAGTTGAAAAACAAACTCGGCCGCGCAGTGATCCTGCTCGGCAGTGTCCATGAGGAAAAGGTCGTGCTGGTTGCTGGCGTAACCAAGGACCTGACTGGCCAACTCAAAGCCGGTGATTTGATGAAGCAGGCTGCTGCGGCAGTGGGCGGTAAGGGCGGTGGTCGTCCAGACATGGCACAGGGTGGTGGCGTCGACGCTGCTGCGCTGGATGCCGCGCTGGCCCTGACCGTGCCCTTTGTCGAGCAAGGCATTTAAGGCGCCGACCGGACCCGTCGTCTAGTGGCGGGTCCTTGCGCTGCGCAGTTTGATTGTTTAACGGGCGCCCCTTGACGGGCTGAGGCGGCTTAGAAAATGGCTTTGATCGTACAGAAATTTGGCGGCACTTCGGTCGGCTCAATCGAGCGGATCGAGCAGGTTGCCGACAAGGTGAAGAAGTTCCGCGAAGCTGGCGACGACCTGGTGATCGTGTTGTCGGCTATGAGTGGCGAAACCAACCGCCTGATCGATCTGGCCAAGCAGATCAGTGGCGAAGCCCCACCGGTTCCCCGTGAGCTGGATGTGATCGTGTCCACCGGTGAGCAGGTGACTATCGCCTTGCTGGCCATGGCGCTGATCAAGCGTGGTATCCCGGCGGTGTCCTATACCGGCAACCAGGTACGCATCCTGACCGACAGCGCGCACACCAAGGCGCGGATCCTGCAGATCGATGACCAGAAGATCCGCACCGACCTGAAGGCCGGTCGTGTGGTCGTGGTGGCCGGTTTCCAGGGTGTCGACGAGCACGGCAACATCACCACCCTGGGTCGTGGCGGCTCCGACACTACTGGTGTAGCCCTGGCGGCGGCCTTGAAGGCCGACGAGTGTCAGATCTATACCGATGTGGATGGCGTCTACACCACCGATCCGCGCGTGGTGGCCAGGGCTCAGCGCCTGGACAAGATCACCTTCGAAGAAATGCTGGAAATGGCCAGCCTGGGTTCCAAGGTGTTGCAGATCCGTGCGGTCGAGTTCGCCGGCAAGTACAACGTTCCGCTGCGCGTGTTGCACAGCTTCCAGGAGGGTCCGGGCACCCTCATTACTATTGATGAAGAGGAATCCATGGAACAGCCGATCATTTCCGGCATCGCTTTTAACCGCGATGAAGCCAAGCTGACTATCCGTGGCGTGCCAGACAATCCTGGCGTGGCCTTCAAGATTCTTGGCCCTATCAGCGCAGCGAACATCGAAGTCGACATGATCGTGCAGAACGTTTCGCACGATAACACCACCGATTTCACCTTCACTGTGCACCGCAACGACTACCTGGCTGCCCAGAACGTGCTGGAAAATACCGCGCGTGAAATCGGTGCCCGGGAAGTGGTTGGCGATACCGATATCGCCAAGGTCTCCATCGTCGGTGTTGGCATGCGTTCCCATGCGGGTGTAGCCAGCCGGATGTTCGAGGCGCTGGCCAAGGAGAGCATCAATATCCAGATGATCTCCACTTCCGAGATCAAGGTTTCGGTCGTGATCGAAGAGAAATACCTGGAGCTGGCGGTACGTGCCCTGCACACCGCGTTCGAGCTCGACGCGCCAGCCCGACAGGGCGAGTGACGCGTGGTTGAAAGGGGCGCGGTCTGACCGCGCCCTTTGTGTTTTTGATCGGCGTGGAAGAAAGCTGTTCTTTCGTCCACGCTAGTCAATACTTAGGCGTGTAGGACTACTGCCGACCCGGTTGTAGGCCAACACCCTTTTTTTTGCAGACTGTAGTCCCTGAAATGTAATGCGTGAGGAGAAAGGTATGTTGATTCTGACTCGTCGGTGCGCAGAAAGCCTGATCATTGGTGATGGCGAAATCACTGTGACCGTGCTCGGCGTCAAAGGTAATCAAGTGCGTATTGGTGTCAACGCCCCCAAAGAAGTGGCGGTCCACCGTGAGGAAATCTACCTGCGGATCAAGAAAGAGAAGGACGAAGAACCAAGCCATTAATTTTTCTCGTTTTTTTTGTTTGCAAACGGGGAGAAAGGTGGTTAATATACGCCCCGTGTTGCGGAGAGCTGGCCGAGTGGCCGAAGGCGCTCCCCTGCTAAGGGAGTACACCTCAAAAGGGTGTCGGGGGTTCGAATCCCCCGTTCTCCGCCATTATTTGCTTAGTACGTTGTAATCTGGCTTCTTCTGTAAGTTGTTGAATTTACTAGAAAAAGTGCTTAACAAGATGATTCAACGGGCTATAATGCGGCGCAACAAATGCACTCGTAGCTCAGCTGGATAGAGTACTCGGCTACGAACCGAGCGGTCACAGGTTCGAATCCTGTCGAGTGCACCATTTAAGAGTTGCTTGTAGCGATATGAGTAACTCGGCTTCAGCCAGTTGTGGTCTGGTCTAAAAACACAAATGCACTCGTAGCTCAGCTGGATAGAGTACTCGGCTACGAACCGAGCGGTCACAGGTTCGAATCCTGTCGAGTGCACCATTTAAGAGTTAGTTGTAGCGATATGAATAACTCGGCTTCAACCAGTTGTGGCCTGGTCTAAAAACACAAATGCACTCGTAGCTCAGCTGGATAGAGTACTCGGCTACGAACCGAGCGGTCACAGGTTCGAATCCTGTCGAGTGCACCATATATCAGAAAGCCCGTATCGCAAGATACGGGCTTTTTGTTTTTGTGCGGCTTTATCTTCTCTCTTGTCTGTTCGTTCGGAACGGCTTGTCTTCTCGGTAGTCGAATATCCTGCTCGGCGGCATGTCGGCGGACTTTTTTCTCCATCCGTGTGTTTTCTTTTTCTGCCGAGGCGTCGCAGTTCCATAGATTCGGGCGCCGCTCAGGTTTATGTCGCAAGCGCTTGTTCTTGCCGCGATTTTTTAACGTTTAAAACCGCCAGGCGGTGTATGATTGCGCCCGTCAGCCCCGCCGGGGCTTGTGGAATATCTCCATGGACTTACCCAGTAGTTACTCAGTATCTCGTTTTCACAATCATGAACTGACTGATTGATCCTTCCGGCGTGCTCCTCTGCTGGGAGTGGAGTTCGCCTATGACCGAAGTAGAAGTAAAGAAAACGCAGGAAAGCCTGCAGGATCGCCTGGCTCAAGTCGTTGAGCTGCTGCAGCGCCAGCGTGTGGTCGAAGACCTGACGCACCGTCAGGAAGGCCATCACCATGACCGGGTGGAAAACCTGGTCCATCGGCAGAATCTCGTCGAGCTGCAGCGCAAGCTCGATGACCTGCACTCTGCCGACGTCGCTTACATTCTCGAAGCCTTGCCCCTGGAAGAGCGCCTGACTGTCTGGCAGCTGGTCAAGGCCGAGCGTGACGGCGACATCCTCCTCGAAGTATCCGACTCCGTGCGTGAAACCCTGATCGCCGACATGGACGATCATGAGCTCCTGGCTGCGGCCAAGGAGATGGACGCTGACGAACTTGCTGACCTGGCTCCCGAGCTGCCGCGAGACGTCGTCCATGAGCTGATGGAGGCCCTCGATGGCCAGCAGCGTGAGCGTGTCCGCTCCGCGTTGTCCTATGACGAGGAGCAAGTCGGTGCCCTTATGGACTTCGAGATGGTGACCATCCGCGAGGATGTCAGCCTTGAAGTGGTCCTGCGTTACCTGCGTCGCCTGAAGGAGCTGCCTGGCCATACCGACAAGCTGTTCGTGGTCGACTACGACGGCGTGCTCAAGGGGGTCCTGCCGATCAAGCGGCTCCTTGTCAATGACCCGGAAAAGCAGGTTGCGGAGGTCATGGCCAGTGATCCGGTGAGCTTTCACCCCGATGAAGACGCCTACGATGCAGCCCAGGCCTTCGAACGTTATGACTTGATTTCGGCCCCGGTGGTCGACAAGAACGACAAGCTGATCGGCCGTTTGACCATCGACGAAATGGTCGACCTGATTCGTGAGGAGAGCGAAAGCGAAGTCCTCAACATGGCCGGTCTGCGTGAAGAGGAAGATATCTTCGCCTCGGTCTGGAAGTCCCTGCGCAACCGTTGGGCCTGGCTGGCCATCAACCTGATCACGGCATTCCTGGCCTCGCGGGTGATCGGTTTGTTCGAAGGTTCCATCGAGAAGCTGGTGGCACTGGCGGCATTGATGCCGATCGTGGCAGGTATCGGCGGTAACTCGGGGAACCAGACCATCACCATGATCGTCCGGGCAATGGCCCTGGACCAGGTCAGTACTGGTAATACCTCGCGCCTGATGCGCAAGGAGCTGGCGGTAGCCTTGATCAACGGCTTGATCTGGGGTGGGGTGATCGGTGCCGTGGCCTACATGTTGTACGGCAGTTGGTCGCTGGGTGTGGTCATGACAGCGGCGATGACCTTGAACTTGTTGCTGGCGGCCCTGATGGGGGTCTTGATCCCCATGACCTTGGCACGCCTGGGGCGAGATCCGGCCATGGGTGCCAGCGTGATGATCACCGCGATGACCGATAGCGGTGGTTTTTTCATCTTTCTCGGCCTGGCGACGATCTTCCTGCTCTGAGCCCTTGGCTATGGATTCCCGACGAAGCGCCTTGATGGCGCTTCGTTGCTTTCAGGCGGGCAAAAAAAAGCCAGCGACTAGGCTGGCTCTAGCTTTCGGGGCAAAATCAGCTGGCGTCTGCGGCCATTTCTGCGTCATGTGCAATCAGCGAAACCAGGGCGTTTTGCTGGCGATGTGAAAGTTGGCGGAAACGTTGAAGCAGCTCGCGTTCATGCAAGGACAGTTCTGGGCTGTCCAGGCGCATGCTCAGCTCTTCACCCAAGGCACCTTCCTGAATAAGACTCTGCTCCAGGCGTGCGATGATTTCGGAGTTCATGCTGCGATGATGGTTGCGAGCCACCTCGGCAATGCGTTCACGCATCCCGTCGGGCAGACGTACGACGAACTTGTCAGCCGTACGGCTGGAATAAATTGCCTGTTTCAATGGGCGCATATATTTAACCGGTTAGTTCAGGGGAGCGGTTCTCGGAATTGGCCGCGGGCTGTTTTTTAGGACAAGCCTGATTGCCAAATGTTCAACCTGAATTGTTAAGAGGCCCGCATCATGCCTCAAAAATTGCCAGATCATTGGCGTCAATTCTGTGACAAATATTGAACTGGATAAAGGCGTTATGCCAGCACCAATTATCAGAAATGCGGACTGGTTTGAAAAGATCGCTGATCCGCATTGTTGGCCGCAGTCTCTCGCCCGGCGGGAGTGGCTGTGCACTAGCGAAGGTGCACGCGCTGCGGATGAGTCTCATGATCCCTACCTGTTAGAGGATAGTGGCAAATGGCCGATTTACTAGTATCTCCGTCCGGATCCCTCATCCATGCCCGGTAGACTCATTTACCTGATGGGCCCCTCGGGGGCTGGCAAGGACAGCCTGATCGATGCCGCCAGGCAGCCATTGGCAGAGATGGGTTGCGAGGTGGCGAGGCGGGTCATCACCCGTTCTGCCGAGTCGGTGGGCGAGAGTGCCGAGGAGGTCAGCGCCGAGGAGTTCGAGCGCCGGGTGACCCAGGGGGAATTTGCCTTATGGTGGCGGGCCAATGGCCTGGGTTATGGCATTGCGCTGCAGATCGACCACTGGTTGGCTCAGGGGCACCACGTACTGGTCAATGGCTCCCGAGGTTATCTGCCGCAGGCTCGGGAGCGTTATCGCGACCTGCTGCCCATTGTGCTTACCGTGGATACCCAGGTGTTGCGCCAGCGTTTGCTAATGCGGGGACGGGAAAGTGTGGCGCAAATCGAGGATCGCCTGAGGCGCAACGAGTTGTTCATCAATGAGGGCTGGATCGGCGACGGGCAGGTGGTGCGCCTGGACAACTCACAAGGGTTGTCGTCTACCGTCCAGCATCTATTGGAGATATTACGCCTGCACGGGATCAGCGCAGCACCGGGTCGAACTTGATCTTGCGCCCGGCAATCAGGGCCAGCAGCAACAGGCTGGAGAACACGCCGCAGGCTGCCAGGCATATCCAGCTGAAGGTTCCTTCGGGCAATGCCATGGCCGCTATGGCGCTAAGCATTACCAGGACAAGCAGGCTTTTGGCTGCGGTGGACATGAACATCTCCTGATCAGAATACCCAGCGCTCGCTTACTAGCTCCGCTGGTGGCTGCGGGGCCTCTCCGGTGGCGGTCTGGGTCATGGTCCCGGGCAGGGCCTGGGTATTGAGGACGGCCAGTTGTGCGCTCAGGCCCTGGCTATGATGAGTGACGCAAGGCCCATCGGTGACGTTGTCCTGCGGTAGAAAGTGAAAAGCCACCAGCACGGCAATGGCTGTCGCATTCAAGAGAAACAGGACGCTGTTCATGGGCATCATCTCCGCAGTGTTTTATCCATGGATAAAGCAGGCTGCGTGCCAACAGTGTATATGCCATTAAATCCTTTAAAAACAGCTGGTTGGCTTTTGTTTGCCGGATGTGTGAGTTGCATTTTGCAATGATGGCTTTTTGCATTGATGCAATTTGCACGATCCCCGCCAGCCAGGCCTGTGGCGCCCTGTAAAAACCCCTACCGATGACATGACAAATACGCCGCTGGCCGTTAACATGCACGCCGTCCTTTGTGCCGTATCAGGCACTTACCTCCGGGTCTCAGTAGCTCAATTGGATAGAGCATCCCCCTCCTAAGGGGAAGGTTGGCAGTTCGAACCTGCCCTGGGACACCATCTCTCCCCTTGTTCGCATCCCATGAAGCTGGCTTCTTGCATCGGACATCCTGTCCGTCGTTCGTCCTTGCCTGCTTCAATGATGGGCTACTCGAAGTTGAGCATGATGTGGCGGATGCAGGTGTAGTCCTCGAGGCTATACAAGCTCATATCCTTGCCATAACCCGATTGCCGCAGGCCGCCATGGGGCATTTCCGTGGCAAGGGTCATGTGTTGGTTCACCCACACGCAGCCGTACTGCAGTTGCCTGGAGGTCCTCAGGGCTCGTTTGACATCGCCGGTCCAGACCGAAGCCGAGAGCCCGTATTCACTGGCGTTGGCCCACTCCAGTACCTGCTCCTCATCGTCGAAGGAGGTCACCGAGACCACCGGGCCGAACACTTCCTTCTGGACTATTTCATCTTCCTGCCTGACTCCGGCAATGACCGTGGGTTGGAAGAAGTATCCAGGGCCGTCGGGAACGTCGCCTCCGGTCAGCACCTCGCTATGGGGCAGCGCCGCGGCGCGTTGTACGAAGCCCAGGACGCGCTCTTGCTGGCGGCGGCTGATCAGGGGGCCAAAATCGATGTCTCGATCTTCTGGGTGGCCGCTGCGTAGCGTCGAAACTTGCTGCACCAGGGCATCCAGGAATGGCTCGCGAATCGATTCCGCGACGTAGATGCGGCAAGCTGCGGTGCAGTCCTGGCCAGCGTTGTAGAAGCCGGCACTGCGCACCATATCGACCACTGCGCGAATGTCCGCATCAGGGAACACCAGGACCGGAGCCTTGCCTCCCAGTTCGAGATGCGTGCGTTTCAGGTTGCCAGCCGCAGCATGGGCCACTGCCTGGCCGGTGGTGATGTCGCCAGTCACGGACACCATGCGTACCTTGGGGTGCGACGAGAGCTGGGCCCCCAGGGTAATGCCGCGTCCGGAAATGATGTTGACGACCCCCCGGGGAAATATGACTGCGCAAAGCCGAGCGATGTAGAGCGCGCTCAAGGGTGTCAGCTCCGAGGGCTTGAAGACCACGGTGTTGCCGGCTGCCAAGGCAGGTGCCAGCTTCCAGGCCGCCATGAACAGCGGATAGTTCCAGGGAGCGATCAGCCCGACGACTCCCAGGGGATCACGCCGGATCATGCTGGTATTGCCGGGCACATACTCTCCTGCCGCGCTGCCGGGCAGGCAGCGAGCGGCCCCCGCGAAAAAGCGCAAGACATCGACCACTGCAGGAATCTCATCTTCGATGGCCATTTGCAGCGGTTTGCCGCAATTGCGACTTTCCAGGGCGCCCAGTTCTTGCGCGGCCATTTCAATCTGGTCCGCGAGCTTGAGCAGCAGGTAGCTGCGCTGTCCGGGAGGTGTCTGTGACCAGGCGGGAAACGCCCGGCTGGCGGCTTCCACAGCCAACTCGAGTTGCGCCGGGCTGGCTGCGGCTACTTCACAGATGAGGCTTTCATCGGCTGGGCAATAGATGCGTTCGTTATCTCCTTCGCCAGATACCAGGTGCCCATCGATAAGCAATTTGTCGTAGACCATTGTTTTAATCCCCATGGGTTTTTATTGGTGGTCGGTTACAAGACTTTCAGCAGCTCAGGGGTGTTGTTCCAAGCTGCATGCGCCCTATCCAACTTATCCCGATCGATCTCCGGCAAGAATTCCCCTTCAAGGGAAGAAGAATTCACAAGCTCGGGTCTTGCCGTCGCAACCGCCTCGGACATACCCCCTGTAGGGTAATGGACGTAGTGGGGTGGCCTGGATAGCTTCCTGGCAGTGCGTTTCCAGGAGAACAATAAAATGAAAAGTCTGGTAATCGAGGCAGGTGTCGCTGTGCTACTGGCGTTATGGCTATCCAGCGCAGCGGGTACGGAAAGTGTGCACATCTATAACTGGACCAATTCCATTGGGCGGACCACCCTGAAGGACTTCCAGCAAGCCACGGGGATCCTTCCCGTCTATGACGTATTCGAGTCCAACGAGATGCTCGATGCGAAGTTGTTGGCCGGCAAGTCCGGCTACGACGTGGTGGTACCTTCCAATAACTTTCTGGCAAAACAGATCCGCGCCGGTGCGTTCCAGCCATTGGACAAGAGCAAATTGCAGAACTGGAGCAATCTGGATCCGGACATCTTGCAGCTGTTGCAAGTAGTGGATCCTGGTAATCAATACGGAGTGCCTTA
Source organism: Pseudomonas sp. CMR5c (assembly GCF_003850545.1). Classification (NCBI taxonomy): domain Bacteria; kingdom Pseudomonadati; phylum Pseudomonadota; class Gammaproteobacteria; order Pseudomonadales; family Pseudomonadaceae; genus Pseudomonas; species Pseudomonas sp. CMR5c. Next base: position 5,071,467 of record NZ_CP027705.1, on the reverse strand, counting down.
CCTCGGTGGGTCGGTGGGGATCGGCTATAACGTCGACAAGATCAAAGCCATTCTTGGCCTGGAAAAGATCGAATCCTGGGCGACTGTCTTCGAGCCGAGGAATATCGAACAACTGAGCCAGTGCGGTGTAGCGATACTGGATTCGCCCGATGAGTTGTTTGCGGTGATGCTCAATTATCTTGGCCTGGACCCCAACAGCAGCGAGATCAAGGACTACAAGCTGGCACAAGAGAAGTTGCTGCTTATCCGGCCCTACATTACTTACTTCCACTCCGCCAAATACATATCCGATCTGGCCAATGGCAATATCTGCGTGGCCATCGGTTACTCCGGGGATATCTACCAGGCCGCGGCCAGGGCGCAGGAGGCGGGGAAAAACATCGATATCAGCTACTCGCTACCCAAGGAAGGCAGCAAGCTGGCGTATGACATGCTGGCCATTCCCGCTGATGCGCAGAATCCTGATGCGGCCTTGGCGTTCATCGACTACATCCTCAGGCCCGAGGTGATCGCAAGGATCAGTGAAGATGTCGGGTATCCCAATCCGAACTACAAATCCTATTCCTTGATCAGCCGCGAGTTGCTCGACAATCCCATGGTTTTTCCAGAGATTACGGCCAAAAAACAGCTGTTCGTAGCCACGCCGTTGCCTTTTGCCATACAGCGCTTTGCCACGCGATCCTGGACGCAGATCAAGTCCGGCAGATAGCCGTCCTGCCTGCCGGGAGTCTCACCGGAAGTTGCCTGGTACAGGGCTGGTTCATGTTCAGCAAATCGTTCGCCCGGGCGTAAGACTCTGAGGTCCACGCCAGCAGGAAGTCTTTGTGATAGGAATGCACAAACCCGGGCAAGCAGGAGCGTGGCGATGTCTTCCATCATGAGCAGTTATGAAAAGATGAAAGCCCTGGTATCGCTGCGAGAGTGGCACGCCAATCTGTCGGCCGTGATAGAGGCTGTGGGTAGCGATGATTTCGTCGAGAGGCTGGTGCACGCCCTGAGTACCGTGGCTGTTATCCAGTCCACGCAGTTCGTGCTGGAGATCCAGTCCAGGGCGCCAGTTCTGTTGTACGAGAGTGGTATCCCACAACAGAAATATGAATCCTTGATAAACCGCTACTTTGCAGCGGGTTATATGCTCGATCCCATGTGCCTGGCAGTGAAGAGTGGTATTACGCAAGGGTTCTATCACCTGTCCGAGGCTTGTCCGGACGATTTCTTCAGCAGCGAGTACTACAAGAATTATTACCTGGGAAATGGGGTGAAAGAGGACTGTTTCTATGTCATCGATCTCGACCCGGTAACCAAGTTGACCCTATGTTTCTTTCAGGGCAAGACGGGGGAGACATTCGATTATCTGCAACTCGAATTCCTTCGATCCGTCGAGCCATTGGTCAGGAGCCTGGTGCTGCTGCATTGGCAAGGACAACCCGCCATCCTGTCCGAACAGCAAGGACCATGCGAGGCGTTTGATGTCCAGGAACAGGGTATCAGCAGGGATCATATATCCGAGGCTTTCAAGCCGTTTGGCAATGGAGCGCTGACGGAGCGGGAGAAGGATGTGGCCCATCTGATACTTTGCGGGCACTCCACCAAGTCCGCCGCCAATACTTTGAAGGTTGGCCTGGAGACCATCAGGATGCATAGGAAGAATCTCTATGCGAAGTTGCAGATCAATACCCAGGCGGAGCTGTTTGCGTTGTTTCTCAAGTCATTCGCCACAAGATGAACAGGCGTTCAAGCATGTAGATGAACGTCATTATCGCCAGGGTCCAGAATCGTCCTGCCGACAGGCTGGAGCTGCGCTGGATCAGGGCGGTAATCAGTAGAGCTAGATGGGACACGGTACAACCTCCATTTTTCTGTGGGCATGAAAAAGCCCCAGGACACTCAGGGTGCCTGGGGCCGTTCGGCGCTTGATTTATCTATAGTGCAACTTAAACCTGCGGGTTCTATGTCTCACGTGTGAGACTGCTAATAGTGAGGGTTCTCCCGGCCTTCACTCGGTTGCCGGGCTGAATGCCGGCAAACCCTGCCACGCTACTTTTGCCCAGGCCCCGCCGTCTGCCGCGAGCAACTGCTTGAGACTGTCTTCGTTGAAGGTGCTCCCCAGGGCGTCCGCCCTGAAGGCCGCTACCCATTGCCGGCGCCCCTGCATGAAGGCCTGGCCGAAGTCTTCCCAGCTGTCGAAGCAATCCTGAGCTCGCTGGGCATTGAGCAGCATGATGCGCCAGCCGCTGTCGGCTTCCAGCCAGCCCATCAGCGTTGCACACCGGGCGAAGAATGCACTGCGCACGCAAGCGAAGGCGACGGCGGCCCGCGGATCGTCGCTGGCGTTCAGGCCATGCAGGTCGATACGAAACCACTGGCGTTCCAGGGTGGAGTTAAGGTGGTTGCGAACTTCATCGTCGCTGGCGTTGCTGCGAAAGCCGATCTGGTGGAGCAGCGGAGCCCTGAGGGTGTCCCTGGCCTGATCGGCGAAGTAGGTGGTCTCGGGATCGAAGAACCCGGTCATGCCTGTGGCATCCACCATGGGTTGCGCCAGTGTCAGGGCCCAGCGCTTGCGTGGGGTGAAGACCACCAGGGAGGTGGGGCTGGAGCGGCGGCGCAGGTAACCCCAGACCACCCAGGCGCCGAATAGGAAGCCAATGACGGTCAGCATGCTTTGCCTCGCTGCCTGTTGGCTTGCCAGCTGCAGATGGACTCGGCCTGGGCCGGGGACATGTCTTTCCATGGCACGCCTTCGGTGCGATACAACGGGTCCTCCAGGCGAGGCTGTGGCCAAGGGCTTTTCTTGTAGACATGCCGGATGGCATAGCGCACAGCCGGGGCCTCGGGTTCGTTTTCCAGCAACAGGTCGCATTGGCGAGCCGCCACCAGCCACTGGACCATGGGCGAGGGCGAGTCCAGTCGCGAGAACAGCTGTGGGTAGCGCGATACCAGGCGTGTCTGGGCCTCGGGCTCACAGACCTCTTCAATGTGCAGCCAGCCGGTTTCGGTGCGCACGACACCGATGGCGATGCAGTCGTCCGGCGTCTGTTGGTCGGTACCTATGGTATTGAGGAACGCCAGCAGGTCATGGAAGTAGCGCTCCACTGGTGGGCGGTTCTGCTTGCCCTTGACCTGCTCCACGGTCAGTGCGCCGCTGTCCTGGACAATCAGGCTGACCGTGATGTGGGGCTGGCCCTGGGCATCGCGCAGGCTGAAGACCCGCATGCCCTGTTGCTCCACGGCCTCGGCGTAGCGCTCGCCATAGCCGCCGGTCAAGGCCCGGCGATTGGCGAACTGCCCCAGGCAGTGGCGCATCACATAGCTTTCGAACGCCATCTCGGCCCGCAGCAGCGGGCTGTCGCTGCGCATTTCCACCCAGGTGTGCTCGGCACAGGTCACCGTGACTTGCAAGGCATCGGCCGAACTCTGGCGCCAGCCCTGGTCGACCCGGGCCACCATTTGCGCATGTTCCTTCTCCCACAGCGCCAGGGCCTGGGGGCAGTTGATGCGGTCGAGCTTGCCCTCCAGGGCCGTGCCCTTGCGTGACACCAGGAACTCCACCAGCCGGGCCTCCTGGGCCAACAGCTGGGGTTGCGCCGGGTCGATCCACACCAGGGGGGGCGCACTGGCGCAGGCGTCGGCCTCCTGGGCCTTGGCGGCACTGAAGTGCCCGGCTACCCAGGCCGGTAGCCCGGCGCTACCCAATACCTGAGCGGCGTCATCCAGGTCGTGGATGCGTCGTGCCGGTTCGAAGTTGCCAGCCAGGTGCCGATAGAAGTGGTTGAGCAGCCAGCTTTGCACGGCAGCTTCGTCTTCCCGGGCCTGGCTGCGTTGCTTGATGCCTCGCTTGAGTTCATCGGCATTGAGCAGGTTGCGCGCGGCATAGCTGGAGCTGCGTTTGTCGGCGGCTACTTCCATAGCTGCCACCAGCTCTTCTTGGCGGCAGGGGCGGCAGGCGCCTGCAGTTCGGCCATGATCGACTCGATCCGGGTGCGGCATTGCACGTCGTAGTCTTTGCTCGGATCGCAAAGGGCCAGGGTCCGGGCGCAGTAGTCGAGGGCTTCTTCAGTGCGTCCACGAGCCTTGAAGTAGTCCACCGAACAGGACATCACCGACACCTCGTTCATTTCCAGCACGCAGGACTCATAGCGCTGCCACAGGCTGTCGGCGTTGTCCGGATGGGTGGGGGCCAGGTAGCGCGCCAGCTTGATCCGGTCGAACAGCGCCGAGGAGTCCAGCTGCTGGTCGCTGATCTCCTGGGCGGCCTGCCAGTTGAGCAGGCGTTCCAGCCAGATGAGGATTTCGCTGTCGCGGTCCAGCGAGTACAGGGCGTAGGCCACCGAGACGATGTAGCTCTCCGGATTGTGACGGCTGTAGCCGTAGTCCATCGAGAAATGCCACAGCTGCTCCGCGGCTTCGGCGATGCCCGGGTAGTCGTCCATGGCGATACGGGCGCTGAGGACACCGTTGAAGTGCTCGGCGAAGGAACTGGCGGCAATGCCCCGCTGGTGCAGTTCGATGGCATCGGCGTAGCGCTGTTGCTCGTTGTAGCAGCGGTAGTTGATCGCCAGGTTGTTGCAGAGCATCGAGTACAGGTGGGCACAGGCATCGAACGGGTGGCCACTGCCGGTGGCGAAGTAGCGCTCCATATGGGCTTGCCCCTGCTCGTAGGCATCTTTCTGGGCATCGCGCAGCAGCGAGTAGGCTTCGTCGCGAGCCTCGCTTGGCAGTTTGTCGGCCTCTGGTTCCGCCAGTTCCTCCATGGTCAGGGCGTAGTTGTAGGCGTGATTGCCGCTGGCCAGTTGTGGCCGGCACTGTTTCAGCGCTTCGATGATGCCCAGCTTGCGCACTTGGGCGACGAACAAGGCATAGGCGCTGCGGTTGTCGTGCAGGCGACCGGCCTCGATGGCTTGTTGCAGCAGCTCGACCTCGGTGGCTGCGTCGATCAGATCGCGGTCGGCGTCGTGCACTGCGGCCAGGCGCTTGATCCAGGGCTGTTCGGGGTTGCGGCGCAGCGCCTCGGCCCGGGCTTCGGCGAACAACCGATCGAGCTGCTCGAGGTCGTCCATTGCGGCATACAGGGCGACCAGCAGCGGCGTGGTCGCCGGTTCTTCTGGGGTGATCGGCGGCAATGCCTCGAGGAATATTTGCAACAGCTCGCTGGTGACACAGGCACGCATGATGCAGATCGGCCACCAGGCGTTGCGGTCTTCCGGGTCCTTGAGGCGTTCGAGGACCAGGCGTGCTACTGGTGGCCACATCTCCGACTGGCGGTCGTAGATATCCAGGAACGCCCGATGGCCGGCTTCCTCCATGCGTCCGGCTTCCTGCAGCCAGGGCAACTCATACTCGATGAAGCTGTTGCCACCGCCGCTGTCCAGGCTCATCGCCGCCACGTGACAGATCTTCAGGGCGCCGTTCAGGTCGCCCTGGGCGTGCAGGGACCGGGCCGCCAGGCGTGCGATGCGCACGTCCCATTCGCGACGCCGGGGCTGCGACAGGCCAGCCGTGAGCTGGGCGATGGGTTGCTCGAACAGGGCCAGGCGCAGTGGGATGATCTCGATCAGTGAATTGCCCAGCCACAGCCAGTCACCTTCGTCGATGTCCTGCTCGGGGCTGGCGTTGCGGACGACGTTGATCGCGTCCAGGGCGGCGGCGCGGGCTTCTTCGTCACGCTCATGGCGCGCCAGTGCCAGGGCGCGGCGTCGATGCCGGTCGGCGTCGTCCCAGGCCCGCAAGGCGGCGCGTTCGGGGTTGATCAGGGCCAGGGCATAGCGCACTTCGATGGTCTTGAGCGCGACTTCGATACTGCCCATTTCCAGCTGGTCGAAGATCCGATAGCGCCGGTAGTACTCGACATCGAAGTCCAGGGTCTGGGTGGCCATCTGGTTGAGTTTTTCCAGTACCTGCAGCAGTACCGGCTCGTCATCCAGATAGTTGGCGACCTGCAGGCGCAGGATATCCAGGTTGATCTGCAACTCGTCGCGCGCCGCATCCCCTGAGGCTTGCAGCAGGGCGTCACCGTCGCGATCGATGACGGCCTGCGCGGCAACCGAATCGCCGGCCTGCATCCACAGGGTGTGCAGGCGAGCGATGGAGCCCAGGGAGTCGGCGAATAGAGGCTGTGCTTGCAACTGGGCCAGCAGGGTATCGGTTTCCTGCTCTTGCTGTTGCGCTTCGAGGCGGTCCATGAACTGTTCCAGTTCAATACCGGTAATCACACTGCTGTCCTGCGCCATCGTTAACTCCATTGGATAATGCTGTGTACATCCATCGATGCATCTTCTGGCAAACCGGCATGCCCATGTCGCTGATGCCAGCGTCGGGTGCCCGCCGATTCTTCGGCACCTGGCCTGCAAGCCGCGCTTGCTTGCCGCTGCAGAGCGGCGTATCGCGGCTTGGGTGGGGAGCGACAGCGATCGAGGCTTAGAGGCGCGCACGCTAGCAGGTGAAGTTGCAGAATCCAAGATTTCCCAGGCCTTCCAAGACCATTTTCCGAAGGTTTTTACCGGTGTGGGGCAAATCGCGACAAGGACAGACCAAACCGCAATAAATGCTATCGAGCGCCTATAAGGGAATGCTCGATCCGGCCGATAACCTGCGATGGACAATTGTGTTCCCAAGCGGCGACCTGCATCACAGGCTGGCCGCAAAGTGCTTGATAGCCTTCGGCCAGCCGCTATTATCTGCGCGCCGAGGGGCTGTGAAGCCGGGTGGGCCCTGGCGTCTCTGGATTGATCTTCTTACTTGCCTGGAATCTTCGATGCTGGCGTACCACCAAAAGAGCTTTTTGATCGTCGATGATTTCTCGGACTACCGCAGTTCGGTGCGCTCGATGTTGCGTGAGCTGGGCGTCAAGGACGTGGATACCGCCGACTCTGGTGAGCAGGCCCTGCGCATGTGCGCGCAGAAGCGCTACGACTTCATCTTGCAGGACTACCACCTGGGTGACGGCAAGAAAAACGGCCAGCAAGTGCTCGAAGACCTGATGATGGAAAAGCTCATCAGCCATGAAAGCGTGTTCCTCATGGTGACCGCCGAGAGCAGCCAGGCCATGGTGCTCAGCGCCCTGGAGCACGAGCCCGATGCCTACCTGACCAAACCGTTCAATCGCTCCGGCCTGGCCCAGCGCCTGGAGCGCTTGCAGCAACGCAAGACCCTGCTCAAGCCGATCCTCCAGGCGTTGGACCGGGGCAAGCCGGTGGAAGTGCTCAACGCCTGCGTCACCCTGTGCAAGCAGGACCCGCGCTATGCGCCGCTGTGCCTGCGCTACCGGGCCGACGCCCTGCGCGACATGAACCAGAACGAGCCCCTGGAGCGCTTGTACAACAGCATCCTGGCGGATCGGCCGCTGCCCTGGGCCTATGTCGGGTTGGGGCGCCTGCTGTTCAAGCGCGGCCAGGTCACCGAGGCCAAGGCGGTGTACGAGAAGGCCTTGAAGGCTTTCCCGATGATGCCGGGCCTGTATGACGGCCTGGCCGATGTGCTGGTGGCCGAGGGCGATACCAAGCGTGCCCAGAGCGTGCTCGAGGAAGCGGTGCGCTTGTCGCCCCTGGCTCCCCGGCGCCAGGCGTTGCTGGGCAAGCTGGCCATGGCCAACGAAGACTTCGAAAGCGCCTCCAGGGCTTATCGCCAGGCGGTGAACCAGGGCGCGCAATCGCGCTTCAAGGACCCGGAAAGCAACCTGGGCCTGGCCCATGCTTTGATCAGCAAGGGCAGCGAGCGCGGCCTCGATACCCGTACCCGGCTGGAGATCAACCAGACGCTGAGCGCCGTAGCCAAGGAAAACCCGGCCGATCCAGGCTTGCAGATCCGCGCGCGACTGATGAAGGCCACCAGCCTGTTGCTCAACGATGCCGAGACGGCCGACAAGCTCACCGAGCAGGCCTTGCAGCGACTCGAAGGCATGGAGCAGTTCATGAGCCCCGAGGCGGCGCTGCTGGTGGCCAAGCAGTTACAGATGCTGGGGCAGGCCAGTGCCGGCGCCTCGATGCTCAAGAACTGCGCGGAAATCTACGGCGATGACCCGAAAGTCATGCAAGGCATCGCCAAGCTCACCGATGACCCGACTATCCTCAGTTCTTCCAATGCGGCAGCCGACATCAACCGCCAGGGCGTGCGCAGCTACAAGGCCGGCAACCTGGCCGAGGCCCGGGAACTGTTCCGCAAGGCCCTGGCCATGCAGCCCAAGAACATCAGTGTTGCCCTGAACATGGCGCAGTCGCTGCTGCATGGCGCCGACGCCAACCCGGATGCGGCGCTCCTGGAGGAATGCCAGGCGTGCCTGAAGATGGTCGGCATGATGCCCGATACCGACGCGCGTTATCCGCGCTACCAGAAGCTGCGAAGCAAGGCGTTTGGCGAATGATCGAAAAGCAACAGGCGCTCGACTTTTCCACGGTGATCGCCTCCACCGTACATGACATGAAGAACTCCCTGGCCATGCTGATGCAGGCCCATGCCCAGTGGTTGGCACGCCTGCCGGAAGGGCAGCTGCCTGCCGAGCAGGGGGTGATCGACTACGAGTTCGCGCACCTCAACGGCATGCTGGTGCAGCTGTTGGGGCTGTACAAGCTGGGAGTCAACCAGTTGCCGTTGCAGCCGGCCTACCACGAATTGGACGACTTCATCGAAGCGCAGCTGGTGAGCCACCAGGAAGTGTTCAAGAGCCGCGGGATTTCCGCCACCTATGAAGTCGATCCGCTGAGCCCCCTGGGTTTCTTGGATCGTGAGCTGATCGCCTCGGTGCTGGCCAACTGCATCAATAACGCAATCCGCCATGCCCGCCATGCCCTGCTGATCAGTGTCAGCGACGAGGAAGGCCAGGTGGTGCTGTCGATCAACGACGATGGCGACGGCTATCCCCAGGCGATGATCGAGCGCCAGGCCGAGTACATGCAGGGCATCAACCAGAGCAGCGGTAGCACCGGGCTGGGGTTGTATTTCGCCGGGCGTATCGCCGAGCTGCACCAGCGCAATGGCGTCTGTGGGCACACCCGGATCAGCAACGGCGGCCCGTTGGGTGGTGGCCTGTTCAAGATCTACCTGCCCTGAGCGACGGCCGGCGCAGGTTCGGTCAGTTGCTGTGCCGCCAGTTCCAGGCATTGCAGGAGCGTGGCCAGGGCTGTCCCAGGCTCCTGGCCCTGGCGAGTGATGCAGTGGAAGCGCGAGCGGTACCCCAGGCGCAGGGGTAGCAGGGCGCGCAGCTGCCCCTTGGCGACCCAGCCTGCGGCATAGTGGCTGGGCAGGTAGCCCAGGTAGGTGGTAGAGAGGATCAGCGTGGCGATGGCTTCCATGCTATAGGCGCTGACTGCCTGGTTGAAGTGCAGGTCGTGGGGCCGCTGGTGTTCGGCCATATAGCCTCGACCGACATAGTCGGCGCTGCAGATCCGGTCCAGACTCAATTCCTCGTCGCGCAGGGCGAACAGCGGATGCCCGGCGGCGCAGTACAGGTGCTGTTCTTCGTCGAACAGATGCCGATAGTTCAAGCCCGACAACTCATGGTGGAAAGCGCCGATGGCCAGGTGCAGGCGATCGTCCAGCACGGCCTGCTCCAGTTCGTCAGGGCGCATCAGGTGCAGGTTCGGCCGTACCTGGGGCAAGCGCTGGCGCAGATGCTTCAGGGCCAGGGGCAGTGGGGCGCAGGGCAGGCTGGCCAGGCTGTCGACGCTGCCGATCTGCAAGTGTTCGCGGGCGTTGGGACCCAACCGGTTGGCATGTTGGCGAAAACGCTCGATATCGGCGAACAGTCCTTGGGCGGCCTCGAACAGTTCCAGGCCCTGGTCGGTCAACTGGAAGCCGCTGCTGCCGCGCCGGCACAGGGAATAGCCCAGGCGTTCCTCAAGGTCGCGAACCACCACGCTCAGTCGCGAGAGGCTGGTGTTGAGCCGGGCCTGGGCCGCAGTGAAGCCCCCGGCGTCGACGATGGCGCAGAACACCCGCAACATCCGCAGATCGATATCGGCAAGATTTCCCAGCATGAGGGGCCTCCGCAGGCCTGCTTCAGGTCACCAGCCGAGCCTACTGCATCGATCCGGCGAGTACAGGTCCAGGCGCGCAGGATGGTCGTGGATGCGCTGGTGCTGGCGGGAACAGGCATGTCCGGGAATTTGCTCTGCCGTGCTTGAAATCCCGAACGGGTGGTGCGTATTTTGTACGGGTCGCCGTTCGCGGCTCGTATAACAACAAGGATTGAGTCATGACAACCGATGGCCACAGTTCACTCGCCGAGCGATTGACGGGCATTGATGAAATCGAATGTGTTACTGCGGATTTGAATGGCGTACCGCGGGGCAAGGTAATGACCGCCGAGGGCTTCCTCGAAGGGCGGCGCCTGCAGATGGCTCGCGGGGTGCTGCTGCAATGCATCATGGGCGGATACCCGCCAGCGCGTTTCTATGGCAGCGATGACGGCGACCTGGCCCTCACCGCCGACCCGCGGCAGATTCATCGGTTGCCCTGGAGCGAGACTCCGCGAGCGCTGGCCATCTGTGACGCCGACGAACTCAGCGGCGAGTCCTCGCGCCTGTCGACTCGCGGCCAGCTCAAGCAGGTGATCGCCCGTTATGCGGCCCTGGGCCTGGCGCCGGTGGTGGCCACCGAGCTGGAGTTCTTCGTGTTCGCGCCCAACGATGATCCCGGCCAGCCCTTCCGCCCTCCGGTCGGCAAGGACGGCCGCCGGGAAGACGGCTACTCGGCCTTCAGCATCAGTTCCAACAACGGTTTGCGACCCTTCTTCAAGGAAGTCTACGAGTGCATGGCGGCCCTGGGCCTGCCTCGCGATACCTTCATGCACGAGATGGGCGTCAGCCAATTCGAGATCAACCTGTTGCATGGCGATCCGCTGCTGCTGGCAGACCAGACCTTCCTGTTCAAGCACCTGCTCAAGGAAGTGGCGCTCAAGCATGGCTTGATCGTGGTCTGCATGGCCAAGCCGCTGGCTCATACCCCTGGCAGCTCCATGCACATCCATCAGAGCCTGGTGGAGATTGGTAGCGGGCGTAACGTTTTCAGTGACGAGTCTGGGCAGCCCACGGCACTGTTCCACCACTTCATCGGTGGCTTGCAGGCCGGGATGGCGGATTTCACGGCACTGTTCGCGCCCAATGTGAACTCTTACCAGCGCCTGTGCCATCCCTACGCTTCGCCGAACAATGCCTGCTGGTCCCACGACAATCGCGCCGCGGGGCTGCGAATTCCCGCCAGTTCGCCGGTGGCGCGGCGGGTCGAGAACCGCTTGCCGGGGGCGGATGCCAACCCTTACCTGGCTATTGCCGCCAGCCTGGCAGCAGGTTTGCATGGTATCGAGAACGAGCTGGCGCCAACGGCTGCCATCCAGGGGGAATTCGAAGTGCCGGATAACCTGTCCCTGCCTTGTACCTTGCATGCGGCGCTGGAGCGCCTCAAGCGCAGCCAGTTGGCCAGGGAACTGTTCGGCAGCGAGTTCATCGAAGGCTACATTGCTTCGAAAACCATGGAGTTGACCAGCTTCTTCGATGAAATCACTCCCTGGGAACGGCGTGTACTAGCGGCCCAGGCTTAACCAACGTCGCTGGCCGGGCCCTCGTCCCGAGGGTCCGGAACCTCATTCAAGGAGCCGCCCGGAACGCCGATGCGCCAGATCTGGAAATCTTTTCGCGCGCTGTATTTCGCCTCGCTGATGATGTTGATCGGCTCGGGCCTGCTCAGTACCTACCTGGCCTTGCGCCTGGCGGCCGACCATGTCGACGGCCTGTGGGTCGGGGCGCTCATGGCGGCCAACTACTTCGGCCTGGTCCTGGGGGGCAAGCTGGGGCACCGGCTGATCGCCAGGGTCGGGCATATCCGGGCCTATGCCACCTGCGCCGGCATCGTCGGCGCGGCGGTGCTCGGCCATGGGTTGGTGAACTGGCTGCCAGCCTGGCTGGTGCTGCGGATGATCGTCGGCCTTGGGATGATGTGCCAGTACATGGTCATCGAAAGCTGGCTCAATGAGCAGGCCGATGCCAAGCAACGTGGCGTGGTCTTCAGCGGCTACATGATCGCGTCCTACCTGGGGCTGGTCCTGGGGCAACTGATCCTGGTCCTGCATCCGGCCCTGGGGCTGGAGCTGCTGATGCTGGTGGCGCTGTGCTTCGCGCTGTGCCTGGTGCCGGTGGCGATGACCCGGCGCATCCACCCGGCACCCCTGCGTCCGGCGCCGATGGAGCCGCGCTTCTTCATCAAGCGGGTACCGCAGTCCCTGAGCACGGTACTGGGCTCGGGGCTGATCGTCGGTTCGTTCTACGGCCTGGCGCCGCTCTATGCCTCGCAACAGGGCTTGAGCACCGAGCAGGTGGGCCTGTTCATGGGGAGCTGCATCTTTGCCGGCCTGGTCGTGCAGTGGCCCCTGGGCTGGCTGTCCGATCGCTTCGACCGGGCCTTGCTGATTCGCTGCTTCGCCCTGTTCCTGGCAGTGATGGCCTTGCCGTTGGCGATCTTGCCCACGGTGCCTTTGGAAGTCTTGTTCATCCTGGGTTTTTTCTGTTCGCTGATGCAGTTCTGTCTCTATCCGCTGGCCGTGGCGTTTTCCAACGACCACGTGGAGGGCGATCGACGGGTATCGCTGACGGCGATGCTGCTGGTTACCTACGGCGTGGGAGCGAGCATCGGGCCGTTGGCGGCCGGCGTGCTGATGAAACTGTTCGGCAGCCAGATGCTCTATGCCTTCTTCTGTTTCTTTGCCGTGGTACTGGTCTGGCGGATCCGGCCGAAGGCCGTGACCAACCTGCACCAGGTCGACGATGCGCCGCTGCATCACGTGGCGATGCCGGACAGCATGTCCAGTTCGCCGCTGGTGGCGGCCCTCGACCCGCGGGTGGACGAGCAGGTGGTGCAGGATCAGATGCAGGTCGCTCCTGCGACGGACGCCGTGCCGCCCATGTCGCCTGAGTCCGGGGCAGGCGACGAGGAGCCCGTTGGCGAAGAGCGTGAGGGCGAGCCGCTAGGCGAAACCAGGCCTTAGCGCTCGAGATGAAAAAAACGGGCAGTTGCCGCAAGGCACTGCCCGTTTTTCATGGATTTTCGGCGATCACATATCGTCTTTGTCGAAGCGCCGTGCTTCGCGCTGCAACTGATAGACGAAGCGCTCTACCTGGCGCTGCACCAGGCCGCTCATGTTGTGGAAGCGTACGCCGGCGAAAGTGGTGTCGATCCTTTCTTCGTAGTGCAGGTAACGCAGTTCCACCGGTGCGGTCATGCTGCCGAAGGGCAGGGCGGCGATGAAGCGCTCATAGACCTGGCCCAGTTGCAGGCGAGCGGAGATCTCGCCGTCGAAGCGCAGCTTGCAGCCGGTGGCGGAGATGTCCAGCAGCTTGCCGGTCAGGGGCGACTTGAGCTTGTCGCCGCCCAGCTCGATATCCACCAGCTGTGCCAGTTTAAGGGCGGCGCGGAAGGCATTGCGGCGTTGGTGGTAGACCACTTCGTCCGGCAGGGTGGTGCGGTAGCAGCGGCCGCCACCAGACTCGTCCAGGGTCGGCAAGCCGTTGCTTTCCCAGGCGATGCGTACGCCTTCGTGGAAGCCTTCGACACGGAATGCTTCGCCGGCGAGCATGAAGCGTTCGCCGTCGCGGGGAATCATTTCGTCGAGCGCGAGCGTATTGCTCTCGCGGTCCACTTCCACCACGTAGCTCTGGAAGCGCTGGCTGCGCTCATGGAAAGTGATGATCAGCGGATCGTGGCTTTCTTGCAGCAAACGCAGGTTGGAGGAGATCTCCAACGGGGTGGTTAGCACCTTGGGTGGCTGCGGAGCATCTTCCGCGTTTGATGCTGTGAACACGGTTCATCAATCTCCAGACAAAATACAACTACACGCATGGGCCAGCATTTTGCCAGCATGTTTCGCGACTTGGTAGCACGCGCTCATTTTTGCGGCCTAAGCCTGACTGAGTGGGCGTTGCTTCGCAAGCATCGAGGTGGAGCCGCGGGCGTCGTAGAGGGCTGGAGGTTCGCCGCCATTGAGGATCTTCAACTGGTTGGCGGTGGTGGCCTGCTGGATCTGGATCGAGCGGCCGTTGAGCTCGTTGGCAGCCTGGCATTCAGCCAGGAGCTGGACCAGCAGGTCGCCCTGCTCGAGCAATTGCGCGCCCAGGCTGGAGTGGCTGGCCAGTTGTGCAAGGCCTTCGCGATTGGCGGGCAGGCCAAGACTGTCCAGGAGCTGGGTGCGGGTGCGGCCATGCTGTTCCAGCAAGACGATCAGGGCCTGTTTCTGCGCCAGGATCTCCTCCAGCAACGGCATGTCGCGGCCGTGCAGGGCGATGGATTCGGCCCTGAGCAGCTCCAGCAATTGTTGAGCTGGAGCAAGGTCATCGGTGATCAGTTGCAGTAGGTTGGTATCGTGCATGGCTGGCCTTGGGGATTAAGCGTCCAAAAGCCTGGCGCAAGCCTGTGGCTAGCGCTGGGCTTCGAAATTGAGCAGTTTGCTGGCTACACGGTTGCTGTCGACTTGGTAGCTGCCATCGGCGATAGCTTGCTTCAGTGCTGCCACCCGGGCTTTGTCGGCAACAGGCTGGTCGCGCAGCTTGTCAGTGATTCGTTGCAACTGTTGAGCCTCATTGCTGAGGTGTACCGATTCCCCGCTTTTGCTGGTCTCGGCTGTGCTTACCTGGGCTACGGGCTTGCCGGCATCACCGGTTTCCTTGCTGGCGCTGGTACGCGTACTGCCTGTCAGTGGGGAGGAGCTGTTCAAACGGCTGAAGTCGATGACCATGATGAGTAAAACCTCTGGGTATTTGGACGCTTGCCATGTTCTCGGCCATACCCTGGAAAACTTTAGGCTCAATTGTCGACAAGCCAAGGCAGGTATCAGCGACCCGTTATCGGTCACAGTTTAGGGAACGGGAGGGGCAAGCGCCAGTGATCTACATGGCCACTTCCACCTGGCCCGGCGCGGTGACGCGAGCCTTGATCACCCGTTGCGAATTCAGGTTCTTGACCCTGATCTGCTCGCTCATGCCGCCGTTGGACAAGGCTTCGCCGGGCATTCGTACATTCAAGGAGCCGCTGCGTGCAGAGATCACTACCTGATCGCCCTTGCGCACCACCTCGGCCTGCTCCAGGTGAACCAGGGTGACGAGTTGGTCGGCGACCATTGGTCGGACAAGTTTCTGACCAATGGCCTGGTCGACCGAGGTCAGGTAGCCCTGTCCGTTCTGGCTGATATCCCGTTCGCGTAGCACCACATCCTCCGGCTCGATGATGGACGATCGTTTGAGAGGGCGGGCGCTGGTGACTACTTCGCGGAACAACTTGACCTGCGCCGGTACGAAAACCGACCAGGGCGAGCTGCCTTCGCAGCGGACCTTGACTGTCACACGCCCCAGGGGTTGGGCCGGGCTTTCCAGGCTGGCTGTCAATTCCTTGTCGCAGGCAGGCATGTGCATCCGTGGATCCAGCTGCTTGACCTCGATCTCATAGCGTCCTTCGGTTTGACTGGTTGCCAGGTAGTCTTCTACCGTGAATTCAAGAAACCCTTGAGTGACGCCGATAAGTAGATCAGGCAGGGTGACCGAATCAGCAATGGCAGGGCCGCCAGGGTTTAAAATGCACAGCATCGCAAGGGCGCAGAGCACTCTGCGGCCAGGTGATGTTAGGCGTCGAAAAAATGTCGTTTTGGCGTTCATAACAGTTAAAAAGCAAGCGCCGTGCCGTTTAGCAATGAGCGTGCGTCGGATCTTAAAGCTTTGGGGAGTCTGGGCATGGCTGGTGTAATGGATTCGGTAAACCAGCGCACGCAATTGGTTGGGCAGAATCGCCTGGAGCTGCTGCTGTTCCGTCTGGACGGTGGGCAACTCTACGGGATCAACGTATTCAAGGTTCGCGAGGTGCTGCAATGCCCGAAGCTGACCTTGATGCCCAAATCCAGTCCTGTGGTGTGCGGTGTCGCGAATATTCGAGGGGCGACCATTCCGATCCTGGATCTGGCAATGGCCACTGGGTCTGGCGGGTTGCAGGATCAGAGCAATCCGTTCGTCATCATCACTGAGTACAACACCAAGACCCAGGGATTCCTGGTGCGCTCGGTGGAACGCATCGTCAACATGAACTGGGAAGAGATCCATCCGCCACCCAAGGGCACAGGGCGCGATCACTACCTCACGGCGGTGACCCGGGTCGATAACCAGCTGGTCGAAATCATCGATGTGGAGAAGATCCTGGCGGAAGTCGCGCCAACTTCCGAATCGATCTCGGCAGGCGTGGTGGATGTCGAGACCCAGCACAAGGCCATTTCCCTGCGGGTGCTGACCGTCGACGATTCGTCGGTGGCGCGCAAGCAAGTCACTCGCTGCCTGCAGACAGTGGGCGTGGAAGTGGTGGCGTTGAACGACGGTCGGCAGGCGCTGGACTACCTGCGCAAGCTGGTCGACGAAGGCAAGAAGCCGGAAGAGGAATTCCTCATGATGATTTCCGACATCGAGATGCCTGAAATGGACGGCTACACCCTCACGGCCGAGATACGTAACGATCCACGCATGCAAAAGCTGCACATCATCCTGCATACTTCGTTGTCAGGGGTGTTCAATCAGGCGATGGTGAAGAAGGTCGGTGCCGATGACTTCCTTGCCAAGTTCCGCCCTGATGACCTGGCTTCCCGGGTAGTCGACCGGATCAAAGCAGCAGACCACAGCTGAGGGCAGTGGCCCTTGGTGGACCTAGATTTAAGAGGCGGCAGCATTGTCTACGGGTAATTTGGATTTTGAACAGTTCCGGGTCTTCCTGGAAAAAGCCTGTGGTATTTTGCTCGGGGAAAACAAGCAATATCTGGTCTCGAGCCGTCTCAACAAACTGATGGAGCAGCAAGGTATAAAAACCTTGGGCGAGCTGGTTCAGCGGATCCAGACCCAGCCACGCGGCGGTTTGCGCGAGATGGTAGTGGATGCCATGACGACCAACGAGACCTTGTGGTTCCGCGACACCTACCCATTCGAGGTGTTGAAGAACAAAGTGCTTCCCGAGGCGATCAAGGCCAATCCCAACCAGCGCTTGCGGATCTGGTCCGCGGCTTGTTCCTCGGGACAGGAGCCTTACTCGTTGTCGATGTCCATCGACGAGTTCGAGCGTACCAACATGGGCCAGTTGAAGATGGGCGCGCAGATCGTCGCAACCGATCTGTCCGGGACCATGCTCAACAACTGCAAGACCGGTGAATACGACAGCCTGGCCATTGGTCGCGGCTTGTCGGCCGATCGCCTGCAGCGTTATTTCGACCCCAAGGGGCCGGGGCGCTGGGTGGTCAAGTCGCCGATCAAGAACCGCGTTGAGTTCCGCTCGTTCAACCTGCTGGACAGCTATGCCAGCCTGGGCAAGTTCGACATCGTGTTCTGCCGCAACGTCCTGATCTACTTCTCGGCGGAAGTGAAGAAGGACATCCTGATGCGCATCCACAGCACCCTGAAGCCGGGCGGTTACCTGTTCCTGGGGGCGTCCGAGGCGCTCAACGGCTTGCCGGATCATTACCAGATGGTCCAGTGCAACCCGGGGATCATCTACCAGGCCAAGTAACCTGGATTGATCGCTACGCCAAAGGAGGCCCTCGGGCCTCCTTTTTCATGTTCGTCATTTAATGCCGAGATGGCAGGGTGATTGCCGCTTTGCCGGCGCTGCGCGGAAAACCATTGCCGCTTTTCTGGCATTTGCCGCCTTGCCGTTACTGCGAGGGCCTTGATTTACGGGGTTTCCTAGGTTGGCACGCGGATTGCTAGTTTGATGTCAACGTAAAATCAGGTCACCCAAAGGTTTCCCGACATGAGCATCAGCTTCGATAAAGCGCTCGGTATTCACGAACAGGCTCTCGGCTTTCGCGCCAAGCGGGCCGAAGTATTGGCCAACAACATCTCCAACGCCGACACCCCGAACTACAAGGCTCGGGACCTGGACTTTTCCGCCGTGCTCGCCGAGCAGAACGAAAAGGTCAACAAGGGGACGTTCGGTTTGAACCTGACCAATAACCGGCACATCGAAGCGCAAGGCGTGAGCGCTGGCGACGAGTCGCTGCAATATCGCACGCCAATGCAACCTTCGATCGACCAGAACACCGTGGACGCGCAGCTCGAGCAGTCGAACTATGCGCAGAACGCGGTGGAATTCCAGGCCAGCTTCACGCTGCTCAACAGCAAATTCAAAGGGCTGGTGGCAGCCCTGCGCGGAGAGTAATCCATGTCCCTTGCCAGTGTTTTCAATATTGCCGGTAGTGGCATGAGCGCCCAGACCACTCGTCTGAACACCGTCGCCAGTAACATAGCCAACGCCGAGAGCGTGTCGTCGAGCATCGACCAGACCTACCGCGCCCGGCATCCGGTGTTCGCCACCATGTTCCAGAACGCTCAGGGTGGTGATCGCGGTTCGCTGTTCCAGAGTCAGGACGCTGCCGGGCAGGGCGTACAAGTGTTGGGCGTGGTCGAGGACCAGAGCAACCTCGAGGCGCGCTACGAGCCCAATCATCCGGCAGCCGATGCCAAGGGCTATGTCTACTACCCCAACGTCAATGTGGTGGAAGAGATGGCCGACATGATTTCCGCCAGCCGTTCGTTCCAGACCAACGCTGAAATGATGAATACCGCCAAAACCATGATGCAGAAGGTCCTGACCCTCGGTCAGTGATAAGGGGCGAATCCGATGAGCGTTACTGATACCACTACAGCCCCATCCCTCAAGGATGTGCTGGCCAATTCGTCGAAAAAGACCACGACCACCAGTGCTGATGGCCTCGCTGCGGCAACCAACAGCACCACCGGCAAGCAGTCCCTGGGCAAGGATGCATTCCTCAAGCTGCTGGTAACCCAGCTGAATAACCAGAACCCGCTGGATCCTCAGGACAACAGTGCGTTCGTGGCCCAGTTGGCGCAATTCTCGACCCTGGAAGGGATCACCACGCTCAATACGTCGGTGAACTCCATCACGGGCAACTACAAATCGTCCCAGGCCTTGCAGGCTTCGTCCCTGGTCGGGCGCTCGGTGATCGTCCAGAGCGGCACCACCCAGGTCGATACCAGCAAGAGCATGACCGGGTCGGTGACCGTTCCGACCAGCGTGAGCTCGGTCACCGTGGCCATCACCGACAAGGACGGCAACACCGTCAAGACCATCGACATGGGCAGCCAGAAGGCTGGCAACGCCAGCTTCGTCTGGGATGGCACCAAGGCCGACGGCACCAAGGCCCCGCCGGGCAACTACACCTTCAAGGCCAGTACCACCATCGATGGCAAGGGTACTTCCCTGATCACTTACCTGCCGGCCACGGTCAACAGCGTCACCATCAGCCAGACCGGCGGTGAGCTGATGCTGAACCTGGCGGGCATGAGCAGCCCGATCGGGCTGTCCAAAGTACAAACTATTGGTATCTAGAGCCGACTAAGCGGCACGAGGAGTGGAATATGTCTTTCAATATCGGCCTTAGCGGTCTCTACGCTGCCAACAAGCAACTGGACGTGACCGGCAACAACATCGCCAACGTCGCCACCACCGGCTTCAAGTCTTCCCGTGCGGAATTCGCCGACGTGTACTCGGCCACCAAGCTGGGCAGCGGCACCCAGGTAGTGGGTAACGGCGTGCGCCTGGCCAACGTGTCCCAGCAGTTCACCAACGGTGATATCAACAACACCGGCAACGTGCTGGACATGGGGATCCAGGGCCAGGGTTTCTTCGTGCTGAGCACCAATGGCTCGCTGAGCTATACCCGCGCCGGCGCCTTCAAGGCCGACAAGGAAGGCTACATCACCACCAGCGACGGCACTGCCCGCCTGCAAGGTTATGCCGTGGATGCCAACGGCAAGATCATCAACGGCGTGCTGACCGACCTGCGGATCGATACTTCGAACCTGGCGCCAAAGCCGACCGATTCGATCTCCTCGACCATCAACCTGAACTCCAGCGAAACTCCGATCAACGTCAATCCTACGGCTCCGGCCCCGGCGTATGTGTTCGATCCGACCAAGAGCGAAACCTACAGCAAGCAGTTCAGCACCCCGGTGTATGACTCCCAGGGCAACAAGCACGTCATGGATCAGTACATGATCAAGACGTCCAATCCCAACGAGTGGCAGACCTACACCCTGATCGATGGCCGCAACCCCGACGGTACGGCTTTCAGCATGGCCAACCAGGCGCCGATCACCATCAAGTTCGATTCCTCGGGCAAGCTCCAGTCCCTGACGCCGCCAACCGCGCCGGCCACCAGCCAGTTCACGGTGAGTGGCAACAGCATCGTCATGGGCAACTGGACCCCGGGCAACGTGGTCAATGGCAACTTCGTCCCCAACGGTTCGGTAGCAGCGGCAGGCGGCGTGAAGGTCGACATGACCAAGACCGGCTCGGTACTGGGTGATACCGCCCGCTCGGTAGTCGCGCAGAACGGCTACTCCACTGGCCAGATCACCAACCTGACCATCGACGGCAGTGGTGTGATGCTGGCCAACTTCAGCAACGAGCAGACCAAGCCGATCGGCCAGATCTCCCTGGCCAGCTTCACCAACGAGCAGGGCCTGCAGCCGATCGGTGGTACCCAGTGGAAGGAAACCTACTCCTCGGGTATCCCGGGTTATGACGCACCGAAGACCGGCACTCTGGGTGCGATCCAGTCCAACTCCCTGGAAGAGTCCAACGTCAACCTGACCAACGAGCTGGTGAACCTGATCAAGGCCCAGAGCAACTACCAGGCGAACGCCAAGACCATCTCCACCCAGAGCACCATCATGCAGACCATCATCCAGATGACCTGATGCCGCTCTGGCGTGTTGGACAAGAAGCCCCTCTCTGAGGGGCTTTTTTATGCCTGTTCGCTGCCGACTGGTCTTTGCGGCCTGGGGTGGCCCGTCGGAGTGCGGGCGCGCGTCAGGCGGGGGGCTGGAGTTGTTCGCGAGGCCGTTAGCGCGGGGGTTGTCGCGGGCAAAAGAAAACCCCCGATACACCAGGGGCGTATCGGGGGTTGGCACAGGCGCCAATGAAGGCGCCTGTCTGCTCAGCTTATTGGCAAGCTTCGCAATCCGGCTCGTCGATGGCGCAAGCCTTCGGTACCGGAGCGGGACCGGCAGGGGCTGCCAGGACCGAGCTGTCACCGTGGTCGCCGCCGCTGGAAACAGCGTTCAGCTTGCCGGTGTTGATGGTGGACTTCTCGGTGCTGGTGGCGGCCAGTGCACGGAGGTAGTAAGTGGTTTTCAGGCCACGGTACCAAGCCATGCGGTAGGTCACGTCCAGCTTCTTGCCCGAAGCGCCGGCGATGTACAGGTTCAGCGACTGGGCCTGGTCGATCCACTTCTGGCGACGGGAGGCGGCATCGACGATCCACTTGGTCTCGACTTCGAACGCGGTGGCGTACAGGTCCTTCAGTTCTTGCGGGATACGCTCGATCTGCTGTACCGAGCCGTCGTAGTACTTCAGGTCGTTGATCATGACCGAGTCCCACAGGCCGCGAGCCTTGAGGTCGCGTACCAGGTACGGGTTGATCACGGTGAACTCGCCCGACAGGTTCGATTTCACGTACAGGTTCTGGTAGGTCGGCTCGATCGACTGCGATACGCCAGTGATGTTGGCGATGGTCGCGGTTGGCGCGATGGCCATGATGTTCGAGTTGCGGATGCCTTTCTTCACGCGTTCGCGGATCGGTGCCCAGTCCAGGGACTCTTCCAGGTTGACGTCGATGTACTTGGCGCCACGGGCCTCGATCAGGATCTGCTGGCTGTCCAGCGGCAGGATGCCCTTGGACCACAGCGAGCCGTCGAAGGTCTGGTAGGCGCCGCGCTCATCGGCCAGGTCGCAGGAAGCCTGGATGGCGTAGTAGCTGACCGCTTCCATCGACTTGTCGGCGAAGTTCACGGCGGCGTCGGAGCCATACGGGATGTGCTGCAGGTACAGCGCGTCCTGGAAGCCCATGATGCCCAGGCCCACTGGACGGTGCTTGAAGTTCGAGTTCTGCGCTTGCGGCACCGAGTAGTAGTTGATGTCGATCACGTTGTCGAGCATGCGTACGGCAGTCTTGACGGTACGCGCCAGCTTGGCGGTATCCAGCTTGCCATCGACGATGTGGTTCGGCAGGTTGATCGAACCCAGGTTGCACACGGCGATCTCGTCGGCGTTGGTGTTCAGGGTGATCTCGGTGCACAGGTTCGAGCTGTGGACCACGCCTACGTGCTGTTGTGGCGAGCGCAGGTTGCATGGGTCCTTGAAGGTTAGCCATGGGTGGCCGGTCTCGAACAGCATCGACAGCATCTTGCGCCACAGGTCTTTGGCCTGGATGGTCTTGAAGACCTTGATCTTGTTGTACTCGGTCAGGGCTTCGTAGTACTCGTAGCGCTCTTCGAAGGCCTTGCCGGTCAGGTCGTGCAGGTCAGGCACTTCCGATGGCGAGAACAGGGTCCACTTGCCGTCGTCGAAGACGCGCTTCATGAACAGGTCCGGGATCCAGTTGGCGGTGTTCATGTCGTGGGTGCGGCGACGGTCGTCACCGGTATTCTTGCGCAGCTCGAGGAATTCCTCGATGTCCAGGTGCCAGGTTTCCAAGTAGGCGCAGACCGCGCCCTTGCGCTTGCCACCCTGGTTGACCGCGACGGCGGTGTCGTTGACCACCTTCAGGAATGGCACGACGCCTTGGGACTTGCCGTTGGTGCCCTTGATGTACGAGCCCAGGGCGCGTACCGGGGTCCAGTCGTTACCCAGGCCACCGGCGAATTTCGACAGCATGGCGTTGTCGTGGATGGCGCCGTAGATGCCCGACAGGTCATCCGGAACCGTGGTCAGGTAGCAGCTGGACAGCTGCGGGCGCAGGGTGCCGGCGTTGAACAGGGTCGGGGTCGACGCCATGTAGTCGAAGGACGACAACAGGTTGTAGAACTCGATGGCGCGGTCTTCGCGTTGTTTCTCTTCGATCGCCAGGCCCATGGCCACGCGCATGAAGAAGATCTGAGGCAGCTCGAAGCGCACGCCATCCTTGTGGATGAAGTAGCGGTCGTACAGGGTCTGCAGGCCCAGGTAGGTGAACTGCTGGTCACGCTCGTGGTTGATGGCCTTGCCCAGTTTCTCCAGGTCGAATTCGGCCAGTACCGGGTTCAGCAGTTCGAACTCCACGCCCTTGGCGACGTAGGCCGGCAGGGCCTTGGCGTACAGGTCGGCCATCTCGTGGTGGGTGGCGCTTTCGGCGACGCCCAGGAAGCCCAGGGCTTCGGCGCGCAGGGTGTCCATCAGCAGGCGGGCGGTGACGAACGAGTAGTTGGGCTCGCGTTCCACCAGGGTGCGGGCGGTCATCACCAGGGCGGTGTTGACGTCCTTGATGGCCACGCCGTCGTACAGGTTCTTCAGGGTTTCGCGCTGGATCAGGTCGCCGTCGACTTCTTCCAGGCCTTCGCAGGCTTCGCTGACGATGGTGCCCAGGCGGCCCATGTCCAGAGGCGCGAAGCTGCCATCGGCGCGGGTGACGCGGATCGAAGGGTGGGCGTTCACCGGCTCTTCGCTGCTGGAGCGGGTGGCGCGTTCCTTGGCGCGGGAGTCGCGATAGATCACGTAGTCGCGGGCGACTTTCTGTTCGCCGGCGCGCATCAGGGCCAGTTCGACCTGGTCCTGGATCTCTTCGATATGGATGGTGCCGCCCGAAGGCATGCGACGCTTGAAGGTGGCAGTGACCTGTTCGGTCAGGCGCGCCACGGTGTCGTGGATTCGCGACGAGGCGGCAGCGGTGCCGCCTTCAACTGCGAGGAACGCTTTGGTGATAGCGACGGTGATCTTGTCGTCGGTGTAGGGAACGACAGTGCCGTTACGCTTGATCACGCGCAGTTGGCCAGGTGCGGTAGCAGACAGATCCAGGTTGGAATCGCCGGCCTGCGGCGCATGGGCCTGCGGGTTCTCGCGAGTTGTGTCGGTTTGCATGGGTGTCTCCACGTTCTCTATGTTTATTTGGGCACCAAGAAGGTGCCCACCGTTCCGTCCAGAAGCACTGCAGCCGGCACAGGCCGGCATGACGACTTCGGAACAGTTCAGGAAGGGGGCTTTTGGCGCCGCTTCCATGCCGAAGTCCTGGGTGCCGGGCATGGGCTCCGACACCTTGTTCCTGGGTGGCAGTCTGTTGCTGCAACACCCGTACCGTCTTCTCCTGGGCAGGGTGGAAAACGGTGCCATCCGCACGCGCGGTGTTGGTCTTCTAAAACAGCGATTGGTTCCACCAAACGGGCGCAAGAAAAGCGCTTGAGTTTCTTGTCTGAATTGTGTTTGGTTTTTTGGGTAAAACCCTAGATATAGGGTTTTTTAGCCGCCGGGCTACAAGATAATGCGTTTGGGGGGTGGTTGCAACGTACGGCCTGTGGATAAGTTTGTGCGTAAAGTGTGCATGGACTGGGTAAAACTCTCGCAGCCCGCAGTCCCACTGCATGGAACCGTTTGTCACTGTTTTTTACCTGCAAAAATTGCCCGGGGACGGATTTTTGCGGGCGCGAACCCTATCACAAAAAACCGTCCTGTCCGAGCCGTTTCAGTGGCTTGTATGGAGGCCCGCGGCGGTTGCTACAATCCGTCGCGATCTACCGCGCAAGGCGTCTCCTTCAGGGCCGGTTATCGGCCTTTTTCATGACAGAAGGATGTACGCGTTCGGTTGCGCCCAATGCTGGCAACAAAAAACAAGAAGAGGTCGAGCGTGGAGCAAGAAGCCTGGCAGGTACTGATTGTCGAGGATGACCAGCGTCTGGCTGAGTTGACCCGGGAATATCTGGAGAGCAACGGATTGCGGGTGGCGATCGAGGGCAACGGCGCCCTGGCCGCCGCGCGGATCATCGCCGAGCAGCCGGACCTGGTGATCCTCGATCTGATGCTGCCGGGGGAAGACGGCCTGAGCATCTGCCGCAAGGTCCGCGCTCGCTACGACGGGCCGATCCTCATGCTCACCGCGCGCACCGACGACATGGACCAGGTCATGGGCCTGGACCTGGGGGCCGATGACTATGTCTGCAAGCCGGTGCGCCCGCGCTTGCTGCTGGCGCGGATTCAGGCACTCCTACGGCGCAGCGAGGCGCCGGAGCCTGCCCAGGAGAAGACCCGGCGCCTGCAATTCGGTCCGCTGGTAGTGGACAACGCCCTGCGCGAGGCCTGGTTGTGCGATGCCGGGATCGAGCTCACAAGCGCCGAGTTCGACCTGCTGTGGCTGCTGGTGGTCAATGCCGGGCGAATCCTGTCCCGCGAGGAAATCTTCACGGCCTTGCGCGGTATCGGTTATGACGGCCAGGACCGCTCCATCGACGTACGCATCTCCCGCATCCGCCCCAAGATCGGCGACGACCCGGAGCATCCGCGGCTGATCAAGACCATTCGCAGCAAGGGGTACCTGTTCGTGCCCGAAGCCGCCGCCGACATGCCGTCGTGAACTCGATCTTCCTGCGTATCTACGGCGGCATGTGCGCCGCCCTGGTCCTGGTGGCGCTGCTGGGGGTGCTGGCCCTGCATTTGCTCAACCAGGTGCGTAGCGAGCAATACCGCGAGCGCCTGGCCCATGGCACTTTCTCCCTGATGGCCGACAACCTGCAGCCGATGAGCGAGATCGAGCGCCGCCGGGCCCTGGCCGTCTGGGAGCGGTTGCTGGGCATTCCCCTGAGCCTCAAGACTTTCAGCCAGACCGACCTGGATAGCAGTCAGCGTGGCCGGGTGCTGCGCGGCCAGGCCCTGGTGGAGCAGACCGGTCCGTTCGCGGCCCGGGTCTACCGCCTGGTCAGCGACAAGGAACAACTGCTGCTCAGCGCCGAGGTCCAGCAGATCAGCGAGCAGTTGGCCCGGGCCACCATCTATCTGCTGGCGGACGAGCTGGTACGCTATCCCGTGGCCGAGCAGCCCCAGCGTCTGGCGGCATTGAAGCAGGACAAGGGGTTCGGCTTCGACATGCACTTGTCGACCCTGGATGCCACCGACATGGACGATGACCAGCGCCGCCGGGTCGCCGAGGGCGATACCGTGATGGCGCTGGGCAAGGGGGGGGATTCGATCCGGGTGTTCGCCGGGCTGGTGGGTACGCCCTGGGTGCTGGAGATAGGCCCGCTGTACCAGATGAATCCCTATCCGCCGCAGTGGCTGGTGCTGATCGCGGTGCTGGGCTTGAGCCTGATCGGCTTGATCGTCTATCTGCTGGTGCGCCAACTGGAGCGCCGGGTCAATGGCCTGGAGGCGGCTGCCACGCGTATCGCCAAGGGCAGCCTGGAGGTCCGGGTGCCGGCCAGGGGCGCGGATTCGGTAGGGCGCCTGGCGGCGGCCTTCAACGACATGGCCGAACATCTGCAGCGGTTGCTGGCGATCCAGCGCGAGCTGGTGCGTGCTGTATCCCATGAGCTGCGGACTCCGGTGGCGCGCCTGCGTTTCGGTCTGGAGATGATTGCCACCGCGAGTACCGATCAGGCACGGCACAAGCATCTGGACGGCATGGACAACGATATCCAGGACCTCGACCGGCTGGTGGACGAGATGCTCACCTATGCTCGCCTGGAGCAGGGTTCGCCGGCCCTGAACTTCCAGCGGGTCGACCTGGACGCCCTGATCAACCAGGTGATCGGCGAACTGGCGCCGTTGCGCGCCAACCTCCAGGTCCAGCGTGGCCTGTGCCTGTCGGCCGCCGATTGCGATGGGGCCTGGGTCGAGGCCGAGCCGCGTTACCTGCACCGCGCGCTGCAGAATCTGGTGGGCAACGCCATGCGGCATGCCGAGTCCCAGGTGACCGTCAGCTACCAGGTGGGCCAGTCGCGCTGTCGGGTGGATGTGGAGGACGATGGCCCCGGAGTGCCCGAGAGCGCCTGGGAGAAGATCTTCACGCCATTCCTGCGCCTGGATGACAGTCGGACCCGGGCGTCCGGCGGCCATGGATTGGGGCTGTCGATCGTGCGGCGGATCATCTACTGGCACGGTGGCCGGGCACTGATCGGTCGCAGCAAGAGCCTGGGCGGCGCCTGCTTCAGCCTCAGCTGGCCACGGCAGCAGGAGCCGCACTAAGGTTCAGGCGGGAATGGCCACGAGGCTCAAGACCTGCCCGTCCTCGACGGTGAACTGGCCGTCGAGCTCGCGACCCTGGTGCCACTCCTCGGACAACTCGGTCAGCAAGCGCAGGCGCACTTGACCATCGAGGTTCCACTCCAGCACCTCGGCATGCTCGAAATAGAAATTCTTGCGCACCAGCGGGTACAGGGTCTTGTACAGGCTTTCCTTGATCGAGAAGGTCAGGGTCACCGCCAGGGCGTGCAGTTCGTCTGGTAGCTGGTCGCGGCGCTGCAGCTCGGCGGGGGTCAGGATATGTCCTGCCAGGTTGGCCGAGCGTTCTCTCTCGAGCATCACTTCCAGGTCCATGCCCAGGGCTCGCCAATGCTGTTTATCGGCGACGATGGCCGCGGCGCGGCCGGTGCTGTGTGTGATCGAGCCGCAGATATGCTCGGGCCACACCGGTGCACGGTCATCGCCGATCGCCGGTACCCAGTCCAGTCCTTGCAATTGCCACAAGGCGTTCCGGGCGCACAGGCGCCCCGCGAGGAACTCGGCCTGGCGCTTGGCCACCGAGCGCTGGATGTTCGCTGGGGCCTCGATGCCGCTGCGCTGGAAGTCGTCGGCAGCCAACTGCTTGGAGTCGAACCGGGTACTGAGCAAGAGGGTATTGGGCAAGGCCTCCGGCAGGGGCCAGGAAGCTTGCGGGACGGTACAGCAGGCGGGGAGGAGTCGGTGTTCGTTCATGGCCGCTAGTGTGCCGGGTTGCGCTCAGGGTGGGTAGTCGTGTGCTCTATATAAAGAGAGCCGGCTGGCGCTGCGAACAGTTGCCGGACGCAATGCCTTGGAGCACTCCGGTTCAGGCAAGGTTAAGGGGATGTTCAGTGGGAGTTCAGGGCGGGACGTTTACTCTTGCGCCGTACCTAAACGTCAATAGCGCAAAGGAAGTTTCCTATGACTTCGTTGAAAAAACTGCTGCTGGCCTTTACCGTTCTCGGTGCCAGCGCTGCCGCCCAGGCCGCTGACAGCAACTTCGCCAGCCTGTCCTTCGGCCAGACCAGCGACAAGATCAAGAAATCCGGTTCGCTCAACAACAATCTCGGCCATCCGAATACCGATGGCGTGATCGGCAAGGACAACACCTGGGGGCTGCGGGTTGGTCAGCAGAATGACCAGGGCCGCTACTACGCTACCTACGACTACGTTTCCGGCTCGCACAATGGCATTAAACTGCGTCAGCAGAACCTGCTGGGCAGTTATGACCGGTTCCTGCCGGTGACCGGCAGCACCCGGCTGTTCGGCGGCGCCAGTGCCGGCCTGACCAAGCTGACCCAGAAGTCCCCTGGGTTCAGCCATGACAGCGATATCGGTTATGCGCTGGGGGTGCAGGCCGGTGTCCTGCAGCAGGTTTCACAAAATGCCTCGGTGGAGCTCGGCTATCGGTACCTGCGCAGCAATGCCGGAACCCAGATGAGCGAGCGGGGTGGTGGCAAGCAGGGTTCGCTGAGTCTCACCAGCAGCGCCCAGACCTATCTCTCGGCCAACTACGCTTTCTGAAGCGGCCGAGCTTGAACCACGCCGGACCTTGCCTTGGGCACGGTCCGGCGTTGGCGTATTAATCATCTGGGCGCAGGAGTGCCCCGCAGACGTCGAATTTTGCCTGGGAGAGCATTATGAAATTGCTGGTCGTCGAGGATGAGGCGCTGTTGCGTCATCACTTGCAAACCCGCCTTACCGACAGCGGTCATGTCGTCGAGTCCGTGGCCAATGCCGAAGAGGCGCTGTACCAGACCGAGCAGTTCAACCACGACCTGGCGGTGATCGACCTGGGCCTGCCTGGCATGGGCGGGCTGGATCTGATCCGACAGCTGCGCGCCCGGGGCAAGACGTTCCCGATCCTCATCCTCACGGCCCGTGGCAACTGGCAGGACAAGGTCGAGGGCCTGGCCACCGGCGCCGACGACTATGTGGTCAAGCCATTCCAGTTCGAGGAGCTGGAAGCCCGGCTCAATGCGCTGCTGCGGCGCTCCAGCGGTTTCACCCAGTCGACCATAGTCGCCGGCCCACTGCTGCTGGACCTCAATCGCAAGCAGGCGTCCCTGGACGAGCAGCCCCTGGCCCTGACGGCCTACGAATACCGGATCCTCGAATACCTGATGCGCCATCACCAGCAAGTAGTGGCCAAGGACCGGCTGATGGAGCAGTTGTATCCGGACGATGACGAGCGTGATCCGAATGTCATCGAGGTGCTGGTGGGGCGGTTGCGGCGCAAGCTTGAAGCGCCGTCGGGCTTCAAGCCGATCGACACGGTGCGCGGCCTGGGCTATCTGTTCAATGAGCGCTGCCGATGATTCGTTCGCTACGCCTGCGCTTGATGTTGGCCGCAACCATTCTCGCGGTCCTGTTCATGCTGGCCTTGTTGCCAGCCATGCAGGGCGCTTTCAGCCTGGCCCTGCAAGACTCCATCGAGCAGCGCCTGGCTTCGGACGTCACCACCCTGATCTCGGCTGCGCGCATCGAGGACAACCGTCTGCAAATGCCGGCGCAATTGCCCGACGAGCGTTTCAATCTCGCCGATAGCCGGCTGCTGGGCTACATCTACGATCGCGAGGGGCACCTGGTCTGGCGTTCCCGGGCCACCCAGGAAGAGAACATCAACTACCGGCCGCGCTACGACGGACGTGGCAACGAGTTCGCCCGGATCCGCGAGGCCAATGGCCAGGAGTTCTTCGTCTACGACGTCGAGATCAAGCTGCTGGGAGGCAAGAGCGCGGCGTTCAGCATCGTCGCCTTGCAGCCGGTGCGCGAGTACCAGCAGACCCTGGAAGGGGTGCGCGAGAACCTCTACCTGGGCTTCGGTGCGGCGTTGCTGGTGCTGCTGGCGCTGCTCTGGCTGGGCTTGACCTGGGGATTGCAGGCGCTGCGGCGCCTGAGCCAGGAGCTGGACCAGATCGAGAGCGGCACTCGCCAGAGCCTGAGCGAGGAACATCCGCGCGAGCTGCTGCGCCTGACGGGGTCGCTCAACCGCCTGCTGCAAAGCGAGCGCGACCAGCGTAGCCGCTATCGGGACTCCCTGGACGATCTGGCCCACAGCCTCAAGACCCCGCTGACGGTATTGCAAGGGGTCAGCGAGGACATGGCCCTGCGGCCCGAGGATCGTGAGCAGGCCTGGGTCCTGCAAACCCAGATCGAACGCATGAGCCAGCAGATCAGCTACCAGCTGCAGCGAGCCAGCCTGCGCAAGAGCGGGCTGGTGCGCCATCAGGTACGCCTGCGGCCATTGTTGCAGAGCCTGTGCGACACCCTGGACAAGGTCTATCGCGACAAACAGGTGCGGGTCTCGTTCGACCTGCCCGAGCGCTGCTACTTGCCGATCGAGCACGGTGCCTTGCTGGAGCTGCTGGGCAACCTGCTGGAAAACGCCTACCGCCTGTGCCTGGGGTCGGTGCGCATCAGCGTGCGCGAGAGCCTCGATGGTTCCGAATTGTGCGTGGAGGACGACGGGCCGGGAGTGCCGCCGGACCAGCGGGCTCGGATCCTCCAGCGTGGCGAGCGCCTGGATCGCCAGCATCCGGGGCAGGGCATCGGCCTGGCGGTGGTCAAGGACATCATCGAAAGCTACGGCGCGCGCCTGGCCCTGGGGGATTCAGCCCTGGGCGGGGCGGCCTTCCGGATTCACTTCCCGGTCCTTTAGCGTGGTTGCTCACTGGGTCCGGGCGCGATAGGCGCCCGGGGTCAGCCCGGTCCATTTCTTGAAGGCTCGATGGAAGGCCGATGGTTCGGAAAACCCCAGTTGTTCGGCGATCTGTTGCAACGACAGGTCGGCGCGTCCCAGGTGATAGATGGCGATATCGCGCCGCAGCTCATCCTTGAGTTCCTGGAAGCTCAAGCCCTCTTCCCGTAGATGCCGGCGCAGGGTCTGGGGGCTGACGTGCATGTGCTGGGCGACGCTTTCCAGGTCCGGCCAGTGTTCGCGATCGCGGGCCAGCAGGCGGCGCAGCTGGCTGGCGAGGCTGTCGCCTTCATCGGGGCGCGACAGCAGATCGGCGGGGGAGCGTTCGAGAAAGTGCTTGAGGGTCCGTTCATCCTGCAGCAAGGGCATGCCCAGGTAGCGGCTGTGGAACAGCAAGCTGCTGTGGGGCTGGTCGAACTGCAGCGGGCAGGGGAAGAGCAAGTCGTATTCCGCCCCGTGTTCAGGGCGCGGATAACTGAAGCAGGCTTGTTCCAGGCGGACTCGCTGGCCGATCAGCCAGCTGCCCAGCCGGTGCCAGATCACCAGCAGGCATTCGCTGAGAAAGTGCTCGGGGTCCCAGAGTGCGGAGTCGTCCAGGCTCAGCCGGGCCATGTCTCCTTCACGCGTCAGGCTCAGCCGCGGGGCCTGCGGGAATAGGCTATAAAACAGTAATCCGCGATTGAGCGCCTTCTCCAGGGTGCGGCAGTGGATCAGGGCGTGGCACATCATGGCGAAGGTCCCGGGTTTGCTCGGTCCATCGCCGAACCCCAGGTATTCGTCGTCCATTTCCAGCCATAGCTGTTGCAGCAGCTGGGTGAACTGCTCGGGAGCGATGCGGGCCCTGGGCTGGTGCAGCAACTCGGGGCTGATGCCCAGGCGCTGCAGCAGCGGCAGGTAGTCATAGCCGCGACGATGCGCGCCGCCGAGGGCGGCCCGGGCAAAGTGGCTGGCGATAGTACGTTCGCGCATGCAGGCAGGTCCGTCCATTGAGTGGCGGATATTAGCCAGCACCTCCATGAGGGAACAAGGCGGATATCCGCCAAATTGTAGGACGAGAATCGACGAGTGGGCGGAAATCCGCCAAGTTCATCGTTGCTCACTGGAAACGGAGTTCGGCTCTAACCCCTTGTTTTAAAAGGCTTGTATGGATTTTTTACAAGGTGGCACGGGCCTTGCGATAGAGCCTGCAGATCTGCCTGTACGCAGCTCGACACAACAAATCCCTCCAGCGCAGGAGGGTTCGCACTTTAGGCACCGCATGCCGTGATGGAAGCAGCATGCCGGGGCTTTTGAGGAACTTTGCAATGACGACTCGTCAGCCACTGTACAAATCCCTGTATTTCCAGGTGATCGTTGCCATCGCCATCGGCATCCTGCTCGGTCACTTCTATCCCCAGGCGGGCGTGGCCCTCAAGCCCTTGGGTGACGGCTTCATCAAACTGATCAAGATGGTCATCGCGCCGATCATTTTCTGCACCGTGGTGAGTGGTATCGCCGGCATGCAGAACATGAAGTCGGTGGGCAAGACCGGTGGCTACGCGCTGCTGTACTTCGAAATCGTTTCCACCATCGCCCTGCTGATCGGCCTGGTGGTGGTCAACGTCGTGCAGCCGGGCGCCGGCATGCATATCGACGCCTCGACCCTGGACGCCTCGAAAGTCGCCGCCTACGTGACTGCCGGTAGCGAGCAGAGCGTCGTCGCCTTCATTCTCAACGTCATCCCGGCGACCATCGTCGGTGCCTTTGCCAACGGCGACATCCTGCAAGTGCTGATGTTCTCGGTGATCTTCGGTTTCGCCCTGCATCGCCTGGGCGCCTACGGCAAGCCGATCCTGGACTTCATCGACCGTTTCGCCCATGTGATGTTCAACATCATCAACATGATCATGAAGCTGGCTCCCCTGGGCGCGCTGGGTGCCATGGCGTTCACCATCGGCGCCTACGGCGTGGGTTCGCTGGTGCAACTGGGCCAGCTGATGATTTGCTTCTACATCACCTGCGTGCTGTTCGTGCTGGTGGTCCTGGGCGCCATCTGCCGTGCCCACGGCTTCAGCGTGATCAAGCTGATCCGTTACATCCGTGAGGAACTGCTGATCGTACTGGGCACCTCCTCCTCGGAGTCGGCGCTGCCACGCATGCTGATCAAGATGGAGCGCCTGGGCGCCAAGAAGTCGGTGGTCGGCCTGGTGATCCCTACCGGTTACTCCTTCAACCTGGACGGCACCTCGATCTACCTGACCATGGCCGCGGTGTTCATCGCCCAAGCCACCGACAGCCACATGGACATCACCCACCAGATCACCCTGCTGCTGGTGTTGCTGCTGTCCTCCAAGGGCGCTGCCGGCGTCACCGGTAGCGGCTTCATCGTCCTGGCGGCCACCCTGTCAGCCGTGGGCCACCTGCCAGTGGCCGGCCTGGCGCTGATTCTCGGCATCGACCGCTTCATGTCCGAAGCCCGTGCCCTGACCAACCTGGTGGGCAACGCCGTGGCCACCTTGGTGGTCGCCAAGTGGGTCAAGGAGCTGGACGAAGACCAGCTGCAAGCCGAGCTGGCATCCGGTGGCCGGGCGATCATCGATACCCGCGAAAGCGACGACCTGGGCGTGGCCGAAGGCCCGGCGCCAAGCGTCAAGTAAGCTGCGTTGTCCATGAAAAACCCGCTTCGGCGGGTTTTTTATTGCCCGGGACTTGAGCGCAACGGTCATTGCCGCTGACCGTTGCGGTGATTGGCGGACGTGCCGTGGCTGCCTACTCTGTGGGCAGTCGATCAGAAGGAGAGGCACATGCAAGGGCCGTTGGCGTCACTCAAGGTACTGGATTTCTCCACTCTGCTGCCGGGGCCGTTCGCTTCGCTGCTGCTGGCGGATATGGGCGCGCAGGTGCTGCGCATCGAGTCACCGACCCGCATGGACTTGCTGCGGGTCCTGCCGCCCCACGACCAGGGCGTATCGGCCAGCCATGCCTACCTCAACCGCAACAAGCGCAGCCTGGCCCTGGACCTGAAGCGACCCGAGGCCCTGGAAGTGGTACGGCAACTGGTGCAGGACTACGACATCGTCCTTGAGCAGTTCCGCCCGGGAGTGATGGAGCGCCTGGGGCTGGGCTACGAGGCCTTGAAGGCGATCAACCCGGGGCTGATCTACGTGTCCATCACCGGCTACGGCCAGACCGGCCCCTACAAGGACCGCGCCGGGCACGACATCAACTACCTGGCCCTGGCCGGCCTGGCCAGCCAGACCGGCCGCCGGGAACAAGGGCCGTTGCCCCTGGGGATCCAGGCGGCGGACATCGCCGGCGGTTCCCTGCACGGGGTGATCGGCCTGCTGGCCGCGGTGATCGCCCGCCAGCAAAACGGCCAGGGCCAGCACCTGGACGTGAGCATGACCGACTGCGTGTTCAGCCTCCACGCCATGGCCGGTGCCGGCTACCTGGCTTGTGGGGTGGAGCCCGGGATGGAGCAGCAAGTGCTCAACGGTGGCAGTTTCTATGACTACTACCGTACCCGCGACGGGCGCTGGTTGTCGGTGGGCAGCCTGGAGCCGGGGTTCATGCAGCAGTTGTGCGCGGCCCTGGGGCGGCCGGAGCTGGCGGCCCAGGGGCTGTCGCCTGTCCCCGAACAGCAGCAAGCCCTCAAGCACGCCTTGCAGGTCGAATTCGAGAAGCATGATTTTGCCGAGTTGTGCCGGCTGTTCGAGGGCCTGGATGCCTGTGTCGAGCCGGTTCTGGGCCTGGCCGAGGCCTTGGAGCATCCACAATTGCAGGCGCGCCAGCTGGTCAGCCAGGTGCCCCGCGAGGATGGCAGCCGGCAGGCGCAGATCGCTTGTCCGCTGAAGTTTTCCGCGGGTCTGCCCGAGCCGCGACATGTCGGTGCAAGTCTGGGGGGCCATTCCGCCGAGGTGTTGGCGGAGCTGGGATACGACGCCGAGCGGATCGAGGCATTGCGACGCGACCGGGTGATCGCCTAGGGGCAGGTCATTCGACCCGGGTTTCGCCGCTGTAGACCAGGGTCTGCCGGCAACGCCTGCACAGGTAGCGCCGCCCCTGGGCCACCAGCTTGTGGCGCTGGGCGGAAAACGGAAAATCGCTCTGGGCGCAGGGGCAGCGGTAGATATAGCGGGTCACGCTGCGCCGCTGCACCTCGTAGGTATGGCAGCGATTGGGTGGCAGTTCGTAGACCCCGCGCATGATCAACTGCCACTCCTCGCCGTGGGGCTGGATGCGGTCGCCGAACAGCTGGTGGGCGATCAGGTGCGCCACTTCGTGGGCCACGGTCTGCTTGAGGAAGTCCTCGGTGTTCTCCCGGTACAGCTGCGGGTTGAAGCGCAGCAGGTTCTCGTGCAGGTGGGCGACTCCGGCTTTCTGGCCGCGCAACTTGAGGCTGACCAGCGGGCGCTTGAAGGGACGTTTGAAAAAGGATTCAGCGAGTAGGAAACAGTCTTCAACGCGGGTATTGAGTTGCTCGGGCATGCTTGGCGGTTCTCCAGAGCGCTCGAGTATGCCGCAAAGGCCGCTGAATCCGAACCGCCAAGCCGCCCAATGGTCATGCCCGGAAAGAGGAAGGCCGCCTTGCGGCGGCCTGTATTGGCAGACAGAGGATTATTATTGGCGCGGCGTCAGTTGGTGTAGACGGGGCCGACGCCCAGGCCCCAGACGATGACGGTGAACGCCATGATTGCCACCAGCACCACCAATCCCACCGCCAGTACCGAGCTGGAGAACAGGAAACCTTCATCGGACGGGATGTTCATGAAGGTCGGCAGCCCGACGTAGAGCAGGTAGACCGTGTAGCAGATGGCCGCCGTGCCGACGATCATGCCCAGCCACATGTGCGGATAGAGCGCCGCCAGGCCACCGACGAACAACGGGGTCGCGGTATAGGTGGCGAAGGCCACGCAGCGCGCCAGGCTCGGATTGGCGTCGTAGGTGCGGGCCATCCAGTGGATGAAGCCGCCCATGACCCCGACACCGCCGAGCATGGCCAGGTACGACATGATGGTCATCCACAGGGCGCTTTCACTGGTCAGCATCACCGGCGCGCGACTGCCGATGACCCAGCCGACCTGGGTGGTGCCGATGAAGGCCGAGATGGCGGGGATCGCCGCCAGGATCAATGTGTGGGTGAGGTACATGTGGCTGATGCTTTCTTCGGCATCGCCACGGATGTCTCGCCATTCCTGATCGGGGTGGGTGAAGAGTCCTACGACATGATGAATCATGGTCAGTCACTCCTTTGTTGTTGCCATCGCCCCCCAACGGAGCGCTACAACCACGTGGCACAGTGCAGGTCTGTATATGCGACCTTATGTCGCAGTATAGGGAGGAGTTGTCGCCAGATGTACGCCTCTTTAGAGCAAATTGCGCTGTAAAAGCCTGGGCTAATCGCCAGGGCCTCTGTCGCCTCGGGCCCGCTGGCCGCTGCTCGGCAGCGCTTTCGCGGGGCGGGTGTTTTTGCGTAAAATGTCCGGCTTTTCGTCACACACCTCGCGGATTCCAAGCGCCATGGGCACTCTTACGGTCAACCAGAACAAACTGCAGAAACGCCTTCGCCGGCAGGCGGGCGAAGCGGTCGCCGATTTCAACATGATCGAAGATGGCGACAAGGTCATGGTCTGCCTGTCCGGCGGCAAGGACAGCTACACCATGCTCGACGTGCTGCTGCACCTGCAGAAGGTGGCCCCGATCAAGTTCGAGATCGTCGCGGTGAACATGGACCAGAAGCAGCCTGGTTTCCCCGAGCACGTACTGCCGGCCTACCTCAAGGAACTGGGGATCGAGTACCACATCGTCGAGAAGGACACCTATTCGGTGGTCAAGGAGCTGGTGCCGGAAGGCAAGACTACCTGCTCGCTGTGCTCGCGCCTGCGTCGCGGCACCCTGTACACCTTCGCCGACGAGATCGGCGCGACCAAGATGGCCCTGGGTCACCATCGCGACGACATCGTCGAGACCTTCTTCCTCAACATGTTCTACAACGGCTCGCTCAAGGCCATGCCGCCCAAGTTGTTGGCCGACGACGGGCGTAACGTGGTGATCCGTCCGCTGGCCTACTGCAGCGAGAAGGACATCCAGGCCTATTCCGACCTCAAGCAGTTCCCGATCATCCCCTGCAACCTCTGTGGTTCCCAGGAGAACCTGCAGCGCCAGGTGGTCAAGGAAATGCTCCAGGAGTGGGAGCGCAAGAGCCCGGGGCGGACCGAGAGCATCTTCCGCGGCCTGCAGAACGTCATCCCGTCCCAGCTGGCGGACCGCAACCTGTTCGACTTCACCAGCCTGCGTATCGATGAAAGCGCCACGCCGCGCTTCGTCAACGTAGTGAACCTCTAAGTCTGGGAGTTTGCCGCGCCGCTCATTGCCGGCGCGGCGCGCTGTTTCATTCCGTGGCGGGACGGGGAATGAACGCCAGGTTGCCTTCCGCGGGTTTGCCGGCCAGCCGCTCGCCATTGGTCGGTTGGGTCCTGATCACCTGGTGATCGTCACCCAGGTACTCCAGTAACTGCGGGCCTTTGTTGTCCTGTGCCACGAAGATCAGGGTGCGCTGGGGGTCCCAGTGCTGGCCGCTGGTGCGCTCCAGCCAGGCCATGAAGTCGGCGCTGGTGCCGTGCTTCGGGAAATCCTGGTTCTCGGGCACGTAGTAGAACGGCGCCCCCTGGTTCTGCACGTACATCGGCAGCTTGTTGTCGACCTCCACCATCACCATTCGCCATTGGTTCCAGGGAGCGATCCGGCTGGCCTCGGCCTTGACCTGCGCGGCGAAACCGAGCACTCCGCCACCGCCGTTGCTCCAGGGATAGGCCAGCCCCAGCACCAACAGCATCACCATGGCGGCGCTGGCCAATCCCAGGTTCCAGCCGCGACTGCGCTCCCGGCCCAGGTTCCGTGCCTGCTCCAGGCGTCGGGACAGCCACCAGGCACCCAGCAACTGGGCGAAGGGCACCAGCGGCAGGACGTAGTAGCTGCGCCGGCTGCCGCTGGCGGTGAAAAACAGGAACAGCAGGCCCAGGGCCCAGACCAGCCAGCGTTCGTTGGCGTGCAGCTGGCGCCAATGCCGGGTTGCGACCCAGAGCCCGAGGATCCAGCAAGGGGTCCAGGGCAAGGTGTAGAGCGGCAGGTACACGAGGTAGGTGTAGATCGGCCCGACATGGTCGAACGGCTCGAAGAAGCGGACGACGTTCTCGCGAAATACCAGGTTCAGGCCGCTTTCTCCGGAATGCGGCGTGCCATATAGATGCGCGAGCAGGAACGGTACCATGTACAAGGCACCGGCCAGCAGTATTGCCAGGGCCAGGCGCAGGTTGAGGTGGCGCCTCCAGCGCCCCTGGGCCAGCAGGTGCGGCAGCAGGATCAGGCCTGGCAGGACAAAGCCGATCAACCCCTTGAGCAGTGAGGTGATCGCCAAAATCAGGAAGAACACCGTGTAGCGGCCCAGGCGGGTGTCTTCCGGGCCCCGCCAGTACCACCACACTGCGGCTAGCACCCCGCACACGGTGAGAATGTCGGCGGTGGCGACCCGGGCCCAGAAGACGAAATAGAAGGTGGTGGCCAGCATCCAGCCGGCGATCAGGCCAGTGCCCTTGCGGAACAGCTGCTCGCCCAGCCGGTACACCAGCCAGATGCTCAGCCAGGCGGCCAGTACCGAGGACAATCGCAGCGACCAATGTCCCAGACCTCCGGTCAGCCAGGTGCTGGCGACGATCAGCCAGTAGGAGGGCAGGGGTTTGTCGTAATAGGGACTGCCCTTGAGATAGGGATCGAAGTAATCGCCGCTCTGCAGCATTTGCAGCACGATGTTGGCCCAGCGGGTTTCCGGGCCCCATAGCTCGCGCGAACCCAGGCCGAGCAGCAGGATCAGGGCGGACACACCGAGCAGCAGGGCCAGGGCCTTGCGTTCGTTGCTGTGGATCTTCATCGGTGGGATTTCCGTGGACAGGATCGAGGAAGAGGCGGTCCATCGCCGTCACACGTGTAAAGCGCCAGCGTTGGCCTGGGCCGACGCTGACGTTGTCAGCAGGTATCAGGGGGCGCGTATCAGGGCTGGGTTGCCGGCAGGATCAGGATCACCAGGTTGCCCTTCGTATAGCGCTTGCCGCCTGGCGGCAGCAGGGCCAGCTCCTGGTTTTCCACCACGTCCTTGACCCGCATGACCACCCCGACCGATCCCTGGCTGCGCGCCGCTTCCATCCACTGGCCGACGTTCTCCATGCTGACCTTGCGCTGGATCGAATCGGCGTATGCCAGGCCGTACTTCAACTCGCTTTCGGTGTTGTACAGCGCCACCTCGGGGCGTTGCAGGCGCCAGGCCAAGGCTGATGCCGTACCCAGGTCATTGCTCAGCAGGGTCTTGCTTTGTTGCAGCTCCACAAGGTGTTCCTTGATGAACTGGTCGGGCATTTCCTTGTAGACGATCATCGCCGGCATGCCCGCCGGTAGCAGCGCCACCAGCAGCCAGATACCCAGGGCCGGTGCCGCCCAGTACTGCAGCGGTTTGGAGGCGGGCAGCAGGTTGGCGATGATCCAGCCCATGAGCATGATGAACACCAGGGACAGGCTGAGCATTTCATCGTGGCCGTACACTGGCCGGGTGATCTGCAGGACCAGCAGTACCACCAGGGCGCCAACGCCGATCACCAGGTTGAGCAGGGCGTTGAGACGGACTTCCCGACCCCGGCCGGCACTGATGCGCTCCACCAGGGCGTGGCCCATGAGCACGGCCAGGGGCAGCAAGCACGGCATGATGTAGGTCGGCAGCTTGCCTCGACTCAGGCTGAAGAACACCAGCGGCAGGATCATCCACAGCAGGAGGAAGCCTGTGGCGGCCTGGCGCTTGTCCTTCCAGGCCTGGAGCAGGGTGCCGGGCAGCAGGGCCGCCCACGGCAGGCTCGAAACCACCAGGATCGGCAAGTAGAACCACCATGGGCGGGTGTGCTGGGCGTTCTCGGCGGCAAAGCGGCGGATATGTTCATGCCAGAAGAAAAAACGCCAGAAGTCCGGTTCCTGGGCATGGATGCTCAGCGCCCAGGGCAGGCTGATGAGCACCGCCACCAGCACCGCCACCAGGCCATAGCGCAACAGTTGGCCGAGGCGGCGCTCCCAGAGTGCGTAGGGCAGGGCGATCAGCACCGGTAGCAGCCAGGCCAGGAAGCCCTTGGTCATGAACCCCATGCCGCAGGCTGCACCCAGGGCAGCCCAAGCCAGGAGGCGGGCGCGTACGGTTTGGCTGTGCAGGGCGAACCACAGCGCCACCAGGCTTAAGTTGACCCACAAGGTGAACTGCGGATCGAGGTTGGAATACCCGGCCTGGCCGGCCACCAGGCCGAAGCTCATGTACAGCAAGGCCGCGATAAAACTCTTGCGTGGGTCGTTCCACATCCGGCGGGTGACCAGGTAGGCCAGCACCACGCTCAGGCCGGTGCTCACGGCGGAAGCGATACGCACGCCGAACAGGTTGTCGCCGAAAATGGCCTGGCCGATGGCGATCATCCAGTAGCCGGCAATGGGTTTTTCGAAGTAGCGGATGCCCATGAAGTGCGGTGCGATCCAATCGCCGCTCTGCAGCATTTCCTGGCTGATCTGCGCGTAGCGGGTTTCATCCGGGATCCACAAGCCATGGCCGGTCAGTGGCAGCAGGTAGAACAGGCCGAAGGCCAGCAAAAGAAAGAGCAGCCCCCAGCGTTGCAGGATGTCGGTCGTACTTCCACCCATGGTGTAGCCAGACGGCGTGGTGCTTGTTCCATAAGCCTGGGGTGGCAAGGTGCGGTGCATTGGTGTCCTCTAAGTCATCTGCTGGAAGCTGGGGCGTTACTTGTATCGAATGCAGCCGATAAAGCATTACTAGTTAGCAAGCTCAGTATTTTTAGCTTGTAAAGAGTGTCAGGCGACCGTTTTTAGTGTTTTGACCTGGCCCTGTTAATGGAGCGGCGCTGTTATAGGTCGTGCGGTAGTTTCTTCTATTAGTACAAGTTCTATCGAAGTCAACTTGCTCAAGCGTCTAGTCTGTCTTTGCGCTGAATTAAATCTGTTGGGATGTTGTAAAAAAGAGTTATAGCTTGGCCGCCTCCGGCACAAGTGCCTGTTGCCAGTCCTCGACCTTGATGCTGCCAAGTATCTGCAACGTGCCATCGCTGTTCAGAGTGACGAACAGCGAACTGTTGTACTGACTGTGGGGGGCGTGCTCGAAGCCCAGTTGGCTCTCCAGGTCGCTGATGCAATCGCTGTGGGTGACCAGTACCAGGTTGCGTCGCGGAGCCTTGTGCGCCTTGATCGTTTCGCCAAGCTGGCTACCGCAACTGAGCAGCCAGTCCTGGGTTTTCGCGGGCTGACCGAACATGAATTCCGCGGTTTGCCGGGTGCGGGTGGCGGGGCTGCTGAGAACATCGGTGGAGTCCATGCCCAGAACCTGGAATGCCCGGCCCAGCCTCCTGGAGATGCTGCTTCCGGCCAATGTGATGCCGTCGATGGGGCCTATGCAGGGGTTGGGCGAACGGTCGCAGCGTTCGGCATGGCGTACCAGGGCAATCACTTCGCCGCTGTTCCAATGACGGTACATGCCTGCGCTTTCCATCTGGTTGGCGGCTCCCAGGTCCAGGGGCGCGCCAGGCCAGAGCACGAAGCCGCTGACCAGGATTGCCAGGACTGCCACGCTGGCCCATGCCATGGCCTTGCGGAATCGGTTTGGATGCGAGGCCAAGGTGCCCGTGTCGGATTTAGCAGTGTCGATCACTTCGCTTACCTGAACTGTTCTGGAAGAGGGCTTGTCATTCGGGTTGGAGCTGATGTTCTGAAAAGACCGGTAACGGGACCTGCGCTGCAACTGCTTGCCAATCTAGAGCGTGCCGAGTTAGCGAAGGGTGAAAGCAATGTGAAAAAAACGAATGGATCACAATCATTATTTTAAAAGCCGACAGCCTTTGTTCAGCTTGTTGGCCTGATCAATGCTTCGTAGCCCATTTGTACATGGCTAATGATTGCAGAATGTCGATTCCACCAAGCCTTTACTGATTGTTTTTAATTGTGTGGGAAGTTCAGGCGGACTTTATCCGATCGCAAACAGCGAGTGAGAAATCCCCGCATTTAGTTCAGCTTATTGTCAGCTTGCGTAATCGGTTGGGCGAAAGTGAGGAAGATCTCCCTGCCCGTTGCAGGCAGGGAGATGCTCTGGAAGTGAACAGAGATCAGTGGTTGACGGTGTAGGCCAGCATCGCCGACAGCTGGCACAGCGGACGGCCGCTCTCTTGCTGCCACTGATTGAACACGGCTTGTACCAGGGCCTGGTCGCGTTTGCTGCTGGGTACCTTGTCGACGATGCCCTGGGCATTGAGGGCTGCCACCACGTCCTGGGAAGGAATGAAGGTGTCCTTGCCCACCATGCGCAGGAAGCGTGGCGCCGAGAGGCCGCCCAGCTGGTTGCCGTGCTTGGCCAGGTACTGCCAGAGGCCGGTGATGTCCTGGGCCGGCCAGTCGGCGATGAAGCTGCCGAAGCTGCCGTGCTGCTGCTCCACGTCGAGGATCATCTGGGCATTGCGCGGGACGCTCTTGAGCTTGCCCAGGTGGCGAATGATCCGCGTGTCCTGCATCAGCCGCTCCAGGTGCTCGGCCCCCATCAGCACCACTTTGTGGGGGTCGAAGCCGAAGAACACTTGTTCGAAGACTGGCCACTTGGCGTCAACCAGGCTGTGCTTCAGGCCGGCGCGAAAGACCCGCAAGGCCAGCAGCGACAGGTAGCGATCGCTACCCAGGGTGCGCAGGTAGTCGTCGCTGGCCGGAGTTGGCAGCCGCGCCTCCAGGGCTGCGGCGGAGCCGAAGCGATTGAGACAGTATTCATTCAGCCATTTGTAATCGTGCATGCCTGCTCCGGTCGGATCGGGAGTGTCGGTCAGAAGGTCCGTTGTGCAAGGTGGGGGCGGCTGGCATGGATGCAAGCCCCGGCATCTTGCGATGGGGGCTTGCACCTTGCCTCAGGCCGGGGTGGCGCCTTCGCCGGCCAGCCGGCGGTTGAGCTGGAAGCGCCAGCGCACGTACAGCAGCGAGGAAGTGAACACCGCGAGGCTGGCGAGCATTTCCAGCAGGCCGAACAACTGGCGGTTCGGGTCATAGGCCGCCAGCGCGCCCTTGATGAAGTACAGGTTGACCACGAAACACATCCAGGAGTGCCCGCGGGCGCTGCCACTGAGCATGCCGGGTGCCATCAGCAACAGGGGCACCAGCTCGATCAGCAGGATCACCCAGGGCCGGGCGCCGTGCAGGTCGGCGACCAGCAGGTAATAGATGCACAACAGGCCCACCAGGGCGAAGAAACACATAAGACTAAGGGCCCGGGCCACTCGCACCCGGGGTTGTAGCCAGTGGATCTCGGGCAGGATCTTAGGCTTCTTGGCCACGGCCGTTCTCCAGTCGCTGGGCGGTCTTGGCCAGGCGCAGGCCCAAGGCTCGGCACAGGGCGATCTCGTGCTGGTCCAGCGGGCTCTTGCCATCCGCGCCGGCATGGTGGCTGGCGCCGTAGGGGGTGCCGCCGCCCTGGGTCTCCAGCAGCGCCGATTCGCTGTAGGGCAAGCCGGTGATCAACATGCCGTGGTGCAGCAAGGGCAGCATCATCGACAGCAGGGTGGCTTCCTGGCCGCCATGCAGGCTGGCCGTGGAGGTGAACACGCCAGCGGGCTTGCCCACCAGGGCGCCGGTCAGCCACAGATTGCTGGTACCGTCGAGGAAGTACTTGAGCGGCGCCGCCATGTTGCCGAAACGGGTCGGGCTGCCCATGGCCAGGCCGGCGCAG
This sequence comes from Pseudomonas sp. CMR5c, assembly GCF_003850545.1. Classification (NCBI taxonomy): domain Bacteria; kingdom Pseudomonadati; phylum Pseudomonadota; class Gammaproteobacteria; order Pseudomonadales; family Pseudomonadaceae; genus Pseudomonas; species Pseudomonas sp. CMR5c. The sequence goes on along the minus strand of NZ_CP027705.1, from coordinate 5,028,040 downwards.
TTCTTCAGGTCGTCGAGGCTGGCGTACAGCGCACCGCTGTCGGGGATGGCCGGGGCCACGGCTTCGCATTCGGCGGAAATGGCCGGGACGGTACGCAGGCGGGCTTCCAGGCCGGCTTGTTCGATGCCTCGGGCGATCTGCCGAGCCATCTCGCTGGTGGAGCCATTGCGGCTGTAGTACAGCACCAGGATGTACGGCGTGCTCAAGGCAGGATCTCCAGCACGTTTTCCGGTGGTCGGCCAATGATGGCCTTGTCACCTGCTTCCAGAACCGGGCGCTCCATCAGCTTGGGGTGCTGGGCGATGGCGGCGATCAACTGCTCTTCGCTGAGGCTGGTGTCCGCCAGGCCGAGCTCCTTGTATTCGTCTTCGCCGGTGCGCAGCAACTGACGGGCGCCGATGCCGAGCTTGCCCAGGAGGCTGCGCAGTTGGGCGGCGTCCAGTGGGGTTTCCAGGTAGCGGACCACGGTCGGGGCCAGGCCGCGTTGTTCCAGCAGCTCCAGTGCGGCACGGGATTTCGAGCAGCGCGGGTTGTGATAAAGCGTCAGGTCGGTCATGTGCGGGTCGCATCTTGCGTAAGGTGGCGGCTATTCTAACCGCGCGACGGGCTCTGCTGAACCTCGAGAGTCGTTCGGTCGCAGCGGCCATGGGTGGCCGTGGATCATCCAAGACACTTTCAAAGACGGGAAAACAGGCATGGCAAGGCAATTGGCAGCGGCATTGGCGATCATCACGACCCTGTTGCTGGGCGGTTGTGGCAATGACTACGGGGTCGACCAGTATGGCCGCAAAGTCGCCTCCGAACGCCTCGACAAGCAGTGGCTGGTGCTCAACTACTGGGCCGAATGGTGTGGCCCGTGCCGGACCGAGGTGCCCGAGCTGAACGCCCTGGACGAGCAGCTCAAGGGGCAGTCGGTGACGGTCTTGGGGGTCAACTTCGACAACGTGCAGGGCGAGGAACTCAAGAGCGCCAGCGAGAAGCTGGGGATCAAGTTCACCGTGCTGGCCCAGGATCCTTCGCCGATCTTCGACCTGCCACGCACCGAGGCGCTGCCGGTGACCTACATCATCGACGACCAGGGCAAGGTGCGGGAGCAACTGCTGGGTGAACAGACCGCAGCAGGGGTATTGGCGAAACTGCAGGCCCTGCGCGGTCATTGATGAGGGGCGCCGCGGCCACCCGGTGGCCACGGCACAGGACAGTCAGCCTTCTTCCAGCCACCAGCGCAGCGGCTTGCCTTCGGCAGGCCAGAAGCGTACCTGCTCGATGGGCGAGATATCCCAGCGTTCGACGGTCTCCAGGGCCTGGAGGAAGCGTCGTTCCTGTTCCATCAGGGCCGGGGCACAGAGCTTGCGGGTGCTGCCCACCTTGCCGAAGCTGAGCTTCTGGCCATCCAGGGTATAAGGGGCGAACCAGTGGTTGCAGCCGCCATTGCCGTAGGCGCGGCCATCCTCGCCCAGGGTGATGGTCAGGTGGCTGTAGTCGATGAGCGGACGCTCACCGATCCATTCCAGGATATAGCTGCGGTCTTGCTTGAGCTGCAGCGGCTCGGCGGCGCAGCCCAGCAGGCCAGCGCCCAGTGCCAGGACCAGCGCCAGGCGTTTCATTGCGCCGCCTGCCGGCATTGAGGGCACAGGTGGCGCTCGCCTTCGCTGCTCCAGCCGAGTTCGGCGATCCGTGCGCTGGCGGCGGGTTGGCGCGCCTTTTCGCCAAGCTTGGCATCCACTGCGAATTCGAAATCCAACTGGGTGGCGCAGCTATCGCAGTTGACCTGCCATTGGTGGATGGCCAGTTCGCCGAAGACCGGGCCGCTGGCGACCGCGACCCATTGGCCGACCGGGTTGATCAGGTGGCGAACGGTGTCCACCGTCAGGCGCATGGACAAGTCCTTGCTGCCCTTGAGGGTGACCAGCAGCACGTCGCTGGCGCGGATCGAGCCACCATTGCCGGTGACTTGATAGCGGCCCGGCACCAGTGCACGGCATTCGATCAGGGTGTGTTGCGGGCTCATCAGGGTGTAGCGGAAATCGTGTTCGACCATGGGTCCTCCAAATCTGCCGCGTATGCTAGCACGGGCCCCGGCGCCACAGGGCGCGGGCTGGCGACCTTCGATCAGCCCGCGCGCGGCGCTCAGTCATGGACCAGGTTCTGAGGCTGGCCGGCGAACCAGCTGGCGATGTTGTGCAAGGTGGTGTCGGCGATCGCCGCCAGGGCCTCGCGGGTCAGGAAGGCCTGGTGGGCGGTCACTATCACGTTGGGGAAGGTCAGCAGCCGGGCCAGTACATCATCCTGCAAGGGCAGGTCGGAGCGGTCCTCGAAGAACAGCTGGGCTTCTTCTTCATAGACGTCCAGCCCCAGGTAGCCCAGTTGGCCATTCTTCAGGGCGTCGATCAGCGCCGGGGTGTCCACCAGGCCGCCGCGGCCGGTGTTGATCAGCATCGCCCCGGGTTGCATACGGGCCAGGCTCTGCTGGTTGATCAGGTAGCGGCTGTCGTCGGTGAGGGGGCAGTGCAGGCTGATGATCTGCGACTGCTCCAGCAGTTCCGCCAGGCTCAAGTAGCGGGCCCCCAAGGCCTGCACGGCCGGATTCGGATAAGGGTCATGGGCCAGCAGCTGGCAGCCGAAGCCGGCCATGATGCGGGCGAAGGTGGCGCCGATCTGCCCGGTGCCGACGATGCCCACGGTCTTGCCCACCAGATCGAAGCCGGTCAGGCCGTGCAGGCTGAAGTCACCTTCGCGGGTGCGGTTGTAGGCCCGGTGCAAGCGGCGGTTGAGTGCCAGGATCAGGGCCACGGCATGTTCGGCCACGGCGTGGGGCGAGTAGGCCGGGACTCGGACCACGTCCAGGCCCAGGCGCTTGGCCGCCGCCAGGTCGACGTGGTTGTAGCCGGCCGAGCGCAGGGCGATCAGGCGGGTGCCGCCGGCCGCCAGGCGCTCGAGCACCGGTGCGCCCAGATCGTCGTTGATGAAGGCACAGACCACTTCATGGTTCTCGGCCAGGGCCGCGGTGTCCTGGCTCAGGCGGGCGGCCTGGAACTGCAGCTCCAGGCCCTGGGGCAGGCGGGCACCGAGAAAACTCTCGCGATCGTAGTTCTGGCTGCTGAAAAGAATCGTACGCATGGCTGCATCCTTGTTCGGGGAGGGCGCCCAGCATGGGGGCAGGGCGCCGGGCTGGGGTTGCCCTGGGTCAGGCCTTGACCCGTGCTTCGCTGGCCAGGCGATCGATGGCGTGGTCCAGTTCGTCCAGGGCGGCGAAGGCCTTGGCGTCCTCCTGCTTGAGCAGGGTCTCGCTGCGCTGGCAGGCCGCTCGCAGCTGTGGCACTCCGCAATAGCGGGTGGCGCCGTGCAGGCGGTGAACCCGTTCGATCAGGGCACTGTGGTCGTTGGCGGCCCGGGCGGCGTTGATCGCCTCGCGGTCGGCCTCCAGCGAGGCCAGCAACATGGCCAGCATGTCGGCGGCCAGGTCGGCTTTGCCGGCGGCCAGGCGCAGGCCTTCGTCCTGATCCAGCACCTGCAGTTCCAGGCCCAGCTCAGGGCGTTCGCCGCTGCGGTCCGAGCCCTGGTTGCGCAGGGCCAGCCCGGTCCACTTGAGTACCACCTGGGCCAGTTGCCGCTCGCTGATGGGCTTGGTCAGGTAGTCGTCCATGCCGCTTTGCAGCAGGGCGCGTTTTTCATTGGCCATGGCGTGGGCGGTCAGGGCCACGATCGGCAATGGCGGCCCCTGGCGTTCGCTTTCCCACTGGCGGATCGCCTCGGTGCTCTGCCGGCCGTCCATGCCGGGCATCTGCACGTCCATCATCACCAGGTCGAAGGGCTCGTGCTGGATAGCGTTCAGGGCGGCATAACCGTTGTCCACCGCCTGCACCTTGGCGCCCATGTCCTGCAACAAGGTCTGGATCAACAGCAGGTTGGCCGGGTTGTCATCGACGCACAAAACCCGTGGCGCACGGCTGGAAAGCGCTTCATCGGGTTCGCTGCGGACCCTTCGCGGGGTGACCAGGTCGGACAGCGCCCGGCGCAGTTTGCGGGTGCAGGCCGGTTTGGCCTGCAACTGGCTGTGGGGGTTGGGGACCGAAAGCTGGAACAGCGTCTGTTCGGTGGTCGGGCATAGCACCAGGACCTTGCAGCCCAGGTGTTCGAGATCCCAGATGTGCTGGCTCAGGCGTTCGGGCGACATGTCGTTGCCGGTCACGCCGAGTACCGCCAGGTCGATGGCCTGGTCGCTCTGGTGGACACCGGTGATGCCGTTGGTCAGGGCCTCCAGGGTGTTGAACGGCGTCACTTCCAGGCCACAGTCTTCCAACTGGTGCTGCAGGGCCTGGCGCGCCAGCTCGTGGTTTTCCAGCACCGCCACGCGCCGGCCCAGCAGCGGTGGCGCGGGCAGGTCCTCGGCGTCGTCGCGGGTCTTGGGCAGGCTCAGGCTGATCCAGAACTCCGAGCCTTCGCCGGGCGTGCTGTCGACCCCGATCTCGCCGCCCATCTGTTCGATCAGGCGCTTGGAAATCACCAGCCCAAGGCCAGTACCGCCAGGTTGGCGCGACAGCGAATTGTCGGCCTGGCTGAAGGCCTGGAACAGGGCACGCACATCCTGGTTCGACAGGCCGATGCCCGTATCCTGGATGCTGATGCGCAGTTGCACGCTGTCTTCGTGCTCTTCTTCGAGCATGGCCCGGGCGACGATGGTGCCCTCGCGGGTGAACTTGATGGCGTTGCTCACCAGGTTGGTGAGGATCTGCTTGAGCCGCAGCGGATCGCCGACCAGCGACAACGGCGTATCGCGGTACACCAGGCTCACCAGTTCCAGCTGCTTGGCGTGGGCCGCCGGGGCGAGGATGGTCAGGGTGTCCTGCAACAGGTCGCGCAGGTTGAACGGGATGCTGTCGAGCACCAGCTTGCCGGCTTCGATTTTCGAGAAGTCGAGGATCTCGTTGATGATCCCCAGCAGGCTGTCGGCGGATTTCTCGATGGTGCCCAGGTAGTCCAGCTGGCGCGGGGTCAGCTCGCTCTTTTGCAGCAAGTGGGTGAAGCCGAGGATGCCGTTGAGTGGTGTGCGGATCTCGTGACTCATGTTGGCCAGGAACTCGGACTTGATCCGGCTGGCTTCCAGGGCCTCCTTGCGCGCCAGGTCCAGCTCGATGTTCTGGATCTCGATGGTCTCCAGGTTCTGGCGTACGTCCTCGGTGGCCTGGTCGATGCTGTGCTGCAGTTCTTCCTGGGCATTTTGCAGGGTGCTGGCCATGCGGTTGATGCCCGAGGCCAGGTCGTCCAGCTCCTGGCTGCCCAGGGGCGGCAGGCGGGTTTCCAGGTTGCCGTCCTTGAGCTGGGTCACCGCCTGCTTGATCTGGCTCAGCGGGTTGTTGATGGTCCGTCCCATGCGCACCGCCAGCAGGGCCGTGACGGCCAGGCCGGAGGCGATCAGCAGCAGGCTGGCGAACAGGCTGCGATAGCCGCGCAGCAACATGCCGCTATGGGACAGCTCCAGTTCCACCCAGCCCAACAATCGGTCGGACTCATCGGGGATCAGGTCGCCCGCGAGGTTGCGATGGCGACCGAAGACCGGCAACTGGTAGCGGGTCGCGTCGTTGCCGCTGCGTTGCACCATCTGGGTGTTGTCGCCCATGGGTGCCGGGTTGAGCATGGTGGGGCCGGCATGGGCCAGGGGCGTGCGATCCGGAGCGAGGAACGACACTGCGCGCACGTCCTGTTGTTCCAGGGCCTGGGTGGCGATGCGCTCGAGCATCTGGGTGTTGCGGTTGCCCATCGCCGGGGCCACCAGGGAGGCCAGTTGTTCGGCGATCATTTCACCGCGTTGCAGGAGTTGGGTCTGCAGCTCCGATAGCTGCATCCAGGTGAAATAACCACCCAGCACCAGGGCCATCAGGCTGGTGGGCAGCAAGGTCAGCAACAGTACGCGGCCTTTGATTCCCAGTTTCTTGAGCACGCAACTCTCCTGCTTCCACGCGATTTCGATAGGTGAACGGGCACGTCCGTGATGCGCCACTTGCGCAGTGTAACGATTTGCCGGTGGCCAATCTTGGCAAATTGTTTCGCCTGCGCCGATGGCTGGCCTCGCTGGGAGGAGCCGGTGGTCGGCGCGGGCGGGTGCGACCAAGGCATCGGTTGCCGCGCCTCGGGCAATCTTGAATAATCGGCCAACTGAGAATCACTTGCACAAGCCAATGACTCCCGTATCTATTGACTCCCCCCGTGTCCTGGCCATCGAGGACGACCCGGTGCTCGGTGCTTATGTCCATGAGCAACTGCAGCGCTGCGGTTTTGCCGTGACCTGGTGCCGTAATGGCCAGGAAGGACTGGGCATCGCCCGCCAGCAGCCATTCGACGTGCTGCTGATGGATATCCTGCTGCCCGGAATGGACGGCCTGACGGTGCTCACGCACCTGCGCCAGAGCCATTCCACTCCGGTGCTGCTGATGTCGGCCCTGGGGGCGGAAGCCGATCGCATCAGCGGTTTCCGCCTGGGCGCCGACGACTACCTGCCCAAGCCATTCAGCATCGCCGAGTTGCGGGTGCGGATCGAGGCGATCCTGCGTCGGGTGGCCCTGGACCGGCGCCCGATGCCGCCGGTGCCCGTCAGCCAGCAGCAGAGCCTGCGGTTCGACGACGAGCTGTGCGACGTGTTCTTCGCCGAGCAATGGGCCGGGCTGACCCGCAGCGAATACCGCTTGCTGGAGACCCTGCATCGCAATGCCGACGAAGTGCTGAGCAAGGCCTTTCTCTACCAGCATGTGCTGCAGCGTGGATATGCCGCCCACGATCGCAGCCTGGACATGCATGTCAGCCAGATCCGCCGCAAGCTCAAGGCGCTGGGCTACAGCGAACGCCAACTGCGCACCGTGTGGGGCAAGGGTTATGTGTTGAGCGCCGATGACCTGGCCTGAGCTGCCCGGGCGGCATTCGGTGTTCTGGAAGCTGGCATTCCTGCTGGTGGCCTTCTGTCTGCTGATGATCTGGCTGAGCTGGTCCTGGGGCCGTTATGTCGAACAGAAGAACCTGTACCTGTCCGATGAAGCCAGGACCACTCTTCACGCTTATGCGCGGGAAGCCGAAGAAGCCTGGAAGAGCGGTCAGCAGACGGGGGTCGATGCCTGGGTCCAGCAGATGGCCAGTCGCGAGAAGAGTTGGGTCGGGGTCATCGGCAGCGACTTGCAGTCCCTCGGCAGCTACCCCCTCAAACCCATGGAGGCCCAGCGCCTTACCTTCCTGCGTGGGCCGGACTGGCCGGTGAGCCGGCATGCCCGGAACTTGCCCTGGTTGAAGATTCCCTTCCCCGAAGAGCCCTCTGCCGGCAGCCTGGTGATGGAGTTGCCACAGCGCTTCATGCCCGGCCGCTACCGGTTGTTCTGGCAGATCATGACCAATGGCGTGATCCCCGGGCTCTTTACCTTGTTGCTGTGCGTGGGGTTGTACCGATTGCTGGTGGTGCCGCTCAACCAGCTGCGTGAGCAGGCCAATGCCTGGCGGGCAGAGCAATTGAATGCCCGGCTGTCCACCGAGACCACCTTGCGCAAGGATGAGCTGGGGGAACTGGGGCGGGCTTTCGACCAGATGTCCGAGCGCCTGCAAAGCACCGTGGCCACTCAGCAGCAGTTGCTGCGGGACTTGTCCCATGAATTGCGCACACCCTTGAGCCGCCTGCGGGTCGCCAGCGAAAGCGAGCAGAGTCTTGTCGCCCTGCGCGAGCGCCTGGGGCGCGAAGTCGACGGCATGCAGCGCCTGGTGGAAGACAGTCTGCAACTGGCCTGGCTGGATACCGAGCGGTCGCCCCTGGCCGAGGAGCAGATCCAGGTCCAGGCGCTGTGGGAGATGCTCAGCGAAAACGCCTGTTTCGAAAGCGGCTGGTCCAGCGCGCAGTTGCGCTGCGAGCTGGTGGCCGACTGCTGGGTGCGGGGGCATCTCAATACCTTGGCCCAGGCCCTGGAAAACGTCCTGCGCAACGCGATCCGGCATTCTCCGCCTGGCGCCCGGGTAACCCTGGACGGTCAGCGTGAAGACCAGTACTGGCACCTGTGGCTGGACGACCAGGGGCCGGGAGTCGCCGAACAGGACCTGGAGCGGATTTTCGCACCCTTTACCCGCCTGGATGGCTCGCGTCCCGGGGACGGCGGGTTCGGCCTGGGCCTGAGCATCGCGCGCAATGCCGTGGGACGCCAGGGGGGGCAGATATGGGCACAGAACACCGAGCAGGGCTTGCGCATCCATCTGCGCTTGCTGGCGGCACAACCGCCGGCCGTCGTCTGAGGATCGTCAGTCGGCCTTATGCCAATAAGCCATAAGACCCTCACTTTGCGTGATATGGCGTCAGGAGGTTTGCCGGTATGATAGGCGCCCCCGCAGTCTGGATTGCGAATACGCCATGACCTTGCAATACCCAACCATCGCCGATTGCGTCGGCAACACCCCGCTGATTCGTTTGCAGCGCCTGCCCGGCACCACCAGCAATACCCTGCTGCTCAAGCTCGAGGGCAACAACCCGGCGGGTTCGGTCAAGGACCGCCCGGCACTGTCGATGATCACCCGTGCCGAATTGCGCGGGCAGATCCAGGCCGGCGATACCCTGATCGAGGCGACCTCGGGCAATACCGGGATCGCCCTGGCCATGGCTGCGGCGATCAAGGGCTACAAGATGATCCTGATCATGCCCGACAACTCCAGCGCCGAACGCAAGGCGGCGATGACCGCCTATGGCGCCGAGCTGATCCTGGTAAGCCAGGAGGAGGGCATGGAAGGTGCGCGGGACCTGGCCGAGCGGATGCAGGCCGAAGGTCGCGGCAAGGTGCTCGACCAGTTCGCCAATGGTGACAATCCCGAGGCCCACTACACCGGCACCGGCCCGGAAATCTGGCGCCAGACCCAGGGCAGCATCACGCACTTCATCAGTTCGATGGGCACTACCGGCACCATCATGGGGACCTCGCGCTACCTGAAGGAGCAGAACCCCGGTGTGCAGATCGTCGGCCTGCAACCCATGGAAGGCTCGGCCATTCCCGGCATCCGCCGCTGGCCCGAGGAATACCTGCCGAAGATCTACCAGGCCAGTCGGGTCGACCGGATCGTCGACATGGCCCAGAGCGAAGCCGAGGACGTGACCCGGCGCCTGGCCCGGGAAGAGGGCATCTTCTGCGGCGTGTCGTCCGGTGGCGCGGTGGCTGCGATGCTGCGTTTGTCCCGTGAAGTGGAAAACGCGGTCATGGTCGCGATCATCTGTGATCGTGGCGATCGCTACCTGTCGACCGGCATCTTCGATGCTCCCAACTGATGGCTAAGCACGAGAGAGGCCTGCGCTTCCAGCCTGCGGGCGGCAGCCGGGCGCCACAGATTCCGGTGGGCAAGAAGCAGCGCCTGAGCATCCAGCGCCTGGCCAACGACGGTCGCGGTATCGCCTTCGTCGAAGGGCGCACCTGGTTCGTCAACGGTGCCCTGGCTGGCGAGGAAGTCGAGGCCCGGGTCCTGGGTGCCCACGGCAAGGTGGTCGAGGCCCGCGCCGAGCGGATCTTCAGCGCCAGCCAGTTGAGGCGCCCTGCGCCCTGTGCCCACGCCGGGCGCTGCGGTGGCTGCAGCGTCCAGCACTTGTCCCACGAAGAGCAACTGGCCCTTAAGCAACGCATGCTCGCCGAGCAACTGTCCAAGGTGGCCGGCATCGAGCCCGAGGCCTGGGCCGAGCCCTTGAGTGGCCCCGAGTTCGGCTATCGACGCCGGGCCAGGGTGGCGGTGCGCTGGGACAGCAAGGCCCGCCAGCTTGAAGTGGGCTTTCGCGCGGCCGGCAGCCAGGACATCGTCGCCATCGACGACTGCCCGGTGCTGGTGCCTGAGTTGCAGCCGATCATGCAGCGTTTGCCCGCCATGTTGCGGCGCTTGAGCAAGCCCCAGGCGCTGGGGCATGTGGAGCTGTTCAGCGGCTCGGCCCTGGCGGTGCTGTTGCGGCATATGGCGCCGCTGTCGGAAAGCGACCTGGGGATCCTCAAGGATTTCTGCGATTTCCATCAGGCGCAGTTGTGGTTGCAGGGCGAAGGCGAGCCGCAGCCTTTCGACCCATCGCAGGCCCTGGGCTATCGCCTGGCGGCTTGGGACCTGCACCTGGCCTACCGGCCGGGAGACTTCGTCCAGGTCAATGCCGGGGTCAACGAGGCGATGGTTGCCCAGGCCCTGGAGTGGTTGGCGCCACAGGCTGGCGAGCGGGTCCTGGACCTGTTCTGCGGCCTGGGCAACTTCGCCCTGCCGCTGGCTCGCCAGGTGCGGGAAGTGGTGGCGGTGGAAGGCGTGGCAACCATGGTGGCGCGGGCTGCGGAAAATGCCGCCGGCAACAATTTGCATAACACGCGCTTTTTTCAAGCCGATTTATCCCAGCCCCTGGGTGCTGCCGAGTGGGCCGCCGAGGGCTTTTCTGCGGTACTCTTGGACCCACCCCGCGACGGTGCTTTCGAGGTGGTTCGCAATCTTGCGGCCCTGGGCGCCAAGCGGTTGGTATATGTGTCATGCAACCCGGCGACTCTGGCCCGTGACACGGTCGAACTGACCAGGCAGGGCTATCGGTTAAAACGTGCCGGGATTCTCGATATGTTTCCTCAGACGGCGCATGTCGAGGCCATGGCGTTATTCGAAGCGAGCTAGGATGGCTTGTCTAATCCGACTGGTCCTCAAGGTCCGGCTCGCGGGCCCTGCGAGCGAGACCTGAGTGTTGTGAAGGTCAGCGATTTGACGCACTGAACGTGCGTCGTAGGGAAGGTAAAGCAAGATGGTACAGGTGAGAGCGCACCAGCCGATCAACACCGACGGCAGTATCAATCTCGAGGCATGGCTCGATCATACGGTCAGTATCGACATGGCACTGGACCGTGAAGCCTTGAAGGAAGCCTGCGAGTTCGCTCGCGAGGCGGAACAGCAATACATCGCGGCGAAGAATCTCGATCCCGAGGAGGCATCGTGCTTCAGCACGGGGCTGGAGATCGCGGAGATCCTCGCCGACCTCAAGCTGGACCAGGACTCGCTGGTCGCCGCGGTGTTGTACCGCGGCGTTCGTGAAGGGCAGATCCCGTTGACGGCGGTCGGCCCGCGTTTCGGTCCGGTGGTGGCCAAGCTGATCGATGGCGTGCAGCGCATGGCGGCGATCACCGCCAGCCTCAGCCCACGGCAGTCTTTGGTGCTGGGCACCCAGACCCAGGTGGAAAACCTGCGCAAGATGCTGGTGGCCATGGTCGACGACGTGCGCGTGGCCCTGATCAAGCTGGCCGAGCGGACCTGCGCCATTCGTGCGGTCAAGGGCGCCGACGAGGAGAAGCGCAACCGGGTCGCCCGGGAAGTCTTCGATATCTACGCGCCCCTGGCCCATCGCCTGGGGATCGGGCATATCAAGTGGGAGCTGGAGGACCTGTCCTTCCGTTACCTGGAGCCCGAGCAGTACAAGCAGATCGCCAAGCTGTTGCATGAACGGCGCCTGGATCGCGAGCGCTTCATCAGCGATGTGATGAACCAGTTGCAGAGCGAGTTGCAGGCCACTGGCGTCAATGCCGACATCAGCGGCCGGGCCAAGCACATCTATTCCATCTGGCGCAAAATGCAGCGCAAGGGCCTGGAGTTCAGCCAGATCTACGACGTGCGTGCCGTGCGGGTGCTGGTGCCGGAAATGCGCGACTGCTACACCGCGCTGGGTATCGTGCACACCTTGTGGCGACACATTCCCAAGGAATTCGACGACTACATCGCCAACCCCAAGGAAAATGGTTATCGCTCGCTGCATACGGCAGTGATCGGTCCCGAGGGCAAGGTGCTGGAAGTGCAGATCCGCACCCATGCGATGCATGAGGAAGCGGAGCTCGGAGTCTGCGCCCACTGGCGCTACAAGGGCACCGACGTCAAGTCCGGTTCCAACCATTACGAAGAGAAGATCTCCTGGTTGCGCCAGGTGCTGGAATGGCACGAGGAGCTGGGCGATATCGGTGGCCTGGCCGAGCAACTGCGGGTGGATATCGAGCCGGACCGGGTCTACATCTTCACTCCCGATGGCCACGCCATCGATCTGCCCAAGGGCGCCACGCCACTGGACTTCGCCTACCGGGTGCACACCGAGATCGGCCACAACTGCCGTGGCGCGAAGATCAACGGCCGGATCGTACCGCTCAACTACAGCCTGCAGACCGGCGAGCAGGTGGAGATCATCACCAGCAAGCACGGCACTCCGAGCCGCGACTGGCTGAACCCCAACCTGGGCTATGTCACCACGTCCCGGGCGAGGGCGAAGATCGTCCACTGGTTCAAGCTGCAAGCCCGCGACCAGAACGTCGCTGCCGGCAGGACCCTGCTGGAGCGCGAGCTGAGCCGCCTGGGCCTGCCCCAGGTGGACTTCGACAAGCTGGCCGAGAAGGCCAACATGAAGATCGCCGAGGACATGTTCGCCGCCCTGGGTGCGGGTGACCTGCGCCTGGCGCAACTGGTGAACCTGGCCCAGCAACTGGTGGAGCCCGAGCGCGGCAACGAGCAACTGGAGCTGATTCCACGCAAGGCCGCGGGCTACAAGCCGGGCAAGCGTGGCGATATCCAGATCCAGGGCGTGGGCAACCTGATGACCCAGATGGCCGGTTGCTGCCAGCCATTGCCGGGCGACGCCATCGTTGGCTACATCACCCAGGGCCGCGGCGTCAGCATCCATCGCCAGGACTGCGCCTCGGTCCTGCAGTTGGCCGGACGCGAGCCGGAACGGATCATCCAGGTCAGTTGGGGGCCGGTGCCGGTGCTGACCTACCCGGTGGATATCATCATCCGGGCCTACGATCGCTCCGGATTGCTGCGTGACGTATCCCAGGTACTGCTCAACGAGCGGATCAACGTGCTGGCGGTCAACACCCGCTCGAACAAGGAAGACAATACCGCGCTGATGTCCCTGACCATCGAGATCCCCGGCCTGGATGCGCTGGGGCGCTTGCTGGGGCGGATCTCGCAGTTGCCGAATATCATCGAGACCCGGCGCAACCGGACTCCATGACAGCCCAGGACATGAACGAACCGATGTATAGCCTCGACGACCTGCTTCACCTCATGGCGCGCCTGCGGGATCCGCAATACGGCTGCCCCTGGGATCTCAAGCAGAGCTACGCCAGCATCGTCCCCCATACCCTCGAGGAAGCCTACGAAGTGGCCGACGCCATCGAGCGCGGCGATTTCGATCACTTGCCAGGCGAGCTGGGGGACCTGTTGTTCCAGGTGGTGTACTACAGCCAGCTGGCCCGGGAAGAGGGGCGCTTCGAATTCGCTTCGGTGGTGGATGGCATCACTCGCAAGCTGATTCGCCGTCATCCCCATGTGTTCCCGACCGGGGACCTGTATGCACCGTTGGACATCCCGCGCCTCGACGAAGAGCAGGTCAAGGAGCGCTGGGAGCAGATCAAGGCCGAGGAACGTGCCGAGAAGGCTGTCGTGCCGCAGCAGTTGTCGTTGCTGGACGATGTGCCGGCGACGCTGCCCGCCTTGTCCCGTGCGGCCAAGTTGCAGAAACGTGCGGCCCAGGTCGGTTTCGACTGGCCAGAACCACTGGCGGTGGTGGACAAGGTGCGCGAGGAGTTGGACGAGGTGCTGGAAGCCATGGCCGACAATGACTCCGCAGCCATCACCGACGAGATCGGCGACCTGTTGTTCGCGGTGGTCAACCTGGCCCGGCAGCTCAAGGTCGACCCGGAGACCGCGCTGCGCGGTGCCAATGGCAAGTTCGATCGCCGCTTCCGATTCATCGAGCAGGCATTGCGCGATAACGGTCGTCCCGTGGAAGATTGCACCCTGGAAGAGCTGGATGCCCTGTGGGGCGAGGCCAAGCGCCAGGAAAAGATTTTGCCCAACTGCGGCGCAAGCCGTAGCCCAAGTGAGTAAGCACCATGAGCCTTTCCCTTCGCGACCAGTTGCTCAAAGCAGGCCTGGTCAACCAAAAGCAGGCCAAGCAGGTCGGCAAGGACAAGCAGAAGCAGCAGCGTCTGGCCCACAAGGGGCAGGTCGTGCTCGACGACTCCCAACAACGCGCCGCCCAGGAGGCGATGGCCGAGAAGGTCAAGCGTGACCAGGAGCTCAACCGCCAGCAGCAGGAGAAGGCCGAGCAGAAGGCCCGGACCGCCCAGATCAAGCAGTTGATCGAGGTGTCGCGCCTGCCAAAGCTGACCACCGAGGACTACTACAACTTCGTCGACGACAAGAAGGTCAAGCGCCTGTCGGTGAACAACCTGATGCGCAACAAGCTGAGCAGCGGTTCCCTGGCCATCGTTCACCATGGTGGTGGTTACGAGGTGATTCCCCGGGAGGCGGCGCTGAAGATCCAGGAGCGTGACCCCAGCCGCATCGTGCAGCTCAATACCCCGACCGAAGCACCGGACGAGGATGATCCATACGCGGCCTACCAGATCCCCGACGATCTGATGTGGTAACCGGCAACAACGACAAACCCCGCCATGAGCGGGGTTTGTCGTTGTTGCAAGGGCGGGGACCGGCGTGGAGATTCCCGCCTTGCGGATCGGCCTTGACTCAGGAGCCCAGCAGGGTGCGCTGCTGTTCGAGTTTTTCCAGTTCTGCCTTGTAGCTGTGGGCTTCGCTTTCGGAGTGGAACATGCCCACCAGCATGTCTTGTTGATGCACGTCCCAGATACGTATGCCCGCGGCTACGCCTTCATGGGACATGTGTGAATCGTCGCGTTCAGTCACTTTTACAGTCATCTGCTAGCTCCAATCTCTGTTGATCTGCAGCAAGGCGTGTGCAGGCCTCTGTTATATATTTTGTTAGCTAGCTAAGTAAATCGACCTGGTTTGCAATAGACCTTTGCAAAAATGAAGACAATTCCACAGCCCCCGAAAACCGTGACATTCGGTCGCAGGGCCGGAAGTTTCATGAAAAAAGTTTCATCTTTCTCGCCTTGCAGGTCGAAGTGATGGCGGATTTCGGGCAAAAAAAAGCCCCGCATGAGCGGGGCTTTTCGTTGGTAGCTTCAGTTGCCCTTGACGGCCTTGCCATCGACGGTGCCGTTGAGGAGCATGATGTTGTACTCCTTGCCGTCGGTTTCCACCTGCTGCAGGCGCACCAGCAGGTAATCCCAATCCTTGGCGAACCACATCACGGTGGTGCGTTTGCTCTGCGTCGGATCGCGAACGCGCTCGACCTTGATGGCGTCGATCTGGCCGGCCTTGGTGTCGACCTTCTCCGAGCCCAGGACGCGGAAGTCATAGGTATCGACATCGCTGCCGTCCACCACCTGGTAGCTCATGGTCTTCTTGCCAGCGGCGACGTCATGCTGCAGGGCCAGCTGGTAGGTCGACTTGTCCACCATCCCGGTGTTCAGGGGCAGCTTCACCGCGTCGCCGCGGTCGGTGCCGGTGACCATCTTGGCAGTCCAGTCGAAGTCCAGGTCGGACTTCTTGGCTTTGCCCAGGCCGCCACGTTCGAAGTGGTAGGACTGGGGCACCAGGGTGTCCTTCTCCAGGGTCAGGGTGCTTTCCTCAGTCAGGCTGGCGATCATCATCGATGCCTTGAAGCTGAGTTTCCAGGCGCCGCTGGCGGTTTTTTCCAGGCTGCGCTCGGCAGTGCCGCTCATGGGCAGTTGCTTCCAGTCGGCGGTATAGCTGGCGGAGAACGGGTGAAGATCTGCCGCCTGCACAACCGGCAGGGCGAACAGAGCACAAGCGAAGAGCAGGGCGCGACGCATAAAATCTCCTAGGTTCGAATCAAGTAACCGCTGGCGGCCAGTAATTTGCCGTCCAGTAAAGCACCTTGGTCGCCGAGGGCCAGCCGACCTTCGGCAAACCAGCGTACGGCCATTGGGTAAATCCGGTGTTCCTGGACATGCACTCGCTGCGCCAGGCTCTGGGGCGAGTCGTGCAACTCTACCGGGATCACAGCCTGTACGACCAGAGGCCCGCCATCGAGTTCCTCGGTGACGAAGTGCACGCTGCAGCCGTGTTCCGGGTCTCCGGCTTCCAGGGCCCGCTGGTGAGTGTGTAACCCTTTGTATTTAGGTAGCAGCGAAGGGTGGATATTCAGCAGGCGACCCTGGTAGTGGCGGACGAAACCTGCGCTGAGGATGCGCATGAATCCGGCCAGTACTACCAGCTTCGGTTGGAAGGTGTCGATCAGTTCGATCAGCGCCTGGTCGAAGGCCTCGCGGCCCTCGAAGGTGGTGTGATCGAGGAAGCGGGTAGCGATGCCCGCCTCCTTGGCGCGCTGCAGCCCGTAGGCGTCGGCGCGATTGGAGATCACTGCAGCGATGCGGACCGGACTGTCGTCGGTCCGCACGTTGTCGATCAGTGCTTGCAGGTTACTGCCGGTGCCGGACAACAGCACCACAACATCACAGGTCGGCGACTTCCGCTCTTGCATCAGTGAGCCTTGAGGTTCTTCAGCTCGACCTGGGCCGCGCCTTCGGCGGCATTGGCGATCTGGCCGATGACCCAAGGCTGCTCGCCGGCTGCACGCAACACGTTCAGGGCGTTGTCGACCTGGTCCTGGGCTACGCAGATGACCATGCCCACGCCGCAGTTCAGCACGCGGTGCATTTCATGCTCGTCGACGTTGCCTTTTTCCTGCAGGAAGTCGAAGACCGCCGGACGTTGCCAGCTGGCCACGTCGACCACGGCCTGGGCGCCTTTTGGCAGTACGCGTGGAATGTTGTCCAGCAGGCCGCCGCCGGTGATGTGGGCCATGGCCTTGACCGCGCCGGTGTCCTTGATCAGCTTGAGCAGCGGTTTCACGTAGATGCGGGTCGGCGCCATCAGCAGGTCGGCCAGTGGCTTGCCGTCCAGCTGGGTGTTGTCGATGTCGGTGCCGGACACTTCGAGGATCTTGCGGATCAGCGAGTAGCCGTTGGAGTGCGGGCCGGAAGAGGGCAGGGCGATCAGCGCATCACCGGTGACCACTTTCGAACCGTCGATGATCTCGGCCTTTTCCACCACGCCGACGCAGAAGCCTGCCAGGTCGTAGTCCTCGCCTTCGTACATGCCTGGCATCTCGGCGGTTTCACCACCGACCAGGGAGCAGCCGGCCAGCTCGCAGCCGGCGCCGATGCCGGTGACCACGGTGGCAGCCACGTCGACGTTGAGCTTGCCGGTGGCGTAGTAGTCGAGGAAGAACAGCGGCTCGGCGCCGCACACCACCAGGTCGTTGACGCACATGGCGACCAGGTCCTGGCCGATGCTGTCGTGCTTGTTCAGGTTCAGCGCCAGGCGCAGCTTGGTGCCGACGCCGTCGGTGCCGGAGACCAGTACTGGCTGCTTGTAGCCGGCCGGGATCTCGCAGAGGGCGCCGAAGCCGCCCAGGCCACCCATGACTTCAGGGCGTGCGGTGCGCTTGGCGACGCCCTTGATGCGTTCGACCAGTGCTTCGCCGGCGTCGATGTCTACACCGGCGTCTTTGTAGCTCAGGGAGGGTTGCTTGCTCATTGATCCAGGCCTTTAAGGGGATTCAGGGATATCGACCGAACCAATGAGGCCGCTGAAACACTGGGACTGTGCTTCAAGGGACCCGCTGATGGCGGTCTGCGAAGGCGCGCGATTTTATCAGGCTTGAGGGGCAGCGGCCATCCTCGGGCCGACGGGTAGAGGCATATCCTGCTAAAAAAACCAGGATCGCCCATGTTGGTGGTTGCGCCCTTGTCTGTATAAGGTATAGCGCTTGATTGGTTGTCGTCATGACAGTGCGAAAACCGTCCGGCGACGGTGAATGTTTTGCCGGGGCTTGTGGTCACAGCCTTGTCCGCAGCGATGCATGCGCGCTGTTTCAATCGTTTTTGTCATCGAGAATCTTCCATGCGTCTGGGTCAATTTCTATTTGTGGGCTGCTTGTCATTGGTCAGCCTGGCGAGTCATGCCGAAACCCTCAATGGCTTGTATCAGGTCCGCGAACCGGTGAGCAGCCAGTCGCCCCAGGAGCGTGACCAGGCTACCCAGCGAGCCTTGGAGACCCTGGTGCTGCGCCTCACCGGCGATGCCAAGGCGGCCCAGGGGCCGGGGCTGGCGGAAGTCCGCAAGGATCCGCAGCAGATTATCAGCCAGTACGGCTACGACGCCGGACCGCCGGAGAGCCTGCAGGTGGACTTCGATCCGGCCAGTACCGACCGCGCCTTGCGCCAGGCCGGCTTGTCGCTGTGGGGGAGCAATCGGCCGTCGATCCTCGGCTGGTGGCTGAGCGACTCCACCGAGGGCTCGACCCTGGTGGGCGATGGCCAGGCCAGTGCCGAGCCTTTGCGGCGAGCCGCCCAGCATCGCGGATTGCCGCTGCGCCTGCCGCTGGGGGATCTGGACGAACAGATCGTCGCCACTGCGCCTAATCTCGAGGGGGCCGACCCAGCGCCATTGCGCGAGGCGTCGGAACGATATGGCGCGGATGCGCTGCTGGCGGTGCATGCCCGTGAAGAGGGCGGCCAGTGGCAGGCCAAGTGGCGGTTGTGGCTGGGCGATCAGAAGGAGCAGGGGACGGTCCAGGGAGCTGACACTGGCGCCTTGGCCGATGCGGTGTTGCTGGCCGTGAGCCAGCGCCTGGCGCCGCGCTTCGTCACGCGTCCGGGTGTTTCCAGCGAGCAGTTGCTGGAGGTGCAAGGCATGAACCTGGAACGTTATGCGAGTCTGGGCCATTTGCTGGAGCCTTTTGGTGCGCAGTTGCGCAGCGTCGACGGCGATCGGATCGTTTATCGAGTCAATGGCAGCGCCGAGCAGTTGCGTGCGCAATTGTCCCTGGCCAAGTTGCAGGAAATTCCCGCCGGGCAGGCGCAGCCGTTGCCTGCCGCAGGAGTCGAAGGTAGTACGCCGGCGGCCGCTCCAGACTCCGGGGCGCAGTTGCGTTTTCGCTGGTAGCGGGTGGTTTCCTTCTATATAGAAGCAGGAGTGCTTTATGGGTGATACCCGTCGTTGGGTCTGGTTGGGCGTGGCGCTGTTGGTCTGCGGGTTCCTTTACCTGTTGCATCCGATCCTCAGCCCGTTCCTGGTCGCGCTATTACTGGCGTACATGTTCGATCCCTTGGTGGATCGCCTGGAGAAGTGGGGCTTGTCGCGCACCTGGGGGGTGGTGGCGGTCTTCGCCCTGTTCACCCTGATCGTGATGGCCCTGTTGCTGGTGCTGGTGCCCATGCTGGCCAAGCAGTTGGTGCGCCTCTATGAGTTGGCGCCGCAAATGCTCGACTGGGTCCAGCACACGGCCATGCCCTGGGTCCAATCCCGGTTGGGGCTGGCGGATGGTTTCTGGAAGTTCGACAAGGTCAAGGCTGCCATCAGCGAGCATATGGGGCAGACCACCGACATCGTCGGCGTGGTGCTGAGCCAGGCCACGGCCTCTGGCTTGGCGCTGATCGGCTGGTTGGCCAACCTGGTATTGATTCCGGTGGTCAGCTTTTATCTGCTGCGTGACTGGGACCTGATGATGGCCAAGGTCCGCAGCCTGTTGCCACGGGATCGTGAAGAGCAGGTGGTGTCCCTGGCTGGGGAGTGCCATGAGGTGCTGGGGGCCTTTGTTCGTGGCCAGCTGCTGGTCATGGTGGCTCTGGGCATGATCTATGCCGCCGGGTTGATGCTGGTGGGGCTTGAGTTGGGCCTGCTGATCGGCTTGATCGCCGGACTCGCGGCCATCGTGCCCTACATGGGGTTCATCATCGGTATCGGTGCGGCGTTGATCGCGGGCCTGTTCCAGTTCGGTGGCGACTTGTATCCCATGATCGGCATCGTCGCGGTGTTCATGGTGGGGCAGGCGCTGGAGGGGATGGTGCTCACTCCATTGTTGGTTGGCGACCGCATCGGCCTGCATCCGGTGGCCGTGATCTTCGCCATCCTTGCCGGCGGCGAGCTGTTCGGCTTCACCGGGGTGCTGTTGGCCTTGCCGGTGGCGGCGGTAATCATGGTACTGGTACGTCATGTACATGACTTGTACAAGGACTCGAACCTCTATAGTGGGGCGCAAGACCCCGACTTGTAGCGCGAGCGGCAGGGGCGCCAGAGGTTGGCGCTCCTTCATTTCGGCGGTCGTGCAGCGATCCCGAGTTGTCAAGGAAGCCATTGGCAGGGCTTTCGGCTCACGCAAACCTTTGATTTTGCTTGTGGTCTGCCGGATTGTGCGCTCGGCGTCACGGGTATAAACTTTGCAAAATTTACACAGAGGCCACTAACGGTTCGTTTGGAACTGTTCAGCCAGCATGAAACCGATTCAGCTGCCCCTGGGGGTGCGTCTGCGTGATGACGCCACCTTCATCAACTACTATCCAGGCGCCAATGCCGCAGCACTCGGCTATGTCGAGCGCCTCTGCGAAGCCGATGCCGGCTGGACCGAGAGCCTGATCTACCTTTGGGGCAAGGATGGTGTGGGGCGTACTCATTTGCTGCAAGCGGCTTGCCTGCGTTTCGAGCAATTGGGGGAGCCTGCTGTATACCTTCCGCTAGCGGAACTGCTGGATCGCGGGATCGAGATCCTCGACCACCTCGAGCAATACGAGCTGGTATGCCTGGACGACCTTCAGGTGGTGGCTGGCAAGGCCGACTGGGAAGAGGCCTTGTTCCATCTGTTCAATCGTTTGCGCGACAGCGGTCGACGCTTGTTGATCGCAGCCTCGACATCTCCGCGGGAGTTGCCGGTGAAGCTGGCGGACCTCAAGTCGCGCCTGACCCTGGCGCTGATCTTCCAGATGCGCCCACTTTCCGATGAAGACAAGCTGCGTGCCTTGCAGTTGCGTGCATCCCGGCGTGGCTTGCACCTGACCGACGAGGTCGGGCACTTCATTCTGACCCGGGGTACGCGGAGCATGAGTGCCTTGTTCGAGCTACTGGAGCGCCTCGATCAGGCCTCGCTCCAGGCCCAGCGCAAGCTGACCATTCCTTTCCTGAAGGAAACCCTGGGCTGGTGACTCCAGCGGTTAGAAACGACCTTTGGTCGGGTTTTGGCATATTCCAGGCGCCAGAAAACGCGCCTTTGGAAGGGTTTCCACAGGCAGGTGGCGTTTAAATGGGCTTAAAGCCTTAGATGTACTGAAGAAACTCATAAGTCACATTCTGATCGATTGAATTTGCAAATGAGAGCGATAAAAGGCATAGTCGCTTCTTCTTTTATAACAAGCCACGGTCGTGCCCATGCTAAATCGCTTCGCACCCCTCGTGCCTCTCGCACTCGTTACCCTGTTGTTTGGCTGCGCCTCTCATGCCCCGGTGTCGCAGCAGCAAGTCGTACAGCAGGCTAAAGTCACCACTACCAACCAGTCTTCCGCGGTCTACCAGGAAGAGCTGGCAACTGAAAAGGAACTGGCAGAATTCGCTGACAGCAAGCCTTACCAGTTGCCAGTTCTGGCTGACAGCATCCTCGAGCGCGGCATGTCCCTGATCGGTACCCGCTACCGTTTCGGTGGTAGCTCCGAAGCCGGCTTCGATTGCAGCGGTTTCATCGGCTACCTGTTCCGCGAAGAGGCTGGCATGAACCTGCCACGCTCCACTCGCGAGATGATCAACGTCAAGGCCCCGCTGGTCGCGCGCAACAACCTCAAACCAGGTGACCTGCTGTTCTTCAGCACCAATGGCCGCGGGCGCGTCAGCCATGCCGGTATCTATCTGGGGGACGACCAGTTCATCCACTCCAGCAGCCGTCGCAGTGGCGGCGTGCGGGTCGATAGCCTGGGCGACAGCTACTGGAGCAAGACCTTCATCGAAGCCAAGCGTGCACTCGCCATGGCTCCGACCGTGGTCACCGCACGCAAATAAACAGGCTATTTGTAGGGCGAAGTTAAAGTCTTACTTGAAGTTTGGCGTGTAGGCGCTAGAATCCTGATCTATTGTTGAAACTAACCGCGTAAGCCCTGCTTACGCGGTTTTGTTTTCAGTACCACGGCAGAGAAAGCCGCATCCCGATCAGGATTGTCCAGCTTATGTCGACCTCGGCCCGTATCGCTCTTGTTGTCCTCGCCGCGCTGCTCAGCGCCTGCGCCAGCCGTACTCCGCCACCTGCGCCCGTGGTGCGAGCTCCGGTATTCAGCCCTGCCCAGACCTTTTCACCGGTTGCCGAAGACGTGCTGTTCCGCGCCCTGGGCCTGGTGGGCACGCCTTATCGCTGGGGTGGCAACACTCCGGACTCCGGATTCGATTGCAGTGGCCTGATCGGCTACGTGTATCGCGATGCCGCAGGTATCTCGCTGCCACGCTCGACCCGGGAAATGATCGGCATGCAGGCGCCGGACGTCGGCAAGAATGCCTTGCAGACCGGCGACCTGATCTTCTTCGCCACTAATGGCGGCTCCCAGGTCAGCCATGCCGGCATCTACGTCGGCGAAGGGCGCTTCGTGCATGCACCGGCCACTGGCGGCACGGTGAAGCTCGACAGCCTGTCCAAGGCCTACTGGCAGAAAGCCTACCTGAGCGCCAAGCGCGTACTGCAGCCGGAACACCTGGCGCGCAATCCATAATCCTTTCTTGTCGAGGTGTTCGTGACTGCTCGTACGCTCAACCTCGACGACGCCCTGTATCAATACCTGCTGGATGTGTCCCTGCGTGACACGCCTTTGCTGCGTCGCCTGCGGGATGAAACCCAGGCCTTGCCCACCGCGCGCTGGCAGGTTGCGCCGGAGCAGGGGCAATTCCTCGCCCTGCTGGTCAAGCTGATCGGTGCCCGCCGGATACTGGAGGTCGGCACTTTCACTGGCTATAGCGCCTTGTGCATGGCTCAGGTGCTACCTGGGGATGGTTCGCTGGTCTGCTGTGATCTTCCCGGCGACTACAACGCCACTGCCCGCCGTTACTGGCAGGAGGCTGGAGTCCAGCAGCTTATCGATCTGCGTCTGGCACCTGCCCTGGAAACCCTGGCCAGCCTGGAGCAGCAGGGGCAGGGTAACTCCTTCGACCTGATCTTCATCGATGCCGACAAGGCCAATTACCCGGCTTACCTGGAGTTCGCGCTGCGCTTGCTGCGTACCGGTGGCCTGGTCGTGTTCGATAACACCTTGTGGAGCGGGCGGGTGTTGGAGGTGGCTCCTGCCAGCGAGGATACCCGGGCCATCCAGGCGCTCAATCGTGCCCTCAAGGATGACCCGCGTATCGATCTGTCGCTGCTGCCCCTGGGGGATGGCCTGACCCTGTGCCGCAAGCGCTGAACTCAGGGCTTCTTGGCAGCGCTCACACGCCAGATCTTGTTGCCGACGTCATCGGCGACCAGCAGGGCCCCTTGCTGGTCGATCACCACTCCCACCGGGCGCCCCATGGCGTTCTTGTCGGCATCTAGAAAGCCGCTGAGCAGGTCGATCGGCTGTCCTTGGGGCTTGCCGCCGCTGAATGGCACGAAGAGCACCTTGTAGCCACTGTGGGGCTTGCGGTTCCAGGAGCCGTGCTGGCCGATGAACGCGCCTTCGGTGAAGGGCGCGGGCAGCTTGCTGCCAGTGGCGAACGCCAGGCCCAGCGAGGCCGTGTGCGGTCCCACGGCGTAATCCGGGGCAATTGCCTTGGCCACCAGTGCCGGATCCTGGGGTTTGACCCGTACGTCCACGTGCTGGCCGTAGTAGCTGAAGGGCCAGCCGTAGAAAGCGCCATCCTTGACCGATGTGATGTAGTCGGGCACCAGGTCGCTGCCGATCTCGTCCCGTTCGTTCACCGCTGTCCAGAGGGCTCCGCTGACTGGCTCCCAGGCCAGGCCGTTGGGGTTGCGCAGCCCAGTGGCGAACAAGCGATGCTGGCCGCTGGCACGGTCCACTTCCCAGATCGCTGCCCGGCCTTCTTCCTTGTCCAGGCCGTTTTCGCCGACATTGCTGTTTGAGCCGACGGTGACGTACAGCTTGCTGCCATCCTTGCTGGCGATGACATTCTTGGTCCAGTGGTGATTCAGCGTGCCGCCGGGCAGGTCCACTACCTTGGTGGCTCCGGCGCTGATCCTGGTGTCACCGCTCTGGTAGGGGAAGCGCAGCAGCTTGTCGGTATCGGCTACATACAGATCGTTGCCCACCAGGGTCATGCCGAAGGGGGAGTTGAGGTTCTCCAGGAAGACGCTGCGAGTCTCCGCCACGCCGTCGTGGTCGGCATCGCGCAACAGGGTGATGCGGTTGGCGCTGGGAACCGTGGCCCCGGCGCGCCCCATCACCTTGCCGGCTACCCAGCCGCGGATGCCCCGGCTGTCGTCCGGTTTGGGCGGGGCGTTGGTTTCCGCCACCAGCACGTCCCCGTTAGGCAGTACATAGAGCCAGCGTGGATGATCGAGATTCTCGGCGAAGGCACTGACCTGGGTTCCGCTGGCGGCCAGCGGTTTCGCTCCCTCGGGCCACCCGATGGCCGGAGCGATGTTCAGCGTGGGGATCAGGGTGGGGTTGGGTTCCGGCAGCTTGGGGTTCGGGCCGGTGCCGTCCGCAACCTGCAGGCTGGAGGTTTCGCCGCAGGCGGCGAGGCCGGCGGCGATGGCGATGAGCAAGGTATGGCGAGGCTTGAGCATGCTGATATCCCTATGAGTGCGCGAACGTTCAATCATAGAGAAGCATGGGCGCCCTGGGGTTCCTTGTGTTCAGCGAGCTTCCTTGAACAATACCGCCACTCCGGGGTGGTAGTGGCCGGCTTCGTTGTGCAGCTTGCGGTAGGCATACGGGAAGTACCAGGCCACGGCACAGCAGTGTTCCTTCTGTAGGTCGTCGAGCATGTCTTGCAGTTCCTCGGGAGTCGCGCTGTGCTGGGCCTTTTGAGGTGCGACGAACAGGCAGCCAAGCTTCAGGTCGCTGGCGTGGCTGATGGTCTTCGCTGCATTGGCGATATCCTGCAGGGCCTGGGTCAGGGCCAGGTTGTTGACCCGTGGCCAGCGCTGGGTGGCCTGGATGTAGGTGCGTTCTTCCTTGGTGGCCAGGTACAGGTCGGTACGGGCATTGCGCGCACCTTCTTCGAGCTGCTTCTTGCTGGGGCTGTGTTCCAGGGTCACCATCTCGGCCATCCAGGCCGCGGCCGAAAGCAGTCCCAGGTTGGCCTGTTCGTCGAACCAGTAAGGGGTTTCGTTATCGCCGCGAATCGCGTTGTAGCGGTCAATGCAATCGAACCAGCGCTCCAGCATCGGTCGCAGGAATTCCAGTCTTGGATTGCTGATGATCATGCCTTGCATCGAACTCACCCCTTATTGTTGTGACGGGACGTCATGTCCTGAAAGTGGCTATTTGATATCACTGCTTTCAGTGTGGCACAAGATTGGCGTCAGTTTGTTGATGCAGTGCAGTTTTCCGTTGGGTGCGGCGGGCCGCTTCATTGACGCTCCATTCCCAACCCTCTAACCTTCGCGACTTGTTTCAGGTGCTCTGTGACTCCCGGGTCGACAGAGTGAAACAGGGAAGCCGGTCAGGGCCCGTTCCAGCGATGGAGCCGGCGACGATTCCGGCGCTGCCCCCGCAACGGTAGGTGAGTCAAGATTGCGCAAGTGCCACTGTGTCGAAGCAGGCATGGGAAGGCGCGCAGTCCGGCAGTGGTGCCGCTCACGAGCCCGGAGACCGGCCTGATTCATCCAACGGCATCACGGAGGGCGATGCCAGGCTTGCGCCGTCCATTTCCATTCCTGCCCCCCGTTCCCCAAGCCCCAACGGAGAGCTGCTCCATGAGTGAATCCCTCGAGCGTGACGAACGTCATCTGGCGCGCATGCTGCGCAAAAAAGCGGTGATCGACGAGCGTATCGCCAACTCGCCCAATGAATGCGGGCTGTTGCTGGTCCTGACCGGCAACGGCAAAGGCAAGAGCAGTTCGGCCTTCGGCATGCTGGCACGGTCCATGGGCCATGGCATGCATTGTGGCGTGGTGCAGTTCATCAAGGGCCGCGAAAGCACCGGCGAAGAGCTGTTCTTCCGGCGCTTTCCCGAGCAGGTGCGGTTCCATGTGATGGGCGAGGGCTTCACCTGGGAGACCCAGGATCGCCAGCGTGACATCGCCGCCGCCGAGGCCGCCTGGGCGGTTTCCCGGGAGCTGTTGCGCGATCCGCAGATCGGCCTGGTGGTACTCGATGAGCTGAACATCGCCCTCAAGCATGGTTACCTGGACCTGGATCAGGTGCTCAGCGACCTGCAGGCCCGTCCGCCGATGCAGCACGTGGTGGTGACCGGGCGCGGGGCCAAGCCGGAAATGCTCGAACTGGCCGACACCGTCACCGAAATGGGCATGGTCAAGCACGCCTTCCAGGCCGGTATCAAGGCGCAGAAGGGCATCGAGCTGTGAGCGTGAACCCATGAATGATGTTCGTCATTGCCCGGCGGTATTGATCGCCGCTCCGGCATCCGGCCAGGGCAAGACCACCGTGACCGCCGCCCTGGCGCGCCTGCACCGTAACCAGGGGCGCAAGGTGCGGGTGTTCAAGTGCGGTCCGGACTTTCTCGATCCGATGATTCTCGAGCATGCCAGCGGTGCCCCGGTGTACCAGCTGGACATGTGGATGGTGGGCGAGCAGGAAAGTCGCCGCCTGCTGTGGGAGGCCGCCGGCGAGGCCGACCTGATCCTGATCGAGGGCGTCATGGGATTGTTCGATGGCACGCCATCGAGCGCGGACCTGGCACGGCATTTCGGCGTGCCGGTGCTGGGGGTGATCGATGGCGCCGCCATGGCCCAGACTTTCGGCGCCCTGGCCCTGGGTCTGGCGCGCTACCAGCCGGACCTGCCGTTCGCCGGCGTGTTGGCCAACCGGGTGGGGACCTTGCGCCATGCGCAACTGCTCGAAGGCAGCCTGACCGAGGGGTTGCGCTGGTATGGAGCCTTGTCCCGGGAAACCTCGATCGAGCTGCCCAGCCGCCATCTGGGCCTGGTCCAGGCCAATGAACTCAATGACCTGGATCTGCGTCTGGATGCCGCTGCCGAGGCCCTGGCCAGCAGTTGCCAGGTGGCGCTGCCGCCAGCGGTGGGGTTTGCCGCGCCGGCCCCGGTGGCCTGCGAGCCGCTGCTGGAGGGCGTGCGGATCGCCGTGGCGCGGGATGAGGCATTCGCCTTCACCTACGGCGCCAGCCTCGACCTGCTGCGGGCCATGGGTGCGCAACTGAGTTTCTTCTCGCCGATCCACGATAGTGAGTTGCCGGTGGCCGACAGTCTGTACCTGCCCGGGGGTTACCCCGAGCTGCACCATCAGGCACTCGCCAGCAATAGCGGCATGCTCGCGGCCATCCGCGCCCATCACGCCGCCGGCAAGCCGCTGCTCGCCGAATGCGGCGGGATGCTGTACCTGCTCGATGCCCTGACCGATGTCGAAGGCCAGCGTGCCGAACTCCTGGGGCTGTTGCCCGGCGAGGCTGTAATGCAGAAGCGCCTGGCGGCCCTGGCCTTGCAGGCGGTGGACCTGCCGGAGGGCAGTCTGCGCGGGCATACCTACCATCATTCCCTGACCAGTACCGAGCTTGCGCCCATCGCCCGGGGGGCGAGCCCCAATGGTGGCCGGGGTGCCGAGGCGGTGTATCGCGACGGGCGCATGACCGCCTCCTATGTGCACTTCTACTTCCCATCCAATCCTGTGGCGGTGGCGGCGTTGTTCGCGCCCCGGCCAGGGGTTGCCGAGGGCCTGGCGTGTGACTGAACAGGCGTTTTCCGCGGCCGAGCGCGAGGCGGTCTATCGCGCTATTGCCGAGCGTCGTGACATGCGTCATTTCGCCGGCGGCAGCGTTGCCCCCGAGTTGTTGCAGCGCCTGCTGGAGGCCGCGCACCAGGCCCCCAGCGTTGGCCTGATGCAGCCCTGGCGGTTTATCCGCATCAGTGACCGTGCGCTGCGGGACAACATCCGGCAGTTGGTGGAAGAAGAGCGGGTACGTACCGCCGAGGCGCTGGGGGAGCGTTCCGACGAGTTCATGAAGCTCAAGGTCGAAGGCATCAACGAGTGCGCCGAACTGCTGGTGGCCGCGTTGATGGACGGCCGGGAACGGCATGTCTTCGGTCGCCGGACCCTGCCGGAAATGGACCTCGCATCCCTGTCCTGCGCGATCCAGAACCTCTGGCTGGCGGCGCGCAGCGAAGGGTTGGGCATGGGTTGGGTATCGCTGTTCGAGCCCCAGGCCCTGGCCAATCTCCTGGGCTTGCCCGAAGGTGCCAAGCCCCTGGCCGTGCTGTGCCTGGGGCCGGTCACCGAGTTCTATGCGGCGCCGATGCTCGCGCTGGAGGGCTGGGCCCAGCCCCGGCCATTGAATGAATTGCTGTATGAAAATTACTGGGGAGTGAGTCAATGAGCGTGGCGTTGCTGAGTGTCGCCGGGGTGGCGCTGGATGCGCTGCTGGGCGAGCCCAAGCGCTGGCATCCACTGGTGGCCTTCGGGCGTTTGGCGGATCGCATCGAGCAACGTTTCAACGCCGGCGGGCGGGGTTGGCGCAGTCATGGCGTCACGGCCTGGGTGCTGGCGGTCCTGCCCCTCACCCTGTTGGCCACGGCCTTGTCCTGGTTCCCCTATATCGGCTGGCTGGTGGAAGTCCTGGCGCTGTATTGCGCTTTGGGGCTGCGCAGCCTTGGCGAGCATGTCGAGCCGGTGGCCCAGGCCCTGCGTAGCGATGACCTGGATGAGGCGCGGCGGCGGGTGGGGTTCCTGGTGAGCCGCCAGACCAGCGAGCTGGATGCCCCCGCCGTGGCGCGCGCGGCCACCGAGTCGGTGCTGGAGAACGGCAGCGACGCGGTATTCGCCGCCTTGTTCTGGTTCGCCGTGGCCGGTGCGCCAGGGGTGGTGCTCTATCGTCTGAGCAACACCCTGGATGCGATGTGGGGTTACCGCAACGAGCGCTTCGAGCGTTTCGGCTGGGCTGCCGCGCGGATCGATGATCTGCTCAACTATATTCCGGCGCGCCTGGTGGCCCTGACCTATGCCTTGCTGGGCAAGACCCGGTTGGCCTTCAAATGCTGGTATCGCCAGGGGCCGACCTGGGACAGCCCCAATGCCGGTCCGGTGATGGCCGCCGGTGCTGGAGCCCTCGGGGTAGAGCTGGGCGGCCCGGCGATCTATCACGGCGAACTGCACCAGCGCCCGCAATTGGGCGAGGGGGAAGCGGCCAGCGCCGGGTCCATCGATGGTGGCTGGCAGCTGGTGCAGCGTGGGGTATGGCTGTGGTTGCTGATTCTTTGCCTGGGGGCGCAATTCTATGCTTGAGCACGGTGGGCGTTTGCGCAGGGCGGCCCAGGAACATGGCATCGCCGAAGAGGACTGGCTGGATCTGTCCAGCGGCCTGGCCCCCTGGCCTTTCGCGTTGCCGCAGATTCCGCTGCGTGCCTGGGCCCGCCTGCCGGAAACCGACGACGGCCTGGAGCAGGCGGCCTGTGCCTATTACGGCGCCAATGAAGTATTGCCGGTAGCCGGTTCCCAGGCGGCGATCCAACTGCTGCCGCGTTTGCGTCGCACCGGCAAGGTCGGGGTGCTGTCGCCCTGTTATGCCGAGCACGCCGAAGCCTGGCGGCGCAGTGGCTATCGGGTACGCGAGGTGTTGGAGCAGGAAGTCGACTTCTTTCTCGACAGTCTCGATGTGCTGGTGGTGGTCAATCCCAACAATCCCACGGGCCTGAGCCTGAGCCCCGAGCGCCTGCTGGAGTGGCACGCACGCCTGGTCCAGCGCGGTGGCTGGCTGGTGGTGGATGAAGCCTTCATGGACAACACGCCTGAGCTGAGCCTGGCCAGCCATGCCCACCAGGTGGGGTTGATCGTCCTGCGTTCGTTCGGCAAGTTCTTCGGCCTGGCCGGGGTGCGCCTGGGATTCGTCCTGGCCGAGCATCGGCTGTTGCGGCTGTTGGCCGAGCAGGTGGGGCCCTGGGCTGTCAGTGGCCCGACCCGGGTCCTGGGGCAGGCTTGCCTGCGGGATGTCGCCGGCCATGCCCGCCAGCGCCAGCGCAGCGAGGCCGCCAGCCAGCAGTTGGTGGAGGTGCTGCAGCGTTACGGCTTCAAGCCCCAGGGCGGTTGCGCGTTGTTCCAATGGCTGATCACCGACGAGGCTGAGCGGCTCTATCACTTCATGGCCCGGCGCGGGATTCTCCTGCGCCTGTTCGCCCACAACAGCAGCCTGCGTTTCGGCCTGCCTGCCGACGAGGCCGAGTGCGCTCGCCTGGAACAGGCCTTGTTGGCTTATCGCAAGGACTACCCATGACCACGCTGATGGTGCAGGGCACCACATCGGACGCGGGCAAGAGCACCCTGGTGACCGCGCTGTGCCGCTGGCTGTTGCGCCAGGGGATCAGCGTGGTGCCGTTCAAGCCGCAGAACATGGCGCTCAACAGCGCGGTGACCGCCGATGGCGGCGAGATCGGCCGGGCCCAGGCGGTCCAGGCCCAGGCCGCCAACCTCGCGCCCCATACCGACATGAACCCGGTGCTGCTCAAGCCCAACAGCGATACGGGCTCCCAGGTGATCATCCATGGCCGTGCGGTGACCACCATGAATGCCGTGGCCTATCACGACTACAAGGCTATCGCCATGCAGGCGGTGCTGGCTTCCCACCAGCGCCTGCGCCAGGCGTACCAGGTGGTGATGGTCGAGGGCGCCGGCTCCCCGGCCGAGATCAACCTGCGGGCCGGCGACATCGCCAACATGGGGTTTGCCGAGGCGGTGGATTGTCCGGTGCTGCTGATCGCCGACATCAATCGTGGCGGGGTGTTCGCCCACCTGGTGGGCACCCTGGAGCTGCTTTCACCCAGCGAGCAGGCGCGGGTCAAGGGCTTCATCATCAACCGCTTTCGCGGCGATATCGCCCTGCTGCAACCGGGCCTGGATTGGCTGGAGCAGCGCACCGGCAAGCCGGTACTCGGGGTGTTGCCCTATGTCATGGACCTGCACCTGGAGGCCGAGGACGGCATCGACCAGCGCCAGGCCGGCAAGGTCGAGCAGCTGCTCAAGGTGGTGGTGCCGGTGCTGCCGCGCATCAGCAACCATACGGACTTCGATCCGCTGCGCCTGCATCCCCAGGTAGACCTGCAATTCATCGGGCCCGGGCAGGCGATACCCGCCGCCGACCTGATCATTCTCCCCGGTTCGAAAAGCGTGCGCGGCGATCTCGCCTACCTGCGCGTCAATGGCTGGGAGCAGGCCATCGCCCGGCACCTGCGCTACGGCGGCAAGCTCCTGGGTATCTGCGGCGGCCTGCAGATGCTCGGCGAGCAATTGCACGATCCACTGGGCCTGGAAGGTGCAGCGGGCTCCAGCCCGGGCCTTGGCCTGTTGGCTTTCGAAACCGTGCTGGAGGCGCAAAAGCAGCTGCGTAACGTCAGTGGACGCCTGACCCTGGAAGACGCTGCGGTCAGCGGCTACGAGATCCATGCCGGAGTCAGTCGTGGCCCAGCCCTGGAACAGGCGGCAGTGCGCCTGGACGATGGTCGCAGCGACGGCGCCCGCAGTGCCGACGGGCAGATCCTCGCCACCTACCTGCACGGCCTGTTCGAGACGCCAGCGGCCTGCGGCGCGCTGTTGCGCTGGGCCGGCCTGGAAGATGTCCAGCAGGTGGATTACCACGGCCTGCGCGAGCGCGATATCGAACGCCTGGCGGACCTGGTGGAGCGCCACCTGGATACCGCCGCATTGCGCCGGCTTTGTGGTCTGTAGGCACGCAGCCGTGTGCGGTTTTCTTTTCAGAGGTGCCCAAGCATGTTGCAACTGATCCTCGGTGGTGCTCGCTCCGGCAAGAGCCGCCTGGCCGAGAAACTGGCCAACGACAGTGCGCTGGAAGTGACCTATATCGCCACCAGCCAACCGTTGGACGGCGAGATGAACCAGCGTATCGCCCATCATCGCGAACGCCGTCCGGCGCATTGGGGGCTGGTCGAAGAGCCCCTGGAGCTGGCCCGGGTACTGCGCCAGGCGGCCAGTCCGGGGCGCTGCCTGTTGGTGGACTGCCTGACCCTGTGGCTGACCAACCTGCTGATGCTCGAAGACCAGCAGCGCCTTTCTGCCGAGCGCGAGGCCTTGCTGCAATGCGTGGCCGAGCTGCCGGGAGACATTATCTTTGTCAGCAACGAGACCGGAATGGGTGTCGTGCCGCTGGGCGAATTGACTCGCCGCTATGTGGATGAAGCCGGTTGGCTGCATCAAGCCCTGGCCGAGCGCTGTCAGCGAGTGGTGCTGACGGTGGCTGGCCTGCCCCTGACTTTGAAAGGACCCGCGTTATGAGCAATTCCTGGTGGCAGAACCCGTGCAAGTCCATCGCTAGCCAAGTGGTGGAGCAGGCCCTGGCACGGCAGCAGCAGCTGACCAAGCCGGCCGGCTCGCTGGGCCAGTTGGAGCCGCTGGCCGTGCGCCTGGCGGGCTTGCAAGGCCGGCTCAAGCCCGCCATCGAGCAGTTGTGGATCACCATCTTCGCCGGTGATCACGGGGTGGTGGCCGAAGGTGTGTCGGCCTATCCGCAGGAAGTGACCGGCCAGATGCTGCTGAACTTCGTCAATGGTGGCGCCGCGATCAGCGTCCTGGCCCGCCAGTTGGCGGCGCAGCTGGAAGTGGTGGACCTGGGTACTGTGACGCCGAACCTGGAGCTGCCTGGAGTGCGCCACCTGAACCTGGGGCTGGGCACGGCGAACTTCCTCCAGGGCCCGGCCATGACCCGGGCCCAGCTCGAGCAGGCGCTGCAGGCCGGTCGTGATAGTGCGCTACGTGCCCGTGGGCAGGGCGCCCAGTTGTTCATCGGTGGGGAAATGGGGATCGGCAATACCACGGCCGCCAGCGCCATCGCCTGCGCCTTGCTGGACATTCCGGTAACGCAGCTGGCCGGGCCAGGTACCGGGCTGAACGCCGCGGGCGTCAGCCACAAGGCTCAGGTCATCGAACGAGCCCTTGCCTTGCACCAGGGGGCGCGCGGTGATGCCTGGCAAGCGCTGCAAGACCTTGGCGGTTTCGAGATCGCGGCCTTGGCCGGCGCCTACCTGGCCTGTGCCCAGGAGGGCATCGCGGTGCTGGTGGACGGCTTCATTTGCAGTGTCGCGGCACTGGTAGCGGTGCGTTTGAATCCAGGCTGCCGCCCCTGGTTGCTGTTCGCCCATCAGGGAGCCGAACCTGGGCACCGGCATGTGCTGCAAGTGCTCGAGGCCGATCCGTTACTGGACCTGGGCCTGCGCCTTGGAGAAGGCAGTGGTGCGGCGCTGGCGGTGCCCTTGCTGCGCCTGGCCTGCGACCTGCACGGGCAGATGGCGACTTTCGCCGAAGCGGCCGTGGCGGATCGTCCGGCATGACCTTGCGCCTGGGCCTTCTGCGCCACGGTGAGACCGAGTCTGGTGGCGGCTTGCGTGGCAGCCTGGACGACGCCTTGACCCAGCGGGGCTGGCAGCAGATGCATGCCGGAGTTGAGGGGCGCGGCCCCTGGGACCTGGTGGTCAGCTCGCCGTTGCAGCGTTGCGCAAGTTTTGCCGAGCAATTGACGGCGCGCCTGCAACTGCCGCTGGTGCTGGAACCGGGTCTCAAGGAGCTGCATTTCGGCGACTGGGAAGGGCGGAGCACGGCAGCCCTGATGCAAACCGACGCCGAGGGCCTGGGGCGTTTCTGGTCCGACCCCTATGGTTTCACCCCGCCTGGAGGCGAGCCGGTAGAGCGCTTCTCACAACGGGTGCTGGCAGCGATCGACAGCCTGTACCAGGCCCATGCCGGGCGGAGGGTGCTGCTGATCAGCCATGGCGGTGTGATGCGCTTGTTGTTGGCCAGGGCCCGCGGGCTGCCCCGTGAGCAGTTGCTGAATGTCGAAGTGGGCCATGGTGCCTGGTTCGGCCTGACAGTGGCTGCGGGACGGATGAGCGAGGAGGGCTGAGATGCTGCCGTTCTGGATTGCCTTGCAGTTCCTCAGCAGCTTGCCGATCCGCCTGCCGGGCATGCCGCAGCCCGAGCAACTGGGGCGCTCGTTGTTGTTCTATCCGCTGGTGGGGTTGTTGTTCGGTGTCTTGCTGTGGGCACTGAATGCCTTGCTCAGTGGCGCTGCGCCGCTACTGCATGCAGCCTTGTTGCTGGCTGCCTGGGTCTTGCTCAGCGGCGGATTGCACCTGGATGGCCTGGCCGATAGCGCCGACGCCTGGTTGGGCGGCTTCGGTGATCGCGAGCGCACCCTGAGCATCATGAAGGATCCGCGCAGCGGGCCGATTGCCGTGGTTACCCTGGCCCTGGTCCTGCTGCTCAAGTTCGCGGCGCTGGTGGCCCTGATCGAGCAGCAACAAGCTGTGGCACTGCTACTGGCGCCGTTGATCGGACGCGCGGCCTTGCTTGGCCTGTTCCTCAGTACGCCCTATGTGCGTGCCGGCGGTCTGGGCCAGGCCCTGGCCGATCATTTGCCGCGCCTGGCGGGCAGGCAAGTGCTGGCCCTGAGTGTCCTGGGTTGCCTGTTGCTGGGGGGATACCACGGCTTGTTGGCGCTGTTGCTGGCCCTCGTGGTGTTCTGCTGGTTGCGTCAACTGATGCTGCAGCGCTTGGGCGGTACCACCGGGGATACCGCCGGCGCCTTGCTGGAGTTGCTGGAGACCGCGGTACTGCTGGCCCTGGCGCTATCCTGAGGCGAGCGCCGAGCAGCATTTTTATTGAAAACAGTTGTCCTGGAATTTTCGCGGGTATATACACGCATCATGCTTCCCTCCCAATGTTTGTGCACCAACCTGCGTCGCGCCGCGCGTGGCGTCAGCAGGTTCTACGACGGCGCCCTCGATGGCTTCGGGATCAACGTCGCCCAGTATTCCTTGCTGAACAACCTGCTGCGCCTCGAGCAGCCGAGTATCTCCAGCCTGGCCGAGGCCATGGGCCTGGATCGCAGCACCCTGGGGCGTAATGTTCGGGTATTGGAGGCCTCGGGCCTGGTGCGCCTGATCGAGGGTGACGATCAGCGCAATCGCCTGGTGCAACTGACCGAGGCGGGGCATGAATGCCTGGCTGCGGCCTTGCCGGCTTGGGAAGCGGCCCAGCAGCGACTGATCGATCGCCTGGGGGTGGAAAAGCGTGAAACCCTGTTGGCCTTGCTGAATGAACTGGCCTGAGGTCGGTTCGTTCGAACATAAGCGGGTATATACCCGTAGACGGAGAATAAAAATGTCATCGATGTGGCGTACCAGCAGTTGGGTACTTCTTGGCAGCGCGTTGATCCTGGCCCTGTCGCTGGGGATCAGGCATGGCTTCGGCCTGTTCCTGCCGCCCATGAGTGCGCAGTTCGGTTGGGGGCGCGAGGTCTTCGCCTTCGCCATTGCCTTGCAGAACCTGATCTGGGGCCTGGCCCAGCCATTCACCGGGGCCCTGGCCGATCGCTTCGGTGCGGCGAAGGTAGTACTTATCGGCGGCGTGCTGTACGCCGTGGGCCTGGCGTGCATGGGGATGGCGGACTCGCCCTTGTCGCTGTCCCTGAGCGCCGGGCTGCTGATCGGTATTGGCCTGTCCGGTACTTCGTTCTCGGTGATCCTGGGTGTGGTTGGCCGCGCGCTGCCGCCTGAGAAGCGCAGCATGGGCATGGGCCTGGCCAGCGCTGCCGGTTCCTTCGGCCAGTTCGCCATGCTGCCGGGCACCCTGGGCCTGATCGGCTGGCTGGGCTGGTCGGCGGCGCTGCTGGTGCTGGGTGTGCTGGTGGCGCTGATCGTGCCGCTGGTGAGCATGCTCAAGGACAAACCTCTGCCCGCCCATGGGCATGAGCAGAGCCTGATGGAGGCATTGCGCGAGGCTTGTTCCCACTCAGGGTTCTGGTTGCTGGCCTTCGGCTTTTTCGTCTGTGGTTTCCAGGTGGTGTTCATCGGTGTGCATTTGCCGGCCTACCTGGTGGACCAGCATTTGCCGGCTACCGTGGGCACCACGGTGCTGGCGCTGATCGGCCTGTTCAATATCTTCGGGACCTACACCGCTGGCTGGTTGGGTGGGCGCCTCTCCAAGCCACGTTTGCTCACGGGCCTGTACCTGCTGCGAGCGGTGGTGATCATGCTGTTTTTGTGGGTGCCGGTGACCCAGGCCAGCGCCTACCTGTTCGGCATGGCCATGGGGTTTCTCTGGCTGTCCACGGTGCCTTTGACCAACGGTACGGTGGCGACCCTGTTCGGGGTGCGAAACCTGTCGATGCTTGGCGGGATCGTGTTCCTGTTCCACCAGCTGGGTTCGTTCTTAGGTGGTTGGCTGGGCGGCGTGGTGTACGACCGGACCGGCAGCTACGACTTGATCTGGCAGGTGGCGATCCTCCTCAGCTTGCTGGCCGCGGCGCTCAACTGGCCGGTACGTGAGCGCCCGGTGGCGCGCCTGCAGGCCAGCGCCGCATGAAGGCGCGCATTGGATGGTGGGTCGGCCTGGGCTTGGTCGCCTTGTCATTGCTGCTGGCCTGGTGGGGCTGGCAGCGCAGTGGAATGGCGCTGATGCAATTGGGCATGGGCGCTTGCTAGGCGCCGACAGGGGCGAGTAACGTCGAGGCCTGACGACTTTTCAAGGACACCTGACATGGCTATGCGCTGGTTTGCCGTTCCAGTTTTGCTCGCGGCCTTTGCCGGCTCCACCTGGGCCGCCGATTGTCCGGCATTGTTGCAGGGCTCGTTGCCCAAGTTGCGCGCCAAGGAATCCATCGATCTGTGCCAGCGGTTCGCTGGCAAGCCGCTGGTGGTGGTCAACACGGCGAGCTTTTGTGGGTTCGCCCCACAGTTCAAGGGGCTCGAGGCCTTGTACCAGCGCTACAAGGACCAGGGATTGGAGGTAGTGGGAGTGCCGTCCAACGACTTCAAGCAAGAGTCCAAGGACGGCGCCGAAACCGCCAAGGTCTGCTATGTCAATTACGGCGTGACCTTCACCATGACCGAGCCACAGAAGGTCAAGGGCGCGGATGCGGTGCACCTGTTCAAGGTGTTGGCGCAGCAGAGCAGCGCGCCGAAGTGGAATTTCTACAAGTACGTGGTGGATCGCCAGGGCAAGGTAGTCGCCAATTTCTCCAGCTTGACCAAGCCGGATGACCCGGAGTTGCTCGAGGCGGTGGAGAAGGCATTGGCGTCGGGGTCTTGATTAGCCGTTCGGCAAAGTAGAAAGCCCCGGATCCGTGAGGATGCCGGGGCTTTTCAGTGGGGCGTGTTGCCTGGCTTCGAGGCTTAGAAGCGGTAGGTAGCGCCTACGCCGAAACCATTCGCACTGTTTTCATACTTGGCGTTGTAAGTCTGGCCAAGTGCGTTGCTGCGGTTGACGTTGACTTTCTCTTCCTTGAGGTAGGAGTAAGCGACGTCGATGGTCAGCTCTTCGATTGGAGTCCAGCCTGCGCCAATGCTGAAGATGGTCCGGTCGCCGGTAGGAATACGTGGCGAGCGGTCTTTGTTGTTGGTCGGAGCTTGGTCGAAGGTCAGGCCGGTACGCAGTACCCATTCCTTGTTCAACTGGTAGGAGGTACCGATGGCGTAAGCCCAGGTGTCGTGCCAGTTTTGATCTTCCTTGATGGTGCCCAGGCCCAGCATTGGCGAAAGCGCGCCACCTGCTGCGGCAGTAACGCCATCATTGTTGACGGTGATGTCTTTCAGGCGGCTCCAGCGAGTCCAGGTTGTACCGGCATAGAGCTTCCAGGCGTCGTTCAGATCCTGAGTGACCGACAGGTCGTAGGATTCTGGGGTTTCGATCTTCAGCGAGGCGTCATAGCGGTTGCTTTTCAGGAATGGGGCTGGGCTACCCGGAGCGGCAGTGACTTCTGTATGGCCGTCCAGCTTGTAGTTCACTTTCGAGTGATAGGTCAGGCCCACGCGGGTGGTGTCGGTTGCCTGCACCAGGACACCGATGTTGAAGCCGTAGCCCACGTCGTCGCCCTTGATCTTGACGTTGCCGTCATACGGGGAGACAGGGGTGGTCAGGGCCGATTCCAGTACGCCGGAAATACGGTTGATGGTAGGACCGAAACCAATCGACACTTTGTCGTTGAAGGCGTAGCTGACAGTTGGCTGGACGGTGATGACCTTGACTTCACTCTTGCTGCCGAAGTTGCGGCCCTGGAAGTTGCTCTCGTAGTTAGTCACGAGGCCGAACGGTGCGTAGACCCCCAGACCGAACGCCCAGTGCTCATCGATTGGATTGACGTAGAAGCCCATCGGAACGGCAGTGAAAGGAACCATGTCACCTTTGTTGCTGCCTTTCTGAGTGCCGCTGGTGTCCTTGAGGTCAGTGGAGGCGTCGATCGCAGCCACACCCACGGTTACCTGCTGCTTCTTTAGGCGGGACATACCGGCAGGGTTGCCAAATACAGTGCTTGCGTCATCGGCGGCAGACGAACGGCCGGCAAAACCGGTACCCATGCCACTGATGCTTTGTTCGTTAAGGGCGAAGCCGCTTGCGAAGATCTGGCTGGACGCCACCGCAACGGCGAGGCCAATGGTGGATTTGAGCATTACTTTTTTCATTATTAGAACTCCTGATGATCACCGAGGCGAAAACTACCAACATTTCTGCCCCGGCGCTATAGGCTGCAATAGTTGATTTAGAGCGGTTTTGTAGGACAATCCGACCAAAATCAGGCTTTTTCTCTGATCTTGTAAAAGTCGTCGTCAGCAGGCCACCTGGCTCAGTGGTGAAACACAGGTTTGCCAGGCATAGGTGAAGTCTCTTAAGCGTCCTTGTGGTTGAAAGGTCTTCCTCCAGATACGGGCCATGCCGAGCAAGTCGTCGGCAGCGGGTAGCGCGGTGTGCTGTTCTTCCACCAGCAACCAGGCGATCGCCGTGGCGTAGCGCAGGTTGACGGTCAGTTCCAGGTGCGGTCCGCTGAGAAACGCATGTTGGCTGGCCAATCCGCGAACCAGACTAGCTCGTTCCGGGTCCAGCGCCAGGTAATGGTCCCAGAGGGCCCGGTGACGTGGTTCGGTGATGCGGTACAGCCCATGGCCACGGCGATCGTGCAGCGCCGAACCCAGCTCTGACTGGCTGGCGGCGATGCCCAATAACAAGGCTTCAGCGGTTTTGCTATGGCTACCCAGGTACATCAGCGTTGGGCGTATCACATAGCGGCACAACTCGCTGGCGGCGATACCCATAAAGCCCTCGAGGATTGAAAATGGCCGGCGAAACCTGAAGGCGCTTGGCAGCTAATGAAAGATCAGGTTTGCCGGAAGCGGTTCAGGCCGCTTGAGTTGAAGTGTAGTGTCATATCTGTGCTGTAAAGGCCTGTTTTTAAAATATTTCCGTTCTCTTGTTATAAACCTTATATCGATTGGTACTTTGATCGCTCGAGGCCGCCGATAAATCACAAGTCATAAAAAAGCCCCGCATAGTGGCGGGGCTTCGGGCTTTTCGGCGGTTGCCGGATCAGGCCACCAGGGCCTGGCGCGTGCGCTCGATCACGGCCTGCAGCGGCTCGGCGCTGGAGTACTGGTCGGGATACAAGCGTTCGCTGTGACGGGCGATTCCATGTTCGTTGACCAGGGTGAAGCTGAAACCGTTTTTGCGGGTTGCCATGATCAGGCAGTTCAGTGGTGCAAAAGCGTTGGTCAGGGTACGAATGGCATTTTGAGTCTGGATTTGACTAGACATAATTATTGTTCCTACAAATGACACGGATAAGAACCGTGCAACGTTAAAACGTTCCAGTAACGCTGGCCGCCAAGGGCCGGGCGAAGAACCTGTCTGGAACAAAGCAGCCAGTTTGCAGCGCTTTGATTACAGTTGCGCTAAGGCTGGCAGGTAGGTACTTAGGAGGTCAGGCAGCACAACAAGGGCAGAGGTTCTGGGCCCAGGGTGAAGATCCTGATCAATTTGCAGGTTGGTTCGGTCAGAGTAAGGAGCTCACTCGCGGCCTGGAGAATTTTCCAAGGACGCTGCAGTGGTGAGTTTTACCTGGAAACCAGCGAGATGGTCGGTCCTGGATGTTGGCTTGCTGCTCGTTTCGAGGTGCTGCCGACGGGACTTGTTCGACCAGAATTGACTTTCAGCTTGGTACTAACGGCGCGCATTGTATTGAGTTGAAGAGCGGAACGCAAGTGTGCTAGGTGAATTTTTATCGAGAGTCGGGAAACCGGCGGTGTAACCCCCAGCTTGGGGCGTGTGCGAAAAGAGTGCGCCGCCAGCGTCAATTTCAGCACGGTTGTGCACACTTATCGCGCAGCCTGTCACCCGCTTGTCACCTTGCCTGAAGTTAGCCCCTTAGCCTGTCTCGAGAATTTAAGTCAATGAAAAACATCGCTTTTTTTTGCTGGTGAAAAAATCGTCAGTTTGACTGGAAGGCCCGTCTCATGGGGCTTTGCGAGGGTTGAAGAGGGGTTGTCCACTGAGTTATCCACAGCTTCTGTGGATTGTCCCAAGCGCTTGCTCTAGGACGGGCGTGCTGGGTCTTTTGGGCTTTACCCGGGCGAAAAAAGGAGTAGAGTGGCGCGCCTTCCGATCTGCCCCCACAGTGCTTTATGAAGTTTCGCTCAGTATCACCCTCTGTTACCGCAACCTCTGAAAGTGTTACCGAACCCAAGCGTTTCTCCCTGCGGGTTGCCCTGTGGTTGCTGGACAATCCGCGTCTTGGACATAGCTCCAGCGTCAAGCACTTTGCCGGACGCCTGCTCAAGCAGCCGGCCCGCCAAGGCGTAGTCGCCGCGCAGAGCCGGCTGGGTCAGTTGATGTGCCGCGAATGCGGTAATGCCCGGGACCGCCGTATCGGTCATGACCTGCTGCGCCAGGCGGCTCGCGCCGGCGACCGTAGCGCCCAGCAAGAGCTGGGTCGGATCGAAGACTGAGCTGTCCAACCCCTGGCGGCTTGGTTAACCTTCATTTCTTTTCTGGATGTCAGGACTCGCTATGGCTATGGACTTGACCAGCATCTTGCTTGGCCTGGCGGCGGCTGCGGTGCCATTGCTGGCATTGGCCTGGCAACTGCAGCGGCGTGCCAGTTCCAGCCAAGCCGACCTGTCCCTGCTGGAAGAACGCCTGGCCACTGCCCAGATGGCCCAGGAAGGGCTGATGGCGCAACTGGATGCCAGTCGCGATGAAGTCAGCGATCTGAGCCAGGCCAACGCCCTCAAGCAGGCGGACCTGGCGGCTCTGGGCCGTGAGGTGGAGCTGTTGCAGATCGAGCGTGACAACGCCCGTGATGCGGCCCACGCCTGGAGCCTGGAGCGCGCTGCCAAGGAACACGAATTGCGCCGGCTGGATGCCCAGGCGGCATCGCTGGCCGCTGAGCTGCGCGAGCAGCAGGACAGCCATCAACAACGTCTCACGGATCTGCAGGGCTCCCGCGACGAACTGCGCGCCCAGTTCGCCGAGCTGGCGGGCAAGATCTTCGATGAGCGTGAACAGCGCTTCGCCGAAACCAGCCAACAGCGCCTGGGGCAGTTGCTGGATCCGCTGAAGGATCGTATCCAGGCCTTCGAGAAGCGCGTGGAGGAGAGTTATCAGTCCGAGGCCCGCGAGCGGTTTTCCCTGGCCAAGGAGCTGGAGCGCCTGCAGCAGTTGAACCTGCGCTTGAGCGATGAGGCCACCAACCTGACCCGCGCCCTCAAGGGCCAGAAAACCCAGGGCAACTGGGGCGAACTGATCCTCGAGCGGGTGCTGGAGCATGCCGGCCTGGAAAAGGGCCGCGAATACCAGACCCAGGTCAGCCTCAAGGGCCCGGATGGCGAGCGATTCCAGCCCGATGTGCTGATCATGCTGCCCGGCGACAAGCAGGTGGTGGTGGATTCCAAGGTCAGCCTCACGGCCTATCAGCAGTATGTGGGCTGTGACGACCCACAGGTCACCCAGGCCGCCCTGAAGCAGCACGTGCTGTCCCTGCGCAATCACGTCAAGGGCTTGGCCGGCAAGGACTACAAGCGCCTGGAAGGCTTGCACAGCCTGGATTTCGTGCTGTTGTTCGTACCGGTCGAAGGCGCTTTTTCCGCGGCATTGCAGGCCGAGCCCAATCTGTTCCAGGAAGCCTTCGACCGGCATATCGTGATCGTCAGCCCGACCACCTTGCTCGCTACCTTGCGGGTGATCGACAGCCTGTGGAAACAGGAGCGCCAGAGTCAGAACGCGCGGGAAATCGCCGAGCGGGCGGGCTGGCTGTACGACAAGTTCGTGCTGTTCATCCAGGACCTGGATGAGGTCGGCAATCGTTTGCAGCAGTTGGACAAGGCCTACGCGGCGGCACGCAACAAGCTGACCGAGGGCCGCGGCAACCTGATCAGCCGCAGCGAGCAGCTCAAGCTGCTCGGCGCGCGTGCCAGCAAGAGCTTGCCGGCGGACCTGCTGGAGCGGGCCATGACCGATGCCGATGGCCGCGAGCTGGAACTGCCGGACTGAGTCGTCCGGCGCGCTTCAGCCCAGGGGCAGGTGCCGGCTGAGCAGGGCGCGCAAGGCCGCGGGCTTCACCGGCTTGGCCAGGTAGTCCAAGCCTGCCGCATGCACCTGGGCGACCATCTCCGGGCGGCCATCGGCGCTGATCACCACGCCGGGTACCGGTTCGCCCAATTGAGTGCGCAGCCAGGCCATGACCTCGGTGCCGGTTTCGCCATCGTCCAGGTGGTAGTCCACCAGGGCCAGTTGCGGGCGGATGCCTTCCTTGAGCAGCGCAGCGCACTCCTCGCGGTTGCGGGCGGTCCAGACCTGGCAGCCCCAGCGGGTCAGCAGGCTGTTCATGCCGATCAGGATGCTGTCTTCATTATCCAGGCAGAGCACTTGCCCGCCGTTGAGCGACTGCCCTTTGATCTCCGCAACCTTGCCCGGAGCCACGGTGCCGCTGCGCGCCAGGGGCACGCTGACACTGAATACGCTGCCCTTGCCGGGCCAGGAGCGCACCTGTAGCGGATGCCCCAGCACCCTGCACAGGCCGTCGGCGATCGCCAGGCCCAGCCCCAGGCCTTTTTCGGCGCGGGTCTGGTGGCTGTCCAGGCGCTTGAACTCCTCGAAGATCACCTGCTGCTTGTCCTGCGGAATGCCGGGCCCGCGGTCCCAGACTTCCAGGCTCAACGAGTCGCCACGGCGGCGCACGCCCAGCAGGACCGGACCCTTGGCGTAGCGGAAGGCATTGGTCAGGAAGTTCTGCAGCACCCGGCGCAGCAGCTTGCTGTCGCTGTCGATGCGCAGATGGCTGCCGCGCACCCGGAATTGCAAGCCCTGTTCCTGGGCCAGGACCTTGAACTCCGTGCCCAGGGTGTCGAACAGTTCGTTGAGGGCGAAGGGTTTGCGTTCCGGAGTGATCTTGCCGTTCTCTAGGCGCGAGATGTCCAGCAGGTCGCTGATCAGGTCTTCGGCCGAACGCAGCGAACTGTCCAGGTGCTGCACCAGTTGCTGGGCCTCGGCGGACAGGCCGTCTTCCTGATGGGAGAGGGCGGCGGAAAACAGTCGCGCGGCGTTCAGCGGTTGCATCAAGTCATGGCTGACCGCGGCCAGGAAACGGGTCTTGGACTGGTTGGCCGATTCGGCAGTGCCCTTGGCCTCGATCAGCGCGGCGTTGAGTTGCGACAGTTCATGGGTACGTTCCGCCACCCGTTGTTCCAGGCCTTCGTTGGCTTCGGTCAGGGCCTGTTCGGCCTCGCGAAACGGGGTGATGTCGGTGAAGCTCATGACGAAGCCGCCGCCGGGCATGGGGTTGCCGATCAGCTCGATCACCCGGCCATTGGGGAACAATCGCTCGGAAGTGTGGGCGCGGCCCTGGCGCATCCAGTGCAGGCGCCTGGCCACGTGCACTTCCGCTTCGCCGGGGCCGCACAGGCCGCGCTCGGCATTGTGGCGGATGATGTCGGCGATCGGCCGGCCGACGCTGATCAGCCCCTCGGGATAGTTGAACAGCTCCAGGTAGCGCCGGTTCCAGGCCACCAGCTTGAGGGACTGATCCACCACGCTGATGCCCTGGCTGATGTTCTCGATCGCGCCTTGCAGCAGGGCACGGTTGAACTGCAAGACCTCGGAGGCTTCGTCGGCGATGCGTACCACGTCCTCGAGCTGCATGTCCCGGCCTTCGATGGCTGCCTTGACCACCGCCCGGGTCGATGAAGCCCCCAGTACGCCCGCCAGCAGGCGTTCGGTGTGGGCGATCCATTCGCCGTCGGCGTTCTGGTTCGGGTTGAAGCCCTTGCCCTGGCGGTAGGCGAAACGAATGAAGCTCTGGCGGGCGCGTTCTTCGCCGACGAAGCGCGCGGCCAGCTTTAGCAGGTCGTCGATCTGCACCGCCAGCATCGAGCGCGAACTCAGGCGACCGCTGATTTCCTGGCCGATGAAGCGCCCGGCTTGCCAATGCTCGGAAACCCGGGTGCGCGACAGGACCGAAACCCAGGCGAACAGGGTGAAGTTGCCGGCCATGGACAGCACCACGCCCTGGGTCAGCGGCGTGATCGGCAGGTTCAGCGGGTTGCTGTGCAACCAGGCCAGGCCCGGGAAGCTGTTCAGCGACCAGCCCAGGCTATGGGCCGCCAGCGGCAGTACCAGGGTGTAGAACCAGATGAAGGTGCCGGCGGCCAGGCCGGCGAACACGCCACGGCGGTTGGCCTGTTTCCAGTACAGCGCGCCGACCATGGCTGGCGCCAGCTGGGTCACGGCGGCGAAGGCGATCTGGCCGATGGTGGCCAGGCTCGCGGTGGAGCCCAGCAGGCGGTAGCTGACGTAGGCCAGCAGCAGGATGACGACGATGCTCACCCGGCGTACCGAGAGCATCCAGTGGCGGAACACTTCGAACGGACGTTCGGCATTGTTGTGCCGCAGCAGCCAGGGCAGCAGCATGTCGTTGGAGACCATGGTCGACAGCGCCACGCTGGCGACGATCACCATGCCGGTGGCCGCCGAGGCGCCGCCGATGAAGGCCAGCAGAGCCAGGGCCGGATGGGCCTGGGCCAAGGGCAGGCTGATGACGAAGGAGTCCGGCAACACGCTGCTGGGCAAGAGCATCTGCCCAGCCAGGGCAATGGGCACCACGAACAGCGCGGCCAGGGCCAGGTAGGCCGGGAAAACCCATTTGGCCAGGCGCAGGTCCTGGGGCTCGATGTTTTCCACCACGGTGACGTGGAACTGCCGGGGCAGGCAGATGATCGCCATCATCGCCACTCCGGTCTGCACCACCATCGACGGCCAGTTGACGGTTTCTTCCCAATACTGCTCCAGG
This sequence comes from Pseudomonas sp. CMR5c, assembly GCF_003850545.1. Classification (NCBI taxonomy): domain Bacteria; kingdom Pseudomonadati; phylum Pseudomonadota; class Gammaproteobacteria; order Pseudomonadales; family Pseudomonadaceae; genus Pseudomonas; species Pseudomonas sp. CMR5c. Next base: position 4,983,172 of record NZ_CP027705.1, on the reverse strand, counting down.
CGCGGGGCCAGCATGGCCTGGCTGAACAGATCGTCGAAACCGTCGTACAGGCCGTAGGTGACGAACACTCCCACCGCGAGGAAGGCGAACAGCTTGACCAGGGATTCGAAGGCGATCGCCAGCACCATGCCCCGGTGGTGCTCGGTGGCGTCCAGGTTGCGAGTGCCGAAGACGATGGTGAACAGGGCCAGGATCAGCGACACGATCAGCGCCGTGTCCTGGGCGCGGGTGCCCATGGTATCGGCGCCGGCGCCGATCAACAGGTTGACCCCGAGCACGATGCCTTTGAGTTGCAGGGCGATGTAGGGCAGCACCCCCACCAGGCAGATCAGCGCCACCACCACTGCCAGGGACTGGGATTTACCGTAGCGGGCGGCGATGAAGTCGGCGATGGAGGTGATGTTCTCCTGCTTGCTGATCATCACCATCTTCTGCAGTACCCAGGGGGCGAATACCAGCAGCAGGATCGGTCCCAGGTAGATCGGCAGGAAAGCCCAGAGTTGTTCGGTGGCCTGGCCCACGGCGCCGAAGAAGGTCCAGCTGGTGCAATACACCGCCAGCGACAGGCTGTACACCCAGGCCCGCACGCGCGGCGGAAGGGGCGCACTGCGGCGGTCGCCGTAGAAGGCGATGGCGAACATGATGGCCATATAGGCCAGGGCAACGGCTGCAATCAGCCCGCTGGACAACGACATGGGAACTCCGAAACAGATGCTCCGGGCACGTCAGCCCGGCCAGACAGTCTGGCACGATGTCGAGTCGTCGTCAGTGTCGACCAAGGTATCAGCGCGGCCTGATGTCGCAGGGGCGGTTCAGCCTGGCTGGGAGCGGGTTTCGCAAGCCGGACCCAGGGCGATATCGACCAGCTCTTGAAGCTCCTGGGCCTGGAGGGGCGCGGCGGCGAACAGGATGCGGAACACCGTGGGCGCCACGATCAGGTTCAGCAGCCGATCCACGTCCGGCAGTTTGCCTGCGCTGGTTCGATAACGGTCGAGGATGATCTGCAGCTGGCCGCCGAGGATGGTCGCGCAATAACCCGGGGTGGCGCTGCATTGGACGTCGCGCATCATGTTGCGTCCGGGCTCGGAGCTCATTTCATCCAGGTACTGTTCGGCCCAGGCCAGCAGGTCGCCACGCAAACTGCCGGTATTTGCCGGCTCGCTGTCCGGGCGCATGTGGGCCAGGGCAACGTCGGCGAGCAAGGTTGCCAGGTCGCCCCAGCGTCGGTAGATGGTCGAGGGGGTGACGCCGGCGCGAGCGGCGATCTGCGGGACGGTCAGGGTCGAGCGTTCTTGTTCTTCAAGAAGCTCGCGCACTGCCCGGTGGATGGATTCCTGGACCCGGGCGCTGCGGCCGCCTGGGCGTAAACCTTCTTTGATAGCCATGGGGTCGAACCTTAACACAAAGAATTTGCTTTAAGCGCCTGGCAGTAGCACACTCCGCAAAAGCAAAATATTAGCTTTAGTGGAGCGTGCCTTATGCCTGGTGCTATCGACACTCGCGTGTCCAATCGTTGCAGCCTGTTGTTCCTGGCCGTGACCCTGCTCGGTTTCCTGGCTGCGTCCAGCGTGCCGACTCCCTTGTACCACCTGTACCAGCAACGCCTGCATTTTTCTCCGGCGATGCTGACGCTGGTCTTCGGCGTCTATGCCATGAGCCTTTTGGCGGCGTTGCTGACGGTAGGTTCGTTATCGGACTACCTGGGGCGCCGGCCGGTGATTTTTGCCGGCCTGCTGCTCAATATCCTGGCGATGCTGCTGTTCATCAATGAAAGCAGCGTGTACTGGCTGATCGCCGCACGCATGGTCCAGGGTTTCGCTACCGGCATGGCCACCAGTGCCCTGGGGGCCGCGCTGCTGGATACCGATCGCCGGCAGGGCCCCTTGGTCAACAGCATTGCGCCGTTGCTGGGCATGGCCTGCGGAGCCATGGGCGCCAGCGTGCTGGTGGAGTTCGCGCCGCTGCCGTTGCAATTGAGCTATTGGCTGCTCCTGGGCTTGTTCGTGGCGCAGGCCTTGTACCTCTGGCGCCTGCCGGAAAGTGTCAGCGCGCAACCCGGAGCCTGGGCCTCGCTACGCCCGACCCTGCATGTGCCGGTGCAGGCGCGGCGCGCGCTATGGCTGGCGCTACCGGTGGATGTGGCGGTCTGGGCGGTGGGTGGCTTCTATCTATCCCTGGCGCCGTCCCTGGTGCGGGCCGCCACCGGTTCCACCTCGAACCTGATCGGCGGCGGCCTGGTCGCCGTGCTGACGCTCAGCGGTGCGGTGATGATCTACACCCTGCGCGAACGGCATCCCGCTGGGGTCCTGCGCCTGGGGGCCGGGTTGCTGGCCCTGGGCATGGCGCTGATCCTGGCGGCGGTGCACAGCGCCAGCCTGCCGCTGTTCTTCTTCGGCACCCTGGTGCTGGGCAGCGGTTTCGGTGGCGGTTTCCTCGGCGCTCTGCGCAGTGTGGTGCCCCTGGCCTTGCCCCACGAGCGAGCCGGGCTGCTGTCGGCGTTCTATGTCCTGAGCTACCTGGCGTTCTGCCTGCCGGCATTGCTGGCTGGAGGGCTGGCCCGCAGCTTCGGCCTGGTCGCCACCACCGATGGTTACGGCGCGGTGCTGATCCTTTTGTCCCTGGGGGCCTTGCTGGTTTTGCTGCGCCAGCGCCCGGTGGTGGCTTGTGGCGAACCAGGGTGATGAGCCCGGCATTTCAAGAGCGGCGAAATTGCGCCCGGTAGGCCGAAGGAGAAAGCTGCAACACACTCGTGAAGTGCTGGCGCATCGACAGGGCGCTGGTAAAACCCGAAGTCAGGGCGATGGCCTCGATGCCCTGCTGGCTGGTTTCCAGCAGGCGTTGGGCATGGCTCAGGCGTCGTCCGAGTAGCCAGCGGCCGACTGTGGTGCCGGTCAGCTGGCGAAAGTGTCGGGTGAACGAGCGCCGGCTCATGGCCACCCGTGCGGCCAGGTCGTTAAGGGAGTGCTCTTGGGCAAAGTGTTGTTCCAGCCATTGCAGTAGCGGCGCCATGCGATCCCGTTCGCCACCCTTGGGCATGGCGCGTTCGATGAACTGCGCCTGGCCGCCGGAGCGATGCGGGGCGATCACCAGGTGCCGGGCCAGCTTGTGGGTGGTCTGCGCCCCACAGAGCTGTTGCAGCAGGTAGAGACAGCAATCCAGGCCGGCGACAGTGCCGGCGGATGTCAGCAGGTTGCCGGCTTCGGCGTACAGCACATCGGCATCCAGGGCTACCCGGGGATACCTTTGGGCGAAGACCGGCGCCCAGCGCCAGTGGGTCGTGGCCGGCTGGCCGTCCAGCAGACCGGTCTCCGCCAGGACGAAGGCTCCCAGGCACAACCCCAGCAACCGGGCCCCGCGCCCGTGGGCGTGGTACAGGGCGTCGAGCAACTCCTGTGGCGGTCGCTCGAGGCTATCGCGCCAGGACGGCATGACAATCACATCGGCCTCGTGCAGTTCATCCAGATCATGGTGGGCAGTGATATCGAAGCCGGCCGAAGTGCGCAGCGGCGGCTGTTCAAATGCGCAGACCCGCACCTGGAAGCTCGGCAGCTCGAGTTGCTGGTTTTGTTCTGCGAACACCAGCAACGGTACCGAGAGGTGAAACGGGCTGATGCCGTCAAAGGCGATCACCGCAATGCGGATGGGCTTGTGCATGTCGCAGGTGCTCGGAAAAATTGGCCTGATTCTATCGAAGCGTGGCTATTGGGCCACTACTTTGTCGCATTGCCCTGGCTCAGCATTGGCACTCGTTTCCTGCTCTCGAGGAGGCCGGCATGGCCTGGATCTTTTGCTTTTCGCATTGCCCCGGACTGGGCTTCGCCGCTTGTGTGGAGGGCCGCTCATGAAGGTCATTCGCAGTGTCGACTTTGTCGGCGAGCGCGCCTGGGCGGCCCTGGATATCGCCTGCATGAATGGCATCAGTACGCGCCTGCACTGGACCGACCAGCCCTACCGCTGGCACGTCAATGCGGGGGAGGAGGTTTTCGTGGTGCTGGATGGCCGGGTGCAGATGCGCTATCGCGACAATGGTCTGGAACAGGCGGTATTGCTGGAGGTGGGCGATATCTTCCATGCCTGTGTGGGAACTGAGCACGTGGCTCATCCTCAGGGTGTCGCTCGGGTGCTGGTGATCGAATCCGAAGGCAGCGTCTAGGGTCTATATCTATAAAATAGATAACAGATAGAGAAATTACCCGTTATATAGATATTCGATTAGGTTCTACCATGGGCTCAACCTCTTCCGAGGACAGGAGACCCCATCGTGACATGTAGCCAAAGCGTCAAGGCCGGCCGCCGGCCGTTGAGCCATCTGCAACACCCCCGCGAAGCCATTCGCCAATTCACCCCCAACTGGTTCGCCGCCACCATGGGCACCGGCGTCCTGGCCCTGGCCCTGGCCCAATGGCCTGCCCAGGTCCCTGGGCTGCGCCTGGTGGCGGAGGGCTTCTGGTGGCTGACCATTGCCCTGTTCCTGTTGTTCAGCGCGATGTACACCGCACGCTGGGTGATGTTCTTCGATGAGGCACGGCGGATATTCGGACACTCCACGGTCTCGATGTTCTTCGGCACCATTCCCATGGGGCTGGCGACCATCATCAACGGTTTGTTGCTGTTCGGTCGTGGCCATTGGGGCGATGCGGTGCTGCTGCCGGCCCAAGTGCTCTGGTGGCTGGATGTGGCCATGTCCCTGGCTTGCGGAGTGCTGATCCCTTACATGATGTTCACCCGCCAGGAGCACAGCATCGACCAGATGACCGCAGTCTGGCTGCTGCCCGTGGTGGCGGCCGAGGTGGCTGCGGCCAGCGGCGGGTTGCTGGCTCCGCATCTGGCCGATACCCACGCGCAATTGGTGATGTTGAGCACCAGCTATGTACTGTGGGCCTTCTCGCTGCCGGTGGCGTTCAGCATCCTGACCATCCTGTTGCTGCGCATGGCACTGCACAAGCTGCCCCATGAAAGCATGGCCGCCTCCAGCTGGCTGGCCCTGGGCCCGATCGGTACCGGCGCCCTGGGCATGCTGGTGCTGGGTGCGGACGCCCCGGCGATCTTCGCCGCCAATGGCTTGCCAGGCATCGGTGAGATCGCCGCCGGACTGGGGCTGGTGGCTGGCTTGACCCTGTGGGGCTTCGGCCTGTGGTGGATGCTGATGGCAGTGCTGATCACCCGGCGCTACCTGAACGAAGGCATTCCCTTCAACCTCGGCTGGTGGGGTTTCACCTTCCCGTTGGGTGTGTACTCGCTGGCGACCCTCAAGCTGGGCAGCACTTTGCACCTGGGTTTCTTCAATGTGGTGGGGGCGGTGCTGGTGGCGGCCCTGGCGGTGATGTGGCTGATCGTCGCCAAGCGCACGCTGCAGGGAGCCTATAAAGGAGAGCTATTTGTCTCGCCATGCATTGCCGGCCTACATAAATAATCGGCAAACACAGGTAAGGTGTGGCCTGGATCGATGTTCGGCATTCCAATAACAGTATCCTCGCCACTCAGGAACACGGAAGATGAGTCACCCCTCGCAGTTCACCTTGCTTCGCAAGCGGCGTTTCCTGCCGTTTTTCATCACCCAGTCCCTCGGCGCCTTCAACGACAATATCTTCAAGCAGTCGCTGATCCTGGCCATCCTCTACAAGCTGAGCATCGAGGGCGACCGCTCGATCTGGGTCAACCTCTGCGCACTGCTGTTCATCCTGCCGTTCTTCCTGTTTTCGGCGCTGGCCGGGCAGTTCGGCGAGAAGTTCGCCAAGGATGCGTTGATCCGCCTGATCAAGCTGGGGGAGATCGTGATCATGGTGGTGGGGGCCGTGGGGTTCGCCTTCGATCACCTGTCGTTGATGCTGCTGGCGCTGTTCGCCATGGGAACTCACTCGGCGCTGTTCGGCCCGGTCAAGTATTCGATCCTGCCCCAGGCCCTGCGTGAAGAAGAGCTGGTGGGCGGCAACGGCCTGGTGGAGATGGGGACTTTCCTGGCGATCCTGGCGGGCACCATAAGCGCCGGGATCATGATGTCCTCGGAGCATTACGCGGCGATCGTCTCGGCTGCCATGATCGGCGTCGCGGTGCTGGGTTACCTGGCCAGTCGGGCCATTCCCCGGGCGGCCGCGGCCTCTGCGCAACTGCGCCTTGACTGGAACATCTTCAGCCAGTCCTGGGCGACCTTGCGCCTGGGCTTGGGCCAGACGCCGGCGGTGTCGCGCTCGATCGTCGGCAACTCCTGGTTCTGGTTCGTCGGGGCCATCTACCTGACCCAGATCCCGGCTTATGCCAAGGAATGGATGCACGGCGACGAGACGGTGGTGACCCTGATCCTCACCGTGTTCTCGGTGGGCATCGCGGTGGGCTCGATGCTTTGCGAGAAGCTCTCGGGGCGCAAGGTCGAGATCGGCCTGGTGCCGTTCGGTTCCCTGGGGCTGACGGTGTTCGGCCTGTTGCTGTGGTGGCATTCCGGCGGTATTCCAGAGAGCGCCACCGGCCATGGCTGGCTCGAGGTCCTGGGCTTCGCCCATGCCTGGTGGGTATTGCTGGATGTCCTGGGCCTGGGGATCTTCGGTGGCTTCTACATCGTGCCGCTGTACGCCCTGATCCAGTCGCGGACTCCGGAGCACGAGCGGGCGCGGGTGATTGCCGCCAACAACATCCTCAATGCGCTGTTCATGGTGGTCTCGGCGCTGGTTTCCATCGTCTTGCTGAGCATGCTCAAGCTGAGCATTCCCCATCTGTTCCTGGTGGTGTCGCTGCTCAACATCGCGGTCAACGTCTACATCTTCAAAGTGGTGCCCGAGTTCAGCATGCGTTTCATGATCTGGCTGCTCAGCCATTCCATGTACCGTGTGGAGCATCGCAACCTGGAGCAGATCCCCGATGAGGGCGCAGCGTTGCTGGTGTGCAATCATGTGTCTTTCGTCGATGCACTGCTGATTGGGGGCGCGGTGCGTCGGCCGATTCGCTTCGTGATGTACTACAAGATCTACAACCTGCCCGTGCTGAACTTCATCTTCCGCACTGCCGGGACTATTCCCATTGCCGGTCGCCATGAGGACCTGGAGATCTACGAAAAGGCCTTCAAGAAGATTGCCGAGTACCTGCGCGATGGTGAGCTGGTGTGCATCTTTCCGGAGGGCAAGCTGACCGCCGATGGCCAGATCAACGAGTTCAAGGGTGGTTTGACGCGGATTCTCGAGGAAACCCCGGTGCCGGTGATTCCCTTGGCCTTGCAGGGGCTGTGGGGGAGCTTCTTCAGCCGCGACCCGAACAAGGGGTTCTTCCATCGTTTCTGGTCGCGGATCACCCTGGTGGCTGGCTCGCCGGTTACGGTGGAGGCGGCGGAACCGGCCCAGTTGCAGGCGGTGGTGGGCGAGCTGCGGGGCACGCGACGCTGAGTGATCGGTGGATAAAACAACGCCCGCGATGTCGCGGGCGTTGTTGTTTGTGTGCGGGGGTTGTCAGGCGGCGCTGACTTTCAGGCCCACCAGGCCAAGGATGATCAAGGCCACGCTGACCAGGCGCACCAGGGCCATGGACTCGCCGAACAGGATGATGCCGGCGATCACCGTTCCCACCGCACCGACGCCGGTCCAGATGGCATAGGCGGTGCCCAGCGGCAGCTCCTTCACGGCCAGGCCCAGCAGGCCCAGGCTGATGGCCATGGCGAGGATGGTCAGGGCGGTGGGCAGTGGGCGGCTGAAGCCATCGGTGTACTTCAGGCCAACCGCCCAACCCACTTCGAACAGGCCGGCGAAAAACAGAATGATCCAGGACATGCTGACCTCATTGGTTGATGGGGTCGTCCCCGGAAATACTCACTCGACTCGAGCTGCAGGGTCGTCCCCGCGTTGCGCATTATACTGCGCAAATCAACCAGGGTAGCGGAGGTTTTTCAGGCACTGGCGTTTGGTGCTTGCTCCTTGGTGTCGCCGGGTTCGTCCATGCGGCGCAGGAAGGTCGCGAGCAACGCGCCGGAAATGTTGTGCCAGACGCTGAACAGGGCGCTGGGCACCGCTGCCAATGGCGAGAAGTGCGCACTGGCCAGGGCGGCTCCGAGACCGGAGTTCTGCATGCCGACCTCCAGCGCCAGGGATTTGCGCTGGGCCAGCGGCAGCTTGAACAGGCGCCCGGTGAAATAGCCCAGCAGGAAACCGAAGCTGTTATGCAGCATCACCACGGCCATGATCAGCAGTCCGGACTCGGCGATCTTCGCCTGGCTGGCGGCGACCACCGCGGCGACGATGATGACGATGCTCACCACCGACACCAGCGGCAGCACCTCCACCGCATGCCGTACCCGCTGGCCCAGCAAGCGCTGGGCCATGACGCCGAGCATGATCGGCAGCAACACCACTTGCAGGATCGACCAGAATAGCTCCATGAAGGACACCGGCAGCCAGGCCGAAGCCAGCAGCCAGATCAAGGCAGGCGTCAGCAATGGCGCGAGCAGGGTGGTCACGGCGGCGATGGCCACCGATAGGGCCAGGTCGCCCCGGGCCAGCCAGGTCATGACGTTGGACGCAGTGCCGCTCGGGCAGCAGCCGACCAGGATCACCCCGACGGCGATCTCGGGTGGCAGCTCGAATACCTGGCAAAGCGCCCAGGCCACTCCGGGCATGATGACGAAATGCGCCACCACCCCCAGGGCCACTCGCCAGGGATGGCGGGCGACTTCGGCGAAGTCCTCGAGCTTCAGGGTCAGGCCCATGCCGAACATCACCACGCCTAACAGCGGCACGATGGCGGCCTTGAGGTCGATGAACCAGGTCGGCTGGAAAAACGCCAGTACCGCGAAGACCAGCACCCAGTAGGCGAAGGTGTTGCCGACGAAGCGACTCAGTGCAGCCAGTGCGCGCATGGCCTGTTCCTCATATATATGAAAACGCCACCGAAGGCGGTGGCGTCTGGTGCGATGGGCTGTCCGGTCAGGGCGTCAGATGCCCTGCGGGATCTCTTCGCCGCCCAGGGCCTCGAACAGCGCCGGGAGGAACTCGCCGAAGGTCAGCATCATCAGGGTGAAGCTGGCATCGAGTTGGCCCAGGGCCTCGTCGCCACCATCTTCCTCGGCCTGGGTTTGCAGCAGGTCTTCGAACTTCAGGCGCTTGACCACCATCTTGTCGTCCAGCACGAAGGAGAGTTTGTCCTGCCAGGCCAGGGACAGTTGGGTGACCACCTTGCCGGTGCTCAGGTGCAGCTGGATTTCCTCGCTGGTCAGGTCCTGGCGCTTGCAGCGCACGATGCCGCCGTCTTCGTGGGTATCGCGCAGTTCGCATTCGTCGAGGACGAAGAAGTCGTCGGCGGCCTGCTGGGTCTTGACCCAGTCGGTCATGATCGCGGTCGGCGCGGTCTTCACCGTCAGCGGCCGGACCGGCAGGGTGCCGAGTACTTCGCGCAGGGTGGAGAGCAAGTCTTCGGCACGCTTGGGGCTGGCCGAGTTCACCAGGATCAGGCCCTGTTTCGGCGCGATGGCGGCGAAGGTCGAAGAACGGCGGATGAAAGCGCGGGGGAGGAAGGCCTGGATGATTTCATCCTTGATCTGGTCGCGCTCCTTCTTGTAGACCTTGCGCATCTGTTCGGCCTCGATCTCCTCGACCTTCTCCTTGACCGCGTCGCGGACCACGCTGCCGGGCAGGATGCGTTCTTCCTTGCGTGCCGCCACCAGCATGAAGTCCTGGCTGACGTGCACCAGAGGAGCATCCTCGCCCTTGCCGAAAGGGGCGACGAAACCGTAAGTGGTCAACTCCTGGCTTGCACAGGGACGCGCCAGTTTGGTCGCCAGTGCAGTTTCCAGCGCCTCAGCATCAACGGGCAGATCTTGGGTCAGGCGATAGATCAACAGGTTTTTGAACCACATGGGGTGAATCTCTCCTTTATACAAAGGAGGGCATTATTCTCTTCGCTGCCGCTCAGGCCAACCCTTCGCTAAGCCTTTGGAAGGGCTGAAAAAATTATTATAAAAAGTGCTTGCCAGAGTGCAGGCTGCTCCGTAGAATGCGCGCCACACCGAACGAGAAGGGTGATTAGCTCAGCCGGGAGAGCATCTGCCTTACAAGCAGAGGGTCGGCGGTTCGATCCCGTCATCACCCACCATTCGTTCGATAGTGTTACGCGCAGCGGTAGTTCAGTCGGTTAGAATACCGGCCTGTCACGCCGGGGGTCGCGGGTTCGAGTCCCGTCCGCTGCGCCATATTAGGTAACCTGGAACACTGAACGCCAGGTCACCACGGAAAGCCCGCTAACGCGGGCTTTTTGCTGTAAGAGGTTTTGCGGGTAGTGCGGCAAACCATGGGGATTCAGATTTTTTTGATAAAAATATCAATTAAATCAACACTTTATGAATTTCTGTGGCATAATGCGCCCCGCAACGAAGGTAAAGGGTGATTAGCTCAGCTGGGAGAGCGTCTGCCTTACAAGCAGAATGTCGGCGGTTCGATCCCGTCATCACCCACCACTTACTTTCAACGCTACGCGCAGCGGTAGTTCAGTCGGTTAGAATACCGGCCTGTCACGCCGGGGGTCGCGGGTTCGAGTCCCGTCCGCTGCGCCATATTCGGTAACCTGGAACACTGAACGCCAGGTCACCACGAAAAGCCCGCTCAACGCGGGCTTTTTGCTGTCTGGGGTTTACCCAGTGCTTGAATGAAAAAAGCGGCCCTTGGGGCCGCTTTTTTCGTTTGTGCGCCTACTGCTCGGCGTTGCGACTATGGCGGTAGTCGCTGACGGCCTCGTACACCGACTTGCGCAGGCGGTTGATGCCGCCGATGGGGCGATGGGCTTCCACGCCGAACCAAGGGTTGAACGATTGGTTGTCGCAGGCGAGGTTCTGCGCCGGAGTGTCGAAATCCTGGGCGGGAATCGTCACTCGCGCCACGGTTTCGAAGGGCGCGTCCGCTTCCTTCCATTCGATACTGGTGTCTTCGATCGGCATGAAACGGTTCGGATCCTGACGCTGGATCTGCAGGACGAAGCATGCAGGGGCGCGGTCCGTGGACAGTTGCTGGACCAGGGCGCTGCGCAGGAAGTTGGGCAGGTCCTGGTTCTGTGCCGGCAAATTGTAGGTCGGGCAGCTATCTGGGTCCGGCATCACCCGGAACTTCGCGTTGGCCTTGCCGAACTTGTAGGGCGAGACCGAGAAGTAGGTGGTCTGGGTCGGGCTGGCCGGTGCTGGCGCCAGGGTCGCCAGGGCGATGAACAAATGGCGGACCTGCCAGGTGCGCGGGTCCCAGGCGGGGAAGAAGGCGCCGACTTTCTTGCCGTCGGCCTGGGCCGCGATGTTCTGCTGGTACTCGGCCACGTCGCTGACGAAGAAGTTCGGATGGTTGAACATCACGAAATCCTGTTCCTGGCGCGCTGCCTCCGAAGCCATCAACTGCCGTCCGGGGACCTCGTGCAGCTTGAGCGCCATGCCTCGCGCATCGCGAATGCTGTCGAACTGCGGGTAGGCATTGCCATTGGACAGGCGCACCGTGGCCTGCCAGGTTTGCCCCGGGTTGGCGAAGACCCCCTGGCGTAGTTCCGGGGCCAGGTCCTTGAGCACCTGGACTTCGGCCCTCACGCAGCCATGGGCCTTGGCATGGGCGTCGCGCAGGTAGCGAGTGCCCTCGCGATGCTGGTCGACGATACGCACGGCGGTCTGGATGATGTCCTGGGTGCGCGCCGCCTCGTCTGCGGGAATCTGTTCCTGTGCGGCGACCGGGCCGCGGTGCTGCCAGGCGAACCAGATACTGGCCAGGGCCCAGCCCGAGAGGCCGAGCACCAACGACAGCAACAGCAGCTTGCCCAGTAGCGCGCCCAGGCGCAGCCAGAGCCGGCCCGGCAGGGAAGGGCGTTTGCTTGCAAGATCGAGTTTCATGGCAGTTGCGACTCCAGCGGTCCGCCCAGCACTTTCAGGTATTCCAGCAGCGCCCAGCGCTCCTCAGGCTGCAATAGCGGGCCTATGACTCCATTGCCCCGCTGGCCAGCGCGGAATTCGTGGCCACTGTTGTGGTTGCCGCTGATTCGGGTATCGAATTCGAAGCCGTTCTTGAACGCTTCCGGGCGATAGCCCAGGTGCTTGGGGTCGTACTCGAAGGTCCCGCGGTAGAAGGTCGTTGCGCGTTCCGACTGGGGTGACAGGAGTTGATAGAGGTTGGGCACCGAACCGTTGTGCAGGTAGGGCGGTGTCGCCCAGACTCCGGCCAGCGGACGGGCCTTGTAGGCACGCAGTTCGCGTACACCGATCGGCAGGCCGTAGCCATCCAGCCTTGGGCGTTCCTCGGGCGTGACCTGGGCATCGCGATAGGCGCGCTCCTCGACGAAAGCAGTGATGTATGCCAGGCCCTTGGCGGCCGACATCTGCCGCAGGTCCAGGGGCTCGGTGGGGGCCGGATGCAGCTCGACGTTTGATTTGGCCAGCTCGGCGGTGTCCCATTGCAGGGCGCTCAGGTCATAACGCAGGTCGGCGATGTTGCTGGCCGAGTTGGGGTCGGTGCCGATCACCGAGACCGGCAGCATCTTCAACTGTTGCACCGGTCGGCCGTCGTTCTCGCTGACTGCGGGCACATGGCAGCCGGCGCAGTGGCTGGCGAACAGGGTACGGCCCCTGGCGGCCAGGGGTTTGTCGATATTGCCCAGCAAGGCTTCCGGCCACACAGGTGGCTTGAGGCGTTGCAGGGTTTCCTCGATCTGGTTGAGATCGCGCACGCGCACGCTGGAGGGGTAGCGCGCCTCACCGGTCAATGGCTGGCCGTTGGCATCGAACAGATTCAGGGTCGCGCCCACGCCCAGGGCTTCGCCGATGTTACGGGCCATGGGTTGCTGCGCCGAACCGTTCCATTGCACCCAGTCGAAGGTCCAGATATCCCAGAGTTGTGGATAGTCCACCGGAGCGTTGGCGATCCGGTAGTTGGTCGGGGAGATTGCATCACCGAAGCTGGCGTTGGCGATACGACCGAACGCGTCCGTGCGGCCAGGGCCTTCCTCGGTGGGGTAGAGGCCGCGATGGGTGTCGTTCCAGGCCGTGCGCAGGAAGGTGTCCAGCGATACCTTGAAGTCCTTGCGCAACTGTTCGTGCCGCTGCTCGTAGTCCGGCCCCAGCACCTTGCGGGCGAAGCGTTCGAATTTCCACGGGTTGTAGTAGGTCAGCGCCAGGCTGGCCACCAGGGCCTGGCCGAAGCTGCCGCCGCGCAGGGTCGGCACGCTCGATGGCAGCACATGCTGGGCCGGGCCTCCGTCGATCCGCAGGGCCTGGTGATTGAAGCGCAGCTCGCCGGTGTGGCAGGCCGAGCAGGTAATGTCCAGGTATTGTTCCTGGTTGCCCGGGTTCTGGTGGCGGGCGAACCCTACTGGCAGGTTGCCGGGGTTTTGTGCCGTGGCTTTTTGCCCAGGCTCCACCAGGAAGCCGAAGCGTGCCAGGTATTCGGGATTGGCGAAGGACTGCTCGGAAAAGGGCAGTTCCAGGGCGACGAACCAGTCATAGCGCAGGCCCTTGACCTGGGTGCCCTGGGGCGTGAAGTAATACGCCTGGCGATCCTTTGCATCCCATTGGTCCAGGTAGTGCACTTTTTCGGCAGGTACATAGTCGGGAAGCTTCGGATTGGCGGTGTAGTAGGCGACCACGGCCAGGGCGATGCCGATCAGCACGGCAATCAACAGCAATACACGGTAGATGAGGCGCAAGATGTACTTCCTTGTCGAATTTCGCTTCCTTATGCCTGAGCGCATCTGACGCGGCAAGTAGCCATTACTTGCGCTATGGTTATTCGCGCTCTTTCACACGCCTCGCGATGTATCCGGACGGGGCATATCCCACACCACGAAATGCGTTTGAAGACGTGAACTTATCAGCGGTTTACTGCTCTTATGCCGGTAGCCATTGGTCGTGGCCGCCTGATAAGCTCGCGGCTTTATTCGATTGCCCTTTAGGCGCATGAACAAGGAAATAGCATGAAACAGCATCGGTTGGCGGCGGCGGTGGCCCTGGTTAGCCTGGTACTCGCCGGTTGTGACTCGCAGACCAGCGTAGAGCTGAAAACCCCAGCTCAGAAAGCTTCCTACGGCATCGGCCTGAACATGGGCAAGAGCTTGGCCCAGGAAGGCATGGATGACCTGGATTCCAAAGCCGTGGCCCTGGGCATCGAAGATGCCGTCGGCAAGAAAGAACAGAAGCTCAAAGACGAAGAACTGATCGAGGCCTTTGCCGCATTGCAAAAGCGTGCTGAAGAGCGCATGGCCAAGATGAGTGAAGAGTCGGCCGCCGCCGGCAAGAAATTCCTCGAAGAGAACGGCAAGAAGACTGGTGTGACCACCACTGCTTCCGGCCTGCAGTACGAAGTCCTGAAGAAGGCCGATGGCCCGCAGCCCAAGCCGACTGACGTGGTGACCGTGCATTACACCGGCACCCTGACCAACGGCACCGTGTTCGACAGCTCGGTTGAGCGTGGCAGCCCGATCGATCTACCAGTCAGCGGCGTTATCCCGGGTTGGGTCGAAGGCCTGCAACTGATGCACGTCGGCGAGAAGTACAAGCTGTACATTCCTAGCGACCTGGCCTATGGCGCCCAGAGCCCAAGCCCGGCGATCCCGGCCAATTCGGTGCTGGTGTTCGAGCTGGAACTGCTGGGTATCAAGGATCCGGCCAAGCAAGACAAGCCAGACGCAGCCAAGTAATCTGCTGCAACGTCTGCAACAACGCCCCGTTCTTACGGGGCGTTGTCGTTTCTACAGGCTGGTAATGGTAAAAAATCCGAACTGGCGGCATTGTCGGCAGTCAGAACAGAGGAGCGCCAGCAGCTAGTCGCTGGAGCCTGCCAAGTCAATGAAATTATGGGTTTTTTTATGTGAGTAAAAAACGCCCGATCTGAGCTCAGCCCTTGTGAGACGGGGCTTTCAGCGCTGAAAAGGAGCTCTGTTCACAAGGTTATCCACAATTTGTGTGGATAACATTTCAGTGGGAGTGAAGATGAAAGCACCCTGGAATTTTGCCCGCTTCCTGCCCCTGGCCGCTCGGCTCCTGAGTCGTGGCCGCTTGCCGACGCTGTTGTTCGCCGTGGCGAGCAAGGGCGTTTTCCAGGGCGAGCGCCTGGGCAAGGTCAAGGAAGACCTGCGTCTGTTGCAGGCGTTGTGCCTGGCCTACTGGCGGGGCGAGTACCGAGCGATCAGTCCCAAGGCGCTGCTGTCGGTGGTCGCCGGCCTGATGTACTTCCTCAGCCCGCTGGATGCGATTCCCGATTTCCTGCCGGTGTTCGGCATGCTCGATGACATCGCCGTGCTGGCTTGGCTGATGAAGACCCTGGGCGATGAGCTGGATGCCTTCCGCGCCTGGCGCAATCGCCAGGCCCCGGAAAAGCTGGCGGTAGTGGAACGGCTGCCGGACACCCCCGAACAATTGCGTCTGGAGGGGGCGGGGAGCACCTCCGGTAACGGCCCCGTTACCTGACGACAATCATGCTCTGCGCGACCGCCATCGCTGTTAGGATTACACTTCTAAGGAAAATTCCGACTCGTTAAGTGTCGTAGTCCTACGGGGTGGTGATGGATATCCAGATTATTGAACGCGATGGCGAACCCGAATATGCGGTTCTGCCGTGGGCTCAGTATCAAGCGTTGTTGAAAGCCGCAGGTCTCACCGAAAACGCACCGCAAGCCGCTGCAGTCTCTCAGGCGGCGACACCGGCCCAGAGTCTTCCGGGCCTGGATCAATTACGCAATCTACGCGAAGGGAAGGGCATCGCCATCGAGGCGCTGGCCCGCAAAGTAGGCATCAGCCCGTCCTACCTGGCCTTGATTGAAAGTGGCGAGCGTCAACCTGACGCTGCTATTCGCCGCAGCCTGGCCTGGGAACTGACGGTGCCGGGGTGGAGGGAGCAATCGTGAGTGTAAGGATCAGTCGTCAGCACTGGGATGGGCTGTTGGGTGAGCTGGATCAAGCCCGACGACAACGTCATCTCTTAACCTACCGTGCATTGCTGGAGCGCTTGCAGTTGCCCAGTCCGGCGATGCAGACCCTGACGGCCGCGCTGGAGCACCTGGCCGCCCTGGATGCACGAGCCGAGCAGCCGCTGCGCAGTTCCCTGGTCATCAGCCAGGGGGCCAGCCGCCTGCCGCGTACCGGATTCTTCGAGTGCGTGGAGCGCCTGGGGCGTTTTTCCGGACCTTCCGATGGTGTTGCCGCAGCGTCCTGGCATGCCTCGGAAGTGGTGCGAGTGTTCGAGTACGAATATCCCGAATCAGCGGAGGCTTGAATGTTCTGGCGATTCAAGGCGCGGGCCGGCTATTGGCTGGCGCGCCGGTTGTTTCACTGGCCCTGGTTCATCCGCCAGCCCCGTAGCTGGCGCTGGATGGAGGGGCAGTATGCGCGCATGGCCAACCTGGGCGATGTGGGCGCGCAGAGCTTCTATGGCCATATCCTGCTTTTCCGTGGCCAGGGGCTCGGGGCACGGGAGGAGGGGATCCGCCTGTTGCGCCTGGCTGCGTTGGCCGGCGATGCCAAGGCTGCCTACCAGCTTGGGGTGATCAGCCTGGCCGGCTCGGCCAGCAAGGAACCCGATGCTGTCGAAGCGGCTCGCTGGTGGAAACTTTCGGCCCAGGCCGGACATCCCCTGGCCAGCCTCAAGCTGGAGCAGCTAGGTCCGCAGCACTGAGGTTTTCGTTGCGCTGGCGGGCCAGGGCTTCCAGGCTGTCGATCACGTGCACGCTGTAGCCTTGGACGTTCTTGGCATGGTGCTTGGCCTGGGAGGCCAGCTCCGCCAGTTGGCTGGAGTCCAGTTGCCCACAGGCCTGTGGATACAGGTGCACTACGCCGATGGACAGTGACAGCAAGGGGAATTCCTGGCGAATTCCCTGGCGGTTGGGCGCCACGAAGCAACCGGCTTCCAGGTGTTCGCTGCGATAGAAGCGCCGGCACTGGCTGTGAAAGTCGTCCAGCAACTGGTTCAGCCGCTTGCGCCAGTCTTCCGGTCCCAGCACCAGCAAGAAATCATCCCCGCCGATATGCCCGACGAAGTCGCGGCTCGGGTCTACCCGGTCATTCAGGCATTGTGCCAGGCACAGCAGCACCTCATCGCCGCGGCCGTAGCCGTAGATGTCGTTGAAGGGCTTGAAACTGTCGATATCCACATAGCAGATCACCGATTCGCGCCCCTGCTGGAGCAAGCGGGTCAGGCATTGCTGGATGGGGACGTTGCCCGGCAGCAGCGTCAGGGGGTTGGCGTAGCGAGCCTGCTGGATCTTCAGTTCAGTGATCAGCTTGAGCACATCGATCACCCGCCCCAGCCCCAGGTAATGGCCATTGAGGGTGATGATGAAATCTTCCTCGATGCGTTGCCTGGCGCGGCTGGTGATCAGTCGGCTGACCTGTTGCAGCGACTGGGTCAGCTCGACGGCCAGGAAGTCGTCGTTCATCAGCCGGCTGATGGGCTTGCGGGCGAACAGGTCGGTAGCGAATGGCTTGAGCAGGGCATCGGAAAGCGAATGTCGGTGGACGATTCCGCAGGGCTGGCCCTGCTCGTCAAGAACCGCCAGGGAGTTGAGATTGGCCTGGCGGCGAAAGGCCTCCAGCACGTTGGCCGTGGGCGTGTTGCGTGCCACCGCCGGCTGGTCGTTGAGCAGGGCGCTGAGGTCGCTGCCTTCGTCATTCAAGGCCACGCTGGTGTTGTCGTGCTTGGGCATCATTGCCCAGGCATCCTGGGACGGTTGTTCCTGGGGTCGGCACAGCAGATAACCCTGGACCAGGTCGACGCCCATCTCGGTGAGCACCGCCAGTTCCTCGGCCAGCTCGATGCCTTCGGCGATCACCTTGGCCCGGGAGGCCTTGGCGATCTGCAGGATCGATCCGACGAACTCACGCTTGAGCGCATCCTGGTGGATACCGTCGATGAAATGGCGATCGATCTTCACGTAGTCCGGTCGCAGCTCCGACCACAAGCGCAGACTGGAATATCCGGCCCCCAGGTCATCCAGGGCGATGGAGAAACCCATGTCGCGATAGTGGTGCAGGGCATTCTGCAGCAGTTGGAAGTCGTCGATGGGAGTCTGTTCGGTAAGTTCGATCACCACCTGGCTGGGAGGGATGCCGAAGTCTTGCAGCAATTGCAGGGTGCGCCCGGGTTGGTGGGCGGCTTCCAGCAGGGATTCGGGGGAAACGTTGAGGAACAGCTTGCCAGGCAGCAACTGCTCGCTGAAACGCCGGCAGGCGCTATGGCGGCAGGCGATCTCCAGTTCGCTCAGGCGGCCGGCCTGGCGGGCGACGGCGAACAGGGCGACTGGGGAATGCAGCGGGCTGTTGGAGGGGCCGCGGCTCAAGGCTTCATAGCCGAGGATGCGGCGTTCCGAGAGGGAAATGATTGGTTGGAACAGGCTGTGCAAACCGCTTTGAGCCAGGATTGAACTCAATGCACTGAGCTGTTCGGTCGTGGTCATGGCGATCTCTGTCGATAAAAAAAGGACCGGGTGCGCGTGGCCCCCAGTCCTTTATTTCACGACAGAATGATGACTATTTGATGACGCTCCGAGGAGCGCTCGAATTAAATTGCCATCATCCTCAGTGCTTGGCCACCGAAGTGTTGAGCTTCAGGTAATCCAGCAGGATGCGCCCGGTTTCGCTCAGGTAGGCGTCGTCTTCCGGCTTGGTCTTGTCCGGTTCGGCAGCGGCCAGTGCGTCCTCATCCTCTTTCTTCAGCTCCTTGAGCGGCTCTTCGCCCTTGGCCTTGCGACGGATGTTTTCCAGGGCCAGTTGCTTGGCTTCGATATCGGCATGCTGCGCACGGCGATCGGCTTCGTTGAGGCTCACGGTTTTTTCCGCCATCAGCTTCTGCGCCAGCGCCAGCTTGTCGCGGATGAACACGAATTCCGGATCTTTCGCCGAGCGGCTTTCGTGTTCGGCCTTGAGCTGGGCCAGGAACGGCTTGAACGGATCCATCGCCGGCTTGATGGCCGGGCGGATGGTGTCCCAAGGCATGGCTTCGGGCAGCGCGCTTTCACCGATCTCCTTGGTGTCGATGATCGATGGGTAGCCGATATCCGGCAGCACGCCCTGGTGCTGGGTGCTCTGCCCGGAAACCCGGTAGAACTTGGCCAGGGTCAGCTTCAGCTCGCCATGGTTGAGCGGCTGGATGGTCTGGACCGTACCTTTGCCGAAGGTCTGGCCGCCGATGATCAACGCGCGATGGTAGTCCTGCATGGCGCCGGCGAAGATCTCCGAGGCCGAGGCCGAAAGGCGGTTGACCAGCAGGGCCATCGGGCCCTTGTAGAAGGCACCGGGGTTCTCGTCTTCCAGCACATCCACCCGGCCATCGGCGTTACGCACCAGCACGGTAGGGCCCTTGTCGATGAACAGGCTGGTCAGCTCGGTGGCTTCCTGCAGGGAACCACCGCCGTTGTTGCGCAAGTCGATGACCACGCCGTCGACCTTCTCTTTCTGCAGTTCGGTCAGCAGCTTCTTCACGTCACGGGTGGTGCTCTTGTAGTCCGGGTCACCCGCGCGGAACGCCTTGAAGTCCAGGTAGAAGGCCGGGATCTCGATCACCCCGAGCTTGTAGTCCTTGCCGTCCTGCTTGAGGTTGAGGACCGACTTCTTCACCGCCTGGTCTTCGAGCTTCACCGCTTCCCGGGTGATAGGCACGATCTTGCTGGTCTGGTCGTTCGGCGCATTGCTGGCCGGGATCACTTCCAGGCGCACCAGGGTGCCCTTAGGACCGCGGATCAGCTTGACCACTTCGTCCAGGCGCCAGCCCACCACGTCGACCATTTCCTTGTCGCCCTGGGCGACACCGATGATCTTGTCCGCCGGGGCGACCTGCTTGGTCTTGTCCGCCGGGCCTGCCGGTACCAGGCGCACGACCTTGACCTGGTCGTTGTCGCTTTGCAGTACCGCGCCGATGCCTTCCAGCGACAGGCTCATGTTGATGTCGAAGTTCTCCGCGTTATCCGGCGACAGATAGTTGGTATGCGGGTCGTAGGACATGGCGAAGGTGTTGATGTAGGCCTGGAAGATATCCTCGGCCCGAGTCTGGTCCAGGCGCGCCAACTGGTTCTTGTAGCGCTTGGTCAGGGTTTCCTGGATCTGCTTGGGTTCCTTGCCGGCGATCTTCATCCGCAGCACTTCGTCCTTGACGCGCTTGCGCCACAGGTCGTCGAGTTCGGCGGTGGTCTTGAGCCATGGAGCTTCCTTGCGATCGATCAGCAAGGTTTCCTTGGTGGTGAAGTCGATCTTGTCGACACCCTTGGCCAGTTCCGCCAGGGCGAAGTCGAGTCGGGATTTGACCCGGTCCAGGTAGCGCTTGTAGATGGTGAAGCCTGCGTTCAGGTCACCGCTCTTGAGGAAGTCGTCGAACTGGGTTTTCCACCTGTCGAACTCTGCGATGTCGCTGGCCAGGAAGTAGCTGCGCGATGGGTCCAGCAGCTTCAGGTAGCTGTCGTAGATGATGACCGAGCGTGCGTCGTCCAAAGGTGGCTTGCTGTAGTGATGACGCTTGAGCAGTTCAACAACATTGAGGCTGGCAATTACCTCATCGCGATCAGGCTGTAGCTTGTCCCAGCTATTGGCTGCGAGCGTAGTGGTCGACATCGGCAGTAGGCCGAAACCAATGAAAAGAGCGAGGGCGGTGCTGGGGAACAGATGCTTCATGCTGATTCGACGCGGGGGCAATTGATAACGCATATTAGGCCGTCTTAGAAGTCGCCGGTTCCATCAGGGCCGGTCGCATAATGCAAAAAGCCCGGTGCTATAACCTCCGGGCTCAGTCCAGACTCACTATGGAGGCACTGTGAAAGCATTGCAAGGCGTTGAAGGTCATGTGGAGTGGGTTGAAGAGCCAAGCCCGACTTGCGATGCGGGCCAGGTTCGTATTCGCGTGGCCGCCGCCGGCCTGAATCGGGCCGACCTGCTGCAGCGCGCGGGGCTCTATCCACCGCCGGCCGGGGCCAGCCAGGTGCTGGGGTTGGAATGCTCCGGGGTGATCAGTGAAGTCGGCCCGGGTTCGTCCTGGAAAATCGGTGATCGGGTCTGTGCGCTGTTGGCCGGTGGCGGCATGGCCGAGGAAGTGGTGGTCGATGCACGCCATGTGCTGCCGGTGCCCGAGGGGTTGTCGCTGGTCGAGGCCGCGGCGTTGCCGGAAGTCTATGCCACGGCCTGGCTGAATCTGTTCCAACTGGCGGCGCTCAAGCCCGGAGAAAAGGTGCTGCTGCACGCCGGGGCCAGTGGGGTCGGCTCGGCGGCGATCCAGCTGTGCAAGGCCTTCGGCAGTCCGTGCTGGGTCAGTGTCGGCTCCGCCGAGCGCCTGGCCTACTGCGAAAAACTGGGTGCCCAGGGGGGCGTGATACGCACCGATGGCCTGGATGCACTGCGGGATTTCGCCCCCTTCGATGTGGTCCTGGACCCGGTGGGAGCTGGCTACGCGGCCGATAATCTCAAGCTGCTGGCCCTCGATGGGCGTTGGGTGCTGATCGGCCTGATGGGCGGGCGCGAGGCGCAACTGGACCTGGCCAAGGTGCTGGCCAAGCGGATCCAGCTGCTGGGTTCGACCCTGCGCAGCCGCAGCGATCAGTTCAAGGCCGACTTGCTGAGCGATCTGGGCCAGAACGTCTGGCCGCTGTTCGGCGATGGGCGCCTGAGCCCCCAGTTGGCCAGGACGCTCCCGATCGAGGATGCCGAAGCCGCATTCGCCGAACTGGCCACCAATCAGGTATCGGGCAAGCTGGTCCTGGTGATCGACTCGGCATTGGCATGACCATCTGCGGGAGCTGGCCCACGGCCGGTTCCCGCAGGCATTGCGGTCATTTCCAGTGGTGGATCGGCCAGCCGGCCTGCTGCGCATGCTCGCGCAGTACCGGATCCGGGTTGACCACCTGGGGATGATCCACTCGCAGCAGCAATGGCAGGTCGTTGCGCGAGTCGGAATAGAAGGTCGCGCCCTTAAGGCTTTCCTGTTCGGTTTCCAGCCATTGCAGCAACCGGGTGATCTTGCCCTCGCGGTAGGTCAGGGTGCCCAGGGTATTGCCGGTATAGACGCCGTTGAGCACTTCCAGCTCGATCCCCAGTACTTCATCGATGCCCAGGCGCTGGGCGATCGGCTGCACCAGGTGGGTGCCCGAGGCCGAGATCACCAGGATCCGGTCGCCGGCCTGGCGATGGGCGGCCAGGGTCTTGCAGGCATCACTGAAGATGATCGGCTCGATCACGTCCTCGACCCAGGGCTCCACCAGGTGGGCCACATCCTCCGGGCTGCGCCCGGCCATGGGCTCGAGGCTGAACGCCATGAATTCCTCCATGGCCAGCTTGCCATGGCTGTAGGCGTCCATCAGCTCGTTGTTGCGGCGCATGAACGACTCGCTGTCGACCCAACCCAGGCGCCCCATCTGCTCGCTCCAGAGGGTGGCGCAGTCGCCGTGGATCAAGGTTTCGTCCAGATCAAAAATTGCCAGGGCCATCAGTGCAGTTCTCTCCGAGAACAGCTTCAAGCTATAAGCTTCAAGCTGCAAGAATTGGATTTAGGTGCTTAGCGGTCTATCTATAACTTGAAGCTCGCAGCTTGAAGCTTGTCGCTGCCGTCAAGCTACCTCACACAGGGCGCTCGGATCGATAGATAACGCCAGGCGCTGGCCATTGGCGTGCAGGTCGGCAGCCGAACGGTTGAGCACATCCACCACCAGTTCCACGCCGTGGGCCTCGACCCGATAGCGGATGACGTTGCCCAGCAGGCTGTGGCCACGGATCAGCGCGTCCGGCTGGCCGTCCTTGCGCAGCTCGATGGCCTCGGGACGAATGGCGATGCGCCCGCTCACCGGACGCTGTAACAGCTTGCTGGCGCTCTCGGCGTCCAGGAGGTTGTAGTTGCCGATGAAGCCGGCGGCGAATGCATCCACCGGCGCGGTGTACAGGGTCTCGGCATCGCCACTCTGGACGATCTGGCCCTGGTTCATCAGGAAAATCCGGTCCGACAGGGTCAGCGCTTCTTCCTGGTCATGGGTGACGAAGATGGTGGTCAGGCCCAGTTCCTGCTGGATATTGCGGATTTGCTCGCGCAGGTGCTTGCGGATCCGCGCGTCCAGTGCCGACAGCGGCTCATCCAGCAACAGCAGGCGCGGCCGGGTCACCAGGGAACGGGCCAGGGCCACGCGCTGGCACTGGCCGCCGGAGAGCTGGTGTGGGTAGCGGCTGGCGAAGTCCTTGAGCTCCACCAGTTGCAGGGCTTCACTGACGCGCTTGTGGCTGTCGTCGGCGTTGACCTTCTGCATGCGCAGGCCGAAGGCGACGTTCTGTTCCACGGTCATGTTGGGGAACAGCGCATAGCTTTGGAACACCATGCCGATCCCGCGTTTCTGCGGGCTCAGGGGCACGATATCCTGGCCGTCGAGGAGAATCTTGCCGGCATCCACCGGAGTCAGCCCGGCGATGCAGCGCAGCAGGGTGGACTTGCCGCAGCCGGAGGGGCCCAGCAGGGTGACGAACTCGCCCTTGTGGATCTGGCAGTTGATATCGCTGAACACCGTGGTGCCCGCGTAGTGCTTTTGCAGGTGTTGCACGTCGACGAAGCTCATTGGCTCTTGTCCCTGTTCAGGATGTTGGCGGCCCAGGTCAGGACCAGCACGAAGAAGAAGTAGGAGATCACCAGGGCGCTGGTGAAGTGGCCGCTGCTGTTGCGCATGTTGTTCAGGTATACCTGCAGGGTTTCGTAGCGGGTGCCCACCAGGATGTTGGCGAACACGAACTCGCCGAACAGGAACGAGAAGGACAGCAGCAGCGCCACCATCAGGCCCTTGCGCAGGTTCGGCAGGACTACCAGCAAGGCCGCCTGCCAAGTGCTGGCGCCCAGGAGCTGGGCGGCGTCCATCAGGTCCCGCAGGTTGATCGCCTGCAGGTTGTTGGTGATGGCCCGGTACATGAACGGCAGGGCCACGGTGAAGTAACAGCCGATCAGGATCCACGGCGTGCCGACCATGGCCAGGGGGCCTGAGCCGTATAACTGCAGCAGGCCCACCGAGGACACCACCGGCGGCACCGCGAAGGGCAGCAGGATCAGGATGTTCATCAGCGCATCGAGCTTGGGAAAGTGGTAGTGCACCACGAACAGCAGCGGCAGGATCAGCACCACCGACAAGGCCAGGGCACCGACGCAGACCAGCAGCGACTGGCCGAAGGCCGCGAGAAAGCGCGGGTCGCTCCACAGCTGCAAGTACCACTTGAAGGTGAAGCCGCTGGGCAGGATGGTCGCCGACCAGCTGCTGGCGATGGAGTAGACGAAGGTCCCCAGCAGCGGCAATAGCAGGATGGCGAACAGCAGCCAGACCACGAACCGGTGGTAGAGGGCGACGGAGCCAGGTTCAGCGCGAGACATGGTAGCTCCTCTTGAGCAGCAACTGATGGACGATGGTCACCAGGGTCATCAGCGCCACCAGCACCACCGCCAGGGCGCTGGCCATGTTCGGGTCCAGGGAAATGTCCCCGGAAACCATGGCCGCGATGCGGATCGGCAGGACGTTGAAGTTGCCGGTGGTCAGGGCATAGACCGTGGCATAGGCGCCCAGGGCGTTGGCCAGCAGGATCACGAAGGTGCCCAGCAGCGCCGGGGTCAGCACCGGCAGGCCGATATGCCGCCAGAACTGCCAGCCGCTGGCGCCCAGCAGGGCGGCGGATTCGCGCCAGTCTTCGCGTAGTGCGTCGAAAGCCGGGTACAGCAACAACACCCCAAGCGGGATCTGGAAGTAGGTGTAGAGGATGATCAAGCCGGTCTTGGAGTAGAGGTTGAAGTCCTGGATGACCCCCGACTGCTTGAGCATGATGGTGATGGCACCGTTGAAGCCCAGCAGGATGATGAACGCGAAGGCCAGGGGCACGCCGGCGAAGTTGCTGGTCATGTTGGCGAAGGCATTGACGAAGTTGCGCAGCCTGGAGTCGACCCGGCGCAGCGAGTAGCTACCCAGCACGGCGATGATGATGCCGAACACGCTGGACCAGAAGCTGATCTCCAGGCTGTACTGGATCGCCTGCAGGTAGAACTTCGAACTGAAGATCTTGTTGAAGTTGGCCAGGCCCCAGCCGAACTCCTCGGACTGCAGGCTGTTGATCAGCACCCACGCCAGCGGGGCCAGCTGGAACACGATGAAGAACAGGGCGAAAGGCACCAGGCACAAGGCCGCCAGCCATTTGCCACGGGTCACTGAATTCACTTCAACAGCTCCCGGCAGAAGGGTTTGTCGTGGGGTACGCCGAGCAGTTGGCAAATGGTGCCGCACAGTTCGGTCTGCTTCGGTGTGGCCCCGGGATCGAGGCTGAAGGCCCCGCCGATGACGAACAGCGGCACCTCCCGTTCCTCGGGCAGCAGGCCATTGTGCGAACGATCGGCGTTCATGCCGTGGTCGGCGGTCACCAGCACCTGGTAGCCGGCGTCGAGCCAGCCTTGCAGGTAGTCGGCCAGGATGATGTCGGCCGAGCGTGCGCTGTTGCGATACTGGGCGCTGTCCAGGCCGTGCTTGTGGCCGGCGTCGTCGATGTTCATCGGGTGCACCAGCAACAGGTTGGGAGCGTGGCGCAGGCGCAGGTCCTCGGCATCGGCGAACAGGTGGGAGTCGGGGTAGTGGTCGCTCCAGTAGAAGTGGCCGTACTGGATCGGCAACTCAGGGGCGACGGTGTGCCGGTCTCGCGCTGCATTGAACGGCGTGCGGTTGTACAGCTCGCTGATCCAGTGGTAGGCGGCAGCGGCGGTTCCCAGGCCGGCGGCCCGGGCGTAATGGAACAGGCTGCGCTGGGTGGACAGGCGCGAGACCTGGTTGTGCACGATGCCGCTGTCGATCGGCGGCACCCCGGTGAGGATGCATTCGTACAGCGGGCGGGACAGTGCCGGAAGCTCGCATTCCAGTTGGTACAGCGCTGCGCGTCCTGCGCCGACATAGGCTTGAAGATGTCCCATGGCGTGGCGGGCGACCTGGTGATTGAGGCCGTCGAGCACGACAAGGATGACGTTGTGTGACATGGGGCAAGGGCTCCGCAAGACCGAACAATCTCGTAGGAGCGCAGCTTGCCCGCGATGGTATCGCTGCGATTTCAAGATAGGCCGCAGCGCCTGGATCGCGGGCAAGCCTCGCCCCTACGGAAGCAGCATTACTGCATGTTGATGATCACTTCTTCCTGCCACTTCTGCGGCAGGGCCTTGGAGGTCTTCTCCCAGGCTTCGGCGTCCTTGATCGGCGTCACGTGCTTGTACTGCTCGTTGGGCAGCAGGTTGGCCTTGACGTCCGCCGGCAGGTTGACGTGCTCGGCACGGATTGGGCGGGCATTGCCACGGGCCAGGTTGACCTGCCCGGCGTCGCTGAAGATGTACTCGCGGGTCAGCTTGGCCGCATTCGGGTGCTTGGCGTACTTGTTGATGATGGTGGTGTAGCCGGAGATCACCGAGCCGTCGGACGGGATCAGCACTTCGTAGTCGTCCTTGTTGACCATCTTGTTGCGGTAGCTCAGGCCGTTGAAGTCCCAGACCACGCCGACTTCCACTTCACCCTTCTCCATGGTGGCGATGGTCGGGTTGGCCAGGGACAGGCGCCCCTGCTTGGCGATCTCGGCGAACATCAGCAGCGCCGGTTGGATGTTCTTCTCGTCGCCGCCCTTGGCGATGGCGGCGGCCAGGACGCCGTTGGCAGCCTGGGCGGCGGTGCTCACGTCACCGATGGACACCTTGTACTTGCCCTTTTCCAGGTCGGCCCAGCTCTTGGGTGCTTCGGAACCGTGCAGCAGCTTCTTGTTGATGATGAAGGCGATGGTGCCGGTGTAGGCCAGGGCCCAGTTGCCGTCCTTGTCCTTGGCCCAGTCCGGGACCTGCGCCCAGGTGCTTGGCTTGTAGGGCTGGACCACGCCTTGCTTGACGGCGATCGGGCCGAACGCGGCGCCAACGTCGCCGATATCGGCGCTGGCATTGTCTTTCTCGGCGGCGAACTTGGCGATTTCCTGGGCCGAGCTCATGTCGGTGTCGATGTGCTTGAGGCCGTAGGTCTTGGCCAGGTCTTCCCAGGTGCCTTTCCAGTTGGCCCAGTCATCGGGCATGCCGACGCTGTTGATGGCGCCTTCCGCCTTCGCAGCGGCTTCCAGGGTTTTCAAGTCGTTGTCAGCGGCCATGGCGGCGGTGCACATGGCGATGGTCGAACCTAACAGTGATGCCAGGAAAAGCTGTTTCATCCGAAGCTCCTTTGGGCGTGTTCCACGCTGCGTTGTGATCGACAGTCTTGCGGTGGGTTGGTCTAGGTCAGCAATACCTGAGCCAATCTAAGCCTGTTGGATGACACTTTTATGTCGATGCCTGCTGCGAACGCCTGGAACCAGGCGCAGGCTCGACACTGCGAACTAAGCGTAGACCACGGCAAAACTCCCGTTTTCAAAGGCCCTGGCGGGAAAGTTGCAGCTCTGGCCAGGGCCGTTCGCAAGCTTTGTCACATATCAGTCATCTGCGTTGCCTAGGCTTTGCAGTCAGGAGCAGGGGGCCGTACAGGTCGCTGCCAGGCACTGGGACGGTGCTGGTCTAGTCCAGATAGGTAACGTTGATGCGTATAGAGGCAACCAAGGCGGTGACAGCCATCGGCCAGGTACTGCAAGAACAGATCGCCCATGGCTTGCTGGCACCGGGGAGCAAGCTGCCGGCCGAGCGCAAGCTCAGCGAGCTGTTCGCCACTACCCGGATCACCGTGCGTGAGGCTCTGCTGCAACTGGAGGCCCAGGGACAGATCTACCGCGAGGAGCGTCGTGGCTGGTTCGTTTCGCCGCCGCGCCTGGCCTATAACCTGATGCAGCGCAGCCATTTCCACGCCATGGTCAGCGCCCAGGGCCGGGTACCGTCCACCGAGGTGATTTGTGCACGTTTGCAACCGGCGTCGGCGGCGGTCTGCGCCTGGTTGCAACTTCCGGCCTTGTCCAGCGTGATCCAGATCTGCCGCGTGCGACGGATCGACGAGCGTCTGGTGCTGTATGTCGAGCATTACCTGAATCCGCAGTACTTCCCGAAGATCCTCGACCTGGATCTGAACCAGTCGATCACCGAGCTGTATGCCCGGCACTACGACCTGCACTACGGGCGGGTGCGCTTCGAGATCGTGCCCACTTCCCTGCCGCCGGAAGCGGCCGCGGCGCTCAAGGTCTCGGTGGGCAGCCCGGGACTGCGCATCGCCCGGGTCAACTACGACCAGCATCAGCGGCTGATCGATTGCGACCTGGAGTTCTGGCGCCACGATGCGATCCACGTTGGTGTGGATGTGGCCTGAGCCCGCTGCCTTCGCGCCAGCGGGCAGGGTTGGACAGCGCCTAGGGCTTGGCTCCGGCGAATAGATAGTCGGTGGTCAAGGACGCCAGGGTCCGCACGCCCACCACCAGCGCCGACTCGTCGACGAAGAATCCCGGGTTGTGGTTCGGCGCGGCCTTGGCCATGTCCTGGTCCCGGGGCGTCACGCCGAGAAACACGAACAGTCCCGGCGCCTGCTTGGCATAGAAGGAAAAGTCCTCCGCGCCGCCCACCAGCGGCCCTTGCACCACATCGTCCTTGGCCGCCCAGCGCAGGCTTGGCAGCATCTTCTCGGTCAGGGCCGGGTCGTTGATGGTCGGGTCGTACTTCTCGATGATGCTCACTTCGGCCTTGGCGCCGCCGCTCTCGGCGATCCGTTCCACGGTCTGGCGTACATCACTGTGCAGTTTCTGGCGAATGCCATAGTCGTAGGAGCGGATGGTGCCGGTCATGTCCACCGATTCGGGAATGATGTTGTAGCGTGTGCCGCCGTTGATGGTGCCGATGCTGACCACCGACGGGTACGACGAAATATCGGTACGGCGGCTGACCACGGTCTGCAGCCCGACGATGGCCTGGGCCCCGACGGTGATCGGGTCGATGCCGTCCCAGGGGCGGCCGGCGTGGGTCTGCTTGCCGAGGATGCGGATGCGCAGGTCGTCGGAGCTGGCCAGGGTCGGGCCCGGGCGATAGGCGATGCGCCCGGCGGGAATCCCGGCCCAGACATGCAGGCCGAACACCGCGTCCGGCTTGGGCGATTGCATCACGCCTTCCTGCACCATCATCTTCGCGCCCCAGACGTTCTTGCCGTCTGGAATGAAATCGCTCGGGCCTTCTTCGGCGGGCTGGAAATAGAACACCACGGTGCCTGGCAGGCGCTCGCGCATGTCGCTGAGGACTTTCGCCGTGCTCAGCAAGATTGCCGTGTGGGCGTCGTGGCCGCAGGCGTGCATGACGTCCACTTCCTTGTCCAGGTAGCGCCCCTTGGCCTTGGAGGCGAACGGCAGGTCCGCGACCTCCTTGACCGGCAGTGCGTCCATGTCGGCGCGCAAGGCCACGGTGGGGCCGGGCAGGCCACCCTTGAGCACCGCCACCACGCCGGTGCGGGCGACGCCCGTCCGGACTTCCAGGCCCAGGGCGCGCAACTGCGTGGCTACCAGCTCGGCAGTGCGGTGTTCGGTGTTGCCCAGTTCAGGGTGGGCATGGATATCGCGACGGGTTGCCAGCAGTGTCGGTTCCAGGGCCTTGGCCTGTTCGGCGATGTGCTTGCGGGCCTGCGCCATGGCGCTGTCGTCGGCGGCATGGACGTAGTGGCCGGACAAGGCCAGGACACTGGCCAGGCAAGCGCTGGCGATAGTGGATAGCTGCATGGGGACTCTCTCCTTGATTGTTGTTGTAGTACGGGGCTGCCAGGTCCCGTGGCGTGCTGTGCCGCCCTGTCTGGACCGCCTTGCCATGGAGCGCGCAGCCGTGCCCCGGCGTGCGGCTCGCCTTACGCCTCGGCCTGGGAGCCGCCCCCGGCGGTGACCACCTGGATGCTCATGCGCGGGGTCGCCAGGTCCAGCCCGGCCTCGTCGAGGTGGCGCTTGAGCGACAGATTGAAGGCCCGGGACACTTCCCATTGCTTGATCGGCGCGGTCTTGAAGCGGGCGCGGAGGATGGCGCTGCCGGATTCGAAGCTCTCCACCCCCTGAATCTCCAGGGGCGACCAGATATTGCGCCGCTGCAGCGGATCGCTGCGCATCTTCTGGCCGACATCGCGCATCAGCTTGATCGCATCGTCGATCTCCATGTTGTAGGGGATCGCCACGCGGAAGATGGCGTAGCCGAACTCCCGGGAGTAGTTCTTGATGCTCTTGATCTCGCTGAACGGGATGGTGTGGACGATGCCGTCGATGTCCCGCAGGCGCACGGTGCGGATGGTCAGGCCCTCGACGGTGCCCAGGTGGCCGCCGACATCCACGTAGTCGTCGATGGCCAGGGAGTCCTCGATGATGATGAACAGGCCGGTGATCAGGTCCGCCACCAGCGACTGGGCGCCGAAACCGATGGCCAGGCCGATCACACCGGCACCGGCCAGCAGCGGCGTGACATTCATGCCCATGTTGGCCAGGGCGACGATGGTGGCGATGATGAAGATCGCCACGAACAGCACGTTGCGGATCAACGGCATCATGGTCTGGGCGCGGGCATTGGCCAGGCCCTTGCGCGAGCGCGTCAGCGCGTGGTGCACGGCGGTGTCGCTGAGGATCCAGATCAGCCAGGCGAAGATCAGGGTGCCGCCGAGGCCGAACAGCTTGACGCTGACTTCGTGGCCGTCGCCTTCGGTGAAGCGGATCAGCGACATGCCCCAGACCCGCAAGCCCAGTTCGATGAAGGCCAGCCACACGGCGAGGTGGGCCAGGGTGTAGAAGAACCCCTTGAGCCGCTCGGAATACAGCGCATGGCGCTTGTGCCCGCGGTGGGGGCGCTGGGCATGGCGGCGCACCAGGCCATTGATCACCATGCACAGCACCAGCAGCACGGTGCATAGCAGCGACTGGCGCAGTGCGGTGCTGGTGTCGCCGGCGGAGACGAAGGTGGCGAACAGCGAGATGCCCACCAGCACCAGGGCTGGCAGGTACCAGAAGGTGCCGATGATCTCGATGGTGTCGCTCAAGGCCCGGCGGGTCAGGCGGCGCGCCAGGGGCTGGTTGCGGATCAGGTGGGCGATCGGCCGCCGGAAGCGCAGGATGAACACCCCGGTGGACAGGGCGGCCATGACATTGGCGAAGGTCGCGGCGGTATGGGCCAGGTGCTGGCCGAGGCTGGCCACCATGCGCGGATCGCTCAGGGCCTCGCCGAAGGCGGCGAAGCTGCCGATCCACCACAGCGGCCGAAACGCCTGGCGCCGCAGGATATACAGGGCGCGATGGCGGTGGGGGCCGTCGAGCACCGAGAACGCCACCACGCAGATCGCCGAGAAACAGGTGCCGACCACCAGGGCATAGGCCAGGACCATGGCCAGGTCCTTGCCCAGGGACGAGGGCAGGGAATAGGTCATGTACACGGTAATCAGCAGGGCGATCATCCAGGGGCCGAGCTTGCGCAAGGCGAAGCGCAAGAGGTCCCAGGTCTTGGGGTGCTGGGGCAGGTCCTCGGTAAGGCCGAAGCGCAGGCGCACGCGATGGCTGAGCCAGATCAGCGCCGCTGCCAGCAGGCTCCAGACCATGAGGATCAGGGCAAAGGCGAAGATGATCGGCAGCCACTGGCTGGCCGGCAGTACCAGGGCCACCAGTTCCTGCTGGGCTAGCTCGAACTCGTCGGTCCAGCGGGTCGCGGGGCTGTCAGCGCCGGAAAACTGCTTCTCCAGGGTCGACAAGGTGCCGCCGATCAGCCCGAGCACGCCTTCCTCGGGGGTGGGCTGGGCTTTTTTCGTGGTGTCGCGCAGGCGCTTGAGGTCCGCCAGCAGCTTGGCCCGCTGCTGGTCGTTCTCCAGGGACTTGATCACTTGGTCCAGGGACTGCCCCAGGGGCTCCTCGGCTTGCGGCTGGGGCTTGGCCTGGTTGCCCAGCAGGCCAGGCAGGCCGACGGCCTGGGCGCTGTTGAGGGGCAGGAGGGTCAGCAGGCAGACGAGCACATAGCAGGGCAGGGCGAACAGACGAGCGAACACTGGGCGGTCAACCTCGGACGTTTACGGTATCGACCGAGTGTACGAGGCCGCCAAATCCAATGCGAGGGCGAGCGGCGCTTTTATTCCGCTAGCTTGGCCAGGATCTTGTAGACCACGGTGCCGAGGATCAGCAGCATGCCGATCCACATGCTGAGCACGCCCAGGTTCTTGTCGCGGAAATTGAAGCCGATGGCCAGGAGGATCATGCCAATGAGGATCGGCACGAGCATGGCATGGAATGAAGACATCGAAATCATGGCAATGGCCTCCTCAGAAGGAATGCTTATAAGTCTAGGTCGTTTTGTCGCGATTCGTAGTGATGTGCATCAGCGACTGGCGATCTGTCGCCGGTACCGGGGCCGTGCTGGCGCAGGCGCGAGTGCCTGTGCCAGCAGCGGTTGGTGGTTTACGGCAGCTCTTGGCTGGCGTAGAAGGCGCTCAGCACCTTGACCAGGTGAGCCAGGTCGTGGCTGCCGCACAGCTCGCGGATCGAGTGCATGGCGAAGGTCGGCAGGCCGATATCGACGGTGCGCACGCCCAGGTGGCTGGCGGTGATCGGGCCGATGGTCGAGCCGCAGCCCATATCGCTGCGCACCACGAAGCTCTGCACCGGCACCTCTTCGGCCATGCACAGGTGACGGAAGAAACCGGCGGTTTCGCTGTTGGTGGCGTAGCGCTGGTTGCTGTTGACCTTGATCACCGGGCCGGCGTTGAGCTTGGGGCCGTGATTGGCGTCGTGTTTGTCGGCGTAGTTGGGGTGGACCCCGTGGGCGTTGTCGGCGGAAACCAGCAGCGACTTCTGGATGGTACGCACGAACTCGTCGCCCTCGGGCAGCAAGCGGCGCAGGGTCTGCTCGAGCATCGGGCCGTCGGCGCCGCAGGCCGAGCAGGAGCCGACTTC
This sequence comes from Pseudomonas sp. CMR5c, assembly GCF_003850545.1. Classification (NCBI taxonomy): domain Bacteria; kingdom Pseudomonadati; phylum Pseudomonadota; class Gammaproteobacteria; order Pseudomonadales; family Pseudomonadaceae; genus Pseudomonas; species Pseudomonas sp. CMR5c. The sequence continues at coordinate 4,950,408 of NZ_CP027705.1, read as the reverse complement.
TTCATGGTCGTTGCACACCAGCACGCAGGTTTCGTCGCTGTCGGCATTGAGCAGGGCCTGCAGGCCGGCGTAGCAGGACAGCAGGTTGTCCAGGCGCGCGCCGGCGATGAAGTCTTCGTGCAGGCCGATCACCGCTGCGCCCTGGGTATCGTAGAAGCTCAGCTCGTAGTCCAGCACCACGTCGGCGTTCAGGCCGTGCTCACGGGCCAACTGGTCGGTCAGCACGGCACGGAAATCCACGCGCTCGTCGCCGGCGAACTGGGCGAGGATCGGTGGCAGTTCGTTCTGCGCGTTGATGGCCCAACCCTGGTTGGCTTCACGGTTGAGGTGGATGGCCAGGTTGGGAATGATCGCGATCGGCGCCTTGAAGTCGATCAGTTGGCTTTCCACCTTGCCATCGCGGCGGAAGGTCACCCGGCCGGCCAGGGACAGGTCGCGGTCGAACCAGGGGGCAAGCAATGCGCCGCCGTAGACTTCCACGCCCAGTTGCCAGAAGCCCTGGCGTTGCAGCTCTGGTTGGGGTTTGACCCGTAGGCACGGGCTGTCGGTATGGGCGCCGACCATGCGGATGCCGCCGTGCAGAGGGGAGTGCCGACCCAGCTTGATGGCGACGATGGAGGAGTCGTTGCGCGTGACGTAGTAGCGGCCATTGGCTTCGGTGGCCCATGACTCGCGCTCGTCCAGGCGCTGGTAGCCTGCGGCTTCCAGGCGTTGAACCAGGCTGGCAGTGGCATGGAAAGGGGTAGGGGAGGCCTTGAGGAAGTCGATCAGGCCTTGGTTCAGCTCTTCGCGCATAAGTAGCTCCAGACAGCAGTGGCGCGAGTTTAACGTATTGGGCAGGGGCTATGGGCAAGAGCATGTGCTGCTTGCCCATCCTGTGAGTGGGGCCTCAGGCGATAGGCTGGCGCAGGTAGCCGAGAATGGCTTGGTGGTCTTCCCGGCGCTCGGGCATAGGCAGGTGCTCCGGCCAGGTGCCATCCTCGAGGGCCAGCATGGCTTGCTGTTGCTGCTCGTCCCAGCGGCCGATTTCACGGGATGCGCATTCCCACCAGGCATGCCGGCACGCCGAATGATACGGCGCATCGGACAGCGAGCTGCCGTAGAGCACGTCGCGGCCGATCTTTTTCTGTCCCCCTTTGAGCTTGCGCAACCGCCACTTGATCCGCAGTCGCTGCCACAGATGCGGCAGGGGTTTGCTCCGGGGCATTTCCTGGCACAGCGTAATCAGCTCGGGGCGATAGTCCTCGCCGTGCAAGGCAAAGAAGTGCGCCTGCATGGCATGGAAGAAGCGTTTCGCCGCGAAGTAGTGATAAACGTGTTTCCTGGCTTCCTGCACCGGCTTGCCGCGCATGGTGAACGACAGCGCGACCTGTTCGATGGTATGGATCTCGAAAGGCTCGCGGGTCCACTCGTCGATCAGTTCGATGGCCCGTTCCAGCATCGGCAAGTCGCTGTCGGTGAGGCCGCACAGTCCACTGTTATACAGCCGGAAGTCGCTGTCAGGTTCGATGCCGTGGGGTTTCAGGCACTGGCCGAGCTTGTGGTAGACCGGGCGCTTGCTGACGTCTCGCCAGTGATATTCGAAGCAGTCCATCAGGTAACGCTGAGGGCTGATCTGCTTGAACAGCAGATGTGGGCTCTTCAAGAACAGGGTGTCGGTATCGACGAACAGAGTCTTCTCAGCAAGTTGCAAGCCACTGGCGATAGCGCAGGCCTTGCGTCGATGGTGATAGCCGTTCTGGCCTTGCCATTGCTGCAGGGTCTGCTCATCCAGGGCGACAGTATCCACGGGCCAGCCGGCATAGTCTTCTGGCCGGTCGGTCATGATCCTGATGCACAGCGATTCGCTGCTCCTCAAGTGGCTGAGGGCGGTGAGGATGCTGAACTTGACTTCGCGCCGGTAGACCGCATTGCTGCCGTAGACCAGGTAGAGCAGTTGCTGCGGTGTTTTCTCTGGGTTGTGGGGAGACGGTACTGCAGGGAACGTCATCGTTTCGAGTGTCCTTACTTCTGGATAGGCGCTGGAGAATCGGGTGTTGTCAGAACGGGGCAGGGCATTCGAAGCGCAGGCGCTCGCCGGTCTGGGGGTGGGTGAAGGCCAGCATGCTGGCATGCAGGCACAGGCGCGGCCAGGCGGCCAGGGCCTGGGGATGGGCGTAGAGACCGTCGCCCAGCAATGGGTGGCCGATCGACAGCATATGCACTCGCAACTGGTGGGAGCGGCCGGTGATAGGGGTCAACTCGACACGGCACCAGTCGCCGCAGCGCTCCAACACGCGCCAGAAGGTCAAGGCGTGCTTGCCCTGCTCGTGGTCCACCACGTGCCGTGGCTTGGTCGGCGGGTCATAGCGCAGGGGCAAGTCGATACTGCCGCTGTCCAGTTCCGGCTGGCCCCAGCACAGGGCGGTATAGGCTTTTTCGGTTTCACGGTCATGAAACTGCCGGGACAGTTCGCGATGGGTGTCCGGGTCCCGGGCCAGGAGAATGATCCCTGAGGTTTCCCAGTCCAGGCGGTGGACGATGCGGGCTTCGGGATAGCCGTTTTCCTGCAGGCGGGTGATCAGGCAGTCCTTGTTGTCGTCGGCGCGACCGGGCACCGAAAGCAGCAGGGTAGGTTTGTTCACCACCAGAATGGCGGCATCCTGGTACAGGATGTGGATATTGGACAACGGCATCAAAACAGTCTCGTAACAAACGCCAACGGCGGCTCGCCGACCCCATGCATGCATGAGGCCCGCGAGCCGCCGTGGTTTCCGCCCGGTCGATCAGCGATCAGGCAGAGTGATGTTGAGTTCAAGGATCGAGCAGCTACCCTGGTTTTCCAGGGCGACCTGCACATCATCGGACCCGATATTGACGTACTTGCGGATCACTTCCACCAGTTCCTTCTGCAAGGCGGGCAAGTAATCCGGGGTGCTGCGCTGGCCGCGTTCATGCGCCACGATGATCTGTAGACGCTCTTTCGCTACCGACGCGGTACTGACCTTTTTGCTGGCACGAAAGAAGTCGAAAAGATTCATTATCTACCTCCAAACAGGCGCTCGAAGAATCCCTTCTTCTCGACATTCAGGAACCGGTGTTCTTTTTCCTTGCCCAGCAAGCGATCGACAGTATCGCTGTAGGCTTGGCCGGCATCGCTCTGGTCGTCGAGGATGACAGGGATACCCTGGTTGGAGGCCTTCAGTACCGCCTGGGATTCCGGGATCACGCCCAGCAGGCGGACGGCGAGGATTTCCTTGACGTCTTCGACGCCGAGCATTTCGCCTTTCTCGACACGCTCGGGGTGGTAGCGGGTGATCAGCAGGTGTTCCTGGATCGGCTCCTCGCCTTTTTCCGCACGACGCGATTTGCTGGCCAGCAGGCCCAGCATGCGGTCGGAGTCACGGACCGAGGATACTTCCGGGTTGGTCACGACGATCGCTTCGTCAGCGAAGTACATGGCCAGGTGGGCGCCTTTTTCGATGCCGGCCGGGGAGTCGCAGACCACGAAGTCGAAGGACTCCTTGAGCTCCATCAGGACTTTTTCCACGCCTTCCTGGGTCAGGGCATCCTTGTCGCGGGTCTGGCTGGCGGCCAGTACGTAGAGGTTTTCCAGACGCTTGTCTTTGATCAGGGCTTGTTGCAGGTTGGCTTCGCCATTTACCACGTTGACGAAGTCATACACCACGCGACGCTCGCAGCCCATGATCAGGTCGAGGTTACGCAGGCCGACGTCGAAGTCGACGATGACAGTCTTGTGGCCACGCAGAGCGAGGCCGGTACCGATAGCGGCGCTGGTGGTGGTTTTACCCACACCACCCTTGCCGGATGTAACAACGAGAATCTTGGCCAAGGTGTTTCACCCCTAAGGAAAAAGGACTTTGGGTCCCTGAAAAACATCTCTTGAAAACTACTGCAGTCGGACAGCCTTGGCTGGAGCTCGGTCAGTGGCAGGGTTTATCTTCGATAAACGCTGCTTATTGCCAATTTCCCACTTCGTTTGAGCCGTATTCGCTACGTTTTAGAGATGCTTGGAAAATGCGGCAGTATCCGTTAAAGACGGATGATGTTCAACACGTCACCCGACAGGCTGACCTGGACTCCAGAGCCCCACAGGGGGTCGCGCCGCAGGTCCTCGGAGACCTTGTACTGGCCGGCGATGGAGATCAGTTCGGCGCTCAGTTGCTGGCAGAAAATCCGTGCCTTGGTGTCGCCCTTGACACCGGCCAGGGCCCGGCCACGCATCGGGCCGTATACATGGATATTGCCATCGGCGAGAAGTTCCGCACCGGGGCTGACCGAGGACACCACCACCAGGTCGCCACCCTGGGCGTAGATCTGCTGGCCACCACGTACTGGCGAGGTGATGATGCGGGTCGGCTTGACCGTGGGTTCAGGGGGCTTTTCCGGCGCCTTGCGGACTTCGCTTTCCGGCGGCTCCAGTGGCCGTTCCCGGGCTCCGGAAGGCGGCAGTACCGGCAGGTCCACGGCGATCGCCGCAGCGATGTCCTCGATGCGGCTGGCGCGGATGGCCAGGGTCCGCAGGCCGTGATGACGGCAGACGCGCATCAGCCCGGGCAGGTCCACCGAGCCTTCGGCGGCGGGCAGCTTGTCCAGGGCCAGTACCAGTGGGGCGTTGCTGAAGAAGTTCGGGGCCTGGGCGACCTTGGCGGCCAGCTGGCGATCGAGACCTTCCAGGTCGTTGCGGGCCAGCTCCAGCACAGTGATGGCGAGCATGCTGCCCTTTAACTGGAAGACAGGATCTTGGTCTAGCAATTCGGTTTGGCTCATGGTCTGCAGGGGGCGGCTTGTCACTAAAAGTGCCGAGACTTATAACGAGAACGCCCGCGGGCCGCAAGCCAGGTCGAACCGTTGTAGAATGCGCGACCTTGTTGTCTGTCCGGAATCTGTAATGGATCGCCCGCGTTTTCGAGCTGCATTCCTTCATCCTCGCTTTTGGCCGCTGTGGCTGGGTCTCGGGGTGTTATGGCTGGTCGTCCAGCTGCCCTATCCTTTATTACTGCTGATCGGTCGCGCCCTGGGAGCCCTGATGTACCGGGTCGCCGGTGAGCGCCGGCGGATCGCCCAGCGCAACCTGGAGCTGTGCTTCCCGGAAAAGTCCGCCCAGGAGCGCAAGCGCCTGCTCAAGGAGAACTTCGCGTCCACCGGCATCGCCTTCTTCGAGATGGCCATGAGCTGGTGGTGGTCCAAGCCGCGCCTGGCACGCCTGGCCCATGTCGAGGGGCTGGAGCACCTCAGGCAAGCCCAGCGCGAAGGGCAGGGAGTGATCCTCATGGCCCTGCACTTCACCACCCTGGAAATCGGCGCGGCCCTGCTGGGCCAGCAGCACACCATCGATGGCATGTACCGCGAGCACAAGAACCCGCTGTTCGACTTCATCCAGCGTCGTGGCCGTGAACGACACAACCTCGACTCACTGGCGGTGGAGCGTGAGGACGTACGCGGCATGCTCAAGCTGCTGCGCTCCGGTCGCGCCATCTGGTACGCGCCGGATCAAGACTACGGCGCCAAGCAGAGCCTGTTCGTGCCGCTGTTCGGCATCCAGGCCGCCACGGTCACCGCCACCACCAAGTTCGCCCGCCTGGGCAAGGCGCTGGTGGTGCCGTTCACCCAGGAGCGCCTGGCCGATGGCAGCGGTTATCGGCTGGTGATCCATCCGCCGATGACGGACTTTCCCGGCGCCAGCGAGGAAGCGGATTGCCTGCGGATCAACCAGTGGGTCGAGAGCGCGCTGCGTGCTTGCCCCGAGCAGTACCTGTGGGCCCACCGGCGTTTCAAGAGCCGTCCGCCAGGCGAGCCCCGGCTTTACCCGAAACGCGGTTGATTCCCCGACAGTGACTAGCGCCCCCAAGGCGTCATGGATGGAGTGGATTGATGAGTGCGGTGCAACCGGTCACAGGTTTGATTCTTTCCGGCGGTGGGGCCCGAGCGGCCTACCAGGTGGGGGTGCTGTCGGCGATCGCCGAATTGCTGGGGCCCGGGGCCCGCAATCCGTTTCCGGTGATCGTCGGCACTTCCGCCGGCGCGATCAATGCGGTCAGCCTGGCCAGTGGCGCCAGCAATTTTTCCGCGGCGATCGAACGCCTGACAACTTTCTGGGGCAACTTTCGCAGTCACCAGGTGATGCGCAGCGATTGGCCGGGAGTGATTCGCCAGGCCAGCCGCTTCGTTGGCCACAGCCTGCTGGGCCTGGGTTCCCAGGTGCCGGTGGCGTTGATCAACAGCTCGCCGCTACGCGATCTGCTCGACCAGCACATGCAGCTCGCGGGGATCGACGAGGCCATCGCCCTGGGGCAACTGCACGCGGTGGCGGTCACGGCTTTCGGTTATGAATCCGGCCAGGCGGTGACCTTCTATCAGGGCGGCGGAGTGATCGATCCCTGGCTGCGGCACCGGCGGATCGGTCTTCCCACGCGCTTGACGGTGGATCACCTGCTGGCCAGTTCGGCCATTCCACTGCTGTTCGCCCCGGTGAAGCTGCAGCAGGAGTACTTCGGCGATGGTGCGGTGCGCCAGTCGGCGCCCATCAGCCCGGCCCTGCACCTGGGCGCGAGCCGGGTACTGGTGGTCGGGGTCAGCGGCAACCCGCGGGGCAACGACCCGCAGAGTCTCATGCAGCGCACCTACACCGGCCAGGAGCCGACCCTGGCGCAGATCGGCGGCCACATGCTCAACAGCACCTTCATCGACAGCCTGGAAAGCGACATCGAACTGCTCGAGCGGCTCAATCACTTCACCCGACTGGTACCGGGCGGCGCCAGCGAAAGTGGCTTGGGCATCGCTCCGGTGGAGGTGCTGGTGATCGCCCCCAGCCAGCCGATCGACGAGATCGCCGCGCGTCACCGCCACGAATTGCCGGCGGCCTTGCGCCTGTTCCTGCGCGGGCCGGGGGCGACCCGTACCAGTGGTGCCGGGGTGCTGAGCTACCTGCTGTTCGAGGCAGCCTACTGCAGCGAGTTGATTGAGCTGGGTCGCAGCGACGCCCTGGCCAAGGCTGGGGAGCTGGTGCGTTTCCTCGGTTTGCGCAAGACCCTGGCCCCGGCCTGAAACCCCTGGTCTGCGAGCCTCAGTCGGTCAGGCGGTCATCGCGATAATCCCGCAAGGCCTGTTCGATTTCCTCCCGGCTATTCATCACGAAAGGGCCGTACTGCACCACCGGTTCTCCCAGGGGCTTGCCGGCGATCAGCAGCACCCGGGCGCCCGCGCGGCTGTCCAGGCGCAGCTCACCTTCGTCGGCCAGGCGTACCAGGCGGCTGCTGGCGACGCTTTGCGGGTGCCCCGGCAACTCGATCGAACCTTCATAGACGTACAGCAACACTCGGTGTCCCGCCGGCAGTCGTGGACTGACCGAGGCCCCGGCCGGCAGGTGCAGGTCGAAGTAATGCGGTTCGGTATGGGGGCGCTCCACTGCTCCGGCCTGCTGGCTGTGACCATCGTCGAAGCGCCCGGCGATCACCACCGCCTCGACCCCATCAGCCGTGGTCAGCCGCGGGATGTCCTGGGGCTGGATATCGCGATAGGCGGCCGGATCGAGCTTGTGCCGGCCCGGCAGATTCAGCCACAACTGGAAGCCGCGCATCACGCCTTGTTCCTGTTCCGGCATCTCGCTGTGGATGATGCCCTTGGCAGCGGTCATCCACTGTACGCCGCCGCTTTGCAGCAGGCCGACGTTGCCCAGGTGGTCTTCATGGCGCATGCGGCCTTCGAGCATGTAGGTCACGGTCTCGAAGCCACGGTGCGGGTGGGGCGGGAAGCCGGCGATGTAGTCGTCGGGGTTTTGTGAACCGAATTCGTCGAGCATCAGGAACGGATCGAAGCGTTCGACGCCCTGGCCACCGAAGACCCGGGTCAGTTTCACTCCGGCACCGTCGGATGCGGGCTGGCCGCTATGGACGCTGAGTACCTTGCGCAGTTGGGTCATGGAGCAACTCCTGGTCGATAAGTGGAATGAGCGGGATGTTATGCCTGTCTCATCGATCGATGGTTGCGAAATGTACGCTGGTTTTATCGAATTAGTCGATATTTTGCGTGCTGCCTCCAGCCATCGAAGGCAGCACCCGGGATGCCGCTTAGAAGTGGTACTTGACCAGCAGGCTGGCGGTGTCCTGGTTGGTCTCGAAGGCGCGAGAGTCCTGGACGCCGTACTTGTTCTTCCAGTAGTCGTACTCGAAACCGACGTACAGCTGCTTGGCGCCCCAGTTCAATGCCTTGCCCAGGTCGTACTTGACCTGTGGATTGAAGTGCAGGTTGGCGTGGTAGGTGCCCTTGGAATTACGGTCGTTGTCCACGACCCAGTCCATGTAGCCGTCGATCAGGATGTCCGAGCGGCCCACGGGAATGGTGTAGGACCACACTGGGGTGATCTGCCAGACGTTGTCGCCCGGGCGGCTGCCTTCGGTGTGGCGCTGGTAGAAGTTGAGCTGGAAGTAGTCGAAGCCGGGTACCGCCAGGTCGAAACCGGGACCTACCAGGTAGGACTCGTTGTCGCCTTCGCCGAATTCATAGGTGAAGGCCAGGAGCACATCCTTGATCGGGCCGAATTCCAGCTTCTGATCGAAGATCTTGCCGAACGAAAGACGCGGGGTGAACTCGCCGTAGTAGGTGTTCGGGCCGACGTTGCCGTCTTTCTTGCCGTTATAGAAGATGCGGTCGAGGAAGAAGAAGTTGTCCCCGTACTTCCAGGCGTCGGCGTGCTCGAAGGTCACGGTCTGCTGGATCTGCGGATTGATGGTGAAGTTCTTGCCGTACAGGTAGGTCAGGCTGTTGTTCTGCCATTGCAGCAGGTCCCCGGCCATGGCCTGGCTCCCGGCCAGCAGGCCGGCGGCCAGCATCAGGCGTGTGCTCACAGGTTTCATTCGGTTGCTCCCAAAGTAGGTGTTTCAATGTTTTTTTTGATCTGGCGCTCTGGTGTGGCGCCTTTTTCTTTGCGTCGAACACTGTCCGATCGCTCAGCTCGGCCGCTTTTAACGGCTGCTGTGGCAAGGCCGAAAAAAGCGAAAGAACCACCGCCCGGCTGTAGCGATACAGTCGGCAGAGGGTTCTTGTGCTTTGATTCTTGCGCCTTGATGCCTGCCTGGGCCGGGATAAGTTGGCTTTCAGGTCAGGTTTTTCGTCCGGGCTTTTTTTTACCTCGGAGTTGCGCGGCCGCGGAGAATACTGGCTCCCACGGCGGCGCTCAAGTACGGCACAGCGCTGTACTTGCAGCCACGCTGGGGCAGGCCGGGCGCCAGGTCTGGCCACCGGCTCGCAAGGATGGGAAATGGCAGGGCCATGACCGTTGGCGGCCTGGCTGCGTGGCGCCCGGGGAATGGGGGCCACTGGGTAACTGCGGGCAGTCTGCAAGGTGGTGCTCCCTGTTGTTCTTATTATCAAGGCGCAGCGGTGCAGGCAGCGCTGGGCCCAGGGTGGGCCGTGGCTGCGGTATCGGTTCAGGGCATGCTCGGGCGCCAACCTGGCGCCCGGGTCGTTCAATGCTGGTGGACTTGCCGGTGGCTGTCGGTGGCTCGTTCGGCACCGCCAAGGATGTTGAACAGCAGGTTCAGCAACAGGGCGCTCAAGGTGGCCATGGCGATGCCGCTGTGGGTGATGGGGCTCATCCACAGCGGCAGGTGGGCGAAGAACTCCGGGCGCACCACCGGGATCAGGCCCATGCCGATGCTCACCGCCACCAGCAATTGGTTGCGCCGGTCGGCGATGTCGGCCTCCTGGAGGATCTTGATCCCGGTGGCCGCCACCATGCCGAACATGGCGATGGCCGCGCCACCCAGGACCGCCGGGGGAATCGACGCCACCAGGAAGGCCGCCTTGGGCAGCAGGCTGAGGACGATCAGCAAGCCGCCGGCGACCATGGTCACCGAACGGCAGCGAACCCCGGTCATCTGTACCAGGCCGATGTTCTGGGCGAACGAGGAATGGGTGAAGGTGTTGAGGAAGCCGGCGAAGAACGAGGCCCCGGCATCACACAACAGGCCACGGCGCAGCATGCGCGGCGTGACTTCCTGGCCGGTGATCTTGCCCAGGGCCAGGAACATGCCGGTGGACTCGACGAAGATGATCACCACCACCAGGCACATGGAGAGGATGGGGGCCAGGTTGAATTGCGGCATGCCGAAGTGCAGGGGCGTCACCACCTGTAGCCAGGGCGCCTGGGCCAGGCCGCTGAGGTCGACCATGCCGATCAAGCCGCACAGCAGGTAGCCCAGGCCCATGCCGATCAGCACGGAAATGTTCACCCAGAACCCACGCATGAAGCGGTGGATCAGCAGGATGGTGCCCAGCACCAACCCGGCGACGATGAGGTAGATGGGGGAGCCGAATTGTGCCGAGGTCCCGCCGCCGCCGGCCCAGTTCACCGCCACGGGGAACAGCGACAAGCCGATCGAGGTGATCACCGTGCCGGTGACCAGGGGGGGGAAGAAACGCACCACCTTGGACATGAAGGGCGCGATCAGCATGCCGAAGAACCCGGCGGCGATGGTGGCGCCGAAGATGCCCTGCAGGCCGATGCCGGGCATGCCGGCCATGGCCACCATGCTGCCCACGGCGGCGAAACTGGCGCCCATCATCACCGGCATGCGAATGCCCATGGGGCCGATGCCGAAGGACTGGACGATGGTGGCGATGCCGGCCACCAGCAGGTCGGCGTTGATCAAGAAGGCGATTTCTTCACGACTCAGGCCAGCGGCCTGTCCGATGATCAGCGGTACCGCGATCGCGCCGCCATACATCAGCAGGACGTGCTGCAAGCCGACCAGGATCAGTTGCAGGAAAGGCAAGCGCTGAATGGCTGGCGCATCGGGGACGCACTGTTCGGATGAATCGGACATGCAACACCTCGGATCTTTTTTATTCTTGTGATTTAGCCACCGCGCCATTGGCGTGGTGGTATGCAGCAACAGGCAAATCATGATCGGCCGATGGCGAGCCAGCCCGCCCCTACAGAAGCATCGATCCTGTAGACGCAAGCTGCTCGCCGCTGGGCCTGGCGCCAGGCGCTGATCAGTTGGTCTGGGCCCCCTGGGCGATCCAGGCGCCGATCAGTTCACGTTCCTGCTGGGTCATCTGGGTGATGTTGCCCAGGGGCATGATCTGGCTGGCGACGGCCTGGGCCTGGATGCGTGCCGCCTGCAAGCGGATCTGCTCGGGGGTATCGAACATCACCCCGGCTGGCGCGGCGCTGAACAAAGGGCTGGTGGGCTTGGCCGAGTGGCAGACCGCGCAACGCTCCTGGATCACGTTGTGGACCTTCTCGAAGCTCGGCCCGGTATTGGCGGCCTGGGCCGGAGCGCTGGCGGCCGGAGCTGGCGCCGAGACTTGGGTGGCTGGCTTGGCACCCCCGCCCAGGGCGGTTTCCGGCAACGGCTGGTACTCGATCTTGGCGGGGGCCTTGGCCACTTCCGGGGTGCCGGGAGTGCCGGCCGGGCCGGTGACGTAGGCCAGGCAGATCATGCCCAGCGCCGCGACCGGCAGGGTCCAGGCGAACTTGTGGCTGTCATGGCGAGTGTTGAAGTAGTGGCGAACCAGCACCGCCGCCACCGCGATACCGGCCAGGATCAACCAGTTGTACTGGCTGCCGTAGGTGCTCGGGAAGTGGTTGCTGATCATGATGAACAGCACTGGCAGGGTGAAGTAGTTGTTGTGCCGCGAACGCAGCAAGCCCTTGGCCGGCAGGACCGGATCCGGCGTCTGGTTGGCCTCGATGGCCGCTACCAGCTGGCGCTGGGCCGGCATGATGATGCGGAATACGTTACCCACCATGATGGTGCCGATGATCGCCCCGGTATGCAGGTAGGCACCGCGACCGCTGAACACCTGGCTGAAGCCGAAGCAGGCGGCGATGATCAGCACGAACAGCACCAGGCCCAGCAGGGCCGGTTGCTTGCCCAGCGGCGAATCGCACAGGAAGTCGTAGATGAACCAGCCGGCGACCAGCGAACCGACGCCGATGGCGATGCCCTCGCCACCGCTCAGGGTGCTGCCGGGGGCCAGCAGGTACAGGGTCGGGTTCCAGTAGAACACCAGGCACAGCAGGGCGATCCCCGACATCCAGGTGAAATAGGCTTCCCATTTGAACCAGTGCAGGTTCTCCGGCATCGAGGGTGGTGCCAGCTTGTACTTCTCCAGGTGGTAGATACCGCCACCATGGATCGCCCAGAGATCGCCGGACAGGCCGTTCCTGGGGTTGACGCGATTGAGGTTGTTCTCCAGCCAGACGAAGTAGAACGATGCGCCGATCCAGGCCACACCGGTGATCATGTGTATCCAGCGCACGCTCAGGTTGAGCCATTCCAACAGATGTGCTTCCACAGTCTTTACCTCATGCCCGTCACCCTTGTTGTCGGGGGATCAGGCCTTCTCTTATTGGTGGGGGGCGAGGATCAAACGCTCATCCTCTTTGAAGAAATGCTCATCGCAGTTGTTGCCAGAACCACTGCGATCGACCACCAGGAAGTCATCCCGCTTTTCGATCGTCAGCACCGGGTGGTGCCAGACGCCGCGATGGTAGTTGATGCCCTGCCTGCCATTACTGACAAAGGCGCGGACGAGACCTGATACAGGTGCATCGCCAAGTGGCGCGACCACGATCAGAAAGGGGTTGCCGAGCAGCGGGATGAAAGCCTGGCTGCCCAGCGGATGACGTTCCAGCATGCGGATGGTGAGCGGCATCTCCAGCGCGTCGGCGCGGAAGATGCTGATGATCGCCCGGTCCTCCGGCTGGGCGGTCTCGACCGTCGCCAGGCGGTGGAAGCGCATGGTCGAACCGTTGTTGATCATGAAGTGGTCGCTGCCGTCGGTTTCGATCACGTCTCCGAAAGGGGCGAAGGCTTCTTTGCTCAGGGGCTCAATGGTCAATGTGCGCATGCTGTTCTTCTTGAATTCTCTATGGGTTGCTGTTGGCCATGTCCGGCGCTGCTCACCGAGCGGTTTCAGCCTGCATCCCTGGCGGATGCCCAGGGCTGTTCGCGGCTCGTGTCCGGGAATCGGTGCGGCTGGATGCGAAGGTGCGGGCCCCGAGGTTCGGCGAGGCTCCGGACAGCCGGGCATGCACCCTTGCGGGTGGCGGGCTGCGGGCAGGATATGGCGTGGTTGTTCATTGTTCTTGTCAGCCTTTATCGGTGGTTTTGCCGCGGCAGGCCGGGCCTGCCTCGACCACTGGCTACAGCGTCTGCAAGCGGAACAGGGCGATCTTGTTGATTTCCGCCAGGGCGCACTTGAACTCGGTGTCCACCGAGTTGTGGATGCGGGTTTCGAAGGCGGCGAGGATCTGGTGCCGGTTGCTGCCCTTCACCGCCATGATGAAGGGAAACTGGAACTTGGCCTTGTAGGCATCGTTCAGTTCGGTGAAGCGCTGGAACTCCTCGGCGGTGCACTGATGGATGCCGGCGCCGGCCTGCTCGTTGGTGCTGGCCGCGGTCAGTTCACCCTGGATCGCGGCCTTGCCGGCGAGGTCCGGGTGGGCGTTGATCAGCGCCAGTTGGCGGGCGTGGTCGGCGCTGAGGAGGATGTCGCTCATGCGCTGGTGCAGCCCCTCGATCTGGTCGATGGAGGCGTCCAGGCCCAGGTCATGGGCCTTTTCGGCCACCCATGGGGAATGCTCGTAGATGTCGGCGAAGGCCTCGATGAAGCCTGTGCGGTCCAGGGTCGAGGGCTTGAGGGTCTGGAATGCGGTCATTTCGCCGCTCCCTGGCAAGGGTGGACTTGCTGCCAGTGACGGGCGATATCCACCCGCCGAGTGAACCACACCTGTTCGTGGCCCTTGACGTACTCGATGAAGCGCTTGAGGGCGGCCAGGCGTGCCGGACGTCCAACCAGGCGACAGTGCAGGCCGATGGAGAGCATCTTCGGTGCGTCTGCACCCTCGGCATACAAGACGTCGAAGGCGTCCTTGAGGTAGTGGAAGAAGTCATCGCCCTTGTTGAAACCCTGCACCTGGGTGAAGCGCATATCGTTGGTGTCCAGGGTGTAGGGGATCACCAGGTGCGGCTTGCCGGTGGGGTTGTTGGGTTCCCAGTAGGGCAGGTCGTCGTCGTAGGTGTCGCTGTCGTAGAGGAAGCCGCCTTCCTCCATCACCAGGCGCCGGGTGTTCGGGCCGGTGCGCCCGGTGTACCAGCCCAGGGGGCGTTCGCCGGTGATCTCGGTGAGGATGCGGATCGCTTCGAGCATGTGCTCGCGTTCCTGGGCCTCATCCATGTACTGGTAGTCGATCCAGCGGTAGCCGTGGCTGCAGATCTCGTGGCCGGCCTCGACCATGGCGCGGATCACGTCCGGATGGCGCTGGGCGGCCATGGCCACGGCGAAGATGGTCAGCGGGATATCGAATTCCTTGAACAGCTTGAGGATCCGCCAGACGCCGGCACGGCTGCCATATTCGTACAGCGATTCCATGCTCATGTTGCGCTCGCCTTGCAGGGGCTGCGCGGCGACCATTTCCGAGAGGAAGGCTTCGGACTCCTTGTCGCCATGAAGGATGTTGCGCTCGCCGCCTTCTTCGTAGTTGAGCACGAAGGACAGGGCGACGCGGGCATTGCCTGGCCAGTGAGGGTGAGGAGGGTTGGAGCCGTAACCGATCAGGTCGCGAGGGTAGTCAGCGCTCACTGCAGTCTTCCTTATTGTTCGTGGTAACTGTGGCGTGGCGGGACCTGAAACCGGGAAGAGCCAGGTGAGCGTCACTGCGATGGCTTGATTGTATACAAGTTTATAATCGGTTTGTAAGCCCGTTTTTTTGCAAATTTACCCTTTTGTTGCTGCACAATCTCCCTGCAAGAAATCTGCCCAAGTGGTCAGCTTATGAATCGCAAGTCGCCAGGCGGCGTGCTTTTGGTCTTGATCGGCGGTCGACCGGCAGTAGCCTTGGAGTGGACGATGAGTGCAATTATTATTGTGTACAATTTTAGATAAAAGTGTCTTAATCGTGGCCTCGCCATGCTCGTTGCCCAGCCGCCGATCATGGCCGCCCTTTCTTTCACTGACTCCGGGAGGCGCGAGGCCTGAAGCTCGATCGCAACAGGCACGCAGAATCAATGGGACGTTTGACTACACACGTTTTGGATGCCGCACACGGCTGCCCTGGCAGCGCCATCAAGATCGAGCTGTATCGGGTCGAAGGGGCGCAGTTGGAACCGGTCGCCACCGCCGTCACCAACAGCGACGGGCGCTGCGACGCACCGCTGCTGCAAGGCGATGAGTACCGCAGCGGCGTCTACCAGTTGCACTTCCACGCCGGCGATTACTACCGCGCCCACGGTGTGCAGTTGCCGGAGCCGGCATTCCTCGATGTGGTGGTGCTGCGTTTCGGCATCAGCGCCGAGCAGGATCACTACCACGTGCCGCTGCTGATTTCGCCCTACAGCTATTCGACCTATCGAGGAAGCTAGGACTTTCCCCCAAGAATCCTGCGCAAATAGCTTTCTTTGGTCCTTGCCCGCCCCACACTGCGGGCTTTTTTTTGCCCGCGACCAGGGCGGGCCGGTGTGTTGCCGGGGCGCCCATGAAAAAGCCCCATCCGACTGGACGGGGCTTGGCGACAAGGGCCGAGAACTACAGGAACACGAACTTGGCGATGAAGATCGCACACAGCACGTACAGACTGATGGAGATTTCCTTGTGCCTGCCGGTACCGGCCTTGAGCACCACGTAGGTGATGAAACCCAGGGCGATCCCGTCGGCGACGGAAAAGGTCAGGGGCATCATGATCGCCGTGACGATCGCCGGAATGCTGTCAGTGGCTTCTTCCCAGTCGATATGGGCCATGCCGCCCATCATCAGCATCGCCACGTAAATCAGCGCGCCAGCGGTGGCGTAGGCGGGGATCATCCCGGCCAGCGGGGCGAAGAACATCGCCGCCACGAACAGCACGCCCACGGTGATGGCGGTCAGGCCGGTACGGCCACCGGCGGCCACGCCTGCGGCGCTTTCCACATAGCTGGTGACCGGTGGCACACCGACCATCGCGCCGAACACGCTGGAGGCGCTGTCGGCCTTGAGCGCCCGGGACAGGTTCTCGATCCGTCCGTCAGGGTTCACCAGGCCGGCGCGCTGGGCCACGCCCATCAGGGTGCCGGCGGTATCGAACATGTGCACGAACAGGAACGCCAGGACCACGCTGATCATGCTGACGTTGAACACCCCGGCGACATCCATGGCCATCCAGGTCGGCGCCAGGCTTGGCGGCGGGGAGAGGATGCCGTTGTAGTGCACCAGGCCCAGGCCCCAGCCGGCCAGGGTCACGGCGATGATGCTGATCAGGATCGCGCCGAACACCCGGCGATAGCTGAGCACGGCGATCATCAGGAAGCACACCGCAGCCAGCAGCGGCCCCGGCTCGCGCAGGGAGCCGAGCTTGATCAGGGTCGCCGGGCTGTCGACGATGATCCCGGAGGTCTTGAGGCCGATCAGGCCGAGGAACAGCCCGACCCCGGCGCCCATGGCGAAGCGCAGGCTGGCCGGAATGCTGTTGAGCAGCCACTCGCGGACCCGCGACAGGGTCAGGATCATGAACAGCACGCCGGAGACGAAGACCGCGCCGAGGGCGGTTTCCCACTGGTAACCCATGGTGCCGACAACGGTGTAGGTGAAGAAGGCGTTGAGCCCCATGCCAGGTGCCAGGCCCACTGGCCAGTTGGCGTACAAGCCCATCAACAGGCAGCCCAGGGCCGCGGAGATGCAGGTGGCGACGAAGGCGGCGCCGTGGTCGATACCGGCGTCGGCCATGATGTTCGGGTTGACGAAGATGATGTAGGCCATGGTGATGAAGGTCGTCATGCCGGCGATCAGCTCGGTCTTCACCGTGGTGCCATGCAACTTGAGTTTGAAGATGCGCTCCAGCCAGCCGCTGTTCGGCGATGACGAGAGGTTGAGCGGAGAGGCTTCGGATTTTCGGCTTTCCACAGCGAGTACTCCTCAAGAGTTTTATTGTTTTTTCCAGAACCGGGCACGCGAGGGTGGGCAGCGGCTCTTTGAGGCAGGTCAGGCGCGTGGGCTTAGTTGACCCTTGGGTCAAGAACTCACAGTTGGCGATTATGCTTTTGTATACAAAGAATGCAAATAATGTTTTTGGACTTGTGTGCGAAAGCTCTGCCAGGCACGGCTATATCGAGCTTGCAGGCAATCGGGGCTCAAGACGGGGAGATGGCAGGAGGCGGGTACCGGGAGCTGATGCCCGCCCGGGAAGTCAGGCGTCGGCCGGTTTGCCGGCCAGGGCCTGGTTGACCGCCAGCCAGCCATTGACCGCATCTTCACCCGCTTCGGCAAAGGCCCGTTGCAGCAACTTGACCTGCTCGCGGCGCAAGGATTGTTCGAAGCGCACGCCTTCGGCGGTCAGTTGCAGCAGGCGTTTGCGCTTATCGCAGGCTGGCGTGACGCTGTTCACCAGGTGCATTTCCAACAGTTGGCGCAGGGGAGTGTTCAAGGCTTGCTTGCTGACTCCCAGCAGGGCCAGCAACTCCTTCACGCTCAACTCGGGGTAGCGAGCGATGAAAAACACGATGCGTTGATGGACGCGGCTCAGGCCGCGACGTTCGAGCATTTCGTCGGCCTTGGCAGTGAAGGCCTGGTAGCCGAAGAAGAAGGCTTCCATGGCGATCTGCTGCGAGGATTGCTGTTTAAGGTCAAGCATATTGACGTATCTGCGAGAGTCGGCGTAATTTTAGGTCAAGCAGTTTGACGTATTTTCCCAGCCCTTCGCTAGCGGTGACTCCATGGCCTTCTCCGAACGTGTATCGCGCCTCAAAAGCTCCCTGATTCGTGAAATCCTCGCCGCGGCCCAGCGTCCGGAAGTGATGTCGTTCGCTGGAGGCCTGCCCGCCGAGGCGATGTTGCCCAAGGTGCAGTGGCAGGACATGCCCACCACCATGGGCCAGTACGGCATGAGCGAGGGGGAGCCGCAGCTGCGCGAGGTCCTGGCTGAACAGGCTCGCCAGCTCGGCCTGCCTTGTACGGCGAGCCAGGTCCTGGTGGTCAGCGGCTCCCAGCAGACCCTCGACCTGGCGGCCAAGCTGTACATCGACAAGGGCACCCAGATCATGCTGGAAGCCCCGACCTACCTGGCAGCCTTGCAGATCTTCCAGCTGTTCGGTGCCCAGTGCCTGACCGTGCCCCTGCAGGAAGATGGCCCGGACCTGGTGCAGATGCGCCAGCGCCTGGAACAGCAGCGCCCAGCCTTCGCCTACCTGATCCCGACCTTCCAGAACCCCTCGGCCGTGCGCTACAGCGAAGCCAAGCGCGATGCGGTGGCGGCTTTGCTGGACGAATTCGAAGTCACCCTGGTCGAGGACGAGCCCTATCGCGAGCTGACCTTCGACGGCGGCAGCGCCAGGCCCATTGCCGGGCGCTTGAACAAGGCCAGCTGGATCTACAGCGGCACGGTATCCAAAACCTTGCTGCCCGGCTTGCGGGTCGGCTACCTGATCGCCAGCCCGGACCTGTTCCCGCACCTGCTGCGGCTCAAGCAGTCGGCGGATCTGCACACCAACCGTTTCGGCCAGTGGCAGGCCATGCAGTGGATCGGCAGCGACCGGTTCCAGCAGCATCTGCAGGATCTGCGCAGCTACTACCGCCAGCGTCGTGATGCTTTCGAGGCGGCCTTGCAGGCTCACTTCAGCGACTTGGCGTACTGGCAGGTGCCCGCGGGCGGATTGTTTTTCTGGCTGAGCTTGAAACAGCCCCTCGACACCCGCACTTTGCTGAAGGCGGCGTTGGAACGCGACGTCGCCTTCATGCCCGGTGAGCCGTTCTTTAGCGAACCGGACCACAACCACGGGCATCTTCGGTTGAATTTCAGCCACATCGATCCGGCGCGGCTGGACGAGGGCCTCAAGCGGCTGGCCACCGTGATACGTCAAGCACAGGCTGCACAGGCAGCCTAGGGGAGGGCCATGTACAAGGTTTATGGCGATTACCGTTCAGGCAACTGCTACAAGATCAAGCTGATGCTCAACCTGTTGGGTCTGCCTTATGAATGGCAGGCGGTGGATATCCTTGGCGGGGATACCCAGACCGAGGCATTCCTGGCGAAGAACCCCAACGGCAAGATCCCGGTCCTGGAACTCGAGGACGGCACTTGCCTGTGGGAGTCCAACGCGATCCTCAACTTCCTTGCCGATGGCAGTGAGTTCCTGCCCAGCGAGCCGCGGCTACGGACCCAGGTCCTGCAATGGCAGTTCTTCGAACAATACAGCCACGAGCCGTACATTGCCGTGGCGCGTTTCATAAAAGCCTACGAGGGCTTGCCCGAGGAGCGCCGGGAGGAATATCTGAAGCTGCACAAGCGTGGCTACAAGGCGCTGGATGTGATGGAGAAACAACTGAGTCGCACGCCGTACCTGGTGGGCGAGCATTACTCCATTGCCGACATCGCGCTGTATGCCTACACCCATGTGGCCCATGAGGGTGGTTTCGACCTGGCCGGCTATCCTGGGATCCAGGCCTGGATGCAGCGGGTGGCGAGCCATCCGCGACATGTGGCGATGTTCGATTGAGCGGCGGCCGGCGCCTGACGGGCACCGGACCTTCGCGGCAGGTTGTTCAGACTGCGGAAAAACGCTGGTTCAGGTAGTCGATGATCACCTTGGATTCGTACATCCAGGTGGTCTGCCCGTTCTCTTCGATGCGCAGGCACGGCACCTTGATCTTGCCGCCTTGTTCCAGCAGGGCCTGGCGGTCCTGTGGGTTGTTCTTGGCGTCGCGCAGTGCCACCGGCACGTTCAGGCGGTGCAGGGTGCGACGGGTCTTCACGCAGAAGGGGCAGGCGTGGAACTGGTATAGCGCCAGGCCCTGGGCGGTCTGCTCGACCTGGGCCTGGGCGGCAGCGCTGCGCTGCTGCTTGCGTGGGCGGGTGATGAAGTCGATGAAAATGATGAGTTGGCCCAGGCCGACTCGCAGTGCTTTGACGATCACGGTGTTGCCTCTTGCCCATGGATGAAGGGGCGGCAGCTTAACCGATTTTTGCCAGGCGAAAAAAAACCGGCGATCGACGCCGGTTTTTTCATTTCCCGCCTGTCACTTGATCAGGCTGAGGAACTCGCTGCGGGTCGCGGCATTCTCGCGGAATTCACCGAGCATCACCGAAGTGATCATCGACGAGTTCTGCTTCTCCACGCCGCGCATCATCATGCACATGTGCTTGGCCTCGATCACCACGGCCACGCCCAGGGCACCGGTCACTTGCTGGACGGCGTCGGCGATCTGCCGGCTGAGGTTTTCCTGGATCTGCAGGCGCCGGGCATACATGTCGACGATGCGCGCGACCTTCGACAGCCCCAGGACCTTGCCGCTGGGAATGTAGGCCACGTGGGCCTTGCCGATGAAAGGCAGCAGGTGGTGTTCGCACAGCGAGTAGAGCTCGATGTCCTTGACCAGTACCATTTCGCTGTTGTCGGAGCTGAACAAGGCACCGTTGGTGACCTCTTCCAGGGTTTGTGCATAACCGCGGCAAAGGTACTGCATGGCTTTGGCGGCGCGCTTGGGCGTGTCGAGCAGGCCCTCGCGGGAGACGTCCTCGCCCAATTGGCCGAGGATCGCGGTGTAATTCTGTTCCAGGGACATGAAACTACCTGTGGGATTTTACGCAAAGGGCAAGGGTACGGTGGCCGGCACGGCGCTGCAAGCTCGATGCAGGCGCTTTATTCGTCGCGGCCTTCCATCATGGTGCGCTTGAGCATCACATACAGCGCGCCGGTGCCGCCATGCCTGGCCTGGCAGGAAGCGAAGCCCAGCACCTGCGGATGCTGGCGCAGCCAGGTGTTGACGTGGCTCTTGATCATCGGCCGCTTGCCGTCCAGGCGCACGGCCTTGCCGTGGGTAACCCGGACACAGCGGATTTCGAACCTGGTGGCTTCGGCGAGGAACGCCCAGAGGGTTTCCCGGGCTTTCTCCACGGTCATGCCGTGCAGGTCGAGGCTGCCTTCGAAGGGGATCTGGCCGATCTTCAGCTTGCGCATCTGGCTGTCCTGGACCCCATCGCGGGCCCACATCAGCTCGTCTTCCGGCCCCACGTCGATGACGAACTGGTCGGACAAGCCGTCCACCGTGGTGGTTTCGCTGCGTACGGTGGCAGCCTGGCGCAGCTTGGCGATCTGCGCCCGGTCGGTCTTGGGTTTGCCTGTTTCGGCACGGTCATGCTTGATCGGCTTGATGCCGCGCATTTCGTTCTTGAACAGGGAAAAGTCGTCGTCTTGCATGTCAGCCTCCGCGAAGGGCGGCTAGTTTACCCAAGTCGGTACGCCTTCAGGCGCGTAAATCGCGCCGTGGGCCGTTTCAGTCGTGTTTTTTCATCAGGTGCGGGGCCATGTTCAGCGCCAGCGGCTGGCGCATGCGCCGTCGGCAACGTCGCCACAGGCGTACGCCGGCATACAGCAGTACCAGGCCGATCAGCAGAACCACCGTCGATCCCAGCGGTTGGGCGTTGAGTTCGCCCAGCGCCGGCGCGCGCCCCAGCAGGCTGGCGATACCGGCCATGGCTAGCAGCACGCCGCAGGTCGCCAGCAATGCGGAGAATGCCGCTCCCAAGCGCAAGCGCCAGTTGCGCGGGCTCTTGGGCCGCAACCGGCGTGCGTCAAAACCATCGGATATCTTCATTCCGACCTTCCTCAGTGGGTATCGGCCCTTCGACCGGAAGTTGATCGGGTGGTTCCTGAGGCTCGGGTAATTGCTGCAAATGCGTGGCATTCATGGATGAGCGGCCCGCCAGCCGCTCATCGGAGGGCGGTCAGATCAGGCTTGCGGTCGAGGCCAGGGTGGCGAAGTTATCGGCCATGATCGCCATTTCGGTCTGCTGGACGTGTGCAGCGCTGAGGATGCCGTCCTTGTAGGGCAGGTCGCGGGTGGCGCAGGCATCTTCCACCAGGGTGCAGCGAAAGCCCAGGTTCTTCGCCGCGCGGACGGTGGTGCTGACGCTGGAGTGGCTCATGAAACCGGCCACGATCAGGTCCAGGGAGCCCAGGTCCTGCAGGCGCTTTTCCAGTTCGGTGCCGTGGAAGGCGCTGGGCAACAGCTTGCCGATGATGGTCTCGTCACCCTGGGGTTCGAGGCCGGGAATGAATTCGCCGCGTTCGCCCTGGGGGTCGAACAGGCCGCCGACGGTGCCGAGGTGGCGGACATGCACGATGGGCCGGCCGGCTGCCCGGGCGGCGCTCAGCAGCTGGCGGATGTTGGCCACTGCCGCGTCCATGCCGGACAGGGCCAGGGGGCCGCTGAGGTACTCTTTCTGGGCGTCGATGATCACAAGGGTCGCGTGGCTCAAATTGGCCGCCGCATAACCACGACCGCTGAGTTGAAACATCGTCTTTGGAACGGACATTCTGGGGCTCCTGTGAGTGGGGCGTTTGCGACATTGTCCTCTGGCGGAGCGCTTCTGTGAATCGCTACTAACGTAAGGGGCGCCGTTGCTGGCCTGCAGCCATGTCAAGAGCTATCGTCGAACGCCCTTCGAGAGGAGCCAGGGCGCTCGCCGGTCGATTGCGCGGCAATGGTTTTCACGCTTAGTCGACAACGGCTTTGGCTGTTAGAATCGTCGGTCGTTTTGTCAGGAGTCTGTTCCGTGATCACTTCCCGTCTACGCACCTTGCGTGACCATATCCGCTGGGCTGTCAGCCGCTTTCATGGGGAGAATCTGTTCTTCGGCCATGGCACCGACAATGCCTGGGACGAGGCGCGCCAACTGGTACTGGGTGCCCTGCATCTGCCCTGGGAAATTGCCGATAGCTATCTGGACTGCGCGTTGGAAGACAACGAGCTGGTCCACTTGCAGCACTTGCTCAAGCGCCGCATCGAAGACCGGGTCCCCGTGGCCTACCTGCTGGGCGAGGCTTGGTTCTGCGGCCTGCCATTCATGGTCGACGAGCGTGTGCTGGTTCCCCGCTCGCCCATTGGCGAACTGATCGAGAAGCGCTTCGAGCCCTGGCTGGCCAACGAGCCGGCCCGCATCCTCGACCTGTGCACCGGCTCCGGCTGCATCGGCATCGCCTGTGCCTACGAGTTCCGTGATGCCGAGGTGGTGCTCGCGGACCTGTCCTTCGAGGCCCTGGAAGTGGCCAACCAGAACATCGAGCGTCACGGCGTCGAAGAGCGGGTCTTCACCGTGCAGGGCGATGGTTTCGATGGCCTGCCAGGCCAGCGCTTCGACCTGATCGTGTCCAACCCGCCCTATGTCGACGCCGAGGATTTCGCCGACATGCCCGAGGAATACCAGCACGAGCCCGAGCTGGGCCTGGCTTGTGGCGAAGATGGCCTGAACCTGGTGCGGCGCATGCTGGCCGAAGCGGCCGGGCACTTGACCGAAAAGGGCCTGCTGATCGTCGAGGTAGGCAACAGTCAGGTGCACGTCGAGGCGTTGTATCCGGAGGTGGATTTCGCCTGGCTGGACTTCGAGAACGGTGGCCATGGCGTGTTCATGCTCACCGCCGAACAATGCCGTCAGCACCAGGCACTCTTCGCTTCTCGTCTCTGAAGGGGGCCGCCGGCCCGCGCAATGCGGGCCCTGGCGGCAAGGGGATGCGGCTCAGCGGTGAGTCGCGATCCAGATCAGCAACCCGGCCTGGAACACGGCGAAGGCCACCAGGCAGGTGATGGTGAAGCGCAAGCCGGCATCTTCACGCTTGTACTTGGTGACTTTCTCATCCTGCTTGCGCAGCTTGCCTTCCAGCTCCTCCAGGTTCTGTTCGGCCTGCTGGAGCATCTGCGCGGCTTCCAGTATCTCCACGAACTGCAGTTTCTCGGTGTTCCACTGGCTCAGCAGCTCACCGACCTGGACGTCCTTGACGCTGCCCTTGAGGTGCTGGGCATCGGCGTAGGCCACGTCGAAACCCTGCATGCGCAGCACATGGTCGCGGCGCAGGCGGGTGTCTTCGTTCAGGGCGTCCTTGTTCGCCAGGTCGAAGCCGTCGACCCGGTAGTGCGGCCATTTCTTCTGTGCCCACTGTGCGGCCTGGGCCAGCAGGAAGCGGCCAATTCCACGGTTCAAGGGTTCGATCTGCAGGCCGCCCTCGGGCTCGAAGCAGACTCGGCGAGTGTCGTGCTCGACCCACACATCCAGGTGGTTCTGTTCCTTGCGCACCCGTTGCCCGGGCAGGCTGACGTTCAGGCGCAGCAGGCTGTATTGCTTGTTGCTGCGCTCGGCGTAGCCGAACTCGATGAAACGCAGGGGACGTGAGCCGGTGGCGCGATCGGTTTGCAGGGGAGCCAGGCGCAGCATCTTGCGGTGCTCGACCTGAACGTCCGCCCAGGGGCGCGCTGCCGGCTCCGGGGCGACGGTTTCCTGCTCGGCGGCAGGTGAATTCTGGGTATCAGTCATAACGGCAAGTCCTGTCCAATCGCTGTGCGCCGACAGCAATCGAACGGCCGGCAAAGGCTTATCGGCCGTTTTTTCCAGGACTGGAGGGTTAAAACAGGCTAACGGGTGTGAAGTCCGTCAATAAAGTCGGTGATGGCACTGCCCAGCTGTGCCGCCAGGGGCAGTTGCGGGTCCTTGTAGGAGGCCAGCTGGCGCTGCAGGTCGTTGGGCACGATGCGCATCACATGGTTCATGCCCTCGATCAGCGCCAGCCGGGCATCGGGTTTGGCGGCCTTGAGCACCTTGGCATCATCGACGCTGACCTGGATGTCGTTGCTGCCCTGGACGATCAGCGCCGGCATCTTCAGGCGGGCGAACGCAGCGGCCGGATCCTCGCGGAACAGCGTGATCAGGTAAGGCTGTACGCTGGGACGGAAGATCACCTGCAAGGCTGCGGGCACATCGCTGTCGACCTTGCCGGCCTTGAGACTGTCCAGCAGTTCGTTGGCCCGCACCATCAAGCCCGGGGGCAGGCGGTAGCTCAATTGCTGGCGCAGGACTTGGTCTACCGGCCGGGCGGTGCCGGCGATGGAGATCACCCCGGCGGCATCCACTTGCGGCGCGGCGAGGCTGGCGATCAGCGCCCCCTCGCTGTGGCCCAGTACCACCAATTGGCCCAGGCGCGGGTCGGCCTTGAGCTTGTTGCCCCAGGCGACGGCGTCGGCCACGTAGGCCTCCAGGGTCAGGTTGCGTTCGTCCGGGGTGGCGGCGAGGCTGGCGGCCACCCCGCGCTTGTCGTAGCGCACGCTGGCGATGTTGTGCCGGGCCAGCACCCAGGCCAGGCGCTTGAGGTTGTCATTGCGCCCGCCGTCGGGGTTGTTGCCGTCGCGATCGGTAGGGCCGGAGCCGGAAATGATCAGCACGACCGGCACGGGCTGCGCGGATTTGGGCAGCAGCAGCGTGCCGTACAGCTCGCCATGGCCGGTATCCAGGCTGATGGGACGTTGCAGAACGGTGGCCTGGGCCAGGCCGGTGAACAGGAACAGACTCAGCAGAAGAACTCGCAGCATCATCACGCCATCATGGAAAAGGTGCCCGTTGGACTCGGGCAAGGGTCGAAGGTTCGAGGATGAACTACTTGGGTAGCCTGCGTATACTGCCGTGCTGCCGGGAGCTGTTGCCGTGGGTCGATGGAGGATCGACAAACCGTAACGGGACCTGGTCCAGATTGAGTCATTCCCGCTGATTTCACGGAGCGCCCCGCATGTCCGGCAATACCTACGGCAAGCTGTTCACTGTCACCACCGCCGGCGAAAGCCATGGCCCGGCGTTGGTCGCCATTGTCGACGGCTGCCCGCCGGGCCTCGAGCTGTCCCTGCAAGACCTGCAGCGCGACCTGGACCGGCGCAAGCCCGGCACCAGCCGCCACACCACCCAGCGCCAGGAGCCCGACGAGGTCGAGATCCTCTCCGGAGTCTTCGAGGGCAAGACCACCGGCTGCTCCATCGGCCTGCTGATCCGTAATACCGACCAGAAGTCCAAGGACTACTCGGCGATCAAGGATCTGTTCCGCCCGGCCCACGCCGACTACACCTACCACCACAAGTACGGCATTCGCGACTACCGTGGCGGTGGCCGCAGCTCGGCGCGGGAAACCGCCATGCGCGTGGCGGCCGGTGCCATCGCCAAGAAATACCTGGCCAGCCAGGGCATCGTGGTGCGGGGCTACATGAGCCAGCTGGGCCCGATCGAAATCCCGTTCAAGACCTGGGACTGCGTAGAGGACAACGCCTTCTTCAGCCCCGACCCGGACAAGGTGCCGGAGCTGGAGGCCTACATGGACCAACTGCGCCGTGACCAGGATTCCGTGGGCGCGAAGATCACGGTGGTCGCCGAAGGCGTGATGCCAGGGTTGGGCGAACCGATCTTCGATCGCCTGGATGCCGAACTGGCCCATGCGCTGATGAGCATCAACGCCGTCAAGGGCGTGGAAATCGGCGCCGGTTTCGCCTCGGTGTCCCAGCGTGGCACGGAACACCGGGACGAGCTGACGCCGGAAGGTTTCCTCAGCAACAACGCCGGCGGCATCCTCGGTGGCATCTCCTCGGGCCAGCCGATCATTGCCCACCTGGCCCTCAAGCCGACCTCCAGCATCACCACTGCGGGGCGCTCCATCGATGTCGACGGCAACCCGGTGGACGTGATTACCAAGGGGCGCCACGACCCATGCGTGGGCATCCGCGCCACGCCGATCGCCGAGGCGATGATGGCCATCGTGCTGATGGACCATCTGCTGCGTCATCGCGCCCAGAACGCCGACGTGCGCGTCGGTACGCCGGTCCTGGGCCAGCGTTGATGCCGGCGCTGCCGGTCGCCACGGTCGGATGACCGTGGCGGCATTGCCGTACTGGCGGCTTTCCAGCTTCTACCTGTTCTATTTCGCGCTACTGGGTTCGACCGCGCCGTTCCTGGCGCTGTACTTCGACCACCTGGGGTTTTCCAGCGCGCGGATCGGCGAGCTGGTGGCCATCCCCATGCTCATGCGGTGCGTGGCGCCGAACCTCTGGGGCTGGCTCGGCGACTACACCGGCCGGCGCCTGGCCATCGTGCGTTTCGGCGCGATCTGCACCCTGGGCTGTTTTTCCCTGATCTTCATCGACCAGAGCTACGCCTGGCTGGCGATGGTCATGGCCCTGCACGCCTTCTTCTGGCACGCGGTGCTGCCGCAGTTCGAGGTCATCACCCTGGCCCACTTGCAGGGGCAGGCCTCGCGCTATAGCCAGGTCCGCCTCTGGGGGTCCATCGGTTTCATTCTCACGGTGGTGGTCCTGGGGCGCTTGTTCGAATGGCTGAGCCTGGATATCTACCCGGTCACCTTGGTGGTGATCATGGCGGGGATCGTCCTCAGCAGCCTGTGGGTGCCCAATGCCCAGCCGCTGGCCCAGGGCCAGCGGCTGGCGGGGGAGGGATTTCTCCGGCAGGTGCGAGCCCCCGGGGTGCTGGCCTTCTACTTGTGCGTGGCGCTCATGCAACTGAGCCACGGTCCTTACTACACCTTCCTGACCTTGCACCTGGAGCGCCTGGGCTACAGCCGTGGGCTGATTGGCATGCTCTGGGCCCTTGGGGTGGTGGCCGAGGTGCTGATGTTCCTGGCCATGAGCCGGATCCTGGCGCGGTTCTCCGTACGCCGGGTGTTGCTGGCCAGCTTCCTGCTGGCGGCCCTGCGCTGGTTGCTGCTGGGCAGCCTGGCGGAGTTCCTCTGGGTGCTGCTGTTGGCCCAGGTGCTGCACGCCGCGACCTTCGGCAGCTTCCACGCGGCCTCCATTCATTTCGTCCAACGCAGCTTCGGGGCGCGCCAGCAAGGCCAGGGCCAGGCGTTGTACGCAGCCCTGGCGGGCACCGGCGGCGCTCTCGGAGCGCTCTACGCCGGCTACAGCTGGAACGCCCTGGGCGCGACATTGACCTTTAGTATTGCCAGCGTCGCAGCCCTGGCCGCAGCCGTTATCATTGCCACCCGCATGCAAGAGCAGAGGCCCTGAGCCTGTTTCTCGCACTGTTGCCTGTCGTGGCCAGCGACCCTGCCAAAGCTCCTTCGACGAAGGCGCCGGCGTTGTGTCCGAACGGCCCCATCAAACTCCAGGAGTCACCACTATGAGCAGCCTGTCCGTCTATCACTTCTCCAGCCCGGACCTGCCGAACAAGGTCCTGACCCATTTCGAGGATATCGCCGCCACCCTGGCCGAGCAGGGCATCGCCATCGAGCGCTGGCCGCACGCTACCCGGATCGAACCCGGCGCCAGCCAGGAGCAGGTCCTGGCCGCTTGCCAGGCCCAACTCGATCCGCTGATGAGCCAGCGCGGCCATGCCTCGCTGGAAGTGCTCAGCCGCAAGGGCAGCTATGCGGACATCGACGGCAGCTTGCCCGAGGAGCAGCGCTTGGATGACGACGCAGCGTTGCTGTTGCTGGCTGGGCGCGGGCTGCTCTACCTGCACATCGACGACTACGTGTATGGCCTGGTATGCGAACGGCATGAGCTGGTCTCGCTGCCGGCAGGCACCGCCCACTGGTTCGATATGGGCGAGCAGCCGGACCTGGTGGCCATCCGCTTGTTCGGCGGCAAGACCGCGACCCAAGCCGCCAAGATCACCGGTGACGCGATCGCCAGTGTTTTCCCACGCCTGGACGACTGACCTGGCAAATGCACTCGGGCCGGCGCCACGCAAGGTGGGGCCGGCCCGAGCAGCTGGATGGGCAGCGACTTACAGGGAGTGGTAAGTCGGCAGGGCGAAGCGGTTCTGGCTCTGCAACAGGGAAATCTGTGGCAGCTCGCTGGCCTGCTCGGCCAGGTCGCGGCGGATGGCACTGATGACCCACGACAACTGGTCTGCGGCGTGCAGTTGGGCGTAGGAAATCGAACGCTTGAACTCCTTGCCCTCGCTATTGCGCAGGGTGAGCAGGATGCCTCCATCGGGGCGCGCCAGGGTGGTCACTTCGAAGTTGGAGAACAGGGAGGAAAACTTTTCTTGGATCAGGCTCATGTCTATCAGCTCCGTTAGTTCTTGAAGGGCAAGCATGGAGTGATAGGTGCAGCGATTGTGCCAGTATTGGATTTTATAAAAATCCTTATATATCAATTACTTATAAAATCACCTGAAAAAAGAATTCGTGCAAATTGCATGAATCGCCATCGTGCATCCTGCATTTTGCAGGTTGTGGCGGGGCAGGGCGCATGGTGGCCTTGATCATTGTGACCATCGGGCCGGCAAGAAAATTCAATGCCGATCCAGGGCCATGAAGTGCCATCAAAGGGCGGCGCTGGAGATACAAAACTTTGCAAAAACCCCGTGTACAGCTTCGCGAGGGCTGACGTATTTTCCAGCTCGTCAGCCCTTGCTGCACTGGTCTTGCGCCAGCGCTGGGCAGGGGCTTGCAGCGACATGGAATGTGTTGCGGCGCGGTCCTGGTGACCTCGCCAGAAGGATAATAAGAATATAGGACGCCCTTCATGAACGATCTGCGCATACCCTCGGCGGCGCTGCCTGCCGCACTCTCCCCGACTCATCCGTCGTTCCTTTCCAGCAGCTGCGGCCTGCGTCGCCTGCCGGTGCTCCGATCCCGGGTCGCCAATCCCGGTTGAGCCCAGCACGTCATCCGTTGCCAGCGCCCGGCCGGCCAGGTCCGGGCACAGACCTTTGTCGTCGAGCCGGAGCCACCATGAACAAGCAAAAGAGCGACATGATCACCTGGGGCATGATGCTGCGTAAGGTGCCGTCCATTGCCCGGGCGCTGCCACGGGTGGTGCGCGGTATCAGGGCCGGGAACATCGAGAAGGCGGACCAGCCCTGCGGCCTGGGCTGGAGCTTCGAGCAAGCGACCAGGCGCAATCCCCAGGGGCCGGCATTGCTGTATGGCAACCGGGTCCTGAGCTACACCCAGGTCAACCAGTGGGCCAACCGCATCGCGGCCTACCTGCAGGAGCGAGGCATCGGCAAGGGCGATGTGCTGGCGGTCTTCATCGAAAACCGTCCGGAACTGCTGGTCACCGTACTGGCGGTGGCCAAGCTCGGCGGGATCTGCGCCATGGTCAACACCGCGCAGACCCAGGGGGTGCTGGTGCACAGCCTGAACCTGGTCAAGCCGGTGGCGATCATGGTCGGCGCCGAGTTGCTGGCGGCCTATTCGGCGGTGCGCGACCAGGTCGGAATCGAGCCGCGGCGCACCTGGTACGTCGCCGACCAGGATACCCTGGCCGATCCCGGAGCCACTCCCGAAGGGCTGGTCAACCTGATGGCCGAGAGTGCCGGTTACCCGGGGGACAACCTGGCCCAGACCCAGCGCATCTTCCTCGATGACCCTTGCTTCTACATCTATACCTCCGGCACCACCGGCTTGCCCAAGGCAGGCATCTTCAAGCACGGGCGCTGGATGCGCACCAGTGCCGGCTTCGGCACCATCGCCCTGGATATGCAGCCTGAGGATGTGCTGTATTGCACCTTGCCGCTGTATCACGCCACCGGCTTGTGCGTGTGCTGGGGCTCGGCCATCACCGGGGCCTCGGGGTTCGCCATCCGCCGCAAGTTCAGCGCCAGCCAGTTCTGGGACGATGCCCGGCGCTTCCAGGCGACC
Organism: Pseudomonas sp. CMR5c; assembly: GCF_003850545.1. Classification (NCBI taxonomy): domain Bacteria; kingdom Pseudomonadati; phylum Pseudomonadota; class Gammaproteobacteria; order Pseudomonadales; family Pseudomonadaceae; genus Pseudomonas; species Pseudomonas sp. CMR5c. The sequence goes on along the minus strand of NZ_CP027705.1, from coordinate 4,920,016 downwards.
GCCATAGGTTATGTCGGCGAGTTGTGCCGCTACCTGATCGACCAGCCGGGTTCGCCACGCGACAGCGACCACCAGGTGTTCAAGATGATCGGCAACGGCCTGCGCCCGGGGGTCTGGAGTGAATTCAAGCAGCGCTTCGGCGTCGGCCATATCTGCGAGCTGTACGCTGCCAGCGACGGCAACATCGGCTTCAGCAACATTCTCAACTTCGACAACACCGTCGGGTTCTCCCTGATTCCCTGGGCCTTGGTGGAGTACGCCCACGACACCGGTGCGCCGCTGCGCAACAGCCAGGGGTTCATGCAGAAGGTGGCCAAGGGCGGCCAGGGCCTGCTGCTGGCGAAAATCGACGACAAGGCGCCGCTGGATGGCTATACCGATCCGGAGAAAAACCTCAAGGTGATCCTCAAGGACGTGTTCGAGAAGGGCGACAGCTACTTCAATACCGGCGACCTGCTGCGTGATATCGGTTTTGGCCATGTGCAGTTCGTCGATCGCTTGGGCGATACCTTCCGCTGGAAGGGCGAGAACGTCTCCACCACCGAGGTGGAGAACATCCTGCTGGGGCACCCGCAGGTCGCCGAGGTGGTGGCCTATGGCGTGGAGATCCAAAACACCAACGGCCGTGCGGGGATGGTGGCGATCACCCCGGCGGAGTCCCTGGCGACCCTGGATTTCAGCGCGCTGTTGCAGTTCGCCCGGCAGCAACTGCCGGGCTATGCGGTGCCGCTGTTCCTGCGGATCAAGGTGAAGATGGACACCACCGGTACTTTCAAATACCAGAAGAGCCGCCTGAAGGAGCAGGCCTTCGATCTCGAACGCACCGATGACGATCCGATCTATGCCTGGCTGCCGGGTTCGGACACCTATGTGCGCTTGACCCCGCAGATCTTCGCCGACATCCAGGGAGGGCGCCTGCGCTATTGATTCTGTCTATGGCGGCCCTTGGGAAAAAGAGGATGACAGGCTGCGGCCGGCTTGGGGAAACTAGCGACTTTCCGATTTGCCGAACCTGGAGTTACCGATGACCGACAAAAGCCGCCAGATGACCGAAGACGAGGCCGCCCAGTTTGTCGAGCAGGTGTTCAACGTCGCCCGCCAGGGCGATGCCCAGATGCTCGACCGGCTGGCCGGTGGTGGCCTGCCGGTCAACCTGCGCAACCACAAGGGCGATACCCTGCTGATGCTGGCCGCGTACTACGGGCATGTGGAGGCGGTACAGGTGCTGCTCAAGCACAAGGCCGACCCCGAGATCCGCAACGACAACGGCCAGAGCCCGATCGCCGGGGCCGCCTTCAAGGGCGATCTGGCGGTGGTCAAGGCGCTGGTGGAGGGGGGGGCCCAGGTCGAGGGCGCCTCTTTCGACGGCCGTACTGCGCTGATGATGGCGGCGATGTTCAATCGCACCGAGATCGTCACCTACCTGATCAGCCAAGGCGCCGATCCCAAGGTTCGCGATGCCAATGGCGTCAGTGCCCTGGAGGCTGCCCGGACCATGGGCGCGGCGGATACCACCGCGCAACTGGAACAGCTCCTGGCCTGAGGCGCGAGAGCGGCGAGGGCTTGGGCCCTCGTCGTTCAGCAGGACCGACCGCGGACTTTAGGCTATCCTTCGCGCCCTCGAAATTTCCTTGCCTCCAGGATGCGCCCATGAAGACCGCCCTTATCGAACTCATCACCAGAATCAGCTCCGGCTGCATGGGCGACGCCGAGATCCAGCGGATCGCCGATGAAGCGAGCCAGGCCTATGCCGATCCCGAGGCGTTCCTGACGGCCAACCCCGACATCAACTATGACGACAGCTTCCCCATCTCCCTGGGCGAATGGGTGGTGGTCGGCAGCCTGCCGGACACCGTGTTGTTCCAGGCCGATACCTACGTCGACCTGTTCAGCCAGATCGTCGCGTCCTTCGGCAAGGACGTGTCGTTCAATATCAAGCCCAAGCAACTGGCCAAGACCGAAGCCTTGACCGCCCTGAACCGGATCCAGATCCAGATGGGCAGCATGAACCCGGAGAACGGCGGCTACGTGCTGGTGAACTTCAGCCAGTTGCTGGACGACGAACTGCAGATGGTCCTGGTCTACGGCCACGATGTGCCGCGAGTGCTGGAGCTGTGTGCCGAGGTGGGTATCGCCGCAGCCCCGGCCCTGGAGGCCCTGAAGGTCGCGGTGCACGTCTGATTCGTCAATGTCGTGAGATCTCACGGAACCCTGATGGTGGCCGGCTATCCTAGAAGGAAGCACACCATCATTAGGGAGCGACACCATGGGTTCCACCTTCAATGGCCTGGTCGGCCTGATCATCCTGGCCCTGGATATCTGGGCCATCATCAACGTCCTCAAGAGCGGCGCCGAGACGGGCATGAAGATTCTCTGGGTACTGCTGATCATCCTGCTGCCAGTGCTGGGGCTGATCATCTGGGCCATCGCCGGGCCCCGGGGGAATGTGCGCCTCTGACCGCCAACGGATCGAGCGTCAGCAAGAGAGGGCCGCGAGGCCCTTTTTTGTGTGACTAAACATGCCTTGAACGAAATTTTCACAAACGCTCGAAGACAATTCGCCAGCGTTTTTTTTCGCTGTCACTCCCTGCAATTCATTGCGCCAGAGCCGTTGGTAGGGTGGCGAATACGCCTGCCACTAAGCAATGGCAATGCCTCCAGTGATCGTGCAACATCTGCGCACCGCGTATTCCCCGTCGCCCCGGCGGCAACAAGAGGGCTGAACGCCGCTTCATCCTTGCAACTTAAACTTCCAATGGGTCCTAAAACGACATGGCAAACTCGGATGCCCTGAGCCAGCAGCGATCCCCGAATCGCTTGCTGCAACCGACCGTCAAATCCCATCTGGCCTACACGCTTCTCTGTGCGCTGGTCATGATGGTGATGTTCACCCTGCTGCGCGTTGCGCTGCTGGTCTACAACCGCGAGATGATCCTCGATACGCCAGCCTCGACCTTCCTCGAGGCATTTGCCAATGGCCTGCGTTTCGACCTGCGACTGGTGGCCTACATCAGTGCGCCGCTGGTGCTGGCGCTGTTCAGTGCCCGGGCCATGGCTGCCCGTGGGCTGCTGCGCTTCTGGCTGACGCTGACCTCCAGCATCGCGCTGTTCCTCGGCCTGATGGAGATGGACTTCTATCGCGAGTTCCACCAACGCCTCAATGGCCTGGTGTTCCAGTACGTCAAGGAAGACCCGAAGACCGTGATGAGCATGCTCTGGTACGGCTTCCCGGTGGTGCGCTATCTCTTGGCCTGGGTCGTGGGCACCTGGATCCTGAGCCTGGCATTCAAGGGGGCCGATCGTGCCACCCGCCCCCGTGGGCCATTCACCGGCGGCAGCGTCGGGGCACGCCAGATCGCGCCCTGGTACGCGCGCCTGGCGGTGTTCGTGGTCTGCCTGGTGATTTGCGTGGTGGCCATTCGTGGCACCCTGCGCCAGGGACCGCCGATGCGCTGGGGTGACGTCTACACCACCGATTCCAACTTCGCCAACCAGCTGGGCCTCAACGGTACCCTGTCGCTGATCGAGGCGGCCAAGAGCCGGATGGGCGAGGATCGCAGCAATATCTGGAAGGCCACCTTGCCCCAGCCCGAGGCGCAGCAAGTGGTGCGCGACCTGCTGCTGATGCCGGACGACAAGCTGGTGGATGGCGATATCGCCGCAGTACGCCGTGACTACATGCCGCCGGCCGACAAGACCCTGCCGATCAAGAACGTGGTCGTGATCCTCATGGAGAGCATGGCCGGTCACTCGGTGGGCGCCCTGGGTGGCCCGGGTAACATCACTCCGTACCTGGACAAGCTGTCCCAGGAAGGCTTGTTGTTCGATCGCTTCTTCTCCAATGGCACCCATACCCACCAGGGCATGTTCGCCACCATGGCCTGCTTCCCCAACCTGCCGGGTTTCGAATACCTGATGCAGACCCCGGAAGGCAGCCACAAGCTGTCCGGCCTGCCGCAAGTATTGAGTGCGCGCAAGTATGACGATGTCTACGTCTACAACGGCGACTTCGCCTGGGACAACCAGTCGGGCTTCTTCAGCAACCAGGGCATGACCAACTTCGTCGGTCGCAACGACTTCGTCGATCCGGTGTTCTCCGATCCGACCTGGGGCGTGTCCGACCAGGATATGTTCGACCGTGGCCTGCAGGAGCTGAAGGCGCGGGAAAACGGCAAGCCGTTCTATGCCTTGCTGCAGACCCTGTCCAACCACACCCCGTACGCCTTGCCGACGCCACTGCCGGTGGAGAAAGTGACCGATCGTGGCAGCCTCAATGAACACCTGACGGCCATGCGCTACGCCGACTGGGCCCTGGGCCAGTTCTTCGAGAAGGCGCGCAAGGAGCCGTACTTCAAGGAAACCCTGTTCGTGATCGTGGGCGACCATGGTTTCGGCAACGAGCGCCAGATCACCGAAATGGACTTGGGTCGCTTCAACGTGCCGATGCTGATGATCGCCCCGGGTATCCAGGAGAAGTTCGGCCAGCGCAACCACACCGTGGGTACCCAGGTCGATATCGTGCCGACCATCATGGGGCGCCTGGGTGGCGAGGTGCGCCACCAGTGCTGGGGACGTGACCTGCTCAACCTGCCGGAAGGCGATACCGGCTTCGGCGTGATCAAGCCTTCGGGCAGCGAGCAGACCACGGCCATCGTGACGGCCGGACAGATCCTGGTGCTGCCGCGGGAGAAGGAAATGGCGCCGCGGATGTACCAGTACGAGCTGGGCGCCAACCCTCACGCGGAAATCGTCCCGGATGCCCCGCGGACCGACGAGTTGAAGCACAAGCTCGAAGCTTTCCTGCAAACCGCGACCAAGAGTCTGCTGGATAACACCGCAGGCGTGGTCAACGGCAAGCCGGACTGATCGCCATGGCACCCGGCCGGCTCGCCTTCGAGCGCCGGCCGGGTTGGCCAGGTCACCATGCACCCCTCTTGCAGGGGTGTTTTTTTGCCCGGCCCGAAGCTGCCGGAGCGGCTTGTGCCCTAGATCCTGCCGAGCAACAGCAACACCAGCAGCACGACCAGCACCACGCCAATCACCCCCGAAGGGCCGTAGCCCCAGCTTCTGGAGTGGGGGAAGACCGGCAGGCCGCCAATCAGCAGCAGGATCAGGATGATGATCAGGATGGTGCCCATAGCGATGTCCTTTTAGGAAGTATTTGTCGAACGGCTAAGGTTGCGTACCTGTCTTGCTCGCAACTGGGCCGCTTACTGTTTCGGACTCGTTGCCGGTGCACAAGATTCAAAGTTTTTCGCCGGCCAGCGTCGTCGCTCCCAAGGGCCGAACCGAGGCACGGGTTTGCCCGCGCCATTCAGCACCCTGATGGTGCATGGGGCGTGCCGGGGCCTTCGCTACACTGCGCTCATCTTTCCAGGACCTACAAGGCAACTGTTATGCACAATCGCATGATGATCACCGGCGCCGGCTCCGGCCTGGGGCGCGAAATCGCTTTGCGCTGGGCGCGCGAGGGCTGGCGGCTGGCCTTGTCCGATGTCAACGAGGCGGGTTTGCAAGAGACCCTGAAGCTGGTTCGCCAAGCCGGTGGCGATGGTTTCGTGCAGCGCTGCGATGTGCGCGACTACAGCCAACTGACCGCGTTCGCCCAGGCCTGCGAGCTCAAGTTCGGTGGCATCGATATCATCGTCAACAACGCCGGCGTGGCTTCCGGCGGCTTCTTCAGCGAGCTGTCCCTGGAGGACTGGGACTGGCAGATCGCGATCAACCTGATGGGCGTGGTCAAGGGCTGCAAGGCCTTCCTGCCGCTGCTGGAGCAGAGCAAGGGCAAGATCATCAACATCGCCTCCATGGCCGCGCTGATGCAGGGGCCGGCGATGAGCAACTACAACGTGGCCAAGGCTGGCGTGGTGGCGCTTTCGGAAAGCCTGCTGGTCGAGCTGGCGCAGCAGGAGATCGCCGTGCACGTGGTCTGCCCGTCGTTCTTCCAGACCAACCTGCTGGACTCCTTCCGTGGCCCGACCCCGGCGATGAAGGCCCAGGTGGGCAAGTTGCTGGAGAGCTCGCCAATCAGCGCGGTCGAGATCGCCGACTACATCCACCAGCAGGTGCAGGCCGGCCAGTTCATGATCCTGCCCCATGAGCAGGGGCGCCTGGCCTGGACCCTGAAGCAGCACAATCCCCAGGCGCTGTACGCCGAAATGACCCAGATGGCCGAGAAGATGCGCGCCAAGGCCAAGCAAGGCGCCAACTGAACTTGCCCGTCGGCCTGGGCCTGGTTAGGGTTGCCGGCATCTGGCAATCCTGACGAGACCTTGCATGCTCAACTACCTGTGGTTCTTTTTCGCCGCGCTGTTCGAAATCTTCGGCTGCTATGCCTTCTGGATGTGGTTGCGCCAGGGCAAGAGCGCCCTGTGGGTCATCCCCGCGCTGGTCAGCCTGACCCTGTTCGCCCTGTTGTTGACCAAGGTCGAGGCGGTTTACGCCGGGCGCGCCTATGCCGCCTATGGAGGCATCTACATCGTCGCGTCGATTGGCTGGCTGGCGGTGGTGGAGCGGGTCCGTCCCCTGGGGTCGGATTGGCTGGGGCTGGCGCTGTGCGTGATTGGCGCCAGCGTGATCCTGTTCGGGCCGCGCTTGAGCGCCTCTTGAAAAAATGCCCGGGGCAGGCCCGGGCGTCGTGTTCAGTCGAATAGTTCCTTGGGCACATCGTGCTTGAGCATCAACTGGCACTGCTCGCTGTCGGGGTCGAAGACGATCACCGCCTGACCCTTGCCCAGGGCTTGGCGGACCCGCAGGACCCGGGTTTCCAGCGGGGTTTCATCACCGTTGTCGGTGCCCTCGCGGGTGACGAAGTCTTCGATCAAGCGGGTCAGGGTGTCGACTTCAAGGCGGTCGTGGGGAATCAGCATGGGGACCTCCGGCAAACAATCCCGGATGCTACTGCGCCAGGCAGCCACCCGCCAACCACGATCTGCACGAACCTGCCCGTCATGTTCAGGAGCGATTGCCCACCAGGCTGTCCACCGAAGGCACCCGGGTCTCGCTTTCCATCTGCGCATCATGCTCGAGCTGATGGCTGAAGCGGTCCAGGGAACCCTGGGCCGGCAGGGCGTCGCTGGCGAATACCGGTGGGCTGAGGATGTAGGCGCTCAGCAGCCGGGCCAGCGCCGCCAGGCTGTCGATATGGGTCCGTTCGTAGCCATGGGTGGCGTCGCAACCGAAGGCCAACAGCGCGGTACGGATATCGTGGCCGGCGGTGACCGCCGAATGGGCATCGCTGAAGTAGTAGCGAAACAGGTCGCGCCGTACCGGCAACTCATGCTCCCCGGCCAGGCGCAGCAGGTGCCGGGACAGATGGTAGTCGTAGGGCCCGGCGGAGTCCTGCATGGCCACGCTGACCGCGTGCTCGCTGGAGTGCTGGCCCGGAGCGACCGGGGCGATGTCGATGCCGACGAATTCACTGACGTCCCAGGGCAGGGCTGCGGCAGCGCCGCTACCGGTTTCCTCGGTGATGGTGAACAGCGGGTGGCAGTCGATCGACAAGGGTTCGCCGCTGTCGACGATGGCCTTGAGGGCGGCCAGCAGGGCCGCGACCCCGGCCTTGTCATCCAGGTGTCGGGCGCTGATATGGCCGCTTTCGGTGAACTCCGGCAGGGGGTCGAATGCCACGAAATCCCCCACGCCGATGCCCAGGGATTCGCAGTCGGCGCGGGTGGTGCAGTAGGCGTCCAGGCGCAGCTCGATGTGGTCCCAGCTGATGGGCAACTCGTCCACCGCGGTGTTGAAGGCATGCCCGGAGGCCATCAACGGCAGCACGCTGCCGCGCAGCACGCCGTTATCGGTGAACAGGCTGACCCGGCTGCCCTCGGCGAAGCGGCTGGACCAGCAGCCCACGGGCGCCAGGGTCAGGCGGCCGTTGTCCTTCACCGCACGGACGCTGGCGCCGATGGTGTCCAGGTGTGCCGAGACGGCCCGGTCGGGGCTGTTTTTCTGGCCCTTGAGGGTGGCGCGGATGGTGCCGCGCCGCGTCAGTTCGAAGGGAATGCCCAGTTCTTCCAGGCGCTCGGCGACATAGCGCACGATGGTGTCGGTGAAACCGGTGGGGCTGGGAATGGCGAGCATTTCCAGGAGGACCTTCTGCAGGTAGGCGAGGTCCGGTTCGGCGATCTTGCGGGTCATGGAAACTCCTGATGAAAAAACGCCCAGCGATGGCTTCGTCCAAGACCCGCGGCACTCGCTGGCGCCGCAGGCCCCAGGGGCTCAGGGGGTTGGTTGACTGAGGGGGAACAGCAGGTCGACAAAACGCTCGGCCGTTGGTTGTGGTTCGTGGTTGGCCAGCCCGGCACGCTCGTTGGCTTCGATGAACACGTATTCGGGCTGGTCCGCCGCCGGCACCAGCAGGTCCAGGCCGACCACCGGGATATCCAGGGCCCGGGCCGCGCGCACCGCGGCATCGGCCAGCTGCGGATGGAGGATGTCGGTGACGTCTTCCAGGGTGCCGCCGGTGTGCAGGTTGGCGGTACGCCGCACGCATAGCAGCTCGCCGGGTTCCAGCACGCTGTTGTAATCGTAGCCGGCGGCGTGCAGGGTGCGTTGGGTCTCGTGGTCCAGGGGGATGCGGCTCTCGCCACCGGTGGCCGCTTGACGCCGGCGGCTGCGGGCTTCGATCAACGCGCCGATGGAGTGCTGGCCATCGCCGATGATCTGTGCCGGGCGGCGGATGGCCGCGGCCACCACTTCGAAGCCGATCACCAGGATGCGCAGGTCCAGGCCTTCGTGGAAGCTTTCCAGCAGCACCCGGCTGTCGAACTTGCGCGCCTGGTCGATGGCCTGCTGCACCTCCTCGATACTGCGCAGGTCCACCGCTACCCCCTGGCCCTGCTCGCCGTCCAGGGGCTTGACCACCACCCGTCGATGTTCGTCGAGGAACTCCAGGTTGTCATCGGCGTTGCCCGCCAGGCACTGGGCCGGCAGGTTCAGCCCGGCGCCCTTGAGCACCTTGTGGGTCAGGCTCTTGTCCTGGCACAGGGTCATGCTGATGGCGCTGGTCAGGTCGCTCAGGGATTCCCGGCAACGCACCCGGCGCCCGCCGTGGCTGAGGGTGAACAGGCCGGCCGTGGCATCGTCGACCTGTACGTCGATACCCCGGCGATGGGCTTCCTCGACGATGATCCGGGCATAGGGGTTGAACTGTGCCTGGGGGCCGGGACCAAGGAACAACGGCTGGTTGATGCCGTTCTTGCGCTTGATGGCGAAGGTCGAGAGGGTGCGAAAGCCCAGCTTGGCGTAGAGGCTCTTGGCCTGGCGGTTGTCGTGCAGCACCGACAGGTCGAGGTGGCTCAGGCCACGGCTCATGAAGTGTTCGATCAGGTGGCGCACCAGAACTTCGCCAACACCCGGTCGGCTGCAGTCTGGGTCCACGGCCAGGCACCACAGGCTGCTGCCGTGCTCAGGGTCCTGGTAGGCCTTGTGATGGTCCAGGCCCATGACGCTGCCGATCAGCGCGCCGCTATCCTCGTCCTCGGCCAGCCAGTAGACCGGCCCGCCCTGGTGACGTGGGGTCAGCAGCTCTGGATCGATGGGCAGCATGCCCCTGGCCAGGTACAGCTGGTTGATGGCCTGCCAGTCGGCGGCGCTTTGCGCACGCCGGATACGAAAGCCACGGAATACCCGGGTGGCCTGGCGGTAGTCGCTGAACCACAGGCGCAGGGTGTCGGAGGGGTCGAGAAATAGCTGCGCCGGCTCCAGCCCCAGCACCTGCTGGGGCGCGGCCACATACAGCGCGATGTCCCGCTCGCCGGGACGCTCGTTGAGCAGTTCCTCGGCCAGCCGGGCGGCGTCGGGGAAGGTATGGCCGATCAGCAGGCGGCCCCAACCGCAGTGCACGGCAACCGGGTCGTTGCCTGGCTCGCTGCCGTCTTCGGCAAAACGCGCCTGCAAGCGTTCGTAGGAGGGGGCCTGGCCGCGCAGCAGGCGTTGGCTGTAGGCCGTAGCATGGGCTTTCATCGGTCAGATTCCTTGTTCACTGAGCCACAAGTTCAACGCCGCCAGTTGCCACAGCTTGGAGCCGCGCAACGGCGTCAGCTGACCCTGGGGATCGGTCAGCAGGCGGTCGAGCATCGCCGGGTTGAACAGGCCGCGGTCCTGGCTCGGGTCCAGCAGCAGTTCGCGGACCCAGTCCAGGGTCTTGCCCTCCAGGTGCTTGAGCCCCGGTACCGGGAAGTAGCCTTTCTTGCGATCGATGACCGCGCTGGGAATCACCAGCCGCGCGGCCTCCTTGAGTACCTGCTTGCCTCCGTCGGGCAGCTTGAAGCGCGCCGGGACCCGGGCCGAGAGCTCCACCAGGCGGTAGTCGAGGAATGGCGTGCGGGCCTCCAGGCCCCAGGCCATGGTCATGTTGTCCACGCGCTTGACCGGGTCGTCCACCAGCATCACCGTGCTGTCCAGGCGCAGTGCCTTGTCCACGGCGGCGTCGGCCCCGGGCCGGGCGAAATGCTCGCGGACCCAGTCGCCGGCGGCGTCGTGGTCCAGCAGCCAGCGCGGTTGCACGGTGGCGGCGTAGTCCTCGTAGCTGCGGTCGAAGAAGGCCGCGCGATAGGCGCCATAGGGATCATCGGCGCCGTCCACCTGCGGATACCAGTGGTAGCCGGCGAACAACTCGTCGGCCCCCTGGCCGCTCTGCACCACCTTGCAGTGCTTGGCCACTTCCCGGGACAGCAAATAGAAGGCGATGCAGTCGTGGCTGACCATCGGCTCGCTCATGGCACGAAACGCAGCGGGCAACTGCTCGATGATCTCGTGCTCGGCGATGCGCAGTTGGTGATGGCGGGTGCCGTAGTGCCGGGCGATCAGGTCGGAATACTGGAACTCGTCGCCCCGTTCGCCGCCGGCATCCTGGAAACCGATGGAGAAGGTCGACAACTCGTCCACTCCGACTTCACGCAGCAGCCCCACCAGCAGGCTCGAGTCGACGCCACCAGACAGCAGCACGCCGACGTCCACCGCTGCCCGTTGGCGGATGGCCACCGCTTCACGGGTGCTGTCCAGCACTCGGTCGCGCCAATCCTCCAGGGTCAACCGGGTTTCATCGGCGGCCGGGCCGTAAGCCAGGGTCCACCAGGTCTGCTGCTCGCTGCGGCCATCGGCCTCGATGCGCATCCAGGTGGCTGGCGGCAGCTTCTCGATGCCCGCCAGCAAGGTCCTGGGGGCCGGGACCACGGCATGGAAGTTCAGATAGTGGTTGAGGGCGACCGGGTCGAGCAGCGGATCGATGTCGCCGCCCTTGAGCAGTGCCGGCAGGCTCGAGGCGAAGCGCAGGCGCTGGCCGGTGCGCGACAGGTACAGGGGCTTGACCCCGAGGCGATCGCGGGCCAGGAACAGGCGCTTGCTATCACGCTCCCAGATGGCGAAGGCGAACATGCCGTTGAGCTTGGGCAGAAGCTTGGCGCCCCAGGCGTGATAGCCCTTGAGCAATACTTCGGTATCGCCCCCGGAATGAAAGGCATAACCCTTGGCTTCCAGTTCGGCGCGCAGCTCGGGGTAGTTGTAGATCGCTCCATTGAAGGCCAGGGACAGGCCCAGCTGGTTGTCGACCATGGGCTGCGCCGAGCCGTCCGACAGGTCCATGATCTTCAGGCGCCGATGGCCCAGGGCGATCGGACCCTGGCTGTGGAAGCCCCAGGCGTCGGGGCCGCGGGGGGCGAGGTGGTGGGTGATGCGTTCAACTGCCGCAAGGTCGGCAGGTTGGTGATCGAAACGTAGTTCTCCAGCTAATCCGCACATAAGTCCTTACCGGTTTTTTCCGTTGGGGAAGAGTCAATCCGTCGCCGCCAAAATGACGGCTACCAGGAAACTGACCTGTGCATAACTCGGGAGTTTTAGATCGATGGGTTATAAGCGCCAGGCACTGTCCAACCCCGGACGGACCGGGGCAGGGCAGGGCAGGAGCAGGCAGCGCTTCGGCCAGGCGGCTGCCGGGGCCCTGTTTCAGGCCTTGCCGCGAATCAGCCGGCGCAGGGCGAAGCGGTTCGGATGGCAGGCCTCGGCCACGTTCCTGGGCAATGGCAGGGGTTCGTCCTCCAGCCAGGCGGCCAGCAGTTCCCCGGACAACGGCGCGGTGATCAAGCCGCGCGAGCCATGGCCGCTATTGATGTACAAGCCTTCGAGCCAGGGGCAGGGCAGGTCCGGTACTTGGCGGGCGTCCTTGCCCAGGGCGGCATAGGTGTCGGCGAAGGCAGCGGGGTCCGCCAGCGGACCGACGATGGGCAGGTAGTCCGGGCTGGTGCAGCGAAAGGCCGCGCGGCCTTGCAGCTCTTCCAGGGGCAAGTGCTCGGCGTCCAGGCGGTGCAGCAGGTCGCTGGAGATTTCCCGCAGCATCGCCAGGTTGCCCGCATGTTCGGCGGTGGTCGGGGCCAGGTCCTGGTTGTGGAAGTCGAAGCTGGCGCCCAGGGTGTGTTCCCCCAGCCGGGGTGGGGCGACATAGCCTTCGGCGCAGACCACCGTGGCCAGGGCCTGGCTGCGTGCCGTTTGCGGCAGGCGGGTGATCTGCCCACGGATGCGCTTGAGGGGCAACTCGGCGCTGGCGGGAAACTGCTTGATCTCGGCCGCGCCGGCGAGGATCACCACGGCGGCGCTGGCCAGTAGCTGTTCGCCGTCCCAGGCCTGCCACTGCTGGTCGACCCGGCGCAGTTCCAGCACCTGCCGATGGGCCAGGACCTGGATACCTGCATGCGCGGCTTGCCATTGGCACAGCGCCGGCGGATGGACCCAGCCCCCTTCGGGGAAGAACAATCCGCCGTATTCCAGGCCAATGCCGGCCCGGGCCTGGGCTTGCTCGCGGTCCAGGATGTGCAGCAAGTCGTGGGCAAAGGCCGCGGCCAGTTGCGCCTGGCGTTCGGCTTCCTTGGCGTTGAACGCCAGTTGCAGGACGCCGCAGCCGTCCCAGTCCAGGCCTCGTTGCAGGTGTTCGAGCTGGCGGCGGGTGTAGCCGAAGCCGCTGAGGATCATCTGCGACAACGCCGTGCCGTGGGCCGACAACTTGAGGTAGAGCACGCCCTGGGGATTGCCCGAGGCTTCCTGGGCCAGTTGCCCGTGGCGTTCGAGCAGTTGTACCTGCCAGCCACGGGCAGCCAGGCTGGCGGCACTGGAACAGCCAGCCAGGCCGCCGCCGATCACCAGGGCGCTCTTGTCTTGTCGTGGTGGGCGGGCGAACCAGGGCTTGGCTGCGGCCGGAGCGGGAGTTTCTTCGGGCCAGCCGAGGAACTCGCCGCGCAGCACTTCCCATTTGCGGCCGATGCCCGGGGTGCGCTTCATCTTGAAGCCCGCGGCGTTCAACAGGCGCCGCACCCAGCCGGTGCTGGTGAAGGTGCTGATGCTTGCGCCCGGTGCAGCCAGGCGGGCCAGTTCGGCGAACAGCTCGGCGGTCCACATCTCGGGGTTCTTCGCCGGGGCGAAACCGTCGAGGAACCAGGCGTCCACCTGGGCGTCCAGTTGCGGCAGTTGCTCCAGTGCATCGCCGATCAACAGGGTCAGGATGACCCGGCCCTGGTCCAGGACCAGGCGCTGGAAACCACCGTGGATCGCCTGGTACTGCACCAAGAGCGGCTGCGCCAGGTCGGCCAGCTCCGGCCACAGGCCCAGGGCCCGTTGCAGGTCGGCGTGGTTCAGGGGGTATTTTTCGACGCTGACGAAATGCAGGCGCGCGCCGACCGGCGCTTGTTGCCGGAACAGTTGCCAGGCGCAGAGGAAGTTCAGCCCGGTGCCGAAGCCGGTCTCGCCGATGACGAAGCGCTGGCCGGCGGCCAGGGCGGCGAAGCGTTCCCCCAGGCGGTTCTGTTCGATGAAGACGTGGCGGGTTTCATCCAGCCCCGAGTCGCTGGAGAAATACACATCGTCGAAGACCCGCGAGCGCGGGCGTCCTTGGTCGTCCCAGTCGAGCTGGGCGTAGGGTAGTTCTGCTGTCATGTTCGGCTCATGTGGCGCAAGGCGGCCATTCTAGCCGATCACCGGGTCGGCGCTTGATCCATGGCAAGCCGTTGGCGCTTCTGGATTTGTTTTCCCTGGCCGAGGTCCATCCGCTAGTCTTGGAAAATTCTTGGAAGGGAGCCACCCATGTTCGAATCCGCTGAAATCGGTCACGCCATCGACAAGGAAACCTACGACGCCGAAGTGCCGGCCCTGCGTGAAGCCTTGCTCGAGGCGCAGTTCGAGTTGCGCCAGAAGGCCGGATTCCCGGTGATCGTGCTGATCAATGGCGTGGAAGGGGCGGGCAAGGGCGAGACGGTCAAGCTGCTAAACGAATGGATGGACCCGCGCCTGATCGAGGTGCGCACCTTCGACCAGCAGACCGACGAGGAGCTGTCGCGGCCACCGGCCTGGCGCTATTGGCGCATGCTCCCGGCCAAGGGCCGCATGGGGGTGTTTTTCGGTAACTGGTACAGCCAGATGCTCCAGGGGCGGGTGCATGGGCAGATCAAGGACCCGCGCCTGGACCAGGCGATCAATGCTGCCGAGCGCCTGGAGAAGATGCTTTGCGATGAGGGCGCACTGATCTTCAAGTTCTGGTTCCACCTGTCCAAGAAGCAGATGAAGGCCCGGCTCAAGGCCCTGCAGGACGATCCGCTGCACAGCTGGCGCATCAGCCCGCTGGACTGGCAGCAGTCAGAAACCTACGACAAGTTCGTCAAGTACGGCGAGCGAGTTTTGCGCCGCACCAGTCGCGACTATGCGCCCTGGCATGTGATCGAAGGCGTGGACCCGCATTACCGCAGCCTCACCGTGGGCCGCATCCTCCTCGAGGGCTTGCAGAGTGCCCTGGCTCGCAAGCCGCTCAAGCCGGCCCAGGTCAACGCCGCGCCGTTGCCGCCAGCGGTGGACCAGTTGAGCCTGCTGGACAGCCTGGACATGACCCAGCGCTTGGACAAGGACGACTACGAAGAGCAACTGATCACCGAGCAGGCGCGCCTGGCCGGCCTGTTGCGCGACAAGCGCATGCGCAAGCACGCCCTGGTGGCGGTGTTCGAGGGCAACGATGCGGCGGGCAAGGGCGGCGCCATCCGCCGGGTGGCGGCGGCGCTGGATCCACGCCAATACAGCATCGTGCCGATCGCCGCGCCGTCCGAAGACGAGCGCGCGCAGCCCTACCTCTGGCGTTTCTGGCGGCAGATCCCGGCCCGGGGCAAGTTCACCATCTTCGATCGTTCCTGGTACGGCCGGGTGCTGGTGGAGCGGGTCGAGGGCTTTTGCAGCCCGGCCGACTGGTTGCGTGCCTACAGCGAGATCAACGACTTCGAGGAGCAGTTGGCCGATGCCCGGGTGATCGTGGTGAAGTTCTGGCTGGCCATCGACAAGGACACCCAGCTGGAGCGTTTCCAGGAGCGCGAAGAGATCCCCTTCAAACGCTTCAAGATCACCGAGGACGACTGGCGCAACCGCGACAAGTGGGACGACTACCGTACTGCGGTGGGCGACATGGTCGACCGTACCAGTACCGAAGTGGCGCCCTGGACCCTGGTGGAGGCCAACGACAAGCGCTGGGCCCGGGTCAAGGTCCTGCGCACCATCAACCGGACCCTGGAAGAGGCGTTCGAGCGCAGCGACCGGCACGACAAGAAACACAAGAAGTAGGCCGATGGCCACGCATACGGCCAATGAATGATCGTCGCGGGCGGTTGGCCGCGGATCTATGCTCGACGCTCTTGAGCTGGCAACAACAAGGAGAGCGTCATGCGTGAAGTGGTGATAGTCGACAGCGTGCGGACTGGCCTGGCCAAGTCCTTTCGCGGCAAGTTCAACCAGACCCGTCCGGACGACATGGCCGCCCATTGTGTCAATGCGCTGCTGGCGCGCACTGGCATCGACCCGGCCAGCGTCGAGGATTGCATCGTCGGCGCCGGCTCCAACGAAGGGGCCCAGGGCTACAACATCGGGCGCAACGTCGCCGTGCTTTCGGCCCTGGGCACCGGCACCGCGGGCATGACCCTCAACCGTTTCTGCTCTTCGGGGTTGCAGGCGATCGCCATCGCCGCCAACCAGATCGCCTCCGGCTGCAGCGACGTCATCGTCGCCGGCGGGGTGGAGTCCATCAGCCTGACCATGAAGAGCGTCAATACCGACAACCTGATCAACCCGTTGCTCAAGGAGCAGGTGCCGGGCATCTATTTCCCCATGGGCCAGACCGCCGAGGTGGTGGCCCGGCGCTACAAGGTCAGTCGCGAGAGCCAGGACCTTTACGCCCTGCAGAGCCAGCAGCGCACCGCCCAGGCCCAGGCCGCCGGCCTGTTCGACGACGAGATCGTGCCGATGGCGGTCAAGTACAGGGTCGAGGACAAGAACACCGGGCAGGTGCAGATCCTCGATGGCGTGGTGGATCGCGACGACTGCAACCGCCCGGACACCACCCTGGAGAACCTGGCGGCGCTCAAGCCGGTGTTCGCCGAGGATGGTTCGGTGACCGCTGGCAACTCCTCGCAGCTCTCCGATGGGGCTTCGATGACGCTGGTGATGAGCCTGGAGCGGGCACTGGCCCTGGGGCTCAAGCCCAAGGCGTTCTTCCGTGGCTTCACCGTGGCCGGCTGCGAGCCGGACGAAATGGGCATCGGCCCGGTGTTCTCGGTGCCCAAGCTGCTCAAGGCCAAGGGCCTGAGCATCGCCGACATCGACCTGTGGGAACTCAACGAGGCCTTTGCGTCCCAGTGCCTGTATGCCCGCGAGCGCCTGGAAATCGACAACGCCCGCTACAACGTCAATGGCGGCTCGATCGCCATCGGCCACCCCTATGGCATGACCGGCTCGCGCCAGGTCGGACACCTGGTGCGCGAGCTGCAGCGGCGCAACTTGCGCTACGGCATCGTCACCATGTGCGTGGGGGGCGGCATGGGCGCCACCGGGCTGTTCGAGGCCGTGCGCTAGGCCTGTTGCCGCTATACCAGCCGGCTCCGGTGGGGCCGGCTTGCGTGTTTGCGACCTGGACTGTCCTGTTTGCGCGCGGTCGCTCATAGCCGCTGTGTCGCCCCAGGCTCCGGCCCTAGAATGTGCCCGTCGCTGGCAGGTTTTGTGGGGTTGGCATGCATGTTTCATCCGGTCGTTGGGCCTACGGCCTGTTCCTCGCATTGGTGACCGCGGTGCTCTGGGGCATCCTGCCCATCAAGCTCAAGCAAGTACTGCAAGCGATGGATCCGGTCACCGTGACCTGGTTCCGCCTGCTGGTGTCCGGCGGGTGCCTGCTGGTCTACCTGGCGGCGGTACGACGCCTGCCCGACTGGCGTCGGCTCGGGCCGCGGGGCGCCTGGCTGGTGCCGCTTGCGGTGGGTGGCCTGGTGGGCAACTACGTGCTGTACCTGATGGGCCTGAACCTGTTGAGCCCGGGCACCGCGCAACTGGTGGTGCAGATGGGGCCGATCTTGCTGCTGGTCGCCAGTGTGCTGGTGTTCAAGGAGCGCTTCAGCCTGGGGCAGGGCCTGGGCCTGCTGGTATTGCTGGTGGGGTTCGGGTTGTTCTTCAACCAGCGCCTGGCCGAGTTGCTGACGTCCCTGGGCGACTACACCGCTGGCGTGCTCACCGTGCTGGCGGCATCGGCGGTCTGGACCTTCTATGCCCTGGGCCAGAAGCAGTTGTTGAGTGTGTGGAATTCATTGCAGGTGATGATGGTGATCTACCTGTCCTGCGCCTTGCTGCTCACGCCCTGGGTTCATCCGTTGGAGGTTCTGGCGCTGACGCCATTGCAAGGTTGGCTGTTGCTGGCCTGCTGCCTCAATACCCTGGTGGCCTATGGCGCGTTTGCCGAAGCCCTGGCCCATTGGGAAGCATCGCGGGTCAGCGCGACCCTGGCCATCACCCCGCTGGTGACCTTCGCCGCCGTGGCCTGGGCGGCCTGGATGTGGCCGGAGTACGTGCACGCGGAACAGATCAACGGCCTGGGTTATGGCGGTGCGTTGCTGGTGGTGCTGGGGTCGGCGCTGACGGCCCTGGGGCCGTCGCTGATCGAGGGGTTGCGGGCACGGCGTCGGCGCGGTGGCGCCAGGTGACGATCACGGGCGGCGGCATGAAACCCGCCGCCCGCTCTGGATGTCAGCCCTGTTTTCCGGCTTCCAGCATGTTTTCCGGGCGGACCCAGGCGTCGAACTGCGCATCGTCCAGGTAACCCAGTTCCAGCGCCGCCTCGCGCAGGGTCAGGTTCTCGGCGTAGGCCTTCTTGGCGATCTCGGCGGCCTTGTCGTAGCCGATATGCGGGTTGAGCGCTGTCACCAGCATCAGGCCGCGTTCCAGGTGGGCGGCCATTTGCACCGGATCGGGCTCCAGGCCCGTGATGCAGTGCTGGTGGAAGTTGCTGCAGCCATCGGCCAGCAGGCGGATCGATTGCAGCAGGTTGTGGATGATCACCGGCTTGAACACGTTCAACTGCAAATGGCCCTGGCTGGCGGCGAAACCGATGGCGGTATCGTTGCCCATGACCTGGCAGGCCAGCATCGACAAGGCTTCGCACTGGGTCGGGTTGACCTTGCCGGGCATGATCGAACTGCCTGGCTCGTTGGCCGGCAGCTTGACCTCCGCCAGACCGGCCCTCGGCCCCGAACCCAGTAGGCGCAGGTCGTTGGCGATCTTCATCAGGCACACCGCGAGGGTCTTCAGGGCCCCGGACAGGGCGGTCAGTGGCTCATGGCCGGCCAGGGCGGCGAACTTGTTGGGCGCGGTGACGAACGGCAGACCGGAGAGGGCGGCGAGCTCGGCGGCGATGGCTTCGCCAAAACCGTGGGGCGAGTTCAGTCCGGTACCCACGGCGGTGCCGCCCTGGGCCAGTTCGCAGACCGCCGGCAGGGCACTGCGGATCGCTCGCTCGGCGTAGCTCAGCTGGGCGATGAAGGCCGAGAGTTCCTGGCCGAAGGTGATTGGCGTGGCATCCATCATGTGGGTGCGTCCGGTCTTCACCAGCTTCATGTGCCGCGCCGACAGCTCGGCCAGGCCGCCGGAGAGTTCGGCGATGGCCGGCAGCAGCTGGAATTGCACGGCCTGGGCGGTGGCGATGTGCATGGCGGTGGGGAAGCAGTCGTTGGAGCTCTGGGAACGGTTGACATGATCGTTGGGATGCACCGGCGCCTTGCCGCCGCGGGGATTGCCCGCCAGCTCGTTGGCCCGTCCGGCCAGCACTTCGTTGACGTTCATGTTGCTCTGGGTGCCGCTGCCGGTTTGCCACACCACCAGTGGGAACTGGTCGTCGTGCTCGCCGGCCAGCACTTCGTCGGCGGCCTGTTCGATCAGTCGGGCGATATCCGCGGGCAGGTCGCCGTTGCGGTTGTTGACCCGGGCCGCGGCTTTCTTGATCAGCGCCAGGGCGTGCAGGACCGACAGCGGCATGCGTTCGGTACCGATGGCGAAGTTGACCAGCGAGCGTTGGGTTTGAGCGCCCCAGTAGGCTTCCTGCGGGACTTCAACCTGGCCCAGGCTGTCAGTTTCGATTCGATTCATCGTGGCGATCCTCCTAGTCTGACTGGCCAGTTTAGGCCCTGATCCGAGGCTCGGGTTCCCTTGGAGGGATTTATCCCTGCCATTGGCCCGGGCAAAACCGGGTGGGGTTGAGGGACGCGGAGCAATAGGCGCAGAATGGGCGCCCTTGGGGTTCTACCTCGCCTGCTAGAAAAGGAAACTCGATGACCCGTCTTCGTGCCCTCTGTTCCGCGGTTGTTCTGGTCTGTGCCAGCGGCCAGGTTCTTGCCGATACCGCCAGCCACAACGCCAGTGCCGAGGCTTTCCTGACCCTGGCCCATGCGGACAAGCTCGGTACCCCGGTCTACATGCAAGTGCAGCAGATGTTCGCCCAGCGTTTCGAGCAGACCAAGGCTCCGGAATCCAAGCGTGCGCTGCTGGAAACCTACCAGGCCAAGGCCAACGCCGCCCTGGACCAGGCCATCGGCTGGAACAAGCTGAAACCGGACATGGTCAAGCTCTACACCAGCAACTTCAGTGAGTCGGAGCTCAAGGAACTGGTGGCGTTCTACCAGTCGCCACTGGGCAAGAAGGTCCTGGAGAAGATGCCCCAGCTGACCCAACAATCGGCGCAGATGACCCAGGGCAAGCTGGAAAGCGCAGTGCCGGTGGTGAACAAGCTGCTGGCCGACATGACCGCCGAGCTCGAGCCCAAGGCCGCTCCGGCGAAGAAGAAGTAAGCGGAGCCCGCGATGATCATGCAACAACGGATCGAAACGGCGCTGGCGGGCTTGCAGCCTGCGCACCTGCAAGTGCTGGACGAAAGCCACATGCATAGCCGTGGCCAGGAAACCCACTTCAAGGCGGTGCTGGTCAGCGAGCAGTTTGCCGGCCTCAACAGCGTCAAGCGCCACCAGAAGGTCTACGCCACCCTGGGTGAGCTGATGGGCCAGTTCCATGCCCTGGCGCTGCATACCTACACGCCCCAGGAATGGGAAACGATCGGCGCGGCCCCGGCCTCGCCGACCTGCGCCGGGGGCCATTCCTAGGCGTCGCGGCGCAGGCCGGCGGCGAGCCCTGGTTGCAGATTCCCGGCTCGGCTGCTCGCTTGCGGCTCGAGACTTGGAGCTTGCCGCCGGCTTCCTGTTACAATCCGCAACGCGCCGCTTAGCCGGCGCGTTTTTTTTGCATCCGGTTCACCCTTTACGAGGGTAGCCACCTGGAGATTACCCATGACTCAACCCATAGTCGTGGCGGCACTGTACAAGTTCGTCACCCTCGAAGATTACGTCAGCCTGCGCGAGCCCCTGCTGCAGGCCATGCTCGACAACGGCATCAAGGGCACCCTGCTGATTGCCGAGGAAGGCATCAATGGCACGGTTTCCGGCAGCCGTGAAGGCATCGACGGCCTGCTGGCCTGGCTCAAGAACGACCCGCGCATGCACGACATCGATCACAAGGAGTCGTACTGCGACGAGCAGCCGTTCTACCGCACCAAGGTCAAGCTGAAGAAGGAAATCGTCACCCTGGGCGTGCCGGGCGTGGACCCGAACAAGCAAGTCGGGACCTACGTCGAGCCCCAGGACTGGAACGCCCTGATCAGCGACCCGGAGGTCCTGCTGATCGACACCCGTAACGACTACGAGGTGTCCATCGGTACCTTCGAAGGCGCCATCGATCCGAAGACCACCACCTTCCGCGAGTTCCCGGACTACATCCGGGCCAACTTCGACCCCAGCAAGCACAAGAAAGTGGCGATGTTCTGCACCGGCGGCATTCGCTGCGAGAAGGCTTCGAGCTACATGCTCAGCGAAGGTTTCGGCGAGGTGTTCCACCTCAAGGGCGGGATCCTCAAGTACCTCGAGGAAGTGCCGCAGCAAGAGAGCAAGTGGCAGGGCGACTGCTTCGTGTTCGACAACCGGGTCACCGTGCGCCACGACCTGAGCGAAGGCGACTACGATCAATGTCATGCCTGCCGGACTCCGGTGAGCGTCGAGGATCGTACCTCCGAGCACTACGTGCCGGGCATCAGTTGCCCCCATTGCTGGGACACGTTGAGCGAGAAGACTCGCCGCAGCGCCATCGACCGGCAGAAACAGATCGAGTTGGCCAAGGCTCGCAACCAGCCGCACCCGATCGGCTACAACTACAAGCAAACATCCTCCGAGGCCTGAGCCATGTCCGCCCGCCTGCTCTATGTGATGGACCCAATGTGTTCATGGTGCTGGGGCTTTGCTCCGGTGGCCGAGGCCCTGGTGGAGCAGGCACAAGCTGCCGGCGTCGAGCTGCACCTGGTAGTGGGCGGCCTGCGCACTGGCAGCGGCGCGGCCCTGGAGCCCACGACCCGGCGCTACATCCTCGAACACTGGCAGGCGGTGCACCAGGCCACCGGCCAGGCATTCAAGTTCGAGGGGGCGTTGCCCGACGGATTCGTCTATGACACCGAACCGGCTTGCCGGGCCATCGTCACTGCGCGTGGCCTGGCGCCGGATTGCGCCTGGAAGCTGTTGGGTTTGATCCAGCGGGCGTTCTATGTCGAAGGCCGGGATGTGACCCTGGCCAGCGTGTTGGTGGAACTGGCCGAGCGGGCCGGAGTGCCGCGCATCGAATTCGCCGAGGCTTTCGACCGCGCCGAGCAGCATGCGGCCACGGCGGCGGACTTCACCTGGGTCCAGGACCTGGGCATCGCCGGGTTCCCCACCATGCTGGCCGAACGCAACGGTCAACTGGCGTTGCTGACCAACGGCTACCAGCCACTTGGCGAACTCTCGCCGTTGCTGGGGCGTTGGCTGGAGCGCGCTGCCAGTGCCTGAGCCGGTCGATCCAGGCGCCAGCGGCAAGACCGTCGATCGTCTGAGCTGGGCGGAAATCCGTCGCCTGGCCCTGCAACACAAGAAATCCCTGTGGATCGCCAATGGCGTCGCCGTCCTGGCGACCCTGTGCAGTGTGCCGATCCCCTTGCTGTTGCCGTTGCTGGTGGACGAAGTGCTGCTGGGGCATGGCGATGCCGCGTTGCAGGTGATGCGGCTGTTGCTGCCGGCTTCCTGGCATAGCGCCGCTGGCTACATCGGCCTGATGCTGCTGGCGACCCTGATCCTGCGTTGCGCGGCCCTGGTGTTCAACGTGGTCCAGGCCCGATTGTTCGCCGGCCTGGCCAAGGACATCGTCTATCGCATCCGCATCCGCCTGATCGAGCGACTCAAGCGCATCTCCCTGGGTGAGTATGAAAGCCTGGGTGGCGGCACGGTCAGCAGCCACCTGGTGACCGACCTGGACACCGTGGACAAGTTCGTCGGCGAGACCCTGAGTCGTTTCCTGGTGGCCATGCTGACCCTGGTGGGCACCGCCGGGATCCTGATGTGGATGCACTGGAAACTGGCATTGCTGATCCTGCTGTTCAACCCGTTGGTGATCTTCGCCACGGTGCAACTGGGCAAGCGGGTCAAGCACCTGAAGAAGCTGGAGAACGACAGCACCTCGCGCTTCACCCAGGCCCTGACCGAGACGCTGGAAGCGATCCAGGAAGTCCGTGCCGGCAATCGCCAGGGCTACTTCCTCGGGCGCTTGGGGCAGCGTGCCGAAGAGGTGCGGGATTATGCGGTGGCCTCGCAGTGGAAAAGCGACGCTTCGGGGCGGGCCAGCGGGCTGTTGTTCCAGTTCGGCATCGATATCTTCCGCGCCGTGGCGATGCTCACCGTGCTGTTTTCCGGCCTGTCCATCGGCCAGATGCTCGCGGTGTTCAGCTACCTGTGGTTCATGATCGGGCCGGTGGAGCAATTGCTGAACCTGCAGTACGCCTATTACGCCGCGGGCGGGGCGCTGACCCGGATCAACGAGCTGCTGGCGCGCGCCGACGAGCCGCAATATGCCGGTGGCGTGGACCCGTTCCAGGGACGCGAGACCGTGGGCATCGAGGTGCGCGGGCTGAGCTTCGGTTATGGCGACGAGCGCGTGCTGGACAACATGAACCTGTCCATCGCCCCGGGGGAGAAGGTGGCGATCGTCGGCGCCAGCGGCGGCGGCAAGAGTACCCTGGTGCAACTGTTGCTTGGCCTGTACACGCCGCAGGCCGGTAGTATCCGCTTCGGCGGCTCGACCCAGGAGGAGATCGGCCTGGCGACCGTGCGCGAGAACGTGGCCGTGGTGCTGCAGCATCCAGCGCTGTTCAACGACACCGTACGGGCCAACCTGACCATGGGCCGTGAGCGCAGCGACAATGCCTGCTGGCAGGCGCTGGAGATCGCCCAGCTGGATGTCACGGTGAGGAGCCTGCCCCAGGGGCTGGACACCGTGGTCGGACGTTCCGGGGTACGACTGTCAGGGGGGCAGCGCCAGCGCCTGGCGATTGCGCGGATGGTCCTGGCCGAACCCAAGGTGGTGATCCTCGATGAGGCCACCTCCGCCCTGGATGCGGCCACCGAATACAACCTGCACCAGGCGCTGACGCGCTTTTTGCGGGGCCGGACTACGCTGATCATTGCCCATCGCCTGTCGGCGGTGAAGCAGGCGGACCGGGTATTGGTGTTCGATGGCGGACAGATCGCCGAAGATGGCGACCATCAGCAGCTGATTGCCGATGGCGGCCTCTATGCCAAGCTTTATGGGCATTTGCAGCAAGTTCGAGCGCCTTGAGTTTTATCCGGCTTTCTGTGCTTAGTGCTTGAATTTCCAGATGTATTGATCGCTTCAGCAGGCTTGGCTCGGGACCTTTTGCAAAGGGCCCGAGCCAACGGCCGTTCGCCCGGTCTCGAAACGGGGGAAATTAGCCTAATCTGTGCTGTCTGAGGCGGGACTACTGGGTGTTCATTTGGCAGTGCTGAAGCAAGGACCCTCATGAAGCAAAAGCGGACTTTCGCAACGCCACGGTTGTTGGGCATTGTCTGGCCTTTCATTGCAGTGGTGGTATTCCAGGCACTCCTGGGTGGCCTCAGCCTGTATGTGCTATCGGCGGTGCGTGGCTACGTCGCCGGCGAAAGCCTGTGGTCCAAGGGCCAGAAAGACGCTATCTACTACCTCAGCCTGTATGCCGACAGCCGCGACGAAGGCACCTTCCTCAAATACCAGAACGCGATCGCCGTGCCTCAGGGCGGGCATGAGCTGCGGGTGGCGCTCGATAGCCAGCCTCCAGACCTGGAAGCAGCGCGCCTGGGGATCCTCAAGGGCGGCAACCACCCGGACGACGTGGCCAGCCTGATCTGGCTGTACCTCAACTTCCGGCACTTCAGCTACCTGGAAAAAGCCATCGACCGCTGGACCGTGGGCGACAGCTACCTGTTGCAACTGGACCGGGTGGCGCGGGAAATGCACCAGCACATCAGCAGCAACAATGCCAGCGAGGCCGATGTCCAGCGCTGGAAGAGCGAAATCTTCGCTATCAACGACGGGGTCACCCCCGCGGCCAAGGCGTTCAGCGATGCCCTTGGAGAGGGCTCGCGGGTGATCCTGCGGTTGCTGCTGGTGACCAACCTGGCCACGGCGTTGTTCCTGATCGGCCTGGCTTTGCTGCGCACCCACAAGCTGCTGGCCCAGCGCCATGCCTTCGCCACCGCCCTGCAGTTGGAGAAAGAGCGGGCGCAGATCACCTTGCAGTCCATCGGCGATGGGGTAATCACCACTGATGTCGAGGGTGCCATCGCCTACATGAACCCGGCGGCGGAGGAACTGACTCGCTGGAAGGCTGCGCAGGCCGTGGGTTTGCCCCTGGCGGCACTGTTCAATCTGCTGGATGAAAACGCCCAGGCCGATGGTTTCACGCTGATCGAGCATATTCTCAGCGGCCAGCTCAGTGGTGGCAGCGAGCATTCCAAGCTGATCCAGCGCCTGGACGGCAGCACGGTGTCGGTGACGCTGGTGGGGGCGCCGATCCGCAATGCCGGGAAGGTCAGCGGTGCGGTGCTAGTGCTGCACGACATGACCCAGGAGCGGCAGTACATCGCCAACCTGTCCTGGCAGGCGACCCACGATGCGCTGACTGGCCTGGCCAACCGTCGCGAGTTCGAGTTCCGCCTGGAACAGGCCCTGTACGGCCTGGCCCGGCAACCGGCGCGACATGCCCTGATGTTCCTGGACCTGGACCAGTTCAAGCTGGTCAACGACACCTGCGGCCATGCCGCCGGCGACGAATTGCTGCGGCATATCTGCGCCTTGCTGCAGTCGGGCCTGCGCGAGGGCGATACCCTGGCCCGGCTGGGTGGGGACGAGTTCGGCATCCTCCTGGAGAATTGCTCGCCGGAGGCTGCGGAGAAAATCGCCGAAGGCTTGCGCCAGACCGTGCAGAACCTGCATTTCGTCTGGAAGGGCCGGCCGTTCGTGACCACCGTGAGCATCGGCCTGGTACATATCGCCCAGACCCCGACCACCCTGGAGGCCTCCCTGCGCGCGGCGGACATGGCCTGCTACATGGCCAAGGAAAAGGGCCGCAACCGAGTGCAGGTCTACCATGCCGATGACTCGGAGCTGTCCCTGCGTTTTGGCGAGATGGCCTGGGTCCAGCGCTTGCACATGGCGCTGGAGGAAAACCGCTTCTGCCTGTACTCCCAGGAAATCACCGCGCTGGGCCATATGGAGGGAGATGGCGGCCATCTGGAGATCCTCCTGCGGCTGCACGATGAGGCCGGGCGCATGATCCTGCCGGACAGTTTCATCCCGGCAGCCGAGCGCTATGGCCTGATGACGTCCCTGGATCGCTGGGTAGTACAGAACGTATTCAAGATCGTTGCCCAGTGCATCGAAGAGGGCCGGGAAGGGCCGATGGCCATGTGCGCGATCAATTTGTCGGGGATCACCATCGGCGACGACGAGTTCCTCGACTTCCTGCGCGAGCAGTTCGCCATCTACCGGGTACCACCGGAGCTGATCTGTTTTGAAATTACCGAAACCAGCGCCATCGCCAATCTGGGCAGCGCGATTCGTTTTATAAACGAACTCAAGGGCTTAGGTTGTCATTTTTCCCTGGACGACTTTTGTGCGGGAATGTCGTCGTTCGCTTATCTCAAACATTTGCCTGTAGACTTCCTGAAGATCGATGGAAGTTTCGTAAAGGATATGCTGGACGACCCGATTAACCGCGCCATGGTCGAGGTGATCAACCATATCGGGCATGTCATGGGTAAGCGCACGATTGCCGAATTCGTCGAAACGCCGCAGATCGAACAGGCCCTGCTCGAGATCGGCGTGGATTATGCTCAAGGCTACAACATCGAGCGTCCGCAATTGTTCACCTGTGACAGCCTGCAGTGTCGACCCGTGCGGCCACGGCCCGTATTGCTCAAGGCGCCCGGCACGTTCCGCTGAAACCTTCTTTGGATCCGTACATCACAATCAAAAGGAGCCCGACAGTGATCGACACATTCAGCCGAACCGGCCCGCTCATGGAAGCTGCCAGTTACCCCGCCTGGACCCAGCAATTGATCCAGGACTGCAGCGAGAGCAAGCGCCGCGTCGTAGAGCATGAGCTGTACCAGCGCATGCGAGACAACAAGCTCAGCCCGAAAGTCATGCGCCAATACCTGATCGGTGGGTGGCCGGTGGTCGAGCAGTTCGCCCTGTACATGGCGCAGAACCTGACCAAGACCCGCTTTGCCCGCCATCCCGGGGAAGACATGGCGCGCCGCTGGTTGATGCGCAACATTCGCGTCGAGCTCAACCATGCCGACTACTGGGTGCACTGGAGTCGGGCCCATGGGGTGACCCTTGAAGACCTGCAGGCCCAGCAGGTGCCACCGGAGCTGCATGCCCTGAGCCACTGGTGCTGGCATACCAGTTCGGCGGATTCGCTGATCGTGGCGATCGCCGCCACCAACTACGCCATCGAAGGGGCGACTGGCGAGTGGTCGGCCCTGGTCTGCTCCAACGGTATCTATGCGGCGTCTTTTCCCGAGGAAGATCGCAAGCGCGCCATGAAGTGGCTGAAGATGCACGCGCAGTATGACGATGCCCACCCTTGGGAAGCGCTAGAGATCATCGTCACCCTGGCTGGGCTGAACCCGAGCAAGGCGCTGCAGGCCGAACTACGTCAGGCGATCTGCAAGAGCTATGACTATATGTACCTGTTCCTGGAACGCTGCATGCAGCTGGAAAAGAGCACGGTGACTCGCGAGCGCCTGGCGCTGGCCGAGGGCTGAGTCAGCAGTTGGCAGGACAGATCGCCACAAGCGGCTAGCGCTTGTGGCGATATTTGACGCCTAGCCCGCCATGGCCAGGCGATTGCGACCCTCGCGCTTGGCGACGTAAAGCGCGCTATCGGCGCGGCGCAGCAGGCTTTCAGCGGATTCCCCGGGCAGGAGCGTGGCGCAGCCCAGGCTGACGGTCAGTTCGATCAGCTTGCCATCGGCCCGATGCTCCTGGGCCTGGGCAGCATTACGCAGGCGTTCCCCGACCATGGCCGCAGCCTCGCGACCGGTGTTGGAAAGCAGGATCAGAAATTCTTCCCCGCCGAAACGGAACACCATGTCCACATTGCGCAATTGCCCCTTGATGGAGGCGGCAACGCTTTTGAGCACCTCATCGCCAGTACCGTGGCCATGGCTATCGTTGATGCGCTTGAAGTGGTCGATGTCCAGCATCAGCAGCGATAGCGGCAGCAGGTGGCGTCGAGCCATCTCGATTTCCCGCGACAGGGTCTGGTCCATGGCGATGCGATTGCCGGTGTCGGTCAACGGGTCGCGCAGGGCGCTGCGGGTGGCGGCGCGGTACAGCAAGGCGTTGCGCATCGGGTAGAGCAGGGTGGAGAGCAAGGATTCCAGGTGGCCTTGTTCGCTATCGCTGAAGCGCTGGTTGCGACGAAAGACCAGTTCGCCCATGGGCTCGCCTTCATGGCTGAGGCTGTAGCTGATGGAGTGATGGCCGCGCTGGCCGAACTCCAGGCGCAGGTCGCTGGGGGTGTATGCGTAGTGCAGGGCATCGAGGGGAACCAGGCGCTGCACTTCGCGAAAGAACAGGCCCAGGATGCGTTGTGGTTCCAGGCTGGTCTGCAGTTGCAGGCCCAGTTGCTGGCGCAACTGCGCGAGGCTCACAGGCTGCTTGAGCAGTGGCGACTGTTGGGTAAAGCCCAGGCGTTGCAATTTGGCGCTGTCAAAGTCAATTGCGTTGTTCTGGGTGGGAATCTTCATCTGAGCTTGCGCCCCCTGAGCACTGTGTAAAGTCTTACTGGCCTGGGTGAGAGCGGCTCGGAGCTGCGCGTCGTACTGTTCCTTCAGTCCCGTAGGACAATCGCGCACATTTTATGCCGCTTCATCTTGGGCTTCCACGCCCCGATAAAAGCCATGTTCCACGGTGCCAAGGCACGGTGTGTTGAGTGTTCTTAGAGCGAAACTCGTGCCATTCGGTTCAGATTGAGAAAAATCCATTCAATTCAATGGTTTGGAAACATGCGAAAAATTGCCGTCATCCGGTGCGACGGTTGTTTGGCTTGAAGTCCGTGCCGGATGAGGCTTGTCGAGGAGTCGCGACGGTATTCCGTCGCGACGAACGGCGGGGGGTTACTGCGCGTCGAATGCCTGGCCGTTGATGCCGGCGCTGTCCGGGCCCATGAGATAGAGGTAGACCGGCATGATTTCTTCGGGCTGGGGGTTCTTGCTGGGGTTTTCGCCCGGGTAGGCCAGGGCGCGCATGCTGGTGCGGGTGGCGCCGGGGTTGATGCTGTTGGCGCGTACCGGGGCGACGGTGTCCAGTTCGTCGGCGAGGGTTTGCATCAGGCCTTCGGTGGCGAACTTGGATACCCCGTAGGCGCCCCAGTAGGCGCGGCCCTTGCGGCCGACACTGCTGGAGGTGAAGACCACCGAAGCGTCCTGGGACAGCTTGAGCAGCGGCAGCAGGGTGCTGGTCAGCATGAAGGTAGCGTTGACGTTGACCTGCATGACCCGCATGAAGTTCTCCCCCGACAGCTGTTCCAGCGGTGTGCGCGGGCCAATGATCGAGGCGTTGTGCAGCAGGCCGTCGAGGCGACCGAATTCGGCTTCGATCATGGCCGCCAACTCGTCGTACTGGTGCGGCAACGCGGTTTCCAGGTTGAACGGGATCACTACGGGCTGCGGGTGCCCGGCGGCCTCGATGGCGTCGTAGACTTCGGTCAGGTTGGCCTCGGTCTTGCCCAGCAGGAGCACGGTGGCACCGTGGGCGGCGTAGGTCTTGGCGGCGGCGGCGCCGATGCCACGACCGGCGCCGGTGACCAGGATGATCCGGTCCTTGAGCAGTTCGGGGCGGGCGGAGTAATCAAACATAAAAAGCCTCAGCGGAAATGGGAGCCTGCCCGGGAGTCAGTCGGGCAGGGCGCTGCTCAGCAGCTGCACAATGCGTTATCCAGGACCTGGCGCAGTTCCAGCGGGTGGCTGACCACCACGTCTGCGCCCCAGTGCCGGGGATTGTCGTCCGGGTGGATGTAGCCGTAGGTCACGGCTGCGGTCTTGGTGCCGGCATCGCGGCCGGATTCGATATCGCGCAGGTCGTCGCCGATGAACAGCACGGTGGACGGGTCCAGGTCGAGCATCTTGCAGGCCAGGATCAGTGGTTCGGGATCCGGCTTGCTGTTCTTCACGTGATCGGGGCAGATCAGCAGGGCCGAGCGCTCGGCCAGTCCCAGTTGTTCCATGATCGGCGCAGCGAAGCGCACGGGCTTGTTGGTCACCACGCCCCAGGGCAGGTTCGCTCGCTCGATGTCGGCCAGCAGCTGTTCCATGCCGTCGAACAACCGGCTATGCACTGCGCAATGCTCGAGGTAGCGCTCGAGGAACTCCTGGCGCAACTCTTCGAATCCCGGGGATTCTGGGTCCATGGAAAAGGTCACGGCCACCATGGCCCGGGCACCGCCCGAGACTTCGTCACGGATATGCTGGTCAGGGATGGGCGGCAGGCCGCGATCACGGCGCATGCCCTGGCAGACCGCGATGAAGTCCGGCGCGGTATCGAGCAAGGTGCCATCCATATCGAAAAGAACGGCTCTTATGGCCATGTTTCACTCCTCTCGCAGGGTCTGGATCATGTAGTTGACGTCCACGTCGGCTGCCAGCTTGTAGTGCTTGGTCAGCGGGTTGTAGGTCAGGCCGATGATGTCCTTGACGGTCAGGCCGGCGGCGCGGCTCCAGGCGCCGAGTTCCGATGGGCGGATGAATTTCTTGAAGTCATGGGTGCCGCGTGGCAGCAGTTTCATGATGTATTCCGCGCCGACGATGGCGAACAGGTAGGCCTTGGGGTTGCGGTTGATGGTGGAGAAGAACACCTGGCCACCGGGCTTGACCATGCGGAAGCAGGCGCGGATCACCGACGAAGGATCGGGAACGTGCTCGAGCATCTCCAGGCAGGTGACCACGTCGAACTGCTCGGGCATTTCCTCGGCCAGGGCCTCGGCGGTGATCTGCCGGTATTCGACGTTCACCCCGGATTCCAACTGGTGCAGCTGGGCGACCGCCAGCGGGGCCTCGCCCATGTCGATCCCGGTGACGGTAGCGCCACGCTGGGCCATGGCTTCGCTGAGGATGCCGCCGCCGCAACCGACGTCCAGGACCTTCTTGCCGGCCAGGCCGACCCGTTCGTCGATCCAGTTGACCCGCAGCGGATTGATATCGTGCAGGGGCTTGAACTCGCTTTCGCGGTCCCACCAGCGGTGGGCCAGGGCTTCGAACTTGGCGATTTCAGCGTGGTCGACGTTGCTCATGGGTAGTGCTCCAAAACTTGAGGAATTCGGTAGGGCCTCGTGCTTGCGCGAGGCCCGGGTTTATTGGACGTGCCCGCTGATGCGCCGGGCCCAGTCGCGGGCGGTTTCGCCGAGTTGGCGCTCGTCCATGCGGCTTAGCCGTTTGTTGTCCAGTAGCTGCTTGCCGGCCACCCAGAGGTGCGTCACGCAGTCGCGGCCGGTGGCGTAGATCAGTTGCGACACCGGGTCGTAAATCGGTTGCTGGGCCAGCCCGGACAGGTCGAATGCCACCAGGTCCGCAGCCTTGCCGAGCTCCAGGGAGCCCACTTCATCGTCCAGGCCCATGGCTCTGGCGCCGTTGAGGGTGGCCATGCGCAGGGCGCGATGGGCATCCAGTGCCGTTGCCGAGCCCGCCACGGCCTTGGCCAGCAAGGCTGCGGTGCGGGTTTCGCCGAGCAGATCCAGGTCGTTGTTGCTGGCCGCGCCGTCGGTGCCCACCGCGACATTCACCCCGGCCTGCCACAGGCGCTCCACCGGACAGAAGCCGCCGGCCAGTTTAAGGTTGGACTCCGGGCAATGAACCACGCTGGTGTTGGTTTCTACCAGCAAAGCCAGGTCTTCATCGCTGATTTGGGTCATATGAACGGCCTGGAAGCGTGGTCCCAGCAAGCCTAGCCGGGAGAGGCGAGCCAGCGGTCGCTCGCCATGCCGCTCCAGGGACTGCTGGACCTCGAACGCGGTCTCGTGCACGTGCATGTGGATCGAGGCGTCGAGTTCCTCGGCGATCATGCGGACCTTCTCCAGGTTCTCGTCGCCTACGGTGTAGGGAGCATGGGGGCCGAAGGTGATGCGGATACGCGGGTGATGCTTGAGATCGCTGAACAGTTCCACGCCCTGGCGAATGGCTTCGGCCGCGTCGTGGGCACCGGGAATCGGGAAGTCCAGTACCGGGATGGCGATCTGGGCGCGAATGCCGCTGTTATGGACTCGTTCGCTGGCGACCTTGGGGAAGAAATACATGTCGGAGAAGCAGGTGATGCCGCCTTTTATCTGCTCGGCGATGGCCAGGTCCGTGCCGTCGTGGACGAAGGCTTCATCCACCCACTTGGCTTCGGCGGGCCAGATGTGGTTCTCCAGCCAGGTCATCAGTGGCAGGTCGTCGGCCAGGCCGCGGAACAGGGTCATGGCCGCATGCCCGTGGGCGTTGATCAGGCCCGGGCTGAGCAGCATGCCGGGCAGTTCGCGGACCTCGCCAGCCTGGCGTCTCAGGGCTTCGCTGCGTGGCCCGATGAAGGCGATGCGACCGTCGCGGATGCCCAGGCCGTGGTCCTTGAGGACGACGCCGGCTGGCTCCACGGGCACCAACCAGGTGGGCAGCAGCAGGAGGTCGAGCGCAGGTTCACGGTTCGGCATCGAGTATCGGTCCAGGGCTTCAAAGACAAAGGATGGCGAAGTATACCCGAGCGTCTTCGCCGGGGGATCGCTATAATCGGCGGCTTTTGTTCATGAGTGCGGGGTGAGGGATGCGCGATCGTCTGTTGGCTGCGGAGAAGGTCAAGGCCATTGATTGGCGGGATGGCACTCTGTACCTGCTCGATCAGCGGGCCTTGCCCCTTGAAGAGACCTGGCTGGCCTGCGACAGCGTCGCTGCGGTGGCCGAGGCCATTCGCGCGATGGCGGTGCGCGGCGCGTCGGCCATTGGCATCAGTGCGGCCTACGGTGTGGTCCTGGCTGCGCGCGCACGTTTTGCTGCCGGCGGCGATTGGATCGCCGCGCTCGATGCGGACTTCGAGCTGCTCGAAGCCACCCGGCCGACCGCGGTCAACCTTTCCTGGGCCTTGCGCCACATGCGTGAGCGGCTGGAGCGGGTCAGGGAACATGCCGACCCTCTGGCTGTCCTGGAGGTCGAGGCCCTGGCGATCCATGAAAGCGATCGCGAGGCCAACCTGACCATGGCCCAGCTCGGGGTGGAGCTGATTCGTCGATACCAGGGCAACCCGCAGACGCTGCTGACCCACTGCAATACTGGCGCCCTGGCCAGCGGTGGCTTCGGCACTGCCCTGGGAGTGATTCGCGGAGCCTGGCTGGAAGGCATGGTGGAGCGGGTCTATGTCGATGAAACCCGGCCCTGGCTGCAAGGCTCACGTTTGACTGCCTGGGAGCTTGCCAGCGAAGGCGTGCCGGTAACCTTGAACGCCGACGCCGCGGCGGCGCACATCATGAAGACCAAGGGCCTGACCTGGGTGGTGGTCGGCGCGGACCGGATCGCCGCCAATGGCGATGTGGCGAACAAGATCGGTACCTACCAGTTGGCCGTCAACGCCATGCACCATGGCGTGCGCTTCATGGTGGTGGCCTCCAGCTCGACCATCGACATGAGCCTGGCCACTGGCGAGGATATTCCGCTCGAGGAGCGCGACGCCCGGGAGCTGCTGGAGGTGGGTGGCAAGCCGGTGGGGGCGGCGGTGGAGGTCTTCAATCCGGTGTTCGACGTCACGCCGGCGGACCTGATCGATGTCATCGTCACCGAGAAGGGCATCGTCGAGCGCCCTGATGCGGCAAAGATGGCCCAATTGCTGTGTCGCAAGCGCCTGCATTGATCCTGCGTCGACACCTGCCGCTGGGTTGACCGGTAAATGATCGCCGACAGGTAAAAAACCGGGTTGGCGGGAAGGGGGATCGGTCTCTGAGGCCCTGTCGCCGTCTTTCAGGTGGTCATCGGTCAACTAGCTACGTTCCATGCGCATCAGGGGGATAGGTGCGTGGCGGCGATTGTGATAACATCCGGCGGTTTCCAGGGTGGTCCGATGCGGTCACCTCTACTGCGCAAATCCATGTCATAACTTGTTGATTTGTCGTAAGTCGGTGCTGGCACTAGGCCTGCAGCGGCGAGCTTCGTTCGTCCCATCTGGATGTGGCGAAGTTTCACCAGAAAAAGGAATCAGGCTTCTCATGGGCGAACTGGCCAAAGAAATCCTACCGGTCAATATCGAAGACGAGCTGAAACAGTCCTACCTCGACTACGCGATGAGCGTAATCGTCGGGCGGGCACTGCCTGATGCGCGCGACGGCTTGAAGCCCGTGCACCGGCGTGTGCTGTACGCGATGAGCGAACTCGGTAACGACTGGAACAAGCCGTACAAGAAATCTGCCCGTGTGGTCGGTGACGTGATCGGTAAGTACCACCCCCACGGCGATACTGCGGTGTACGACACCATCGTCCGCATGGCCCAGCCATTCTCCCTGCGCTACTTGCTGGTAGACGGCCAGGGCAACTTCGGTTCGGTGGACGGCGATAACGCGGCGGCCATGCGATACACCGAAGTGCGCATGACCAAGCTGGCGCACGAGCTGCTGGCCGACCTGCACAAGGAAACCGTGGATTGGGTGCCCAACTATGATGGCACCGAACTGATTCCCGCGGTCATGCCGACCAAGATCCCCAACCTGCTGGTCAACGGCTCCAGCGGTATTGCCGTGGGCATGGCGACCAACATCCCGCCGCACAACCTGGGCGAAGTGATCGATGGCTGCCTGGCGCTGATCGACAATCCCGAGCTGAGCGTCGACGACCTGATGCAGTTCATCCCGGGTCCGGACTTCCCCACCGCCGGTATCATCAACGGGCGCCAGGGCATCATCGAGGCCTATCGCACCGGCCGTGGCCGCATCTACATGCGCGCCCGCTCCACCATCGAGGACATCGACAAGGTCGGTGGTCGCCAGCAGATCGTCATCACCGAGCTGCCATACCAGCTGAACAAAGCCCGCCTGATCGAGAAGATCGCCGAGCTGGTCAAGGAGAAGAGGCTCGAAGGCATCACCGAGCTGCGCGACGAGTCCGACAAGGACGGCATGCGCGTAGTGATCGAGCTGCGCCGTGGCGAAGTGCCGGAAGTGGTGCTCAACAATCTCTACGCCCAGACCCAGCTGCAGAGCGTGTTCGGTATCAACATCGTCGCGCTGATCGACGGTCGTCCGCGGATCCTCAATCTGAAGGACCTGCTGGAAGCCTTCGTTCGTCACCGTCGCGAAGTGGTGACCCGGCGTACCGTATTCGAGCTGCGCAAGGCTCGCGAGCGTGGCCATATCCTCGAAGGCCAGGCCGTTGCCCTGTCCAACATCGATCCGGTCATCGCCCTGATCAAGGCCTCGCCGACCCCATCGGAAGCCAAGGAAGCGCTGGTTTCCACGCCGTGGGAATCCAGTGCCGTGCAGGTCATGGTCGAGCGCGCTGGTGCCGATTCCTGCCGTCCTGAGGACCTGCCAGAGCAGTATGGCCTGCACGACGGTAAGTACTTCCTGTCCCCGGAACAGGCCCAGGCCATCCTGGAGCTGCGCCTGCACCGCCTGACCGGCCTGGAGCACGAGAAACTGCTGGCCGAGTACCAGGAGATCCTCAACCAGATCGGCGAGCTGATCCGCATCCTCAACAGCGCCGAGCGCCTGATGGAAGTGATTCGCGAAGAGCTGGAAGTGATCCGTGCCGAATACGGCGACGAGCGCCGCACCGAAATCGTCAATGCGACCCACGACCTCGACTACGGCGACATGATCCCCGAAGAAGAGCGCGTAGTGACCATTTCCCATGGCGGTTATGCCAAGACCCAGCCGTTGTCGGCCTACCAGGCCCAGCGCCGTGGTGGCAAGGGCAAGTCGGCGACCGGCGTGAAGGATGAGGACTACATCGAGCACCTGCTGGTAGCCAACAGCCATGCGACCCTGTTGCTGTTCTCCAGCAAGGGCAAGGTGTACTGGCTCAAGACCTACGAGATTCCTGAAGCCTCCCGTGCTGCCCGTGGCCGTCCGCTGGTGAACATCATCGACTCGCTGGAGCAGGGCGAGCGCATTACCGCGATGTTGCAGATCGACCTCGAGGCCCTGCAGCAGGGCGCTGATTCCGAAGAAGTGGAAGAGGCCGAGGACGTGCTGGCCGAAGCCGAAGTGATGGATGAAGAGGAAGCCGAGGACGACGACGATCGCGACACGCCGGAGTGGGTCGCTGAGCCGACCGGTGCCTTCGTCTTCATGGCGACGGCCTTCGGCCTGGTCAAGAAAGTTTCGCTGGCGAGCTTCGCCAAACCGCGCAAGGCCGGCCTGATCGCCTTGAAGCTGAAAGAGGGCGATACCCTGATCGCTGCGGCCATCACCGACGGTGCGCGGGAAGTCATGTTGTTCTCCAGCGCCAGCAAGGTCATCCGTTTCGTCGAGAGCGAAGTTCGCGAGCGCGGTCGTGTAGCCGGTGGTGTGCGCGGGATGAAACTGGGCAAGTCCCAGCAACTGATCTCCATGCTGATCCCCGAGTCCGGTGCGCAGATCCTCACTGCGTCCGAACGCGGTATTGGCAAGCGTACCGAGCTGCCCAAGTTCCCGCGCCGCAAGCGTGGTGGCCAGGGCGTGATCGCCATGAAGGGCCGTACCGGCAACCTGATCGGCGCCATCCAGGTGCGCGAGGACGAGCAGATCATGCTCATCTCCGACCAGGGGACCCTGGTGCGCACCCGGGTCGGCGAGGTGTCCATCCTCAGCCGCAACACCCAGGGGGTGACGCTGATCAAGTTGGCCGACGATGAGACGTTGGTAGGCCTGGAGCGTATCCAGGCGTCGGATGAGCTCGAAGACGTGCTCGAAGACGGCGAGGTGATCGATGGCGAGGTGGTCGACACCGAGGGCGAGGAGCCCGGCGCCGCCGACGAGGTGCCCCAGAAGTAACCTAGCGCAATAACCCGGCGGGGCGATCAGCATGATCGCCCCGCTTCATAAATGAAGCAGAGCGAGAGTGGATGTGAGCAAACGAGCCTTTAACTTCTGCGCAGGCCCTGCCGCGCTTCCTGAAGCGGTGCTGAAGCGCGCCCAGGCCGAGATGCTGGACTGGAACGGCAAGGGCCTGTCGGTCATGGAAATGAGCCACCGTAGCGACGACTATGTGGCCATCGCCGAAAAAGCCGAGCAGGACCTGCGCGAGCTGATGTCCATCCCCTCCAACTATAAGGTGTTGTTCCTCCAGGGCGGCGCCAGCCAGCAATTCGCCGAGATCCCGTTGAACCTGCTGCCGGAAAACGGCACGGCCGACTATGTCGAGACCGGTATCTGGTCGAAGAAGGCCATCGAGGAAGCCCGTCGCTTCGGCGCCGTCAACATCGCCGCCAGCGCCAAGGCTTACGACTACCTGGCCATTCCGGGCCAGAACGAGTGGAAGCTGACCCCCAACGCGGCCTACGTGCACTATGCGTCCAACGAAACCATCGGTGGCCTGCAGTTCGACTGGGTGCCGCAGACCGGTGACGTGCCTCTGGTGGTCGACATGTCCTCCGACATTCTTTCGCGTCCGGCCGATGTGTCGCAGTACGGCATGATCTACGCCGGCGCGCAGAAGAACATCGGTCCGAGTGGCCTGGTGGTGGTGATCGTTCGTGAAGATCTGCTGGGCCGTGCCCGTAGCGCTTGTCCGACCATGCTCGACTACAAGGTCGCTGCCGACAACGGCTCGATGTACAACACTCCGGCCACCTATTCCTGGTATCTCTCGGGTCTGGTCTTCGAGTGGCTGAAGGAGCAGGGTGGTGTTGCCGCCATGGAGCAGCGCAACAAGGCGAAGAAAGACACCCTGTACGGCTTCATCGACAACAGTGACTTCTACACCAACCCGATCAGCGTCAACGCCCGCTCGTGGATGAACGTGCCGTTCCGTCTGGCCGACGAGCGCCTGGACAAGGCTTTCCTGGCCGGCGCGGATGCCCGTGGTCTGCTCAATCTCAAGGGCCACCGCTCGGTAGGTGGCATGCGTGCCTCCATCTACAACGCATTGGGCCTCGATGCGGTCAACGCCCTGGTGGCCTACATGGCGGAGTTCGAGAAGGAACATGGCTGATGTCTGAGCAAGAACTCAAGGCCTTGCGCCTGCGCATTGACTCCCTGGACGAGAAGGTCCTGGAGCTGATCAGTGAACGCGCGCGTTGTGCTCAGGAAGTGGCCCGGGTGAAGACGGCTTCCCTGGCCGAAGGTGAGGTGCCGGTGTTCTATCGCCCCGAGCGTGAGGCCCAGGTCCTCAAGCGGGTGATGGAGCGTAACCAGGGGCCGCTGGACAACGAGGAAATGGCGCGGTTGTTCCGCGAGATCATGTCTTCCTGCCTGGCGCTGGAGCAGCCGCTGAAAGTGGCCTATCTGGGGCCCGAGGGCACCTTCACCCAGGCTGCGGCCCTGAAGCATTTCGGTCATGCGGTGATCAGCAAGCCGATGGCGGCCATCGACGAGGTGTTCCGCGAAGTGGCGGCCGGTGCGGTGAACTTCGGCGTAGTACCGGTGGAAAACTCCACCGAGGGTGCGGTCAACCACACCCTCGACAGCTTCCTCGAGCACGACATGGTGATTTGCGGCGAGGTCGAGCTGCGTATTCACCACCACTTGCTGGTGGGCGAGAACACCAAGACCGAGAGCATCAGTCGTATCTACTCCCATGCCCAGTCGCTGGCCCAGTGCCGCAAGTGGCTGGACGCCCACTATCCGAATGTGGAGCGGGTCGCGGTATCGAGCAATGCCGAGGCCGCCAAGCGGGTCAAGGGCGAGTGGAACTCCGCGGCGATTGCCGGCGACATGGCGGCGAGCCTTTACGGCCTGACTCGTCTGGCCGACAAGATCGAGGACCGTCCGGACAACTCCACGCGGTTCCTGATGATTGGCAACCAGGAAGTGCCACCGACTGGTGACGACAAGACCTCGATCATCGTTTCCATGAGCAACAAGCCAGGTGCGTTGCACGAGCTGCTGGTGCCATTCCATGACAATGGCATCGACCTGACGCGGATCGAGACCCGGCCTTCGCGCAGTGGCAAATGGACCTACGTATTCTTCATCGACTTCGTCGGCCACCACCGCGACCCGCTGGTCAAGGGTGTGCTGGAGAAAATCAGTCAGGAAGCAGTGGCACTCAAGGTGCTGGGTTCCTACCCGAAAGCGGTTCTCTGAGGCATTTAACAATGAGTGGCGACTTCCTCGCCCTGGCGCAGCCAGGTGTGCAACAACTTTCGCCGTACGTTCCGGGCAAGCCCGTGGACGAACTGGCCCGTGAGCTGGATATCGATCCGGCCACCATCGTCAAGCTGGCGAGCAACGAAAATCCGCTGGGCGCCAGTCCGAAGGCGCTTGCAGCGATTCGCGAAGAGCTGGCCGAGCTGACCCGCTACCCGGATGGCAACGGCTTCGCGCTCAAGTCCCTGTTGGCCGAGCGCTGTGGCGTCGAGATCGAGCAGGTGACCCTTGGCAATGGCTCCAACGACATCCTCGAGCTGGTCGCTCGCGCCTACCTCGCCCCAGGCCTGAACGCGGTGTTCAGCGAGCACGCCTTTGCCGTCTACCCGATCGTCACCCAGGCGGTCG
This sequence comes from Pseudomonas sp. CMR5c, assembly GCF_003850545.1. Classification (NCBI taxonomy): domain Bacteria; kingdom Pseudomonadati; phylum Pseudomonadota; class Gammaproteobacteria; order Pseudomonadales; family Pseudomonadaceae; genus Pseudomonas; species Pseudomonas sp. CMR5c. The sequence continues at coordinate 4,880,631 of NZ_CP027705.1, read as the reverse complement.
GGGCCGAGGCGCGGGTAGTGCCGGCCAAGGATTGGGGGCACGACCTGTCCGCCATGCTCAAGGCCATCGATGCGCAGACCCGGGTGGTATTCATCGCCAACCCGAACAACCCGACAGGCACCTGGTTCGATGCCGAGGCGCTGGACGAGTTTCTCCAGGACGTACCGGCCCATGTGCTGGTGGTGCTGGACGAGGCCTACATCGAGTATGCCGAAGGCAGTGATCTGCCTGATGGCCTGGATTTCCTGGCGGCTTACCCGAACCTACTGGTCTCGCGGACGTTTTCCAAGGCATACGGCCTGGCAGCGCTGCGGGTCGGTTATGGCTTGTCTACCGCGGTAGTGGCGGATGTGCTGAATCGCGTGCGCCAGCCCTTCAACGTCAACAGCCTGGCCCTGGCAGCGGCTTGCGCAGCGTTGCAGGACGATGACTACCTGGCTGAAAGCCGCCGCCTCAACGAGGCTGGCATGCAGCAGTTGGAAGCGGGGTTTCGCGAGCTGGGCCTGGGCTGGATCCCGTCCAGGGGCAACTTCATTGCCGTTGACCTGGGGCGCGAAGCCGCGCCGGTATTCCAGGGGTTGTTGCGTGAAGGGGTGATCGTGCGCCCCGTGGCCAACTACGCAATGCCCAACCACCTGCGCGTGACCATCGGCTTGCCGGCGGAAAACACTCGCTTCCTCGAGGCCTTGGCCAAGGTCATGGCTCGTGGTTGATGTCATTCCAGTGCAATCTGCTGTGCCTATGATCGGTCGCCTGGTGGTGATCGGCCTGGGATTGATTGGCGGCTCCTTTGCCAAGGGGCTGCGTGAAAGTGGCATCTGTCGCGAAGTGGTTGGCGTTGATCTGGATCCGCAGTCTCGTCGATTGGCCGTGGAGCTTGGGGTGGTGGATCGCTGCGAAGAGGATCTGGCCCTGGCTTGTCAGGGTGCCGATGTGATCCAGCTGGCGGTGCCGATCCTGGCCATGGAAAAATTGCTGGCCAAGTTGGCGAGCATGGATCTGGGGCAGGCGGTGTTGACCGATGTCGGCAGCGCCAAGGGCAATGTGGTGCGGGCGGCGACCGAGGCTTTTGCTGGTATGCCGGCGCGCTTCGTGCCTGGGCATCCGATTGCCGGTTCCGAGCAAAGTGGTGTCGAGGCCTCCAATGCCCAGTTGTTTCGTCGGCACAAGGTGATCTTGACGCCGGTGACGCAGACGGATGCGTTGGCGCTGGCGCTGGTCGACAGCTTGTGGCGCGAATTGGGGGCAGATGTCGAACATATGCAGGTCCAGCGGCATGACGAGGTCCTGGCTGCAACTAGCCATCTACCGCATCTTTTGGCATTCGGGCTGGTCGATTCGCTGGCCAAGCGCAGTGAAAATCTGGACATCTTCCGTTACGCTGCGGGCGGGTTCCGCGATTTCACGAGAATCGCCGGCAGTGACCCGGTCATGTGGCATGACATCTTCCTCGCCAATCGCGAAGCGGTCCTGCGCACACTCGATACATTTCGCAATGACCTCGACGCCTTGCGCGACGCGGTCGATGCAGGGGACGGGCATCAGCTGTTGGGCGTATTCACTCGCGCCCGGGTAGCCCGCGAGCATTTCGGTAAAATCCTGGCCCGCCGGGCCTATGTGGACGCTATGAACTCCAACGATCTGATTTTCCTGGCAAATCCTGGTGGCCGCCTGAGTGGGCGGATTCGTGTTCCAGGTGACAAATCGATTTCCCACCGCTCGATCATGCTCGGCTCCCTGGCCGAGGGCACCACTGAAGTGGAAGGCTTCCTCGAGGGTGAGGATGCGCTGGCTACATTGCAGGCTTTCCGCGACATGGGTGTGGTCATCGAGGGGCCGCATCACGGCCGGGTGACCATTCATGGGGTGGGGCTGCACGGTTTGAAGCCGGCACCTGGCCCGATCTACCTGGGCAACTCCGGTACGTCCATGCGCCTGCTTTCCGGCCTGCTGGCTGCGCAGGATTTTGATAGCACCCTGACGGGCGACCCTTCGCTGTCCAAGCGTCCGATGAATCGTGTGGCCAACCCGTTGCGGGAGATGGGCGCGGTGATCGAGACCGCAGCCGAAGGTCGCCCGCCGATGGTGATCCGTGGCGGTCACAAGCTCAAGGGTTTGACCTACACCTTGCCGATGGCCAGCGCCCAGGTGAAATCCTGCCTGCTATTGGCGGGGCTGTACGCCGAAGGCAAGACCACTGTGACCGAGCCGGCGCCGACTCGCGACCATACCGAGCGCATGCTGCGCGGCTTCGGTTATTCGGTGGATGTCGAAGGAGCGACCGCCTCGGTGGCCTCCGGTGGCAAGCTCAAGGCTACCCATATCGAGGTGCCGGCGGATATCTCCTCCGCTGCCTTCTTCCTGGTGGCCGCTTCGATCGCCGAAGGCTCCGAGCTGGTGCTGGAACATGTGGGGATCAACCCGACTCGTACCGGAGTCATCGACATCCTGCGCTTGATGGGGGCCGACATTCGCCTGGAAAACCAGCGTGAAGTGGGTGGCGAACCGGTTGCAGACCTGCATGTGCGCGCAGCCAGGCTCAAGGGGATCGAGATCCCGGAGGAATTGGTTCCGCTGGCGATCGACGAATTCCCGGTACTGTTCGTCGCGGCCGCTTGTGCCGAGGGGCGTACGGTGCTGCGTGGCGCGGAAGAATTGCGGGTCAAGGAGTCCGACCGCATCCAGGTGATGGCCGACGGCCTGCTGACCCTGGGTGTGAAATGTGAGCCGACCCCGGATGGCATCATCATCGATGGTGGCCAGATTGGTGGTGGCGAGGTCCATGGTCATGGCGACCACCGGATTGCCATGGCCTTCAGTGTGGCCTCGTTGCGCGCCAATGCGCCGATTCGCATCCATGACTGCGCCAACGTCGCTACTTCCTTCCCGAATTTCCTTGCGTTGTGCGCCCAGGTCGGCATCCGTGTTGCCCAAGAGGCCCAGTCGTGATGAGCAAGGCGCCTGTAATCACCATCGATGGGCCAAGCGGTTCGGGCAAAGGCACCATCGCTGGCAAGCTGGCCGAGCATCTGGGCTGGTGTCTGTTGGACTCCGGGGCCTTGTATCGGTTGCTGGCGTTCGCTGCCCGCAACCATGGGGTCGACCTGACCAACGAGGAGTCGCTCAAGCTTCTGGCGGCTCATCTGGATGTACAGTTCCTGGGCGCTACTGAAAGCCATCCGCAGCGGATCATTCTCGAAGGCGACGATGTGACCGACGACCTGCGTAACGAGCAGGTCGGCGCCTGGGCTTCCCAGGTCGCTGCCTTGCCGGCGGTACGGGATGCTCTGCTGCAGCGTCAACGGGCCTTTCGCGAATTGCCGGGGCTGGTCGCCGATGGTCGTGACATGGGGACAGTGGTTTTTCCCGATGCGCCATTGAAGATTTTCCTGACCGCTAGTGCCGAGGAGCGTGCACGCCGCCGCTACTTGCAGTTGAAGGGGAAGGTCGATGGTGTTAGTCTGTCGAGTCTGCTAGATGAGATTCGTGCGCGTGATGAGCGCGATACCCAGCGAGCGGTCGCCCCGCTCAAGCCGGCGGCTGACGCCATACAGCTGGATTCCACGGAGTTGTCCATCGATCAGGTGTTGCAACGCATCTTGAGCGAAATCGCCCTTCGCGATATCGCCGGGTGAACAAGGAAGGTCGTAGGGGACCAGTCATAGTCCTGCGATCTTTCTTTTATATGAACGTAACCCACATTGTCTGGAATGTGGCAGATGGGCGGCATCTTCGCCCTTATCAACAGGAATTAAAATGAGCGAAAGCTTTGCGGAACTCTTTGAAGAAAGCCTGAAAACCCTGAACCTTCAGGCAGGCTCCATCATCACCGGTGTTATCGTCGACATCGACTACCAAGCGCGTTGGGTAACCGTTCACGCTGGTCTGAAGTCTGAAGCGCTGATCCCGCTTGAGCAGTTCTACAACGATGCTGGCGAGCTGTCCATCAATGTTGGTGATGAAGTTCACGTTGCTCTGGACTCGGTTGAAGACGGCTTCGGTGAAACCAAGCTCTCCCGTGAAAAAGCCAAGCGCGCTGAATGCTGGATCGTTCTGGAAGCAGCCTTCGCAGCCGAAGAAGTGGTCAAGGGCGTTATCAACGGTAAGGTTAAGGGCGGCTTCACTGTCGACGTTAACGGCATCCGTGCGTTCCTGCCAGGTTCTCTGGTTGACGTCCGTCCAGTGCGCGACACCACGCACCTGGAAGGCAAAGAGCTCGAGTTTAAAGTCATCAAACTCGACCAGAAGCGCAACAACGTTGTCGTTTCCCGCCGCAGCGTCCTCGAAGCCGAGAACTCCGCCGAGCGTGAAGCTCTGCTGGAATCCCTGCAGGAAGGTCAGCAAGTCAAGGGTATCGTCAAGAACCTCACCGATTACGGCGCATTCGTCGATCTGGGTGGCGTCGATGGCCTGCTGCACATCACCGACATGGCTTGGAAGCGTATCAAGCATCCTTCCGAAATCGTCAATGTTGGCGACGAGATCGATGTCAAGGTTCTGAAATACGATCGCGAGCGCAATCGTGTTTCCCTGGGCCTGAAGCAACTGGGTGAAGACCCATGGGTTGCCATCAAGGCTCGTTACCCAGAAAGCACCCGCGTTACCGCTCGTGTAACCAACCTGACTGACTACGGCTGCTTCGCTGAGCTGGAAGAAGGCGTTGAAGGTCTGGTACACGTTTCGGAAATGGACTGGACCAACAAGAACATCCATCCTTCGAAAGTCGTACAAGTTGGCGACGAAGTGGAAGTTATGGTTCTGGACATCGACGAAGAGCGTCGTCGTATCTCCCTCGGCATCAAGCAGTGCAAGTCCAACCCATGGGAAGACTTCTCTGGCCAGTTCAACAAGGGCGACAAGATCTCCGGTACCATCAAGTCGATCACCGATTTCGGTATCTTCATCGGTCTGGATGGCGGCATCGACGGTCTGGTTCACCTGTCCGACATCTCCTGGAACGAAGTGGGCGAAGAAGCCGTGCGTCGCTTCAAGAAGGGCGACGAGCTGGACACCGTTATCCTGTCGGTTGACCCAGAGCGTGAGCGTATCTCCCTGGGTATCAAGCAGCTGGAAAGCGATCCGTTCTCCGAGTACGTACAAGAGAACGACAAAGGCGCAATCGTTAAGGGTGTTGTAAAAGAAGTTGACGCCAAAGGCGCCATCGTCACCCTGGCTAACGATATCGAAGCTACTCTGAAAGCCTCTGAAATCAGCCGTGACCGCATCGAAGATGCGCGCAACGTCCTGAAAGAAGGCGAAGAAGTTGAAGCCAAGATCATCAGCGTTGACCGTAAGAGCCGTGTAATCCAGCTCTCTATCAAGTCGAAAGACGTTGAAGACGAGAAAGAAGCTATCCAGAGCCTGCGCGACAAGCCAGCTACCTCGGATATCGCTGCTGGTCCTACCACTCTGGGCGACCTGCTGCGTGCACAGATGGAGAAGCAGAACTAAGTTCTGGTTCACCAAAAAAGGGCGACTTCGGTCGCCCTTTTTTATGTCTGGAAATCAGATAGGGCTATCTTGGGATGAAACCAAGACGTGCAATCAGCGGTCTCTTAAGGGGGGGATTGCAAGTAAGGGTCTTGGTTTTCGCTGGGTGACTCAGGTGGCACGAAGTCTGACCTAGGGAGGAGTATGAGCAGGTTCATGGTTGTTGGTTTGATGTTGTTTTTGGTTGGTTGTGAGGCCACTGTAAAAACCCACGCGATTCGTGGAGCCACTGGCATAGAAATCGATTGTTCTGGATTGGGCTCGGATTGGAAGAGGTGCTACGAGCGGGCTGCGCGTGAGTGCGATAGCAGTGGTTATAAGGTCCTCAGCAAATCCAGCGACGCGAAAGATGAGGAGGGCGATTATCCCTTTGGTTGGAATCCGGCGGGGTATGTGACGAGGACAATGCTCGTTATGTGTCGCTAAGATTTCGATCGGTATGGATCCGTCTCGTTTATATTGCTCGACGAGAGTGGGCTGTTCAAAACCTTCTGGGCATGCTAAAACCTTCTAAGCACTGACCTAGCTGCTTGAAAAAGAAGGGAAAAATATGACGAAGTCGGAGTTGATCGAACGAATTGTCACCCATCAAGGGCTGCTGTCATCCAAGGATGTCGAGTTGGCCATCAAGACTATGCTTGAGCAAATGTCTCAGTGTTTGGCTACCGGTGATCGGATCGAAATCAGGGGGTTTGGTAGTTTCTCACTTCACTACCGTGCTCCGAGGGTGGGCCGAAATCCGAAGACAGGTCAGTCGGTCAGCTTGGACGGGAAGTTTGTTCCGCATTTCAAGCCAGGCAAGGAGCTTAGGGACCGGGTTAATGAGGAAGAGGGCAGTGCTTTTTAAGTTTTGACTCTGAAAGACTTCAAGCTTTCATAAGGAAGAAACTACTCTCCAATTGCTCTTGCGGTGTTGCTAGAGCAGAGTCTGTCGCTGTTCTGGGGCATTTAGGTATTTCTTTTTTCTTACCATACCAATTCAATAGATGGGTGTGGTTTTTTTGTGCTTGTAGTTTGAGCTTTCGTTGTGGGTTTTGCAGTTTACGCCTGTTGTAGCTTATTGGGGTGGTCTGTACTGACCGGTTTGCGGAATAAGGATCAGTGGTGAGGGATTTTTAAGGGAAATGTAGCTCCTTGGTGCATTGTAGGCGCATAATGCCAGTTTTTGAGTGTTTCAGGCATCGTCTGTAGCGCAGGTTTGAGAGGGTACGCTAGGAAATGACCAGGATTCTTTTGACAGGAGCATCCGGTTTTGTGGGAGGCGCTCTTCATGAGCGTTTAGCCAAATTCTCGACTTACGATTTGACCCTCGCATTACGTAGGCCCATGCAAGCACTTGGAACTGCTGTTACCAGTGCTCTGATCGAGCAAATCGATGGTGCTACGGACTGGACTCAATCGCTGCTGGATTGCGAAGTGGTCATACATGCTGCCGCTCGTGTCCATGTAATGCATGAATCATCCAAAGATCCTCTTGCATCTTTTCGGAAAGTGAATGTAGAGGGGACGCTGAATTTCGCCCGGCAAGCTGCCGCTAAGGGCGTTCGTCGTTTCATATTCATTAGCTCCATCAAGGTCAATGGTGAAGAAACCTTCGGGACCCCCTATACCGCAGATTCTCAACCAGCTCCGGTGGATCCTTATGGTATTTCCAAGCTGGAGGCGGAACAGGGACTCATGAGAATTGCTTCCCAGACCGGGATGGAGGTGGTGATCATTCGCCCTGTTCTTGTTTACGGGCCTGGGGTCAAGGCGAACTTCTTGAGCATGATGAAGTGGTTGAACAAGGGTGTTCCGTTGCCTTTTGGTGCGATCAATAACAGCCGTAGCCTAGTGGCTTTGGATAACTTGGTGGATCTTGTTGTTACATGTATCGATCACCCCAAAGCTGCCAACCAGACGTTCCTCGTCAGTGATGGTGATGATCTTTCAACGACTCTGTTACTGAAGAAGATGGCTCAAGCATTGAATAAGCCTGCTCGTCTTTTACCTGTTCCGAGTTTGTTTTTAAAACTTGCGGCATTCATGCTGGGTAAAAAGTCTCTTTCGCAGCGTCTCTGTGGTTCACTCCAGGTCGATATCGCCAAGAATCGTGAGTTATTAGGTTGGAAGCCACCATTAAGTGTGGATTCAGCACTTAGTGTTGCAGCCAGTAATTTTCTTGAGAAACATACCTGATTCATGTTTTTTAGTGACTGTGTGTTTTTTCATTGTTAATGAGTGCTGGGTTTTCAGTTAATGCTCTATTTTGTATTTAGGGGTTAGAAGTCTAGATGGTAATCAGCTGGTTGATGTTAGTAGTGCTCGGTGCTTCACTTTTATTAACGTGGGTGCTGCGACATTATGCGCTGACGCGCAGTCTCATGGATATTCCCAACGACCGTAGTTCCCATTCAGTTCCGACTCCGAGAGGAGGCGGTGTAGCTATTGTCCTGAGTTTTCTCTCTGCTATTCCCTTTTTAGGCGGAGTTGTTGAGATGCCCTGGCCTTACATATGGGCATTATGGGGTGGCGGAGCGCTTATAGCCGTAGTTGGTTTTCTGGATGATCATGGTCATATCGCTGCGCGCTGGCGACTATTGGCCCATTTTTCGGCTGCTATCTGGGCTTTGGCCTGGTTGGGGGGATTTCCACCGATTCAGTTGCTGGGTGGAACGTTCAATCTTTCTTGGTTCGGCCACGCCTTCGCCGTTCTTTATCTGGTATGGGTGCTCAATCTGTATAACTTCATGGATGGTATTGATGGCATTGCCAGCGTCCAGGCTGTTACTACCTGCCTTGGTGCATGCGTTATTTATTGGGCGGCTGGTGATACATCCTTGATCTGGGGGCCACTGCTCCTGGCCATGGCAGTGTTGGGCTTCCTTTACTGGAACTTCCCCCCGGCGCGTATCTTCATGGGAGATGCAGGTAGTGGATTCCTTGGCCTCGTTCTCGGCGTGCTTTCTATCCAGGCAGCCTGGACTTCTTCGAAATTTTTCTGGGTATGGTTGATTCTTCTAGGCGTGTTCATCGTTGATGCAACCTTTACCTTGATGCGCAGATTGCTGCGAGGAGACAAGGTTTACGAAGCACATCGCAGTCATGCTTATCAGTTCGCCTCCCGCCGATATGGCCGGCACCTGCCAGTGACCCTTGCGGTGCTGGCAATTAATGTATTGTGGTTGTTCCCCATAGCCGTATGCGTAGGTCTGCTGGGCTTGGATGGTATGATCGGCGCAGTGTTGGCTTATGTGCCGTTGTTTGTTCTTGCCGTCAGATTCCATGCGGGAGAGTTGGAAAAGGCCGGCTGAGATGGACTAGCTCTGCAATGCCAAGCGATTTCTATCTATCAATGGTCAATGTAGGTTGTGACTAGGGCTCGAGGTTCAAGAATAGGGATTATGGATAAAATACGAACGCGTCTGTTAAAGCTTCCACGCAGACAAAAAAGAATCCTGCAAGTCATCACCGACATCCTTCTGGTGTGGATTGCATTGTGGATGTCGTTCGTTGTCAGGCTGGGTTTTGATGAGCTGAACAATCCATTTATTGTGCATTTTTGGCTATTTGCCAGTGCGCCAATCATTGCTATCCCGTTGTTCATCCGTTTTGGTATGTACCGTGCTGTCATGCGTTACTTTGGCAATGATGCGCTTATTACCATTGTAAAAGCGGTGACCTTGGCTGCGTTGGTTCTGGCGCTGGTCGTTTATCTCTATAGCAATCACCAGACCGTGGTGCCTCGCTCTATCGTGTTCAACTACTGGTGGTTGAGCCTAGTGATGATCGGAGGGCTTAGGCTTGCCATGCGCCAGTACTTCCTGGGTGATTGGTTCACCGCTGTCCGGCATGTGCCTTTCACCAGTCGTGATGATGGTTTGCCCAAAGTGGCTATTTATGGGGCGGGGGCCGCTGGTAATCAGTTGGTTGCAGCTCTGCGCCTGGGGCGTGTGATGCGTCCTGTGGCATTTATCGATGATGACAGCGTCATCGCCGACAGGATGATCGCCGGGCTCCAGGTATACAAACCCAAGCACCTGCAGCAAATGATCGATGACACCGGGGCAGAAGAAATCCTGCTGGCCATTCCTTCGTCCAGTCGTAGCCGGCGTCGGGAGATATTGGGGTTTCTGGAAGGCTTCCCCCTCCATGTCAGGAGCGTGCCGGGTTTCATGGACCTGGCTAGTGGTCGGGTAAAGGTCGACGATATCCAGGAGGTGGATATTGCCGATCTGCTCGGCCGGGACGCCGTTCCTGCACAGGGTGATTTGCTGGCTCATTGCATCAAGGGACAAACGGTTCTGGTGACGGGGGCGGGCGGGTCCATTGGCTCCGAGCTGTGCCGGCAGATCCTGAGTCTACGTCCGACCACCCTGATACTGTTGGATCATAGCGAGTTCAATCTCTACAACATTTTGGCCGAGTTGGAGCAACGCCTGTCCCGGGAGTCCCTGATGGTGAAATTGCTGCCGATCCTGGGCTCGGTGCGCAACTATGAAAAGCTTTTGAGCGTGATGAGCACCTGGAGTGTCGATACGGTCTATCACGCCGCGGCCTACAAGCATGTTCCGATGGTCGAGCACAACATCGCCGAAGGTGTGCTCAACAATGTCATGGGCACCCTCAATACTGCCCAGGCCGCGTTGCAATCGGGGGTCGCCAATTTCGTGCTGATTTCCACCGACAAAGCCGTCCGGCCAACCAATGTGATGGGGAGTACCAAGCGCCTGGCGGAACTCACCTTGCAAGCGCTGAGCAAGGAACTGGCCCCCGTGCTGTTCAACGACTCATCGAAAATTTCACGGGTCAATAAAACCCGGTTCACCATGGTCCGCTTCGGCAATGTGCTGGGTTCGTCAGGTTCGGTCATTCCGCTGTTCCATAAGCAGATCAAATCCGGGGGGCCGCTCACGGTTACCCATCCGAAAATCACCCGTTATTTCATGACTATCCCGGAGGCTGCCCAACTGGTCATCCAGGCTGGTTCGATGGGGCAGGGGGGGGATGTTTTCGTGCTGGATATGGGTGAACCGGTAAGAATCGTCGAACTGGCAGAGAAGATGATTCATCTTTCCGGGTTGAGTGTTCGTTCGGAAAGGAACCCCCATGGAGATATTGCTATTGAGTTCACCGGTTTGCGCCCTGGTGAAAAGCTTTACGAAGAGTTGCTGATTGGCGACAACGTCGTGGCCACCCAGCACCCAATGATCATGAGCGCCAACGAGGATCATTTGTCTTGGGATGCACTCAAGATCAAGCTCGGCGAACTCCTGCTGGCACTGGATAACGATGATTATTCACGAGTTCGCCAGCTCTTGCGCGAGACCGTCAGCGGTTACACACCTGACGGAGAAATAGTCGATTGGGTTTATCAGCAACAGCGCCTCAAGCCCTGAATCTACACAAGCGGTAACTCTCCCGCTTTTGACTTGCTCCATGCATCTCCTAGGTTTGGAAGGCAGCTTTGGAAAAGCTGCTTTCCTTCTCGATGTCATGGAGCGTCATTATGCGTAATTCTTATTTCTCCTCCCTGGCTTTTGCATTGCTGGCCAGCCTTTCTCTCGCCACCCAGGCAGCACCGATCGCCAAGGTGCAGGAAGCCGCCACTGAAGTGGTAGAACATTCCACCTCCAATTCAACCAGGCTCGACCTCAACACTGCCGATGCCACCCTCTTGCAGCGCGAACTGCTTGGCATAGGCGAGGCCAAGGCCAGGGCGATAGTCAGTTATCGCGAGGCAAACGGTCCCTTCGCTTCAGTGGATGAGCTGCTAGAGGTCAAGGGAATCGGCAAGGCCATCCTCGAGCGCAACCGAGACAAGCTCCAGGTCAACTGAGGCGCCCCGTTCAAGACGAAAGCCGATCATTGATCGGCCTTCGCCTTCAGAAGGGATGGCCTCGAAGTCTAATTTTCATCGGCGAGGTAGATTTTTTCCATGAAATGATGGAAATATTATATGTGTAATATTTAATTCGCCAACCTTGCAAGATCGCGAATGCCCATCAGGTTCATTCATCGTCAGGAGTGCAGCTATGAGTTCGGTTCGTTCCCAAGGCAAGGCCTTGATCACGGGAGCTTCATCCGGTATTGGCGCGGTCTATGCCGAGCGCTTGGCGGCGCGAGGCTTTGACTTGTTGCTGGTGGCTCGGGATGAGGAGCGTCTGCATGTCGCGGCTAATACTCTGCAAGCCAGCCATTCGGTGCAGGTCGAGGTCTTGAAATCCGACCTGACCTCCAGGAGCGATCTGCTCGAGGTCGAGCGTCGCTTGCGCAATGACCGGGACATCAGCCTATTGCTGAACAATGCCGGAGTCGCGGCCGATGGCCCCCTGGCTGCCGCGGACCTGGATCAGATGGAACAGATGATCCAGCTCAATGTGGTGGCCCTGACCCGTTTGGCGAGCGCCGCAGCCGCCAACTTTTCTGCGGAGGGGCGAGGAGCGATCATCAATATCGCCTCCGTGGTGGCCCTGCTGCCGGAGCGTTTCAACGCTACCTACAGCGCCACCAAGGCTTATGTATTGAGCCTGAGCCAATCCCTGCAGGCAGAACTGAAAGGCACCGGGGTCCAAGTCCAGGCCGTCCTGCCCGGGGTCACTCGTACCGAGATCTGGCAGCGCGCGGGCTTTGATGTATCGGTTATCCCGGCAGAAATGGTGATGGATGCGGGGGAGATGGTCGATGCGGCCTTGAGTGGTTTCGACCAGCGGGAATTGATTACCCTGCCGTCGTTGCCCGATGCCGGGGATTGGCAGGCCATGGTGGCGGCGCGCTTGGCCCTGGCCCCCAACCTCTCACGCAGCAGCGCGGCGGCCCGTTACAAATAAGCACGCAACGGAGCGGCTGCCGTTACCGCTCCTGTTCCTTCAAGCCTTCGCGTACCACTTCAAGTATCTGCGCAGCCAGTTGTGGATTTTCCACACTGCGCGACAACATCAGCGCACCTGCCAGAGTCGACATGATCATCAGGCTGCGCTTGGGCTTGTCTTCGCCATCCAGGGTCGCTTCCACTTGCGCGAGCCTGGCCTTGAGCACCGCGTCGGTGGTGGCGCTGGGTTGGCCACGCTGGCCGAGCTCCGAGCTCATGGTCGGGAGCGGACAGCCCAGGTGTGGTGACTCCTGGTGCCATTCGGAGAGGTAGTTGTCGATGAATGCCTGCAGGGGATGTTCCTGGGCGAACAGCTTGGCGCAATGAGCATCGAGGTCCTGGGCGGCAGAGCAGAGCGCTTCTTCCACCAGTTCGTCCTTGGAGCTGAAGTGGGAGTAGAAGCCGCCATGGGTGAGGCCCAGGGCTTTCATCAGGGGTTGCAAGCCTGTTGCCCCTATACCGTCGCGACGAAATCGCTCCGAGGCTTCCTTGATGATGCGTTTATGGGTCTGGGCTTTGTGGTCTGTTGAATAACGCATCTGGGAAACCTCCGCAACAAGGCCACTATTTTAACCAGGGTTCAGCCGATCACATCCACTTCTGTACCTGCTTTGGCTGGCTGCTACAGCTTGGCGACAGGTTTCCATGCCAAGCACAGTCAGGTGAGTTGGCACGATAAGTGGTTACTGATCACTCATCCATTGTTGAACAATCCTGAGGCCTTTTCATGAACGTTGGTTTATCCCTGGCGGATCAGATTCGCCTGGAACTGCGTGCGGACATCATCGGCGGTCGCCTTTTGCCCGGCATGCCCCTGGTGGAGAACGAACTGGCCGGTAGCTACAACGCCTCGCGCAACACCATCCGCGAGGCGCTGCATTGCCTCGGGCAGGAGGGATTGACACGTTATGTGCGCCACAAGGGAGTGATGGTCCGCCGCTTGGAAAGGGACGATCTGCGCGATCTGTTCAGGGTGCGCCGGACCCTGGAGTTGCAGGCAATCGCCAGCGCCAGGCCGCTGCGCGAGTGCCAGTCGGGCCATATGCTCGATGCTATCGAGGCGGCCGAACTGGCCAGGGACCGAGAGGACTGGCGCGCCGTCGGTACCCATGGCCTGGTTTTTCACCAGCATGTGGTGGCGTTGCTGGACTCACCATTGCTGGACGAGTTCTTCACCAATGTGGTGGCGCAGCTGCGCCTGGTGTTTTGCACCGCGCCAGACGAGGCGCTGTTCCAGGCCCCCTGGCTGGAGCGCGACCGGCAGATCCATGGGTGGCTGGCCGACGGCGACACGGCGTCGGCCGGAACGGCCATGGCGTGTTACCTGGATGATTCCGAGCGCCTGTTGCTGAACATGTTCGATCCATCCTTGCGTCATTGAACGAGGAGCATAGCGATGTACAAGGACTATCCCGCGGCCTACCAGGTCAGTAAGGGCTCGGCGTTGCAAGTGGACACGGCCTTCTACGAGCGCATTCGGGCCAACCCTGGCCAGCGCATGTTGATCGAGAGTTTCGAGGTGCCGATCCGCACGGGACGTGCCTGGAAGGTGCCAGCCGGTCATGTGTTCCGGGTCACCACGCCCCATGGTCCACAGGTGGGCGATTTCAACGTCTGGAATGCCCACGATCCGCGCGAGCGCTTATGGGCGGCCCGAACCCGGCAGTTGCAGGGAGCGCATGTCAGTACTCACGATCGGCTCTGGTCGAACCTGCCGTTCCTGCGGCCGCTGGTGACCATCACCGACGACAGCCTGGCCGATTACGGTATCGATGAGCATGGCGGGCGCCTGCATGACTTGCTGGGAACCCGCTGCGATCCCTATGTGAACCGGATGCTCACCGGCGAGGATTTTCACCACCACTGCCATTCCAACCTGACGCGGGCGGTGCTGCCCCACGGCCTGACTGAGTTCGACGTGCATGATGTGCTGAACATCTTCCAGTGCACAGGGCTGAACCACGACGACCTGTACTTCATGAAGGCCTGCCCGGCGGGCAAGGGCGATTACCTGGAGTTCTTTGCTGAAATCGACCTGCTCTGCGCTTTGTCGACCTGCCCTGGCGGGGATTTGTCCCTGCCGATGTGGGGGCCACAGGCGCAGGACCCGCTCAGCGTATGCCGGCCATTGGGGGTCGAGGTCTATCGCCTGGAGCCAGCGTTACTCGAGGGCTGGAGCTCGCCTGAACGGGCGGCCTACCAGGGCCTGCATGGTTTGCAGATCGCCACGCCCGAGTGGGAAAGTTGAGCCCATGGCCCCCTGCACCGCAGGCGCAGGGGGCCATGTATTCACCGGTCGCGGGCGTCCTTGGCGTCCGCTTCGGCATTGCGTTCGGCCACGCGTCGGCGCTGTTCTTCGGTAAGTTCCACCTTGCTGGCGGTATCGCGTAGCAGCATCAGGCCACCCACGATCGAACCGATAGCGACCACCAGAATCAACCAGGCATACCAGGGCATAGGGCTCTCCTTGATGAGGCCGTCTGCCGGAAGCGAGGTTCGCTCCGCAGCGGCTTGTAACGCTTTGAGTCAAAACGTTTTGCAGGGGTTCCATTGTATGCCTGTTCGGCCTGGCCGGCAGCGTCTCTAGAGTCCGGTGAGCATGGCATCTGCCGGCGCATTGGCCCGCGACTGTGCGGTGCACTGGAAGTAAATGAAGCCCAGCCCCATGAGGCCGAGGAAGACCAGGCCGATCAGCGTATTGAACCAGGCCATGGCCACCAGGCACACCACGGCCAGCAGCAGTGCCAGGGCCGGGACCAGCGGATAACCGGGAGCGCGGAAGCTGCGTGGCAGGCCGGGCTCGGTCTGGCGTAGCCGGAACAGGCTGAGCATGCTCATGATGTACATCACGATGGCGCCGAACACGGCCATGGTGATCATGGCTGCGGTGAGACTCAGCCCACCGAGGTTGACCAGGCCATCGCTATAGATCGCGGCGATGCCCACCAGACCACCGGCGATGATCGCCCGGTGCGGGGTCTGGAACCGCGACAGCCCGGCCAGGGAGGCGGGCAGGTAGCCGGCGCGGGCCAGGGCGAAGAACTGCCGCGAGTAGCCGAGGATGATCCCGTGGAAGCTGGCTACCAGGCCGAACAGGCCGATCCACACCAGCATGTGCAGCCAGCCGGAGTTGTCGCCGGCCACCGCCTTCATGGCCTGGGGCAGCGGGTCGTTGATGTTCGCCAAACTGCGCCAGTCACCCACGCCACCTGCGAAGAACATCACGCCCAGGGCCAGCACCACCAGGGTCAGGATGCCGCTGATGTAGGCCCGGGGGATGGTGCGCCTGGGGTCCTTGGCCTCCTCGGCAGCCATGGCCGCGCCCTCGATGGCCAGGAAGAACCAGATGGCGAAGGGGATCGCCGCGAACATGCCGGCAACTGCTGCGCTACCGAGCTGATCCGTGCCGGCCCAGCCATTGGCGGCGAAGTGGCTGAAGCTGAACGCCGGGGCCACCACGCCCATGAATACCAGCAATTCCAGGACCGCCAGGACGCAGACCACCAGTTCGAAGGTTGCCGCCAGCTTCACCCCGAGAATGTTCAGGCCCATGAAGACGACATAGGCCGCCACTGCGGCGTGCTTGGGGTCCAGCGTCGGAAACTGCACGTTCAAGTAGGCACCGATGGCCAGGGCGATGGCCGGTGGGGCGAAGACGAACTCGATCAGGGTCGCCAGCCCGGCGATCAGCCCGCCTTTTTCGCCGAAGGCCCGACGGCTGTAGGCAAAAGGGCCTCCGGCGTGGGGAATCGCGGTGGTCAGTTCGGTGAAGCTGAATATAAAGCAGGCATACATGCAGGCGACCAGCAGCGAGGTCACCAGGAACCCCAGGGTCCCGGCCACGCCCCAGCCATAGCTCCAGCCGAAATACTCCCCGGAAATCACCAGGCCGACAGCGATCCCCCAGAGATGCAGCGTGCCCAGGGTGGGCTTGAGTCTTGTGTTCATCGATAGCGTCCTGAACGATTGGAAAGGTCCGGGACAGGGCGTTGCAGCGGTCGTGCCAGGCGGCCACGGGGCGTCGCAAAGTTCGGAAAACCGTCGTATCGAGAATATTCCCCGACCGCGGCCCGTCTTGGGCGTTGCAATCCGGTGCGCTTGGCAGCCTCGCTTTGGGGCAAGGGCCTATCGTCCTTCGCCCGGGCCAGAGCGGCCATGGCGTGAGTCTTTACGCTTTCTTTATGGCCCACCCACCCCGTCGCTCTCGTTCCTTTACAGGCAGCCTGCGGACAATGTCGCCATTCGCGGCGATCGCCGTACCTCGGAGAAATTCCATGAACATACTGGACGCGGTGTCGTTGCTGCTGGCGGTGGGCCTGTTCGTTTACCTGCTGATTGCACTGTTGTGCGCGAATCGGAACTAGGAGCGACGCTGATGCACAGTTATGACTATTGGCTGATCCTCGCCTTCTTCGCGCTGGTGCTGGTGCCCGCACCCTGGCTGGGAGGCTTCTACTACAAAGTGATGGAGGGCCAGCGTACCTGGCTGACCCCGATCCTGGGGCCGGTGGAGCGTGTGTGCTACCGCATCGCCGGGGTCGATCCCCAGCTGGAGCAGAGCTGGCAGAAGTACAGCCTGGCCTTGCTGGCCTTCAACCTCGCCGGGTTCGTCCTGTTGTTCATCATCCTGCTGTTCCAGGACCACTTGCCCCTCAACCCGCAACACCTGCCGGGGCAGGAGTGGACCCTGGCCTTCAACACCGCGGTCAGCTTCATGACCAACACCAACTGGCAGGCCTACAGCGGCGAGGCGTCCCTGAGCTACTTCAGCCAGATGGCCGGCCTGACGGTACAGAACTTCGTCAGCGCGGCCACCGGGCTGGCGGTGCTGGTGGCCCTGTGCCGGGGTATCGGCCGGCGTTCGGTACGCACCCTGGGCAACTTCTGGGCCGACATGACCCGGGCCACCCTCTACGGCCTGTTGCCGCTGTGCCTGCTGCTGGCCTTGCTGCTGGTCTGGCAGGGCGTGCCGCAGACGTTCGCTCACTATGTGGACGCCCTGACCGTGCAAGGTAACGACCAGGTGATTCCCCTGGGGCCAGCGGCCAGCCAGATCGCCATCAAGCAACTGGGCACCAATGGCGGTGGCTTCTTCGGGGTCAACTCGGCGCATCCGTTCGAGAACCCCACGGCCTGGAGCAACCTGTTCGAACTGGTATCGATCATCCTGATCCCGGTGGCGTTGGTCTTCACCTTTGGCCATTACGTCAAGGACATGCGCCAGAGCCGGGCCATCATCGCCTGCATGCTGGCGCTGTTCATGATCGGCGGCGCCACCTCGTTGTGGGCCGAATACCAGCCCAACCCGGCACTGGCCAACCCGGCTGTGGAGCAGACAGCGCCGCTGGAAGGCAAGGAGACGCGCTTTGGTACCACGGCCACGGTGCTGTGGTCGGTGACCACCACCGCCGCTTCCAACGGTTCGGTCAACGGCATGCACGACAGCCTCAACCCGCTGAGCGGCATGGTGGCGCTGATCAACATGATGGTGGGCGAGGTGATCTTCGGCGGCGTCGGCGCCGGGCTCTACGGCATGCTGCTCAATGTGCTGATCGCAGTATTCCTGGCCGGCCTGATGATCGGGCGCACGCCTGAATACCTGGGCAAGAAGCTCCAGGCCAGGGAGGTGCAACTGCTGGTATTGACCCTGATGGTCATGCCCATCGGCGTGCTGGTGCTGGGGGCGCTGGCCGCCAGCTTGCCAGGACCGGCAGGAGCCATCAGCAACCCTGGGCCCCACGGCTTCAGCCAACTGCTGTACGCCTACACCTCGGCCAGCGCCAACAACGGTTCGGCATTCGGTGGTTTCAGCGCCAACACCCCGTTTCATAACCTGATGCTGGGCCTGGGCATGCTGATCGGTCGCTTTGGCTACATCCTGCCGGTGCTGGCGCTGGCTGGCAGCCTGGCCCTGAAAAAAACCGCGCCTGTAGGCCAGAACAGCTTTCCCACCCATGGCCCACTGTTCGTGGCCTTGCTGACCATGACCATCTTGCTGGTAGGTGGCTTGACGTTCCTGCCGACCCTGGCGCTGGGTCCCATCGCCGAACAACTGAGCATGGGCTTCTGAGGATCCGATGATGAATATGCATGTTCCCACCTCGAACAAGGTCGCCGATGCGGCGGCCAAGGCCAAGCATTCTCCTGCGCCGTCGTCGGCCACCAGCCTGTCCGCCCTGTGGCGCCCGGCGCTGGTCCAGGCTTTCGTCAAGCTCGACCCACGGCAACTGCAGCGCTCGCCGGTGATGCTGGTGGTGGAGCTGACCGCGATCCTCACCACTGTGCTGTGCTTGGTGCCCAACACCGCGGTGCCGACTTTCGTCGCCGTGCAGATCGCCCTGTGGCTGTGGTTCACCGTGTTGTTCGCCAACTTCGCCGAGGCCCTGGCCGAAGGGCGTGGCAAGGCCCGTGCCGATAGCCTCAAGGCCGGCAGCGAAGGCCTGAGCGCCCGGCGCCGGGGGGCTGATGGCAGCTTCCAGCTGGTGCCAGCGGCCAACCTGCGCAAAGGCGATGTGGTGCGGGTCGATGCCGGGGAAATGATCCCGGGCGACGGTGAAGTGATCGAAGGTATCGCCGCGGTCAACGAAGCGGCGATCACCGGAGAGTCGGCGCCGGTGATCCGCGAGTCCGGTGGCGATCGCTCGGCGGTGACCGGCAACACCCGCCTGGTGTCCGACTGGTTGCTGGTGCGTATCACCAGCAATCCCGGGGAGTCGACCCTGGACCGCATGATCGCCTTGGTGGAAGGCGCCAAGCGTCAGAAGACCCCCAATGAGGTGGCCCTGGACATCCTGCTGGTCGGTCTGACCCTGATCTTCCTGCTGGTGGTGGTGACCCTGCAGCCGTTCGCCCATTTCGCCAATGGCAGCTTGCCGCTGGTGTTCCTGGTGGCGCTGCTGGTGACGCTGATCCCGACCACCATCGGCGGCCTGTTGTCGGCCATCGGTATCGCCGGCATGGACCGCCTGGTGCGCCTGAATGTCATCGCCAAGTCCGGGCGGGCGGTGGAAGCCGCCGGGGACGTGCATGTGTTGATGCTGGACAAGACCGGCACCATCACCTTCGGCAATCGCCGGTGCAGCGCCATCCACCCGGCCCCGGGCATCAGCGCCGGGGACATGGCCGAGGCCGCCTTGTTGGCGTCCCTGGCCGACGACACGGCCGAAGGCAAGTCCATCGTCGAATACCTGCGCGAACTTTATCCACAGCCCGAGCCGGGCAGCGAACTGCTGGTGGCCGTGCCTTTCAGCGCAGAGACCCGCTTGTCCGGGGTCGACTATCGTGGCCAGGCCTATCGCAAGGGGGCAGTGGACTCGGTGTTGGATTTCGTTGGCCTCAAGCGCGATGACCTGGCTCCGGCGCTGGCCCGCGAGATCGACAAGATCGCCCAGAGCGGCGGCACTCCGCTGCTGGTCTGCGCCGCAGGCCGGTTGCTGGGCGCGATTCACCTCAAGGATGTGGTCAAGCCCGGTATCCGCGAGCGTTTCGCCGAGTTGCGCAAACTGGGGATCCGTACCGTGATGGTCACCGGCGACAACCCGCTGACTGCCGCCGCCATCGCCGCCGAAGCCGGGGTCGACGATGTGCTGGCCGAGGCCACGCCGGAGAAGAAGCTGGCGCGCATCCGTCACGAGCAGAACGACGGGCGCCTGGTGGCCATGTGCGGCGACGGTGCCAACGATGCCCCGGCGCTGGCCCAGGCCGATGTCGGCATGGCCATGAACGACGGCACCCAGGCCGCTCGCGAGGCGGCCAACATGGTCGACCTGGACAGCGATCCGACCAAGCTGCTGGACGTGGTGCAGATCGGCAAGGAACTGTTGGTGACCCGTGGCGCCCTGACCACCTTTTCCATCGCCAATGACGTGGCCAAGTACTTCGCCATCCTGCCGGCCTTGTTCGCGGCGATTTATCCACAGCTGGGCGTGCTCAACATCATGCACCTGGCCAGCCCGCAGAGCGCGATTCTCTCGGCGATCGTGTTCAACGCGCTGATCATCGTGGTGCTGATTCCCCTGGCCTTGCGCGGTGTGCGGGTGCAGGCCGCCAGTGCCGCCCACCTGCTGCGGCGCAACCTGCTGATCTACGGCCTGGGCGGCATCGTGGTGCCCTTTACCGGAATCAAGCTGATCGACCTGCTGCTGACCGCCGCCCACCTGGTGTAGGCGGCCGGGATTGACCCATCGAGGATTGAGAAATGTCTAGCGTATTGCGTCCGGCCTTGAGCCTGATCGTGTTGATGACCCTGATCACCGGCGTGGCCTATCCGCTGGTGGTCACTGGAGTGGCCCAGGTCGCGTTCGCGGACCAGGCCAATGGCAGCCTGGTCCGCGATGACAGCGGCAAGGTGCGGGGCTCGACCCTGATCGCCCAGGGCTTTGCCGGTGATGCCTGGTTCCACCCGCGCCCCTCCGCAGGCGCCTTTGCCACGGTGGCCAGCGGGGCCAGCAACCTGGCACCGAGCAATCCGGCGCTGGCGACCCGGGTGATCGAGGATGCCAACAAGCTCTTGGTGCACGGTCAGGGCCCAGTGCCCCTGGCGTTGCTGACCACTTCCGGCAGCGGCCTGGATCCGCACTTGCCACCGCAGGCGATTGACTATCAACTGGCGCGAGTTGCAGCGGCTCGCAACCTGCCAGCCGACCGGCTACGAGCCTTGGTGGCAGAGCACACCGAACGGCCGCTGATCGGCCCGCCGGTGGTCAACGTACTGGCCCTGAACCTGGCCCTGGAGCGGCTGTAACCTGGCGAGCCTGGAAAAGCCCCGAAAGGGGCTTTTGCGATGCTCGAGCCCCAAGGAGTGACGATTGAAACCTATTGTCTTGTCGCAGAGAGATGCCCCATGAGTGATTCCGGTCGCGCCGACGCGCTGCTTGCCGAGCTGCCCCGGGACGGGCGTGGCCGGCTCAAGGTCTTTCTCGGCGCCGCGCCCGGAGTCGGCAAGACCTACGCCATGCTCCAGGCCGCCCACACTCAGATGCGCCAGGGCGTCAAGGTCCTGGCCGGCGTGGTGGAGACCCACGGTCGGGCCGAGACCGAGGCACTGCTGGGCGGCTTGCCGCAACAGCCCCTGCTGCGCTCGGAGTATCGTGGGGTGCTGCTGGAGGAGATGGACCTGGACGGCCTGCTCAAGGCCCGGCCCAAGCTGGCGCTGGTGGACGAATTGGCCCACAGCAACGCCCCGGGCAGCCGCCATGCCAAGCGCTGGCAGGACATCCAGGAGCTGCTGGCGGCAGGCATCGACGTGTTCACCACGGTCAACGTCCAGCACCTGGAGAGCCTCAATGACCAGGTGCGCGGCATCACCGGGGTCCAGGTCCGCGAGACCTTGCCCGACTGGGTACTGCAGGAGGCCTATGAGCTGCAACTGGTGGACCTGCCGCCCCGGGAGCTGCTGGAGCGCCTGCGCGATGGCAAGGTCTATGTGCCGGAGCAGGCGCGGGCGGCCATCGATGCCTTCTTCAGCCAGACCAACCTCATGGCCCTGCGTGAGTTGGCGATGCAGACCGCGGCGGCCCAGGTGGACAACGACCTGGCCCAGGGTTATCGCCGCCTCGGGCAAGCGGCACCGGCGGTGCGCGGGCGGCTGTTGGTGGGCGTCGACGGTGATCTCCAGGCCGAACGCCTGGTGCGCCATGCCAGCCGGGTTGCGCAGCGTCGGCATTTGCCCTGGAGCCTGGTGCATGTGGATAACGGCCGCCTTGGCGACGAACAGTCGCGCTTGCGTCTGCAGGCGGCCCAGCAACTGGCCGAGCGCCTGGGCGGGGAGGTGGTCCTGCTGCGGGCGGGCGAGGTGGCCAAGACCCTGATCCAGCACGCTAACGAGCGGCGGGCCAGCCTGTTGCTGGTGGGGCAGTCGAGCCGTCGCTGGCGCCGGCGCTGGTTCGGCGGCGGGCTGGCGGCACGTTTGCTGCGCAACGCCGATGGCCTGGAAATCAATGTCCTGGACAGCGAGCCATTGCCCAGCCAGCCGAGGTTGCGGGTCAAGCATCCGTTGATGTGGTTCGACTATGCCCTTGCGCTGTTGGCGACGCTGTTGGCCAGTGCCCTGGCCTGGGGCGTGGCCGGAATCCTGGCGCTGCCGAACATCTCCCTGGTATTTCTCGCCGCAGTGCTGCTGGTGGCGGTGCGCAGCAGCCTGGGGCCGGCCCTGGCCTGCGCCGCGCTGTCGTTCCTGAGTTACGACTTCCTGTTCATCCCGCCGAACTTCTCTCTTTCCATCCAGCGCGAAGAAGACGTGCTGACCCTGCTGTTCTTCCTGCTGATGGCCGCGCTCACGGGTAATCTCGCGGCCCGCCAGCGCCGGCAATTGCAGGCCCTGCGCGATACCCAGGAGGAAACCGGCGAGTTGCTGGACCTGTCGCGCAAACTCACGGCTGCCACCGATCGGCAGGCGGTGATCAGCGCTGCGATCCAGCACCTGGACGGGCGCGAGGAGTTGCGTATCTGTTTGTTCAACCGCGATGAGCAAGGTGCCTGGAAGGTCGAGAGCGGCGGCACGCAGCAACTCTCCGAAGCCGAGCGAGCCGCGGCCGATTGGGCCTGGCAGCACGATCAACCTGCGGGGTTGGGCACCGGGACCCTGCCTTTTGGCCGTTGGTGGTGGTGGCCGCTGTCGGTGGATGACGGCCCCTTGGGCTTGTTGGGGGTGTGCCCCAGGGAGGGTGCGATCTTCAGTGATCAACGTCGGCGCTTGCTCACCGCGCTCAGCCAGCCGCTGGCCCAGGCCCTGGCCCGGGCGCGCCTGGCCGAGGACCTGGAGGCGGCGCGCTTGCACGGCGAAACCGAACAACTGCGCAGCGCCTTGCTGGCCTCGGTGTCCCACGACTTGCGCACTCCGCTGACGTCGATGCGTGGCAGCATCGACAGCCTGCTGGCCTTGGGCGAGGCGATTCCCCTGGAGGATCGCCGAGAACTGCTGGAGGGTACCCGGGATGAAGCCGAGCGCCTGGATCGGTACATCCAGAACCTGCTGGACATGACCCGCCTTGGCCATGGCGCCTTGAAGCTGGCCCGCGACTGGGTCACCCCGGCGGATATCGTCGGCAGCGCGCTCAATCGCCTGCGCGTGGTGCTGGCGCCATTACAGGTCAGTACGCAGTTGCCCCAGGATCTGCCGCTGCTGTATGTGCACGCGGCGCTGATCGAACAGGCCCTGGTCAATGTGCTGGAGAATGCGGCGCGTTTTTCCCCGGTCCATGGCCGCCTGCACCTGGCGGTTCGCGCCGACGAGCAGGCGCTGAGTTTCGCCGTGAGCGACGAGGGCCCGGGTATTCCCGAGGAGGAGCGGGCGAAGATCTTCGACATGTTCTACACCGCCGCCAGGGGCGATCGGGGGGGCCAGGGTACAGGCCTGGGATTGGCGATCTGCAAGGGCATGGTGGGGGCGCACGGCGGACATATCAGTGTCGCCGATGGCATCGACGGGCGGGGGACCTGCATCGCCCTGTACCTGCCCTTGCAGGCCCAGCCGGAGCTCGAGGGTGAGCTGTGAAGCGCTTGGCAGCAGGGGCTGGGGCTCCTGCAAAAGCTCTCTGGAGGAGATTGGCGTTGCGCTACTCTCTTGTCTCTTATTTGTCTTGAACTGAACCCATGAGCCAGACCGCGACCATCCTGGTCATCGACGACGAGCCGCAGATCCGCAAATTCCTGCGCATCAGCCTGGCGTCCCAAGGATACAAAGTGATTGAAGCCGGCACCGGCACCGAGGGCCTGGCCCAGGCGGCGCTGAACAAACCGGACCTGCTGGTGCTCGACCTGGGGTTGCCGGACATGGATGGCCAGCAGGTACTGCGCGAATTTCGCGAGTGGTCGGCGGTACCGGTGCTGGTGCTCTCGGTGCGGGCCAGCGAGTTGCAGAAGGTCGAAGCCCTGGACGGTGGGGCCAACGACTATGTCACCAAGCCGTTCGGCATCCAGGAGTTCCTGGCTCGCATACGTGCCCTGTTGCGCCAGGCCCCGTCCGGAGAAGTCCAGGAAGCGGCGTTGCAGGTGGGGCCCTTGACGGTCGACCTGGCGTACCGCCGGGTGTTGCTCGAAGGCGTGGAAGTAGCCCTGACACGCAAGGAATATGCTGTGCTGGCCCAGCTGGCTCGCCACCCGGGGCGGGTGATCACCCAGCAGCAACTGCTCAAGGGCATCTGGGGGCCGACCCATACCGAAGACAGCCATTACCTGCGGATCGTGGTCGGGCACTTGCGCCAGAAGCTGGCAGACGACCCGACCCGGCCGCGTTTCATCGTCACCGAGGCCGGGGTCGGTTATCGCCTGCTGGCGGGGGAGGCTTGAGCTAGGGCTGCTCCTGTTCGTAGCGGTCGAGGGTGTCGCTGGCGATTTCCCGACCCAGGGCGATCAGTTCCGGCGCCTTGTAGAACTCGAAGAAACGGCACACCCGCTTGGGTACGTTGACCAGGATATCCGGCGGGTAGCCGGCGATCTTGTACTGGGCCAGGGAGGTCTGCATGACCTCGAAGCTCTGGTTGACGAGGTCCAGCAGCGAGGCGGGGCCGACGTTATCGACGATGAACGAGCCGCTGGCCGACCTCGGGGCACCGTCGGTTTCCGGGGCCGCGGCGGGCTGCTGGGACTCAGGTTCGGCGCCTTCGACCCAGGGATTGATCTGCGCCGCATCGCTCCTGAACGCCTCTTGCTCCAGCAGCAACAGTTGCTCGGCCTGCTTGCGCCGGAATGGCAGGCGCGAGCCCAGCGAGTTGATCAGGCTGTCGAAGCGGCTCTTGAAGGCTGGCGGGCGCTGGATCACCGGCAACTGATAGTGCCGCTGGTTGGTGGAGTTGAGATTGACCGCGATGATCAGGTCACAGTGGCTGGAGACGACCGGCACGATGGGCAGCGGGTTGAGCAGGCCGCCATCCACCAGCATGCGATTGCCCTGCATCACCGGGGTGAACAGGCTGGGGATCGCCGCCGAGGCGCGCATGGCCTGGTGCAGGCAGCCTTCCTGGAACCAGATTTCCTGTTGGTTGGTCAGGTCGGTCGCCACTGCGGTGTAGGGGATGCGCAGGTCCTCGATGTTGATGTCACCGACGATCTTGCGAATCTGGCCGAAGACCTTCTCGCCGCGAATCGCCCCCAGGCGGAAGCTCACGTCCACCAGGCGCAGCACATCCAGATAGTCCAGGCTCTCGATCCATTCCCGGTACTGGTCGAGCTTGCCTGCCGCATAGATGCCGCCCACCACCGCCCCCATCGAGCAGCCGGCGATGCAGGCAATCTTGTAACCGCGTTTTTCGATTTCCTCGATGACCCCGATATGGGCGTACCCACGGGCACCTCCCGAACCGAGGACCAGTGCGACACGTTTTTTCATGATTCGTCCTTTCGCCAAGCAGGCTGCCACAATGCACCCTTAGCGCCCCGAGGTTCAATCGCGGCTGGCCCGGGAATGCGCCTCGGCACGGCGTCGCGGACTGACGTCGAGCCTCGCGCCACGGCGCCTGCGGCTATATTTTCCTGGAGGTGGCCTTGGCACTTTTCTTCACCGCCACCGTCTTAACCCGTACGACTGTATTCCCATTCTTGAGGTGTCATTGATGAAAGCCTGGATCTGCTTGCCCCTGATTGCATTGGTTCTGACCGGTTGCGCAGGCAAGACCGCCTACCGTGACAGCTGCGGTACCCAGCTGGATGCCGCCTGGCGTGAGCTGGACCTGGCCAAGGCCGAGGGTTTCGCCGGCACCGTGAGCTACTCCAAGGCGCTGTCGCTGCTGACGGGCGCCAAGACCCAGCAGCAGTTCGAAGCCTTCGAAGGCTGCACCAACAAGGCCGAGAAGGCGCGTTTCTATATTCGCGAATCACGTGCCGGACGTTGAAAGGCGACAAGCGCTACGCTAAGCCGGCAAAATCGAAGATCGCGGGCCGCGGGCCGGACGTAATGCCGGTCACCGGCCCGCGATTTCATTCCGGGGCCGGACGAGCCGGCACCGGGTTGGTTGAGTTGTGTTGGGGAATCCTTGATGTCTGCCCTGGTTGATCGATTGGTGGCTCGGATCCTGAGCCTGGACGTGAACTTGCTGGCCTGCCAGGCGCGCCTGGCGGCCGCCACGGACGCCGAGGCGCTGCATGACCTGCGTGTCGGGGTACGGCGCTTGCGCAGCCTGTTGCGGCCGTTGCGCGGCCTGCCGGGAGTCGAGCAGCTGGAACAGGCCGGTGCGCAAGTAGGGCGCGTGACCACGCCGATCCGGGATCGCGAAGTCCTGGCGGCCTACCTGCATCAGCATGGCCAGCATGCCGCCGGCGACCGCCGCACGGTACTGCTGGCCCAGGAGTATCCTGCCGTGGCGGCGGGGCCCGAGCTGGCGCGCCTGGTCATGGTGCTGGATGCATTCCCGCGATTTCTCAGGGCCGCCCAGCGCCAGGAGTTGCTGGGCGGCTTGCGCCCGCGCATCGAGAAGCGCCTGGGCAAGCAGTGGCAGGCCCTGGGCCAGGCACTGGAGGATCCGGCCCACGACCGCCATCGCCTGCGCTTGCTGATCAAGCGGGTGCGTTATGCCGCCGAGTCCTATCCTGAATTGGACCGTTTGCCTGGCCCGGCCATCAAGCGGCTCAAGGCCGCCCAGGCGGCGCTGGGTGATTGGCATGACTGTTGGCAATGGCTGGCCCAGGCCGAGCAGCAGCCGGACCTGCTGCCTTGCGTGGCCACCTGGCGGAGCACCATGCTCAAGGCCGAGGCGCGTGCCGACCGCATGCTGGAGAAACTGTACGGCGATTGCTTCGGTCATTGAGCATCGGCCAGCGGCCTATCTGTCCGCTGCTTTGGCCGGAATGGTTGCTGTAGAGCCTTGGCTCGCTGGTTAAGATCCTTGGGTTCATTCATTTCCTGTAGAGGTTTTCATGCGTTTCTATGATTTGCTCGAAGCGGTTCGCAAGCAGCCCGAGGCCCTGACCATTCCGGCGCAATGGGCCCAGGGGCGGGCCAGCTTCGGCGGTCTGGTGGTGGCCCTGCAGTACGAGGCGATGCGTGCCAAGGTCCCGGCGGACCGCCCGGTGCGCTCCCTGGCGGTGACCTTCGTCGGTCCTGTGGCTCCCGAGGTGCCGGTGAGTTTCGAAGTGGATGTGCTGCGTGAGGGCAAGGCAGTCAGCCAGGTCCTGGGGCGGGTGATGCAGGAAGGCCAGGTCGTGACGTTGGTGCAGGGCAG
The DNA here is from genome assembly GCF_003850545.1 of Pseudomonas sp. CMR5c. Classification (NCBI taxonomy): domain Bacteria; kingdom Pseudomonadati; phylum Pseudomonadota; class Gammaproteobacteria; order Pseudomonadales; family Pseudomonadaceae; genus Pseudomonas; species Pseudomonas sp. CMR5c. The sequence goes on along the minus strand of NZ_CP027705.1, from coordinate 4,853,136 downwards.
CTTCGGCGCCTCGCGGGAGTCGGTAGTGAGTGTCGAGGCCTTGCCGGCACCCGAAATGAAGCACTGGGACGATTGCCAGGAGCTGCCCTATATCCCGGGTGTGACTCCGGAATTCATGCGCCACCTGGCGATGCGCTGGAGCATCGGTGGCATGCCGTTCACCGGCAATCGCTCACGGGACATGGGGGGCTGGGTGCGTCTGCGGGGCGACGTCAAGGAAGAACCGGTGACCGAAGCGCACATCCTGGCCCTGGTGGATGCCTGGCCTCCGGCATTGTTGCCGCACCTGACCAAGCCCGCCGCCGGCAGCACCCTGACCTGGACCATCGAATTCGTCCAGCCGCTGCTGGAGCTGGATACCCTGGACTGGTGCAAGTATCGGGTGGAGATCGAGCATGCCCGCGACGGCTATGGGCATGCCGCTGCCGCACTGTGGAGTGCCGATGGGCGGTTGGTCGCACTGAGTCGGCAGACGGTGACCATTTTCGGCTGAGCCCCTGTGGCCGTCAGTGCCGGTGGCGTTGCATCCAGGCACGCCGCCAGGCGCCGCTCAGGACGAAGCGGGGAAAGGTCACGAACTGCTCCACCAGCAAGCGCTGGACCGCGTCCTGGCGATCGGTGAAAGGCTCGCTGGCCTGGGTTTCAAGGCTATGGCCGTGGCGTTGCAGGCCCAGGGCCGCGAGGATGCCGATCACGCCGATGGCCAGGCTCAGCAGGCTCAGGGAAAACACTCCCGAGGCAATCAGCAGGAAACCGACGATGAACAGTGGCACGGCGATCAGGTGCAGCACCAGGTTGGTCGGATGCTGGTGGCTGTTCGGGTAGACCCGCCATTGCCAGGCGGGGAGGTTGGGGTGGCGTTGGCCCATGATGCTCATCCTTAGTGTCTGGAAACTCATGGACCAAGGATAGGGCGCGAGCCGCACGGCGACGAATCAAGGCTGGCTATCGTCTCGATAGCGCAGGCGTGGAGGCGCAGAGGCGGGGGCGAGCAGTTCGCCCCCTTTGGCAGGTCTTGTCGCTCAGAGTTTGAGCTGGCCGATGGCCTTGCTCAGTTCGCCGGCCAGGGTGGCCAGTTCGCTGCTGGTCGTGGCGGAGGCTACGGTCTGCTGCACGGTGTTTTCGGTGACGTCACGGATGCTCACCACCGCCCGGTTCATTTCTTCGGCCACTTGGCTCTGCTGTTCCGCCGCGACGGCGATCTGGGTATTGCTTTCGCGCATCTGCGCCACGGCACCGGTGATTTCCGCCAGGGCTTCGCCGGCCTCCTGGGCCTGCTGCACGCAATCATCGGCCTTGAACGAGCTTTCCTGCATGAAGTCCACGGCGTCTCGGGTGCCTGCCTGCAGGGCGGAGACCATGCTGGTGATTTCATCGGTGGAGGTCTGCACGCGCTTGGCCAGGTTACGTACTTCGTCGGCCACCACGGCGAAGCCGCGGCCCATCTCGCCAGCCCGCGCGGCCTCGATGGCGGCGTTGAGCGCCAGCAGGTTGGTCTGTTCGGCGATGCTGTGGATAACGTTGACCACGCCGTTGATCTTCTGGCTGTCCTCGGCCAGCTTCTGGATCATCTCGGCGGTCTGCTGCACGCCGTTGGACAACCCGGCGATGGACTTCTGCACCCGGCCTACCACCTCATGCCCGGAACCGGCCAGGGCATCGGCGGTTTGCGACAGGTCCCGGGTCGCCCCGGCATGCTGGGCGATGTGGTAGACGGTGGCGGACATTTCATTGATCGCCGTCGCCGCCTGGTCGGTTTCGCTTTGCTGGCCGAGCATGCCGTGGCGCACGTCGTTCATGCTCGATGCCAAGCGTGCGGCACCCTGGTCAAGCTGGCGCGCGGTATTGGCCACAGTGTTCACCACCCGCTGGTAGCCGGCTTGCATGGCGTTGAAGGCGCTGGCCATCTGGCCCACTTCGTCCTTGCAGGACAGCGGTACCCGGGCGGATAAATCGCCGGTCTTTTCAACGTGCAGCATCACGTCCTTGAGGGTGTTGAGCTGGCTGAGAAGAAAGCGGATCAGCAACTGCGAAGCGCAGAGCATGGCGAACATCAGGATGAACACCGCGACTGCGTAGTTGGTGAAGCGATCGCCGAACACCTGGGCGAAGCTGGGAGTATGGGCCACTACGGCGACTTGCTGGCCGTCGGCGCGGCCTATGACCTCAGCGCCCAACAGCGGGTTGTCGCCGAACAGCGGCAGGTGGTTGAGTTCGACCCAGCCGCTGGCGCCATTCAGCTCGGGGACCGGCTGGTCGTTCAGGGCCGGTGTCTGCCCTCGGGAGAAAAACACCAGGTTCTCGGCGCTGGGCAGCGGTTTGTCGACAGGCCAGGCATCGAGCAGGCGTGCCTGGGCCTGGGCAGCGGCCTGGGCACTCTGGCTACGGGCCTGTTGTTCCAGTTGCACGGCGTACAGCACTAATAACAAGGTGGTGACGAAGGCGACCGCATTGACCGCCCAGAATTTGTATTTCAGCGAGATATTGCTAAGCCAGGCACCCATAGAAGGTCTTCTCTGATTGAGCGGAATAGTATTGGCAAGGTGCCATTATTGTGCCGTTATGCGTTAAGAAAAATCTTGATATGCATCAAGCAATTTCTGACAGGCCGAAGAACGCCCGGGCGCAGGCTGTGCTGTGGCGAGCCAGGTCCTCCGGTGTTTCCTGGCGGTGCAAGGCCACTTCACGCAGCACCTCGGTCAGGTAGGCCGGTTCATTCTGGCCATTCTTCGGTTTCGGCCGCAGGCTGCGTGGCAACAGGTACGGCGCATCGCTCTCCAGCATCAGGCGGCCCCGGGGAATCTCCCGCACCAGCGGATGCAGGTGGGTCCCCCGGCGTTCATCGCAGATCCAGCCGGTGATACCGATATGCAGGTCCAGGTCGAGATAGCTGAACAGCGCTCGCTGCTCACCGGTGAAACAATGCACCACGGCTGCCGGCAAACGGTCCCGGAAGTCTTTCAGGATAGCCAACAGGCGCTCGTTGGCATCGCGTTCGTGGAGGAACACCGGCAGTTGCAACTCGGTCGCCAGGGCCAGGTGCTCTTCCAGGACCTTTTCCTGCTGCGGGCGAGGTGAGAAATCCCGGTTGAAGTCCAGGCCGCATTCGCCCACCGCCCTTATCCGCGATTCGCCCAGCAAGGCTCGCAGGCGCCGGGCGCTGTCGGGGTTCCAGTCGCTGGCGCTGTGGGGGTGCAGGCCGGCAGTGGCGAACAGCCTCTGGCCCTCGGGATCCAGTTGTTGGCACAGGTCCAGGGCCTGTTCGCTGCCCTCGACGCTGGTTCCGGTCACGATCAATTGGCAGACACCAGCTTCATAAGCACGATCGAGAACCGCTTGGCGTTTTTCGGAAAAACAGGGATTGGTCAGGTTGACGCCGATATCGATGAGTTGCATGGTGCTATCTCCGCCTGCGGTCGGAAAGCATATCAGAGCTCTGGATTTAATAAGAAAAACCAAGAACTACAACGAGTTGAAGCTGTCTCTTGCTGTCGCAAACAGCAATGGCCCAGCGCTCGCACCGGCCATTTCAGCTGTCTTTCGCACCTTGCCAGCGCCCACGGCGCTTAGTTTCTGGCGATCAACCCCGGAAAAGCGACGAAGGGTTGAACAGTATTCCATGCGGAGAACGGATGACCCGACCCTCGATCTTGCTCGCTCTGTGCCTGACCCTGCTCCTGCCGTTGCCGGCGGTGGCGCGCCTGGCCGGGCCACCGGAAGTCCAGGCCAAGGGCAAGGTCCGCGACCTGGCGGAAATCCGTAGCAGTCGGGTGCTGCGGGTGCTGGTCAACCAGAGCCGCAACAGCTCCGGTGAAGTCCAGGGCCAGCCCATCGGGGTCGAGTACCATCGCCTGCGGGCTTTCGAGCAGTACCTCAATGGCCATGCCCGCGATGGCCAGGAAATCAGCCTGAAGATCATCCCCAAGGCCAAGGACCAGTTACTGGGCGCCCTGCAGCGCGGAGAAGGAGACCTGGTGGCCCCAGGGGAGTTGCTGGAGTCCCAGCCCGGGCATGCGGTCAGCTCCAGCGATCCGATCGCCAGTAACGTTCCGTTGCTGCTGGTGGGAATCAAGGGGGAGCGGCGTTATACGCGAGTCGAGCAACTGTCCGGCAAGACCCTGACCCTCACCACCGGCAGCGCTGCCGGCGAGGCGGTGAGCCAGATCAACCAGAAGCTGGCCCTGCACAAGCTGGCTCCGATCAAGGTCGAGTGGGTCGATCCCAGCCTGGCGGTGGAGGATGTGCTGGAAATGGTCCAGGGCGGCATCTTCCACCTGACCATAGTCGAGCAGCCGATTGCCGAGCGCTGGGGCAAGATCCTCGGCAAGTTGCGCCTGGACCGGCAACTGAAGATCAGCGAGCCCGGGGAGGAACACTGGTTCGTCCGGCGTGATGCCTCGATGTTGCGGGCGAGCATCGATCGGTTCCTCAAGACCTACAAGGCGCCAGCGGACCAGGATGCGGCCTTCCTGCGTATCTACCGCCGCCAGTACCAGGTGCATTACCCGCTGGCCCGGGCCGATCGCCAGCGCCTGGAGAAGTTGCGACCGGTGCTGCAAAAGCATGCCGGGGAACAGGGCATGGATTGGCTGAACCTGGCAGCCCTGGCCTTCAAGGAATCGGCACTTCAGCCCAGTGCCAGGAGTGGTGGCGGTCCCACCGGGCTGATGCAGATCACACCTTCGGCGGCGCAGCGGGTGGGCGTGAGCAATATCCAATCCGTGGACAGCAATGTGCAGGCCGGAGCCAGGTACCTGGCCATGATCCGTCGCAAATTCTTCGCCAGCCCCAAGCTCAATGAGCGCGAGCGGATGGCGTTCATCCTGGCGGCCTACAACATGGGGCCGGAGCGGGTCCAGGGCATGCGCACCGAGGCTAGGCGTCGCGGGTTGAACCCGAACCAGTGGTTTTTCCAGGTGGAGCGCATCGCCATGGAGCAGGTGGGGATGGGAGCGGTCAGCTATGTTAATAGTGTCAACAAATACTATCTGGCCTTCGATCGCGAACGGGACTCCCTGGAGCCTCGTGAGCGAAAAGTTGTATCGCGCAAATAATCGAAAAATTTGATTGTTATGCCGGAGTATTTCCGCTTTTAACATGATAAAAACTGATTAATATGGCGACCAACTTCTCCCCCTTACACAGGACACACAGCATGAGCACTTTGATCAAGAATGTACTGGGAACCCGCGCAGGTTATGGCCTGACCGTCGTGCGCATCCTTGTCGGCATCATCTTCGCGGCCCACGGTTCGCAGAAACTCTTTGGTTGGTTCGGTGGTGGCGGCCTGGCGGGCACTGCCCAGTGGATGGAAAGCATCGGCTTGGCCCCGGGTTACCTGATGGCCTTGCTGTCGGGTGGTACCGAGTTCTTCGCCGGCCTGGCGCTGATCATCGGTTTGCTGGCCCGTCCTGCGGCCCTGGGCCTGACCTTCACCCTGGTGGTGGCGATCTTCTCGGTGCATATCAGCAATGGCTTGTTCATGGCTAACAATGGCTACGAATTCGCCCTGGCGCTGCTCGGCGGTACCCTGGCGGTGCTGATCGAAGGGGCCGGCAAACTCTCGTTGGATGCGTCCATCGCCAAGTGATCCTGGCGGTCGATCCGGGTGGGCGCAGCTCCTGCGATTGTCCCGGATCAAGTGCTTGCAAGAATGCCCCAAGGCCTGCCGATGCAGGCCTTTTTTCGTCTTGCTGGAATCTTGACACTGACCGGCCAGCTTCTCTAGGATGCTGCTCATGCGCCGATTTAAACAGCTACTTGCGGGGCGCCAGGCAAGCCGAAAGCTTGCTGCCAGAAGCCAGTCCGGCTTCGAAGTACCGCTAAAGCGCTGGTTCGGTGTTGCCTCTCACCTGCCCGGCAGAAACTTGAGGCAGAGACACGATACGATGAATGCACCACGCCCCCTTGTACGTCTTGCGCCAATCACGGCGAGTCTTTCCCCGCGCAATCCGAAAATCCTCCTCAGCGGTCAGCACCAACCTACCTTGTTGCGTTATCTCGATGGCTGGCCCCGGCGTTCCACTGGACCGGCGGCGTTCCTGATCCAGTTTGTCGAGGACGGTGAGTCCCTGGCTCGTTTTGCCAGTGACAATTTCGACCTGGCGGTCATCCCCGCTCCCCAGGCGCAGGACGCCGCTGAAGTCATCAAGCAATTGACCCGTGTCGCCCGGCAAGGGTTGATCGTTCGTCGTTGAGCGTCCTCGTTCCAGTCGGACCCGTATCGGTCGGCGGTACCAAGGGCTCACCAGCGATGGTTCCAGTCCGACTGGCGAGCAGTCATTCACACCACCGAATTGCGCTTCGCCAACTCGGCCAGGGCTACCAGGTTGGAAATGTTGAAGTGCTTGAATAGCCGAATCTTGTAGGTGCTGACGGTCTTGTGGCTGATCAGCAGGTTATCGGCGATCTGTTGGTTGTTCAGCCCATTGGCCAGTAGTTTCAGGACCGTGATCTCGCGATCGCTGAGACGGGAAATAAGCACGCTCTCCTGATCAGTGGCACGGCTGTTCTGCTGCATCAGGTTGAGGGTGTCATCGGGAAAGTAGATATAGCCGGATAATATGGCTTTGACGGCATGACCCAGTTCGTGGAGGTTTTCGGTCTTGCTCAGGAAACCCATGGCTCCGGCCTGCAGGCAGCGCAAGGCGTAGTTTTTCGACTCACTGGCGGTGACCACCAGGATCTTGAGAGGCTTCTGGATACACCTGATGTGATCGATGACCGAAAATCCGTCCAGGTTGGGAATGCCCAGGTCGAGGATCAGCAGGTCCGGGTTGTGTTGGCGTACCAGTTGCACGGCGTCTGCGCCATTGTCGGTTTCGCCGACTATGGTGTACTGCCGGGTTTCCAGTTCCGACCTGAGCGCCAGGCGGATCAGTGGATGGTCATCGACGATGATGATGCTGCCCATCGGTGGCTCCCTTTGATTTTCGGCGGATCGAGAGGCACCTTGAGAGTCCTTGAAGTGGAGGGCTCCAGCTGGCGAGCGGCCTGGAGTACTGAGAGCGCTGCTGAAAAGGTGCCTTGTCGTCTGAGGCTTTGTCCTCTTGATCAAATGATTGGTCGATTTTTCTGAGATCTAAATCGGACAAATCTGATAGTTGTATAGAGCGGAAGTGGTGGAGCGGCGATGCTCCCTGGTGACCGTGCTTTGCGATTCATTCAAACAACGTAGCAGCCTGCCGGGCTGGGAGATGACAAGCCAATTGAGTACCAAGCTCATCACGCAGGAAGGTTACGAGGCTCTCAAGCAGGAACTGGATTACCTGTGGCGGGAACATCGCCCGGAAATCACGCAGAAGGTCACTTGGGCCGCTTCGTTGGGGGACCGGAGTGAGAATGCCGACTACCAGTACAACAAGAAGCTGCTGCGGGAAATCGATCGCCGGGTGCGCTACATACGCAAGCGTCTGGAGGACATGCGGGTAGTGGGATATGCGCCGGAGCAGGAGGGCCGGGTGTTCTTCGGCGCTTGGGTCGAAGTCGAGAACGAAGCGGCCGAGATCAAGCGTTTTCGCATCGTGGGTTATGACGAGATCTATCAGCGCAAGGACTACATATCCATTGATTCGCCCATGGCTCGGGCCCTGCTGAAAAAGGAAGTGGGAGATGAAGCCATCGTCGTGACTCCGGCGGGCGAGACCTGCTGGTGGATCAACCAGATCGACTACCAGAAGTAGGCTCGCCACCGCAGCGGCGAGCTCTCATCCCTCGCGCAGAACGCTCAATGGACTGGCGTTGAGCGCTCGCCGGGTACCGAACACCCCGGCTGCCCCCACTAGCACCGCACCAGCCAGCGGTAGCAACAACAGCCAGGGGTGCGGGTGCCAGGGCAGGTCGAAGGCGAAGCGGTAGAGCACCAGGCTGACCAGTTCGCAACCCAGTGCCGCCAACAGGCCGCTCATGGCCCCGAGCAGGCCGAACTCGATCCGTCGTGCCTTGACCAGCAGCCGTCGTTCGGCGCCCAGTGCTCGTAGTAGTGCACCTTGGCGCAGGCGTTCGTCGAGAGTGGCTTGCAAACCGGACAGTAGTACCGCCATTCCTGCCGCTAGTACGAACAGCAGCACATACTCCACCGCCAAGGTGACCTGGGCCAGGATGCTGCGCAATTGCTCCAGCAAGGCCTCGATCTGGAGAATGGTCACTGCCGGGAAGGCCCGCGACAGCTCCACCACTTGCTGGTCGTGCCCGGGGCTCAGGTAGAAGCTGGTGAGGTAGGTCGCCGGCAGGTCCTTGAGGGTTCCAGGTTGGAAGATCATGAAGAAGTTCGGCTGGAAGTTGTCCCAGTTGACGCTGCGCAAGCTGGTGACCCGGGCTTGCCGGTTCACACCGGCAACGGTAAAGGTCAACTGGTCACCCAGTTTCAGTTTCAGGCTTTCGGCCACCTTGGCCTCCACCGATACACCAGGCAGTGCCTCATCCGCCTGGGGCGAGGACGACCACCAGCTTCCTGCGGTAATTTGGTTGCCCGCGGGCAATTCGGCAGACCAGGTCAGGCTCAGGTCGCGTTGCACCGCTCGATCGCCACTGGACTCCTTGGTGACGATCTGCTGCACCGCTTCGCCATTGATGCTCACCAAGCGTCCGGGGACCACCGGGTACAGGGGGGCGGATGGAGCGGACAACTGCAGCAGGCGTTCGGTGAAGGCTTGCTTGTCGGCTGGCAGGATATTCAGGGCGAAGTAGTTGGGAGCATTTTTCGGTAATTGGTTTTGCCAGGTGTCCAGCAGTTCTGCCCGCAACAGGGCGATCAGCGCCATGGACAGCAGGATCAGGCCGAACGCCATGGATTGCCCGGCGGCGGCCAGGGGATGGCGCAGCAACTGGCCCAAGCCCAGGCGCCAAGGCAGGGAGGAGCGAGCCAGCAACCGGCGCAAGCTCTGCAGCGCCAGCAATAGCAGGCCGCCCAGGGCCAGCGCGGCGACCAGGCCTCCACCCATCAGGGCGAAGGTCAGGATCAGATCCAGGCTCAAGCGCCACATGATCAGGCCCAGGGCCAGCAGCGCGACGCCATAGATCAGCCAAGTGCTGGGTGGGATCGGCAGCAGGTCGCGACGCAGGACCCGCAAGGGCGGCACGCGGCCCAGCGCTGCCAGGGGCGGCAAGGCGAAGCCGGCCAGGGCCACCAGCCCGGTACCGATGCCGGCAATGGCCGGCAGCAGGCCTCCCGGAGGAACATCGGCAGGTAGCAGCCCGTGCAGCAGGTAGAACAACACCAACTGCGCCAGCCATCCCAGCAATGCGCCACTGAGGCTGGCCAGCAGACCGAGCAATGCCAATTGGGTCGTGAACAACAACAGGGTTTCCCGGCGCGATAGCCCCAGGCAACGCAACAAGGCGCTGGCATCGAAACGGCGCGCAGCGAATCGGTTGGCCGATAGCGCCACCGCGACTCCCGAGAGCAGTACCGCCACCAGGCTGGCCATGTTCAGGTAACGCTCGGCCTTGCCCAGTGCGCCGCCGATCTGCTGGTTGCCATCGCGTGCATCCTGCAGTCGCTGGTTGGCTTGAAGCCCCGGCTTGACCTGCTGGCGGTAAGCCTCCAGGGCGGGTGCAGGGCCGCGCCAGAGCTCTTTGTAGCTGACTCGGCTGCCGGGCTGGACCACGCCGGTGGCTTGCAGGTCATTCAGGTTGATCAGCACCCGGGGCGTCAGGCTATAGAAGTTGCCGGCACGATCCGGCTCGTAGGTCAGGACCCGGGCCAGGCGCAAGGTCTTGCTGCCGACGTCGATGCTATCGCCGATCTTCAAGTTAAGTGCGGCCAGCAACCGCGGCTCGACCCAGGCTTCGCCGGGCCCGGGAGTCCCACCAGGTATCTCGCTGGCATAGGGGGCTTCGGCGCTCTTGAGCTGGCCGCGCAACGGGTAGGCGCTGTCCACGGCCTTGATGCTCGACAGCTGGATACCGTTGTCCGTGGCGATGACACTGGAGAACTCTACGATACTGGCGTGTTCCAGGCCCAGGACGCGCCCGCTGTCGATCTGTTGCGGATGTGCTGGCGAGCTGCCTTCGAGCAACAGGTCGGCGCCGAGGAATTCGGTGGCCCGCAACTGCATCGCTCCGTTCAGGCGGGCGCCGAAATAGCCGATGGCCGTGCTCGCCGCAACGGCCACCAGCAAGGCGAAGAACAGGACCCGCAGCTCACCGGCCCGGGCATCACGCAGCAATTGGCGCAGGGCCAGGCTGAAGACTCGCAACAGGGACAGGCGTGCCATCAAGGCTCCAGGGGGGCGACCAGCGAGCCCGCTTCGAGACGGATCAGGCGCTGGCAACGGTGGGCCAGGCGCTCATCATGGGTCACCAGCACCAGGGTGGTACCGCTTTCCCTGTTGAGTTCGAACAGCAGGTCGCTGATACGCTCTCCAGTATGGCTATCGAGGTTGCCGGTGGGTTCGTCGGCGAACAGCACGTCAGGTTCGGCGGCGAATGCCCGGGCGATGGCCACCCGTTGCTGTTCTCCACCTGACAACTGGCGCGGCGAGTGACTCAGGCGTTGGCCCAGGCCGACCCGGCGCAGTAGCTCGGTAGCGCGTTCGCGAGCATCGCGGCGGCCGTCCAGCTCCATGGGCAGCATGACGTTCTCCAGGGCGTTGAGGCTGTCGAGCAATTGGAAGGACTGGAAGACGAAGCCCACATGCTCGGCCCTGACGCGGGCCCGCTGATCTTCATCCAGTTGGCCGAGGCTCTGGCCGGCGAGGATGACCTGGCCACTACTGGGCAGGTCGAGGCCTGCCAGCAAGCCGAGCAGGGTGGATTTGCCGGAGCCCGAGGCACCGACGATGGCCAGGCTGTCGCCCTGGTCGAGCTCCAGGCTGAGCTCGTGGAGGATAGTCAGCTCGCCTTCCGCGCTGGGAACCACTTTGCTAAGGTTCCGCGCAGTGAGAATACTTGCGCCCATGGAGAATCCGATGCGTGTATGGTTTTTGAGTGCCGGCCTGGCCCTGATGTGCATGGTCCAGAACGCAGCGGCGGGAACGGTCCTGATCGTGGGCGATAGTATCAGTGCGGCTTTCGGCCTGGATACCCGCCAGGGCTGGGTGGCACTGCTGGAAAAGCGCCTCGACGACCAGGGTTTCGGCGCCAGGGTGATCAATGCCTCGGTCAGCGGTGATACCAGTGCCGGAGGCCAGGCACGGCTGCCGGCGCTGCTTGCGGAGCATAAGCCGCAGGTGGTGGTACTCGAACTTGGAGGCAATGACGGCCTGCGAGGCCAGTCCCCCCAGCAATTGCAACAAAATCTTGCCTCGATGATCGACAGTTCCCAGGCCGCGGGGGCCAAGGTGCTGCTTCTGGGCATGCAACTACCACCCAACTACGGCGTGCGTTATACCCAGGCTTTCGCCAAGGTCTATGGCCAACTGGCCAGCGACAAGAAGGTGGCCCTGGTGCCGTTTTTTCTCGAAGGGGTCGGCGGTCACCCGGAGATGATGCAAGCGGACGGTCTGCACCCGGCGGCAGTGGCCCAGGACAAGTTGCTGGAAAATGTCTGGCCGACGCTAAAACCGCTGCTTTGACGCTTTTCTAGTGGCGGTGTTTCGGCTAATGTTGCGCCCCCGATTTGGAGCCCCCGATGCCGCGTCCCGCCTGGTCCCTGTTTGCCTACCAACTGATCGAGCCTGATGAACAGCTTGACCTGTTCGCTTGTCAGGAGGTCAGGGTGCACCTGGTGACGCGACAGCTGGAGTTGGGCGGTTCCGCCGACCGCACCTTGTGCGGCACGTTATTGCCGGCGCAACCGCGTTGGTCGAGCGTGGACAGGACGATTTTCCAGGACCAGCGACTCTGCCCCTTGTGCCGGGCGATCCTCGAGTCGCAGAAACGTGGCACTCCGCCGATCTGGCCCGAGCTACGCTTCGAGTTGTAGGCGGCCGCTAGCGGGTCGTTTCGGCAGGGATTGCATATGTGCGCTTGTCTCCCCCGGCCTGGCTCCCGGAGCCTTGGGGCGGGGTGTACAATCGTGTTTCTTTCATTGGTTGTACATGCGAAGGATTATCTGGATGTTGCCGCGCCTCCCTGTCCTCACCCGTTGCCTGTCACTTGCCGCATTGTGTGTGGCTGGCCCTGTTGCCGCATTGGAATTCCCCCTGCCTCCTCCCGGCGAAGATATCGTCGGCCAGGTACAGGTGATCAAGGCCAAGTACGAAGATACCTTCGCCGACCTGGGCACGGCCAACGACCTGGGTTACCTGGAGATGGTGGCGGCCAACCCGGGTGTCGATCCCTGGTTGCCGGGTGCGGGCACCGAGGTGATCCTGCCCACTCGCTTCATCCTGCCCCCGGGGCCGCGCGAAGGTATCGTGATCAACCTGGCGGAGTATCGGCTGTACTACTTTCCAAAGGGGCAGAGCGTGGTCTACACCTTCCCGCTGGGGATCGGTCGAGAAGGCTGGGGGTCGCCGATCGCGCATACCAGCATCACCGCCAAGACGCCGAACCCGACCTGGACGCCGCCTGCCTCGATCAGGGCGGAACACGCTGCCGATGGCGATCCGTTGCCTGGCGTGGTGCCGGCCGGGCCGGATAACCCGCTGGGGCCGTTCAAGTTCACCCTGGGCACGCCCGGCTACCTGATTCATGGTTCGAACAAGAAGTTCGGGATTGGCATGCGCACCAGCCATGGTTGTTTCCGCATGCTCAACAACAACGTATTGCAAATGGCCGGTATGGTCCCGGTGGGAACTTCCGTGCGTATCATCAATGAACCGTACAAGTTCGGTATCAGTGCCGGCAAAGTCTATCTTGAGGCTCATACGCCATTGGATGATAAAGGCAATCCTTCGGTGGTCGACAAGCACACTGCGGTAATCAACGCCTTGCTCAAGCGCGAAGACCTGGCTAACAACCTGCGTATGAACTGGGATGTGGTGCGCGATGTAGTGGCGGCCGAAGATGGCTTGCCGGTAGAGATTGCCGTGCCAACGGCTGCCCCCGCGACATCGTTGTCCAGCACACCTTTTGAAATGCCGCAGTAAGCGGCTCAAGAGAACCCGCCGCGGCCTGTTGGCTGCGGCGGGTTTTTTATTGCCGAGGCAAAAGCCAGGCAATAAAAAAGCCGACCCAAAAAATTGGATCGGCTCGATAACAATCCCGAGGGACTATTACTTGCGGCTAGCTTTTTCCAGCATACGCAGAGCGCGCTCGTTAGCTTCGTCAGCAGTCTGTTGTGCTTTTTGAGCAGCAGCCAGAGCTTCATCAGCTTTACGATAGGCTTCGTCTGCACGAGCCTGAGCACGAGCTGCTGCGTCTTCAGTAGCAGTCAGACGAGCTTCGGTTTCTTTGGATACGCTGCTGCAACCGGTAGCCAGAACTGCGGCCAGAGCCAGAGCAGAGAATTTCAGAACGTTGTTCATCGTGTTCCCCTTCAAGGACTTTCTATTAGTGGCTATCACCTCGAAACGAGGAAATAGCCGGCGTACATACTACCCATTACTTGTAGTAAGTAAACTGACGTAGCGCAAGAAGCAAAAAAAATTCTAGGTGGTGAATCTTTTTCGATCAACTCTACAAACCGCCTGTATAAAAAATATTCAACGCAGAGGCCTTGCAGGGCATGAGTGCTGCTTGTTTGCCAGCATTGATCCCGGAATTTTTCCAGGCGCAGTTTCGGGCGCTAGACTAAAGTCGGTCTATATTGTGTCGATGACACTTTTGTGCACGTTTCGAGCGAGCTCTTTATGTCTATGGACGGTGACTTTAAGAGCGCTGCTTCGTCTTAAGTTTCAGCATCCGGCGATGTATCACTGCCAGGTATCTTGAATCAGAGCCAGGCGGGGGTGGCAAGCGGCCACCGGGTCATTTTGTACTGGTCTGTGACGGGTATGGCTTGAGCATTCATGCCAAGGGCGCCTAATATTTTGTAACGTGCTCTCTTGGTGCAAGATTCTACTCGGCGCCTGACAGGCACGAGGTGGCGTAAGTTGTTCCTTCGCCGGAAAAACATCGGTAAGGTAGGGGTCAGCATTCCAGACCCGCAAGGAGTAGTGATGAGCGAGGCGTTGTCCATCCACCATGACCAGGTTGGTCATCAGTTCGAGACCAATGTGGACGGTCATCGTGCCTACCTGACCTATATGGACCTGGGTAAGCAGACCCTGGATATCTACCGCACCTTCGTGCCCAACGCCCTGCGGGGGCGTGGCATCGCTGCGGCGCTGACCGAGCAGGCCCTGGAGTACGCCGACCGCATGGGCTACACAGTGATCCCATCCTGCTCGTATGTGGAGCGCTATATGGAGCGCCACCAGCGCCACGCAGCAAAACTCTGAACAGGGTGATAATGAAAAACGCCGGGCTTTGGCCCGGCGTTTTCGTATCTGGCGAAATCAGCTGCGCTTGCGTTGCGGCAGGACATCCTTGAGCTTGGCATGCATGCTGCGCAAGGTCTTCTCGGTGCTTTCCCAATCGATGCAGGCATCGGTGATCGACACGCCGTATTGCAGCTCCGACAGGTCCTTGGGGATCGCCTGGCAGCCCCAGTTCAGGTGGCTCTCCACCATCAAACCGATGATCGACTGGTTGCCTTCGAGAATCTGGTTGGCGACGTTTTCCATCACCAGTGGCTGCAGCGCCGGATCCTTGTTGGAGTTGGCGTGGCTGCAGTCGATCATGATGTTCGGCTTGACCTTGGCCTTGTTCAAGGCCTGTTCGCAGACCGCGACGCTGACCGAATCGTAGTTCGGCTTGCCGTTGCCGCCCCGCAGGACCACGTGGCCGTAAGCGTTGCCCTTGGTGGTGACGATGGACACGCCGCCCTCTGGGTTGATCCCCAGGAAGCGGTGAGGGCTGGAAACCGATTGCAGGGCGTTGATCGCGACGGTCAGGCCGCCATCGGTGCCATTCTTGAACCCTACTGCCGAGGACAGACCGGAAGCCATCTCGCGGTGGGTCTGGGATTCGGTGGTGCGCGCGCCGATGGCCGACCAGCTGATCAGGTCCTGCAGATATTGCGGGGAGATCGGGTCCAGGGCTTCGGTGGCGGTAGGCAGGCCCATTTCAGCCAGGTCCAGCAACAGCTGGCGGCCGATGTGCAGGCCATCCTGGATCTTGAACGAGTCGTCCAGGTAGGGGTCGTTGATCAGGCCTTTCCAGCCAACGGTGGTACGAGGTTTCTCGAAGTACACCCGCATGACCAGGTAGAGAGTGTCGGAAACTTCGGCGGCCAGGGCCTTGAGTCGTTCGGCGTACTCATGGGCCGCCTTGATATCGTGGATCGAGCAAGGCCCGATGACGATGAACAGACGGTGATCAGTGCCATCGAGGATGTTGCGGATCACTTCGCGACCGCGGGTCACGGTGCGCAAGGCGGTGTCGCTCAGCGGAATGTCTCGCTTGAGTTGATCGGGAGTGATCAGGGTCTCGTTGGAGGCGACGTTAAGGTCGTTGATCGGTAAATCAGCCATCGTGTTACTCGTCAGGTCACGGATGCCGGCCGCCAGCGATCCCCGAGAGCGGCGGAGCACAGCGGATTTGGGCGCGTCGGGGAGCCGAACCTTAGCGCGTTACCCGGGGGCTCGACAATGGGCAGGGTGCGGTTTTATGGGGCTATGGCTGTATGAATGCCTGGCGTACCCGGTCCTCGGAATAATCCTGTGCGTGGCGCTCGACCCAGTCCAGGGCCAGCGCCTCGATACATTGCTGTTCGCTCTGGGGCTCGTGCAGGCGACAGTAGCGACCGATCTGGCAGACCTGTTCACTCATGCGTGCGCCGAACAACGTCTGTTCGTCGACGAAGGCGATGCCCACCAGGTAGCCACGCTTGCGCTTCAGGCACCAGGCCACATAGCCGTTATAGCGGGCATTCTCGCCCAGGGTCGGCATGTGCACTTCAAGCGCGGTGCCGCGACGCCAGGCGCGATGGTAATTGCAGGCCATGCCGCCGAGGCTGATAGTGTGCAGCCGCTGGCGCGAAATGCAGGCATGCTTGCGCAGGGTCAATTCAACCGGAACATCATCAGGATGAGGCAGAAACCGTCCCATGACCGCAGACTCCGAGTGTCGTCCAACTGACATTGTTTCCCGAAGTATAGTGGCCCAATTGGAGCTGACCGATTTCGACGTCGACCAGACCTTGCTGGGGCTGTCGGGGGTTTCCCTGGTGATCTTCACCAGCCCCGGCTGTTCCGCCTGCCGTTGGGCACGGCAGCAGTTACCCAGGCTGGATTTGCCGGTCGATTGTCTGTGCTGGATCGATGCCGGTGACAATGGCGGCGCGGTGGAGCGTTACCAGGTGTTCCACCTTCCAGCATTGTTCGTGGTGCGCGATGCTCGGTTTCATGGGGGCATAGAATCGCGGCTGACGGCTGGGGAACTTGCCCTGGGCCTGGATCAGGCGCTTGAACGATTACCAGAGGAGTTGCCGTGATGGATGCAGTTCGCAAGCCGCGTGTGGGCATTATCGGGACCGGGGCGATCGGCGGTTTTTATGGGTTGCTGCTGGCCCGTGCCGGTTTCGACGTGCACTTTCTATTGCGCAGTGAATTTTCGGCCGTCGTCGAACAGGGGCTGCGCTTGACCAGCGCGGTACATGGCACCTTGACCCTCGATCCAGTGCAGGCCTACGCCAGCGCCGAGCAGATGCCGCCTTGCGATTGGCTGCTGGTGGGCGCCAAGACCACCAGCAACCTGCAACTGGCACCGGCGATCATCCAGGCTGCCGCCCCGGGAGCCAGGGTCCTGTTGTTGCAGAATGGCCTGGGTGTCGAAGACCAGTTGCGTGGTGCTTTGCCCGACTCGCTGCATCTATTGGGCGGCTTGTGCTTCATCTGTGTCCATCGTGCCGGCCCCGGGCAGATCGAGCATCAGGCCCTTGGCGCCGTGAACCTGGGCTATCACAGCGGTCCCGCCGGCGACCCGGCACTGCGCCAGGCGATCGTCGAGGAGGGGGCCGGGTTGTTCCGTGAAGCCGGGATCGATTCCCAGGCCATGGGCAACCTGCAGCAGGCGCGTTGGCAGAAGCTGGTGTGGAACGTGCCGTACAACGGCTTGTCGGTGCTGCTGCGGGCGAGTACCACGCCGCTGATGGCCGACCCGGACTGCCGGCAGTTGATCCAGGACTTGATGCGAGAGGTATTGCAGGGTGCTGCGGCCTGCGGCTACGCCATTCCCGAGGCCTATGCCCAGCAGTTGTTCAAGTCCACCGAGCTCATGCCCGACTATTGGCCCAGCATGTACCATGATTTCCTGCAGCGGCGCCCGCTGGAACTCGGGGCCATCTACGCTGCTCCGCTGGCTGCCGCGCAGGCAGCGGGTTGCGAGCTGCCGAAGATCCGGGCGTTGTACCAGGCCCTGGGCTTCATCGATCGGCATCCGGCCTGAGGCCGGCCCATCACCTCAACTAGGAGCGAATATGGCAAAGGGACTGGACGGCAAGCTGGTGGTGGCGATCTCTTCGCGGGCACTGTTCGACCTGAGTGATAGCCATAAGGTCTACCTGGCCCAGGGGGTGGAGGCCTACCGGCAATACCAGATCGAGCATGAGGAGGAAATCCTCGAACCCGGTGATGCCTTTCCCCTGGTCAAGAAGCTCCTGAGCCTGAATGCCAGCCTGGGGCGGGCGCGAGTCGAGGTGGTGCTGGTATCACGCAACAGCGCCGACACGGGCCTGCGAGTGTTCAACTCGATCCAGCACTATGGCCTGGGGATTTCCCGGGCTGCCTTCGTTGGCGGGCGCAGCCCCTATCCTTACCTGGCGGCCTTTGGCAGCGACCTGTTTCTTTCCACCCATGCCGAGGATGTGCGCAGTGCGCTGGAGGCCGGTTTTGCCGCGGCAACCATTCTTTCCGGTGGCACCCGGAGGGCGGAGAACGGCGAGCTGCGCATTGCCTTCGATGGTGACGCGGTACTGTTTTCCGATGAGTCGGAACGCATCTACCAGTCCGGCGGTCTGGAGGCGTTCCAGGCCAGCGAGCGCCAGTCGGCCCGCGAGCCTCTGCCAGGTGGGCCGTTCAAGGGATTCCTGGCGGCGCTCAACCTGCTCCAGGGCGAGTTCCCCGGCGATGCCTGCCCGATTCGCACGGCACTGGTCACTGCACGTTCGGCCCCGGCCCACGAACGGGTGATCCGGACTTTGCGCGAGTGGAACATCCGCCTCGACGAGTCGCTCTTTCTCGGTGGCCTGGAAAAGGCCGCCTTCCTCGAAGCCTTCGCCGCCGATGTGTTCTTCGACGACCAGGCCGGTCACTGCGAGCTGGCGCGGGAGGTGGTAGCCACCGGTCACGTGCCCCATGGCATCAGTAACCAAGCCAAGGCCTGAGCCCCCCGGAATCCGGGGCTCGCACACCTCCAGGCACTGCTAAGCTGAATCAATCTCCGCCAGATTGGCAGTTGAGGAGGTCGTATGATTCGTTCGATGCTGTATGCCACGGACCTCGGCGTTTACGCCCCCTATGTGATGCAGCACGCCCTGGAACTGGCTCGAACGTTCAATGCCGACCTACACGTGGTGCACGCCGTCGAACCCATGGGGTTGTTCGCCGAGTCGGTATTGCAGAGCTATCTGGACGAGCAGTCGCTGAACGAGTTCCATCGCCAGGGGCTGAACACGGTGATGGCCAATATCGAGCAGCGGGTGCTGGACAGCTTTCGCGAAGAACTGGGGGAGGGCATGCAGGACCTGACCCTGATCCAGTCGGTGCGTGTCCTGCAGGGAGACCCCTCGCAGGTGATACTCGAGCAGACGGCGAAACTCTCGGTGGATCTGTTGATCGTAGGAAGTCACAGCCATGGGGTGGGGGCGCAAACGCCGCTGGGGCGCACCGCCGCGCGGGTCTTGCAACTGGCCAAAGTGCCGGTTTACCTGGTCCCCCTGGTGCAGCGGCGACGCCAGGGCGACGCCTGAGGACGGAATGGAAAATTCTGAAGAAAAGTTCTAGATTTATTCTCCTGACCATTAATATAGTTATATACCGTCGCTGATACCCGTGGCGCCTACCTGCTTTGAGGGATTGATATGAAGCTTCAACAATTGCGCTACATCTGGGAAGTGGCGCACCACGACCTCAACGTTTCCGCTACTGCCCAAAGCCTCTACACCTCGCAACCGGGTATCAGCAAGCAGATCCGCCTGCTCGAGGACGAACTGGGTGTCGAGGTCTTCGCCCGCAGCGGCAAGCACCTGACCCGCGTGACCCCGGCGGGCGAGCGAATCATCAACACCGCTGGCGAGATCCTGCGCAAGGTCGAGAGCATCAAGCAGATCGCCCAGGAATTCTCCAACGAAAAGAAGGGCACCCTGTCCATCGCTACCACCCACACCCAGGCGCGCTATGCCCTGCCTCCGGTGATCAGCAGCTTCATCAAGCAGTACCCGGATGTGGCCCTGCACATGCACCAGGGTTCGCCCATGCAGATCGCCGAGATGGCTGCCGACGGTACCGTGGACTTCGCCATCGCCACCGAGGCGCTGGAGCTGTTCGGCGACCTGGTGATGATGCCGTGCTACCGCTGGAACCGCTGCGTGGTCGTACCCCAGGGCCACCCGTTGACCAAGCTGCCGAAGCTGACCCTCGAGACCCTGGCCGAATACCCGATCGTGACCTACGTGTTCGGCTTCACTGGCCGCTCCAAGCTCGACGAAGCCTTCAGCCATCGCGGCCTGACGCCCAAGGTGGTATTCACCGCCGCCGACGCCGACGTGATCAAGACTTATGTGCGCCTCGGCCTGGGCGTGGGCATCGTGGCCAAGATGGCCGTGGATACCAAGCTCGATAGCGACCTGGTGGTACTGGATGCCAGCGAGCTGTTCGAGTCGAGCATCACCAAGATCGGTTTCCGTCGCGGTACCTTCCTGCGGGGCTTCATGTGCGACTTCATCGAGAAGTTCGCCCCCCACCTGACTCGCGAAGTCATGGCCAAGGCCATCCAGTGCCATAACAAGCAGGAACTGGAAGAGCTGTTCGACGGCGTCGAGCTACCGGTCCACTGATTTCCCGCCGGCCTAGCGCACCTCGGTGACAGTGAACTGTTGCCGAGAGCCGGCCACCACGATTTCCACTTCATCACCCTCGAACTTGCCAAGCAGGCCCTGGCCCATGGGCGAGCGTGGAGTGATCACCGTCACCATCTGGCCGACCACCTGGACCTTCAGCCCCGCTCCGTCGGGCCCGAGGAACAGCCACTGTTCGCGCCCGCGCTCATCTTCCAGGCCCAGCAGGCTCCCGACCTGGATGCTCGATTGCGCATCGCCGGGGCGCAAGACCAGGTTCTGCCAGAGCCCCAGGGCCTGGCGGATTTCCTCGACCCGCCTGGATTGGCCGGCGGCCAGGTACGCGGCTTCAAGCCCCAGGGTGTCGTACTTGTTCTCGGCGACGTTCTCTTCGTGGGTCGCGGTTTCGTAGGCGGTTTGCGCCGCTCGCAGGGCGATCTGCAGATCGTCCTGGAGCTGTTGCAGGATCAGTTGGTAGACGGACTGTTTATTCATGGTCAATTACAGAACTGCAGGACGTTGGCCCGGCTCTTGTCGCTCGGCGCGGTCTGGTCCTGCTGCAGCCAGAACTGGCACTTGGGGTTGGACAGGTTGCGCGGGTTGCTACGGGCGTTCTCCAGGGATTGCAGTTCCTCGTTCTTGCGCAGGTTTTCCTGGTATTGCTCGAACAGGCGGTTGGGCTGTTGGGGGGCGGTCACAGCGGGTTTGCCCAGTTGTTGCACGGCCTGGGCCACCGGCGCCAGTTGCTGGCTGAACAGAAAGTGCGAGGCCAGCCAGCAGGTCAGGGCGATCGCCAGGAACCCCAGCCACAGGCCCAAGGCGATACTGGCGCTGAGCGCCAGGGCATTGAAGCCGATGCGCAATGGGCGGCGGGCGGGCGGACGGTGCGGCATGGTTGCCTCCTGGCGGGCAAGGTTGAACGAGAGCTGATTGTCGCACGAAGATTAATCGAGGTCGGCTCTTCTGCGCAGGGGCATTTATGCGGACAATCGGCGCCTTTGCCAATCGGGGACAGGAATGAAAGCCTCCTGGGACATTTTTTGCAGCGTCGTCGACAACTACGGGGATATCGGCGTGACCTGGCGTCTGGCCCGGCAGTTGGTGGCCGAACATGGGTGTGCCGTGCGCTTGTGGGTCGACGACTTGCGCGCCTTCGAGCGGATCTGTCCGGAGATCGACATGGACAAGGACCGCCAGCAGCAGGACGGGGTCGAGGTCCGGCATTGGCCGGCCCAGTGGCCAGGTGAAGCCGCGGCCGATGTGGTGATCGCTGCGTTCGCCTGCCAGTTGCCCCACGCCTATATGGAAGCCATGGCCGATCGTGAACGGACGCCCTTGTGGTTGAACCTGGATTACCTGAGCGCCGAGGACTGGGTCGGGGGCTGCCACGGCCTGCCCTCGGTGAAGTTTCGTGGCGTGCAGAAGTACTTCTTCTTCCCGGGATTCCAGGCGCAGACCGGCGGGTTGCTGCGCGAGAGCGGCCTGCTGGAGCGGCGCCGGGCGTTCCAGGCTGACCTCGAGGCCCAGGCGGCATTCCTTCGCCAGCTTGGGGTGGTGCCAGCCAGCGATGCCCGGTTGATGTCGCTGTTCGCCTATGAAAATGCCGGCCTGGCCGGCTGGCTGGACGCCCTGGCCGCCGATCGCCGCCCCACCCATTTATTGGTGCCCGAAGGGCGCATCCTCGGTGATGTGCAACGCTGGCTGGGCGTCGACTCCTTGGCCGTGGGCAGCGTGCTGGCCCGGCAATCGCTGACGCTCCAGGTGCTGCCTTTCATCCGCCAGGAAGATTATGACCACCTGCTGTGGTGCTGCGATTTCAATGCGGTACGGGGCGAAGACTCTTTCGTTCGGGCGCAATGGGCGGGGCGGCCGATGCTCTGGCACATCTATCGCCAGGACGAAGACATCCACCTGGACAAGCTCGAGGCGTTCCTTGCGCTCTACACCCGGGGGCTGTCAGCCGAGGCCGGGGCGGCGGTGCTGGCCCTGTGGCGGGCCTGGAACACCGAGGGGCAGATGGCCGATCCCTGGGCAAAACTGCTGCGACACTGGCCGGAAATCGCCGCGCATGCCGAACAATGGTGTCTGGAACAGGGCTTGCAGGCCGATCTTGCTGCGGCGCTGGTGCAGTTTTACCTAAATTGGATATGATACGCGGCCTAGATTTTTGTAAATCCCATCCAAATTCGGATATTCGCAATGAAAACTGGTAAAGAACTCAAACCCGGTACCGTGATCCGTATCGACAACGATCCTTGGCTGGTTCAGAAAGCTGAATTCACCAAGTCCGGTCGTAACAGCGCGATCATGAAGACCAAGCTGAAGAACCTGCTGACCGGTTACAAGACCGAAACCGTTTACGGTGCGGACGACAAACTGGACGACGTGATCCTGGATCGCAAAGAAGCGACCCTGTCGTTCATCAGCGGTGACTCCTACACCTTCATGGACACCACCGACTACACCATGTACGAGCTGAACTCCGAGGACATCGAAGCCGTTCTGCCGTTCATCGAAGAAGGCATGACCGACGTCTGCGAAGCCGTGTTCTTCGAAGGCCGCCTGGTTTCCGTTGACCTGCCGACCACCATCGTGCGCCAGATCGACTACACCGAAGGTTCCGCTCGCGGCGACACTTCGGGCAAGGTGATGAAGCCTGCCAAACTGAAGAACGGCACCGAGCTGAGCGTTGCCGACTTCATCGAGATCGGCGACTGGATCGAGATCGATACCCGCGAAGGCGGTTCTTACAAAGGCCGCGCCAAGGTTTAAACCTGGCCCGTTCTTGTAGATGAAAAAGCCCGACCTTGAGTCGGGCTTTTTTGTGCCTGCAATTCGTCGTTTCAGACGCTTACGTGCAGGCGAACATCGACATTGCCGCGGGTGGCGTTGGAGTAGGGGCAGACCTGGTGAGCGGCATCTACCAGGCTTTGTGCCTCATCCTGGGCCAGGCCGGGCAGGTTGATGTGCAGGTCGATGTCCAGGCCGAAGCCGCCGGGGATCTGGCCGATGCCGACATGGGCGGTGATCGAGGCGTTGTCTGGAATCTTGCGCTTGCTCTGGCTGGCCACGAACTTCAAGGCGCCGATGAAGCACGCCGAGTAGCCGGCGGCGAACAGCTGCTCCGGATTGGTTGCCTGTCCACCCGCACCGCCCAGCTCCTTGGGAGTGGCCAACTTGACGTCGAGGATGTTGTCGCTGGAAACGGCACGACCGTCACGGCCACCGGTGGCGGTTGCAACTGCGGTATAGAGAGTCTGCATGGTGAAAGCCTCGTTCTGGTTTGTGGGTGCTAATTATTGGTGCGCTAAGTAATTTGTGATGTGAATATATTGCGCTAATATTTAGTGCGCAAGATAAATTTTCGTGTAAAACCGTCCATAGGGCGCTTTTAATGGCTAACCAATTGATTAATAAAGAAAATATTTTTTGACGAAGGACCAGCCCCAAGGCGGGGCCGGTAGGCTCTGCGGAGGGCTAGAGGCTTTCTTGCAGATTACGGCGCAGGGCCAGCAGGTCTTCCTGCAACTGGCGCAGTTGCGCCACCGTCTGGCCGCTGGCGCCGAGGATGCATTGTGGTATTGCCTGGGCCTGGGCTTGCAGGGCGCGGCCCTGTTCGGTCAATTGGACGATCACCACTCGTTCGTCTTCACGGCTTCGCGTACGGCTGAGCAGGCCCTCGGCCTCCAGGCGCTTGAGCAGTGGGGTCAGGGAGCCGGGGTCGGTGAGCAGGCGCTGGCTGATTTCGCCGACAGTCAGCCCATCCCGCTCCCAGAGCACCAGCATCGCCAAGTATTGTGGATAAGTCAGCCCCAGGCGCTGCAATAGCGGTTTGTAGACCTTGGTCATCAGCAAAGAGGTGGAATGCAGGGCGAAGCACAATTGGTTGTCCAGCAGCAGTGGATCGCAGGCGGGCGAGGTGGTGCGTTCGGTGGTCATGTCGAAGCCTTGATCATTGATGGTCCTGAATCTAGCGGGCGAATCTTTAATGCGCCAGATGAATTTCGCCAGGGCTCAGCCCATGGTGCTCTGCAGGGCCAGGTCCCATGGTGGAATAGGGCTGAACCGGCTCTTGAGGTACTCCAGCAGCAGACGGCTGCGGGCATTGGGATGCTGCTCCATGCGCAAGGCATAGATGCCGGCGGTTTCCGGCTTGGGCAAACCGCCGTTGCAGAACAGCGGCACCAGTTCCCCGCGCAGCAGATATTCGCTGGCTAGCCAGGTCGGCAGGTGGGCGATGCCCAGGCCGGCCAAGGCCCCGGACAGCAGGGCCTCGGCGTTGTTGGCACTGAAACGGATCCGCCGCGGACGATGAGTCTGCAGTTGGCCGTCGAGTTCGAAGCGCCAGGCGAACAACGGAGCCAGGCCGTCCCAGTCCAGGCCATCATGCTGGTCGAGTTCGGCCGGGTGGACCGGTGTGCCGTGGCTCTTCAAGTAGGCTGGGCTGGCACAGGCGATCCGCACGATGCTGGCCAGGGTCGTGGCCACCATGCGCGTGTCCACCTGCTGTCCGGCCCGCAGTACCAGGTCGACCTTGCCCAGATGCGAGCCTTGCATGTCGACGAAGCTGTCGATCAAGTGCAGTTGCACGTCCAGGCCCGGGTACAGCATCAGGAAATCCGCGATGGCCGGGGCCAGGTGGCGGCGGCCGAAGGCGGCAGGAGCATCGATGCGGATCAGCCCCTCCGGCGCATGGCTCAAGGACACTGCCTCGGCCCTGGCCAGTTGCAGTTCGGCGACGATGCGCCGGGCTCGCTCGGCGAATGCCAGGCCGGCCGCGGTGGCCACTACGGCATGGGTGGTGCGCATGAACAGCGTGGTGCCCACGGCTTTTTCCAGGCCGTCGATACGCCGGGCCACTGCCGAAGGGGTCAGGGGATGGCGGCGGGCGGCGGCGGAGAAGCTGCCGGCTTCTAGCACATCGAGAAACAGCCCCAGTTGTTCAGTAAGGATATTGGGATTCATGGTCAGCTCGCCTATGCGAAAACAGCAAAGCCATTGTGCGTTGCTTTGCGTTTCCGTACCAGCGGTGACTGCGTAGCATGCAAGCCTCGAGTGAGGAGAGCGGTCTTGATCGATTTAGTGATGTATCTGCTATTGGGCGCGGCCCTGGGGACGGTCGGGGGCCTGTTCGGCATCGGTGGCGGGTTGATCGCCATCCCTGTGCTGGGGGTGTGGTTCGGTCTGGACCAGCAACTGGCCCAGGGCACGGCGCTGGTGATGGTGGTGCCGAACGTGATGCTGGCGCTGTGGCGTTATCACCAGCACAACCGTATCGAGGCCCGGCATGCCTTGCCCCTGGCGCTGATGGGCTTCAGCTTCGCCTGGCTCGGTTCGATCTGGGCGGTGGGTATCGACCCACAGAAAATGCGCACCATCTTCGTGGTTTTCCTCCTGGCCCTGTCCGGCTACAACCTGTTGCGGTTGTTCGGCAATGTTCCCGCGACAGCTTCATCGATGCGCTATTCCTGGCCTTGGTTGGGAGCGCTGGGAGCGGCTTCCGGGGCGCTTGGCGGGCTGTTCGGGGTCGGCAGCGCGGTAGTGGCCACCCCGGTGCTGACCAGTGTCTTCGGCACCTCCCAGGTGGTGGCCCAGGGCTTGGCCCTGGCCCTGGCGCTGCCTAGCACCGGGGTGACCCTGGTGACCTATGGTCTGCATCACCAGGTGAACTGGCTGGTGGGCCTGCCATTGGCGGCCGGTGGCTTGCTAAGCATCAGTTGGGGGGTGAAGGTCGCCCATGCCTTGCCCGAGCGCCTGCTGCGCGCATTGTTCTGCGCCTTCCTGGTGATTTGCGCAGTGATGTTGGGACTCAGGACTTGAAACCCTCGACGATATGCTCGGCCAGGCATTCGGTGATCGGCGATGGCTGGTTGAGGTTGCGTACCAGCATGATGCTGGCCTCCGGTAGCAACGGCAGGCCTTCGGCTTCTCCCAGGATGCGCAAGTCAGGTGTGATCAGGCTCTCCAGCTGGGCAGTGACCGCCAGCCCCGCGCTGACCACCGCCATGATCGCCGACAGGCTGGAGCTGTTGTAGGCGATGCGGTAGTCGAGGCCGCTGGCATCCAGGGCGTTGCAGGCCCACAGCCGGCAGAAGCAGTCGCTGTTGAACATCGCCAGGGGTAGCGGTGTTTGCCCCGGGGGCTCGAAGCACTCGGCCGCGGCCCAGACGAAACGCTCCTTGCGCAGCAACTGGCCGATTTCGTTGCCCGGCTCGCGAGTGACGATGGACAGGTCCAGGTCCTGGCGCTGCAACAGTTGCCTGGACGATTCGCAATGCACCTCGATCTGGATCAACGGGTAACTCTGGGCGAATCGCGACAGGATGCCCGGCAGGAAGCGCATCACGTAGTCATCCGGAGTACCGATGCGCACCAGGCCCACCATATGCGGCTCGCGCAGGGTATTGAACACCTCGCTGTGCAGCTTGAGGATGCGCCGGGCATACCCCAGCAGTACCTGGCCTTCGGCGGTGAGCTTGACCTGGCGGCCGTCGCGCTGGAACAGCTGGCGTTGCAGCACGTCCTCCTCCAGCCGTTTCATCTGCATGCTCACCGCTGACTGAGTACGGTTGACCCGCTCGCCGGCCCGGGTGAAACCACCTTCATCGGCGATGGCGACGAAGGTGCGCAGCACTTCGGTATCGATGCTGGGGAACTGGGACATTCATCAAACCCTGAGATGGATACGCGGGAAGCATTCTTGCGGCTGATCTTATTCCCCACGGACCAGTGCCGTCATCCCCCGGGCTGGCGGTTCATGCCCGGTTTTGGGATGACAGCCAGGCAAGTACTTGTTGCGGATTCTGATCGGGGGGGAACACCGGGTAGAACACTTGCTCGATCCGCCCGCCATCGATCACCAGGGTCAGGCGCTTGAGAAAACGCCTGCCGTTGAGCTCGAACTGTGGCAGGGCCAGGGCCCGGGCCAGGTGTTCCTCGGCATCGGACAACAGCGGGAAGGGCAGGTGCAGGCGTTCGACGGCTTCGCGCTGGTAGGCGCTGTCCTGGCTCGACAGGCCGAACAATCGCGCCACGCCCGCTGCTGCAAGCTCCTGGGCATGATCGCGAAAGGCACAGGATTGCGGGGTGCAGCCACGGGCCCCGGGGGTCTGGTCCCAGCCCTCGAGCAGCGGCAGGTCCGGCCGGCCGGTACGCGGATAGATGTACAGCACCGTCCGACCTGGCAGCACGGACAGGTCCACTGCCTGTCCGGTGGTCGAGGGTAGCGACAATTGCGGCAGGTATCGGCCGGCCAGGTGCCGGGCCGCGCCGTCATCCTGGGGAGCGGGAATGCTCGACCAATCCACGTTCAGCATGTCTCTCATCGCCAATGCTCCTTGGTGCTCCGGTTGTGCTTGCCGGTCTCGTCGCCTCCGGCGGCTGCAAGACTGTTATAGGTGATATCGCTTGTTTCTGCTCTTGTTGGGGAACTATTCAAAGTTGATAGTTTGGCAATAGTTATTATCAGGCCTGGAAATAAGCAAGTTTCGATACAGTGGTTGGCTATGTTTTTATTGTTATTAATTGCCTCTGGCGATAAAAATTACAGATTGAGGGTGATGCCGATTAATGGCGTGTTTTATCTTTTCTCAAGTTTGCCTAAAGCTATATCCGCAACTAGTGTTGCGGGTGCCATGTACAGATGGTCTGTACTGGGATTGCGACCAACTTTGGAGGGTCCTTTCATGAGCGCGAAAGCGGAACATGCCGAACCAACTAATGCAGAACTTACCCAGCTCAAGGCCAAGCTCAAGGCCGGCAAGCTGGCGCCAGAAGACCTCAAGGCCCTGGTCGGCCTGGTAGAGCGTACGGAGAAGGCCGCCAAGCAACTTAGGGCAGCCATAGTCGAGTAACCGACGCTAACGTCTTGGAGGGCGGATCAGAAATGGAAATCACTACTCGGAACAATCATGTTGATCTATCTGAACCATTGCGTAGCCCTCCATTTTTAGCGCGAAGTACCCATGGCGATCATGCGGTGCTGTTATTGGGAAGCCTGGAAGCTCCGATCTCGACGCTGAGCGACAATGCCTCTTTTACCGAGCGCCTGGCCCAGAGCCTCAACTTATCGATACTGGGCAGTCACTTCAGCGCGGAAGAATTCATCTTGTTGCTCGGCGAGCAATACACCGCCGCCGAAGAGTTCGTATATGGCCATCCGATCTGGAGAAAGATCCGCGAGGGTGATCAATCCGCGTTGCATGCCTACATCCTGGAAACCCGGCATTACCTGGCTGCCGCCGCTTCCCGGATGTGCCCTGCCGTCAGCCCGGGTATCGGCTTGTCACCGATCACCCTGATGCTCTCCAGGCATGCCCTGGAGGAATGGGATCACGCGCGGTTCTTCAACGAGGCCCTGGAGCTCATCGGTTGCTCGAACGACGTGGTACGGCTGGCCAGGCCCTTGCCGGCGACCCTGGAGTGGATCCACCTGTCCCGGCACATCGCGGCCATGGGCGAGTTGGTGTCGGCCGCCTGTTCCGGCTTCATGGAGCATTCCTCGGTGGAGAAAGAAGCCGTGATTGGCTGGCACGACCTGCTGGTGGGCCACAACCTGCTGAGCCGCATGGCCACCAACAAAGTGCTGGGCCACTTCGCCACCGACCTCGACTACGGGCACTCCGAGAACTGGAAGAAGGCGGTCCGCACCCAGGACTGTCATCCCGCCTCGGTGGTGGCCAGCGTACTGAACACGGTGTGCAGCCTGAGCGAGATGATCTACCGCTGGTTGTCCGCCCTCGAGCAGGGCTGCGCCAGTTCCATCGTCACGGCGGCGCAAGTGCTCGCCGAGGATGGCCTGGATCAACCGCTGCGCGATTGCGATTCGCCGCTGGAGGTGGGCATCTTCCAGGGCTTGCCGGTCTGGCCGGCCAGTGTCATGAGCCTGGTCAACGGCGAACGCTCTGGTGATGACAGCCCTTCGGACATCATCGTCGCTTCCTGTTATGCCCTGGGGCACCGGGTGCCACAACTGGCCGCCAACGGCGCGCCGTTCTGCCTGCTGCTGGGGCAGATCCACGAGCAACTGGTCGACAGCCAGGGGGGCGGCGCCGACAGCGTCGCGGCCATCGAACGGATGACCACGGATTGGCTGGTGTCGGTGGACGGCCATCCTTTATGGCAGCAGATGACCCAGGGGTGCAGCGACGAACTGGTGATTGGCTACATGCTGGAGAATTTCCATTACCTGGCCTCGGCCACCCGCCATGTCAGCCCGGCGATTGCCGCCTGCCAGGATGCGCGGATCCGCGAAAACCTGTTGCAGCACCTGCAGGACGAGCTGACCCATTGCGACATTCTCAAGCCTCGCCTACGGGAGCTGGGAGTCCGG
Source organism: Pseudomonas sp. CMR5c (assembly GCF_003850545.1). Classification (NCBI taxonomy): domain Bacteria; kingdom Pseudomonadati; phylum Pseudomonadota; class Gammaproteobacteria; order Pseudomonadales; family Pseudomonadaceae; genus Pseudomonas; species Pseudomonas sp. CMR5c. The sequence goes on along the minus strand of NZ_CP027705.1, from coordinate 4,823,881 downwards.
CAGCCTACGGCGATGCGACCGCTGCCTACCACCGCGGCCTTCGTCGGTTACCTCAGCGACCTGGCGCGCCATGACTGGAAGGGCTACCTGATCGGTTCGACCTACCTGCAAAAAAGCCTGAGCGAATGCCGCGGCGATGATCGCCACATGAAGTTCTATTCCCGGGTTTCGGCCAACAATCCCCGTTGCGCCGCGCTGCTGGGGGCCATGGCGGCCCACGATGAGCTGGATGATGAACTGGGCCATGACTTGCGACCCTCACGCAATATCCAGTACCTGCTGGCACGGGGCGAGGTGAGTCGCGATTCCGTGGCGCGGGCGGCGATCCTGCCGTCGCTGGCCTGGAGTTTCCTGGATGGCATTCGCGCCCATTACTGCACCGGCAAGGATTCGGTCCTGCAGCGCCAGGCCTGGAGTGCAAGATGAACCGGCCTTACTTCCAGACGGTGCAGCCCCTGGCGCGCCTGCATGAGCTGCTGTTCGAGGAGCAGGACTTCGACGCCCTGGCCAGGCGCCTGCCGGAGCCGCGCATGTCGCTGGCGATGTGGCGCGATGTGCTGCACAGCGAGTTGCTGGCGCTGTTTCGCTGGGCGCTGATCCGCGCCAAGGAGGACCTGGGCCAGGCGCAGGCCCAGGCCTACGGCGAGGAGGTCCTGTGCCTGTTGCCTTACTACGGTTTTTGCCTGCATGCCATTCGCCGCGCCGTGCCATTCGCCTTGATGGGCATTCCCACCACGGTGTCGGTACGCGATGACCGTTATCCGGAGGCCAGCGCAGTGATCGCCGAATTGGCGAGCCTGCTGCAGGTGCAGGAGCTGCTGCGCGTCAGCGACCAGCCCTCGGCGAGCCTGGCCAGGCAGTTCCAGGGACGGGACGGGCTGATCGTCCTCACTGGCAAGCAGTCCACCTATGCCAGCTTGCGCAGTCGTTATCCGCAGGCGCGAATCATGGGGGCGACGGGCTGTTGCGCGGTGGTCCTGGCGGCGGCTGAAGAGCCGGCGCGGCAGATCGAAAAACAGCGCATGCAAGGCCGACTTTCAGTTAGTTGCAGCAATCACGGGCATACCGTGCTGGTCGAAGCGCTGGCCCCTGGGGCGGCGGTGCTGGCCGTCGATGGCAGCCGGCCGACGACCCGGCCTCGTGTGGAGGACGTCCTCGGGCAGTTGCATCCGTCCATAGTGTTGGCGCCTTCGGCTGCGGACCTGCCCGACGACCTGGGAGGCTACAGCCTGTTGGCATGGGAGGAGGCCGCGACGGCCAGTCTCGATGGTTTCGGGCGGGACCCTCTGGGCGGCTGGCCCGGAGACTACCGGATTTGAGATGGCGTTGGATGGGCAAGGATGATCCATCAAATCCTGAGATGTATGGCATAAAAAACATTCGTTGGATTGATCATTCGCCCAGGCAGACACTGTCGTCATCCTACAGGAGGACAAGATGATGAAAGGTCAAAAGGGTTATCTGTTGGTCCAGTCGTTCCACGGCTTCTCGCTCGCGGCCTTGTGGCACAAGGTCGCGCGCTGGTACGTCCTGGGTCATGAGCGACGGATGCTGGCGGGCTTGAACGATGAGGCGCTCAAGGACATCGGCTTGTCCCGGGCGGACGTGGAGCATGAACGGGCGCGGCCGTTCTGGGACGATCCGTTGTTGAAATGAGTGCCCGCCGGTTCGCTGGCCAACGGCGTGCCGTTTCAGTGCACAGGTAGTTCGAAAGCGGGCCGCACCAGGGTTTGTACCCGGTTGCGGCCCTTGCCCTTGGCGTCGTACAGCGCTTCGTCGGCTTGGGATAGCAGGCGCGACAGGTCATAGTCCGGGGCCTGGCTGGTTACCACGCCGATACTGACGCTGAGCAGCCCGGGCTCGAGCAGCGTCAGGTCGGCGAAGGTTTCGCGGATGCGCTCGGCCACCCGTACCGCCTCTTGCTCATCCACTGCTGCCAGCAGGCAGGCGAACTCCTCGCCGCCGATACGGCCGAAGGCGTCATTGGCGCGCAAGGTGCGCACCAATACTTGGCTGAAGGCGATCAACGCCTGGTCGCCGGTCTGATGGCCGAAGGCGTCGTTCAGGCGCTTGAAGTGATCGAGGTCGCACAACAGCAACGCCACTGGTACGCCTCGCCGTTGGCAGCCGGCCAGCAACCGTTCGCCATTGGCCATGAATGCCCGGCGATTGCCGATCCCCGTCAGGGCATCACAGAAAGCCGCGGCCTTGAAGCGTCGCTCCACTCGTTCCTTGACCATGGCCAGGGTCACGTAGGCGATGCCGATCACGTAGACCATCGCCTCGAACAGCATGAGGGAAAAGAACGGTACGCCTTCGCCTTGGCCATCCAGGGCCTGGGCCAGCCCCAGGCCCTGGTCGATGACGCTGCGCACGACATAAAAGCAGGTATGCAGGATGGTCAGCACCAGGGCCGGGACATAGGCCACTTCCAGGCTCCGGCGGCTGCGCCAGAACTCCAGGGCTGTCAGGGTTCCATAACCGCTCACCAGCAACGAATAGGCCGTGACCCGTACCGGCATCGATTCATGAAAGGCCGGGATCAGGCACAAGGCCAGCCACAGGCCGGCGCCGGCGAGCATGCCGGCTACATGGGGTTCGCGTCCGGCGAAGACCCGCATCGCCGTCCAGTTCAGGGCCGCGCTGAACAGCAAGACCACGTTGCCGAGCACCACGGGAACCCAGTGTTCTACGTGATGGCGCCAGCTCACCAGGGCCACGCCCAGGGAAGCCAGCAGCATCATGCCGCCCAGGTAGGCCAGTGGCCGTTCGCGGCTTTCCCGCAACCAGGCGTGCAAGGTCAGCAGGCCCATCAGGAAGAAGATGAACACGGATACCACGAGCAAGGTGGGGAGATGCAGCGTCATATCCTGGTTCTCGTCAGCAAGGGCGGAGCGGAAAACAACCGCCGGTGCGGCTAATTGCCATTAATGGGCGCGATTGTAGCCAGAACGGCGACAGGAGGGGCAGTAACTGGTGCGCTGCAAAGGCGGCGAGTTTGCGCTTGCAGGGCAGTGCGGTGCTATCGATGGCTGCCCGGGTCGGTCGGTGTCGCGAAAATGCCCGGCGCCTGGCTATCCAAGTGGGGCGCGGCTGCGTTAGCGTGCGGGCAGACAAGGAGCATCCCATGACCGCAGCCCATTCCTTTTCCCTCAAGCAGGCTCGTCGACTGGCCTTGGCCGCCCAGGGGTTTGGCGGTCGCCAGCCGCCAGCGGCGATCAAGGCCGCGCGGCTCAACCAGCAGATAGAGCGCCTGGGCTTGTTGCAGATCGATTCGGTCAATGCCCTGGTGCGCGCCCATTACCTGCCGCTGTTCTCCCGCCTTGGAAGTTATCCACAGCAGTTGCTGGACCAGGCCGCCTGGAGCCAGGGGCGGCGACGTACCTTGTTCGAATACTGGGGGCACGAGGCGTCGCTGTTGCCGATGTCCATGTACCCGCTGATGCGCTGGCGGATGCAGCGGGCCAGCCAGGGCCAGGGCATCTATTCGCAGCTGGCGCGTTTTGGCCACGAACACCAGGCGACCATCGGCCGGGTCCTGGCCGCCGTCCAGGAACGAGGCGCGCTGGGCGCCGGCAGCCTGTCTACCCGTGAGGAGCGGGCGGGCCCATGGTGGGACTGGAGCGCAGAGAAGCATGCCCTGGAGTGGCTGTTCGCCGCCGGGGAAGTGACGGTGGCCGGGCGTCGTGGTTTCGAGCGCCTGTACGATTTGCCGGAGCGGGTGATTCCCCAGGCGATTCTGTGCCAGCCGCTGCCGGACGAGGCCCAGGCCCAGCGCCGACTGCTGTTGCAGGCGGCGCGGGCCCTGGGCGTGGCCACGGAAAAGGACCTGCGCGATTACTTTCGCCTCGATCCGGCGGACAGCCGTGCCCGGCTGGGCGAATTGCTCGAAGACGGCCAGTTGCTGGCCTGCCAGGTTCAGGATTGGCGCCAGCCAGCCTATTGCCTGCCCGAGGCCAAGGTGCCGCGCAAGGTCGCTGCCAGTGCCTTGCTGTCGCCCTTCGACTCGCTGATCTGGGAGCGCAGCCGCACCGAGCGCCTGTTCGATTTCCGCTATCGGCTGGAGATCTACACACCGCAGCACAAGCGGGTCTATGGCTACTACGTGCTGCCGTTCCTGCATGACGAGCGTATCGCCGCGCGGGTCGATCTGCGGGCGGAGCGGGCCCAGGGGCGCCTGGCGGTGCATGCGGTGCACGAGGAAACCCCAGGCCTGGACGAGCAGGGCATCCAGGCCCTGGCCGGGCAACTGCGGCAGATGGCGGATTGGCTGGGGCTGGCGGATATCCAGCTCAATTGTCAGCGCGAGGGGGCACGGCGTTTGCGCCAGGTCCTGGCCTGAGCGCCGCGCGCCATGGCTGGCGCGGCGCTGTGATCGAGCCTAGCGCTTGACCTGCTTGAGGGTCTCGGCGATCAGAAATGCCAGTTCCAGCGACTGGTCGGCGTTCATCCGCGGGTCGCAGTGGGTGTGGTAGCGGTCCGACAGGCCATCTTCGGTGATGGGGCGGGCGCCGCCGATGCATTCGGTGACGTTCTGCCCGGTCATTTCGATATGGATGCCGCCGGCATAGCTGCCTTCGGCCTGGTGCACCTGGAAGAACTCCTTGACCTCGGTGAGGATCTGCGCGAAATCGCGGGTCTTGTAGCCGCTGCTGGCCTTGATGGTGTTGCCGTGCATCGGGTCTGAACTCCAGAGCACCCGCTTGCCTTCGCTTTCCACCGCGCGGATCAGCCGTGGCAGGTGGTCGCCGACCTTGTTGGCGCCCATGCGCACGATCAGGTTGAGCCGGCCCGGGTCGTTGTCCGGGTTGAGGATGTCGATCAGGCGGATCAGCTCGTCGCCGTTCATGCTGGGGCCGACCTTGACCCCGATCGGGTTGTTCACCCCACGCAGGAATTCCACATGGGCGCCATCGAGTTGCCGGGTACGGTCGCCGATCCACAGCATGTGCGCCGAGCAGTCGTAGTAGTCGTTGGTCAGGCTGTCGCGCCGGACGAAGGCTTGTTCATAGTTGAGCAGCAGCGCTTCGTGGGCGGTGAAGAAGCTGGTCTCGCGCAGTTGCGGCGAGCTGTCCAGGCCGCAGGCGCGCATGAAAGCCAGGGTTTCATCGATGCGATCGGCCAGTTGGCTGTACTTTTCGGCCAGGGCCGAGTTGGCGATGAAGTCCAGGTTCCACTTGTGCACCTGGTGCAGGTCGGCGAAACCGCCCTGGGCGAAGGCGCGCAGCAGGTTGAGGGTGGCTGTGGCCTGGTGGTAGGACTGCAGCAGGCGCTCCGGGTCCGGTACCCGGCTCTTTTCATCGAAACCTATGCCATTGACGATATCGCCACGGTAGGCGGGCAGGGTCACGCCGTTGACCGTCTCGTCGTTGGCCGAGCGTGGCTTGGCGAACTGGCCAGCCATGCGCCCGACCTTGACCACCGGGCAACCGGCGGCAAAGGTCATGACGATGGCCATCTGCAGCAGCACCTTGAAGGTGTCGCGGATCTTCGCCGCGGAGAACTCGGCGAAACTCTCGGCGCAATCCCCGCCTTGCAGCAGGAAGGCCCGGCCCTGGGTGACTTCGGCGAACTGGCGGCGCAACTCCCGGGCCTCCCCGGCGAATACCAGGGGCGGATAGCTGGCCAGGGTCTGCTCGACCTTGAGCAGGTGTGCCGCGTCGGGGTAGTGGGGTTGTTGCTGGATCGGCAGGGCGCGCCAGCTGTCGGGGCTCCAGGGTTGGCTCATCGCAGACTCGAATGCTTTACGTTGGGATGGGCATGTTAGCAGCAAATTAGTGCGTGACCTGTTCCTGCGCCTTGGTCGACAATCGCGCCTTTGCGCTCGCTACCGAGCGGCAGGTTTAGCGCCCTGGCAAGGTTCCCGGCCCGGGCGACGAGGAGATGAAATGACTGAGGAACGCGTCGAACGCGTACTGGCCGAGGTTCACGACGAGTTCGGCATGATCCGGGTCCTGGAAGTGGCCGATTACCGCTTCCTCGAATTCGGTGAGGCCATCGAGCAAAGCTGCGTGTTCACTGCCGACCCCAGCTGGCTGGAGTACGACTACACCCGGGCCATGCTGATCGGCGCGCTGTGCCATGACGCACCGGAGAGCGCGCTGTTTCTTGGGCTTGGCGCCGGCACCCTGACCCAGGCGTGCCTGAAGTTCTTGCCCCTGGAGGACGTCGAGGCCATCGAGCTGCGTCCGGACGTGCCGCGCCTGGCCATCCAATACCTGGGGCTGGACGATGATCCGCGTCTATATATAAGGATCGGCGATGCCTTGGAACTGCTGGAAAGCGCCGAGCCCGCCGACCTGATCTTCGTCGACCTGTATACCGATGTCGGACCGGGCGTCGGGCACCTGGCCTGGGGGTTCCTGGAAAACTGCCAGAAGCGTCTCAATCCGGGTGGCTGGCTGGTGATCAACCAATGGGCCACCGATGACGGCAAGCCCCTGGGCGCCGCATTGCTGCGCGGCCTCTATCACCGCCACTATTGGGAGCTGCCGGTGAAGGAGGGCAACGTGATCCTGATCGTGCCGGCCGACCTGGAGCAGGAGCTGGACATGCCGGGCCTGGTCGCCCGGGCCGAGGCCCTGGCGCCGCGCCTGGGGTATTCGTTGCAGTCGTTGATCAAGGACATCCGGCCCGCTACCTGAGCGGACGCGCCCGGCAGCGCTGGCGGCCAGGCTCGCCGGGTCGACAAGTATCGGTGTGCTTGCATCGCGCAAGTGGCACCGTGGCCCGGGAGATCCGGACGCCATTCTCTGCAGCAGGCGAGGCAGTTTGCCGCAGTGGCTTGGGGGCACGAGGTGAACCGTTTAAGCCAGGGGCCCGAATACGCTTGGGTTCGAGCCCGATGGCCGGCCTTCCGAAACGGCGCAAAGCCTGTGGTAGTCGGGGGTTTGGCGGATTTTTCCGACAAAAAAAACTCCCTTTTTTGAGTAATTCCGGTATAGTGCGCGCCGGCCTTTAGCAGGGCCTCGTTTAGGTAACGCATTTCCCCGAAGTCAGCTTCGGCTGCTTGTCCGCTTCGCGGACTATCCTTGACGTTCATTTCTTTCAATCGTTTTCGCAAATCCCCGCCGACAAAGCTGCCAGGGTGACTCATCGAGTCTTACACGGCATGCGCAGCTTTGGAGCATGGGTCTTTGCGGATGCACTTAGAGGCAGACCCATGACCCAGGAAATCGGCGGCTTCGCCGCTCTTGAACTTCATCCCAGTATTGTTGCTGCAGTAGTCGCCACCGGCTACGAAGAGCCTTCGGCCATTCAGCAGCAATCGATCCCGATCATCCTCGCCGGTCACGATATGATTGGCCAGGCGCAAACCGGTACCGGTAAGACCGCTGCCTTTGCCCTGCCTATCCTGCACCGCATCGATCCGTCCAAGCGCGAGCCGCAAGCTCTGATCCTGGCCCCAACCCGCGAGTTGGCGCTACAAGTAGCAACCGCCTTTGAAACCTACGCCAAGCAAATGCCGGGCGTGACCGTTGTGGCCGTCTACGGCGGTGCGCCGATGGGCCCACAACTCAAGGCAATCCGTAACGGCGCACAGATCGTTGTCGCCACCCCGGGCCGTCTGTGCGACCACCTGCGTCGTGACGAGAAGGTCCTGGCCACCGTGAACCACCTGGTTCTCGACGAAGCCGACGAAATGCTCAAGCTGGGCTTCATGGATGACCTGGAAGTGATCTTCAAGGCCATGCCCGAATCCCGCCAGACCGTACTGTTCTCGGCCACCCTGCCGCAGTCGATCCGCGCGATCGCCGAGCGTCACCTCAAGGATCCGAAGCACGTCAAGATCCAGAGCAAGACCCAGACCGTCACCGCGATCGAGCAGGCCCACCTGCTGGTTCACGCCGACCAGAAGACTGGCGCGGTCCTGAGCCTGCTGGAAGTCGAGGACTTCGACGCCCTGATCATGTTCGTGCGCACCAAGCAAGCGACCCTGGACCTGGCCAGCGCCCTGGAAGCCAAGGGCTACAAGGCCGCCGCGCTGAACGGCGATATCGCCCAGAACCAGCGTGAGCGCGTCATCGACTCCCTCAAGGATGGCCGCCTGGACATCGTTGTGGCCACTGACGTCGCCGCCCGTGGCCTGGACGTACCGCGCATCACCCACGTATTCAACGTGGACATGCCTTACGATCCGGAATCCTACGTCCACCGTATCGGCCGTACCGGTCGTGCGGGTCGCGAAGGTCGCGCGCTGCTGCTGGTGACTCCACGCGAGCGTCGCATGCTGCAAGTGATCGAGCGTGTGACCGGGCAGAAAGTGGCTGAAGTCCGCCTGCCGGACGCCCAGGCCGTGCTCGACGCGCGCATCAAGAAGCTGACCAACGGCCTGGCGCCACTGGTAGCTGACGCCGAGGCGTCCCATGGCGACCTGCTGGACCGCCTGACCGCCGACATCGGTTGCAGCCCGCGCGCCCTGGCCGCGGCCCTGCTGCGCAAGGCCACCAATGGCCAGGCGCTGGATCTGGCGACCATCGAGAAAGAGCGTCCGCTGGTGCCGAACAATGCCCCACGTGGCGAGCGTTCCGAGCGTTACGGCGACCGTCCTGATCGTGGTGATCGCGAGCGTCGCGCTCCGGCTCCACTGGCCGAAGGTCGTGCTCGTTGCCGTACCGCGCTGGGCGCCCGTGATGGCATCGCCGCCAAGAACCTGTTGGGTGCGATCCTCAACGAAGGTGGCCTGGCCCGTGAAGCCATCGGCCGTATCCAGGTACGCGACAGCTTCAGCCTGGTAGAGCTGCCGGAAGACGGTCTGGACCGCCTGCTGGCCAAGCTCAAGGACACTCGCGTTGCCGGCAAGCAGCTCAAGCTGCGTCGCTACCGCGAGGATTGATCCGCTCCCTGGGCTGATCGATCACGCATGAAAAATCCCCGGCTGGTCTGGGGATTTTTTTTGCCCGGGATTTACCCGCGATTCAGCCGAAGCGATAGATGTCCATGCCCAGCGCGCCCATGGTGAAACCCTGGTGGGCCAGGCTGAATGCGCCACCGGCGCCCCGGGCGAAATACAGCGGCAGCAGATGTTCGTCGCTGGGGTGGCTGCGTACGGCATGGGGCGCCTGTCGCCGGTAGTCATGCAGCGCGGCCTGGTCGTCGCTGGCCAGCTTGTCGATCATCCAGTCGCGAAAGGCCTGGGCCCAGGGGGTGACGCTTTCCGGGCCGGCATGCCAGTCCAGTTCCCGCAGGTTGTGGGTGATGCTGCCGGAACCGATCAGCAGCACGCCTTGCTCGCGCAGGCTGGCCAGGGCCTGGCCGATGCGGGTCTGTAACGCCGGGCCCTGCTGGCTGGGCAGGGACAGCTGGACCACCGGAATGTCCGCCTGCGGGTACATCAGCGACAGCGGGACCCAGGTGCCATGGTCGAAGGGCCGTTGCTCGTCGAGTCGCGCCGGCAGGCCATTGGCCGCCAGCAATTGCACGACCTGGGCGGCCAGCCCGGGATCGCCAGGCGCCGGGTACTGCACGGCGAACAGGGCGGCGGGAAAGCCGCCGAAGTCATGCCAAGTCTCCGGATGCGGATGGGCGCTGACCCGTAGGTCGGGGCTTTCCCAGTGGGCCGACACCACCAGGATCGCCCGCGGCCGGGGCAGTTGCGCCGCCAGGCGGACCAGGGCGGGGCCGCTGTCACCGGGCTCCAGGGCCAACATGGGAGAACCATGGGAAATGAACAGGCTGGGGAGCATGAAGAAGGTCCTGAGGGTTAAGATGCGCCATCTTCAATCAGATCATTGATCTAAATCTAATATAAGTTTTAGGGCTTTTTGATCGAATTCCAAGGACATTCCATGCAAGCGGACTTTTGGCACAAACGCTGGGAACGCGACCAGATCGGCTTCCACCTGGCGCAGGTCAATCCTTATCTGCAGCAGTACTGGCCGGGGCTTGGACTCGCTGACCAGGCCCGGGTGCTGGTACCGCTGTGCGGCAAGAGCCTGGACCTGGCCTGGCTCGCCAGTCGCGGGCATCAGGTGCTGGGGATCGAGCTGTCGGAGAAGGCGGTGGAGGATTTCTTCCGCGAACACCAGTTGCAGCCGCAGGTCAGCCAGCAAGGGGTGTTCAAGGTCTATGCCCATGGCGCGATCCAGCTCTGGTGCGGCGACATCTTCGCCCTGGCCGCCGAGGATGTCGCCGGCTGCACGGCCCTGTACGATCGCGCGGCGATGATCGCCCTGCCGCGGCAGATGCGCCAGCGCTATGCCGCGCACATCAATGGCTTGTTGCCCCACGGTAGCCGTGGGCTGCTGATTACCATGGACTACGACCAGGCGCAGCTCGACGGGCCGCCATTCGCTGTTCTGGACGATGAGGTGCGTGAGAGCCTGGAGGGCAGCTGGCAGCTGCAGGTGGAGACCGAGCGCGACATCCTCGGTGAAAGCTGGAAGTTCCTCCAGGGCGGGGTCACCCGGCTGGTGGAGCGGGTCTACCGCCTGGAGAAGACCGGCACCCGCTGAGCTTTTCCGCGACCATGAAAAAGGGCGACTTGCGTCGCCCTTCTTGTTGTTGCCGGAGTGGATCAACCGCGACGGCGCAGGGCGTCGATACGGTCTTCCAGCGGTGGGTGGCTCAGGAACATCCGGGCCAGGCCCTGCTTGATACCGCCGTTGATGCCGAAGGCATTCAGGGTATCGGGCATGTGCACCGGCAGGCCCTGTTCCGAGCGCAGGCGCTGCAGGGCGCCGATCATCGCATTGGTGCCGGCCAGGCGCGCACCAGCTTCGTCGGCGCGGTATTCGCGTTGGCGCGAGAACCACATGACGATGGCGCTGGCGAGGATGCCCAGGACCAGCTCGGCGAAGATGGTCGCCACGTAGTAGGCCATGCCCTGGCCTTCCTCGTTCTTGAAGATCACCTTGTCGACGAAGTTGCCGATGATCCGCGCGAAGAACATCACGAAGGTGTTCACCACGCCCTGGATCAACGCCAGGGTCACCATGTCGCCATTGGCGACGTGGCCGATCTCGTGGGCCAGCACGGCCCGCACTTCATCGGGGGAGAACCGCTCCAGCAGCCCTTGGCTGACAGCTACCAGGGCATCGTTCTTGTTCCAGCCGGTGGCGAAGGCATTGGCCTCGTAGGCCGGGAAAATCCCCACTTCGGGCATCTTGATGCCGGCTTCGCGGGACAGTTGTTCAACGGTCTGCAACAACCATTGCTCATGGCGGGTGCGCGGCTGGGTAATGATCTGCGTGCTGGTGCTCATCTTCGCCATCCACTTGGAGATGAACAGCGAGAACAGCGAGCCGGCGAAACCAAAGACCGCACAGAAAATCAGCAGCTGATTGAGGTTCAGATCAACCCCGTTGGCCGCCATGAACCCGTTGAAGCCGAAAAGGCTCAGGGTAATGCTGGCAATCAGCACGACCGCAAGGTTAGTGGCCAAAAACAGCAGGATTCGCATCATGGTTGTAGAAATCTCCTCAAGCTAAAGATGTAGCGTTCCGCGGGGGTATATAAGGCGCGGCAAGCACCGATTCAATACGGCTTCTATTTCAAACTATGTCGCATGGGGCGGGGCATGACAGGCGTGTGGCAAGTTCATGACCGATCGCCGTGGACGACCATCGTCCAGCTGCGACGCAGACGCTGTGACAGTGGCAACGACGGAAAGTGCAAGCTTAGTAGAAGGGGGGCGGGGAGGGTCAGTGAAGATGTGTTGCTGAATTAATCGCAGTGCGATCCGCGAAAGATCGCACTGCGTTTGAGAAATTACTGACGATAGGACTTGAGGAAGTTGCCGATCCGGCCAATGGCCTGTTCCAGGTCGTCGACCCGGGGCAGGGTCACTACCCGGAAGTGGTCCGGCCATGGCCAGTTGAAGGCGGTGCCTTGCACGACCAGGAGCTTCTCGGAGAGCAGCAGGTCGAGGACGAACTTCTCGTCGTTGTGGATCGGGCAGATCTTCGGGTCGATCCGCGGGAAGGCATACAACGCGCCCATGGGCTTGACGCAGCTTACGCCGGGAATGTCGTTGAGCAGTTCCCAGGTGCGGTTGCGCTGCTCCAGCAGGCGGCCAGGCGGCAGGACCAGGTCGTTGATGCTCTGGTAGCCGCCCAGGGCGGTCTGGATCGCATGCTGGCTGGGCACGTTGGCGCACAAGCGCATGTTGGCCAGCATGTCGATGCCCTCGATGTAGCTCTGGGCATGCTGCTTGGGACCGGAAATGGCCACCCAGCCGGAGCGGAAGCCGGCCACGCGGTAGGACTTGGACAGGCCGTTGAAAGTCAGGCACAGCAGGTCCGGGGCCAGGGAGGCGGTGCAGATATGCACGGCGTCATCGTAGAGGATCTTGTCGTAGATCTCGTCGGAGAACACCACCAGGTTGTGCTGGCGTGCCAGCTCCAGCATGCCCAGCAGCACTTCCCTGGGATACACGGCGCCGGTGGGGTTGTTCGGGTTGATGATCACCAGGGCCTTGGTGTTCGGGGTGATCTTGGCCTTGATGTCGGCCAGGTCGGGCCACCAGTTGGCCTGCTCGTCGCACAGGTAGTGCACCGGGTTGCCGCCGGCCAGGCTCACCGCGGCGGTCCACAGTGGATAGTCGGGGGCCGGAACCAGCACTTCGTCGCCATTGTTGAGCAGGGCCTGCATGGCCATCACGATCAGCTCGGATACGCCGTTGCCCAGGTAGATATCCTCGATGCCGATGCCTTCCACCTGCTTCTGCTGGTAGTACTGCATCACTGCCTTGCGCGCGCTGAACAGGCCCTTGGAGTCGCTGTAGCCCTGGGCGGTCGGCAGGTTGCGGATCACATCCTGGAGAATCTCGTCCGGCGCCTCGAAGCCAAAGGGCGCTGGGTTGCCGATGTTCAGCTTGAGGATGCGATGGCCTTCCTCTTCCAGGCGTTTGGCGTGCTTGAGCACTGGGCCGCGAATGTCATAACAGACGTTGGCGAGCTTGTTCGATTTGCTGACCTGCATGGCGATGTGTTCCCGAAAATGAACGATCCAGGCGGAGGATGAACTACCGTACTGGGAATCCTGCCGTCCTACACCGGGCTGTAGCCCGCACCGGCTGCGGCAAAATCCGTTTGAATGGGTGTAGCGCGGCTGCCAGACTGGCGTCTGACGAGGCGCAATCATACGTGCCGCCCGATCCGTGGAAAAGATACAGATCGGGCTTTTTCCGTTGCAGAGGAAGGACCATGGAAAAGCTGGAAAAAACCCTGGAAGAATGGCGGGCGATGCTCGATCCGGAGCAATACAACGTCTGCCGGCTCAAGGGCACCGAACGCCCGTTCTCGGGCAAGTACAACGGCACCAAGACCGATGGGGTGTACCACTGCGTCTGCTGTGGCGAGCCGCTGTTCGACTCCAGGGCCAAGTTCGATTCCGGTTGCGGTTGGCCGAGCTTCTACGAGCCCATCGCCGACAGCGCGATGATCGAGATCCGCGACCTGAGCCACGGCATGATCCGCACCGAAGTGGTCTGCGCCAAATGCGATGCGCACCTGGGCCATGTGTTTCCCGATGGCCCGCCACCCACTGGCCTGCGTTATTGCATCAACTCCGTCTGCCTGGACCTGGTAGCCCGCTAGGCGGTAAGGCGGGACGATAAGCTAAGGAAATTGTAGGAGCGAGGCTTGCCCGCACTGGGCTCCAGAGCGCTGCGTTCATCCAGTCAATACGCGCTAGTGTTGACGATCATCGCGAGCAAGCTTCGCTCCCATGGAGGATCACCTCGCTCGACTGACGGGCATCAGGCTCCATGGAGCCGATTTTTCGTGATTTAAATTGCATGCAATCTAATTGAGCACTATTTTTATCCGTTCCTAATCTCGAGTGGAGTTGCTGCCATGACCGATGCGTTGCTGACTATCCCCTGCACCACCATCAAGGGCGAGCAGAAGACCCTGGCGGATTTCGCCGGCAAGGCCGTGTTGGTGGTCAACACCGCCAGCAAATGCGGCTTCACCCCGCAATACAAGGGGCTCGAGCAGTTGTGGCAGTCCTACAAGGATCGGGGGCTGGTGGTCCTGGGCTTTCCGTGCAACCAGTTCGGCCAGCAGGAACCGGGCAACGAGGGAGCGATCTCGGAGTTCTGCGAGCTCAACTACGGCGTCAGCTTCCCGCTGTTCAAGAAGATCGAGGTCAATGGCGCCGGTGCCCATCCGCTGTTCGTCCAGTTGAAGAAGCGCGCCCCCGGACTCCTGGGTTCCCAGGGCATCAAGTGGAATTTCACCAAGTTCCTGATTGGCCAGGACGGCAAGCTGGTCAAGCGTTTCGCCCCGACCACCAAACCCCAGGACCTGGCCGGCGAGATCGAAGCCCTGCTCAAATGAACCACCTGCCCGATGCTTCGCTGCAACTGGACAGCCAGCTGTGTTTCAAGCTGTATGCCGCTTCGCGAGCGGTGGTGCGCGGCTACAAGCCGATGCTCGACCAGCTCGGCCTGACCTACCCGCAGTACCTGGTGATGCTGGTGTTGTGGGAGTGGCACGAGACACCGCCGGCGCTGCCCACGGTAAAGGCCCTGGGGGAGCGCCTGGCTCTGGACTCCGGCACCTTGACGCCCCTGCTCAAGCGCCTGGAACAGTTGCAGTTGGTGCAACGCCGACGTTCCGGACGCGATGAGCGCGAGGTGCACCTGAGCCTGAGCGATACCGGGCTGGCCTTGCGTGAGCAGGTCAGGCCGCTCAAGGCGGCGCTATTGTGCGAAAGCGGCGTCGATCTCGACAGCCTGGGCCCGTTGCGCGAACAGCTCGACCGCCTGCTGCTGCAGCTCAGAGCTTGCTCGTAGTCGGTACCCACAGGTCCAGCAGGGCGATCAGTTCTTCGCGCCTGAAGGGCTTGGCCAGGTAGTCGCTCATGCCGGCGGCCCGGCAGCGCTCGCGCTCCTCGGGCATGGCATTGGCGGTCAGGGCGATGATCGGCAGGTCCGGCCAGCGCCCGCTGCGGCGAATTTGCCGGCTGGCCTCGTAGCCATCCATGACCGGCATGTTGCAGTCCATCAGGATCAGGTCGAAATCGCTGTGTTCCAGCTGGTTGAGGGCTTCGGCCCCATGCACGGCCACGGTCACCGCGCAGCCGAGCTTGCTCAGCATGCCCTTGGCCACCAGTTGGTTCACCGGGTTGTCTTCCACCAGCAGGATGTTCGCCCGGCGGATCTGCACCGGCATCTCCAGTTGCGCATCGTTGAGGGTGACGGTTTCGGCCTGCAATGAACGGCGCAGGGTCTGGTACAGCGCGTTGCGTGCCAGAGGCCGGGCTTGTTGCTGCAGGGGGGCCAGGGCGCTGGCCTCCTCGCTGGGCAGGAAGCTGCCGTAGGCGGTCACCAGCAGGATCGGGGCGCTGATGGCCGGGCGCAAGCCGAACAGGCACTCCGGGCAGTCGGTGATCAGCAAGTCAGGACTGAGTCCGGCCAGCGAATCCTCGATGTCGCAACGCTGGTAGGCCAGGCCCCAGGCCGGCAACAGGCTCGACAGCAGCTCGGACAGGCCGCTGCCGCTATCGGTGATGGCGATGATCTTGCCGGACAAGCGCGGCGGCACGGCGGCCGGGGCGTGGCTGGGCAGTGGCAGGTCGGCGCAGAACTGGCTGCCGAACCCCACTTCCGAACTGATGCTCAGGCGGCCGTTCATGGCCTCGCAGAGGTTGTAGGTCAGGGCCAGGCCCAGGCCGGTACCGCCGTACTGGCGGGTGATCCCGGCGCCGGCCTGGGTATAGGGCTGGAAGATCTTCACCTGGGCTTCCTGGGCGATGCCGATGCCGGTGTCGCAGATCTCGATGCGCACGCCGTCGGCCAAGGTGCTCAGGCGCACGTCGACCCGGCCGAAACGGGTGAACTTGAGGGCGTTGGACAACAGGTTGCTGACGATCTGCCGCACTCGCATCGGGTCGCCCAGCACCAGCGCCGGAAATTCCGGGGCCACCAGGCAGGTCAACTCGACGCTGGCCGCGGCGTTCTGCGACAGCAGGTTGGCGGTGTCCTCCACTAGCACCCCGAGATCGAAGGGGATGCGCTCGAGCTCCAGTTGCCCGGCGTCGAACTTGGACATGTCGAGGATATCGTTGAGCAGTTCCACCAGCACCTTGCCGGAGTCATGGGCGATGGATAGCTGCTGGCGTTGTTCGGGGTTCAGCGGGCTGTCCAGGGACAGGGCGATCATGCCCAGCAGGCCGTTGAGCGGCGTGCGGATCTCGTGGCTCATGTTGGCCAGGAAGGCCGAGCGGGCCTGGGCCATGTCCAGGGCGGTCCGCCGGGCGGCTTCCAGCTCCTCGTTGGATTGGCTGAGGCTGGCGTTGCTGGCCTTGAGTTCGGTGGTGCGTGCCGAAACGATGTTCTCCAGTTGCCCGAGGTATTCGGTCAGGCGGTTCTCGGCATTGCGCCGCTGCTGGATCTCGGTGGCCATTATCTCGAACTGCTGGTTGGCCACCTTGACCAGGACTCCGACTTCGTCGTTCTCGTGGCCATGGGGGAAGTCCAGCTTGGCCTGCCGCGAGCCTCGTGGGTCGCGGCTGCTGAGTTCGCGGATCACCCCCACCAGGGGCTTGGTCAGCATCACGTAGAACAGCCCGAGCAGGATCCCGGTGAGGATCAGGCTGCGCACGAAGCCGTTGAGCAGGGTGACTTCGGCGCGGCGCAGGAAGCGGCTACCGAAGGCGTAAGTGTCGACGTCCAGGTGCAGGGTGCCGAGGGATTCCTCCGGCAGGTGGCTGAGGTAGAGGCGGTCTTCGAATTGCCGGTCGGCGCCGAACAGGAAGTCGCTGATGGCCCGATAGCGGCTCTGCAACGGCGGGCGCTCGACGTTGGCCAGCAGGGTATTGTTGTTGTCGATCAATTGCGCACGAATGATCGCCGGGGAGCGCAACAGGCCCAGGGTCAGTTCCTGTGCCAGCTCGGCGTCGATGTTGTAGGCGATGCGTGAGGCCGGGTTGTGGCTGATTTCCAGCAGCGAGTGGATTTCACGATTGATGGAGGCGTCTTCGCTGGCATAATCGATACCGATTTGCACCAGACTGAGCGCGGTCCCCAGAATGAAACCCACCAACACGGTGAGCCGGGCCTGTTTATAGGACAGGCGGTTGGTGAACTTGATATCCATGGGGGGTTGAACCACTTTCGTTTCCCTTCGCTGCGCAAGCATAGCTGATCATCTTGGGTTGCCGGCTTGGCCTGGCAGCAGCTGACAGGGCCTTTGGACCCGTTGATCAGGACTGCGTTTCATCTGTGTGCCGCATCATTACCTTGAACGTGCCTGAGGAAAAGTCGTGGATGCTCGATTGAATGCATTTCTTGAACGCGCCGATGCGGTCCTGGCCCGGATCGAACCGCTGTTGCCCACCCCGCGCCAAGCCATCGACTGGAGCCAGTGCCTGGCTGCGCGCTGGCAACGTGAAGGCCGCAGCGGTTTCCTGCTGCCCCTGGACGTCAGCCTGGACATGCGCCTGAGCGACCTGATCGGGGTCGACAAGCAGCGCGAGCAGCTGGCCCGCAACACCCAGCAGTTCCTCGACGGCTTGCCGGCCAACCACGCCTTGCTCTGGGGTTCGCGCGGCACCGGCAAATCTTCCCTGGTCCGGGCCCTGCTGGCCGAGCATGCCAAGGGCGGCCTGCGCCTGATCGAGATCGAGCGCGACCACCTGGCCGACCTGCCACGGGTGGTGGAGCAACTGGTCAAGCTGCCCCAGCGTTTCGTGCTGTTCTGCGATGACCTGTCCTTCGAATCCGGCGAGGGCGACTACCGGGTACTCAAGAGCGTGCTCGATGGCTCCCTGGAGCAGGCTCCGGAGAACGTACTGTTGTACGCCACCTCCAACCGCCGCCACCTGGTGCCGGAGAAGGAAAGCGACAACGAGAACTGGAAGCGCGTCGATGGCGAGCTGCACCCCAGCGAAGCGGTGGAAGACAAGATCGCCCTGTCGGACCGCTTCGGCTTGTGGCTGTCGTTCTATCCCTTCACCCAGGAACACTTCCTCAACGTGGTGGAGCACTGGATCGGCGAACTGGCCCGCAAGGCCGGCCTGAAGTGGCAGCGCGATGAAGAGCTGGACATCCTGGCGGTGCGCTGGGCTACCGGACGCGGCAACCGCAACGGTCGCTGCGCCTATCAGTTCGCCCGCTATTGGGTGGGCCTGCAACTGCTGGAGCAAAAGCCATGATCGATCTGAAAAACGCCGGACAGGGCCTGGACGGTTATGGGCTGCTGTGTGCCCAGCTCGAATCGCTGCTGGCCGATGAGCGTGACTTCATCGCCAACGCGGCGCAGTTCTCGGCCTTCCTGTTCAGCCAGCTCGACGACCTGAACTGGGCCGGGTTCTACCTCGCCCGTGGTGAGGAACTGGTGCTTGGCCCGTTCCAGGGGCAGATCGCCTGCGTGCGCATTCCTTTCGGCCGGGGTGTCTGCGGCACTGCTGCAGCGACCTTGCAGACCCAGCGGGTAGAGGACGTGCACGCCTTTGCCGGGCATATCGCCTGCGACAGCGCCTCCAACAGCGAGTTGGTGGTGCCGCTGGTCAAGGCTGGCCGGTTGATCGGCGTACTGGACCTGGACAGCCCGAGCCTGGCGCGCTTCGGCGTCGAGGACCAGACGGGGATCGAGCGCCTGGCGCGGATCTTCCTGAACGCCAGCGACTGCTGAGCCC
The DNA here is from genome assembly GCF_003850545.1 of Pseudomonas sp. CMR5c. NCBI lineage: Bacteria > Pseudomonadati > Pseudomonadota > Gammaproteobacteria > Pseudomonadales > Pseudomonadaceae > Pseudomonas > Pseudomonas sp. CMR5c. The sequence continues at coordinate 4,805,296 of NZ_CP027705.1, read as the reverse complement.
TCAGCTGTCCAATCCGGCCTTGCCCAGCAAGGCCGCCTGGTCCACTTCGTCGATCTGCTGCGGCGTCAGGAAGCGCTCGGCGTACTGCTGATAGATCTTCTGGCGGATGAACAGCCCAAACAGTTGCGGATCGATATGGGCGTCGCGGCACATCATGGCCATGATGTTCAGCGCCTCGCTCAAGGTCTTGCCTTTCTTGTACGGACGGTCTGCCGCGGTCAGCGCCTCGAAGATATCGGCGATGGCCATCATCCTCGCCGGCAAGCTCATCTGCTCGCGCTTGAGTTGGCGTGGGTAACCGCTGCCGTCCATTTTCTCGTGGTGACCACCGGCGATCTCCGCCACGCCCTGCAAGTGGCTGGGGAAGGGCAGGTGCTCGAGCATGATGATGGTCTGCACTATGTGGTGGTTGATCACGTAGCGCTCCTCGGCGGTCAGGGTGCCCCGGGGAATGCTCAGGTTGTACAGCTCGCCACGGTTGTACTTGTGCTCCGGCACCTGGAGCTTGAAGCCCCAGGGGTTGTCGGCGGCGAACACTTCCGAGCTGTCGCGCTCCAGCAGGTGGTCGGGCCTGTCGGCCAGCAAGGTTTCCGTGACCGGCAGACTGGACGCCGGCGAACGTTCCAGGCGCTGGCCCTCGGCCCAGGACACGCCCAGGCGATTGTCCAGGGTGCGGCTCCAGGTGCGTTGGGCGATGCGCTGCAAGCGCTGCTGGTCGGCCTCGGCCATGAACTCCGCCCCCAGGTTGCAGCGGGCGACGAAGGCGAATTCCTCATCCAGCTCCTGTAGCCGGGCGTCGCGCTCGCTAGCTTGGGGCGCTTCCTCGGCCCCTTGGGCCAGGGCCTTCCAGTAGTCGATCCAGACATCGCGCTTGAGCACTTCGAAGCGAGTGCGGATTTCATGGATGCGGTCGTTCAGGGTTTCCAACTTGGTGGCCTTGTCCACCACGTATTCAGGGGTGGTGACCTTGCCGCAGTCGTGCAGCCAGGAGGCCACATGCAGCGCTTCCCATTCGTCCTCGCTGGGCCTGTAGGTGGCGAATTCCGGCTCCTGGCTGGCCGCTGCGGCCTCGGCCAGCATCAGGGTCAATGCCGGCACGCGCTGGCAATGCCCGCCGGTATAGGGGCTCTTGGCGTCGATGGCGCCGGCCAGCAACTGGATGAACGAGTCCAGTAGCTGCTTCTGCTTGTTCTGCAGGCGCTGGCTTTCGATGCACAGCGCGGCGGTGGCCGATACCGCCTGGATGAAAGCGATGCGATCGGGGCTGAGCTTGTCCAGGTCCGCCTCGGTACCGCTGTCCACCAGGAACAGCAGGAGCATGCCCACGGTCTCGTGGTGCCGGTTGCGCAGGCGAATTCCCACCAGGTGGGTGCTGGGGCTGTCCAGGGCGAGCAGTATCCTTTGCAGCTGGCCGGCCTGCTCGAAGCCCAGGGTGGTGACCACGTTGTCGTGGTCCGCCAGCTGGCGCAGCCAGTCCGGGTTGTGCGGGGCGGCCAGGTCCTGGGTGGCGATATCGAACGACGACAGGTCCTGGGGTTGCCCGTCGATGATCAGGCCGTGGGGCTCCAGGCGCGATCCCTTGCTCTCGCAGAGGTAGATCAGCCCGGCCTGGGCCTGGGCGATCTTCACCGTTTCGAACAGCACCCGCTGCAGCAACGGGTCGAAGCGGGTTTGCGCGGACAGGCTGGCATTGATCTCGAAGAAGCTGGCCAGGGTGCTCTTCATCCGCGTCATGGACACGCTCAGCTGATCCACTTCCAGCACCGGTGAACGGCGTGAGGCCGGGTAATGGAAGTCGAAGCTGCGGATGGCATCGGCCTCTTGCACCAGGTTACGCAACGGACGGACCAGGATGCGCGAGATCAGCCAGCCCAGGGGCAGGCACAAGAGCAAGGTGGTGAGGGTGATCAACGCGCCTTGCCAGCGCAGGCGGTAGGCATCGGCCAGCAGCTCATCCTCGGGCACCAGCAAGTCCAGTTGCAGGCCGCCGGGGCCGCCTTCGGCGATGTGGCTGCTGGCGACTATCCAGTTGCGGCCCTGGGCTTGCAGGTGACCGCCCTCGGTCCGCCCCTGCAGCAGGGCATCGAGCGCCGGACTCAGGTCGCTGCCCTTGATCAGGCGTGCGGAGCGTTGCTCCAGCAGCAGCTTGTGACTTTCGGGATAGGCCACGACATTGCCCAGGTCGTCCAGCAGGGCGACTTCGGTGGTGGGCGTGACCCGATGCTTGGCCAGGGTCGAAGACAGTTGTTCCAGGGTCAGGTCGGCGGCGATCACTGCCATCTTTCCGCTGCTGCGAGCCAGGGTGGTGCCGACGTTGAGGGTGGAATAGAACACATAGGGGCGGGTGGTGATCTGGTCGGTATTGCCCCGGGCATTGACGAACCAGTCCCGGGTCCGTGGATCGTAGCGCTCGTCTGAATGCTCCAGGCGCTCGAGCAGCACCAGGTTCGCGTCATAGAACAATGACTGCGACTTGACCTGGCCGGCACTGGCATCGCGCTCGATGCTCCATACCTCATAGGCGCTGTTGGCCGGGGCCTGGCGCTTGTCCCGGATCTGGGCGTCGCGCAGCGGGCGCACCATGAAGAAATCGCCGTTGGCATAACCCAGGTACAGCGAGGCCAGGTCGGAGTTGTCCAAGAGGGACTGGCTGAATGGCCGGAGCAGTTCCAGCCGCTGCTCCAGGCTGGGGGCCTGGGTCGCCGACCTGGTCGCCAGCAGGCTGAGCACATGGCGGATGGGTTCGTAGGTGGATCTCAGGTCGCTGCGGACATCCTGCTCGATGCGCTGGAACAGTTTTTCGCTGCTGCCCAGGATGATCCGGGTGGTGGCGTGGTAGTTGTAGATGCCCAGTATCACCCCGGTCATGAGCAGCAACAGGGTGAACATCACACTGATATGAATATGCAGAGGGAAGCGGCGTTGTGCGGGCAAGGGGGTGCTCGGCATTCCAGTTCTCTCCAAAGGCACATCGGGCTCGGCTCAGGATCCAAGCATAGTTAAGGCGGGCATTCCTGCCTCGACTGGCCTGGAGTTCGCCGACCTCGACCCGTTCCCGGGCATGGACGGTGTGGGCGGTAGGTGCGGCGAAGAGAATACTGGCTTTGTGATATCAATCTGGCAATAGGGTATCGCCAGGGACCGGCATCAGCTGCCGTTGATGGTGCGGTGCAGGGCGCAGGGATCAGGCGGCAGGTTGGCGCAAGGATTCGATATGTTGGTACAGGGCCTGGCTGAACCGCACCAGGGCCAGGTCGAGGTCGCGCACCTTGGTATCGAGGGTGTCGATCCCACTGTCATCCTGGCAGGCCTGCTCCAGTGCTTCGCAGCAGCGGTACAGGACATTGGCCCCGGCCATCAGCGCAGAGCCCTTGACCTTGTGGGCCAGGGCCCGCAGTTCGTTCTGGTTGCCGACGGCGATCAGTCCCAGCATCCGCCGATCGTCGTGGCAGCATTGCAGCAGCTCCCTGAGCATGCGCAAGGCGAACGGCGTATCGCCGCGGGTGAGGGCCAGCAGGGCGGTCATGTTGAAGCAGTCCGCCCTGGGCAGCGGGGCGAGCATCGCCAGCTTGCGGCCCAGCAGGTTGATGCCCAGGGGTTTGAACAGGCAGTCATGCATGCCGGCTTCCAGGCATTGCCGGACCGTTTCTCGCTCATGGCTGGCGCTGTAGCCGAGCACAGTGATGGCTGGGCGCTGGGTCCGGGCCTCGTCGCGGCGTATGGCTGCGGTCAGCTGGTAGCCGTTCATCCCGGGCATGTTGCAGTCGACGATCAGCAGGTCGAAGTCCCCGGCCAGCCATAGCCGGTATGCCTGTGTGCCATCCTCGGCGCAGGTGACTCGGTGCCCCAGGTACTCCAGTTGCCCCTGCAGCAGCGCCAGGCTGGCCGGATGATCGTCCGCCAGCAGGATATCCAGCGGCGGGCTGGCGATCTGGCGTACAGGTTCCTCGATCACCGGGGCGGGCGCTTCGCGGCCGGCCAGGGTCAAGCCGACCCGCGCCTCGGTGCCAGGGCCGTTGCGCCCGTGCAGGGTCAGGCTGCCGCCCATCTGCTGGCACAGGTGGTGACTGATGGGCAAGCCCAGCCCGGTACTGTCGCGGGCCGACTGGCCGGCCGTGGCGGATTGGGCGAAGGGTTGCAGCAGCACGCGCTGGCGTTGTTCCTCGGCGATGCCCAGGCCGGTATCCAGCACTTGCAGGCGCAGCCGGAACTGGTCCGGCAGGGAATCGGGCTGCAGGTGCAACCTGACCCGGACTTCGCCCAGGTGGGTGAACTTGATCGCATTGCTCAGCAGGTTGCTCAGCACCTGCTTGAAACGCAGGGCGTCGATCAGTACCTGGGGTTCGGGTTCCGGGGCGTTGAACTCCAGGTGCAAGCCCAGGTGCTTGCGCCGCGCCAGGACCTGGAATATCCCCATCACCGGATCGACGCAGTCCCGCAGCAGGACCCAGTCCGGGTTGAGGGACATTTGCCCGGACTCGATCCGAGTCACGTCCAGCAGGTCCGCCAGCAGCTCCCGCAGGTCCCTGGCAGAGTCCAGCGCCAGCTCCAGGGAGCAGCGGTTCGGATCCAGTGGCTGGGTACGGCGCAGCACCAGCTCCAGCAGGCCGACCAGGGCATTGAGCGGCGTGCGGATCTCGTGGCCGATATTGCCCAGGAACCGGCTTTTTTCGCGGCTGGCGGTTTCGGCCTGCTGCTTGCCGGCCTTCAGCTCTGTGGTGGCCTGCAGGGCCGCTTGCAGCGAACGTTGGCTGCGGCGCAGCCGCCGGTATAGCCAGGCCAGGCCCAGTCCAGCCGCCAGGAGCAAGGCCCAGGGGGCGGGTTGTTGCAGTATGGGCTCGATCATCGCCATGGCCTGCGAGGTGGCCAGGACGGCAGGGGCAGGCTGTTCATATCAGTGCATGGCGCTTGGCCAGGTCCACCAGGGTGTTCATGGAGGTGGTCGCCAGTTTTTGCATGATGCGCTTCTTGTAGGTGCTGACGGTCTTGTTGCTGAGGAACATGCCCACGGCGATCTGCTGGTTGGTCTGGCCCATGGCGAACAGCTGCATGACCATCAGTTCCCGGTCGTTCAACGAGTTGAACTGCGCCAGTTCCAGGGTCTGGCCCAGCGCCACCTGGTTGATCAGCAGGGCCTGGCTGGGGAAATAGTTGTAGCCGTTGCAGATGGCCCTGATGGCGCTGAGCAGCTCGCTCAGGTCCTGCTGCTTGCAGACGAAACCGCTGGCCCCGGCGCGCATGCAGCGATTGGCGAACAGCGTCGCCGACTGGGCGGTCAGGACCAGGGCACGCAAGG